>NZ_CANMCZ010000002.1 GCF_947496485.1 uncultured Winogradskyella sp.
GTACTGCTTACTGTGGAAGAGTAGGTCGCCGCCTTTTTTGAATCCCAATTACTTATTGTAGTTGGGATTTTTTGTTTGATAATTGTGAAGTATTTTAATTATGCTATAAAAAGCGTATTCTACTTTTTATTAAACATACTATCAAGTATGGTATTTATGCCTTTAAATAAAAAGAATATAGCTAAAAAACATAATATTATTGATACAATAATTAATGGGATATATAATGTTTTTTCCTTATTTGAGAAAGATACATAAAGTAAAATAGGACCTGTAAACATTAGTAATAAACAGATACCCATTTGTCTTAAGCCTTTTCTCAATATTTCTTTATCAGTTCTATCAGTTTCCATTATTATAATGATTAATAGCATCTCTAACACTTTGATATTTATTAAGTAAAATTTCAGCTTCCTCTCTGTTAATATTTAACCTTTTCATTAGCATTTGTTGTCCTCTATCGACAAGTTTGTTATTACTTAATTGCATATCTACCATCTTATTTCCTTCAACTTTTCCAAGTTGAATCATAGTAGTGGTAGTAACCATATTTAAAACCAATTTTTGAGAGGTACCAGCTTTCATTCTTGAGCTACCAGTTACAAATTCTGGACCCACAACAATTTCGATTGGATATTGAGATACTTTAGATAAAGGACTATTTTGATTGCAGGTTATACAACCTGTTTTTATATTGTTTTTATTACAAGTTTCTAATGCACTAATGACATAAGGTGTCGTGCCAGAAGCAGCTATGCCAATAACAAAGTCTTTATTAGATATATTGTGTTTTTGTAAATCTTTCCAGCCTTGTGATTTTGAATCCTCTGCAAATTCAACTGCTTTTCTAATGGCTTTATCACCGCCAGCAATTAAGCCAATAACTAAATCGTGTGAAACTCCAAAAGTAGGTGGACATTCTGATGCGTCTAAAACTCCTAGTCTACCACTAGTTCCTGCTCCTATGTAGAATAATCGACCTCCTTGTTTTAGTTTTTGAACTACTTCTTTTATAAGTTTTTCAATTTGAGGCAAGGCTTTTTCAACAGCGAAGGGAACCGTTTTATCTTCATTATTAATATTTGTGATAATGTCAGAAATTGACATTTCTTCAAGATTATTATAATTTGAATCCTGCTCTGTAGTTTTAGTAAATGACATAGTTCAAAGATACTTCATTTTTGTACTTTATATAGAGTAACTAGTTAATTTGGACACTGATATTATTCTTCAATAGTAAACTGAATACGATTTGCTTCAGATAAATTAAAGTATCCTAAAGCATAGTTATCGGGATTAGTCGTATTTATTATATTACCTCTTAATAATGCTGGTGGTGTTTGAAAAGGACCAGCATCACCTTGACGACTTTGCTCAATTAATAGACCTGCATAATTGAAATAACGTTCACCTATTCCTAGAATTTTAATAGTTACTTCTTGCCCACTGAACATATTTTCATAGAAATAAGAAAAATTAAAAGCTTCACCTTGATAAAAACGATCTTCACTCACTTCTAAGAGATTGAAATCGAAATCAAAAAGATAAAAATCATTTCTTGTACCATCATCTGCGAAAGATACTATGATTTCTGTCTCATCACCTTCGAAGAGTGTACCGTCACCTTGTTCTACTGAATTAATAGGGACAGATGCAAAAAGTTCTGTTTTTGCTTTATATGTTTCATTATCATATATGACTGTCAATTCATATTGTGTATTGAACTCAGGATTTACCACAGCATCTGCTACTGGATCATAAAAGCCTGGATTATCATCTGATGCTTCAAAATTGATGACAGAGTTGTCTTCTAGATTGGTAATAAAAACCGTTGCGTCGGTAACAGGAGGAATTGTATCATCAAAAAATGGTGCAGATAATGTTAGTCTAAGGTATCCTTCAATTGTTACAGGACTTTCATTGAGGTAGATTTCAAAAGATGCATCAACAGTTAATCTCGGTTCACCTTCTGGTACGTCTACATCTACAACATCTTCACAACTTAAAAATAATAGTGTAGAGGCAAGCATTATATAGATAAGTTTTTTCATTTGTCTAAAATTTAAAATTATAGGTTACCCCAGGAACAATCCCGAAGATTGATGTTCTAATTGCTTCGTTTACAAAGGTTTCATCATTCTGCCCAAAAATTATTGAAGCTGCATTTCTTCTATTATAGAGATTATAGATACTAAAAACCCATTCTCCTTGTAATTTTCTGTTTTTATTTTTTCTTGGTGTTAAAGTTGCGGAAATGTCTAAGCGATGATAAGCTGGTAATCGTTCAGCATTTCGAGAGCCATCATAAATAGGAACTACTAAACCTTGAAATTCAAATTGTCCATTGGGATAATTTGTAGGTCTCCCAGTTTGAAATATGAGATTTGTTCCGAATTTCCATTTTTCATTTAGTTCATAACTTCCGTTAAACGAAATGTCATGTGTTTTATCGTAAGGTGATTTATACCAATCCCCATTATTAATTCCTGTTTCAATAGCTGTTCTTCCTGGCGTTCGTTGCTCAGATTTAGATAAAGTATAGGCTAACCAGCCTTTGAAATTACCTTCGTTTTTGCGAAGTAATATCTCTAGACCATAGGCACGTGCTTCACCATTAAGAATATCTTGTTCTATAGCATTGTTGGCTATTAAATCTGCGCCGTCAATATAATCTATACGATTTTTGATGTCTTTATAAAAAACCTCGGTCTCAAAAGAATACTTATTATCGTTAATACTTTTAAAATACCCTAAGGCATATTGATTAAGTAGTTGAGGCCTAATATATTTACCACTTGGTGTCCATACATCTAATGGTGTAGGTGAATTGGTATTTGATAATAAATGTAAGTATTGAGTCATTCTATTATAACTTGCCTTTATTGAAGTATTATCATTGAAAGCATAAGCTAAAGCAACTCTAGGCTCTAAATTAGTAAAAGTTTTAATGGTTTCGCTTCTGCTGAGATTTTGTGTTTCGATAGGTTCAGCAGCCTCATAAATTTGAAGTTCTTCATTAAATAGAAGCGGATTGTCCTCTTGATATATGTTTAACCCATCTTGACCAAATCTTATAAAGTTACTTAGCCTTAATCCGTATTGAATGCTTAATTTGTCTGAGATGGTGTGCTCAGCATCAACATATATTCCAAATTCGTTGGCATATTTATCAAATAACTTTTCGCGAATAATACCTGAGTCTTCTCTATTTGGTCTTATTTCACCGGGATTAAATTTATAATAGATATTATTTATACCATAATTAAGTTGAAAATTATTACTTAAATAATGTTTAAAATCATATTTGAGATTGAAATTTCGGATACCAGAATCCCATTCAAAACCAACAAAGTCTAATTCTAAACCATAAAAGTAGTCTGAATATATAAGTGATAAATTAGAAAACAATTTATCTGAGAATAAATGATTCCATCTTAAATTAACTACAGTATTTCCATAAGTATTTTTAAAACTTTCACTTATTGAAAACACATCTCTTCCAAAATAACCAGAAAGGAAAACACTGTTATTATCATTTAATTTATAACTCAGTTTAGTGTTTAAATCATAAAAGTAGGCCACATTATCCAAATCAAAAAGAGGTAAAAATAAATGCGCATAACTACTGCGACCTCCAAATAAAAATGATCCTTTTTCTTTTTTAATTGGTCCTTCAGCTAAAATACGACTAGAAATTAATCCGATTCCTCCGTTGATGTGAAACTCATTACTATTTCCTTCTTTTTGATAAATATCTAATACTGAAGATACACGCCCACCATATTTTGCTGGAATACCTCCTTTATACAATTTGATATCTTTTATAGCATCTGGATTAAACACAGAAAAGAAACCAAATAAATGAGACGAGTTGAAGATAGTGGCTTCATCTAGCAGAATAAGGTTTTGATCTGCTGCACCGCCTCTTACATTAAAACCAGAGGATCCTTCACCTGCATTGGTAACTCCAGGAAGTAGAATGATTGATTTTATAACATCTACTTCACCTAAAACTACAGGCATATTTTTTATCGTTTTAATGGATAAGGCATTAACACTCATTTGTGGTTTTTTGATATTGAGTTTTTCAACATCTTCAGTAATTACAACTTCATCCAAACTTTCAAAAGCTTCAGTGAGCTTAAAATTCTTTGAGATATCAGAATTCAATTCAATAGTTTCTGAAATCGTTTTATAGCCTAAATAGCTAATTTGAATTTTATAAATGCCTGATGGTAGGGTAATAGAGTAGAAGCCATATTCATTTGTTACTGTACCAGACTGAATCTCTGGCATAATAATATTAACACCAATTAATGTTTCATTACTTTGACTATCTGTTATGGTTCCGCTGAGTGTAAATTTTTCTTGGGCTTGAAGAAATATGGGACATAATAAAAGAAAGAGTAGAATTCTTTTAATATATATTATCATAGTTTATGATTGGTTTTTAATTGCTTTTGATTAGAGGACGATTTGAACATAGAAAGGTTACTTTTTTAGCTAAAATTAATTCAAAAGAATAAAAAAAGCCTCTCGAAAGAAGCTTTTAACATAACATTAATCTAACATTACTAGTTATTCAAAATTTTATTGAGTTCTTCACTAGGTCTCATAGCGCTATTAACAATACTCTCATTTGGAAGATAATACCCTTCAATATTAACTGGTGCACCTTGGCAATCTATGAGTTCTTTTATAATAGCATCTTGGTTAGATGATAATGCCTTATAAATAGTTGTGAATTCTGATTTTAGTTCTGCATCATTGTTTTGGTTAGCTAACGCTTCTGCCCAATATAGTGCTAAGTAAAAATGACTTCCTCTGTTGTCTAATTCATTGACTTTTCTTGAAGGGCCTTTTTTATTTTCTAATAATTTATCTGACGCGTCATCTAAAGCTTCACCTAAAACTCTTGCTTTCTCATTATTATTGGCTACAGCAAAATGCTCTAATGAAACGGCTAATGCTAAAAATTCACCTAAAGAATCCCAACGCAAATGATTTTCTTCCACAAATTGTTGAACATGCTTTGGTGCAGATCCGCCAGCTCCAGTTTCAAATAAACCACCACCATTCATCAAAGGAACGATAGATAACATTTTTGCACTCGTGCCAACTTCTAGTATTGGAAACAGATCCGTTAAATAATCCCTTAAAACATTTCCTGTTACTGAAATTGTGTCCTCACCATCTTTAATACGTTTCAATGTAAAGTTAGTAGCATCAATAGGCGATAATATTCTAATGTCTAGTTCTTCAGTATCATGGTTTTTGAGATAAGTATTTACTTTTTTAATCAGCTCTGCATCATGCGCTCTTTTCTTATCTAACCAGAAAACTGCAGGTGTTTGAGAGGCTCTAGCTCTTGTTACTGCTAATTTTACCCAATCTTGAATAGGAGCATCTTTAACTTGGCACATTCTCCATATGTCGCCTTCTTCTACTTTATGATTTGTAAGTACATTTCCGGAAGCATCAATGACTTCAATTTTTCCTTTAGATGCGACTTCGAATGTCTTATCGTGAGAACCGTATTCTTCAGCTTTTTGAGCCATGAGTCCTACATTAGGAACGGTTCCCATTGTTGTTGGGTCGAAAGCACCATGTTTTTTACAAAAATCTATTGTAGCTATATAAACACCAGCGTAACTACTATCTGGAATAACAGCTTTTGTATCTTGTTGTTTTCCTTCAGCATTCCACATCTGGCCGGACGTTCTAATCATTGCTGGCATAGATGCATCAATAATTACATCGCTTGGTACATGAAGATTTGTTATGCCTCTGTCTGAGTTTACCATCGCCAAATCTGCACTGTGATCTAAAGCAAAACGAATGTCATCTCTAATTTCGTCGCGTTTATCTTCTGGAAGCTCACTTAATTTTTCAAGTAAATTTCCAAAACCATTGTTTACATCAACACCAATTTTATCAAATGTATTACCATGTTTTTCAAATAAATCTTTGAAGAAAACACGAACCGCATGGCCGAAGATAATTGGATCAGAAACTTTCATCATCGTTGCTTTCATATGTAATGAAAACAATACACTTTTATCTAAAGCATCTTGCACTTCATGCTCTAAAAATTCAAGTAAAGCTTTTTTACTCATTACAGTAGCATCTATAATTTCGCCTTTCAATAAATCTAAACCTTCTTTTAGATTTGTTGTGTTTCCTTTGGTATCAGTATGTACAATTTTTACTGTAGTTGCATCATTAAGGGTTACAGATTTTTCGTTATGTGCAAAATCTCCTTTAGACATTGTTGCTACATGCGTTTTAGAATCTGATGACCAAGCTCCCATACTATGTGGGTTTTTCTTGGCGTAATTCTTTACAGCTTTAGGAGCACGTCTATCTGAATTACCTTCTCTTAAAACCGGATTTACGGCACTACCTTTTATCTTATCATAACGCGACTTTATTTCTTTTTCGGCATCAGTTTTTGGTTCTTCAGGATAATCAGGAAGTTCATATCCTTTAGCTTGTAATTCTTCTATGGCATCAGTTAGTTGTGGAATTGATGCACTGATATTAGGTAATTTTATAATGTTGGCCTCTGGTTTTTTAGCTAATTCACCTAACTCAGCCAAGGCATCAGCTACCTTTTGATTATCATTTAAGAAATCTGGAAAGGCCGCTAAAATTCTGGCTGCTAATGAAATATCTTTTGTTTCTATGGTAATACCTGAAGACTTCGTAAATGCTTTAACAATTGGTAAAAATGAACGTGTTGCTAAAGCCGGAGCTTCATCAGTTTTTGTATAAACAATCTTTGCTGTTTTGGTCATAGTTATTGTAAATATATTGAATGAAATTTTGCTTAAAATTTAGCTGTGCAAATATACAAAAACGATAACGTTTTCTTAGTGTTAGATTAACAGTAAACTATTAATTATTTTGTGATATTATTAATAAAAACTTTGTAAAATTAGAATATTATTTTATTCTAATATGGAATGAATTTAGCAGTCCGAAGCAATTTTCTTTTGAGAATGAGGCATTTTTAATTTTATTAATAGAGGGATTGATTGATAAATTATAAGCGGAATAAAAATTTGCAGACTCTAGATTGGTATTATCGAAAATAGAACCTTTTAAATCACAATTGTCGAAAGAAGTTTGTTTTGCTTCGGTTTCAGTAAAATCTACGCTATGCATTTTGCAATTTAAAAATTTTGTGTTGCTGATTTTTAATTGATAGAAAGAAGATAGGTTTAAAATACAATCAATAAAACTAAAGTCTAGTAAAAAATCATTGCAATTTTGAAATATAATGCCGACTAACTTACAGTCCTTAAATATTACATCATTAAAAGTGGTGTGCATAAGATTCACATTACTAAAATTACATCCTATAAATTCACATTCTAAAAAGGATATATTAGAAATGTCTGAATTGTCAAAATTACAGTTTGAAAAAGTACAACCTGTATATTCTGCTTTAAATAGCTTATTTATGGTATAATCATTACTATCAAAATTTTGATTGTCAATTAAAGGAAGATTCATATTACAAGAATACGAAGATTATATAAAAGCAAAAAGCCATATCACTACAGATAAATCTGTGCTAACATGGCTTTTATTAGAAACAGTACTACTACGACTTATTTAGTTTTCACTAAATCAGCTGTATGACTTTCGTCACCATCTTTTTCAGTTCAAGCGTTGCTGCTTCAAAACGAAACGTTTCATATCTTTCAAAATGTATTGACCTGATATTACTTTGTTTCTTAGGTTTATTTTTCTTGATGTTTTTTCTTTTATCATTCACTTGCGCAACTAATAAGTTCCAAAACATTGCTCTTCCTTTTTGTGTTCACTTTCGATTCCACTACTTTTTCCAAGCTTTCCACTTTATCAATGCAACCTACAAAGTATACTACATTACTAAAGCTTCATGATTACTTCACAAACACTTGCATACACAAGCTGCTTAGTAACCTCAAAAAACAACCTCAATACGTTAAAGAACTAATCTTTAAGCAACAATATCACATAAATTTAAAATTGCTTTTAAAACCAAACTAGGTTTGTTGTTAATTGTTCTGTAAATATATATGGTATTTGTGAATATGACAATATTTTAACAATTTATATATCAACATCTTATAAACTAGAGTTATTAACAAAAGTTAATAAACTAAAAGAGCCTTCATTTCTGAAGGCTCCTAAAAGTATTATATAAGTTAAATTATCTTCTAACTTCTTTAATTCTTGCTTTTTTACCAGTAAGACCTCTAAAGTAGAAAATACGTGCTCTACGAACACTACCACGTTTGTTCACTTCTATTTTCTGTAAAGCTGGTAAGTTAACCGGGAAGATACGCTCTACACCAATTGTTCCAGACATTTTACGGATTGTAAAAGTTTCTGAAGTTCCTGTTCCTTTGCGTTGTAATACTACGCCTCTAAAGAACTGCGTACGTACTTTTTCACCTTCTCTAATTTCGTAATATACAGTGATGGTATCACCAGCACTAAATTCCGGAAAATCTTTACGGGTTACAAATTCGTCTTGTACAAATTTTACTAAAGAATTCATTTTGTTTTATTTATAATGGTTGTTTTAAATCAACATTCACGATTCTCGCCAGAGGTTAATCCAAAATTGGGTGCAAATATAGTTAAAAAGTTATAATTGAAAAGCTAATTATGAAAAGTTTTCTATGCTTTTACCATTGTACAGTACTACTGATTTATTCATCATTTAGAAGGTCTGGTCTTCGCTCTTGTGTTCTTTTATAAGCCTGATCTTCGCGCCATTTTTCTATTTCTGCAAAATTACCGCTAAATAACACTTCTGGCACTTTCATACCTTTATACTCACGTGGTCTTGTATAAATCGGTGGTGCTAATAAATTATCTTGAAATGAATCGGTTAAAGCAGAAGTCTCATTTCCTAAAACTCCTGGTATCAATCTTATTATTGCATCGCATAACACTGCAGCTCCTAATTCTCCACCAGACAAGACATAATCTCCTATTGAGATTTCTTTTGTTATAAATTTATCACGTACACGCTGATCGACTCCTTTATAATGTCCGCAAAGAATAATAATGTTTTCTTTTAATGAAATATGGTTGGCAATTCCTTGGTTAAGTTGCTCTCCGTCTGGTGTCATGTAAATGATTTCGTCGTAACTCCGCTCTTCTTGAAGTTTAGAAATACATTTATCTATCGGTTCTATTAACATTACCATACCAGCTCCGCCACCAAATTGTGTATCGTCAACAGCTTTGTAGCTACCAGTTGTGTATTCTCTTAAATTATGAAAGTGGATTTCTACTAAACCCGCTTCTATTGCACGTTTTAAAATAGAGGCTTCAAACGGACTTTTTAAAAGTTCTGGTAATACGGTTATAATATCTATGCGCATAGCAATTTTTAATAGAATGCAAAGATATGTTTAATTGTGATAATTTAAGAAAAGTGTATTTTGAAGTTCATTTAACTTTATTGATATGAGTCTATTTCAATGATTTATATCAGACGTTAAACGAAGTTAGGAGAAATTTTTTACAAAATTAAGTTGTAATAAGTATCAGGCTTTTATTCAACTGTCCAAAAAAAATGCAAGTCAGTATCCTTTTTAAATCCCAGTTTTTCGTACAACTGCTGCGCAGGATTATCGAAAGCTGTTTGTATGGCTAAACCCTTATTGTTTTCTTTAATACAGAGTTGTTTGGCTTTATCTATTAATGCCTCTCCAATCCCTTGTCCTCTGTAATTTGTATTTACAAATAAATCATTTAATAAATACATCGGTTGCATAGAAACCGAAGAGAGTAGAGGATAGAGTTGCGTAAAGCCAATGGCTTTATCATTATCATAAGCTATAAAAATTATGGCATCCTTATTCTTAAATCGCTCTAGCAAGAAGTGTTTTGCTCCTTCTTTATCTGAGTCTTGTTTATAGAACTGCCTATAACCATCAAACAATGGTACTAAATCTTCTAAATGGTCTATATGTGCTTTAATAATTTTCATAAAAAAATCCGCAATTAAAATTACGGATTTAAGTTTTTATAAAAAGAAATACTATGATTTCTGTTTGTTTAATTCGTCTTGCAACTGACGTCTTACTTTTTGCTCACGCTCTAAAGCTGTACGTCTGTGGTCTTCAAATTCTGTCTCTAATTCATCTAACTTATGTTTTGCCTCGCGAGTTGCTGAGTTACTTCCTTTAAATTTATAAATAAAGAATAACAAAAGCGCTGATAAACCTGCAGCAATACTCCACATTAAAACTTTGTAACTGGCTTTACTCATTTGTATACCAAATAAGGAAATATTATCTTTTTCTTCATTTGTAGCAGTTAATGTTGATTCTGTATTCGATAGACTAGATTTTAGACTCGCAATTTCCTCTTCTTGTTTTGCTACTACAGCTCTGGTATCTGCCAAATCTTTATGAAATGCTTTTAAAGTATCTATGGTATGTGCTTTTAATGCATATAACCATGTTCTTTTTACAACCTTATATTCTTGGTAACGCCCAGATTTTTGAATAACGTATTCAAACTGATTATCGATGGTTCCACTATTGAGGGATAATTTCTCTTTTTCTTCGTCCGCGGTTTGCGCTTTTACAGACTGTAAACTAAATGTAACTAAAAGAATTAGAGAGACTTTGGTTAAGAATTTCATCTTAGAAGTAATTTTGGTTTTGTTAGATTAATTAGTTGCCAAGATAATAATTTTATGAGGATATCATAAATAATTACCAAACAAATAGCCTTTCAATTTAGAGAGGCTAAATTATATACGACATAATTTTTATTTTAGATGTCCCTTAAATGAAAATTGATAGAATTTAAATGTATTGCAATCTTTAATCATTTCATTTACAGTGGTATGAGGTGGTTAAAAACAAAAAAATCTTGCCCATCGGCAAGATTTTTTTACATTTTCTTTTTCATTTATTCTAATAATAAGCATAGCGTCTTACCTTAGAAATATACTTTGCTAAACGAATAACCTGGTGACTATAACCATATTCGTTATCATACCATATATATAGTATTGCATTTTTACCATCTGGTCTTACGATTGTAGCTTTACTATCATATATTGATGGTGCTGAGCTACCAACAATATCACTAGATACTAATTCGTCACTCATTTCATATTTAATTTGCTCTACCAAATCTCCTTCTAGAGCATATTTTTTCATAATGGTATTCATACTTTCAACTGAAGTACCATTTTTTAATTCTAAACTTAGAATAGCTAAAGAACCATTTGGTACAGGAACTCTAATAGCATTAGACGTTAGTTTACCTTCTAAAGATGGTAAAGCCTTACTTACAGCTTGTCCTGCTCCAGTTTCGGTAATGACCATATTTAAACCAGCTGCACGACCCCGTCTATATTTTTTATGAAAATTATCAACTAAGTTTTGGTCATTAGTATAAGCATGTATAGTTTCTAAATGCCCAGTTTTAATTCCAAAAGAATCTTCAACGGCTTTCAAAATAGGAGTTATTGCATTCGTTGTACAAGACGCTGCAGAAAAAATATCTACTTTATCTGGGTTGTGTTCTAAATGATTTACTCCATGTACAATATTCGGAATCCCTTTTCCAGGCGCTGTTAATAACACTTTGGCAACACCTTTAGCTTTTAGATGTCTGCTCAAAGCTTCTTTATCTCTAAAAGCACCTGTGTTATCAATTATTAAAGCATTATTAATACCATATTTAGTATAATCAATCTCTTCTGGTTTATTTGCCGAGATGATACTTACTGTAGTACCATTAATGATTAATGCTTTATTTTTTAAATCAGTACTAACCATACCTGAGAAATCACCATGCACGGAATCATTTCTTAATAATGAGGCACGTTTTTCTAAAACGGTTTGATCAATTGTACCTCTTGTTACAATAGCTCTTAATCTTAGTTGGTTGCCTTTGCCGGTTCGTGTCATTAACTCACGTGCTACTAATCTACCAATTCTACCAAATCCGTAGAGTACAACATCTTTTGGCTCTATGCTTTTGCCATTATTAGCTTTTCCTAATTTTGAAGCTACAAAAGCAGTTGCGTTGCTATATTTTTGATCTTCTAAATGAAATTCATAAGTAAGCTTACCAATATCTAGTTTTGCAGGTGGTAAATTTAGTGCGTTAATGGCTTGAGCAATCTCTACAGAATCAAAAATAGAAATTGGTTTTTGAACAAATTCACCTGCATACTCGTGCAGGTTTAAAATTTCGCTCACATTTCTATCAATTAATTGATTTCTAAATAATACAAGCTCAATGGACTTATCGTACCATAAATCGCTTACAATTTTGATAAATTCGACCGTAGCTCTGCGACGATCTGCTTGAAACGCTAACTCTTTTTCGTAAGTGTCGTTAAAACCCATTTGTTTTGGTTTAGTTGATTTAGATTTCGGCAAAAGTAGTATATTTCAAACGTTTTCGTAGCGCATTTAATCGAAAATAAAAACCCTTCAAAGAATAATACTTTGAAGGGTTATTTAAATGTATTTTTTGTTTTTTATCTAATTTGATAGGCTACTTTTTCTCCTTCTTTGTTTATAATTTCAATTACAAGTACCTCATTTAGATTACGAGATTTGAATGCATTTAAAGCATCTTCAACGTCATAGAGCTTCTTTCCATTAATTTTAGTAACTATACTACCTTCTTCTACGCCACTTCTATTCCAGCTAGATTTAAAATTTTCATCAAGCTTAGTAATTTTTAAACCATATTCAGTATCATACTTTTCTAATTCCTTTTCTGAGGCTTTTTTAACAAAACCTACTGATTCTACAACATAAGTAGATGGTTTCAATAAGGTAACAGGAAGTACTTCTTCATCCCCATCTCTTAATAAAGTGACATTGACAATATCATCTGGACTCTTGGTTTTTAAATAACCCGTTAAATCCGAGAACTTATTTATTTCTACACCATCAATTTTCTTAATGATGTCACCAGATTTTATTCCTGCTTTTTCTGCTCCTGTATCTTCAGTCACTGCGCTAACGTAAAAACCTTCGGCAGTATTGGTGCCTAATTCTTCAGCAGCTCTGCTATTAAGTGCTGCACCAACAACACCAAGAATACCGTTTTGTACATTTCCATACTCCATAATATCATTTACAATCTTGCGAGCAATATTACTTGGTACTGCAAATGAATAACCAATATAAGAACCTGTTTGTGATGAGATGGCAGTATTAATACCAATTAAATCCCCATTAGTATTTACCAAAGCTCCACCTGAGTTTCCTGGGTTTACAGCCGCATCTGTTTGAATAAAGGATTGCAGATTTCTACCGCTAAGATCTCTTGATTTTGCGCTTATAATTCCTGCGGTAACAGTAGAATTTAAATTAAATGGATTACCGACAGCCAAAACCCATTCTCCAATTTTCGCATTGTCAGAATCTCCAAATGCCATAAATGGTAGTTCTTCTTCAGTCTCAATCTTTAGTAAAGCAATATCTGTTCCTTCGTCTGTGCCAATAAGTTCAGCTATGTAAGATTTATTATTGTTTAAGGTAATACTGATTTCGTTAGCATTTTTAATGACATGATTATTAGTGACTATATAACCCATTGGAGAAATAATAACTCCACTACCTGTGCCCACCTGCGCACGTTGAGAGTTACGTCCATAAAACAAATCTCTCATACTCATTGGTGCACTTACTATAGATGTATTTTTTACGTGGACAACAGCATCAATTGTCTTTTCTGCAGCTTCAATAAAATTCGGAGCAATTGTAGTTGTACTATTTATAGTAGAATTTGCAGCTGTTGGTACGTAAATTGGTAGATCAGATACTTGTTCTACAGCAAGTTTTTCAGGACTTTCTTCGATAAAAAGTTTGTAGCCACCTAAAGCCAGTACACCACCTAATGCCGAAACAAAAAATAAAGTTAGGATCTTCTTCATAATTACTTTTAGATTTAAGTTTAACTATTTAACGTATAAATTTAGATATTTATTGAATTTCATTTTTATTTTAACGACTATTTAACGTCAACTTTAACTGCCTTTTAACACCTCAATTTACAAGCTAATATTCTTATATTTGTTGCAACTTATGATGATGACATTTTATAAATACCAAGGCACAGGAAACGATTTTATTATTGTTGATAATCGTTTACAAACAATAGGCAAAAATAATACCAAACGTATTGCAGAATTATGTGACAGACGTTTTGGCATTGGAGCTGACGGGTTTATACTATTAGAAAATGACAAAATTTCGGATTTTAAAATGGTTTATTATAATGCAGATGGAAATGAAAGTAGTATGTGTGGTAATGGAGGGCGATGTATAACCGCTTTTGCGAAATTTTTAGGTGTCATAAATGATAGAACCGAATTTATGGCTATAGATGGACTTCATGAGGGTAGAATTGAAAATGATATTGTCCATCTTCAGATGCAAGATGTGTCTTTAATTGAAACTCACCGCAATCATTTGTTTTTAGATACAGGGTCTCCTCATCATGTAGAATTAGTTTCTAATTTAAAAGATTATAATGTTAAAACTAATGGCTTTAAAATTAGATACGGAGAACCATATAATGAGGCTGGTAGTAATGTGAATTTCGTTGAACAATTATCCGATGATAATTTCGCTGTTAGAACCTACGAGCGTGGAGTAGAGGATGAAACTTTATCTTGTGGAACTGGTGTTACAGCTGTAGCTTTAGCGATGCATGCAAGTGGAAAAACTAACCATAATGAAGTAAGTTTAAAAACGCCTGGCGGACAACTTAAAGTCACTTTTAAGAGTGACGATAAAGGCTATAAAGATATTTGGTTAGTAGGACCAGCTGAACAAGTTTTTAAAGGTGAAATAGAATGGTAACACTTAAAGGCAAACATATCTATTTAAGGGCTTTAGAGCCTGAAGATTTGGATTTTGTCTATGCCATTGAAAATGACACATCGCTTTGGGAATTGAGTGACACACAAACACCATACTCAAGATTCTTAATAAAGCAGTATCTTGAAAACGCCCAGCAAGATATTTTTGAAGCCAAGCAATTACGACTTGCAATTTGCGACAAGAACGATAAAACTATTGGTCTTATTGATGTTTTTGAATTTGATGTAAAAAATAAGCGTGCAGGTATTGGTATTTTAATTCAAAATGAATCAGATAGATTTAAAGGCTCAGGAAAAGAAGCTTTAGAACTTTTAGTAAATTACTGTTTTAAATCCTTGCATTTGCATCAGGTTTATGCTAATATTTCTGAAAGTAACTTAGCAAGTTTAAAACTTTTTGAGGGCAATGGCTTTAAAATAATAGGACTAAAAAATGACTGGAGCTATGACGGCAAGCAGTTTTCAAACGAATATATATTACAACGTATTAACGAATAAATTTTATGTACATTAAAAAAATCCTTTGGGCAATTGCTCTAATCGGACTAGTGATTTTTGCAGTAATTGCATATTATATCTATGGTGCCATGTTTAAGTCAAATACTGCTTTTAATAACGACATTGCATATATATATGTACCAACTGATGCGACTTATCCTCAAGTAAGAGAACAATTAGAACCTTTGTTAGATGACATTGATGCTTTTGATGCTCTAGCTAATCAGAAAAAATACACCACAAATATTAAAGCTGGTCGTTTTGCTATTTCTAAGGGTATGAATAATAATGATATTATCAACTCTATTCGAAGTAAAAACCTTCCTATTAAAATTGCTTTTAATAATCAGAATAGCTTGGCAGATTTAGCAGGAAGAATAAGTACCCAAATTGAAGCTGATAGTTTATCGCTTTATAATGCTATGACAGAGGAATCATTTTTAACTGAAAATGAATTTTCAAAAGCTACAGCCTTAGGAATGTACTTACCAAATAGTTATGAGTTCTTCTGGAATACCTCGCCTGAAGGGTTCAGAGATAAAATGTTGTTAGAATACAACCGTTTTTGGACTGATGCCAGAAAAGCAAAAGCAAAAGAACTGAATTTAACTCCAAATGAAGTTATAACCTTAGCATCAATTGTGCACGAGGAATCCAAACAAGCAGACGAGCAGCCAAGAGTTGCAGGAGTATATTTAAATCGATTAAGAATTGGTATGGCTCTGCAGGCAGATCCTACTTTAAAATTTGCGGCTTATCAATTGCCAAAATATCAAAATACGGTTATTAGACGCGTATTGAATGTTCACAAAGTAATAGATTCTCCTTATAATACTTACAAGAATACAGGATTGCCACCTGGCCTTATTGCCATGCCAGATTTGTCCGCTATAAAGGCAGTCCTTAACCCTGAGAAACACAATTATCTCTATTTTGCGGCAGATGCAAAGCGTATAGGTTATCATAAATTTGCAAAAACTTTGGGTCAGCATAATAACAATGCGAGAGAATATCAAAAATACTTATCCTCTCAAGGTATAAAAAGATAAAGTGTGAAGGGGTTTTACTGCTATATCATACTTTTCTTAGCTGTAAGTCATTCTCTATTATCGCAATCTAAAATAGATACATTTTTAAAACCTAGTGATTCTTTAAATAGTCCACGAAGAAACGCAGTTGTAATTACAGAAACTGCATTAGCAACGGCAACACTTTTCGGTCTCAATCAGCTGTGGTATGCTGATTATTCACGTTCTAATTTTAAAACCATAAACGATAGTGGTGAATGGCTGCAAATGGATAAAATGGGACATGTTTTTTCATCTTATCAATTAGGTAGACTAGGGGCAAACACTTTTAATTGGGCAGGAGTACGAAAAAAAGATCAACTACTTTATGGTTCTACTTTAGGGCTTGGTTTTTTAACAGCTGTTGAAGTTATGGATGGTTTTTCAGATGAATGGGGATTTTCTTGGACAGATATGGTAGCCAATGTTACAGGAACTGGTTTGTATGTTGGTCAAGAATTATTGTGGAAAGAACAGCGTATTCTTTTAAAATATTCATTCAGTAGAACGGAATTTGCTCAACAAAGACCAGATAGATTGGGAAATGGTTTTTCTGAAGAGTTTTTAAAAGATTATAATGGACAGACGTATTGGTTGAGTGCCAACATTAATTCATTTTTAAAAACTAAAAGTATTCCCAATTGGTTAAACTTGGCTTTTGGATATGGAGCAGATGGAATGCTTACAGGTGATGCCAATGATACGTTATTTTTAAATCAAAATAGAACGCGTCAATATTACTTAAGTTTAGATGTAGATTTAAGTCGAATAAAAACAAATTCTAACGTCCTAAAAATTATTTTCGACGTTTTCAACGTTATTAAGGTGCCATTTCCAACATTAGAACTCAATAACAAAGGTCGTGTAAAACTGCACTATTTCTACTTTTAACAACTTTTTATAACACTTAATCGGCTGACTTTCAATATTTAGAAATATGTCGTATCTTTGCAGGCGAATTTAGCAAGGTGATTTTGGGGGAAATTTTTTGCTATAAAGGTTAGCTGTAATGAACATAAACAGAATTAAAAATGTCGTTTTACCATTCGTAATTTGCTTTTTAATTGCAATGGCATTATATCCAGATTCAACACTCGATCCTGAGGTTTATTCTACAGATGGATTACAACTAGATTATAATATTTCTAAAGATTTGGCAAAGACTTCCGAAGCGGATAATGCCAAACAGAATATTTTTACACCACATTTGGGAAAATCTTTTGAAGGCTTTAAAGAGGCTTTAGCTTTTAAAGAATCTAGAGGTAATTATTTTACGGTGAATACTTTGGGATATTTAGGGAAATATCAATTTGGCACAGAGACATTAAAACTTATAGGAATCTATAGCCCTAATCAGTTTTTATATGATCCAGAACTGCAAGAGAAGGCATTCTTCGCTAATGTAGAACGAAATAAGTGGATACTTAGAAAAGATATAAAACGCTATGTAGGAAAGCAGATAGGCGGTGTTACAGTAACTGAATCTGGTATTTTAGCCGCTGCTCATTTAGCTGGCCCTGGAAGTGTCAAGAAGTTTTTACGTAGTCGAGGTGGGAATAATAGTTCTGATGCTTACGGGTCTACTGTAAAGCACTACATGAAAAAGTTTTCTGGTTACGATACATCTATTGTTACACCAAATAAAAAAGCAAGGGTTTCTCCTTAATCTTTTTGAATAATAAAGATTGCAGGTCTTTTATGTAGATCTTCTTTATTATGTTTCCAGTCTTTAGCAGGTTTTGTTTTGATAAATTCTGTGGGTAAAGTTAAATCACAAGCAATACAAACTCTTGTATTAGGATGTAATGTTGCAATTAAATCATCGAGCATTTTCATATTTCTATACGGAGTCTCTATAAAAATCTGGGCTTGGTTGTGTTCAAATGATAAACGCTCTAGAGCTTTTAATTTAGATTTTCTTTCACTTTTATCAATAGGTAAATAGCCATTAAAAGTAAAACTTTGACCATTCATACCAGATCCCATTAATGCCAATATAATTGAAGAAGGCCCTACTAATGGTACAACTTTTATATCCATTTGATGTGCTAAACTTACTATGTCAGCACCAGGATCTGCGATAGCAGGACAGCCAGCCTCAGATAGTAGGCCTATTGAAATACCTTCTAGACATACATTGAGGTAAGTGTTACGTTCAGCTTCTGTGGTATATTTATTTAAGACTTGAAGTTTTAAGCTTGGTTGTGATTTACTAGCAGAAACTCGTTTGATAAATCGCCGTGCTGTTTTTTCGTTTTCAACAATGTAATGGTCTAAATCTTCAATTATTTTTTTAATTGAAATAGGTAAAACTTCTAGTGGTGGGTTGTCACCTAATCGTGTAGGTATGAGATATAATTTCCCTTTACTGCTGCTCATTAATATATAACCAGTTTATGTGTGCTTTCTTCTCCGTTTTTCAAATCAATTTGTAAAATATAAATACCATTGGCGAGATCAGAAGTATTCAGTTTTTGAATAGTTTCGGTATTCTTTAGAATTGTTTTTACCCTTTTACCTTGTAAATCATAAATAGATATTTCAGTTGATATATCGATGTTATTATTTGAACCAAAATTAATATTTAAAATATCTTTTGTAGGATTAGGATAAATTGAAATGGAAGTTAGTAAACTATCATCAACATTTAAAGTTGTGTCAATTAGCTTATAAATATTTCCTGATGATAGATCGGAAATATAAATTTCACCATCAACATCTTCACCAAACGCAACCCACTGACCTGAAAACTGTTCAAAGGTCATATTCCAAATCATATTAGTATCGTCATAGACTAAATACCCAATTTCCTCACTACATATATCTGCAAAAAAATACCGACCGTTAAAACCAGGATAGTCAGTGCCTCTGTATCTATAACCACCAGTAATGGAGCATTTAAATGCACCATCATTAAAATGGTTATAATCAGCTATTGGAAAGGTGTAAGCACTTGGTGGTTCACAATCAAATGTATTAAATGGAGTATTACTTTCGTAGCATCTCCAACCATAATTTAAGCCAGTTAAAGCCTCGTTAGTGGTCGCTAAATTAATTTCTTCATAATCGCCTTGCCCTACGTCAGCAATCCACATATCATTATTTAAACGATCAAATGAAAATTTCCAAGGGTTTCTTAAGCCATAAGCCCAAATTTCACCTCTAAAATTAGGATTGCCAAGAAATGGATTAGTGTCTGGTATACTATAGTTGTGTGCAGGTGTTGTTGAGTTGACATCAATTCTTAGAATTTTACCAAGTAAGCTCAATGTGTTTTGCGCATAATTTTGTGGATCTCCACCAGAACCTCCATCTCCAGAAGAAATATATAAGAAACCGTCAGCTCCAAATGCCATATCACCACCATTGTGATTACCGTAAGGTTGCGAGTAGGTTAAAATAATGAACTCTGAATCTGAATCTGCTAGTAATGGGTTTGTATCATTTCTAGAAAACCTTGAGATTACAGTATCACCATTATTAGCGATATAATTAACATATAGATAACCGTTTGTACTAAAATTTGGGTGAAAGGCTAAGCCTAATAAGCCACGTTCATCGCCACTGCTAGTTAGGTCAATCACTATGCCATTAATATCTAAAAATGGATTAGTATTTACTGTTCCGTCATTATTGATAATTCTTATAAACCCATCTTGTTCTACAATATAAAGTTTATCATCTCCAGCGTGTTTAATGCTAACTGGTCTGTCTAGATTTGTAGCAAAGAGTTCTAAATCTAAGTTCTGTGCAAAGGAATGGATTGTAGCAAAAAAAATAAAAAAGAATGAAGTTATTATAGATTTCATAATAAAAAGCTGTAGGTTAAAGGACTAATTTACGAAAAAGAGTTATAATCTACGAAGCTATAGAGGGTTTAGTCATTTAGCGAATTGACCAAAATGTCGCATGTATCATTGATCATTGCGTAAACAGTTTCGAAATCTTCAATATTTCCATAATAGGGATCAGGAACATTTTTATTTGAAATAGAGTCATTGGCTTCTAGAAATAGTTTCACCTTCCCAATATCTGCACTATTTCTTGCTAAGCTGACAATATTGTTATAATTAGATTGATCCATAGCATAGATGTAATCAAAGGTATCAAAATCTGAGACCTTAAACTGTCTTGCACTTTGTGTACTAATGTCTATATTATTACTTTTTGCAACTAAAATAGAGCGTCTATCTGGCGCGTTGCCAAGGTGGTATGCAGCAGTCCCAGCAGAATCGACATAAAAATGATTTTCAGAAAGTTTTGATTGTAAAATACCATGAGCTAATGGCGAACGGCAAATATTACCAAGACACACCATTAAAATACGTGTCATAATGCCAATGAATTAAAGTGCTAATTTTTTAGATAAATCTTCAACATATTTTCTGAATTGTTTGTCAGTCGAAGATAAATTATTCACAGTTTTACATGCGTGAAGTACAGTAGCATGATCGCGTTGACCAATTTGAGAACCAATACTTGCTAAAGATGCTTTGGTGTATTTTTTCGCAAAGAACATGGCTAATTGACGTGCCTGTACAATGTGGCGTTTACGTGTTTTTGACTGAAGTGTATTGACATCCATCTGAAAATAATCTGAAACTACTTTTTGGATGTAATCGATAGAGACTTCGCGCTTCGTATTTTTAACAAATTTCTCAACTATATCTTTAGCTAAGTTTATAGTGATTTCTTTTTTGTTAAATGACGATTGTGCAATTAAGGAAATTATAGCACCTTCAAGCTCTCTTACGTTTGTTTTGATATGTTTTGCAACATATTCTACAATTTCTTCAGGCATTTCCACACCATCTCTATAAAGTTTATTCTTTAATATTGAAACTCTAGTTTCAAAATCTGGTGTTTGTAATTCGGCGGAAAGTCCCCATTTAAAGCGCGACAGTAAGCGCTGTTCAATATCCTGCATATCTACAGGAGCCTTGTCACTAGTTAAAATAACTTGCTTGCCGTTTTGATGTAAGTGATTGAATATATGGAAGAACACATCTTGTGTGCCTGTTTTACCAGATAAGAATTGAACGTCATCTATAATAAGAACGTCAATAATCTGGTAGAAATGAATAAAATCATTTCTATTATTCTTTTTTACAGAATCAATATATTGCTGTGTAAACTTTTCGGCAGAAATGTAAAGTACCGTTTTTTCAGGATACTTATCCTTAATATCTACACCAATAGCATGAGCTAAATGTGTTTTTCCTAATCCAACTCCTCCAAAAATAAGTAGTGGGTTAAATGATGTTCCACCAGGTTTATTAGCAACTGCAATACCCGCGTTTCTCGCAAGTCTGTTAGAATCTCCTTCTAAGAAATTCTCGAAACTATAACTTGGATTTAATTGAGACTCAATTTTTACATTTCTAATTCCAGGAATTACAAATGGGTTTTTTAATTCAGGACTTTTATTATTAAATGGTACATCTACATCTTGAGACTTTACAGCAGATCGATTAGAACTTGGAATCTTTTCTGTAAAAGGTTGCTTGTTACCATATGTGTTTTCCATTTTAATAACGTAAACCAATTTGGCATCTTCACCTAACTCTTTATTTAGAGCAACTTTAAGAATTTTTACATAGTGTTCTTCTAACCATTCATAGAAAAATTTACTAGGAACTTGAATGCTTAAAGCATTTCCGGAAAGTTTAACAGCATCTATGGGTTCAAACCAAGTTCTATAGGCTTGTGGTTGGATATTATCTTTTATAAAGGCGAGACAATTACTCCATACAGATTCCGCTGTGATCTCCATTCGTTAAGTTAAATTTTATTGTTAGTTAGATTAGCAAAAAAAAAGAGAATTAGGATTCTCTTGTTGTTTTGAACATGACAAATATGTGAACAAAATTCTTAATAAAAAAATGAAAATATGTTGAATTTTCAGATTTTTTTTCTCATGTTTAAAACTTCTGAAAATTACAAAATTTTTATTAAACAAAGTCATGTAAATGAATTTTAACGAAACGATTATAAGAGTACGCTATGGCGAGACAGATCAGATGGGTGTTGTGTACCATGCTAATTACGCTGTGTACTTTGAAGTTGGTAGAACTGAGTGGTTACGTGAGTTTGGACTTAGTTATAGCGGTATGGAAGCAGACGGCATTATGTTACCTGTTATTTCATTATGTATAAATTACAAAAATTCAGCACGTTACGATGATGTTGTTAAAGTAAAAACTACACTCAAAAAAATGCCAACAGCGTCTATTGAGTTTTACTACGAATTACATAATGAGTCGGATGTTTTACTAGCAACTGGTAGTACAATTCTTGCATTTATTGATATGAATAAGAATAGACCTACACGATGTCCGAAATATCTTTTAGATAAACTGCAAAATTATTCGTTATAATTCAACTATTTCGACACCAAAAAAAGAATCAAAAAGCTCAAAAGTTTTGGAGCTGTTACTTTTTCTGACAGATATTTCTAACAAACAATTATGTTCTAACGTCTGATTTATAATTTCTATCTGATTCTCTTTAAGAATTCTCATCACTTTGCTCATATTTTTATACTCAAATATTAGCTGAAAATCTTTATTAATTGTCCTTTCAATAATTTTTGCAGATTTTAATGCTAATTGTGCTGAAGTTCTGTAGGCGTTTATTAAACCTCCAACACCAAGCTTAACACCTCCATAATATCTGATAACAACTATTAAGATATTTGTAAGCTCAAAGGATTGAATTTGCCCATAAATTGGCATTCCTGCAGAATTGTTTGGCTCACCATCATCATTTGCTCTGTATTTGATTTTTTCGGTTCCTATTTGGTAGGCATAACACCAGTGTCTGGCTGCGTGATGTTTCTTTTTTAAATCTTCAAGATGTGTTCTTATCTGGTATTCGTCTGTAACAGGAAAAATATAGCAATAGAATTTACTATTTTTGTCTTTAAATAGTTCGCCTTCTGAAGGTTTTGCTATTGTTTTATATACATCGTCTTCCACTAAGCTAAAGTTACTAATACGATTGAAATTAATGCTAATATAATACCAATCCAGTTTTTCTTAGAGATCTGTTCTTTGAATAGTAGTAGCCCTATTAATGTTGAAAGTGCCAAAATGGCGACGTTGTTAATAGTAAATAGTGTTGAACTTTCTGTGCGTTCTACACGCAATGCTAACAGTAAAAAGTGAATTGAGCAATAATTTATTATACCTAGTAGTATTCCAAACGGTATGCTTTTAAAAGTAAAATTACTTTTCAGCTTCAATGACTTATATGCTAATATGAAAAAACCAATCGTGCCTGCAATAAAGAAAATTGTTGCTGAGAATAAAGGGATATTATCATCCGGCGCAAAGTGATTTATTGAGGTGTCAATAATACCCGAACCAAAAAATAAAATTATTGGCAAATAAATAGATTGTGTTAATACAGTCTTGTCTTTTTGCTTAAGTGAGGTGAGGTAAACTGCAATTAATGCTAAGATGATACCTGCTATTTTTTGTAATCCTACACTTTCGTTATAAACATATATTCCAAAAACAACTGGAATTACTAAGCTCATTTTACTGGCTACAGAAGCTACCGAGAGGCCATTTTTTTGTGCAGTAAGTGCCATAACATTGAATATAGCTATAAAAAGAAATCCTAAACCAAAAGCTGCAATAAACCAATTTGTTTGAATAATTTCTAAAGGTCTTATTTGTCCTTTATATAATAGGGAACCGCAAATGCAAGCTGTAACATAATTGACAGTAATAACTTGTAATGTATTGACGTTATATTTTTTCAATAGTTTAAAGACCACAAAAATTGCGGTAGAGGACAAGATGCTGAGCAGTAAATAAATCAAAAGAGATCTTTTTTAATTTTGAATAAATCCACAACATCCTCTCTGGTTTCATCAATATTCCAAGTATGAAATCCTAATTTTTCAGCCGTATCAGTATTGTCTTTTGTGTCATCAATGAAAAAGCATTCGTTTGAAATTAAATTATTTTCTGCTAGAACGAATTCAAAAATATCTGTATTTGGTTTTCTTAGATGAATTTCTTGAGATAAATAAAATGCATCAAAGCAATTTTTAAAATTATTATAGAATGGCACTGAGTCTTTTATACAGTCAATGTGCATATCATTGGTGTTACTTAAGAGTATGAGTTGGTATCTGTTTTTCTGAGCTAGATTGTTAATAAAATCAAATCTATGCTTAGGAAAGTCCTTTATTATAAAGTTCCAAGCATCAACAATTTCGTTGTCAGTTAAATTTGAAAATTTTGATGCGTAAAATTCAATAAACTCTGAAGTTGAAATCTTTCCAATTTCATATTTAATATTGGTTTCAAGCATGTCTGTTTCAAAAGTATCTGGATTAAATAAATTTAGAGCATTTTGCATAGCTCCTTGCTTATCTAGATTGATAAAAACATCACCAAAATCGAAAATTAATGTTTTAATCTTTTGCATAGATTCTTAATAAATCATTTTTAATCTTAGATTCATAGATCAATTTTCCTTTTAATTTAGGTGCTTTAATGCCAGTTTTAAATTCAATATCTCCTGTAAAAACTCTAGCTTCGTCCCAAAGGTTTTCATCTATAAATGTTTGTAATGTTTTTAATCCACCTTCAATAATTATAGAATTTATATTGTTTTGGTAAAACAAATCAGTAATCTGAATTGCTATAGGTTTAATAAAATCTACGTTTTGTTCATTTACAATAAAAGTTTCAGCTTGAGCATTAAAAACATTAAGAGTAAGATTCAATTTTGAAGTTCTATCAATTACAACTCGAGTGGGATTGTTTCCTTCCCAATCTCTAACAGTTAAACTCGGATTGTCTTCTAAAACAGTATTGGTGCCAACTAAAATAGCTTGTTCTTCTGAACGCCACTTATGAACCAGCTGACGAGAATAAGAATTTGTAATCCAAACTGGTTTTTTTTCATCTTTATATATAGGCGCAATAAAACCATCTTTAGTTTCTGCCCATTTCAATATGACATAAGGACGTTTCTTATTATGAAAGGTAAAAAAACGTTTGTGATGTAGTTTACATTCTTCTTCCAAAACACCAACAATAACTTTGCATCCAGACGCTTTGAGTTTTGCAATACCTTTACCAGCAACTTCAGGATTATCGTCCATGCAGCCAATTATAAGTTCAGGTATTTTGTGTTTTATGATTAAGTCACTACAAGGAGGTGTTTTTCCAAAATGGCTACACGGTTCTAAAGTAACATATAGTGCACTTTTGCTTAATAGAGATTTGTCTTTTATAGAATTTATAGCATTTACTTCGGCATGGTTACCACCATATTTACTTGTAAATCCTTCACCAATAATTTCATCATTATAAACTACAACAGCACCAACCATAGGATTTGGTCTTGTGATCCCTAAACCGTTTTTAGCAATTTGCAAACAGCGTTTTATGTAAAATTCATGTTTATGCAACTTATAGTTTAATTTTTAATTCTTGAGTTTCGTCAACAGTGTAAGTAGATGAATACCCTAAAACTTTGTATTTAATATCCCCTTTGTATTGTACTTTTAGTCGTTGAGAAATTAAGCTTCCCAATAATCCCCCTAAACTTTTTTTATCAATAATACTATCTGTTGCAACAGCAACAATAAGTGGAATGGTAAAATTCTTTTTTGAAGGTACATTAAACTCGTCTGAAACAACTTTTGCAACTTCCGTGTCGTTAATAAAAACCTTTAAATCATCTGTTTTTAAAGTACCACCTACATCATTTGGATTAATAAATAGTGCATCTGCACTTAATGTAATCGATTGAATATTAGAGTTTACAACCTTAATATTTTCTAAACGTATAAACTCTGGTTTTTCGTTAACTGAACAGTTAAAAAGTAGTGTAAAAAATAGGCAAATGAATAAGATTCTTTTAAACATAAAACAGGAATTATCTTTATCTTCATACCGAACTAAATTCAGTAAAAATTAAAAATTGAGTGCGTAAAGATACTATTGTTATTCGAGAAATAGAATCGGAAGATGATTCAAAAATTGCAAAAGCTATTCGTTCTGTTTTAATAGAAATGGGTGTGCCAAAAGTGGGTACAGCTTATGAAGATTTAGCTTTAGATTGTATGACAGAAACCTACAATAAACCAAATAAGGTTTATTTCGTTGTTGCTAAAGGCAATTTGATATTGGGAGGAGCAGGAGTTTCCCCTTTAGATAACTACGAGGGTAATGTCTGTGAATTGCAAAAAATGTATTTTATGCCAGAGGCAAGAGGTAAAGGATTAGGAAGCAAAATGATGGCTAAATGTTTGGAATTTGCAAAACAAGTTGGTTTTGAGCAATGTTACTTAGAAACATTGCCATACATGGAAGATGCTAGGAAATTATACAGAAAAGTTGGTTTTAGAGGTTTGGAAAATCCTATGGGAAATACAGGTCATTACTCATGCACAGAATGGATGCTTAAAGATTTGTAATTGTGCTGTTAAAAGACCTTCAAAATATATTTCACATTGAGTTAGATGCTATTTACGGTAAAAATGAAGTGGATAGTTTTTTCTTTTTATGCATAGAGCACTATTTAGACTTGCCACGTTTTCAGTTGACTTTACAACCGGAATTCACTATTTCAAAATCTGAAACGAATACTTTTTTTAAAGTTCTAGAAGATTTAAAACAACAAAAACCTATACAATATATATTAGGTGAAACGGAATTTTATGGATTACCATTTATAGTAAATAAAAATGTGTTAATTCCTCGCCCTGAAACTGAAGAATTGGTTGATTTAATTATTAAACGTCATTCGGAACGAAGCAAAGAATCTCAACTTAAAATCTTGGATGTTGGCACAGGTTCGGGTTGTATAGCGATTACCTTAGCTAAAAACCTAACAAATACACAGGTTTATGCTTTAGACGTGAGTAAGCAAGCTATAGAAGTTGCTAAAGAAAATGCGAAATGGAATAATGTTATTATTACATTTATTGAAACAGATATTTTAAATGAGAGTTGTCATTCTGTATTTGATACGGAATCTAAATTTGACATTATAGTGTCCAATCCACCATACGTTAGAGAGCTCGAAAAACGAGAAATGAAACCTAATGTACTAGACAATGAACCTCATTTAGCTTTATTTGTTGAAGATGAAAACCCATTACTGTTTTATAAAACTATTACGGATTTTGCTGCTGATAATTTGGAGCTAAAAGGTGAATTGTATTTTGAAATTAACCAGTATCTTGGTGACGAAACCAAACAGCTATTACTAGATGCTAATTTTACAGATGTAGAGTTATTAAAGGACTTAAATGGTAGTAATAGAATGCTAAAAGGAACAAAAAAATAATATGAAGAGTATATCCGTATTTTGTGGAAGCAGCGAAGGGAATGATGAACAGATTATAAACAATGCTCAATCTTTAGGAGAAACATTTGCTAAACAAAACATTACTTTAGTTTATGGTGCTGCTAAAATTGGTTTAATGGGTAAAATAGCCCAAGCTGTAATAGATAATAAAGGTGAAGCTATAGGTGTCATTCCACATTTTTTAAAAACTAAAGAAATTGTACATAATGAACTTAGCGAGTTAATCGTAACAGATAATATGCATGATCGTAAAGTAATAATGTACGACAAAAGTGATGGTTTTATTATTATTCCTGGAGGTTTTGGCACTATGGACGAGTTTTTTGAAATCACAACTTGGGGACAATTAGGTTTGCATACCAAGCCTATAGGTATTTTAAATACTAATGGTTATTACGACGCTTTAATTGCGCAATGCAAAATGATGGTAGCACGTGGTTTTTTAAAACAAGAAAATTTAGATGCTGTTGTCGTAGATACTACAATAGACGGCTTATTAGATAAAATGTATAATTATAAACCATTGCCAGCACCAAAATGGTTGAATAAAGAAGGTTTATAAATTCTTGCTAAAGCTGGAATTTCATACTATGAAAAAGCTGATTTACATATTTATTATTGCCTTCTCGTTTTCATGTATACGTGAAAACACAAGTAAAACAACATCTGTTATAGAAGAGATGGTGGTTGTTTCAGATTCGACTTTAAATGAAGAAGAAGCTCAAGAAAAATCGAAACCTAAAAAGACTGAAGAGCGATTGTATGATATTACAATTTATGATTATAAAGAAGAGTTAGGCAAGGATACTATTGTCAATTTTGACTTTTTAGAAAGTGATCAAATGTTATTCCCAAGCTTTAATTATGAACCTCTAGAAAATAGAATAAAACCAGATACACTTAGTATGTTAACAACTAATATGGAAGTAGTTATTGTGAAATCTAAATTTGATAAATCAGATTCTGTTATTACATATGATAAGGATAGTATAAATGTTATGACTATAGATGGTCATCAACTTATTGGGGCTGATAATATACCTTCAGAATACATCTCAGATTTGTATTTAAATATGAACGGAGATATTGTTAAGGTCGATAAGAAATATTATGAAGATTTGTATGAACCAGATTTTATAAGAGCTAAAGCCTATTATAATGATAATGAGATAATAATTGAAATGAATAATGGTGATGGTTATTTGGGTTATAGTGTCAATCTTTTTATAGATAAGTTGAAAAATATTAAACGAATAATATACATACCTTGAATATGAATATTAAAGATAAAATTCAATCACTCAGAGAAGAACTCAGACAACACAATTACAATTACTACATTTTAGATAATGCTACCATTAGTGATTACGAGTTCGATATAAAACTAAAAGAACTTCAAGCTTTAGAAGACGCTAACCCAGAGTTTTTTGATGTCAATTCACCAACACAACGTGTAGGTGGCGAGATTACCAAGAATTTCAAAACTACGGTTCACGATTTTAGAATGTATTCTTTAGATAATTCGTATTCTAAAGAAGATTTATTGGATTGGGAGACTAGAATTAAGAAAATGGTCGATGGAGATGTTCAATATACCTGTGAGCTCAAGTACGATGGCGCATCCATGAATCTTACTTACGAAAATGGAAAACTAATTAGAGCAGTAACTCGAGGTGACGGAGTACAAGGTGATGAGGTTACAGCTAATGTGAAAACTATTAATACAGTTCCGCTACAATTAAAAGGTGATTATCCTGATCGGTTTGATATTAGAGGGGAAATCATATTACCTATTGAAGGTTTCTTAAAAATGAATGAAGAACGCATTGCAAATGACGAAGAACCATATAGAAACCCAAGAAATACAGCATCTGGAAGTTTAAAACTTCAAGATAGTGCTGAGGTTGCTAAAAGACCTTTAGAATGTCTGTTATATAGTATAAAAGGAAATAATTTAAATATTCAATCGCAATTTGAAGGTTTAGAAAAAGCTCGAGAATGGGGCTTTAAAGTGCCAAAAGAAGCTAAATTGGTTAATTCTATTGATGAGGTTTTAGAATATGCAGAATATTGGGATAAGCAAAGGCATAATTTGCCATATGAGATTGATGGAGTTGTTGTAAAGGTTAATAATTTATATCAACAAGATGAATTAGGTTTTACTGCTAAAGCACCACGTTGGGCAATGGCATATAAGTTTAAAGCAGAGCAAGTGTCTACAAGATTAAATGAGATAACCTATCAAGTCGGACGGACTGGTGCGATAACTCCTGTAGCGAATTTAGAACCTGTACAATTAGCTGGCACTATTGTAAAACGTGCATCATTGCATAATGCAGATCAGATTGAGAAGTTAGATATAAGAGAAGGGGACGAGGTATTTGTTGAAAAAGGAGGTGAAATTATTCCAAAGATTATCGCAGTAGATTTAAGTAAACGACCAGAGCACTCTAAACCAACTAATTATATAACTACATGTCCTGAATGTAAAACAGAACTCGTTAGGCTCGAAGGTGAAGCAAAGCATTATTGTCCTAATTATAATGGATGTCCACCGCAAGTGGTGGGAAGAATTCAACATTATATATCTAGAAAAGCTATGGATATAGAAGGTTTAGGTGGGGAAACTGTTGCGCTTTTAGTGAATGAAGGCCTGATTAAAGATTATTCTGATTTATATGAATTAACAGTGGAACAAGTCATTCCATTAGAACGAATGGCTGAAAAGAGTGCTGAAAATTTAATAAATGGTGTTGAAGCCTCTAAACAAATCCCTTTTGAGCGCGTTTTATTTGCTTTGGGAATTAGATACGTTGGTGAAACAGTTGCCAAAAAGTTAGCAAAACATTACAAATCTATTGATGCTTTAATGTTTGCTACAGCTTTAGATTTGGTTACCGTAGATGAAATAGGTGAGCGTATTGCAGAAAGTGTAGTAGAGTTTTTCTCGTCAGAAGAAAATAAGAGTATTGTTGAACGTTTAAAGGCTTCTGGTGTTCAATTAGAAATTTCGGCGGAAAAATTAGCAAACCAAACGGATAAATTGAAAGGCCTTTCTATTGTGGTTTCTGGTGTCTTTGAAACTATTTCTCGTAATGAACTTAAAAAACTCATTGAAGACAATGGTGGAAAAGTATCATCTTCCATCTCTTCTAAAACTAGTTATTTGGTTGCTGGTGAAAAAATGGGACCAAGCAAAAGAACCAAGGCTGAAAATTTAGGTATTAAAATCATCTCTGAAGTGGACTTTTTAAATATGGTTGCTATTTAGTATAACGTAAATTATATCACCCAATGAAATTGTTTTTAATATGCATGCTTTACTAAAAGAAAAAAGATTATTAGTATTATCACTATTGATTTTTACAAACGTTTTAGTTTGTATTGTTGGTAGTTTAGTAGATGCTAATTTAACTGTAAGAATTTCTAAGACATTAATTGTAGTTTTTACATTTGTAGTATATTTATTGTTTAGGGAAAAAGAAACTCTATTCTTAGGAATTTTTCTGTTTAGTTTAACACTGTCTGAACTTCTTCTACATTACTATTATTTTTTTAAGCATGATATCAGCATTATACTTCTAAACATTTTATCTGTGATTACTTATGTGAGTTTATTCAATCACTTAATCGCAAACGTTAAAATATCGGTTTTGTTCAAAAAATATTTGTGGCACAGTTTAATAGCTCTTTTTATTGGTATTTTTGCATTTCTTAAGTTAAATGAGTTACTAAACTATCATAACAAAATGTTTAACGATTTAAGTTTTGTAGTAGATCTAAGCTACAATATCTTTATTGTTTTGATATTGATATTCTCTTTTTTACATTATTTATACTACAAAAATAAAAAAGCACTTTTCTTGTTTTTAGGGGCTTTTGGTATTGCACTATCTAATTTTATTGAAGTTGTATCCTATTATGCTCAGGAATTTGTATTTCACTTGTTTGTTTTTAATACAATACTATTTAGTATTACCTTTTACTTTTTATTGAGATTTATTACCTACGAATATTTTATAGTTTTTAATAAAAAGTAGTTATTCACTTAGTTATATAATTGAAAATTTTCCTTTTCTTAAAGCCAGCTTAAATAAAAAACAGATGATAAAAGCTGAAAATTAAAATATTTCTATCATTGCAAGGTAATAGTTTTAAATATAATTGAAATAAATTCTTACTTTTAAATACATTACAACGATAAAATGTATTTTTTTGTCGTCTATTTGCTAAACATTTTTATATTTGTTTTAATTAATAAGGGATTAATTAATGATAGTAAATAGAATCTTAAAGGTAATATTATTGCTTTTAGGTGGCGTTTTCATTGTTCTTCAAAGTTTTGCTTATGAAGTTGAAGGAGCCGCTATAAGCTCATTGATGTTTTTATTGCTCACAGTCTTATATTTTAGGTGGACTGAGAATAAGTCTAGTTTTTTCTTATGGTTTTTAGCAACTTTTACGATTGCTCAGATTTTAAGCTTTGCTGCCTACTACCTCATACTAGAAGAAGGTCAAGTAGATTATTTATATTTTATAACAAATATTCTGTATATAATAGCTTATATCTTTTTGATTTCCAGAATTCTTAGAAGACTAGATATTAAAAAGGTGTTTTTAGAACATTCTATTCCGATATTGATATTAGTAGTATTAGATATTTTCTGTTTAGCCATTGTTGCTGAAACCACAGAAAACGTACTTTCTACAAGTCAAAACAATTTAGAGTATGCCTACAATGCTGTAATTATGGCCTTATTGTCGGTCGCATTGATTAACTATATGTACAGAAATGATAATAAATCGATGTTATTTTTATTAGCATCTATATTTATTGTGTTTTCTGAAATTATTCAGTTAGCCTATTACTATATTTTATTAGAAGATAATAACCTAGGCTTTATATACTCTTTCTTTATGGTCGTTGCATTTGTATTCTTCTATCTGCAATCGCAATTAGAGTTTACAGGTCCTATACCAGAATATAAAGACGAGTTAGAAGAAGTTTAATTGCTTGCCTATTACAGGTATTTCTTTTCGCTGGGAGTATAAAATTATACAGCTAAGAACAAAAGTAATAATTGCTGTATAGAACAACACACCACCATCACCTTTTACCTCAATACCTAGTTGCGTTAAGTGCATTAAAATTGCTCCTGTCATTAATCCAGTAGCTAACATTGCACCAGCCCAAATAGTTTTTGGGATTAATAATAGGATACCAGCGATAAGTTCTAAAATACCAATTCCAATTCTTCCATAAGGTTCTAAACCTACAGTTTCAAAAATGTAAATACTGTCTTCGTGACCAGTAAATTTAAAGCGAAGTGTTTGAATTAGAATAATAGCAACAGCAATGCGCAGTATTAAAATGATTTTACTAGATTTCATACGTTTTAGTTAGTTAGTTGAAATCTTAGACGTTTCAAATCGAGTAACTTACATAATCTCTAAACAATTATTGAGGCTCCATTTGATTTAACAGGCTTTCCTGATTCAAAATAGAAATCAACTTTTCCAAGATATAAACCATAAGCTCCAACTTGATTTACCAATACATTTTTACCAACACTATTCTTTTCAATTGTTGGTTTTGGTAAAAAAGTATGTGTATGACCACCAATAATAAGATCAATATCTTTTGTGGCTCTTGCTAAGTTCAGATCACTTACTCTGTTAGGATATTTTTTATAGTAATAACCAATATGAGATAAACAAATAACTAAATCACATTTTTGCTCATCTTTCAAAATACGAGTCATATCCTGAGCAGTTTCAATTGGATCGTTATATACAGTTTCCTTATACATATTTTTATCCACCAAGCCGTCAAGTTGTATTCCTAGTCCAAAGATTCCGATTTTAATACCATCTTTTATAAATACTTTGTAAGGCTTTACATGCGTATCCATTACCGTGTTTGAAAAGTCGTAGTTGGCAGATACAAATTCGAACTTGGCATGAGGTAACTGAGCATAAAGTCCATCAATACCATTATCAAAATCGTGATTTCCAATGGTTGCTAAATCATAGTCTAGCATACTCATAAGTTTAAATTCAAGCTCTCCACCGTAATAATTAAAGTATGGAGTTCCTTGAAAAATGTCTCCGGCATCTAGTAAGAGTGTATTGGGGCTTTCTTTTCTAATAGATTTTACCAATGTAGCTCGTCTAGCAACACCTCCTTTATTGGCATTTCGACCATCTTCTGGTCCAAACGGATCTATATGGCTATGAACGTCGTTAGTATGCAGAATCGTTATTTTCTTAGCATTAGAACTAAATGATTGTAACCCTAAACCACTTAAACCAACTAGAGCAGTTGCAGCTGTAGATTGTTGTATAAATTGTCTTCTTTTCATTATTAGTTATTGAGTTGAATAAAACGATTGTCGCGTTTTGGGTTCAAAGTGTCTGCCTTTTTAAAATAATCGATAAGGACATTTCTGATTTTATAGTCTAAAACATATAAACTGTCATTAGGATGAAAAAATGTCATTCTATCTCCACCATTGTAGAGGTAATCATTTGATGCTATATAATAAATTTTTGTTTTATCTATTTGTTTACCATCAACAGTGGCAGAACTAACTTTATCACTTGTGTCTAAAGTCAACTGAAGTTGATTAGAAACAGGATGCGCACGCTTGGCCTCAGCTAAATAGGTCATCATTTTTAAAACTTGTTCACCTTTTAATGCAACCACAACAACAGAGTTATCAAAAGGCATTACCTCGTAAGCTGTTCTTGCAGTAATATTTCCTTTGGAAATTATTGAGCGGATTCCGCCATGATTCAATAAAACAAAATCAATATTTTTTCCAGTTCGCTTATTGAAAATAGGATTACTTTCACTGTAAACCGCATCTGCCATAAGATTTCCAATAGCTGTATTTAATTCTCCATCATTTTTCGTATAGGTATTAACCGCATAGGAAATAACACTATCTAGATTTTTATTAACGTTTTCTCTATATGGTTTTATAAAATCTTCAATGGCCTGATCAGAAGCAATACTATCATTAATATCTATACGTTTTCCTTCTATTCTATTAAGATGAAAATTTTGATTACAAGAAAAAATTAGGAGTATAAAACTGAGTTTTAAAAGATGTTTAATAGTCATTGAATAACTTATATATAGTTTATAATAAAATATGAGTGCTTTTGTTAAATTTGCACAAAGGTTAAAGATAAATGATTTTAAAAGCATTTAAAGAAAAATCAATTCAAAAATATGTTAACAAGTTGTTGGCTACTCGAAAATCTTCGGTTAGTAACAATAAGGTGAAAACAGTTGCAGTGTTGCTTAATGCAAGTGAATTTCATGAGTTTGAAGTCTTTAGATTGTATTTTAAAGAATTAAATTTAACCTCTCCCAAACACAAAATAATAGCATTTACTTTAGATGACAAATTAGAACATAATAAATGGAATACACATTACAGTCCAAAAGATTTTGGGTGGAATGGAAAAATTAAAAATATAGACTTAGATACTTTTATCAATGAACCTTACGATGTATTGATTTGTTTTTACAAGAAAGAAGTCTTACAATTAGATCTAATTACAGCAGCTTCTAAAGCCAATTTAAAAGTTGGAATATCTAAAAGTGATGAACGTTTATATGATTTAATAATTGACGTGGATTTAAAGGAAATCAATGTCTTTAAGCAAGAACTAAAGAAATACTTAAATATTTTAAATAAATTATAATGACCAAATTTATAGGCACAGGTGTAGCTTTAATAACACCTTTTAATGCAGATTTAAGTGTCGATTTTGATGCTTTAGAGCGCTTGGTTGAACATAACATTGCAAATGGTACGGAATACTTAGTGATAAGTGGAACTACAGGAGAAAGTGTTACGGTTACTGCAGAAGAAAAGAAGCAATTAGTTTCTTTTATCACTGAGGTTAATAAAGGTAGATTGCCAATTGTTTTAGGTATTGGTGGAAATAATACAGCTAACGTCGTCAACGAGATAAAATCAACTGATTTTTCTGCAATAGATGGTATCTTATCGGTATCTCCATATTATAGTAAACCAACTCAAGAAGGCATATATCAGCATTTTAAGGCTATAGCTGAGGTCGCTCCAAAACCTGTAATTTTATACAATGTACCTGGTAGAACATCATCTAATATGTTACCAGAAACAACGTTAAGGTTAGCAAAAGATTTTGATAATATAATAGCAGTAAAAGAAGCAGGTAATAATGTGCATCAATATTTAGAATTATTGAGAACTAAGCCTAAAGATTTTTTAATATTATCTGGTGATGATGATTTAGCTTTAGGAGTTGCGCTAGCTGGTGGTTCAGGAGTGATTTCCGTCATCGGGCAAGCTTTGCCTAAAGAATTTTCCGAGATGATTCGCCTAGGAATTGCTGGTAAAGCTAAAAAGGCTTATGATATTCATTTTAAGTTAATGCCAATAATAGGACTTATTTTTTCTGAAAACAATCCTGCAGGAGTAAAAGCTGTTTTAAATGCCTTAAATATTTCTAAATCTTATGTAAGATTACCATTAGTTGAAGCAACAAATTATCTCAATAAAGAAATTGCTGATGCGTTAAAAACCTTAGGTAAAAGTTAAACTTAATATAAACTCTTATTATCACACAAAACAACGTCTATTTTAGCGAATAATATTTGTTTTTAAAATCCGTTAATAATGCGTACTTTTGCATTCTGTTTAAAATTTATGAAGAGAGGACTTTACATATTACTAATCAGTATTGTATTAATTTCATGTAGCGACTTTCAGAAAACGTTACGATCTGAAGATATTGCTGAGAAATTTACTATAGCTACTGAGCTTTTTGAAGCTGAAAAGTATAGTAAATCGTATAGATTGCTAGATCAGATTCTTCCAAAATATAGAGGCAAACCGCAAGCCGAAAAGTTAACTTATATGCATGCAATGTGTTCTTATAATTTAAAGGATTATTACATAGCAAGTTATCATTTTGATAAGTTTATAAGCTTATATCCGGCAAGTGAAAAAGCAGAAGAGGCTGCTTTCTTAGCAGCAAAAGGCTATTATTATAACTCTCCGGTGTATTCAAAAGAACAAAAAGAAACGGTGGAAGCGATTGAAAAATTACAATTATTTGTAAATGCTCATCCCAATTCTGAGTATTTAGCTGAAGCCAATACTTTAGTAAAAGAGCTAGATTTTAAATTAGAGAAAAAAGCCTATGAAATAGCAAGGCAATACAACTTAATCAAGGATTACAAAGCATCGGTTAAATCATTTAATAATTTTCTGTTAGAATTTCCTGGTGCATCATTAAGGAGTAAAGCTATGTTTTATAGATTTGATGCCGCTTATAACCTTGCTGTAAATAGTATAGATTCTTTGAAAGAGCAACGTTTAAATGAGGCGATTGGTTATTACAACACATTAAAAAGATCATATCCGAATTCAGAATTTTTGGAAGATGCCACAACAATGAATGAAGATTTACAACAACAACTAAATACGTTTACTACAAAAAGTTAATCATTATAACAATGGATTTAAAAAAGACAGACGCACCAGTGAGTTCTATAACTTACAACAGAAACGAAATTGACGCTCCAACTGATAATATCTATGAAGCTATTTCTGTAATTGCAAAACGTGCAGAACAAATTAATACAGATATAAGACGTGAATTAATTGACAAGCTTGAAGAGTTTGCTACTTACAACGATAGTCTCGAGGAAATCTTTGAAAACAAAGAACAAATCGAAGTATCTAAGTTTTATGAAAAGTTACCAAAACCACACGCTTTAGCAGTTAAAGAGTGGTTAGATGATAAGATTTATCACAGAAATACTGAGGATACTCAGGAATAATTCAAAAGCCTTAGATGTCTATTCTAAAGGACAAAAATATTTTATTGGGCATTACTGCTGGTATTGCCGCATATAAATCTGCTAGTTTAGTCAGATTATTCATTAAAGCAGGCGCTAACGTAAAAGTTGTTATGACGCCTGCTTCTAAAGATTTTATAACTCCACTTACGCTTTCCACCTTATCTAAAAACCCGGTTTATTCTTCTTTTGTAGATGAAGAGGATGACAACCAAGTTTGGAACAATCATGTTGATTTAGGACTCTGGGCAGATATATTTGTTATTGCACCGGCTACAGCTAACACAATGGCAAAAATGGCTAATGGTGTTTGTGACAATATACTTTTAGCAACTTATCTCTCTGCAAAATGTCTTGTATATTTTGCTCCTGCAATGGATTTGGATATGTACAAGCACGAATCGACCAAAACATCATTCAATAAGTTGACATCTTATGGAAACAAATTGATTCCTGCGGGAACAGGAGAACTTGCTAGTGGTTTAGTTGGTGAAGGTCGTATGGCTGAACCAGAAGATATTATAACTTTCATTGAAAATGATATTTTAGAACAGTTGCCATTAAAAGGGAAGCATATTTTAATAACAGCTGGTCCAACCTACGAAGCATTAGATCCTGTGCGCTTTATAGGAAATCATTCTAGTGGCAAAATGGGTTTTGAAATTGCTAATGCCGCAGCCAATTTAGGTGCTGAGGTAATTTTAGTGACTGGTCCAACACATCAAAAAGCCAATAATAACTTTGTACAAGTAAAACATGTGGTTAGTGCAGAAGATATGTATAATGAAGTACATAAGCATTTCAAATCTTCAGATATAGCCATACTTTCTGCTGCAGTAGCAGATTACAAACCAAAGCATGTGTCCAATCAGAAAATAAAAAAGAAGGATTCAACGTTTAGTATAGAGTTAGAGAAGACAAAGGATATTTTAAAGTCATTAGGCGAGATTAAAACCAATCAATTTTTGGTAGGTTTTGCGCTCGAGACCAATAATGAATTAGAACACGCAAAAGGTAAACTAAAATCTAAAAACTTAGATTTAATAGTACTTAATTCTTTGCAAGACAAAGGAGCAGGTTTTGGAGTATCCACAAATAAAGTTACATTTATAACGTCTTCGAACGAAGTTATTGAAAATCAACTTAAATCTAAAGCCGAAGTGGCAGTGGATTTAATGCAACAAGTATTAAAACAATTAGATGCGTAACCTCATACTATTATTCACTTTTTTATGTACTCATGTTATTTTTTCGCAAGAGTTAAATTGTACTGTAAATGTTATTGCACAACAAACAGGAAATGAAAACAATGTTGTTTTTAAAACCCTCGAAAGACAATTAACTGAGTTTATCAATAGCACTAAATGGACAGATAAAACTTTCGGGCTACAAGAGCGTATCAATTGTAGTATGGTTATCAATGTTAATGGCTATGATAACGATTTGTTTTCAGCATCGCTTCAAATCACTTCGTCTCGACCAATTTTCAATTCAACTTATAGCTCACCAGTATATAATTATAACGACAAAGAATTCAATTTTCAATATTTAGAATTTCAGAATTTGGTTTATAATCCGCAACAGTTTGAGTCTAATTTAATTTCAGTATTGTCATTTCATGTATATATGATTTTGGGAATGGACGCAGATTCTTTTGCACTAAACGGAGGCGATGATTATTTCAATCAGGCTTTAACTATTGCAAATTATTCTCAACAACTCAACGGACAAGGTTGGAAGCTAGAGGATGGACTACAATCGCGTTTTGCAGTTATAAATAATATAACATCACCCACTTTTTCCGAGATAAGATCTGCAATGTATAATTATCATAGAGAAGGTTTGGATGTTATGAGTGAAAGTCCAAAGGATGGTAAATCACAAATTATTTCTTCATTGGATGAACTACAAAAGGTACATAGAAAACGTCCAAACTCGTATTTAATGCGCTTATTTTTTGATGCTAAAGCTGATGAAATTACTGATATCCTTTCTGGTGGACCAAGCGTTAATATTAGCGAAGCAGTTGATATTTTAAATAGAATAGCGCCAATACATTCTCAAAAGTGGAGAAATATTAAATACTAAGACTTCCTAGTTTATTTCGCGTTTTATTATTCTATTCAGAAGCTTTGGAAGTTTAAGAATCTTAATTATTTTTCTGAGTATTTCAAATTTTAAACTCCTAATAACTTAATTTTGTAATAACAAATTATAGTTTCTTGCTTACATCACTTTACATAAAAAATTACGCACTTATTGACGAACTAAAGGTTCAGTTTAATAGTGGTCTCACTATCATTACTGGAGAAACTGGTGCTGGTAAATCTATATTATTAGGTGGTTTGTCTTTAGTATTGGGAAAGCGAGCTGATTTAAGCCAGGTGAAAAATACAGATGAAAAATGTATTATAGAAGCCATGTTCGATATTGCTAATTATAATTTGAAATCTTTATTTAAGAGTTTGGATTTAGATTATGATGTTCAAACTATCATAAGGCGCGAAATTTTACCTTCTGGTAAATCTAGAGCTTTCATTAATGATACACCAGTTAATTTAGAAAGTTTAGCGGCATTGAGTAACTACCTTATCGATATTCATTCGCAGCATCAAACACAGCAAGTCACACAAGATGATTATCAATTTCAGGTTATTGATGCATTGGCAGAAAATGAATCTAACTTAAATGATTTTGCAAAAGAGTTAGTTGAATATAAAACAATTCAAAAATCTTTAGAAGAACTAAAACTATCTAAGTCAGAACTCATTAAAGAGTATGATTATAATCTATTTCTATCTAAAGAATTAAACGAAATTGATTTAGAAAACATCAATCTAGAAGATTTAGAAGCACATTACGAAGAACTAAATAATGTTGAAGAAATAGGAGAGAAGTTAAGTAGTGCAAAAGCTATTCTGAGTGCAGAAGATATAGGAATAACAGATCAGCTGAATTCAGTTAAACAAGAATTAATAAAGATTGCTGATTATGGAAATGCTTATGATTCTCTTAAGGAGCGTATTTTAAGTGTAGGTATTGAATTAGATGATGTATTAATTGAACTGGATAATCTTCAAGATAACTTATCATCAGACCCACAAGAATTAGATAGAGTTAATAGCAAACTTCAGGTTATTAATAATTTATTTCAAAAACATTCGGTTTCAGATATTGAAGAATTGGTTGTAATCAAAAATGATTTAAGATTAAAAATTAATAATACTGAAAGCTTAGATGAGACTATTTCACTTGCCGAAAAGAATGTTTTAAAGCAGGAAGAAAAACTAAATAAAATTGCTTTAGAAATTCATAAGAATAGAAAAAGGGTTATTCCAGTATTTGTTTCAAAATTAGAAACTATTCTTTCAGATTTGGGCATGCCAAATGCAAAGTTTAAGATAGAACTTAATCAGATAGATCATTTTACTTCCAACGGAAAAGACGACTTGCAGTTTTTATTTATGGCAAACAAAGGGTCGAACTTTAATCCGCTTAAAAAATCAGCATCAGGTGGAGAATTGTCTCGTATAATGTTGGCTATAAAATCTATTTTGGCAGAATATATTCAGTTACCATCTATTATGTTTGATGAAATAGACACAGGAGTTTCTGGTGAGATTTCTAATAAGATGGGTGATATAATGAAACAGATGAGTAGTAAAATGCAGGTATTTACCATTACTCATTTACCTCAAATTGCCGCGAAAGGAAATTCGCATTTTAAAGTTTTTAAAACTGATGTTGATGACATAACACATACACAACTCAAAAAACTAAATGAGGAAGAGCGTATTGTTGAAATTGCACAAATGTTAGGAGGCATAGATATTACAGATTCTGCAATGGCACATGCCAAGCAATTATTGAATTGATCAACTGTTTCCTTAAACTCAGTAACCTCCTCATTATATTATAAATTTTAATACTATTTTTGATTAATATAACAACTGACAAAAAAAGACTTACAACATGTACAATTTACTAAAAGGAAAAAAAGGAATCATATTTGGTGCTTTAGATGAAAACTCTATTGCTTGGAAAACTGCAGAGCGTGTTCATGAAGAAGGAGGGACATTTGTCTTAACAAATGCTCCAGTTGCTATGAGAATGGGGCAAATAAATGAATTAGCCGAGAAAACAGGTTCTCAAATTATTCCAGCTGATGCGACTTCTGAAGAAGATCTTCAAAATTTGGTGGAGCAAGCAATGGAAATCCTAGGTGGTAAATTAGACTTTGTATTACACTCAATTGGGATGTCAATAAACGTAAGAAAAGGAAAGCATTATACAGACCAAAATTACGCATGGACTCAAAAAGGAACTGATGTTTCTGCAATGTCATTTCATAAAACAATGCAAACACTTTACAAAGCTGATGCTATGAATGAATGGGGAAGTATTGTAGCTTTAACTTATATGGCTGCACAACGCGTATTTCCTGATTATAATGATATGGCTGATAACAAAGCTTTTTTAGAGAGTATTGCGCGTAGTTTTGGCTACTTCTTTGGAAGAGATAAAAAAGTACGTGTAAATACTATTTCACAATCTCCAACGCCAACAACAGCTGGTAGTGGCGTAAAAGGTTTTGATGGCTTTATTGCATATGCAGAGAAAATGTCGCCATTAGGTAATGCAACAGCAATGGACTGTGCAAACTATACAGTGACTTTATTCAGTGATTTAACAAAACGTGTCACGTTACAAAATTTGTATAACGATGGTGGATTCAGTAATATGGGTGTAAGTGACGCTGTTATGGAGACATTTGTCGACAATCAATAATCGGATATAAATTCATTTTAAAGCCATTATACCAGATGTATAATGGCTTTTTTTTATATTGCTTGGACAATACTACTGCATGAAGCACTTCATAGTCATTTTACTATTATCATCTTTAGTTTCACTAAATGCTCAGGTTTCTTTTGCCAATCAATCAAACATTGTTGGGATAACCCAAGGTACAGGGGTTGTTAGTATGGGAGGTGGTATTAGTTTTGTAGATTATGACGGAGATGGTTGGGATGATATAACACTTGGTACTGGTGATGGTCAGTCCATACAATTCTATAAAAATTACGATGGTTTTTTTGTTCAAGAATCACTTCTGCCAATAGATTTAAATTTTCAAAACAAAGCAATTAATTGGGTAGATTTTGATAACGACGGTGATAAAGATTTATTTGTAACAAGCCAGACTGATGGTAATAGACTTTTTGAAAGGCTTAGTGATAATTCTCTCGTGGATGTAACTATTTCTGCAGGTTTTGTGACAGAAAACATGTATACTTTTGGTGCTTCTTGGGGAGATATAAATAATGATGGATGCTTGGATGTTTACCTGTCTAACTATAAAGATGGCACTACAATTACCAATTATCTCTATCAGAGTAATTGCGATGGGACTTTCACTGAAGTTACTGATATGGTAGGCTTAACAAATGAAGTGGCGCTTACATTTTGTTCTGGTTTTTTTGATTTTAATAATGATGGTTGGCAAGATTTATATATTGCTAATGATAAAATATATCAAAATCGTTTATATAAAAATAACGGAGATGGAACATTCGCAGATATTAGTGAATCATCAGGAACAGATTTTATTATAGATGCTATGTCTGTAACTATAGATGATTTTAATTCTGATGGTTATTTGGATATATTTATGACCAATACACCTAATAATGAGGCAACTACAATTGGAAGTACTGTATTATTAAAAAACAATGGAGATGAAACGTTTACTAACATTTCTGAAAGTTCAGGAGCACAACTAAATAGTTGGTCTTGGGGAGCCAGTTTCTTTGATTCTGAAAATGATGGAGATCTTGATTTATATGTAAGTTGCTCTTATGATGGTAGTGGTGGATTTCCTTCATATGGCTTTTATGAAAATTTGGGGTTTGAAATTTTTCAAAACTCTGAAACTGCTGGTTTTGATAATAGCATTAGTAGTTATTCTACCGCAATCGGAGATACAAACAATGATGGCTTGGTTGATGTTATTGTAAATAACAACAATCACGCGCCATTAGTTTGGAATAATTTAACGATAACTAACAATAATTATATCAAGTTAAAATTAGTCGGAACACTTTCTAATCGTGATGCGATTGGCTCAAAAATTGAGATTTCTATTAATGATAATTCTCAATTTCGTTACATAATGTGTGGTGAAGGTTACTTAAGTCAAAATTCATTGGTACAAACATTTGGCGTTGGTGAAAACATCAATATAGATTACATAAAGGTAACTTGGCTTAGTGGTACTGAAGACATAATGTATAATGTTGATTCTAATCAGTCAATTACTCTCGTTGAAGGCAGTACTTTATCTGTAAATAACTTTGAAGAAAATATTACTTTAAAATATCAAAATCCTGTAAATGATTTTATTGAAATTGAGACTTCAGATATAATAGAAAATTATGTTCTTTTTAATAATCTTGGTAAGCATATTACTAAAAACCCTGTGTTGAAAAAACGATTAAAACTCGATTTAAGTTATTTACCATCTGGCATCTATTTCTGCAAATTAAAATTTAATTCTAATCAATTTAGAACTCTTAAATTCATGATTCTTTAGTCGAGTTTATTCGTGAATTCTCTCATAATTAATTGCTGCTTATTTTCTCAATTTACTATGTCAGAAATAGTTTAGATGATTTGTTCTTTACCGAGATTTTAAGGATTTCAACGATTTGCTCATAATTCCCTAAATATTAGTAAATAATTAACATATTTTTAAAGCATTACTAACTTAATAATCCATTTTATGAAAAAAATTACTTTAGCGTTATTAGTAATGCTTGCTTTTTGTTGGCATTCTAATGCGCAATTCACTGAGAGTTTCGATACGGAAATTCCAGCGACATGGACAGTGTTAAATGAAGATGGCGGTACTTACACTTGGGAGTACGTAACTAATTACCCTCAAGCTGGTGCTGGACATGCTAGAATTCATTGGGAATCAGCAGCTCATCAAGACTATTTAATATCACCTCAGTTTACGGCTACAATTGGTACGAGTGATCGTGTGAATTTTTATGCAGGTATTGATGGTACAACTTTTACCGAAACATTTGAAGTAAGAGTATCAACCACTGGTACAGCTGCGGCTGATTTCACAGATTTAATAGCAAGTGAAACAGCTGCTACTAATGCTTCAGCTGGTAATTATACACTTTATTCTTATGATTTATCTGCATACGATGGGAGTGCTATTTATGTAGCTATTGTCGCTACAGATACTGACAGATTTTATCTCGCTGTAGATGAATTTTCGGTAGATGCAGCTCCAACAGATACTTTAGACTATTTGAATTTACAATGGCCTCCTACATTAACCTTTGCTGAAAATGAAATGGCAGATCAATTTGTTTATGCTCAAGCTTATGAAGCTGGCTTAACAGATGTTACTGCAGGGCAATCTCCTGGTATAGAAGCGTGGATTGGTTACAGCAGTACTGATACAGATCCTTCTGGTGCTGGTTGGACTTGGGAAGTTGCTACATTTAATACAGAAGTTGGAAACAATGATGAATACGCTGTAGCTATGCAAAATATTGGTTTAGCAGAAGCGACATACTATTATGCTAGTCGTTTCAGATTAAATGGTGGACCTTTTGGATATGGCGGTATTTTAGCTGATGGTAGTAATGGTGGTACTTGGGATGGTACAACTAATATTTCAGGTGTATTAACTGTTACTGCTCCAGTAGCAAATCCTGGCGATAATTGTGCTAATCCTATTGTTGTAATGTCTTTACCTTATAATACTTCAGATGATACAGCAAATTATTCAAATGAATACGGTAATGGAGATAGTTCTTGTTCTAGTTTTTATTTAAGTGGAAACGATGTAGTTTATACTTACACACCTTCTGCTGATATGAATATTAAATTGGATTTATCTGGTTTATCAGCAACATATTCTGGAATTCACGTATTAGATAGTTGTCCAACAGATGTTGGTGCTAACTGTGTTGGTTTTGCAGGTAATTCTGCTTCCACAGACCGAAGTATTGATGTTTCTGTAGTAAATGGAACAACATATTTTATTGTTATTTCTACTTGGGCTGCACCTAATTCTGTTGCATATACCTTAGATATTACTGAAATATTATGTGCAGATCCTAGTGACTTAACTGTTTCCGCAATAACAACTACTAGTGCTGACTTAGGTTGGACGGAGAATGCAGGTGCATCATCATGGAATATAGAATTGGGTACAGCTGGTTTTGTGCCAACTGGCGTTGCTACTGCAACTTCAGCTACAAATCCTTATCCAGCTATGGGACTTACAGAAAACACAGCTTATGATTTTTATATACAATCAGATTGTGGCACTTCTCAAAGTGCTTGGATAGGACCTCTTACATTTACTACTGCATGTACTACATTTACTGCACCATATACAGAAGATTTTGAAAGTGCAGGTGCACTACCAAGCTGTTGGACCTTAGGAGGAGATGACGTTTGGGAATTTACTGATACAGGCGCAGAACATATTGGTGATGCAGGGACATTAACAGGTAATACTGCTTCAGATGGATTTTTTGCATGGTTAGATGATTCTGACCCAACTGCTACAAATGCGTCTTTAATATCTCCTTTTGTTGATGTTACAGGTTTAACAACACCAGCATTATCATTTTACGAAGTAAGTAATAATGAAGGCGCTAATCCTAATGCTACTTTGACTGTAGAAGTTTGGGATGGTGCAGCATGGAATGTTATGGGAACTTATAATACAAATACTGCAGGATGGGAGTTAAAAGTTATTGACTTAAGTGGTTTAACGTTTACAGGTGACGCACAAGCAAGATTCTTAGTTGCAGATTCAGGATCTTTCTATGATGATATTGCAATTGATGATGTAACATTTGACGAGGCACCTTCTTGTTTTGATCCTTCAATGCTAACAGCAACTAACATTCTTACTGACTCAGCTGATTTGGGTTGGACAGAAAATGGTAGTTCTACTTTATGGAATATTGAATTGGTAGATATTACAGCTATGGGAACTCAAACGGGTAATCCAACAGCTACAGGAGTTGCAAACCCATATATGGCTACTGGCTTAACATCAGATAATGCTTATGAATTTTATGTACAGGCAGATTGTGGTGCAAGCGGAACATCAGCTTGGGCTGGTCCTTTTGCTTTTAGAACATTATGTTCAGTAATAACACCAGAATACGTTGCAGATATGTCAGTGAATGTGCCAGATTCTTGTTGGGACGAAGCTGGTTCTGGAGATGCAACTTCTGGCCCTATGGATTTAGGATCTTCTGATTGGAGAGATGGAACATCTTATGCTTTAGGTAGTAGTAATGCTATAAACCTTTATTTTAATAATGATAGTGAGTGGTTATTATCACCAACTTTTGATTTGTCAACTGGTGGACCATATCAATTAGAAATCAACGTAGCAGTAACAAATTGGAATGGAGGAACAACACCAGACTCAATGGGTAGTGATGATGAAGTACAATTATTAATGAGCACTGATGGCGGAACAACTTGGACGAATGTTACAACTTGGAATGCTGCAAATGAACCACCAGTAGGTGGAATAGAATATGTAGAAGATTTAACTGCGATTACAGGTAATGTACAATTTGCAGTTTTAGCAACTGATGGCGCAATTGATGATTCAGAAGATTACGATTTTCATGTTGGTAAATTTAGAGTAAGAGAAATTCCTTCTTGTGCTGAACCTACAGGTTTAATGGCTGCAACTACGTCAATTACTGACGTTGATATTTCTTGGACACCAGGCGATACTGAAACCGATTGGACTTATGAATATGGTGTATCACCATACGCACAAGGTGGTGGAGGTACTTCTGGAACTGTAATGACTACTCCTTCTCTTAGTTTGTCAGGTTTAACTGAAGGCGAGACTTATGATATTTACATTCAATCAAATTGTGGAGGGTCAGATAGTGTATATGCTACTCTGTCTTGGACACAACCTATTTCTGGGGCAACTTGTGAAGCTGCAATTACTGTTGGTGCTTTGCCTTATAATACATCTGATGATACCGCTAACTACGGAGATGATTATTCGGGTTCTGCTGGCGCTACTGGTTGTGGTACAACAAGTAACTATTTAAATGGTGATGATGTAGTTTATGCTTACACAGCTACAGCAGATACATCAATTAATATTGCTTTGTCCGCATTAGGTGGTGCATGGTCAGGTATGTTTGTTTATACAGATTGTGCAAATATTGGGACAGAATGTGTTGCAGGAATGGGTAATGGCAGTAGTACTGCGGATTACGCACTTGATGTTGATGTACTAAGTGGAACAACCTATTATATTGTCATCTCAACATGGCCTGCACCACAGAGTACAACTTACACATTAGATATAACAGAAAATTTATGTACTGGCGCAACTGTTACTATTCCTGCAGATCCAATTGATTTTACAAATTGTCCTACGACTGTAGATGTATCTATATCAATTGATGATTTAGGTGATTCAGGAACTTTAACTATTTCTGCAGAAGATGATATGGGTAATCCTGCTGGTACAGGTGGTGCTGTTTCTGCTACTGGAATATTTACAATAACAAATGTACCAGTGCCACAAACAAGCTGGTCTATAACAATAGCTCATGAATCTAACACTGACTGTGATGTCGTATTAGGACCTTTTGTATTAGACTGCCCACCAGCAAATGATGACATAGCTGCTGCAATCGCAATTACTGTAGATGAAGGTTTCTGTGACGGTACGAATACTAATGGTACTAATTTATACACAAGTGACTCTGGCGAAGGAGCTGGTTCATGTTTCAATGGAGGAGTTGCAGATGATGATGTTTGGTTTACGTTTACGGTTCCTAGTGGTACAGCGACTGTGGACGTTTCTACAGACTTTACAGGTGGTACTTTACTTGATTCTGAAATAGCAGTTTATTCAGGTACTTCAGGTAGTTTAGTTGAACTAGGATGTAGCCAAGATGAAGGAACGACTATATTATCAAATGGTTTTTCTTGGAATTCTTTAATCACTGATTTAGCGGTAACAGTTGGCGAAACATATTATGTACAAGTTGCTGGTTATAATGCTAACGCTGGTACTTTCTGTTTGGATGTTTCTACTAATCAAGTATTAAGTACTACTGATTTAGAGAACGAATCAGCATTTACATATTATCCTAACCCAGTTGAAAATACATTAACACTAAATGCTCAAAATACTATTGAGAATGTTACTGTATTTAATGTGCTAGGTCAAGAAGTATTGAGAGCTGTTCCTAATGCAGTTGATAGTGAATTAGATATGTCTAATTTGCAAGCTGGTGCTTACTTTGTTAAAGTAACTATTGCTAATGTTACTAAAACAGTGAGAGTTATTAAGCAGTAAATTATTAACTAATAATAAATTCAAAAGCCACCTATATGGTGGCTTTTGCTTTTTGTTTATTTACCTTTGTACCTTATGGAGGGTATTATTTTTTCTTTTATTATTCCAGTTTATAATAGACCAGATGAGATTGAAGAACTGTTAGAGAGTTTTTCAAAATTTGAAGACAAAGAGATTTACGAAATAGTTATTGTTGAAGATGGATCTGATAATACTTCTAAAAATGTCGTAGATTTCTTTAGAGATAAGTTAGACATTTCTTACTATTATAAACCTAATTCTGGCCCAGGTGATTCAAGAAATTATGGGATGAATAAAGCAAAAGGAAATTATTTTATCATTTTAGATTCAGATGTTATACTACCACCAAATTATTTAGCTGAAGTAAAAACGTTTTTAAAAAATTCATACTACGAATGTTTTGGAGGACCAGATGCTGCGCACAGCTCATTTACTAATTTACAGAAAGCTATTAACTTTGCTATGACTTCATTTATTACGACAGGTGGTATTAGGGGAGGCAAACAACAAGTTGAAGATTTTCAACCTCGAAGTTTTAATATGGGTTTGTCTAAAAAAGCATTTATAGCTTCTGGAGGTTTTGGGAAAATTCATCCTGGTGAAGATCCTGACTTATCATTACGACTTCATAAATTAGGTTATAAAACTACGTTTATTGAAAATGCTTATGTATATCATAAGCGTCGTGTGTCTTGGTTCAAATTCTACAAACAAGTTTATAAATTTGGTATGGTAAGACCGATTCTAAATCAATGGCATCCTAGCTCTAAGAGTTTAGTATATTGGTTTCCTACTATATTTAGTTTAGGTTTAATAACATCTATTATTTTGTTGGTATTCAATCTTACACTACCGATTTATTTGTATCTTTTCTATTTTGCTCTAGCCTTTGTTTTAGCATTTATATCAAATAAGAATTTTTTAGTTGCTTTTCAGGCTTTATTGGCTATTATCATCCAGTTTTTTGGCTATGGTTACGGGTTTTTAAAGTCAACTTTCAATTTAGTGGTATTAGGTAAGAATCCTGAGGAAACATTTCCTCAACTTTTTTTCTAAATTAGCATGAACTCTAATAAAAAAAATAACATATCTGGTTTTCTAAAAAAGAAGAATGTAAAGCGATTTTCACTTTTTGTTGTAATAGCATTTATATTTTTAATTTTCTCTAAATTGTCAAATGACTACAAGCAAACTATAAAATTGAAAGTTAATGTGGTTAATATTCAAGATGAGATTGTATTACAAGGAGATTCGGTAAATACCATTAATGCATACATTGAAGCTAAAGGTTTTTCTCTAATTCCATTTATGTTTAAAGGTTCTACGGATATTGTCTTAGACGGAAAAACAGATGTGATATCTAGACCTAATCAGTTTATTTTCGATGTACAAAAGCATCAATATCTTATAGAAGGACAATTAGGAAAATCGTATAAAGTAATTTCATTAAAACCAGATACACTGTTAATATCTTATTCTAAAAGTGCTTCAAAGGTTGTTCCTATTAGCTTGATACATTCTATTGAATATGCGTTAGGCTATGATGTAAAAGAGGATCTTAATTTAAGTGTAGATAGCGTGAAAGTTGTTGGACCTTCTTCAGAAATTGATAAAATAGAAACTTTAGAAACTGAAAATTTAGAACTGAAAAATGTAAAGAAAGATATTAGTGAGGAGATAGGACTAAATATATCTGAGTATGACAATATTGAAATTTTTCCAAAAACAGTTAATATAAGCGGTGAGGTAACTAAATTTACTGAAGGAACTATCGAAATACCAATTATAATTACAAATAAACCAAATAACGTTGATATCAACTACTTTCCAAAAACAGTGACTATCGCTTATTATGTGGATTTAGATAAATATAATTCTATAACAACTAAAGACTTTATGGTAGAGTGTAATTATGCAAATATAGATGATAATCAAACATATTTTATGCCAGTAATTACAAAGAAACCAGAGTCTGTAAAGCGGATTAGTATAAAACAAAAGCGTATAGATTTTATAAAATTATAAATGGTAGTAGTAGGACTTACAGGTGGTATAGGAAGTGGTAAAACAACTATTTTAAAATGTTTTGAATCGCTAGGAATACCTGTTTATATTGCCGATGATGAAGCAAAAGCTTTAATGAATCGCTCAAAGATCATTAAAAAAAAACTCATACAATTGTTTGGTAAATCTGCTTACAAAGGGGACAAATTGAATAGACCTTATTTAGCTTCAAAAATATTCAATGATAAAGACTTACTCTCTAAAATGAATGCTATCGTTCACCCAAAAGTTGCATCACATTTTGAACGTTGGTTAAAAAAGCAAAACGCACCTTATATCATAAAGGAAGTTGCTATTATTTTTGAAAACAATCTCGAACATCAATACGATTACATCATTACTGTCGTTGCCGATGAGGATTTAAGAATAAAGCGTGTTATGAAAAGAGATGATACTACAAGAGAAAAAATACAATCTATTATAGGTAATCAATTGTCTGATGCTGATAAGATAGAAAAGTCCGATTTTGTAATCACAAACAATGATTTGAATTCTGCTAAAGAACAAGCTATTTCAATTCATCAGCAATTACTTCAACTAACTGGCTGTAAGAATTAACAATTCTTTTGTTAATGTATGGTTAAACCTAATTTATACTAAATGTTAAAATGTTAAATTTGACCGATGGGTAAAAAGCTATTCGTCTTATTAGTTGTGTTAATGAGTTTGTCGCTCATTGGTATCATCTTTGTTCAATCATTTTTTATTAATAATAGCTTAGAGAATGAGGAAAAGAATTTTACACGAAGTGTAAAACATGCTTTAACTTTTGTTTCTAAAGACATAGAGGATAGAGAATTAAGGAACTACTATATAAAGATTCAGCCATTAATTGCGCAAGGTAAAGAACCAGACTCAACTGTAATACAGCAGCTTTATGTTACAGCTACAGATGATATAAATGATAAAACCATTGTACACCGTAACACCATTTTAGAAGAGCGTTTTAAAGTGCCTTCTTTGTTCTTTGAAATTGATGCAGATAGTATAACATTAAGCAATCTCACTAATGAGAGGGTTACAGAAATTTATAATAATTCTAGTATAGATGGTAATAAAAGTATAAAGCCTGAAAAAACTTTGGTAGAGTACTCTTCCTTATCCGAATTAAGTAAGCAATTGTATGAACAGACCTTCAAGACTTTACTTAAGGAAAAAGATATACCGATATATAAAAGAGTTACCGCTTTACAAGTTAAGACCTTGTTAAGGCGAGAACTGCAGAGTGAAGGTATTAATCTAGATTTCGAATTTTCTATTTATGATGATGATCTGGCAACGAAGGTACAGACAGAAAGTTTTGAAAAATCTAAAGATAACTATGGTGTACCTATTTTTTTAGATAATAATAACGAAGGTAGTTATAACCTATGGGTAGACTTTCCTGATAGAAAAAAATACTTATTATCTTCTATTTTATGGATGATACTTTTATCAATAATATTTACAGGTATAATAATTATAGCTTATTCTAGTGCTATTTATCAATTAATAAAGCAAAGACAAATATCACAGATAAAGACCGATTTTATTAATAATATGACACATGAGTTTAAAACACCAATAGCAACTATAAATTTGGCATTAGACTCGATAAAAAATCCAAAAATAATTAATGACCAAGAAAAGGTTAAACGTTATTTAGGGATGATAAAAGAAGAAAATAAGCGTATGCACGCTCAAGTAGAAAATGTTTTACGTATTTCTAAGTTAGAGAAAAATGAACTCAATATAAGTAAGGAACGTTTAAAGTTACACGATTTAGTTGAAGATGCGATAACTCACGTAGAGTTAATGATAGAAGATAGAAAAGGGTATGTGAAAACTCATTTAGATGCTGCCAAGTCATCAGTTTTGGCAAATGAAACACATTTTACTAACGTGATTGTAAATATATTAGATAATGCTATTAAATATTCAGATGATGCACCAAAAATCGATATATATTCCGAAAATATTGGAAATAATATTATTCTAAAAATAGTAGACCAAGGTAACGGAATGACAAAAGCAGTAGCTAAGCGAGTATTTGAGAAATTTTATAGAGAACATACAGGTAATGTGCACAATGTAAAAGGGCATGGGTTAGGTTTGGCCTATGTAAAACGAATAATAGATGACCACCAAGGTTATATATCAGTAGAAAGTGAAAAAGGAAAAGGCAGCACTTTTATTATAAAGTTGCCGTTAATATCATAAAAGCAAATTATGGAAGAACAAAACAAAAAAATACTTTTGGTAGAAGACGATCCAAATTTTGGAACTGTTTTAAAAGATTATTTAATGATGAACGATTACGACGTTGTCCATGCTAAAAATGGAATGGAAGGTTTCGAGAAGTTCAAAAAAGACGATTACGATCTTTGTATTTTAGATGTAATGATGCCTTACAAGGATGGATTTACTCTAGCAAAAGAAATAAGAGAAAAGAATACTGATGTGCCTATTATCTTTTTAACAGCAAAAGCGATGAAAGAAGATGTTCTTAAAGGCTACAAAGTAGGTGCAGATGACTATCTCAATAAACCGTTTGATAGCGAAGTGCTATTAATGAAAATTAAAGCTATTATGCAACGTAAAGCAACAGACTCAGTTGCAGATAGCAAACAGTTTGAATTTAAGATTGGGCGCTTTGACCTTAACTCTAAACTTCGTTTCTTAAAATTTGATGGTGGTGATCCATCAAAATTGTCACCAAAAGAAAATGAGTTGTTACGTTTATTAGCATTGCACGAAAATGATTTAATGCCAAGAGAATTAGCTTTAACAAAAATATGGAGAGACGATAACTATTTTACCTCTCGTAGTATGGATGTTTACATTGCTAAATTGCGTAAATATTTAAAACCAGATCCTAATGTTGAAATTTTAAATATTCATGGTGAAGGCTTTAGGTTAGTAATAAATAACAAATCAGAGTAATAAGTATAAATTTATATTAAGAATCCAGCCTATTGAGCTGGATTTTTTATATCGTATAAAAGGTGCTTTCATATTGAGTATGGTCGATACACAATTTGGCTACTTATTAAATATTTGTGCCTTCTAGAACTGAGCGTTATATTTTTTCTTCAATGAACTTAATAATATTTGCAACTTCAGTTTCAAAATCAAACCACTTAATTGATTTATCTTTTCTAAACCAAGTGAGTTGTCGTTTTGCAAAGCGCCTGGTATTCTTCTTTATTTCTGAAATAGCGACTTCTAAGGTAGAATTTCCTTCGAAATAGTTAAACAATTCTTTGTAGCCAACAGTGTTTAAAGCATTGAGATGTTTAAAGGGAACTAAAGCTTTGGCTTCTTCAAGTAATCCATTAGCAATCATAATATCTACACGCTGATTAATTCTGTCGTAAATAATCGAACGTTCAGCATCTAGCCCTATAGAAATAGTTTTAAAATTCCGTATTTTTTCAGGATTGGTTAAAAAAGACGAATAAGGTTTATGAGTGCCAATACAAATTTCTAGTGCTCTAATTACGCGTTGCGGATTATCAATGGCTATCGTTTTATAGGCTATTGGGTCTAAGAGTTTTAGCTGTTCTTGTAAATCATTTAATCCATTAGTTTTTAGTTCATTGTTAAGTCCTTCTCTTATGCTACTGTCTACTTCTGGAAAATAATCTAAACCTTTTGTAATTGCCTTTACATATAGACCAGAACCACCAACCATAATTGCCGTTGAATGTTCTTGATGAATTTCTTCTATTTTAGAAATAGCTTCACGTTCAAAATCACCTACTGAATAATCATCTTTTATAGATTTATGCTGAATAAAATGATGTTTTGCAGTATTAAGCTCTTCTAGGGAAGGTGCAGCAGTACCAATATTCATTTCTTTATAAAACTGACGAGAATCAGCTGAGATAATTTCGGTATTAAAATGTTGAGCTAACTTTATACTCAAAGCAGTTTTACCAATAGCCGTTGGTCCAACAATAGATATGAGAGTTTTAGTCATGATGTAATTTACAACCACATTTGTGACAGAATTCTGCATTGTCTTGATGCTTTTCAGCCAAACAATTAACACAGCATTGTGTGTTTAGTACAACCGTTTTTAACTGCTCGTGTTCTTCGTCAGAGAGTTTGTTTTTAGTATCTGATGCTTTTGTGTATTCGGCAGAAACAATACCAGTTGGTACAGCAATTATACCGTAACCTAAAATCATTATTAAGGTTGCGATAAACTGTCCAAGTGGAGTTTGTGGTGCGATATCTCCAAAACCAACAGTGGTTAGAGTTACAATGCACCAATACACGCTTTTAGGAATATTTGTAAACCCATTTTCTTCACCTTCAACCAAGTACATAATGGTTCCGAATATTGTTGCTGCTATGACCACAGCAAATAGGAAAACAGCAATTTTCGCTCTACTTGCCTTTATAGCACTTGTTAATTGGTTAGAAGCCCCCAAATAACGAGCTAATTTTAAAATTCTAAAGACTCTTAATAATCTTAGTGCACGTAACGCTATGAGCGCTTGAGTGCCTCCTAAGAATAAAGAAATATATTTTGGTATAGTAGATAATAAATCAATAATTCCGTAAAAACTTGTGATATACTTAAAAGGCTTGTTTACAGTAATGATTCTTAAAATGTATTCAATAGTAAATAGTATAGTTATAATCCATTCAGATATATTTAAAAACGTGTGATATTTTGCATCAAAGCTACTGATGCTTTCTAGCATTACTAAAATAATACTAGCCAGAATGGCTATCAGAAGGACAACATCGAATAACTTTCCAGTAGGTGTATCTGCCTCATAAATAATTTCATGAAGTTTGGCTTTCCAACTGCGTTTATTCTTATTTCCCATGTTTTAAAAGTACGAAAAGTAAAACTAGTTAATTTAATTCAATAATTTTTAATCGTTTGTTTCGGCGCAAATAGCTCTGAATGATATGTTGTGTATCTCTGTTATTTTCCATTGGAGTAATTAGAGATGGTAATATATCTTTATTATGTATTTGATAGTTTAAATCGAAAAACCCCATGCCTTTAAAGATGCCATTCTCTATCAAAAAAACAGATTTTTCCTCTATTTCTCTACCTCGATCTATAATAAGCATGTTCTTATTTTCATAGCTATGTTTATTTATTAGAGCGTTTACACGCTCATTATAAACTTCCGATGGTTCTTCGGTGATACAAGCTCCAAGACATTCTTTAACATCATATTTAAAACAACTTGTTTTTGTGGTAGATAAGCCTGTTAGTTTTTGGCATAGATTATAATGATCTGTAGCTTTAAGCATAAAATGCTTTCCATTAGATTTAGTGGTAAATGTGGTTATTGATGATATTTCATGGTCTGCTATATCTATTTTAAGATTTATATAGCCATTTTCATCTATATAGCTGTAAAGCGCATATGTAAAAATGCTACCTCTTAAGGCGCGATTTAGTAAAGGTTTGTTCTTTTTTATTTCTTCACTTTCCTTTAAAAGTGCGGCTAATTCACTACCTGTTTTTTCGTAAGTGACAGTTCTTACTAATTTTTGGATTTTTTTAGATTTAGAGCTTTTGTTTGTAAAGTGTTGCGTAATTCGTTTTTTAATATTGTTACTCTTTCCAATATATATGATGTCACCATTATCATTATGCATATAGTAAACTCCGGTTACTGAAGGTAATTCTTCAATAATATTTTTAAGATTAGGCGCAAGTCTAGATCTTTGTTCCACTTTTACAGCATCTTTTATTATTGTTTTTTCTAAATCTTTATACAATAACATTTTGAAAAGTTTCACCGTAGCCATTGCATCTCCATTAGCACGATGACGATCACTCATAGGAATACCAAGAGCACGCGCTAATTTGCCTAAACTATAAGATTCCATATCTGGAATCAACTGTTTAGAAAGTTCTACAGTGCATAGCGTTTTGCGTTTAAATGGAAAGCCTAAACGTTTAAATTCCGTTTTAAGAATTCTATAATCGAAAGATGAGTTGTGAGCCACAATAATGCAGTCTTCTGTTATCTCTACGATACGTTTAGCAACCTCATAAAATTTTGGTGCATTTTTTAGCATGTTAGAATTAATACCAGTAAGATTAACTACAAAAGGTTGAATCTCGCGCTCAGGATTTACTAAAGAAATAAACTGATCTGTGACCTTATGACCATCAAACTGATAAATTGCAATCTCCGTTATGCCTTCTTCATTGTATTTACCACCTGTAGTTTCTATGTCTAGTATTGCGTATATAATGCGAAAATTAAAAGTTAAATTTGAAAGGCAAAGTTAAGAAAGTATGAGCGCTTACATTATAAAACTAGTGATAATTTCTAGCACCAAAAATGCTACTACCAACCCTAACCATAGTGCTGCCGCAATCGATGGCTAGTTGGTAATCTCCGCTCATTCCCATGCTTATGGTTATGAGGTCAGAATTCAGGGCTTTGAGGTTTTCATAACAAGATTTAAGATATTGAAATTCATTTTCTACTTGGTTCATATTATCTGTAAACGTTGCCATTCCCATAACGCCAACAATTTTTATATTTTCTAACTCTGAAAACTCATTAGATTGCAGTAGAGCAGTAGCATCTTTTACTGACATACCAAACTTGCTATCTTCTTCAGCAATTTTAATTTGAAGTAAACAATCTATAACTCTATTGTATTTTTTGGCTTGTTTATTAATTTCTTTGAGCAACTTGTAACTGTCCACACCATGAATTAAACTCACAAATTCAGCCATGTACTTTACTTTATTACGTTGTACATGACCAATCATATGCCATTGAATATCCTCAGGCATTTCCTCATATTTATCAGCCATTTCTTGGATTTTGTTTTCACCAAAGATGCGCTGACCAGCGTTATAGGCTTCCATTAAATCGCTGACAGGTTTTGTTTTAGAAACTGCCACTAATGAAACATGTTCTGGCAATGTAGATTTTATACTTTGTAAATTTTCTTTAATACTCATAAATCGTAATTCCACTTCTTAATTTAGGTAATATGTAAGTGCTTTTAGGAGGCATTTTTAAGCCTTCGTCTGCAATCTGTTTTATTTGCTCAACAGTAGCAGGACACATACCAAAACCAACCATAAACTTACCACTATCTACACTGGTTTTAATAGTAATCATTTCATCTCTTCCGTTTACATATTCTATCCGATTATCATTTCGTAAATCATCAATTCCTAAAATAGGTTGAAGTATGGTTTTATATAGCAATTGTGCATCTAATTGGTCTAAAGCCGTATTGAAATTATAATTTGCTTTACGTAAATAAAGTGAATAAAATTCACCATCTAAATACATACTAAAATGATGTGTTTTTGATGGATGGTATGGCATCAGACCTCTATTTTCAATGCGAAACAAAGCATCAAGTTTTATTAGAAATTCTTCTTTGCTTAATCCGTTTAAATCTTTAATAAGCCTATTAAATTCGTGAATTACTAAATCAGATTCTGGAATTAAATACGACATAAAGAAGTTGTAAGATTCACTGCCATTATGGTTTGGATTCTTTTCTTTTTCATCTTTATACAATAAATAAGAAGAAGCAGATCTGTGATGACCGTCAGCGATATAAATAGTGCCAATCTCATTGAATTCATTTTGAATGGTTGCAATGGTATCTTCATCATCTATTTTCCATAAATAATGGGTGTCTCTATACGTCATGGTAAACTCAAACTCAGCATAGTCCTTTTGAGTTTCTTTTATGATTTCTGAAATTACATGATTATCAGGATAGGTAAGGAGTACAGGTTCGGCATTAAATCCTACAGTTTGTAGATATGTTTTAAAGGTTTGCTCTCTTTTCTCAATAGTATCTTCATGCTTTTTGATAACATCTTGTTCGTAATCTTCAGCACTGGTAGCTGCGATAATACCATTGAATTCTTGGCCATGTCTGTTTACAATTTTGTAAACGTAGAATGACGGTTTTTCGTCTGTTACAAAAACACCATCTTCCTTAAATTCTAAATAACGGTTCTTTACAAGTTTATAACGTTCTTTACCAGTAACCTCTTGATCATATTTATAACCAGGATTAACAATATGAAGAAAACTATAAGGATTATAATCCATTCGAGATTCACGCTCATCAATCGTGTAGCTTTGGTAAGGACGTGCAGCAACAAGGCCAACAATAGCTCTGGTTGGTTTTACTGCTTTAAATGGAATTATTTTTGCCATTACTTATTTAGAAAACTGACCAGAAACTTTTTCAGCCTTACGACTCCCAGAATAATCATAAAAACCTTCTCCAGATTTAATACCAAGTTTTCCTGCTCTAACCATATTTACTAATAGAGGACAAGGTGCATATTTTGGGTTTTTAAATCCATCATACATCACGTTAAGAATAGACAAACATACATCTAGACCAATAAAATCTGCTAATTGCAAAGGACCCATTGGATGCGCCATACCTAATTTCATAACCGTGTCTATTTCTTCAACTCCAGCAACACCATTGTATAATGTTTCAATAGATTCATTGAGCATAGGCATTAATATTCTATTGGCTACAAAACCTGGATAATCATTAACCTCTGTTGGTACTTTACCTAAGGTTTTAGATAATTCCATAATGGTATTGGTGACTTTATCACTTGTATTATAACCGCGTATAATCTCTACCAGTTTCATAATTGGTACAGGATTCATAAAGTGCATACCGATAACTTTATCTGGTCTAGAGGTAACAGCTGCAATTTGTGTAATAGAAATAGAAGACGTATTAGTGGCAAGTATGGTGTCTTTACCACAAGCTTCGTCTAGCTGTTTAAAGATTTTTAGTTTTAAATCTATGTTTTCAGTTGCTGCTTCAACTACTAAGTCGACATTTTTTACACCAGCTTCCGTATTGGTATATGTTTTAATGTTTCCTAAAGTCTCAGACTTGTCAGCTTCAGTAATTTTTTCCTTAGCAACCATTCTGTCTAAGTTTTTAGAAATAGTTGCTAAACCTTTTTCTAATGAGGCTTCACTAATATCTATTAATTGAACATTAAATCCAGATTGTGCAAACGTATGGGCAATTCCATTTCCCATAGTTCCTGCTCCTATAACTGCTATGTTTTTCATTACTTTGTTTTTATATATTTCAAAATGAATAATTGTCCTTTCAAATAAATTGTTGTCTATTCCTCACCACTTAATAAAACAAAAAAATCTATCACTAGTGAAGAAACGTTACCGTTTTTATCAATTCCCCAATATGCAGGATAATAACCATCTCCATAACCAGAATGAAACATTGTAATATTTAAATCAGTATTTGGTAATGTGTAATTTATCCAATCACCAATATCATTTGGATCGTTTTGATCTTTTGCATTTTTTTTGAATTCAGCGGCAAAAAAATCATCATAGATATTTTTATTAGGATACTTTTTGTGAAAGTCATTACAAAATCTTTCATATGCTAAAGCGGTTTTATAGTCTAAAAACCCTCCTAAGCCAGCATCTACAGGAAACCCAAAATACTCATCTTTACTCTGCAATGTATTCAAATCTTGATCTGCTGTGGTAGCCAATATCCATTTCACAGCTTTATTATCCGTAATTTCTAATTTTGCTATGGCAAATCTATCGCCTGAATATTCAGTTTTAGCCACGTAAATTTTTACAGGATAAACTCCAGGTTTAATTTTTTTTACTAAAGGTTTTACATCATAAAAGACTAGAGGATCACAAACTACAATTTGTTCTGAAGGAACATTTAAGTTTCCAATTTCTAAAACCTCAATTGGAATATTTTCTACTATAGTATTTTCAAATATTATATTATAATCTGCATGTGAAAGAACCTCAATACTATCTTTATTTTTTTCTAAATGGAGCTTTGTTTCTTTTTCCTTCTCTATAACTTCTTCTTTTTTTTGCTTAAAAAGAAAAAATAGAATGATTATTGCTCCTATTATTATTGTTATTAATAGTTTCATCAAGTTAAATGATTGTATTAAAACTGATTAATAATCATATTCGCAACTCTTAATGCTTCTGTACCATCATGTAAAGTTACAATAGGTTTAGTGTTATTGTTTATAGCATCTGCAAAGGTTTCCAATTCATCTAAAATGGCGTTGTTATTCTGTATTTCAGGATTATCGAAATAGATTTGCTTTTTTAAGCCTTCTGCATTTTGAAGAATCATATCAAAGTCTCCAGGATTTTCTGGCGCATCTTTCATTTTTACAACTTCACATTTCTTTTCTAGGAAATCTACTGAGATATAAGCGTCTTTTTGAAAAAAACGTGTCTTTCTCATATTTTTGAGAGAAATTCTGCTTGCGGTTAAATTTGCAACACAACCATTTTTAAATTCAATACGTGCATTTGCAATATCAGGTGTTTCGCTAACCACTGAAACTCCACTTGCAGAAATATGTTTAACAGGTGAATTTACCACACTAAGAATAATATCTATATCGTGAATCATTAAATCTAAAACCACAGGTACATCTGTGCCACGAGGATTAAATTCTGCCAATCTGTGACATTCAATAAACATTGGATTTTTTATCTGATCTTTAACTCCAATAAATGCAGGATTAAAACGTTCTACGTGCCCAACTTGTCCTTTTACGGCATGTTCTGCTACTAAAGTTCTTATGGTTTCTGCTTCTTCAACCGTATTAGTTATCGGTTTTTCAATGAATATATGTTTCCCTTTTTTAATAGCTTGTTTTGCACAATCATAATGCGAAAGGGTAGGCGTAACAATATCTACAACATCAACAGCATCTATTAATGATTCAATTGTATCAAAATACTTGTACCCAAATTCTTCTACAACACGCTTTGCATTTTCAGCATCTGCATCATAGAAGCCTATGAGCTCATATTTGTTGGATTGGTTGAGAAGTCTAAGATGAATTTTACCAAGGTGACCAGCACCAAGAACACCAGCTTTTAGCATATTTTCTGTTTTTAACAAAAATAGGCGTTTTCATTCAGAAATTTAAAAAAGAAAATGGAAAAAACTATGAATTCTTTAATTGAAGAAAGTTTTAATTCTTCCTTTGAACTTGTATTTCTTTAAATTAATTTAGCGTCAACTAAACTACACTTTTGAAAGATACATTTAAGCATCAAGGAATGCGTCAACAATTGGTTGAAACGCTTATTAAAAAAGGAATAAAAGATGAAGCTGTCTTAAAGGCGATTGGTAAAATTCCGAGACATCTTTTTATGGATTCTGGCTTTATAGATCATGCTTATGTTGACAAGGCATTTCCTATAGGTGCAGATCAGACTATTTCTCAACCTTATACAGTTGCTTTTCAAACGGAATTACTTCAAATTAATCCAGGAGACAAAGTTTTGGAAATAGGAACAGGAAGTGGCTACCAATGTGCTGTTTTAATTGAACTTGGAGCCAAAGTGTATAGTATAGAACGTCAGCAAGAATTATTCAAAAAAACCTCAAAATTTTTGCCTAAAATCGGCTACAGAGCCAAGAAGCTCATTTTTGGTGATGGTTACAAAGGTTTGCCAGAAGAAGCTCCTTTTGATAGTATTATTGTGACAGCAGGAGCACCATTTGTACCTAAACCATTATTAAGCCAATTAGATATTGGTGGACGTTTAGTGATTCCTGTTGGTGATGATATCCAAGTTATGACGCTATTTATTAGAAAAGGTCCAAAAGAGTTTGAAAAACATGAGTTTGGGGAATTTCGTTTTGTGCCTTTGCTAGAGGATAAGAATTAGATTATTATGGTTTTGTGTATCGTTTTAGGCAATTAATTACAGAAGGTATTGTACCACGTTATATTTTTATATCCCAACTCCACATTTTTATGCCTTTATCAGTAAGTTCTTTAGTCGTTTTGTCATTAATCCAATGAAAGATATTTGTATATTCAATTGTATTTGATTTCATTAATATCTCCACAGATTGTAATATCAGATTTTTTCTTTCACTTGATTTTGAATTTTCTGCAAATGAGAGTTGTAATAGTTTTAAATTAGGGATTTCTCCGATTAGTTTAATGTTTTGAAGGCGTAAATTATTATGAATGTGAATTCTTTTTAGTTTTTCCAATTTAGATAAATCTGGTATAGATTCCATTTTTGACATTCCTTCAAATTCAATTTTTTCGAGATTTTCCAATGAATTTAAGAAATTAAAATTTGGGATTTGACGAACTCGACTAAATTCTATTGATTTTAAATCCATTAGTTTCGATATTGAATTAAGGTTTTTATAACTGCCAAAACGTAAGTTTAATTCTTGTAGTTTTTTTAATTCAGTCAGAAAGTCCAGATTATCTAATTTTACACCTCGAAACGTTAGAGTTTTTAAACTCGGTAAATGCTTTATGTTCTCCAATCCTTTTTTCATTCCGTCTACGTACAACGATTCTAAATCCTTGAATTCCTTGATAAATGATAAATCAACAGATTTGGATTTAGTTTCTTCAATTCCAAAATGTTTGAGTTTACTGTTAGAATTCAGTTTAGAATAATCTTTTATATGGTATGTAGCAATCGTAAAATTTCTAATATTTGGAATTAGTTCATAAAAGGATAAATCTTGACATTCGTACCAAACAACTCGTAATCCAATATCAGGATACTTTTTATAGAATTCATTAAGTATTTCCCAAGTCAGCCTATTTGGATTTTGAAACTGGAATAGCTGTAATGAGTGAATATTGTCTTCTGCTATGATTTTAGGAATATCAGATTTTTTGAGGTCGGAATAAATATTAATATTTCCATTGAAATTTCCCCATTTCTTTTTTCTGCTAAATATTCCCATTAATTATTTTTGATTTGATCAAATGTGCTACAACGGTTAGAATAAAATGCGTTTTAATGCTCTTTCTTCATTGTTGTAATACGTTTATTTCTTCTAGCTTTTAATATTGTCTCAAATTCTACACCTTTTTCCTTAAGACTTTCTGAATCAATTATTTCTCTTTGGTCTAAGAGATATGTTTTTTCATATTCGGAACTAGATAATTTCAAGCCTAAAAACTCCTCAATCTTATTTTTCTTATCAATATTTTCATCAGTAATTATAATGATAAGTGGTAATTGAAATGTCCCAACCGAAATTCGATTTGTGTGGAATTTCATATACTTTTTAAATTCAGGGGGATGTAAAATTTTGTTATTGAAATTAAGAGATTGAAATAGATTTGGATAAAACTTTTTAAAATCGATGTGTTGAGCATCATCGACGATTCCATGCAATTTTTCAGCATAAATTTCTTGATAAAGAATTTGATTTAATGGTCTTAAAACTTGTAAGACCGCTGTATCCATTTTATCAACAATTCCAATATCACTTGGATTATAATTTGATGCTAAATATCTTGTATCTGCTGATCTATTTAAATCCTTACATAAGCGTTCTAAGACGTCCAAACAAAAAGGGTCAAGGGTATCAAAAAACCTATTGACTCTGTCTACAGCTTTAAGTTTACTTAATAATTTAGTTAAATTATGACCTTCTTTATGCGTTTTTTGGTTTGATAAAAGTAGTGCACATTTAATATATTTTTCCAAACTTTGAGCGCCAGCAAAGTCACAAATCATTTTATATTGCATTTCCAAAAATTCAAGAAATCTAAAGCTCAAATAATCACTATCAGCAATGGAATGAAATTGTTTACTTTTATATTTAACGAATTCTTTTAAAGTCAATTTTTCTATGTATTACAACACTACTCATTAAAAGCACCTTTACCACCAACAACTGGAAGTGTTAAACTCGTTTTATGTAACTGGATAGTTAACTCAGTTCCTGCTTCTGGGTGTAGTGTATATTCTTTATCACTAGAGAATATCATAAATCCTATTTGTTGTCCAGCTTTTATAATTTGATCATCTGGTTGTAAATCAAAAGTTATGGTATAGTCTTTCCCAACAACTAAATCTTCTTCTTTAGTCAAAGAATTGTGATTTTTTGGATCTGCCCAACCACGAGTTATGATATTATCAGTGATTTTTTTTGCATCATCTTCCCAAGGTAGAGATACGATCCAAACAGATAAGTTTGCTGCTGGTTTACTACTTGCTAATGAAATGGTAACTTGTGGTACTCCAGAAATATGAAGATCCTCTTTTAGTTTTGGTGTTACATATAAAAGTCTATGTTTTGAGCTAGTTGCTTTTGCATGTTCACTACCAGAAATAGTAGCATCATCAGAAAACATTTCTCCTGCATCCTCGACTTTATTGAGTGTTAAACCACCAATAGATTTTCCTCCAGAAGTTAAATTTAATGTAACATCTTCTGCATCGGGATTTGGATAATCTTTATAAGCTGTTGGTTGTTGTCTGTCATCATATTCTCTAACGATGTAAGCCTTGTTTTCTTCTTTTTCAACTCCGTTATCAATGCCATGTAAGTATTTCGTAAACCATTTGTTCATCATCGATGTTGGAGGTGGTCCACCATGTCCATTTTGATGATAGTAAATCATAGTTGGTAATCCTTTTTCTTTTGCTGCTTTGTAGATTCTGTAGCTGTGCTCTGGCATTACATTCCAGTCGTTAAAACCATGAGACATCAATAATGCGGCTTTCATGTTGTCCATTTGATTGAGGTAATCTCTACCAGCCCAAAAATCATTATAATCTCCAGTTTCTCTGTCCATACCGTTCTTCATTTCGGTATCTCTAACTGTTTTGTTATTGTATTCGCGATTGTCTTCATCTCCACTGTGTACAAAATCGTAAAGTACATCGATATCTTCGCCTAAGTAACCACCAGGTGAACGCACTAAACCATTAGAACGATAGTAATGATAATACGATGTGTTTGGCGCAATAGGAATTATAGCTTCCAAGCCTTCAACTCCAGTAGTTGCTGCAGCTAAGGGCAAAGTTCCATTATAAGATGTACCAGTCATGCCTACTTTTCCGGTGGACCAATAGGCTTTTACTTCTTCTTCTCCATCGCGCTCAGTGTAGCCTTTAGCTCTTCCACATAACCAATCGATAACCGCTTTTGGTGCTAGAGATTCATTAGCTCCTCCAATTGTTGGTGCTCCATCAGATAAACCTGTTCCTGGCGACGACGAGTGTACGACGATATAACCTCTTGGCACCCATTTTCTGATATGTGAGTTAGATATTATTGGACGTTGTCCTCGTCTTTGCACTTCAGGATGAAAACGTTCTTCTCCGATATCTCCAAGCTCATGTTTTACATTCCACATAGTTCCTGGTGCATCAGCAGCCACACCTGCAAAATAAGGACTGGTAACATATATTACTGGTAGTTTTAAGCTTTCGCTTTCAGTTTGCTCTGGTCGTGTTACGGACACATGCATTCGGTCTGGTTCTCCATCACCATCAGTATCAAATTCCGTTTCCACCCATAAATCGTGTCTAATATATGATTTAGCATCGCTAAAGGCTTCTACAATTTGAGCTTCACCATCTTTAAAGATTGGTGTTGTCTTTTCGGCTGCATTTTGAGCACAACTTAAAATTGAGATCGTTAATGCTAGTGTTAGTAATGAATTTGATTTTATTGAGAATGTCATGTAAGAATGTTTTTTTACTTTGATAAATGTAAGGAGTAAACTTTAGAACTCAAATTTGTTAAAGGGTTGTTTTAGTATTAAATAATTCTCTCTTCATTTTGTCTTGATACAAAACGAATCAAAAAATCAAAACGATTTGTTAGGAAATTGCAAGCACCATTCGCTAATGCATTAATAATTTTATTTCTCTTGAAATTGAGATTTCAATCCTAGTGTAATTTATTCAACAATTTTTGAAGCTCATTATTTCTGAAAATCGTTGCTTCCGACTATGTCGGAACTTCAAGTAATAATAATCTATTAGTTTTGATTTGAAAGTCAAATAATAATATCGCTTCTAGTTTTTATTTTTAAATCATTGCTTGGGTAAATACTCCTCAGGAATAGGGTTTTCCTCAGATTCTTGCATCCAATAGATATTTATAACCCACCAGCGTTTACCGTCATTTAGTAGTTGAATGCTGTTGATGCCTCTCATAAACGGTTCTTCGTCGCTTTTAGATTTATAAGACTCGTAGGTGCTAAAGACTTGCGTAATATTGCCAAAGGCCTGAACCGTTCTATTGATTTCTATTTCATGGAATCCATTTTCTACCAACCATTCTCCAGCAGTTTTTATATAATCATCTGGTGACATATAGCGTGCGTTAATTTCACCTTTTGGGCTTTTTCCGGTAGGAATTAGCTTAGCATCTTTGTGAAATAAATATTTGAATAAATTCCAATCACGTTTTACGCCCTTATCTCCAGAAATTACTGCATATAGAGTTTCAATAGTACTATCTAATGTAGCAACTTGCTTTGAGTAGTCTTTTGTTTCTTGAGCGGATAAAGTAACAGTTAAAACTAATAGTAGTGTTGAGATTGTAGTTTTCATAAATTAAAGTTATAGTATTTATTTTAGTCTCCAAGTTGTTCTTTCTTTATTAAATACCATTTTCCATTTTTACCAGAAAAATAATATTTTGAATCACCACCAGTTTCAACTCCATACCAATGAATAACGCGCTCGTTAGTTGGTCTCAAATTCAAATCAAAGTTATCATATATCTGAGTTCTTTCGCTAGCGGTATTAATATAGAATGAATTATATTTCCAATGTTCTTTTGTTAATTTGATAGTATCAATATCTCCTCCTAATTGATCTTTCCATGTTATATATTCTAGGGGAAAATTTATTCTTTCAAGCTGAAATGTAGAATCAGTCATAAAGTTCCAAAAGAATGAACTGAACTTTTCGTTATTATAAACCACCTGGTATTTTTTTCTTACCTCAGTTTTTATTTTAATTTCTTTTTTTAGTAATTGTACTTTACTGTTTGAGTTAGCTAATTCTGTTTTTAGACTATCTATCGTTTTTTTAAAGTCAACATTATTAGTCTTTATTTTCTTATTACAACTAATAATTAAGCACATAAATGGGATAAACAAAATAAATATTCTCATGTACTTAAATTTTGTTTAAAGTTAAAAGAATTTCAACCCAAACAAAATGGCATCACTCTGAAATCCACTTTGGTATGATCTTATATAGTCAACTCTTAAGAATCTCCATTTTCCCCAGCCAATGTTATCTATACCAATGCTATACTCTTGGTAAGGTTTAAAATCTGGAGTGGCTAATAGATGAGCTCCTACAACTAAATTGAAGTTGAGCTTGTTGAGTAATGGTACTTTTCCGAGAAGAAAGCCATTAAAATCGTGCTCGGCATGTGCTTCTAAATAGGCGTCGTTTGTACTAGCAGCATAATATGGCAAATTATTAAATACGTTGGTATAATTACCTTCTGTGCTCACATGGGTTTGATTACCATTAAAGTGCTGATAATCCATAAAAGCGATATCATCTGGGTTAAAGAACTTCCCAGCTCTAAGATTATATCTAAAACGACCTTTGTCTGCGATGTTAAAAGATTGGTATAATCTTGCTTTTATTTGGTCAAAATTATAATTGTTATTTGTAGCGCCAAATCCTTTTTCGTAACTCAATACTAAAGTTGGGTACTTGTCACTACCAACATTAAATTTACTATCAGGATAGCTTAGATACTCTTGTCCAAAATTAATACGAGCATTAACATTAGCTTTTACAATGTTATGTGTTTCGAAAGGTGCAACTCCGTAAGCCGTTTCATCTAATGGATTGTTGCTGGTGTAGACATCATTTTCTTCATTGGTAAAAACCTGATCTGTAGTATTAAATAGTGGACTTCGCTTTTCGTAACTTAGACCAGCATAAAATCTAAATCCATTAAATAGCTCTTCAGAGTAATTAAGTTGTAGAAAGCTTTTGTCATAAAATTTCATATAATTATCCTCAAAAAACAAGGTGCTTATTGAGTTGATAAAAGGTGTGATAGGTTCTGAAGGGTTAAACTGAACAGCACTAACTCCTCCAGAAAGCGTTAGAAATGCTCTGCTTGTATTGTTGAATTTATAAGTTAACGCACCTGTTGCTCTCAGTCTGTCATCTGAAAACCCATATTGTAGATTTGCACTTGCACTAAAGAAACGTTTAAAATCATCATAGCTTTTTGTGAAGAATATATTCGCTTTAGCATTATAACCTTGTACTGTATTAAAGTTGACACCCAAAATCGGAATATCGAATCCAACACGATAATCTTTGTGAGAATTTTGATAGGTGTAACCTAGAATATTAGTCAACTTAAACTTATTGTTCACACGGTCAATGGAATCTAAATATGGTCTAGATTCCTTTAAAATTTGGATACTATCCTTTTTAATATAATCTGTACGTTCTTCTAATGTTAGAGGCACTGGTCTAATCGTGTTCCAGAAAAGTGAATCTTTTTTATTGGCTTCGTTTTCAAAAGCTACTAACTCTCGTCCAAAGTCTTTTCGAGTTAAACCCGAATTAAATTCGTAATTACTGTAAACAGCTGTAAAACGACCGTCTCCTTTTATACCCAAAAACTTGTATTTGAAATCGAGACTTTGAGAAATTTTAGCCCAAATATTATTAGTTTCAGAATAGGAAAAGCTTTGTTTTATTGATAGAATATCTGCAGCAGGAATCCGCGCTTGCACACCTGTAATGTCTAGTTCTATAGCATATATAGTCCATTGATCTTCAACTATATAAATGTTTCCTGAAAAAATGGGGTCATTTTTGCGTTTCGGAATGACATTGATTTTGTTGATTAAGTTGCCTCTATCATCATAAAAGACTCCTTCTAATTTATAGCGATAATAACTAAACGCATTATTGGCAATTGGTGAAATGATTTCGTTACCAAATTCTATAGTATTGTTGTAAAAATTATAATCTACATCAATAGCATTGTTGAAGCTAAAACCACTGCTGTTACCACTCACTTTAGAGGCTGTGATTTTCTCTTTTAGCTTATTGGGTCTTAAAAATTGAATTTTAGAAATGGTCTCAGATAAATAAATGATTCCGCTACGTGTAGAGTCTAATCCACCTCCTAAATCACCTACCTCTTGACCTAATATTTTTTCTGGTGCATCTTTTATTCTAATTAATCCTCTGGAGTAAAAATCAGCTTTGAAAGAGTTTATTTTTTCAAGATTTTCTTTCCGCATAGCTATAGCTTTTCGCATAATTGCATTTGCAGGATTAACTTCTGAGTTTACGGTTACTTCGCCTAATGAAACGGACTCTTCCTCTAAAGTAATATCAATTGTATAAGGAAACTTATCTATAGCGATTTTCTTCTTTACAGTTTTGTAACCTAAATAGGTGTAAACTATAGTATAGGTTTTTTTCTCTGAAATATTGAGCTCATAATAGCCGTCATTGTTACTAGTTGTGCCTTTATAGGTGTTTTCTATTAAGATATTTACAAAGGGAAGTGGTTCATTTTTTTGGTTGGTAATGGTTCCAACGATTTGAGCTGAAACTAAAGTGCTAAAAGCAATAAAAAAGAGGCTGAGTAAATTTTTAGTCATAGTGTATGATTGATGATTATATGTATATAGACGCATTTTTTAAACAAATGGTTGCCTATAATGTTTCAAACATAGAGTAAAAAAACACTTATAAAAGTTATAACAATCTTAAAGTTATCGGAAATCTTTCTTAATACGATCTAAATTACGCTTGTTATCACGATCCTTAATCGTTTCTCGTTTATCGTAAAGTTTTTTACCCTTCGCTAGCGCTATGGTTAGTTTTGCAAAACCTTTGTCATTAATGAATAAGCGTAAAGGAATGATGGCATTACCTTTAATATCCATTTCCTTTTTAAGCTTTTTAAGCTCCTTTCTATTGAGCAATAACTTACGCTCTGCTTTTGGTTTGTGGTTGTAGTAGTTGCCGAAGGCATACTCTTCAACGGTCATGTTAATGACAAACAATTCTTCTCTGTCATTAAACTCGCAGAAACTTTCGGCAATAGAAGCCTTGCCAGATCTGATGGATTTTATTTCAGTTCCGGTAAGTACAATTCCAGCAGTATATTTATCTAATATCTCGTACTGAAATTTTGCCTTTTTGTTAAGTATGTTAACCGTTTTTTGCATGGATGACAAAGGTAGTTTTTAAAGTTAAAAGTTAAAACTTTATTAGCTTAAAGTAAACTGCGTAATCTTATTCATAATTTTACGACTCTAAAATCTAAATTACTTGTTTATATGAAACATGTTGTCTTTACTTTATTAGCGTTTTTAATTTTTAGTTGTAAAAACGAGGCTAAAGTTGAGTCCTTATCTGCTGATGAGATTATCAATAGATCTATTAAAGTTTCTGGGGGAAACAATTTTGATTCAATTGCTATTGTCATAAAATTTAATTTTAGAGATATTATGTATAAATCATCTTATACACCAGAAGCAAGAGTTTTATCTAGACTGATAGTAAAAGAAGATGATTCGATTTTGGACTTTTTGAAGGGTGAAACTTTTGAGCGCTATGTAAATGATAAACCTATAAAAGTTGAAGATTCTATGGCTGTAAAATATAAGGCTTCAGTGAACTCAGTACATTACTTTTCTGTTTTACCTTATGGTTTAAATGATAAAGCAGTCAATAAAACCTTATTAGGAGAAGAGAAAATTAATGATAAATTCTATTATAAAATTAAAGTCACTTTTAATCAAGAAGGTGGAGGAGAGGATTATGAGGATGTTTTTATATACTGGATTGATAAAGAGTTATTTAAAGTAGATTACCTCGCGTATTCATATAATGAAGAAGATGGTGTAGGTATGCGCTTTAGAGAAGCTTATAATGAGCGCTATGTTAACGGCTTACGCTTTGTAGATTACAATAATTACAAAGCAGAAGATGCTACAATTCAGCTTTTAGATTTAGGAAAAGCTTTTGATAAAAATCAATTAAAATTACTATCTAAAATAGAACTCGAAAATGTTACAGTTGATTTAATCAACCTTTAAAACTGTCGAAGTTTTTGAATCTCCAGTTACTGTGACGATATACAAGTTTGCATTGTTATTGTCATCAATCATATCATACTTCTTTTCACCTAATAGTCCATTTGTAAACATTGGAGTGGTGTTACTATGGCCAACAACAAGTACTGTTTTTCCATTTGTTTTTTCCATGAATTCTTTTGGATTCATGTTTCTAGGATCGTAAAATGAAACGTCGACTTTATTTGCTTTTGCCGTTGGAGCAGCAGTTTCTTTTGTTCTGTTATAATTAGTAGAATAGACCATGTCAAATTTTACATCTTTTAAAACTTCGGCCCAATTATCGGCACGTTTAAGGCCAGCTTCTGTTAGGTGAGGATCTCTATTAGTTTTATCTGAGCGGTCTTTTTCGGCATGTCTTATTAAGTAATAGGTTGTTGTGGTTGTTTTAACTTCTTTTTCGTAAGGACCTTCCCAAATCACTTGTTCTATCATCCATTTGCCTTCATCTTTAGAAAGTAAAACGTAATCAATTCCCCAATTGGCGGTAACTTTTGCAGATGCAATATGATTACCAATGTCTAATACTTCTACATTTCTGATTTTATCTTCGTCTCTAGTTTTACCTTCAGCCTTCATTTTTGTTACAAAAGCCATTGCTTTATCATAACTCATATGGTCATAATATTCGTACTCACCAGATTCTTTATTTTTCCAGTAGCCAAATTTATTTAACCGAGGTTTTATAGCTGCTTTTAGTTTGGTTGTATCACCTTTATAAAATGCATCTACATAATTGTTTAGTGTAGCTTCGATCTGTGCTTTGTCTGAAGTTTCTTGAGAAAAAACTGTGAAAGATAGAGAGAGGCATAATGCGAGGATAAAAGATTTCATGATGAGATTGATTAATTAATATCATCAAATATAACCTAGAATGGCAATAAATTTTTTAAAAAGTATGTTAAATGCGTACTCAAGGTATTCGTTCTAAATAATAATTCCACCCATCGTTATAACCTTGACCAAAAAACAATTCTGTATCTTCATTTAATAAGCTAAAATGATTTCTACTATTATTGTTGAAAATCAAAATTTCAGAAGGAGAGCCTCCAAACAGACATCCAGGGTCACGAATGCAATCAGTGATTATTTCATATTCTAAAGTCTCACTATCAACCTCAGGAATAATACTTATAATATTAAATGTACCATCTGTATTAAATTTATAAGTAACATCACCTGGATTATAGGTTTCTTCTAAAGAGCTCCACACTATTCTTCGATTTAACTGCCACTCTCCAATAATTGGATCGCTATGCGGATTGTCGTCATTACTATTATTGTCTTCAGAACATGATAATATAACAAATGATAATAAAAATATAAGAATGTGTATTGGTTTCATAACAGTTATTTTTTATAGCTCATCTAAGATACTAAAATTTAATAAACTGTAATTGAAAAACTAAGTCTAAGCTAACTCCAAAGCAATTTCAATCATATCCCTAAAGGTGCTCTCACGTTCTTTACTCGTCGTGCGATCACCAGTCACTAAAGAATCTGAAATTGTAAGAATAGCCAAAGCACTAACATTGTGCTGTGCTGCAACAGTGTATAAACCAGCTGCTTCCATCTCTACACATAGTACTCCAAATTTGGACCACTTCTTATAAGATTCAAAATCATCAGCATAGAACACATCACTACTCAGGACATTCCCAGCTTTTAAAGGAATATTTTTTGCTTTTGCAACTTCGACAGCTTTAAGAAAGAGTTCAAAATCTGCTGTTGGTGCATAGTCTGCGCCACCAAATCGTAATTCGTTAATTCCATTAGTAGAAGAAGCTGCCATCGCCAACACCACATCTCTAATTTTTACATGAGGTTGGTATGAGCCTGAGCTGCCTACTCTAATGAGGTTTTTGACATCATATTGTGTAATGAGTTCGTGGGCATAAATAGAAATGCTTGGTACTCCCATACCTGTACCCATAGTAGATACTTTTTTGCCTTTGTAGGTGCCTGTGTAGCCCAACATATTCCTTACGGTATTGAAACACACAGGGTTTTCAAAAAAAGTTTCTGCAATCCATTTAGCTCTTAAAGGATCTCCTGGTAATAAAATAGTTTCTGCAATGTCGCCTTTCTTGGCCTCTATATGTACGCTCATAAGACAAAATTAGTGAAAGCGATTTGATTAATAACTGACATTTGACAGTTTATTAGTCATCATTGCTACACCAGCTGAAGCTCCAATTCTATCCACACCAACTTCGATATATTTTAATGCGGTTTCCGCATCTCTAATACCACCAGAGGCCTTAATTTTAAGTTGATGACGTACGGTTTTTCTCATTATTTTAACGGCAGTCAATGTTGCGCCGCTTTTAGAAAAACCAGTTGATGTTTTTACAAAATCAGCTTTAGCATCAATACAGATTTCACAAGCTTTGACGATTTCGTTTTTAGAAAGTTCACTTATTTCAAGAATTACTTTTAAAGGAGTTAAACCAATAGCGCGCTTTACATTACTAATATCTTTTAAAACTGCGACGTGATTTTTACTTTTAAGACGACCAATGTTCATGACCATATCTATTTCTGAAGCTCCTTGCTCTATGGCTTTTTTTGCTTCAAATATTTTGGCTTCTGTTGACATGGCTCCAAGAGGAAAACCAACGACCGTGCATATTTTAACATCTGATCTACCTAATGCCTGTTTAGCAATATTAACGTAGCTGCTATTGACGCATACAGAATAGAAGTTATATTTTATGGCTTCTTCGCAAAGTTGAAGAATATCAGCTTCTGTAGCAGATGCACTTAATAAGGTATGATCTATGTATCTATTTAATTCCATTTTTTATATAAGTAGGGTTTAGACAAAAAATTAGCTATAGTATTCTCTACATAAAGAGGGATTACTAGACAAGTATTAATTATGTCTTAAGTTTTGTTGGAATTAAATAGCTCGATAAAATTAATCATTTATCCGTTAAAATGAATGTTAAATCTTACATTTTATTATGCAGTTCATCGAATAATTGTTGATAACTTTGAAATCAATTCAGTATTAAGCATATAGACATTGGGTTAATTGCGCTTTCCTTTTGTTGTTATTTCTTTAATCCTTTCTTCAAATATGTTTGTCTGCATTGGGTTATAAATAGTATTAAATAAGGTCATCATATCTTCAGAATGTCTCTCTCTTCTTTGATTTATGAGATTGTAATGTGTAAAGCCACACCAAATAATAGCTTTTAACTGACTTTTATCTTCATTATACATGCGCATTTCTGCTCTTAAATTACTTTCATCAAAGTAAATAAGTTGAGATTCTATTGTAATAGTTTCCATCAAAAAAGCGGGTTTTAGATATGCGATTTGATTACTACTAGACACCCAACTTTTGCCTTGGGTTTTTGCCATTTTGTAAACATCTATATCATAGTTTTTTATGAGCTCATCTTCGCGATGATTCATAAAGTAATCGATATACTTTCCATTATTTAAGTGATTAAACGGGTCACAATCTTGAAACCTTATTTTAGCCCTGCTTTCAACTGTTTTTGGTAATGTCATCTTTATTTGTTTTTTAAAATATACCAAACGGTATATTTTTGGTTAAAAAAATATTAAGCTTTTAGCTCATTTGTAATCATATCATTAATTTGATTCATGGTATCATTCATATAAAACTCATCATCCATAGTGTACGTCATAAATATGGCACCTTGTATCATGGTATCTAGGCGTTTAGCGTATTGCATGGCATTAATTTCTGCAGAAATCTCACCTGCTTCAATACCATCTTCAATAATAGAAGCGACTTGATCTTGAATACGCTCAATAACAACTCTAACTTTATCTAACAATTCAGAATTTTGATTATTAGCATCAACACCAATATTTAATACAGGGCATCCTCCGTAGGTTTTACTTAGTTTATAGTAGTCTCTATAAAAATCAGAAATTAAATATAGTTTTTGAATTGGTGAATCACTTTTGCTTATGTATTCTGATATCATGGACATTAGTTTTTTCACTGTATGTTTAAAAGCGGCAATGGCTAGGTCTTCTTTGTTTTTAAAATTACCATAAATAGCACCTTTGGTGAGACCAGTTGCAGAAGTTAAATCACTCATACTAGTTGCTGCATAGCCATTTTTATTAAAAATTGGTGCAACAGTTTCTAAAATGTATTGTGTTGTAAGCTCAGATTTTGTAATCATATAAAACAAAAATAGTAAAAATATACCAAACGGTATATTTTTACTATTTATTTATTTATTTATTTATAATAATTAAGATTACTTTATTCTAAAACAGGTGTCACTTTATAGCCAGCTTCTCTAAGTAAATTGATGACTCCAGTTTCTCCTGCTAAATGACCAGCACCAACTCCAAAAAATGTTGGTTGATCTTTAGCGTAGTCACCAATTTTTGAGATCCAGTTTTTATTTCTATTTTCCAACATAATATCTTGGTGTTTTGCTATTGAAGAGTCCTCATCATCATCCATCATGTCAACCATAGCATCGATATTTTCTTCTTTGTAGACTTTTAGCATCTTTGCAAATGTTTCTTTGTCATTAGTCAAGTTATCTTTTGCTGTTTTTAATAAATCTGCAACTTGGTCTTCATAAGGAATATCCTCAAAAACTTGCATTTGGTCTTCAATGGTTTCTAATCCATTAATTTCTTCTTCTTGTTCTTTTGCAACTTTCATGAGTTCTTCTTCAAAGGATTGCATTGGACAATCAATCATTTTAGGATACATCATAGCGATTAAGAAAAAGGGCTTTATGGTTTCTACCATTTTTAATGGCATACCAACTTCTTTAGTTATTAAGGCATCTATAATAGCAAATTCTTCTTCAGAAACTAAATCGCTAATCTTTTTTCCATCCTTCATGTACATGCCTCCCATCATTTTAGTTTGCATTGATGGATCGTCCATATCGATTTCTAAAACAATTTGAGACGTTTCATCTAAAGCTTTCTGTACGTCGGCTTCTAAAGTTGCATCACAGGTAATATGAATGGTTCCGAATAAATATGATGCGTTTTCTAAATCGTTACCCTCAATTTTCCAAAGGATTGAATTTTCTAATTTCTGAGCATTTATAGACAGAATTGATAAGCAGGTTAAAACTAAAATTGATAGTGTTCTCTTCATTATATATGTTTTGATTTTGAACTATAAGTAGTAAAAATCTGTAATTTGTTACAAAAGGAAAGCAACACTTCCAACTTTCGAGAGCTACTCGACTTGAATTCAGTGTTGCTTTAACCAACCAATCAATATAAAGACTGTTTGTAACCGATTATGTTACAGTTTGTTTATAATTCTTCTACAACTAAATCTCCTTGATTTCTAAAGACGAGTTGTCCGTCAAATTCATCTAATAGAATAATACTGTCTGTAGTGACTTTACCAGCGAGTATCTCTTTACTCAACTGATTTAGTACATCTTTTTGTATCACTCTTTTCACAGGTCTTGCTCCATATTCTGGATTGTAACCTTTATCAGCTAAGTAAGTAATAGCTTCTTCTGTGGCATCAAAAGTAATACCTTGTTGAGCTATCATTTTTGTGACGTTTTTCAGTTGCAATCCAACAATCTTAATAATGTTCTCTTTAGATAAGGGTGTAAACATTATCGTGTCATCGATACGGTTTAAAAACTCTGGTCTTACAGTTTGTTTTAATAAGCCTAAAACATCCACTTTTGCAGCTTCAATGGCTGAAGGAATATCCTTTGTGGCTTCAAAACGCTCTTGTATAATATGACTTCCCATGTTAGAGGTCATAATGATAATGGTGTTTTTAAAATCCGCAATACGTCCTTTGTTATCTGTTAAACGGCCTTCATCTAATACTTGTAATAAAATATTAAACGTATCTGGATGCGCTTTTTCAATTTCATCTAACAATACCACTGAATACGGTTTACGTCTTACAGCTTCGGTTAATTGGCCTCCTTCATCATAACCTACATATCCTGGAGGTGCACCGACCAATCTACTCACGGCATGGCGTTCTTGATATTCACTCATATCAATACGTGTCATGGCATTTTCATCATCAAAGAGGTATTCTGCTAAGGCTTTTGCCAATTCTGTTTTACCAACACCAGTTGTACCTAGGAATAAAAAGGTTCCTATTGGTTTTTGTGGGTTTTGTAAACCAGCTCTAGAACGTCTCACAGCATCACTAACTGCTTCAATGGCTTCTTCTTGTCCGACAACACGCTTATGCAATTCGTCTTCCAATTTTAAAAGCTTTTCGCGCTCACTCTGTATCATCTTGGTGACAGGAATTCCTGTCCATTTGGCAACAACATCAGCAATATCCTCATAAGTGACTTCCTCTTTTATTAAGGATGTTTCTTTCTGTTCGGATAATTCCTTTTGAAACTTTTCAAGTTGTTCTGTAGCATCCTTAATTTTTCCATAGCGGATTTCTGCTACTTTTCCGTAATCACCTTCACGCTCAGCACGTTCTGCTTCGAGCTTAAAGTTTTCAATATCTTGTTTTATAGTCTGAATGTTTTCTACAACCTCTTTTTCAGATTTCCATTTTGCATTCAGTTCGTTACGCTCTTCTTTTAGATTTGCTAAATCGGCTTTTAAGCTTTTTAGTTTCGATTCATCTTTTTCGCGCTTAATGGCTTCATGCTCAATTTCTAATTGCATAATCTTACGATCCAATACATCTAATTCTTCTGGTTTAGAATTGATTTCCATACGCAGTTTAGAAGCTGCTTCATCCATTAAGTCAATGGCTTTATCAGGAAGAAAACGATTGGTAATGTAGCGTTCTGATAACTCCACAGCGCCAATAATCGCCTCATCTTTAATTCTAACCTTGTGATGTGTCTCATATTTTTCTTTGATACCTCTAAGGATAGAAATTGCACTTTCTGTATCTGGTTCGTTGACTTGCACTTTCTGGAAACGACGCTCCAAAGCTTTGTCTTGTTCAAAGTATTTTTGATACTCATCTAAAGTCGTTGCACCAATAGCTCTCAATTCTCCACGAGCCAAAGCCGGTTTTAAAATATTAGCCGCATCCATAGCACCTTGGCCACCACCAGCACCAACTAAGGTGTGAATCTCGTCAATAAAGAGTACGATATCACCATCACTAGTGGTCACTTCTTTAATGACTGCTTTTAGACGCTCTTCAAATTCGCCTTTAAATTTTGCACCAGCAATCAACGCTCCCATGTCTAAAGCGAAAATTTGTTTGTCTTTAAGATTCTCAGGAATATCACCATCAATAATTCGATGTGCTAAACCTTCTGCAATGGCTGTTTTACCAGTACCAGGTTCACCGACTAATATTGGGTTGTTTTTTGTTCTACGCGATAAAATTTGAAGGATTCTACGAATTTCTTCATCACGACCAATTACAGGATCTAACTTACCATCTTGGGCTAACTGATTTAAGTTTTTAGCATATTTGTTTAATGCGTTATAGGTTTCTTCCTGACTTTGAGACGTTACGCGATCTCCTTGGCGTAATTCTTCAATGGCAGCATTTAAGCCTTTTTCAGTAACTCCTTGGTCTTTTAAAATCTGAGCAATTTTACTTTTAGATTTAAAAATCGCTAATACTAGATGCTCAATAGATACAAAGTCATCATTCATCTTCTTTGCAATGATTGACGCCTCGTTTAAAGCTTTACTTGCATCTCTAGAGAGCATAATATCACCTCCAGAAACCTTAGGGAAACTTTCTAGTTCTTTGTCTAATATTTGTTGGAGTATAGACACATTAACATTCAACTTCTTAAGAAGGAATGGTAATACATTTTCATCAACATTAAAAAGCGCTTTAAAAATGTGCTCATTTTCTATTTGCTGATGTCCAAAACCTTGGGCAAGCTGCTGTGCTTGCTGTATGGCTTCTTGCGATTTAATTGTATAATTATTAAAGTTCATATCTTATAAATTTGTATTTCCTGAGTAGGCAGGAATCCATTTTAGTGTTTATGTTTTGCCTATCTTTAGTCAATAATCTTACCAATACTAAAAGGTAAGAAAAAAACGACAAAATGTCTGATTTAGTGTATTCTATAATGACTTTTTGTCTTATCGATAGGCTATGTTCTCACTTTATGTAAGAAATATTATTTTCTTTATTCTCCAACCAGGTCTTGTCGTTGGTTTAATTCCTTATGTGCTGTTGCGACGTAAAATAAGATCTATTTTAGAGGGCGACTTAGGCATCTTAAATTACTTAGGTATTGTTGTAATGGCATTAGGATTATCAATTGTATTATATTGCATTTACAGATTTATTGTGGAAGGCAAAGGCACTTTATCTCCAGCAGATAGAACAAAGGCGTTAGTCGTTAAAGGACTGTATAACTATACAAGAAACCCAATGTATGTTGGGATTCTGTTGATTTTGATAGGTGAAGTGTTGTTTACAGGCTCAATGCGACTCTTGGTATATACCATCGCAGTTGCGATTGCATTCCATGGCTTTGTAATTTTTGTTGAAGAACCAAGACTAACCAGAGACTTTAAGTCTGACTATCTTCATTATATGGATAAAGTAAGACGATGGTTTTAATTATATACCTGCATAGGCAGGAAAGACAAATAAGATTCCCATTTTTATGGGAACTTTAAAACAAGTTTTAAGATGTTTAAAAAATTATTCGGTTCATCAGAACCTAAAGAAGAAAAAATATTGCCTTGGATTGCATTAAATTCAATGGCACAACTCGATACGATTTCAGAAAAATCTAAAACCAAAACCCAGCTTATTTTTAAGCACTCCACACGTTGTGGCATCAGTAGAATGGTAATGAACCAATTTGTATCTGCTTATGATATAGATGCCAATGCTGATTTGTATTATTTAGATTTATTGAGCTATAGAGAGGTGTCTAACGAAGTCGGTTATAAATACCAAGTGATGCACCAATCTCCACAATTACTAGTACTTAGAAATGGAGTAGCGGTAGCACATGCCTCTCATGGTGCTATTAATGAGATGGATTTAGAGAAATTTCTTTAATAATACGTAGTTCTACGTATAGATATTCCATTCATAAAAAACTAACTTCGCATAACAAACGATATAGTCAATACGAACTGACCATATCTAAGTGTTGTGTGTAATGACAAAGCCAATATTTGCATGAGTGTAACACCAAAAATTCATAGTAGAAATATTCCTTTACCAATTCAAAGAGAAGTTCGACAGCGATGTGGTTTCGGCTGTGTTATCTGCGGTATTCCTTTATATGAATATGAGCATATGAACGAATGGGCAATAGTTAAAAGACATGTTGCTGATGAAATAACTTTATTATGTGATAAACACCATAGAGAAAAAACAAGTGGCTTATTACCAAAACAAGTAGTTGAAAAAGCAAATTTAGACCCTTATAATCTTAGGAGTGGCGTATCAAAACCATATGACTTGTATTTTAGCGGGAACAAAATAAATGCTGTTATTGGTTCCAATCTTTTTACATATTTATGTCCAAAAAATAGTTTATCCGTAATGACTCCAATAAGTATTGATGGTGTTCCAATTGTTTCAGTAATATTAATGGACAATCATTTATTGTTAAATATAATAATCTTTGATAAATTTAATAATGTAGTATTTGAAATAAGAGATAATCAGTTGTTTTACTCAACTGAACCATGGGATATACAACTTGTTGGTACTACACTAACTATACGAGAATCTCTAGGGAACATTTTAATTGAGTTCAAGTTTACTCCTCCCAATTTAATTGAGATAACAAGAGGGAAATTATTATTAAACGGTGTTGAAGTCAAAATAAAACCAAAAGAGATATTGATTAATAATAATACAATATCATATATTGGAAATCTAATTTTCGATTGCACCCATTTTTTAGCTCTTGGTCCTCATCATCCAAATATTAAAGCAATGTATAATTTTAATAATATAGACCGCTACAAGTAACATAGCGTTAAAAAAAACTACACACAACACCGTGTATAATTAATTGCTTTGGTCGTTGCTTATTTGGAAAATTCCTTCGGAATTTTCTCGCGTTCGTTTTTGTTTACTAAATTAGTTACTGAAACACGTAACTAACCATACACAAGACCGTTAGCAGCAACTTATGAGAAAACAACAATACAATCAGAAATTGACTTTAAAAAAAGCTGCTGAAGGTATACTAATAGCAATAGAAAACTCAAAATCACTATTAGCAGATGCAAATTTATTGTATGACAATGAACGTTACGAAAGAGCAACGGCACTAGCAATACTGGCTATTGAAGAAAATGGTAAGCCGAAAATTCTCAGAGAAATTTTATTGGAAGACGACCAAAAAAAGTTAAAAGCAAAATGGCAAGAGTATCGGCGGCACACAGAAAAAAATAATTCTTGGATTGTTCCTGAGCTAATTTCAAAAGGTGCGAGACATCTATATGAAATGCAACATCTTTTTGATGAAAAAAGTCCTCATAGGCAAGAGTTAGATTATTTAAAGCAACTTGCATTTTACACAGAAGCATTTTCAAAATGTGAATGGAGCAATCCTAAAAATGTAATAAATAAAGAAACTGCGGAATACATTATATCTATTGCAACGGTTTCGATTAAACATCAAAATATATTTGTTTCAGAGAAAGAACTTGAAATTTGGTACAAGCATATGAAGCCTGTTTGGAATGAAAACGGAAATGTTGTTATTAAGGCACTAATAAATTGTATGAAAGAAGCCGAAGATTTTGGTTATATAGCAAAAGGTTATACTGAAAAAGCGATAAAGTTTTATACTTCGGTATAAGCGGCTGCTAACAACTATACGACTACTACTTTCATAATTATACAATAAGTTATTTTCATAAATTTGTTGTATTGCTATGAAATACAAAATCACAAAACAAGATCTTTATAAGCGTAATCATGGTATCACCATAAAAGGTGTAGCGGAAACCTTTCTAGAGTTTATTGCCCAAGAGGAAAAAGCTAACAATCCTATTTTAAGTACTGCCAATATTGCTAAGTTAGAACATAAAACTAAGCGCGGTATCTCTATTAATATCATTGTTTTGTTGGTTCTAGGTTTATTTTGTTTGGCACTTGGGTTATACCAATTTATATATTTAAAGCCTTTGATAGGTGTTAATTTATATACCCAGTTTCCTTTAATTTCTAATGGCTCAATAGAAATAGTTGGCAGTATTGCTTTAATGATAGGTTGTGTCTATAGCTATATAAAACGGAATGCGGTTTTAGAACGCCTGGTTAAATCTAAACTCATTGAAGATTTAAAAGACTTACAGCGAGAACGAGAAACCATAGTTACACCGACTAAAAAGAAAAAACGTTTTAGACAATCTTTTAAAGTTGGTAAGAAGAAGTAGTTACTAATTCCTAACTACTTTTCTTTTAAAATCTTATTGCATATTAACATCATACGATTTGGATAAGTTATCCATAGATTTGGAAAAGTACACCTTTATGAATAGGCTCAACTTTGTATTGTAATTAAAAAACAATAACAAAATGAGACAAAAAACAGCAATTATTACAGGAGCAAGTAGAGGTTTAGGCAGAGACATGGTACTTAACCTTGCTAAGGATGGTGTAGATATTATATTTTCTTACCATAAAAACGAAGACAAAGCAAAAGCCGTTATTGCAGAAATTGAAGCTTTTGGGCAAAAGGCAATAGCATTTCCTTTTGATGCCAACAACCACAAAAGTGGCCAAGACTTTATTACTAAAGCTACAGTGTATTTACAAAAAGAACACGGAAATTCTAACTTTGATTTTTTAGTGAATAATGCAGGTACAGGAGTTTATAATCTTATCGCAGATACAACAGAAGATCAGTTTAATGAAATGATGAACGTACATCTTAAGAGTATTTACTTTTTAACACAAGCGGCATTACCATTTTTAAATAGTGGCGGGCGAATTATAAATATCTCCAGTGGTTTGGCGCGTTTTAGTTTACCAGGCATGTCTGCTTATGCCATGATGAAAGGTGGTCTAGAAGTCTTTACGCGTTATTTGGCTAAAGAACTTGGGAATCGCAACATAACAGCTAATGTTATTGCTCCAGGAGCCATAGCAACTGATTTTGCAGGCGGAAGTAATAAAGACAAAGATAAAGCGGCTTTAATTGCAAGTATCACTGCATTGGGCAGAGTAGGTGAAGCTGAGGATATTGGTGGAACCGTTGCCTTTTTATGTTCAGAAAAAGCAGGTTGGATAAATGGTCAGCGTATAGAAGTTTCAGGTGGTATGCTAGTTTAAATTTTAGAATTCACACTACAATTCTTTTTACTAAATTTATAAAGATGAAAACACCACAGCGTTTTAAAAAAATAAGCAATTACCATAAATTGGCAAACATAGCTGCGCCAGAGCATCCTTTGATTAGTTTGGTAGATTATAGTGCTATTCAGTATCCAGATAATATTGCAGATATAAAATGGATTCAGGATTATTACACCATTGGTCTTAAACGAAATGTAGCACATAAGTTATTTTATGGTCAGCAAGAGTATGATTTTGATGAAGGTGTTATGACGTTTATAGCACCAAGCCAAGTGATGAGTTTGGGAAATAATCCTAACATTAAGCTGCGTAAACCTTCTGGTTGGCTGTTATTGTTGCATCCAGATTTTTTATGGAATTCAGCTTTGGCGAAGCAAATAAAGGACTATGATTTTTTTGGCTATACCATAAATGAAGCCCTTTTTCTTTCGGAAAAAGAGGAGCAAATGATGGTAGATCTTCTAAAGACGATTCAGCGTGAATACCAATCTAACATTGATAAGTTCAGTCAGAAAATTGTGATTTCACAATTAGAACTATTACTCAACTATGCCGAACGTTTTTACGAACGCCAGTTTATTACGCGTCAGATTTCTAATCATCAAATCTTAAGTCAGCTAGAAGAGGTTTTAGCAGATTATTTTAAAGATGATGATTTGATAGAAAAAGGCTTGCCCAAAGTACAATGGATTGCAGACCGCTTAAATTTATCGACAAATTATTTGAGTAGTTTACTTAAATCATTGACAGGACAGAGTACACAGCAACATATTCATAATAAATTAATAGAAAAAGCTAAAGCGCAGTTATCAATGACAGCACTCTCAATAAGTGAGATCGCTTATGGTTTGGGATTTGAACGACCAGCTTCATTTACGAAGCTATTCAAAAGTAAAACCGAGATGTCACCAATGGAATTTCGAAAAACGTTTAATTGATAACCCTTATAAAAAAGTCTCTCAATTTCTGAGAGGCTTTTTTATTAATTTAAAGTATAGGAATTCATTATTTGTTTAAGTTTCTGTTTTATGCCTTCGCTAGAATCATAAATCATTTGCTAAGGCTCTGCTATCTCCTCATGCGTTAGCGTAGATGTGTTCAAACACAAATTGAATGCTTACAGGGAACGCATCTGCCAATTACTCTGGGGAGAAAAAACTACCTCATTGAAACAAGACCGTTTTACATTTAATGAGTAGTTTAAAAAAAGGAATTAATTAACTCTTCTTATGTTTTTCACTCTTTTATATAACTTAAAGTAATGGTTATTAATTCAGCATAGTACAGGACACTTATAATAGCTAAATACAATAATATTATACAAACTATTAACTATTATAAACATGAAAAAAAACACGCTTAAAACCATCTTATTGAGCCTTTTCACGCTCTTTTCACTTTTTTTGACAGCGCAAGGCGCACTGCCTTCTGATGATATTTTTAGATTACAAAATGTAAACACAGGAGAATTCTTAACCACTGCAGCAGGGAGTAGTCAGCCTATCACAATGTCTGCCTCAGGGGAAGCTGAAAATACACATTGGACGTTTGTAGAAAGTGGAGCATTTTATAATATTGATAGTGCAAGTGAAACTGGTGGTACTGGAATACTGCGTGCACCAGGTGCTGGTGGTCCAGGAGGCCCTTTTGTAGTTGTAAGTACTCTAAAAGCGGCACCAGCAACCGATACAGATAAAACGTGGACGATAGATTATGACGAAACTACAGACACGTATAGATTTGAATCTAGAACCGCTGGCAGATATTTGTATCACAATGCGGATGGAACTGTAACCCATAGTACAGCTCCAGATACTGATGATAGAAGTGTGTGGAGACTCATTCCTTTAGTGGAAACTCCACCAGTGGGAGTACCTTTTAGATTTCAAAATGTAGAAACAGGAGAATTCTTAACCACTGCAGCAGGAAGTAGTCAGCCTATCACAATGTCGGCTTCAGGAGAAGCTGAAAATACACATTGGACGCTTGTAGAAAGTGGAGTTGGAGCATTTTATAATATCGATAGTGAAAGTGAAACTGGTGGTACTGGAATATTGCGTGCACCAGGTGCAGGTGGTCCAGGAGGCCCTTTTGTAGTCGTAAGTACTCTAAAAGCTCCGCCAGCAACCGATACAGATAAAACATGGACAATATATCATAATGACACAAATGACACCTACAGATTTGGATCACGAACGACAGGAAGATTTATGTATCTTGAGATAAATGGAACTGTAACCCATGCTGTAGCTCCAGATACAGATGATAGAAGTAATTGGAGGCTCATTCCTTTAGGGGAAAACCCAGTGGCAATTGCTCCAGATGAGGATACAAATCCAGATTTAAGTTGTCCATCTTCAGGTGAATTCCAGAACGATAATACTAGAAATGTAGATTTAGCAAACGCTGTTAATGTTGGAACTGCTGATGATAGAACTTGCTATGCTGATTATTCAGAAAGTGATGTATATGGAAAAACCTGGGGTGTTTATAATATTACTGATGGGTCTAACCACTGGGATGAAATTAATCCCATTAATGGAAATCAGTTGCAGCCCCGAATAGAGCGTTCATTACCCAGATCTCAGGAAACAGGTGTTGGAAGCTTTGCAAAGTTCACAGGAACATTGAGAATTCTTGAAGTGGGAGATGGAGGCTCATTTAGTCAAAACGGAAGTTATTTAGCACAGGCCAAAGGGAAACATACAGGTGGTGGAGGATCTAATGATCCAGCTATTTGTTTGTATTTAGCGAAGCCCGTTTATGGTACGGGTATCAATGCAGGCAAGCAAGTAGCCTTCGATATTTATGCCGAACGTATCTTAGAGCGTGGTGGTGAAGGTAGTGGTAGAGAAGTTGTATTCCTAAAGCGTGTAGATAAAGATGCTGAAATTGACTTTGAGCTAGAAATAGGTTTTAGGGAAGATCCAAACGATGCTACAAAGAAAATACATTATTGCGATGCCGTAATTGGAGGTGAAGCTTTTAATTACAACATTCCTGATCCAGAAAGAGGTTTAGAATCTGGTATTAGATATGGTGCATACAGAGTAAGAGGAGGTAGAGCTCAAATGCGATGGGCAAATACAACGTATCAGAAGGCAGAAGTTATAGATAATAGTAACATACCAATATCTGATGGCATTTATAGGTTGCGAAATGTAGAAACAAGACAATTCTTAACCGCTGCAGGAGGCAGTAGTCTGCCTGTTATAATGTCAAATTTAGGAGAAGCTCAAAATACACATTGGACGTTTGTAAAAAGTGGAGCGTATTTTAATATAGATAGTGATAGCGAAAGTGGTGGTACTGGAATACTGCGTGCACCAGGAGCAGGCGGCCCAGGAGGTCCTTTTGTAGTTTTAAGTACTCTAAAAGCACCGCCAGCAACCGATACAGATAAAACGTGGACGATAGATTATGACGAAACTACTGACAGGTATAGATTTGAATCTAGAACCGCTGGCAGATATTTGTATCACAATGAAGATGGAACTGTAACACATAGTACAGCTCCAGATACAGATAATAGAAGTGTGTGGGAAGCAATACCACTAAGTGAACCTTTAGAATCAACATTAGCTTCTACAAATGTTAGCTGCGCTGGCGCAGATGACGGTACTGTTAGTGTGTCGGTTACTGGAGGAATAGCGCCATATACCTATTTATGGAGTTCTGGTGAAACAACAGCTACAATAAGTAATCTTGCAGCTGGTACATATTCGGTTACGGTTACCGATGATATAAACAGTACCGTAACGACAAGTACAGAAATTACAGCACCTAGTGAAATAGTTGTGGAGGTCTCTGATAATATAGTGTTGTACACGGGCTATGATGGAGCAAACGAATGTGCTACTATTGGAGTATCAGCCGTAACAGGAGGGGAAGCTCCATACCAATTTAACTGGAGTACTGGCGAAACTACTCAAATGATAGATGCTTGCCCAAATAGCACACAGGTATACATAGTGACAGTAACCGACGCTACTGGTTGCGAGACTACTGCAGTAATTACCGTTGAGGTAATTGATGTAGGGTGTGGAACAGGCGGGAATTCCAAAGTACAAATGTGCCATAAAGGTAAAACTATTTGCGTTGCCCAGGCAGCAGTACAAGCACATTTAGATCATGGCGATACCCTAGGAGAATGTACAGTCGACCCTGCAGATGCAATAGTCAGTTTACAAACTTTTCCAAACCCATTTACTAATTTTATAAAAGCTAATATTGAAGTAAATACATCTAGTACTGTTAAACTTATATTGCTAAACAACAGCGGTAATAGCGTCATAGAACAGACTCAACAAGTTAATAATGGTGTTGAAATAATTGAATTACCATTAAATACTTTGTTAACAGGTACATATTATTTACAGGTTTATATAGATAACCAACTATATAGTACGGAAATTTTTATTAAGATCTAAACGCAAGCTTGGTTTAAAATTTATAGCCCATCTGGTTTTGTACAACACAGGTGGGTATGAATTTTAACTTATGAACAAAAAAAGGAAAAAAATAAAACCAAAAACCTTTGTATTTTGTACACCGCACTAACCATAGTTCAACCTGTTAAGCGCCACAAAAAAAGCCTCTCAATTTCTGAGAGGCTTTTTTATTAATTTGATTATTAGCAACTTATCATAATTAATTAAAAAAACTACCTCTTTTTTGTTATGCCTGTATCCATTTTAACGTTATTAAGATATAATGACTAAAACAGAATTTAGACTCAGAGTATTTTCATTATCCGAACGTTTGTTTCCGATGGTATCTCGGATGCTTGGTAATAGCGCAAACGCAGAAGATGTGATTCAGGATATAATGATGAAACTTTGGATAAAGCGAAAGGCTATTGCAAAACATCCTAATATTCAGGGTTTGGTGTTTTCAACAGCTCGTAATCATTGTATCGATATACTTAGAAAGAAAAAGTTAGATATTAATGACTCTTCTTTTCAATTAGAGTTGGTAAAATCAGAACATGGTAGAGAAGCACTAGAGTGGAAAGAGCTAAATACTATTATAAAAAAAATTGTTTCTCAACTACCTGAGCAACAAAGCGAAGTTATAATAATGCGAGATTTAGACGGTTACGAGTTTATAGAAATAGCCGCAGCAATGGAACTTAAAGTTGAACATGTCAGAGTTTTGTTATCTCGAGCAAGAAAGCAGGTAAGTGTACAATTGGAAAAAACGTATAATTATGAAAGAGTATAAAGCGGAAGGATTAATTAATAAATATAAGGAAGGGCAAACTACCTTAAGCGAAGAACAGGTTTTGTTTAATAGTACTGATAATTTAGAACCTTCATTAGAAGCATGGTCAGCTTTTGTGAAAAACAACAAAACGGAACTACCAAAAGATTTCAATGCGCAATTATGGGAATCGTTTGAAAATAGAAAAAGTAAAAAACGTAAACTGTTTGTTGGTGTATTGTCGGCAGCAGCCTCAGTTATAGTATTGATGTCTCTTTTTTTAGGGAATCCAAAACAAGAAGCATTAAATTATGCTGAGAAAGAAGCTTTGTTAAGTCTAGCTAAAAAAATGGTTTCTAATTCAGATGTAGTAGAAACCGAAGAACGTATTATTTATGAAAATGACATCGTCATTATTTATACCACTAAAGAAGAATAAATCTAAATCAAATATTTATTAATAAGTAAACATTTAAAACTATGAAAAAATTAATTCTAACAGCATGTGCTCTATTATTTTCAATGTCGTTAATACAAGCACAAGAATTTAAATTAGAACTAAAGGATAGCGGAAAGAAAGAAAAAAAGCAAAAACTGCATGTAAAAGTTAAAGATGGCGCAGAACCAGATATTTATGTGGATGGAAAAAAATTCGATTTTAGTTTGGACTTAATAGATACAGATATGATTGCGTCTGTAGCCGTAGTAAAAGGTGATAAAGCTATAAAAGAATATAATGCACCTAATGGTGTTATACTTGTGACTACGAAAGAAAAAGGAGATTCAGCAATATTTAGGATCAAAACTAATGATGATTCTTCGTCTAATGAAAAAACTCCTATCGTCATTGTTGATGGTAAGCGATCTGGTTCTGAAATTCTCAAAACTCTATCTCCTGACGATATAGAAAAGATAGAAGTATTTAAAGATGAAGAGGCTATAAAAAAATACAATGCCCCAAATGGTGTCATAGTTATAACAACTAAGAAGAAGAAAGATTAGGTAACTTTTTAAGTTGTACTTTATACACTATCCTTTGAGAGGATGGTGCACAAAAAAAGCCTCTAGTTTCAGAGGCTTTTTTTTATTAATTTAAAGTATAGGAATTCATTATTTGTTTGAGTTGCTGTTTTATGTCTTCGCCAGAATCATAAATCATTTGTTCTTCGGTAGGGAAGGGCACAGCACGTCTTTCTAAAAATGGTAATAAATCATTAGCTAAAGCTCTACGATCACCAGTAGCATTAGCATAGATGTGCTCGAATACAAATTGACTATTTACTGGGAAAGCATCAGCCAATTGCTTTGTATTTAAATTATGGTATTCTACATTACCTACAACCTGTACCGTTTTAAATTGTTTGAATTCGTAGAACTCACAACGTACGGTTTTAAATTTATCCACTTCAATGGCATTACCTAAGCTATCTTTAACTTGATTGCCATTCTCATCTCGTAATATTTGTTTGCCATCAACAATCTCTTTTTCTTTTACGAGTTGACGTTCTTTTACTTGTTCAGGCGATACATTAATTTGTCTTAAGTTAACACGCATACTGTAATCGTATTTGGTGTTATTGTCGTCTGCATTATGATAAACTGTCCATAAGTTATTAATACCATAGGTACTAAAGTTTAGTAAATCGTTTTCTAAGCGTTCTGGAATTACTTTTTCAGTATCATTAACCATTTCTACTAAAACATAATCAGTTCCTTTGATATGTGCTTCTTCCAATAATTGGCGAACATCTCTATAGTTAGGATTAATATCCTCAATGTCTCTAAATTGATTATAGGCAAACCTATAGTCTTGCTTCGTATTATTCTGTTGATTTAAAACGGCTACTGCATTGGCATAAAGATGTGCCGATGCCTTTTCTTTTGAAGTGATAAGTCCATTGGAATAGTCCTTAAGAGGAATTGCTGCTTCTCGTCCATCTACATACAATGGTAAAAGCGGTTTTACACGTTCTTGTCTATTATCTAAGGTCACATAAAGGTCATAGACTTTTAGGTGATTTTCAGGATTATTATCCTTGTTTAGATAATCAATATTTTCTTTGTCTCGCTCATTTGCTTTGTTATATGCCTCTTGAAGCATTACAATATATTCAGCTTTTCTCCTTTTATTCTTGTTCGTTCGGAGTTTGCTCAAAGCAGTGTTAATAGCTTGGTCATAATTACCAACGCTTACAGATCTTTCAATTTGCTTGCTCGTGCTACAAGAAATGATTAGCACTAGGACTAATGCCGAAAGTAGTAGTTTTTTCATAGGTTAATAGTTTTGTTAGATTTGGGTTTCAAAACAATTAGGTGGTAAACCTAAGTAAAATACAGATGAAATACTAATAAATACGATAAAATGCATATATTTTTAAGAATTATGTAGGAATGCTCTTATTTTATATGATTAAAACATAAGAATTTGGAGATGTGTAGATAAAGCATAAACCTCTCAATTTTGAGAGGTTTTTAATGACTAACTATTTAATCTATAGGATTTCAGAATCCCTTTTAATTTCAACTTTAAATCTTCACCAGTATCATATACCATTTGTGTATCCGAAGGAAATCTTACTTGACGTTGTCTTAATAAGGTTCTATCTGTTCTGTTTAGAGCACGTTCATCACCTCTAAAACGTCCAAATACATTTTCAAAAGTAAAACCACTATCTATAGTAAAGTTGTCTATAATTTGGTTTTGTTTTAAATCCGTGTACACTACATCTGCAATCACTTGCGCAGATTTTGTTTGTATCACTTCAACAAATCTTGCTCTAACATTTATAATTCTATCAACCTTAATGTCATTACCTAAACTGTCTTTTGCAACATTACCATTATCATCTAGCAGGTATTCCCAACCATCAATGATCTGCTTTTGTCTTAGTTGCTGACGTTCATTCATACGCTCTGGTGAAATATTAATTCGCTTAAGCTGTAATTGCATAGCAAAGTCATAATCTACGGTTTCAACTGTATTTGCGTGATAAACTGTCCAGAATTGATCCAAACCATAGGTATTAAAATCTACCAATTCAGCTTCTAATCGTTGAGGTATAACCTGGTTTGTTTCATTGACTACAGAAACACTTACATAATCAATTCCTTTTTGATGCGCTTCGTTTATCAAACTTCTGGTTTCGTCAAAATTAGGATTGATACGTTCTATATAGCTAAATATATCATAGGCTTTACGCGCATTGTATTTATCATCAGAATCTAAAAGTGTAATCCCTTGGTCTATTAAATATTCGGACGTTTTATATCTATAATCTACAATTTCAGAACTGTAATCATTAAACTGAAGATTCAACGTTTTTCCATTGATTCTTAAAGGTAAAATTCGTTTTATAGCATTTTGTCTTGCTTCTAAATCTAAATAGATGTTATAGATGGTTTTAAATTGTTCTGGATTACCATCTTTTTTAAGATGTGCCACATCTCGTAAATCTTCCTCTAAAACTTTGTAATACGCATCTTCAAGCATTACAATGTAATCTTGCTTACGTTTTTTGTCTTTGTTGTTTTCGAGTTTTCGTAACGCTTCAGAAATAGCATGGTCATAATTACCATGGCTAATAGCGCTTTCCATTTGTTTTTTGGCACTACAAGATACGAGTACCGAAACTAGGACTGATAAAAGTAAAAATCGTTTCATAATCTTGTGTTTTATGGGTTATTGGTATGTAAATCCAATTATGATGCCAAAGTAGTTTTTCGTTTCTTTGCCAATCAATAAAAAGCATATGTTTAATAAGGAAAACGGTTGTTTTCATCCCATGAAATTGAATCCTTCGGAAGCACTTCCGAAACAATTTACCTATCCGTTTTATTACACACCACATCCACTCTGTATCGAGGCTGCTGATGAGGTAAAAGCATATCTCAACTCTCAAACTGATTTTGAACATAACTTTGGTTTAGACGTAACAAAAGAAGGTCTGAAAATTGGGAAAATGTTTGGAGTTATGATTGTTGAAACCATTAAAGGGCAATTAGGCTATATAACAGCATTTTCAGGAAAATTAGCTGAAAGTAATCATATAGAAGGGTTTGTACCACCAATTTATGATACACTCAATAAAGATGGATTTTACAAACAAAATGAAGCCTATTTAAATAGCTTGAATGCTGAAATAGAAAGATTAGAACAAAATCCAGAATTAGCGAAAGCTAAACTAAAGCGAGAAAACCTTGAGCGAGAACGTATTAAAAAGCTTGAAGATTTTAAACAAAACACAAAGGCAGATAAACGAAAACGAAAAGCACTAAGAGTAGAAGCAGAGCTTAAATTCTCAGATGAAGAAAAAGCATCGTTTTTTGAAGACTTAAAACAAAAAAGTATTCAAAGTAATATTGATTTAAAATACTTAAAATTAAATCTTGAAGCTAAGGTGAAATTAGCAGAAACTAATTTCACCAAACTCATAAAACCTATTGAAGCTTTGAAACTTGAACGAAAAAAGCTTTCTGCAAGTTTGCAAAAACAAATTCATGAACACTATCAATTCTTAAATGCAAAAGGTGAAAACAAAGACTTAATTGATATTTTTAAAACAACTGATTTAGGACATCCGCCTGCAGCAGCTGGCGAATGTGCTGCACCTAAATTATTTCAGTATGCATATGAGCATAATTTTAAGCCCATTGCTATGGCAGAATTTTATTGGGGAATTTCGCCAACAGCTGAGGTGCGAAAACATGGCCAATTCTATCCATCTTGCAGAGGTCGATGTGAACCTATTTTGGACCATATGATGCAAGGTTTGGATGTTGAAGCAAATCCCATTGAAACCGCTGGTGTTTTTAAAGGTGAATTAGATATCATTTATGAAGATGATTTTTTGTTAGTTTTAAATAAACCGCATGAGTTTTTATCAGTACCAGGAAAAACCATAAAGGATTCTGTTTTAACCAGAATGCAAGAGTATTTGCCAAATGCAACAGGGCCTTTGTTACTGCATCGTTTAGATATGTCAACATCTGGTTTATTATTGGTTGCTAAGAATGAAAGAACACATAAAAACATACAGAAACAATTTATAAATAGAACCATAAAAAAGCGTTATGTAGCTTTATTAGATGGTCCTTTAGATTCAAAATCAGGAATTATAGATTTACCCCTTCGTGTGGATTTAAATAATAGACCACGACAATTAGTTTGTTATGAACATGGAAAACTAGCTCAAACTGAATATGAGGTTGTAGAAGTAAAGAACAATAAAACTAGAATTTATTTATTTCCTATCACTGGGCGAACACATCAGTTGAGAGTGCATGTAGCACATCATAAAGGATTGAATACTCCTATAGTTGGTGATGATTTATATGGAACTGTCGCTAATCGTCTACATCTACATGCAGAGACATTAAGTTTTGAGCATCCTGTGAAACGAGAGTGGGTGAGTTTTAGTTGTAATGCACCTTTTTAAAAAATAAAAGCTCATAATTTATAATTATGAGCTTTTATTTTTATTTAAAGTAAGTTCTTTATTTCTTTTTCTTAGGATTAAAAACAGGTAACAACTGTGTTTTTACTTGTCCGAATCCAATACGTACATCATCATTTTCACAATGTCCTCTCATAACTACCGTATCGTAATCATTGATGAACTTACGTTCAGTGCCATCTTTCATTTTGAGTGGCTTAGTACCTTTCCAAGACAATTCTAACATCGATCCGTAAGAATCTGGTGTTGGACCAGAAATCGTACCACTTCCCATCATATCACCAGAATTTACAGGACATCCATTAACAGTATGATGTGCTAATTGCTGTGCCATATTCCAATACATATATTTAAAGTTAGATCTACAGACCGTAGTTTCTTTGCCACCTTTTGGTTGAATGCCAACTTCTAATTGAATATCAAAGCTCTTTTTTCCTTTGGTTTGTAAGTATGGCAAAGGTTTTGGGTCTTGCTTAGGACTGTCTACTCTAAAAGGTTCTAAGGCATCTAAAGTTACAATCCAAGGCGACATTGAAGACGCAAAACTTTTTCCTAAGAATGGCCCTAAAGGTACGTATTCCCATTTCTGAATATCGCGAGCAGACCAATCATTGAATAATACTAAGCCAAAGATATATTCTTCAGCTTCCTCAACAGGAATTGACTCACCTAAATCATTGGCATCAGTAGTAATGAAAGCCATCTCTAATTCAAAATCTACTAATTGACTTGGGCCAAATACTGGTGCTTTGGCACCTTCTGGCATGGTTTGTCCTTGCGGTCTGTTAACAGGTATATGTGTAGTGATAATAGAAGAACTTCTACCATGATAACCAACTGGCATATGCACCCAATTTGGCAATAAAGCATTTTCTGGGTCTCTAAACATAGAACCTACGTTTGTAGCATGCTCTTTACTGGCATAGAAATCTGTATAGTCACCAACATGTACTGGCATTTGCATTTCTATCTCATCGAGTCTAAAGCAAATAATTTCTTTATGTTTAGTGTTATTTTTAAGTGTTTCATTATTGGCATCAAAAATTTCAGCGACACGATTTCTTACAGCTCGCCAAGTTTTTCTTCCATCAGCAATAAAATCATTCAATGAATCTTGAAGGAATATATCATCTGTAAGTGGAATACCCTTAAAATAACCTAGCTGATGTAATGCTCCGAGGTCAATGGCTGTATCTCCAATCCGTGTTCCGATGGTAATTATATCCTCTCTAGTAAGGAATACACCAAATGGAATATTCTGAATTGGAAAATCAGAATACTTATTAACGTATAACCAAGACGTTCTATTTGGGTTATTGGCTGATAATGGCATAATGCTGTTGTTGATTAAATGTTCATTAATTTCTATTCAAACCTACATAAATTTTGATATTAAAACTAATGTAATTCGTATTTTTGACGCTCATTTAACATAAGATAATATTTATGCAACGCGACGAACAAATTTTTGAACTCATACAAGCTGAAAAAGAACGCCAAACTGATGGTATAGAATTGATTGCTTCAGAGAATTTTGTTAGCGACCAAGTTATGGAAGCTGCTGGTTCTGTATTAACTAATAAATATGCTGAAGGATATCCTGGTAAGCGCTATTATGGAGGTTGTGAAGTGGTTGATGAAGTAGAGAATATTGCTATTGAGCGTGCTAAAACCTTATTCGGTGCTGCTTATGCTAATGTTCAACCACATTCTGGTAGTCAGGCCAATACAGCAGTGTTTCATGCCTGTTTGAACCCAGGTGATACTATTCTTGGTTTTGATTTGTCTCATGGAGGTCATTTAACTCATGGCTCTCCTGTTAATTTTTCAGGGAAATTATATCGTCCTACATTTTACGGTGTAAAGAAAGATACTGGCTACATTGATTATGATATGTTGGCCGACCAAGCACAAAAGGAAAAACCAAAGTTAATTATCGCTGGTGCTTCTGCGTATTCTCGCGATATAGATTTTGCAAAGTTTAGAGAAGTTGCTGATAGTGTTGGTGCAGTTTTATTAGCTGATATTTCACATCCTGCTGGATTAATTGCTAAAGGTATTTTAAACGATCCAATGCCGCATTGTCATATTGTTACTACGACAACTCATAAGACTTTGAGAGGTCCAAGAGGTGGCATGATTATGATGGGCGAAAATATAGATAACCCATTTGGAATCACGCTTAAAAGTGGGAAGTTACGTAAGATGTCAGGCCTATTAGATTCTGGAGTGTTTCCAGGAAATCAAGGCGGACCTTTAGAGCATATTATTGCTGCTAAAGCGATTGCTTTTGGTGAAGCATTGACAGATGAGTTTATGCATTACATGTTGCAAGTAAAGCACAATGCGGATGCTATGGCAAAGGCTTTTGTTGCAAAAGATTATAATTTAATTTCTGGTGGAACAGATAATCATATGATGTTGATTGACCTCAGAAACAAGAATATTACAGGTAAAGATGCTGAAAATGCTTTAGTAAAAGCAGATATTACAGTAAATAAAAATATGGTACCGTTTGATACAGAATCTCCGTTTGTAACTTCAGGAATTAGAGTTGGTACACCAGCAATTACGACCAGAGGATTAAAAGAAACAGATATGGCTTATGTGGTTGATTTAATTGATGAAGTATTGATGAATCACGACAATGAAACCGTTTTAGAAGGTGTTGCTGAAAAAGTAAATACATTAATGGGTGGACGACCATTGTTTAACGCGTAACTATTTATTGAGATGCTGAAATCGGAGGTTCAACGTAGCTAAACAAGTTCAGCATCACAAAAATATAAAGCCTTTCAATTTAGTTTGAAGGGTTTTTATTTTGTTGTTGGTACATAAACTTTAAAACATTGTCAAAATACTTTTGACCTCCAACCTTCCAAACATTTGCGTGATTAGCAGAATCAATTTCAATAAATTGTTTATTCTTACTTGGTATTACTGAAAAATTTTCTCTTCCGTATTTAATATTAATTCGCTTATCAAGATTACCATGTACTAATAAAATTGGTTGAGTAATGGACTTGCAATATTTTATAGGTTTTGCGTCATTTGGGTCAAATCCTGCGATTTCACCAGTTCTGTTAACTAAGTAATTAGAGAAAGGATAATAACTGAAACCAGCATGTAAGTCAAAATAATCATTTACAATGGATTTAAAATCTGAAAAAGTACTTTCTATAATTCCAAATTTAATTCTTTTGTCATAGCCCATAGCTTGCAAACCAATTGCTCCACCTAATGACTGGCCCCAAATTCCAAAATGGTGTAGGTTTTCTTTTTCAGATAAATAATCAATCAGAGTTTTAATATCTCTTTTTTCTCTGACTCCAAATGTACAGAAGTCACCTTCACTTTTTCCATGAGCTCTGGAATCGAGTCCTACAGAATTATATCCATTCTCAGATAGAAATTGGATAGCATTTTTAAATTGGTATTTATCTGACCTAATACCATGTAATAATATAATTGTTCCTTTCACAGAGTCTGCAGACGAATATGATATTTGAGCAGATAGTTTGAGATTATCGAATGAACTGAAGAAAAAGTCTTTTTGTTTTAATTTTGGATTGTTATATGAGACTATTTGATGATTAACATTCCGATTTCTTTTTATTAAGCTAACTACAGGATTTCTGATTTCTGAGATTAGTCTAGGCACGAAAAAATGAACTAATAATATTCCAAGAACTATCGCAAATAATAAAATACGTTTGATTAGTTTTGCCCTTTGCTTTTTCAATATATATTTAATTTGAAGGGCTTTTCTCTTTTTTAAAAAGCCATAAATAATTAAGACCTATTGAGACTAATAAAATGAGACCAATTACAATAAAATTAGTTGTAGATAAAAGTTTGAAATCCGATCTAAATATTTTATTAATTAAAGCTAAAATATAAATAAGTGCTAATGAAATATTAAAGAATAACCAGAGGTACTTTAATAACTCAAGTATAAATTTCGAATAATTTAAGTTTTTACTCATTGATTTAATTCTTTACTAATCCTCTAAAACAACACTCTGATAAGCTCCAGAATCTGAAGAAGAGGAATTACGTGGAGTATTTAATAAATCAAATCCAGCTGGGATTAATGGCAGTGCTATACCGTTTGCACCAGAAGCCTCACCAATACGCATTAAGTTTTCGTTTGCATCTTCAAAATCTGGATCTAGGTTAAAAATATTATCAACATAAAAATCAGTATCGTCAAATACATAGTTTCCTGTACCTTCTATATTACTGTTGTCGAAACGTAATAAGCAATTGGTAAACTTAAAGTTAAATACTGATCCTTCATTCTCTAATAAAAATTCAGGATTATCATTTCCATATATAATACAATTGGTAAAATTAGCTTCTGTTAAATCATTAACGACAGGTATTCCGTTTTCATCAAGCACAAAATCATTTAATAGAAGTGAAGGGAATTGTCTAAAGCTACTGTTCCAATAATTAGCGATAGTGCAATGTGTAAAGTTATATTTTCCTCCAAGGGTGCCAGCAAAGGAAGATTGTCCACAGTTGTTTATGACAACATTTTCTGCTGCGATAGAAGTCGCTCTTCCTAAAATCCCGAAACTGCTTGCATTATATATTTGCGAATTTGTTATTGTTAATTTATCATTTGTTGCATCCTGATTTCCTTCTGATAAAATCCCAATGGTTGCATTTCTTATTGTTGCATAGTTGATGGTGTTGTTTACACTTCCGTTAAACAACCAAATAGTTCCCCATTGACCAGGAACATCTGTATAAAGTGGTTCTAATCGATCACTTTCTAAAATTACTTCGTTTTCTAAAACCTCTTGATCACTACTTAACGCGCCATTTATATTTAGTGTTCCATTATTGGTTACAATGATACCAGAATCTGCGTGAAAATGAACACGCGCTCCAGCTTCCATTGTTAGAGTCTTACCAGCATTTACTCCTGCATAACCATAGATAACATAAGGTTTTTCGCTAGTAAAAGTAAGCTCATCGTCTTCTAAAAAGCGACCTTGTAGTGTTGTTTCGTCATCATTTCCATCACCATCTACATCAAAGGTTAAGGTTTCTACAAGTCCTGTTGTGGCATCTCTATTAGGATAAATAAAAACAGCATCTTTCACTAAAGTGACTAAGTCAACATCTTGTTGATTACTTCCTGCATCAAAGAGGATTTTATCCGTATATAAAAATTGTATATCAGAATTTGAAAGTGTTTCAATATTAATAGTTGTCTCAATAAATATAAATAAGCTATCGTTTGCTAAAAGTTCTACATCTTCAAAGAATTTGCCTTCTCGTGGTGTACCAACGTCTCCAGTACCACCATCAACATTCATTCTGTAAAATGAATTGACTCCGTTTTCTAACTGAATCGTTGGGATAACAATATCATCATTACTACGATTATAAACTTTTAAGTTGTAAGTGCTAGAACCAATATTTGTAAAAACCGTATCTAAGTAAACGGTATCCTTTGCAAATTCTAAGTTTCCTGTGCTTGGTGAAAATTCAAAATCATTACGACAAGAACTCCAAAAGACTAAAATTCCAAAACAAAGTAAAAATGATAGCAATCGCTTCATATGAGATAAATGTAATTAATGCTTAAAAATATAACTTTTGAAGTTAGGATTTATTATAGATTGGTATAATTTATAAGAAGCTTGTTATTCTTTTTAAGGCAGGAATGAAAAAGAATAAGGCTAATCTTTTTTTATGTTTTCTGAACCATACTCTTCTAGTAAAATTAAAAATAGCTGACTATTTAAAACCAATTCTTCCAAAAATTGCATCTTTTTTTGTTCTTTAAGCAATTCTGAGCTTATTTGTTTAGCTGCACAAAAATCATAAAATAAGTGTACTTTATCTTCAGGTATTTTTAAGTCCTCAGTTACCAAGCGCTTATTAAAGAACGAACTCTTATCAAACAAAGAATCCATTTGAGTATATGTAATTGGTTGATAGTTTGGTAATTTATACTTTTTCTTCTTTAAAAGCTTAGCGACTAAATCTATAACAGCTAAGAAATTTACACCATAATTTGCTTGTTCTGGTTGATATCTTTGAGGATTATTTTTAATGTCCTCTTTTATTAAATTTTGAAGTTCAATATTATAGTTTTCCACTTCAAAAACGGGCTGTTCAGGTTCTGCTCTAACTTCTACTTCATCGAGTTCACTCACAATTTTTTTGAGTTCGAAAACAGCAATATCATCAAAATGGTAAGGTTTTAGAACTACGGCTTTTGGATGGTAAAATACCGATTCAAATAGAATAGTGTCATTAACCTTTGCAATAATGCTAAAGTTGCCTTCACTGTTTGTAGCAGTAACTCTATTCTGTGTTTCGTTAAATACTTTTATGTTTTTTACTGTCGATGTAGAATCATAAACTTTCCCTTTTAAGGTTTGTGCATCTAGGGATAGGGAGAAGCAGATTAAAACTATAAATAAAAGTAATAGACGCATGGTTAGTTGATTGATGCGTTAAAGAAAAGAATTTCAATTGAAAACAATCTAGACATTAAAAAAACTTTAACCTAATAAAATGTTAATTGAAAAGCTCAGCTATTTCAGGTACAATACGAGTTGGTCGCTGCGTTTTAGAATCAATTAAGCACCATTTGGCTTTAGACTTTACAATGAGTTGATTTGTTTTGGGGTTTATAATTTCTACATGTCTTGTGGTACTGACACCTTCAACTTTTGGAACGTAGGTTTTTAGAAGTAGTTTATCACCGAGCAAAGCCTGACTTTTATACTCAATAAAATGATTCACTAAAAACCAGGAATATCTTTCTAAAATTTCTTCAGAAGCATAAGTAAGCCAATGCTCTTTAGCGATATCCTGAACCCATTGTACATAACGCACATTGTTTACATGGTTAAGATCATCTATATCCTCCTTTGAAACTGTAATGGTTTTTTTGAATATTTGCACTTTTGAGCTAGGTTATTGTTTCTTTATTGTAACCTCAAATAGCTTGTCCCAGTTTTTACCTGTCACAAAAATTGTTTTGCGTTCAGGATGATATGCTATGCCGTTAAGTACATCTAAATCAGGATGTTGTTTTACTAGCTTTCTAAGCGGTTTAAAATCAATAACACCTTCTACACCGCCAGTTTTGGGATTAATAATAACAACACCATTCTTCTGGTAGATGTTGGCAAATATTTTACCATCAATCCACTCGAGTTCGTTAAGACTAGGTATTTTTCCTTTTTCAGTGTAAACCTCAATATGGCTTTTTTCAAAAAGATTATCTGGGTTGAGTAACCAGATTTTTTCTGTACCATCAGATTTAAAGAGCGTTTCACCATCATTGCAAATTCCCCAACCTTCTTTACTTGTTCCGTAATCGAAAGTGCTTAATTTTTCAAATGTATTGACGTCATAAACAAAACCTGTATTGGCTCGCCATGTAAGTTGATAGATTTTGTCATTCAGTACTGTGAGACCTTCACCAAAATACTTATCCTCTAAATTGATGTTTTTTAGTACCTCACCAGTTTCAAAATTCACTTTACGCAATTTAGATTCACCTTTTTGACCTGTACTTTCATACAACTCACCGTTATGGAATTCTAAGCCTTGTGTATAGGAAGTGATATCGTGAGGATAGGTATTAACTACTTCATATTTATAGTAAGACGGAATTATATTATTATATATTTTTATTGATTTGGATATGATTTCTGTATTATCGTCATATTTCACAGTAGCTGTAATGGTTTTTTCACCTAAAGTTATTGCATTTAATACATAGTTTTCATCAACCGTTTCTCCATTTAATTGATAACTAACCTCTTTAATATTCAATTTTTTAGGATTGTTAACAGACAATTTTAAGGTATCACCTAACATAGCAGATTTTAAGTTAGTATTTATAGCTAAACTAGTTTGTTTTGAAGTATTAGTGTCACCACAATTGATTAAAAATAGGCTTAAACAAATGACAATGATATATTTAGATAATTGCATAACGTATCTCTGATTTTTGAGCAAGTTATTAAAATAAAATTCAGTTTAAAAATCTGCATATAAATCATTGTGAAAGTTTTAAAAGGTTGTATCTTTGCCGCAGGGCAAGTCCTACACAACCAGCTCCTGCTTAATCCTCCAGGACGGGAACGTAGCAAAGGTACGCGGTCGTAGCGGTGTGATGTAGGTAGCTTGCCTTTTTTTGTACCCAAAAGTCTCCTATAAATTTGTATTTTGGTACTATAATTCTTCAGCAAAATGTCTAAAGTCGTTTTAATAACAGGTGGATCTTCAGGAATTGGGAAATCGGTAGGCGAGTACCTTCAGTCTAAAGGATTTAAAGTCTATGGCACTAGCCGCAATCCTTTAAATTATCCAGAAAGTAAATTTCCTATTGTTGCTTTAGATGTTACAAAACCAGATACTATTTCTAGATGTATTGATAACGTTTTAAATCGCGAATCTAAAATCGATGTTCTTATAAATAATGCAGGATCTGGTATTACAGGTCCAATAGAAGAAATTCCGGATGCTGAAATAAAGCTAAATTTTGAAACCAATTTTTTTGGTCCAATCAATGTCATAAAAGCGGTTCTACCAGCTATGCGTTCCCAAAAATCGGGACTAATAATAAATGTGACCTCAATTGCTGGCTATATGGGTTTGCCTTATCGTGGTATTTATAGTGCAAGTAAAGGTGCATTAGAATTAGTTACAGAAGCCTTTAGAATGGAGCTGAAAGATTTTAATATTGAAATGACTAATGTTGCACCAGGTGATTTTGCTACAAATATTGCAGCTGGTCGTTATCATGCTCCGGTTTTAGATGATTCACCTTATAAGGGAAACTATAGTAATAGTTTAAAGATGATGGATGACCATGTAGATGAAGGTAGTGACCCGCAACAAATGGCAGATGCTATCTTTAAAATTATTGAAACTAAAAAGCCTAAAGTACATTACAAGGTTGGTGTTTTTATGCAAAAGTTCTCAATTGTTTTAAAACGTATACTTCCAGATAAAGTTTATGAGAAGTTATTGATGAATCATTATAAATTATAGCAAAAGTGGTATACTATTTGAGGTATCATCTTCAAATTTAGCTATTATGAAATCACTTAAACTACTCCCATTTTTATTTTGTTTTTTACTCTTTGGTTGTGAGGATATTATAGAATGTATCTTTAATAAAAGACCAGAAATACCTGACAAATCTTTTGGTGTAGGTTATGTGAATAACTATTATTATGAGGAGTTTACTTCAGAAATAAAGAATGAACCTCGCGATGATGATTATGGATATACTTACGAGATCTATGATGATTTGCCAGAGGGCTTGCAAACTTATGCTAATTATAGAACACTTTCAATAGAAGGCACGCCACTAGTTTCAGGAACTTTTACTTTTACCATTCATCTTTACGTAGATCCGCCTGAGTATTACGATGAGGATTCTGGAGAATATGAAGATTCTCTATGTTCATATTCTACTTCAAAAGAGTTTACTATTATAATCGATTAATATTGTTAATATATTCTGAGAAAAGAGTAATATAAAAGAACCTTAAAGTTGTAAATTCGCGACAACTAAAAACACAACAATTCAAATTTATATTTAGATGAAATTTTTTATTGATACAGCCAATTTAGAGCAAATAAAAGAAGCTCAAGATATGGGTATTTTAGATGGTGTAACTACAAATCCATCGTTAATGGCTAAAGAAGGCATTACTGGTACAAACAATATTTTAAAACATTATGTAGACATCTGTAACATTGTTGATGGAGACGTTTCTGCAGAAGTCATTTCTACAGATTTTGATGGTATGGTAAGAGAAGGTGAGGCTTTAGCTGAGTTGCATGATCAGATTGTAATTAAGTTGCCAATGATTAAAGATGGTATTAAAGCTTGTAAATATTTTTCGGATAGAGGTATTAAAACCAATGTTACTTTAGTATTTTCTCCTGGTCAGGCATTGTTAGCTGCAAAAGCAGGTGCCACTTACGTATCTCCATTTATTGGGCGTTTAGATGATATTTCTACTGATGGATTGAATCTTATAGCAGAGATTCGTCATATATACGATAATTATGCTTTCGATACTCAAATATTGGCAGCTTCTGTTCGTCATACAATGCATGTTATAGATTGTGCAAAGTTAGGCGCAGATGTAATGACTGGTCCATTAAGTTCAATTACTGGATTACTTAAACATCCTTTAACAGATATAGGTTTAGAAAAATTCTTAGCAGATTATAAAAAAGGAAACTAAATAAATTTTAGAATAGATTAAAGAGCATCTTGTTTAGCTACAAGGTGCTTTTTTTGTAGTAATTCTTCAAGAGTATCATGAAAGTTAGAACTATAAATATTTACATTAGGGTGAAGAATGATGCTGTTTTCATCTACAACAATAGCTTTGTTTAAATAGCTTACAGCTAATGTCTTTCGGGAAGCTTTTGAATCTTTAAACTTAAATTCATTCTGATTAGAGAAGTCGTAGTTATCTATGATTTTTTTCCAGTATTTATCATCATTATCGTTCAAATTTATTGATATAAAATCCATGTCAGGAAAAACTGATTTTAGTTTTTTTACCATATAATGGCTATTTCGATACTGTGACTTGTAATTTGAAGACCAAAAATATATGATGGTGGGTTTATTTATTATAGAATTTAAAAGGTGTTCAGAATCATTATAATTTACTACAGTTAAATTAGGTAAGGGGTTACCGCGTCTTAGTAATTTTAGGTTAGATACCAACTCCTTCATATATACTTTATCATCTTCATTAGTACTCTTGGTTAAATAATAATTAAAAAGATCATTAGCGTCTGCTTCAGTATGATTGTGACTTATATAATCAATGGCCTTATATTTTAGAAGATTGTTTTTTATAGTTTTATCTGTAATGAGGCTGTCTATTAAATCAAGTTTAGATTTATTATAATCTATAGCGTGCCTGTCAAATTTACTATGATAAGGATTGTTATCATAATAGGCATGTGTTGCTAAGTTTTCTATGTGAGATGATAAAAACCGGTTGTAAGAAAAGAAATTACTTAAATGATTTGCATTGTAATCAACAGAATTTCTATACGTATAAAAATCTTCTGGTAAATCTTTAATATGTGTAAGTTTGTTATTCCCGTAGTAGGCAAAAGGATAAATTTCTTTATCTGCATAAGCATTATAGTTAATATTAGCCTCTATAACAGATTTAAAAAAGGGAGTTCCTACAGCATCGTTATGTTCTAAAAATGAATGAAATTCGTTTAATCGCTTTATAGTTCTTTTTTCTATGAAAGCATTAAAATCTTCAGGTTCCTTTTGTGCATAACTACTTAATTTTTCTTCTTCTTTTTCGTTAGCAATATAAGTTTTGATAAGATAATTGTTCTTTTTCGCACCTTTACCTGTGAATACTAAAGATTCGTCAAAATCATAAGTATTCAATCGAAACATTATGCTGTCATAAGGCTCTAAAAGTACCATTTGATATTCGCCACCATGTCTTATAGAGTAAAGTCCTGATTGTAGATTTGTAATTTTGTGAATAAACCTGTTGTTGGCATCTAAAACAAAAGTATCAGCAACTTTACCTTTAGTGTTGTAAAGAATTACACTATTGTTCTTTGGATTGATTATTTCGCCACCAATGAATGCGTAATCCGACTTATCACCATTAGAATTACATCCTAAGGTAATTGAGGCAATCATTGTAAAACATATCAAATATTTATAAATCAAATAAGTTTTCATTGTAATTAACAAAACAAAAGTATGTGTTGGAATGATGAAGTCTTGTTAATACCTCGTTAAATCTTGTTATAGTGACTATTTATTTCGCTCAATCGCATTAATTTTCTATTTTTGCACCCTCAAAAAACAGCTAAAAATATATAAGATATGTTATCAGTTTCTAACCTTTCTGTTCAATTCGGAAAACGTGTACTTTTTGACGAGGTAAATACCACATTTAATAATGGTAATTGCTACGGAATTATCGGTGCTAATGGTGCGGGAAAATCTACATTTTTGAAGATTATTGCTGGTAAAATGGATCCAACTTCTGGTAGTGTGCATTTAGAGCCTGGTAAGCGTATGTCTGTGTTAGAGCAGAATCACAATAAGCACGATGAAGACACGGTGTTGGAAACAGTTTTAAAAGGAAATAAACCTTTGTACAAGTTGAAATCTGAAATTGATGCACTTTATGCTGATTATACTGATGAAAATGCTGAAAAAATTGGAGAACTTCAGGTGGAATTTGAGGAAATGAATGGTTGGAATGCAGATAGTGATGCTGCGGCTATGTTATCCAATCTTGGTATTAAAGAAGAGCATCATTATACTTTAATGAAAGATTTAGATGGTAAACAAAAAGTCCGTGTGTTATTAGCACAAGCTTTGTTCGGCAATCCAGATTTATTAATCATGGATGAGCCTACTAATGATTTAGATTACGAAACTATTTCTTGGTTAGAGAACTTCCTAGCGAACTATGATAATTGTGTGATTGTCGTCTCTCACGATAGACACTTCTTAGATGCGGTTTGCACACACATCTCAGATATTGACTTCGGAAAGATTAATCATTTCTCTGGTAACTATACTTTTTGGTATGAGTCTTCTCAGTTAGCAGCGAAACAGCATGCACAGCAAAACAAAAAAGCTGAAGAAAAGAAAAAAGAATTAGAAGAATTTATCCGTCGTTTCTCTGCTAACGTTGCAAAGTCTAAGCAGGCAACCAGTAGAAAGAAAATGATTGAAAAATTGAATATAGCTGATATTAAGAGGTCTAGTCGTCGTTATCCTGCTATTATTTTTGAGCGTGAGCGAGAAGCTGGTGATCAGATTTTAAATATCGAAAAGCTATCCGCAAGCTTAGATGGAGAAGTGTTATTCAAAGATATTGATATCAATTTAGCTAAAGGCGATAAAGTAGTTGTTTACTCTAAAGACTCTAGAGCGACAACGGCATTTTATCAAATTATTAATGGAAAAGAAAAAGCCGATTCAGGCAAATATGCTTGGGGAGTAACAACAAATCAATCGTATTTACCTTTAGATAACAGTGAATATTTTAATAATAAATTATCACTTGTGGATTGGTTACGTCAGTGGGCAACAACGGAAGAGGAACGAGAGGAAGTTTTTATAAGAGGTTTCCTTGGAAAGATGATTTTTAGTGGAGAAGAAGCTTTAAAAACATCCGATGTTTTATCAGGTGGTGAAAAAGTGCGCTGCATGCTCAGTCGTATGATGATGATTAGAGCTAACGTTTTAATGTTAGATGAACCTACAAACCATTTAGACTTAGAAAGTATCACTGCATTTAACAACTCATTAAAGAACTTCAAAGGAACGGTACTTTTAACAACTCACGATCATGAGTTTGCGCAAACTGTTGGTAACAGAATCATAGAATTAACACCAAATGGAGTTATAGATCGTTACATGACTTTTGATGAGTACATGAATGATAAAAAGATTAAAGAACAGCGTGAGAAGATGTATGGAGTGACGGTTTAAAGGTTTCATGCTTGTTAAAAAATAAAAATGCTGATATTTAAATATCAGCATTTTTATTTTAGGTAATTGTCAATATTTTGTTTTATGAAAAAGTCAAATTATTCAGATGCCTCCATTTCAGTCTTAATCTGTTCTACGATGGCGATAGCTTTGTCTAGCTCATCATTATGAACAAAGATTTCTTGGAAACCTTGGTTCATAGATCCATATCCAGCTAAACGTTGAGACTCGCCTTCATCTTTTATTATGGGAATTATACCAAGACGTTCTAACTCATTTTTAACACGAGTAACTAAGATAAAATTGCCTTGATATACTTTAGTGTATTCTGTATCGCTCATAACTTATTGAAATTTTAATTACAACTATAAGTTACGAAATTTTAAGAAATGTTACAAGATATTTATCAGGCATTAAAATATTTACTATCCCAAATAGCTGTATTAAAATTCTTTCCAGCAGCAAAACCATAGTAAAGAACCATAGCGGCAATAGCTTTAAACATAAAGAAGAATATCATGCCAGCTTGAGCTGAGTTTGGTTTATTAGAAAAAATCCCTTCCGGAAATAGTGCTGTAGCAATCAGACTAACAAATAAAGTAGTCATGATGAGGTTACTAAAACTTTTATATGGCCACATCAGTAGCTTTCTAAATGGACTTAAATCATTACCCCATTTGTGAACAAGGTAGTAATAGCCATTACCAATTGGGGCAAAAAGGAGAGGGTCATCTGCATTTTCGAGTTTAAAAAGTTTAGAAGGTGCTATAATTTTGAAACCTTTTAATTCAGTATTGTGATCTTTTTCAAGTTGTTTAATTTTAGAAATGGCTTCATAAGGCAGTTCGCCTTTAAAATATTTGGTATCTAAAAAACGTAGCCGATAATTGATACAAATTGTCTTTATTTGGTCAATATGAAAGATATTTTTTGTTTTAAGCAAATCAAATTCAAAGTCATTCGAATCTGTATAATTATTTGAGTTTTGAATTGTCTCTAAAATACGAGTATCCGCAGCATCATTTTCGTTTAGAATTTTTTTGACTTGACTTAAAATATCGTTTTCTGTTTTCTCTTTTTTCTTTAATCGTAATAACTTCTCTTCAATGTTAGTCCTTTTCATTAACATGGCATTTTTGTTTTAAAATTAAAAAGTAAAATTATGATAGACAAGTCTTTAACATTTGTGTTTAATATTATGTCATTATTCACTCCTTTTTTTAAGTTTTCATTAAACAAAACTTCTAACTACACGTCAATAAATTTGATTTAATTATTAATACTAGCGTCGATATAGCTTTTAGTTATTAAAATATAAGTTAAAACGATGTTTAGTCTTTAATGCTACCTCAATATTTTTTAAATTTATGCTTTGGGGAAATATTTAATTAAAACTACAATATAATATGGATAATAAAAACACAGAATCTTTTGAAATTAATAATAGTGATGCTAGTAAGTGCCCTTTTCTAAGCGGTAAACAAAAGACTGTTGGTGGAGGTGGTGTTAGAAATAGAGATTGGTGGCCTAATGAGTTAAAATTAAACATTCTAAGACAACATGCTGCAAAAAACGATCCTTTAGGTGATGATTTTGATTATGCAGAAGCATTTAAAAGCGTTAATTATTCAGAATTGAAGCAAGATGTCATTGACTTAATGACTGACTCACAAGATTGGTGGCCAGCAGATTATGGGCACTATGGTGGATTTATGATACGAATGGCATGGCACAGTGCAGGTACTTACAGAGTAGGTGATGGACGAGGTGGTGCAGGTACTGGCAATCAACGTTTTGCACCAATTAATAGTTGGCCAGATAATGGAAACTTAGACAAAGCGAGATTATTGTTATGGCCAATAAAAAAGAAATATGGCAGAAAAGTGTCTTGGGCAGATTTAATGATTTTAGCTGGTAATTGTGCTTTAGAGTCTATGGGATTCCCAACATTTGGTTTTGCTGGTGGTCGTGAGGATATCTGGGAACCAGAGCAAGACGTATATTGGGGAAGCGAAACAGAATGGGGAGCTAACGAAGAACGTTATGATGCAAATAGAGATTTAGAAGATCCTCTTGCTGCAGTTATGATGGGATGGATATATGTAAATCCAGAAGGACCTAATGGAAATCCAGATCCTTTAGGTTCTGCACACGATGTTAGAGAAACTTTTGGTCGTATGGCTATGAATGACGAAGAAACTGTGGCTCTTGTTGCTGGTGGACACACCTTCGGAAAAGCCCATGGCGCTGCAGATCCTAACCAATATGTAGGTGTAGAACCTCATGGTGCTCCAATAGAGCAAATGAGTATGGGTTGGAAAAATTCTTATAACACAGGTGTTTTAGATGATGTCATCACAAGTGGTATAGAAGGTGCATGGACTCCAAATCCTACAAAATGGGATGCTGATTATTTCGAGGTTTTATTAAATTATGATTGGGAATTAACTAAGAGTCCTGCTGGTGCACATCAATGGACACCAACTGCTGAGTCTAATGCAAGAATGGCTCCTAAAGCAGGAGATGCTAGTGGTAAACAAGCCTTGATGATGACAACTGCAGATATTGCATTAAAAACAGATCCTGCATATCTAGAAATCTCAAAACGTTTCCATAAAGACCATAAAGCATTTGAAGATGCATTTGCTAGAGCTTGGTATAAACTAACGCATAGAGATATGGGGCCAATAGATCGCTATTTGGGTCCAGAAGTACCAAAAGAGCAATTAATATGGCAAGATCCAATTCCGAAGGTAAATTATACTTTAAGTGATTCAGATATTTCTAGCTTGAAGAAAATGATATTAGCTTCAGAATTGTCAATTTCTGAATTAGTAAAAACCGCTTGGGCTTCTGCATCAACATACAGAGACTCAGATAAAAGAGGTGGAGCAAACGGCGCACGTGTACGTTTAGAGCCACAGCGAAGCTGGAAAGTAAATAACCCAGAAGAGTTGAATAAGGTTTTAAATGTCTTAGAAAGTATTCAGAATGAATTTAGTGGTACCATTTCTATGGCTGACTTAATTGTTTTAGCTGGTACAGCCGCTGTAGAAGAAGCTGCCAGAAATGCAGGTCATGCAATTGAAGTACCTTTTACTCAAGGTAGAGGAGATGCATCGCAAGATCAAACTGATATTGAGCAATTCAATTATCTAAAGCCAGTAGGTGATGGATTTAGAAATTATCAGAATCCTAATTTAGACATTGCTGCAGAAGACTTGTTGATAGATAAAGCAAATCTGATGTCGTTATCAATTCCAGAGATGACAGTGATTGTTGGTGGAATGCGTGTTTTAGGAGCTAATTATGATGGATCTAATCATGGTGTTTTTACGGATAATGTAGGATGTTTAACAAACGACTTCTTTGCCAATCTCTTAGACTTATCTATAACTTGGAAAGCTGCAACGTCAGAAGATAAAGAGTTTATAGGTCGCGACCGCAAGACAGGTGCTATGAAATTCTCTGCAACAAGAGCAGATCTAATTTTCGGTTCTAATACAGAATTAAGAGCCGTTTGCGAAATTTATGGAGCAAATGATGGTGAAGAACGTTTTGTAAACGATTTTGTAGCCGCATGGACTAAAGTAATGAACTTAGATCGTTTTGATTTAAAATAATTTAGGTACTGGATTATAATAAAAAAAAGCCTATTCATTGAGTAGGCTTTTTTATGTTACAATTTTCTACTTGCCTCGAAGCATTCTAATTTTTATTCTAAATGCAGCAAACAATAATGTAGTAAAAGGACTAAGCCAATTAAAAATGGCATAGAAAAAGTATTCTGCCACGCCAACACCTAAGACTCCACTTTGGTATGCGCCGCAAGTATTCCAAGGAATGAGAACAGAAGTTACTGTGCCTGAGTCTTCAAGAGTTCTACTTAAGTTTTCAGGAGCAAGACCTTTGTCTTCAAAAGCTTTTTTAAACATCTTACCAGGTATAACAATGGCTAAATATTGATCTGATGCAATAGTATTTAAACCCAAACAACTAATAACTGTACTTGCAAATAATCCAAATACTGTTGTAGCTACTGAAAGTAATGCTTTAGTAATTCTGGCTAAAGCTCCAATACCATCCATGATGCCACCAAATACCATAGCACAAACGATTAGAAATATCGTCCACATCATACCTTTCATACCTCCAGAAGAGAATAAATCATTTAGTTTTTCATTATCAGTTGCTATTGACGTATCTGTTATAATTGAATTTGAGATTGCAGAAAAATTGGAATCTGAAAGACTTTTTAAAACTTCAGGTTGAAATATAATAGCAAAAATTGCAGCTAGTATAACTCCAGATGCAAGAGCAAATAAAGGCTTTGCTTTTAATAATATGAGAATAATTACTGCTGCAGGAACCAAAAATAACCAAGGTGTAATATTAAATGTATTATCTATAGAGGCCAATAGGTTGCTTATATCTGCATTTCCAGTAGGTTCTATTGTTGCGCTAATAATTCCGAATACAATTAGAGTTACTATAATTGTTGGTACTGTTGTAAATGCCATATATTTTATATGCGTAAATAAATCTGTCCCAGCCATAGCGGGAGCCAAATTTGTAGTATCACTCAATGGTGACATTTTATCTCCAAAATAGGCACCAGAGATAACAGCACCAGCAATCATTCCTGGATTGATTCCTAGAGCTGTGCCTATTCCAACTAAAGCTATACCAACGGTTGCTGAGGTTGTCCAAGAACTTCCTGTAGCAATAGATATAACTGCTGCAATAATAACTGAAGCAGGCAAAAATATTTCTGGACTTAAAACCTGTAATCCATAATAAACCATTGCGGGAATCACACCACTAATTAACCAAGTTCCCGCTAGTGCACCAACTAGAAATAAAATCATTATAGGAATAAAAACACTTTTTAGGTTTTCCCAAATTTCTTTAAGCATGACTATTGGAGTAACTTTATTTACCATACCATCAATAAAAGCAACTAAACCACCGATTAATAAAATATATTGATTGGAATATTCTCCTAACATTTCACCACCTGCAAAGAAGATATTATACGCTAATAAACCCATCAAAATTACTACTGGTACAAGAGCTTCATAAATATTAAGCTCTTTATTGTCAATGATTTTTTGATCTTTTATTTTTACTTCAGAGATATTTTCGTCGTCTTGCATCTTGGTTAATTTAGTTTTGTAATGTTACAATAATCTCTTTTTTATAGCAAATTAAGAGCTCGTCAATTTCCATTTGTTAAAAAAACAGGTCATTCATCGAAAACTTGTGACCAGCGTAACTATCTGTGCGTCATATTTATAGTCAATAAAGTGCTTGTGCTAAAACCCTAAATCATATTGAAATTTGGAAACTTCAACTTTTAAATCTGACCTTAAAAAACATAAAAGGCAATTGCGAAGAAATCTTCATACCTTAAATTATTTATTCATTTTAGAGTTAGATAGCAAAAATTTAGGTAATGACAAACGAATTCTAGATATACAAAACTTAAAGGAAAGTTTACAACGCGAAGTTATTAGAAACACAAAATTTATTTCTGATTACAAATCACAACTTGAATAAAGTTCTTTACCTCTTAACATAAATCCTTTGTAAGAATTAGTTGTATTTTTGCGACTTTATATGGATTCATTAACCCAAATTGTTTTAGGTGCTGCTTGTGGAGAAGCTGTCCTAGGTAAAAAAATCGGAAACAAAGCTTTATTGTTTGGTGCTATTGGTGGTACTATCCCAGATTTGGATGTACTTATCGGCAGCTTATTACATAACAATGAAATAGACGCTATGCTTTTTCATCGTGGCTTTATGCATTCGATAGTGTTTTCTATATTAGCTGCTTTTTTATTGGGTTGGTTGGTTCATAAATTATATAATAACGGAAGACGACTCCATACAACAACGCAAAAGGATTGGATAAGCCTATTCTTTTGGTCATTATTTACACACCCGATTTTAGATTGCTTTACACCTTATGGAACACAACTTTTTGCGCCATTTTCAAATTATCGTATAGCATTTAATAATATTGCTGTTGCTGATCCTTTATACACAGTTCCCTTTTTATTGTGCGTTATTATATTAATGTTTTTTAGGCGAAATAGTAATAGACGTAAGTTTTGGTTAAAACTGGGAATTGGTATCAGTTCTTTCTATATGTTGCTTACCGTTTTTAATAAGTTTTATATAGATAGCGTTTTTAAATCTTCTTTAGAAATAAATAGAATTTCTTATGAGCGATTTAGTGCACAACCTTCTATTTTGAATAATATTCTTTGGTATGGCATTGCAGAAACTAACGACAATTATCACGTTGGGTTTTATTCATTATTTGATAATTCTAATCAATTTTCTGACTGGCAAACCATTCCTAAGGTAAGAGATTTATCAAAAGATGAATACAAGGACATTAATGATTTAGCTTGGTTTAGCAATGATTATTATATTGTTGAAGCTTTAGACAATGGGGACTATTTATATAAAGACTTAAGATATCCACTAGTTGAGACAAGAGAAGGTTTTAAAGCCATTTTCAATTTGAAACTTTATAAGACAAATAATAGATTAGACATGAAGCCATTTGCACCGGAAATGGGTGATTTTAAGTTTACAATGTCTGCACTTTGGGCGCGATTGAAAGGTAAATAAACTATAGCTTCTGTAACATTGAACCAAAAAATAAAATAGTATTTAAACCATTTGAGTTTTAAGAATACCCAACTCAACCATACAAGTCTTCATCATTTTATAAGTACGCTCAATATCTGCATCTAATCCAATAGAAAAACGTATTAAACCATCACTTAAGCCCATTGCTTCTTGTTCTTCTTCAGGAATTTCAGAAGATGTAGAGCTTCCAGGTGCACTGAATAATGTTTTATAAAACCCTAAACTCACAGCTAAATAACCAAGGTTACGCTCTTGCATCAATTCCATTAGTGCATTAGCTTTGTCTAAAGAGCCAACATCTATAGTCATCATACCACCAAAACCATATTTTTCATTCATCATAGATTTAAATAACTCGTGAGAAGGATGAGAGGCCAAGCCTGGATATACAGTTTTTAAACCATCGTTTTCAAATTTCTCAGCTAGATAAGTTGCATTGTAGCTGTGCTGTTGCATTCTAATATGCAATGTTCTTAAATTCTTTAAAACAGAAGCAGAGCGCAAGCTATCCATGGTAGAACCTAAAAGCATTGCGGCTCCATCATTAACGTTTCTTAAATCATCTATCAATTCCTGGCTACCACAGACAACTCCACCAACCGTATCCGAAGACCCATTTATAAATTTTGTTAGACTATGAATCACAATATCTGCTCCTAGTTTTACTGGTGAAATAGATAAAGGTGAAAAAGTATTATCTACAACTAATTTTAAATTATGTTTTTTTGCTAACTGAGCTAAGCCTTTGATGTCTGCAACTTCTAATAACGGATTACTTACAGACTCGCAGTACAATACTTTGGTTTTAGGTGTAATGGCGGCTTCTACAACATCTAGTTTTGTAATATCAACAAAAGTGGTGTTAATACCCAAACGCGGAGTAAAGTTTTTTAGAAACGCATAGGTTCCTCCATAAATTGTTCTGCTACTTACAATATGATCACCAGCATCACAAAGCTGCAATAAAACAGGTGTAATAGCTCCCATACCAGATGCTGTTACAGTGGCAGTTTCTGTACCTTCCATTGCCGCTAAGGCTTCACCTAGGTATAAATTTGATGGTGACGAATGACGAGAATATAAGTAGCATCCATCTGCATTGCCTTCAAATGTATCGAACATTGTTTTTGCAGATAAGAATGTATAAGTTGAAGAATCTGAAATTGATGGATTCACACCTCCAAATTCACCGAAGTATTGTAAATCTTGAATGTTGTTTGCAGGCTTAAATTTCATAACTATTGATTTTATAAGTTATAACAAAGTTCTGCTATTTTAGATTATTAATCAACTATAAGTTGTATATTTAGAATATTTGTCTATTAAAATATTATATATTAGACTAATTTTCATTATTTTTCGCTTTTAAGTGATATATATAGAAAAAACATCAATTATGAGTTTGGATGAAATTGATATAAAGTTGTTGCACTTGCTTCAAGCTGATAGCAAACAAACGACTAAGGCATTATCTAATAAACTGAATCTTTCTGTAACAGCAGTTTATGAGCGAGTTAAAAAATTAGAGCAGAATGGAATTATAAGCAACTATGTAGCATTAATAGAAAAAAGGAAAGTTGATAAAGCATTTGTTGCATTTTGTCATGTGAAGTTGGTGCAACATTCTCAGGAATATGTCGTGAAGTTTGAGCGCGAAGTCCGCAAATTAGATGAAGTCTTAGAATGTTATCATATTAGTGGTGATTATGATTATTTGCTAAAAGTGCTTGTGAAAAACATGGAGGCTTTTAGAGAATTTATGGTAAAAAAACTCACTACAATCGACCATATTGGCAGTACGCACAGTATGTTTATGATAAATGAAGTAAAATACACTACTGCAATTACACTATAGTATTATGAAATTATTGCAAAATAGACTAATAGAGTTCTTTTTAATTTTTGTAGTTATTCCTGTAAGTTTTGCTTTAAATTTTGCATTATGGATAAAAATGATAATTGGTGTTTTTGGATTCACCTATATCATATTTATACTTTTAAAAGTTGAAAAGAATAAGTTTAAGATAAATGAAAATCTAAATTGGAAGAATTTTTGGAGACAAACTCTAATTAAATTACTTGTAATTACTGCTATTACTTCACTTTATATGCTTATCGTTGATAAAGAAAATCTCTTTATCGTAATAAGAACAAAGCCTTTGTTGTGGGTAATAATTTTATTTGTTTACTCTTTATTTTCCGTATATCCGCAAGAATTAATTTATAGAACGTTTTTCTTTCAGCGCTATGAATCATTATTCAAGAATGAATCAATTTTTATTCTGGTTAATGCAGCTTTGTTCTCATTAGCACATATTTTCTTTAAAAACTCAGTGGTAATGTTTCTTACTTTTATTGGAGGAATTCTTTTTGCACTCACTTATAAAAAAACGAAATCCACACTTCTGGTATCAATAGAACACGCTATTTACGGCTGTTGGTTATTTACTGTTGGTATGGGTGAGATGCTAGGGTTTCCGACTTGATAATTTGTGTTAAATTTAGTAGAAAGTCATTCGATAATCTTTAATCTAAATTGTATTTTTGTGTTACATTAGAAGTAACTATGAGATTACTCTTTATTCTTATTTTTTTGTTTTCAATAAATCTTACTGCTCAAGATCATCCTATTGGTATTAAAATAGGTGGTAATAGCTCAACTTTGTCAGGTGATGGTACTGAAAATATATCTTCAAATATAAATTTTCATGCTGGTTTATTTACTGAAATTAAATTGACAGAAGATTTTAGAATCCAACCCGAATTATTGTTTTCAGTTTATGGATTTGAGGAAGATTTTGAAGGGATTTCTAATATCAGATTAAATTATGTAATATTACCAGTAATGGTAAAATATTTTATTTCCAATGCGTTTAGTTTTGATGCAGGTCCTCAAGTTGGATTATTAGTTACTGCTAAAAATGGAACAGGTTCACAAGCAGATGTTAAGCCCAATTTTTATGATAGAGATTTTGGAGCTAATATAGGTGCAAGTTATATCCTTTCAGAAAAAGTAAGCGCATCTATACGCTATTACTTTGGGTTATCCGATATTACTACTGAAACTAGCAATAATCAAAATAGAGCATTACAATTAGCATTTCAATTTAAAATTAATTAAGAAAAAATAATATGAATTCATACGATGTAGCAATAATAGGTTCAGGTCCTGGAGGATATGTAGCAGCGATCCGTTGCTCACAATTAGGAATGAAAACTGCAATTATTGAGAAATATTCAACATTAGGAGGAACTTGCTTAAACGTAGGTTGTATTCCTAGTAAAGCTTTATTGAGTTCGTCTCATCATTACGAAGAGGCTACAAAACATTTTGAAGAGCATGGTATAGAAATACCAGGTGAAATCAAAGTGAATCTCGAAAAAATGATTGGACGTAAGCAAGCGGTTGTGGATCAAACAACTGGAGGAATTGACTTCTTAATGAAGAAAAATAACATTGATGTTTATGAAGGTTTAGGGTCTTTTAAGGATGCTACACATATAAAGATCGAAGGTAAAGATGCGGGGGAAATTGAAGCTAAGAATATTATTATAGCTACAGGATCTAAACCATCTAACTTACCATTTATTACATTAGACAAAGAACGTGTAATCACTTCTACAGAAGCTCTTAAACTAAAAGAAATTCCAAAGCACATGATTATCATAGGTGGTGGAGTTATAGGCTTAGAACTTGGACAAGTGTATCGTCGTTTAGGTGCTGAGGTTACTGTTATTGAATATATGGACAGAATCCTACCGACAATGGACGCTGGCTTATCTAAAGAATTGAACAAAGTTTTTAAGAAAGCGAAATGTAAAATGATGATATCTCATAAAGTACAATCTGTAGAGCGCAAAGGTGATGAAGTGATTGTAAAAGCTGAAAATAAGAAAGGGGAAGTTGTTGAGTTTAAGGGAGATTATTGTTTGGTTTCAGTCGGTCGTCGTCCATATACAGATGGTTTAAATGCTGAAGCTGCTGGAGTAAATATTAATGATAGAGGGCAAGTAGAAGTCAATGAACATTTACAAACTTCTGCCTCTAATATTTATGCTATTGGAGATGTTATAAAAGGAGCAATGTTAGCTCATAAAGCTGAAGAAGAAGGTGTTTTTGTAGCCGAAATTTTAGCAGGACAAAAACCGCATATCGATTATAATTTGATTCCAGGTGTAGTTTACACATGGCCCGAAGTCGCTGCAGTTGGTAAAACAGAAGAAGAATTAAAAGAAGCTGGTGTTGCGTACAAAGCAGGTCAGTTTCCGTTTAGAGCTTTAGGTAGAGCCAGAGCGAGTGGAGATATAGATGGATTTGTAAAAATCTTAGCAGATAAAACTACTGACGAAGTTTTAGGAATTCACATGATTGGTGCACGTTGTGCAGATTTAATTGCAGAAGCAGTTACAGCAATGGAGTTTAGAGCATCTGCAGAAGATATTTCTCGCATGTCTCATGCACATCCAACATTTGCAGAAGCAGTTAAAGAAGCCGCATTAGCTGCAACTGACGACAGAGCATTACACGTTTAGAAGCTATATTTATGATAATAGAACCAAGAACTAGAGGATTTATTTGTCTTACAGCGCACCCAACAGGTTGTGAACAAAATGTTATAAATCAGATAGATTACATAAAATCAAAAACTAAAGCTAAAGCTAAAGTCCCAAAAAAGGTATTAGTTATTGGTGCATCAACAGGGTTTGGCTTAGCGTCTCGTATTACTAGTGCTTATGGATCTGACGCTTCAACTATTGGTTTGTTTTTTGAGAAGCCACCTAAAGAAGGTAGAACAGCTTCTCCAGGTTGGTATAATAGTGCTGCTTTTGAAAAACAAGCACATAAAGACGGTTTATATGCGAAGAGTATAAATGGCGATGCGTTTTCTAACGAGGTAAAAGCAAAAACTATAAACTTAATTAAAAAGGATTTAGGTCAGATTGATTTGTTAGTCTACAGTTTAGCATCTCCAGTAAGAACGCATCCTGATACTGGTGAGCGTTTTAAATCTGTGTTAAAGCCTATTGGTAAGACATTTGCAGATAATACAGTAGATTTCCATACAGGAGAGGTTAAAGAGATTTCAATTGAACCAAGCTCTGGCGATGATATTGAGAATACCGTTGCTGTAATGGGAGGAGAAGATTGGCAAATGTGGATTAACCAATTAAATGCTGCTGGGGTTTTATCTAAAGATTTCAAAACTGCTGCTTATTCATACATAGGCCCATCTTTAACTGAAGCCGTTTACAGAAAAGGGACTATTGGTAAGGCTAAAGATCATTTAGAAGCTACTGCATTTAAAATTACGGATAGCTTAAAGACTATTAATGGAAAGGCTTATGTTTCTGTTAATAAAGCCTTAGTGACACAGGCAAGTTCTGCGATTCCTGTAATTCCCTTATACATTTCATTGTTATATAAAGTGATGAAAGAAGAAGGTATTCACGAAGGCTGTATAGAGCAAATTGAGCGTTTATTTAATGAGCGTTTATATGAAGAAAATATACCTTTAGATGATGAAGGGAGAATACGCATTGACGATTGGGAAATGCGTGATGATATACAAGCAAAAGTTTTAGAACTTTGGAAAGAAGCAACAACAGAAACCTTACCACATATTGGTGACTTAGAAGGTTATAAAACAGATTTCTTTAATCTTTTTGGGTTTGAAGTTGATGGTGTAGATTACGAAAAAGATGCAAATGAAATGGTTGATATTCCTGGATTACAGGCTTAGATTATATCATATTTAATAAACAAAAAAGCGAACCATTTGGTTCGCTTTTTTGTTTATTATCTTTTGACAAGTAAAGTGAAGAAGATATTTTTAAAGCAAAATTTAATTGCCTGCAACATTTTCACTAAATTTAAAAAAACAGATAGTTGTTGTAACGAAAGTGTAAGATAGGCGTCATAAATGCATATAATACCTTTTGCTAATCATTAAATCCATTTGTCATGTTCAAAAAAATCACACTATTCTTCCTTTTATTGTCTTTTACATTTTATGGACAAAATGAAACTCAAGACGTTAATAGTTTTACTAAAGAATTAGATCAAAAGATTCCAAAATTATTGGAAGAATTTATGGTTCCTGGAACTGCAATAGCTATTATCGAAAATGGCGAATTGGTATTACAAAAAGCTTATGGATACGCAAATCTTTCAAAAGGTGAGAAAGTAACAACGCAAACAGGATTTAATATTGGTTCTATCTCTAAAACTGTTGCTGCTTGGGGAATTATGAAACTCGTTGAAGAAGGTAAAATTGACTTAGATGCACCAGCAGAAAATTATTTAACACGTTGGAAATTACCAGAATCGGACTTTGATTCTAAAAAAGTGACCGTAAGACGATTACTAAGTCATACAGCTGGATTGTCGCTTCATGGATATCCTGGATGGACACCTAAAGATCGTTTATCTACAATCGAAGAGTCATTAAATGGTCGCAACAATGGACCTGGTAGAGTAGAAATGATTATGGTGCCAGGAACAAAATGGAAATATTCTGGAGGAGGATATACAATCTTGCAATTGATAATAGAGGAAGTGACAGGGCAAAAATTTGAAGACTATATACAAACTGAAGTTTTAAACCCTTTAGGAATGAAGAGCAGCAGTTATGATATTGACGAAACTATACTCAAAAATTCATCTTTAGAGCATGACAATTTTGGTGAACAAATAGATTTTGAATTGTTTACAGCACAAGCAGCAGCAGGATTACATACAACAATTGAAGATTTTACACAATTTGCCTATGCGAGTCTTTTTGCTCATAAGGATAACAAAAAATATAACAAGGTTTTAAAAGGAATTACTGTTGAAGAAATGATGAAACCAGCAGCAGCTTCAAATGATAGTTACGGTTTAGGTTATCAAGTACAAAATATTCCTAATACTTCCTACATTCTAAAAGGTCATGGTGGAGCTAATACAGGTTGGCATGCATTTTTTAGAGTAAACCCTGATACAAATGATGGTTTTATAATGATTACTAATGGAGGGTCTGGTCATAATATATACACACAAATTTTTTGCGATTGGATTCAATGGAAAACAGGAGAATCAATGGGAAGCAGATGCGAAGTCAAACCATCTATTGCAGGAAAGCTTAAAGCATTTATTGACTCAGAAGGAACAACTAATTTAGCTTCAACTTATGAGGCTTTAAAAATTAATAATTCAGAAAATTATAATTTCTCTGAAGGTATAATAAATGATTTTGGTTACTATTACATGAGAAGAAAAGAGATAGGTAAAGCTGAGGCTGTTTTTAAGTTAAATGTTGATCAATTCCCAGAGTCGTCTAATGTATATGATAGTTATGCTGAAGCGTTATTAGAAAATGGAAATAAAGAAAAAGCCATTGTAAATTATAAAAAGTCTGTTGAACTTAATCCTGCAAACACAAACGCTGTTAATATTTTAAAATCCTTAGATGTAGATGTAAATACTTTGCCAAAAGCATTTGAAATGGATACAACAAAATTAGATGATTACATAGGTGAATATCAATTATCAGCTGATTTTATTGTTAACATTTCACGAGAAGATAATAAATTAATTGCTAAGCCAAAAGGTCAAAGTGCTCTTGTGATTATTCCAATGTCTGAAGATAAGTTCTTTGTAGAAGAGGTTAAGGCAGAAGTCACTTTTAATAGAAATGAGAATGGTGAAGTAGAAAGCATGACTTTGCATCAAAATGGTCGAGATACATTTGGTATTAAGTTGAAGGAATAGAATAATAAAAAATGGATGCGACTATATAAAACAATTTCAACGAAAAAGTAATGTTATTATAGAATTATCTAAATTCGATTTCTTTAAAAATAATTTATCAATTACAGTTCCTGTATCAAATCATTGATTCGCATTCGATTACTATAATCATCTTCATTAATATCTCTTACAAAACAAAATGCACTAATTTCGTCTTTTTTCACTTTCTCTGTAAGCTCTTCAACAGTGAAAGGTCCAAATTCCTCTGATTCAGAAATATAGTAAAATTGATGACCGTATATGAGGTTACTCGCTTTTTGCTTGTACTTATATTTTATATAATTCTGAACATCCTCCATTGAATTCAGTTCGTCAGCATAGTTGCTCGTATTAATAAAAAGTGCAAATTCATCTTTAGTTTGATCGTTAAGCACCAACATATCCTCGTCCTTAAGATAAGCCTTTACTGTTGCTCTTCCATCTTCAGTTTCTATAGTAAAAATATTTTGAAAATGAATATTCCATGACGTTTCAATAACATTGTCCTTTCTGTAAATTTCAAGAACGTTATCTTTCTTAAAGACATAAGTAGATTTTTTTTCAGCAATACCGTTTACCAATACCCAATGCTGATTTATAAAATTAGAATCGTGATGAATGGAATAATCAAAAGGTTTTAAATTCGGAATAGTGTCGTGTAGGTCCTGTATCATAATGCAATTTTATTACGTATTAGTGTAATAACAACGTTAAATTCGGGGTTATTATTTATAAAGCTAATAATTTTCTAGTAGTTTCAACACTTCTTTCTTGTAACTTCGACTAAATGGCAAAGTGCGTCGGTTAAGTGTAACATGCTCACTGGTAAACGATTGAATCTTCGACAAAGCGATAATGTAAGATCTATGAATACGTATAAAATTTTGCTTAGGTAGTTTTGCTTCCATAGCACTAATTGTTTCTCTGGTAACAATAATTTCTTCTTCAAGATGAATCTTAATGTAGTCACTATAACTTTCTACATATAAGATTGATTCAAAATTTACTTTAAGCATTCTGCGATTAGAACGTACAAATATAAAATCATTACTTTCTGTAATATGACTTGATGTTTTTTCGACTTTGGTAAAAACTTCAAAATAACGATTTACAGCTTTTAGTAAACGCTCAAATGAAATAGGTTTCAAGACATAATCTACAGCTTGTAATTCAAAGCCTTCTACAGCATAATCTCTGTATGCTGTTGTAAAAATAACCTTGATGTTTTTATTGATAGATTTTGCAAAAGCAATACCCGAAATTTCAGGCATGTTAATATCTAAGAAGACTAAATCTATATCATTATTGGTAATTGTGTTAAATGCTTCAACGGCATTGCAGCATTGAGCTACAACATCAATTTTTTTAATTTTTGAAAGATGCATGGCAATAATTTCCCTTGCCATAGCTTCGTCATCTACAATTACACAAGACACATTTTTAGTCATTCTATAGGTCTAATTTTAGTTGTACGTTATAACTGTTTCTAGTTTCCGAAATTTTCAAATTGTACTGATTTTTATATAATAATTCTAATCGCTTTTTTATGTTTTCTAAACCAATTCCATGTGGTTTGGATAGTTGCTTTTCGTGCGAATTATTAATTGTAAAGTCAATACTATCTGCAGTGCATTCAAACACAACAGTTATAGATAGTTTTCCTTCAATAATCTTACCATGTTTAAAGCTGTTTTCAATAAATGGTAAAAATAACATAGGGGCAACAGAAAGTGCTTCGGCACAATTAGAGTCTTTAAAACTGATATTTAGGGTATCATTAAATCGTATTTCTTCTAGACTAATATAATCTTTAATATGATTGATTTCGTCTTTTAAAGCGACCAAGGGCTTATCAACATGGTATAATAAATAATCGAGCAAATTAGATAGTTTCAGTATCATATCTGGCGTTTGTTCAGATTTTTTTAATGCAAAACCATAAATGGTGTTTAAAGTATTGAACAAAAAATGAGGATGAATCTGCATCTTTAAATATTTTAACTCTTGTTCTTTTAATTTGAGCTGTGCTTCTAATATTTTGGCTTCAAGCTCACCACTATACTTGGATTGCTTTAAATTCAGTTTTAATAATTTAAAAGCACTTACAATTATTACAACTAGATAAACACATGTAATAATAAATAAAGTATTACGAGATAATGATTCAACCTTTGTGAACATAAAGTTGGTCAAAAACGCAATCGCGAAAAAGACCGAAAACATAATACTAAAAATGGAAATTATAATAGTGTATAAACTATATAGCCCAAATAAAAAGTAGCGTTTTGTAATGAGGTAATTAGGAATGAGTTTATAAATCGAAACATAAGTGGTACCAATTGTTATTGGCATTAAAAACAGAGAAAAATTAAAGATATTACTATCAATAGTGTTATCTGCGCTAAAAGTGAGTGTGAAAAAGAAAAGAACCGCACACCAAAATAGTAGATGGAGTAGGACTCGTTTTATATAATATTGTTTTGATTTCAATTTATTTCAATATTAACACAATAATAGGTCATTTTTAAATGGTATTTTTATTTAGTAGACGAATGACAGATTTAGCGCTGGTTTCAACATTGAAGTTAAATCCCGAAAGAATTTGGTAGTTGGTCGCATTCTAATTTTTTTAATCAAACTTGAGCCTATGTTTGCTTTAAGTTTAATCAAAAAACACAATTTATGTTTTCACAATTATTATTAGTTGGTCGTTTACAAGAAGGCGGACCAGGTATGTATTTTATTTTAGTAGCCTTTTTATTGTCATTAGTTTTTGTAGCAATGGCTTTTATAAAAAAGAAACAGAATCTTACAGCATCTAATAAGATGATTGGCTTAGCTGCAGAATCTAGTTTAGTAGCTCTAGTTATAGGTTGTTTAGCGTCTGTTATCGGAATTATTGAGTTATTTGACATGTTAGAAGCGATTGGTGAAGCAAGACCAGATTTAGTAGCTGCAGGTATAAAGCTATCTTTATTGACTATAACTTTTGGATTATTTGCTTTTGTAATAGCCAGAATTGGGATTTTGGTCTATAAATGGAGTCTTAAGTCTGAAGAGAATATATCATAAAACTCATTTCAAAAAATGCTTCAGATGAAAAATAGTAAAACAATTTTTACAGTAATCTTACTAAGCATATTTGCTAATATACACGCACAATACGCTCAAAATAAAGACAAAAAAATTGTTATTGGTACAGTGGATAGTTTGTATTCTGAAATATTAAAAGAGCAACGAGAAGTTTGGATACAAGTCCCAGAAGAAACAGATAGCTCAAGAAAATATCCAGTTATCTATGTGTTAGACGCATCTAAAAATTTCTATTCTATCACAGCAATGCTTAAGCAACTAATACCTTGGAAGATTCCTAACTCAATTATTGTAGGTATTACCAATACAGATAGAACAAGAGATTTTACAACAACCAATGTTCCATTTCAACGTGGACATGAATCAAAAACTTCTGGAGGTGCTAGAAATTTCTTAAAGTTTATTGAAAAAGAATTAAAGCCTTTTATAAATAGTAAATACCCAACAGAGAATAATAATACCATTATTGGCCACTCTACAGGTGGCTTATTTGTACTCTACACTTTTTTGAATCACGATAAAGTTTTTGACAACTATTTGGCCATAGACCCAAGTCTTTGGTGGGATAATGAGCGCCTCGTAAAAGAAGCTGAAGAAAAAATTAATACGAAAAACCTGAAAGAGAAATCATTATATATTGCAGTAGCTAACAGTCTTGGCAAAGCCATGGATACGGTAAAAGTAAGAAAAGACAAAACTGTGCCTACAGAGCAGATTAGAGCCAATTTAAAGTTTCATGATTTACTGGTTGAACATAGCGAAAAACTGGATTTTAAATGGGAGTACTTTAAAGATGAAGATCACGGTAGTATTGTTGTACCAGCACAATATAATGGGTTGCGATCTATTTTTTCTTGGTTTCCATTCCATGAAATGTGGAGGTTTAATACCCCAAAAAGGTATTCTATTAAACAACTTACAGATCCTTATTACAAGCACTACAAAAAACTGAGCAAACGAATGAAGCGTGAAATAAAACCAGATTGGAATTTAATAAATGATGTTGGTTTCTTTATGTTAGAAGGCCATAATCTTCCTGAAAAAGCGCTTGCTTTTTTTGAAATGAATATTGATTTTTATCCAGATAAGTCAGGAAGTTATGTTGCATTAGGGGATTATTATATGTCACAAAAAGATAAATTAGTAGCTATTGCATATTATAAAAAAGCTATTGAAATAGATGGTAATGAAGATGCTCAAATGAAATTAAAAAAAATAGAAAATTAATAAAACACTAGCATGTAAAAAAAGCGAACTCTAAAAAGTTCGCTTTTTTGATGCATAGAGTTTTTATTCTGTAATTTTGTAAAAATGACTGTATGGAAGAACTAACGCTCACAACACCAGCACTTTTATTCTCGGCAATATCCTTAATTATGCTAGCGTATACTAACCGATTTTTGGCTTATGCCGCGGTTATTAGAAACCTAAGTGAAAAATATAAGGAGACACAACAAAAGTCTTTAAAACGTCAGATTAATAATTTAAAACTGAGGTTAAACCTTACAAGATATATGCAAATCTTTGGAATTACAAGCCTTTTGCTCTGTGTTCTAACTATGTTTTTGATTTATATATCGCAACATATTATAGCAGTTTGGGTTTTTGGAATTGCATTATTACTTCTAATTATGTCTTTATCACTATTAATTAAAGAAATTCAAATATCAGCCAAAGCATTACAACATCACCTAAGAGATATCGAAGATCATTTAAAAGATAAATAATTTTTAAAATAATTGTGACTTCTCTTACAATGTAGTGTCTTAACTTAATAAGTAACATTAATACTATACAATAAAGATTCATTGACACAAGACGCTGTTCATACCCTTACCGATGAAGCGCTAGTAGAAGCTATCGTAAAAACTAACGACACATTGTTGTTTGAGGTACTGTACGATAGATTTGCGAATATGGTGTATAATAAGTGTTATGGGTTTGCAAATGGAGTTGATGAGGCTAAAGATTTGACACAAGATGTTTTTCTTAGAGTTTTTGTAAAATTAGGAAGCTTTAAAGGAAAGTCTAAGTTCTCAACATGGTTATATGCATTTACCTATAATCATTGTGTAAATTATGTAACAAGAAATACAGCTAAAAAGTTTGAAAAAAAATCTGTAAGTTCTGAAAGCGTTGATATTGAAAATATAGGTGAAGATATAGATTCTACTCACGAGTTTCAAAACATGAGAGTAGAACAATTGAAGAAAGTGATGGAGCTAATTTCTCCTGATGAAAAGATGATATTGTTGCTGAAGTACCAAGATAATTTAACAATTAAAGAATTATCTGAAGCTTTAGATATCGGTGAGAGTGCCGTTAAAATGCGTTTAAAAAGAGCAAAAGAAAAACTAGTACAGAAGTACACTAATTATACCGAAGATGGAAAATCCATTTAAGCAAATAAACCAACCTCTAAAGGAAGTTCCTGCTGAGCTTAAGAGCAAAGTCATGCACGACATTGCCATGGCGAAGCTATTGATGGATTTGGCTGAGCTATTTTCGTATAATTTAGGTCATGTTATTGACACTGTAAGTAGTAGTAGAAAAAAGTAAATACTTAATTAACCCTAACATTAAAAAATTATAGTATGGATAAAGTAAGCGAATTTTCAGAAGTAGCAATGAAATCTCTGACTAATATTTGGTTCGAAATCACTAATATATTTCCTAATATCATCGGAGCATTTATTGTACTAATTATTGGTTGGATAATTACCAAGTTAGTAGTTAAGCTTATAAAAAAGGTTTTAAAATTGGTTAAGGCTAATAAGCTCGATGAGAAAATTAATGAGATTGAAATTATAGAAGGTAAGCAACTCAATTTTGATACCGTAAAAGTTGTTTCAAAAGTTGTAAAATATCTAATGTATATGATATTGCTGGTAACGGCATCAGATATTATGGGATTAGATATTATCACCAAACAAATAAGTGACCTCATATCTTATTTACCAAAACTATTTTCTGCTTTAATTGTATTTATAGTTGGACTTTTATTTGCAAACTTTGTTAAGAATGGTTTGAAATCACTTTTTGAATCCATGGATTTATCTGGTGGTAAAATGATAAGTCAGGTGGTATTTTTCTTAATGCTAACATTTATATCCGTTACAGCATTAAACCAAGCAGGAATTGATACTGAAATAATCACCAACAATATCAATATGATTATTGCGGCCTTTCTTTTAGCATTTGCAATTGCTTTTGGGTTAGGTGCTAGAGAAGTAGTAGGTAAGTTGCTAAAGACGTTTTACGCTCGCAAAACATTTGAAATTGGTCAGGCTATAACTTTTCAAGGTGAGAATTACACCGTAGAATCTGTTGAAAATATTTCGGTGATATTAAAAAATTCAAAAGGGAAATTAATTGTTCCTATAAACGATTTAGTAGAAAATCAAGTACAAATGCAGGATCAACTATAAGGTTAGGGTTATAGATTTTATGTTTACATAAAATGCGATCCTGCACGTACTTGACGTTTAAAGAACCTCTTCCAAAAGAAGAGGTTTTTTTATTTTTATGTTGAGTACTTAGTCTTAACCTAACAGAAAAAATAAATTATTTGTTCTTGTTGCGCCGATTATAGTTTTTATCGCCTCTGGTTTTTGGCTTTTTATACTTTTTAGCAATTTCTCTTCTGTATGAGCCTCCTAAATTTTCTTTTTTGTTTTTATCCTTTTTATCATGAAATGCTGGTCCAGGCGCATCTTCATCCCTTCTTTTTAAAGGGTTATAACGTTCATTTATTTGTGGACGTTCTTCTTCTATTAATTCTTTAGAGATTTCGACACTATCAGGAAGCTCTAGTGTTTCTATGGTCATTTGCATGAGTTCTTCAAGTCTTATTCTTGATTCTTGCTCATTTTCAGTAGAAAACAATATGGCATGGCCTTCTTTTTCAGCACGACCAGTTCTACCAATTCTGTGCATATAGTTTTCAGGATAATCAGGTGTATCAAAATTAATAACATGAGACACATCATCAATGTCTAAACCTCTCGCCATTACATCTGTAGCAACTAAAATACGATGTTCTCCTTCCCTGAACTGTTCAATACTTCGTAATCTGTAGTTTTGGGTTTTATTAGAATGGATCACACAAGTTTGACTAGGAAATAAGTCTTCAAGCATATCAAACAGACGATCTGCCATGCGTTTATAAGCTACAAAAATTAAGACTCTTGAAAACTCTTCTTTATCCTTAAGTAAATATTCCAGTAGATTTACTTTAGTGTAGAAATTTGGAACATTATAGCGTTCTTGTTTAATATTTTCTAATGGAGTACCAGAAACTGCGATTGATATCTTTGTAGGATTTATAAAGAAATCGGTAATTAATTCATCAACATCTTTAGTCATCGTAGCCGAAAACATAATATTTTGACGACGTGGTGGAAGAATATCAAAAATATTCATTAACTGATGCCTAAAACCTAAATCTAGCATCACATCAACTTCGTCAATCACTAATTTTTGAATAGATTTTAATTGTAAAACTCTACTTACTGCCAAATCATATAAGCGACCAGGAGTAGCTACAATAATATCTTGACCTTGGGCAACGGCTTGTTTTTGAGTATTAATATTAGTACCGCCATAAACTCCCAATACGCGATTGTTAATGTATTTAGATAGTTTTTCAATTTCATTGACCACTTGCACAACCAATTCTCTTGTTGGTACCAAAACCAAAACTCTGGGATTATCTTGTTTAGAATATTTTAGATTTCTCAAGATTGGTAACATGTATGCAAAGGTTTTACCTGTACCAGTTTGCGCAATACCAACAACGTCTTTGCCAGAAGCCACAACATTAAAAGCTTCAGCTTGAATAGGTGTAGGACTTTCAAAGCCTAAATCATCTATGGCATTATATAAAGGTGTGTTTAAATTTAGATCTTGAAACGTCACGGTTTGGTTTTAAGTGGCAAAGCTAACATTTATAATCTACTTACCCTAAATGCCTATTGTCTATTTCAATAGAGTAACTGGCGTTAAAAACAGAACCAGATTCAAGTGAGATAATACCTTCTTTATCTTCAATTTTTTGATTGGTAGTTTCAACATCTGCAATTCCAAGCCATGGTTCAATACAAACATAAGGTGCATTTGGTTTTGCCCAAATTCCTAAATATGGGAAACCTTTATATTTCATAGATAAAACATCACCTTTAATTTTATGTTTTAAGGTGACTTTTCTAGATTTTAAATCCTTAAAAATAAGGGCATCCTCATTAAATAAATCTCCGTGAAGTTCAATTTTGTTACTCTCAACAATTACTGATTTTGTCTTGTTTGTTACTAGACCATTTTCCATGTTTAACAAATAAGATTTACTATTTTCTGACTTTTCAAACTCTAAATAATAATCTGTATAGCTTTCATCTTTATAAAGAGGGCAAGCAAAAGCAGGATGTCCTCCAAGAGAGAAAAATAATGTCTTAGAATCAATGTTTTTAACACTGTGGCTGACAGTTAGAACATTGTTGTCTAATTGATATGAAATTTCATATTGAAATAAAAAGGGATATGTTTCATATAATTGATCGTTGGATGTTAGAATCAAAGCAATTTTTGAATTCGAGTGATTTTTTACTTTAAATTGATCACTATGTCTAACAAAACCATGTTTTGACATTTTATAGATTTTGTTGTCATAGATATAGCTATCATTTTTCATGGAGCCAATTACTGGAAATAAATTTGGTGCAGAGCTTCCCCAAACATTCGGATCTGCATGCCACATAAACTCATTATTGTTTTTTACAGAAGTTATGGCCTTAAGTTCTGCACCGATAGGTTTTATATCTATTTGGAGTAAATGGTTTTTTAGGATTAACATTTCAAAGTGGTAATAGAATTAAATAGTACTAATGATAGAAGTAATATTCGCAGTAAATAAAAGATTAATCAATATACTCTAATAAATCTGTAATCAATGTTTCTGCCTTATTTTCCCAATCATCATCAAAATTATCCCAATAAGTTAAACTATCAAACATTTTAAAATCGGTACTTTGAGATAGTCCTTTTATTGGTCCAACTATACCAATATAATTTGCATCTTCATCAGATTCTTCTGAGTTATAACTGAATTTAAGAACATAAAAATCTTGCTTATTCTTAGTAATTGTCTTTGTAATGTCTATTCTATCTGGATATCCATTTTCCTCACCAGCATAGTTGTAAAATGACAATTTTGCGAATGCCTTTGGCTTTAGATATATTTTTTCAATTTCTGAAAATCTATTTTGTTTGTGGTAGGCTTCCATTATTTCGTATTGAAAATACTTATCCTCTAAATACTTGTTTTTTATGTCTTTAGGAGTATTATAATTATTGAATATTCTCGCAATAATAGCTTGCAGTTTCATCCATTTGTCATAATCTCCATCTATAATTTTTAGGGTGAAAGTGTCACAGATTTTACTATCACTTTTTATAGTGTTTAAGTATCTTAGATATGTATACATTAAACTGTCATAAGTTCCATCGTCTTCATTTTCGGTTTCCGATTGTTTAAAAAAGTAATCAGAATCTGTTTTTAAGAACTCAAGAATTTTGTTTTGATTATTTTGTATTACGTTTTTTGCTTCTAATTCAGAGGTAAAAATATTCTTGGAAATATCTATTAAGTCGCCTCTGTATTGAATGTATGGCATTAATTTAAGTAGCTTATCATAGTTTTCTAAAGCATAATTTAAAGAATCATTAAATGGCTGTAAAATGTCGTAGCTGTAAGAATCTTTTTCAATTGGTGGATTGGCAAATAATAGCTTGTTATAGACTGTTAAGCTGCCAGTAGATTCAATCTCAGGAATAGCAGATAAAACAGATGCTTTTAGATTATCCGAAGTGTCAGATTTATTGTAAAACTCCTCTAAAACCTTAATAGAAGATTCATCATTAATAAGCGAAAGCTCATATATGATTTTTGCTTTTATTATGTCGTTTTTTTCTTGTGAAAAATCATAATCTAAGGCTTGATGTAAGTCTGCTAACTCATCCTTATTATATTCATAGTAATCGAATGACTTTAACGCTAGGTCATAGATAATTGAATCCTTTGATTTTAAATCCTCAATAATATACTTAGCTTTAGATTCAAAAATATTGAAATCAGTCTTTGCGGTATTCATTCTTATGGAATTAAATACGCGTTCTACTATTCCGCTATTGGCTTCTTCATCACTCACAATAGCTTTTGCCAACTGAATTCTATTATTATTCAACCAAATACGACATATTCGTTGTCTTTTTGTTTTTAAGTGTAGTCTGTTTTTTACAGAAAACTCAACAATAGAATCACCATCTTTTGTAAAAATTCTTTCTCTAACAATGCTATCATTATATTCTACTTCACTATTTTTATATAAATCTAAAAAGGCTTTATAAGTTGGTGTTCTAAAGTATTTTCTAATATTAGAATATCCATATTGATAAACACCGCCTGTAGCAGGGTTTACAGTAGCATAATCATGAGAATCGACTACTTGAGAGTTTTCATAATCAGATGAATCAATAGATTCGGTAACATTTTCGAATAGCTGTATATCAAAACTTTTATCTGATGGGGAATAATCCTTTAAAACAGATGCTTTATAGGGCTGCATCGTAAAACTTTTAAAAAATGGACCATCAGTAGTTGCTTTTTCGGTTGTAGATATTTTTTGTTTTAGTAATAAATAGGTTCTGTTACCTCTAAAATATACTCTCGCTATAGAATGAAATTTATCATTAATACTTATTTCGTATTCTCTCCCTTCAATACCATCTAGGTAAATAACTTTTGGCTCCGATAATAATGTAGCTTTTTGAGTTAAAGAAGTTTTAGTGCCTTCAAAAGCAGATTCAGGTGATTCTATGAAATAACCAATCGGTTGGTCATTATATCTAAACAAATAATTATTCTTGTTTTTAGTATCCATAGCCATATAGAGATTAAGAAAATAGGGTTCTCCTTCTGGATCTAGAGGGTTTGGAGATTCTCTAGACAGGTCTTTCGGTTCTGTTGGTATTTCTATTGAAAAAGCACCTTTTTCACTTTTAAATTCTTGCCATTGAACAGTTTTGATTTTTTGTTCGACACCGTTTACTACAATTGAATTTAAAAAGCGATTTACATAATTTTCTTCAATTTGTTCCTTGGGTGTTTCAACAGAAAAATAATAGAAATGATTATTTTTTAGAACAAATCTAGATTTCATTATTCTTTTATCAGGCAATTCACTGGTAACATCATAAGCAACTTTATCTGTATCAGGTAATTTGTCTTTGCTTATGATTTCAGCTTCACGCTTTTCCATCATATTAGAAATCATTTTTTCCATTAACACATCAATTTGAGAATCTTCTAAATTATAACTCAGACTCAATCCCATAAAAAGATAGGTCGTGTTAGTTGTCATATCACCATAACCTTTTACAGTGAAATTATCGTTTCCTTCTTCTATGTTTGGTGCTTTTGGAATTTCTAAATAATAGCCTAAATCATCATTAATATAATTATACCAAAAACCTTTTGAAGGATCTATTTTATAACTATCTGCTACTCCAGTAAATTTGGCTTCAACTGCAGTGACTTTATAACCTTCATTCTGTAATAATTCAATAACACTTTCTTTACCTACTAAATGCGCAGCTCCAACTCCAGCAAATATGCTTCCTTTTTTCATAAACTTGATGATACTATTACTCATCACTTTATTTCGTGAAATCATATTGGTGTTTTCATGATCATACTTATTAATGAAAGCTTCGATTTTAGAGAGATCACCAGTTTGATAAATAGTGGTCATGAGTTCTTTACTTCTTTTAAGACTATCAATCTCAACATTTAAATTATCAAGTACTTGTTTTATTTTATTTTCATCTGATAAATTATCGAAATAGCTAACCTGATCGTCAATGGCTTCTAATCCTACAATGTCTTTATTCATAGTCCTTGCATGACCTAATAGGTACATATCTACAGATGTAGATTTGTCATCTTCTTTTTCTTCCTGTGGTATAAGGAGAGATAAAACAACATCTGGACTCATAATCTCCGAGTCTTTCAAAGAATAATCATTAATAGCTTCAAATCGTTTTAATAAACGTTTGTAATCTCTTGGTTTTAATAGTTTTTTGTAAAAATTATTTGCATTGATGTCATATTTCTTATTGGTAAAAGCAACCATGATAGAATCAGGATTTATCTCTAAGGCAAAATACTTAACACTTTCTATTGCTGGTATTACCGCATCACTAAAATTGAATGCTCTTGCATCTTCAACATGCATGGTGCCGAATAAGTATGAAGGTGAACTTGTGTCTTTTCCTTCAATTTTCCAAAGTAAAGAGTAATTACTTTCGTCTTGAGCAAACGATTGTTGCGACAGAAGACTTAAAAGTAAAAACCAATAAATTGAAAAACTTATTCTAAAAATTCGGTAGTGCATTAGGCTTAATTTAGAGTTGAATATGTAAATATAAAAAGCAAATTAAAATAACTGAGATAATGAGGATATTTTACAGATATAAACGATTATAGAATTAAATAAACGAAATCAAAGTATTCTCATTAAATTTGCGATGTACAATATTTTCCTTGAGAACCAAGCACTACCATAATACTCGCAATATTGATAAATTTAAGCAAGATCTCTTGTGCTGGAGTCAGCAATTCGATGATGTTGTTTGGCTAGATTCCAATAGTCATAAGAGCAAATACAATTGCTATGATGCGGTCTTAGCTGTTGATGCATTTACAGCTTTAAAAACAGATTATTTTGATGCTTTTGAGAGCTTGTCAGAATATCAAAAATCAACAAAAGATTGGATTTTTGGTTATCTCACTTATGATTTAAAAAACACAACAGAGCAGTTAACATCTGAAAATTTTGATGGTTTAGATTTCCCTGAATTGTACTTTTTTCAGCCAAAAAAGTTATTCTTATTAAAAGATAATAAGGTTGAGCTACAATACTTAAAAATGGTTGATGATGAAATTGAAGATGACCTATTAGAAATAGAGAAATGCAAAAGCCCGAAAGTCCAAAAGTCTAAAAGTCCAATAAAAATAAAACTAAGAATTCATAAAGACGAGTATTTTAATAAGGTTAGCACAATGCTTGCACATATCCAAAGAGGTGATATTTACGAAGCCAATTTTTGCCAAGAGTTTTATGCAGAGGATAGTATGATTAATCCACTAGAAACATTCAATAAGCTCAATGATATTTCTCAACCACCTTTTGCAACTTTTTTAAAAGTTGAGGATAAATTTCTCTTATCGGCAACACCAGAGCGTTATATCAAAAAAGAAGGTAAGAAAGTGATTTCGCAGCCTATAAAGGGTACAGCAAGGCGTTCAGAAAATAACGAAGAAGATTTAAAACTCGCCAAAGATTTGTCTAGTGATCAAAAAGAACGAAGTGAAAACATTATGATAGTCGATTTAGTCCGTAATGATTTATCGCACACAGCTACAAAAGGAAGTGTAAAAGTTGAAGAGTTATGTAAAGTCTATTCGTTTTTGCAAGTACATCAAATGATTTCTACCATTTCATCTCATGTGTCTGACGATATTAATCCGGTTGAGATAATAACAACAACATTCCCAATGGGTAGTATGACAGGAGCACCAAAAATTTCTGCTATGAAGATCATTGAAGACTTAGAAGAAACAAAACGTGGATTATACTCTGGTTCCGTGGGTTATTTTGCGCCTAATGGTGATTTCGACTTTAATGTTATTATTAGGAGTATTCTGTATAATAAATCAAAAAAGTATATTTCTTATTCGGTTGGTAGTGCTATAACTTCAAAGAGTAACCCTCTTAAGGAATACGAAGAGTGTCTAGTTAAGGCTAAAGCGATGAGAGAAGTTTTGGAAAATTGAAGAAAGTGTAAAAATTAGCGCAACCGTTTGACATTTTATTCATCTAGTATAAAAATTGTTCTATGAAAAAGAACTTAAAGTTCCTATTATTAGCACCACTTTTAATGGCAATTCTTTGTGGTGAAGAAGGAGATGATTTTCCTTGTGCTAGCGTTGCACCAGAATTTTTTTTGGAGGTTGAAAACATTTCAGAAAGTTATGATATTGATGAAACAATTTGGATAGAATCTGAAGCGACTTCTGTTTTATTAAACGGTTGTCCAGGCGAAGATGTTAGAGAGGTTCTTGGGGACGGAATATTTGTTTTAAAATTGACAAATCAATTGGAAAACCTTAATGCAGTGGTTGTTCAGAATTATAACGTAATCTATGAGTTTGGCTCAGAATACAATACTAACTTTTGTTTCGAATATATTTCATATGTTCCAGAATATTCAGAAAACGAATTAGCCTATAAATTCAGATTAGGTATTTCAATTAATCAACCAGGTGATTACTGTTTTGTAAATGCTAGAGATAGCTATTTTAATCTAGAACAAGAAAATAATTCTGAAATATTCGCACCATATGATGTCCTTAATAATACTATTAAATTTAATAGTTGTGCAGAAACCTTTACTAGAAATGGTACTCAGACTCATTATTTTTTTAGAGTGAACCCTTAGGATATCTTCTATTCTAAATGTCGTCTAAAACTCTTTTTTACTTTTTCAAAAATAAGTTCTACACGCGATGTTTCAATATTTTTGATTTTAGCAATATCTCCGAAATTTAGATTTCCGAAAATGTACAAATCCACGATATTAGAAATATTAATAGGTAACCAATTATAAAAACGTCCAAAAACCTTAGGTGGTTGAGAAGCTGATAAATCCTCTAATTCAAAAGCTTTTAAAATTGATGTTTCTTTATCAGTATACAAATACAAATGATTGTTGTGATCTTGGTGATATGAAATATCACTTAAATCTGTATTTAAGACAAAATCGAAATCGGCGTCAATTGTGTAATCTTCACCTAGTTTAGAGAGTTCATCTTTTAGAATACTGTCTGTACTAATTGTATTTTTGTGATAAGCTTCTTTTTTAAAGAGTTCGTTCATATAATTATCAACGAGCTTAAAAAGTTCCAACTTAACGGCCATTGCTTCGGCCTCGATATTAAAACCATGACTATATAATTCTATGATACTCTCATCAATAATACCATTAGAAGAATACATATTCTTTGGTATAATGCCAGTGGACTCTGCAATATAAATTCTGTGTTTTACATAAGGATGTAAATGTTGTACTGCAGAAAGCACCTTTTTGTCGAAGGCAGTTTGTGCAGATTTTGACGATAGTTCTGCAAATGTGCTCATAATCCTATATTTTAAAATGTTCCTATAAAGCTACCCAATAAGATAACGATTTTTTATGACAATTATCATTTTATAATAACTAGAATTGTGTGCCTTTGCCTTTATTGTATCTTTACATAATGCTAAAAATCTTTAAAAAACATATAGACACTAACTTAGTATTTCTAAGAGAAACACGATTATTAATTGCCGTTTCGGGAGGCATCGATAGTGTTGTTTTATCATATTTGTGTAAAGAATTAGAACTAGACTTTGCCTTAGCACATTGTAATTTCAATCTCAGAGGTGAAGAAAGCAATGCAGATGAAGAATTTGTATTAGAGCTTGCTGAAGAATTAGATGTAGAAGTGTTTATTCAAAATTTTGACACACAAACTTATGCAGATGAGCATAAACGTTCTATCCAAATGGCTGCACGTGAATTGCGGTATGACTGGTTTAAGGAATTAGAAGAGCAATTAAATTATGATTATATCTTAACTGCACATCATGCAGACGATAATCTTGAAACCTTTTTAATCAATTTTACGCGCGGAACAGGTTTAAATGGCTTAACAGGAATTCCAGAAGTTAATGATAACATCGTAAGGCCTTTGTTACAATTTTCTAGAGAGCAGATTGAAGCTTATGCTAAAGAAAATAGCATTAAATGGCGAGAGGATAGTAGTAATTCTTCTCGAAAATACTTGAGAAATAAATTACGTCATGAAGTAGTGCCTATCTTGAAAGAAATTAATCCACAATTACTAAATAGTTTTCAAAGTACTTTAATTAATCTTAATGATACTGCAGATATCGTTGAAGAAAGCCTCAATGCAGTTGCAAAGCGCGCTATTACTAATATTGATGATAATGGTGTGACTTATAAAGTCTCAGAATTTAAAAAAGTTAATAATCCCAAAGCGTATTTATTTGAGATGTTTAAGGATTTTGGTTTTACCGAATGGAATGATGTTGTTGATTTATTAGACGCCCAATCTGGGAAGCAAGTTTTATCTAATACACATCGCTTAATAAAGCATCGTGAGTTTTTAATTCTAACAGATTTACGTCATTCCGAGCATAGCGATGAATCTTTTTTTATAAATGACAAAGTTAGCGAGGTTAAAACACCTTTAGGTATTTTGTTTTTTGATGAAGCTGAAGCCATCGTTAATTCTTCAAAAAGTATAGTTTTTGTCGATAGAGATAAGTTGAGTTTCCCGCTAGAATTAAGACTATGGAAAGAAGGAGATGTTTTTCGCCCACTAGGAATGAAAGGCAAAAAGAAAATCAGTAAATACCTTAAAGATGAAAAATTGTCTTTAGTTGAAAAGGAAAATACCTGGGTTTTAACTTCAGAAGGTAATATTATTTGGGTTGTTGGTATGAGAGCTGACGAATGTTTTAGAGCTAAAGATAAAACAGAGGATATTCTAAAAATTGAATTGAAATAAATTGTCATTTTACAATAGATACAGAATCCACAAATAGATACATAATTTGAAACTAAAAGGAAACATAGTAGATATACAAAATCGAAAAATCTTCAAGGGTGAAATCACCATAGAAAACGGTAAAATAAAATCCATTGAAGAAAAAGATTGTGATAGTGATTATTATATACTTCCGGGCTTTGTTGATGCGCACATACATATTGAAAGTTCAATGTTAGTACCTTCTGAATTTGCAAAGGTTGCTGTAAAACACGGAACGGTTGCAACGGTTTCTGATCCACACGAAATTGCCAATGTACTAGGTGTAAAAGGTGTTGAGTTTATGATAGAAAATGGTAAACAAACCCCTTTTAAATTCAATTTTGGTGCTCCATCTTGTGTACCAGCTACAAATTTTGAATCTGCTGGTGCAGTAATTGATGCTGATGATATTAAAGCCTTAATGGCAAATCCAGATATTAAGTATCTCGCAGAAATGATGAATTATCCCGGAGTTATTTATGATGACGCAGAAGTTCTCAAAAAAATAGAATGGGCAAAGTATTATAACAAGCCAATCGATGGCCATGCACCAGGATTAAGAGGCGATGATTTAACCAAATATATTTCTGCAGGTATTTCTACTGATCACGAATGTTTCACTTACGAAGAAGGCTTAGAAAAACTTCAAAAAGGCATGAAAGTCATTGTAAGAGAGGGTAGTGCAGCCAAAAACTTTGAAGTTTTGATTGATTTGCTAGATGAACACTACGAAAACATGATGTTCTGTAGCGATGACAAACATCCGGACGACTTGTTATTAGGTCATATCAATCAATTGTGCGCAAGAGCAGTAGCTAAAGGAATTGATGTATTTAAAGTTTTACAAGTAGCTTGTGTTAATCCTGTAAAGCATTATAATTTAGATGTTGGCTTATTACAAGAAAATGATGCGGCTGACATTATTGTGGTAAACAATTTAAAGGATTTTACGGTTTTATATACTTATATTGATGGGGAACTAGTTTCAGGACAAGGACATTCATTGATTGAATCGGTCGATTTTGAAGTTGTAAATAATTTTAAGACCACTAACAAGGACATCTTAGACTTTAGGTTGCAATCTGATACAGTTAAAATAAGAGTTATTGAGTGCTTAGATGGAGAGTTAATTACTAATCAAATTATAGAGAATTCAACTAAGGATAATGGTAATTTAGTGTCTAATACAGAAACAGACGTTCTTAAAATGGTCGTGGTCAACCGTTATAAAAATGATAAGCCAGCAATAGCTTTTATCAAAAATTTTGGACTAAAAGAAGGCGCAATTGCAAGTTCTGTTGGTCATGATTCGCACAATATTATTGCAGTTGGAGTATCTGATGAAGCCATTTATAAAGCTGTAAACCTCTTGATTGAGAATAAAGGCGGAATCTGTGCTATTAGTGATACTGAACAAAAAGTTGTAGCCTTACCAGTAGCAGGTATTATGAGTGATCAGAATGCAGAGACTATTGGAAAGCAATATTCTGAGTTAGATAAAATGGCAAAGCAATTAGGAAGTAAGCTTCATGCGCCATATATGAGTTTGTCTTTTATGGCATTATTGGTAATACCTGATTTGAAGCTTAGTGATAAGGGTTTGTTTAGTGGAAAAGATTTCAAATTCACCTCATTAGAGGTATAGTAAATTTAACATTTTCAGAAAGTTATAATTCCTATTTTTGCTCAAAATTCATCAATCATGAAAAGAATCTTTTTACTAATAGCGTTAATCTCATGCTTATATAATTATGGGCAATTAAGATCTACTAGCTCAGTTACGGTAGGTGGTGGTGGAGATTATACCAATCAACCATTTGTTCCACAAGCCAAATTTTCGCGTACACAAACTATTTACTATCCAGAACAAATAAAATTTAATGGTGAAATAACTGGGATTCGTTTTTTTACTGCGTTTTCAAATCCCACAACATCACCTGTACCTAATTCGAGCTTAATTTTTAGAATAGGGCATACAACTAAGGACGAGTTTGTTTCTGGCGATGGTTTTATTGCTGATGAGGATTTGACAGAAATAGGTATATCTACATATTATGCAAATGCTTATGAGTATATTTTAATTTTTGACGAATCCTTTAATTATAATGGTGTTGATAATCTGGTAATAGATGTGGAAGATATTAATCCGGGTTTTACAACGAGTGCTTTGGCAGGTTGGCAAGGAACAGAAAATTTCAATAATCCACCAACACGAAGTAGAGTTAGTATTACTGAAGAGTTTAGCGATGGTTCTACATCTACATCTGTTTTGTTACAAAATTCTTATGCCAAAACGCGTTTTGATGGAAATTTACAAGTATGTCAGACTGTATCAGTTACGAGTATGGATAATATAACCAATACTTCAGCAGACTTTACGCTTAACGAGATCCCTTTGGCAAATCATTACAGATACGTTATAACTGAGGTAGGCGAAGATATTCCAGAAACCTATACTGTTACTAACGGTGAGACATTTTCGGTTACAGGTTTACTGCCTTCTCAAGGCTATTATATAAACGTGAAAACGGATTGTGATGCATTTGGTGTTACCTCTGGTTACAGAAGTTTTTATTTTAAGACAAGACCAGATGCATTGACATTACCACATACCATTGATTTTGAATCGGGTTTTGCACGCGATTATGCCATACCAAGTTTTGGTTCAGAAATAAATACAGAAGCAGCAAATAGCAGCACAAATGGTTTGATGTTTTTTGGTCCAGGTTATCCACAATTTCTCCAATGGGAAGATTTTGGCGATCCATTTGAGGAAAATCACGATTTTTTAAGAACGTTATCAATAGATGTAGATTTAACTCAAAATGCGATTGATCCTGTTTTAAGGTTTGATATTAGCCAAACGTCTGAAGCTTATCTGCGTGTAAAAATAAAATCTTATGCAGACGATAATGTCTATACTGGTGTAGCAGAAGATTTTATTTATAATGCAACTTTTGATGATAATGACTTTAAAACTGCTTCTATTGACTTATCTCAATTTGTTGGAGAAATCGTAACTATAAAATTAGAACATGTAAGCAAATCTACAACTAGAAAAACATATTTGGATAATATTCAACTGATTGAAAATGATTGTGAAAAAATTACAAATATCACAACACAGATAACTACAGATAATATTGCATTAGATTGGGATGCAACAACTAACGATTCATATGAGGTTATCGCAGCTCAATTTGAAGACAATCTTGGTGTTGATTATTTACCTTCTTCAAATAATAGTTATGTATTCTCAGGATTAACACCAGCGACATCGTATAAGCTTTTTGCACGTAACGTATGTGGTTCTAGTAATTCTCCATGGCAGAAAGTCTACGCATCTACTGATCCTGAATTTTTGGAGATTGGTTTTGATACCTATTTCAATGATGAAACTTCATTAGATACAAATATGTTTTCTGTATTACATAGCGAATCTTCTAAATTAGAGTTTATTAATTATTTTTCTAATGAAAGATTAATTCTTCATCAACGCGATTCTAATGCTGAATGGGTTGGAGGAGATGCAACTACAGAAGCACAAGCATGGAATGATAATACCGACTTTTTAACAGGGTTTAAATTTTTGATTGATGGCACTACACTGTCAGATGGTATAGTGGATTTGACCTTTAGACAGCTTCATCACTTTAGCTCAACACCTGCAAATTCATGGTTCAGAATTTTAATTAATGGAGTACAATATGGCCCAAGTTATAATCCAACAACAAGATACCAAGATCCTCTTACTACTGTAAGCATAAATTTAGAACCCTATTTAGGCGATATAATTACGTTTGAGTTACAGCATGTAGGGCGTACAAAAGATTATTTTTCATTATCTGCAGTTGGCGGAGATGGTACTGTTGTTAGAAGAATTGTGTTTACAGGTAATCAATTATCTATTAATGATGTTGAAACGTCTACAATTTCACTATATCCTAATCCAACGTCTTCAGATCTTACTATTGAAGGTTTGGTAAGTCACAGTAAAATCTCAATATATGATGTGAATGGTAGAAAATTGAAAGCGTTTAACTCCCAAAATTCTAAAGTGTCACTAAATATTTCAGAATTTAATTCAGGTTTGTATTTTGTAGAAATTAATTCTAATGAAACAAGCCAAACATTTAAATTTATAAAAAAATAAGGTTAATTTAAGTAGTATCTTATATAAACCATGTGATTGTAATATGAGAAAATGCCAGTACTAGAGTCTATTTACAAACCGCCTTTCTGGGCAAAGACAAGCTTCGTATCTACTGTGTTCTCTGGTTTAGCTCGAAAAGTAGAAGGATTAGAACAGAAAAGGGAAAGAATCACATTACCTGATAGTGATTTTTTAGATTTAGATTGGAGTTATGCTCAAGAAAAATCTAACAAAGTCATTATTTTACTTCATGGACTCGAAGGTCATGCACAACGACCGTACTTAACAGGAACAGCAAAACATTTTAACGCTAATGGTATTGATGCTATAGGTGTTAACTTTAGAGGTTGTAGTGGTGAGCCTAATTTGTTATATCGTAGTTACCACTCTGGTGCGACAGAAGATTTAGATGCTGTTGTAAAGCATGTGTTAACTAAAAATCAATATGAAGAAATTTATATTAAAGGCATTAGTTTGGGAGCCAACATGGCCTTAAAATATGTTGGTGAAGGAAATGATTTACCAGAAGAATTAAAAGCAGTAGTCGCAATTTCTACACCATGCGATTTAAAAGGCTCTTGTGACGAATTGTTAAGTTTAAAGAATAGGCATTATGCGATTCGTTTTCTACAACATTTAAAAGATAAGTTAAAGCCAAAATTAGAGCAATTCCCTAAAAATATATCAGTTGCAGATTTTAAGTCTATTAAAAGTTTAATAGATTTTGATCATGTTTACACCTCAAAAGCTCATGGATTTACGGATGCTTATGACTATTATGATAAGGCTAGTTCCTTGCAATTTCTACCAAATATTAAAGTGCCTTCTTTAATTATAAATGCTCTTAATGATTCTTTTTTATCACCAGAATGTTATCCTGTAAAAGAAGCAAAACATAATCCTAATCTTTTTTTAGAAATGCCAAAGTATGGTGGGCATGTAGGTTTTATCGATAAAAGGAATATTTATTATAATGAACAACGTGCTTTAGAGTTTGTCAATCAAATAATTAATAGTTAATTAGCTTGACATAAATTTTCTTATATGAGACAGGTTTACACACTTTTTATTTTAGTTTTTTGTTTGCAATTTGGTTTTGGGCAGATTGGGTTTGAGGAAAGTGTCATTATTGGGCAAAATAGTTATCAACATGGTGTTGCCGAAGTTTATCCAATAGATATTGATGGTGACGGTGATATGGATATAGTTTCGGCTTCCAGAAATGATGATAAAATAGTATGGTATGAAAATGTAGATGGGCTGGGTACCTTCTCAATACCTAATATCATATCAACCATAGCAAATGGTGCTTTTTCAGTTTATGCGGTAGACATTGATGGTGATGGTGATATCGATGTCGTTTCTGCGTCAGAGGCAGATGATAAAATAGCATGGTATGAAAATACAGATGGACTAGGTACTTTTGGTATACAACAAATAATATCATCCTCCATAAATAGACCAAGATCAGTATATGCAAGTGATATTGATGGTGATGGCGATGTTGATGTAGTATGTGCTACGGAGGCAGATGATAAAGTAGCATGGTTTGAAAATATGGATGGACAAGGCACTTTTGCTTTGGAACAAGTTATAACCACCTCTATAGATTCAGGATGGTCTGTTTATACAAGTGATATTGATGGTGATGGAGATATGGATGTTTTGTCTGCTTCGGTGTGGGACAACAAAATAGCATGGTACGAAAATGTTAATGGAAATGGAGAATTTGGCTTGCAGCAGATAATAACTACCGATGCAAATAATGCCAGATCAGTATATGCAACCGATATTGATGGCGATGGTGATATAGATGTACTTTCTGCATCTCGTGGTGATAATAAAATAGCATGGTATGAAAATATAGATGGGATTGGAACTTTCGGTGCACAACAAATTATAACAACTCTTGCGGGCACAGCTGAATCAGTTCATGCAGGTGATATTGATGGTGATGGTGATAGAGATGTGATATCGGCATCTGTTGATGGTAAAATAGCACTATATGAAAATATTGACGGTCTAGGTACCTTCGGTGATCAGCAAATAATATCAACTTATGCGAATAGTGCAAGTTCTGTTTATACTACAGATATTGATGGCGATGGAGATTTAGATATACTTTTTTCAACTGATGGCTTTATCATAGGCTGGTTTGAAAATACAAATGGACTTGGTTCTTTTGGCTCATTAAGATTAATATTGACTTCCGCTGTAAGAGCAAGATCGGTATATTCGGGTGACCTAGATGGTGATGGAGATATGGATGTACTCTCAGCATCTGAGGTTGATGATAAGATTGCTTGGTATGAAAATATTGATGGACAAGGTACTTTTGTTACACAAAAATTCATTACAACTTATGCTGATTCGGCTAAATCTGTTTACGCAAGTGATATAGATGGTGATGGTGATATAGATGTTTTATCTGCATCTTTTGGTGATGACAAAATTGCCTGGTACGAAAACATAGATGGTTTAGGAACTTATGGTGAACAGCTTATCATTTCAACTAACGCTGATAGAGCTCAGTCTGTATATTCAGCTGATATAGATGGTGATGGAGATATTGATGTACTGTCGGCATCAGAGTTTGATGATAAAATAGCATGGTATGAAAATGTAGATGGGCAGGGTAATTTTGGAACTGAACAAATTATTTCAACTTTAGCTGATGGTGCAAATGATGTTAAAGCATTTGATTTGGACGGTGATGGAGATATGGATGTTGTTTCCGCATCTGAAAATGATGATAAAATAGCTTGGTATGAAAACATAGATGGACAAGGCACATTTAGTTCAGAGCAAATAATATCAAATTCTGCATCTCAAGCAGATTCAGTTTATTCAGGTGATATAGATAGTGACGGTGATTTGGATGTAATTTCCGCATCTCGTAGTGATGATAAAATTGCCTGGTACGAAAATATAGATGGACAAGGCACATTTAGCTCAGAGTTAATAATAACATCTTCGGCTAACGGAGCAAGTTCGGTGCACTTATCAGATATTGATAATGATGGTGATTTAGATGTGGTTTCTGCGATTGAATTTGAGGATAAAGTAGCTTGGTATGAAAACATAGATGGTCAAGGTACTTTTGGTGTTGAACAAATAATATCAATATTGGCTGATGGTGCTCACTCCGTATTCACCGTCGATTTAGACGGAGATGGAGACATGGATGTGCTTTCAGCTTCTCAAAATGATTCTAAAATATCTTCATATAAAAATTTGGGTGTTTTAGGAAATGAAATTAATGGAATAATTAGAATTGATGTTGATTCTGACGATTGTAACAATACTGACATAATAGCAAGTAACATTTTATTAGAGACCACAGATGGGAATAATAGTATCTCAACATTTAGTTTATCAAATGGTTACTATCAGCTATTTCCAGATGAAGGAAATTATACAACATCTATAGTTAGTGAACTACCAAATTATTATACCTCAAATCCAACTTCACAAATTTCAAATTTTGTTGGTGTTGGAAATACAGATACTGTAGATTTTTGCATAGAGCCGGCTGGAGTTTATAATGATTTAAATATCAGTGTTTATCCATCAATTGATAATCCAAGACCAGGTTTTGATACCACTTATCAATTGGTTTATAATAATATTGGGACAACGCAGTTAAGTGGTTCAGTGTCTTTTGAGTTTGATGATTCTAAAATACAATTTTTGAGTGCAAGTGAAGCAATAAGTTCTCAAACAGCAAGTACACTCAACTTTGATTTTACAGACTTATACCCTTTTGAAACCAGAACTATTGATTTAGAATTTAACGTATTTACTCCGCCAATAACAAACATAGGTGATGAGCTTGTTGCAACAGCAACAATAAATCCGGTTTCTGGAGACGAAACAGAAGAAGACAACGTATTCACTTTAGAGCAAACTGTTGTTGGTTCTTACGACCCTAACGATATTACTTGTTTACAAGGAGAGGAAATCTTTATTGAGGACGCAGACAAATATCTCAATTATTTGATACGTTTTCAAAATACAGGAACTGCAAGTGCTATTAATGTAAATGTAGAACATGTATTAGATCCTAAATTAGATTGGTCTACCATGAAGTTGGAGAGTTTAAGCCATAGTGGTCGTGTAGAAATAGAAAACGAAACCGATGTAAGTTTTATATTTAATAACATCAATTTACCAGATAGTACTAATGATGAGCCTAATTCTCATGGGTTTATAGCTTTTAAGATCAAACCAAAGTCTAATGTAGTAGTTGGTGATATTATAAGTGGAGTTGCTGATATTTATTTCGATTTTAATCCTGCAATCGTAACCAACACAGTTAATACTCAGATTGTAGAACCTTTGAGTGTGGATGAGTTTAATAAACAAACTGTTCAACTATTTCCTAATCCAACAAAAGATAACTTAGAAATAAAATCTAACCAAGTCATTGATAAAATTACTATAGTAGATATTAATGGGAGACTATTAAAGTCAATGACAATTTCTGATATGGATTACAGTATAGATGTTTCAGGTTTATCAAAAGGTGTATATTTTTTAGGGATTCAATCAAGAGCATTGAAAATGACCAAGAAGTTTATTAAAAATTAAACGATTCAAATTATCAAAACAAAAACCTTTCAAGATCATATTTTGAAAGGTTTTTTTATTAGTGATAGATTCATCGACAAAGAGAATGTTTACTACAACGAAAAAAGAGCTTTGGATTTTGTGAAATGCAAATAATTCGTTTAATTACAATAAAAGAAAAATATTGCATGAAACAGTTTTACAATTTTCTCATTTTTTCATTAGTTTTTCAATGTTCTTTCGGACAAATAAGTTTTGAAGAAAGCACAATAATTAACCATTCTTATTTTATTAATGACGTGTCGCAATTAAGTTATGCGGATTTAGATGGTGATGGCGATCAGGATATTTTGGCAAGTTCTCCTTATCAGATTTCTTGGATTGAGAATAGTGATGGTTTGGGTAATTATATTAAACCAATAAAAATTACAGATGATGAAATTGATTATCCAGTAATAACACTAGATGTTGATAATGATGGCGATTTAGATGTAGTAACAGTATCTGCTCTTACATTTAAACTTATATGGTATGAAAATACTGATGGTTTTGGAAATTTTATTTCAAGCCAGATTATTTCAAATGAGAATATAAATTTTGGACCATTAATAGCTACAGACATCGACAATGATGGCGATATGGATATTGTTAATGGAGGAAATGAGTTGGTATGGTATGAAAATATAAATGGATCAAATACTTTTATTGAGAATCAAATGCCGTATCCTTACGGGTCTTTTATATCAATAATAATAGCGAAAGACATAGATAATGATGGCGATGACGATCTCGTCCTACTTGAGAATAGTGACGATATTTTTTATCAATTAAATATAGACGGTCTCGGTAATTTTGGGCCAAAACAATATACAATAACTGACCTCAATAATGTGAGTTCAGTAAACTTAGCTGATATAGATAATGATAACGATTTAGATTTAATTGCGCTTTCAGATTTTGGGAATTCATTGTTTTGGCATGAGAATACCGATGGACTTGGCGATTTTAGTGTTCAACAAAGCATAACAACTATTACTACTGGGTTCAATTCTTTACACACATCTGATTTAGATGGTGATAATGATATTGACATTGTTTTAGCTTCAGTAGATAACAATCAAGTTATTTGGTTAGAAAATACAAATGTAGCAAGCAACTTTATTGAAAATCAATTCAGTATTTCCAATAAGTTTGGTACGTCGGTTGTTATTCCTGTCAATGTTGATTCAGATGGCGATATGGATCTAATCTCATTCAGTTTTCTTGAAAATAGGATTTCATTATATAAAAACGAATCTAACACTGGAAATTTTACAGAACAGGTGCTTACACCTTCTGTAGAACCCTTACTCGATATTGCTTCAGCAGATATAGATGGAAATGGTTCTATAGATATTCTTTCTGTACAAAACAGAAAAGTTGCATGGTACAAGAACAATAATGGTGAGTTTGCTTATAGGTCACAAAATATCATAACTTCAGAACTAGACAACGCATGGCACGTCGATACTGCAGATATCGATAGTGATGGTGCAATTGATGTCGTAGCAACTTCTGCAGGTAGTGAAGATAAAGTTGTTTGGTATAAAAACATAGACGGATTAGGTAATTTTTCTAGTGAAAACATAATAGTTGACAACCTCGGCAGTACGTTTTTAGCTAAACTAGGAGATGTTGATGGAGATGGTGATCAGGATGTTGTAGTGTTTGATAATGGAAGCGAAGAAATTCTCTGGTGTGAAAATTTAGATGGACTAGGTAATTTTAGTGCTCCGATTTTGGCAGTAAGTGGTTTTAATTTTTCTGTTGAAGGCGGAAGCCTTTTAAGGGATCTTGATAATGATGGTGATTTAGATATTATAACTTCATCTACTCAAGACGATTTACTGGTTTGGTTTAGAAACAACGATGGTCAAGGAAGTTTTAGTGGTCAGTTAGTTATTGAAGATGCTAATTTCATGCAATCAGCAATTGCAGTAGATGATATAGATATGGATGGTGATTTGGATATTGTATCAAAAAACGCATTAAGAATTCGTTGGTATGAAAATGATGATGCAGGCAATTTTACGATTCAGCACATAGTGAATAGCGATAATAGACAAGTTGATGCTATTGAGATTTTAGATATAGATAACGATGGAGATAATGATATAGTGGTTGGCTCTAATAATAGTGGAAATGGTTTGTCATGGTTTGAAAACACGAATAGCAATGGCGATTTTGGAGATGAACAATTAATATATGAAGGTGCATTTACCACAGGTGAGCTTACATCTTCAGATATTAATAATGATGGTGTGAAAGATTTAATTGTTTCAGGTGGTTATTTTGAATTTAACGGACCTGGGACTGGTTATATAAATTGGTTTGATAGTCAGAATAGTTTATCTATTGTTGAGTTTAACCAAGATAAAATTTCGTTATTCCCAAATCCTGCAAATGATAAAATAAACATTAAAAGTGACGTTTTGATTGAAGCGGTTTCAATTTTTGATTTTAAAGGAACATTGATAAAATCAAAAGAATTAACAAATTCTAGCTTAGATTATCAAATAGATGTAAAAGAATTGAGTATGGGCATTTATTTTATTGAAATCCAATCTGGAGAATCAAAGATTGTGAAAAAGTTTATAAAAAATTAAACGATTCAGGTTATCAAAACAAAAACCTTTCGAGATAATATTTTGAAAGGTTTTTTTATTGTATTGGGTTTTCCTACATTTAAAAAAACTAATCATTCATGCTCAAAAAAGTTTTCGCCAGTGCCGTTTTTGGTGTTGAAGCTTCAACAATTACTGTTGAAGTTAATGTAGATAAAGGTATTGGTTACCACTTAGTAGGTCTTCCAGATAATGCAATTAAAGAAAGTAATTACCGTATTGCTGCAGCACTTCAGAATAACGGTTATAGAATTCCAGGAAAAAAGATTACCATTAACATGGCGCCAGCCGATTTGCGTAAAGAAGGATCTGCTTACGATTTAACTTTAGCGATAGGCATTTTAACAGCTTCTGGACAAATAAAAGTTGAAAACTTAGAGGATTATCTCATCATGGGAGAATTGTCCTTAGATGGAAGCTTACAGCCCATTAAAGGAGCTTTGCCAATCGCTGTAAAAGCCAGAGAAGAAGGTTTTAAGGGTTTTATCTTGCCAAGCCAAAATGCAAAGGAAGCCGCTATTGTGGATGATTTAAAAGTGTATGGAGTGGATAACATCACGCAAGTTATCAATCACTTTGACAAAGGTGATGAACTAGAACAAACCATTATAAACACTAGAGAAGAATTTTATAAAAATCTCGATTTCCCAGAATTCGACTTTGCAGATGTAAAAGGACAAGAAAGTATCAAGCGTTGTATGGAAATTGCAGCTGCAGGTGGTCATAATATTATATTAATTGGTCCTCCAGGTTCTGGTAAAACCATGTTGGCAAAGCGTTTGCCTAGTATATTGCCACCAATGACATTGCACGAAGCTCTCGAAACTACCAAAATACATTCTGTGGTAGGCAGAGTAAAAGCACATGCAGGATTGATGGCGCAACGACCGTTTAGAAGTCCTCATCATACTATAAGTAACGTTGCACTCGTTGGAGGTGGAAGTTATCCGCAACCTGGTGAAATTTCATTATCTCATAATGGTGTTTTGTTTTTAGACGAATTACCAGAATTTAAGCGTGAGGTCTTAGAAGTAATGCGTCAGCCATTAGAAGATAGAGAAGTGACCATTTCTAGAGCAAAGTTCACTGTAACGTACCCAAGTTCGTTTATGCTAGTTGCTAGTATGAATCCGAGTCCTAGCGGTTATTTTAACGATCCTGATTCGCCAATAACATCGTCTCCTGCAGAAATGCAGCGCTATATGGGTAAGATTTCTGGACCTTTATTAGATCGAATAGATATTCATATTGAAGTGACTCCTGTGCCTTTTGAAAAACTCGCAGATGAGCGAAATGGGGAATCTTCAGTAGAGATAAGAAAACGTGTTACTAAGGCTAGAGAAAACCAAACCGAACGTTTTAAGGAATTAGAGAATATTCATTACAATGCACAAATGAATACCAAGCAAATCCGTAAATATTGTAAATTAGAGGAAGCGTCTATGCAATTATTAAAATCAGCAATGGAGCGTTTAAATTTATCAGCTAGAGCTTACGATCGAATTCTTAAAGTAGCCAGAACAATCGCAGATTTAGAGGGTTCTGAAAATGTTTTGGGAGCTCATATCAGTGAAGCCATTCAATATCGTAGTTTAGACCGTGAAGGTTGGTTGGGATAATTTTTTTTATAAATTACTGCAACCTTTTCTGTTTTTTTCATCTTATAAGAAAACAGTTATTATGAAAAACAAAATTTTACCCTTAGTTATAGTTGTACTAGTGTGTTTGCAACTAACAAATTGCGACAATGATAGTGATGGACTTGTAGACCCAGTAGCAGTAACCGTTCCTGTAATAAAATCTAAATCTGAAGTAAGAAATTCAATAGCAATAAAAGGTGCAAGAGCTACTAATTCTGATGGTAAAATATATGTATATAACGATTTGTTGTTTTATATAGCACAAAACTCTGGAATACATATTTTTAATAACCAAAACCCTGTATCTCCTCAAAATATGGCATATATAGAATTAGAAGGTGCGCAAGATATTTCTATAAAAGACGATATTTTATATGCTGATAATTTTATGGATTTAGTGGTGTTTGATATTAGTAATATTTCTAATATACAGCTTGTTAATGTAGAAGAAGGTATGCTGACTTATTATGCGACTTTTCCAGAAGATACATTTTATTTTCAGGGCGATATATATCCTTCAAATGATGATGAATTTATTGCAAACTATACTACAGTTAATTTAGAAAGAGCTGAGGTAGAGAATAATCCAGATATTTATTACAATCAAGAGACAATTTTTCTAAATGATGCACTAGCAGGTACTATAGGTACAGGTGGATCTTATGCTAAGTTTCAGATTTATGATAATGCATTATATACCATAGATGATTATAAGTTAAACACATTTGATATTACTGATTATAACGCAATTTCTTTGATGTCAGAAAATTGGCTAGGAGGTTGGTTTGGTGGTGAATTAGAGACTACTTTTATTCTAAAAAATAATTTGTTTATTGGAGCAACTAATGGAATGCATATTGTTAGTTTAGAAAATGAATTTTCTCCTACTTATGCATCATCTTTTATACACGCAACAGGTTGTGACCCAGTGGTGGTAGAAGATAATACAGCATATATAACTGTAAGAGGTGGAAATACTTGTGGTGCTATTGAAGATCAAATTAATGTGATTGATGTTTCTGATATTACTTTGCCAGTAGAATATTCTACATATTTTTTGTCTAGTCCTTATGGTTTGGGAATTAGAGATCAAGTTTTATATGTATGCAATGATGAAGGTATACAAGTATTTGATGCTCAAAATCCGAATGAAATTGTTTTAGAAAACTCAATAGAGGCAATTTCCAAAGATGTCATCCCTTTATCATCGCATTTAATTGCAGTGGGAGAAAATGTAATTTATCAATATAATTATGCTAATGACTTTGGATTAGATCTTATCAGTACTATTCAATTTTAAAAATATACAATCACAAAGCCCTTTATCTTAGTGTATTAAAGAATATCTTGTTAGTAATTTTGAATACTATTGATAGTTTTAGACAGAAATATTAATAAAATCAATCATTTTAAATGAACATATAGATTAATACAAGTTTGGATAAAGAACTACGAATACTCATACAAAAATGTGTTAAGCAAGATAGGGAAGGGCAGCGTGAATTATACACGTTGCTTTCTCCTGTATTATATGGTATTTGTCTAAAATATATGAAAAATAAAACTGAAGCAGATGATGTCTTTCAAGATGCCTTTATTATTCTATTTCAAAAGATTGATCAATACAATTATAAAGGAAGTTTTGAGGGATGGGCAAAGCGTATTTTCGTCAACGAAGCTTTAGAAATTTTACGAAAAAAACAACGTCGTCTTCATGTTGCAATGGAAGATGCTGAATTGTACAACAATATTGAGGATTACGCTAGTGAAAATAGTATTGAAATATCTCAAGATGAGTTATTAGAACATATACAGCAACTGCCAGATAATTACAGAATGGTTTTCAATCTTTATGTTTTTGAGGGTTTTAGTCACAAGGCCATTGCTAGTAAGCTTAAAATGGCTGTTGGTTCATCAAAATCATTACTGAGTAGAGCCAAAAGCGTATTGAGGCTAAAAATTGATGAAGAATTAAACAAAAAAGTATCATGAAGAAGGATAGTATTGAAGATATATACAGTGGATTAGAAGGCTTTTCAAAAGTGCCTCCTAAGGAGTTATGGGATAATATAGAAGCAAGACTGCATCCTAAGAAAAGGAAGAAAAGAGGAATCATTTTTTTATGGGGCTCGGCAGCTGCTATATTGGTTTTGCTTCTTGGATATATCATTACAGGTTCGCCAGAGTCGAGTGATAAACCGACAAAGGAAATTACAGATATAGAATACCGTACAGATAACGATACAATAAAGGAGTCGGAGATACAGACTACTGAAATAGATAATGAGGCCAATACAACAGAAGATTCTTTAAATTATTCACTAGAATTATTAGAGAAAATGGCTAATCAAAATAAACTCTCGGAAAAAAGTGAAAATTTGAATAAGGAAGAAGAGCGGTTGAGCTCTACTGAAAAAGGTTCTTCAAATGAAGAAAAGTTAACATTAAACATTAACTATCCTCAAAGTATAACTAAAGACAATATCGGTAAAGGGGATGAAAGAACTAGTCTTGCTTCAAAATTGAAGAATAAAAGTATAAGGAACTTCAGTAACGAAAGAATTGTTGCAAATATTGGCTCTGTAACTAAATTTGCTGAAGTCGATTCGTTTGGCTTAGCTGAAGAACTTATAGCTATTAAAGAGGATTCTAAAGATGACATGGATATTAAAACAGATGTAAGTCCAAAATGGTCTGTTGAAGTTTTAGGGGGATTATCCAATACGGTCTCAGAATCATCTCTTCAAGGGGCATCTGTAAATACAACGCCTCAAAATGACTTTGTGTATGCTTTTAAATTAGGGTATTCTATTTCAGATAGGCTGATTGTAAAATCTGGTATAGGTAAGAACATATTAGGTCAAGAAATAAACAATGTGCTGTACTCAAGTTCAGATACTTCTCTGTCTGCAGATACCTCTCAAAGTATTGTAAGCGATCAAAGCGTATTTATTTTTGGTTCTCAAGAATCTTTTACTGATGTCTCTTCTTTTGAAGGCAATATCAACGAAGGGAATTTACAGCAGCAATTTGATTATATTCAATTGCCTATAGAAGTGTCGTACGATTTACTTAGTCAACCGACATATAATGTATCACTTGGTATAGGAGGAAATATAAACTTTTTAGCTAATAATAGAGCTTTTCTAAATAATGAAGGAATAGGAGAAAGCCTTGGTGTTAATAGCACAATTTTTGGTGCTACCATAAATTCTAATGTCTCTTATAAGTTGACAAAAGAGTTGAATCTTTTTCTAGAGCCGAGTTATAATTATTTTCAAAAACCAATAGATAATAACAATCAAAATTTTGAGAATACTCAGTTTAGGGCTTTGTTTGGATTGCGATATAGATTTTAAAAAAGTCTAATCTTTCAAGAAATAGTTTTTTGTGGTCTCATCGTCCACAAATTCCCACTTAAAACGTAAATCTTCTCCTATAACATAACTATAGGCTTTTGAAGCTAGTTTCCCTGATGAATCCTCTACAAATTCCATTATAGTGCCTAATCGGGTTAAATCCATGTAGCGATTCTCAGAGATTGGTAATAATTCTACTTTTACTAATTCGCTTGATTCTCCTTTGCGTTTGTAATAAAATCTATCGTTTTCAATCCAAAATTTTCTTGGACCGTAATCACCGGCAAATTTCTTGTTTTGCAACTGAATAGCATCAGTGTTTTTGCTTGTAATATATTTTATATGTGCTGATATATTTTTTAGGTAGCTATGTTTTGGGTTCTGTTCAATGGCTATTTTGTATAGCGAGTCAGCTGCTTTTAAGTCTTTGTTTTCAAAGGCTTGGTTTGCTTTAATTATATGGTCGTCTAATCTCCAATGAAGATGTTCGCTTGTATTGTTCCAATTAAATTGATGACTATAAAGTCCGATAACCTTACCATTATCTTCTCTAATAAGTTTGCTATGAAAAGTTGTATTTTGTATAAAGCCACCTCCAATTGCATCTGGTCCAGCAGGTACCAAAATATCCATAGTTTGGTTTTTTACAAATCGCACTAATCTGTCCTTTTGAATCCAAAATTCTAGAAGAAGTTCATTATTCTGAGATCTATAAATCCCAGTAAATTGTTTTAAATCTTCAGTTTTTGGTTTATTATCCTTCAAATATTTGAATATAGAATCGTAAGCTCTATTTCTATTGGTGTTTTTTGGGTTAGATAATTTGTATTCTTCAAAAACAGACCTAGCACCTTTAATATCGCCCTTTAATATTAATGGCTCTATTTTTAAAGCACCTATTGCAGGTTGTATAATTTCGTAAGTTTTAAGAGCTTCAATAATCTGGTCTTCTTCTCCATTTACCATTGCAGCTTCTGCCAAGTTAAGACCTGAATAAGGATTAGGGTCATCATTAAATAGCTTTTCGGCAGTTACCATAAAGCTTTCTGTGTTTTTGGTTTCTCCATATATAGCGAATAATACCCTGTTGTAAAATTCGTTTGTAGGATCGACTTCTAGTTGTAATTTTACTTGTTTTTCAGCTTCATCATAGCGTTCATACGCCAAACTTCGTTGAATATAAATTTCTAGTTGTTTTTGTAATGGTAAATAGTTTTTTAGTGTAAAGGCTTTGTCTATAATATCTTGAGTTTCAAGTTTTCCTCTATTGTAAATCGTATTTAGTTTAGCCTGTTCTAAATATGCCAAAGCAAAGCGTTTGTCTAAATCATAAGCTCGTGTGTAATCAGAATTTGCATAAGCTTCTAATGCTGGTAAAGAATTACTCATAAACTCACCTATGGGTAAGTCTATGTAATTGAGACTATTATTACTCTCAACAAAGCCTGTCTTTGAGGTAATGAATATGCTGATGTCATCTAGTAAACTAGTAAAATTTTCACCAGTAAAAGTTTGCTTTTGTATAGATTTTCCGTTGTTAGCTTTTCTTATATGTGCAGTTATTTCGTAAGTATTTCCTTTTTTTTGATAGCTTCCATCTACATAGAAATCATAAAATAAAGAGGCTTCTCTAATTTTCGTTGTTGTATTGGTTAAATGCTCAAATTCTGGACTTAGATTTTTATTTTGTAATAAGTCTTCATACAATAGTTTTCCAATTCCATAGCGCATCCAGTCAGTAGCACTATCTTTTACAATTTGTTTGAATCCATAAATAGGTATACCAACTCTAAATTCTTCTTTAGTAATGGTTTTAGTTTCTATTTCACCAGTTTCATTCTCAAAAGAAATATTTTTGGTCGTCGCTCCAAGATCACTATTGCCAAAACCAAAGTATAACCCAATAACTAATAATACTAGATTAAGCGGAATGAAAATTTTCTCTCGTAGTTTTATCATGCGCTTGCTTAAGCGTTCTTGATGATAGAAATAAATCAGTAATGATGGGCTAATACCTATAAAGAACCAAAGCAAAATATCTACCCAATGTGGTGAGATGTTATAACGGTTTAATACCCAATCTACAAATTGTAAAAACGTCCAAGCTGCAACTAGATATGCAGCAAAAAACTTTAAGGTATTTAACCATTTTTTCTTTCGATTTTTTTGCTCCATTTATGCTTTGATGATAGATTGATGTTAGGTTTCAATAAATTCTTTTGAAAGATAAATAATTAAAATGAAACAGTCGGTTAAGACATTTGAATTATTCCTGCTTGATTCTTCAATTGTAATTATTGTATTTTTGAGATACATGAAAAATCACCTCTAATGAAATATTATTATCTATTATTTTTTAGTTTATTCCTTTTTAGCTGTACTGAGACAAATAAAGGAGAAACAGAGTCTGCCATAAAAGTTGAAACAGTAAAGATTCCAGTTTTAAACCTAGAAGAAGCCAACCGCTTAGTACAATTACCCTTACATTGTATGAATACAGAATATCCTAATAAACTTCAGCAAACTTTAGGTGGTGATGAAGACTTAAAATCACCAAAAGAACTGCATCCTGCATTTTATGGCTGTTTCGATTGGCATTCTGCTGTACATGGCCATTGGAGTTTGGTGAGTCTATTAAAACAATTTCCAGATATAGATGGAAGAGCAGAAATTGAACAAAAATTACTTCAGAATATATCAAAGGAAAACATACAGCAAGAACTCATGTATTTTGAGGGTAAACATAATAAATCCTTTGAGCGTACATATGGTTGGGCATGGTTACTAAAGCTCGCTGAAGAATTGCATACATGGGATAATGACGTGGCAAGAGAATTAGAAACTAATCTTCAGCCAATGACAGATCTAATAGTTAATAAATACCTTGAATTTTTACCTAAGCTTAATTATCCAATTAGAGTTGGTGAGCACCCAAACACAGCCTTTGGGTTAAGTTTTGCTTACGATTATGCATCAGCTTTAGATAATGAACAACTAGCAGATTTAATTGAGGAGCGAGCAAAAGACTTTTATAATGATGATCAAAATTGCCCAATAGAATGGGAGCCAAGTGGTTTTGATTTTCTATCACCTTGTTTAGAAGAAGCGGCTTTAATGAAGCGGGTGCTTGAAATTGAAGAGTTTAAAGTTTGGATTAACGACTTTTTACCAGAATTAATTCAAAAGGATTTTGATATCGCTGTAGGTGAAGTATCAGACCGAACAGATGGAAAATTAGTACATCTTGATGGTGTCAACTTCTCAAGAGCATGGAGTCTCAATTATATTGCTAAAGATTTACCAGAATACGTGCATTTAAAAAACATAGCTAACCAACATATCAATTATTCCTTACCAAGCATTGTTGGTGATAGTTATGAAGGTGGACATTGGTTAGGAAGTTTTGCTATTTATGCATTGAATTCTATAGATAAATGATAAATCGTTTTTTAAAAAATATTGGTCCAGGTCCTTTAGTAGCTGCTGCCTTTATTGGTCCAGGAACTGTAACCTTATGTACACTTGCTGGTGTCAATTTTGGTTATAATTTGCTTTGGGCAATGGTATTATCGGTTTTTGCGACTATTGTTTTGCAAGAAATGGCTGCACGTTTAGGTATTGTATCTCAAAAAGGATTATCTGAAGTTATAAGACAAGAGTTAAAAAATCCTTTTGTAAAAGGATTTGCTATTGTATTAATCTTATCTGCAATTGTTGTAGGTAACGCAGCCTACGAAGCAGGGAATATTAGTGGTGGTGCTCTGGGAATGGAAACTGTTTTTGGTCAACCAAATATTACATTTGGCTCAATTAGCTTTAATGCTTACTCAGTTTTTATTGGTATGGTAGCATTTATATTGCTATATATTGGAAATTATAAAATACTTGAACGCATATTAGTAAGCCTTGTTATTTTAATGAGTTTGGCTTTTTTAGTTACAGCTATAATTACAAAACCGAATTTGATGGATATTTTTAAAGGAGCTTTTATTCCTAGATTTCCTGAGAAAAGTATTCTGACCATCATTGGTCTTATTGGAACTACAGTTGTGCCTTACAATTTATTTCTGCATGCCTCATTGGTTAAAACTAAATGGAAAAATAAAAGTGATCTCAGTTTTGCCAGAAAAGATACCGTTATTGCTGTTGCACTTGGTGGTATAGTATCAATGTGTATTATCATCTCTGCATCAGCAATTCCTTTTGAAGGAATTACTAACGCCTCGGATTTAGCAAAAGGACTTGAACCTTTATTTGGTGTTTATGCAAAGTACTTTCTGTCCATTGGTTTATTTGCTGCAGGAATAACAAGTGCAATTACAGCTCCTTTAGCTGCAGCTTTTGTTGCAACTGGTTGCTTGGGCTGGAGTGGTAATATGAAGTCAAAGCAGTTTAGAGGTGTCTGGATGTTTATATTGGGCTTAGGTGTTGTTTTTTCTTCAATAGGTCTTAAATCTATTGAGATTATAAAATTTGCCCAGGTTGCTAATGGTTTACTATTACCTATTATTGCAGGCTTCTTGCTTTGGGTAATGAATAAATCTTCTGTGCTTGGTTCCTACAAAAATTCAAAGCTCCAGAATATTTTCGGAATAGTAATTTTGGTTATTACGATTTTTTTAGGAGTAAAAGGGATTTTGAGCGTGTTTAAAATAATCTAAATGGAGCCTATTTTTCAAATAGATATTAATGCAGATGTTGGTGAGGGAATCAACAACGAATCAGCGATAATGCCTTATTTATCATCTTGTAATATTGCTTGTGGTGGACATGCAGGTGATTTAGAGACCATGACTAAAGTTGTGCAACTAGCAAAGCAGCACAATGTAAAAGTAGGTGCGCATCCTTCATTTCCTGATAAAAAGAACTTTGGAAGATTGGATATGAAAATTTCAGCTGCAGATTTATATAGCAGCTTAAAGCAACAAATACGAATGCTTCAAAACGTATTGTATATTCAAAAAAGTCAACTGCATCATATAAAGCCACACGGAGCTTTGTATAATATAGCTGCTAAAGATGAAAAAATTGCAACTGTTATTGTTGAAGTGATGAAAAGTATAGCGCTACCCTTAAAATTGTATGCACCTTATAATTCAATTATCGCTGAATTGGCGCATAATGAAAATATTGAAGTAACTTTTGAAGCCTTCGCGGATAGAAATTACAATGATGACTTATCTTTAGTATCTCGCAAAAATGCTAATGCCTTATTGACTGAAAATGACGATATATTGAGTCATATTCTAAATATGATAAAGCATCAAAATGTAATAACAGCTAGTGGAATAGAAGTGCCTATAAAAGCGTCAACATTTTGTGTACATGGTGATACCAAAAATGCAATTGAAATTTTGAAATTTCTAAATCAAGAATTACCAAAACATCAAATCTCAATTCAATAAAATTTATGATTTATAATCTTAAGTATTCTCGCTATAATGAGTCTTCTATTTTGATAGAATGGAAAGCTATTATTGACGAAAATATACTTCAAGACGTGTTAAGGTTCAAATTTCTTATTGAAAATAATAATATTAAACAAAAAGTTGAAGTAATTAGCACATATAATTCACTTTTAATTGTTTATGATTATGCTATTGATAGTTTCAATAGCAAGATATTTACTCTAAAATCACTGTATCTTCAACAAAATGAATCTGAAAGCACAAAACCTTCTCATTGGAAAATCCCAGTGTGCTATGCTGATCAATTTGCAATAGATTTAGAGAATTTTTCAAACCAAAAAAAACTTTCAAAATCTGAAATAACTAAGCTGCATTCCGATACCATTTATACTGTTTTTTTTATCGGATTTTTACCTGGGTTTCTGTACTTAGGAGGATTAGACTCTAGATTATTTTTAGACCGTAAAACGACTCCAAATCTAAATGTAAAAAAAGGGTCTGTTGCCATTGGAGGACAACAAACCGGAATATACCCTCAAGATAGTCCTGGTGGTTGGCATATCATTGGTAATTCACCAATAGAATTATTTAATACCAATTCTAATCCACCATGCTTTATTAAAGCGGGTGATAAAATTCAATTCCAGTCTATTAGTGTTTCAGAACATAACACTATTACTAGAAGTTTGGAAAATTCGCTGTTTAATCTAAAATCATTAAAGTGTGATTAAAGTATTAAAGTCAGGATTTTACAGTAACATTCAAGATCAAGGACGATTTGGATATAGAAATTATGGTGTTCCTATATCTGGTGCTATGGATTTGTATTCTTGTGAATTTGCTAATGCTTTATTAGGTAATTCTAAGAGATGTGCAACTTTAGAAATTACAATGGTTGGTCCAAAACTTCAATTTTTAAAACCTACAAGTATTGCTATTTCTGGTGCACATATGAAACCTAAATTAAATGATGTACCTATTGAGGTAAATTCAGTAATAGCAATAGAAAGTAATGATATACTCAGTTTTGGTAGATTAGACAAAGGATTTAGAAGTTACTTAGCTGTTAAAGGAGGATTTATTACTGAGCAGGTTTTTAAAAGCAGAAGCATGTTTAATAATATTACCAAGACCAAGTATCTTTCTATTGATGATAGTATTGGTTATTTAGATGTAAATCGAGAATTTAAAAATTCAAATGCGCATGTTAAATTTGACAATTCGATATTAGACAGCAATAACCTTGAGGTTTATAAAGGACCAGAATTTGAAAGGCTTTCTAGTGACCAAAAGAATAGATTGTTTCATTCAGAATTGAAGGTTTCTAAGCTTAATAACAGAATGGCCTATCAGTTGGAGCCCTTGTTAGAAAACACATTAATGCCAATATTAACGGCTCCAGTTTTACCAGGAACAATTCAATTAACTCCAAAAGGACAATTGATTGTTTTGATGCGAGACTGTCAAACTACAGGTGGTTATCCTAGAATTCTTCAACTAACTGAAAAGGCTATAAACGTTTTAAGCCAAAAAACAACAGGTAAAAGATTAAAAATCAGTCTAAAAGACTAATACTGTAAGAAAACATTTAATAAAAAATTCCGTATGTTCAATAAATTCAATAATTTAGAAGGACTATTAATTAAATAATCTAACTTATTATGAAAAAATTCGGATTACTCCTCCTAGGAATTATCTTAGGAGCATTAGCTATGTATTTTTATTGTTCCAAGGATGTCGCAGACATGGAATCTGGACAACCAACAGTTGCGCCTAAAGGCATCATTACATCAAATCAAGCCATGGTTCTTGATAAAGCTTATGACATAAAGCATCGTATTATTAATGATTCACTTTTTAAAAAATCTACTGATGGAGGAGATAATAGATCATCTTGGTGGCCAATAGAAGATATTCAGAATTTTATCAATCATGCAGAGAACCAAGCAGGTGAGTTAGGCTATACCATGGATGGTTTACGAGTTTATTTGGGAGCGTATCCCAAAGCTAATGGGCAAGAAGGTTTAACCACCATGTTTATTGTCCCAACAGGTAAGTCAAATAAATCTAATGGCAGTATGTTTCCAATGTTACAAGGTGGTAGTGGTGATATTAAAGGTGCTGATGGATTGAATTTTGGACAAAGCGGCTATCCTCCCGGTGCAAATTATCCCCAATAAATTTATATAAATATATGGAAGGTTTCATCATTACCTTTTTCGAATTATTAGCTGCATTTGCAGGTTTTTTCCATTTATCGAAAAAAAGTAAATCAAGATTGAGACCTTTTGTATACTTTTTAGTAATTACAGTTTTTGTAGAAGCCGTTGGTTCTTACAGAAATTTTTATGGAAAGATAGATTTTTTAGATAATTTAATTGGAACAAAATTTGAATATAATGCATGGTTATATAATGCTTTTTTAATTTTTTCACTTTTTTTTTATTTAAAATTTTATCTCTCCATAGTTTCAATCTCTATGAATAAATTAATATTAAAGAGTTTAATTTTTATTTCATTTTTAATTGTTGGTTTAGATCTATATGTTTCTGGAACAGATTATTTCGTATACAACTTGGAATATAGTTTTATTTGGACAACTTTTGTTGTTTTTGTTTGTGTTGCCTTATATTTTTATGAGATATTAATAAGCGATAAAGTGCTTAAGTTTTATAACTCTTCATTATTCTACATTAGTATTGGTTTATTGATTTGGTGGTTAGTTTTACCTCCCATGATAGTATATATGCCCCTGTATAAAAATGTTAATCCTGGTCTTGTTACTTTGAGAACATATATTTTTTTAATATCAAATATTATTCTGTATAGTGGTTTTATAATCGGATTTTTATGGAGCAAGGAGGAGTAAATAAAGAGGATTTAGATTTAACGGTATTAGTTTACTCAATAGTTGTTATAGCAATTATTGCTGTAACAATTATTCTATTTTTTATCGTCTTCCAAAAACGTAAAAACAAACTTCTTTTAGATAAAATTAATCAACAAAAGGCTTTTGATGAAGAATTAATTAAAACCCAACAAGAAATACAAGAAGAAACTTTAAAGCATGTTGGTCGAGAACTTCATGATAACATCGGTCAAATGCTTGTCATGTCTACTATGCAAATGAATGCGGCTGTAAAAGTGGTTAATGATGAAGTTAAAACTAAAGTCACCAATGCAGCAGAAACCCTAAAAAGTACTTTAGAAGAAGTAAGAGCTTTGTCTAAATCCTTAAATAGTGATGTTATATTTAATTTAGGTTTTGATGCCACAGTTAAAAATGAAATTGAGCGCTTAAACAAATCTGGATTCATTAACGCTACCATTAATATTTCTGGCGAAAAAGTAAATTTTGAAAATAAAAAAGATGAAATCATTTTATTCAGGATTTTGCAGGAATTTTTTTCAAATACCTTAAAATATGCTGGAGCAGAAAATTTGAAGGTCGATTTACATTATCTGGAAGATAAGTTAGAAATCAGAGTAGAAGATGATGGTGAAGGTTTCAATATTAATTCAGCAGAAAAAGGTTCTGGACTTATTAATATGGAAAAACGAGCAGAATTGATAAATGCAAAATATCAATTGACATCTCAAGCAGAAAAAGGTACTAATCTTTATTTAGATTACCCATTTAGAACAATTTAATTATTACAGGCATTCCATAAAGGATCATTAGGCAAAGGAGCAGTAACAGTTATAGCTTCTTTTTTTACAGGATGAATAAAACGCAATGTCCTAGCGTGCAAACTTATACTTGCATCCTTATTACTGCGATCAAAACCATATTTTAAATCTCCCTTTATTGAACAACCTATGGATGCTAATTGTACACGAATTTGGTGATGTCTTCCCGTTTCTAAGTCAATCTCTAACAAATAAAAATTATCAAGTTTTTTAATAGTTTTATAATGTAAAATCGCTTTTTTACTATTTTCAACTTCTTTTGTGTAAGCTGTAGATTTATTGTTTTTAGGATTCTTTTTTAACCAATGTATAAGTTTGTCTTCAGTTTTTGGAGGTTGATTTTTTACCAAAGCCCAATAGGTCTTTTTTGCAGATTTTTCAGCAAACAATTTGTTGAGTCTGGGTAAAGCCTTACTAGTTTTAGAGAACAATACAACACCCGTAGTTGGTCTATCGAGTCTATGCACAACCCCAAGGTAAACATTTCCCGGTTTGTTATATTTCTCAGCTATATATTCCTTTACAACCTCACTCAAAGGTTTATCCCCAGTTTTATCACCTTGTATGATATCACCTGCACGTTTGTTTACAATAATGATGTGATTGTCCTCATAAAGGACTTGAAGATTCGATTTGTGAGATAGAGTTTTAGACACTTTTAGATGGTTAGATGGTTAGATAGTTAGACTGTTTAGATTAAAGTTGATTTAAACTTCGAAATCATTTTAATAATTTCTTCTAATTCTGAAAGACTAGATTTAAGCTCTTCATCCATTATGAATTTTAAATCAGTAGAGATTATTAACTGAGTTTCTATCTCATAGGCAGAACCAATTGCTATCTGTAAAAATCGAGCAAAATCTTTATTAGAGTTTCTAGAGGAACCTTCGGCTATATTTGAAGGAATTGAAACAGAAGCTCTTCTTAGTTGATTTGTAAGTCCAAATTTTTCTGACTCTGGAAACTTCGATGTTATATCATAAATTTGAGAACAGAATAATCTACTTCTTTTCCATATTTGTAGTTCTTTGAATTTATGAGCCATATTTGCAAATCTAAAACAATGTCTAGAAATCTAACAATCTAAAAGTCTAATGATCTAATAAGTCTAATGATCTAAACTAATATTGCTCTTTTTCATTAGGGAAATCACCGCTTTTCACATCGTCACCATACTGAGAAATGGCCTTTGTCATTCCTTCATATAGATGCATATAGCGTCTTAAAAACCGAGGATTAAATTCGTGTGTCATACCAAGCATATCGTGTAAAACAAGAACTTGTCCATCAACACCATTACCAGCTCCAATACCAATAACAGGAATACTAACACTTTTGGCTACTTCTTCTGCTAACTTTGCTGGTATTTTTTCTAAAACGATACCAAAACAACCAGCTTTTTCGAGCATTAAAGCATCTTCTTTAAGTTGTTCAGCTTCTTGTTCTTCTTTTGCTCTAACTGTATAAGTACCAAATTTGTATATAGATTGTGGAGTTAGACCTAAGTGTCCCATTACTGGAATACCTGCATTCAAGATACGTTTTATAGATTCTTTCACTTCTTTACCACCTTCCATTTTTACGGCATGGCCTCCAGATTCTTTCATTATTCTTATAGCAGAGCGTAGGGCTTCTTTAGGATCACTTTGGTAGCTTCCAAAAGGTAAATCTACTACAACCAAACAACGATCTATCGCTCTTACTACAGAAGACGCATGATATATCATTTGATCTAATGTAATAGGTAACGTTGTTTCATGGCCTGCCATAACATTACTAGCGGAATCACCAACTAAAATCACATCAATACCTGATCCATCTACAATTTTAGCCATTGTATAATCATATGCCGTGAGCATAGATATTTTTTCGCCTCTAGATTTCATATCTACTAACGATTTCACAGTGATTCTTTTATATTCTTTTTTAGCTACTGACATGTTGTAAAAATTAGTTGTTTGTAAAAATAATGAGATTTGTTAAACTTTTCTTTAATTTAATCCACAAATACTGACAAATAACTAATTTGTTTAAAACTACAATTCTATGAAACGACTACCACTAATCTGTACTTTAATATTAGTATCTATAAGTAATGCTCAAAATCCTGAAACCGAAAATGTAAAGGCTACAATCATAGAATTCTTTGACGCTTTTCATAAGCAAGATACTACTGCTCTAAAAGCTATGGCTAAAGGCAATATAAAAATGCAATCTATCTCAGTAAATAAGGAGGGTAAAACCGTTTTAAAAGAGGATGATTTTTACCAATTTGTAAAAAATATTGCTAGCATTCCTAAGGACAGGACTTTTGAAGAAAGGTTATTAGAATTTAATATCCAAGTTGATGGTAATATGGCAAATGCTTGGACTCCTTACGAGTTTTGGTACAATGGAAATTTTAGCCATTGTGGCGTTAATTCTTTTCAGTTGATAAAAGAAGATGATAACTGGAAGATTATTTATTTAGTTGATACCAGAAGACGACAAGGGTGTCAAGAATAGATAATTAGATTTTCAGACTTTTTTAGAAAAGTATATTCCCAAAATCTAACATGTCTAATAATCTAACAAATCTAGAGGTCTAACAATCTAAATTAGCAATCCGTCAAATGTACTCCGACTGCTAAACCACCCTCAGATGTTTCTTTATATTTTGTGTTCATATCCTTAGCGGTTTCCCACATGGTAGCAACAACTTTGTCTAGTGGAACCTTAACGTTTTTTGGATCTGTATCTAATGCTAATTCCGCAGCACTAATGGCTTTTATAGCTCCCATAGAGTTGCGTTCTATACAAGGTATTTGCACCAATCCTCCTATAGGATCACAGGTTAAACCTAAATGATGTTCCATTGCAATTTCTGCAGCTACTAAGACTTGTTCTGGAGTGCCACCTAAAAGTTCTGTTAACGCGCCAGCAGCCATTGCAGAAGAGACTCCGATTTCTGCTTGGCAGCCTCCCATTGCAGCACTAATTGTAGCACCTTTTTTAAAGATACTGCCAATTTCACCTGCAACTAGCAAGAATTTTTTGATATGTTCAAAGTCTGCATCATGATTTTCAATAACCATATAATACATTAATACCGCAGGAATAACACCAGCACTTCCATTTGTTGGAGCTGTTACAACGCGTCCTAATGATGCATTCACTTCATTAACGGCTAAAGCAAAACAGCTTACCCATTTTAAAATTTGACGAAATTTAACTTCGGTTTTACGAATTGTTACAAGCCATTCTTGAGGATTATTGTATTTGAAGTCTCCGATAAGATTTTTGTGAATGTCATAAGAACGTCGTCTTACGTTCAATCCACCAGGTAAATTGCCTTCGGTATGGCAACCAACATACATACATTCTAACATTGTATTCCAAATACGTTTCAATTCAAAATCAATAGATTCTGAATCTCGTATGGATTTTTCATTTTCTAAGACCACTCCAGAAATCGGTAAACTTAATTGATGACAGAATTTTAATAATTCATCACCATAAGAAATAGGATAGGGAAATGTGCAATAAAAAATTATTTTGTTGGCTTTAGAAATTTTTCGTTCCTCCTGTACCACAAATCCGCCGCCAATAGAGTAGTAGGTTGATTTATAATGTCGTCCATTTATCAATGCAGAAAATACTAACGCATTGGCATGAAATGGTAAAAACTTTCTATTAAAGAAGATTTGCTGCTTAATATCAAAAGGAAGTTCTCTTTCATTATTAAAATGTATTGTATTGGTATTTTTTATTTCAGCAATAATTGTATCAATATCTTCAACTGGAATACGTTCTGGGTCTGCACCAGTTAAGCCTAATAAAACTGCGTAATCTGTGGCGTGACCTTTTCCTGTTAAAGACAATGAACCGTATAAATCTACTATGATTTTTTCAACCTTACCAAAACGATTCTTTTCTTTTAATTCTTTTATCCATCGTTCTGCTGCTCGCCAAGGTCCAAGAGTATGAGAACTCGAAGGGCCAACACCAATTTTAAGCATATCAAAAACAGAAATACATTCCATCTAATTAGGTTGATTTTGTTGTATACAAATATACAGTTTGTTTGAAATGAACGCATAAAAAAACAGCCCTGGTTTCAATTCCAAAACTGTTTTGATTTTTTAATAAAATTGTGAACTTATCTTTTCTGAAATTCTGAAATTCCGTACATAGACATTACTGCATCCAAGTTAGTAAAATCAATTCGACCGACATTGTCAGCAGGTATAACAACTACTCTAAAAACTTGATTGTCTGTATAGGAAGGGTCTAAAGTCGAAAAGTCTGTTGTTCCGTCTAAGAAAAAACGAACATCTGTTTGTGTAAAATCAAAATTATAAACTAAGGTTCCATCATCGAAATATTCAGTTTGTGGTAAAAGTCTCCATATATCTTGACCACCATCAACTTCCCATGATATATATACTAATGTGACATCAGAAGGAAGAACTTCAAAACCATAAGCTTCAATAAACTCATAATTGTCTTCGGCAGTAAAATCTAGAGCTATTTCAAAAGCTGACGATGCAATAATACCACCATCTTGTCCATCTAGTCCGTTAAATCCATCAAATCCAGGAGGACCTTGTGGGCCTTCACATGCTGTTAATAATAAAGTAAATAGTGTAATAAAGGATAATATACGTTTCATAATATTTAGGTTTTCTAGTAGTATATCAAAGCCTATACCAAAGTAGGTTAAGAATTAAATAATTTGAATAAAACTGAATCTGACATCATGTCACATTTTTTGTCATGGCATAATCATTGACTTATAGATGATGAGTTTAAAAAATAATAACACACTTTTTCGTGAAAGCGAAAAACTATTAACAACATAAAAATATTATGAGTAAGATTATTGGAATTGATTTAGGTACAACCAACTCTTGTGTTTCTGTAATGGAAGGTAATGAGCCAGTTGTAATCCCAAACGCTGAAGGTAAGAGAACAACACCTTCGGTTATCGCTTTCGTAGAAGGTGGTGAGATTAAAGTTGGTGATCCAGCAAAAAGACAAGCAGTAACAAACCCTATTAAAACAGTTTATTCTATTAAACGTTTTATGGGTAACAAGTATTCTGAGTCTAAAAAAGAAGCAGAACGTGTACCATATAAAGTGGTAAAAGGCGACAATGATACTCCTAGAGTAGATATAGATGGTCGTTTATATACACCTCAAGAATTATCAGCTATGATTCTTCAGAAAATGAAGAAAACTGCTGAAGATTATTTAGGATCAGACGTCAGCAGAGCGGTAATTACTGTGCCAGCTTATTTTAATGATGCACAACGTCAGGCTACTAAAGAAGCCGGTGAAATTGCAGGTTTAAAAGTAGAACGTATTATCAACGAGCCTACTGCAGCAGCATTAGCTTACGGAATGGATAAAAAAGGTACTGATCAAAAAATCGTTGTATTCGATTTTGGTGGAGGTACACATGATGTGTCTATCCTTGAATTAGGTGATGGAGTATTTGAAGTGTTATCTACAGACGGTGATACACACTTAGGTGGTGACGATGTAGATGAAAGAATCATTAATTGGTTGGCTGAAGAATTTATGGCTGACGAAGATATGGACTTGCGTAAAGATCCAATGGCTCTTCAACGTCTTAAAGAAGCCTCTGAAAAAGCGAAGATAGAATTATCATCTTCTGCACAAACAGAGATTAATTTACCATACGTTACAGCTACAGCTAGTGGACCGAAGCACTTGGTACGTACATTAACACGTTCTAAATTTGAGCAGTTGATTGACGATTTAATCAAGCGTACAATAGAACCATGTGAAACAGCATTAAAAGCAGCAGGCTTATCAAAGTCAGATATAGATGAAGTGATTTTAGTAGGTGGTTCTACACGTATTCCTGCAGTACAAGAAGCTGTAGAGAAATTTTTCGGTAAAGCACCAAGTAAAGGTGTAAATCCTGATGAAGTTGTATCTCTAGGTGCTGGTATCCAGGGTGGTGTATTAACAGGTGATGTAAAAGACGTTCTTTTATTAGACGTAACTCCATTATCTCTTGGTATTGAAACTATGGGTAATGTTATGACAAAGTTGATTGAAGCCAATACAACGATTCCGACTAAGAAATCGCAAGTATTCTCAACAGCAGCAGATAATCAGCCATCAGTAGAGATTCACGTATTACAAGGTGAGCGTCCTATGGCAGCAGATAACAAAACGATTGGTCGTTTCCATTTAGATGGCATTCCACCAGCAAGACGAGGCACACCTCAGATTGAAGTAACATTTGATATTGATGCCAATGGTATCATAAAAGTATCTGCTGAAGATAAAGCAACAGGTAAAAAACAAGATATCAGAATCGAAGCATCATCTGGATTAACAGAAGAAGAAATCCAAAAGATGAAGCAAGAAGCTGAAGCAAATGCTGAAGCAGATGCGAAGGCAAAAGAAACTGCTGATAAATTGAATAGTGCTGATGCTATGATTTTCCAAACAGAGAGTCAATTGAAAGAATTTGGTGATAAATTATCTGATGATAAGAAGAAGCCAATTGAAGATGCACTTGAAGAGTTGAAGAAAGCTTATGAAACAAAAGACATCGCAGTTATAGATCCAGCTTTAGAGAAAATCAACGAAGCATGGAAAGTAGCTAGTGAAGAAATGTACAAAGCACAAGCAGAAGCGCAAGGCGGTGCTGCAGGTCCTGAAGCAGGAGCGGAGCAACCAGAAGCTGAAGGCGATAATGTGGAAGATGTAGATTTCGAAGAAGTGAAATAACCTTGATTTGTAATTCTGAACTTGTTTCAGAATCTAAATAGATAAAAACGCAATCATTAATTTGATTGCGTTTTTTTGTTTGAAAACAGTTTGTTTATTACTAGAGTATGTGGAAAGGTCACAGCAGCAATAAAAGAAAAGAATATGGCGTAAAACAATTTATCATCTCTGAAAATACTATATACAATCAAAATACCTATTATTGATATTATCCAATACGGGAAGGCAGTCTTGCAATATCTTAGTAGATTTTTTTTATTAAAATTGCCATAAATGAATAATACCTGCTCGTAAAGAGAAGGAATACTGTGCCACAAAATAAAATATATAGTAAATCCCCAAATAAGACTAGAGACTTTAAAAATGATGCTAAAAATTATTAAATAAAATAATTCAATTAAAATATAAGATTTAAAAAATTTAGATGTATTGGCAATAAATAATGCTAATAGAAACAATAGACTTCCAGAGACAATTAAAGAAATTTTAATGGTTATTTTTTCTAATTCGAAGTTGGTGATAGATGTCACAACTTCTATAACTTCTGTAGCATTGAATATAAATAAAATATTAAGCACTACCATTCCATAGAGAAAATAGTAGATGTTTTTGATCATCACTGAAGTCTCTAATTCTTTATGCTCCCAGTGTTGCTGTCCAAAATGAAAAGCACTAAAAACAATAAATAAGATAAGTGCTAGTAGTGGAAAAAAATAAAATATAACTACTGCTATAAAAACAGTTAATAAATATGTAATTAGGACGCGTATAAAGGGATAAGTCTTCTTATTATTTGATATAGTATCTATAAGTAATATATCATTGGCCCCATGTAATATCCCGAACGTAAATATTAAAATGAATCCTAAAATTACTTCTATTTCTTTTGAAACCATAGAAGTAACCCATAGACCTACAAAACTTAAGGGAATTAATATATTATAAATATTTTTCATAAATAATTGTAAGATTATTAATAAAAAACTAAAAATATTGTTAAAAGTAAAATTATTTTGTTTAACTAATTGTAATTTTGTTTAAACAAAACTAATTAACTAAATATATAATTATGAAAACTATTTTATTTTTATCAGACATTACGTCTAAAATGGACCCAACAGATTATGTTGGTTTTACGTTTTTTGTTGGTTGTATGGCTATGATGGCTGCATCAGCATTTTTCTTTTTATCATTAAATCAATTTGATAAAAAATGGAGAACTTCAGTCTTAGTATCAGGACTAATTACGTTTATCGCAGCAGTACATTATTTCTATATGAGAGATTATTGGGCAGCAAACATGGAATCACCTACATTTTTTAGGTATGTAGATTGGATTTTAACTGTGCCATTAATGTGTGTTGAATTTTATCTTATTCTTAAAGTAGCTGGTGCAAAACCTTCATTAATGTGGAAGCTAATTGGATTATCTGTTGTTATGTTAGTAACAGGATATTTTGGAGAAGCTGTTTTTCCAGAACAAGCAGCACTTTGGGGCGGAATTTCAGGGCTAGCTTATTTCGTGATAGTTTATGAAATTTGGTTAGGCAGTGCTAAAAAATTGGCTGTTGCGGCTGGTGGTGAGATACTAAAAGCACACAAAATTTTGTGCTGGTTTGTACTAGTGGGATGGGCAATCTATCCATTAGGTTACATGTTAGGTACTGAAGGTTGGTATACAAGTATTTTAGGTTCTGGTAGCGTAGACGTAGCTTACAATATTGCTGATGCAATAAACAAAATTGGTTTTGGCTTAGTTATTTATGCTTTAGCAGTGAAAAAGCAGGATGCTCTGGCATAATCGAAAAAGGAAAATTGTAGTATTAAAACGCAATCATTAATTTGGTTGCGTTTTTTTATGGAATTCTAATAATTATTTTGTCATTCTCACAAAAGCAGGAATGACACTACGCTTAACTTTTGTACTTTCGAAACCTAATAAATAATAATGTCTTTTTTAGATAAAATAAAATCCAACGACAATCCAAAACGCTTAGCAGTTAAGCTCAATGCGAAAGGAGAACAATTCGTTGTGAAAGGTCATCCTTGGGTATTCTCAAATAGTATCGTAAAGATTAATGATGATGCTAAAACAGGCGATTTATCTATAATTTTCAGCAAGAACAAGAACAAAGTTGTTGGTTTAGGCTTATACGATGCAAACTCTCCAATCCGAATAAAAATCATACATAATGCTGAAACTAAAGCTGAGATTAATTCAGATTTCTTTCATCGTAAAATAGAATTGGCTTTTGATAAACGTTCAGAACTATTAAAAACTAACACAAATAGTTATCGTTTACTATTTGGTGAAAATGATGGTTTTCCAGGTTTAATCGCTGATGTATATAACAAAGTTTTAGTAGTAAAACTGTATTCAGAAATATGGTTTCCTTATTTAGAATCTATTTTAAAAAGCTTGCAGCAAATTTCTAAAGCAGAAACAGTTGTGATGCGTCTAAGTAGAGGATTACAGAATAGTGATAATCATAATCTAAAAGATGGTGAAGTTATTTATGGAGTTTTAGAAAATGAAGTAGTTGAGTTTGTAGAACATGGTGTAAACTTCTCAGCTAATGTTATAAAAGGTCATAAAACAGGCTATTTTTTAGATCATAGAGATAATAGAAGACGTGTAGGAGAATTTAGTAGTGGAAAGTCAGTATTAGATGTATTTTCATATGCAGGAGGATTTTCAGTGCATGCCTTAGCTAATGGAGCAACAGAAGTCACAAGTTTAGATATAAGTAAACAGGCTTTGGATATGGCTAGTGAAAATGGAAAACTAAATGACTATTCAGGAGTACACAAAACAATTTCTGGTGATGCATTTAAAGAAATGAAGATCTTAATAGAAAAGGGTAAAACCTTTGATGTGGTTGTTATAGATCCACCAAGTTTTGCTAAACAACAATCTGAAATTGATCTCGCAAAAAAGAAATATGCACAATTAGCAGAACTAGGTGAGAAGCTTACTGCTAAAAACGGACTTTTAGTTTTAGCATCCTGTTCATCTAGAGTTTTAGCACAATCGTTTTTCGATTTAAACAATAGAGTGCTTAATGCGCAATCTCGACTTTTTGAAACCTTACTAAAAACAAAACACGATAGCGATCATCCTATTAGCTTTCCTGAAGGTGCTTATTTAAAATGTGGTTATTATAGATTTTTAGAATAAAAAGAGTCTAACATTACTGTTAGACTCTTTTAATAAAACTAATAAGTCACCAACTTATTGGAAATTACCTTTTTCATCAAGTTTTACTTTCATTTTTTTGTCTCCATTTTCGAGTCTTACCTTATACTGTTTTTTTGCTGTATCATTGCTTTTATGAAAGACAACTTGGTAAACATCGCTAACCATTGACCAATTTGGAAAACGTTCAGCAATTGCACTTGAAACTGCTTTAGGTAATTTTACGTTTTTAAATTTCTCAATCGTTCTAATTAATTTGCCGTTTTTGTCATAAGCCGCTAGTATCTTACCATCTGGTATATAGAAAGAAATATTGTAGGTACTGTATTCGTCATTATAGAACTCTGAACTTTTTATATCGTACATAGCTACTTTTTTCTCAAGTTCTTTTACCGAAATAGGGGTTTCGTCAGAATCAACTGCACTGAGATACTTGTAATTAACTGCTGTAATTTCAACTTCCTTTAATTCAATAACTTGCGAGAATACTAGGCTACTCATAGCGAGTAGCAGTATAACTAAAATTGATTTTTTCATGATAAGTGTTTTTTAAGATTAATAATTTAAAATTAGATTTTAAGTTGCAGCCTTACAATGATATATATCAGATGCCCTCATATTTCTGAGAATAGATAATAAACTTATATGTTATGCACGCATAATAAAATATATTATATTTGTATTCTAATCATTCAAGACTTATGCAAACACAACTCACCGAACTTCTAAATATTAAGTATCCAATAATTAAAGCTCCGATGTTCTTGGTATCTAATGTAGCTATGGTTACAGAAGCAATGAAGGCTGGAATAGCGGGTTGTATACCTGCATTAAATTATAGAACATTAGATGAGTTAAGGGCTGCTCTCAAAGAACTAAAGGCAAACAAAGTTGAAGGTGGTTCATTTGGATTCAATTTAATTGTAAATAAATCTAACGTTAAGTATAAAGGCCAATTAGAAGTTATTTGCGAAGAAGGCTGTGACTTTATTATCACCTCATTAGGAAGTCCTGAAGAAACTATTAGACAAGCCCATGCTGTTGGCATTAAAGTTTTTTGTGATGTAACGGATTTAAGATTTGCAAAAAAGGTAGAACAGCTTGGAGCAGATGCAGCAATTGCCGTGAATAATGAAGCTGGAGGTCATAGAGGAAACTTGTCTCCAGAACAACTAACTAGTTTATTACATAAAGAATTGAGTATTCCTGTAATTTCTGCTGGTGGAGTAGGATGCAAAGCAGATATCGATAGAATGCTAAGTTATGGTGCTGCAGGAGTTTCAGTTGGTAGTCCTTTTATTGCTTCAGTAGAAGCAGGAGTTACCGATGAGTACAAGCAAGCTTGTGTAGATTATGGTGCTGAAGATATTATTATGACCGAGCGTATTTCTGGCACACCTTGTACAGTTATTAATACACCATATGTTCAGAAAATAGGAACAAAGTCTACTTGGATTGAAAACTTACTAAATAAGAATCGTAAACTTAAAAAGTGGGTGAAAATGGTACGTTTTTCAATCGGAATGAAAGCTACAGAGAATGCCGCGAAAAAAGCAACTTATAAAACCGTTTGGGTTGCTGGCCCAAGTATTGAGCATACAAAAGCCATTCTTCCTGTAAAGGAAATTATAAAAGGCTTAACTAATTAGTATAAGCAAATTTCTTTTTCTTTCTATTCTTGCCAGTAAATATGTTAAAGGTATAACTCGTAGTAAGACCACCTGCAAATGTGGCAACCAGTTCTCCGGTATCAAATCTACCCGATGCGATATTGTTGTCATATAATTCTTTTGAAAGACCTGCCAAGGTTGAAAGACCTAAACTATACCAGAAGGCTTTCTTTTTATTTTTCGTTTTAGAATATACTAACGCATAGGTTGAGGCCGAAATTACGGCACCAACTCCAAAATGTAATCCGTCATCTTCAGAAATAAATTGTGCATTACAGTTACTTATAAAGCATAGAGCTAAAATTAAAAATACAGTTTTCAAGAGGTGATTTTTTGGTTGTAAGCACAATGTATCTCATTTAGAGTATAGTGCTATATAATAATCGTTTGGATTGGTATTTTTACGATTAAGTGGCTAAAATTTAAATTTATTTTTAAAAAGTTTTTAACTTCATACAGAATTTTTTCAAAAATTGTCCCCTTTAATCTTTTGATATACGTCTTAAGGATATAAACTATTAAATTTTTAGAAATTATGAAAAATTTTATGATGATTTTCGTCGGAAAAGAGTACACAGATCTTGGATTATCTCCTGAGGATATGCAAAGCAGAATGGAAAAATGGTTTGCTTGGGGAGGCAAGATGGAACAAGCTGGGATTCTTAGAGGTGGTGAAGCATTAACTCCACAAATAAGACGTATTGTTGGTAAAAACAGAACGGTTACAGATTTAACCTCTGCTGAGGTTAAAGAAATTGTAGGTGGCTATTATCTAATAGAAGCCAAAGACTTTGATGCTGTAGAAGAAATTGCTCAAGATTTTCCTGATTATGATTTAGGAAATACTGTAGAGATTCGGGAAATTATGGTATTTGATAAATAATGGAGAATAAACTAGTAGACCATCTGTTTCGTCACCATAGCGGAAAGATGGTCTCTGTTTTAACGCGTATTTTTGGACTACAACATCTAGATATCATTGAAGATGCAGTGCAAGATACTTTTATAAAAGCCAGCCTATCTTGGAGAAAAGAACAACCAAAGCATCCTGAAGCTTGGTTGACAAAAGCGGCTAAGAATAGAGTTTTAGATATTTTTAGAACATTAAAATCTCAGAAAAACAACCTTCCAGATATAACTCAAGGTACTGATGCTATTGCTATCAATGAGTTATTCTTAGATTCAGAAATAGAGGATGCTCAGCTTAGAATGATTTTCACAGCTTGTCATCCCAAATTAGATCCAAGAGATCGTATTTCATTTGCTTTAAAAACCGTCTCTGGTTTTAGTACTAAAGAAATCGCTTCGGCATTACTTACCAAAGACGAGACCATTAAAAAACGCCTCATGCGAGCTCGTAAAGCTATTCATAAATCTGATATTCAATTTCATATTCCTCAGGGAAAGGATTTACCTATGCGTTTAGAAAGCGTTATGGAAGTCTTATATCTTATTTTTAATGAAGGATTTCATTCTAATAGTAAAACGCAATTAATTAGAGAAGACCTTTGTAGTGAAGCTATGCGATTATGCAAGTTATTACTAAAACATAAACAAACACGATTACCAGAGTGCTATGCTTTATTTGCTTTAATGTGTTTTCATTCTGCAAGATTAGAAGCCAAAACTAGTGTAGATAATGAAGTATTGGATCTAAAACAACAAGATAGAGCTTTATGGCATTTTCCGTTAATACAACTTGGGAATACCATGATGCATAAAGCAGTTGAAACAGATGATTTTTCATGTTATCATTACGAAGCAGCCATTGCTGCCGAACATTTAAAGGCACGTACTTTTGAGGACACCAATTGGAGTAAAATTTTAAAATGGTACGAGGCTTTACATCAATTACAGCCCATGCCATCACATTTACTTACAATGGCTGTAATTTGCATTCAGAATAAAGATTACAGTAAAGCAGATACATATTTTAAACAATTACGACCAGAAGATTTAGAACAACGTGCTTATTTATATTACGCAGCTAAAGCAGATTATTCTATGGACACTAATGATAAAAAAAACGCAATTAAATCTATTGATAAGGCTTTGCAGACAGTTACCAATAATTTAGAAAAAGATTTTTTATTAAAAAAGAAAGCGGATTGGTTAAAAAATTTCTAACGTTTTAGAATATTAAAAAAGTTTTAAAAAATTGGTTATTTTAATTGTAACTTATCGCAAGTATGAGTCGTCATACAATAAATCAATCAAAAAACTATATTATGAAACCACAAACAAGTCATCATTTTTTTAAACCAAATGTTATAATTCTATTAGCATTATTTCTTTTTGTAAATCTCACTTTTGCACAGAGTAAAACAGAACAAATCACTAAACTTATTGATACCTATACGGAGTATAAAACCTTTAATGGTTCTGTTTTGGTAGCCGAAAACGGAAAAGTTATTTATAAAAAAGGCTTTGGCTTTGCTAATATGGAATGGGATATTCCTAACGCACCAAATACAAAACATAGATTAGGTTCTATTACAAAACAATTTACTGGCATGCTAATTCTTCAATTATCTGAAGAAGGTAAGATAGATTTACAAGCACCAATAACTAAATATCTTCCAGATTATCCTAAAGCTAGCGGTGATATAATTACAACACATCATTTATTAACGCACACGTCTGGGATTCCTAATTACACATCATTTCCAGGTTTTTTTCAAAATGATAGTAGAGACCCTTCCACACCAACTGAATTTATAAAAACATTTTCTGAAATGGATTTAGATTTTAAACCAGGCGAAAAATTTAGCTATAGTAATTCTGCATATTTTCTACTTGGTGCTTTAATTGAAAAAATTTCAGGTAAAAGCTATGAGCAAATGTTGCAAGAAAAGATCTTTACTCCACTTAACATGAAGGATTCTGGATTTGATCATCATGCCACTATCTTAAAAAACAGGGCTACAGGTTATGAAAAAAGTGGAGGTCAACTTATTAATTCGAGATATCTAGATATGTCACTTCCCTATGCAGCCGGATCTTTATATTCTACGGTAGAAGACTTATACTTATGGGATCAGGCACTTTATACCAACAAGCTACTTTCAAAAGCGTCTATGGATTTATTTTTTGGCGAGCATGTAGAGGCATGGAATGGACATTATGGTTATGGTTGGGGAATAGCTAGCGCACCTATAGGCAACACAGAAGAAAGTATAGCAACCATTAGTCATGGAGGTGGTATTAATGGCTTTAATACTCTAATTACTAGAGCTCCATCGGATAAATCATTAATTGTATTATTAAATAATACAGGTGGAGCACCTCTTAACGATATGGCTAAAGCTATTCGTGGCATTTTGTATAACAAACCTTATGATTTTCCTAAAAAATCTGTAGCTAATACCTTGTATGAGGATATATTAGCTAACGGATTAAAAGCTGCTTTGGTAAATTATAGCACTATAAAATCATCTAGCGATTACAATTTAAATGAAAATGAGATGAATGCTATTGGCTATCAATTATTGCAATCTGAAAAAATAAATGAAGCAGCAGCCGTTTTTAAACTAAATGTTGAAGCGTTTCCAAAATCTTCTAATGTTTACGATAGTTATGCTGAAGCTTTGATGACTCAAGGCCATAATGAGCAGGCTATTGTAAATTATAAAAAGTCGGTAGAACTGAACCCAAATAATCAAAATGGGATTGATTATTTAAAGAAATTGGGCGTTGATGTCTCTGAATTTGAAAAAGAGGTTGTAGTTCCTGACGCTATATTACAAAGCTATATTGGTAAATATCAATTGATGCCAGAATTTATAATAGAAATCACTAAAAACGGTAGTCAACTTAGTGCGAAAGCTACTGGTCAACCGATGTTAGATATCTTTCCGCAATCTGAAAATACATTCTATTTAAAGGAAGTAGATGCTAAGCTAACTTTTAATAAGAATGAAGCTGGAGATGTTGAAAGTGTTACGCTATTACAAGGTGGAAGAGAAATGACAGGTAAAAAAATGTAGTTTTATCATTATATAATAAAAACCCTTGAAATATAACTTCAAGGGTTTTTTATGAATATTACTTAATAGGAATATAAAATTCGGTTTTAAGTTTAGACTCTTCGACACGTCTTGCATCGCTGATGTACTTTTCTCTACAAGGCGCATCTCTGAGTTCATAATCAGTATCGATTAACCACTCGTTAAACATATAGTCATATACTTCTGCAATATGTTTATAACTACCTTGGTATAAGAACGAAGCAAACTTTCCGCCTTTAAGTTCTTTTACACCAACATCACCATTAGGTTTGGCATCTTTATGAATAATTAAGCACGCATCATAACGTATTTTATCGGCTTCTGTAACCTTAGGATCATCATGAGGTAAACCAATATGTCGAATCCCTTTGGTAAATAACTGTTGCGCTTTGACTTCTCCCCAAAGTTTTTCCCAAGCAGTTCCATAGTCTAAATTTTCATAAGCGCCTTGCATACTATAGTACAAACATTTTTGATCTTCTAGTTCTACGATTTTTGGTTTTTTAATGTTGAGTTCTGTTTTCATGATGTTCTGTTTTTTAATAATGAATTCTTTTTTGTTACGATGCGCACTAGGCGAAATCCCAAAATAATTTTTAAACGCTTTAGAAAGGGAAGAAGGAGTCTCAAAACCTACTTTATAGGCAATTTGTTCTATCGAATTTTCAGAATAACGTAAGAGTTTAGCCGCTGTTTCTAAACGCGCTCTTGTAATATATGCACCGATTGGTTCACCTAGCAAGGCTCTTGTGATACGATGAAAATGATAAGGCGAAAAATGAGACAACTCAGCCAACAAAGCAATATCAATTTTACTATCTAAATTATTATGAATAAAATCTACAATACGATTTAAGTTTTGCTGATAATAGTCTTTAGATGTTTGTTGTTCTGCCATGTATATCGTTTCTATGAAGACAAAACTAAAGGTATCATTTGAGATTTACTTTTCCAATCTTGCTAAGTTTAAAAATACGTAGTTCTACGTATTGATTTCTCAATTATAAAAAACTAACTTCGCTTACTTGTGCTGAACTTGTTTCAGTAACAAACGATATAGTCAATACGAACTGACCATATCTAGATGTTAAGCGGAATATTCAATTTCTTCAATAAATCCTTGGCACTAAACTTGTTTGTAACAAAACACTAAGTTTTACGACGTATAAGTAAAATGAGTTTAATTTAAAAAAAGAAAAAGATATGATTCAGTTTAAAGGAGCGCTAGTTATAGGTGCATTAATAGGAGCAGCAGCAGGTGTGTTGTTAGCACCAGATAAAGGAAGTGTTACAAGAGATCACTTAAAGAAAGAAGGTAAGGATATAAAAGATCAAATCTCTAGTGATTTTACAGAAGTAAAAGACGATGTATCTAAAGCGGCTAAGTCTGGTAAAGACAAATTAAAAGAAGAAATTAAGGATATTGCATCCAAAACAAGTTACCAAACAGAAAAGGCCATTACGTTTTTAGAAAAACAATTGGCTATTCTTAAGGAAAAGAATAAAACGCTTCAACAGACAAGCTAAAAGATATCAATTGAGCCGTCATTATTCAGTAATGACGGTTTTATTTTATTAGCGCATTTATGTAATTCACATTAACCACATGCTTCCCTTCAAAGGGAAGAATAGTTACGCGTTCACCAAATAATTCCTTGGCTCTTGTAGATTCTTGTTCTATTCTAGCTTCATCCAAATACTCATCTTCAGTTCCGTAAATCAATTTTACTTTTGTGTCTTTAGATATATACTCAAAATCTTCGGCAGTTAATTCTTTAGGAATGCCACCAGAATGTAATACTAATTGCGAACATTGTAATTTACGCTTTGCCATATAACGCATAGCTACACTAACACCTTGCGAATACCCAAAAACGATGAGATTAGCATCATTTGGAATAGTCTCAGTTTCAAAAATCGCATCAAAGTAATTGAGAATATTATCCATTCCGGCTTTTGTATTATCTCTTGTTAGCCAATTAGCACCAACATGCATTTTTGGTTGAATGTAATATTTACTTGGTGCTTGAGGTGCGATAATATAGTTCTCTTCAGGATTTAAATCTTTGAAATATCTGAGAAAATAACGACTCAAATAGCCCATGCCATGGCAAACAAACCAAACCGTTTTAGTACGTTTAGTAAATGTGTTTAAAGTAGAGTAGGAGTTACTTGTTTTATATGTGATTTCTTTTTCGTGAGAATTCATTATTGTTAGTAGTTTCAGTATTTTTGTAATCGACTCTAAAAATAATCTATTTCTATGCAACAATCTAAAGAAGAATTCTTATCCAAAGTTAATGCTGTGAGTAAAAACACATTAATGGAAACCTTAGAAATAGAGATGGTGGATTATGGTGAGGATTTCTTGGTGGCTAGAATGCCAGTAACATCTAGAGTACATCAACCAGATGGTGTTTTGCATGGTGGTGCAACAGCGGCTTTAGCCGAAAGTGTAGGCAGTTTTGCGTCTCACATTTTTACAGATATTGATAAATATTTTGTTAGAGGTTTAGAGATTACAGCGAACCACCTTAAAAGTATTACCGAAGGTTACGTCTATGCTAAGGCTACATTTTTACACAAAGGCCGTACAACGCAACTGTTAGATATTAGAGTGACTGACGAAGCGGATAATTTAATCTCAATTTGTCGTTTATCAACGATTTCACTTCCAAAAAATAAATAGAGAATGAACGAAGCTTCATTTTTTAAAACTTTAGAAACGCAGTATTCTAATCAATTACCTTTTGTAGTTTACAGTAGACCAATAAATTCTATTATTAAGTGTTGGTTGCAAAAAGATGATGTTTTGCATAAAACAGATACGTTTACAGAAAGTGGATTTGTGTTTGCACCTTTCGATTTTAATCAGCAAAGTATTGTTTTACCTGAGGCTCATTGTGAACATTTTGTTTTAGAGATCGATAAATTAGAAAGTGATGAAAACACAACAAAATTTGCTGTCACAGAAACGAATAAAGATGCACATATCAATTTAGTTTCAAAAGGGATAGAAGCTATTAAAAACGGTGAACTCAAAAAGGTAGTTTTGTCGCGTTATGATGCAAAAGAGCAGACAAAAAATAATCCAATATCAATTTTCAAAAGGCTTTTTAATGCATACAAGAATGCGATGGTGTATTGTTGGTATCATCCTAAAGTAGGTCTATGGCTGGGCGCAACACCAGAATTATTGTTTAAAGTTGAAGGTAAAAAGTTAACGACTATTTCTTTAGCAGGAACACAACCTTATAATAGTTCATCTAAACCTATCTGGACTGATAAGGAAATTGAAGAGCAGCAAATAGTAACGGATTATATTATGCATCAGATAGCACCTTACACAAAGCAAAATAGTATCTCTGAGGTTGAAACGGTCAAAGCAGGAAATTTAATGCATCTTAAGTCTAGAATTACAAGTGTAATTGAAGAAGACTCAAGCTTAAAATCTATAATTGAAGCCTTACATCCAACACCTGCAGTTTGTGGATTTCCGAAACAAAAGTCCAAAGATTTTATTCTTCAGAATGAAAACTATAATCGCGAATACTACACAGGTTTTTTGGGAGAACTCAATTTAAAGCAATCAAAAACAAGAAATACAAATAGAAGAAACGTTGAAAATAGTGTTTATGCTGTCGTAAGAACACAATCTAATTTCTATGTGAATTTGCGATGTATGCAACTAAAAGATAATGAAGCTTTAATCTATGTTGGTGGTGGAATTACTAAAGATTCTATTCCTGAAAAAGAATGGGAAGAAACTGTTAATAAAACGAAAACTATCGGCAACGTTCTTGATTAAGACTAAAGAGATTTCTTATCTTTGCGAGTAGATGAAGCACTCTAAAATCCCCTTGTCACAAACGGTAGTTACCTTATGCAAAACGCATAATATTAAGCACATTGTTATTTCACCAGGAAGCAGAAATGCTCCCTTAACTATCGGTTTTACTCACGATGATTTTTTTAATTGTTATAGTATTGTTGATGAACGTTGTGCTGCTTTTTTCGCCTTGGGAATTGCACAGCAAATTGAAGCACCAGTTGCCATAGTTTGTACATCTGGTAGTGCATTACTTAATTACTATCCTGCAATTGCAGAGGCGTATTACAGTAACATACCTTTGGTTGTTTTATCTGCAGATAGGCCAAAACATTTGGTAGATGTAGGTGATGGACAAACCATAAAACAAAAGAATGTATATGGCGAACATGTCCTTTATAGTGCTAATTTAAAATTAGATTTAAAGGAAAGTGAAAAGACTGATAATGAAAATGAGCTGCCAATTTTTAAAAATCTTGAGAATAAGCTCGAACGTTTTTTAGGCTTGCAAAAAGATATTCAGTCGTACAATGAATCTGAAATACATGATGCACTATCACTCGCTCACCTAAAATCGGGCCCTGTGCATATAAATTGCCCTTTTGATGAGCCTTTATATGAAACAGTTGATGAGTTGTCAATTACTCCAAAGCCTTTTAAAATTCAAAATAGAACTGAAAGCATAGATGATTTTGAAATTAAAAACTTATTAGATGTTTGGCATAGTGCAAAACGCAAAATGATTCTTGTTGGTGTTTTACAACCTAATTCTATTGAAGAGAGATGGATACAAGAAATTGCTGATGATGATAGTATTTTAGTATTTACTGAAACCACATCAAATTTACATCATCCAGATTTCCTTCCAGGAATAGATAAAATTATTGCTCCACTAAATTCAGAAGAGTTTATGACACTTCAGCCAGAAATTTTATTAACTTTTGGTGGTTTAGTGGTCTCTAAAAAGATAAAAGCATTTTTAAGAAGTTATAGGCCAGAACATCATTGGCATGTAAGTTTAACTAGAGCTAATGATACTTTTTTCTGTTTAGATAAGCACATCAAATTACATCCTAATACATTTCTTAGTGTGTTTTTACCACAAGTTACACACCATACTAAGAGTAGCTATAAATCAAAATGGATAGAGGTTAGGCAGAAGCGTCGTAAGATGCACGAGCTGTATTTAAAAACACTTCCATTTTCAGATTTTACTGTGTTTAATTCGGTTTTGAAAAGTTTACCAAAACAAACGCAATTACAAGTCGGAAATAGTTCAGCGATTAGATATACGCAACTGTTTCAATTAAGAAAAGACACCAAAGTATTTTGCAATAGAGGTACTAGTGGCATAGATGGTAGTACGAGTACAGCAATCGGAGCATCAGTTGCTGTAAAAGAACAAACAACGTTTGTAACAGGTGACTTAAGCTTTTTCTATGATAGTAATGCACTTTGGAATAATTACATTCCTAACAACTTTAGAATCATTGTAATAAATAATGAAGGTGGTGGCATTTTTAGAATTCTTCCTGGTCATAAAAATACAGATAATTTTGATCGTTTTTTTGAAACAAAACACAAATTAAACGCAAAGCAGTTGTGCGATATGTATGACTTTGATTATGCAAAAGCAACTGATGAGGTATCATTACAGAAAGAATTAGAGGTATTTCATAATCCTTCTAAACATCCAAAATTATTAGAGGTTTTTACGCCATCTACTATAAACGACGAAATACTTTTAGAGTATTTCGAATTCGTAAAGTAAAAATTACGGCTAAGAAGTGACCCATTCATTTTTGATGTGTCTAAAAAATACTTACCTTTAGTGAGACAATTTATTTAACTTAAAACAAATAACAACATGAGTAAAAGAGATGATTTAATCGCTAAGTACGCAGCAGATTTAAAAGACAAATGTGGAGTAAACCCTGATATGGATTTATTAACTAAAGTTACTGTTGGTTTAGGACCTTCAATTTACAATGCAGATTCATCAACTGTGTCTGGATCAGATGAAAAAGAATTAGCTACAGTAAAGAACAACTATTTAATCAAAAAATTAGGATTAAAGGATAGTGCTGATTTAGATAAAGCAATTGCTTCAGTAATGGATACTTATGGACAATCTAACAGAAATAAGTATAGAGCAGTAGTTTATTATTTATTATGTACACATTTCAAAAAAGCTTCTGTTTACTAGTAGATAGAATTCGAAAAAATAAAGAAAGCGTTATAATTAATAATTATAGCGCTTTTTCTTTGTATTGAATTCATTTCAGTTTCTCACTAATATCAATACCTTTGCCATATGATAAAATTAGGCGAATACAATACACTCGAAATTTTAAGAGATACCGAACCAGGATTATTTTTAGGTGATGCAGAAGATAACGAAGTTTTACTGCCAAATCGTTATGTGCCAGAAATTTTTGAGATAGGTGAGAAGCTAGAGGTTTTCGTTTACTTAGATAATGAAGAACGTCCAGTTGCTACCACAGATAAGCCCTATATAAAAAATGGTGATTTTGCTCTTTTACGCTGTAATCAGGTGACTAATTTTGGTGCATTTTTAGATTGGGGTTTGGTGAAAGAATTGTTCTGTCCTTTTAAGGAGCAAGCTTTTAAAATGAAAGCTGGTGGTTGGTATTTGGTACATTGTTATTTAGATGATGAAACTGAACGGTTAGTCGCATCTAGTAAAACCAATCGTTTTTTAGACAATAAAGAGTTAACTGTTGGTCAATTTGATGAAGTTGATCTAATAGTATCTCATCCTTCCGAATTAGGTATGAATGTCATCGTCAATAAGATTCACTTAGGTTTAGTATTCAAAGATGATATTTACAAGGATATCAGTGTCGGAGATCGACTCAAAGGTATCGTTAAAAAAGTGAGAAAAGACAATAAGTTAGATATTACATTAAGCCAAATTGGCTACAGAAATATAGAACCAAATGCAGAACATATTCTAAACGAATTGCATGATAATAGTGGTTTTTTACCACTAAATGATAAATCTGATCCTCAAGAAATTAAAGATATGCTCCAAATGAGTAAGAAGAGTTTCAAAAAAGCCATTGGCTCTTTATATAAGGAGCGCCAAATTATTATAGATGATAAAGGGATTAGACTAGTTTAAACTTGCAGCAAGAGTCTCTTTAACTCTATTATATACAGTATCCAGTCCTACATATAAATTATCAAAAGAAATTTCTTGCGAGGTACATAGACTACTTTCAATTTTCGCATTCATTCTCCCAGCTTCACTGTGACTTACAACACCATAAGCAACCATATTTGGCAATACTGGTTTTATTTCATTTACATCTAATAAAGAAATAGAGTAGGAGTTGACTCTATTTGCAACAAGTCCAAAAGGTTTTTGTCCAAAATATTTAATTAAATCATGAATTGCAGGTCTTGCAGAACTTAAATCTAGATGAACACCTTCATTAAATTCTACAACAGCTATATGATTAAAAAAGTGAAGTGTAGCTGATTCCGATTGAGTTTGTTTTATAACCTGATTTGCAACGTTAGAATTTGATATAGTCATAGTTTTATATAATTAATAGCTAATAATTTTGGTATTCGTTGAATACTAATGTTTAGAAACATCATTGATAAAAAGGTCACATATAAATTTGAAATCCAAATAGTTATACGGATAAAACTAAAATTTGGATCTTAATAAAAATTTAAATTGTCTGTTCATTATTTAAAGGTCATTTAATTAGAATGGAGGCAATAAGATTAGTTTAGGGATATGGCTATTTTTTTCTTCACGTTTTGGTAGACATTATCTATACCTTCGTGTAAATTATTGAAGCAAATATTCTTCCATTCGCAAAAACTACTTTCAATTTTAGCATTCATTCTACTTGCATGGCTGTAAGCAACAATACCATAAGCTGATAAATTTGGTAAAGCTTGCCTAGCATCCTTTATATCTAGTATAGATACTGAATAAGAGTGAATTCTGTTGACTATGATCCCAAAAGGCTTAGAATTTCCGAAATAATCTAGGACATCGTTAAGTATTGGTTTTACGGAATTAAAATCAATATGAACGCCTTCATTAAATTCTAAAACAGCTATATGATTAAAATAATGGATACTTCCAATTTCGGACTTAGTCTCTTTTATGACCTGTGATGCCAAATCTGAATTTTCAATAAGCATTTTATTACGATTTAAGTATAATTGTTTTCTTGCTTTGAGTAACAAAGCAATTATAAGACACATGATATTAAAAAAAGTCACATAATAATCTGAAATTTAAGATGTTATGTTCGATTTTTGTGAAAAATGTGGACTTATTAGAATAAGTTGCCAAACTCAATTAGAATAACTTAATTTCGAGATACACACTCCTTAAATTTTCATTAAGGAGCGCATAGTCTCAGCTATTAGGGTTAGGGTTAATAATCATTTATGTACTGAAAATCGAGTGCAAATATACTATGCGCGCATAATAAAATCAAATATAAAACTACACTTAAGTCATTATTATTAATTCCTTATTTTTGTTCTCTAAATATTGAAAAATATGAACCATATAGATTGGAAAGTTGCCAAATCTTATGAAGATATAACATATTCTAAATGCAATGGTGTAGCCAGAATTGCCTTTAACCGTCCTGATGTACGAAACGCCTTTCGCCCAAAAACAACATCCGAGCTTTATGATGCATTTTACGATGCAAATGAAGACGTAAATATTGGTGTTGTGCTCTTAAGTGCAGAAGGGCCTTCTTCTAAAGATGGTATTTGGAGTTTCTGCTCTGGTGGAGACCAAAAAGCGCGAGGTCACCAAGGTTATGTTGGTGAAGATGGTTATCATCGATTAAATATTTTAGAAGTTCAACGTCTCATTCGTTTTATGCCAAAAGCTGTTATTGCCGTTGTGCCTGGTTGGGCTGTCGGTGGTGGACATAGTTTGCATGTCGTATGCGATTTAACTTTAGCGAGTAAAGAGCACGCTATTTTTAAACAAACAGATGCTGATGTTACCAGTTTTGATGGTGGCTATGGTTCTGCATATTTGGCAAAAATGGTTGGTCAGAAAAGGGCTAGAGAAATCTTTTTCTTGGGAAGAAACTATTCAGCCCAAGAAGCCTATGAAATGGGAATGGTAAATGCTGTAATTCCTCATGCTGAATTAGAAGATACAGCCTATGAATGGGCTCAAGAAATATTAGCAAAATCACCAACGTCTATTAAAATGTTAAAATTTGCTATGAATCTTACCGATGATGGTATGGTTGGGCAGCAAGTTTTTGCTGGTGAAGCTACGAGATTGGCATATATGACAGAGGAAGCGAAAGAAGGTAGAGATGCCTTTTTAGAGAAAAGAAAACCGAATTTTCCTAAGAAATGGATTCCTTAAACTAATACCAGATTTAATGAATAAAATTAAACCATGGCTTTCGGCCATGCGCCTCAGAACGCTACCACTTTCAGTTTCTGGAATTATTTTGGGCTCATGTTTTGCTTATTATAATGGACATTTTAATCCAATAGTTTTGGTGTTGGCAATCTTAACTACAATTAGTCTACAAGTACTTTCTAATTTGGCAAACGATTATGGAGATAGTGTAAATGGAGCAGATAATGATGAGCGGGTCGGTCCTCAACGTGCTGTTCAGAGTGGTGAGATAACTCCAGACGAAATGTTCGAAGCCATAAGAATAAATATTCTCATTGTTATAGGCTTCACCTTGGCATTACTTTGGGCTGCTTTTGGAACTGGTAATTTTCTTTTTGTTTTAGTGTTTTTAGTGCTTGGTGGTTTTTCTGTTTATGCTGCGTTAAATTATACAATGGGAGACTCACCTTACGGTTATCGGGCGCTTGGAGATATCTTTGTATTTATATTTTTTGGTCTAGTTAGTACCATTGGTAGTTATTTATTGTATATGCTTACTGTAGATCACGTGGTTATACTTCCTGCAATTGCTTTAGGCTTGTTAAGTGTTGGTGTACTGAACTTGAATAATATGCGCGACCTCGAAGCTGATGCTAAAGTTGGTAAAATCACCTTTGCTGTAAAACTTGGTATTGAACGTGCCAAAAAATATCACTTCTTTCTTATTATTGGAGCCATGAGCCTTGCAGTTGTGTTCTCTCTTTTATATTATGTAGAGCCCTATAACTTTATATACTTAGTAGCTTTTATTCCTTTACTACGTCATCTAAAAAAAATAAAAGACGCCAAGAAGCCAAATGATTTTGATAGCCAACTAAAAGTTTTAGCGTTATCTACTTTTCTATTTTCTTTACTTTTAGGTATTGGGTATATTTTATACTAAATTTATGGAAGTTATTACCCTCTAAATTTATTATAAAATGAAAATCACATTTTACGGTCACGCTTGTTTAGGTATACAGATTAAGGATATTTATATTTTAGTAGATCCTTTTATTACAGGAAACGAAAAAGCCTCAGCTATAGATATCAATAGCTTAAAAGCAGATTACATCTTAGTCACACACGCTCACCAAGATCATACTTTAGATGTGGAAGCCATTGCAAAGCGAACGGGTGCCATGATCGTCTCTAACTATGAAATTATTACACATTATCAAGATTTTGGATTAGATGGTCACCCAATGAATCATGGTGGTTCTTGGGATTTTGAATTTGGTAATCTTAAATACGTAAATGCCATACATACATCTTCATTTCCTGATGGAAAGTATGGAGGCCAACCAGGTGGATTTATCATTGAAGGAGAACGCAAAAACATATACATAGCAGGTGACACAGCCTTAACTATGGACATGAAACTTATCCCAATACAAACTAAACTAGATTTAGCCATTTTACCAATTGGTGATAATTTTACAATGGGAATAGACGATGCTATTTTGGCCAGCGATTTTATAGAATGCGATAAAATTTTAGGCTATCACTTTGATACCTTTGGTTATATAGAAATTAACCACGAAGAAGCCAAACGTAAATTCTTTGATAGGGATAAGGATTTAATGCTGTTGGAGATTGGTGAGAGTGTTGAGCTTTAGTTTATTAATAATTTCCGATGTTTGTATTCAGCTCTATTTGAAGCTAAAAACAACATAGTAGTACTTGCCCAAAAAAATAAGAAGAATTCATTATACTTATAATCTAATTAATTATGATTTTTTGTGTTTTACTTTGATTATCATTTACGACCGTTGCAAAATACACACCACTTCCCATCATTGAAATATCAACGGTATTAATTAAATTTAAGTGACTTATAGGCTTATTCAATACCAATCGCCCTTGTATATCATATAGATTGACCTCTGAAGGAGTACTTAACTCTCCTTTAATAATTAAGGATTTAGGATTAATCGTTGTATATATATGTATATAATCTAACTCATTATTTCCTGCTGATAATACTGAAGAAGATATACGAAGATAGAAACGACCTGTGCCATTCAACTCTACATTAGGAGTAAACGTATAATCACTCGAGTTTAATAATGTAACTGTATTGGCAACATTATCTTCTAAATACACCTCAGCATTACTTGGTAAAGTACTTTCACTAATACTAAAGGTTATTTGCTCTCCTTGATTTGAATTGACTCCCAACGGAATTATTGTATTTACTAAATCTGAAGGATTTAATGCCTGTAAAGCTATTGGAAGTCCTGTATTATCTTCTACTAAATGTGAATAGAATGCAAAACTAGGTGCTGTATTACCCAAAATTTTACCATCATATCCTAGATCTAAACCTTGAGTTGCATTATCGTTAAAATAGAATTCAGTTCTATAGTCATTATTAGCTGTACTAGCGTTAAGTTTTAAAAAGGTTAATATATCTGCGCTACGTCCTGCAATGAAATCATCATCAGAACCTATAGCCCTCATCGATGTATCAAAAGTAATATCATAATCATTTACATGAGCAGCATCTGCAGCAACAAAGAACCCTTGTCCAGGTGCCATCAATCTATCACCTGCATTAGCTAATGTAATAACATCCCAACCATTTGACCCATTGCCATCATAACCATATATACCAGATATATCCTCTAAAATGTCAATATTTTTTACAGTTGGTGCAGTTTGATAGTTTAAGAAATCTGCAATGCTAATGTATGAAGGATATGGATTACCTATTAAATTCCAATCTGGGTAAGCCGAGCCAGAATTTATAATATCTACAGTAACAGGTGTTGTTAAGGTAGTCCCTGTAAAAGTTAATGTAGTACCACCAACTGTAGCTGCTCTATAACCTATACCACTATTTAAAGTTGTTGTTGTTTCATCCGTGTAATTGACGAACCAGTCTGTTGTTGTTTTGTCAAAATGCCCAAATAAATAAGTTCTTGGATTATCGTTTCCGTCATTTAATATATCAGTCGCATTTGTACCAGATAATAAAAAATCTGTCCACGTTTGTCCTGAAAGTGGTGGAGAAATAAGATCATTACCACCAGTATTGGCATTAACATACCTCTCATATTTAACAATCCCTTCAACTGTTCCATTAGAAATTAAACTCGAATATAACTGTGACGTAGAATTTAGAATCGTTTCGTTAGCTTTTAATGTTATACCTGTATTTACAGTTAATGCTGCATCAGGATCTACTGTGATAATATCAGCTATTGTATGCTTTGAAATTACAGCCTCACCTGCTTCAATTATAATTTCACCATTAGAATTAGATCCATTATTTGGATCACTTGGAGACCAACCATTATTATAAGTATAGGTTTTTACTTCACTTTCTGTAATGACTAAGAATTCATTTATAGAAGGGTTCCAAATCTCATCTACATTACCTGATGGCCAACGTACAACTACTTTTTCTACTTTAGTACTTACTCCAATTCCGAAATGTTGTGTAAACGTATTTACCAAACCATAGCCTTCGCCAGAGCGAACATCTCTTATTTGTTTCCCCCAAGTACCATATACTTCTACTCGTGCACCAATACCGTTTATATTGCTATCGGTTCCTTTTAATTGAATGTTTAGAAAGTTGTTTGTGTTTCCATCATTTAACCAAACTTTATCTTTTATTGAACTTGGATTATTAAATCCAGTAGCATAACCCGCATAAATATCTAAGAACCCATCATGATTTATATCTCCTACAGAGAAAGAATGAATTTTATTGGAGTTAAATGGATTTGGTGCATTCTGAAAAGTACCATCTCCGTTGTTATAGAAAATGAAATGATTACCAATTCCTGAAACCATTAAATCGACAAATCCATCATTATTAAAATCTTTAAAGAACCCTTGAATACCATAAATATTAGATGCACTTAGAAAGGGTAATAAACCACTACCAGCAGTAATTTCAGTAAAGGTTCCATCACCGTTATTTCTCATTAAATTAGGATCTTCATAGTGGTTTATTATGATGGCATCTAAATCACCATCATTATCAATATCACCAAAATCAGATAACCAAGATTGAGCTCCAATTTTAAGATTAGCTTGCGCAGCAACTTCGGTATAATTATTGTTACCATCATTTTGCCATAACATATTAATACGCTTTGGATCATTGGGATCAGATACACCACCTCTACATTTAGAAATATAAAGATCGAGATCACCATCATTATCATAATCCATCCACATGCTTGCATAATTTCCTGAATTATCACTAATAGGAGTTGTTTCAGTGCTTATTAAATTGGCATCAAATGAGAATGTGCCATCTTGATTATTTTCAAATGCTTTTGATTCTGCGTGATCATGACATGCAAAAATATCTGCCCAACCGTCATTATTTATATCTGCAAAATTTACACCTTGCAAAAACAAACTCGAATTGGGTATATTAGACTGTGAGTATGAGTTGTTACCATTATTATTTTTGATAATTTTTAAGTTATCATAATAACCACCTGACATCACATCATTATAGCCATTGTGATCAAAGTCAGCAATAGCAGTTCCCCATTGTTTGTTACTACTTACACTACCATGATTGAAGCTTGTAAACTGTTCACCGATCCCATTTTGATATTGGATACGAAGTTCCCTAGCATTGTTAAACTGTACAATATCATCTTTTCCGTCACCATTCATATCGATGACTCCCATAGTTACTCCACTATAATTGTCTTGACCTAGAAAAAGATCCGTATTGTCTGTAAAGGCTACTGTGTTTTCTCCTGGATTACTATTATTTACTGCTATTAAAGTTGTTGCTTGGTCAGATTGTAGACCATCATTGACTGTTAATGTTACTGTGAACTCAGCCGAACTCGTAAATACATGACTAGCCGTGATACCTGATGCAGTGGTGCCATCTCCAAAATCCCAAAAATATGATAGTGTATCGCCATCAGCATCTGTTGAAGCTGAAGCATCGAAATCAACACTCAAAGGCGCAGGTCCATTTACTGTAGATGCTGTAAATAAGGCTACTGGTGGAGAAGACGTTGTTGGAGTCAAACTATTAATCCAATCTTCAATTAATTGAACACCTGCTGTATCCACTACATCTTTTGCTATAGGCGGCATTTCAACACCATTTTGTGTAGAATTCATTCTAAAATGTGCCATAGAATTTAAAACATCTTGAGGAATGATGACCTTAGGATTGCTTAAACCTTGATCATAAACAATATCACCATAAATAATGTTTTGATTCTCTATTGGAGTTGTATAACGTGCATCAAACATAGCTATATTATCAACAGTTGGGTTGTGACAACTTGCGCAGTTTACATCTATGTAAGATCTTGCTCTGTCTTCAATTGAAGCGCTTAAATCGTTTTTTGCAGCTACGGCTGAATACGTACTAACATTGCCAGAGGTAATCGTTTCAGTTATAAGTCCAAGTTCACTAAAATTAACGAGTTGATTCATCGTAATTCCAGAACTAGGATATAATATTGCTTTATTTAGGTGTCTTGTTTTTGGCCCTAAAACACTGCCGTTTTGAGGAAAATGACAAGACGCACACTCGTTTCTACTTGGGTAGTGCCATGATTGTGTCTGTCCATTTACAACTACGTCTTCATCAACAGCAGCATTTAATAGGGTTGCATCAGTTTGAGCATTATTCCACTTATATGTTAAATAATAATATACATCATCGTCACCCTTAACCTCAAATCGTGTTTCAAGACGTTGTCCGCCTATCTCAAAATGTTTAATTAAGACTGAGCCTTGAGGAAAGTCCCAAGCGTCATCATTTGAAAATGTAATTTGCTCGTCAGCAGTATCGTAAGAGCCATCGTTTGGTATGGCCATCCATCTTTTTTTTGCAGCTCCATCAGACCAAAAAGGTTCAATCATATCGTATGGGATGAGCCCTGGGCTAGGGATCAGTGTTGTTAAATTAGAAAAAGCCCCAGTTTGTGATAGTAAAGTTGGAATGCCATTATTACCTGAAGGCGTAGTCGTTGGCAAATTCCCATTAAGAAATTTGGCAATCGCTATAGCACTTATGGCTGGATTCATTAATGCAATTGTTTGAGAATTATTTGAGTTTATAAGCTCAACACTTCTTTTAAATGTAGTAATAGTATTGTTGTCTTGCAATTGTTCAAACTTGTATGATCCTGAAGTTAGTTTTTCATGATCTGCAACTGCTAAAAGTTCATAATCTGAATAATTTGAAGAATTAATTCGAGACTCATTAAAATATAGAACTGTAAGTGCTGTAATTACTACAGTTAAAAATGTAATAAGTTTCTTGTTCGTCATTTTCTATGTGTGATTAACAAAAAATACATGCAAAATAAATATGTGCTATTAATACATAAACTGAAAAAAAGACTTATCTGAAAAATCGAAAGCATTAATAAAGTATTTAGCGTGCAGATTTATGTCATATTTTTATTAATTATTGTTTTACTAGGTACGCTTGAAATAATTTCAAACATGATTTGTATTACAAGATGATTAATAATTACACCTGATTGTAATATTTTCGTTTATCGTATAGGTTTATAGGCTATAGTACTTTTTTAGGCGTACTTAAAGCATTGCTAGATAAGATTTTAAACGGTAAGAACATACTGTCATAAGCAACTATAATTCTTATGAATGCCTATTTAACCTTACTCCTCATGACCAACTTATGGATTAATCTAGGAGATAACCGTTTTACAAAAACACCAAATTTTTCAAACTTACCAATGTAAGCTTCAAATTTTTCTTTACGAATAGCTTTTATCATCTTTTTCACGAAGACATTAACGTCTAATCCGTTTTCGGTCATTTCATCTTGGAAGTCTTGTTTGCTACCATCTGCAGTTAAGGCATTGCGAGCTACATTGGTGTTTACAAAACCTGGACATATTAGCGTTACTTTTACATTGTCTTTATCGTGCTCTAAACGTAAAGCATCAAAAAAACCATGTAAGGCGTGTTTTGCACCGCAATAAGCAGATCTGTAATGCGAGCTAAACTTTCCCATGAGACTAGATACCACAACATAATGTCCAGATGCATTAGATACAAAATGTGACAAGAGCGCTTTAGATAACGCAACAGTCCCTAAATAATCTATTTCCATTAATTTTTTATCGACTTCAATAGATGTTTCTATAATTGGTGAGCGTTGACTAATACCACCATTATTGATTAGAATATCAACTCTGCCGAATAAAGCGATAGCGCTTTCAACAATGGGCTTCATGTTTTTATAATCTGCTAAGTCTAAAGTCAAGACTTTTACTTGCTCTGGGTTCGTGCATTTACTTTTTACAGCTACCAATTCAGCTTTCCTACGAGAAGATAAAATGAGTTTACAATCTTGCTTAGCTAATTCTATGGCTAGTGCTTTACCAATACCACTAGAAGCACCAGTAATCCAAACCACTTTATTTGTAAATGTCATATTAAAGTTTTTATTAAGTATTTCTATTCAACAGTGAGACTGTTTACTGGGACTGTTCACTGCGAACTGAATTTAACCATTCCTCTCTTAAATCATCAGAAATTTTACCTGTGCCATCGTGTTTCCAACCTGGTGGTTTAAACAAATAAAGTATTCTGTTTTTTAAAGATTTTCTCCCATAAAAAGCATCTTTAAACATATTAATCCATTCTATAAAAGCAATCTTAATAGGATTAAAGGTTTTAATGTTTGCGACCAAACCATATTTTACTCTTTCGGTTTCTAACTCAGGTTGAAAGGTACCAAAGAGTTTATCCCAAATAATCAGAATTCCGGCATGATTTCTATCAAGGTATAATGGGTTGCTTCCATGATGCACGCGATGATGCGATGGTGTATTAAAAATAGCCTCAAACCATTTCGGCATTTTATTTATGGCTTCTGTATGTATCCAAAATTGATATAGCAAACTAATGGACATTTGTAGCAATATCATTGCGGGATGAAAACCGATGAGAGGTAACCACAACCAGAAAATAAAGGTGTAAAAGCCACCAGACCAAGTTTGTCTTAGTGCTGTACTTAGATTATAATGTTCAGATGAATGATGTACGACATGAGAAGCCCAAAACAAACGACACTCATGCGACACGCGATGAAACCAATAGTATGATAAGTCATCTACAAAAAATAACAAAGCAAAAGACCACCATTCTACAGGAATTGTAAACAGTCTAAAATTGTCATAAATCCAAAAGAAAATCAGTAGGACTAAAGCTTTACTTGCAAAGCCTAAAATAACATTTCCCAAACCCATAGCAATAGAAGAGAAAGCATCCTTTGCTTCATAGGTTTTTATATGCTTTTTGGCAGTGACGTACAATTCCAAAAGCATTGCCAAAATAAAAAATGGAATAGCGTATAGAATTATATTAGGAAAGTCTGGCATTAAATTTTTCTTTAAAAATAGCTTTTTTGAGATAAATAATAGTGTAAAGATTGCGAGTTGTTTATTTTTATCTTTTAATTTTTAAAAATTAATATATGAGGATAAGGTTATGCATTCTTTTGGTTTGTTTTATTGTTAGTGATTCTTTTTCACAAGTTGACGAATCCCAAACAGGAGCTTGGTATATGTATTTTTATAGCCACCAGTTTAAAGAAAGCCAATGGGGAATTCAAGGAGATTTTCAGTATAGAGATTGGCAAGGTTTAGGTGATAAAGAGCAATTATTATTGCGTTCTGGTATTACATTTTCACCTAAAGATGCAGGTGTTAAATTTACACTTGGTTATGGAAATGTAACCACAGGTCAATATGGCGAAAGTGATGATACGTCTGCAGAAAGTAGAATTTACCAAGAAGCATTAATTCCACAAAAGCTAGGAAACAGCTTCTATTTAACCCATCGTTTTAGATATGAGCAACGTTTTGTAGAAGATCAGGATTTTAGAACACGATATAGGTATAATCTATTTTTAAATATACCTATAAACAAAAAGGAATTGTCAGAAAAAGCAATATATATAGCTCTATATAATGAACTCTTTATTAACGGCGGTACAGATATTGGTGATGGTAGAGAAGTGCAAATATTTGACAGAAATCGTACTTATCTTGGATTTGGCTATGTGTTATGTCCAAAAATACGCTTTCAGTTGGGTTGGATGAACCAAAAGACAGTGACTTGGGGTAAAGGACAGCTACAGTTTAGTATGCATCACAAAATCTAAGATGATAAAAGCCGCTTATCATAAGTATATTCTTAATTTTAAAAGGCCTAGTGGTACATCACGAGGTATTATGAAGACTAAGGAAACTTGGTTTATTATTTTAGAAAAAGAAGGTAAAAAAGGAATTGGTGAGTGTGGTATTTTAAGAGGCTTATCTATTGATGATAAACCAGATTACGAAGCCAAGCTAAATTGGACTTGTAATAACATTCACTTAGGCTTAAAAAAGCTTTTAGAAGCATTAATAGAATTTCCAAGCATTCAGTTTGGATTAGAAATAGCTTTTAAGTCTTTAGAAAGTTCAGATGAATTTCAGCTATTTCCTTCTGAATTTACTGAGGGCTTTGATAGTATTCCTATTAATGGTTTAGTTTGGATGGGTAATGAAGGTTTTATGCGAGAACAAATCAAAGAAAGAATAGAAGTAGGATTTGATTGTATAAAACTAAAAATTGGCGCTATTGATTTTCAAACTGAATTAAATATTCTAAAATCTATACGAAAAGAATTTTCAACTTCAGATATTGAGTTACGTGTCGATGCTAACGGAGCGTTTTCGCCAGATGATGCTTTGGAAAAATTGAAACGGCTTTCAGAATACCAATTGCATTCCATTGAGCAGCCTATAAAACATGGACAATGGGAAGAGATGGCTACACTATGTGAGCAAACACCGCTAGATATTGCTTTAGATGAAGAATTGATTGGCGTTTTTTCTGTATCAAAAAGAAAAAAGTTGTTGCAAACTATAAAACCACAATATATTATTTTAAAGCCTAGTCTAATAGGTGGTTTTCATAATACCAATAATTGGATAATGCTCGCAAAACAGAACGATGCAGATTGGTGGATTACGAGTGCATTAGAAAGTAACATTGGTTTAAATGCCATTGCACAATATACGTACACCAAAAAGAGTACAATGCCTCAAGGCTTAGGCACAGGTAGTTTGTTTACTAATAATTTTGATTCGCCATTAATTGTAAAAAATGGTACTTTGCACTACGATAATAATGAAAACTGGAATTTTAATTTATAATTATGAATTATATACAACAAGCCTATAAAGGACAACGCGAATTATGGATGTTTCTTCTAACGACCACTTTGGTTGCAGGAATATTCATTGCCAATTTTGTGTTTTATTTATTTTCTGATCCTGGTGATTTAGATGCGGCAATGGATATGATGAGAAATTGGCCTCCAAATGTGTCATTAATTGTCAATTTAATACCGTTTGTATTCTTATTAGGTCTACTGTTTATATTGGTGAAATTTATTCACCAACGCAGTGTTTTATCGCTAACAACAGCACGTTCAAAAGTTGATTTTAAGCGTATTTTATTTTCGTTTTTAATGATATGTACCTTTACTTTAGTAACATTTTTCATTGGTTATTCAATAGATTCATCTGAAATAGTGTATCAGTTTAATCCTAGTAAATTTGCCATCTTATTTCTAATAAGTATTATTTTATTTCCATTTCAAATAGGGTTAGAAGAGTATTTGTTTAGAGGTTATTTAATGCAACATATTGGTATTTTAGTGAAAAATAAGTGGTTTCCTTTAATATTTACATCTGTCTTATTTGGTATTGCACATAGTGCTAATCCAGAAGTTGGAGCAATAGGTTTTTGGAAAATGATGATTTTCTATGTGGGTACAGGTTTATTGCTAGGTATTATGACACTTATGGATGACGGCTTAGAGCTTGCATTAGGCTTTCATCTAGGAAATAACTTGTTGGCTTCATTATTAGTGACTGCAGATTGGACAGCACTGCAAACCGATGCCATTTTTAAAAGTACGGCAGACCCTTCTATGAGTATGACTTCTGAAATTTTACTTCCTGTATTGATAGTGTATCCAATAATGTTATTAATTTTATCTAAGCGTTACGGCTGGAAAAATTGGAAAGATAGATTATTTGGAAAAGTTGAAGAGCCACCAAAAGAAGATTATAAAATAATTGAATAATTAATGACACCAAAGTATAACAAAGTACATAACCGTTTTAAATTTAATGGACTTCATTTTAATTTTGAAGAGTTAAAGGAGGTGGCTTACAGTCTTATAAAAGAAGGTGAGCCTTTTGAAAAAGTTACGGGTAACTTTTTAATTGATTGGTTGAATAGTAAGGATTTTCTTTATGTACAGACTTCTGGCTCTACAGGTTATCCAAAACAAATTAAGTTAAAAAAGCAAGCCATGGTTAATTCTGCCATTGCTACAGGAAATTTCTTTGGTTTAGAGCCTGGCGATAATGCATTGCATTGTTTGCCTAGTCATTATATAGCAGGCAAAATGATGTTTGTACGTGCTTTGGTTTTGGGATTAGAATTAGATTTTGTTGAACCTGCTTCGCATCCTATTTTTGATTATGAAAAGCACTATGATTTTTGTGCTATGGTGCCAATTCAATTAAAGAATACAATTAACTATGTTCAAAATATAAAAACGATAATTGTAGGAGGTTCTATGGTGACTAAGCCATTAGCAGCAAAAATCAAAGAGTCCACATCCAGATTTTATGAAACTTATGGAATGACAGAAACGGTAACGCATGTCGCTATAAAGCAATTAGAATCTAAATCAAACAAAGGAGAGGAATACTTTAACGCATTGTCAGATATTAGATTTAGCCAAGACGATAAACAACGTTTAATTATACACGCACCCAAACTAGTTGAAGAAGATTTAGTTACTAATGATCTTGTTGACTTAAAATCTGAAACCAGTTTCAAACTGCTTGGAAGATATGATAATGTAATTAATTCTGGAGGAGTAAAGTTATTTCCAGAACAGATTGAAGTAAAATTACAACCAGTAATTGAAGAGCGCTATATCATTGCAAGTGAACAAGACACGACTCTTGGTGAAAAACTGATTCTTATTGTTGAAAATCCATTAGATTCGGTTGATGCTATTCTTGAAAAAATTAAAGAACTGAAAACTTTAGATAAGTTCGAGATTCCAAAGAAAATCTACACCCTCAGTAAGTTCCCTGAAACTAATAATGGAAAAATTCAGCGGAAAAAAACTGTGAAAGCTGTTCTTGGTTAGTTAACTCATTGAAACTTACACTTTACTCATTATTGGTTTTAAAAAATGATGCTTGTTTATAGGTTTACAAAAACTTATAACACAATCATTATGAAAAATTTAGGACTTATTTTATGCATTGTGCTTGCTTCATTGCAAATAAATGCACAAGAAAAAAAAATTACAGGCATTGTTACATCTGCTTCAGATGGATTGCCACTTCCTGGAGCTAACGTTCACATAAAGGGCAGTAAGCAAGGTACAACTACAGATTTTGATGGTAAATATTCAATTACAGCAGAGCTAGGCGATATCTTGGTGTTTAAATACGTTGGATTTATTCCTGAAAAGCAAACCGTAGGTGATTCTCAAATAATTAATGTAGCACTAAAAGAAGATCAAAATTCTTTAGACGAAGTTGTTATAGTTGGTTATGGCACTACTACTAAACGATCTTTTGCTGGTTCAGTATCAGTAGTAGGTACACCGAGTAAAGCACAACTAAGAAAACAAGAAAAAAAGAGATTTCACAATAAAATAGCTAAGCAATTAGCTGGCAAAACTGCTGGTGTTTCTGTAAGAGGTACAAAATCTGTGAATTCCACAAATATTTTATATATAGTAGATGGAGTTCCTGTTCAGAAAAGTTACAATTCATTAATTGAACAAATAAAACCAGTGGCTATAGATAAAGTTAATGTCTATAAATCTTCTGAGGCAATTGATAAGTTCGGAAACTCAGCTAAAGACGGTTGCATTGTTATTACCACAAAAAGCGGAAATTATCGCATTCAAAATGATGAAGATTATGCAAATATCAATGAAAACGATTTTGAGCGTACTAATCTATCACCTTTATCAACGTTTTCAATTGATGTAGACAAAGCGTCTTATAGCAATGTAAGGAGAATGATAAATAATGGTCAGCCCATTCCTGGTGATGCAGTTAAAATTGAAGAAATGGTAAATTATTTTAACTATAATTATCCTCAACCAACAGATGAGCATCCATTTTCTATACATACAGAAGTTGTCAATACACCATGGCACAATCAAACACAATTAGTTAGAATAGGATTACAAGGTAAAACTTATGAAAATGAAGATTTACCAACATCTAATCTTACATTCTTAATCGATGTATCTGGTTCTATGAGTTCTCAGAATAAATTGCCATTATTAAAAAGTGCATTTAGGCTATTGGTTAATCAGTTAAGACCTAAAGACAAAGTTTCTATTGTGGTTTACGCAGGCGCTGCAGGAGTTGTTTTAGCACCAACTTCGGGCGACAATAAAGAAAAGATTTTAGCAGCATTAGATAATTTACAGTCTGGTGGCTCAACAGCAGGTGGTGCAGGAATAAACCTGGCATATAAATTAGCTGAAAAGCATTTTAAGAAGAACGGTAATAATCGTGTTATTCTTGCAACAGATGGAGATTTCAATGTTGGAGCATCTAGCAATAGTGATATGAAAAGTCTAATAGAAGAAAAAAGAAAGTCTGGAGTGTTCTTATCTGTCTTAGGTTTTGGATATGGTAATTATAAAGATTCTAAGCTCGAAACTTTAGCAGACAAAGGCAATGGAAATCATGCATATATTGACAATATGCAAGAAGCCCAAAAAGTTTTTGGAAAAGAGTTTGGAGGTACATTATTTACAATAGCTAAAGATGTAAAAATTCAAGTGGAATTTAATCCGAAAAAAGTACAAGCTTATCGTTTAATAGGTTATGAAAACAGATTATTGGCAGATGAAGATTTTGTAGATGACACCAAGGATGCAGGTGAATTGGGAAGTGGTCATACAGTTACGGCTTTATATGAAATTATTCCGACTGGAATTGATAGTGATTATCTAAAAACGGTTCCTGAATTAAAGTACACGCAAAATCAGGCTAAAGCTAATTTTGAAGATGAATTGTTTACAGTAAAATTTAGATATAAAAAGCCAGATGAATCTAAAAGTATCGAAATGGTGCATATTCAAAATACAAAAATTTCTGATGCTTCTATTGATATGAATTTTGCCTCTGCAGTTGCACTATTTGGTATGCAATTGAGAAATTCGAAGTATTACAATAAGACAGAAGTATCAAAAGTGATAGAGCTAGCAGAAAATGGTAGAGGAGAAGATAAAGAAGGTTATAGAGCTGAATTTATTAGACTAGTAAAGTCATATGATAATTTAAAATAAGATTTAAAAGAAGCAAAGAAAAAACCCAATGCTGCTGCATTGGGTTTTTCTATATTTATATAATCTAAAAAATTAATTTCCTTCAGATAAGTTTTTCATTTCATTTTCAACCATTTCATAGAATTGGTCAATTTTTGGTAATACAACAATACGTGTACGTCTGTTTTTTGCTCTGTTTTCAGCAGTATCATTTTCTACTAAAGGCACATGAGAGCTGCGACCAGCTGCAATTAACTGCTGAGAATTTACACCTAAGCTTTCTAAAACTCTTACTACTGAAGTTGCACGTTTCACACTCAAATCCCAGTTGTCTAATAATGGTGGTTTACTGTAAGATACATTATCAGTATGAGACTCTACCATAGCTTCAAAATCTGGTTTACTGTTTATTACTTTGGCAACTTTACCTAATATTTCATTAGCTCTCGATGTTACGTTGTAGCTTCCACTCTGAAATAATAATTTATCAGCAATAGAAATAAATACAACACCCTTTTCTACATTAATTTCAATATCAGAATCGTTCATACCTACCTCTTTTTTAAGGCTAGTAACAATAGCTAAGGTAACACTGTCTTTGCGTGTTAAAGCATCTTGTAAGCGCGTAATCTTAAGATTACTCTCTCTAAGACTTTCCAGAGATTTTTCAAGATTTGTGGCGCCCTTACTCGTCAATTCAGTTAAGTCTTGTGAGCTTTTTATCAACGCATCATTACTTTTTCGCATATCAGCTAATTGCTCTTTCATAGCTTCGACACGTGCATTTGCAGCAGCAGCATCTGACAGACAACTATTTAATTTCACAGTCGCTGTATTCAGTAAATCTTGAGTTTCTTGTTGTTTTGCTTCAAGTGCTAGATAATCTTTCTTCGATACGCAAGATGCCAACATCAATGAACAAACACCTAATAACATTAATTTTTTCATAATTATGGATTATAGTTTTAATTGTTAATTATAACGATTCAAAATTATAGAAAAGAAGAGAGTGCTAAACATTGATTAACAAAAACTTTAACAGTTTTATGAACAATTAGAATGTTTTGTTCTTTTTAATGAAATAAGACCAGACAATTGAATTTGTTTGATAGTATTTTGAACGCTTTGGTAATTGTTTACGCTGTTTCAAAAGTCTTCCTAAATTCATGTAAAAAGAGCCATGAGCTTTAAAAATAGCAAATAAGTATTGTGGTTTTAATTGTAATAAAAATCGAAAAGCTGCAAAACCATCAAGTATCATTCTTACAATGACTCTTGCAAAAACATTTTTGTCTGTATTTTTTACAAGTGTGAAAAGACTATTTCTGAAATTGAGATACGTCTTTTTTGGGTTTGTATCACTTAGAGTTGCACCACCAACATGATAAACCGTTGATGTGCCAATATACTTGCTTTTATGATTGGTATTGAAAGCGCGCCAACACAAATCAATTTCTTCCATATGTGCAAAGTAAGATTCATCAAAACCATTTAAAGTTTTGAAAACTGAACTTTTAATGAAAAAACATGCACCAGAAGCCCAAAAAATATCTTTAGTATCGTTGTATTGTCCTTTGTCTTCTTCAATAGTATCAAAGATGCGACCACGACAAAACGGATAGCCATATTTATCTATATATCCACCAGCTGCGCCAGCATATTCAAAACAAGACTTATTTTTGTAGTCTAAAATTTTGGGTTGAATAATTGCTGTATCAGGATTAGAATTAAATTCATTAATAACGGGTTGTAACCAATTTTCGGTAACTTCTATATCACTATTCAATAAGCAGAGTAGTGGTTTATTGACGTGTTGCAAGGCTAGATTATAACCCTTAGCATAACCACCATTTTCTAAATTCTGAATTAATCCTACATTAGGAAAATGCTCAGATACAAAAGCTACAGAGTCGTCAGTTGAAGCATTATCAGCAACATATATTTTAGCATCATTAGAATACTTTATAACCGAAGGTAAGAACTGCTCAAGCAATGTCTTTCCATTCCAGTTTAAAATAACTACAGCTATGTCTTTGGTTTGTAGCATTTAGTTTTTTGTATAATTCGGAATGTCTTCTAAAAACGAATAACGTTCCCTTTCCATATCCATTTCACAATAATAATGATTTAAACCATTAGTTACCATTAAGTATGAAGCATTTAAAACTAAATTGTAGCGTGCTATTTGATCAAAAGTGGTTTGGTCTATTTGTATGTTGTGTGATTTACACTCCACAATTAAATGAATGCTTCCGTCAGAATTAAAGACAACAATATCGTAACGTTTTTTTAATCCATTAATAGTCAATTCTTTTTCAACATTAATCAGAGATTTCGGGAATTTCTTTTGATTAATTAGATAATGCACACAGTGTTGTCTCACCCATTCTTCGGGTTGAAGAATGATGAATTTTTTCCGAATGACATCAAAAATAGAAACTTTATTTTCTGTACTTTTGAATCGGTATTCAAACTTTGGAAAGTTGAGTTCTTGCACTACACAAAATTAAAGCTATAATGTCATTCAGACAAACAATTTAAGAGATTGGAAGACGTAAAACAATTAGTTGCTACAATAAAAAAGGGAGACCTTAAGCCTATTTATTTTTTAATGGGAGAGGAAGCTTATTATATTGATAAGATTTCAGATTTTATTGAAGACAATGTTTTGGCTGAAGCTGAAAAAGGGTTTAACCAAATGGTTTTGTATGGTAGAGACGTTTCTATTGATGATATTGTGAGTAATGCTAAGCGTTATCCAATGATGGCAGAACGCCAGGTTGTGATTGTAAAAGAAGCACAAGACTTAAGTAGAACAATTGAAAAGTTAGCTAAATATGCTGAAAATCCTCAGCCTACTACAGTTTTGGTAGTAAATTACAAGTACAAAAAACTAGATAAACGTAAAGCGCTTTATAAGACCATTAATAAAAGCGGAGGTCTAGTTTTTGAAAGTAAAAAACTTTACGAAAATCAAGTGCCAGATTGGATTAGACGTGTGCTTAAAGGTCAAGGTTATGATATTTCACCTAAAGCTGCACAAATGCTAACTGAATTTTTAGGCACAGATTTAAGTAAGGTCAATAATGAGCTTAACAAACTAAAAATTGTTTTACCAAAGGGTACACAAATTACACCAGAGCATATCGAAGAAAATATTGGTATAAGTAAAGACTATAATAACTTTGAATTGCGCAAAGCTGTTGGAGAGCGCAACGTTGTAAAAGCTCATAAGATTGCCAAGTATTTTGCAGACAACCCAAAGGATAATCCTATGGTGGTTACGGTGTCGTTATTATTTGGTTTTTTCTCTCAGTTATTACATCTTCACGGCTTGCACGACAAGTCACCACGAAGCGTCGCTTCTGCTATAAAAGTCAATCCATATTTTGTTAATGAGTACTTAACAGCTGCTCGAAATTACCCAATGAAAAAGGTGAGTTCAGTTATTGCTTTATTACGTGAATTTGATGTCAAAAGTAAAGGAGTAGGATCTAATGCTGTACCTCAAGGAGATTTGCTTAAGGAATTGTTGGTGAGAATTTTAGGTTGAAACTTAATTTAGGATAATTAATCGCTTAGTCACTAAATTCCTAGTTAACAATTCTTCAATTTTAACTAAGTAAACACCAGAATTCAAATCCGAAATATCAATTTGCTTCTCAGTTGATGTTTTGACCAAATGTCCCGTAACACTAAAAATGCTTGTCACTAGATTGTCGTGGCTTAAAGTAATTGTCGCTTTCGCAGGATTAGGATAAAAAGATATCACACTACCAGAAACTTCAGAAGTACTTAAAGTAGCGATATTAAAGCTATATAAGCCTGAAGCAAGAGATGAGTTTTCTTCTGCAGATATATAGTATTCATTAGCATTAATAGCTACTATACCTTCAATCTGAGGGGAATAGTTAACTGGTACTCCTATTGTAGTTTTTGTAACAGTTCCGTTAGAAAATAAACCAGAATTGAATCCGCTCAATTGGATTAAAAACGCTCCATTAGTATCATATCCTATAAGTACAATACTATTATCTAAGACATTGTACGAAGCACCAGAGATTAATCCTTGTGCACTTATAGTGTCTATTGCAGAAATGCTATGTGTGCCAGGTGTTTTTGGTAACTCATAGATATTGGTATCGCCATTTAGCCAATTTTTAGTAAACACATATAGCTTATTATTATAGTGAATTAGGCCTTCTGCATCAAAATTGGTAGCTAGTGGACTTGGTGTAAAATCGGTTTGATTGCTATAACTAAAATTAATAATATCAGCAGTTACAGACGTGCTTGCAAAGTAGTCTGCAATAGCAATACGATATACTTTTAAATCTGTTCTATGACCTTGATAATTACCAAAATCTCCGATATAGATATAAGTGCCATCGTGAGTAAGATCTTCCCAATCTGAATTTGTAGCATTTGTTACTGTCACAGTTCTAGTCACTGAACCTGTGTTGGTATCAATATCAAACAACTCATTGGTGTTTTCAGTATCGTTATGTGTAATCAAGGTATCATTAAGATAGAGGAGTCCTGAAGTTTCATTAACCGCAACATCAAGACCAGTCTCTAGGGTAAATTGTTGTGCACTAGTTAATAAAGCTGAGCATATAAAAAAGAGATTGATACAAATATACCTTACCATTAAACACGTTGATTAGGTTTTAAAAGTAATCATTCTATTCATTCAGAAAACAAAAAGTATATAAGTCACAATTATTTAGGATGAAATGTTGTACAACGTCACTTTATTAATACTAAAAGTCTAGTAGACGATGATAGTGTAATAACTCTTCATCATTGTTTGGTAGGTTACCAATGCCTTTTAAATGAAAACCAAGTCGCTCTAATAACTTTCTTGAAGATTGATTGTCTTCCAAAGTGTAAGCACTTAGTTCCTTTAGTCCAAAATCCTCTTTTGCATTTTTAACTAGTTGACTATTGGCTTCAAACGCGTAGCCTTTGCCTTCATGAGCTGGTAAAAAAGCAAATCCTATATCTGGATCTTCTCGATCTTCTCTATGATATAAACCACAAGTGCCGAGTTTTACATTATCCTCTTTTCTAATAATGATATTATTGCCATAACCATATTCTTTTAGTTGTGACAAAGCCTTTTCTTTAATATATGCTTCAGCTTCTTCAACGGTTCTTACATTTCTATCACCAATGAACTGAATCCATTTGGGAGTATTCATTAACTCTAAAATGAATGGCGCATCATTGACCACAACTGGTCTAATGCTTAATCTTTTGGTTTGAAATGTTTTGTATTTATGCCGTTGCCATTGGTTTTTAGTCATTTCGTAGCACATACATTTTTCGTGTTCTGGGTATTCTCTTAGTTTAGGATGATTAAAGTCTCCAATCTTAATCATTCCGATTTTTTTCATAACACGTTCTGACTTGTTGTTTTGTGCTGTACAAACAGATATTATTTTATCCAAATTCAGTTTGTCAAATGCATAATTAAAGCATTGTTTTGCACCTTCGGTTGCGTATCCATTTCCCCAACTGCTTTTCTTTAATCGCCAACCAATATCTGTTGCAGGTGTGAAATCTGTTTTATACTCTTGATATGCAAGACCTATGAATCCAATTAATTCACCAGTTTTTAAAATTTCAGTTGCAAAGTACGTGTATCCATTTTTGGAGTAATGATCTTCTAGTCGCTCAATAAACTCTGCTGTTTCTTTTTTAGTCAATGGTTTTGGGAAATGTTCCATAACTTCTAAATCAGCATTTATTTTAGCAAATTCAGTTAAGTCATTTTCAGTCCAATTCCGAAATCCGAGTCTTTCAGATTTAAATAGGTAATCATTTTTCAATTTGAGCGTGGTTTTTGGTTTTAATACCCCAAGTAACTATCTACTAATTATTTATGTTATGTGCAAACGATTTTAATCAACCAATTCGTAAAATTTGAACCTTCCTTTCTTTTTATTTTCTCTTTTAAAACCTCTCGCATCCTTATGATTAGGAATTTCAAAGACTTTGTTATTCAATTTCTTTTTTTTTAAGCTTACTAACCTAAATTCCTCGGAAACGTTCATATTCTTTCCAGATATTAAATAATAATAAATTATAGAATTTTGTAATTCAGACGCAATTTCGTTGGGATGAATTTGTCCTCCAACGTTTTTTAGAATGTTCCGATTGTCAGCTAGTTTTATACTATCTGATTCTGAATAAACATAAGTTTCATTTCCGTATTTTCTTTCTACGAAAAGCCTTTTTAGTTTATAATCTTTGTCATTAAAATTAAAGATTGTGTCGGATTTAGTTATTGAATTTATAGTTCCAAAATGAGAATTTTCACGATTGTATAACTTACCATAATTTAGATTATCCTCAGTCATTGTGAGATTTTTTGATTTTACAGACTTATCTAAATAGATAACAAATCTTTTTGCAATGAGTCTATAAAAAATATTTTTTCGTACTGAGCTTTATTCGTTTTTTTTATAAAATTTTTGTTCTTGTAAATAATTTTAAGAGTATCATAAAATTTTCGGTATTCAGAATAATTTTCCGAACCCATTTTCATATTGTGATGATAAATCAACTCTCCTTCAAATACTTTTTTGTTTGATAACTGATTAATTAATAAAAGGCAAAATATCAATGACAATATTCTCATTTCTCAAATGTTTGATAACTTTTAATAGGAGTGTTTTGGCTACTCTTCTTCAACTGCATTATGCGTTTTTAACCATTCCTCACCAGCTTTATCTCTAAAAAAGTCCATCCAGACATAGTACATTTCATCACCATCTAAAGCTTCTACAGAATGACTAGAACCTAGAGGTATGTGAAGAATTGAATGTTCTGGAAAATTAACTTGTGCATCATCTGCATAAACAATGACCTGGTTATCAGTAAGTCCAAGAAATAATTGTTCTAACATACCATGTTCATGAGCACCTACTTTGTCAGGACCTTTAGTTTGAACCGTTCCCATTGCAATGCGTGGTAAATATTTATTTGGTAAAATAGTACGACTAACCGTATTTGGACTTTTTATAGGTTCTGTATAAGCTTCACAATCCGTAAATTTTCTGTAATAGACATTCTGTGTGTTTTCTGCAGGAAACTCCTTTAAATCTAAAAGATCTTGTTCTGTGAGTTTTGTTGATATTTTGAGGAAATTTAGTGTGTCATTCTCTGTAGCTTTTATCGAAATAGTTTTAATAGCATTTGGTAATAATATGGTTTCTGGCACAATATCAAAATTTTCAGCGTTTGCTGTGACTTTACCATTTCCACTAACAAAAAGGTATATGTCTTTATGACCATCTTCTGTTAAATGATTTTTTGCAACACCTGTTAAAGTGATATGCTCTACTTCAATACCAGGAATTTCGTTTTCGAGTACTGTTTTGGTGCGATCTTGACTATTGGATTGTAGATCCATGGCGAGATACTCAATAGGAATTTCTAATTTTTCTTGTTCTTGAGTTTTCTCAATTTCTATTTCTTTTTTCTTTTCGGTTTCTTTGCATCCTATAAAAAAAACGGTTGTTAAAAGTAGAGAGAAAGCTAGATAGTTGAATTTTGTTTTCATGGTTCTTATTATTTGATCTTATCTATGACTTTATAGAATTTGTATATTTTTTCTTAAGTTTATCAGAATTGTCTTATTATCCAAATACTCTGAAGAATAGGATACAAGGAAATACAATTATCGCAACAAAAAAAATATATTTCCCTTGTTTTCTATCTTTGGCAGAATAGGAATATACTTTTTGACCGTTTGGGAGTGTCTTTTTAGAAGTCCAAAGAAAATACCCAATAATTATTCCTAGAAAGCCTCCTAAAAGTGCAAATAAATACCCTGCTAAAATCCAAGGCTTCTGATTTTCGTCGGGTTTTGCTAATTCTTCTAACCTTTGTTTTTTTAAAGAATTGATTAATTCTTGGTCAATATTTTTACCTTTGTCCTTTAAAATTTTTTGAGCGAGGGTATAGTCAAACTTATTCCATTCGTCAGATTTCAGGAGTATTTCATAGAGTTCTTCATCAGTAAAATCGAAAAGATAATATGCGGGATCAATATTATTTAATTCTTCTTTAGCTGCTTTCTCTAAAATTAACTCTGCTTTTTCAAAATCAGATTCTTTAATTCTTATCTCTATTTTATCTTGTGCAGATGCGCCAACAGAAAATGTAACATCAACAGGCGCTGAATTATCATCTAGTATAGTCTCTATTTGATTTCTTTCTAAAATATTTCTTAATTCTATTGCTAATCCGAAGTTTGAGAATGATCTAAAAATAGAATATTGTTCTGTCATTTTATTGTTTTATATAATAGCAAAATTTCACTCAAATATATTGATTTAGACGTCATTATGAAAATACTATTATGTAGCTAAATATTATTAAAATAAAACTTAATTTAACAAAAACGCCCTCAATTCCTCATAAGAACTCAAAGCGATTGCAGATTTCTTTTTATCCATAACCGCTTTAATTTGAGGTGGAAGCTCTACTTTTTGTTCAATGACCTCTTCTACGACATCTAAGAATTTAGTAGGATGAGCAGTTTCTAAAAACACTACATGAGCATCATTATTTTCTAAATATGCTTTAGCACCTAAATAACCAACCGCTCCATGAGGATCTGCTACATAATCATAATCTTTAAACAATTCTAAAAGCGCCTTTCTAGTTTCATCATCAGTATAACTATAAGAGGATAAATTAGCCTTTAAATCTTCAAAATTATTGTTGTGTAATTCTTGTATACGAATAAAATTACTTGGGTTACCAACATCCATTGCATTGCTAATGGTTTGCACAGATGGCTTTGGTTCGTAAGATTGTGTTGTCATATAATTTACAACGGTGTCGTTAGCATTATTGGCCGCAATAAAATGCTTTACTGGTAAGCCTAATTTTTGAGCGACCATGCCTGCACAGATATTCCCAAAGTTGCCACTAGGAATAGAAAATGCAATGTCTTTGTATTTTGATTTTAATTGCTTGTAGGCAAATAAGTAATAGAAGAGTTGTGGCAACCAACGCGCTATGTTTATTGAGTTTGCAGAAGTCAACTGCATTTGGCTGGTCAGTTCTTCGTCCATAAAAGCACGCTTTACCATATCTTGGCAATCATCAAAAACTCCATCTACTTCTAATGCAGTTATGTTTTCTTCCAAGGTGGTGAGCTGCTTTTCTTGTATATCACTCACTTTTCCACTTGGATACAATATCACTACATTCACGCCTTTTACACCTAAGAAGCCGTTTGCTACAGCACCTCCAGTGTCACCAGAAGTCGCTACTAATACTGTTACTTCATTAGTATTAGATTTGTTAAAATAGCCTAAGCATCTCGCCATAAAGCGCGCTCCAACATCCTTAAAAGCCATAGTTGGTCCATGAAACAATTCTAATGTAGAAATGTTTTCGTTGATATTTACAATAGGAAATTCAAAGTTGAGTGTTTCTTCAATAATAGTCTTCAATACATCTTCAGGAATTTCAGGTACAATAAATTGTTTAATCGCTTCAAAGGCTATATCAGTATTGGATTTGTTTTCAATGGTTTCAAAAAATGATGGGTCTAATGGACTTATCGATTCAGGGAAATACAAGCCTTTATCTGGAGCAAGTCCTCTGATTACGGCTTCTGCAAAAGTTGTGTTTGGTGCTTTTCTATTGAGTGAATAGTAATTCATTATAATATTTTTATCCCTTCGGTATTAATCTTAGAAACATAAGTTTCAAATTGTATATCTGTTTTTGAATATGTATTGTACATAGCTTTCTGTACAGTTTTTGCAGTTGCTTCACTTTTACTTAATGCGAAAATAGAAGGACCAGAACCTGAAATAGCACATCCTAGTGCTCCTACTTCCAAAACAGCGCTTTTTACGTTATCAAAATATGGAATAAGTTGCTTGCGATAAGGTTCAATCACCACATCGTTTAGAGCATCTTTAATCAACTCATAATTTGAGGTATGTAAACCATGAACTAAACTACCAACGTTTGCCCATTGTGTTATGGCTTTTTGCAGTGAGATATCTTTTGGTAAAAGTGCTCTAGATTCTGACGTCTTAATTTCTATCTGCGGATGAATTAAAGTTGCATACAAATCTGATGGAGTAGGAAGTTCTAAAACGTGCAAAGGACAAGCACTTTTGACTAAAGTAAAGCCACCAAAAATGGCAGGTGCCAAATTATCGGCATGTTCACATTGACTTGCTAGGGCTTCACCTTTCATAGCATAATAGGTGAGTTTTGTTTTGTCTAGTGGCTTTCCTAATAATTCATTCATACCAAAAACACTGCCTGCTGCACTCGCAGAACTACTGCCAATACCACTACCAGGTTTAATCTTTTTATAGATTTCTATTTCGAAACCACAATCTGGCTGTAAATCATTATACATGGCTAAAGCCGAAACGCCAGCGACATTTTTTTTAGCTTCATACGGTAAATTGTAACCTTCTATTTTAGTGATTCTAATGCCTTTTTCTTGAGTTTTTCTAACGACCATTTCGTCTCCAATAGTATCTAAGCAAAAACCAAGAACGTCGAATCCACAAGCTACATTGGCTACAGTCGCAGGTGAAAATATTTTGATTTCGTTTTTCATGCTTAGTTATTAGCGATTCTTATAATATCGGCAAATAAACCTGAAGCGGTTACATCTGCACCAGCACCAGCACCTTTTATTATCATGGGTTGCTCAGGATAACGTTGTGTATAAAACATCACGATATTATCTTTTCCTTTTAGATTATAAAATGGGTGACCTTCAGGGATTTCTTTCAATCCAACTTTAGCTTTTCCGTTATTAAATTCGGCTACAAACTTTAATTGACAATTCTTTTCTTGGGCAGATTTGTATAAGCTTTGATAATAAGCCTCATCTTCAGAAAGTGTTTTGTAAAAATCGTCAACTGTATCAGCTTTCATTGCATTTTCAGTTAAGAAATTGTCAGTTTCGAGATCAGATAATTCAATAGAATGACCACTTTCTCTCGCCAATATTAAAACTTTACGTGCTACATCGATTCCACTTAAATCTATACGTGGATCTGGTTCAGTATAACCTTCTTCTTGCGCTTGCTTTACCACATCATGAAAGGTGGTTTCTGCATTAAAGTTGTTGAATATAAAGTTAAGACTTCCCGATAAAACTGCTTGTATTGTATTCACTTTATCACCAGAAGTAATTAAGTGACTCAATGTATCTATAACTGGTAATCCAGCGCCAACATTGGTTTCAAATAAAAATGACGCGTTGTACTTTCTAGATAAAGCTTTAAGTTCATTGTAATATTCAATATTACCAGAACATGCAATTTTGTTACAAGCAACAACAGAAATACTTTGCTTTAGATAGTCTCTATACATACCTGCTACTGCATCATTTGCTGTGATATCTACAAAGACAGAATTTCTTAAATTCAAGTTTTTTGCATGTTCAAAAAAGCCTTTTAAACTCGCTTTTTCACCAGCTTCTAATTGTTGTTTCCAATCTTTTAGATTAATACCTTCATCATTCACAACCATTGTTCTGGAATTTGACAAGCCAGCAACTCTTAGATTAATCTTAAAGTTTTCTTTTACATAAGCTTTTTGCTGTTTGATTTGTTCAATAAGGCGCTCACCAACATTACCAACACCTGTAATAAACAAGTTAATTTGTTTAGTTTTGATTTCAAAGAATTGTTCGTGTAAACTGTTTAATGCTTTTTTAACATCGTTTTTATGAATCACCGCGGAAATATTACGTTCGGACGCTCCTTGAGCAATAGCTCTAATATTTACATTATTTTTGCCAAGTGTGCTAAACATTTTACCACTAATACCTTGGTGGCTTTTCATCTTATCACCTATTACTGCTATGATTGATAAATCCGTTTCTACAACAATTGGGTCTATCTTTTGAAGTGTAATTTCGTATTCAAAAACATCATCGATAAGTTCTTTAGCTCGTTGTGCATCACTATCTGAAATCCCGAAACAAATAGAATGTTCTGAAGAGGATTGCGTAATTAAAATAATATTGATTTTCCCTTGTGCAAGTGTTTCGAATAAGCGCTTACTAAATCCAGGAACACCAACCATACCATTGCCTTGCAAGGTTAGAAGAGCGATATTGTCTATGTTGCTTAGTCCTTTGACTGGTGAGCCGTTTGACTTTATATCTTCCGTAATTGTGGTACCAAGAGCCTCAGGATCCATTGTGTTTTTTATCACAATGGGAATTTTCTTTTTAAGAACAGGCATAACTGTTGGTGGATATAATACTTTTGCTCCAAAATGCGATAGTTCTACAGCTTCTTGGTACGATAATTCTACGATTGGCGCAGCCTGTTTTACTAATTTAGGGTTGGTGGTGAACATGCCACTAACATCTGTCCAGATTTGTAATTCGTTCGCATTTAATGCAGCAGCAATAATAGCAGCTGTATAATCAGAACCTCCACGACCTAATGTTGTAATTTCTCCACTTAACGATTTTGATATAAAACCGGGTAGCAAAACTATGGAGTGGGAATCTGTCTCAAAGAATGATTGAATATTGCTATTAGTAACTTCAAAATTCACCAATGCGTTATTAAAACTCAAATCAGTAACAATTAATTCTTGAGAGTTTTTTAAAGTCGTATCTAATTTTCTAGATTTTAGTGTATGATAAATAATAGTTGAAGATATAGTTTCACCGAAACTTAAAAGTTTATCCTTGGTTTTAGGCGATAATTCATTAATAAGATAAATACCATCTAATAGACTTCTCAGTTCTTTTAATTTTTCCGAAATTAAGTCGTGAAGTACTTCATGATCTTTTTGAAGACTTTTATCATTTTCAGAATTTATAAAAAGACCCTCAATCACTTTATTGTGTCTAGACCAAATAGCATTGTAAGTATCTTTATATTCTAGGTCTTTATTGCAAGCTAAATTAGCGGCTTCTAATAACTTATCTGTAATGCCACCAACTGCAGAAACCACAACGGCAATTTTAGAGCTTTTTGATTGTTGCTCTAAAATTGAAATCACTTTATTTATATTTTCGGCTGAACCTACTGATGTTCCACCAAATTTGAGAACTTTCATATTTTATATTATTTAAGAGAATAAAATGTCTAAATAGACAAAAAGGGACGGAAAGCATATTAGAAATTACCCCAAAGGGTAATAATAGTTGAAATAAAAAACATAGAAATAGTCATACCGATTGTATGTGAGATTGTATTTTCTGATATGTTTATTTTATTCGTCATTACACATCAAAAGTATTATTTTTACAACAATAAAAAAACTAATCTCTCCTTTTTAGGGAATTGGTAATAAAGCGCTGGTCTAGTTGTAAAAAATGAAATATAACCAGTAATTTACATCAGGTATTAAATTATTCACATGAAGCTATTTTCTAAAGAGCAAATTTATGAAGGCGATAAGCTAACTACAGAGCGCCAAAATATATCCTCAACAGATTTGATGGAACGAGCAGGAACCCAAATTTTTAATTGGATTCACAAACGTATGCAAGGTGCTCAAGTGCCAATCCATGTCTTCTGTGGTATTGGTAATAATGGTGGTGATGGATTAGTATTGGCAAGACATTTAATTACTCATGGCTACAATGTTGTTACATATATTGTTAATTGCAGTGATAAGCGCTCTAAGGATTTTCTTATAAATTATGATCGCATTAAAAACGTTACTAAGAATTGGCCAAAGATGCTAAGTTGTAGTGGTGATTTCTCAGAAATTATAATAAATGAACAAGATATTATAGTTGATGCAGTTTTCGGTATTGGTTTGAATCGTCCTCCAAATGATTGGGTGCAAGAGTTATTTGAGAAATTCAGAGCATCTAAAGCTTTTACTTTATCAATTGATATTCCTTCTGGATTATATACAGACAAGGCAGTGGAGGATGAAAAAGCAGTTGTTAACGCCGGATATACGTTGAGTTTTCAATCTCCTAAGCTGGTGTTCTTTTTACCTGAGACAGCCAAATATACAGTACAATGGGAAGCATTGGATATTGGCATAGATAGAGATTATTTAATGCAAACAGAAACAGAGGTTGAGCTTATTTCTAAGTATGAGGTTTTACCATTTTATAAACCGAGACAAAAATTTGCTCATAAAGGAGATTTTGGGCACGTTATGATTCTTGGTGGAAGTCATGGTAAAATTGGAGCTGTGAATTTAGCAAGTAGAGCAGCCTTAAGCTCTGGTGCTGGTTTGGTCACTGCTTATATTCCTAAATGTGGTTATCATAGTATGCAGAGTTCTATTCCAGAAGTTATGGTGATTACAGACGAGAATGAAACTAATATTTCTAATATTAATTTTGATATAGAACCAACTGCAATTGGTGTTGGGGTAGGACTTGGGACAACGACAGAAACGGCTAAATCATTTGAGACTTTTCTTAAGAAAAATAAGACGCCTTTAGTCATTGATGCTGATGGAATAAATTTACTATCTAAAAAGAAAACCTTACTAAAATTACTGCCAGAACAAAGCATTTTAACTCCACATCCAAAAGAACTAGAAAGATTGGTAGGAAAGTGGTCTGATGATTTTGAAAAGCTTAAAAAAGTAAAAGCTTTTTCCAAAAAATATAATAGTATTGTACTTATTAAGGGAGCAAATTCCATTACAGTTTATCAAGACAAATTGTATATTAATACTACAGGAAATCCTGGTATGGCAACAGCAGGAAGCGGTGATGTTTTAACAGGCATTATTTCTGGATTAATAGCACAAGGTTATGACTTTTTAGCTGCTACAATTTTTGGAGTATATCTTCATGGTAGATCAGCAGATATTTCTCTAGAGGATTATGGTTACCAAAGCTTAATTGCCAGTCACATTATTGATACTATTGGTGAAGCTTATATAGATTTGTTTAAAAAGCCAGAACAACCGTCTCAGGAGGAAGAAGGACAAGAACAATAATAAAAAAGAAAAGCCTTCAATTTTTGAAGACTTTTTCTTTATGTAGTTGTATGTTATTTATAAATCTAATTGATTAAATAAAGTAACAAGCTGAGGATTAGAAGGTCTAGGCGCATCAGCACTTACTATATTACCTGATGGGTCTATAAGTATAAACCTAGGTATTGCATTGATTCTGTATTCTTGTATAAATTTAGATGTAAAGCCACTATCAGCAAACAATTGTGTTCCTCCAAGGTCTTTATCGGCAATCATTTTTTTCCAGCCTTCGTAAGCCGCTTTTGCATCACCTTTGTAACCACGACCGTTATCAACTGAAATACTTACAAATTCTATATTTTTACCTTCAAACTGGTGCTCTAATTTTTTGAGTGATGGAATTTCTCTTATACAAGGACCACACCAAGTTGCCCAAATGTCCATATATACATATTTACCTTTTAAATCTGAAAGTGATGTATTTCCTCCAGCATAATTTTCGTAATCTACAAAGATTGGCGATAATGACCCTTTAGGTAATGCATTGCGTATAGAAAATTTAGGTGTCAAAAATTGAGTTAATTGTTTTATTCTACCCTCAACATTTTTATCCATTTGAGCGATGTGAGTGGAATCTACATCTTCATACTTTTTCTTTAAACCTTCGTAAGCAGATTTATAATTGTTAACAGCTGTATTTAAATCTTCTTGATTCCCATTTGCAATAAGGTCTTCAGTAAAATAATCATTAGAGATCAAAAACGATTGAATAGAAAAATTGTTTGTGTCTTCCGCATCTCCTTCAAAAACCATAGACTTTGCAAAATTCTCGTAATCTGTACGGAATGAAGATTCGTGGTCATTTTTTAGGTACATAACTCCATATTGGTCTCCATGCTGAATGTTATAATCTCCTTCTTGAATTTTTAAAGTGTCTTTAAAAGTGCCATCATCAGCTATGGTAATTATTTTTTCGTATTCTCTTCCTTTAAAAACTTTTATTGTTTTACTCTCATGGGGATTTTCAATCTTACCTGAAAGTGTAGCATAATCTTTCGGCTCTTCTTTTTTACATCCAAATAAAGATATTGCTATACAAAGTGCTATTAATTTTTTCATCATTTGATTTTTTTTCAATGTTCAAAAGTAAACATTAATATAGTAAATCATAGAATAAATGAATTATTAACAAAACCTTGTAGTGTGCAAAATTATTCTCAAATTTGATTCATAAGAAATCTTGAATAATGGATAACTATCATATCATTTCCTCAGAAGCATTAGACATTGTAACTATTTACAATATTTTTGATAACAACAAGAAATTAAAACTATCTGAAGAGTCTATTGAAAAAGTAGTGTCTTGTAAAGCTTATTTAGATGCTAAACTAGCAAATGATAAAAAGCCAATGTATGGTATTAATACTGGGTTTGGATCACTTTATAATGTAAAAATATCTGATAAAGATTTAACTCAGCTTCAAGAAAACTTAGTAATGTCTCATGCTTGTGGAACAGGTGATAGAGTACCAGAATCTGTTGTTAAGGTGATGTTGCTTTTAAAAATTCAATCCCTGAGCTATGGTCATAGTGGAGTACAATTAGAGACCATCAATCGATTAATAGATTTTTTTAACAATGATATTTTTCCGTTTGTTTACACCCAAGGATCTTTAGGTGCTTCGGGAGATTTAGCTCCTTTAGCTCACTTATCATTACCATTACTAGGAAAAGGAAATGTAATACATGATGGAAAGGAATATTTGGCAAATGAAATTTTAAAAAAATTTAATTGGAAACCTATTAAACTTGAAGCAAAAGAAGGTTTAGCATTACTGAATGGTACACAGTTTATGAGTGCTTACGGAGTTTATCTCTTATTATTGTCTCATAAAACATCATATCTTGCGGATATTATTGCGTGTATTTCCTTAGATGCTTTTGATGGAAGATTAGATCCTTTTCATGATTTGGTACATGCGGTAAGACCTCATCCAGGGCAAAGAAAAGTTGCAAGACGATTTAATGAGCTTTTGGAAGGAAGTGAATTAATATCAAGAACGAAGGCACATGTTCAAGATCCTTATTCGTTTCGTTGTATTCCGCAAGTACATGGGGCAACAAAGGATACTTTAGACTTTGTTGAAAAGGTAATTTTAACCGAAATTAATTCAGTCACAGATAATCCTAATATTTTCCCTGAAGAAGATTTAATAATATCTGGTGGTAACTTCCATGGCCAGCCTTTAGCTTTAGCTTTGGATTATCTAAAAATTGCAATGGCAGAAATTGGTAATATTTCAGAACGCAGAGTATTTCAACTTGTATCTGGTTTAAGGGGTTTGCCCGCATTTTTAGTGGATAATCCTGGTCTCAATTCTGGTTTTATGATTCCGCAATACACAGCGGCAAGTATTGTAAGTGCTAATAAGCAGATGGCTACGCCTGCTAGTGTAGACAGCATAGTCTCCAGCAATGGACAAGAAGACCATGTAAGTATGGGTGCCAATGCAGCTACACAAGCTTATAGCTTAATAAGAAATGTTGAGCGTGTTATTGCAATTGAACTAATGAATGCTTCTCAAGCATTAGAATTTAGACGACCTTTAAAAACGTCACCTTTACTCGAATCGTTTTTAATACATTATAGAAAAGTAGTTCCTTTTATCAAAGTTGATGAAGTATTACACGATGATATTGAATCTTCTATTCAGTTTTTGAAGGATGTGGATATTGAAGTTGAAGAATTATTTCTTAATCATTATGGTTTGAAATAAAAAAATTAAGAGTGTTATTTAGTTTTTTTAACCAAATGATCTGCCCAAGTGAACGCATCCTCCATTTTTGTAAATGTTTCAAAAGGTTTGTTGAAGAACATTTTTTCTATTTCAGCATTTACCTTAGCCTTGTAGTTTTTAGAAACTACAGCAAAACCTTTTAAGTTTTCAATTTTGGAGGTTTCAAAATAAATTTTTGGATCTACAGAGTACGAATTTATTCTATGGGTAATGTATACGAAAGGTTTATCTAGAAAATAATTTTCGGTCACTTCTACAAGAATACTATTATGATCTGGCGTTATATTTACACCTTCATTCATAACTACAACAACGTAGTTATCGTAGATTGACATTTTGCAAAAGTCGAAGGTAAGGGTTTCTTTCATCACAAAAATGGAATAATTTTAGGATTAAGGTAAAAAAAAACTCCTTCACAACGAAGGAGTTTAAATTATAATAGGTAAACTGACTTAAGATTCTGTTGTTTTACCAGATGTCTTTATTTTAATTTTTAAAATATCATTTTTTTCATCTAAATCCATAGTTATGGTATCACCTTCATGGATCTTTGAATTGATAATCTCTTCAGCTAAAGCATCTTCAACATACTTCTGAATAGCTCTATTGAGAGGTCTAGCTCCATATTGTTTATCAAATCCTTTTTCGGCAATATAGTCTTTTGCTTTGTTTGTTAGCTTTAGTTCGTAACCTATATCTTTGATTCGGTCAATGAGCTTAACTAATTCAATATCAATTATTTTATTAATATCTTCTTTTTCTAAAGCATTAAATACAATAACATCATCGATTCTGTTTAAAAACTCTGGTGCAAAGGCTTTTTTAAGTGCATTTTCAATCACACCTTTTGCATGATCTGATTCTTGAGCTGCTTTGGCAGAAGTACCAAAACCAACACCAGTTCCAAAATCTTTTAGTTTTCTGGCCCCAATATTAGATGTCATTATAATAATGGTATTTCTAAAATCAATTTTACGACCAAGACTATCAGTTAAGTAACCATCATCTAAAACTTGTAAGAGCATATTAAATACGTCTGGATGTGCTTTTTCTATTTCATCCAAAAGTACTACAGCATAAGGTTTACGTCTTATTTTTTCTGTAAGCTGACCACCTTCTTCATAACCAACGTAGCCTGGAGGTGCACCAATTAAACGCGAAATAGCAAATTTTTCCATGTATTCACTCATATCAATGCGCACTAAAGCATCGTCACTATCAAATAGCTCTTTTGCTAAAACTTTAGCTAACTGCGTTTTACCGACACCAGTTTGTCCTAAAAATATAAATGACCCAATTGGTTTATTAGGATCTTTAAGCCCAGCTCTGTTTCTCTGAATAGCTTTAACCACTTTAGCAACAGCATTATCTTGTCCAATAACTTTGCCTTTTATTAAATCTGGCAATTGTGATAATTTATTAATCTCAGTTTGCGCAATTTTGTTTACAGGTATGCCAGTCATCATAGAAACCACATCAGCAACATTATCTTCGGTGACAACTTCTCGATGCTGTTTAGTTTCTTCCTCCCATTTTTCTTGAGCAGAAGCTAAATCTTTTTCTAAGCGTTTTTCATCATCACGGAGCTTTGCAGCTTCTTCATATTTTTGTTTTTTAACAACACTATTCTTAGTTTCTTTTACCTCTTCTAGTTTCTTTTCTAACTCAAGAATCTGATCAGGCACATCAATATTAGTAATATGAACACGAGAGCCAGCTTCGTCTAAAGCATCTATAGCTTTATCTGGTAAGAATCTCTCAGTCATGTAACGATTAGTCAATTTTACACAAGCCTCAATCGCTTCATCTGTATAATCGACATTGTGATGTTCTTCATATTTACCTTTTATATTGTTAAGAATTTCAATAGTTTCTTCAACAGTAGTTGGCTCTACAATAACCTTCTGAAAACGACGCTCTAAAGCACCATCTTTTTCGATATATTGTCTATACTCGTCTAGAGTAGTTGCGCCAATACATTGTATTTCGCCTCTCGCAAGAGCTGGTTTAAACATATTTGAGGCATCAAGACTTCCGGTAGCACCACCAGCACCAACAATAGTATGAATTTCGTCAATAAACAAAATGATGTCATCATTCTTTTCTAGCTCGTTCATAACAGCTTTCATGCGTTCTTCAAACTGTCCTCTGTATTTGGTTCCTGCTACTAAACTTGCTAAATCTAAAGTCACAACCCGCTTGTTAAATAGCGTACGTGATACTTTACGTTTAACGATTCTTAATGCGAGTCCCTCAGCGATAGCTGATTTACCAACACCTGGTTCTCCTATTAATAAAGGATTGTTTTTCTTTCTTCTACTTAAAATTTGAGATACACGTTGTATTTCTTTTTCTCGTCCTACAACAGGATCTAGCTTGCCTTCTTCTGCAAGCACAGTTAAATCTCTACCAAAATTGTCTAATACAGGTGTCTTAGATTTTTTGTTCGTTTTACTCGATTGTCCACCAAATGGATTTTGTTTTGCATCATCATCCTCGTTAATATCATCATCTTCAGAGAATGATTCTGCTTTTGGTGTGTCTAGGTAATCATCTTCGCTAGTAATCATAGATTTGAATTCTTCTTTTACGTTATCATAATCAACTTTTAGCTTATTTAAAAGCTTAGTTGTAGGATCATTTTCATTTCTTAAAATGCACAATAATAAATGCGCTGTATTTATAGAGGTGCTTTGAAAAAGCTTTGCTTCTAAAAATGTTGTTTTTAAAGCACGCTCAGCTTGCCTCGTAAGGTGTAAGTTCTTTTTTTCGTTAGATGTAGTTATATTAGGATTTGCAGGACTTAGAATTTCAACCTTTCTTCTTAGGTGATTTAAATCTACGTCTAATGCACTAAGTATATCAATTGCTTTACCATTTCCATCTCTTAAAAGCCCTAACATTAAATGTTCGGTGCCAATAAAGTCATGACCTAGTCGCAAAGCTTCTTCTTTGCTAAAAGCAATAACATCTTTAACTCTTGGGGAAAAATTATCATCCATATTAAATTCCTTTCTGCATTAAAAATAATAAAAACATATTGAGTATAAGGCAAAAACTATACCTTAATTATATGTTGTCAACGAAGAGACTAAAAAAGCATTTTATATCAAAGCAAATTTTGAGATACTTATTAACTAAAAAGATATCAAATATTGTTAATAAAAACTCCTAAATATAGCTTTGCAATTCTCTTTAAACACTCATAAAATAGTTATATTAGCGCGTTATGAAAACCTACAAAAAAACTAATTAATTTTATTTATGGCAGAAGGAGAAAAACTCATTCCAATTAATATTGAAGATGAAATGAAATCGGCTTACATTGATTATTCAATGTCGGTCATTGTGTCACGTGCATTACCAGATGTAAGAGATGGTTTAAAGCCTGTTCATCGACGTGTACTTTATGGTATGCACGAACTAGGTGTTAGAGCAAACAGTGCACATAAAAAATCAGCAAGAATAGTCGGTGAAGTTTTAGGTAAGTATCATCCGCATGGAGATACATCAGTTTATGACGCTATGGTGCGTATGGCTCAAGAATGGAGCTTACGTTATATGTTGGTTGATGGTCAGGGTAACTTTGGGTCTGTAGATGGCGATAGTCCTGCTGCAATGCGTTATACAGAAGCGCGAATGCGTAAGATATCTGAAGACATGTTGGCAGATATTGACAAAGAGACGGTAGATCATAAATTAAACTTTGATGATACACTTGAAGAACCAACAGTTTTACCAACACGTATTCCTGGTTTATTAGTTAATGGTGCCTCTGGTATTGCTGTAGGTATGGCTACTAATATGCCACCGCATAATTTAACGGAAGTAGTAAATGGTACTATTGCGTACATTGAAAATAACGATATAGAGATAGATGAATTAATACAGCACGTTAAAGCACCAGATTTTCCTACAGGTGGTACCATTTATGGTTATGATGGTGTTAAGGAGGCTTTTCATACGGGTCGTGGACGTATTGTTATGCGTGGTAAAGCTATTATTGAAGAAGTACAAGGTAGAGAATGTGTTATAGTCACTGAGATTCCTTATCAAGTTAATAAAGCAGACATGATTAAAAAGACTGCTGATTTGGTAAATGATAAAAAACTCGAAGGTATAGCTACAATAAGAGATGAGTCTGATAGAAACGGTATGCGTATTGTTTATGTATTAAAGCGTGATGCCATTCCTAATATTGTTTTAAATAAATTATATAAATATACAGCATTACAATCGTCATTTAGTGTCAACAATATAGCACTAGTTAACGGTCGTCCGCAGTTATTAAACTTAAAAGAGTTAATTCATTATTTCGTTGAGCACAGACATGAAGTTGTTGTTAGACGTACAACATACGAATTACGTAAAGCGGAAGAACGTGCTCATATATTAGAAGGTTTAATTATAGCTTCAGATAATATAGATGAAGTTATTGCTCTTATTAGAGCGTCATCTAATGCAGATGAAGCACGTAACAAGTTAATTGAACGATTTAAGTTATCTGAAATACAAGCCAAAGCCATTGTTGAAATGCGTTTACGCCAGTTAACAGGTTTAGAGCAAGATAAATTACGTTCTGAGTATGATGAGTTAATGAAAACCATTGAAGATCTTAAAGATATCTTAGATAAGAAAGAGCGTCGTATGGCTATCATTAAAGAAGAATTAGAGGTTGTTAGAGATAAATATGGTGATGAGCGTCGTTCTGTGATTGAGTATGCTGGTGGAGATTTGAGTATAGAAGATATGATACCTGATGAGAAGGTTGTAATTACAATTTCTCATGCAGGATATATTAAGAGAACGTCACTAACAGAATACAAAACACAAAATAGAGGTGGAGTTGGTCAGAAAGCATCAACAACGCGTAATGAAGATTTCTTAGAGCATTTATTTGTTGGGACTAATCATCAATATATGTTATTCTTTACTCAAAAAGGAAAATGTTTTTGGATGCGTGTTTATGAAATTCCTGAGGGTGCAAAAACATCTAAGGGTAGAGCAATTCAAAACCTTATAAATATTGAACAAGATGACAAGGTTATGGCTTTTATCTGTACTCAAGATTTAAAAGACGAAGACTACATTAACAGTCATTATGTAATTATGGCAACCAAAAAAGGTCAAGTTAAGAAAACATCTCTCGAACAGTATTCTAGACCAAGAACAAATGGTATTAACGCTATAACAATTAAAGAAGATGACACTCTATTAGAGGCTAAATTAACAACAGGTGAAAGCCAGGTTATGTTAGCTCTTAAATCTGGTAAAGCGATTCGTTTTGAAGAGGCAAAGACTAGACCTATGGGTAGAAACGCTTCTGGAGTCAGAGGTATTAGATTACAAGATGAAAAAACCGATGAGGTTATAGGAATGATTGCTGTTGATGATATGGATAGTAATATACTTGTTGTTTCTGAAAATGGTTATGGAAAACGCTCTAGTTTGGAAGATTATAGAATTACTAACAGAGGCGGAAAAGGTGTAAAAACTATTTCTATTACAGAAAAAACTGGTAACTTAGTGTCTATTAAGAATGTAACTGATGAAGATGACTTAATGATTATCAATAAATCTGGTATAGCAATACGTATGGCAGTAGCAGACTTGCGTGTAATGGGAAGAGCTACTCAAGGTGTAAAATTAATAAACCTAAAGGGTAAAGATTCTATAGCAGCAGTAGCTAAAGTGATGAAAGATGATGAGGAAGATGCCGATGAGATTGATACTGATGTGGCTGAAAATCAAGACTCTAATGAAGATGGCACGGCTATTGATAATAATGAAACTGAAAACTAAAAATTAACAATAAACTATTTATTACAAGATGAAAAAACTAATTGCATTAGTGTTGCTCGTAGCAGTTACTTCGATGTCTTTTGCACAAAAGAATGAAGTTAAGGCCATTGAGAAAGCACTTAAAAACTCGAATTTTGGTGATGCTAAATCTGCAGTTTCCTCAGCAGATGCATTACTAGGAAATATGGACGATAAAACAAAAGCCAAGTTTTATTATTTAAAAGCTCAGGCGTTATATGCAGATGGTCAAGGCTCTGATGCCGATGTTGACGAAGCTATTTCAACTTTGGATAAGTTGAAAGACTTAGAGTCTTCAATGGGTAAGCTAAGGTATACGGAAGATGCTAATACAATGAAAACAGGTATGATAAGCTCTTTTTTAACTAAAGCTAACGATGCTTTTACTAGCAAAAATTACAAGGTTGCTGCTAAAGGGTTTGAGAAAGTTTACAGGATGTCTCCGAAAGATACTTTATATCTTTATTATGCGGCAACATCTTCGGTTTCTGTTCCTGATTATGATACAGCTTTAGATTACTATATTGAATTAAAGAATATGGGGTATAGTGGTGAAAAAATGAATTATTATGCTACTAATGTAGACACAGATGTAGAAGAAACGTTTGGTGATAAATCATCTAGAGATTTATCAGTAAAGGCAAAATTGCATAAAGACCCTAGAGATGTAATGAGTGAGGCAAAAACTGCAGAGATTGTTAAAAATATTGCATTGATCTATGTATCACAAGGAAAAAACGAAAAGGCATTAGGAGCAATGGCAGATGCTCGTGCTGAAAACCCAGATGATATTGGATTATTATTATCTGAGGCTAATGTTCATTTAAAGATGGGTAATAGAGATAAGTTCAAAGCTTTAATGGAAGAAGCAACTGAGAAAGATCCTAATAATTCGGAGTTATTTTATAATTTGGGTGTTTTAGCTGCTGAAGCTGGTAACAACGAAGAGTCATTAAACTATTATAAAAAAGCAATTGAAATAAATCCTAATTATGTTGATGCTTATAATAATATAGCTGTTACAATTTTATCTGGTGAAGCTGCGATAGTAGAAGAAATGAATGGACTAGGAACGAGCTCAGCTGATAACAAAAAGTATGACGAATTAAAAGAACAGCGTGCACAATTATATAGTGATGCTATTCCTTATTTAGAAAAAGCTTTAGAATTAAAAAACACAAATATAGACGCTGCAAGAACTTTAATGAATATTTACAGTGCTATTGGTGAAATGGATAAGTTTAAGGCAATGAAAGCCAAAATAGAAACAATGGAAGCATCTGCAGGAGGTAACTAATTGTCTTTGTTTAAGAGAAAAAAATGCGACTTATATTATAAGTCGCATTTTTTATATAATCTTTTTGATGACTCTTAGTTTATGAGTATGGCTATTTTTATCCATATTATAAATACCACTATGATCTAATCTATCTATTCTCACTTTGCCGTGTGCATGGATAATGTAATTGTCTTCCATTATAATACCAACATGTATAATGTTGCCTTCGGAATTATCAAAAAAAGCTAAATCACCAGGCTCACTTTCTTCAATAAAACTTAGGGCTTCACCTTGTGTTGCCTGCTCAGATGCGTCTCTTAAAAGTTGATATCCATTTAGTTTATAGACCATTTGAGTAAATCCAGAACAATCTATACCAAAAGGTGTTTTACCTCCCCATAAATAAGGGGCATTTAAATACAGGAAAGATGTCTTAACTATTTCTGCTTTTGGACGCTTTATATTTAAACTATTACCATCAAAACTGTGGTCAAGTATGCTTAGACCATTTAAATTAGATCCGACAGGAATAGGATACAAATTATTTGAAGCATCTGTAACAAATTCTATTAAATCTTTAGAAAGTCTGTTGTCAGATTTTGATAATTGTTTGTAATTAGATTCTTCAATCTCTAAATACTGTTTATTATCAATCCAACCTTCATATTTATCATATGCAAAACGAATGCGACTCCATTTTTTACGTTGTTCCAACACTTTAAAATGGTCTCCATATAAAGCTTGCGTTACCATTTCACTAGTATCGCTAGGTTCTAATCGTATTGGTACAATCCCTAGATTGCAAATGCCGTACTGCATAAATAATATTTAAGCGCGTTCTAATACCATAGCAGAAGCACCACCACCACCATTACAAATAGCAGCTGCTCCGATATTAGCATCATTTTGATGAAGAACATTTATTAAGGTCACTAGAATTCTAGCACCAGAACAGCCAAGAGGATGACCTAAAGAAACTGCACCTCCATTAACATTGACATTTTTATCGTCTAGTCCTAAAATTTTCATATTAGCTAAGCCTACAACTGAAAATGCTTCATTAAATTCAAAATAGTCAACATGACTTAATGAAATATTGGCTTTTGCTAGTGCTTTAGGTAGTGCTTTAGCGGGAGCAGTCGTAAACCATTTTGGTTCTTGTGCTGCGTCAGCATAACTTTTTATTATGGCAATAGGTTTTAGACCAAGTTCATTTGCTTTTTCTCTGCTCATGAGTACCATTGCAGCAGCACCATCATTAATGGTTGATGCATTAGCAGCAGTTACAGTACCATCTTTTGTGAAAGCTGGACGTAAAGCAGGAATTTTTTCCATTTTTACGTTTGTATATTCTTCATCCCTATCTACTACAATTGGTTCTCCTCGACGTTGAGGTACTTCAACAGGAATAACTTCATTGTTAAATTTACCTGCATCCCATGCGGAACTTGAGCGATTATAGGATTGAATAGCATAAGCATCTTGATCTTCTCTACTGAACTTGTATTCATTGGCACAGGCATCTGCACAAACTCCCATAGCGTTTTTGTCATAGGCATCGACTAATCCATCTTTTTGCATACCATCTTCTAGTGTAGCTGGTCCAAATTTTGTTGCTGAACGTGCATGGTAATAATGAGGAATCGCACTCATATTTTCCATACCTCCTGCAACAACTATCTCGGCATCACCTAGTTGAATAGCTTGAGCAGCTTGCATAATTGCCTTCATGCCAGAAGCACATACTTTATTAATAGTGGTGCAAGGGACTGTGTCTGGTATGCCAGCGTAAATAGCAGCTTGTCTTGCTGGAGCTTGGCCTGTACCTGCTTGTACAACATTACCCATTAAAACTTCATCAACCGATTCTGCTTTCAAATTTATTTTATCTAAAGCGCCTTTAATTGCAGCTGCACCTAATCTTGGTGCCGGTATACTAGATAAACTTCCTAAAAAACTACCAATTGGAGTTCTTACTGCCGAAACTATGACAACGTCCTTGTTCATTGTGTTATGATTATATTAGTTGCTGCGAAATTAATCATTTTTTGAGAGATTTCGGAATGTATTACTGATTATAGCGGTCTAAAATTCTAATATTTATTACATTTGATTGTATATGAAACATCAGAGAATAAAATTTTATATATATATAAATATAATTTTATAGATGTTCCATGTGACCGTTAAAAAACGATGAATATAAACACATGAATACACTTCTTAATAAATGGTATAAAAATCATGCACTTGTATATAAGATACTATTGTTCTTAGTTACAACACTGTTTATTGTTTATCTGTTCCCAAAAACAGGAAAATTTAGATATTCTTTTGAAAAAGGAAAACCTTGGCAATCAGAAAACCTGTATGCTCCATTTAACTTTGCAATTAAGAAATCTCAAAATGAAATTGAAAGCGAAAGGATAGAGACTGAAAAGAATAGTCCTACTTATTTTAAAAGCAATAAGGATATTGAAGATACAGTTCTGTCGGATTATATTCAGAGGTTCAATCAAAATTTTAAAGACTCAAGTTATCTCAAAATTCAAAATTCAAACTTATATAAAAAAGGAAAATTACTTATCGATGATATATATAGCAATGGTATTTTAGATTTAGAATATAGCTATTCTGATGATAAGCCAGTAATATTATCAACATCCAACACCATTAAGAAAGAATTAAAATATGGCGGTTTATATGAGTTAAAAGAATTGCGGCAGCTTGTAGAAAGCCATTTCGAAAATTCGATTTCTGTAGAGAATCAAACTAAAATGATGTCTATTTTTTTTGATATCATAAAACCCAATGTGACAATAAATGAAAACCTAACACAGCAGGCATTAGAAGAAGAGTTTTCTAAAATTTCATTAACTAGAGGAAGTGTTGAGAAAGATCAGTTGATAATTTCTAAAGGGCAAGTTGTAGAAAATGATCAATATGATATTTTAGATTCTCTTAAATCTGAATACGAATCGCAGGTATGGAATTCAGCTAATTATAATTGGGTTCTTGTAGCTTATACACTTTTAGTGGCATTAGCGTTGTTAATGTTACTTTTATTTCTCCAGAAATATAGATTAGAGGTGTTTTTGAATAATACTAAAGTTACATTTATATTTTTCAACATTGCTTTAATGATTTTACTAACCACCTTGGTTATAAATTATAATTCTCAATATATCTATGTAGTTCCTCTTTGTATTTTACCTTTGATTTTGAAGGCTTTTTTCGATGCCAGACTTGGTCTGTTTGCTCATGTTTTAACAGTATTATTATTAGGTTTCATTGTGCCAAATAGTTATGAATACATGTTTCTACAAATTATAGCAGGCATTGTTACTATTTTAACAGTATCGGAATTATATAAGAGAGCTAATCTATTTATCTCTGTAGGACAAATTACATTTATATATATCATTGCTTATTTTGCTTTTTTCGTTATTCATGAAGGTCAGCTAACAGGCTTAAAATGGGAGACTTTTGGTTTGTTTGTGCTCTGTGGATTAGCAACGCTTTTTGTACAACCCTTAATTTATATATATGAAAAGATTTTTGGATTAGTTTCTGATGTGTCGCTTTTAGAACTATCTGATACAAATACCAAGCTTCTCAAAGAATTATCTAATAGAGCACCAGGAACATTTCATCACTCATTGAATGTTGCTAATTTGGCTGAAGCTTCGGCTAATGAAATTGGAGCTAATGCTATGTTAATTAGAGTAGGAGCATTATATCACGATATTGGCAAGATGAAAAATCCAACATACTTTACTGAAAATCAAAGTACAGGTATTAATCCACATGATGAATTATCTAGCTTAGAGAGTGCGAAAATTATCATTGGCCACACCATAAATGGAATTGAAATAGCAAAGAAGCATAATCTACCAGATAGAGTGATTGATTTTATAAGAACTCATCATGGCACAAGTTTGGTTTATTATTTTTATATGAAAGAAAAGGCGAGCAATGAATATGTAAATATTGAAGATTTCTCTTATCCTGGACCAAAACCTTTTAGTAAAGAAACCGCTATTTTGATGATGTGCGATAGTGTAGAAGCAGCATCTAAAAGCTTAAAAGAACCTACAAGCACAAAAATAAATGAGTTTGTAGAAAATATCATTAATAAACAGATGGAAAGTGGTCAGTTTTTAAATGCAGATATTACATTTAAAGAAATTCAATCTATAAAAAAGGTACTTAAACTTAAGTTGGCAAACATCTATCACCTCAGAATTGAGTATCCTGAATAAAACAAAAAAGCCTCAACAATGATGTTAAGGCTTTTTGTGATCGCACTAGGATTCGAACCTAGGACCGCCTGCTTAGAAGGCAGGTGCTCTATCCAGCTGAGCTATGCGACCATTTTTAAAGTTAAAAACTCGAAAATTCAATAAAAGTCGGGGTGGCAGGATTCGAACCTGCGGCCTCCACGTCCCAAACGTGGCGCGATAACCGGGCTACGCTACACCCCGAAAATGATTATCTAAATATTACTAACAGTCGCATAAGCTGCAGTAAATTTTGCGGAGAGACAGGGATTCGAACCCTGGGTAAGTGTTTCCACCTACGACGATTTAGCAAACCGCTCCTTTCGGCCACTCAGGCACCTCTCCAGTAATAAATGAACGTATTTCAATAAAAATGCGGATGCAAAGTTAACTTTTCATATTAAAGAACGCAACATTTTTTTTGAGTTTTTTATTGCTATTTTTTTTTGTTCTAAGCCTTAAGGTATTACTAGCTTATTTTTCAGATTTTTAATTCTATATTTAAATTTTATATTCATAATGAAATACCATAAAACACAATGTCAAAGTATAGAAATGATAGAGCTTTTACTGATTACGTGCATAAAAATTTAGCTCGTCCATTGATATATAGACCTCTTAATTGGACAGAGGTTCAATTACGACAAGATTACGCTAAATATATTGATATGATGGATGGTATCGATTATGTCTTTAGGAATGGTGACAATATTATGAGTGTACAAGAGCGTTTTAGAGAAGTTCAATACAAAGACTATTCAGATTTTACAATTAGATACAGAAGAGATGAAAATAAAGTAGAAGAACGACATGAGTCTGAATATTATAAAGTGAAAGCACACTATTTTACTTATGGTATCATTGACAAACCTAAGAGTAATGTAGAAAAGGCTTCTGGGTTTATAAAATATGCCATTATAGATTTGAAAAAGGTTTATGAAAAGCTCGATTCTAAAGCGATTTTTATTTCAGATAATAGACAGAATAAATGTAAGATTGTTGATGGTAACCGTATTGAATGTCCAGTAAAATATAATACTGATGGTTCATCATCATTTTTTCCTATTGATATTTCTTATCTGGTAAAATTATGGGGAGATAATATGGTAATTGCGCAAAAAGGTTTTTTATAACAGTCAAAATTTAACGCTATTTTGTTATTTATAGTTCTACTTTTTTAATAGCTTACACAAGCTATGGGAATAAAACAACAACTTATCAAATTCACCAAAAAGGGTATTTACTGTCCGCAAGGTAAATTCTATTTAGATCCTTGGTTTCCTGTTGATTATGCGATTATTTCACACGGCCATGCTGACCATGCACGTTGGGGAATGAAGTACTATTTATGTCAAAATGATTCTAAAGCTATCTTAAGACATCGGATTGGAGCAGATATAAAAATTGAAAGTTTAGGCTATGATGAACCAATATATATCAATGGTGTTCAAGTAAGTTTTCATCCTGCAGGACATGTTATTGGTTCCGCGCAAATCCGATTAGAATATAAAGGCTACGTTGTTGTTTTTACTGGCGACTATAAAACACAACCCGATTTTATTTCACAACCATTTGAATCTATAAAGTGTAATACGTTTATTACTGAAAGTACATTTGGATTGCCTATTTATAATTGGAAGTCAGAAAAGGAACTTCAAAGCGAACTCCATGAATGGGTAGCAAGCAATCAAACCAATAGCAGAACCTCAGTTTTCTTAGGCTATTCATTGGGTAAAGCGCAACGCTTAATGTCGCTACTTGATGGATGTGATGATATTTATGTTCACAGAGCTATCCATAATTTGAATGAAGCCATTTCAAGTTCAGGAATAGAATTACCAAAAACAACATTATTGACTGCTGATTTTGATAAAAAAGAACTTCAGAATAAAATCATTATCATGCCACCAGGTCTTTTAGGTTCACGATTATTAAAGCGCGTTCCTAATGCTGCGACTGCTATTTGTTCTGGCTGGATGCAAATCAGGGGAAACAGACGTTGGCAGTCTGTTGATGCTGGTTTTGCCGTGAGCGATCATGCGGATTGGAATGGTTTAATTTCTGCTGTAAAAGCAACTGAAGCCGAACAAGTCTATGTTACACACGGTTCTCAAGCTGTATTTTCAAAATATTTAAATGAAATCGGAATTAAAGCAGATGAACTAAAAACTGAGTATGGAGATGAAAAAATGGCAGAAGCCGAAAAAGAATCTGAAACACTTCAAGCAGAATGAAACAGTTTTCAGATTTAATTAGTGCTATTGAAATCACAAATAAAACCAATGCAAAGATTGATGCATTGGTCAATTATTTTGGTGCAGCACCAGATAAGGATAAACTTTGGCTTATTGCCTTATTTACAGGTAAGCGACCATCTCGACCAGTTAAAACAACACTAATGAAGCAGTGGTGCATGGAAATTACTGAACTACCAGAATGGTTATTTTTAGAAAGCTATAGTACGGTTGGTGATCTGGGTGAAACTATAGCGTTGTTGTTGCCAAAACCTACACATAAACTCGAGTTGTCTTTAACTGAATGGATGTCTGAACTCAAGAAATTGAAGCCTAAATCGGATGAAGAGAAGAAGAAATTTGTACTTGAAGCTTGGTCAGGATTAGAGCAACAGGAACGTTTAATTTTTAATAAGCTCATTGGTGGGAGCTTTAGAATCGGAGTATCTAAAAAAACATTGGTCAATGCACTTGCAAAATTAACAGGTATTGATGCAAATCAGTTGATGCATAGTATTATTGGGAATTGGGATATCAATTCTATTTCTTTTGAGGAATTAATAAAAGGAACACACATCAATTATGACAATTCTAAGCCATATCCGTTTTGTTTGGCATATGCCCTTGAGAAAGAATTACCAGAGTTAGGAAAACCACAGGAATGGATTGTGGAACAAAAATGGGATGGTATTAGAGGGCAAATCGTAAAGCGAAACAATGAAATATACATTTGGTCTAGAGGTGAAGAATTGGTAACACAGCAGTTTCCGGAATTGGTAGAAGTGATGAGCAATTTTAAAGATGATTTTGTGATAGATGGTGAGATTTTAGCTATGAAAGACAATGCTGTTCTACTTTTTAATGATTTGCAAAAACGCTTGAATCGAAAAAATGTAACCAAGAAATTGCTCGAAGAAGTGCCAATAGGTTTTTATGCTTATGATATTTTAGAATTCAATGGAGACGATATTAGAGAACAACCTTTTGGTAAAAGACGACAGATTTTAGAAAAGATTTTTAATTCAATTACATTACCAGATCATTTAAAGCTATCATTTATAGTAGATTTTGAAGCGTGGGAGGATCTTTATGATATTCGTGAAAATTCTAGAGCTATTAATAGTGAAGGTTTAATGTTAAAACAAAAAGCATCACCATACCATACAGGTCGTAAAAAAGGAGATTGGTGGAAGTGGAAAGTTGATCCATTGACCATAGATGCGGTTATGATTTATGCCCAAAAAGGTAGTGGTCGTCGTAGTTCAAAATATACAGATTATACCTTTGCAGTAAAAAAAGAGGATGGTTTGGTGACTGTTGCAAAAGCATATTCAGGATTAACAGATAAAGAGATTACTGAAATTTCGCGTTGGGTAAACAAAAACGCTATAGAAAAATTTGGACCTGTTCGTACTGTGAAACCAGAATTAGTTTTCGAAATTGCCTTTGAAGGTATAGCATTTAGTAAACGACACAAATCTGGAGTAGCCTTACGTTTTCCAAGAATTGCAAGGTGGCGAAAAGATAAACCCGCATCAGAGATAGATACACTAGAAACCGTAAAACAATTAATAACTGCGCCTTGAGTAATTTTAAAGACAGTACTGGATTACAGATTATAAACAAATGGATGCTCGAAAAGGCACAGGCACCATTCCCATTTCAAATGCAAACTTGGCAACGCTATGCCAATGGTTATAGTGGTTTAGTCGTGGCACCTACTGGTTTTGGAAAAACCTTTTCTGTGTTTTTGGCTGTGGTCATTGATTACCTTAATCATCCTGAAAATTATCCTAAAGGTCTAAAATTGCTATGGATTAGTCCATTACGTTCCTTAGCTAAAGACTTAGCAAAAGCCATGACTCAGGCTGTAGATGAAATTGGACTAGATTGGTCTGTACAAGTGCGAAATGGTGATACACCAACATCGATAAGACGTAAGCAGGAACGATTAATGCCAGATGTGCTTTTAACAACACCTGAAACGATGCACTTATTGTTTTCTATGAAGAAAAATAAAAGGTTTTTCAAAGGTGTAAAATGTGTCGCTATAGATGAGTGGCACGAGCTCTTAGGTAATAAGCGTGGTGTATTAACAGAATTGGCAATTTCACAATTAAGACATTATTCGCCAAAGCTTCAGATTTGGGGAATAACAGCAACTATAGGTAATTTGGAAGAGGCTAAAAATGTATTGTTACCTTACCCTGATTTAAAAATTACTCAAGTAAAAGCCAAACAAAAGAAGAAGATAGATATCATATCTGTATTACCCGATGAGATTGAAGTGTTGCCTTGGGCTGGACATTTGGGTAAATCTATGGTAGATAAAATTCTACCGATTATTGAAGCCAATACCACAACCTTGATATTCACTAATACCAGAGGTCAGTCCGAATTATGGTACCAACTATTACTCAATGCTAATCCAGAACTTGCAGGTTTATTAGCTATTCATCATGGATCGATTGACAAAAAATTGAGAAATTGGATTGAAGATAGTATTTCTAGTGGCTATCTCAAAGCAGTAGTATGTACATCATCTCTAGATTTAGGTGTAGATTTTAAACCTGTGGATTGTGTTATACAAATAGGCTCAGCAAAAGGCATCGCACGTTTTATGCAACGCGCTGGTCGTAGTGGTCATTCACCTTATGAGCGTTCAAAAATTTATTTCATTCCGACGCATTCCTTGGAATTAGTTGAAGTTTCTGCTTTAAAAGAAGCTGTAAAGCAACATCAGATTGAAGCTAGAGAACCCATGGTATTGACCTACGATGTTTTAGTGCAATTCATGGTTACACTTGCTGTCGGTATGGGTTTTGATTCCGATAAACTGTTTAATCGTATTAAAGCCATTCATGCTTTTCATTATATCACTGAAGACGATTGGCAATGGTGTTTGCATTTTATAACCAAGGGTGGAAAAACATTGCATTCCTATGAAGAATTTCATAAAGTTATAAAAGATGAGGATGGCTTATACAGAGTAAAAAGTAGAAGAATTAGTATGCTGCATCGCATGAATATCGGAGCAATTGTAAGTGAGGCAATGTTAATGGTAAAATTCTTTTTTGGAGGTTATATTGGGATGATTGAAGAATTTTTTATTTCAAAATTGAAACCAGGTGATAATTTTATTTTAGCGGGTCGCGTATTAGAATTGGTTCAAATTAAGGACATGAAAGTACTGGTACGTAGAAGTAAAGCTAAAAAAGCCGTAACTCCAAGTTGGCTTGGTGGTCGTTTGCCTTTAACCTCACATTTAAGTCATTTTATGCGATTAAAATTGTCTGATGCTTTAGAGCCAGGTCGTTTAGAAAAAGAGCTTCGATTTTTAAATCCTTTAATTTCTAGACAAGATAAACATTCGCACATACCTAAAGCTGATGAATTTTTAGTAGAGTTGATAGAAACCAAGGATGGTTATCACTTATTTATGTATCCTTTTGAAGGTCGTTTGGTGCATGAGGTCTTTTCGGCATTAATGGCCTATCGTATTAGTAAATTGAAACCATTAACATTTACCATTGCCATGAACGATTATGGTTTTGAGTTATTAAGTGATCAACCAATTCCAATTTCAGAAGACAATATTTCAGAACTATTGAGTAAAGATAATTTGATGGATGATGTTATAGCTAGTATTAATGCCTCTGAGATGGCATCTCGAAAATTTAGAGATATTGCCGTCATCTCAGGTTTGGTGGTGCAATCGCAACCAGGCACTCGAAAAAACAATAAGAGTTTACAATCTTCATCTGGATTAATCTTCAGGGTTTTAGAAGATTACGAACCAGATAACCTGTTGTTACGACAAGCCTATACAGAAGTTTTTAACCAACAGTTAGAAGAAGCCAGATTACAGGCTGCGTTCGATCGTATTTCAAAAAGTAAAATTATTTTGAAAAGAGCTAAATCTTTTACACCATTGAGTTTTCCTCTAAAAGTCGATAGTTTAAGAGGAACTATGAGTAATGAGAATTTAGATAAACGTATTCAGCGAATAAAAGCCCAAGCTTTTAAAATTGATTAGAATGGTTATAATTGAAGAAGTCATAAAAGTTGAAGACGAATTTCTTTCGTTGACAAATCAACGTGCCATTCATTGGAAACGAAAAGAAGCTCTGATTCTGTCTGATGTACATATTGGAAAAACTGCCCATTTTAGAAAGCATGGTATTCCGATGCCAGATGGTATTCTTCAGAATGATTTAGAACGTTTAAAGGCTTTAATCATTCATTTTAAAGTTAAACAACTATTGATTGTTGGTGATTTATTCCATGCAGAAGTTAATGCGGATATGACAACTTTTAAATTGTGGATAGAGCAGTTTGAAGACCTCAAAATAGTTTTAATTAAAGGTAATCATGATAGACTTTCAAAACAATTATTGAAAGATTTTAAAATAGAAGTAGAAACAGAATTACAGATTTTACCGTTTGTGTTTGTTCATGAGCACGATGATTCTCACAATAATTCTTTTACAATTTCTGGACATACTCATCCTGGCATAAGTATAAAAGGAAAAGGGAAACAAAGGTTGAAATTACCTTGTTACCAATTATCGTCTAATCAAATCATATTACCAGCTTTTAGTCTATTTACAGGATTAAACACGCGTTCGCAACCCAAAGATTCTATTTGTTATGCATTTACGGATAGTTCTATTTTTAAATTTTAGAACATACTAAAATAATCTTTTCATCATTTAAATCTGTTGTAAAGAATACATAAACAGAACCACCATCTTTTATTTTCAATTTTTTTCTAATGTCGCCAACAGTTAAAGGAAAATTACGAGTAGTCACATTGGCCTTTGAAATTTTTTCTTTTGCAAAAGCCTTTTTATTGAATGCTAATTTCTTTTCAATCTTAAATCGTCTTCCAGGAAAATCAACTAATACATCAGAAGTATATAAATGGGAGTGTTTGTGTAACTTGTTGAGCTCTAATTGTTCGCTAATCGAGTTAAACGCACCAGCTTTTAGAATTGCAGAATTGGGTTCATATAAATAGGTGAGTGGTTCACTATAGTTTGGATTAGTAATGGTTTCGTTTTCAAAATGAAATTCAAAATTTTGAATCTTATCTTTTTGAAGATTTACAGTCTTAATAATAACATTACCTTCATAATTACGCTCCAAAACCCACAACAATTCTTTTACTTCATTATTAAGGGCCACAACATGAATTTCCTTGGTATGCTTTAAATCAGAAAGTGTTGCCGATATGTCTAACAAAGGTGATGTTTTTATCATCACATGTTTTGCATACTTTAAAAATAAAGTTTGAAAGGTTTTTACATTTGGTGTACAATCAGAAATTAAGAACACTTTCTTTTTACTATCATCACGACGCGAAGGATCTATATATATCCAATCAAAATGTTGATCTAATTCTTTTAAGACTTCAATACCACTATCATTTTTGCATGTAATGTTTGAAACATTTAATGCTTTATAGTTATGCTTTGCAATGTCTGAAAGTTCAGTGTTAATTTCGCAATGGATTACATTTTCTATTTGTTTAGAAAAGTAATAAGCATCAACTCCTAAACCACCTGTGAGGTCAATTAAAGATTTCCCACTAACTAAATTGGCTTTGTATTTTGCGGTTATTTCTGAAGAGGTTTGCTCAATATTTAGTTTGTTAGGATAGTAAATATTAGCTGCATTGAACCAAGTTGGTAATTTTTTTTCACAACGCTTTTTAGCTTCAATCTGTTCTATAATTGATTTTGTCTCAATGCCATCAAAAGAAACACCTTTTAATAATAAATTTGAAATATCAGATTTTAGATTAGCATTTATAAATTCCTGAATTTCAATATTTAAAATATCTAAATTCAAACTCGATTAAAGATTTTGAGTCAGTTTATTAACCACTTTATACTCTGATAAGAACTCTTTAAGAATGACTTTAATAGCCGTGTAAGAAGGTACAGCTACAATCATACCTACAATTCCGAATAGAATTCCGCCGATAATAATTACTAAGAATATTTCTAAAGGATGGGATTTTACACTTTTAGAGAAAATATATGGTTGACTAAAGAAATTATCAACTAATTGGGCAATAATAAAACCAATCATAACATAGGTTGTTTTAGGTAAGATAACTTCACTAAAACTTTCTCCTAAGTTACTAGACATACTTAGCAATAACATTAAAAAACCACTAACTAAAGGTCCTACGTAAGGTACAAGATTTAATAGGGCACATAAAAAGGCAATAACAACGGCATTATCTATTCCGAAGATAAGTAGAACTATGGTATAGATAATAAATAGAATTAAAATCTGAAAAATGAGTCCAACAAAATAGCGTGATAGTAAATCTTTTATTTTGGTAAAAGAACGCTTAGAGCGTGTTTCATTTCCTTGAGGGATAAATGTCATAATACCATCTTCAAAGAGTTTGCTGTCTTTTAAAAAGAAGAATGAAATGAATAGAACTGAAAATAAACCAATACTAAAACTACCCAAGCCACTAATAAAACTATTTAAGAAATTTGGAATTACAGCAAAATCTAGCTTAGAAAGCAAGTTAGAGTCTTTTATGGATTGCTCTACATCTATATTCTGGAATTCAAAATAAGTAACAATTTGATTATATAAATCTTCGACATTTGTCTGTAATTGTTCAATATTTAATAAGGCTAAATTATGACCTTGTTCTGCAACTAAAGGTATAAACATACCAACCAAACCAAGTAGCAAACCAATAAGCAAAATCATTGTTACCACTACAGCCACAGTGTTATTAAACTTTAGTTTACGTCTTAAAAATATTACTATTGGTCTTCCTACTAGAGAGATTACAGCCGCAACCGCAATGTAAACGATGACGGATTGAATTTTGTACAAAAAAAACAACACCAATGCTATGGCTAAAAGAATACCTAGCGCTCTTAAAATACCGTTTGCAATAATTTTTGAATTCATGGTCTAAATATAGTTAAAGATGTGGAAATACTTGTCTGCCGACAGGTAGGAATTCAGCATGACAAAATTAACGATTGAGTTGTTTGGTCAATTCATAAAGTGTAATACTTGTAGCTTGGACAACATTCATGCTGCTATTGTTGCCATACATATTAATATGAACCACATAATCCATTTGCTCTAAAATAGATTCTGATACACCAAAACTTTCATGCCCAAGAATTAGTGCAATAGGTTGTTTGGTATTTAAAACAAACTGACTCAACTCTTCACTATTTTCTGTAATTTCTAAAGCAATAAAAAAAAAGTTTTTAGATTTTAAGTCATTAATAATATCGCTGATACTCTCTTCAATTTTATAATTAACATATTTTTCGGTAGAACGCGATGTTTTTGTCATTCGTTTTCCTAAGGAAATATCTGTACCACAAAAAATGAGTTCTTCAACACCAAAAGCATCAGCAATCCGGAATAAACTTCCAATATTTGGAGCATTAGTTATGTTATCACAAACTAAAGTGATTGGATGTTTTTTCTTTTTGAAGTTGGAAGTGTAGTGAGTGAGTTGCAACAGGTTTTTGATTTAAGATTAACCGATTTGACGAATTCTAAAATCGTAATTAGCTTTAATTTTCAAAAGCATACTTAATAATATTTGCTCCCATCTTTAAAGCTTTTTCTCTAACATCTTCTGGGTCATTATGCACTTCTTGGTCTTCCCAACCATCTCCTAAATCACTTTCAAAAGTAAAAAGTAAAACTAGTCTACTTTCATGAAAAATGCCAAAGGCTTGTGGTGCTTTGCCATCGTGTTCATGAATTTTTGGCAAGCCGTTTGGAAAATCATATGCAGTATTAAAAATATCATGGTCTTTCGGAATTTCGATTAACTCGCTATTTGGAAATACTTTCTTTAATTCCTTAGTAACGTATGGTTCCATTCCATAGTTATCATCAATATGTAGAAAACCTCCTGAGATTAGATAATTTCTTAAGTTTTCGGCATCATCTTCGCTAAAGAAAACGTTGCCATGACCTGTCATATGCAACAAAGGAAATTGAAAAACATCTGTACTACTTACTTCTACGGTTTGAATACTTTCATTAATATTGGTATCAATGTTGTCATTACAATATTTCACCAAATTTGGTAATGCTGTTGGATTACTGTACCAATCTCCACCACCTTTATATTTTAATATCGCTAATTCTTGGGAAAATGAGATGAAATAGAAAAGAGAAAATAGAAAAGAGAAAAATAATTTCATGCTTTATTTTGCGTAAAAAATGTGTTTATATATAGCAGTTAAGGGTTTACTCGTTGACAAACGCTACCGAATGACAAGCTGCAATAGCCGCAGTTTCAGTTCTTAGTCGTGTATCACCCAAAGTTACTGGAATAAAATTATGTTGCAAAGCCATTTTAATTTCTTTAACGCTAAAGTCGCCTTCTGGTCCAATTAGAATAGTACAATTTTCATTGGCTTTCAATTGCAATTTTAAAGATTTTCTATCCATTTCTTCACAGTGCGCTATGAATTTTTGACCTGAAATATCTTGAGAAATAAAATCCTTAAACGCAATAGGTGTATTCAATTTAGGTAAATAACATTGTAAAGATTGCTTCATAGCAGACTGGATAATTTTTTCAAAGCGCTCTGTCTTTATTGTTTTACGTTCGCTATGGTCACAAATAACAGGAGTAATGGTTTCTATACCAATTTCAGTAGTTTTTTCTAAAAACCATTCGTAACGGTCGTTCATTTTTGTTGGCGCTACAGCTAAATGAAGATTGTAAGCTCTTTTTGGCTTTAAGGACTTTGAAGTAATGTCAACTGTGCAATGCTTTATGTGGGCTATAGTTAATTTAGCTTCAAATAACCAGCCTTTACCATTTGTAATGTGCAATACATCATCTACTTTTTTACGAAGTACTTTTACAATATGCCTACTTTCCTGTTTGTCGAAACTAAAACTTGTATCGCTTTCAGAAATATTTGGATTGTAAAATAATTGCATTGATCTATAGGTCTTCTGTAAATTTTAAAACGGTTATTTCTTCAATAGGTGTTTTATCTTTTGTTTTCACTACAATGTAATACTTTTTATTTTTTGAATCGTCTACTGTAAATACTTCATCAATAGCACGATTTTGGTTAAAAGCCTGCTCATCAAACGTATCAGATATATCACCAAGTTTTATCCAACCTGTATCACCACCTGTTTTTGCTGTAGGACCAGACGAATGTTGCTTTGCTAAATCTTCAAATTTATAACCTTCATTGTATTGTGATAAAACTTTATTACGAATAACTTTTGCAGATTGATTTGAAGTCATTTCACCATCTAGCACAATGATATTGAATTTACAATGATCTACCTTAGATTTATCTATGACTTTATAATAGGTTTTTTTGAAGTCATTTTTTATTACTTTTTTTCCTCCTTCAGAAAGTTTAAAAAGACTAGTTGCTATTTTTGTTTTATGTTTCTCCTTGTTGTAGATATATATTTTACCGTCTTCTGGTTTGTGTGTTTTTAAAAAAGTATCCGCATCTTTTTTTGTTGTTATAGAATCTAATTGTTTAGCGAGATTGTTTTGTGTAAATCCAAAAAGTGGAATAAAAAGTAAAAGCGTGAAAAGATATTTCATTCGTAGGGTTTGTTTAGGGCATGCTACAAATGAACTAAAATTTAGTAGAAATTAAAAATAAATTGAGCACTTATCGATGAAGTTAAGGCTTTCTTCAACGTAATTATCTCTTCAAGAGTGTTTTATGAGACTTAGGATTATATAGGTGATTAAAAATTATGGAGATATTATATCTTTAATCTAGCAGTAGCCATAACATTAAAATTAGCAAAATCTTTTTCTAAATATTTTAGATAACCAACTATGGCAATCATTGCTGCATTATCTGTGGTATATTCAAATTTTGGAATATAGCTCGTCCAGCCAAATTTTTGTTCAGCGTCTTTCAACGCTTTTCTAATTCCTGAATTGGCAGAAACTCCACCGCCAATAGCTATATGTTTTATGTTAGTTTGCTTAACGGCAAGTTTTAATTTATCCATTAAAATACCGATAATGGTATATTGAATTGAAGCACAAATATCATTAAGATTTTCTTCAATAAAATTTGGATTAGCTTTTACTTCACGCTGAACAAAATATAGTATAGCTGTCTTTAACCCGGAGAAACTAAAGTTTAAGCCATCAACTCTAGGTTTGGTAAATTGATACGCTTTAGGATTGCCAAGTTGTGCTCGTCTATCAATTTCTGGTCCAGCAGGATAACCTAAACCCAATACTTTTCCGCTTTTATCGTAAGCTTCACCGACGGCATCATCAATCGTTTCACCAAGAACTTCCATTTCAAAATGATTAGTCACTTTTACAATTTGAGTATGTCCACCAGAAATGGTCATTGCTAAAAATGGAAAAGGTGGCTTTTTATGATTTTCTTCATCAATAAAATGAGCCAAAATATGTGCTTGCATATGATTAACATCTATCAAAGGAATATGTAATCCATAAGCTAAAGATTTTGCAAAAGAAGTACCTACTAGCAATGAACCCATTAATCCTGGACCACGAGTAAAGGCAATAGCGCTTAATTGGTTTTTAGAAATACCAGCTTTTTCAATAGCTTGGTGCACAACAGGAACAATATTTTGCTGGTGTGCACGCGATGCTAATTCTGGTACTACACCACCATATTCTGCATGTATTTTTTGGTCTGCAACAACATTGCTTAAAATTTTCTCGTTACATAATACAGCAGCTGAAGTATCATCGCAAGAAGACTCAATACCAAGGATATAAATATTTTCTTTTTTCATAGTCGATATTAGGCACAATAATTGTTAATTTTACCAGATATAGTCTTAAACACTACTTAACACGTATTGTATAGACAAAAGTACATGATTTTTTTTGTTTGAAATTTTTAAAAATCAAGTGAAATATCATGGATTAAAGAAGAGGTTACCGATATAAAACAAAATTTTGTTTTTACAGAAAAGAGTAGCTAAATTTTCATCAATTTATAAGCGTAATTTTTATCAAAAGGGTACTCAAAATAATAAGTAAGATAATAGGCATATTTTTGTTGCTCTTTCTTATTGTTTTCTTAATTCTTGGTATTCCTGCCGTTCAGACTAAACTAGGTAAGTACGCTACCAAAAGATTAAATGATGATTTTAAAACCGATATTAATATCGGTAAGGTTGGTCTTCAACTAAACGGAGATATAGAATTTAAAGAAATTCTTATAAGAGATTATAAAAAAGACACTCTTATTAGCATTGGTGAACTCAATAGTTCTATTATAAGTTTCAAAAACCTCTATAATAGTAAACTGAATTTTGGTGATATTGATATTCAAAATTTAGTATTTAATCTAAAAACATATAAAGGAGCAGAAGACACAAATTTAGATGTGTTTGTAGATAAATTCGATGATGACAATCCAAGAGTAGGACCGAGTAAATTTCTGTTTTCATCTAGTGACGTATCCATAGAAAATGGAATTTTTAGGCTCATAGATGAAAATCGTGAGAATCCAAAGGTATTTGAGTTTACAGAGTTAAATGCTAATACAACAAACTTTTTGATTAACGGTCCGGACGTTAGCTCTCGTATAAATAAATTTAGTTTTAAAGATAGTAGAGGTATCGCTGTTAAAAATTTAATGGCAAATTTTGAATATACCTTAGATCACATGAATTTTGGTGATCTAAACATTAAAACCGAGCAATCAGAATTAAAAGGAGACTTACGATTTAACTATAAGCGCGAAGATTTAAAATACTTTACCGATAAGGTAGATGTCATTGCTAGTTTTAGAGATTCTGATGTGTCACTTACTGAGCTTAATGTATTTTTTGATGAGTTCGGAACTAATCAACGAGCCACTTTAAATGCAGACTTATCTGGCACACTCAACGATTTAAAAGCAGAAAACCTTAATGTTAGTACTTCTAGCAATACTAGAATTATTGGAGATATTACTTTTAAAAATTTATTTAGTAATGAGGATGACAGTTTTGCATTGGACGGAAGATTTCAAAATTTAGCATCAAATTATAAAGATTTAACGAACTTACTTCCTAGAATTCTAGGTAACTCAATACCAACTGTGCTTTCTAAGGTTGGAAATTTTAGGATTAAAGGAACTTCGCACATCACAGCAAAAAGCGTTGATGCTGATGTAGACATTGTAACAGATCTTGGGATAATAAATTCTGATTTAATATTAACTAATATAGATGATATAGATAACGCCAATTATATAGGAAATATAGTATTAGATGAGTTTAGTATTGGTGAGTTAATCAATGAGCCTTCTGCAAAAAGCGTCTCTTTAAATCTAGATGTTGATGGAAAAGGATTTACTATAGATAATTTAAGGACAGATGTAACAGGTGATATTTTTGTTTTAGACTACAATGGCTATGTATATGAAAACATTAATATTTCTGGAGATTTAGGAAACAAGATATTTAATGGAATTTTAAAAACGGATGATCCAAATTTAAATCTCAATTTTAATGGGCTAGTAGATTTTTCTCAAGAGATTAAAAAATTCGATTTTAAAGCCAATGTTGGCTATGCTAACTTAGGTGTTTTGAACTTTGTTACTAGAGATAGTATTTCAGAATTTAGAGGTTTAGTTAATATGACTGCTAACGGTTCTACTTATGACAATGCTAGTGGAACTATTAATATAAAAAATACATTTTATAATAATCAAGATGGCGAGTATAAATTTGAAGATTTTGATATCGTGTCTTCTTTTAAAAATACTGAACGGACCATAGCCATAAACTCCCCAGACATCATTAATGGTAAAATTACTGGACAGTTTAAAACTAAGGATATATTAAAGTTAGTAGAAAATTCTATAGGAAGTATTTATACTAATTACATACCAAATGAAGTAGAAGAGGGGCAATATATTAATTTCAGGTTTAATATATATTCTAAAATTGCTGCAGTATTTTTTAAAGATCTTACCCTTGGAAAAAATACGTTTATTGAAGGTAGAATAGAAACTGATGAAAGAGGATTTGAGCTTACATTTAATTCACCAGAGATTAAGTTTAATGAGTATTTTGCCAATAATATTAATGTTAGTATCGATAACAGTAACCCATTATTTAATACGTTCATAGAAATTGACAGTGTAAATGCAGGTATATATAAAGCGTCACAATTTAGTCTCATTAACGTAACGAAGAGAGATACTTTATTGATCAAATCTGAATTTAAAGGTGGTAAAAATAATAGAGACGATTATAATCTAAATATGTTTTACACCATTGATGAAGATAATATGTCTGTTGTTGGTTTTAGAAAATCGGATATAAAATTTAAGGGTTATGAATGGTTAGTAAATTCTCAAAAAGACACTTTAAATAAAATACGATTTGATAGAGATTTTAAAGCTTTTGATATCTCGCCAATTAAGATAAATCAAGGTAGTGAAGAGATATTACTCTCAGGAATTATAGAAAATTCCTTAAATAAAAACATTAAGTTAGATTTTAATGATGTACAGCTCGTTAAGATTACACCAAGTATTGATAGTTTGTCATTAAAAGGTGTGGTTACTGGAAAATTAGAATTGCTTCAAAATAATGGAGTTTATCTACCAAAATCAGATGTGGTAGTTAGTAACCTATTTGTTAATGATTATGATTTAGGTAATCTTACAGCTAAAGTAGAAGGAAATAACTCAATCACCAATTACAAGGTTGATGTATCTCTTATTAACGATAATTTAAAATCATTATTAGCGAATGGTACAATAGACGTTGCTAAAAGAAACCCAACAATAAATGTAGATGTCGCTTTTGAAGAGTTTTTACTAGACCCATTAAATCCTTTGGGAGAGGGTGTTATTAATAATATCAGAGGTTTGGTTTCGGGCAATGCTAAAGTAACAGGAAGTTTAAATAAGCCTAGTATTGATGGGGAGTTGTTACTTGACAGAGCAGGTTTGTCCATTCCATATCTCAATGTGGATTACGATTTTGATTTCGACTCTAGAGTAACATTAAGCAATCAAAGGTTCAACTTTGATAATGTAGCAATGACCGATTCTAAGTATTTTTCTAAAGGAAACTTAAATGGTTATATAGAACACAATAATTTTTCGGATTGGAAACTTGGTTTAGAATTATCAACAGATAGGCTTTTAGTATTAAATACCGAAGAATCTGAAGACGAATTATATTATGGTACAGGTTTTATATCTGGTAAGGCTGAAATTAAAGGGCCTACAGACCAACTAGTTATTGCTGTTAAAGATGGAAGAACCGAATCTGGTACAGAATTTTATATACCATTAAATGATTCTGAGAGTTTTGGAGATAACTCTTTTATTCATTTTTTAAGCCCAGAAGAAAAATTAGCAAGAATTAATGGGGAAATATCAGAGCAAATAGAAGTCAAAGGTTTGGTGCTAGATTTTGATCTAGATGTTAATCAAAATGCACTGATAGAAATTGTAATAGATAAAGAGGCTGGTAGCACTATTAAAGGTAGAGGAGAGGGTGGTTTAAGATTTTTGATTAATACTAATGGAACCTTTAACATGTGGGGAGATTTTACCGTTTTTGAGGGCGAATATAACTTTAAATATGGCGGCTTTGTAGAGAAAAAATTTGATGTAGAACCAGGTGGAACTATTGTTTGGGAAGGCGATCCCCTAACAGCAGAATTGAATTTAAATGCAGTCTATGCAGGTAAAGCTAATCCATCTGTTTTATTAGATAATCCTATCAGTCAAAGTATTGATGTTGAAGTTGAAATTAATTTATCAGGTCAACTAGAACAACCAGAGCCAGAATTCAATTTTAGATTTCCAGGTGTAAGTTCAACAGTAAAATCAGAATTGGATTATAGATTGTCGTCTAAAGATGAAAGAGACAATCAAGCTTTAATTTTCTTAGCAACAGGTGGCTTCTCTAGTGGTTTAAGCGGTGTTAATTTTACAGGAACTATTTCGGAAAGATTAAGTGGAATAGTTAATAATATTTTAGGTACAAACAATGGTAATTTAGATGTTGGAATTGTTGTAGATTTAGGTACAGATACTCCAGAATTACAGACTAATTCGTCAGTAGGTTTTACGCTTGAAACAAAAATAAATGATAAAATTCTGGTAAATGGTAAGGTTGGTGTACCATTTGGCACTTCGCAACAAACTACAATAACAGGAGATGTACAAGTTGATTGGTTACTAAACGAAGACGGTTCATTACGTGCAAAAGTATTCAATAGAGAAAATACTATTAGAAACTTCGGTGAAGAAATAGGATATACACAAGGTATTGGTTTATCATATAATGTAGAGTTCGATACTTTTAAAGAATTACTGCAAATTATTTTTTCTGGCAAAAACAGAAAGGATAGAAAAGCAAAAAAGGAGGCAGAAAAGCAACAGAAGGATGAAGACAATATGATGCCTAGTTATATGTCAATGAAGAAAGAAAAGACAAAATCTAAGTCGTAGCAATTCAATTTATTAAAATACTTATTAACGAAAACGTTTGAATTACTTTTTCGCTCACTATTTTATGACAATAGTCACTTAATTGTATCTATTGTTTATTAATTTTACTAAAAATATTATTTTAATAATGCTACATACAATAAATAAAATAGGTGTTATGACTTCTGGTGGTGATTCTCCAGGAATGAATGCAGCTGTCAGATCTGTAGTAAGAGCATGTGCATTTCATAATTTGGAATGTTACGGTATTTACAGAGGATACGAAGGAATGATCGACGGTGATTTTGTTAAAATGGATGCTCGTAGCGTAAAGGGCATTATTAATAAAGGCGGTACTATATTAAAATCTGCTAGATCTAAAGAATTTAGAACCAAAGAGGGTAGAGCAAAAGCATACGAGCAACTAAAAAAGGCAGAAATAGATGCTTTTGTAGTTATTGGTGGTGATGGTAGTTTTACAGGCGCTATGATTTTTAACCAAGAATACGATTTTCCGGTAATGGGCATTCCTGGAACTATTGATAACGATATTTTTGGAACCACTCATACCTTAGGTTACGATACAGCATTAAATACAGTTGTAGAAGTTATAGATAAGATTAGAGACACAGCAAGTTCTCATAATCGTTTGTTTTTTATAGAAGTTATGGGGCGTGATGTTGGTCATATTGCACTAAATGTGGGTATTGGGGCTGGTGCAGAAGAAATTTTAATACCTGAGGAAGATTTAGGTTTAGACCGATTATTAGATTCTTTAAGACGAAGTAAAAAAACAGGTAAATCTTCTAGTATCGTCATTGTTGCCGAAGGTGATAAGATTGGTAAAAATGTCTTTGAGCTTAAAGATTATGTCGATGTAAATATGTCAGAGTATGAAGTACGTGTATCTGTTTTAGGACATATGCAAAGAGGTGGTTCACCTTCTTGTTTTGATAGGGTTTTGGCCAGTAGAATGGGAGTTAAAGCAGTAGAAAGTTTAATTACAGGAAAAAGTAATTTTATGGTTGGTTTAAAGAATGATATCATTGATTTAACACCATTTGACCAAGCAGTAAAGGGAAAATCAAAAATAAATATGGAACTTCTTAGAGTTTCAGATATAATGTCAATTTAATAACAAATAAAAAATTAATTAATAGTAGATATGTCAAATTTAAAATTAGGAATCAACGGATTCGGTAGAATAGGAAGAATAGTATTTAGAGCAACAGTAAAGCGCAGTGATGTGGATGTTGTCGCAATTAATGATTTGTTAGATGTTGATCATCTTGCATATCTTTTAAAATATGATTCTGTTCACGGAAGATTTGATGGTACAGTAGAGGTAAAAGATGGGCATTTAGTTGTTGACGGAAAAACAATTAGAATTACTGCAGAAAAAGATCCTAAAAACTTAAAGTGGGATGAGGCAGGCGCTGATGTTGTTGCAGAATGTACTGGTATTTTTACAACTTTAGAAACGGCACAATATCACATTGATGGTGGAGCTAAAAAAGTAGTAATTTCTGCACCTAGTAAAGATGCACCAATGTTTGTAATGGGTGTTAATGATAATGAATTAACCTCCAACCATACCATTGTATCTAATGCATCTTGTACAACAAATTGTTTAGCACCTTTAGCTAAAGTGATTGAAGATAATTTTGGAATTGAAGAAGCTTTAATGACAACAATTCACGCTTCTACTTCAACACAATTTACGGTGGATGCTCCATCACGTAAAAACTATAGATTAGGTCGTAGTGCCATTGTAAATATTATTCCATCTACAACTGGTGCAGCAAAAGCTGTAGGTAAAGTAATTCCAGAATTAGACGGAAAATTAACTGGTATGGCATTTAGAGTGCCTACTGCAGATGTCTCAGTAGTAGATTTAACTGTAAAAACAAAGTCGAGTACTTCTCTAGAAGATATTAAAGCCGCAATGAAAGCTGCAGCAGATGGTTCTATGAAGGGTGTTTTAGGCTATACAGAAGATGCTGTGGTATCTCAAGATTTTGTAAGTGAAGAAAGAACTAGTGTCTTTGATGCAGATGCTTCTATCGAACTTAATTCTACTTTCTTTAAGTTAGTCTCTTGGTACGATAATGAATTTGGTTATTCAAATAAAATGGTTGACTTAGCACAAAAAGTCAATAGCTTATAGTAACTAGTATTAATTCTAAAATTCCGTAGGATTATGAATTAGTCATACCTACGGAATTTTTAATTTTGGTCATTATGATTTTAATTACAGATGGCGGTTCTACAAAATGCGATTGGATTGCAATCGATAAAAACGGTAAACAAACTGCTGATAAAATAAGAACCAAAGGTTTAAATCCTGCTATTTTGAGCGAAAAAAAGCTTAACAAAATAATAAGGAAAAGTGATGAACTTATAGCAATGAGTAATGATGTAACTCATGTGTTTTTTTATGGTGCTGGTTGTGGTACGGAAAAACCAAGAGCTACACTAAAAGAAATATTGGAGATTATATTTCCCAAAGCAAACGTTGATGTTCAAGAAGACACTATGGCGGCTGTAAGAGCAACAATAAATTCTAATGATGAAGCTGCAGTAGTCTGTATATTAGGTACAGGTTCTAATTGTAGTTATTTTGATGGTAAACAATTACATCAACGTGTACTAAGCCTTGGTTATACATTAATGGATGAGGCAAGTGGAAATTATTATGGTAAAGAACTAATACGCGATTATTATTTCGATATAATGCCACACACATTAAAGTTAGCGTTTGACCATAAATATAATGTAGATGCAGATTTCATAAAATATAACCTCTATAAGCAACCAAACCCAAATGCTTATTTGGCAAATTTTGCTGAGTTTATGTTTTTAAATAAAGACTCAGATTATATTAAAGATTTAATTAAGAAAGGATTACGAAAGTTTACTGAACATATGATTCTTCAATTTAAAGAGGAATTGCAAACAGGTATTCCGGTCCACTTTGCAGGATCAATAGCATATTTTTCGCAAGATGAAATAAAGGAAGTTGCAAAAGAATATGGATTCAAAGTAGGAAATTTTGTGAGGCGTCCTATTGAAGGTTTGATGGATTACCATATAAAAAATTTAAAACAATAAAAAGAAGTTAATAAGTCTGTGTTTATTTCCTGTTAATAAATCTCATTTAGGCTCTTGTAAAACTTATTAATTGGTTATATCTTTGCACTAGAAATTAAAATGAAACACCATTATGTTCGAATTTGATCAGTATTTAGGATTTTTAGCATTTTTAACCATATTAACTATTGGGTTTTGGTTAATGATATTCCTTTTAACTTTCGTAATCCCTTACTGGGTATTCGGATCTGCTATTGAGCGTTTCAAAGAAGTTAGAGAAGAAAAGAAGGCTAAGCGTGAAGGTTTAACACACTAAGTTTCAAACTATATACAATATTAAAGAGCGCAATAAGCGCTCTTTTTTTATAGCTTATTATTAGGTACTTTAGTAACACTAATTAATACCATTATGAAACAGATTATTATTCTTTTATTAATTGCCAATTTTCAACTACAAGCACAGCGAATACTTTCAGAACGTCAACGTGCTGAAGTAGTTGATAGTATTTTAGAGGACAGGTTCAATAATCTACTACCAAAACTAATGGATGATACAGGTTTCGATATGTGGATTCTAATTTCTAGAGAATACAATGAGGATCCGGTTTTAAAAACTATGCTGCCAGCAACTTGGTTAAATGCAAGACGTAGAACAATTCTTGTATTTTACAGAAATAAAGAAAAAAATACGATTGAAAAACTAGCGGTAGCTAGATATAATTTTGGTAAAAATATTGTATCTGCTTGGAATAAGGAAAAGGAGCCCAATCAGTGGAAGCGTTTGATACAGATTATAGAAGAAAGAAATCCGGATTCTATTGGACTTAATTATTCTGATTTCTTCAATATTTGTGATGGTTTAGTAAAAACTGACTACGAAGCATTTATGTCTTATTTGCCAAAACAGTATGAGTCTAAAGTGAAATCAGCCGAGCAATTAGCAATTGGCTGGATTGAAACAAGAACAGATACAGAAATGGTGATTTACAATCAATTGGTTGATATTACTCACGATATCATCGCTGAAGCTTTTTCAGAGAATGTAATCACAGCTGGTATTACAACTACAACAGATGTAGAGTGGTGGATGAGAGACAAAGTAACAGCTTTGGGACTAGAAACTTGGTTCCATCCAACGGTTGATGTACAAAGAACCGCAGAAGAATTGGGGAATCATTTATATGCTTTTTCAAATAGACCTGAGGATATGGTTATCCTTCCAGGCGATTTGTTGCATTGCGATTTTGGAATCACATATTTAAGATTAAATACAGATTGTCAGGAGCTCGCTTATGTTCTTAAGCCAAACGAGACTAAACCTCCAAAATATTTAGTTGATGCACTTAAAGATGGAAATCGTGTTCAAGATATTTTCACCAATAATTTTGAAACAGGGAAAACTGGTAATCAAGTTTTAAAACAATCTTTAGAGCAAGGTAAATCTGAAACTTTAAGACCAGCAATTTATACACATCCATTAGGTACTTATGGGCATTCTTCTGGAACAACATTGGGTATGTGGGATTCACAAGGTGGAGTGCCAGTAACAGGTGACTATCCATTACACGAAAATACTGTTTATGCTATAGAACTTAATACAACGGTTACCATTCCAGCATGGAAAAGAGATATTAGAATAATGTTAGAAGAAGCAGGTTTTTGGGGAAAGGATGGATTTAGATATGTTAATGGAAGACAGACTAAATTATTAACTATTCCTAGAGTTAAAGAGCATCAAGGCAATTAATTTATGTTACTTTTTGAATGTCTGTAAAACAGAAATGAAGCTATCAAACCAGCTAGAGTAAATAAACTCATTACACCAAATGCATGTTGCAGACCTATAGCACCTTCATTGGCATCTAAAAAATAACCCATTAATAATCCAGCGAAAATATCTGGTGTATAACCAACTATAGAGATAAAACCAACCGCAGTTCCTGTGACAGCTAATGGTATTTTGGCTTCTTCAAGTGTAGCAAAATAGAGGACTCTAGCTGAATAAACACCTAAAGCCATAGAGCCTATAGATAGAATAAATAAAAGTGTAGTAGTATCATCAGTAATTCCTAAGTAAAAAATGAGACTTGTTATAGTCATTAGCAAGAAGCCTATCACAATCCAAAGAGAAGCCTTTGTTCTATCAGCCAATAAACCAATTGTAACACCTATTACTGGTCGCATGTACAATAGGTAAGTACCAACTTTTGCAGCTTCAATTTTGTTATAACCCATCACTTCTTCTGCATATTTGCTGAAGAGATCAGTCATTTTATAACCATAATAGGCGCACAGAATAATAATCATGAGTAGCCAAACGGCTTTAAATTTCATGACGATTTTAAAATTGTCAATGGTCAATAATTTTGCTTTATTCTCAGAACCTAATTTTTCAGATTCATTAAATCTCAAAAAGAAAAAAACGATAAAGCCGATAATCATAACTGCAATTGAGGTGTAGTATATGACTTCTTTAAATGCTATACGTCGTTCTTCAATCGAAGTTAGCTCTATGTTTTTGTTAATAAATAGTGAGAAAATAAGAACACCTGCAGATCCGAAAAGTGCTGCTACTAAACCACGACCACCATCTAAAAAGCCAAAGGCAATACCTTGTTTATTTTTACCTCCCCAAATTCTGGTGGCTTTTATCATGGCTGCCCAAAACAAGAATATAGTTGTAAAACCCCAAAATCCATAAAGGATATATAAGTTAGAAAGGGAAGGGTATGTAGCTAAATAGAAACCGCCAAATGCTGTTAGAATTAGAGCAACAGACATTAATATATTTGGTTTAAACTTGTCTGCCAGCGGTCCTCCAAAAAGGTAGGATATTAATGCAACTGTTCCGTAAGCCGCAAAACAACTTCCTATTTGCGTATCAGTAATGGAAAAAGATTCTAGAAATGTTGTTCTAAAAATACGTTGTAAAACAAAGGGTAAGATAAAAACAGCCTCTGCTGCTAATATCAATAATATTATAACATATAAAGGCTGTTTTTTAGTTGTTTGTTGTTGCATATTATACCTGCAACACGCCTAAATTAAATGGTTTTTCAATAGGAGCGTGGTTAGCTGCTTCAATACCCATGCTTATCCATGTTCTGGTATCTAATGGATCAATAACGCCATCTGTCCAAATACGGGATGCTGCATAATATGGTGATACTTGGTTGTCGTATCTATTTTTTATTTTACTAAATAGTTCTTCTTCTTTTTCTTTAGTAATGGTTTCGCCTCTTTTCTTTAATGAAGCGGTCTCTATTTGTAATAACACTTTTGCAGCTGAATTTCCACTCATTACAGCTAGTTCTGCACTAGGCCAAGCAACAATTAATCTTGGGTCATAAGCTTTACCACACATGGCATAATTTCCGGCGCCATAACTATTTCCTAATATAATTGTGAATTTTGGTACTACAGAATTGCTAACAGCATTTACCATTTTTGCTCCATCTTTTATAATACCAGAATGCTCAGATTTGCTTCCAACCATAAAACCAGTGACATCTTGTAAGAAGACTAGAGGTATTTTTTTCTGATTACAGTTCGCAATAAATCGAGTTGCTTTATCAGCTGAATCATTATAAATCACACCACCAAACTGCATTTCTGCAGATTTAGTTTTTGAGCCTTTTGTTTTTACTAACTGACGTTGATTTGCAACAATCCCAACAGCCCAACCGTCAATACGTGCGTAAGCTGTAATTATGGTTTTGCCATAACCTTCTTTATATTCATCAAATTCAGAGTTATCTACCAAACGCTTAATAATCTCTTTCATGTCGTATTGGTCAGCTCTACTTTTTGGCAGAATACCATAGATATCTTCAGGGTTTTCTTTGGGTTTAGAAGCCTTGGCTCTGTTATAGCCTGCTTTATCGTAATCACCAATCTTATCAACAATGTTTTTTATTTTGTCCAAAGCATCCTTGTCATCCTTTGCTTTATAATCTGTTACACCAGAGATTTCGCAATGTGTTGTAGCTCCACCAAGAGTTTCATTGTCAATAGTTTCACCAATAGCTGCTTTTACTAGGTAGCTTCCAGCTAAAAAAATACTTCCTGTTTTATCTACTATTAGAGCTTCATCACTCATAATTGGTAAATAAGCGCCACCAGCAACGCAACTGCCCATAACTGCGGCAATTTGGGTAATTCCCATACTGCTCATCACAGCATTGTTGCGAAATATGCGTCCAAAATGTTCTTTATCAGGAAAGATTTCATCCTGCATAGGTAGAAAAACACCAGCACTATCGACTAAATATATTATTGGTAATCTATTTTCTATGGCAATTTCCTGAGCTCTTAAATTCTTTTTTCCAGTTATTGGGAACCAGGCCCCAGCCTTTACAGTAGCATCGTTGGCAACAACAATACATTGCTTTCCTTTAATATGCCCAATCTTTACAACAACTCCACCAGATGGACAGCCACCATACTGCTCATACATACCTTCACCAGCAAAAGCACCAATTTCTATAGACTTAGCTTTGGCATCTAACAGATAATCAATACGCTCACGAGCTGTCATTTTTCCTTTGCTATGGTGTTTGTCAATACTTTTTTGACCACCACCAAGTTTTACTTTAGTTAGCCTTTTTTTAAGGTCTGAGAGTAGAAGTTTATTATGATCTTCGTTTTTGTTGAATTTGATATCCATTAATTAATACAGAATTGTTTTGCACGAATTTACAAAACATTGTATTAAGTGTTCAAGCTAATTTCTAAATGAACTGTTAAAAATGTATTACATGGAAATATATTCCTTGGAAAATAAATATTTTTTTAATAAATTTGTTTAATATTTAAAAACAAAATGTACTCAATATGAAGCGAGACAGAATAATATATTATATAGCAACTGGTTTATTGACATTACTAATGATATTTTCAGTAAGTCAATATTTCTTTAACCACGAAACAATTAAAGAAGCCTTTACAAGTTTTGGATATCCTACATATTTAATTTATCCATATGGAATTATTAAACTTATTGGAATACTAGTTTTATGGTTGCCAGGATTGAGAAGTCTAAAGGAGTGGGCTTACTCTGGTTTTTTCTTTGCCTTTATTCTAGCGTTTTTCGCACATTATATGATTAGTGATGGTGAACAAATGGGTGCTCTTGTGGCTATAATATTATTATTGGTGTCATATATATTCTACAGAAGAATTAATAAATAGATAATTGACTTAATAACTTAAACTAATGAAAAAGATTATAACATTTGCAGGAAGTATTAGCAGTACATCAATTAACAAACAATTGGCAACATATGCATCGCAATTGTTAGATAATGTCAATACAACTATCTTAGATCTAAATGATTTTGAAATGCCAATCTACAGTCCTGAAAGAGAGAATGAATTGGGTTTTCCAAAGGAGGCAGTAGAATTTGTAAATCATCTCAAAAACTCAGATGGTATTATAATTTCTTTAGCAGAATATAATGGTGCATACTCAGGAGCTTTCAAAAATATATTTGATTGGGCATCTCGTGTAGAAGGAAAAACATTTTTAGGTAAACCAATGTTGTTAATGGCTTCGTCGCCAGGTGGAAGAGGGGGAGCTTCAGTTTTAGAGATGGCTTCTGATCGTTTTCCAAGACATGATGCAAATATTGTTGGTAAATTTTCTTTACCATCATTCTACGATAATTTTTCAGATGGAGAAATTACTAATGATAAGTTAAATAAAGAATTACTAGAAGAGGTAAAACAGTTTCAAGAAAGTTTGTAATTATGAAGATACAGCAAATTGATAATGAAAAGAAAGGAGAATTCTTTTATGAATTAGATGAAAAGAAACTTGGCTTAATGAGCTATAGTCATGCTGGGTCTGACAAAATAATAATTGATCATACCGAAGTTGATATGTCCCTTAAAGGTCAAGGTTTAGGCTATAAGTTAGTGGAAGCTGCAGTTAACTATGCGAGGGAGAACAATATAAAAATTATGCCATTGTGCCCTTTTGCAAATGCAGTTTTTAAAAAGCGAAGTGAATACAATGACGTAAGATTTTAATATGGGTGATTTAGCAAAAGATATCAATTCAACATTTCCAAACAATAGAGTAAAAGCATTGCTCAATGTTATTTATACGGCTAATTGGATTACGAGTTGTCAGAACGAATTTTTTAAAGATTATGGCATTTCACCACAGCAGTATAACATATTAAGAATTTTACGTGGGGCAGGCGAACCATTGAAAGTACAAACTATTAAAGATAGAATGTTAGAGCGCTCGCCAAATGCTACGCGTTTAATGGATAAGCTTTGTGCTAAAAACTATATTGAGCGTATACCATCAGCGCATGACAGACGCGTTGTTAAAATCGTTATCACAGAATCTGGAAAAGATTTACTAGAATCTATTCCAAATAACCTAAATAAAGATTTATTAAAGAATCTAGATGAAAGAGAAGCTGAGCAGTTAAGTAATCTGCTTGACAAAATGCGTTGACAAATTTTAAGTTTTTTATACTGAACTAGTTTTACTATCTCATATGTAATTCAACGCATTTTTTTAATTAAATAGTTTCCATGGAAACTAAAAACACAATAAAAATGAAACTAAACACAATAAAAAGTGTAGGACGAAGCGATTTCGTTAATATGGGGCCAATTAGGTTGCGTCAACCATTACCTACACAACAAATAGAAATCGTAGATCCATTTATTCTATTACATCATTACGGACCGTATAAAATTAATGAAAAAAATAATCCTTTTGATTTAGGTCCACATCCACATAGAGGTTTTGAACCAGTGACTTTTCTTGTCCAAGGCGAACAACTACATCGCGATTCTTTGGGTAATGAAAGTATTGTAAAGGCTGGAGATGTGCAATGGACAACAGCTGGGCGAGGTATTATTCATGCTGAAGGACCGACAAAAGAGCTCGTTAAAAAAGGTGGTGTTATTGAAGGGATTCAGCTATGGTTAAATCTTCCGGCTGAAAAGAAAATGATGCAGGCCAATTATCAGCATGCCAAACATGAAGATTTTAGAGTTGTTACGTCTGACGATGGTAAAGTTGAAACTAGAGTGATAGCTGGTGAATTCAATGAGACTTATGGAAGAATTACTACTCAAACTGCAGTAAATACCTTAATTATTGATGCAAAAGTAGAAGGAACTCAAACGATTAAGTATTCTAATTCACAGCAAGGAATGCTTTATTTATTGAAAGGTAAGGTTAAAGTAAATGGAAACACAGGCTTGGAGTTAGATAAAAATCAAATCATTCAATTTCATCAAGATGGTGAAGGCTTTTCAATAGAAGCTGAAGCGAATAGTTTGTTACTGTTTTTATCTGGAGAGCCATTTAATGAACCTGTGGCGACTTATGGGCCTTATGTAATGAATAATCAAACAGAAATTATGGAAGCTATGCGAGATTACCAAATGGGTAAAATGGGATTTCTTCCTGCGAATTAAATTTCTTTGTCATTCCTGAAAAGGCAGGAATCTAATTTTTAAAAAAATAAAGCTATGAAAACAATAATTCATAAATCAAATACAAGAGGCTATGCAGATCATGGCTGGTTAAAATCATACCATACGTTTAGTTTTGCTAGTTACCAAGATCCGGAGCGAATGAATTTTGGTATGTTGAGAGTATTAAATGATGACCTTGTACAGCCGAAAATGGGATTTGGCACACACCCTCACCAGAATATGGAAATTATTTCAATTCCCTTAAAAGGCGCTTTATCCCATAAGGATAGTATGGGGAATAAACGTGCCATTGAAGTTGATGAAGTCCAAGTAATGAGTGCTGGTACAGGTTTAACACATTCTGAATTTAATGATAGCATGACTAATGAGGTTAATTTTCTACAACTATGGATTATACCTGAAGAAAAGAGTGTAAAACCTAATTATGAACAACGTAAGTTTTCTGTTGAGGGTAGAAAAAATCAACTTCAAGCTGTTGTCGCACCAAAACATAAATTACAAGGTGATGCTTTACCCATAAGTCAACAAGCATATATATACAGAACAAATTTAGATTTAGATAAGTTATTGGATATAGATTTAAAATCTGACAACAATGGACTTTACATTTTTGTTGTTGAAGGAAATGTAGATGTTGATGGTAATACACTTTCTATAAGAGACGCTATTGGTGTTTATGAAACAGAAAAGGTTCAAATAAAATCTAATGATAATTCAGAATTGGTTATTGTTGAAGTTCCTATGAGCTAAAACTATAATTGGTTAATAGCGGAAAAGCATCCTAATTTAGGATGCTTTTTTTGGTTTATTTCACGATATTTGTAATTCAACTAACTATCAAAAAAATAAGATTAAGATTATGGCGATGAATAAAAATACAGTGCTGGCATGGGCTACCACAATTATGATTATTGTTGGATTGGCATTAATTGCATTAGGTGCCTTTAGGTATGATGATGTAGCTGGTTGGGGATTTGCTGCTGTAGGTGGTGGCTTTTTCTGTATAGCTTGGGTGTTTAACGCATTAAAAGGACGTGTTTAATTATGAGCGACGATAAACAAATTATATTTTCAATGTCTGGTGTTACTAAGACATTCCAATCAGCTAATACACCAGTTTTAAAGAATATTTATTTAAGTTTCTTTTATGGAGCTAAAATTGGAATCTTGGGTCTTAACGGTTCTGGTAAGTCAACTTTATTAAAGATTATTGCAGGTGTTGATAAGAATTATCAAGGTGATGTGGTTTTTAAGCCAGGTTATACTGTAGGTTATTTAGAGCAAGAACCACAATTAGATGACAACAAAACAGTAATGGAAGTTGTACGAGAAGGTGCTGCTGAAACGGTTGCAATTCTCGATGAGTATAACAGTATTAATGATCAGTTTGGGTTGGAGGAAGTCTACAGCAATCCAGATAAGATGGAAAAGCTAATGAATCGCCAAGCTGAGCTGCAAGATCAAATTGACGCAGCAAATGCATGGGAACTAGATACTAAACTAGAAATAGCTATGGATGCATTGCGCACACCAGATAGCGAAAAAAAGATTGGTGTTCTATCTGGTGGAGAGCGACGTCGTGTCGCATTATGCCGTTTATTATTACAAGAGCCTGATGTATTATTATTAGATGAGCCAACTAACCACTTAGATGCAGAATCTGTGCACTGGTTAGAGCATCACTTAGCACAATATAAGGGAACGGTTATTGCTGTAACACACGATAGATATTTCCTAGATAATGTTGCTGGTTGGATTTTAGAACTTGATAGAGGTGAAGGTATACCGTGGAAAGGCAATTATTCGTCTTGGTTAGATCAGAAATCTAAACGTATGGCTCAAGAAAGCAAAGTAGCATCTAAGCGTCAAAAGACTTTAGAACGAGAGCTTGACTGGGTACGACAAGGAGCAAAAGGTCGTCAAACAAAGCAAAAAGCTCGTTTGAAGAACTACGATAAATTAATGAGTCAAGATCAAAAGCAACTCGATGAAAAATTAGAGATTTATATACCAAACGGTCCACGTTTAGGAACTAATGTTATTGAAGCTATTGGAGTTGCTAAAGGGTATGATGACAAGCTTTTGTATGACGATTTAAATTTTAACCTTCCTCAAGCTGGTATTGTAGGTGTTATTGGTCCTAATGGGGCTGGTAAAACCACAATTTTTAGGATGATAATGGGTGAAGAAACTCCAGACAAAGGCGAGTTTAAAGTGGGAGAAACTGCAAAAATTGCTTATGTAGATCAAAAGCACTCTAATATTGATTCCGAAAAATCTATTTGGCAAAACTTTAGTGATGAGCAAGAGTTAATTATGATGGGAGGACGACAGGTAAATTCTAGAGCCTATTTAAGTCGTTTCAACTTTTCGGGAAGTGAACAAAATAAAAAAGTAAAATTGCTTTCTGGTGGTGAACGTAACCGCTTGCACTTAGCTATGACACTTAAAGAAGAGGGTAATGTATTACTTTTAGATGAGCCTACTAATGATTTAGATGTTAATACATTACGAGCTTTAGAAGAAGGTTTAGAAAACTTTGCAGGTTGTGCTGTGGTGATTAGTCATGATAGATGGTTTTTGGATAGAATATGTACGCATATCTTGGCATTTGAAGGGGATTCTCAAGTGTATTTCTTTGAAGGTGGGTTTAGTGAATATGAAGAAAATAAGAAGAAACGTCTTGGAGGTGATTTAATGCCAAAACGTATTAAATATAGAAAATTAGTGAGATAGGAGTTCAAACTTTATTAATAAAAAAAAGCCAGCAACTGCTGGCTTTTTCAATTTATGTAGTTTATTATTTTCCTTCTAACTGTTTAATTTTTGCTTTTAACTTGGAAACTTTAAACAAATTTATACATACTAAAATAGTCATAGTAATTACAGCTATAGACAATATACTTATAATTTTTTCAGACGAATCTGTTTTTAAGACGTCATTTAAGATTAATAGTTGGATTTGCATAAAATAGTAAGTAATTAATTATCACCATAAAGGTGTCCACTGCCAAAATCTTTATTAGATTCTTCATAATCCTTAAAAGCATTGGTTTCCATTAGTTTTTTGTTCTCAGCCTTAAGCTTATACATCTTAACGATGGCAATAAGAATAAAAACTAAAAAAATAGATGCAACGGCTATTAAAATCATAGTAAGTTGAGTGGTTGTCACTATTATAGCCTTTGAGAGTAGGGTTTTAAGCATATTATTTAAGTTTAGACTTGGGTTCTAAGTTGCTAATATAGAAAAAAACTTAAAGTTAAATACTTAATTTTAAATTATTTACAAAATACATATGAACATTTCATCGATTAAGTGACTAAATAATAGGACGAAAAACATTGATTTTACTGCTAGTTGTAGCATTTTAAACTTATTAACAACCAAAAATTTAATATTTTCTAGACTTAATACCAATCAAGTAGTACTACCTTAATAGAAGAATCACCATCATTAACTAATTTCTTAAATCTTTCAATATCACTTAATCCTTCGGTTCCTCTATAATGATATGGATAAACATGCTGAGGCTTAAAGTCTAGAACAGCGCTGGCTGCGCTATCTACAGTCATAGTATAAGGTAGATTCATACAGACAAATGCTTTATCGATATTCTTTAGGCTTCGCATTTCTGGTATATCTTCTGTATCTCCAGATATGTATATGCGTTGATCATTTATAGTAAGCACATAACCATTACCACGTCCTTTAGTATGATACTTTAATGCTTCTTTTCTGAGATTATACATCGGTATAGCTTCAATATTAATAGTATTGTGCTTGTAAGAATCGTTATTATTGAGAGTAACAATAGTTTTACTTGTCGTACTTGATATTTTGTCAGTAACTGCTTTTGGAGCTATTATAGTTACGTCACTTAAGTTTAATGCTTCAAGTGTACTGTTACTCAAATGATCACCATGAATATCTGTTATCAATACTAAAGTTGGTGGTTTTTGTCCTTTAAAAGCCTCTAAACCACCTACAGGATCAATATAAATAATTTCATCTTCATTTTCTATAACTAAAGTTCCATGTGTAATGGGTATTATTTTTGCAGAAGGGTCAGATACTACTTCTTCTTTAGAAACAGAAGCTGACTCGTCTGCTTTTTCATTTTTACAAGCAAACACAATAGAAATAATAAGTAATAATAAGGTTTTAGATAGTTTCATATCCTTGGCGTTTTTCTTTAAAGATATAGAAGAAGTATTTATTATTAAAATCTTGTAACATTTTAATTGCAAATACTACTTATAATTTAGCTGGTAAAGTTTTTATAGTCATAAAAAATTACCGAAATTGCTTATCCGAAAATTGTTCAACCAAATAATACTATAAATATGTCTGATGATTTTGATTTATTAGAAACAAGTTCCAACGAAAAAACCGAAAAAGTTGATGTAAACTGGGGAAAAGCCATTGACCAAATGAAGTCAAAATTGGCACAAGAGGATGATCCAGAAAGTCGTCAAAAAATATTAAATGCAACGTTGGATAATGTTGTGGACATGGCAGAAAAGGATAGAACTACCTTGCTAGATGCGATTAAAGATCTTACAGATTACCAAGATGAAGTAGGTATTATGTTTGAAGGCTTTTCAGCATTAAATGCCGCTGAGCAAAAGATTATTGATGATGCCATAAAAAGATTAGAACGTGCTAAAGTTGAACTTGAAGATGCCAAAAACAAACCAGATACATGGTGGAATAATCTTTGGGGAAGAAAAGGTAAGATAAGAGATGCAGAAGTAGAACTACAAAATGCGCAAAAAGAGCGTGATGCTTCAGATAACAAAGCAAAAGCTATGTTTCAACAGCGTATTGAAACTGCAGATGTTCAGACGTTGTTAAATGAATTATCTTTTAAGAGTCAAGCTGCAATTAAGCGTTTAAAAGACAGAGAGCTCGAAATTAAAGAAGTTGAAGAAAGTCTAAAAACAGCAATAGTTGAGGCTAGTAACAACCATACTAAGGCACTTCAAAAGAAAAAAGAGGTAGAGGCAAAGCTTGAAGAGCAATATGCTTTATTAAAACAAGCACGTCAAGCACTAGAAGAAGTTGCAGACAAACAATCTACCGAATATTCTGAAGCCTTAGAAAAAGTAACGCAATTAGAGCAAAAAGTTGAAGAACTAGAAGGTTTGAAAAATGCGTATACAACTTTAGCGGCTTCAAAAGATAGTTTTGTGCATAAGCATAATTTAACCATTAAGGTACTAACGTCTTTGCGTAGTAATTTACAAACACATAGAGCTAAGTTAAAGTCAGATACTGACGAACGTTTAAAATACTATGATGGCTATGTGGTAGCGTTAAAAGCACGTACAGACCAAGAGTTTGCAGCCATTTTAGAGCATTTGGGTGTTAAGACCGATGAACATATAGGCGAAACCTTAGCTGCGATGCATACCGCAAGTGCTAAAGCACGTCAGGAAATGATGGATAATATACCTGTTCATGAGAAAGTAATGCAAGGTGTTTATGGTAGTTACGCTGAAGCTTTAGGTGAGATTAGAACTAAAGATGCAGAGATTCAGAAAAACTTTGCAGATCGCTATGGTATTGATATGAAAGAGATTTTTGACGAATACTATAAAGCAGATCCGAATGCACCATCTGATGGAGGTGAACCAGCTGGTGAGCCAAAACCAGAGGCTACTGAAGATGATTTGTTAGGGTAATTTTTAGTTGCTGAACTACATTTCAGATTTGATATATCAACTTATACTATACACTTGATTTTTTACAGGTGAATATTTAAATGGAAAATTTTCTAAGAAAAATAAAACTAATTGATTCGTTTTCTACAACGTTGAATACCTCTAAGTCTGATTTTACTTCAGCATTACGAAATCATGTTGATGAAGCCGAAATTGATAGTTTCTTTTCTGGTGTTTTTGAAATGTTTTCATCAAGTGAAAATAAATTCAAGGGTTTAGTAAGCCATAGCGGATTTAAAATAAGAAAGCGAAGACGTTTTTTTGAGAGAAACTTTGGAAAGGCTATAGCTAAAGGTAATCTTAGAGAACAAGGAGATAAATTGGTGATTAATACAGAAATTAATGCTTTTAATAACTATATGATTTTTATGTTTGGTGCTTTGATTGTCTTTTACTTGGTCTTTTTTATCATCGTTTTTGGTAGTATTTTTTCTGAAAATTCAGAGCTTCCGGTTTTTGTACCAATCTTTGTGCTTGTTCATGCTGTATTTATGTTTGGAATCCCATATTTCATTATGCGAAAAGGAGTAAGACGTATGAAACAAGATTTAGAAAGAGAGTTTCATTTTATAATTAGTAAATCTCATTCACTTAGATGATTGTAACACCATTAGATTCAGCAACTTTAGACTCTAAAGAACAATACGTGTTCTATCACAAAATGATAGACTTTACACTAAAAGAGCTTATTGTTGCAGTTCAGGAAAAGCAGTTGCTTAACAAACAAGAAATCTTACTGTTTAAACAATATTGCGATCTATTGCTGTATTCTATTGAAGCCATGCGTGTAAAATATATGTATGACGATGAAGAGAATATGAAGGTAGATTTAACCGATTCTGGATTTCCAAATTATTTAGAATTCCGATACTTATTTAATGATTTGGAATTACGAGAAGACTATTTAGGAAGATTAACAAATATTGATGTTCTCAAAGAAGAATTTTTAGACACTTTAATGAGAAAGAAAGAGCCTATAGCTAAACGCAAACTCTTTCAAGCCGCTTCAATTGTCTATTATACATCTGCTAAAAAGGAATATATTTTTAATCGTTTTGTACAAGGTAAGATTATTGCGTCACCAAATACTTCTGTTGCTGAGCATTTGGTAAGTTGGAGTTTTTATGATGTATCTCACAACAGACCTTTTATTTGCTATTTGTATTTTGATTATGATGGTAGAAATGTGCAAGATTATAAAAGTGAAATCTACACAGTTTTAAAAAATACATCAGATAGAGAAATGGCGTTAGATACTATGGCTTATGCTATTGATAAGCGTTTACCAAAAGTATTGCCCAAACTTATAAAGCGTATCGATTTAGGACCAATACACAACGTATTTGCTAAAGATGAAAACGAAGTAACGCATGCTGTTTTAGATGGTATTGCCAAAAAAACGATTCCTCTAGAGTCTTATGCAGTTTCATTTAAAATAGATGAATTAAGCTCTAAAAGCGAATTTAAAGAAGGTAGTTTCTTTAATAAGCAAGTTTTTCAGAAGTGGGATAATATTTTTAGACAACGCTATGTATTTGCGCCACATCGTATTATACAATTGCTATACAATAAAACACCAGAGGTTATGAATAAGTTGGCAATACCACCAATTCAAATTTCTGAATTAAAAACTAATAACAAGTAGCGTCATAAACAGAAACGAAGCGATATGGTTATCTTTCTAATAGAAACAGGTTGCTTCACTTTATTCGCAATGACGTAAAAAAAACAATATGGAACACAATTCAACTTTTCCCATAAAACAAAATGAACTCAATATGCTTCGTGATGAAGCGACTTCATATTTAAAATCTATTCAATGGGAGCAAAGTCAACGTGCTAAAAACAAGGATAACGATGGTAAAGATGAATCTATCCTATTATACCTATCAAGAGCAAATAATGGGAGCAATGTCAATGTAACTTCGGTCTCTAAAACCATACTAGCTCTAAAAAAGCGTTTGTTGCCGGAGTCTGTTGCACTTCCAATATATTTAAATCAGACGTTATTTGCTGTTCAAGAAGGATTGACTTTAGGAATTTGGATTAAAGATTCTTATTATGATGCTTCAGGTCTATCTAGTTTGAGCGAAAATAAATCTGCTCTAGACAGTTCAGGCAAACGCGAATACGAAAGTAAGATGCATACAGCAACAGCATTTATGTTGTTTGCTTCTGCCTATAAGATCTTACACGATTTAAAACCACATGCATCAGACGATTTGTCTGTGATGAAACAAAAGTTTGCAGGCATTCCTGAGGTTTCACTTTTTTCCCCATTAAAAGGAATATCATGTCAACTGTTTTATTACGATAAGTATTTAGGTCATCCTGATATTATAAAATCAGACAAAGATGTTATTGACTTCACAGTGGTTTATTTCGAAGCTTTAATAGATGAAATTCAACTACGAAAAAGTAACTTAGAATATACCGAATCAATCACTGACAGAACTTATAAACTTGAAAAATCGGATTTTGCTGTTTCGGGCTGGGAAAATGTGTTTGCAGGTACAGCGGTGAGTGTTGAGTTTAATAAAATTCAATTTGAGCAAATTGTAGGTAATAAAGATGCTAAGCACTTTGCAAGACGTTTAACTGAACGTATACTAAGCTACGATTTTGAAGCTAAGAAAAATCCATTTCAAGAGCTTGGAGGTTTTATGCCAGTATTTATGGGTTACGGTATTCCAGGAACAGGAAAAAGTATGTTGATCGCTGCTATCGCTACCAGGTTAAAAGAGCATAGTGAAAACTTAGACATTCCATTTTTGTTTCATCCAATGCCAGACACATTGATTAGTACGTTTCAAGGTGGTTCTGCTGAGAAAATGGTAGAGTGGATGAAACCTTTGCAAGATCCAACACGATTAATCTTTGCACCAATAGATGATGCTGAAAATAATTTACAAGAGCGTACAGCTCAAGGAGTTTCTGCTGGTGTTAAGGAAGTAATAGGTGTGTTTTTAAGATATACGGAAGGGGCTTATGCCGTTAATTACGGAAATAGTTCTATTGGTTTATTTACCAACTTACCAGAAATGTTAGACAAGGCTGTAATTTCACGCGTACAAGGGCGATTTAAAATCGATGGAGCGCGTAATGAAAAAGACTTTGTAGATCAGGATCACTTATGGTGGAGAAAGCTAGAAGATACAATGCCAGATTTTATAAATATGAGTAACCCTAAGGATTATAAATATTTAGACGCACAGCAAGTCGCAAAAAATTTAGGTGAGATTTTAGATAAAGTCGATAAGCCAACAGAAGAACGAGTTTTAGATACATTTAATAAAGTTGAAAATAAGTATAAAGATTCTGAACATATGTTCTATGCACATTTATATACAGAAATTCAGAAGATATTTCCATTCTTTTCGTCTCGTGATGTGCGTAATATTCAAAAAGCAGTATCGTTGCGTTTAACGGATTTTGATTTGGAAAAAGATTGGTTTGAAAATCCTGAAACTTATTTCAAACAAGATTACGATACCAAATTCGGAATGTTGCAAGAGTTAATGAGAGCCAATATGAAAGGGCTCGACTTTAGTGATATTAGAAGACAAGAAGTCGTTCGTTATTTAGATAACGTTGCAACTATAGCAGACACTGACTTTAAACGTAAAGTTGATGCTAGGATTAACCAATTGAATATTGAAACTGAGGCTCGGGAGCAGTTTGGGAAATAGAAGTAATTTATGAGTAAATTGGAATTGGACCATATAATTGGATATTTAAATGATAAGTCATCAACTCATGATGCATATTTTGGTTTCACTTATGAAGATGATTGTCCTCATATACAGGCGAACGAAGATGGTTTAAAGTTATTTTCTAGACAATTGTTAAAAGCCATAAGACTTTTTGAAGATCGAAAAAATAGTGAAAATCCAACTATAAGTATTGAAGGTGGTGATTGGCTTATAGGAGAAGATTTTTATAGTTACATAGAACCTGTCTATGTTTCTAGAAAAGAATATTTGAAAAAGGAAAATAAGAGTAGCACTAAAGATTATGTATATAATACCATTGGTCTTACAATTTTTGGATTGATTATAATTTCAATAATAGTTGGATTTGGAACGATGATTAGTTGGATATTCTAATGAAAACGCAAAATCTAAAAAATATAAATAGAATCACTCTTTCTCACGAATGGGCTAAACTAGATAGAATTGATTATGATTATCAATTTAAAAATGAAGAATGGAAAAGTCTATCAAGAGAATGTTATAACCGTGGCGATGGTGCTGCAATATTGTTATATAATATCGAAAATCAGACAGTGATTTTAACCCAGCAATTCAGAATGCCGATTTACGAGAGTAATAGAAAAGAAGCAATGTCTATAGAAGTTTGTGCAGGCGCAATTGATAATAGTGATACTCCTTTAGACACTATAATCAGAGAGACAAAAGAAGAAGTTGGTTACAAAATAAAAGAAGCCGAACAAGTTTTAACAGCATATACATCACCAGGTGCATTAACCGAAAAAATGTATTTATTTATTGCAGAGTATAACACAACAATGAGGATTAATGAAGGTGGAGGACTAGATAGTGAAGATGAAGAAATAGAAGTCTTAGAAATGCCATTTTCTAAGGCTATTAAAATGATTGAGAAAGAAGAGATTATTGATGCTAAAACGATAATGCTTTTGCAATACGTGCAGATTAATAAGTTATTAGATTAAATGGATAAATTAAAAGAAGCTAATCTATATAGAAGTGAACTCATTCCGGTAAGTGGAAAGTTAGTTGAACGTTATAATAAATGCCTTAAAACGCTTGGTTTTACAGAGACTAAACTCAAGTCGTTTTATATTGATGGAGTAGGTTGGAGTCCAGAAGTTGCAGAAGAAAAGAAGGATATACAATACCTTAATCATGGTGATGCCAATCCTCATGGAATCATAATATCACCATTGCAAAAAGGAAAACCTGTGTATTTGCCTTTCCACTCCTTTGATAGAGAAATGATGCAGCATGTATTTAGAACACATGGTCAAAAAATTAATGATATTACCAGAGATTCTGCCATTTGCATTGATTTTGATCAAGATATTGATGTGTTTTATGAGCCTTTGGATATTTTAAAATATGACGATGTCAGTATTACTTTCCGATTAATCGATAATTTAGAACAAATTCAAAAAGATCAATTAGAGCTTGTACACAAATTTAAATCTGCGAATAACTTTATAGATGAAAGTATACATCAGCAATTATTAGATTCTGCAAAATCTTATGGAGATTTAAGAGATAGAGATTTAGAATTACATCCATTGCATTTTTCAACAGGTTCGTTCTATTCGAGAGCATTCGATGGTGTATATTTACTTAGAGATTTTATAAAACCAATTGTTGTTTTTGAAAGCAAAGAATATTACAAGGAAGCCATAAAAGATACGATTCATGATGTGCTGATTTACCATATTGATCAACCAGAATTAGTAGATAAACTAAAAGATCACATCATTATTGAGTGTGATTTGGAGCATATTGTAAAAACACCAAATTACGAAAGAATTAAGAAGTACGAATTAGCACAATTCTTAAAAGAGACAGAGCATCCAATTAAGGATATATTAAATGATAAAGTTTTATTTAAAAGTTATTTAAATAAAATTGATATTAAAGCGCGTAAGCAGGTGATGGGAGTAGAACTATATCTCGAAAAATTAGAGCGAAGCAATGCTCATAAAATAGAGGACATCGTGGATCAATCCTTTTATTTTGCTCTACATCAACCGCATTCATCTTTATCAGCTGAACACCGCGATCTAATTCATAAGCTATTAATTAACATAGCACCAAAGGATGTCTTATTCTTGTACTGGTACGATAAAGAACAGTTTTATAAGAGTTACGAAGGTTGGGGTGATTCTTTTAAGGATTGGGTAATAGATCGTATTAGTAACAATATTTGATAATTTTAGACTAATTTTATAAGAACCTTAAACACAGAAACAATGGGAATAGATATTATAGTTTTTATAGCATCAATATTATTTGGTATTTTCTTGTACTGGCGAGAGTCTAATGGTAATGGTGTTTATCGTTTTTTAAACAAGGTTGTAAATAGTAAAGAATTACAAATGAGTCCCGATAACCCAAAAGGATTTGTTTATAAGCAAGCATTTATACCAAGACTAATATTTATAGTTACATCGGTACTTGTAATCGGACTTATTATTCAATTTTTAACACCTATAGAGGTTTTTACTAATTATTTTGTACTCTCTGGATTTGCATCGTTTGCTACTGGAACCTTAATAGGAACCTACTTGGCTAATTTTGTTATTAAAACAACTGAAGTTGTAGAAGAAAAAAGTGATTCTATTGGTGATTTGGTTGATGATGCTGTTGAAAAAGGAAAAGATTTTATTGACGATTTAAAAACTAAAGAACCTAAAGTAGTTGAAGAAGCTAAAAAAGAAATAGAAACTGAGCCAGAAGTCGATAAACAAAGTGCTCGAGACCGATTGAAAGATAAGGGTCTTATGTAAAAATATTCTCAGTTTTAACTAAATCGATACTAATAAAAACAGATTGTTGTAGCCAACTAAAAATTAGCTTAGCAATTAGAATTAAATACTATGATAAAATCATACTGGAATAAAGGAGGAAAACAAAAACGAATCACAATATTTCTTGCACTTTTATTGCTAATACTACTATTCTTTTTTAGAGACGATTATCAGCCAGTCTTACTATTCTTAAGAAAGTATATTTTTGTAATCTTAGTCAGTTTATTGATTCTAATTTTAGGTTTAAGAAAATTTAGAAGAACATCGAGTACAGGTGGACGATTGGGAATTTTAGCGCTTCTAATAGTGTTTTTTGGGATTATATACGTGTTTGGATGGCATTATAAAATGTATGATTATATGAAAACTTATAATGTTTTCAATAGTCTCAATAAGGTTGAAATCGATGAACTTCCTCTAACACAAAACGAGCGTATTCAACCCTTAAGAAACATTTTTTCTATGGCGAACGAAAGCGTTGGTGAAACCAAAGATGTTTCTTTACCACACTTAGTTAGAATCGGTACAGAGAACAAGTGGACTATGGCAATTCAGCCAAGCGAGAAGTATATTATGCAACGTATTAGTGATAACACAGAAGAAGTATTTTCTGTAAGCAGCACAACACCCTTTCCTAGATTTTCTAATGAAAACCGAATCGACGTCACTTTTTCTATTGGTGAATCCTTAAAGTTCAGCAGAAACACGTATAACGCGGTAGTACAGCGTTTTAATCCTTGGATGTTATTAAATTATGAGCCAAGCGATACATTTTACATGAAAAATGATGAAGGTAACTGGGTGGAAGTCGTAAGCTTGATAAAATGGAAAGGCTTTTTCTTTCCATATCCAACATTTGGAGGTGTAATGATTATAGATAGTGGTGAACACGATTTTAATGACTATGTGGAGCGAATTACCATTGGAAAAGGAACATTTGTACATCCAGATGACATAAAGAATTATCCGTTTTTAAATAAACAAAATACATTAGCCGAAGAAGTTTCACAACTTCAAGCAGAATCTTTAAAGTTTTTAGGAGGATTCAGTGACCCATTACCTTGGAATATGGAAACTGCCGTAAAAATTCCGCTGATGCCAAAAGACCAAAATCAACAACCATACGTTACTGATTTTGATTTTACAGGAAGTAATTCTGATGCCTATAGTGGTTTATACCATTGGTTTGGGTTAGAGCCAGTAGGTGATGAGCGTACCAGCTTAAGTTATAGTGTGTTTATTCCTGCCGATGGTACAGATAAAATGTACTATTTTGATCATGCAACAAAAAAGCAAGGGTATGCAGGTGTTTCTGCTATGCCATTAAAAGTGAAAGAATCTCGTAAAGAGTATGATTGGAACGCAAGTACACCTGTTGAGTTTAGGCCTTATATTAAAGATATTGCTGGTAGAAAGCGCATGTTCTTCTTAGGAACAATATCTTCTATAAGTGCTACTGACGCACAACAATTTGACGGTTCTGCAACACCAGATTTAGTCTTAATAGACAGTGAATATAGAGATGTGATTTGGATAGATGTAAAGCATCCAAGCACTTGGGATGAAGAAGTTTATAATCAACTTAATGAAGCTTGGAGATCTAGTGAAGGTATTGGTTATTATTTTAAAGAAGAGCCAAAGGATGAAGATATTATGGAAAAAGCTTTAGACTCTTTAAAGATGATTCCAAAGGTTGAAGATAATTCTTCGCAAATAGAAAAATTACAACGTGAATTGGATTCTTTGAAGGCAGTTGGGAACTAATGAATAGTTAGAGTTAATTTATGAAAAAGCACCTGTCAATTTTTAAAATCTTTATTTTTTTAACCATTCAGTCCTGCTCTAGTCAACATTTTAAACAGAAAATTGAAGTTGACAATTCGTTAAATTCATTTGATAGAAAAGTAGATTCTATTATTGCCAATAAAATGAATACTTACAATATTCCTGGGCTATCAATTGGTATTGTCAAAAAAGATTCGATAGTATATTCAAAAGGCTATGGAGTAAAGAATATTAATACTAAAGATTTAGTTAGCAAAAACACAAATTTTCATACTGCGTCCATTAGTAAATTGTTTACGGCTCAAGCAATAATAATGCTTGTTCAGGAAAATAAAATTAGCCTTAACACCAAACTGACAGAGGTCATTCCAGAATTATTATATAAGGATGAAAGAGTGAAAGATATAACGATAAAATCTCTACTTAATCATACATCTGGTTTAACTGACGTGAGTAAATATAATTGGGAAAACAATAATCAATCTGACAATAGTTTGAGGGATTATATTATAGGTCTTACATTAAAATTACAGTCTGAGCCACATGCAGAATATAACTATAGTAATTTAGGATATAATATTTTAGGTTATGTGGTTGAAAAACTATCTAAAACTAGTTTTGACGAATTTGTTAAAGAAAGTATTCTTGTTCCAAGTCAAATGTCAAATAGCGATTTCAGATATTTTAAAATAGCAGATTCAATAAAAACATCTCCACATTCTAAAAGAATGATCTCTAAAAAGATATATGAACGAAAAATTTATCCTTACACACGAGAACAAGCACCTAGTAGTACTCTAAATTCATCTGCGAATGATTTGAATAAGTGGATGATTTCATTTTTAAAATCATCTGACAGCTTGAGTTCGAAAAAAAGCTTTGCAAGAATGTCTCTACCAAGCTTTGAACAGTATCCCTATATTGGTTTGGGTTTTCAGTTAAGCAATCTGTACAATGAAAAAGCTATTGGACACTATGGAGGTGATAAAGGATATAGAAGTTACTTGATAATGGTTCCAGAAAAAAGAATAGGACTAGTTTTATTAGCGAATTGCGATTATGATGAAGATTTTAGACAAGAAATTTTGCATCCAATATTAAAACTAATTATAAATGAATAGAAAAATATCTCAAGTAATTGTTAAGGCTAAGATTTGAGAATTTTGGGAATTGGAAAATCGATAAATTTTTAAATTTGACAAAATCCAAATAATTGAACAAACATTAATATTTAATTCTCATAACTCCAACAACATCTTAATATCAGAACGGACATAAGGACTATTCTTCTCAAGTTCTAATTCCTTAAATCCATATTTGCGATACAAATAAATAGCATTTTCTAATTTAGTGCTAGAATAGAGTAGTAGGCCTTTTAAATTTTGTGCTTTTCCAAAATCAATACAATGTTGAAGCAGTTGTTGCCCAATTTTTTGTCCACGTTCTTCTGGTAATACAGCCATTTTAGTTAATTCTAAAATTCCAGATTCTTCTGTTGGCATGAGGGCAACAGTTCCAACAACTTTATTAACTTTCATTGCAAAGAATATAAAACCACCTTTGTCAATAATGTATTTATCTGGCTTGCTTAAGACTTCTTGGTCATAAGGTTCAACATAGAAGAATGTTTTTAGCCATTCAATATTTAGATCGTAAAAGCTTTGTGTGTACTTATTATTAAAATCAATAATCCTAATTGCCATGTGCTCTAATAAAATCTGTGATTAAATAGGTAATGAGTTTGCCAACTTTAGTAGTAGACTTTTTAGTTGGTGCGGCTTCACAAATATGCAAATAAGTAGCATTTTTATGTTTTCCGAAATAATGTACAAACTGTCTAGCTTGTTTTACACTAAAACCACTAGAAGTCATAGCACTACTTGGAATATTCTCAATAGCATCGCAATCTATTTCAATTCCAAAATTTTTACCAGAAACATGATTTAATGCTGTTTCCATTTCAGATTCAAAATCTAGTTCATTCCGTACTTCAATAGCTTCATAACTAGTGTATTTGACTGATTTTAATTTCTTTATAGTTTTTAGTAAATTATTAGATGTGTAATTTTCGTGTAAACCAAAAATGAAATAATTTTTAAGGAAACCTTCTGCAAATGCATAACTAAATCCATTACCACTATGTCTGCCTTCTTCGGCTCTAAAATCTGTATGTGCATCAAAATTGATAGCATTGACTTTATCGTTTTTTGCTAATGCAGAGCCTTTTATGTTTCCATAGGCGTTGTTATGACCACCTCCTATAACTATAGGAATTTTACCAGCTTTTATAATAGAAGAGACCATATGAGTAACATCGTTATCTATTTGTTCTACAAAGTTTCTAGCTTTTGTTGTATGCCTCTTTTTAGATGTATCTAGGCTAATTATTGATTTTCTCATGTCTGAATAATCTAAATGGCCTAATATCAAAACGCGTTTTGCACTTGTAAAGTTATTGCTTTGGATGTTTAACAAAACTTTAAGCGCAGCATCCCAAGCTTTGTAAGTTCCTGTTTTTCCGTTATTTGCATAAACTCCAATGTCTTCTTTAATACCAAAAATAACATAGTGAACATCTAAATTATCAATTGCATCGTATATGTTAGTGAGTTTAGTTATTAACTGAATATGTTCTCCAAATTTTGATTCACCTTTTCGTTTCTTTAAAAGATGTTGTTTTTCTTTTTCTGTAAATAAAATGAGATTTTGCATTTGGATACTTAATTTAAAATAAAAGTACAGTTTTATTTAATGACTTTAAACTCAAATTAATTTTTAAAAAGCGAATTAACAATAACATTAAAACAAACAATTTATGGAAGGCTCACAAAAAACAAGTACAGGTCTAAAAGTTGGATTAGGAATATTATTAGTTTTATTCTTAGGAACTGCGTTTTACACATCTAAGCTTTACACAGAAAAGCAAGAGACAGAAAAGACATTGATTAGCGAGAAGCAACAAGTAATGAACGATCTTAACAATATGGCACAAGAATATGATGCCGCTATTGCAGAAGGTGAAGTTAAAAACCAAGATTTATTGGCAGCAAGAGATCGTATTCAAGGTTTAATGGATTCATTAAAAATATCTCAAAATAGCGTAGGCAGTTTATGGAGATACAAGAAGAAATTTTTAGCATTAGAAGAAGAAATGGATGTTCTATTAGCTGAAAACGATCGTTTAAAAGGTGAAAACCAATACTTAGCATCGTCTTTAGATAGTACACAAGTACAGCTAGCTGAGCGTACTATGTTCACTGATTCTCTTTTAGTTCAAAACACAGAACTAGCTACTGTTGTTAAAGATGCAGCAGCTTTGCAAACAGTTGGATTAGTAGGAATGGGAGTTCTTGAAAGAAGTAGTGGTAAGCAAGTGCCTATGGAGCGTGCAAGACGAAGTGATAAAATTAAAGTTTGCTTTACCGTTGCTAAAAATATGTTGACAGAAGCAGGAGATAAAGAATTGTATGTACAAGTCATAGATCCTTTAAACAACGTATTAGGAGCAAATGATCAAGTACAATTTGACGACCAAGTATTAAACTATAGTTTAATAAGTCGTTTTAACTACGAAAACAGAAACTTAAATATTTGCGAATATGTTTCACCTTCAGATGATTCAAAGTTTGAAGCAGGACGTTACAAGATAAATGTATTTAATGATAAAGCATTAATTTCTTCTTCAGAATTTACACTGAAATAAGAATTGATTATTTGATTGATTGATAGCAAAAATCCGGAAGTGAAAGCTTCTGGATTTTTTTATTGACTTAATGCTAATATGCATTGTTCCCTTATATTCCAAACCTCTTTAAAACTATATAGTATATCATTTTCTTTTATCCAAGATTTAAGAAATTGTTGATGAAGATTAACCTTATAACTACCAATTTGCTTGGCTTCTATATCTTCTTCATATAATATGGAATCATAAAAACGATTAGAGGCATTAGTTGATGTAAAGTCAAATATCTGTTCTTTATATTTTAAATATGTGTGTGCTTCTGGTATATAGATTAACCGGTGCTTGCTAAGTACAGACCCAATACCTTTAGTATTTGAAGCATTCATTTTGTATATGCCTAAGCATAATGAAATATATTCAATACTATTTTCAACAGTCAATTGCTTTAAAAAAGCATGCTTTGTAGAGCATGTTCCTTTTTGTTCTTTAATCACTGAAGCAAAATCACTTCTGTCAGAATTTCTACCATAAGGAAGTTCTTTTACTAGATTGCAGACATCCATAAAGTTTGTAACTCCAAATTCTAGGCATTGCCTAGATAAAGATCCTTGGTCAGAAATTTTAAAATTAAAGTAATTGTCCATTAATAATAACTTGTTCCACAGGATTATGGGCAAACGCATAAGGAATCTCACTATAATGATTCATTGGTTTTGTGATAATTAAATTTGCCTTTTTTCCTCGGGTAATGCTACCATACATATTGCTAATTCCCATGGCATAAGCACCATTTACCGTAGCCGCATTTATGGCTTCTTCAGGTGTCATTTTTAATTTTATACAAGCAGCACTCACAACAAAATTCATGTTACCACTTGGCGCAGAACCTGGATTATAGTCTGTAGCAATAGCTAATGGTAAACCAGCATCTATAAGTTCTCTGGCAGGAGTGTAAGGAATACCAAGAAAGTAAGAACAACCAGGCAACGCAACAGGAATAGTATTGCTATTTTTTAAAGCTTTAATATCGTCTTTATTTAATTCTTCTAAATGATCTACGGAAAGTGCATTGTGCTTTACACCCAAAGCAACACCACCAAGAATATTAAATTGGTTTACATGGATTTTTGGTCTCAAATTATATTTTGAACCTGCTTTTAGGATAGCTTCTGTATCCTTTATGTCAAAGTAGCCTTCTTCACAAAATACATCAATATATTGCGCTATATTTAGTTTGGCAGCTTTTGGGATAAGCTCTTCAGTGATTAGCTTAATATAATCCTGTTTTTTGCTTCTAAACTCTTCAGGAATGGCATGCGCAGCCAACAATGTAGGAGTAATTAAGGCTAAGCTCTCACGTTTAATACGTTTTATAACACGTAGCATTTTTAACTCAGCTTCAACAGTTAGGCCATAACCCGTTTTAATTTCTACAGCTCCAGTTCCCATTTTTATGAGCTCATCTAAGCGTTTTATAGATTGGATATATAAATCATCTTCAGAAGTATCTTGGAGTAGTTTTGCTGAGTTTAAAATTCCACCACCATTATTAGAAATTTCGGTATAAGTCAAACCATTTATACGATCTACAAACTCAGAAGTTCTATCTCCTGCATAAACAATATGTGTATGAGAATCGCACCAAGAGGGCAATACAATTTTACCTGTGGCATCTATGACGGTTTCGGCTTCAATGCCTTCACAATTTTCCATTTTACCATATTCAATAATGGTATCGTGCTCTATATAAACATAGGCATTCTCTTTTACAGTAAGTCTTTGCATATCGCTACCTTTTAGTACAGTAAGATTGTGCTTATGAACTTGAAGTAGTTGTTTTATATTGGTTATAAGTATTGACATATTAGTAAGTTGTTTTTTGTAAAGATTGTTATTTTTTTGAACAAAAAAAAGCGCTTGTCTATATTAAACAAGCGCTTTAATGAAATATAATAACAAAAACTCTTTTATCCTTTTATAAATTTATAAGTAAAACCATTATTGATTTTAATAGTATAAATACCATTTGATAATTGTGATACATCAAGTGCTTCATTAGTATATAATGTTTTTTCCAAGACTTTTTTACCTAAAAGATCAACTATCGAAATTTCGATTGAAGTATCGCTATAACCAGATATGTTTAAAACATCTTTAGCAGGATTAGGATAGATGCTAATGGTGTTTGATTCAAAATCGTTAACACTTAAAAGATTAATTCTATTTTCCATCCAATCAACAGTATCACTAGAATTACCAATAGCAGCTATGTCGATATCTAAATCGCCATCAAAATCTGCTGCAGTAACATGGAACATTTGGTGGTTGTTATCAACAATCAATGTTGGAGTAGCGCTAGGGCTAGCATTAGCTGCTCCTTTAAACCAAACTATAGCATCATCCGCTGATCCTCCATCGGTTAAAATAACATCATTTAATCCATCTTCATCAATGTCGGTAACAAGGATGGCGCCAGGTCTATCGATAATAGTCTCATCGGAAATGGTGTTTGCTGTAGATGCACCATTTTTTATTTTGTTAAACCATTCTACTTCACCCGAGGAATTATCTAGTTTAACAACATCCATTATTCCATCATTGTTCACATCTGCAAATGCAACTACCAATAAAAAAGAGTTACCACTATCTACTGTTTGCGTGTCTTTAACCCAAGAGACTGAAGTAGGATCACTACCATCATATTGGTTATAATAAATTTCAACAGATTGACTATTCACAAAACCAACCACAACATCCAAATCGCCATCAGCATCGAAATCCGCGACATCAATATGGTAAGGCCCATCAGTTGTGGCACTTTCTATGGTAGTTTCTACAAAAAAATTCCCCATTCCGTCACCAGAAAACCATTGTGTCCAGTTACTGCCATAGGATGGCACCACTATATCTATGTGATTATCACCATTAATATCTCCAGCAACCACATCTCCCGGTGAAGCAATATTACTCGCAATTGAAACTTCTGTATAGACATAGGTGTTATCCATACTTGTTGAACTCAGGTAATACACTAACTTATTCTGGATTGCTGAACTTGCAACAATATCAAAAGCTCCATCTTCATTAACATCGGCTAGCGTTAAACCATCAACCCATCGTATGGTTGAAGAAACAATAATCTCAACAGGAAAATTTCCATTGCCATCATTTAAATAACATTTAATGTAATCTTGAAGAGGAGTACCTCCATTGTAGTCATATGTAGCCATTACGAGATCCATATCTCCATCACCATCAATATCACCAGATGCAATTTCATAAGGTTCATTACCAGTATTAGGGTCTACATTACTTAGTATCCAAGCTTGAGAGAAATTTAAATTACTGAAACCAGCAAAAATTAAAATTGTGAGTAAAGTTTTTTTCATATTAAATAGTTTAAATCTTTTGTAAGATAGTCATTCTTTATTTTAAACTGCCAACCATGTCTTCTGGTTTTACCCATTCGTCATAGTCTTCAGCAGAAACGTAACCTAAATTAATCGCCTCTTCTTTTAAAGTTGTTCCATTTTTATGCGCTGTATTTGCAATTTCTGCCGCTTTGTAATAGCCTATTTTGGTGTTTAAGGCTGTTACTAACATCAATGAGTTATTCAACAACTCTTTAATAACTTGATGGTTTGGCTCTATACCACTAGCACAATGCTCATCAAAACTCACACAGGCATCACCAATTAACTGAGCCGATTGTAAAATATTTGCAGCCATCATTGGTTTAAAGACATTAAGCTCATAATGACCTTGAGTGCCACCAACAGTAACAGCAACATCGTTACCCATTACTTGAGCACAAACCATAGTTAATGCTTCGCATTGTGTTGGGTTAACTTTTCCTGGCATAATAGAACTTCCTGGTTCGTTTGCCGGAATTATAATTTCGCCAATACCAGAGCGAGGACCAGAAGCCATCATTCTTATATCATTTGCTATTTTGTTTAAAGATACTGCGATCTGCTTTAGTGCTCCGTGTGTTTCTACGATGGCATCATGTGCAGCTAAGGCTTCAAATTTATTTTCAGCAGTAATAAATGGCAATCCAGTAAATTCGGCAATGTATTTTGCGACAAGGACATCATAACCTTCTGGTGTGTTTAATCCTGTGCCAACGGCAGTTCCTCCCAATGCTAATTCGCTAAGATGTGCTAAGGTATTTTCTAAAGCTTTTAGACCATGATCTAATTGCGACACATAACCAGAAATTTCCTGACCTAGTGTTAACGGAGTTGCATCCATTAAATGTGTACGACCTATTTTTACTACATTTTTAAATGCAATGGATTTGTTATGTAATGTATTGCGTAACTGAATGATTCCAGGAATTGTAGTTTCTACAACTTTCTTATATGCTGCAATATGCATACCAGTAGGAAAGGTATCGTTAGAGGATTGCGATTTGTTAACATCATCATTTGGTTGAATGGTTTTCTCTCCTTCACCTATCACTTTACCAGCAATTTGATGTGCTCTGTTTGCAACCACTTCGTTTACATTCATATTGCTCTGCGTACCAGAACCCGTTTGCCAGATGACTAAGGGAAATTGATCGTTGTGCTTATTATCTAATATTTCATCACAAACCTGCGCAATTAAATCGCGCTTCTCCTTAGATAAAACGTCTAATTCGCAGTTAGCAAAAGCAGCCGCTTTTTTTAGATATGCAAAACCGTGTACGACTTCTAAAGGCATAGAAGCAGGTGCACCAATTTTAAAGTTATTACGTGATCGTTCTGTCTGTGCTCCCCAAAGTTTGTCTGCAGGCACTTTAACTTCGCCCATCGTATCTTTTTCTATTCTGTAAGTCATTGTGTTGTAATTTATATAGGTATTACAAAATTACAGATTTTGAAAGTTAATTAATACAGAATATGGGCTTTTATTTGAAGAATTGTAAAGCCTAAACGTTAATAAGTTTTGTCTCTAAAAGCGAAATATACGTTGTTCTACGTATTGATAATCTACTAGGAAAAAACTAACTTCGCTTACTTGTACTGAACTTGTTTCAGTAAAATTTGATATAGGTCATTAAAACGGACCCATATCACTAAGTTGTGCTTCATTATTTCTCACTCAATTGAAGTTAAATAATTATCCTACCTTATAAGAAATCTATAACCAATGATAAAGTTCTTTAGAAAAATAAGACAAAACTTACTATCTGAAAACAAAATTAGTAAGTATTTGATTTATGCCATTGGAGAAATAATACTTGTGGTTATAGGTATCTTAATTGCCCTCAACATAAATAACAAAAATGAGCAACGAATAAAAGCAGAAAAACTCGACACTATTTACATTGAAATTCAAAGAGAACTAGCATTAAATATTAATAGAGTTTCATTTCTCATTGATTTTTACGAGAAAAAAGATTCACTAATTTATTTGGTACTAAATAATAAATTAGCAAAAGCAGATTATATTAAAACACCAGAAATTTCTTTTGTTTTATTTGACAATCATCAATTTAACATTCAAAATAAGGGCTATTTGAGATTAACTAATGAACTTGATATTTTACCTGAAAATTTTAGTGCTATTCTAAACAAATTGAATATAGTTTATGAAGAAAATAAATATGTAACAGATAACGCTCAACGGCAGTATAATGAATTTAATTGGAACTCAGCAAAAAGTTTATCTGATTCAAAAATTTGGTATTTAGATTTTTTTTATAAGAATAATTTGAATGATGAAGCTCTTGAATATATGATTAACGACCCTTTTTATAAAAATAAGGTATTGGATTATAAAGTATTTTATATTAATTTGTATTTGCCAAGATTTAAGAAAAATGCAGTAAGTGCATACGAAGCCTTATCAAAAATAACTGGCAAGAAAGATCATATCGATACATCCATTTATTTTCAAACCGACGATGACTTGTCAAAATATGTTGGTGAGTTTAAAATTAATTCGAATGATGCTAGATTTAATGAAGAAGAAGGATATAATATTATAAATTTTGAAGTAAGGGATAGTCAATTTTACTGCACTATATTTGGAGATATTGAAATTGAACTGTTCCCACACGCGGAAAACGTTTTCATTTTGGGTGATCAGGACGATGCTAAATTTAGCTTTATTCAAAATGAAAATGGTCATACTACAGGATTTCAACTATTTAATGAATCTGTGTATACAGATTGGTCAAAAATTCAATAAATAGCGAAAGCACAACACCTTGTATAATTAATTGCTGAAACACGCAACGAAATCATACGCAACAACGTTAAGCGTAACTGTCAGTTTCGCATAAATATTAACCCTCAACTTTAGGCAAATGAACACCTCGTGTTAGTAAAACAACACCCATTGCTACCAGCCATAATACTTTAACATGGAATAGTGGTTTATAGATTTCGTAATTATCTGGTATACCCATAACAATACCCATAGCAGCAAGACCTAATAGCACTGTAAACCAGCCCAACCATTTACTAACGATATGCCATTTAATAAAACCAGCACCCAATAATACCAAGCCAACACCAGAGAACACACGCCCAAAACGAATAAAGCAGGTCACATACTGGTTAGTATATAGAATATCATTGACAAAGGCTTGGATTTCGGTTGCAGATTTTCCTGCCGTTTCACCAACTCCCCAAGCACCAAAATTATAGAAATACGCATTAGCAATTGCTAAGGTAAACGTACCAATAATTACCATACCAGCACCTGGCAATAGCATTACACGATAAGGTTTACATGCTGTAGCAGCTACTAAGGCAAAGAGTGCAATACCCATAGTTACCCAACCAAATATATGAATACGGTACATCCAAATCCATGTCCATACATCTTCTCCAATAGCCTCAAAATCTTCAGCGACAATATACTCACCAATATGATGTGGCGATAAGGCCCAACCTAGCCATAGCATTAATGCAGCAGCTATAAAAGCCCAACCTGTAAATTTAGTTTCAAAATCTTTTTTTATGATATTCATCATTGTGTGTTTTTAAGTAATTTTTCAATTTAGTGTTATCAATAAAATATGTTTGTAACATTAGTTACAGAGGTTGAATAGAGAAACAGTAACTTGTAAAGTCGATTGATTAAATTATAAGTTTTTGAAAAGAAAAGATTTTATAAAAAAGACAACTCTAAGTTCCTTAGCAATGGTTATAGGAGCAGAGCTTGTTTTTGGTTCAAAAATGCTTGAAGGTTATATCCCATTAGCATTGCAAGATCCTGACCCTTTTAAGCTATTTAATAAGCATAAGGACATGGTTGTGCTAAATGATAAACCTTGGAATATTGAAGCACAAGCCCATTTATTGGATGATAAAATCACACCGAATTCGTGCATGTTTATTAGAAACAATGGATTGGTACCAGAAGGTATTGATGCAAAAGCATGGACGTTGACTATTGATGGTGAATCGGTTAAAAACCAAAAAACATATACACTAGAGGAGTTAAAATCTAAGTTTAACCATCACACCTATCAATTAACATTAGAATGTGGAGGTAATGGACGCGCTGAGTTTAATCCTCCGGCAAAAGGCAACCAATGGACGGTTGGTGCTGTACATTGTGCCTCTTGGACAGGTGTGAGATTACGTGATGTTTTAGAAGATGCAGGTATTAAAAGTAATGCGGTTTATATAGGGTTTCATGCTGTGGATAAGCATTTGAGTATGGATCCTAAAAAAGAACCGATTTCTAGAGGTTGTCCTATGTCTAAAGCCTTACAAGATGAAACCATTTTGGCTTTTAAAATGAATGGTAAAGCTATTCCTTTAATTCATGGTTATCCTTTGCGTTTGGTTGCTGGTGGTTGGCCAGCTTCAGTGTCTGGCAAATGGGTAAACAGAATTAGTATTAGAAACAAAGTTCATGATGGTACAAAAATGACAGGAACTGCGTATAGAGTTCCATGTAAGCCAGTTGCACCAGGCGAAAAAGTGAAAGATGAGGATATGTGCATTATCGAATCTATGCCTGTAAAATCATTAATTACGTATCCTAAAACTGGAGCAATAATCAGTAAGAGTAAGTCTCTAAATATTAGAGGACATGCTTGGGCAGGAGAATTAGAGGTCGCTAAAATGGAATATTCCATAGATTTTGGGTCGACATGGAACACCTGTACTATTGAAAAGCCAGCCAATCGTTTGGCATGGCAACATTTTTCAGCACGTGTTGATTTTCCAAAAAGTGGTTATTACGAAGTGTGGGCAAGAGCAACGGATACCAATGGATTAGCGCAGCCTATGTTATTGCCAGGATGGAATCCGAAAGGCTATTTGAATAATGCCTGCCATAGAATAGCAGTAAAAGTGAAATAAATGGCAGAAGAATTCAATTTTAAATCGGAAGTAAAAAAGCTTTATAGCTTATTACTGTTCCTTTTCACCTTGTTTGTCGTTGGTGGTGGAGGCTTAATTTATTATGTGAATAATCCTGATGTTTTTGATTTTGAGTCGAAAACAGAAACCATTGCTGTCGCTCCAATTGAAGAAGACGAAGACCGAATTGAAAATGGGATACATGTAAGGACTGGTTTAATTGATGCAGAAGGGTTAATGACTGTAGTCAATAATTGTACTAATTGCCATTCGGCTAAGATTGTGACTCAAAATAGAATGAATACTGAACGTTGGAATGCAACAATCAAATGGATGCAAGAGACTCAAAATCTATGGGATTTGGGCGGTAATCAAGAAATAATTGTTAATTATTTGGTTGCTAATTATCCGCCAAAAGCAATGGGAAGGCGTATGGAGTTAACAGATATAAAATGGTATGAATTGGAGGATTAGTTTTATAGCCATTACTCTGGTTTTGTTGTCTTGTCAAAAAGACAAGACGGTTATAACAAATACTAAAGTGTCTTACATAATAGAGGTAGAGACTTTAAAAACAGTGGTTGATGAGCCATATATAAAAATATTAGATTTCAGAAAAAAAGAGTTTTATGATAATGAACATATGCAAGGAGCAATACATATTTGGAGAACAGATATTGAAAATACATCCTTTCCATATGGTGGTATGATGCCAAGTAGAGAACAGATTGAAACTTTATTTGGAAAATTAGGTATAAATACTAATGATACAATTATAGTTTATGATGATAATGGGATGTGCGAATCCTCGAGATTATGGTGGATATTGCAATACTATAATTTTAAAAATATTAAGTTATTGAATGGAGGGTTTTCTGAATGGAAGGCAAATAAAGGACAAGTAACGACTAAAGTACCTAGACTAATAGAAACAGAATTTAAACTGAGTAATGAACCTAAGCTAGAGTATTTTATTTCAAAAGCGGAAATGGAAAATGCTTTACATCAAAATACGGTAATAATAGATACCAGGACTACGGATGAGTTTTCTGGTAAGCGACATAAAAGAGGTGCTTTTAAAGGGGGTAGAATTCCAAAGAGTATTCATATGGATTGGGCAAAAGCCATAAATCATAATACTGATAAACGTCTAAAATCTGTAGAAGAATTAGAAGCTATTTATAGCCTATTAAATTTAAATAAGAAGGATTCAATAATTGTGTATTGTCATAGCGGTGTAAGATCAGCGCATACAGCATTTGTACTTACACAGCTATTAGGATACAAAAATGTAAGGAATTACGATGGGTCATGGATTGAATGGAGCTATTTCGATAACTTACCTTTTGAAAGCGATAGTATAACGAAAAATTAAAAATTAAAATGGAAAAATATTTAGATGCATTTGTAAATGCTTTTACTGGCACAGCAGACTGGACATGGAAATCGATTTTATTTGAAGTACCATGGTACACCAATTATTTTTGGGGACTCACAGCCATTTCGCTTTTTGTGTGGCTTTTAGAAATTGCATTTCCTTGGCGAAAAGAGCAATCTATATTTAGACGCGATTTTTGGTTAGATGCGTTTTACATGTACTTTAACTTTTTTATGTTCTCGATAGTAATTAGTGGTTTTTATGAAATTCTAGGCTTACTGTTTGGTGAAATCAATATTACAGCTAAAAGCATTGCGCTATTAGATATTTCAAATTGGGCACCTTGGGCACAGCTGTTGGTATTTTTTATTATTCTAGATTTTGTGCAATGGTTTACCCATGTTTTATTACATAAATATCGTTTTTTATGGAAATTTCATAAGGTGCACCATAGTGTTAAAGAAATGGGCTTTGCAGCACATTTAAGATACCATTGGATGGAGAATGTTTTGTACAAACCGCTTAAAACTTTTGGAGTAATGCTTCTTGGTGGTTTTGAACCAGAGCAGGCCTATATCGTTCACTTTATTGCCATTGCTATTGGTCACTTTAACCATTCTAACATTAAGATTACTTGGGGACCACTGAAGTATATATTTAACAATCCGGTGATGCATTTGTATCATCATGCTTTTGTGCTTCCAGAAGGTACCTATGGTGTTAATTATGGTATTAGTTTAAGTCTTTGGGATTATATTTTTAAAACTAATTATATACCAGAAGATAGTGGTACAATAGAAATTGGGTTTAAAGGCGATGATAAGTTTCCTAAAGATTTTATACATCAAAATCTTTATGGTTTCAAAAAAGGTGAGAAATAGTTTAAAACGTTATCACTATTTGGCTAATAATTTAATTATTAGCCAACAATTTACCATCAAGTACTTAAGTTTTAGGTTTGGTGTATTAGCTAATTCTTAATTGTGAAAACACTCAAAATTTAATTCCAAATTTAAAGCCTAGAGTAAAATTAAATTCTGTTCCGTCATCAACCCCTTGAATATTTGATCGTCTAAAATTTAAGAAATAGCCATCTATATCTTCATCCAAAACATCTGTTTCTGGGTTGTAATTTCGATTAGGATTTTTTATTTCCACAAATCTCAATCCAAAACCAGAATAGAGGTCGAGATATAAGCGTTTACCTATTGGGAAATTAATACCGTATTTTAGATTAAATACATCAATAGATTTTTGAACTGCAAACGTTTCTCTAACAAAGTAACTTATATCTTCATTTGTTCGCGTAAATCTTAAATCGTCATTAAACTGATAGCGTAAAAAGCGCGCTTCTAAGCCTATATATTCATTTATTCTTGGGTTACTAGAGACATTAACCAGATTATAATATTTCAACTCATAACGAAACATTCTACCTTTATTCTCTACAAGCTTAAAGTCTGGTTCACCACCAAGCCTGTCCGTATAAACAGTTCCGTATTCTCCACTAATACTCATGCGATCTGCAAAAAAGTATTCTGCACCAATGGTTAGCATAGGTTGAGAAAAAGCATCTATAGCTTTTAGAGGAGTTGTATAAATGAAGATGTCATTTTTATTAAAGCGGAGTGCTTTCTTTTTGGGTATATAAAATGTGTTAGTACTACTATCTATCTGAAAATATAAATGTTTCTGATATGTAAATCGTTTTTGGTTGGTTAAATCTACTAAAAAACCCGCACCAAAGGAATAAGGTATAAATAGATTAAAAAAGATAGCGGGAGATGTTTTTCTTGGAAATTTAAAATCGTTAGAAATGCTACCATTGCTTAATTTAATGACCAAAGAATCTTTTGTACGCTTCGGAAAAATTTCTGTTGTACCGTCTTCAACAGTTGATGTTCCATTGTTAAACTCTACTCTGGTATTAGTTGGTGCCGTAATGGTGACTCTAGTCGTTTTACCATTAACTAAAGTTGCACACGAGGTACATAAAAGTAATAGTAAAATAAGTTTCAGAAAATGATGCATCAAGGTGTTTTACTTAAGATGTAAAAAGTGTGAAATGGTTGCGTGAATTGGCTAAACAATTTTACCGTCTATCATGGTCAGTTTACGATCTGCCATATTTGCCAATTCCTGGTTATGTGTTACGATAACAAAGGTTTGTTTAAACTCGTCTCTTAGTTTGAAAAATAGGTTGTGAAGTTGTTCAGCAGACTCGCTATCTAAGTTACCAGAAGGCTCGTCAGCAAAGATGATGTTTGGTTGGTTTATTAGAGCTCTGGCTACAGCGACACGTTGTTGTTCTCCACCAGACATGCTGTTGGGTTTATGATCAATACGATCTTTTAAACCTAAATAATCCAATAATTCTTGAGCACGTTTTTCGGCTTCAGCTTTTGGAGTATTATTTATAAATGCAGGAATACAAACATTCTCTAATGCACTAAATTCTGGTAGTAATTGGTGAAACTGAAATATAAAACCAATATTCATATTTCTAAATTTCGCTAAAGCTTTATCATTCAACGATTTTATAGATTGACCATTGATAACCAATTCGGTAGCTTCTGTGTAATCTGGTTTATCTAAAGTTCCTAAGATTTGAAGTAGAGTAGTTTTGCCTGCGCCAGAAGCGCCAACAATAGAAATGATTTCACTTTCTAAAATATTTAAATCTACACCTTTTAAGACCTGAAGGTCTTTGTAAGCCTTCTTAATTTGTTTTGCAGAAATAACAGTTTTACTCATACGGTGTGAAAGTAATACTTAATGAATTAATTCACAAAACTAAGATGCAGATTTGTTTCCTTTAAACACCGATTTAATGCCATTAAAGTCTATAAAATATTGAACGCGCAAAGAGAAGGTATTTTGCATCGGTTGGTCAAATAAGGTATTTAGACTTTCAGAATAACTGTCTTCAGACATGTCGTCGAAATTAAATAATTGATTTCTATACAAAGCCGTTAGGAAACTACCTGGTGCAAATTGCCAAGAGTAACTTAAGTCAATATTCCAAGTACTAAAGTTTATGTTTGGACTATCACCAATATTATTAACTGTATAGCCAGAATCAGTGGTTAAGCGACCGTTATCTAACAATGTAAATAATTCATCATCATAATTTACGGTATCCCAATAATGCCTGAACGTAAGTGCCAAAGTATTAAATGGATTAAAGGTGTAATTTGCAGATATACTATTAGTAAGTGTCTGTCTGTTTCGCTCTCCAAAAATTGGTTGATCATCTACAAATGAGGCATAACCTCTTTGACCATTAGCCATTCTAAGCTGAATTTCATATATCATTAATAGCTTATCGTTAGCTCTAACTCTTGGTCTTATACTAAAGTTATAGCCAAAAAGATCTCTACCTTCCTCAAAAATTTTGAAAAAGTTGATATTGGTATCAAAAGCAAATTTCTTATTATAATTAGAAGAGTAGAAGCCACCTGTACTTACAATATTTTCGAAAATAAAAGGCCTTCCATCTCTAGATTCAAAATAATCATATTGCTTTCCTGGTTCAATAAACAATCTAAACCCATAACCATTTAAATTCTTGGTCTGCGCATTGTAGCGAGCACCAAAATTAAAACCTGTAAATGTTCCTGGGTTAGCTAGATTTCGATAATTTACCCAAGCGTTGATGCGATAATTGTTAAGATTTCCCTTTGGTTCAAAAATTTGATAAGATACATCTGCACCAAAATTGTTGAAGTTATTCCTAAAATTAAGACCGAGATCATTAATATCGAACTTGGTATCAGCATAGCTATGATCAGCGCTGTAACGCCAATTTCCATGTGTTTTTCCAACAAAAATATTGCTATTAAATCCGGTTTCATTATCACCAAATTGAGGATTAATAGTACTCATTTTTGCTTCAGCGACTATTCTGTAGGTGTTGCGTTTATTCTGAAGGTCTGCAACTAGTGCTGTTGCATTGGCATCTCTAAACTCACCTTCTCGTATTACGTTTGTATTAATTAAACTCAAAGATGAGTTACCATTAAATTGTTGATCTACTACTAATATGTTATAATTAGTAAATGGTTCAACAACTTCATTACGTTTTTCACCAGTAACTGTATTTGTTACTGTAGCTTTTGTTTTCTCAGTAATAGCATTAAAAATACCAACTCCCAGTCCCTTTTTGGTTCTACCAGAAATTTTAATCGCATTTAAAACTTTAACCTCATTGGGTATATTCGCCTCCTCATCATCTGATAAGACCAATTCACCACTTGGTCCATTACCAACACGTCTTGAAAAGAATAAATCCCCCTTAGAAAACAAATCAACTCCTTCTGTAAAAAATTGACGTTGTTCAGAGAAGGTTTGTTCAAAAGGACCAAGGTTTAAAACCACATTGTCAAAACCGGCTTGACTAAAATCTGGAACTAAGGTAGCATCTAATGTAAAATTATCTGTAAGCCCATATTTAACGTCCATTCCAAAGGTTAAATCGGTTTCTGTATCACCATCGAAGCTGTTTATAATTCCAGTAGAAAAAGGATAGAGATTAAGTCTTACTGGTGGTTTTATATTTTTTAAACCTACTAATTGTCCATGATATAATCCAATATTACCGATAGTTGGGTCGAATTTATTCCAAGTAAACTGAGATCGTGTACGTCTGAACTGTCTATGAAATTGTAAACCCCAAGTTGGTTCTTCTTGGTCTGCAAATCGGAGCGTTCTGTATGGAATCTTCATTTCTACAATCCATCCATCATCCACTATTTTTACTGCACTTTTCCAAACGGCATTCCAGCTAAAATCCTCACCAATGCTTGGATTTGCAATGGCATCCGCTTGTTGACCAGAACTAAATACAAAGAATTGAGTATCATTTTGCGCATCATTATTTGGATTTAAAACCAAAGCAAAAAAATCATTTTGTCCAAAATTATCACGGCTGGTTAATTGCTTCATTATTTTAGAAGGGTCATCATAAAGATATGCTGCGACATATATGGCCTCATCATCATAGGCCATTTTAACTTCTGTGCGTTCTTCTGGAGGAGGTGTGTTCCCTATTTCTGGTCTAAACTGAATAAAACCTGTAGCTATATCAGCATTTTCCCAAACGGCATCATTAAGCACACCATCAATTTTTGGAGGTGTTTCTGTTCGTTCAATTTTTAAGGTTTTTTTATCTTCTTGAGATAGTACTATGTTATAAAAACATAAAAAGGAAAAGCATAAGCAAAGAAAACGAAAGCGCATAATTGATTGACTGATGATGGTTTTATAAAATTAAAGATGTAATCACCATGTGATTGTTACATTTTAATATTGCAAATCTACATTCTCATACTATGAAACGCTCTTAATTAAACGTTAAAAAACCTACGTTTAAAGCCATGTAAACTGATAGTATTCGTTTTTGGAATACTTCTTGCTTTCTATGAGTAGATTAGTAATTAAAAATATAAATGAAAAAATATCAAATACTTTTATTAGGTCTATTATTTGATGCTTTAGGATTCGTCTCTTTTATTATTCCTGGAATAGGGGAGTTCTCGGATATTATCTGGGCACCAGTTTCCGCTTGGTTAATGACAAAATTGTATAAGGGAAGAGAAGGCAAGATAGCTGGAGTAATAACCTTTGTTGAGGAGGCATTGCCTGGCTTTGATGTTATACCAACGTTTACACTAATGTGGTTATATACATATGTCTTTAAATCTAAATCTAAGAATAATTAAATTCTTTTAAAGTAGTTTTCTGATCGTAATGAAAACAATGATCATTAATGAATAGCCTATAAAAAAAGGAATAATAAATTCTTTTAAACCTGTTACCAGCATAATAGCAATGATTAAGAGTTGAAAGCCTAAACCAAAAGTTGAGATGGAAGTCATTAACCATTTAGGTAGTACCTTGCCTTTAGGTGCATTTTTATCGAGGGCGTAAATGATCTTATCAAATAGACCGTATAATAGTTTATAGAGACCAAATAAAATGTTGACATTTTTTTGCTTTTCTCCTGCTAGTGCAGTGGGTGTGGTGTCTTCGAATATTCGACTTGTGGTATCGCCATTAAATTGATTTCTCAATATCACGTAATAGTAATTGTATAACGTACCTTGTAATTGGATTCCTAGAAATGCTAAAATTGTATGATAGATATTGGTATCTGTTATGTGCCATAAGGCTAATAAAATTATGGCATTTAGAATAATATCCGCTACTGAATCGAGATAGCGACCAGTATAGGAAGGGGTTTTCTTTATCCTTGCTAATTCGCCATCAGCAGCGTCTAAAATAGATTTAAAAATAAGAAAGAAAGCAGCATACCAATAGTATCCATAAATAATACAGAATACTGCAAATAGTCCGGATACAATAAATCCTATAGTAACATGTATAGGTGTGAATTTTGTGTCTTTTAATGCTAAAGAAATAACTCTTGCTGCTGGTCTTCCATAATCAGAAAGATCAACGAATTTGTGTGCTTTTGGTAATTTTGACATTTAACTTTGTCATTGTAATAGGTCTTGAGGAATATACCTTAATATTCAAAATCAGTGTTGTTTAATTTCACTTTCAAAAATATCTATAAACACAAATGTTTTTTCTGATTCAGATAAATTTTCAAAAGATTTAAATTCATTTGCCTTATTCCAAACAACCGTACCAACAAGTTCTATAATGTCAGTTACATCGTTTTGATTTAATGCAAAATCAATTTCAGTCATTAAATATTATACTCATTTTGAAGTTGCAAAGATACACTAATATTTAGTGACTTTATTTTCTATAAAGCAGAAAATAGTTCATAAAAAAAGCACTCTTTTGAGTGCTTTTTTTGAACTATTCTGAAATTCTAGTTTACATCATAAGTAAATGTAGCCTCAACATCAGTTTCTCCGCCAGCGTTAGTAATATCTCCATCACTTACACCAGAAGCATCTTTAGTAGGCTCGTGTCTTAATGTTATTGTTACTGTATTACCAGTTGCGGCTGTACCAGAATTAAAATTAATACTTAGGCCTATTGGGTTACCGTCTTCATCAGCATCTGAGTAGCCTACTGAGCTATTAGAATTTCCGCTAAAGCTATAAAACACTTGGTGCTCGTCTGCTTCATCAGCAACTTCTTCTGTAATATCTTCTGCAGGATCTTCTAACTCATTTAAGAACTTAACAGTTCCGATATAATCACTCGATGCATTTATACTGCCCATTGTTGTAATTACTGGCGCATTTGGTCCATCTGCATCTAAATCTTTGCTTTCAAAAATAACAGTGTCCCCAGACCCTACAGGAATTAAAGTTAGCTGCACTGTTGTTATGACTTCTTCTTCATTTACGAGTACTGGTGTATCATCATCTGAACATGCCATAAAAAATGTTGAACTTAAAATGGCGATAAATAAATATTTAATAGTTTTCATGTTAATGTGTTTAAAATGTTTTTTCTTTTTAAAAATTAAATTGTAATTGTAACATAATATTTCTTCCTAGGTCATCAGCAAAATAACGAAGGCGATTTAGATAAGCTCTATAATTAGTGTCTAATAAATTGTTAACACTTAGAGCAAGGTTTAAATTTGTAAATTTTGATGTCTTAAAAGTTACTTCAGAATAAAAATGTAATAAATGAAATGCATTGGGTGGAGTACTAATGTCTACCAACACATTTTCATTTGTTTCTGCAATAAAGGTTTCAAAATTATTATCTGGAAACTGAGTTTGCTCAAATGTCCACTCACTTGTCAATGAAGCAGAAAAATTATTCCAACTATCATTTGTATAACTCAAGCTATTTCTTGTGTTAAAAGCAGGAATATTTATTAAAGGTCTATTATTTTCTAGATCATTTCCAACAGTGTAAGACGATTTATTTAAAATATTGATTGTTTCAGTGATATCATAGCTTGCACTAAGATCAATACCATAGAATTCAGCATCTGATTGTAAATAGTTCCATACAGGGAAAGCACCTCTAATTGTTTGTTCTATTCCGAAAGGTTCTAAGTATATAAAGTCATTTATCCGATTGTAAAACCCTTCAATAGTTATATTTAAGTCCTTGTTACTGTAATTATAACTCGCAGATATTCTATTGGAAATTTCTTGATTTAATCTTAAATCTCCAAGCTCAATACGAGCAGCAGAGTGGTGTAGACCGTCACTAAATAATTCTGAAGGATTAGGTGGTCTGCTAGATAAACTGTAATTACCAATTAGATAACTATAATCATTTAGAAGGTATTTAATACCAGCTGAGGCTGAAAAATTATGATAATCAAAAACAGGATTTACCAATAATTGTGTTCCTAAATCTTGGATGACTATATCTGCGAAATCCACATCATATCCTCGTTCTTCCCAACGGCTTGTACGATAAAACTTTTGAGCATCAATGCGATTAAAATCATATCTAAGTCCAAAATCTAAAGTTATTAATGTATTTACAGCATATTCTGCTGTTGTATAAACTCCGAAGTCGTACTTATCATAATCAGGAATTAAACGTCTTACACCAGTATCTGGATTTGCGAAATTATTTTGATATCTACCCATCAGTCCAAAATTCAATTTGTAATCAGAGTTTGAATCTAAAATGACATCAGTAGACAAGGTGTGAGTTTCTAAATTGAGGTCTAAAGCTGGTTTATCTTTATCATCACCTACACGAACATCAAACTCAAAACGCTGATTATTTTGATAATCATATTGTAAATTAACTTTTCCAAAATTTTTGAATCGCTTATAATACATCGCTTTAACTAAGTGGTGTGTTACGTCTTGCTTAGGAAAACCAATATCATAAGTAAAATCTTCAATAATCAGTGGTTCTTGTCTATTAATAGCATTGACCAAATCAAGTATATTGCCTATATGAGATGCTCTAAGAATACCAATTTCATTATTTAAATAACTGTAAAATATCTCGAAACCAGACTCAAAAGTTTTCTTGCCAGATCTTACAGAGAAGCCTTTAGAATTGGCCCCTGTATTGCTCAGTACATAGTCTGGCGCTTCAAAATCGCCATTCTTTCTCAAAGAGCCTTGTGCATTTATAAACCAACCATTAGCGTAATTTTTATTTAAAGAAGAACTTATACTAATTCCTCTGCCATTGGTCTGACCTCCCAAAGTTGTTTTGCCAAAAAGTGTGTCTCTTAAAATAATTCTGCTAGGATTAACAACAATAACTCCACCAATAGCATCTCCACCATAAGCTAAAGCGCCAGAGCCTTTAATAACTGAAATCTGTGCTGCTGAATTAATGTCTATGTTTGGTGCATGCTCAATTCCCCATTCTTGATCTTGTAGTCTTACATTATTATTCAAAATAAGTAATCTGCTACTATGCATTCCATTAATCATAGGTTTTACAATTGAGTTACCTGTATTAATGGAAGATACACCAGCAACTTCTTTTAAAGCATCACCAATATTTAAAGCGCTATACTTTTTGAGTACACTAGCTTTAAGTACTGTTTCTTGAGCCGTCTTAGTTTCTTTTTTACTCGTATTACCCGAAACAGATATTTCATTAAGCTCTTCAATATGATGTTCTAGTTGAATAGTTTTATAAGTGTCTCCTTCTATAATAAAACTTACTGTTTTTGTTTCACATCCAATATGTGATATTTTTAGAGTTAGTGTGCCACTGCATAAATCTTCAATTTTGAATTTACCATCAATATCAGACACAATGTATTTATCGAGCTCTTTAATAAAAATAGTAGCCGATGCTATTGGTGTACCATCATGAAAATCTGAAAGTTCTCCTAAAAAAGTATATGTACAATCTTGGCTGTAGCCAAAGCATGATAGTGCTATAGCTATACCAACAATGATTTGTTTCATCACATGTTTTTGTTAGTGTAAATAATTTGAAAAAATACTACACTAACTGAGGTGGACCTCTAAGAAACCTTGATAATTGCTGATAATTATTAAAAGAAATATAATAGTTTGTCGTTTCATTAAAAAACGGAAACTCTACTTTAATTTCATATTTTGATAATACGAAAAATTGATTTTCACTGAGTTTGAATTTATAAAAATCACAATCTAAGTCAGACTCATGAAAATGGGTTTTTGATTCGTTATCTGATTCACAGACTTCATGCGTATGATGATTAAAGGCATGCTCTAGTTTTAAAGCAGAAGGTAATAATACAGCCAGTACTAGCACAATTGCTAAGACTCTAAATACTGATGATATTACTGTTTTAAAATTCAATCTAAAAAACGTTTAAATCCAAATCGTTTGAGCATTTTCTTTTCAAACTCCCAGAAAAATTTGAACTGCCCAAAAAGCCATCCAAAAGTAACTAAAAGAATCTGATAAAAGACAAGACCAATGATAATAAATAAAACCCAATAGAGTAGTGGATTTAAGTTTTCTTTAGTAATTCCAATTAACTCTATTATTGGTCGACCAATATATAATGAAGAAGAGCCAGTAATGGCAAATACTATAAATACACGAATCATTTCCCACTTGTAATCGAGAATCCACTTTTTTTCTAATTTCTTAAAAATAAATAACGTTAATTTTAGTAATAAGAAAAAAAGAACAACTGAAGCTATTATGGTCAATATCAGTCCGTAAGGTTTTAAAAAGGCATTTGAAATTTTAAAAGCTGAATAACCTAAAGCTAAAACACCAAAAAAGGGAAATAACAACTGCCAATTATGTTGAATTTCCCAATGTTTTTTAAATTTTTCCATAGCACTTTAAAAGTGCTGCAAATTTAGTGAATTTTATGTATTTTTCACAGGTTATATCCTGGGAACAAAAGGCGATAATCTCTGATTGTATTTTAATTGAAAATATAGAAAATAGTTATATAGTTTATAATTAATATCATAACCATAATCTGTATATGTATCATAGTCTATGCGAAGTTCATAAAGACTTGGATCAAAAGTCATAGGTTGAAGGTTTCTCTGGTTCCAAGTTTGTACCATAAGCGCATTTCTGGATTCTAACCATTGCTGTGAGTGAAAGCCTCTAGGGCGAGCAGTAGATACTAACCATGCATTAAATCCTGGTTCAATAATAATAATTTCATAGTCGCTATCTTCGCTACTTATAGATACAGTGTCATTTTCTACTAGACCACTATCGTTACCATTATCAATGGTTTGATTGTTGTTATACGATTTACAGCTGGCGATAAGCGCTATAATGATGATAAAAGGAATAATCTTGTTCATAGTATATTAAAGATATTAAAAATTTATTAGTGTTTTAAGTTTTTTACTTTGATTTAACACTACAAACTAACATCAATATTTATGATTATAAAATCGTAATTGCGTTATCCTCTCATTTGAATGAGTAAAGCTGTATGTTTTATAAGTTTTCAGATTTTTAAATAAAAAAAGCAGTTCTATTGAACCGCTTTTATATAATAGAATAATGGATCTTATTTTCCGAATAAGCCTCCTAAAAGACCACCAAGACCACCTTTCTTTTTTCCTCCACCAAGTACCATACCTGCAACATCATCAATAACACTACCATCACCATCAGCATCTAATATTTTTTCTAAAAAGCTTTGTTCGTTTTTAGTTTCATTTCCACCAAGTAAGCCGCCTAAAAGACCACCAAGATCACTTTGAGAGCTAACATTGTTTTGGCGCGCTTGTTTTCCTAAAACACCCATTAAAATTGGCGCAGCCACTTTAAGGATATTACCAACAGAACCAGCATCTAGACCAGATTTTTGACCGATTACTTGTTGTACTCCTTGTTGTCTACTTCCTAAAACATGACCTAGAATTTTTGAACCATCAGTTTTTACGTTATCATCGACTCCTCCTCCAAATAAACCACCAAGGTTTTCTAAGATACTTCCGTCATGCTTTCCGCTTAGTGCTCCCATAAGACCCTGAGCACCTTCTGGAGTAGAAGCATTACGCTCCATAGCTTTCATAAGTACAGGTAACGCCATTGTTAATACGCTACTCGTTTTATTTTGATCTGTTCCTGTAGAACCAGAAACACCACTAATAATAGTTTTTCCTAAGTCACTGTTTAATAAGTCTAAAATTCCTGCCATTTTGTTTTGAATATAATTAAGTTAATAAAAATTAAGTTTAGTAAGGTACAAAAAAAAAGTCCCACAATTGTAGGACTCATTTTAATTGATTTGGTCACATTTTATTAGTTAACCTAAAATACTAATGATCTGATCGGCTAATTCTGTACCTATTCTATCTTGGGCTTCATTTGTAGCTGCTCCTGTGTGTGGTGTTAGTGACAAAGCAGGATTCATTAGTAATTGAATTTCTGGCTTTGGTTCTTTTTCAAAAACATCTAAAGCAGCTCTTGCCACCTTACCACTTTCTATAGCTTTTACTAGTGCTACTTCATTAACAACACCACCACGTGCAGCATTAGCTATAATAACGCCGTCTTTCATTTGATTGAAATCCTTTTCGTCAATAACATAATCCTTTTGTGCAGGAACGTGTAATGTCAAAAAGTCAGCTTGTTTCAAGACGTCTTCTTTAGAAATAGTTTCGATTTCAAAATTCACTTTTTGCCCATCGAAGAAATCTAATTGTAAATCAGCTTTTTCTAAAAAAGGATCGAAAGCAACAACTTTCATACCTGCTCCAAGCGCTACTTTTGCTGTGGCTTGACCAATACGACCAAAACCAAGTACACCAAGAGTTTTTCCTTTTAGCTCTGTTCCTTTAGCATAGGCTTTCTTCAGACCTTTAAAGTTTGCATCACCTTCTAATGGCATATCACGATTAGAATTATGTAGAAAACGCGCTAAACCATAAAAGTGTCCAAAGACTAATTCTGCCACAGAATGCGATGATGCAGCGGGTGTATTAATTACTTTTAGACCTTTGCTACGTGCATACTCAACATCGATATTGTCCATGCCGACACCACCACGGCCAATAACTTTTAGGCTAGGGCAGTTGTCTATAATGTTTTTTCTAACTGTTGTTGCACTTCTGACTAATAAAACGGAAATTTCATTCTCATTAATATAGTTTTCCAACTGTTCTTGTGCAACGGTTGTTGTTATCACTTCGTAACCAGCAGCTTCTAAAGCGTTGATACCACTTTGAGAAACTCCGTCATTTGCTAATACTTTCATCGTTATATGTTTTGTCATTTCGAGGAAGTATGACCTGGTAATCTCATTGAATAGATTCCTTTACTTCGTTCGGAACAACGATTACTGTTTTTATGCTTTGCTTTCTAATTCACTCATTATTTCTACTAATGCTTTCACGCTGTCCAGTGATAATGCATTGTACATTGATGCTCGGTAGCCGCCAACGCTTCTATGACCATTTATACCATTAATACCAGCTTCTTTGACCATAGCATCAAACGTTTCTTTTAGATTTTCGTTTTCTAAAGTAAACGTAGCATTCATAGTTGAGCGATCTTCTTTTGCAGAATACCCTTTAAATAATGGGTTTAAATCTATTTCAGAATAAATGAGTCTAGCTTTCTTTTCGTTTTCTTCTTCAATAGCTTTGATGCCGCCCAAATCTTTTAACCATTGCATTGTTAACATAGATACATATACTGCAAATACAGGAGGTGTATTAAACATACTGCCTTTTTCGATATGTACTTTGTAATCCATCATGGAAGGAATTTTACGAGACACTTTGCCTAATATATCTTCTTTAACAACCACCAGAGTTGTACCTGCAGGTCCCATGTTTTTTTGAGCACCAGCATAGATTAAATCGAACTGTGAAAAATCTAATTGACGAGAAAATATATCACTACTCATATCACATACCATAGGTATTGGTGACTTAGGAAAACTTTTCATTTGCGTTCCGAAAATAGTGTTGTTAGATGTGCAGTGAAAATAATCGTAATCATCTGGTATGTCATAACCTTTAGGAATATAATTAAAGCCAGCATTTTTAGAAGAACCTACTTCATAAATATCATCATAAATCTTAGCTTCTTTAATCGCCTTATCACTCCATGTACCAGTATTTAAATAACCTGCTCTTTTTTCTAAAAGATTTAATGCTACCATTAAAAACTGTGAGCTTGCACCACCTTGCAAGAATAAAGCTTTGTAACCCTTTCCTTCTAAGCCTAACAATTCTAGAGCTAAAGATCTTGCGTTTTCCATTACGTCTACAAATGGTTTACTGCGATGTGATATCTCCAAAAGCGAAAGCCCTTCATCAAAGTCTAAAACAGCTGCTGCTGCTTGTTCCATTACCGATTTTGGCAATACACATGGTCCTGCACTAAAATTATGTTTTTTCATGATTTTTGTTGTTTTTTGACAGCTACAAAGGTGCTAATTAATTGCTAAAATTATGTTGCGAAATTGATAATTTTTTGGCTATGTTGTTAACAAGAATTCAACAGTATCTACATTATCTGCATAATCCCAAAGTTGTGGCTTTTGGGTTTCACCAAATTCAATTTCATTATCGGTAAATCCATTAGCAACGATACATTGTATTTTATCAGCTTCAGAGTTCAGTTTTTTACGTAAGTCCTCAGTGGTGGTGTAGTAATCATAAAAAAGTGTAGCAATAGGAGAGGCGTAGCTTTCATCTTGTTTTATCATTAGAAAACCGTTCTCTAGCATATCAAATTCGCTCATTAAATACACTGCTTTGTTATAGTCGTAATTGTTTGCGTATTTAGCTTCATTAATTATAGGATGCCATTTATAAACTGCATTAAAGAATGCATCAAAATTATAATCTTTTGGCACAAAAAGTTTAGACACATTTCTACAGCCTAAACCATAATATCTAAAGATATCTTCTGACAAGGCTTCAAGTTGTTCGTCAGTCTCATTTCCTGTTAATACAGCAACAGAGTTTCTGTTTTTTCTGATTATAGAAGGTTTGTCCTTAAAGTAATATTCAAAATAACGTGCTGTATTATCACTTCCTGTGGCAATGACAGCATCAAATCCTTCCAATTTTTCTTGGGTGAATTTAATTTTACCTTTAAAATCTGGCTCAACAAGTTCTAAATATTTAGCTAAAAAGGGTAGTAGGTGTTTATCGTTAGATGATTGTTTTACCAGTACACTATGACCAGAAATAAGTACAGATAAAAAATCATGAAAACCAACCAAAGGAATATTTCCTGCCATGATAATGGCGATAACTTTTGAATTTTTAGTATTAAAGTTATACTTGTCTAACCATTTATTAATATTATTGTAATTCAATGCATTAGACCATGACTCAAGACTAAATAGAATGTTCTTCTCTGTAAACCAGCCATTGTGTTCTTTAGCTAATTTCATTTGATGTTTAAAACCATCAAAAAACAAATCGTTCGCTTTAACACTATCATTTTTAGTGATACTATTTTGTTTAAATTGACTTAAAAATTCACCTAATTTTACAAAAGCGTTAATTCTTTGTTGTAAATCCATTTTGGGTTTGGTTATAAGATGTTTTGGCTCTATTTTTGCAACTGCAAAATTACGCAATAAATAAAAGAAAAATTACTATGGCAATTATAATCACAGACGAATGTATTAATTGTGGAGCATGTGAGCCAGAATGTCCAAATACTGCTATTTACGAAGGAGCTGATGATTGGAGGTATTCTGACGGCACCAGTCTAACTGGTAAAGTTGTGTTACCGAATGGTAAAGAAGTAGATGCAGACGAAACGCAAGAGCCTATTGATGACGAAGTATATTACATTGCGCCAGACAAATGTACAGAATGTATGGGCTTTCATGAAGAGCCACAGTGCGCTGCGGTTTGTCCTGTAGATTGTTGTGTGCCAGATGAAAATGTTGTCGAAACTGAGGAAGAGTTACTTGGTAAGCAGCGTTTTATGCATCCTGATGATTAGAATATAAGCTTAATTTAAGTATTATTAATCCTAAGTCTTTGACTTGGGATTTTTTATTAATATTGAATTATGAAGTATCTCCTTACAACTATTGGTTTTGTCTTTATTCTTTCTTGCCAACAGAAAGGGAAATTATCCTTAGAACCATTAAAAATAGATTCTATAGACAGTATTCCTTTTTTAATGACACGAATGCAAATAGATTCTGTTTTTGAGACTGTTACTTATGGTCAGTTTGGTAGTGCTAAAGAAGGTGAAATCTGTAATCAGTATATTTTGGATAAAAGAAATACTGTGATTCAAAAAACGAAAAGTTTCATGTGTTGTAGTTATATTCATAGATACGATTCTTTGGGATTTTTGATTTATAGGTCTACATTCTCAGATTTTTTGGCAGAATACAATAGAACCTATAAAAGAGAAGGTGGTAGAATTATTGAATTAGAAAAAAGCTTACATAATGATGAAAAGCGCAGTGTATACTATTTAAATCAAACAAAAATTGCTTTTAAAACTTCTAGAAATAATCTAGATCCTACATACGATGAAAAAGTTGCATACAATTACAACAAAAGTGATAAAATAACCAAAAAGACCACTGAAATAATAAATCTAAAAGAATTATCAAATAGGAAAGAGAAGCGTGTAAAGACTTACTCTTGGGTTGGATCTAACTTAGATCAAACCAATGAAAAGGATTATTTTGAAAACGGTATTGATTATTATGAGACTGTAACAAAGTTTGATTTAGATGGTTTTCCTGTTTCAAAAATTATGTATAAAAATCACGATGTAATCTGCAAAACAATTATTATAAAGTACTAGTAAGAGAAAAGCCTGGGCATTATAACTCAGGCTTTTTTATGCTTTGTAGTCTTTATTCTTGCTTTATATCAGAAAGCTCAAAAACTAAGTATTGCATTAAGCGTTCTACATTTGTTGCATCAGAAGTTTGATTTTCTGTATGAAATGATGAGTATAATACACCACCATCACCATGTAAAAATGTGTAGGCTAAATATTTATCTTCAGAAATATCATCATACACAACAGGTCCGTTTAACCAAGGTATTACAGTGTTTTCATCAAAAGTATTAACCGCTTGCCAACCACTTAAAAACTCATCTATAATTACCGAGTTGTTTTCTATAGTCACGTTAAAGTTTAAGGCTAGCCAATCCATTAAATCAGGATTTAAAATTTCGGCTTCAGTGCTTAATGAATCACCACTTCTGTATGGATTACTGAAGCTTAAGTATTGATTACCATTATCTGTAATGTCATTTAAATAGACGTAAGCCCAATCTGTTGAATAGATAAGACCTCCATCTGCTATATATTGAGTAATATTATTGCTGAAGTCTGTTTTAGTCTCATTTAAGCCACAGTTTAAAAATATTATGTCATAGTTACTAAGCAGTGCTGGTGATTCTATTAAATCTCCAAAGTCAAAATCTACATTAGGTTCTAATTGTGGATTAAAGGTTTTGCTAAAATTAGATTTGTGATGACCATTATGAGAGGATTCATTAGATCTGCCAAATGGACCATTACCATCAATAATATCAAAAAGTGGTTCTTGTGTGACCGGGTTTACTAAGCCAATATTGTAGAGTACATCTTCAATATGGTCCCAAGAGCCTGTGACTACAGCTATATTTGGTAAGTCTGTAATTTCAATCGTATCTAGTATTATGTCAAAAATATCATTTATACCATCTAGTGCTACATTTTGGGACGATGAAAATAAACCTTTAGAAATTTTAAGTTCATAATCTCCAGATGATAAATTGGTTAATGTAAAATTACCTTCACTATCGGTGATAGTTTCTTTGATGATAGTGTTTTCTTTAAAAAGTTTAACACTGGCTTTAGATACAGCATCAATGCCATTCGGTGTTACAAATTTACCTGAGATACTAAAATCTTCTTCGAGATTATCAGGTTTGTCTTTGGAGCAAGAAAAGGTTAAGAGGAGTACTAGAAGTAAAGCGATTGATTTTTTCATAGCGGTTTAATTGAATGGATTAGTTATATAATAGATGTAAAAATTGCAAAAAGGTTGCGTCTTTTTATATAGAACAGGTTAAATCTATTTTTTCCTACTTATTAAGGACTTAGATATTTTTTGTACTTAGGAGCCATAAGAATAACCATTATGTATACATTGGCATATTATCTGCACTATATTCAATATTAAAACACTAATTGCCTACTGGCAATTTCTTGCGATAAGCTGGGAAAAATTCTTTATTGTATAAATCTGTAACCGAATCCTTGCCTAGATGTTTTTTTGTTAATTCTCTATAAACACTTTCATTAACCACATATTTCCAGATTTTGAAGTCTCTAAAGTTTTTTGAAAATCCACTTTTAAATTTAAAAAGCGAATCTTCTTTGCTGTCTTTTCCTCCTCCAAGATTAAAATATTTGTAGCCTTCGTGAGTAGACCTAATGCGCATTTCGTCAATAATTAGTTTTATTGGGTTTAGCTCAAAATAATCTTCACTTAAACCAGACAAATGATACTGAACAATATTCCCTGTTTTAATAAAAAATGCACCAGCTATAATCTTTTGTGTCTCATTGTGTATACAAACTAACAGCTCAGTATTTATATCGTTACTCGACATAAGTTTGTAGAAATAGTCATTACTGAAAAAATAACTTGAATCTGCATTAACACGTTTCATATTATCAATATACAATTCTATGAAAGCCTCAAGATGGTCTTCAGCAGTTCCATCTATGACTGTACAAAGTTTGCGCGATTTATTTAAGTATGTTTTTAATCGTCTATTGTATTCTGCTCTTTGCTTATCAAGAGGGTCAGATAAATCTTTATAAACTACTTTACCAAGTGTTGTAATATTTCCTAAGCCTTCATGAAGTGTTTCTTGATCATCTAAAAACGGATGAAGCCTTGAGAATACAGCCACAACATTATTATTGTAGAAAAAAGTATTCAATTCCTGCTGAAAGTTTTCCTTTTTAAAACCCTCCTCTATATTTAAAATTAAAATACCTGCATAGCCATATACTGATGTGACATCTTTATAATCAGTATTCTCAATATCCCTTAGCATCAGTGGTAACAAAAATGATGTAAGACCATCGGTATATTTTATTAGTATTGGTAATTCATCATCATTTCTAGAAAGGTGGTGATAATCATAGCTGTGGTAAAAGTCTGAATACTTAACCATGGCTATTTGCTCACGCCATCCTTTTTTATCTTTAATAACTTCAATCATTGAAATATTTTGTAATTGTAAATTAGTGTAAAAGCATAAGGGTTTGCTTTTTCAACTAAGTTAGGGTTATTACTATTTATAAGTCTAGATATAATTCTTAGGTTTTCTATTTTTTTATGTTCTGAACATTGCACCTGTTGGTTTTAAACCGAGATAAGCCATTCCTGCCTGATTCATCCAATGTGGTTGAACTATCCCATGTTGTAAAACTGCATGTATATCCCTGTGTGCTCTTTCAATTCGAGAACTGGTATACAAGGATGCGGTACCAGCAACTGCATAAATTTCAGACACCATAGATCTTGCATTTGCAGCAGCTTGACAAGAAGCGGCCCATACATCTGCCAATTGTTCATCTGTATAGGTGTCTTTTTCTAATGACGTTTTCCATATTGCATCAACAGAATTGTGTAATTGTGCACGAGATGAATTCAATAAATTTTTGCCTTTAGCAACTGCAGCTTGTATTGTTAGCCGATCTCGTAAATCTGGATTTTTCCCAGGAGTCACACGCTCTAAACACATTTTTACTAAATCATCTATAGCACATTTTAGTAAGCCTAATGCTATTGCAGCGTTACCAGCAGAATTTAAACATCCGATTGGTAAACGACTGTAAGCATTATCAATTGCAACAGGACTGTCGAAATCTATGGCGTATTTTTCATTTACAAACACGTCTTTTATTTCTACGTCATGGCTTCCTGTGCCTCTTAATCCTCCTACACTCCATGTATCGATTATATTAATCTCAGATTTAGGAATAAAAAATAATTTCAGTTTAGCGCCTGGTCCAAGTGTTTTTGGTAAATCTTCTCCAGTAACTAAGCATCGTAATGCAAACCAATCTGATAATTCGCAGCCAGATACTAAACTCCAACGCCCATTTATGTTGTATCCGCCAGGTACAATCTCTGCAAAACCTTCAGGGCGCGCTGAGTTAGCATAGACGTGAGATGGGTTTTTATAAATCTCTTTCATGCTTTCCTCATCTAAAAAGCGACCAAAAGTACAGGCGAGATGATTGTTCCAAACACTCCAAGCAACAGAAGCCTCTGCACTACTCAGTAACTCATAAACCTTTAGTACTTCAACAGGATTGTCTTCCCAACCACCAAGAAATTTTGGTAATCCAAGTCTGAATAATTGAGATTTTTGGAGAGCTTCCACTACGGCAGGCGCCAATCGACGTAACTTTTCAGTTTCATCTCTATGAGCCAAAGCAATTTCACAAATCTCTTCAACCAAATCGACGGGTGACGTTTTAATTTCTTTATACGATAATGTAGTATTCATTTAATGAACTGTTATTAATGTTATACTATTCTAATTAATCAAGGGAACGAAATAGGGAAAAGCTTATTAGTTACAAATTTAAGGGGAATTAGTACTAAATAAAACATTATGCTTTTATAATTTCAAAATAAAGGTAACAAGAAGATTGTGGTGGAGACTAAATAATTGTTCAAATGCAAAAAAAATTGATAATGTGAGTTTTATTGCCTCAATTTTCGAGGTATCTTAAATTCAAAACCTAAACCCGCTTTTTGCACCAATTGCTAGTTTTACGTGAGACTTTTCGTAGTGTAACCTCCTGATTATAAAAAAAAATACGTAGTTCTACGTATAGTATGGCCTATATATTTGTTTTAATTTTAAGGTATTAGAAATCAATTAAATATTTTAATTATGAGTCAAAGAATTCCTAAAATGATTGCTATGGGTAAAATTGCTGCTGATGGTTCTATAATAAAAGCGACACCAGGCATTAAAGTTCGACTAGGTATAAATCCTGGTAGTATTCGCGAAGGACAGGATATAGGATATTCTGTGAAGTTACCTGATAGATTAGTATGTGATAAAAATTATATCATTCAGTTGACGGCAGAAAGTTATTTTGGAGAAGAGGATTTCTTTACAATGACATCCATCTCATCAAGATATCAAACTAAAAAAGGGTTTGAGGTCATTATTTGGGGTGATGTACCCTATGATACCTTGCCTGGTCTGGTTTCGGTACCAGTTAAAAGTGATTGGCATTTTGTGCTTTATGATATGTTATAAATTGCTTTAGATTAGAGTTACCTATTATCAAATCCTGAGTCTTTGGCTTGGGATTTTTGTTTTAAAATTACACTGGTTTACTCATTGATATTCTTTTACAAAAAACTAACTTGCTTGTTGTGATATAAGTCACTGAAAAAGAGTTGTCTGAAATATGCTGCTTTTATTTTACCAATTCATTTAATTTACCAAACCATATGATCACGTTTTTTAGAAAGATTAGACAAAACCTTATTCAGCAAAATAAGATATCAAAATACTTCAAATATGCTATTGGTGAGATTGTTTTAGTAGTTATTGGGATTTTAATAGCACTCCAGATTAACAATTGGAATGAATCAAAAAATCAAAATCTAGAACTAAATGATGCCTTACAAAGTATAGCCAATGGAGTGCAGTCTGATCTTAGAGAGCTTCATCTCTTATCATCCGCAAGATCAGCGATTAAAACAAAAATAGATACACTTTATACGCGCTACATTCCGTTAGAAAAACAATCGATGAGTATTGTAGAGGCTACATATGTAAATTATACGTTTACTGATATTTCAAAAACTATTCAATTTAACTCTAATTTGAGTGGGTTTGAATCTTTGAAGAATTCCACTTATTTTGGAAAAATACAAGGTACAGATCTTTCTTTATTGCTCAGTACATACTTCATTAATGCTGATAAAATTAGAGTGCGAGAAGAACAATATAATAAAGATTATGAAGATCTTAAAAAGGAATGGATGGCTTCCTTTAGAAATAACGGACAGGACCTATTTTTGAAACCTTGGGACGCAGGAGATTTTACCATAGTTGGACCAAAATTTTTAGAAATTTTGAGGGATGATCTTTCGTTAAACATTTTAGAGCTTGCTGGCAATGAACACTTTTTTATCAGACTGTACGAAGATCAAATCTTGTTGGGAAATAAACTAGTAGAGATGATTCGCGACTCAAAAACCTCTTTTGATGAACAGACAAAGTTAGAGTTAAGCGGAGTTTTATACTCTTTTGGTGATGCTGATGTTTTAAGTCTTTTAATTAATGGTGAAGCAACAACAGGATTTGATGTAAGGTATGCTGCATCAGATTTATTCTACAACTATTTTTCAAAAGAGAAAGGTTATTTATCTATAAAATATCCTGCAGATCAATACTTATGGGCATCATCCTATTTTCAGGTTGTTGCTTTAAGAGGTAGAGTCAATGAAATGGACTTTTCTGGATATTCAAAAGTATTTATAGAGATGAGAGGTGAAAAAGGTGGAGAAACCTTTGAAATAACAATGAAAGACATCAACGATCCGCCAGATGGCTCTGAAACTAAACTTAAAATTGAGCTCACTAAAGAATGGGAAACATTTGAAATAGAAACCAGTCAATTCACCACAGCAGATATGAACCGTATTATGGTACCTCTGGCTTTTGTTTTTGTAGGCTCAGAAGGTATGAAGATAAATGTAAAGTCAGTACAGTTTAAGAAGGATTAGGGTGATTTTTTTTAGATTATTGGCTTGGCATTTTTTTGTGATGTAACTAATCTTCATAAAGTGCTACTAATAAGGAGTATGCATATTAATTTAAAGTAAAAATGAAGAAAGAAAGCAATTATACTAAAAGTATTGGGATAGGGATGATTATAGGTGCTGCTATTGGTCTTACAACAGACAATATTGCGTTATGGTTGAGTCTCGGTCTTGTTTTTGGTGCAGGTTATGCTAAAACTAAGCAAGCAAAAGAGGATAGTCATAAAAAAGACGAAACCGATTAGTAGTAACATAAAAGCGGATTATTCGTCATTTAAGCATCAACTTTTTTTTTAAAGAAAATCAAAATAAATTACATGACAGTTTTAGTAGTAGGTGCAAGCGGAGCAACAGGAAGAAAGTTAGTTGAACAACTTCTAATTAAAGGACATAGTGTTAAAGCTGTCGTAAGATCCCCTGATAAATTGCCAAAATCTTGGAAGAGCAATGCGTACCTGAGCATTATTTCTGCAAGTCTATTAGATTTGAACGATGACGATATGATGAAACTAACTCTCGATTGTCATGCAGTGGCATCATGTCTAGGGCATAATATGAATTTTAAAGGCATCTATGGACAACCCAGAAAATTGGTAACAGATGCTGCTCAAAGACTTTGCAATGCTATACAGGCTAATAAACCAGAAAGCCCAATTAAATACGTTTTAATGAATACGACAGGAAATCGTAATCGAGATTTGAACGAACCTATTTCTTTTGCTCAAAAATGCGTTATTGGACTTCTAAAACTACTTTTGCCCCCTCATGTCGATAATGAGAAAGCAGCAGATTACCTGAGAACCCAAATTGGGCAAGACAACCAATATATCACTTGGGCTGCTGTGCGACCAGATGGTTTAATTGATGAAGAAGAAGTCACAGAATACGAAATCCATCCATCTCCAATTAGAAGTGCCATTTTTAACGCTGGCAAAACCAGTCGTATAAATGTTGGCCATTTTATGGCAAGTCTAATTAGTGATGACGATTTATGGGATACATGGAAAGGGCAAATGCCAGTAATATATAATAAGTCATCTTTAAATTAAAAGGTTATGGTTCTGGGTTGTATCTAAAATTATGTAGTTCTACGTATTGATTTCTCTATTATAAAAAACTAACTTCGCTTAACAAACGATATAGTCAATACGAACTGACCATATCTGAGTGTTGGGCACAATTAAAACCAAATGAACAGACTACTTATCTTATTTACATCATTCTTATTAATCTGTTGTCAAGAACAACAAGAAAAATTTGCAAATGGACTAACAAAGGAAGCAATTCAAATCACAGAGTATATAATTAAAATAAAAGAGAATTCCAATGCTGAAATCAAACAAGATACTCTATCAATTACTTCAAAATTCTATAACAATAATCAAATATTAAAAAGAGTTCAAACAACACCATTTAACAATCAAACAATGGAAACGAACTTTGTGTATGACGATTTTGGGAAAGTTCAAAAAGAAATAGTCAAAATGGATTTTGATAACTCATCATTCGAAATTGATTATTTTTATAAAGATTCCTTATTAATCAAAACCCAAGTAGTTGATGAGGTGCAAGAAAATGTCCGATTCAAACAAATCGAGAATTACACATACAGTAACGAAGGAATCAAACTCGAAACAGAAACCACTCAAGAATATATCGATTTTAATACCAATGATACTTTAGTAAATATGATTTCATTAAGTAAATTCAATGATGCTGAATTAGTTTCTGAAATTGAAACAATAAATTATAAGAACCCATTACTAAATTCAAAACGGAAATACGAATACGAAAATGAACTTGTTAAACGACAAAAAGTTTATGATTCTGAAGACTCTCTAACTTCGAATGTTAACTATAAGTATGAGTTTGATAAATATGATAATTGGATAAAGAAAACGTCATTTAAAGAGAATAAGCCTGATAAATTTATCATTAGGAAAATTAAATATAAATAACCGTTCCCAACACCGTGTATAATTAATTGCTAGTTCACTGCCGACTTACGAAAATTCCGCTGGAATTTTCTATCTGTGATTTGTTTGTTAACTTAGTTGCTTAACCACGCAACTAACCATACACAAACACGTTAAGCGCAACCCTTAATCCCAAATCAATTTATTTCAGAAACTTTTAATTCAACTATTCTACTAATTAACTACATTTGCACTCGCAAAAATTAGTATTACATGAAAGCCGGAATTGTAGGATTACCAAACGTAGGAAAATCAACCTTATTTAACTGTTTATCTAATGCCAAAGCGCAGAGTGCTAACTTTCCGTTTTGTACCATAGAACCTAACATTGGCGTGGTAAATGTACCAGATCCAAGATTATCTAAACTAGAAGAATTAGTGAATCCAGAAAAAGTGGTTCCTGCAACTGTAGAAATCGTTGATATTGCTGGTTTGGTAAAAGGTGCTAGTAAAGGTGAAGGTTTAGGAAATCAATTTTTAGCGAATATTAGAGAAACCGATGCCATTCTGCATGTATTGCGTTGTTTTGATAATGATAATATTGTGCATGTTGATGGTTCTATTAATCCTATTAGAGATAAAGAAACCATTGATATGGAATTGCAGTTAAAAGACTTAGAAACTGCAGAAAAAAAGTTAGACAAAGTAAAACGTGCTGCGAAAACGGGTAATAAAGAAGCGCAGAAAGAAGAGGCCGTTTTATTAAAAATTAAAGCAGCTTTAGAAGCTGGGACTTCAGTTAGAGCTTTAGAGTTCTCTGAAGAAGATTACGATGATTATGTAAAGCCTTCTCAGTTTATTACAGAAAAACCGGTAATGTATGTATGCAACGTCGATGAAGGTGCTGCAACAACTGGCAATTCTTATGTAGAAAAGGTAAGAGATGCGGTAAAAGACGAAAACGCAGAAGTTTTAGTTTTGGCTGTTGGAACAGAGGCAGATATTAACGAATTAGACGACTATGAAGAACGTCAAATGTTCTTACAAGATATTGGATTAGACGAACCAGGTTCGGCAAAATTAATTCGTTCTGCTTACAAACTATTAAATCAGCAAACCTATTTTACAGCTGGTGTAAAAGAAGTAAGAGCTTGGACAGTGACTATTGGTTCCACTGCGCCACAAGCAGCAGGAGTTATTCATACCGATTTTGAAAAAGGTTTTATTAGAGCAGAAGTTATTGCTTACGATGATTATGTACAATACGGAAGTGAAGCTAAAGTAAAGGAAGCTGGTAAAATGCGTGTAGAAGGAAAGAACTATGTAGTAAAGGATGGCGATGTGATGCATTTCTTATTTAATGTTTAGTGATTTAAATAGTGTAGTGTTGATTTTATATATGTAAAGTGACATTTTAAAATTATACGGGTCTAAATTCTAAACTCACTTTTATGCCCCAAATAATTGTTGAAACCCTTATTAATTGTGATCAAGAAACCTGTTTTGATTTAGCCAGAGATATCGGTTTTTATAAAAATTCTTTAAAAAAGTCTACTGAAATTCCAATAGAAGGAAAAATATCAGGTTTGGTTGAGAAAGGCGATGTAACTATTTGGGAAACAAACCATCTTAACCTCATGCAACATTTAACCTTAAAGGTAACAGAGTATAATAGGCCTGAAAAATTTGTTGATGAGATGATTAAAGGGGAATTTAAATCATACAGACACGAGCATATCTTTGAGCTTAAGGCTAATAAAACATTAATGATTGATAAGTTCTATTTTGAATCCTCTTATGGAATTCTAGGGAAAATTGTAGATAATTTCTTTTTAAAACGCCACATTATAAAATTATTGCTTACCAGAAACGCCGTTTTAAAACAAAAAGCAGAGGAATTATCTTCCTCAAAGCGTTTAGCGTATTTCCGTTAACCTTGTTAACGCTTATTAAAATCTATAAGGTTTACACTTTTGTCATATTTGTTTACCATCAATTATTGTACTTTACAGGATTGCTAACCCAGAAGCTGTAATATAATACTAAAAGATTGTGGGCTAAATCCTATCTCTAATTTAGGATAAATAGATTTTTTAAACTAAACTTTACCTAATTCTATAGTAAAACAGTCTATATGTTACCGAAGCCAAAATACGATTACCTGATTGTTTATACGCTGGACTTATATAAATAATTAGAGTTTGAACGTCGTAATTCTTAAATTTTCAGTTTTTTTATAAAATGTATCAGCTTAATTTAACCGTATGAAATCTAAGCAAGCCTTCGTTTACGGTATTCTAATTGGTATTCTTGGTATAGTCCTATTTTCATCTAAAGCTGTTATGGTAAAATTAGCCTATCAGTATAATGTAGATGCTCTCAGTATGCTATTATTACGGATGGCATTTGCATTTCCATTTTACATCATAATCGCTTATTTATATAGAAAAGAACATAAAGAGACGATGCTGCGGAACGACTATGTATGGCTTGTCTTTTTTGGGTTTGTCGGTTACTATTTGGCAAGCTATTTTGATTTTGTTGGTCTAACATATATTAAGGCAAGTTTAGAACGCATCATTCTTTTTATTTATCCAACTATTGTATTGTTGTTTAATAAGTTGTTTTTGAAAAAAGCCATAACTAAACAGCAAAAACTAGCAATTTTAATTACATATATCGGTATTGTAATTACCTTTGGAAGTGAGGTTTCAATCTCTGGAAACAATGCCTATTTAGGTGGTTTCTTTGTATTGCTGAGTGCTATAACATATGCTTCTTATTTGGTTGGAAGTGGTTGGTTGATTCCAAAATTTGGTGTGATGCGATTTACAGCTTATGCCATGATAGTGTCTTGTATATGTGTTTTTATTCATTATGGAATTTTTTCTAATGTCAATATTTTAAATTTCCCTTGGCAAGTTTATGCACTTGGATTAGCCATTGCAGTTTTTGCTACTGTAATTCCTTCATTTTTAGTGTCAATTTCTATTAAATTAATTGATTCATCAAATTTTGCTGTCATTGCGGGTATTGGACCAATTTCTACAATTATTTTGGCTGTAATTTTTTTGAACGAAAGCCTAACATTGCTTCAAATAACTGGAACTTTAGCTGTTATTTTTGGTATTCTAATGATATCAAAAAGTAAGGGTAAATAAGGATTTTACTTCGAAATAGGGTCTTTTGTAAATAATATTCTACGAATAGTGATGTTCTCAACAATATTGGGCATTTATTGTTAATTACTTTACGCAAACCATATTTTATATTTTAAGGTATAGTATTATATTAGCCCTTCATCTAAAATTTTACCGAATTCTATGGCAGAACAGTCTAACTATACTGAAGATAACATACGCTCACTCGATTGGAAAGAACATATCCGAATGCGACCTGGTATGTATATCGGTAAGTTGGGTGATGGTTCTTCGCCAGATGATGGTATTTACATTTTATTAAAAGAAGTATTAGACAACTCTATTGATGAGTACGTGATGGGCGCTGGTAAAACTATCGAGATTTCTGTGCAAGGTGAGCGCGTTATCGTACGCGATTATGGCCGAGGTATTCCTTTAGGTAAAGTGGTAGATGTTGTTTCTAAGATGAATACAGGTGGAAAGTACGATTCTAAAGCTTTTAAAAAATCTGTAGGTCTAAATGGTGTTGGTACAAAAGCCGTTAATGCATTATCTTCTTATTTTAGAGTAGAATCTACAAGAGACGGAAGATCTGCTTCTGCTGAGTTCGAGCAAGGAAATCTTACCAATCAAGATTTATTAGATGATACGTCGAGAAGAAAAGGAACTAAGGTTAGTTTTATTCCAGATGAAATTATATTCAAAAAATATAAGTACCGAAACGAGTATATCGTAAAGATGCTCAAAAATTATGTGTATCTAAACCCTGGATTAACCATAGTTTTTAATGGCGAAAAATATTTTAGTGAAAATGGCTTAAAGGATTTACTATCTGAAAACATTAATGAGTCAGATATGCTTTATCCTATCATTCATCTAAAAGGTGATGATATAGAAATAGCGATTACACACAGTAAAACACAATACAGCGAAGAGTATCATTCGTTTGTAAATGGGCAGAACACCACGCAAGGTGGTACACATTTAGCAGCTTACAGAGAATCTATAGTTAAAACCGTTAGAGAATTTTATGGAAAGAACTATGAGGCTTCTGATATTAGAAAATCTGTTGTTACTGCGATTGCAATAAAAGTAATGGAACCTGTTTTTGAAAGTCAGACGAAAACCAAATTGGGTTCAACAGATATGGGAGGTGATTTACCAACGGTTAGAACCTATATAAATGACTTTGTAAAAAAGAATTTGGACAATTTTTTACATAAGAATCCGGATTCAGCAGAAAAAATACAACGTAAAATTCTCCAAGCCGAACGTGAGCGTAAGGAATTATCTGGTATTAGAAAGTTAGCAAAAGATAGAGCTAAAAAGGCTAGTCTTCATAATAAGAAATTACGCGATTGTCGTGTACATTTTGGTGACACTAAAAATGAGAGAAATCTTGAAACGACCTTATTTATAACAGAGGGAGATTCAGCTTCTGGAAGTATAACAAAATCTCGCGATGTTAATACACAAGCGGTTTTTAGCTTAAAAGGGAAACCATTAAATTGTTATGGACTCAGTAAGAAGATTGTTTACGAGAATGAAGAATTTAACCTTCTACAAGCAGCTTTAAATATTGAAGAATCCCTTGAAGATTTGCGTTATAATAATGTAGTCATCGCTACTGATGCTGATGTTGATGGTATGCATATTAGATTGTTGTTGATTACATTTTTCTTGCAATTCTTCCCAGAGGTTATTAAAGAAGGTCATTTATATATATTACAGACGCCTTTGTTTAGAGTACGGAATAAAAAAGAAACCATTTACTGCTATTCTGAAGAAGAGAGAAGAGAAGCAATAGAAAAATTGAAACCAAAACCAGAGATTACGCGATTTAAAGGTTTAGGTGAAATTTCTCCAGATGAATTTGTGCATTTTATTGGTGAGGATATGCGATTAGATCCTGTTATGTTAGAAAAAGATATGTCTATTGAAGAATTGCTGTCTTTTTACATGGGGAAAAATACACCAACGCGACAAAAATTCATCATCGAGAACCTTAAAGTTGAACTCGATCTAGTAGAAGATGCTATATGAGAACTGATAACAGAAATGTAAAAAATAAGATTATTTCCATTTACTTTTTGTTATTGGTAACTGCAATTTTATTAGCAACTGTATTTAAATCTTATGATGCTTTCCCAAAAGCCTCAATGTATGTGTTTCTAGGCTTTTTTATTGTCGTTCTTTTTGTACATTTTATAGCAAGATACTTTGAATATGACAGCGATGGAGCAAAATTAGTAATTACTAATAAAGGCTTGATTTTAACGGATTTCATCAATTACAGGCAAAAAAAAATAGAATTTGCTAAACATAAACTAGTAAGCTACAAAGTTTATAATTATTTGATTTACAAGATACTAGTTGTTTCAATACAAAATAGTAATGGTAAAACATATGATGAGCACTTCAATATTACCCTTTTTAAACGAAGAAAATTAAAATATGTAAAGCAGTCTTTAAAGAGAATTATAAAACAGAATATTAAGCATAAACGAGGAGTAGATGTCAGAAGAACATGATGAATTGTTGAATGAAGATACAGGTAACCAAGAAACTATAACAAAGGTTACCGGAATGTATAAAGATTGGTTTTTAGATTACGCATCTTATGTAATCCTAGAGCGTGCTGTACCGGCAATCGAAGATGGTTTTAAACCAGTACAGCGTCGTATAATGCACTCAATGAAAGACTTAGATGATGGTCGTTACAATAAAGTAGCTAACATAGTCGGTCATACTATGCAATATCATCCGCACGGAGATGCGAGTATTGCTGACGCAATGGTGCAAATTGGTCAGAAAGATTTATTAATTGATACCCAAGGTAACTGGGGAAATATTCTAACAGGCGATCGTGCGGCGGCTTCAAGATATATTGAAGCTCGATTATCTAAATTTGCTTTAGATGTTGTTTACAATCCTAAAATTACAGAATGGCAGGCCTCTTACGATGGTAGACGAAAAGAGCCTATAAATTTGCCAGTAATGTTTCCTTTGCTATTAGCGCAAGGAGGTGAAGGAATTGCTGTAGGTTTATCTACGAAGATTTTGCCACATAATTTTATTGAACTTATAGACGCCTCTGTTAAGCATCTGAAAGGAAAGCGTTTTACTATTTTACCAGATTTCCCAACTGCTGGTATTGCAGATTTTACAAATTATAATGATGGATTGCGCGGAGGTAAAGTTAGAGTAAGAGCTAAGATTGCTCAACGCGATAAGAATAGTTTAGTTATTACTGAAATTCCATTTGCGACAACAACATCATCTCTTATAGATTCTATCTTAAAAGCTAATGATAAGGGTAAAATTAAGATTAAAAAGATTGAAGATAATACAGCAGCTAAGGTAGAAATACTGATTCATTTACCTTCTGGTTTATCACCAGATAAGACTATTGATGCTTTGTATGCTTTTACAAGTTGTGAAACTTCAATTTCACCATTGGGTTGTGTTATAGAAGATAACAAGCCTTATTTTGTTGGTGTAACTGAAATGTTGCGTCGTTCTACTGATAATACAGTTGAGCTTCTAAAAAGTGAGTTAGAAATTCGTCTAGGTGAATTTCAAGAGCAATGGCATTTTGCTTCGCTTGAGCGTATTTTTATTGAAGAAAGAATTTACCGAGATATTGAAGAAGAAGAAACTTGGGAAGGTGTTATCAATGCTATAGATAAAGGGCTTCAGCCTCATATAAAACATTTAAAGCGTGCTATTACTACAGAGGACATTACACGTTTAACTGAAATTAGAATTAAGCGTATTTCTAAATTCGATATAGATAAAGCACAACAAAAAATAGATGCTTTAGAAGATCAAATTGCTGAAATAAAACATCATTTAGAAAATCTAATTGACTATGCTATTGCTTATTTTGAACGACTTAAGAAAGATTATGGAGATGGCAAGGAGCGCAAAACTGAAATAAGAATTTTTGAGGATGTAGACGCTACTAAAGTCGTTATTAGAAACACAAAACTCTATGTGAATAGAGAAGAAGGTTTTATAGGAACATCTCTGAGACGAGACGAATATGTTTGCGATTGTAGTGATATTGATGATATCATTGTGTTTACCAAAGAAGGTAAAATGATGGTTACCAAAGTCGATTCTAAGACTTTTATTGGTAAAAATATTATTCATGTTGCTGTATTTAAGAAAAAGGACAAGCGCACAGTTTATAACATGATTTATCGCGATGGTAAAAGTGGGCCTTCATATGTAAAACGATTCGCAGTTACGAGTATAACAAGAGATCGCGAGTACGACTTAACAAATGGAAATAAAGGCTCTGTCTTATGGTATTTCTCAGCAAATCCTAATGGTGAAGCTGAGGTGGTTACAATAATGTTGCGCCAGGTAGGAAGTATAAAGAAATTAAAATGGGATTTAGACTTTGCCGATATTCTTATAAAGGGCAGAGCGTCTAAAGGTAACCAAGTCACCAAATATGCTATAAAACGTGTAGAACTTAAAGAGAAAGGTGTTTCTACATTAAAACCACGTAAAATATGGTTTGATGATACGGTTCAGCGTCTTAATGTAGACGAGAGAGGTGAATTGATTGGAGAATTTAGAGGAGAAGATCGTTTATTGGTTATTACACAATCTGGATTAGTAAAAACCATAATACCAGAATTGACTACGCATTTTGACAGTGATATGATTGTGTTAGAGAAATGGATTCCTAAAAAGCCAATTTCCGCTATTTATTATGATGGTGAAAAAGAACGTTATTATGTAAAACGTTTTTTGATAGAACAAGAAGGAAAAGAAGAATCTTTTATATCAGATCATTCAAACTCTCAGCTCGAAATTGTTTCAACAGATTGGCGACCAATCGCGGAAGTAGAGTTTACTAAAGTACGCGGTAAAGATCGTAAATCAAATATGGAAGTAAATCTTGAAGAATTTATTTCAGTAAAAGGAATTAATGCTCTTGGAAATCAATTAACTAAAGATAAGATTAATCAGGTTAGTTTATTAGCTTCATTACCTTACGAAGCACCAAAAGAAGTTCATGCTGATGAGCTAGAAGTTATTGATGAAGAAACGATTTCTGACACGTCAGATAAAGATTCAGCAAAAGAAAGTAATAGTAACGGTGATGACACGGATATTGATGATAAAGGACAGGCTAAGCTTTTTTAGTACTTAGAATTTTTAAATTTTTCAGCCAGTAATTTAGAAAATGCTTCAGCTCCTTTTTTAGACATATGTGTCGCATCTTTCCAAAGAGAGTTGTCTTTTGATTCCTTATAGAGGTTGCTGTAATCCCTATATTCTAAGCCTAAATCTTGCATAATTTTGGCAAGCTTTATATTGTCTAAATCACAAGTATCATTATATATTGGAGAAGTAACAAATAAAAACGTTTTGTTTGGGGATTTCTCTACAAAGGTTTTAATTGATTTTAAATAATCTAAGGCCATGGTATTGACTTCATGATTGTCTAAGCACTCCTTATCAGAAGCAAAATTTGACAAAACAATATCCCTCATGGATTCTTGGTCAGCACTTACAGAAATGGGATCATAACCATTATAGGTTTTGTAATTATAGCTAGGTTTAAAGTAATTCTTAATGATACCAATAGCATTACCATTATAATTCATGCTATAGTAGAATTGTTGTAAAACTGATAATTGGCCAGATTTTTCAAGAGCAGTAGTGATATTAGTATCTCTTTGGTATTTGGTTTTTAATCCTCTAATATCTGCACCTTCATAATCAGTATCAAAGAAGTTTTTAGTATCTATATGAACTAAAATAAACTGCTTTTTATTCTCAGTTAATGTATTGATTAACGCACTATTGTAAGCAATGCCAGTACCATCAATTCCCATATTGTAGCCCTTGTGACCAACCATATCAACATCTATATGTCGATTAGCTCTAGAGTTTCCAAAAACCAAAAATGCGGTTGTATCTTTAACGGATAAGAACTGATTGAGCTTACCAATAGATTGCCCTGTCATTACTTTATCGCTAATCTTATTTAAACTAAAGAACACTAATTTATCTAGACCATAGCTAATTAATAGCGTGAGAACGACAATTTTTAAAAACTTTTTGGTGATTTCTTTGTTCATAGTCTAAAATTGAAAATAAATAAAGTTTTCAGCTGTTGAATAGAATAAGCAAAGCATCAAGATAATTATAGATACTATAATTGAAAGTTTTACAGTGTTAAAACGTACACCATAATCTTCCAATGAGACATTAGATCTAAATATCTTTAAATCAATTAAAAATCCAATCGAAATCAAGAGCACAGCATTTACAAAAGCATTTATATCACCAATGAATAGTGAACCATAATTAAAACTAAGAATTTCAGTAACTATTATTGATGCTGACTGAAGATCAGACGCTCTAAAGAAAATCCAAGCGATAAGTACGACAATGAAGGTGTATATGTAGCCAAATGCATTGAATGTCTTTATTTTTAAAGCTGAGAAGGTGTATTTCTCAAAACTTAAAAATAAGCCATGAATCGCACCCCAAATCACAAAATTCCAAGAGCTTCCATGCCATAAGCCTCCAAGAAGCATTGTTAGTAATAAGTTTCTATATGTAATAACAATTCCTTTTCTATTACCACCTAGTGATATGTATAAATAATCTCTAAGCCAGAAGGAAAGTGACATGTGCCAACGTCTCCAAAATTCGGTTAAAGTTTTAGAGAAGTATGGAAAATTGAAATTTCGGTTGAAATTAAACCCAAATAGTTTTGCACTACCAATAGCAATATCAGAATAACCAGAAAAATCAAAATATATTTGGAAAGCATAAAAAACGGTAGCAACTAAGAGTGTGGAACTGTTATGTATTTCGTAGTTGGCATAAACAGAATCTACATAAACACCTAAATTATCTGCAATAGCAACTTTTCTAAAAAGCCCAATAAATATTTGGAAAACACCTGTTTTTATTAATGTAATATTAAGATTTCTTTTCTTTTCAATCTGTGGTATTAGGTTAGAAGCACGCTCAATTGGTCCAGCGACAAGTTGTGGAAATAGGCTTACAAACGTAAAAAAACTAACAATATCTTTACTAGCCTTTATCTGACCTCTGTAGATATCAATACTATAGCTTAATGTTTGAAATGTATAGAAGCTTATTCCAACAGGTAGGATAATATTTAGGGTAAGATCATTGACTTCCCAGCCCATAGTTGACATTGTACTGGCAAAGGAATCGGCAAAAAAGTTGTAATATTTAAAAACACCTAGAAGTCCTAAATTAGAACAAAGACTAACAAGTAGCCAACGTTTTTTGTTTTTCTCTCCAATAGCTTGCTCAATCTTTTGTCCTACAAAATAATCTAAGAAAGAACTGAACATTATAAGCGATAAAAACCTGTAATCCCACCAACCATAGAATACATAGCTAGAAATAAGCAATAAAATGTTCTGATTTTTATAACTATTCTTAAGTAACCAATAGATAATGAAGACTATAGGTAAGAAAATAAGATATTCTATCGAGTTAAAAAGCATTAACTGAATGTTTTACAGATTTGGGTTCTTTAAAAACTTGTTAAATGTTGCGAAATATAGCAAAACCAAATTCTCTCATCCTAAAAACGCTTCATATATTAGTTAAGCGGATTAAAAACAACGTTCTATAACTTTTACACTAGTCTAATTAGAGTTATAGGCTATTTCTTTTTTACGGTTTTAAAATTCAAAAATTCAACAAAAAGTGAAAATGCAATTGCAAAATAAAGGTACCCTTTTGGTATGGCGCCAACTGTTTTTCCTAAAAATTCGGTCTCGGATAGGTGAGCAGCTTCAGTGATAAGCATAAAACCTATTAGTATTAAAAAAGCAAGGCCTAAGATTTGAACACTTGGATGTGTGTCTATAAATTTTCTAATAGGATTCGCAAAACCAATCATTATGCCAATAGAGATCATTACTGCTATAATCATTAAGACAAGCGTGTAATTGTGGTTAGGGTGTAGCCCATTGGTCATACCAACAGCAGTAAGGATTGAATCTATAGAAAAAATAAAATCTATAATTAATATTTGAACAATAGCATTACTCAGTGATTTTATAACTTTAGATTTCACTTCATCTTCGTCATGCAATGGTGTTTCTACTTTTTCTCTTATTTCAGAAGTGCTTTTATAGATTAGAAACAAACCACCAACAAATAAAATTATGGCTTGCCAGCTTATTCCAGCAGATAACCAACTTGTTTCAATGGTATAAAATGGTTCACTTAATCCAACTAAAAAGGATACAAAGAATAATAAAATCACACGCTGTAAAAGTGCGAATACGAGTCCGAGATTAGTAGCTTTACTGCGTTGATGTTCAGGTAGTTTATTTGCCGCAATAGATATAAACACAATATTATCTATACCTAAAATAATTTCTAAAAAGGTTAACGTTATCAATGCCATAATAGCATCATAAGTCAGTAAAAATTCTAGCATATCAATTAATCCTTTTTGCAACACCTTTTTCTACACGCCATTCTCTGTTAGGTTTTTTAATAGCGCGTTTGTATTCAAAAGTGTAAGTGTCATCAGTGGTTGAGAGTATTTTCATATGAATATCGTCTTTCTCAGCGTTGCTTTTAGGGTTTATTGTTTTAAGAATGAACTCACAATCATTAATCCATCGTACCGAAGAAGAATCGGCTTCTCTTTCTTCATGATAGTCAATGTTTAAGGTCTCTGTTCTAGTAAAACGTCCAATTTTTTCAATACCATCAACGGAATAATTGAACTCAAATGTACCAGTTTGATAATCCGAACAATTACGTTCAATATTATAGCAACTAGTCAACAATAGCATAACGATAAGTAAAAAAAATGATTTCATTATAAATCTTTAGACAAAGATAATGAATAGCTAAATCAATTTTAAGGCTTATAACTTTTAAAAGTGCCGTTTTTGTAGAAAATAATAATTTTTTCTATTTCAGAATCAGAGTTAGATTCTGTTACTGGAGGCTTAGCTGTAATTTGGATTTCTGATGTATTGGAATTTGGTGATGCTGAAATTTTTGATTCACTAGGAAATTCTCCCTTACCATTCATCAACCAATATAATTCAACCTCGGGATAGGAGTGAAGCACTTTCATTACAAAATCTAAACTCGGCTTATTTCTACCAGAAAGAATATGAGAAATACTAGACCGCTGCACACCAATTTTTTCTGCAAAACCAGAAGCGGTTTCGTCATAAAAATCAATGATTTTTTGTAGTCGTTCAGTAAATTTGGCGGAGTTTATCATTGTAAACTTATATTCTGCTATTAAAACGTTACAAAAGTAAACATTAGTATTGATTATATCTAAAATAATTTAAAAGTCCTATTATATGTTTTAAATTAAACAAACATATAATATATCTTAAAATATTGAATTTTAAACACTTAAATATTAAAAAATAAACATATTGAATTATTATCAGTTTGCTTATGTTGTCTTACAGCTAAAGCTATTCCATTTGTATATTATTGTAACAATAGGCTTAAAATTATGTGTTTACAATTGTAAAACATCAAATGATTACTTTTGTAACTCAATAAAATTATACAATGCAATTACAGCAGATTAATAGTTTATATTCTTTATTAAAAACACCAGAATTATTTGGTCGCTATATTACCAATTCTCATATAGAAAAGTGTTTAGAAAAATTTCCTAAATCATTAATTTCTGTAGTTGGATATTCTGTTGAAGAGCGACCTATTTATAGTCTGAAATTTGGAAATGGACCAATAAAAATTTTATTGTGGTCCCAGATGCATGGTAATGAATCAACAACTACAAAGGCACTTTTTGATTGTTTTAACTTTTTTGAAACCAATAATGAGATTCCGAATCAGATTTTAAAGGCATGTTCATTGTTAGTTATACCTATTTTAAGTCCAGATGGTGCTGAGCGCTATACACGTACAAATGCCAATAGTATTGACTTAAATAGAGATGCTCAAGACTTATCGCAACCAGAAACCAGAGTATTACTAGAAGTATACAAGAACTTCAAACCAAATTATTGTTTTAATTTACATGGTCAGCGTACTATTTTTGGTGCTGGTACTTCAGGTAAAGTAGCAACACTATCTTTTCTGTCTCCTTCTCAAGATGAAAAACGCTCATTAACCCGAAACCGTAAGGTTGCAATGGCAATCATTTCTCAGATAAATGAATTATTGCAAAAGGAAATACCTAACGGAATTGGGAGGTATGATGATAGTTTTAATTTGAATTGCGTAGGAGATACGTTTCAAAATTTTGGTATTCCTACACTTCTTTACGAAGCTGGCCATTATCCAAATGACTATAATAGGGAAGAGGTAAGACGTTTAATCTTTATTTCAATTATTAAGGCTTTACTAATTATATCTGATGATATAGATGTTGCTGCTTATGAGAACTATTTTAAAATCCCAGAAAACTCAAAATGTTTTTATGATATAATCATTAGAAATGCCAAAGTTTTAGAATCAGCTAGTCTTGTAGATATAGCAATTCAGTATAAAGAAATTTTGAAAGCTGGTAAAGTTGAGTTTATTCCTGTTGTTGAGAAAATTTCGAAGTTAGAAAAATTTTTTGGTCACAAAGAAATTGATGTTAAGTGTGCAATTGTGAAAGCTATGGAAAATTTAGAGTTAAAAGTGGGTTACGAAAACGATTTCGTTTTAGTGAATAATAAGAAAACACCGCTTTTTGTTTAAAATAATTCAATTAAAATGCTTAATTCTCAATAAAAATCATCTATTTTTGCCTTTATAATAAATATTATTCAATTATGGCAAAATTCAAATTAGACGAAGTTGACCACCAAATTCTCGATATGCTTATTGATAATACGAGGATACCATTTACAGATATTGCAAAAAAATTATTGATTTCAGCAGGTACTGTTCATGTTCGTGTTAAAAAAATGGAAGAGGCTGGTATTATAAAAGGATCGTCATTAACATTAGATTATAAAAAACTTGGTTATTCGTTTATAGCATATGTTGGTGTTTTTCTTCAGAATACATCGCAAACCAAATTTGTTCTAGAACGTATAACTGAAATACCTTACGTTACAGTTGCTCATATTACTACTGGAAAATTTAATATTTTCTGTAAAATTAGAGCTAAAGATACTATGCATGCTAAGGAAATCATCTTCATGTTAGATGACATTGAAGGTGTTTACAGAACGGAAACTATGATTTCACTAGAAGAAAGCCTTAATGATAAAAAGAGATTAATGCACACTATTTTTAATGAGCTTTAAACAACTCTAGTTTACAATATAAAGCCTTTAGTTGTTCTAAAGGCTTTTTTAATTTTTTAGATTATGATTTCAGAAACTTTAAAATCAGATGAATTTAATACCTACTACAAATCTTATATTGATTCATCTTCTAATATAAACATTGTTAAAGGCTTAAAACAAAATTTAGATTCGGTAGTAGCATTTTATTCAGCTATACCTGCACAAAAACATGATTTTGCTTATGCTGAAGGTAAATGGACTATCAAAGATATTTTATTACACATCATAGATACTGAGCGTATTTTTACTTACAGAGCTTTGCGAATAGCTAGGCAAGATAAAACAGCATTAGTCGGTTTTGATCAAGATGACTATGTTGTTTCTGCTAAGGCCAGTTCTCGCTCTTTAAAAAATATTTTAGAAGAATATAAAATCGTTAGACAAGCATCTATAGCCTTATATAGTAGTTTCGATACTTCAGCTTCAGAGCAAATAGGAGAGGCTAGTGGATATCCGATATCAGTAAGAGCTATAGGTTATGTTCTAACAGGTCATGAGAATCATCACAACCAGGTTATAGAAGAGCGCTATCTTAATGCAGAATAAAATTCAAAGGCTTCTAAGATTAGTTCATTACTAACAATACAATCTATTTTTGGCTTACCGATAGCATCAAGAAGAACGAATTTTACAACTCCATGGCTGTTCTTTTTATCGTGTTTCAATAGTTTTATTATAATAGTTTGGTCTTCTTTGCTAATTGCTACTTTAGAGAATGTTTTCAATATACCTTCAGTTATAGTATTTAATTCTTTATCGCTTAAATTGCATATTTTATTAGAAAGGTAAGCTTCTAACAACATGCCTATGGCTATGGCCTCTCCATGAAGTAAAGGTGTTTTATCTCCATTTTCTAGAAAATAGCTTTCTATGGCATGACCAAGTGTATGTCCAAAATTCAGAATCTTCCTTAAACCTTGTTCTGTAGGATCTTTGGAAACAACTTTATTTTTTATAATTACAGAATCGTATATTAATTTGTCTAAATCTGAGATATCCAAATCTTCGAGATGCGTTAATGTATTCCAGTAATCTTTGTCATAAATTAAACCATGTTTCAGCATTTCGGCAAAACCAGATACCATTTCATTTTGGGGAAGTGTACTTAGATAAGAGGTATCAACTCCCACCATTACACCTTCATTAATAACACCAACTTGATTTTTTAAAGCACCTAGGTCTACACCCGTTTTTCCACCTACAGAAGCGTCAACCATTGCTAGTAAAGAGGTCGGGATGTTAATATAAGCAATACCACGCATGTAAGTGCTGGCTACAAATCCTCCTAAATCAGTAACAACTCCACCTCCTAAGTTGATTAATAGACTTTTTCTATCTGCATTATATTCAGATAAGGCTTCCCAGACTCCCATGCAAATATCTATGGTTTTATGATCTTCACCGTTTGGCATTTCCATAACCTCCACAACAATATTGCCTGACTCTAATTGTTCTTGAAAATGTGGAAGACAATATTCATTTGTATTTGTATCTACGAGAATAAATATTGTAGATGGTTCTTTGCTTTTTATATAGTTATTGAGCTCAGAGTATACGTCTGAATTAAAATAAACTTCAGAATTTTTTGTAGAAATAGAATTCATCATTGAAATCATCTAAATTGATGTGGTGAAAATACTTAGTTTTTAGAAAAAAAGTAAGCCTTAGAATAAATATATTTGCATTTATAATTATTTGTTAATGATAGATCACTCTCTTTTTGAAAATACTAGCACCGCATTTACATTAAAATCTGATTCTGAATTGGAGCGTGCTTACTTTTTGTTTAAAATGATTTCTTCACAGCCTTTGGTTCGTATAGGTACTGCAGCTACTAACTTTGCACTTAAGGCCAACTTACCAGTCGAAGGATTAATTCGTTCCACAGTATTTGATCATTTTTGTGGTGGTGTTAACGAAGATGATTGCTTGTCAGTAATAGATAAGCTGCATACAGAAGGTGTAAGCTCTGTTTTGGACTATTCAGTAGAAGGAAAAGAAACTAAGGACCAGTTTGATAACGCTCTAAAAAAAATATTAAAAATTATTCATTTCTGTGACGAGAAAGAAGCTATGCCAATTGTGGTTTTTAAGCCAACAGGTTTTGGGCGTTTTTATTTATATCAAAAAAAGACTGAAGGAGTTAATTTCACACAAGATGAACAAGAAGAGTGGGATAGAATTGTGGGAAGATTTGATGCAGTTTGTAAACTTGCTAAAGAAAAAGATGTTGAAGTATTAATCGATGGAGAGGAAAGCTGGATGCAAGATGCAGCAGATGATTTAGTTGAAGAAATGATGCGGCGCTATAATACCGATAAAACTATTGTTTACAATACTTTGCAAACTTATAGATGGGATAGATTAGATTATTTAAAAACGCTACACAAACGTGCCAAGGAAATAGGTTTTAAAATTGGAATGAAGATAGTACGTGGTGCTTATATGGAAAAGGAGCGTGATAGAGCGCAAGAAAAAGGTTATAACTCACCAATTTGCGTAAACAAGCAAGCTACTGATGATAATTTTGATGCAGCATTAAAATATATTTTAGAGAATCTTAATGATATTTCGATATTTATTGGTACTCATAATGAAGCAAGCTGTTATCTAGCAATGGAGCTTATGGAAAGGTATAAGATTTCAAAACAAGACAATAAGATTTGGTTTGGACAACTCTATGGAATGAGTGATCATATAAGTTTTAATTTGGCAGCTCAAGGTTATAACGTCGCTAAGTATATACCATTTGGACCTGTTAAGGATGTTATGCCATACTTAATTAGGAGAGCAGAGGAAAATACATCAGTTGCAGGACAAACTAGTAGAGAATTATCATTATTGAAAGCTGAAAAGAAAAGAAGAAAACTATAGTTATTTAACTATTTTATCTAAAATCATTAGTCCCAATTTATTAGTGCGATATATGTTTTTACTAACAGAATTACCTAGATGATATTTAAATAAGTTGACAAGAAATCCAGATCTTTTTATATAATGATTTTTTGTTGAGGTTGAAATAAAAGAAGTCATTGCAAAACGTTTAATGTTTTTGTAATCTCCTTGGTCTTTTTTTATAAGTTCTTTATTCTTAGTAGAAAACGTCGAGGCTTTATAACCTGCCTCTATTGAGAGTTTAACACTTAACTCATTATAACCTCCTCCAGGCCAACATAAGAAATCAACTTTCTTATTAAGTTTTTCTTCTAAAATTCTTTTACTATCAAAAAGCTCGTAGCGATACCTTTTCTCCATATCTTCATCCGACTCGTAACTGCCAGGATAATCGCTAAGTTTCTTATTCAACTTATTGATTAGTAAAGCTTTATCTTTCATGCTCTCATCATTAGAATACAAATCACTTGCATACTTTACTAATTTTTCGTCAGGAAAATAACGACGCAATTCTAAAGCTCGTCCGAAATCGAAAATAGGACTTCCTTTCGGAACAAAATGTTCCTGATTTTCCAAATTATAATAAGGCTTTCTTTCGGGTTTTTCTATCCAAGGAAACCAGTCGTAATGAGGTTGCCCAGTATATATATCTTTTATTTTATTAGAATAAAAATAGAAATTGTGGCTCATACTATGCGACTGAATATCCATTACACCAGAAGCTTCCATTTCTTTTAACTCATCCCAATTAAGAAAACCAAGAGGGGTTAATTTTTCTTTCTCTATTTTTCCATCCCAAACATCCTCTAAATTTGGTCTAATTTTTTCTGAAGTATCAATGAACTCAGGATTTATAAAAATAGTTCCTTTTAAGTCATACTTTTTTAATATAGGGTAAGCGTAAACCCAATTATCTAAATAGCCATCATCAAATGTTATGACAACTTGTTTTTTAGAATTAGAATTTGGCTTACTTTTATTCTCATACCACTTATCTAAAAAAGTAGTTTCGAAATTATTCTTTACTAAATATTCACAAAACTTCTCAAAATGATCTAGGGATACTGAAAGCCAATGCCGATACCAGTTTTCGTTTTCACATCCAATACTATGGAACATTAATACAGGCATAAGAATTTTTATATTTTGAGTTTAAAAATTAAGATTTGGAAAAACTATACCACTTCTTTTTCCTATTTGGGTTGTTTCCATATCCATAGCCATAGCCATAGCCTCCTGTACCTTTTTTAACTCCATTTAGAAGCATAGTCATCTTAGGTAATCTTTTCTTCTCATATAGAGTATTTGCGACATTCCCTAATTGTCTTTTGTCAACATTATCTGCGCTCACTACGTAAACAAACATGTCTGCATAATCAGCAATTAATAATGTATCACTTACTAGACCTACAGCAGAAGTGTCTACAATAATGTAGTCATACTTATCATCAAAGTATTTAAATAATTCACCAATTCTATCACTCATCAAAAGTTCTGAAGGGTTTGGTGGTATAGTTCCAGACGGAATTATATCTAAAAACTTATTATCTTTTTGTTTAATTATAATATCTTGAGGTTTTAGCTTTTTATCAACAATAAAATCAGATACTCCAATTTTTTTATCGTTACCTAAACCAAGGTAATTTAAAATTTTTGGTACTCTAATATCCATCTCAATCAATAGCACAGATTTCTCAGAGAATGAAATTGACGATGCTAAATTAGTACTAGTGTGCGACTTTCCTTCTTGCGCTTTTGTAGATGTTATAAATATTTTTTTCGCATTATTTCTGTTACCTTTTAGAATAAAATCTATGTTTGATCTTATAATTCTAAACGCTTCTGCTTTAGGAGAGTAATCAATTTTTTTAATTAGTACAGCTTTTTTAGATGTTCGAGGGACATCACCGATGTATGGAGCCTTTACAGTATCGATTAAATCATCTTTACTATAAAGTTTCGTGTCTAATAAATCTTTTACATAAATAAAGCCCATTGGTATAGCCATTCCCATTAAAATCGCAGCTAAATATGTGAACATTTTATTTGGTGAAACTGGCATGTTTGATGAATAGGCAGAATCTATAATTTTAGCACTTGGCGAATACATGCCCAATCTAATACTAGTTTCTTCCCTTTTCTCTAATAAATATAGGTAAAGAGACTCTTTTATACCTTGCTGACGTTCAATATTTCTAAATTGTCTTTGTCTAGTTGGTGCAGAGTATATTTGACCTCTAATCCGTGCATCTTCTTTTTTAAGTGTATTTAGCGTTATTTGATTAGACTCTTTCATATTCTTCAATGTATTTTGAAGATTTCCTTTGAGAGCATTTATCTCATCATTTAATTTTATGACGATAGGGTTTTTTTCAGTAGAATTTTTAAGCATTTTATCTCTCTGTACTACCAAATCATTATAATTCTTTGTAACCTGAGATACATTTTGGTCATTAATTACATTTTGTGGCAATAAATCTGATGCTCTATTTTCATCGCTTACTTCATCTTGAAGAAAATCAATCAATTGTAGCTGATTAGAGGTCTGCATAATTTGAGCCTCACTATTTCTTTCACTCTGTAAATTTATATCTGCTTGAGAAGCCAATGCAGTCAATTTATTGTTTTTTTGCAATTGTTCTGCGGTAAAGTCAACCTCTTCCAGTTCTTGGGACACTACATTTAATCTATTGTCAATGAATTCTGATGTCACTTGAATTACTGCTTCTTTATCTAATAGAACATCCTTATTATATTCTTTAATCAGTTCATTAAGAATATCTACAGCTTTTGCTGCGTTACTTTGTTTTAACTCAATTGTAACAATACTAGAACCAGCACCAGTAGATACTGCAATGCTACTTTTGTAGCCATTTACAATCTTTCTAACAGAACTAATTGTAAGTTTTAAATTACTCCCAATTTTAGGTGCATATTTACCAATATTTGGTGTTATAACTAATCCCCCAAAACTTGTATTTATTTTTTCACCAAAAGAATATAATTTCCCATCTTTATCATCTCTGGATTTAAAGGATTCTATACCTTCACTAAATAATAAAAATTCACTTGGTGATTTAATCTTCATGAACAAAGTAGTATCAACTTTGTTAATTACTGAATCACTTGCAAAAAAACTTAGCATTACAGGCGGATTCTCATATAATTCATTCTCTATAATACTACCTTGCTCAAAACACCTTATATTTAATTTTAAAGTTTTAACGACATTTTCGACCAGTGTTCGAGAGGTCATAATTTCTATTTCATCTTTTATTTTATCTGTACCATCAGTAAAAAGACCACCACTTGAAACACCCTCTATACCTTGAATTTTCTTCGACTGATTCTCGTCTTGTATCTTAATCTTGGCTGAGGCGCTGTACTCATACGTAGCATAACGCAAATAGACAAACGCTAGGGCGCTAGTAACAATTAAACTCAACAGAATTATTTTCCAGTAAGAAGAAAATAGTTCTAATTTATTTCTTAAATGAAGTGAGGTTATTGAAGTAGATTGAGAATCCATGAAAAAAGCTAGTTGTTATTAATTATTTCACTAAAAATACTGCCACAATTGTAGTTAGGGTACCGATTGCTGATATTAATACACCATTATTAGGATTGTAATTAGATTGTCTAATTTTGGCATTGTTTGGTTCTACTACAATGACATCATTTTGCTGTAAATAATAAAGTGGCGAATTTACTGCATTTATTGAAGTCAAATCAATTTTTGCAAATTTTTTCTTACCTTCAATTTCCCTTATCAATAATACATTTTTACGATTACCAAAAATCGTTAAATCTCTTGCTAAACCTAAGGCCTCAAGCAGTGTAATTCGTTCATCTTGAATTGTAAAAGTCCCAGGACTATTTACCTCGCCGATTACTGTTACAGTAAAATTAGCTAAACGAATATTCACGATTGGACCTGTAGCATAGGCCCTTATGCGTTCGGTAAGCATTTCAGTAACTTCAGTCCTTGTTAAACCAGCAATTTTAATTTTACCTAAAACAGGGAAATCAATATTTCCATCATAATCAACAAGATATGTTTGCATTTTCACATTTCCTTGTGCACTAAGTACATCATCACTAAAAGCAACAGTAGTCAGATTAAAAGGTTGTGCTGCAATAGGGTCTGCAGCTGACACATTGATATTGAGCATATCATCTGGCTTATACGTAAGTTGTAAAGGAGTTGATTCTAAAAGACCATCACCAATAGGTTCGTCTTGAAAATAGACAAGATTTTTTCGAGACGCACAAGAAGTAGACATTACTAATGCTAAGATTGAAATTAAAAAAAAACGAGTTTTCATAGTGTTAATGCTATTAGTATAAATTAGATTATTTTTTTGAATCTAACACTTCATATGTAGAATTGTTAGAAATATATTCTGGTATTAGGGCTTTTATTGATGACACTATTTCTAAAGGTTGAGTTAGAGAATTAGTGTTTGTAAGTTTAATAATTTGCTGTTCAGTACTATCAATATCGATATGTCTGGACTTAGCAATCATTATTTTTTCATGGTAAGTCTTCTTTGTGTTTTCACCATCGGCTAAAAGCTCTTCATAGATTTTTTCTCCAGGTCTTAACCCAGTGATTTTAATATCTATGTCTTCTGGATAGCGCAGACCCGAAAGAATAATCATGTTCACAGCTAAGTTAAATATTTTGATTGGTTCTCCCATATCGAAAACAAAGATTTCCCCACCATTACCCATAGCTGCAGCTTCTAATACCAATTGACAAGCTTCAGGAATCGTCATGAAATATCGAGTAATCTCTTTGTGAGTAACAGTTAAAGGTCCACGTTTTTCAATTTGCTTTTTAAATAGAGGTATAACCGACCCATTAGAACCTAATACATTACCAAACCTAGTGGTAATAAACTTCGTGTTACCTTTACCTTTTAAACAGGTTACATATAACTCTGCAATTCGCTTTGTAGCACCCATAACATTTGTTGGGTTTACAGCTTTATCAGTAGATATTAATACAAATTTATTTACACTATGCTTTACAGCAACATCAGCAACATTTTTAGTACCTCCGATGTTAACACTTACTGCCTCAAAAGGATTATTTTCCATCAATGGCACATGCTTATATGCTGCAGCATGAAAAACAATTTTTGGTTTGTATAAATTAAATATTTGATCAATTCTTGTTTTATTTCTTACATCTGCAACTATAACTTCAATATTTTCTAAGCCTTTTTGTTTAAACTCTTGTTGAATTTCATAAAGCGCAGATTCAGCATTGTCAATTAATATGAGTTTTTTGTAATTATATAAACCAGCTTTTCTAGCAATTTCACTTCCTATAGATCCCGCAGCACCTGTAATAAGAATAACGTTATTGTCATATTGCTCTTCTAGATCAGGGTTTTTAATATCAATTGGATCTCTGCCTAGTAAGTCTTCAATTTTAACTTCTTTGATTTGTCCAGCGCTTAAATCACCATCAATCCAATTTTGAACAGGAGGTACAATCTTCACTTTTAGACCAAGCGAGAAAAGATTACCAGTAATTTGTAACAATCGAGAAGGATCAATATTCTGTATTGATATTATGACTTCATTTATGTTGTTTTTGTCGATGAATTTTTTGGTAATCTCATCAATATCATAAACTTTTAGTAGGTTTATTTTTTTTCCTATTTTCCTAGCATCATCATCAATAAAACCAACAATTTCTAGATCACTTTTTGTATCGTTTTGAATGGCATCATAAGTAAGCATACCTGAATTACCCGCACCAAAAACTAAAACTTTATTGATTGTCTTAATATCATTGGTTATATAGTTATAAAGTGATTTTATAAATAGTTTAGCACCAATTAAAAATAATATATTAAGTAGAAGATGAATGTATATTATTGAACCAGAAATGTTAAATAGACTATCAGAAACACTCAATTTTCGACTTAAAAACGTGCAACAAACAAGTATCGTTGCTAAAATATTTGCACCAATAATGATGTTTACAATATCTTTAAATCCTGTATACCTTACAACACCTTTATAAGATCCAACTGCTATGAAACTTATGATAGCTGCTACTATAACAAACGGAATTTGATTTAATAACATAAAAAAATCAAACTCAATCTTAAAGTTATAACGAATTAAATAGGCTAAGAAAAACGTAGCTATTATAATACCTATGTCAAATAAGAGTACAAGCCATTTAGAGGCGTATTTTTTTGATATGTTATTTAGGAACCTTATTAACATGATGCAAAATACGTATTTATAGAAGAAGTTACTCTATCTAATTCAACATCAGTAAGATTAGAACCACTAGGGAGACAGAGACCTCGTTTGAATAAATCGTCTGATACACCATTCAAATATTTAGGGGCATCCTTAAAAATTGGTTGCTGGTGCATAGGTTTCCATAAAGGTCTAGATTCGATGTTCTCTTTTTCTAATGCTAACCTTAATCCTTCTTTTGTTGATTCTGAATCTAAAAGAATACATGTTAACCAACGGTTAGAAAAGTAACCTTCTGGCTCTTGTAAAAATGTAATTTTATCAATATGCTTAAAAGCATTTACATAGAATTCATGGTTAGAACGACGTTTAGCAACATGGCTATCTAAAACAGTCATTTGTCCACGACCAATACCAGCTACAATATTTGACATTCTGTAATTATAACCTATATGAGAATGTTGATAATGTGGTGCATTATCTCTGGCTTGAGTCGCTAAGAAAACAGCTTTTTCTTTATGTTCTAGCGTTTTAGTTACTATTGCACCACCTCCAGAAGTTGTTATAATTTTATTGCCGTTAAAGGATAGTATTGAAAAATCTCCAAAAGTTCCACAGTTCTGATTTCTATAGTGACTTCCTAATGATTCAGCACTGTCTTCTACAACTGGAATCTTGTATTTTGACGCTATCTTATTAATTTCTTCTACTTTATAAGGCATACCATATAAGTGAACAGCAACAATTGCTTTTGGTTTTTTTCCTTTTGCAATTCTATCCTTTATAGCTATTTCTAGTTGAATGGGGCACATATTCCAGGTATCAGTTTCACTATCAACAAAAACTGGAGTGGCACCTTGGTATGCAATAGGATTTGCAGAAGCCGAAAATGTTTTACTTTGGCAGATAACTTCATCACCATTATCTACACCTAATAAAATAAGACTTAGATGTAAGGCAGAAGTACCAGATGCTAATGCAGCAACATGGACATTTTCATTAAGATAATTTTGTAAATCGCTTTCAAAACCATTTACGTTAGGTCCTAATGGAGCAACCCAATTTGATTCAAAAGCTTCTTTTATGTAAGATTGTTCATTACCACTCATATGTGGAGATGAAAGCCATATTTTAGGTTTCATAAGCAAAAATTGTTAAGTAATTTACATTACTATTCAATTTCATGTCTATAGAGGGATCTGGGACACGATCTAAATTATGGGATAAATATGCACCAATAAGTTGAGACAACCCAAATTAAAACGATAAAAGGTAAATATTTACGTTTTTGAAATAATTACCTTTATTACATTACTTTTTAGATAATTAGCAATAATTGCCAGGTAAAATAAGAGTAAATTTATTAATAATATTAATAGTAAAAATCATACAATTTATAATAGTGATAGAGTTTATCATTTTACAACCTAAATATTGGTTTTATATCGGTTGTAATTATTAGTATTGTTTTATCTGCACTATATTTAGCATCTCAAACCATAAATTAACCTAAAGTAAGTACATGAATATTTTAATCACTTCTGCAGGGAGAAGAGTTTCACTAGTAAGGTCATTTCAGAAAGAATTAAAAAAGATTGACCAAAACGCTAAAGTGTTTGCTACTGATGCAGAACCTCAATTATCTGCGGCTTGTCGGATAGCAGATGGTAGTTTTAATGTACCAAGACTAGATTCACCTGATTATTTAGATGTACTAACACAGATTTGTAGTTCCAATAACATCAAATTAATTATACCTACAATAGATACTGAATTGCTACAACTTGCTCAGTATAAGTCTGATTTGGCAAAACTCGGCATTAAAGTTCTGATCTCATCTATTGATTTTATTAGTAAATGCAGAAACAAACGCGTTATTCATAATTTTTTTGAAGAGCTTAATGTAAATGTAGCTAAAGAATATGATAAAGATAATTATAGCCTTCCGCTTTTTATTAAACCAATAGATGGGAGTAGAAGTGTAGATACTTATATTATTAGATACAAAGAAGAACTTACGGATTATCATTTTAACAATGATAAATTAATGTTTTTAGAATATTTAGATCATAATAAGTATGAGGAATTTACGTGTGACTTATATTATACTATAAATAATAAATTAAAATGTGTTGTACCTCGAAAGCGATTGGAGGTAAGAGATGGTGAAGTTTATAAAGCGTTGACAGAAAATAATAGTTTAGTACCTTACATAAAGAAAAATCTAGATTATATAGATGGTGCAGTAGGTTGCCTTACAGCACAATTTTTTAAACATAGAGATGATGATACAAAAATATACGCTATAGAAATTAACCCTAGATTTGGTGGTGGCTACCCTTTAACATATCTGTCAGGAGCTAATTTCTCGAAATGGATAATTGAAGAACATTTACTAGGAAGGACTATAGAAGACAAATTTGATGTTTGGGAAAGTGATTTATTAATGATTAGGTATGATGACGAAATATTAGTTCATGGATATAAAGGTTGATGAACATACAGTTATTGTCTTTGATTTAGATGATACTTTGTATAACGAATTAGATTATCTGAAATCAGCATATAAAGAGATTGCAGAATTATTAGATCCTACCGATTGGAAATCACTTTATTCAACAATGTTTTCGTTGTATAGAAATAAAAGTAATGTTTTTGAATTCCTCAATAAGAACTACAAAATAGAGATAAAAACATTAGTTAATCTATACAGAAATCACAAGCCAAATATTCAATTGTTTGAAGGTGTTATGCCCATTCTTGAAGCCATAAAATCTAAAAATGGCAAAATCGGAATTATAACGGATGGGAGGTCAAAAACCCAGAGAGCAAAAATTGATAGCTTGGGTATTTTGAAATATATCGATGAAATTATTATTTCTGAAGAAATTGGTAGTGAAAAACCGAATTTAGAGAATTATAAAGCAATTGAAAAGGCTATTTTTGGAACTCAATACTATTATCTGGCAGATAATTTGAAGAAAGATTTTATTGTACCTAATGCTTTAGGATGGAAAAGTATTGCTCTAATAGATAATGGAAAGAATATACATTACGCTTCTAGCAATTATATGGATAGTAAATACCGACCTGAGAAATTTATATTAAATTTTAATGAAATAAATATTATTTAATTTTCATTAAAAATTTTCTATTACTCTTTTGTACCAGTAAATATTGGCATATCATCGCTGTCAGAATTATTTACATCTTGTCTATTTATAACCTTGTTTATTGTCATAAATATTATTTTTAAATCTAATAGAAAGGATTGATTGTCTACATAATATACATCTAGCTCAAATTTTTGCTCCCAACTTATTGCATTTCTACCATTTACTTGTGCCCAACCTGTAATACCAGGAATAACTTCATGTCTTCTATTCTGTCTTTCATTATAAAGTTCTAAGTATTTAGGTAACAGTGGGCGAGGACCAACTAAACTCATATCGCCTTTTAAGACATTCAATAATTGTGGAATTTCATCCAATGAGTATTTTCTGCAAAAATCACCAACCTTTGTGATTCTGTATATTACAGGTAATAGATTGCCTTCTTCATCAGTTTTGTCGTTCATTGTTTTCAACTTAATAATGGTGAAGATTTTACCATTTTTACCAGTTCTTAACTGATAGAAAAAGGGTTTGCCATTATTAGAGATTGTTAGGACAATAATTAATATAAGTAATAGCGGAGAAACAATTACCAATCCAACAAAAGCTGCAAAAAAATCAAATAAACGTTTTATTATTGTATAGAGTTTCATTTTTCTAAATGTTTATATAGGTTTAACATTTCTTCCCAAATATACTCGCGCTTGTATTTATTAATAATATTTTGTCTAGAATTATCTGCCATTATTTTAAGATTTTCAGGTTTTTCTATAACATCTAGCATAGCGACTTTTAGAGCTTCAATATCTTTTGGAGGTATAATTATTCCGTTAACATTATCAGTAATTATTTCATTACAACCATTAATATTTGAAACAATACAAGGTTTCCCCATACAATTGGCTTGCAATACGACGTTAGGAAATCCTTCTCTATAACTAGGAAATACAAGTACGTCGCTGATGGCTACATAGGGACGAATATCTTTTATAAAACCGACAGCATGGATAGCTTTATGATTTTCCAATAACTCTTCAGTTACATTATCTATTGGGTCTAATTCTCTTTCACTTGGTCCAACAACTATAAGTTTTGCCTTTGGATATTTTTCATTAATGCTTACAAAAGCCTGAACGAGTTCATTAATTCCTTTATCTTTTACAATTCGACCAACAAATATAAATACCATATCACTCGGAAGAATATTAAGCTCACTTTTTAATATTTGCATTTCTTGTTGAGAAACTTTACTTGTATCATAATGATCTACGTCAATACCATTAGAACTTCCTTTACCAATAACTTTTAGTTTATCTTCTTTACAAAACTTTTCACTTAAAATAATATCTTTTAAACCATAAGAATTAGGAAGAATCATTGTAGAGCAACTATAAGTAAGTTTTTCAACTGTGTTTAGAAGGTTTCTTTTTTTTCCTTCGGCCTCTAATAAAGGTAATCCAGCGATAGTATGCAATCTGTTAGGAACTCTAGCGAGTTTTGATGCAATCATTCCTAAAGTTCCAGCCTTTGGTGTATGTGTATGAACAATAAACGGCTTTTCTTTCTTGAAAATTTTATATAATTGAAATAAGGCCTTTAGGTCTTTTAAAGGTGTAATAGTTCTGGTCATATTAACAGGAATTGTTCTTATCCCCTCATTGTTACTGACATCTTCCAATACTTTACCTTCACCCGAAACACCAACGATTTCATAATGATTACTCATGAAGCGCAATTGTCCTTTTAGTAAAGTACCTAGCGAGCCAGGAACAGTAGTTATACGTATAATTTTCTTCATTATTGATTCAGCATTAAGTAGGTATTTAGATACCATTTTTGGAACGTATAAAAACACCAAGCTTGCATACTTTTATCTTCCTTACCAGAAATATGATTTCTGACCAGATTGGTAATATAATCTTTATTAAAGAGGCCTTGAGACTCAAGAAATTTTGTTTCAATATAAGACTCTAATTCTGGCTTTAAACTTCCTCTTAACCAATCACCAACAGGTACTCCGAACCCTTGTTTAGATTTATCTAAAAAGCCAGGAGCAAATTTATCTGCAAAGGCTTCTTTAAGAATATATTTCTTATTCCAGCCTTTCATTAGGTAATTTTCGGGTAGGGAATTGGTTAAATTCCATATAGATTTGTTTAAGAAAGGAGCTCTACACTCTAAAGAACATAACATACTTGTTCTATCTACTTTTACAAGCATGTCTCCCTCTAAGCTTACATTTTTATCAACCATTCTAAAATCGGTCAAATCCTTTGGGTTTTGTTGATTATATCTTGTTTTGAATTCTGAAAAGGTATCCTCAATTAGGTTATTAGATTTTAATAATTGTGCTTTTTCTTGGTCAGTAAAGGCTAGAGAAATAATATTCCAATACTGATTGCCATCATAATTAAATGCTTTTAGCAAACGATTTAATTTAAACCGCTTACCTCTATTATCATCTTTGGTATTTAAAAACCTCGATGATAGATTTAGAATTTGTTTGTGAAGTCCTTTAGGAACAACTGAAGTATATTTATTATTCAATTTCCCCATGTAATATTTGTTATAGCCACCAAAAACTTCATCTCCTCCGTCTCCCGTTAATGCTACTTTCACATAATCACTTGCATGTTTAGATACTAAATATGTTGGTAATGCAGAAGAATCGGCGAAGGGCTCGTCAAAGTTTAATAAAATATCATCTATCCCATTTTTAAAGTCTTCTTCTTTAACTATAAATTCATGGTGGTTACTATTAACAAGTTTGGCAACAACTTGAGATTTGTCAGTTTCGTCATAAGTCTTCTTTTCGAAACCTATAGAAAAGGTCTCTATTTTTTCATCTGAAATTTCTGCCAAACAATGTGTTACAACAGAAGAGTCTACACCACCAGACAAAAATGTTCCTAAAGATACGTCTGCAACGGATCTACTTTCTACACTTTCCATGACTTTATTGTAAACCTCCTTTTTCGCAGCATCGAATGAAATCTCTTTTTTTTCTATAGGTTTTGGTTTTTCAATCTCATGGATGGTAAATAAGTCTGTACCTAAATCAAAATCAATGTAATGGTTACTTGGTAGTTTATAGATATCCTCATAAATTGAATAGGGTGCAGGTATATATGTTAATCTGAAATAAAGATTCATACCTTCCTTACATATGTTTGGTCTGTTAGGCAGATAATTTACGATAGACTTTAGCTCAGAACCATAAACGAAATCTGTTTTAGTTTTTGTGTAATACAATGGTTTTTCTCCGAAGAAATCTCTTGCAATGAAAACTTTGTTTTTAGTTTTATCATGAATGCTAAAAGCAAACATGCCATCTAATTCTTTAAAGGCTTCAACTCCTTTTTGTTCGTATAGTTTTAAGATAACTTCTGTATCACTAGTAGTTTTAAATGTAACACCAGAATTTTCGAGTTGTTGTTTTAGCGTTCTGTAATTATATATTTCACCATTAAAGACCAAACCAATTTGGTTATTATCGGTGTACATTGGTTGTTTCCCAGTACTTAAATCTATAATTGATAAACGACGCATTGCCATTGCAACAGAATTAGATTCAGATGTATCTATGTAAAAGCCATCTTCATCAGGTCCACGATGAAAAATGAGTTGATTCATTGCTGACAATTCATTTTTCAGAAAGCCTCTGTCTTTTTCAGTATTACTTATAATTCCGTTTATTCCGCACATAATGCTGTTATAATTATTTTTGTATAAATTGATTAAAGATTGAATAGATATTCTTAATTTGATATTGTTTAGATCTTTCTAAACTCAATCTACTATATCTTTCACGTTCTTTAGGATGGTTTCTATAATATTCTATTGCTTTATGTAAACCTTTATGATCATCATTATTAACTAGAAGTCCATATTTAGCTATATAGAACTCTCCATCATTAATATTTAATTCTTCATTCTCGTTCAACATTTCTAACGGACCGGACAAGCAGTTAGTAGAAATACAAGGAAGTCCGATAGCCATAGCTTCTAGCAAAGCATTGGGAAACCCTTCAGTAAAAGATGAAAGAATAAAACAATTACTTTCAAGAAAATAATCATTAACATTTTTTACTTTTCCTCCTAGTTGTACTTGGTCATTCAAATTATATTTAGTGATTTCACTTTCTAAGAAATCTTTTAACTCGCCACCACCTAAAATTGTTAGTTTGTCATTATTCTCTTGTTCATTTAAAGCCCTAACAATCATAGCCTGATTTTTCCTTTTATTTAGAGTGCCTGCTGTAATAATATCTAATATCTTTTTATTATTATTTAGGGTTTCAGAGACTATTGTCTTTGTTGGAATTTCGATCGGATTATAAATCACTTCCATTGGAATTTTAATTCCAAAATTATCTTTCAAGTCTTTATTAATATGAATTGAATTTGAAAATAAAGCATGGCATCTATTGTAAAAAATAGGGTAGAAGACCTTAGAAATATAGAGTGATATCCTACTAGTTGTGTTATCAGAAGGGAATCCCCGTTCACTAATAATAGTTTTTACCTTTTTATTTAGTATCGCAATAATCCCATTTAACAGATTTGGAAAAGCAAGAAAAGAAACAGCAATATTTATATTATTCTTTTTTATGAAACGGTTATATTTTATGAAGAAAGTAATAAAATCAATAAATCTTAAAAAATAAGGTCTATCGGCTCCTTTTTTAGATAGTACAGTTACATCAACTTCTTCCGGAATTGGAAAATGAATAACATCATAAAAAAGCACTAAGCTAACATTATAGTCATTCTTCAATTCTTTTAGAAGTAGACTTATTACTTTTTCTGCACCACCACTTCCAAGAGAAAGAGTTAATATGCTAATATTTGTTTTTTGATTTTTCAATTCACTACTTTTTTAGAATATGGAAGAAAAATTGTTCAAACTCATCAAGTATTTTCTCCTTACTGAACTTTTTATATACGGATTGGCTTACTATTTTTGGGTCCCATTTTTTATTTTCATTGAGCTTTTCTAAAAACTCGTCTTCACTATTAACGATATAACCATTAATGCCATTTTCTACAATTTCTTTTGTTCCACCAGGAGCATTAAAGGCAATAACTGGCGTTCCTACAACACAGCTCTCTAACAGCGTGTTTGGAAACCCCTCTGAATATGAGCCTTGTAAGAACATATCGTGCTTAGCTAAATGTTCATATACATTGTTTGTATGCTTTATATGCTTTATTTTATCCTCTAATTTCAGTTCTTTAATTTTGTTGAAAATCTTGTCCTTATATTCACCTTCACCAATTATAGTAAACTCAAACGGTATTTTTAGCCTGCCTAAAACATCTAAAAGTCTTAATTGACCTTTAATTTTTCTGAATCTACCAATAGTAATTAATTTTTTTACTTGATTGTTATTCTCTTCTTTAATGGTCTTATGTGATTCTTCTTTTGTTATTGGATTACGTATAATCCAAATATGATCTGGATTATATTCGTAACATTCTAAAAAATCATTTTTCATGTCTGAAGACTGACAAATGATATAATCTAATTTTTTTGTTCCATAGTCAAATAGAAAAGTGAAAAATTTAAGCCAAGGTTTCGTCTTATTGGTTCTGTAATTACTTGCTACTTTACTTATTGTAGAATGTCTTCCTACAAATTTTGTTTTTCTAAAAAATATAGAAAGTAAGCCCATCATAGTGTTTAAGTGAGAAATTGAACTAACTATTATGTCTGGTCTCTCTTGAATTAAAATTTTAATTATTGAAAATAGGGCAAAAAGAACTCTACTTTTATTCAAAAATATTACGTTAATGTTGCTAACATCGTATTTACTGTCTTTTTCAAAACCAATCACAATAAGTTTAACATCAAACTTTTCGATATTAAGATTTTCTGCAACGAAAGAAATTATACGTTCGGCACCTCCAGCAAATAGTGTAGGTATTATAAAATATACTTTATTTTTCATTGCAGTTCCGTAATATCTAAAAGTTGTCCGAATTTTAAATCCCATTCTTCTTGAATGAATTTTTGATGACCAGAGTTATGATGAAATGTTAATTCACCAAAATAAATGGACCCTCTTACTAAGTATAAATCTACCCTAACATATACAAAGTCTTGCGCCAATTTTTCGACTACTCTTTTCATTTCGTCAAAGTTCTTAGGTTTCTCAAGTTCTTTACCATAAGGTCTTCCCCAATTGCATGGAATAAGATTCCAGTCTGTATCATATAGGTTTCTAGTACGTAAACTACCAAATCGATCAAAATCAATCATCACAAATGCTAATTTTCCGTTGAAACAATGAAACTTATAGTCTTCAGGAATACTGCCATCCTCATAGGTTAATAGCTTTTCAACAATTATCCGAGGTTCAATATTTTTATACTGCCACTCTCTTGTACTATAAAAGTAGTTCTCCTTTAAAGTCCTTCTAAATCTTTTACGGGCTGCTACCCAATCTACTGTAGATTTATCTCTTACTATTAAACCACCAGAGCTATTATGGTTGGCTTTAATTATAAAATTTTCATCTGGGAGATTTTCTGGTGTAAGATCATTTGCGTCTTTAGTATGAAATAGCAATGGGATTAAATACTTAGAACCAACTTTCTCTTCAACATAAGCTCTAACTTTATACTTATCGGCTACAGTTGTGTGCAAATCTGTTCTATCGTGAAGTTTAAGCCAGTTCATTTTTTCATTTAGGGTTTGTGGGTTTTCTAAGTCTAATTTATAACCCACACGTTCCTTAAATTGTTTTTTTATAATGTACTCGTCAGGCATATATTTTAATGCGAACTGATACATTAAATATATTGGTCTTGCCAGTTTATATCCAATGTCTGAATTTCTATAAATTCTACCTACTTTATCTTGTAATTTTTTCATTTCACAGGAGATGATTAGTTTAAATTAATCATTTATATGTTTAATAATTTGTTTAATATTTACTTCACCTATTACTTTAGCTGGTATACCTGCAATAACAGTATTTTCTTCATTAAATGATTTATTAACAACTGCATTTGCACCAATTGCTGTATTGTTAGCTATTGTAATATTTCCATAAATTTTTGCACCAGGTGCTATATAAACATTATCGCCTAGTTGAGGTGCTTCACTTTGTCCGCCTGAGGCTCCTATATTAACACAAGCATGCATTCTACAATTGGATCCGACTTTAGCATTACCATTTATCACTATGGTCCCATAATGAATTATGGCTAGTCCTGGACCAAAAACATTAGGTGGTATAGAAAATCCTAGCTTAAGTGATAATCTTTTAAACTTAAATTTTAAATAGTAATAATATATTTTTGAAATACCTTTGTTCTTGCAGTTTTCATAGTATTCTACTTTTCTCAAAAGCTTTTCAAATTTCCAAATTAAATTTGGAGATATGAAGTTTAAAATTTTACCACTTAAGCTTAACGAACCAAGTCTTAATGCAATTTTATCTTGCTCTAAATATTTTTTATAGTCTAGTTTTGATTGTATCATAATAATTAATATAAAGATTAAGCGGTGTTTAAAACTTTTTTATAAATCAAACTATCAAAAAAAGCGACACAAATAAGCATTGACCTGTTATAGAAAATATAGTGGGATATTAGACCTTCAAACATTAATAGTGCAATAAAAATTAAATAATAAAATTGATCTGATTTAAATGAAATTTGAATACCGACAAACAGATAAATCAAATAAAATAACAAAGCTAAAAAACCTAAATTCACTGCTAAATACAGGTAATAATTATGTGTATTAAGATGAGAATCTGAAGAGCCCACAGTATAAGCTGTTCCATAGCCTATTGGATTTTTCATAAATTTATCTAGAAATATTAATAGTAAATCTCCGCGACCACCACCTCCCGTGCCACTATCCTCTGCTATGATACTCCCTTTGCTTTGACCTGTCAACAAATCAATGCGATCAGCCATACCACCTCTTGCCAATTCGGGGAATTCACTTTTAAGTATCCCTGCAAAAAACACCAAACCTACATATAAGAATGCAAATAAAAATACCATCTTAAAAGAACTCTTAAAGAGACTTGCTGGATTGATTTTGAATTTTGCACTCCAGCTATTTGCGGTACCTAATATTAGAATAAGCGCGATAGAAATAATACCACTTCTTGAAAAGGTCATGAAAACTGACATTACCATCACTACAATGAATAGTGATCTTTTAGCTTTGTTCTGTTGTAAATATACCAATACGCATAGTGCTAAAAACTTCATTGCTGAAGCTGCTTGATTAGGGTTTTCTCCAAAACCACCTTTTCTAACCATTGCCTCAAGCGATGCGCTAAACTTGGGTAATCCTACAAAATAATCATAATAAACACTTAGTGCTAAAACGGCAAACGATGAAAATATAACTAGGAAGACTAAATTTTTACTTTCAGTTCTAAAAAAATGAACTAGAAAAACATACATCACTAACGTAAACAAACAAAGAACAATCTCTGTAATTATTACATCAGTTGACACAGGTGATTTAGCACTGTAAACTAATGATAAAAACAATATCGCTGCGAATAGTCTAAAGGTGTGAGATTTAAAAATATCTAACATATCCAGTATAGAGTATCTAACTGCGCAAACCACTAAAAATAGAGGAATTAAAAGTTCAGATGGTTGTACAGGTATTATACCAATTCTAAATAGAAATATATCTGCAAAGGACGCAAAGAGTACAATTAAAACTGCTATTATATATTTCATGAGAATTTACTTAAATCTTTTAATTATTAAGTTATAAAAACGTTCAATTAAGTTTTTAAAGCCTAAGCAAAATACTGCCAATATTGAAAAATAAATAAGGAAGAACAATATACCAAATTTAAATAATTGCATAAATAGAGATAAAAAACTAGGGTTTGGGTTAAAAGTGAAATTTTTTGAAATGAAATAATAGATAATGAAAGACATTGCAAAATAAACTAAATGTAAACCAAAACCTTTCCAGTAAATACCATGGTTTATTTTAAAACCGTATTTAAAAACATAATATGGCCTCCATAGCATTACTATGATAAATTGACTAATCATAGTTCCTAAAAAGACACCCAAAACACCATACTTTAAAACAAATATGATAGAAAATGCCAAATTAATTACACTTTGTACTACTGGTGACCAAATGTCATCGTAAAGTCCATAGGCTTGTTTGAAACTATCTATTGGTTGTCTTACCTGTAACATAAAGAAAATTATAATCAACACTATTAATATAGTGTCTGATAATAAATACTTCTCACCTAACCATAATGTAATTAAGTCATCAAAACCTATATAAAGTAAAATCGTTGAGCAGCCTGCAATAAAAAACCTCAAGGCCATAAATTCCCAAAAAACTTTGAGCATACTTTTTAAGTCATTTTCTGCAACTAAATTGCCTACACTTGCATTGGTGCCATCAAAAAGCTTACTAACAAGCAAGTTTATATTATTCATTATCATTTGGTAATTTCCTACAAAAGCAACCATTGCTGGATTAACCATTGAAAAAATTATGATGTTATCTGTACTATTGCTAACAAAAGTGCCTAATTTATGAAAACTAATTTGCTTTATTTTTTTAAGTAAACCCTTTTGATTATTACGGATAGACTTGGTCATTTTAAAATTAAAAATCAGCCATGGATAGGTTTGTTTTACTTTTTTTCTTAGAATAAAAATGTAAATAAATGGTGTTACTAATTCTAGCAGAATCCATAACATTACATCTTGTAAATAGATAAGCACTACGCATTGTAAAGATAACCTTAGTATAAAAACAGATTGGCCTATGGTAACGTTTATATAACTTTTTTGATCTGCCTGTAAAAGAAACATATAATATGCAAAGAAGTAGCTTAGTAAATTACTTATGAGCAGAGCTAGGAATAAAAATACAATTGTTGTTAGATTTATATTTGAGCTCTGAAAAAAATATGGAAAAAACAGCATGAGAATTAAAGATGCCGAAAGCACAAATAGTCCTATCCTTTTATATAGAAAACCTAGATAACCAATTATCTCGTTTATTTTCTCTCTATTATTATCATATATAGGCTTGTATAATGAAAATCCAACTGCTGTGCCTATGCCTAATTCCGAAAGATTTAAAAATTGTAATATACTTTTGAGTGTTTCAGCTGTACCAATAAATTCGTCACCTAAATTATCAAGAAATATATCTCTCGAAAAAAATTGAATAATGACATATAGCAATTGAAAAATTAAAGCTATCCATGCGTTCTTTATGGTTAATGCAACTCTAGACATGATATATTACCGTGAGGTTATGGCTTTATAACCTGAAGAAATATATTCCATAACTTTATATGGTAGGACGACTACCATTACAGGTCTTAAATTACAATTCTTAAAGCTAATTGAGTCTCTTACTGCTTTTCGTAGTTTTTTTCTAAATACTTTTTTGGGATCAATTGCAGTGTTTCTTGAAAGCAGGAAGTAATGATCAGTATAATAATAGTTTATATAATTATTAATTGCCTTTTGTAATTCAGCATGTTTAGGAATATTATCCTTTATATACTCTGTTGCTCTGATACCTATAGTAATTTTTTCTAGTGTATATTTACTTCTAATAATACTTTCGTTATCAGTGTTATAGTTGTAGAGCTTACTATTTAAAAATCCAATTTGATCTATTCTATTTAACACATCTATGGTGTAAAAAACATCTTGGTGAATTATTTTGGGAATAAAGCGCAAGTCATTGACTAAAGATCTTCTGTACAAACGACACCAAACAGAAAATGCAGTATTTTGAATAACTCTCTTTATAGCTGATACCTTATCCTGAATTTCGAAATTATCATCAGAAACTGATGTATTATTAATACTCTTTGGTATTATCTCAACAACATCTAAATTAAACTCTAGAAGTTTGTTTAGCATGCGTTCTAACATCAATTCATTTATATAATCGTCACTATCTACAAATGAAATAAAATCACCTGTTGCAATATCCAACCCAGCATTTCTGGCATTACTTGAACCTTCATTTTTTTTATGAATCACAACGACTCTATCATCCTTTGCTGCATACCCATCACATATCTTACCAGAATTATCAGGTGAACCATCATCCACTAAAATAATCTCAAGGTTTCGGTATGTTTGATTAATTATACTATCAACACATCGATGCAAATAGGACTCAACCTTATAAACGGGAATTATGACGCTAATTTTATTTTCCATTTTGACAAGGGATAGTTTGCATTATATTTATTGAATTATTCATTTATACAAATATCCTTATAAGAATATGAGTATTTGCCTTTTTATATAAAATATTCTGGATTAATTCTAACGAGGAATTATTATATGCAGATAAAGAGTAGTCTAAATAGAATGTGATTCCATGAACTCTTTTTAAGAAATTAATACTTTCTTTTTTATGTTTATAGGTCATTTGATTTGGGGTAAATTATATAAACGTTAACAAATTTGTAAGAAATAATCTAAATGATGTAAATTATTATATCAACTACTCGTTTTTTACGACAAAGTTCACTTACAACGAAAAACAAGCCAAAATTATCGTCAAAATAGTTCACTGTTTTATTGTAATATTCATAAGACTAGTTAATAACGTATGTCACTTTATCTTTTGTTAAAACATTATTACTAGTACTTTAATCTTCTAGAAGTTGAATTCTTTATACCATTTACTCAATACAAATAGTTTCCAAATATATACGGAATGATCTTCTTTTCCGTTCATATGATCTATATATATACGCTTAAATTTTTTAACGTTAAGATTTGGAACTCTATTTAAAAACTCATCATTAAGTGCAGCATCAAATTCTTCTCTTAACTCTTTACGCATCCATTTTCTTATAGGAGCTGAAAACCCTTGCTTTGGCTGATTAAATACCTCTTCAGGAATATATTCTTTTAATATATCTCTCAATATTTTTTTCTGCCTACCTTTTTCATATCTAAAATGCATTGGGAGTGTCCTGGCATATTCTACAACTCTGTAATCTAAAAAAGGACTTCTTACCTCAACAGAGTAGGCCATACTTGCACGATCGACTTTAACATTACTGTTATTTTCTAACCACAATTTTATATTTAAATCTGCTGCTTTTTGTAAAAAGATATTAGACCATTTCTTATAGCCTTGGTAGTGTTTCATCCAATCTTGCCTCTTTTCTTTCAACAAAAATCCTTTTCTAGTATAAATATTTTCTATAAAGTCATTTCTTGTTTTAGTTTTTAAGGCATTTCTCACTCTATGTGAGTTAATTCCAAAAATCTTCAATAATTTAGGGTTTGCTAAAATTTTTCTAATCCAATAAGGAATGTCTATGATAAATTTATTCCTGATTAAAGAATCAAAATAAGGGTAGCCAATAAAACTTTCATCACCACCATCTCCTGAAAGTGCAACAGTAACGTATTGCTTCGTTATTTTATTCAATAACAAAGAAGGTAGAGCAGAGCTATCAGCAAAAGGCTCATCATATACCTCTGTGAGTTTTGGTATTAATTCCAAAATATCATTAGGTCCACATATCGTTGTGGTATGGTTAGAATCAATGATTTCTGCATATTGTTCTGCAATCTTACTTTCGTCATAGTTTGGGTCATCAAAACCTATAGAGAACGTATTTATTTGAGTAGGTGAAACTTTTGATGCGATACTAGATACAAGTGAAGAGTCTATTCCACCGGATAAAAAAGAACCAATAGGAACATCAGATTGTAGTCTAATTTTTACTGCATCTTTTAATAATTCATGAAGTTCGTTTTTTGCATCCTCATAAGTAATATCTCTAATTTTTACATCTTGTAAATTCCAATATTCTTCAATTGTTAATTGATTAGTATTTAAATCAATCTCCATATAGTTTCCCGACTGAAGTTTAAAAACATTTTCTGCAATAGTATATGGGCTTGGGATGTAATCAGTATCTAAATAAATAGATATTGCTTCCTCGTTTATGGATTTACCTTCCAATAAAGGTCTTATTTGACTGCAAATTTCTAACCGACCATTATGCCAATAATAATAGAAAGGTTTAACACCTATTCTATCTCTTGCAGAAAACAATTTATTAGTTGTAGCATCATAAATGCTAAATGCAAACATGCCATTAATTTTATCTAAAAGAGACTTACCCCAATGTTTATAACCTATTAATAGTACTTCAGTATCACTTTCAGTTTTAAATGTATAGCCTAAATCTATAAGTTCTTTTTTTACAGTTTTGTAGTTATAGATCTCTCCATTAAAAACTAAAGTTAGACTTTCATAAACCATCGGCTGATTAGATCTAGGATCTAAATCTAAAATAGATAGACGAAGGTGTCCAAAGGTAAGATCATTTACTTTTTTTATCCCAGTATAGTCAGGTCCTCTAAAAGAAATTGATTTTAATTTTTCTTTTATAATACCTTCTTCGTAAGGTATGTTGGTTAAATAGATACCACACATTATTTTAAAATTTTAGTAAAAAAACACATTTTTATTTTAATATCGTCAGGTTTTAAAAAAAACAGACTATAGTTAATTATTAATAATCATCTAATCTGTTTTTGAGAGCAATTATTTCAAATTGTCGAGTCTATAAGGTCTTCATTTTATACATATATTTCTCAACTTGTTTGTTCTTATTTAATTTCTAGAACGATACAATGCTAGACATAAAATTATTTGTAGACCAATTTATTCTAGGAAAGGGCAAATTCCTTGTCAAAGAGTATTACATGTGTTAACACAATGCCCAGTTATTACTTAAGAATTGATCTTTATAGGAATGATTATAAATGATTCATACGAGAGAATTTATTTTAATAATCTGACTTAAAATTTGATTGCGATGGTCAGTTAATTCTCCAAACTGTTAAACTTTGTAATTATAACATCTAAACGTATTTATTTGACCGTATATAGACGAAAACACATTTAATTACAATTTGTAAATTAAAATTCTTACATTATTATGCGTTTTGTCGAATTTATAAGCGTTTAAGCAATAATGTAGATTTTATTTTTTTAGATTGCGTAACCCTAGTTTAGCATTATATATTAAATACCTATTTATGAAGTCCCCAAAACTACCTACAAATTTCCTTTGTTACCTATACCCATTTTTATCTTTTTTCATATTAATATCGTTTAATTCAGAGGCACAAGTAGATCAGTTACCAGCTTTCCCTAGTGCTTATGGTGCTGGTGCTTATGCTACTGGCGGAAGAGGTCAAGAGGTTTACCATGTTACAAATTTAAATGATAGTGGACCCGGTTCTTTCAGAGATGCTGTCAGTCAATCTAATAGAATGATCGTTTTTGATGTAAGTGGTATTATTAACATACAAAGTAATCTATATATAAATCAAAGTAATTTAACAATAGCAGGACAAACAGCACCAGAAGGTGGTATAACGATTACGGGATCAGGAAATGTACAATTTCAAATCAAAATTGCAGAAAATATCATTATGAGATATATTCGGGTTAGAATGCAGTTTTATGGAAATACAGCTTTTACAGTATATCCAAGTTCAGCGATTCAAGAAAGATATTCTCGTAATCATATTTTTGACCATATGTCTATTAGTTACGCAGGTCTACAAGGGTTTACTGTAAGAGGCTTAAACACCCATAACATAACCTTTCAAAATGGATTAATAGCTGAATGTAAAACTGGTGCTTTGTTTGGTGATACCGATCCAGGGCAAACAGGATACACATACAACAATACCTTCAGAAATAACTTTTTCTATAATATATCACACAGAACACCTAATACAGCTAGTCAAGGCACAGATATATATAACAACGTTGTATATAATTGGCTTTACAGGCTATCTACTGTAGTTAATGGTGCAAGAGTAAATCATTTTGATAATTATTATTTTTTAGGCAATAGAACATCACTTACTGCTGGTTCACCTCCAAGATGGGAAGTTAATGGAGGTACTAATAACAATCCTTCTGTTCCTTTCTTAATTTGGAGTAAAAGAAATGTTGTTCAAGATTTATTTACAGATACTACTGCCGATAACCAATATTTGTGGATGGAACATGCATACAGTGGTCAAACAGAAAGATTAGACCCTAGTTTTTTCACTGAGACACAGTTTCCTATTGTAGGGAGACCTGCTCCTGCAATGACAGCTGTTGAAGCTTCTACTATTGTTCCTCAAGATGCTGGTGCCTATAAATTCTTAAATGCCGATGGTAGCTTTAGTATTTATAGAGATCCACAAGATACAAGATATGTAACTAACACTGTTAATGATACGCCTGAACCTTATAATAATAGTGGTGGAACTAATAACAGGCACACAGCTATAGATGAACAACCTTACGCTAATTTTTTGGCGTCTATCACTGGTGAGCCAATTAATATCAGACCAGCAAACTTTTATAATGCATCTAAGAACGAACACATACCAGAAATTTGGTTTGATGAAAATGTACCTCCTGGACAAGATCACAACGATATTTCACCAAGTGGTTATACTTGGTTAGAAGAATATTTAAATGGAGTTGATGAAGCAGCTGCACCAATAGTTATAGATAGTTTGGCTGTAACTCCAGATATTGTTTCAGAATTACGAGTTTCAGATTCAATCTCTTTAACAGCTACAATGTATGCATATCCAGAAGATACTGATGGTGTCCAAGTAAACAATATTGGTCAGTGGATCTCAAGTGATGAATCCATTGCTACTGTAGATGAAAATGGTGTCGTTACTGCTATATCAACAAATACTGAAAGCCCTTTTCAGGCAACAGTTACTATAACTTTTACAATTACTGACTCTAATGGTGATACTTTTGAAGCCACCTCCCAAATAACGGTTTTTCCTGAAGCGCTTCAGGCAAGCGCAGGTGATAACCAACAGATTTGTGAAGGTGAAAGCACCACACTTACAGCAAGTGGTGGAACAAATTATGTTTGGAGCACTGGCGAAACAACTGCAAGTATAGAAGTAACTCCAGATATTACAACGACATATACGGTTACCGTAACTGATGATTTTGAACAATCTGAAGAATCAAGTGTTATAGTAGAGGTAAATCCTTTACCTGAAGCAAATGCAGGTGAAGATCAAACTATTTGCGAAGGTGAATCTATTACTTTAGTTGCTTCGGGTGGAGACTCTTATCTGTGGAATACAGGTGAGACAACAGAATCGATAGTTGTAAGTCCGGACGTAGAAACTGCATATTCTGTTGAAGTTATTTCTAATAGCTGCTCAAATACAGATGACGTTACAATTTTTGTAAACAATGCACCAGAAATTACTATAACTGAAGATATTGTAATAGTAGAAGGTGACTCAACTATACTTACTGCTACTGGAGGTGATAATTACGAATGGAGTACTGGTGAAACTACTGAATCTATAACAGTAAGCCCTATGGTAACAACAACATATTCAGTGAGTTCTCTCGGTCTTAATGGTTGTTCGGGTTATGCAGAAGTTGTGGTAACTGTAATACCAGAAATAATTGCTGATGCTGGTGAAGATGTTACAATCTGTAGTGGTGATACCGTTACCTTAATAGCATCTGGTGGTGTAACTTATATATGGGATACTGGTGACACAGGTTCTGAACTTATAGTTAACCCAACAGTAACAACTACTTATACAGTGACTGCAGAAGATGATTATGGCTATACGGATACAGATACTGTTACAATTATAGTAAATGAAATACCAGATATTACAGTTGATGAAGAGGTTTTTGTTATGATAGGTAACTCAACAACACTTACTATTAGTGGTGGAGATTCTTATTCTTGGAGCACAGGAGAAACCACTGATTCAATAACTGTAAGTCCAGATATAACAACTACATATACAGTAACCGCCTTTTTTCAAAATGGCTGTCAAAGTACTTTTGACGTTTTAGTAACTGTAGTAGAAGTATTAAATGCCAATGCTGGTGATGATGTTTCAATCTGTTTAGGTGAAAGTATATCTTTAAATGCTTCAGGTGGAATAACATATGATTGGAATACAGGAGCCGTTGGTGCATCACCAATTGTTAGTCCTACAGAAACTACAACTTATACAGTTACTGTAACAGACGGCTACGGAAATTCCGATTCTGATGATGTAACTGTAACTGTAAATCCTGTGCCAACTGCTACTGCAAGTGAAGATCAAGTAATTTGTAATGGAGAAACGGCAACTTTAACTGCAGAAGGTGGCGATTCTTACTTATGGAGTACAGGGGAGACTACTTCAACTATAACAGTAAATCCAAATACCGATGCAATATATACTGTCGAAGTATTTTCTAATAACTGTTCTGATACTGACGAAGTGATTGTAACGGTATTGCCATCACCAGAAATAAGTATCAGCGATGACATTGTTCTAATAACAGGTAATTCTGTTACCTTGGATGTCTCTGGTGGAGATTCATATGTTTGGGATACTGGAGAAACTATAAATACAATAGAAGTAAGTCCAACAGAAACAACTACTTATTCTGTTACTGCCTTTTTAAATAATGGATGTCAAAGCACAGCTCAAGTTACAGTCACTGTAATTCCACAAGTAATTGCTGATGCTGGTAATGATATTTCTATATGTAGCGGAGATAGTGTAACATTAAATGCCTCTGGTGGTGGAACCTATGCTTGGAATACAGGTGATACTGGTGCATCACCAACTTTTAGTCCAAATGTTACGACTACTTACACTGTTACAGTATCCGATGAATACGGAAATTCTGATTCTGATAGTGTCATAGTAACTGTAAATGATATACCCGATTTAACAGTAAGTGATAATATTATAATATATGAAGGCGATACTACAACATTAATTGCTAATGGAGCAGACTCCTATTTGTGGAATACTGGTGAAACTACAAGTTCTATTATAGTATCACCAACAGAGACTACTACTTTTAGTGTTTCAGGTAGTTCAGTAAATGGCTGTCAAAGCGAAGCAGAAGTAACTGTAACTGTAATACCACAAGTAATTGCTGATGCTGGTAATGATGTTACAATATGTAGTGGAGAAAGTGTAACACTAAATGCTTCTGGTGGTGGAACTTATGCTTGGAACACAGGTGACACTAGTGCCACTCCAACATTTACACCAACAGCTACAACAACCTATACAGTTATAGTAACCGACAGTTACGGAAATTCAGATTCAGATAGTGTTACAATTACAGTCAATGAATTACCAAATGTAACCGTAAGTGATAATATTGTAATAAATGAAGGTGAGAGTACAACTTTGATTGCAAATGGAGCAGAATCTTATTTGTGGAATACTGGTGAAACTACAAGTTCTATCATAGTTAATCCAAATTTGAGTACAACTTATACTGTTACTGGTTTTATAACGAATGGCTGTCAAAGTGATGCAGAGGTTATTGTGACTGTAATACCAGATTTTGAAGCAGATGCTGGTGATGATGTTGCAATATGCAGTGGTGAGAGTATAACTTTAGAAGCTTCTGGTGGTGTTACTTACACTTGGAATACAGGTGACACTGGTGCTACACCAACATTTACACCAACAGCTACAACAACTTACACAGTTACAGTAACTGACGGTTATGGTAATTCTGATTCAGATAGTGTTACAATTACAGTCAATGAATTACCAAATGTAACAGTAAGTGATAATGTTACAATTCTTGAGGGTGAAAGTATTACTCTAGTTGCAGCTGGTGCTGAGAACTACCAATGGAATACTGGCCAAACTACAAGTGCTATTACTGTAAGTCCTACACAAACAACGACTTACATAGTTATGGGAATAAGAGAATCCTGTACAGGTGATGCTCAGGTCACTGTTTTTGTTCAAGATGTATTTGAAGCCTCGGCTGGAGAGGATGAGAGTGTTTGTGATAATGAAATATATGAAGTTGTATTAACTGCAAATCAAGGGGATAGCTATTTATGGAGTACCGGTGAAACAAGCCAGAGTATAGTAGTGAGTCCATCATCTACCTCTACTTATTCGGTTACGGTAACTTTAGGAGATCAACAAGATACTGATGATGTTACAGTTTATGTAGATCCTAGTCCAGAAGTAGTCATAGCTAATGGTGATAGTGTTGAAATATTAAATGGGGATTTTATTACGCTCTCAGCATCCGGTGCGGACACATACGAATGGAATAATGGTGCTACACAACCTAATATAGCAGTTAGCCCCTCGGTAACTACCACATATGAAGTGAAAGGCTACATTGGTAATTGTTATGACGAAAAACAAGTAACCGTAAATGTATTAGAACCTGTAGTTGCGAATGCTGGAGATGATGTAACTATATGTATGGATGAAACAGCCGTGCTAACGGCAACTGGTGGCGATGATTATGTATGGAATACAGGTGAAACGACGCAAACTATAGAGGTTTCTCCAAGTATAACTACTAATTATACAGTTACTGTTTTTAATGCGCTAGATTTCGACGAAGCTAGTGTAACAGTAGATGTTGATGCGAGTTGTGTAGAGGAAGGAATACCTATTGATAGTGATTCAGATTTTTCTTTTGACATATTTCCAAATCCAGCTAATGATGTTTTAAATGTAAAATTATCGGGTGGTGCTTTAATAATCTCAGCGGTACATATTTATGACTTTACAGGAAAGTTAATTAAAACTACTAAAATTGAAAATATAGACGAAAGCCCAAGTGCAACCAGACAAATAGATATTAGTTCACTTCAAAACGGAGTGTATTTCGTGAAATTAATAGATATAAAGCGAGAAGTAACTAAAAAGTTAATTGTCAATTAAGTCTTGCTCAGCAAACAAAAATGGCACTATAAATTTTAATTTATAGTGCCATTTTTTATTAAAAAAATTAAAATTTTTGATGAAAATTATTGACCTATTGAAGAATATTCAAATCCAATTTTAGTCATTTCGGCTTTGTCAAGAATATTTCTACCATCAAAAATAAAAGCTGGTTTTTTCATTTGATTATATATCTTTTTCCAATCATAAGTTTTAAATTCATCCCATTCTGTCATAATTGCAATAGCATGAGCGTCTTTTGAAATTTCGTAAGGATCACTATAAGATTTTACCAATTCATTGTTTTCTTCTTCAGACCTTGTGTTTAAATAATTAAGATCAGCCTGTACTTTTTTGCTGTTCACTTTTGGATCATAAACAGCAATGTTCGCTTGTTCATTCAATAAGTGATCTGCAACATAAATTGCCGCTGATTCTCTTGTATCATTGGTGTCTTTTTTGAATGCCCAACCAAGCATGGCAATTTTCTTTCCAGAAACAGTATTGTATAATGTACTTATTAATTTATCAGAAAATCTACGTTTTTGATGATCGTTTAAAATTATAACTTGCTCCCAATAATCCGCTACAGCATTAAGGTTATAGCTTCTAGCAATATATACGAGATTTAATATATCTTTTTGAAAACAAGATCCACCAAAACCAATTGAAGCATTTAAGAACTTAGGCCCAATTCTAGAATCCATTCCTATCGCTTTAGCAACTTCATTTACATTTGCTTCAGTATGCTCACACAATTCTGAGATAGCATTTATAGAAGAAATTCGCTGCGCTAAGAAAGCGTTAGCTGTAAGCTTTGATAATTCTGAAGACCATACATTAGTTCTCAAAATCTGTTCTTGTGGCACCCAGCTTCCGTAAATATTAGCAAGGCTTTCTATTGCTTCTTCAGATTCGCCACCAATTAAAACACGATCTGGGTTTAATAAATCTTGAATTGCTGTACCTTCAGCTAAAAATTCTGGGTTAGATAAAATCTGGAAATTTACCTCACTTCCGGTATTGTGTAAAATACTCTTTATAGCTTGTGCTGTTCTAACTGGTAAAGTAGATTTTTCAACTACTATCTTATCTGTTGTTGCTACGTCTGCAATATTTCTAGCACATAGCTCAACGTATTTTAAATCGGCCGCCATACCTTTTCCTTTTCCATAGGTTTTGGTAGGAGTATTTACAGATATGAAAATCATTTCAGATTCCTCAATAGCCTTGTCAATTTCAGTAGAAAAGAATAAGTTTTTTCCTCTGGTTTCTTCGACTATTTCTGCCAGACCTGGTTCGTAGATTGGTAATTTAGAAACATCTTTGTCATTCCAAGCCGCGATGCGCTCTTTATTTATATCAACAATAGTGACTTTTATATTTGGATTCTTTTTTGCAATAACTGCCATTGTTGGGCCTCCAACATAACCAGCACCAATGCAACAAATTTTTGTAATTTTCATTTTTTAAGTTTATTTAGATTTGAGTAAAATTTATTAAATGCGAACAAATTTGAAATAAATAATTTTATTAAGACAATAATATATATAAACGACCACTTTTTACGATAAGTTTCATTTTCAGCTAAAGAAAACTAACCCTATCTTATATATTTTATTATTTGTAATACGCTTTAAACCAATCTATAAATGACTTAACACCTTCTTTAATAGAGGTATTAGGACTATAGCTATAATCTTTAATTAGCTCATCAACATCTGCCCAAGTACGTTCTACGTCACCAGGTTGCATTGGCAACATATCTTTTTTTGCCACTTTATCTAAATTGAATTCTATCTCTTTTATAAAGTCTAAAAGCTTTACGGAGTCATTGTTACCAATATTGTATACTTTATAATAGTCATTAGCTTCAACTCTTTTTTCTGTTGGCTTTTCAATAATTCTAACCACTCCTTCGACTATATCATCAATATAGGTAAAATCACGTTCCATCTTACCATGGTTAAACACCTTAATTGCTCTATCATTAACAATGGCATCTGTAAATAAAAACATAGCCATATCTGGTCTTCCCCAAGGTCCGTAAACTGTGAAGAACCTTAAACCTGTTGTTGGCACTTTAAACAAATGGCTGTAAGTATGAGCCATAAGCTCGTTACTCTTTTTAGTGGCTGCATATAAGCTAATAGGATGATCTACATTATCATCTGTTGAGAAAGGAATCTTCTTATTCATTCCATAAACGCTAGAACTACTTGCATATACCAAATGCTTTATATCGTTATGTCTACAGCACTCTAAAATATTTAGAAATCCAACTAAATTAGAATCTACATATGTTTCAGGATTTTCTAGACTATATCTCACACCAGCTTGAGCTGCTAGGTTACAAACAATATCAAACTTTTCACTTTGGAATAATTTAGGAAGTTCATCTCGATTCTCAAGATTCATTCTTACAAAAGAGAAATCATTTGTTTTACTCTTGCAAAGCTTATTAAATTCTGAGGCTTCATTTTTGGTTATACCCAATTCATTAAGCCTTGCAAATTTTAAGTTAACATCATAATAATCATTGATGTTATCTAATCCAACTACTTTATAGCCCTTTTTAGTTAATACTTTAGAGACATAAAACCCAATAAAACCTGCTGCACCTGTAACTAATACTTTCATGCTGTGTTTGTTTATGTTTTAGAAATGGAGTCAAATATTATAATTTTGAATGAAACCATTAAATTATACACCAATCAATTTCAATAAATTAGATGTTTGTATAATTTATATCGAGGAGCGTCGCTATAGAATCACAATTTTTAATTTTCAACTCAATATCTCGTTCTTTATAACTGTTCTCAATCTTATAGACTTTACAAGAATCTAATTCTATATTACTTTCAGAAAAATCTACACTTCCAAATTTGACTAAGTTTTTAACGGTTGTAGAATCTAAATCGTAATTTGTTATAAAAACCGAAGCCTTATCAGAATAGAATATGGGCTTAGAACTGATGTTTTTTACAGTTCTTGCGTTTGGCCCGTAATCACAAGAGGCATCTTTACCGTTTAAAAAAAACATAAGAATAATAAGACCAATGGCAAAACCACCAAGGTAATAGCCTAATCGATGAACAAATTTCATGGAATTGTTTTAGAAAATTAATAAGTTGGCATCATTATAATCTAAACCAAACCATTCTGCAACAGATTTATTGGTTAAAATGCCGTGGTAAAAATACAACCCATTTTTTAATCCTCTATCAAAACGAAGGGCATTTTCTATACCACCATGTTCACCGATTTCTAATAAGTAAGGAGTAAAAATGTTACTGATAGAAACTGAAGCAGATCTAGAATAACGTGCAGGAATATTGGGTACGCAATAATGAATGACTCCATGATGCTCAAATGTAGGATTATCGTGTGTAGTGACCTCACTTGTTTCAAAACAACCTCCCATATCAATACTTACATCTATAACTACGGCACCAGATTTCATATGACTTAACATACTTTCTGTAACCACAACAGGAGCACGATTGTTACCTCTTACAGCTCCAATGGCAACATCACATCGCTTTAACGCCTTTAAAAGATTTTTAGGTTGCATTGTAGATGTGTAAATTGTACGACCCAAATTATTCTGAAGACGTCGTAATTTAGTAATAGAGCTATCAAATACCTTAATGTTAGCACCTAAACCTATCGCTGAACGTGCAGCAAATTCACCAACAGTACCAGCACCTAAAATAATAACTTCGGTTGGAGGAACACCATTAATATTACCTAGCATTAAACCATTACCACCATTGACATTAGAAAGTAACTCTGACGCAATTAATATGGAGGCAGTTCCTGCAATTTCACTTAAAGAACTTACGGCAGGATACGAACCATCTTCATCTTTGATATACTCAAAAGCTAAAGCTGTAATCCGTTTTTTTGCTAAAGCTTCAAAATAGGATTTTTCTTGTGTCTTTATTTGTAATGCAGAAATTAAAAGCGTTTGAGGATTGATAAGATCAATCTCATCTAAAGAAGGTGGTTCTACTTTAAGAATAATAGGGCAGGAGTACACTTTAGCTGTATCCTTAGTCACTTCAGCACCAGCTTCGCTATAATCCTTGTCCTTAAAATTGGCACCATTACCAGCACCTGACTCTAATAGTACACGATGACCATTGGCTGTTAGTGCTGAGACTGCGTCTGGCGTCAAACACACACGTTTTTCCTGGAAATGGGTTTCCTTGGGAATACCTATAAACAGTTCTCCTTTTTGCTTAAAAATTTCTAAAGTCTCTTCTTGCGGTAATAGTTGGGCTTTGGTAAATGGTGATAAAGATTTACTCATTAAAATTGGCTGATTTTTATAGTCACTGCAATATAATGAAACGTTATAAATAGTGCTAAAATTAATCTAGCTTTAAATTACGAATAATATCTTAAATGTGTAGAATTAAATTTTAAAAATACTGCTTAACCTTACCCCAAATAGTTTTAGGTTTTATCATAAACTCTTCCTCGAGTTCTTCCATGGTCTTATCAGCATTATTAATTTTATTGAAGGCTTTCGCTCTAATCAAATAAATTGAAGGAATAATTATAGCCATCACAGGTAACATATATAAGAATTGATATTCGTCATATTTAGCCTGATCTTCATTAAAGAGTGAGAATATTTGTATTGCGTACATAATTATTGGAACTAGTATCGCATGATACCACCAATGGCGACATGTAAAAAACCAAAATAACAATAAAAGAAGAGGTATAGCCTTTCCAGTAAATATCCACACTAATAGTTGTACATTTTCCCATTGTTTACTCTCGTATGTAAACAAAAAAGTGTCCCAAACAGCTGTATCAGGAACACTTTCATATAGAGAAAATAAATAAGGAACTATTGCCATACTTATGGCTATAACTGTTCCTTGAAAAAATCTTTTTCTAATTACCTCTTGGGATTTTGATTTTTTGCTTTTTGTCAATCTGTGTAGTAGTCTGTCCATCTAGATCAATAATGTTAGCCGCTTGTACAGTAAATAACATTCCACCAAAGATCGCAATTGCAAGTACTAGGTTCTTTTTAGTTTTCATAATTTAAGGGATTAATTAATTAATTACATCAAAAGTAACAGCATTTATAGGTGTTTACAAATGAAAATTAGTTAAAATCCAAGAAATTTTGAGGCAACCGTTACGGTTTTTCCGTAACCAGTACGTTATCTTGTAGGAATAGTATTAAAATTTTTTCTAAAATTTTACTTCTGTCATCGCTATCTTTTCGGTTAAATGTTTAGTTTCTATAGTTAATTTGAGGGATCTTATATTTTCGTCTAAGTCAGTAATAGTAATGCTTTGCGCATCTTCTGGTAATAAAGCTTCTATACGTTCTGGCCATTCTAAAAATAACCAATGATTACTATTAAAATAGTCTTCAATTCCAAAATTATAAGCTTCATCCAAAGATTCTACTCTATAAAAGTCAAAATGATAGACTTTATCGCCTGGAATCGTGTATTCGTTTACAATTGAGAAGGTTGGGCTTGTTGCAACCTCATTACTTTGCATGGCTTTTAAAAGCGCATTAATAAATGTGGTTTTACCTGCTCCCATAGCACCATTAAACAAGATAGTTTTAGACTCTAAATGTTCTAAAACACTTGCTGCAATGGCATCAATATCTTTTAAGTGGTATGTAAACTCAATAACTTTCACTAATTAATATAAGCGGTTCAAGGCTACAATGTTAGGAATAAAAGTTGAGATATCCTAGAGAAAAGTGTATTTCATCGGCTTTTTCTGCTTTTTACGGATTTTCTTACAGATGATTTTTACTTCTATTTTGGGTCTAAAACCACAAAAGGAATAATCATTTCCTCTAAAGAAACTCCACCATGTTGATAGGTATTTCTGTAATAGCTTACATAGTGGTTAAAGTTGTTTGGATAGGCTAAAAATAGATCACCTTTGGCAAAAATAAATGAGCTGCTCATAGACAAAGATGGCAAGTGCACCGATTTAGGATCTTTAACAGCCAACACATCTTTGTCTTGGTAAGTGAGACTGCGACCTGTTTTGTAGCGCAAATTTAAACTGGTATCTCTATCTCCAATAACTTTAGAAGGTGCTTTTACGTTTATAGTGCCATGGTCTGTGGTTAATATTAATTTAAAACCAAGTTGTTGAGACAATTGAATCATTTCTAATAAAGGAGAATTCTTAAACCAACTTACTGTAAGCGATCTATAGGCTTTGTCGTTAGAAGCTAATTCTTTTACAACTTCCATTTCTGTTTTAGAATGAGAAAGCATGTCCACAAAATTATAAACCACAACATTAAGATCATTATCTTTTAAAGATCTAAAGTTTTCAACGAGTTTTTTACCAGCTCTTAGATTTGTTATTTTATGATACTCGTGCTTAATGTGTGATAATCCCAAGCGCTTTAATTGTTCTCTTAAAAAATCACCTTCATGCATATTTTTTCCACCTTCATCAGTGTCATTTTTCCAGTATTGTGGAAATAATTTTTCCATATCTGCAGGCATCAATCCTGAGAAAATTGCATTTCTTGCATATTGTGTAGCCGTTGGTAAAATACTGTAGAATGATAATTCTGAAGCTTTCTTGTAATAATTATTTACAATGGGTTCAAAAGCTTTCCACTGATCATATCTTAAATTATCGATAACAATTAAAAGTGTAGGTTGCTTATCACTTAATTCCGGCACTACCTTTTCCTTAAAAAGGGTGTGCGACATTATTGGTGTATCAGTATTTGGTTGAAACCAATCCTCATAATTTTTTTCAATAAACTTACCAAACTGCATATTAGCTTCCGTTTTTTGGGATTCTAAAATATCAGTCATCCCAGCATCTTCAATATCTTCAAGCTGTAGCTCCCAATAAATGAGTTTTTGGTAAAGATCTATCCATTCTTCATAAGAATTTACCATAGATAAGTCCATCGCAATTTTTCTGAATTCTTGCTGGTAATTAGAAGTGGTTTTTTCAGAAATTAATCGCGAATGGTCCAAATTCTTCTTCAAACTCAACAAAATTTGGTTTGGGTTTACAGGTTTAATTAAGTAATCAGCAATTTTATTGCCAATAGCTTCTTCCATGATATATTCCTCTTCACTTTTGGTAATCATTACCACTGGTAAGTTAGCACGTCTCTCTTTAATTTCGTTCAGTGTTTCTAGACCTGTAAGTCCAGGCATATTTTCATCTAAGAAAACAATATCAAAGTTAGTATCATTAATAATCTCTAAGGCTTCAGTACCACTTTGGCAAGTTGTAACTTCATATTGTTTTTGTTCTAAAAATAGGATATGTGGCTTTAGTAAATCGATTTCGTCGTCAACCCAGAGAATATTTATCATGTTATGGTATATTTGTTTTCTAATTAATGAATTTAAAAGTTTTGCCTACAAATAATAAGCTTAAGATATTTAACGATCCAATTTACGGATTTATTACTATTCCGAATTCGTTAATTTTTGATATAATTGAGCATAAATATTTTCAGAGATTGCGTCGAATTAGCCAAATGGGATTATCATATTTGGTTTATCCAGGAGCACATCATACACGTTTTCATCATGCACTTGGTAGTATGCATTTAATGCAAAAAGCTATCAATGTACTTCGTTTTAAGGGAGTTGCAATTTCTAATGATGAAGAAAATGGATTGTTAATTGCTATTTTATTGCACGATATTGGACATGGTCCATTTTCACATGCCATGGAACATAGCATTGTAAATGACATTTCACACGAAGAGATTTCGCTTCGTTTTATGGAAGAGCTCAATGCAGAGTTTAACGGAAGTTTAACGTTAGCCATTTCTATTTTCAAAGGGGTATACCCTCGCAAGTTTATGTGCGAGTTAATTTCTAGCCAGTTAGATATGGATAGGGCAGATTATTTAAAACGCGATAGTTTTTATACAGGTGTAGCTGAAGGTAATATTAATAGTGAGCGTTTAATTACCATGCTAAATGTCGTTAACGGCCACTTAGTTATAGAAGAGAAAGGTATATATAGTATTGAAAAATTTTTGGTGGCAAGACGCTTTATGTATTGGCAAGTCTATTTACATAAAACAGGTTTAGTTGCTGAGCAATTGCTAACTCGTATTTTAAAAAGAGCGAAGGAACTTGTCAGTTCTGGTGTCGAATTGAATTGTAGTAAGGCCTTATTATACTTTTTGAATTCTGAAATAAATGGAGATCATTTTAACGATAAAACGTTAGGCATTTTTGCTCAGCTCGATGATTATGATATTGTTTCAGCGATGAAAGATTGGCAAAATCATAATGATTTTGTGCTAAGTAATCTTTGTGAAATGATTGTAAACAGAGATTTATTAAAAATTAAGTTGAAGAAAAAACCGATTCTGTCTTCAGAGCTGATTGCACATTCTAATTTAATTATGGATAAATATAAGATTTCTAAAACTGAAGCAGATTATTTTGTCTTTAAAGGAAAGATTAGCAATCAAGCATATGAAAATAAAAAACAGCAAATTAGTATACTTTTAAAGTCAGGTAAAATAAAGGATATAGCTAAAGTAATAGACCAATTAGACCTAAAAGGTCTAAGCAAACCTGTAACTAAATATTATATGTGCTATCCTAAAAACAAAATGTGATACATTTTTTCTATTTTTGCGGAAGCCAACAGACATATTAAAATTAAGTAATTGAAATTTACAGCAGAACAGATCGCAGGTATTTTAGGAGGAATAGTCGTTGGTGACCCAAATATTGAAGTTTTTAAGTTGTCCAAAATTGAGGAAGGTACTCAAGGTTCTCTTACGTTTCTTTCTAACTTGAAGTATACTCCTTATATATACAAAACTGAAGCATCAGTGACTATTGTAAATTCGGATTTTGAACCAGAAAAACCCATATCTACAACACTTATAAAGGTTGAAGATGCTTATGAAGGCTTTTCAAAACTTTTAGAATATTACAATCAAATTAAATTAAATAAATCTGGAATAGAGCAACCTTGTTTTATTTCTGAAACAACAAAAATACCAGATAATATTTATGTTGGTGCTTTCGCATATATTGGTAACAATGTTGAAATTGGTGAAAATGTAAAGATTTTTCCTAATGCTTATGTTGGAGATAATGTAAAACTTGGAGATAACACAATAATATTTTCAGGTGGAAAAGTTTATCCTGATTGTGTAATAGGAAATAATTGTGTTATAAACTCAGGAGCAATTATTGGAGCTGATGGTTTCGGATTTGCACCTAGTAAAGATGGTGGATATTCTAAAATACCTCAAATTGGAAATGTAATTTTAGAAGATTATGTAGATGTTGGTGCAGGCACTACAATAGATAGAGCAACTATGGGTTCTACAATTATTAGAACTGGGGTGAAACTAGATAATCAAATACAGATAGCGCATAATGTTGAGATTGGTAAGAATACTGTAATTGCAGCACAATCGGGAGTTGCAGGTTCAACCAAGATTGGTGAAAATTGCCAAATTGGCGGGCAAGTCGGCATTGTTGGTCATTTAATTATTGGTAATAATGTAAAAGTACAAGCACAATCTGGTATTGGTAGAAATGTAAAGGATAACGAAGTCTTGCAAGGCTCACCATCTTTTGGATATTCTGATTGGAATAAATCTTATGTTTATTTCAAGAACTTACCAAAACTTGCAAAAACTATAAATGAACTAGAAAAAAAAGTAGATGGCAATAATTAAAACTGAAATAAAACAGAAGACCATTGAAAAAGAAGTAGCACTAAATGGTGTAGGACTTCATACAGGAGCAGATGTTAAATTAGTCTTTAAACCAGGAGCAGAAAATACAGGTTTTCTATTTGAGCGTATAGATTTAGAGGGTAGTCCAAGGATTGAAGCTGATGCAAATTACGTTACTAATACACAACGTGGTACCTGCTTAGAGCGAAATGGTGTTACTATCCAAACATGTGAGCACGTTTTAGCAGCTTTGGTTGGTTTAGATATCGATAATGCGGTAATAGAACTCAATGCTTCAGAGCCACCAATAATGGATGGATCATCAAAATTCTTTGTCGAAGCTTTAGAGGAAGCAGGTGTGGTAGAACAAGATGCCTTTAGAGAAGAATATGAAGTAACTCAAGTTGTTTCATACGCAGACGAGGAAACAGGAAGTGAGATTATATTAATGCCTTCAAACTCATACCAAGTTACAACTATGGTAGATTTTGGTACAAAAGTTTTAGGTACACAAAATGCAACACTCAGTGATGTATCTGATTTTAAAGCTGAAATTGCAAATGCAAGAACCTTTAGTTTCTTGCATGAAATAGAAATGCTTCTCGAGAATGGTTTGATTAAAGGTGGTGATTTAAATAATGCCATTGTTTATGTTGATAAAGAATTATCTCCAGAAACTATGGATAAGCTTAGCATTGCTTTTAATAAAGAAAAAATCGCTGTAAAACCTAATGGCATTTTAGATAATCTTACGTTGCATCATCCTAACGAAGCTGCACGTCATAAATTATTGGACGTAGTTGGTGACCTAGCATTAATAGGCACACGTATTAAAGGTAAAGTCATTGCTAATAAGCCAGGACACTTTGTAAACACTCAGTTTGCAAAAAAAATGTCTAAAATTATTAAAAACGAAAGACGAAATAATGTACCAAATGTAGATTTGAATTCAGAGCCATTGATGGATGTGAATCAAATTATGGATATGTTGCCACACAGACAACCATTTTTATTGCTAGATAAGGTTTATGAATTAACGGATAACCATGTTATCGGAATGAAAAATGTCACAATGAACGAAGAGTTCTTTAAGGGGCATTTTCCTGGTCAACCTGTAATGCCTGGTGTTTTGATTGTTGAAGCTATGGCCCAAACCGGCGGTATTCTAGTCTTAAGTACTGTACCAGACCCAGAAAATTATTTAACATTTTTCATGAAAATGGATAATGTAAAATTCAAACAAAAAGTAGTTCCTGGCGATACACTAATATTTAAATGCTCATTAATTACACCAATTAGAAGAGGAATTTGCCATATGCAGGGCTATGCTTATACCAATGGGAAATTATGTGCAGAGGCCGAATTAATGGCGCAAATTTCAAAAGTAAAATAATTTCAAAAAATGAACCGAGCGGCTTTAAATTATAAATGGAAAAGAAAAAGTTTCGAAGCGAACACATTTCTACCGCTCAATCATAATAAATATTAGAGAAATGAACCAACCCTTAGCATACGTACATCCTGGAGCAAAGATTGCAAAAAATGTCGTTATAGAACCATTTACAACCATTCATAACAATGTAATTATTGGAGAAGGGACTTGGATAGGAAGTAATGTAACCATTATGGAAGGAGCTCGTATTGGAAAGAATTGTAATATTTTTCCAGGTGCAGTGATTTCAGCAGTACCTCAAGACTTAAAATACAATGATGAAGATACTACAGTTGAAATTGGAGATAACGTTACCATAAGAGAATGTGTAACCATAAATCGTGGTACAACGGATAAAATGAAAACAGTTATTGGTGATAATTGTCTTATTATGGCTTATTGTCATATTGCTCACGATTGTATTGTAGGTAATAATTGTATTTTTTCTAATAATAGTACTTTGGCGGGCCATATAACTGTAGGCGATTATGTTGTTTTAGCAGGTATGACAGCGGTACATCAGTTTTGCTCTATTGGTAATCATGCTTTTGTAACAGGAGGATCTTTAGTTCGTAAAGACGTACCACCTTTTGTAAAAGCTGCTCGTGAACCTTTGTCTTACGTTGGTATAAATTCAGTAGGATTGAGACGAAGAGGTTATAGCTCAGAAAAAATAAGAGAGATTCAAGATATATATCGCATATTATATCAAAAGAATTATAACAATACACAAGCTTCAGATTTAATTGAAGCCGAAATGGAAGCTACTCCAGAGCGTGATGAAATTCTTCAATTTATTAAGAATTCACACAGAGGAATTATGAAAGGCTACTTTAAATCAAACTAAAATTAATAACAAAATAATGGCAAGCACATCAGATATTAGAAATGGATTATGTATTAAATACAATAATGACATATATAAAATTATAGAGTTTCTTCATGTAAAACCAGGTAAAGGGCCTGCTTTTGTAAGAACAAAAATGAAAAGTGTTACAACAGGTAAAGTTTTGGATAACACGTTTTCTGCTGGTCACAAAATTGAAGATATTAGAGTAGAAACGCATAAATTTCAGTACTTGTATAATGATGGAGAATTTTATCATTTTATGAATGAAGCTGATTATACGCAAATTCGTTTATTAGAGTCAGCTTTAGACCGGGCAGATTTAATGAAAGAAGGTGAAATAGTGACTATTCAAATCAATACAGAAGATAATATGCCTTTGTCTGTTGATATGCCAGCAACTGTCATTTTAGAAGTCACTGCTACAGAGCCAGGTGTAAAAGGAAATACTGCTACTAATGCAACGAAGCCTGCAACAGTAGAAACGGGAGCTTCAGTAAATGTGCCTTTATTCATTAATGAAGGTGATAAAATTAAGGTTGAAACTGAGAAAGGAACATACAAAGAACGTATTAAGGAATAAATGAAATTTCCTAAACAATATCATCTTAAAGAAATTGCAAATCTTATTTCTACCAAATATATAGGTGCTGATGATTTTCCAGTTTTTGGCATGAATGAAATTCATGTTGTTGAACCCGGAGACATTGTTTTTGTTGATCACCCGAAATACTACGATAAAGCTTTAGAATCTGCAGCAACGATTGTTTTAATCAATAAGGAAGTGGATTGCCCAGAAGGGAAAGCACTATTGATTTCAGATGACCCATTCAGAGACTTCAATAAACTCACCAATTATTTTAAACCTTTTAAAGCTTCAAACTCTGCTATAGCAAATGATGCCCAAATTGGAGAAGGTACTATTATTCAACCTAATTGCTTTATAGGAAATAATGTAATTATTGGTAAGAATTGCGTTATCCATTCTAATGTGAGTATTTATGATGATTCTATTATTGGAGATAATGTAACAATTCATGCTGGTACTATTTTAGGGGCAAGTGCATTTTACTATAAAAATAGGCCAGAAGGTTATGATCAATTAAAGTCTGGTGGACGTGTAATTATAAAAGATGATGTTGACATTGGGGCACTTTGCACTATAGATAGAGGAGTGACTGGTGATACGACTATAGGTAAAGGTTCTAAACTAGATAATCAAATTCAAATTGGCCACGATACAGTGATAGGTGAAAAATGCTTAATTGCATCCCAAACTGGGATTGCTGGTTGTGTTGTGGTTGAAGATAATGTTACAATTTGGGGACAAGTAGGTATTAAAAGTGATGTCACCATTACAAAAGGCACAGTCATATATGCGCAAGCTGGTATAAATAAAACTACGATAGGTGGTAAAACCTATTTTGGCTCACCAGCACAAGATGCTAGAAGCTTTTTCAAAGAAATGGCTTACGTGAAAAAGATTCCTGAAATATTAGAAAAACTTAAAAACTTATAATGTCAGCAGTAGAAATAGTAACGTCCTTTTATCAATCAGATTTAGCAAATGATGATAATGTAATTCCTGATTTTTTTCACGAAGAATGTGAGCTTCATTGGACAAGCAGTCAAGGATTTGTATTATTAACATATAATGACATTGTCAATTTTTTCAAAGACACACGTAAGTCTTACACTAATCTGCGTTTTGAGTTTACACATTTAATTGAAGCAGGAGATTCAGTTTCTACAAGACACACTTTATTTGCTAAGACTATTGAAAATCCAGATTCTGAAGTTGTATTAGCACATTTTTCAACAATTTGGGAAGTGAAGGATGGTAAACTTTATAGAGGTTATGAGATTAGTCACCAAGCAAATGAAAATGACTCTGCTTCTATGAAATCTTATGCTGAAAGAAAAATTTAAAAGAGGTCGTATTTGATTTTCAAAACTCTTATTTTTGCACATCGAAATTATAAAACTTAAAAACAAAAATATCTAATGAGCGTTTTAGTTAATAAGAATTCAAACATCATCGTACAAGGTTTTACAGGTAGTGAAGGTACTTTTCATGCCGAGCAAATGATTGAATATGGTACTAATGTGGTAGGAGGTGTAACACCAGGAAAAGGTGGTCAAATCCATTTAGATAGACCAGTTTTCAATACAGTTTCTGAGGCTGTAGAAAAAGTGGATGCTGATACTACTATTATTTTTGTGCCACCAGCTTTTGCTGCAGATGCTATAATGGAAGCTGCTGATGCTGGTATCAAAGTAATTATTACGATTACAGAAGGAATACCAGTTGCTGATATGATTAAAGCTGCTGATTATATTAAAAATAGAGATTGTCGTTTAATTGGTCCTAACTGTCCAGGTGTTATTACACCAGGTGAAGCTAAAGTTGGTATTATGCCAGGTTTTGTTTTCAAATCAGGTAAAGTAGGAATCGTATCTAAGTCTGGTACATTAACTTATGAAGCTGCTGACCAAGTAGTAAAGCAAGGGTTAGGAATTACTACTGCTATAGGTATTGGAGGTGATCCTATTATCGGAACAACAACTAAAGAAGCTGTAGAATTGTTAATCAACGATCCAGAAACTGAAGCGGTTGTTATGATTGGTGAAATTGGAGGCCAGTTAGAAGCTGATGCTGCACATTGGTATAAAGCTAGTGGTAGTAAAAAACCGGTAGTAGGTTTTATTGCTGGTGAAACTGCACCTGCTGGTCGTACAATGGGTCATGCTGGAGCTATCGTAGGAGGTAGTGATGATACAGCTCAAGCAAAAAAGAAAATTATGAAAGCTTGTGGAATCCATGTTGTGGATTCTCCTGCTGAAATTGGTAAAAAAGTTGCTGAAGTTTTAGGCTAGTCACTTTATAGAATAGATGCTAAAACTTGTTTAGCATAAACTGTTAAAAACCTTACAAAATCTTGTGAGGTTTTTTTATGTCGTCGTAATTTGTAATTAGTATATTTGATTACAACAACTATACTAACTAACCGATTTATATAGATATGAAATTATTAGAAGGAAAAACAGCAATCATTACAGGAGCGAGTCGTGGTATTGGCAAAGGAATAGCTGAGGTATTTGCAGAACATGGAGCAAATGTAGCATTTACATATAGCTCTTCTGTTGAAGCTGCTAATGCATTAGAAAAAGAGTTAAATACCCAAGGAATTAAAGCTAAAGGTTATCAAAGCAATGCAGCAAATTTTGATGAAGCCCAAAAGCTTGCTGAAGATGTTTTAGCTGAATTTGGTGCTATTGATATTTTAGTCAATAATGCTGGTATTACGAAAGATAATCTTTTAATGCGAATGGGTGAGGAAGATTTTGATAAAGTGATAGAAGTAAACCTAAAGTCAGTATTTAATATGACTAAAGCAGTACAACGCACCATGCTAAAGCAAAGAAAAGGCTCAATAATTAATATGAGTTCTGTAGTTGGTGTAAAAGGTAATGCAGGACAAACAAATTATGCTGCCTCTAAAGCAGGTATTATAGGTTTTTCTAAATCTGTAGCTTTAGAATTGGGATCGCGAAATATTAGAAGTAACGTCATCGCGCCAGGTTTTATAGAAACCGAAATGACAGCAAAATTGGATGAGGAAACTGTAAAAGGTTGGAGGGCTGCTATTCCATTAAAACGAGGCGGTTCACCTGAAGATATTGCCAATGCTTGTGTTTTTTTAGCAAGTGATTTAAGTGATTATGTTACTGGGCAGACGCTCAATGTTGATGGAGGTATGTTGACTTAAAAATATTAATTAAATCCTAGCTTTAATTGGAAATTGATCAAAAAAAGGAAAGCAAGATACTGTTAGTTTTAGATATTGATGAAACACTTGTTCATGCAACACCTGAGCGATTAAGTCGGAAAGCTGATTTTAAAGTTTTTGATTATTTTGTTTATTTGAGGCCATATTTGAATGATTTTTTAACTGATATTAAAGACGACTTTTTAGTTTCTGTTTGGTCTTCTGCATCTGATGATTATGTTGAAGAAGTTGTTAAAAAAATTTTCCCTAAAGATTTTGATTTAAAATTTGTTTGGGGAAGAAGTAGATGTACACCAAAGCGGTTTCTGCATATAGATGATTATGATAATTCTGAAAGCCGTTATTTAGACCACTTTAATTATATTAAGCCTCTGAAAAAGGTAAAGAAGAGAGGTTATAATATGGATAAAATTCTTATTGTTGATGATACGCCTCATAAATCAAGTGATAATTATGGTAATGCTATTTATCCAAAAGAATATTTAGGTGATACAGATGATGATGAACTCAAAGAATTATCTAAATATTTAAAAACTCTTAAAAATATAGGGAATGTTAGAAAAATTGAGAAAAGAGGCTGGAGAAATAAAATAGAATAGCACATATGTTTCGATGCAAGCAATTACAATAACATATATAATAATAGCTGGAGCAGCAGCGCTTTCATTAGCGCTGTTTCAGTATATATATAAATCTAAAATTAAAACTAATCTTAGATATTTGCTTTCAGCACTAAGAGTTATTTCAATTTTTGGAATCTTACTATTACTCATCAATCCAAAATTTGAATCCTTCACATACTTTGATGAAAAACCTACATTAGTTGTTGCTGTAGATAATTCAGAATCTATTTCTTATTTGCAACAGGATGAAAGTGCTAATCAGGTCTTAACTGCTTTAAAAAATAACTCAGAATTAAATGAGCGTTTTAATCTTCAAGCTTATAGTTTTGGTAAGTCAGTAAGCAGCCTAGATAGTTTAAACTATGACGCAAGACAGTCCAATATTTCGAAAGCTCTAAAGCAATTTGGTGAAGTTTATGACAATCAAACGGCGCCAATTGTAATGCTAACTGATGGTAATCAAACCTTTGGCTCAGATTATAGTTATATGGCTAAAAGTGTAAAGCAACCTATTTATCCCATTATTTTAGGTGATTCAGTAGTGTATTCAGATTTAAGTATTAAGCAACTCAATGTCAATCGTTATGTGTTTTTGAAGAATAAGTTTCCTGTTGAGATTATAACCAATTACAATGGCGCAGAAACTATAAACACTGAACTTAAGATTTGGTCTGGAAATTCTGTAGTATTTAGAAAAGCACTTTTATTTGATGGATCTAAAGCCTCAGAAATCATTTCAACTACATTAAATGCAAACAGTGTTGGAGTAAAAACGTATCGTGTAGAATTAGTGCCTTTAACGAACGAAAAAAATAAAGTCAATAATTCTAAAAGTTTTGGAGTAGAAGTTATAGACCAAAAAACAAATATTGCTTTAGTTTCTGAACGTTTACATCCAGATTTGGGTGCTCTAAAAAAGTCTATTGAGAGTAATGAACAACGTAGTGTTTCAATATTAAAACCTAAAGACTATTTGAATAGAATTAATGATTTTCAATTAGTTATATTGTATCAACCAGATAATAGCTTTACTATTATTTTGCAAGAAATAAAACAGCAAAAGCTAAACACATTCACTATCACAGGATCTACAACCAGTTGGAATTTATTAAATAACTCTCAAGATTATTTTAAACAAAAAATAACAAATCAAGCTGAAGATTTTCAGCCATCATTTAATAGAAACTATAACACATTTATTGTAGATAATATAGATTTCATTAACTATCCACCTTTAGAATCTGAATTTGGTGGATTAGATTTTTCAGTACCAAATGATGTTATTCTTTTTAAAACTGTAAATGGAATCAATACAGAACAACCGTTGCTTTCAACATTTGAGGTTGATAACACAAAACATGCTCTATTAAGCGGAGAAGGTATTTGGCGATGGAGAGCGCAAGCATATTTAGATACAGAACGTTTTACTGATTTCGATAATTTTATTGGTAAACTTGTTCAATTTTTGAGTTCTAATAAAAAGCGTAAACGTATTAATGTGGATTACAAATCATTCTACAACGGAAATGACGATGTTTTAATCACTGCCCAATATTTCAATAAAAATTATGAGTTCGATTCAGAAGCATCACTAAGTATTATTATAAAAAATAAGGAAGATAATAGCATTAGAGAAGTACCACTTTTACTTAATAACGGTAACTACAATGTGGATTTAAGTGGCATTGCATCTGGTCAGTATGATTTTACAGTTAGGCATAACTCTGAATCCGTTGCTTTGTCTGGTAGTTTTCAAATTTTAGACTACAACGTAGAGCAGCAATTTTTAAATGCAGATATAGATAAATTGAGATCACTGGCAAGTACAAGTAAAGGGAAAGCTTATTATAGTTCAGAATTCAACAAACTGATAGAAAATTTAATTGCAGATAACAGATACGCAACAATCCAGAAAAGCACTAAAAATATTGTACCTTTGATAGATTGGAAATATCTACTCGGTTTAATAGCATTGAGTCTTTTTGCAGAGTGGTTTATAAGAAAATATAACGGATTAATTTAAAAAAAATAAGAAATGGAAAAGTTACCAAAAATTGGATTACCAATTTTAATTGGAGTTATAATATTAGTGATAGTGATAGCAAAATCAGCTGTAACGATAGATTCTGGAGAAGCAGGTGTGCTTTTTAAGACTTTTGGCGATGGTGTAGTTACTGATGAACCGCCAATGGGAGAAGGGTTTCATATTGTTGCACCATGGAACAAAGTTTATATTTATGAAGTGCGTCAACAAGAACTTTTTGAAAAAATGAAAGTATTATCGTCAAACGGCTTGGAAATTCAAATTGATGCTTCTGCATGGTACGAACCTGTTTACGATGAATTAGGAAACTTACACCAATCTTTAGGTCAAAACTATTTGCAACGTGTTATACAACCAGCTATTCGCTCTGCAGCACGAAGCGTTATTGGACGTTATACGCCAGACGATTTGTATTCTACTAAACGTGATGCTATTCAAGTTGAAATTTTTCAAGAAACCAAGAAAATACTTGATAAACAATTTGTTCAATTAAATGAGGTGTTAGTAAGAGACGTGACTTTACCACCTACAATTAAAGAAGCAATTGAGCGTAAATTAAAGCAAGAGCAAGAATCATTAGAATATGAATTTAGACTTGAAAGTGCAAGAAAAGAAGCTGAGAAAGTAATCATTGAGGCAAAAGGTAAAGCAGAATCAAACCGAATATTAAGTGCGTCTTTAACGGATAAAATCCTACAAGACAAAGGGATTGAAGCTACTGTAAAACTCTCTGAGTCTAATAACAGTAAGGTTATTGTAATTGGTTCTGGAGATTCTGGCATGCCAATAATTCTAGGAAATCAATAAAAAAATTAGTAAATATTATTAATTTGTTAAAAGTTCTTAATCTTTGGATTTAAATTAGGATTTATAAATTTTATTTAACAATATTTGTATCAACAAAAAAGAAATGACATCTATTCAATTACATCATCATTTTCATATAATCGCTCAAGCGAGGTGAAAGTGTATTGAATAAATTCAAGATATATTTTAAAAACCCGTTTGAGAATTCAAATGGGTTTTTTGTTTTTTACAATACTTGAATGAATTCTTAGACATTACGAAAATAAAAATGAGTAAATTAAAAATTGCTGTTCAAAAATCGGGGCGTCTTCACGATGATTCTATGAAGATTCTAAAAGAAATTGGTATTTCTGTCGACAACGGAAAAGATCAACTTAAAGCTTCTGCGCGTAACTTTCCGTTAGAGGTGTTTTATTTAAGAAATGGTGACATACCCCAATACTTAAGAGATGGTGTCGTAGATGCTGCCATTATAGGTGAAAATGTTTTAATCGAAAAAGGTAATGATTTGGCTGTTGTTGAACGTTTAGGTTTTTCTAAATGTAAAGTTTCAATAGCTGTTCCTAAATCATCAAAAGCTAAAAGCTTAAAAGATTTGGCAGGCAAGCGCATCGCTACATCATACCCAAACACTGTAAATCATTTCTTAGAAAAAGAAGGGATTAAAGCTAATCTGCACATTATTAATGGTTCAGTAGAAATTGCACCAAATATAGGCCTTGCAGATGGTATATGTGATATTGTATCTAGTGGTAGTACGCTTTTTAAAAATGGATTAAAAGAAATTCAAACACTCTTAAAATCTGAAGCTGTTCTGGCAACCTCACCGAAAATATCTGAAAACAACCAAGAACTAATTAATACACTTCAATTTAGATTAAAATCAGTTATTAGAGGGAGAGAAAGTAGATATGTATTGTTAAACGCACCTAATGATAAGCTCGATGACATTGCTAAGATTCTTCCAGGAATGAATAGTCCTACAATTATGCCATTAGCTAAAGATGGCTGGAGTTCTGTGCATTCAGTATTAAATAAAAACGATTTTTGGAATATAATAGATGAATTAAAGGCTAATGGAGCAGAAGGAATTTTAGTATGTCCTATTGAAAATATGGTATTGTAGTATGAAGCTAATAGAAAATCCAAACAAATCAGAATGGTCAAAAATATTGAAAAGACCAACACAAACTGTTGAAGATATTGAGTCAACAGTGATGCAGGTTTTTGAAGATGTTTTAAATACAGGAGACGATGCCATAGATATGTATACATCAAAGTTTGATGGAGTAGCGCTTAAAAATAATATAGTTACCCAAACTGAAATTAATGAAGCCATCGCTATAGTTTCTGATGAACTAAAATCAGCTATTCAACTTGCAAAATCAAATATTGAAAAGTTTCACAAGGCTCAGAAAACGGACAAAGTATTTGTGGAAACTATGAGTGGAGTCGAATGCTGGCAAGAAAAGCGACCAATACAAAAAGTAGGCTTATATATACCTGGTGGTACAGCACCATTGTTTTCAACAGTTTTAATGTTGGCAGTTCCAGCGCAAATAGCTGGTTGTAAAGAGATTGTTTTATGTTCACCTCCTAATAAGGAAGGCAAAATTGCAAATGAAATTTTATATGCAGCAGAATTGTGTGGTGTAACCAAAATCATAAAAGTTGGTGGTATACAAGCTATCGCTGGGTTGACCTTTGGAACCGAATCCATTTCAAAAGTCTATAAAATTTTCGGTCCAGGAAATCAGTTTGTAACTGTTGCAAAACAATTAGCTACTAAATATGGTGTAGCTATAGATATGCCTGCAGGACCTAGTGAATTATTGGTTATGGCAGATGAATCAGCAAATGCGGCATATGTTGCTTCAGACTTGTTGAGTCAGGCGGAACATGGCAGTGATAGTCAGGTGATTTTAGTAACGACTTCTAAATCATTAGCTGAAGATGTAAATATTGAAGTTGAAAAACAAGTCGAAAGATTGCCTAGAAAAGACATGGCTAAGATTGCTATTTCTAATTCTAAATCTATCATTGTTAAAGACTTTGAAACGGCTCTTGAATTAATTGATGTTTATGGTCCAGAACATTTTATTATAGCAACTCAAAATGATGACTTCTTTGTAGATAATATAAATAATGCTGGCTCCGTATTTATTGGTAATTACACTCCAGAGAGTGCAGGAGATTACGCTTCTGGAACCAATCATACTTTGCCGACTAACGGCTTTTCAAAAGCCTATTCGGGTGTGAATTTAGATAGTTTTCAAAAGAGTATGACGTTTCAGAAAATATCAAAGGAAGGTATTCAAAATATAGGAAATGCTATAGAGTTAATGGCTGAAGCTGAAGGTTTACAGGCACATAAAAATGCAGTAACCTTAAGACTAAAAGATTTAAAAAGCAACTAGTTGTCATGCTGAACTTGATTCAGCATCTCAAATAAAATAGATTCTGAAATCGAAGATTCAACGCAGTTAAATAAATTCAGAATGACAAAGATGAAAGAAATAGAAATAAATAATCTCTTAAGAGAAAATATAAGAACAATTAAAGCATATTCCTCTGCAAGAGATGAGTATAAAGACACCTCTTCTGACATGGTGTTTATCGATGCCAATGAAAATCCATTTCAAACCAATGTCAATCGGTATCCTGATCCTCAACAGTCAAAAGTAAAGGAACGTTTAGCTGAAATCAAAGATGTATCTGTATCTCAAATTTTATTAGGAAACGGAAGTGATGAAGTTTTAGATTTGTTATTTAGAGCGTTTTGCGAACCAAAACAAGACAATGTTATTACATTACCACCAACCTATGGTATGTATTCCGTATTGGCAGATTTAAATGCTGTAGAGATTAAGTCTGTGATGCTAGATGAGTCTTTTGAACCTAAGGTTACAGAGATATTAGAAACGCAAAACGATAATTCTAAAATCTTGTTTTTATGTTCGCCAAATAATCCAACAGCTAATAGTTTTAATGCTGATAAAATTGAGCAGTTAATAAATGGATTTAATGGTATTGTCGTTATCGATGAGGCATATATTGATTTTACAAATCAAGAAAGTTGGATCACTAGATTAAATGATTTCAATAACCTTGTTGTGACGCAAACCTTATCAAAAGCTTACGGTTTAGCAGGAATACGATTAGGCATATGTTATGCTTCAGAATTTGTAATTTCAGTTTTAAATAAAATAAAACCGCCTTATAATGTTAACCAATTAACACAAGAAAAAGCGTTTGAAAGACTGAAAAACATAAACGATGTTACTTATGAAGTTGATTTTATATTAAAACAACGGGAGCAACTGATGATTCAATTATCTGGGATCTCATTCATTCAAACTGTTTTTCCTTCAGATGCCAATTTCATTTTAGCTAAAGTAGATGATGCCAATAAACGCTATATGCAATTAATAGAGAGAGGAATCGTAGTAAGAAACAGAACAACACAACCATTATGCGAAAACTGTTTGCGATTTACAATAGGAACTGCAGAAGAAAATAAAACACTAATTAAGACTTTAAACCAATTATAATGAAGCCTGTATTATTTATAGACAGAGACGGAACGCTTATCCGAGAACCTGCAGATGAGCAAATTGATTCTTTCGAAAAATTAGAGTTCTATCCAAAAGTATTTCAATACTTAAGCAAAATAGCTAAAGAATTGAATTTTGAAATTGTAATGATTACCAATCAAGATGGGCTTGGAACGGCTGTTTATCCTGAAGATACTTTTTGGCCAGTTCATAATTTTATGCTTAAGACATTTGAGACTGAAGGTGTGGTTTTTAAAGAACAGTTTATAGACAGAACCTTTGCAAAAGATAATGCGCCAACGCGCAAGCCGAATACAGGTTTATTAACGAAGTATTTCTCTGAAGACTATGATTTAGAAAATTCATTTGTTATTGGAGACCGATTAACAGATGTGGAGCTGGCCAAAAATCTAGGTGCTAAAGGTATCTTTATTAATGATAATACCAACTTAGGTACTGATGAAGTTACTGTTAGCAATAACGAACTTGAACAATATATAGCATTAGAAACGAACGATTGGGAAACTATTTATAGATTTCTTAAAACAGCTGATCGTGTTGGGCAAATAGAACGAAACACCAATGAAACAAAGATTAAGATCGACTTAAACTTAGATGGCACAGGAAAAAGTACTATTGATACAGGAATTGCTTTCTTTGACCATATGTTAGATCAAATTGCTCGTCATGGTCAACTGGATTTAAACATTATAGTTAATGGTGATTTAGAAGTAGATGAGCATCACACTATTGAAGATACAGCTATAGCGTTAGGAGAAGTGTTTGCAATGACCTTAGGAAATAAGTTAGGAATTGAACGTTATGGATTTTGTCTACCTATGGATGATTGCTTAGCGCAAGTTGCTATTGATTTTGGTGGTCGTAATTGGTTGGTTTGGGATGCGGAATTTAAACGCGAAATGATTGGTAAAATGCCAACAGAAATGTTTTATCATTTCTTTAAATCGTTCACTGATGGCGCAAAATGTAATCTAAATATTAAAGTAGAAGGCACTAACGAGCACCATAAAATTGAAGCCATATTTAAAGCGTTTGCTAAAGCAATTAAAATGGCTGTAAAGCAAGATGTAGAAAAAATGATATTGCCGTCAACAAAAGGTATGCTATAATGAATTTAACCATAGTAAACTACGGAGCTGGCAATATAAAAAGCATACAATTTGCTTTTCAGCGGTTGGGATATGATGCAGTTTTGACCAATGATGTAGAGAAAATCATAAAATCTGAAAAGGTTATTTTTCCAGGCGTTGGAGAGGCCAGTTCTGCAATGAAAATGCTCAAAGAAAGTGGTTTAGATACACTTATTCCAACATTGAAGCAACCTGTTTTGGGCATCTGCTTAGGTATGCAATTAATGTGTAAGCACACCGAAGAAGGAGATACCAATGGACTCGGAATTTTCGATGTTAATGTAAAGCGATTTTCAGGTGCTGTAAAAGTACCTCAAATGGGTTGGAATACAATTTCAAATCTAAAATCTGATTTATTTAAGGGGATAAAAGAAAAAGAATACATGTACCTTGTGCATAGCTATTACGCAGAACAGTGTGATGAATCAATTGCAACTTCAGACTATGAGTTAGAATATGCTTCGGCTCTAGAAAATGATAATTTCTTTGGCGTACAGTTTCACCCAGAGAAAAGCAGTAAAGCAGGAGAACAAATTTTAAAGAATTTCATTGAATTATAAAGCTTTTACTATTAGCTTTTAGCCTTTTCGCTAAAAGTCAAATACTGAAAGCTAAAAGCTAAACTATGAGAATTATACCAGCCATTGATATTATAGAAGGAAAATGTGTTCGTTTAACAAAAGGCGATTACAATACCAAAAAAATATATAACGAAAATCCTCTTGAAGTCGCTAAAGAATTTGAGGCTTCAGGTATTGAATACTTACACCTTGTAGATTTAGACGGAGCTAAGGCCAAGCACATCGTCAATTATAAAGTTCTTGAACTTATTGCTTCAAAAACCAATTTAAAAATTGATTTTGGAGGCGGTTTAAAATCTAATGAAGATTTAAATATCGCCTTTAACTCTGGTGCTAGACAAATAACAGGAGGAAGTATTGCAGTTAACGATAGAACTATTTTTGAAGGATGGTTAGCTAAATACGGTCCACAAAAAATAATATTAGGTGCAGATAGCAATGAAGGTAAAATTGCAATAAACGGTTGGCAAGATAATAGCAAAGAAGAAGTTATTTCGTTCATAAAAGAGTATCAAAGGAAGCGTATTAAGTACGTGATTTGTACAGATATTTCAAAAGACGGAATGCTAGAAGGACCATCAATTCAGTTATATAAAAAGATCATTGAAGAATGCAGTAATAGCAGTGGAGCGCAGTCCATAAGTCTTATTGCATCTGGAGGAGTCTCTGGTATTAATGATTTGGATGAGTTAAAAGCCATTGGTTGTGAAGGAGTAATTATTGGCAAGGCTCTGTATGAGAATAGAATTAGTTTACAAGAATTAGAAAGATTTATATAGCATGCTTACAAAAAGAATCGTTCCCTGCTTAGATATTAAAAACGGTAGAACTGTAAAAGGAGTCAATTTTGTTGATCTTAGAGATGCAGGTGACCCAGTAGAATTAGCAAAACAGTATGCTGATTTAGGAGCAGATGAATTGGTGTTTTTGGATATTTCGGCAACACAAGAGAAGCGTAAAACCATGCACGATATGGTGCTAAAAGTTGCTGAGCAAGTGAATATTCCATTTACAGTAGGTGGTGGAATTTCTTCCATAGAAGATGTTGATGATTTGTTGCATTGTGGTGCTGATAAAGTCTCTATTAACTCATCTGCAGTAAAACGCCCAGAATTAATTAATGAACTTTCAGATAAATTCGGAAGCCAATGTGTTGTTGTTGCTATAGATGCAAAAGAGATAGAAGGTGAGTGGTTTGTGCATTTGGCAGGTGGTTCTATTCCAACAGAGATTAAACTATTTGATTGGGCTAAGGAAGTGGAACAGCGTGGAGCAGGCGAAATTTTATTCACATCAATGAACCATGATGGTACTAAAGCAGGTTTTGCAAATAAAGCTTTAGCCAAGTTATCTGATTTGGTCAATATTCCAATTATTGCTTCAGGTGGAGCTGGAACAATTCAACATTTTGTGGATACCTTTAAAGAAGGTAAAGCAGATGCAGCTTTGGCTGCAAGTGTGTTTCACTTCGGTGAAATACCAATTATAGAATTGAAAGAAGAATTGAGAAAAAATAATATAGAAGTACGATTATGAATGTAGATTTCAATAAAAATCAAGATGGTCTTGTGCCAGCTATTATTCAAGATGTAACTACCAATAAGGTCTTAATGTTGGGTTATATGAATAAGGGAGCACTTGACAAAACAATAGAATCAAAGTTAGTCACTTTTTTCAGTAGAACTAAACAACGCCTCTGGACAAAAGGTGAAGAGAGTGGCAATGTTCTTAATCTTGTAGATATTAAGCTAGATTGTGATAGTGATTCACTTTTAATTAAAGTCAACCCAGAAGGACCAACCTGCCACAAAGGTTCAGATACGTGTTGGAATGAAATGAATAGTCAATCTTATGGTTTTATTTCTCACCTTGAGGACACTATAACTTCAAGAATTGAATCTGCAGATTCTGAAAAATCTTATGTGGCCTCATTATTTGCAAAAGGAATCAATAAATTAGCTCAAAAAGTAGGAGAGGAAGCAGTAGAAGTTGTTATTGAAGCTAAAGACAATAATGACAAGTTGTTTTTAGAGGAAAGTGCGGATTTATTATTTCATTATCTGATGCTTTTACAAGCTAAAGGATATAAATTAGACGATGTGGTTTCTGTTTTAAAAAAACGAAACAATAAATAATTTGTAAGTCGTTTATCGATAAAATAAGGATTTGGACGTATAATAGCTTAAATAATTTTATATTGGACTTGTTAACCTAACTAACAACCAAAAATGAAATTTTTAAGACTACCCCTATTATTTATTTTCGTGTGCTTATCTTATTCTAATATACAAGCACAAGTTTCTACTAAATATTCAGAAAATTTAATTGATTATCAAGAAGTTAAAATTGATATTGATCGATTAAAAAGTAACTTGCAGAATGCCCGAATAAAAGGTACAGCTGCTCAAAACAAAAATTCTAATACTATTGTGGAACTACCAATTCCTAAAGGCGGAATGCAACAATTTAGAGTTGTAGAGTCTCCTATTCTTTCTCCGGAGCTATCAGCAGCACGTCCAGAGGTAAAAAGTTATATTGCTAAAGGTATTGATGATCCCACAGCAACGACTAGATTCAACATTACTTCCGCAGGATTTTATGGTGTGATTAAAAGTGTAGATGGTATCTCTATAATAGAAAAAATGGATAGAACAAGTCGTGATAATCAATATATAACATACTACGACCATAATATTATACAACATGCTGGTGAATTTGAATGTCAGTCAGAAGAAGAATCAGAATCACGTTCTTATACACCTACATATGGTCGTATTGACTCTTGTTTTCAAATTGGTGATAACTTACGTAGTTATGAGATGGTACTTACTTGTTCTGGTGAATTTTATGCATTAAATGGAGGAACTGACCCTTTGGTCGAGGCTGCTCTTTTAAATAGGATTACTCAAGTTAATACTGTTTATGAAACTGAAGTAGCAACTACTTTTTCTATTGTTGAATTTCTACTTAATAGTGACCCAGCTACAGATCCTTACAGTGATCCAACAAATACATTTAGCTCCATTACTGAAACAGAAAATTATATTAATGCTAATGTAAGTGTTAGTTCTTGGGATATTGGGCATGGTTTTCACGAAATCACTTGTGGTAGCGGTTGTGGATGGGCTGGCAGAGCTGGCTTAGGAGTAGTTTGTACTACAGCAAAGGCTAGAGGATATACCTATTTACCTAATGATATCCCAACTGCAATTACAGTATTACTCCATGAGTTTGGACATCAATTCAGTAACAGGCATACTAATTACGGATGTAATTCAAATAATGCTTGTAGCCGTTACGAACCAGGACAAGGATCTACTATTATGAGTACAGGTGCAGGTTGTGACGCTGGTGATGATTTTGCTAATCGGACGGATTATTTTAGTGTAGCGAGTTTACAATCAATGATAAATTTTATGGATGCAGGTTTGTTTGTTACTGGTACATCTTGTGGATCAGTAACTATAGGCGGATGGTCTGACTGTTCCACACTTATCCCAACAGGAAACAATATGCCAAGTTCGGATGCAAATGTTAATAGTATAAATGGCCTGGTTATTCCTCATAGTACACCTTTTTTACTAACTGGTTCTGGGTCTGATCCTGACGGAGTTAGTAGTCTTACTTACAATTGGGAACAATATGATACTGATTATGCTGGATCTGATGCGCCAGATGATACAGCAACAAGTACAACAGCACCGCTATTTAGAAGTTTTCCTCCTTCAACAAGTAATGAAAGAACAGTACCAATACTATCTTCAGTTTTAGCTGGAAATATAACTACAGGAACTGGTGAAGTCTTACCTAGTGTTGCTAGAAATCTAACATGGAGACTCACAGTAAGAGATAATGAAATTGGTGGAGGTGGAGTGGCCTGTGACCAAATATCTTTGACCGTTGGTGCAGATGGTCCGTTTAGGATTTCATCTCAAAATTCAACAACAGCTTGGATGGCAGGAGATACTGAAACTGTAACCTGGGATGTAGCAAATACAGATAATGCAATTTATACTTGTGCTAATGTTGATGTTTTGTATTCATCAGATGGTGGTAATACATTTTCTACAACTTTAGCTAGTGGAGTCCCAAATAATGGTTCTGTCAATATAACAGTTCCGGGTTTATCTACTACTACAGGGAGAATAAAAATTGTATGTACAGGTGGCTCAAATATATTTTTTGATATAAATGATGTTGATATTTTAGTGACTTCATCATGTAATGCTGTTGTTTCTACTATTACCAATAGTAATGCAGTTACTGAGACAGAAGGTGATAGTAGTCTTAATCTTAATTTAATGGCTGGTGTTCCTGTTAATTCTGTTTCTGGTGTGTTGGATGCTAGTGATGGCAATACCAATCTAACTGTCGAAAACAATGGAACAGATACATGTATTCCTTTAGGATTAACTCCAAAATTTGAGACTATTGAATTAGCATCTGCATCAAATTCTAATGTAACTTTTACTAGAACTCAGCAAGCTGATTATTTTAGTATGATAGGTTTATTTGAAGGGAGTTATAACACAGGTAGCGTTTGTGATAATTGGTTGAATTCTAATGGGAATTATGATGGTGGGTCCATCGTCTCTTTTAGCAGTAGTTTCGTTGAACCCTTAGCGATAGGCACCAAGTATGTTTTATTAACTTCTGGTTTTTATTCTACAACACCACCTGTTGGAAATTACGACATAAATTTTTCTGAGACATTATACAATGTTGGAGCATTAAATGTTACAGGATATTTATATACATATGTTATAGTTAATAACACCTCAGGAAATATCATTGCTTTTGATGAAGATTCAGATTTATCAAACCAGTCAAACTTTCCAAGTGGAAATTATTCAGTTTATGGATTGTCTTATTTAGCAGGTGAACCAATAGCTTCATATATTGGAGGTGCTTTTTCTAATTTTCAATCAGATCTTGTGAGTACTGCTTTTTGTGGAGCCTTAAGTTCTAATAGTGTTTTGGTTAATATCTTGCCAGGTACACCAACAACCTATACCTACAATAACAGTTGGTCACCGAGTAATCCTGAAGGTGTATCTTCTGCTAGCGATAATATCGTAGTTGAAGCTGGTATAGCAAATATTTCTATCAATACAAACTGTAATAATTTAACTGTAAACCCAGGAGCAGCTTTAACTATAGATGCTGGTGTTACCATTACTGCAACAGTAATAGAATTAAATTCTACATCACAACTATTTTCGAGCTTAATATCAGATGGTAGTATAGTAGGAACAGTTAATTATAATAGGTTTGTATCACAGGTTGGTCCTATAGGAACAAATGACTTAATATCTGCACCAATTTCTGGTCAACTGTTTCCGGCTTTTTCAACTTTGAATTTAAACTTACCCGCTTCAGGTTCAATAAGAGCATTTGCACCATATAATACAGCATCGGGAGCGTATCAGAATTACGATATAGTTGCAAATTTACTAACGACAATAAATCCTGGTATTGGTTATAGAACTGCCACAACCGACGGAAGTACGCTTACATTCACTGGCAATATTATAACAAGCGACGTATTAGATGTTCCAATTACAGATGCTGCAGCTGGCTCTGCCTGGAATCTTATAGGAAATCCTTACCCTTCATATATAGATTTTGAAACTTTTTTTAATCTTAATTCTAGTGAGTTTGCTACCGGAACTGCTTTTCAAGCTATTTATGGATACGACGGAAGTGCGAGTAATGGATGGACAGTGTGGAATTTAGCAACTATTGCTGATGGATCAGTAACAGAATTAATTGCACCAGGTCAAGGATTTTTTGTAAAGTCTAAAACAGGTGGAGGATTAGTGGACTTTACAACTTCTATGCGAAGAACTGGTTCTTCTGACGATTTTATTATGGGTAGAAACCCTATTAATAATGTTGCATTATGTAAACTTAACTTAAGTAGTTTAACAAATAATAGTTCAACACAAATATACTTTATAGAAGGTACAACTAGAGGTTTAGATGTTGGTTATGATGCAGGTAATTATACTGCAAGCACAACAGATTTTTTAATCTATTCTAACTTGGTAGAAGAGAATTCTGGTTTAGATATGGCTATTCAATCATTACCTTATGATGACTTTAATAATGTTGTTATTCCACTTGGTATTAATGCCGAATCTGGAGTAGTATTAACCATTACAATAGATGATATATCAACTCTACCATCCGATATCAATGTGTATCTAGAAGATAATGTTACAAATACATGGACATTATTAAATGATGGTGATTATACATTTTCTCCTTCAGTTGATTTAAGCGGAACTGGGCGTTTCTACATACATTATTCTTCTGTAACCTTATCTACTGAAAATATTCATTGGGATAATCTACAGATTTATAATACAACATCTCCAAAGGAAATCATTGTAAAAGGGCAATTGTCTGAGGATACTGAAGCAAGTTTGTATGATAATAGAGGGCGTTTAATATTAAAGAAAAAGTTAGAATTATCTAGCATCCGTAATACTATAGATGTTTCAAGTTTAGGTACAGGAGTTTATATTGTTAAGGTGTTTAGTGATAGTCAAACAAAAACTCAGAAGTTAGTTATTAAGTAACAAAACCTTTTGGAATCAATAAGAAATTGGCGTTCTTACTACCATGTTTGATAAGCGTTATTATTATCTCTTAAAAATTCAATATTTAGGCTATCGTTTTCATGGTTGGCAAAAACAACCAGATGTAAAAACGGTACATCTAATGATTGATCGTACATTAAAATTTATTCTTAAAGATATACGTTTTAAAACCTTAGGTGCAGGAAGAACAGATGCCATGGTTTCTGCTAATGAAGCGGCTTTAGAGTTGTTTGTTTATAATGAACCGATTACAGATTTTGAAGCATTTTTAGAACTTTTTAATCATAATCTACCACAAGATATTAGAGCTCTATCAATTATTGAAGTTGATAAAAATTTCAATATTATTCAAGATTCAAAGCTGAAGGAATATCATTATGTGTTTTCAGAAGGTCAAAAAAACCACCCATTTTGTGCTCCTATACTCACCACTATTCTCGAACCTTTGAATGTGGAATTAATGAAACAAGGAGCGAAATTATTTGAAGGGCATCATAATTTTAAAACCTATTGTTATCGTGCTACTGATAAAGGTGAATATTATCGCACAATTATATCCTCAGAAATTATTGATAACAATATATATACTGCGAATTTCTTTCCAGAACATTCCTACGTATTTAAAGTAGTGGGTAAGGGATTTATGCGTAATCAAATTCGCCTAATGTTTGGTAGCTTAATAAAATTAGGTAGAGGTGAAGTGACTATAGAATATATTAAGGGCACTTTAAAAAGTGACAGTATTGAAGTGATGGACTATATTGCTCCTGCTTCTGGATTAATATTGCATTCTATAAATTTTGAATAAAAAAAGGTACTAGTTTAATACTAATACCCTTTTTGAGATTGGTTGGTTAAATTATTATTAGCTTATCCAATTTTTAGCAATAGCGTTTTTTGCAAACCATATTAGAAATAGACAAACTACTATGACTAGTGCAGGCATAACCATTGCAGCACCTGTCATTTCAACATTCATAAATAAATAGATGTGTTGTACAATAGCACCTAGAGCTGATATTATAAATAATGGATGTGCCCATTTTTTTCTTATTAATAATGCTATACATCCTAAAGCACCACAAAAAACAGCTAAAGCAAAGGCAGCTGTGTACCACGCAGGATACTCGGCTAAAAATTCGGCTTGCTGTTCTTTTGGTAAAGCAGCAATCATTTCGTCAGTAGCAAAAGCTCTCCCGAGATAAGCCATTACACCAGCACCATTCCATAATAATGCTAATACACTAACAATCCAAAACCATATAGGCGGTTTGTTCATAGAAGTTGTCATAATAAAGTTGATTTAATTAGTTAGTTTTTAAACGCAATAATGCACTTTTTCATCAACAATTTATGAAAAAATATGAAAAACACTAATTTCAACAAGAAATTAGTTTATGTAAAAGAATGAATTTGGATTATCCTACAACGTGTAATTTAGGATTCTTGTCAACAAATTTTCCGTCAACAGATTCACCTAAAATGATAACTTCTTTTGAACGTTCGTACATTTTTATTGCACGATGCATCTGTAATTTAGTACCACTGTATAATTTTACGCCTGATTTTGAGCCTTTGTTTCTTATTTCGATATAATAACCGTCCTTGAGTTTTGTTGGTCTTGTTGCTGGTCTACCCATAAAAGTAAATGTCTGTTTTAAAAGTAGTGCATAATAGGAAAAAATCTAACAACTCACAAGTTTATTTTGACAATTCTAAATTAAGATTTTTATACTGTAAATCTCAATGCATAATTTGTAGATTTTCAATGCAGTTATCTAATTATTTCTTAAATATTAATCAATATTATTTTCTTTCCATATTTTTATAAAAACTTAAATATTATGAGTCTATCAATACCTAAAGAAACCCTTGCATTTTTCAAAAAACTAGAAAAAAATAATGACAGAGATTGGTTTAATGAGCATAAGCAAGACTTTAAGGCTATTGAGGTTAAGGTAAAAGCAGCCTATAATCATTTAGGCGAATTAATGAATACCCATGACCAAATCGAAAAGATTAAAATCTTTAGAATCTATAGAGATGTGCGTTTTTCAAAAAATAAATTACCATACAAAACGCATTTTGGCGGTTCATTTGCTCGTAAGAAACCAGAGTTAAGAGGTGGTTACTATTTGCATATTCAGGCTAATAATGAATCATTTATTGCCACTGGTTTTTGGGACCCTAACAAAGAAGACTTACTAAGAATTAGAAAAGAGTTTGAAATGGATGATAGCGAAATACGTGACATATTAGCAAATAAAAAATTCAAATCTACTTGGGGAAATTTTGTTGGTGATGAATTAAAAACTGCTCCAAAGGGGTTTGACAAAGAACATCCTGCAATAGATTTAATTCGCAAAAAACAATTCATTTTTACAAAAAAATATACAGATAAGGAAGTTTTGGCAGAAGGTTTCCTAGAAGAAGTTAATTCAGCATTTAAGACTGTCAGACCATATTTTGATTATATGAGCAGTGTATTGACTACCAATTTAAATGGGGAATCATTAATATAATAAAAGCCGAGTAATCTACTCGGCTTTTTATTTGTTCTAAGCTTTAGCTTAGATTTGACTCAGTCCTCCATCAACCTCTAATTCCACACCATTTATATAAGACGCATCTTCTGATGCTAAGAAAAGTGCTGTTTTAGCGACTTCTTCAGATGTGCCAAAGCGCCCTAATGGGACTTGCGCTGCAAAGCCTTTACCCATTTCCTTCACAACGTCTTGAGGTAAACCCATTTTACCATATAAAGGTGTTTCAATTGGACCAGGAGCTATAGAGTTTACTCTAATACCTCTAGACCTAACTTCAGATGTCAATACTCTTGAATATGCACGTAACGCACCTTTACTTGCTGAATAAACTGATAATCCCTCAAACCCTTTTTGATGAACTATAGAATTGGTAAATAATATTGAGCCACCATCATTAATATGAGGCAAAGCTTCTTTAGTAGTTAAAATTGGACCTTTAACATTAATATCAAAGATTTCGTTGTAATGTTCAACTGTTATATCTGTTGTAGGTGTAACTGGAGCAATACCTGCATTAAGAAATAGGATATCTATTTTCCCGTATTTATCTGTAGCAACTTTAATAAGTCGCTTATTGTCGTCATCAATGGATACATCTGCAACTACAGTTATAAAATCTCCTTCTAAATTTTTTGCGACTTCATCAAATGCTTCTTTGCGTCGTCCTGATAGTACTACTTTAGCCCCTTCTTTTAAATACAGTTTAGCTGTAGCTAAACCTATTCCACTGTTTGCACCTGTTATTACGGCTACTTTGTTTTTTAATTTACTCATCATACTTTGTTTTTATTTGAAACAATCGTTCCAAATTAGATTAAAAAAATTACTTTAAATTTTGCAAAGTCGTGTCAATAATACTTTGCAATTGTTTTTTGTCATTAATTAAAATACCAGTCATTCTAAAACCTTGTATTGAGGAAAACAAATACAATGCATAGTCATACGCACTTTGCTTACTATTAATACTTTGGTTATCTTGACCTTTATGTACTAAATCTTCAAAAAGAGAAAGTGTATTTGACTGATTGCTCATTAAAAAATGATTAATTGTAGAATCTTGATTGGCCATTTCAGATTTACAATTAGTTATGAGACAACCTTTATGATCTCTATCTTTAGTGATTTCAGTTAAATACAATTCAAAAATAGATTCAATAGCTTTTAAAGGACAGTCTGCTTTTAATAAAAGAGTCGTAGTTGCTTTTTGATATTTGTTTTGGTACACCTTTAAGCATTCTAAATAAAGGTTAAGTTTATTACCAAAAGAATTATAAATGCTTGAGCGGTTTAAATCCGTAGCATCTACCAAATCTTGCATAGATGTTGCATTATATCCTTTAGTATGGAATACATTACTTGCACTATCTAATACAAATTCTCTATTAAAAACTTCTGTTTTTGGCATTTTATTTGAAATGAACGTTTCAAAAATAATATAATTTTATATAACTCAATGTTAAATAAAATAAAAATTTTAAAACTGATAGAAAAACTAAACTGCTTTTAAGACTTCAGGTCTTACAAATAATTGAATATTACTAATCAATCGCTCTTTAACGATATTCATCATGCGCTTATTCAGTGCTGAAGAATTCTGAATGTACAACTCATATTCTTCAACTGTAAATTGACCGATAACCATACCTTTTAGAGAATTTCGGAATTTCATATCCTTCTGTATAACATTATCTATATAATCTAATTGTTTCTGAAGTGCTAAATCATAGAACACATTCTTACGCTTTTTAATATAATTATTAAATACAGCCACAAACAAATTGTTTTGCATTTTAATAATTGGTCGCAATGTTTTATTCTGAAATAATTCATCTGCAGTCATAGAATCATAAATTTTAGCAGAGGCAATTATTGGACGAATTGCAATCAGATCTTCTGTTCTAGAAGTCATATCGAAGTTATTAAAGGGATTAATTCTTCAACTAAAGTAAGTATTAAGCCATAGCAATTAAGTTGACTATAAATATGTTGTTAACGCTCTTATTAACAAAAAGACCGATTTATGACAAATCGGTCTTTTTTACTTCAAGATTTTAAATCTTAATCATTTAAGAAATCATCAAATGATTTCATTTCAATGTTCTTAAGCTTAGCTTTAGACTTCAATTTTTCAAATTCTTTTTTCGCTTTATTGAATCTTTTTTCTATAATCATTAAGTTTTCCATTTCATTGGGAGATGGTTTATCATAACTATAAGCAATTTTGCTAAAGATTTGCGCCATTAATTCCCGTAATTGCGGTTCTGCAGATCCTACATAATTATCTCCTGTTGTTATGACTAAGGTTTCTTTTAAAGCTTGTAGTTGTTCTTTTACCTTATTTTTTGTGTCACTGCTTTCCAAAATAGTATCAATCTGATATACGATGTAAGCCAATTCTTGGGTCATATTATATAAATTCATATTGACTTTTTGTTTAAGAGTTCTATCAGCTTCAGAAAGGCCTGCATTGGTATCGTAAACTAATTCAATATTGTGCTCGTATCTCTCTTTACCTTTTGTCAATACAACTTTATAAGTTCCTGCAGGAACTCTTGGTGAGACAGAACCACTAGTTGTTTTTCCTTTAGCAATTTTTGGTTGCTTAATTCTATAATTCCAATTGACTATGTTAATCCCTTTAGATTTACCTGGACTTAAGGTTGAAACCTTATTCCCATCCATATCTAGGATTTCCATAGTCATTTTACCAAAAGTATGACGTTTCTGCAGCAAATATTTAATCTGCGGAAGTCGTGATGGATTTCTACCAACAAACTGAGTTTCTGTTCCAAAACTACCAGCAAATCCGCTTTGATCTACCATTACTGTAGGTTTAGATTCAAAGAAATGTACTTTTTTTGTCATTATTTCCGGAGTAATTTCTCGCAAGGGAGAAATATCATCAATAATAATAACACCTCGTCCATGAGTTCCTAATACAAGATCATTTGTTCTTTTTTGTAGGTCTATAAAGTGTATAGCCACAGCAGGAACATTATTGGTGAACTTGCTCCAACTTTTACCACCATCAAGTGTAATATACAATCCGAATTCAGTGCCTAAAAACAAAAGATTAGGATTTACATAATCTTCTTGGATATTTCGAGCAAAGCTTTTTATTTCTGGTGTTGTAATGCTTGTCCAAGTTGCACCAAAATCACTTGTTTTATAAACATAAGGATTCATATCATTCATGGTATGCCCATCAAAAACAGCATAAGCAGTACCTTTATCATGGACACTTGCTTCAATATGATAAACCCAAGTATTTTTTGGTAATCCTGGAATATTTAGAGATGTGTTTTTCCATGTTGCACCACCATCTTGAGTTATTTGTATATTGCCATCATCGGTACCAACCCAAATGATATTTTCATCTAAGCTAGATTCTACTATAGTGAAAATTGTAGTGTGATTTTCTGCACCAGAATTGTCCATAGATAAACCGCCTGAATCTTCTTGCTGCTGTTTTGTTTGATCATTAGTTGTTAGGTCTGGAGATATAATTTCCCAAGTATTCCCCATGTCTTCAGATTTATGAAGGAATTGACTTCCCATATAAAAACGATCGGGTTGATGCTCGCTTGTTGCCATTGGAGCATTCCAATTAAAACGTAACTTAGCATGACCTTCTACTGGTAGAGGTTGAATAGTTTTTACTAATTCATTTTCTACATCATAACGCCACACATTTGCAGCACCTTGCATTTCAGAATAAATCACCTTTTTGGTTGGGTGCGGTAAAACTCTAAATCCATCACCACCACCAATAGAATTCCAGTCGCGAGCATTGATACCTCCAGTTGATCGAGATGGTCCATACCAAGAGCCATTATCTTGTAAGCCACCATAAACATTATAAGGCTCTTCGTTGTCTACACTGATATGATAGAATTGAGATAGCGGAAGATTTTCTACAATCTCCATTGTGGTGCCACCATTCCAAGATCTGTAAACACCTCCATCTGTACCTGCGTAGATTCTATCTGAATCATTAATATCAAATACAACATCATGAATATCACTGTGCATATTCCCTAAGGTTTTAAAGGTCTTACCACCATCTCTAGAAATAGAACCCGTTAAACCTCCTTTTATTATGACATCTTCGTTCTTTGGATCTACAACAATTCTTGAGAAATAAAATGGTCTAACAGTAAGACCAAAATCATTATTTAATTGTGTCCAATTAGCTCCAGCATCATCACTGCGATATAAACCTTTGCGTTCATCTTTTTCAGCTTCAATAACAGTATATAATACGTTTGAATTACTTGGTGCTACTGCAATAGCTAATCGTCCTAATTGACCTTCAGGAAACCCATTATGAATTTTATTCCACGTTTCACCACCATCTGTAGATTTATATAATGCACTTTTATCTCCACCAGACTCAAAAGACCATCCAGAGCGTCTGAATTCCCACATGGATGCATATAATATATTCGGGTCGTTTGGATCTATAGCTAAATCTGCACAGCCTGTACGTTGGTCGGTGTAAAGAATTTTATTCCACGTCGCACCTGCATCAGTTGTTTTGTAAACTCCACGTTCCTCACTATCTCCCCAAAGTGCTCCTAAAACAGCGACATATACTTCATTTGAGTTATTTGGATTTACTATGATATTTGCAATACGTTCAGATTTTTCAAAACCATACTTTTTCCAATTGGCACCACCATCTTCGGATTTGTACAGACCATCACCAATAGACACACTATTACGTGTCCAAGTTTCACCAGTACCAACCCATATAATATTGTCAGGACTGCTAGGATCTACTTCAACAGCACCAATAGACTGACAATAATCATCGAATATAGGATTAAAGGTTGTGCCAGCATCATTACTTTTCCAAACACCACCACCAGCAGTCCCAGCATATATAATTCTTGAGTTAGTTGGATGTGTTTCCATATCATTAATACGACCACTCATAAGTGCTGGTCCAATATGTCTTGCCGTGAGATCACCAAATATGGCATCACCATTAATTTTTGATTCTTGTGCTTGTATGTTAAATGCAGATAAGCATAAAAACAACACAAATAGAATTGCTGTTTTCTTCATTTTATAATTGAATTGGTTGGTTTATAGTTTATATAAAAAAATCCCCAATGTTAGTCATTGAGGATTTAAGTGTGTATTTAGTTTTTCTTATCTGTTATTGGTGTCTCTGTATCTTCAGGATATGCAAACTCTTTAGCATCAATCTCTGGATTTAATTCAATTTTATCTACTGATAAAGAGAAACCAGGTTGTCCTTTAAGGCCTTGAGTCATAGAATACGCAAAGTAAATTCCATCGACTTCTTGATAATCACTGAAAGTAGTTTCGGAAACTTTTCCTTTTGCTGGTCCTGATTTAATTTCGCTTTGTGTTGCTATTGGTACATAGTTTTCAGTATCGAAAAAATAATAAGTTACATTCTCTTCTGGTTTACTATCAACAATCATTGGTTTCTTAGTCAATTTTATTTTGAAAGTATTTGTACCAGCGATTTCTTCTTCTCCTAATAATTCAATAGTGAAGCCTTTTTCTTTATAATTTAAAAAAGGATCTGGAAAACTTGTAGATTCAAGTTTCATATTATCTGTAGTTTCTTGGTCGCTTTTTTCAGCTTTTTGAGTCATCATATTGGTATTCCATAGTACTTCACCATCAAAAACATTTTGCTTAACAGTCTGACCTTGAATATTTAGAATCACCATTCGCTGCCCTTCCTTTAATTGTATTATTTCTGCAGGAAACTCCATACCGCTTTGATTTATTTTTGCAGAAATCTTAACGCCTTCTAATTTGCTCCAGGCTTCTATGCCGCCAGTATTTTCAAAATATGTTGAAATAATTTCTTCTGCTGTTTGCGAATTTGAAGAGTAACTAAAGCTCACTAAAAGAGCTAAAAAAATTAATTTTAAAGTTTTCATTATTGTTTTTTTGTATGTTAAGTAAATTGTTTGATTAAGAATTATTCTTTTGGCATTTTAAAAATGGCTTCGTCAATTTCTGTATTGAATTCTACAGTTTCATAGATCATTTCTAATCCTGTCTGGCCATTAAATTTTTCAATTATAGTATGGGCTAAATATAGACCACCTACTTCTTGGTAGTCAGTCATGATGGTTTGTGCCGTAGCTCCTTTAGCAGGTCCTGATTTTACTACAGCTTCAGAAGCAATTGGGACATTGTTTTCTGTGTCGAAATAATAAATTTCGGTATTTTCTTCTTCTTTACCATCAACCATCATAGGTGTTTTGGTCAACTTGATTTTATTTACTTCTGTACCTTCCCATGTTGTTTTTTCTAAAAGCTCAACACTATAGCCTTTTTCCTTATAATTTAGGAAAATTTCTACATTGTCTTTAGCTTCATTTTTCATATTTAATGAAGTTTCAGAATCGAGCGCTTCTGCTTTTTGGGTTTGAAAGTTCATTCCCCACGCAGTTTCACCATCAAATGCTTGATACACCATTGATGTACCAGGAAGTTCAATAGTAATATTGGATCTTCCGTCATTCATAAAAGTGGCGACAAAAGGATAGTCTTGACCTCCTTGTTTACCAACACCAGTAATCTTTACCGATTCCACTTTGTTCCAAGCGTCTACGCCACCAATATTCTCAATATATGTGTCGATAATTTCTTCTGCAGTTTGTGCTGTTGTTGTCAGTGCTAAACAAAAAATGAATAACACACTTAATAATTTTAAAGTCTTCATGAGGTTATAATTTGTGGATTGATGTTTATAAGTACGTGAAGTTACAAAATTGTTACAAATTCTTTAGTATTAATTTCTGTATCAGAGGATTATTGTTTTGTAACTTTGATAAAAATTATACCTTATGAAATTCGGAAGTGTTGATGATCCAGGAAGTATAGATTTTACTTTACCACCAGACCATCCAGATACATTAAAAACATTACAAAAAAAGCCATCCGATAAAACCAATGTATTTGTAGGTTGTGCTAAATGGAATAAAGCCGATTTAAAGGGCTTTTACCCTAGAGGAACTAAGGATGAACTAGAATATTACTCTCGTCAGTTTAATTCTATTGAATTGAATGCTACGTTTTACAGAATCTTTCCTCCAGAACAATTTGCGAAGTGGTACGATAAAACACCTGATAATTTTAAGTTCTTTCCAAAACTGAATCAAGAAATTAGCCACTGGAAACGTTTGAATGAAGACATAAACCCAGTTGTAGATAATTACCTTAATAGTGCCATTAATTTAAAAGAGAAGCTTGGTTGTATATTTTTGCAAATGCATAGCAATTTTGCACCTAAGGATTTTGATCGTGTTGTAAACTTTGCTGAAAGTTGGCCTAAAGAAATTCCGTTAGCCATAGAATTTAGACATACAAATTGGTATAATGATAAAACTATTGCTGAGGATTTATATCAACTTTTAGAGGAAAACAACATTTCTAATGTCATTGTAGACAGTGCAGGTAGACGAGATATAATGCACATGCGATTAACTAATTCTAGAGCATTTATACGTTATGTTGGTGCCAATCACCAAAGCGATTATACCAGATTAGACGATTGGGTAGAACGTTTAAAAATTTGGAAAGACAATGGTATAGAAGAGATAGATTTCTTTGTGCATCAAAATATTGAAAAGGAATCGCCTTTGCTTTCTGCTTATTTAATAAAACAGTTGAATGCTGAATTGGGAACCGATTTGAAGATTCCTAATGAGGAATCTCAACAAAAACTATTGTAAGTTGTTATTAACTAATAGTTAGCGTTTATAAAGTGTTACCTAATAATGATGAATTTGATTCTGAAAATACGGATTTGGATAACGTTCTTAAAGAATAAAGATTCATTACCTGCAAAATCGAAACTCATTAATCCAAAAATGGAATACGAGGGAATGTCTGGTGCCTTTATTTGGGAAGACGAAGGGTTATGGGAGGTTAGGAATCATCATCTGACAGATGCCTTTAAATATGTAATTCATCATAGGATGAAATTAGTTGTAGGACCTAAAAAAGATTTTGGGGCTGTGCGGTCCAGCGCTTTTGACAAAGAAATTTTTGAAATGGCTAAAAAATATTTTCCTAACTGGATAGGGTTTGATGAATTGAGATGCTCATACAATCCTGAATTAGCTGACAGAATAATTAGGATTAAAAAAGTTGCTGATTGGAGGTTTCAAAAATTATTGAATAAATAATATCAGTAGAATTTGTAAAAGATCTTTTGGAAGATGCTCAATCTTTATTTCCTAAAGCCAGCTCATAAATCTCCAAATCAAAATACTTTACTGAGGCCAGTACATGATCAAAAATATCACCCATTATGTATTCATAATTCTGCCAACGTTGATCTTTACTAAAGGCATATATTTCCATAGGAATGCCTTGCGCAGTAGGTTCTAATTGTCGAACCATCAAAGTCATGTCTTTATTTATAGCAGAATGATTATCCATGTAAGTTTGTAGATACTTTCTAAATACACCAAAGTTGGTCAAATTCCGTCCATTAATCAAAGCAGATTTATCAATTTCGTGTTTTTGATTATGTGTCGCTATAATTTTTGAGGCATTAGTTAAGTACTGTGATACCAATTGAATGCTTTTTAATTTCTCTACATCAGTATCAGTTAAAAATTTAATTGTAGAAGTTTTTATAATTACAGAACGTTTAATACGTCGTCCACCAGAATCCATCATTCCTCTCCAGTTCTTAAAGGAATCAGAAATTAATGCATAAGTTGGAATTGTAGTAATCGTTTTATCCCAGTTTTGAACTTTTACTGTAGCTAAATTGATTTCAATAACATCACCATCAGCACCATACTTCTCAAAAGTTATCCAATCTCCAATACGCACCATATCGTTAATAGATACTTGTATACTAGCTACAAAACCTAAAATAGTATCTTTAAAAATAAGTAATATAACTGCTGAAGCAGCACCAAGTGTCGCTGCGAATTTTAAAAATGAAACACCAGTTACGATGGCAAAGATTGAGAATATACCCAGTAACCAAGCAAAAATCATAAAGACCTGTATATAGCTATCTATTGGTTTATCTTTATATCTTGGTAACGTTTTTAAATAGTCTTTAACGGAATTTAGAAGACTTCTTATGATTCTAAGCGTTAATAATATGGCTACGACCTTTAAGATTTTCTCAATTATGTCTTCGGTATATTCAAAATCTGAAAATACTTGTGGAACAAATTCAATAAGAATTATGAGTGGTATGATATGAGCAATATTTCTAGGTACTTTATTGGTGATTAAAATATCGTCAAAATTAGTTTTTGTACGCTTAGCAATACCAAATGAAAATCTCCACAAAATACGCTTTGTTATAAAATCTACAATAAAGGCAATGATTAGCAACGCCAATAAAAGACCTAGCATATTTAGATACTTTGCTGTATCTTCTGATAAGCCTTTTTCTATGAGAAAATCGTATATAAAATGTCTCATACTAAGCATTTGATTTATTTAAATATTTCTTGTCTATATAAAATGTCCCAAAGGGAATTATAGACGCTATCAAAACAATCCACAATGTTCTTGTAGACCAATTCATGTCTTTACTAATTATAACAGCCATAACCACATAAGCCATGAATAGTAAACCGTGCGGCATCCCTAATAATTTCACATATTGTGGGTCATTTGCAAAGTATTTTACAGGTGTAGCAATAAACAATAATAATATATATGAAACACCTTCTAATAAGGCAACAATTCTAAAAGTTGGTAACAATTTTGACATGTTATAAATTTTCTGCAAAAGTACTTTAGAATTACATAAAATAAGACCTTTTTAACAGCTTTTAATAAAATATTTAAATGTAAATTCTATTAATTATCTTTAAGGACTTTATTAAAATAATTTCAACCAATCATGAAAAACTTTCTAACTCTTGCACTTTGTTCTTTTATCGTTTTTTCTTGTGCTACGGCGCAATCGACAAGTAAAAGTAAAAAAACAGATAAAACTACTCAAGCTAAGACACCTACACCAAAAAAGAAACAAGGTAAAATTAAAGACTATGATAAAGTCATTACCAAAGAAGCCATTTCTGACGAAGGATTATTTGATGTGCATTTAGTAGGAGAGAAGTACTACTTTGAAATCCCTATGGAGTACCTAAATACAGATATGCTTTTGGTGAGTCGTTTCGCAAAATTACCATCAAATTTAGGTGGTGGTTACGTTAATGCTGGTACAAAAACTAATACAAGAATGATTAACTGGGAACGGTTCAAAAATAAAATTCTCATTAAAGAAAAATCATCAAGTGCAGTTGCTGCAGATAGTTTACCGATTAATGTTTCGGTTAAGGCGAATAATTATGAACCAACACTTTTTGCTTTCGATATTGAAGCATTTTCAAAAGATTCTTCTTCAGTGGTTATTGATGTGACTAGTTTCTATGGATCAGATGTTAAGTCAATTAGTGGTTTGGGTTCTAGATTACGAACTGCTTATAAAGTTAAAAACCTTGATAAATCAAGAAGTTTTATTAATTCAATAAAAAGCTTTCCTGAAAACATTGAAGTCATTCAAGACTTTACCTATAATGCATCAAAACCTCCAGTTAATACTGGTGATGAAACAATTAGTGTACAAATGAATCAATCTATGATTTTGCTACCTAAAGTACCAATGCAACCACGTTATTTTGACGATCGTGTTGGCTGGTTCACATTGAGTAAATACGACTATAGTAGTGAAGAATTAAAAGCAGACCAGAAAACCTATCTAAGACGTTGGAAACTAATTCCGAAAAATATAGAAGCTTATAAGAGAGGTGAATTGGTAGAACCAGTAAAACCAATTGTTTACTATCTAGATCCTGCAACACCAGAAAAGTTTAGACCTTACATGAAAGAAGGTATTGAGCTCTGGCAAAAAGCTTTTGAAGCTGCTGGTTTTAAGAATGCTATCATCGCAAAAGATCCTCCAACTAAAGAGGAAGACCCGGATTTTAGCCCAGAAGATATAAGATACTCAGTAGTACGTTATGTCGCAAGTACTACAAGAAATGCTACTGGACCAAGTGTTTCAGATCCTCGAAGTGGTGAAATTATAGAAAGTGATATCATTTGGTACCACAACCATTTACGCTCTTATAGAAATCGTTATATGTTAGAAACTGGAGCTGCAAATCCTTCAGCGAGAACATTGAACACTCCAGAAGACGAAATTGGCGAAATGATGAAAATGGTAATTGCACACGAGGTTGGGCATACTTTAGGGTTACCACACAATATGAGTGCGAGTTATGCATATGATGTAGAAAGTTACAGAGATGGAGCTTTCACTCAAAAAAATGGAATTGCAGCTACCATAATGGATTATGCACGCTATAATTATATTGCGCAATCTGGTGATACAAATATTCGTTTTGTTAGGCAATTAGGACCATATGATGACTATGCTATAAATTTTGGTTATCGTTATATACCAGATGCGAAATCTGCGGATGACGAAAAAGATATTTTGAATAACTGGATTAAAGAAAAAGCTGGAAATCCAATTTATAAATTTGGAAAGCAGAGAAGCCGTTTCGACCCAACATCACAAACAGAAGACATCGGAAATAATAGTATTAAAGCAAGTACTTATGGGTTGAAAAACTTAAAAATTGTAGCTAAGAATTTACCAAATTGGACGAGCGACAAAACTGATAATTACGATGATTTAAGTGAATTATATGGAGAATTACTTGGTGTGTGGAGTCGTTACGTTGGTCATGTGGTAACGCATGTTGGTGGAGTAGTAGAAGATACTAAAAACCCATCTCAAGATGGAGACGTATACAATGCTGTAGATAAGGCATATCAAAAATCAGCGATGCAGTGGCTGCATAAAAATGCATTTGAAACACCAACTTGGTTAATGGCCGATGATATTCTTAAAAATATAAGTTATGCGGGTTATACAGATAGAATCCGAAGTTTACAAAGTCGTCATCTCAATAATCTATTAAATTTTGAGCGTTTAGGGCGACTTATCGATCATAGTGCACTAGATGCTAGTAATTATTCGGCATTAGAAATGCTTAGAGATGTTCGTTTAGGAATTTGGTCAGAAACCAAAAGTGCTTCAAATGTTTCAGTTTTTAGACGTAACTTGCAACGTGTCTATTTAGACAGAATGGCCTATTTAATGACTGAAGATTTAGATCCGCAACGAAGTAGACAATATTTTAATGTTAATCAATCTGATGTCAGATCAATAGTTAGAGGTGAATTAAATCAACTACAGCGTACACTAAAAGCAGCTTCAAAAATGGCTTTAAATACAGAAACCAAATACCATTACAGAGATTGTTTAGAACGTATAAAGCAAGTTTTAGATCCAAAATAATATGAAGAGAATAATTTTATTAGCCTTACTTTTTAACCTTTCGGCTACAACATACTTAAGTGCTCAAAGCAAACAAGCTCAGAAAGAGCAGTTTCAAACTACATACAATTCTAAGAAATCATTGGTGCAAACACAAGTTTTTAGTTTTGTTGGCGAGGTAGTTTTTGATGGCAACACCAGAGAAAAATTAAATGAAGAAGATAATACAATAGTCATCAATAAATCTGAGATATCAGGACAAGTAATGGCATTACAATCTAATAATAAATCCATAGACGTTAATGATGGTAGTATAGAAAATTATAAAGCCATATTTAATGATGATGATCAAAAAATCTCAATACAATTCACAGTAATAACTAAAAATGTATCTTCAAATTTTTCTATCATAGTAAGACCAAATGGTAAAGCAGTATTAAGTGCTGCACAAAATGGACTGGAGAATGTAACTTGGATTGGTGAATTAACTGCTATTTAGAAGTTCTTTTAATGAGAAAGGAAGACTACAATATTCATATTATTGGCGCTGGTATCAGTGGTTTGATTGCGGCTAAAGTTTTAGAGCAAAATGGTTATAGTCCTATAATAGTCGAACAATCAGATAGTGTTGGTGGTCGAGTGAAGACAGACATTATAAAAGGCTATCAGTTAGACCATGGATTTCAAGTCCTATTAAATGCATATCCAAAAGCCATAGAGCATTTAGATTTTGGTCAATTAAATTTAAAACAGTTATCACCAGGAGCTGTTATTTTCTCTAAAGGTAAAGTTCAAACTATTGGAGATCCATTGAGAGATTTGGGTCTTTTATTCCCAACACTATTGGCGTCAGTTGGTTCGCTTGATGATAAGTTGAAAATTCTGAAGCTTAATAATGAACTGAAGAAAAAGTCAATTGATCAAATCTTTGAAACAGAATCGCTGAGCACATTAAAATACTTAAAATCTAAAAAATTTTCCGACAAAATTATTTCTAATTTTTTTAAGCCTTTTTTTTCAGGCATCTTTTTAGAGCCAGAATTGAGAACTTCAAGCAGGATGTTTGAATTTGTTTACAAGATGTTCGGAGAGGGGTTGGCAGTTTTACCAAAAAATGGTATTGCCGCTATTTCTAGTCAATTAAAGAATCAATTAACACAAACAGGGTTTCTTTTTAATAGAAAGGTAAGTCTTGTCAACGATGATTATATAGAATTTGAAAATGGTGAGAGGTTACAAACACATTTTACGATCATAGCGACTGATCCTAGTGCGTTTGTCCCAAACCTAAAAGACCAAAAGCAAACCTGGAAATCCTGTTATAACTTATATTTTGAAGTTGATAAACGTATAATAAACAAACCTATAATTGGTCTGATTGCAGATAATGATGCACTCATAAATAATATTTTTTATCATAATAGTATTGAAACTTCATCAAAAGGGGAGCATGAATTATTATCGGTGACTGTTGTAAAATCACATGAATTTTCTGAAAGTGAATTGGTAAAACGAGTTGAAGAAGAATTACAAACTTACTGCAAAATTAAAACACTAAACTTCATTAAGTGTTATCATATTACAAAAGCCTTACCAGACTTAGATCATATTCAATATGATATTTCACCCACAGAAACACAATTGAAACCAACTATTTATCTTGCAGGAGATTACCTGCTTAATGGCTCTCTTAATGCAGCGATGTTATCTGGTGAGCGTGCTGCACAAGGAATAATTATGAGTTTAGAAGATGGTTTAGTAGTAGAGAATTTAGCTTCTGAATACCTTTAAATTTTCAAAAGGGACATCTTTAGTTTAGGTTTTAAACGTAAATAAATTGTTGTGTTTAACACAGCAACAAATCGTTTAACCCAAATCAAGATTATGAACCTACTTAAAACACCGCTTTTATTGGCGATTATTTGTACTCCTATTTTCTGTTTTTCTCAAAACGCTTCAACTCAAGATTCAAAATTTGCCGTTGGCTTTTTATCTGGTTATAACAGAGGACTTAGTTTTCAAGCAAATTTCACAGCTATAAAACCGTTAGAATCCTTACCTGTAAATATTCGCTTCGGGATAGGCTACACAAGCTTAGATCCAGGCAATTCTGCAGATGCTAGGCGTATTTTTATTAATAATGCTACTAATGGAGTTCCTGAAGAAAAAGCTAAAGCATTTGATTATAGATTAGATTTTTTGTGGAAAAGTAATTTGCTTAATCTAGAAGAATCCTATATAACTTTTGGTCCGCGCTATTCTAGTTTTACAGCTAATTTTAAATATGTTGGTGGTAATGAGGATTTCGATGTAACGTCCAAGCAATTTGGTCTTGGATTAGGTGCTGAAACACAATTTCTAATTTCCGAAAAACTCAATTTAGTAGTTGCTACAGGATTAGATTACTTTTTCAATAATACTTTAAAAGGTCATGACACTTCTTACAGTCCAGATGATGATAATGTAAATCCTCGAAACGATAATCAGAATAATGATGAGCAGTTTACATATAGCGATGCAAATAAAGCTATAAAACAACCAAGTCTTATGCCTAGAGTAATGCTAGGTATTGTTTATAAGCTATAAACTTTAATAGTTGGTATAGAATTTGTATCTTTGTTATCAGTTTATTGAAGATATACCGCACAAGTAACATTATTTCTACGTTATTTTTTCTGGTTTTTAATACTATTCATTGTTAAGTTGATTAACTTGTTTACATTATCATTATTTTCATAACCGAGCATATATTAATTTTTAAAACAACGAATGGCTAAATCACAACAAACCTTTAGTAAAAGCGAAAAAGAAAAAAAACGATTAAAAAAACGAGAAGATAAGCGCAAGAAAATGGAAGCGCGTAAACTCGCAAAAGAAGAAAATGGATCAGAGGGTATTCCTTTGGCTTATGTAGATCATAATGGAAATCTTACAGATACTCCACCAGATCCTTCTATGAAGATTAAAGTTAAGGCAAAGAATATCGTTCTTGGTATACCTCAAAAGGAAGAGAGTGATGAAGTATGGGACCCAATAAGAAACGGAAAAGTTTCATTCTATGATAGTTCGAAAGGATTTGGATTTATAATAGACACAGAAACTAACGAAAAGCACTTTACACACGTTAGTGGTATCATTGATGAAATTATAGAAAATGATAAAGTAACTTTTGAATTAGAAAAAGGACAACGTGGTATGAATGCTGTTAAAGTGAAAAAAGCCTAATAGTATCTAATATTAATATAATAAGCCATTATCAATGATAGTGGCTTTTTTAATTCACTGACTATTGAATCCAAAAATTATAACGTTATCAGAAAAGAATATCATAGGAATGCAAAGTACTATGCATTACGGCGAATATCAAAATATTGTTGCATTGTGGAAACGTTTTATGCCACGTAGAAGGGAAGTGCTCAATGCCGCAAACGAAGAGCATATTGCCATACAAGTCTATGATGACTTTAATAATTTTGAAAAGTCTTTTGATATTTGGGCATGTGTAGAAGTTTCAAGTTTAAATGATATCCCAAAGGGCATGTTACCATATACAATTCCAAAAGGTGAATATGCTGTCTTTCTTCATAAAGGAATGGATGCCGCTTCTACATATAAAAAAATAATGACAGATTGGTTACCGACGTCTAGTTATGAGATTGATGATAGACCTCACTTTCAAGTGATGGGAGCGAAGTATAAAAATGGAAGTCCAGATTCTGAGGAGGATTTTTATGTACCTGTAAAAGGCAGATAGCTGTATTCTATTTATTCCTTTTTTAGTAGTTGTAACATAATATCTATATCTTTGATTACACCTCCAATTTCTGGATTTCCATTAGGATTTTTATAGTTATCCAGTGTCATACTAGTTGGGTTTTTATCAAGTATATCTTGCGGTATACGTTGTAATAATGTATTCCTTAACTTTATGGCTTCAGCTCTTATTGACGTTTCATACTCATGTATTATTTTTTCATGTACTATATCAGCTTGAGCAATATTTTGTTGTTTAATTAATTCAATCATTTCATTTCTTGTGTTTTCAGAAAGTAGACTATATTTATTAACGAACTGTGATGTCTTTTCAATTAATAACAAATTTGATAAATGATCATAGTTCTGAAGTAATTCTTGCTTAATAATTTCCCTGCGAATTTTCCTTGCCTTTTCAATTTCAGGATCTCTTGTATTTAAATAATTTTCTCCCGTATGCTTAAAAATTCTCTCTATTTTTGAGGCTTTAGATTTTAAAACCACTTCATATTCATCCGAATCGTAACTCACTGATTGTATTCCGTCATTTATTATAAATGCAGCTTTTTTACCATAAAATATACCTTTAAGTCTAAGCTCATCGACCATCACTTCCATTTGAAATAACACATATCCATCATTATCAATTATTTCAATTGCTGAACCATCATAATTAATTGAAAAAACAGTGCCTTTGCTTAAAGCCCACTCACCATCCTTTAATTCGATTACTCGTTTACCATTTTTTTCATGTAGACTTCCTGAAATTAAAAGGTCATCATCAGATAACCGTACTGAAATATTAATATTACTTTGAAGATCTAATGAAGCAAATACTAAAGGATTACTAAATGGAAGTCCGTTTTCTAGTTGGCTCAATGGATGTTCCAATATAACATTTTTGCCATAAACAATTTTGAACGTTTCTGACGTCGGTTTTTTTAGTTTTAAAAAGCCTTTCTGTCTTTGTTCGTTTTCTATGATTCTAGTGACCACATTTGTCTTAGATGTGACTTTCGATATTTCATCAGCCAAAACAGAGATTGCTTTAGTATTGGCATCTATATCTTTTGTAAAGGAATAAATTTTAGATTGTTCAGCTTTTAATTCAGCTTGTTTTGCTATTAATTCTGTTCTTGTCGAATCTAAACTTGTTGATAGTTCTTCATTTTTTGATTCTAAGGAATTTATAATTGCATCCTGGTTTTGTTTTGCTGTAGAACTTTGTTTTTGGAATAGTCCAATAGCCCCTAGAACACTGAATGCTGAAGCAAGAATAATGCATAGGAATATTGCCCATGTTGGTATTTCCATATTTTGGGTTTTTATTTTCATTATGTAATTTAACTAACGCTTATTAAGTTAAAAAAAATAACTTAATTAACATTATAATTCTTAATCAAAAGTCAAATCGAAAATCACATCCAGCCTTATAATTACTGCACCCAAAAGCTGTTTTACCCTTTAATATTTTTCCTGTTTTACATTTAGGACAGACATCACCAACATTAATAGTCATCTTTTTAGCAAATTTCTTAAGTTCAAATTTCAATTTAAAATTGTCATCAAACCGCAATAATCCTTCAGCTGTATTTCCTTCAATTTTAAAACCTTTTAAGTTTACGGTAGAGCCTTTACTTAATAAACGTAAGTATTGATTCTCAGATATCTTTTTCTCACCAAAGCTAAATGGCAAAGTGAAATCACAAGACTGTCCATAGAGATTGCATCCATAAGCAGATTTTCCTTTAAGTAAGTTGCCCGTTTTACACTTTGGGCAAGAACTTCCAACAATAGATTCAGCTTTTGATTTAACTTTAGGTTTCGATTTTGGCTTACCTGAGGGTTTATTATTAACAGCTGAAATACGTGTTTGTACGGTTTCGCTTCGTACTTCATATACTAAAGCATCAACCATGCGTTTCATACCTTTGATAAAAGCATTGGCACTTATTTGACCCCTTTCTATGTCTTTTAATTGTTTCTCCCAAGTACCTGTAAGTTCTGCCGATTTTAAAAGATCATTTTTTATTGTATCAATAAGTTGAATACCTGTTACAGTAGGTATGATCTGTTTTTTATTTCGCTTTATATATTTTCTTCTAAAAAGTGTTTCAATAATATTGGCACGTGTAGACGGACGACCAATACCATTTTCTTTCATTAAATCTCTCAACTCATCGTCATCTACTTGCTTTCCAGCAGTTTCCATTGCGCGCAGGAGAGAGGCTTCTGTAAATTGATTAGGTGGTTTGGTTTGTTTCTCTAAAAATGAGGGCTCATGCGGTCCCTTTTCACCTTTAACAAAAGAAGGTAATATATTACTCTCTTTATTACTTGATTTATTAGATTCAAATATAATGCGCCAGCCTTTAGATAATATCTCTTTTCCTGTGGTTTTAAAGTTTACATCAGCAGCTTTTCCTATAACTGTGGTGTTAGACACTTTACAATCGTCATAAAACACTGCTATAAAACGCTTAACGATTATATCATAAACCTGTTGCTCGTTATATTGCAGATGCGTTTGCATTCCTGTTGGGATAATAGCATGATGGTCTGTTACTTTTTTATCGTTAAATACTCTCGAAGATTTCTTTATTTTATTATTTAATAAAGGTGTTATAAGTGATGAGTAATCAGTTAGTTTAGATAATATCCCTTTTACTTTTGGATACACATCATTTGGTAAAAATGTAGTATCCACTCTAGGGTAAGTAACGGCCTTTTTTTCATATAATTTTTGAGCAATTTTTAGTGTTTCATCTGCTGAAAAACCAAATTTAGTATTGCAATATACTTGTAAACCTGTTAGGTCAAATAGCTTAGGTGCATATTCAGTTCCCTTCTTTTTGGTAATAGAAACAATTTCAAATTCGTGTTCCTTAACCTTATTTGCCAAGACTTCTCCATCTTGCATTTTTAAGAAGCGTCCTTCTTCGTAACTAAATAATGTATCTCTGTAAAGCGTTTGTAATTCCCAATATGGTTTTGGTACAAAGTTCTCAATCTCCTTAAAACGATTCACAAGCATGGCAAGGGTAGGAGTCTGTACGCGTCCAACGGACAAGACTTGTTTGTAACCACCATGTTTTACAGTGTATAATCGTGTCGCATTAATGCCTAATAACCAATCACCAATTGATCTCGAAAAGCCAGCATAGTAGAGATTATCATAATCTTTAGAAGATTTTAAATTTTTAAAACCTTCTTTAATGGCCTCCGTAGTTAAAGACGAAATCCATAGGCGTTGTACTTTACCTTTGTAATTAGCCTCATTAATGACCCAACGCTGAATCAATTCTCCTTCTTGGCCAGCATCCCCACAATTAATCACAACATCTGCTTTGTCGAAAAGACTTTTTACGATTTTGAATTGTTTCTTAATCCCATCATTATCAGACACCTTTACCTGGAATTTTTCAGGTAACATAGGTAAGTTGTTTAAATCCCAACTTTTCCAATACGGTTTATAATCTGCAGGTTCGTATAAGGTACAAAGATGACCAAAAGTATAAGTAACCGCATAACCATTGCCTTCAAAGTAACCATCACGTTTTGTAGTGGCACCGAGAACAGAAGCGATTTCTCTCGCAACGCTAGGTTTTTCAGCAATACAGACTTTCAATAGGATTCAATTAAATGAGCTCGCAAAATACAGAAATTTATAGACGGAGTAGCTATTTTTTTAGAGTTCTAAAACTAATTTTTGACCAATTTTTAAAGGCGAAGATTTTTTAATCGCATTGGTATTACATATCTTAGAAATAGAAAGATTATTTCGTCTCGAAATACCATAGAGTGTATCTCCTTTCTTTACGACATATACCTTTTTCTCCTTTTTTAAGCTGGCTAAAGCCGCTTCTTTGGATGTTAAAACATTAACCTTACTCACACGTTTAGAATTATGAAAACGTGCATGTGCCCATTCTCGAGTTACCCAAAGTTCTTGAGCTCTAATTGTATTTGATTCAGAGAAATCAAAAAGATATTCCGGATGAATATATTCTCCTTTAAAACTAGCGACAAAATGCAAATGGCTACCTCTAGAGTTTCCTGTGTTGCCACCTTTTCCTAAATAGCCACCTTTCGTTATAGTATCATTTGCCTTTACAGCGATATGGGATAAATGTGCATATGTTGTTTCTAGACCATTATAATGGCGAACCACGACTGTTTTTCCATGTCCACCGCTATAACTAGCGAAGCGTACAACACCATCTAAAACAGAAACTACGCTATCTCCTGTAACCAAATCTATATCGATACCCTGATGTGGTCTTCCTCTACGCCAGCCATAACGCGATGTAATTACTTTTTTATGAGAAACCGGTGAAGAAAAAGTACTGTCGGTAAATTCTATTTGAAGCGGAAACTGAACTAAGGTATTTCTGTAGGGATTATAAACTGCAGTGTCCCAATGATCTAATTTGATATTGATTAATGGATCTAATTCAGTTATAGAATCTGTTTTAGTTACTAAGGGTATTTCTACTTCTTCAATAACAATATCTCTATGAAATAGTGAAGTATTAGGAATTTTAATTTTAATGGATTCAGCTATGGTATCGTTTTGAGCAAAAGTGAAGGTTGTGCACCAAAAAACAGCGATGTAAAAAACAAAGTATTTCATAGAGGGATTTTCTAATAGCTTTTCAAACGTAAATATATAATAAAATATTATTTGTTTTTTTGATTACATGCAGATTACAAAATAGTTTTCTACAGTTTAAAACTATAGCCCCTTTTTTTATGCTATAAAGAATTGTAAATTTGCAACTTAAATTCACACTTCGAAATACTATATATGTCTCAAACAAACCAAGCGATTCAAGAAAAGAAAACGGATAAAGAATTATATGACTACCAACATGGAGCAATAGAAAAGATTTTCGAAAAGTTTGATACCGCTCCTGAAGATTACCACTTATTGTACCAACTACCAACAGGCGGAGGAAAAACTGTTATTTTTTCTGAAATGGTGCGTCAATACTTGAAAAATCATGATAAAAAAGTATTGGTAATGACGCATAGAATTGAGCTTTGTAACCAAACTTCTAAAATGCTAACTAGTTTTGGTGTAACTAACAAGGTTGTAGATAGCAAAGCTAACTTAGATGATCAGGCGGACTATTCTTGTTTTGTGGCTATGGTGGAAACATTGAACAATCGACTGAATGATAATAAGCTAGATATTTCGGACATAGGTTTAGTGATTATTGATGAAGCACATTATAATTCTTTCACTAAACTCTTCAAGTTTTTTGAAAAATCATTTATTCTTGGTGTAACGGCAACGCCTTTAAGTTCTAACAAAGAACTACCAATGAAGGATAATTATAACGAATTAATTACTGGTGAAACTATTGAAAATCTTATAGAAAATGAATTTTTAGCAAGAGCTGAGACGTACGCTTATGATATGGGATTGACATCTTTAGAAATTGGCTCTAATGGTGATTACACTGTAAAATCTTCTGAAGATTTATATTCAAGTCAGGCAATGCTGCAAAAAACGGTTGATGCTTATAAAAAGCATGCTTTAGGCAAGAAAGCTTTAATTTTTAATAACGGTATAAATACCTCTATTAGTGTTTATTACGCTTTTAGAGAAGCAGGCCTGCCAATTATGCATTTAGATAATACAGCTACAAAAAAACAGCGTAAACAAATTTTAGATTGGTTTCATGAAACTCCTGATGCTATTTTAACTTCGGTAAGTATCTTAACAACAGGTTTCGATGAACCAACTATAGATACTATTATTCTTAATAGAGCTACGAAATCACTAACACTGTATTACCAAATGGTAGGTAGAGGTTCACGTATTTTAAATAACAAGTCAAAGTTTAATATTATTGATTTAGGAAATAACCTTTATCGATTTGGGCCTTGGGGTGCAGATTTAGATTGGCAATTAATCTTTAAGTCCCCAAATTGGTATGCTGACCGAATTCAGAGCGATGAAGTTATTGAAGCTAATTTTAAGCATGAGTTAGATGATGAGATAAAAGGTGAGTTTGCTAAATCTGAAGAGACTTATTTTGATATTAAACAAACCTATAAGGATGCTGTAGCTAAAGGAGAGTCTTCTAAAGTTGTATTAGAACGTTCTATTGAGCAACATGCCAAAATTTGTATCGAGAACAGTGAAGATGTTTATGATGCAATAGCTTTAGCAAAGTTGCTAAAGGATGATATTAATATGCGAATAGAGATTTATGCCAAATGTATCAGTAAGAGCACGCATAATTTTCTTAAATGGTTAAAGGACGATTATAAGACAAAACTTAATTCCTATTTGCGCGCAAATTTTGATGAGAAGTTTGAGGAAATCCATGGTTTTCCGCCAGAAGACTAATTTTTCACACAATTTTAGTATTTATGATTAAGCCTGTAAAATCAACGTTTTATTGGCTTTTTTAGTTAATTAGTATGTCTATATTTGAATTTAACTACTAATTTATTAGTAGTTCTACTAAATAATTAGTAGTTTTGAATTCAATAAATAGTTAACATGGAAAAATTAACAAAGAGAGAAGATCAAATAATGCAAATAATATGGAAGCTAGAAAAAGCTTTCATAAGAGATGTAATTGAACAATTACCTGAACCTAAACCACATTATAATTCTGTAGCAACTATCATTAAGATCCTTGTAAAGAAAGGAGTTTTAAAATCTGAAATGATTGGTAATACGCATCAATACAGTCCAGTCGTAGAGTTTGAAACTTATAGAGACGATAACCTCACTAATATTAAGAAGAAGTTTTTTGGAAATTCTTTTCCGAAAATGATGGCATACTTTGCCAAAGAAGAAAATCTATCTGAAGAAGAATTATCTGAACTCATTGATGTCATCAAGTCAAATAAAACCAAAAAATCATGATTACTCTTCTTATAAAGACATCACTCATTATCATTATAGTCTTAGGTTTTTATAAAATTCTAATTGAGAAGGAAAGTTTCTTTTCTACTAATAGAATGTATTTGGTTTTAGGTTTGTTATTAACATTTACGATTCCATTTGTGTCGTTACCAAAGTTAATTCAAAACCAAGGATTTGTTTCTGAATTAATAGAAACTTCAGATTCGCAAACACCTGTAAATAAAAACTCTGCAAATAAAAATTCAACTTATAATTCAAGCATTAATACAGGGCAAGAAAAAGCGATCACTAATGAAAAAGAAACTGTAGTTAGTAGTAAACCTTCGAGAAGCCTTTTGGATTGGCTAGGTATTGCCTATCTATTTGGTGTCGTCGTTTTGTCTATAAATCTTTTAGCTCAGATTGGCAACTTAGTATTCAAGATTGTAAGCTCAAAGGATAAAATAAAGGATATAGACGCTACTATAATAAATTCAACAAGTATAAAAGAACCATGCTCATTTTTCAACTATATTTTTATTAATCCAGAGCAATATGAATTTGAAATCTATGAACAAATCATAGCACACGAAAAAATTCATGTAAAGAAAAAACATAGTTTAGATTTACTACTTTCAGAAATAGCTATCATTTTATTATGGTTTAATCCTTTTGTTTGGCTATTTCGACGAGAAGTTGAGAAAAATATCGAATATCAAACTGATCACTTGTTAATCGATACTAAAAATGCTGAAAAAGACAGTTACCAAATGAATTTGTTAAAAATTGCCACGTTCAGCAAACCGCTTACAATTACCACAAATTACAATCAATCATTAATCAAACAACGTATTTTAAAAATGAACAGTAAAAAATCAAATCCGCACAGTTATTGGAAATACACATTTACATTTCCAATGTTTTTCGCTCTATTATTGTTACTTAATAAACCTTATGAGGCTTTTGGGCAACAAGATTCAAATACTATAAACGACATACCAATTGTATCGAATGAAGTAGAGGCGCAACCTGAGTACTTTTCAGATTGCGAGGCTTTTAAAGCTGCTTTAGAAAGTAAAGATGTCGCTAAGCTTAAAGAAATTTTAGTCAATTTGGACCCAGCTTGCGAAGCTTATATAGAAAATTCTAAGCATGCTACTTTAGCTTCTGTAAAGACAAAGCTAGAAGAAGGGGCTGCATTAGAGTTAGATACTACGGGTAATGTCGTGGTAACCGATTCTAATGGGATGACTACTGAAACAATTGATACTGTAGCCATATCAGAAGATGTTATAAGTTTCGACTCAGAATGTAGACCACTCTTAGAAGCCATAAGAGCTGATGATATTGAAAAGGTCAGAAACCTATTAAATACAATTGATCCAAATTGCATTGACCCAAATCCTGGATATAATACAGATGAATCCAATGGTAACTATTGGAGATATCAAAAAGCAAAATCACCACTATTTGCAGTAGCAAGAACTGGTAACCTTGAAATAGCGAAATTATTGGTAAGTAAAGGTGCAGATGTAAAACTAAATGTAAAGGGAGATGGTACAGCATTAATTACTGCTGCAGAATATGGTCATTTAGAACTTGTAAAATATCTGGTATCAAAAGGAGCTGACATTAATCGTAAGTTTCCAAATCAAGGCAACGCTTTTATTGCAGCCTCTGGAAGCGGAAATTTAGATATTATGAAATATCTAGTATCTAAAGACGCAGATATTAACCATTATTCACCAAATCAAGGCAATGCTCTAATCGCAGCTGCACATTCTGATAACACTGAAGCGGTTAAATATCTAGTTGAAAAAGGCATGGATATTAATTTTATTTCGCCTAATCAAGGCACACCACTAATAGCCGCTTCAAATAATGGACATTTGACCGTAGTTACTCATTTATTAGCAGAAGGTGCAGAAATGGATAAGGTTTCACCAAACCAAGGTACTGCTTTAATTGCAGCTGCAAATAATGGACATTATGACGTAGTAGAATTCTTAATCACAAGAGGAGCTGATATCAATAAATTTTCACCTAATCAAGGAACTGCTGTAAATGCTGCCGCTAATAATGGTCATAAATCAGTCATGGAATACCTTATAAAGCATGGTGCAGATATTAATCAAAACTCAAATAGTCATGGTTCTCCTTTAATTTCTGCAGCTAAAAATGGTTTAACAGAGAGTGTAGAATATTTAATAACCAAAGGCGCAGACGTTAATTCACAGAATGACGGTCAAGGCTCAGCCTTAAATGCAGCTGCGAGAAATGGTGTAAATTCAACTATAGAATTATTACTCTCTAAAGGAGCAAATATAAATGCACAAACCGACGGACAAGGTTCAGCTCTAAATGCAGCCGCAAGAAATGGTCATTTAGATACGGTAAAATTGCTTTTAGAAAAAGGAGCAGATATTAATTTACAGAATGACGGACAAGGTTCTGCGTTAAATGCTGCGGCGAGAAATGGTCATAACACTATTATAAGTTACTTGTTGTCTAAAGGAGCAGATATTAATTTACAAAACGATGGACAAGGCTCAGCATTAAATGCTGCTGCTAGAAATGGTTTAATGAATACGGTTAAGCTTTTAGTCAAAGAAGGCGCAGATGTTAATTTATATACCGGAGGGCAAGGTACAGCCTTATCTGCAGCATCTAAGAATAAACATCAAGACATAGTAGATTATCTCTTATCAAAAGGAGCAAAACATATCTATGGTAATTAATTTTTAATCCATAGGCAAACTTCATCAATCAACAATGCTGTCTTAACTTTATTGGGACAGCATTGTTTTAAATCCAACCCAATGAAAAATTTATTTTCAATTATTTTAATGTCACTATTTGTGTTTAGTTGTAGTCAAAATAAATATGACTTAGCGATAACTAATGTTCAAATATTCGATAGCAAAACCACAGAAGTATTAGAGAATAAAACCGTATTAATTAAAGCAGACACCATTGCTGCAATAATTAATGGTGATCAACCATTTAAAGCTATCAAAACGATAGAAGGGAAGCAACGCCTTTTAACTCCTGGTTTTATTGATACACATGTGCATACTGTAGGTAATTATGGCGCAGATGCTGCATCACCCGAAGATTACAAAGAAGATAATGGCCTGGAAATGTTGCGTAATCTACAAGCAGAACACTATCTCAATTTTGGTATAACTACTATAATAGATATGGGACAACCAGAACCTTGGATAGATGTCACTTTAGACTGGCAGAAGAATCCAACCCCAAACCATCCAAATATCTTTATCTGTGGTGGTTCTATGGTCTCTGATGAAGATAGACGACAACCAGCGCACCATATTGAAGTTATGAATCCTGAAAATGGGAGAGAAAAAGTTCGGGAGTATGCATCAAGAGGTTTAAAATACATGAAGCTCTACAGCAAGCTTAAGAAGCCAGATTATGAAGCTATGGCAGACGAAGCAAAAAAGCAAGGTATTATTATAAACTCTCATGTAGACAACAATAGAGTCACTATAGCTGAAGGTATTGATTATGGAGTTAAGAATTTTGAACACTTCTTTACTTTAACGCCTAGCATATTAAACTATGATGACCACTGGCCAAAAATGAATGAAATGTATCAGATAAAGATGACTTCTAGTATAGATGAATTCGCTGCTCAAATGGTGTATTTCTTTGGTTATATAAAGTCTAATCCTGAATATGAAAAACGGTTAATGGATTTATTTGATAAAATGGCTATGGAAGGAGCTACATTGAGTTCAGCTTTGAATGTGGTAGCATCTTCGGCTGGTCAGTCAGATTTCTTTACGTCATTTGAATATTTCCCAATACGTAAAACACCAATGGTTAATTATAAAGAGAATCAACAAAAACAATTGGATTCTGCTTTTGAGGCCTTTATGAATTATATGAAAATTGCTCACGACAAAGGAGTGAAACTTAGAATCGGAACAGATTGTAGATTTGGTGGTCGTGCATTTTTATCTGAATTAATTTTATTTACGAAAGCTGGTTTTTCAGTAGGTGAGGCACTTCAAATAGCAACACTTAATGGTTATGAAGCTATGCAATTAAATGACAAACGTGGTTCGGTTGAAGTAGGTAAAACTGCTGATTTGATTTTGTTTGATAAGAATCCATTTGAAGATATACAAAATGTACTTTCGGATAAGACTATTATTAAAGACGGATTACAATTTAAGCCATCAAAATCAATAGGTCATGAATTAAGGAATGTTTTACTTGATAAAGGTACTACAGAAGCAAAAAAATGGTTTAAAACTGTCAATGAAAATAATGATTATCCTAAAGTAAAAGTTAGTGAATTAAAGAACACTGTAAGAGAACTATTTGGTGGTGGAAAAATTAATGAAGCCATTACGGCATTTCAAATTTTTAAAGCTGAATTCCCAAATAAATCTTACGATTTAGATGGATTAAGTATTACAAATACATGTTATGAAATGATTAGAAGTGGTAATATGGATGACTTAAAGATCTATTACAGCTTTTGCGATTCTAACTTTCCGAATTCAAAAATATATTTAGGACTTTCTACTTATATGAAGATTTTAGAGGGAGGCATCGAAACAGGAAAGCAACATTTTGATATGCATAAGAAAGGTGATAAATATATTTTAGACGAAAATGAAATCAATGGTCTTGGGTATCTTTACTTACAAGCTGGAAAAAATGAAGAAGCCATTGCTGTTTTTGAAATGAATGTTTCAGCATTTCCAGAATCTTGGAATGTTTATGATAGTTTAGGTGAAGCTTATTTAGGAATTGGTGATAAAGTAAATGCAAAACGTAACTATAAAAAATCTTTGCAATTAAACCCAGAAAGTGAAACAGGTATTGCTGCATTAAAGAAAATATAGAAGTAAACATATTCTATAAAAGACTGTTAATGTTGTTGTTATTCTCATATTTTGTTAGTATCTTTTAACACCATGAATATGAATCACACATATAAAAGACTTCAAGTTTTGCTCTGTTTTGGGCTTATTTGTTTAGTATTTAGTTGCAAGTCTAATGACACAGCGATGTCGTCGAATAGTACTTTAGCTTTCTCCGAATTAGAGACGCTTTTAGAAAAAGAAGATTATTATATTGAGATGGAGTCCGCAATTCCATTTAATACTTTGGCGACAACACAAGTCATTAATTCACTAATGTTGCGAAATACAGGAAACAATGCGAGTAGAATCGACCTTAGTGGTGATGGTAATTTTATTGAAATTAAAAATGATTCAATAAAAGGTTATTTACCATTTTTCGGCGAGCAACGCATAAGTTCAGGGCGTTATGGTGGAACTGATACTGCAATACAATTTGAAGGGCTTGCCAAAGATTATGAGAAGTCTATAATCGACAAAAAGAAAAAACTTGAAATTGAATTTACTACCAATCATAAAGGGGATAATTCTGAACGTTATGATGTAAGACTTGAAATATTTCCTAATAAAAGGGTAATGGTTAGTATTACTCCAACTTATAGAACAATTATGCGTTACTCTGGAAGACTAAAACCAATAAAAGATAAATCCCAATAGTCTATATTTTTCATATTCATTTTGAGAGCCTAAATAGTATTTAGTGATTATTCAGCTGTTTGATAAAATTATTCAATATTAATAAATCTTCGCAGAATATTACATAAACACTGCAACCATATTATTTTATTATAATTCATCAATTGTAATAATTACAAATTACCTTTGTGCAAGATTAAAATACTATGACTACATTTATAGACCTAGGTATCCATAAGTCCTATATAAAGGGATTAAAGGAACTCAATATTGTCAATCCAACAGAAATACAGGAAACTGCAATTCCTATCTTACTAGAATCTAAAACAGATTTAATTGGTTTAGCGCAAACAGGTACAGGTAAAACGGCAGCTTTTGGATTGCCTGTTCTTCATGCTATTGATAAAAGTAATACAGATGTGCAAGCACTGATTATTGCACCAACACGAGAATTGGTTCAGCAAATACAGAAACAACTCTTCAGATTCACAAAGTATATTGATGGAAAGATTTTCGCAGAAGGTGTTTATGGTGGTGAAAAAATGGATAAGCAAATCAAAGCTTTAACCAGAACCACACATATTGTTGTGGCTACACCAGGACGTTTATTCGATTTAGTAGAACGTGGAGCAGTGGACATTTCTAATGTAAAAATCTTAGTACTAGATGAAGCGGACGAAATGTTGAGCATGGGTTTTAAAGAAGATTTAAATAAAATATTAAAGTACAATACTAAGAAGCGCAATACCTGGTTGTTTTCTGCAACTATGCCAGAAGAAATTAAACAAATTATAAAAAACTATATGTCTCCTGATGCTGTTAGAGTAGAAGTGAATAAAAATGCATTAGTGAATGAAAATATTTCTCATCATTTTATCCATACGACTATTAAGGATAAGCTGAATACCATAACTCGAATTTTAGACAAACGACAAGACGAAAGAGGTATCATTTTTTGTAGAACAAAAGCTGGTACGAAAACCTTAGCACAGCAATTACAGCATGAAGGTTTTGCAGTCGGAGCCTTAGAAGGCGATATGCAGCAAAAAGAGCGCGATAAAGTAATGAGAGCTTTTAAGAATGAAAGTTTGCAGGTTTTAGTGTCTACTGATGTTTCTGCAAGAGGTATAGATGTCAACAATCTAGCATTTGTACTGCATCATCAATTACCAGAACAATTAGATTATTATACACATCGAAGTGGACGAACGGCTAGAGCTGGTAAAACAGGACAATCTATAGCTCTAATAATTCCTGGTGAAATGCAGAAAGTCATCGATATTCAATCAGCTTTAGGTATAGTATTTAGGGAGATTACAATGTAGTTTGACTTTAAGGCAATTTTCTCAGCATGCTGAATTTAGTTCAGTATCTTCAATCCAGCCCAATGGATAGTCGTCTTTCATTTTTTAGTATTATCTTGTGTAGCTAATAACTAAAATACAATCTCAAATTAATGAAATCATTAACTATACAAGACGTCAATGCCATTGTGGGCGGTGAAATATTAGGTTCTACGAGTCATAACATTACAGGTTTAGAACAAGTACAGAAAGCAAATGAAAACCAAGCTACCTTTATTGGTAATCGAAAATTTGCCGCTTTGTGGAAAGATTCCAAATCGAGTTTAGCCATAGTTAATGATAACTTAGATATAGAACCCGGTGAAAACCGTGCATTGATTAAAGTAAAAAATGCAGATTTAGCTATGGCTAAATTATTAGACACCTTTACACCAGAACCACCTCATTTTGAAACTAATATACATCCTGCAGCAGTAATTGACCCTTCTGCAAAAATAGGTGATGGCTGTAGAGTAGGAGCTGGTTGTTATATTGGTAAAGATGTCGTGTTAGGTACTAACGTTACTTTATATCCAAATGTTACTATTTTAGATGAAACCACTATTGGAGACTTTACTACGGTATGGTCAGGTACTATTATTAGAGAGCGCTCAGTCATTGGTAGTCATTGTATATTCCATAATAACGTGAGTATTGGTGCTGATGGGTTTGGTTATCGTCCAAGTGATGATGGGAGAGGACTCGTTAAAATTCCACATATAGGAAATGTAGTCATTGGGAATGGTGTCGAAATAGGTGCTAACTCTTGCGTTGATCGTGGAAAATTTAGTTCTACGATATTAGGTGACGGCTGTAAGATTGATAACCTTGTACAAATTGCGCACAATTGTGTGCTAGGTCGTTCTTGTATTATGGCAGGAAGTAGTGGATTAGCGGGTTCCGTAACTTTAGGAGATGGTGTAGTTATAGGCGGAAGTGCTTCTATAAAAGACCATACTACTATACATTCAGGAGCAACTGTAGGAGCTGGTTCTGGAGTTATGAACGATGTTGCGGCTGGCAAAACTGTATTAGGTTATCCAGCAGTAGACTCTAGAGAAATGCTGAAACAATGGGTTGCACTTAGAAAACTAGCAAGATAATTAAGCTGATTTCTGGGTTACATTTTCCTTTAAATGTAATAAACCAGCAACCATACCATCTAATTCGTGCTCTAAGAAATTTTCGTCTCTTTTGCTAAAACCTCTGATAATGTTTGAGTAAAGTTCTACGCCACCATGTGTAATACAAACACTATAGGTGTCATCTTCTGCATTCAAATTAACTGAAGTTCTGTAATCACTTGATACTAATAACCAGTAGCACAAGCTATTGATCTGGTTAAACAAAGAAAATTTTGTTTCCATAATAATTAGGTTTTAATAGATTGAGGGAATCTAAAAACGAAGTTATTAGGTAATGGAGTAGGTTTCAAACATGTTTGTTGTAGGTATAGTTTTTATCGTTAAAATGTACTTTTTTTATGCGTTATCCGATGAACGACATTAAATTAAATTGTGGCATGCTTGTTGAATACCATACAGTATTATTAATAAATTAAATATAATACAATGAGTACAGGAACAGTAAAATTCTTCAACGATGCTAAAGGCTTCGGATTTATTACAGAAGAAGGTTCAAACAAAGAACATTTTGTTCACATTTCTGGATTGATAGACGAGATTCGCGAAGGCGATACCGTTGAATTTGATCTTACAGAAGGTAAAAAAGGATTAAACGCAGTAAACGTAAAAGTTATCTAAAGTATATATTGCTTAACCTAGAATTATGGAGGCTCATCATTATATGATGGGCTTTTTTTATGCAATAACATTTCAATACTCAAACATAATGATTAGGTTTGTAATAATACTGCTATTATTGAGTAACCAACTCACGGCTTAAAAATTAATATTGTGCTAAAACTGCTTAGAAAATTATTTAAGACGAATAAAACGTCTGATAAAAAAGAGGGAACCGTTAAATTCTTTAATTATACAAAAGGATTTGGTTTTATTACTGTTAAAGATTCTGATGAAGAAATCTTTGTTCATAAGTCTAATCTAAAGACAAAGATTAAGCAAGGCCAAAACGTAACCTTTAATATTGAGCAGAGTAAAAAAGGGCCTGTTGCTGTAAATGTTTCTAAACTAGTCTAGTCAAAAAAAATATTTAGCCGTCAGTTCATTAGTACTTTCAATGTTATATATGTGAATTTCATCATTTTATGATGGGCTTTTTTTCTTTTTTAAGGTAATAACTAACAAATTAATATTTTGTTTTACGCAAAGTCGTTAGGATATGAAAAGAATATTACCTAACTTTAAACAACCATTTTCTGCCATTCACCCATTCCTAAATGTTATCCCTAATTTACTTCAAAGTATTATAACCTTGTTTAGCTATAATAGATTACTGTCATTTTTATGATTGTATACCTACTTATTATATGTATTTGTAAAATCGTATAAAAGAGTATGTCTAAAGTCCGAGATGAGATTACTGAAGAAGACCTTTCCTATGTTCTAAAAAACCCTTGGAAATTTTCAATTTATGAGTGGAAACTTTACAACGTACATAATGAGAAAACGGCCTTAGATACGTTAATGAAACAGTTTGAAGTATCTCGAAAAGACGGATTTAGCAAAATATTTAGGACAGCAAATAATTTACCCTTACTTATTTTAATGGCTGTTAAAGTGAGTGATACAAAATTAGATTGTTTTTTAGTGGCAAGTAAGCATATGGAAGAGCAAAGGCAGGCACTAAAAGTAACTTTTGAAATGCGCAAGATTTTAGAAGAGCAATCTTATAATTATAAAGGCTGTACGTTGGTGGTATATTCTCAATCTAAAGAGACTGATAAGCAGATGTCTTGGCTACGTTTTATTGGCTTAAAGTATAAGCCTGAAGGTAATGTAGGTAATTCTAAATATTTTGAATATGAATCAAGGGTAAAAGTCTGAAAATCTTGTTTATGGAATTTTTTTAAAAAATTAATGAGATAAATGCATACTGAATTAATTAATCAATATATAATTTTAACTTAAAACCAATAATTATGGGAGGAGGAAAACCAGCCGACACAGTCATTACATTAACCGTTGATACAGAAGGGTTAATGGCAGATCCAAACAATGTAAATAACTACGTTGTTTTAACTGACAATCAAAGTGACCCTGCAGAAAATCCAGGTCATCCAGAGACTTATGTATCTACTGTAAATAAAGGAGCGACCTGCGAATGGCAAGGTGTCCCTAAGCAGGGTACAGATAAAATAGATATTACTGGTGTTTTTAAAAAGGCATCAGGCGGTAATGACATTTTGAAAACGCCAATCCCACCTGGCTTAGCGGATCCCCAGAAAGGTGGTCGTAAAGTACTTAAAGCCAAAGTTAATGGAAAATATCTCCCTGGAAATGAAGAATATACAGTTAATTTTACGATCAACGATGGTCCTGTCATATATCCTGTTGATCCAAGAATTAAAATGAATAATTAAAAAATATGAACCTGTTTTTTAAGAATTTAAAAACCTGTTATTTACTAATGGGTTTTTTTTGGTTTATTAATGAGTTTAGTTACTGTCAAGATCAAAAAGTGGCAGATAGTTTGTCAATAATTTATAAGGAAAATAATTTAAGCGGTATTGAGAAATTAGAATTGTTGCGCAATTTATCTTTCAATGAGTTGAATGATCCAGAATTGGCTTTAAAGTATGCCGAAGAATTGGTTGAACAGTCAAAATTAGAAGAAAATCATCTATATCTATATAGGGGTTATTATCAAAAAGGAAATCATTATTACAATGTTGGAGATCCAGAATTAGCTTTAAGTGCTTATTTTAAGAGTGCAGAAGCCGCAAAGAAGGCCGAATACATTTCAGGACAAGGAACTGCTTATTCAGCAATAGCAGACGTTTATGTGATAAATGAAAACTTCGAGAATGCTGAAAAATATTATAACCAGGCTATAGAGTTCATTAAAACAACAAACGATTCCATTACTTTGGCATCAATATTGTTAAATGCTGGAGATGCTCATTTTAACAATGAAAAATATGATGATGCATTACAGAAATTTGAAAAATCAATTCAAATATGCCAAGAGATTAATTTTTTAACGGGTACAGCTTATAATAAAGGTAATATTGGAATGGTCTATGCCGAACAAGGCAAAGATACATTGGCAGAATCAAATATAAATGAGGCCATTGAAATACTGGAAGGGCAAGAAAATTTTCACCCTATATCTATCTATCTTACCTATATTTCAGATATATATTTAAGGAAAGAGGACTTTACTACAGCGCTAGCCTATTTGCACAGAAGTTTGAATTTAGCTAAACAATATGGTCTTAAAGATCAAATAAGTGATGCTAATTTAAAACTTTCAGAATTCCATGAAAAAAAGGGTGATCTTGCCACAGCTCATCCATTTTATAAAGAGCATATCGTATACCGTGATTCTGTTGTAAACCTCCAATCAGTGCAGGAAGCAGCAGATACACGAACTGAATTTGAAGTTTCTAAAGAGAAAGCTATAGCATTGGAAAAGCAAAAAACTCAACGTATCATTCTTTGGTCAACCATAGGAGTACTATTCCTTATTGGAGTATTAGCTTATAATTTATTTAAGAAGAATAAATTTGTTAGGAAAACCAATAAAATCATAGAGAACGAGAGAGATCGCTCAGATAAATTACTGCTCAATATTTTACCAGAAGAAACTGCTCAAGAACTTAAAGATAAGGGTAGAGTAGAAGCGAAGAAGTTTCCTTCGGTAACGGTTTTGTTTTCAGACTTTAAAGGGTTTACCAGTTATGCAGAGAATCTATCTCCTGAAAAATTGGTTGAAACCATAGACTTTTATTTTTCTGAATTTGATTTAATTATGGAAAAATACGGACTCGAAAAAATAAAAACCATTGGTGATGCTTATATGGCTGTTGGTGGTTTGAGTTTTGATAATGTGGATCAAGCCAAAGAAATGGTCTTGGCTGCAAAAGAGATGAATGACTTTGTGAATCAGGCAAAAATAGATGATGTCACCACAGCAGAATTTGATATTAGAATTGGCATCAATACAGGTCCTGTAGTAGCAGGAGTCGTTGGCACTAAAAAATTCGCATACGATATTTGGGGAGATACGGTGAATATTGCATCTCGAATGGAAAGTAACTCGCAACCAGGCCGCATTAATATTTCAGAAGATACTTATAAGGTCATTAAAAATGACTTTGAATGTGAATACAGAGGCGAACTGGCTGTGAAGAATAGAGGTGAATTAAAAATGTATTTTATATCTTAGACTTCTTGATTGTAATACTATATGGCACAAGATCCAAATAATTACTGGGAACAGTTAGAACGACTAGAAAAACTCATAAGAGCTTCAGAATTAAAAGCTGGTGTTATCTTTTCGTTTCATAGTTTAATTTTAGGACTTTTTGTAGATCGTATAGAACGTTTTAAAGATGTATTTATGGAAAATACGGTATTACTAGTCTTATTAATCTGCTGGTTTATTTTCGTAGCTATTTCTATATTTTACTGTTTTAGATGTTTTAGACCATTTATGGAAATGAGTTACGATAAAAATGTGTTTTTCTTTAGAGATGCGGTCACCAAATTTGGAAGTACAGAAAACTACACCAAAGAGCTTATAAAAACCTGTAATTCTGATGAAGAACTATATCAATTACTTGCTGAGCAAATACATGCTGAAAGTAAAATTATAAACGAGAAATTTAGAAACGTACAGAAATCGATTCTGTTTTTTGCAATTAGCTTTCTATTTGTAATTGTAACATCAGTGTATTGGATTTTGTTTACTTAAATTTAATATACATTGAGCATAACTTTTTGTAATTTTAAGACAATACACTATAAATCATAAAATTATGAAAACTAAAAATGTAAAAGCATATGGAACTGTGGCTGCAGATGCAGATTTAAAGCCATTACAAATCGATAGAAGGGAAGTATTAGCTAAGGATATAGAAATTGATATTATGTACTGTGGAGTTTGTCATTCCGATTTACACTTTGCACGTAATGATTGGGAAATGACGGAATATCCTGTGGTGCCTGGTCATGAAATTGTTGGTAAAGTAACTAACATAGGCTCTGGTGTTTCAAAATATAAAGTAGGCGACATCGTGGCTGTAGGCTGCCTTGTAGATTCTTGTAGAACTTGTAATAATTGTAAAGCAGATTTAGAACAATACTGCTCAAATGGTTGGGTTGGTACCTATGGTGGTTATGATAAGCATTTAGACGCCAATACACATGGTGGTTATTCTGATATGATTGTAGTAGATGAGGATTTTGTGCTGAGCGTACCAGAAAACTTAGACTTTGCAGGTATTGCGCCAGTGCTTTGTGCAGGTATTACGACATGGTCGCCATTACGTCATTGGAATGTAGATAAAGACTCTAAAGTAGCTGTCGTTGGTTTAGGTGGATTGGGTCATATGGCTATAAAATTAGCACATGCTTTAGGTGCTCATGTCACTTTATTTTCAAGATCTACCAATAAGATTGTTGATGCTAAAGCCTTAGGTGCTGATGATGTAATTATCTCTACAGACGAAAGCCAAATGGAAAAAGCCATGGGTAAATTTGATCTTATTTTAGATACAGTGCCTTACGAGCACGATTTTAATCCATATATCTCTACACTTAATACAAACGGAACTCTTGTGATTCTAGGTTATTTAGGACCTTTAGATCCACCTGTAGTTACGGTGCCCATGATTATGGGTCGTAAAAGTATGGCAGGTTCATTAATTGGTGGTATCGCCGAAACACAAGAGTTATTAGATTTTTGTGGAAAGCATAATATCACTTCAGATATAGAAGTCATTAACATGCATGAGATTAATGAAGCCTATGAACGTATGCTGAAAAGTGATGTCAAATACCGATTTGTAATTGATATGAAATCTTTGAAAGAATCTTGAATACTATAATCTTTAGTTAATTTACAATTCAGACTATTCATTCTACACTTCAGGAATATAAGTAGTGTGTCTTCAACTGGTTTTATGAAATTAGCCTATCATTAATCAAATCACTAACTCATGAAACTATCATTATACATTATTTGTTTTTTATTTATTGGCTCAGCTTTTTCTCAAAATCAATTGAGCACAGAAGACTGGCAAGAAGATTTACGCTATTTACAAGCTGAAGTTCATAAGAATTATTCACATTTATTTAAAAAAGTAACAGCGAAAGACTTTGATGTTGAGGTAGAGGAATTATTTGCAGATATTCCAAATATGGAACCGCATGAAATCAATGTCGCATTTTCGAGAATTGTATCCCTTTTTAAGTATGGACATACGCAAATAACCTTTCACACAGTAGCTGAACGTGGTATATTACCTGTAAACCTTTATCATTTTAACGATGGAATTTTTATAGAAGGAGTAATGAAATTACATAGAGAAACTTTAGGTGCGAAAGTTCTAAAAGTTGAAGGAGTGGAAGTAGAGGAGGCCTTAAAAAGAATAAGACCAGTAGTGCCTGCTGAAAATGACCAGTATTTTAAGGCTTATGGTTTACGTTTTTTGACTGTACCCGATGTGCTTCATGCGCAAGGCATACTAAAGGAATGGTCTAAAACAGTAACCTTAACTTTAGAAAAGGATAATGTAGTTTTTGATTACGAATTTCCAACCATACAACTAGAAGAATTATCTAAAGGTTCTACGCTTACTATACCAAATGAGAATTGGCTGAGTGCAAGAGATCAAAGTAAAACGCCTTTATACCTCAAGGATTTAAATAATAAGTACTATTACTTTGAGTATTTAAAAGATTCTAAAATACTTTATGTGAGGCAAAGCTCTGTGTTTGATGATCCCAAGGAATCACTAAAAGATTTTTACAAGCGTCTTTTTACATTCATAGATTCTAATACTATTGATAAGTTAGTATATGATGTGAGAGGTAATGGTGGTGGTAATAATTATAACAACCTACAATTTATTAAAGGGCTAATGGCAAGACCAAAAATTAATACCAAGGGAAAATTCTTTTATATTATTGGAAGAGAGACTTTTTCTGCGGCACAAAACCTAACAAACGAGATTAGTAGGTACACAGAAGCCATATTAGTTGGTGAACCAACAGCAGAGAATATTAATTTTTATGGAGATGCTAGACGTGTAGTATTGCCAAAGAGTGGTATAAATGCTTATTTATCTTATGCATGGTGGCAAGATGAGCCACAATGGGAAAACCAAGATGCTACTTTACCGCATGTTGCTGTAGATATGAGTTTTAATGAGTATAAGAACAATGCAGATCCTGTATTAGAGGCTGCTTTAAATTATAAAGATGATGGTTTTATTTTAAAACCTATGCAACATCTTACGGAGTTATTTATGTCTGGAAATTTTACTCAGTTAAAAACAGACGCTATAGAAATAGCGAATAATCCTAAATACCGTTATTATGATTTTGAGAATGAATTTGGAAAAGCTGGTGGGCGATTGTTTCTGAATGGGAATGTACAAGGTGCAATTTTTATATACCAGTTATTAACTGAAGTTTATCCAGATTCAGCAGGACACTTTTACAATCTTGGCAGTGCATTGGAAAAAGCAGAACAAGCAGACAAAGCAATTGAAGTTTATGAGATGCTTGTTAAGAATCATCCTAAGCATATGTTGTCTAGAGCTGCTAAAAAGAGGATAGAAGCACTAAAAAAAGAATAAAATAATCGTGCTTATAACTTTTATGCTTAGTTATATGGTTTACTGAGGATTTACTTTTACATGTTCTAAATTAATTTGTAAATTCACAACTTAACCCACTAATAAATTAATGAATCTTTTTAGTAAGTTCCGCAGGAATCTTTTTAAAGGCAATGCAGTAGCAAAATATATAACCTATGCTATAGGTGAGATTGTACTTGTTGTTATTGGAATCTTAATTGCTGTAGCAATAAATAATGCTAATGAAATCAAAAGAGAAAACGAACTATTAAATCGGTATTTAAAAGATTACAGAAGTGATCTGAAATTAGATAGTGCAATTATTGCGACTAATTTAAAAGTATTAGATGCTAAAAAACCGATATATGATTTGGTGCTTTCTGATAGTTTAAATAAAGATGTTTTAATGAGAAATGGAGGTGTATTTGGCCTTATTTTTAGTTATAATCCATTCAAATTGCAAACTAAAGGTTATAACCAGTTACAATCTCATGTAAGCGACAATACTGTAGATATGGATAGTTTAGTTGTTTCTATTGTTGTAAATCATGCTGCATATAAAGAGCTTTTAGATACAACTGTTGATCGTATTGGGAAAGATATTGATGATAACTTAACGTATTTAAAGAATAACAAATTATGGCTATCTGATTTTTTATCAAATAGTATAACACCAGAAACTATAGATTATTTTTTGAGTAAGGATTATAAGAATCGAGTTGCAATGCACAAAACTTATGTGTTTGGTAATTTATATGCATTTATGAAAGCATATCAAAATTATATTACAGAAATTAATAAAGAATTAGACGATCGCTTAAAAGAGAGTAGTTAGTTGATACTCCAAAATATTCTATTTTACATAATATAAATTATAGGACAAATGCTATTATTGATTATTTAGTCAAAGTGTACCATTTGTCAACTATAATGATATTATGTAAAATATCCCAGAAGCTTTAGTACTATTGGTTTTAATGTGCAGAACTTGGGCATTAAACTAGAAACGGTTTGCTTCGCAGAGTTAAAAAAGCATTAGTCCTATAATTTGCCGTTATGTCAAATGTCCGCTGTCAAACGCTCGATTGCTTTATAAAATCAAATTGCTCTGGCAATTTATTTTGTACACAATTATCCAACGCTTGCCAGCCGCACAATAAAAGCTAGCTTTTTACTTCTTTTAAAAATCGCGTAAACGACAAAATGTACGTGATAAAAAATTTTAGACGATTCTCGTGGATTGCCACAAGAGCATAAATTTTAAAAAAATAAAATTCTATGCACTTGTTATATGTAGAATTCCAAATAGTCTTTTTTAGTTTCTATATCTTTTGTCTTGAAACAAAAGAAACAAAAATTCAAGGCTGCATATAATTTTGGAAACAATTAACGGCTCATTCACTATATTTCAGGAAACTTCTGAACAGATTAAGATTGCTTAGAAGTCCCATTAATAGTTATACTTCTTTACTTTATGTATTACTAACTCCCTAAAATATATACGCTCTTTCGCCTATTGTTTTAACCAAAATTTTATGAGGCCGAGCTAAATATTGAAATTCTATTTTACATAATAAATGAGAATTTATTAAAACTAATAAACTACATATTATAAGGCTATTAACTTGTCTTAGAATTTATAGAAATAATAATTATCAGTACTTATGACTTTCATTTGACTCTTAAATAAAACTTTTATTAGTATTGAGCTTTTAATTAATAATTCAGCTTCTTCTTTAGTAACTTCATACTCTTCATTTACTTTCCATTTTTCGTCATATTTGGAAAGTTCATCATCAATGACTTCTTGTGTCAATTCTGTGACTTCAATCATTAATTCTTTCGCATACCATTTTTCATCTTGATATATGGTATAGCTTATAGAACTTTCGAGATCAATTAGCAATAATGTATTATCATAAATTAAAGAATTATTAATTATTGGAATACCCTTATAATTGGCATATGAAAACTTATCCTCTGATTCTTGCAAATATTCGATCTCCCGATTACTATTTAAAAGCTCTACCCCTTTCCAGTCTGTAAATATTGTGTATTTAGATTTATCCTCTATTGCATTGATCTTTAAATCAATATCTTTTTTCAAATTCTTGTTTTCAATAAAATCTTTCTTACTGCCCAAAATAGAATAAAATTGTCTTTCAATATCTCTAGCTAATTTTGCACCAACATCACTTGCCCCATAAACGAAATTATCTTTTCCTTCAATGAACATTGATTTCATCTTGTTATACAAATTAAAATAGCCTAAACCATCAATTTCTTTGATATTATCAAGATATTCAACACAATTATACCTCTTTAAAACTTCTGGAATAATATTATTGTTATTCCAATTTTTTAGAACAGACTCTTTAAATTCTTGAATTTTTATAGGTGATAATTCTTGATCAACTACATCAGCATAATAACTTAATTCTTGTTTCTTTTTTAATTCTTGAAGAGTATTGAGGATATCATTTTTACTTGAATTAAATATTTCTTTAAGGTTTTTTTCTTGATGATTTTGATATAAAAATTGATTCCATATTTCTTCTAGATTAATTTCAATTCTATTAAGAATTTCTTTTATATCATTTATTAGAAATTTGAAAGAATCATTTAAATTAATCTCATTATTAAATCTTGAAATAACAAATCTTCTATTGTGCAAAAGTAAAATTGTAAACCCAAAATTCAGCCAATCTCTGGATGAAAGAGCCATATAAGCTTTTCCAGATTTATGTTTTTTTAATTCCCAATTGTCTATTTCAAGAAAACCATTAAAAGCTCTTGTTTTTAATTCAACAAATACTTCAAAAAGCTTAATATTATTTTTAAATTTAAGCTCGTTTACGATATTCTCATTGAGTTTAAAATTTTCTAATTCTGTTATAGATATCTTATTATTTGAGTAACTAAAGACTAACCAAGAATAAACAGAAATATAAAAACTTCTATGCATAAATCTAATTTCTTCTATTGCTTTTCTTTGGACGTCTGATTTAGACTCTCTTAAATCAAACCAAGATGATATTTGATTTACTTCTTCAAATAATTTGTTGAAGTTTTTATAATCCTTTGCGTCTATAATTACTTTTGTTAATTGAATTAAGGACCAATAGTTAATTTCAGCAAAGGTTGTTTCAATTTCGTAATTGTTTTTTTCATCATTATTAATATTCGAAATACTGTAAAAATTTATGATTTCTCTATAACTAATTGCTAAATAATTAACTATAAGATTCTTGTGTTTTTGACTAACATTTGGATATAACCAAGTTGAAAGAATAATTAAATCTCTAAATGCTGAAATTGAATTTTGACTTCTTGAACTATAAATTTTCTTTCTGATAAATAAAATGATACTTACAAAAATCTCATCATTATCTAATCTTGCAGAATCTCTTAATGAAATATAAAGGATATTTACCGCTTTGGGGAAATAAACTTTTGATTCATATTTACTATAGCTATGGCCTAAAAACATTATTCAAAATTTTGTGTATATAAATCAATTATTACTTCTAAGTCACTGAGTGTTTTTTTCACTCCTTTATGATTTCTTTTATATATACTATCATTAAAATCATCACTAATAAACTCCAATTTCTCATCTAACTCGTCCTGGGCATGTGTTTTCTCTAATGTCTTTTTTGAAAATTTATATTCTTTAAGAATAAAGTTTTCCCTAATCTTACTAATTGAAATTCCTAATGATTTAAAGAACTTGTTATCCTTAAATTTTTCATTTTCTTTTTCAAAAGCTAATAGAAGATAGTCTGAGCCTGGAATGAAATACTGTCCAAGATGTAATGGAACAAATTGTTTTATTTGAAAGCCTTTAGTCTTTTTGAATAATTTTTTAAGATGAATATCCTTTAAATACTTCCCTTTATTTTCATCTTGATTATAGATGTAATGTAAATCTTCTCTTGTATCATCAGCAAAGAAATGTGTTGCATTACTTATTTCTTGAAATTTTATTTCTTTAAAAGAGTCTTGCATAATTTTTTTGCTTTTAATTTCAAAAAGCTGATGAAAAATATTTAATGCACATATTCTTTTTGTGTCTTCTAAATAAACTTCTTTTAATTTACTTGGTTGGATAATTTCAAATATTCTAACATATAATGAAACTAAAAGAAATAAAAATATCAGAATCAAATAGAAGTCTAGAATTAATAGATTTTGAAGTTTTTCAAAAGGTAAAGTAACACTTAATAGCTTTTGAACAATCAAGGAAACAACCAATCCAAAGCCATAATAAGCAACTATTTCGTAATTAACATATCGGACTACTAATTTTATATTAGAGTCTATAAATTCTTTTAAAAAATTAAATAAGAATGTAGTTACAATTAGAGTTACAGAAATGAATGTTCCAATATATAAAGTGTATTCGTGCAAAATTTTATCTGCATAGTTTTTATCTATTTCAATAAAATTAAGGTACTTTAAAAGGCTTATTTCATTAAAATTAAAAGAAAACATTACAGCCAAAACCCCTAATGTAAGATGTAATAAAAAATAATGATACCACTTTGTTCTGAGTAATATTTTATTTTTTAATAAAAACAGCTTGTTTTCTCTTTTTAATAATTTGTATAAATCATTATGTTCTTCTTTTATACTTTTATTAAATTTTGTTGATAGTTTGGACATTGTTCTCGTTAAACTTTATATATAAATATACTGCAATATGTTAAAGAAATTATAGATTATTCAAGAAACAAATGCATCATCTGTATCAGAGCTGCAATTCCTGAGATTTGTCCATAAAAATTTGATTACCATAAGACACATTTTTACAACATGTATTAAATGCCCCAATCAGATAGGAACTCCCTTTTACGGGCAGTCTCAATACTTCTTAGATAGTAGTTAACACGGTCATCTAATATTTGTATGTAGGGCAGCATCTTTATATCTCCTTTTGCTTGGAGATGATTAATATAGCCATTTAATTCCTCAATCCTACTTTGGTACCTAGGGATGATACTACCTGAATAAGTTATGCTAGAAACAACAAAATCCAAATTTCTGAATGTATCAACATCAACTTCTTTATCCAATATTAAGTCTAAAAACTCGTAACGGTCATTTCTAAAAATTGAAACAACTACGTTAAAGACGGTAAAGATGGCGCTTTTATCAGTTTTTTCACTTAGGTAATCTCTCAAAAAAGTTAACTGTGTCTCATCATTTGATTGAAAAATCTTGGTTATGGAATCTGAACTGTCGGAAATTCTATGGAATTTATTGGTATAGTCCAGTATCCTCGTAAAAACCTCTGAATGTTTTTCCATTGTCCAAAGTTTCCGAAAATCATTCTCAAACAATGCGGAATTGGACAAGTAATGCAACTTATCAAAATGTGAATCCATTAGCTTAACAATGAAACCAGGTTCGATTTCCAATATTGACTTAAGTACCTCCAAAGAATAATCAAAGTGTCTTTCATAGCTATCTACAATAAGATATAAATCACAGATTGTTTTGAACTCGCTTTTATATATTTCCGGATAATTCGAGCATATATATTCAAAGAATTCTTTTGGTATATAAACTCTAGATTTTTTAGCCCTTTTTGATATAGTGCTAAGTACTTTGACCACTACATCGTCAACGTCCTTAAAATATTTTTCAAATCTTTGGAGCAGTTTAGTGATAAACCAAAAGTTCTTAATCTGATTGCTCCCCAAATACTTTAAAAAATGGTCAAAATCCTTTTCTCGAAGATTACTATTGGAAATATTTACATGGAGCGTTGGTAGGTCATAGATAAACTCCCTCTTGTTTAGAACTGAGCGAAACTTTTCAACCTTATCAAAACCCATCCTTAACTTGGTAAAGAATTTTCTTGGTATATTCGATTCATATCTACTTCGAGCAAACTTTTGATATAGAATTAGAAATTGATCAAAATCTCTATTACCTAGAAAAACAAGTAGTCTAGAAACTGATTCTGTCACCCTATAAAAATCATTAGAAATGAAGTCCTTATTCTCAAGAATGACACTATAATCATTGAAAATTTCAGTCAAATTTTCTAATTCCCATCCATTCAGAAGTGCTTTAAACTTATTGTTGAGATAATTCTGGTATTTATCATATTCTAAACGAATCTCTTTCCTCGAAAAAGACCCATCAGTGACAGTATTGTATAGTTTAAAGGCAGAATTGTCAAGCATTTTCAAAAGTACTTTATCAACTGTAAGACCTAGCCATTCGAGTTTACCAATATATTTTTCAATTAGAACACAATCTATAAATTCATTTTTGTCTAATTCATTATCAAAAAAGTTTAATATCAAGTCTTTGTCATGAAGAATCACATCTTCATTTTTTTCGTGATAACTTAGGTTCTGCGTGTATTCTAGAATGCACTTCTGAACACTAGATTTTAAAGAATCGTTCGAATACTTACTGAAAATGAATTCCCAAAGATTATTTCTGAGTTTTATTTGCTCTTCTGAAAGGAAAACAGCATAAGTTCCAATGCTAATTTCTTTCCCGTAACTCGTTGTCGCTCTAAAAGTGTCTTTTAAAAAAGTAGGAGCAATAAACAGAATGAGTTTAGAGATAAAAATCTCATTTTCTTTAAGCTTTTTGAATAAGAACTTGAACAGTTCAGTCTGAGTTGAATAATCATGATAAAAGGAATTTTTTGACATGACAAAGCTCTGTACACATGCTTTCAGGAATTTTTGAAATCGCTGTTCACTTCTTAAACAATATTCAAGTAAAACATTCAGTGAAAGGTTAAAGTGTTCTTTTCTTAAATTTTGAAATTTAAGTAATAAGTCAATCTGTTTGTCACCATAGGAATTAAGATGGTTTTTATTCCAGATTTCGAAATTAAAACCATTATAATCTACTTTTGGCTCTTTTTCAATCATTTCCGAAATGAACGAAAGTGTCTCAATGGGAATAAAACAATAGAAATCTTTGATGAATGGTAAAGCAATTCTATTACCCCCTCTATTTTTCCATGACTCCTTAATATCAGTTTGAACTAGACTGAAAACTTCTTTAAAATTGAAATTGTTTATTTGTTGAATTAAAATCCAACCCAAACCAAATCCAGCGTCTTTATGAAAGTAAATCTCTAATAACTTTGTGAATGGGATTGTTTTTTCCTTTAAGAAAATTAGAAAAATTAGGTATTCACCAAGAATTTGGTCTGCTATTTTATATGCATTAAACAATTCATCTGCTATCTCAATTTTGAATAAGGTCTTTAGATGAATTTGAAGTTTTTCTTTATCTATTCCGAAGTAATGTTCAATCTCCTTTATTTGGTCGGTATTAGAAAAATCTATTGTTCTAAAAAGGGATAAAATACCCATTACCTTTAATAATTCTTGGTCTTCAAATTTGTCAACTGTTTCCCTAACAGAAGAAAAATACTCGTGCATTATCTGTGCAGGGTTATTAAGCTTTTCCAGCTCACCTTTGTTACCTGCTTCGGCAGCCATAACAGCAAGTCTAGGATTACCTTTAGAAATCTCCCAAATTCTGTCAGCCCAATAATCATTGATATTAAAATCATTGGATTGTAGGATTTTCTTAAGCTCTTCCCTCTGGAAGACCTCGAAGTATATGGTAGTAGGTTTGTCAAGTAAATGCCCTATTTCATGCAGCACGTAATTTCTTATTGTAAGAATTATTTTCAACTTTCCTTTACCAGTTCTTTTATTTTTAAAGTTGATTAAGTAATCGAGGTTTGATTTTAATCTATTGGCATCATCTACTAATATAATGTAATCAACATCAGGCAAAAGGAAATTTTGTAAGTCGTCCCAAAGATTTAGCACACCATTTGCACGAATAACCTTTGGATGATAGTTGTCGTACTTAGCTAAAAAAATCCTTATTAATTCTATAGCGAACTTAGTTTTTCCAGTTCCTGCTGCTCCCGTTAAAATTAGTATGTCCTTTGTATTCAGACTTTCTAGTCCTTCGGAAAGCTCCGTTTCTCTATTATAAAATTTGTTTAAAAGAGTGGTAGCAAATTTTGATTTTTGATATTCTTCAATAAACTCAGGCATTTCAAGAATTTGCCATGTATCAATGGGCAATCCAAGCTTTCGAGCTAGTGAAGGATAGTTTTTGAATATTTGGTTTGCAAAATTTTTTATACTTAACACCTCAAGTTTAGTCTCTTTTGAATATGTGGATAGGTGCTTTTTTAAGTCATCATAATCAGAGACATCTATAACCGAATTACAAATCAAAATAATCTTTACAATACCATCTTTAGGAACATCTGTCTGTTTAAAGCAATGACTGATGTCAGCCTTTAACTTTGATAATATATTATCAGTCTTAGTTGTAATCTCGTTATAAATATAGTAGTCGCCAATCGGAATAAAATTATCTGGTGTACCAATTTTGGACTTTTCCTTTCCTAATACAAAACCTGTTGGGAAAACGTGAGAATAACGATAAACAAGATATTGTCTACTAAGGTTAGCAAATACATCTCCGTTACATTCTTTAAGAGCAGCTTCAATTCTAGTAATCATATAAAAAACAGTTGGTAAAGTATACCATTTCTGGAATTAAATTAAAATCAAACTATATTGAATAGTAGGTTCTTTATTTTTCCGAAGGACTACTTAAATATTTAATACTTAATTCAATAATATTAATTAATAAATAGAAGAATTTAAATATAACTAATTTCAATAAGTATATAATTACAACTTTGCGTAGTTTTTAAACAAGTTATTTACAAAACACATTTTCCACCACTCCTCTACCCTTTCAAAAAAAGAGCACAAGGTTTGGTCATAAAGAAACTTATATTTGAAATAGTTAATTATTCTGTTCTTCTCTTTTACCTAGATTCACCTTAAAAACGCTAAAGCCAACTCCGAAACCAATCCATTTATCACCATTACTTTGCCAATTAAACACGCTTTGATTATTAATATGATCCCATCCTAGGTATAGACCTACTTGAACTCTTTCATATTGTAGCATTAAACCCGTTAATATTGTTAAAGTTGAAACGTCTTGAGGTTGAATTGTTCCTTCACCTGTATATGAAGTATTAGATTCATTTAAACCAACAGTACCTATACCAGCACCTAATTGTATATTAAATGAAGTTCCCAGAAAAGAACCTAACTTAAAGCTTACTGTAGAATTAAAGTTAAACTCTGTGTCAAACCCTAAATTATCATCTGGACGAGCTTTAAAGGGCAACGATAAAATTCCGATAGATATTCTATCATTCTTTTTTGTTAAATCTAAACCTTCATAAAATCGATCAAAATTTACTCTAGATATAGTATATATTTTGCCATTATATTCTGAGATTTTTTTTTGATTTTCAGCATCACTACTGTCAGAACTAAACCAATTTGATGTATCATCAAAATTTATTGCTCTAAGTTCAACTATATTTGAGGTTATCCTTATTATCTTATACTTATAACCTGCTTCTAAATAAATTCTATTATTATTTGCAGTATCTATATTTGTAGTAACTCCAATTATAGTAGCTCCAGAATCAACTGGAACATCTGCCGTTAATTTAATAATTTCCCCAGATTCTTGAGCGTTAAGAATTGATAAAAAGAATATTAAAAAAATTAAAGAAAGGTTTTTTTTTAAAATCATAATTCATAAGGTTTTATTGTTAATTTTTATATACGTACGTGTTTAGTTTAAATCGTTAAGAGATTCTTATGGTTTAGTAGAATGAGTAATGATTCTTAATTTAGTGTAGGCATAAAAAATTTATCTAAACTAAGAGTTATTCCAAATTGTGTTGAATATATGATGTCATCATACCTTATGTTAAGATAATCTCTACCATAAAAAATTGAAACAAAATAACCCACTGTTCGATGGTTGTCTGGTGACAATTCAAACAAACCCTTAATTCCCATGCGATATTTACTTCCACCATCATCATTAATGTTGGATAAGAAGCTATCTAAATTTCCTAATATATATACCAATTCTGTTCTTAAGTGTAGTGCTAACCTGCTTTTTGGCATTGCTTTTCTATAATCATATTTAAAAAGTAATCTATCCTTGCCATAAGATTTTTCCTGTTGTTCTGAAAACGCAAGTACAGATTCTTCAGTACCTAAATCTCTTCGGTATCCTAGACTAAACTGATGCAATGAACTTGCTTCTTTATTGTATCGTCCATAGGTAATCTCATTATAAATATAATTAGTTGAAAAATCTCCATCTAAATAAGAGTTTCGTCTAACTTGAGGAATATTTTCATCAGGTATGAAAAAAAAACCAGGTGCTTGACCATTACTGTAATGATGAAGCCTCACTAAATGATTTAAGAAGTGTATGTTAGTATCTTTACTATTAATTTTTTCAAAAGAGTCATTATTTTTCCAAATCCAGCCTGTATAATTATTATACAGAGAAAAATACCAACTAATACCAACTTTATGACTACTTGGAATTATAGGTTTGGAATCATCTAATGTCATTCTAAATGTTCCATTATAATCAAAAGTTATCATTTGCCTTTTATTAACATCCCATGAGTCATTTTTGCCAAAAAAGAGAGGGAAACTTAAGTTCAAATTTGCCTCGATAAGATTAAAATCACTATTAGTACCTTCTCCCTGTCTTAACGGAATTCTTCGCTCATCAATTGATGGAGAAAAAGGAAGAATTGATAGGTATGATGGTGATTGATTTGCTACCCATGACCTTTGAAGCAAATAGTAAATTGTCTTTTCGTGTTTAACTTGCAATGAATCTTGACGGTTTAACAAATAAGCATCATTTTGAGAATAACAAAATATACTGCTAAAAAGTAGTATTATGCCTAAAAAATAATTAGCGTGGAAATATCTTATTAATCGTAGCTCCATAATATCATCTATTTTGATTTTATAATAAACAATGCTAAGGGTTTAATAAAAAAAACCATAACATACCCAACAGTGGGTAAATTAGATAATTAAAAAGAGCTATTAATTCTTAAAAGGGAGGATTAATCACTAATAATTAAGTGATTACGTAAATATAAAAAAAATATTTCAAATTCATTCCACACACATTTTTCGCCACTCTTCTGCCCTTTCAGAAAAAGAGTGTTTCATTAACTGAGTAAAGATGAATATAGATTAAATTTTTCTAGAATAAGATTACTAACATGCGCTTTTAACCACATCGAAGATTCATGAGTTCTTTAATTTAAAATAGAAATCTGGCGAATAAAGCCCATCTTTACATAACGCAAGTACATTATAGGACAAATGCTATTATTGATTATTTAGTCAAAGTGTACCATTTGTCAACTATAATGATATTATGTAAAATATCCCAGAAGCTTTAGTATTATTGGTTTTAATGTGTCGTACTTGGGCATTAAACTAGAAATGGTTTGCTTCGCAGAGTTAAAAAAGCATTTGTCCTATAATTTGCCGTTATGTCAAATGTCCGCTGTCAACCGCATATTGCGTTGATAAAATCAAATTACTATTGTAATTTATTTTATATGCAATTTCCAGCCGCTTGCCAGCCGCACAATAAAAGCTACGTTTTAGTAATCATTAAAATTTTGAGGTATTTGGATATTTGTACTGCATATTTTTTTCTACGCGATTCTCATGGCATTCCATAAGAGCTAAAATTTTGAAAAGGCAAAATTCTTAGCACTTATTATATTCTTTTGTTCTATTAGAACAGTTCTAATAAACTGCATTAATATTATGTAAAATAGAACTAGTAATTGTATTTTATAAATTGATACTCAATCAATTTCCAAAACAGTATGTAAAATAGAATTTGAATCTTTAGAACTCACCAAGTTTTAGGTGATATCTTTTTTTCTTGTTAAAAAAAGAAACAAAAAAAACAAGACTGCATATAATTTTGGAAACAATTACGGCTCGTTACGCTACATTTTAGGAAACTTCAGAACTTGTTAAGATTGCTTTGAAATCCTATTTAAAATTATAATTCTTAAGAATATGCATTATTAACTCCCTAAAATCTTACGCTCCACTCACCTATTGTTTTAGCCAAAATTTTATGAGGTCGTTAAGCTTCTGGTTGATTTTGAAGTATTTCAATTTCTGATAATGCACTTGCAACATCTTGCGAATAAATTGTATTTTGAGAAGTTCCATTCCCAATGAATTCAAAGTTTAGTAAAATTGAGTACATCTTTCGTCTACCATTCCCTCCGTAGACATAAAACTCATGCTTTACTAATTTAAAATAGGTATTAGAAGAATTTCTAAATATTAGTTTAGTAAGTCCTATTATAGATAAATTATCATAATTTAATTCCTCTAACTCATAGTTTTCTAAAAATCTATCTCTAAAACTTGTTGCACTAGGATCTTCTAAATTGTTAGCAATTGTTTGACGAAGTAATGCTTTGTAATCTGCAGTATCTTCAGTTTCCGTTTCTGGCCAAGTTATAAACAAAGAAAAATTTTGGGTATGATAAGCTTGAAACTTAAAAATTAAATCTATTTTTTCTTGAATTGGGACTTTGTTTAAAGATAAATTTCCATCATAATCGAGATTAATTGCATTTACTGGAAACACTCCTTGATTTCCACTCATAATTCTGTGATGATTAATTCTTAAATATGCACCAATTTCTGTAGTTTCCACAACAGCACCAATCAATTTTGTGCGTAGTTTCATGAATATAGTTGTATTCTTCTCAAAACAAATAACCTTTCCTTTTGTAATATTAAAACCACCTGTTTCTGTTTCTTCCCAATCTATTAATCCGGTTTCCTTAAATAATATTAAATCCTGCATCTCCTCTGCAGGAAATGTAATTATTCCTAACTCCTCATTTTCTGTTAAAACGTCTTGAATAAATTCTACCCATTTATTTCTTATGAAATTTTTATGAGCTGAATTATGCAGATAATCTTGAATAATTTCACTCATCTATCTCTTTCCAAATATTAATTTTTTTGTAAAATAAATCTCTTAATTTTTGTACATCACCTTCGGATTCTGCAAGAGAAGATTCAAATATTAAAAAAACACTTTCTAAGTAATCCCAATCCTTCTTTTTAAATTTTTTTGCAATTGACTGATTAACTTCAACTACTGTATTACTTTTTGTATTTTTTATTATCTTAATAGGAGATTCAACCCTTAAATCACCAGCTGTAACTTTATCTTCCTTGGTTTTTTTCGATACAGTTTTTGTTTTAAACTCTACTTTTTTTGTACTTAGAATTTTTCTGTCTTCTTTTTTCTTTTCTTCTTTCTTAGTATGATCTCTATCAGATTTTGCGTCTTGGTATAACTCTAATGTCTTTTTGAATACAATATCGTTTAAATATTTATGCAAAAAATTTTGTAAAGCCAGATAGTGTGGATGAGTAACTCTGAACGACTTCCGGTCAATATTCATTGCATCTTCTAATCCTTTCTCTATATATATTTCACCAGAAATCCAACTTCTAAATATCATATTTGTATAATATGGGTATTTCATAAAAGAATCATCAAAACCATATTGTTCAGCAATAGGCACTTTTTTGATTTTTATTGAAATACCATTTAGTTCGACAGGAAATATAATACCCTTGTTAATATAAAAATATCCTTTTAAAATAATATCTTCTTCATCCTTTGTCTTAATTTTTTCTTTAAATGAAATACCTTCAAACACATTATCGTTATCTTCAAAGTAAATAGGCTTTTTTAGATACATACCATCTAAATCGACCTTAAAATCTAACAACTTATGTTCATTAATTATATTTGAAATTACTGGATTGCTGTAGCCTAAAATTGGTCCACCTTCTATATATTCAACCGGAATATATGAAGCTAAATCTATAATAAATTTAACATATGCATTGTCTTGGCTGAAAGATTTCAATTTCTTTTTTGTATGAAAAAGCATTAAATCTTTCATACTTTTAAAAAATGTGTTGTCTTTGTTTTTTAGAAAAGAAGAGAGATATTGTTGATCATTCAATATGTCCTTTACCGAATCCTTTAATCCTACTAATCTTATTATTGTGTAGTGTGCTTTCTCATCTTCTTCTTCATTAATTAAGCTGTATTCACCTTTAATTATTCCATTATCCTCATCTTCATCATCCTCATCAACACTTATTTTAATTTCTTCCTCAAAGTATTCTTTAAAATTAATATTAGCTGTAAATCGTCTAGCTTCCCCCATTTTTGAAGAAATAATTTCTAACTCGTGGCAAATTTCATTTACAGCTATAAAGCCTATTCCTATTTTACCAATTAATGGACGATTTAATAATTCAGATGTTTCTGAATCTTTTCTTTTTGTAGAATGGCTAATCCAGGCAAATTTCTTGTCAAAGTCAATAGCATTCATTCCTTTGCCATCATCTATGATTGTAATTGTATCATTTACAGGTTTAACTCTAATGATCACATTCTTTGCATCAGCGTCATAAGAATTATTTACCAATTCTTTAATACAACTAGCTGGGGAACTATAAATACCAGAACTCAAATCATTAATAATTTGAGTATGAACTTTAATATTACCCTTTTGGAGTTTATTGAGTTCTAAATCTATTTCATTGGTACTTTTAGTCATTATTAGAATATCTAGTACTTTTTCAACTTAAAGTGAAAGTCTAATTTAGTCATTTTTTTTAACTAAATAATTCATCATATAAATTGCGTCCGATTAGATAGTATTAAGTCAATAAATCTGCAAAGCATAATAATTAATTTAGAAATTAGAAACATACATAGGATGTCTATCATAATCATATAGAAATTCATGAAGTAGTCTTTCTTCTTTTTGCAAATTATTGGTCAATTTTGATAAATCTTTAACCAATACAATACCCATCCTAAGTATCGCTAATGATAATGTTAGTGAGAAATCGCTTTTTAGTTCAAAATTATTTAATCCTTCATGTATATTGTCATATACGCCAAATTTCCTATCTATTCTATATTCGTGTAAATCATCAAATATCCACGAATTTCCCCAATAATGAATTGAATTTCTTTGCTGAGAAAAATTGCCAACATCTTGTTTTAAAATACTAGCCACAATTTCCTTATTCCAAGGATCAATTTTAAAAGATTTTAAAATTCTTTTAAATATTTCCCATGTTTCTCGATGTTTTACACCATAAGAGTATTCTATAATATCTAAACAAACTTCATTATCAGAAATTGATAGCCCGTTATTATTTACACCAAAAGAATCAATGATATATGATTTCCCTTCATAATCAACAATTGAGATACCCATCAAACTAATTATTGATCTTGCAGCTAATAAAGCTCCTTGATATGAGCTTGATAAAGCCCAAGTTTTAAGACCTTGATGTGCATGTAATTCACCTGCACTAATGATATGAGAGGCTTTATTTAATAAAAACAAACCTTTCTTTACAGTGAGTGATCTTATTTGCTTATTAAGTTTACCTTTTGTAACAATACTAACTGGCTTTCCTTCATTTAATAACTCCGCATTACTAAAACTAAGTTGTTTTATTAATTGTTCAAATCCGTATAACTCTGATATTTTTTCTTCCTCTTTTTGAATAGAAGAATCAATGAAAGGAATATGCTTAATCCATACTTCCCTTAATTTATTCCAATCCCTCTTTTTTATTTTTTTAGCAATTTTTTCAAAAGATGATTTAGATTTCTTAACGCCTACAATTGATTCTGACTTTTTTATATTATTTGTTTCAGTTGCATTGTTTTTATCTATTTTTTCTTTTAATTCTTCTTCTTTCTCAGATAAAATAGATTCATTTTTTTTTATTATGCTATTTATATCTTCTTCTTCGTCTTCTGTACAAGTTTTAATTAAGGATTTATAATCTTTAATTTCTACTTTAAGGCTATTAATTTGATTAACTAATATTACAATTGGTTTTAATATTGAATACTCTTTAAGTGTAACTGCATAAAGTCTAGTATCATTATATAAATTGGGATCTATAAATTTGTTATCAAGAACTTTATACCGATCTAAAAAATGCTGATATTCAAATTCCATAATGGTTTCCTAATTAGATCAATTTTATACTTCCACTTCCATCTGTACTAATATCCATTAACCTAGCGTCTAAGGTAACTTTAAAATCATTACCTGCTTGAATTTCAGCAGCACTGCCTGAACCCAAATTTCTAAAATCATCAAAATCAAAATCTTCAACTACTTTTAAAATTTTATTTATATCCACTATCCTAAAAGCATTATGATTTTTCATAGTATAATCAAATACAGGGCCCAAAACATTGATCATAGCACCAAACCCAATTGTCATGAAAAAAATAGAATCAATTGGATCACTTTCATTTGGATAAATTTGAAAAATAGATTTAAAATAATTATTTAAAATAAGATACTGCTCGTCAAAAGTATAAAGTCTAAACTTTCCTTTTTCTCTATGTACGATAGGATGAATTTTTCTTATAAAATTTGTCAAAGAAACTTCTCCTTTTTTTGGTGAATTTACAATTGCGATTCTTCCATAAAATGGAGAGTCTTCGTCTTTTCTAAATTTTGTCGCTAAATCATATGCTCTTTCGGTAGCAATATCTTTTGCAGACATCTTTGGCGGTAAATAATTCAATAAATCATAAAGCAATGATGTTGGGACACCTTTGCCTTCATTATTAATTGTTACGAACTGTCTTACTTGTTCTTTGATTGGTAGATTCAAAAAAGCAACTACAACCAACTCCACATCTTTTTTAGCTTCATTAGCACCAGCAAGTCTATGTTGTCCATCAATAACCCATCCTGATTTTTCATTTGGAATGATTATTTCAGAACTATCAGCAGATAATTTTACTTTATCATCAAATGAAATTAAAATATTATTAGGTATAACATTACCATTATCAAAATAATCAGCAATAGATTTTGTTCTAGAAGGAGATAGAACTCTTTGATAACCAATCTCTTTATCTGGATCTCTTTTAGCAATTTGAACCACTTTCCATAATTCCTTTGCACTTATTTTAAAACATACTAGTTGAGCTCCATTTTGATTAGCAATTATACATTTGTAATTCTGTTTAGCTTTTGCACTCATGGCTTATTTTATCTTTAGGTGTCTTCTTATTTATTTTATATATTATTCGTAATCTTTTTCATTTAAATCAACCTTTATATTACTAATTATAATGGCTGTTGATGGCGATCCACTAAAGTTGCCTTTTTCTATTTTTTCAGAAAATTTATGTGATCTCTTTTCTGTATAAATGTACACATATTTTTGCTTAACTCTTGATAAAAATGATTCGTAATTATCTGATATATAAAATATTGGCTCAATACCAAAATTTGACAAAGGCTTTTTTCTAATTATTTCATTAATTAATTTTTGTATCGTAATTGAACTTTCCGAAGTTAGGTTTAGTATGTTGTATTCTGCTACAACTAGTGCATTTTTCTTAGTAGTTTTCCGTCTAGTTATAGTAGTACTTATTCTTATTTCTTTTATCCCATTATTCTTAGATAAATTCTTGTAGAGTAACCTAGCGTATTTAAGTACACGCAAATCAATAATCAACTTTTCAAATGCTTCTTGCTCAAATGTGTTTTTTTTAGAAAATAAAAAATCTTTTTTATTTTCCTTAAGTGTTTTCTTTTGATATTTTTTGAACATTTTAATATATTCCTTGTTCAATTCGAACCCAATATATTTTCTATTCATACTTTCTGCTTTGGCAAGAACTGCACCAGATCCTGAGAAGCAATCTAATACAATGTCAGTCTCATTTGTAGTAATTTTTAGTATTTGTTCAATTAAGCCTTCAGGCAATGGGCAAAAATGATCAATATATCCACTTCCCCAGGAACCTTGGACTGGAATTCCAAATTCCCAAATTGAGTCAGGACTTTTTCCTTTTGGATTATATCTTTCAGGATATTTAACCCACCATCGCTTTAAAGATTTAAAATCCCTTACTCTATCTATATAAAAATTGAATGATTCGGATTTTGAAAATACGAGAATATATTCAAAAATACTCCTCATTTGTCCTGTGTTAGACCATGGCAGAGTTCTATCCTTTTTCCAAATAATTACTTCTTGCAGTTTCCAACCTACTTCTTTTATTTTACTAGAAAAATCGAATGGTAGTGGCACTACTTCACCATTCCTTTTATATGAATCTATTACAACCCATAGAGTTCCATCATCTTTTGTTATATCAAAAACGTTTTTAAAAACCTTCTTTAAATCTTCTAAATACTCATCATATTCTTGACCATATCCTATTTGAAGCTCAGAATCATAATCTTTCATGTCAAAATATGGAGGTGATGTGATTGTAACATCTACTACTTTGTCCTTAACTACTTTATTTATTAGTCTAGAGTCTAGGTTGTGTACTTTAAATATATTTTTCATTAAATAAAAATGCCACCAATAATGATGACAATTGCTAAATTTACTTTCTTTACCAAATCACTTCAAATATACAAAAGGAATTTAATAATAAATTGACATATTAAAGAGTCTTTCTTTTATTTAAATAATCACTATAAGAGTAAATGGAATTTAATCCACACATAAGCAAATCAAAACCAGTACTAAAAGAATCTAGAATAATTCTAGGTAGTTTTCCGACTTGGTCACTAAGCTATTCAGAGTTGAATCAAACAAATGAAAGCAAGGAGATTATAAGAACAAAAAACAATGATTTACAATTCTTCTTTGGAAGTTCAATTAATTTATTTTGGGATTGGTATTCTACATATATTGACAATAAAGTCTCATCTAAAGATATTAATTCGATTCAGAAGAGCTTAAAATCAAAAGAGATAGGAATTACAGATTTAATAATTAGCTGTGAGCGAAAAGGTGTTTCCTCTTTGGATAAACATTTAACCAAAAGAACATATAATCATGATTTTTTTCAGCATCCCAAAAAAGGAGAGTGTTTAAAAATTTTGTGTACTTCAAAAGGATTAATGAATGAGATGTTATTAAATAATAAGTTTTTTAAAATTCATCCTGAATTAAAAATTAATCAAAAAAACTCTTTTGAATTACAAAAAAGAATAATTAGAAAGACTAATGGTAATTCAAATAATGTCAAAAACCCGTTTTGCAAATCAATAGAAACCGAGTTTGGTGGTATAATTGAATGTATTTCAATACCTTCTCCTGGAAGTCCATACAGAAAGTTAGTAGATTTTGGTTTTGATTCAGAAAACTCAAATAAATTTTTAGACAATTATTTAAACGTAGTTTTTGATTGGTTTATAAGTTAAAAGTCTAAATCAGATAACTTTATTAATCTTAACTTTAATCTCTTCTAAAGGAACAACAATATCCTCTCTGTTTTTATTACCCTGAGCAACAGTTAATCCTTTGTACTCATATTTTTTTAAGAATGTAATATTTTCATTTATTACAGTTAGAATATTCTTCAACTCAGAATTGTTGAAGTCATTTTCTTCTGAAAGTTTTCCTGTAACATCAACTATTGGATCACTCGAAGAAAAATTTCCTTCTCTACCTCGATATTCTCTTATTGCATTTAGTAGAACTCTAGTTTCAATTTTATCAAATTTCATAACATAGATTTTAAATTAATAACATTGCTATTAACGTAAAGATAATATAATTCCATTCCACACACATTTTCCTCCACTACTCCGCCCTTTCAGAAAAAGAGTGTTCCATTAACAGAGTAGACAAAAATTAGAATAGAAAAAAATAAAGAAAAGTAATATTTAACATGCGCTTTTAACCAAAGCCCATGTTGTACATAACGCAAGTACATTATAGGACACTTTTAATATTTGATTATCCAGTGGATGATTAAATATTAAAACGATTAGAAGTTCTTATAAACATATAACTTATAATTTGTTTTAAAATGAAAACATCCTCAGGATCTTCTCATTTTAAAAGTATGTAAAATATCCCAGAAGCTTTATAATTCCATTAGAATATGCAGTACTTGGGCATTAAACTAGAAAAGACAATCATCCTCAGGATAATTGCAATCGAATAGTCTAAAATATCTACGCTCATTTCACCTATTGTTTTCAACAAAATTTTATGAGGCCGAGCTAAACATTGAGATTCTATTTTACATAATAATTGATACTCAAGACTACTTGGTTATTAGAGATTAAATACTTGATTTGGTTCTTTAAAACTTTTAAATTCCAACATATAACCATTTGGATCTTTAACGAAGAACGATAAATGTTCGCCAGGCATATTTTTTAAAAAAGTTGCTTGGTGTACTAATTCTAATTCTAGTTTGTTTAATGTAGAATACGTAATTCCCCATGTATCAATATCTAATATAATTCCAAAATGAAAAGAAGGAAGAATCTTTCCTTCAAATACATAATTAGGGTTATTAAAATTAAATTTACCTGCTTGTGTAAAGGTAATTTGATGTCCGTATAGATTAATATCTATCCAGTTATTAGAGTGTCTTCCTAAAACAGCTCCTATAGTTTCTATATAAAAGCTTTTGGTTTCTTCAATATCTGTACACGGTAATGAAAGGTGAAATAAGGTTTTCATTTGATTATTTATTTATATAAGTTTTAATTTCATTATTCTAAAAATCAAAAAATCTTCATCATCTAAATCATTTATAATTTCCTTATAGGTAACTTCAAATGTATCACCTACATACTCATTGCTACGAAGATCAAACTCTTCTAAAACTGCGGTACTCACTTCTTCAAAAACAATGAGCTCGTCATAAGACAATCTAAACGTAAAAAATCCATTGTGATGCTTTAAAAACACACCTTCTTCAGTTCTAATTTCTTCTGTATTATAGTAATTCATTATAAAATTATTTTAAATTAAACACTCCTTATAATTCATAATAGATATTAATTATCTTCCAAAAGATCATCGTTTAAAGTATCTAAATCTATATTTTCATCCTCTTCTTTATCTTCATATACTTCATCATTGTCATCAAAATCCTCCATAGCTTGTATTAAGCGCTTACCTACCTTTACAAGATATATTGTATCCTCTGTTTTCACTTCAACAGCTTCAATAAATTCATTTTGTGCATTTCTAAAGGCTATGATATCCTTATCAGCATATCCATCAGGAAATTTCTCTACTAAAAGATTTAAAATATCCTCATTCAACTTTTGATAATCTACAATTTTACGTATCATTTTATTTTTTATTACATGCCTAACAAATAAGCAAAGATTAGCGGAGCAACAATCGTAGCATCACTCTCAATTATAAATTTTGGTGTATTAATATCTAATTTCCCCCAAGTGATTTTTTCGTTAGGAACTGCTCCAGAGTACGACCCATAGCTGGTTGTAGAATCACTTATTTGGCAGAAATAACTCCAAAAAGGTGTATCTGTTCGCTCCATATCTTGATATAGCATTGGTACAACACATATTGGAAAATCACCAGCTATACCTCCACCGATTTGAAAAAATCCTATTCCATTTGTAGAATTATCAGAATACCAATCCGCAAGAAAGGTCATATACTCAATTCCAGATTTCATAGTACTGGCTTTAAGTTCTCCTTTAAGTACATAACTTGCAAAAATATTTCCCATAGTACTATCTTCCCATCCTGGGCAAATTATAGGTAGATTCTTTTCTGCTGCTGCATACATCCATGAATCTTTTAAGTCTATTTCATAGTATTCTTCTAATACACCAGACAATAGCATTTTATACATATACTCATGTGGTAGATAACGTTCTCCTTTATCATTTGCATCTTTCCATATTTTATAAATATGCTGTTGTAATCTTCTAAATGCTTCTTCTTCAGGAATGCAAGTATCTGTAACACGATTAAGCCCTTGTTCTAATAAATCCCATTCTTGTTGCGGAGTTAAATCACGATAATTAGGAATTCGTTTATAATGAGAATGTGCCACCAAGTTCATAATATCCTCTTCTAAATTTGCTCCTGTACAAGAAATGATTTGCACTTTATCTTGTCGTATCATCTCGGCAAAAATTTTCCCTATTTCTGCTGTACTCATTGCACCTGCCAAAGACACTAACATTTTTGAGCCATTATTTATTTGAGTTTCATAAGCTTTTGCAGCATCAACAACTGTAGCAGCATTAAAATGCAGAAAGTACTCTTCTATAAAGTTTGTAATTGCACCTTTAGTAATCATCGTCTTTATTGAATTTTGAAAAATTATTAGTTATGGTATTGTCCTGATAAGCGTTTTCATACTCATCTTCTAAAACATCATCTTGAAACTTATAGCTTAACATTTTGTAATAAAGCTTAGCAGCAAGGAAGTCAGAAGACTTATCAATGCCATTTGGGCATAATTCAACGATATCAAAACCAACAACATTCTTTTCTGTAAAAACTTGCTTTAAAAAATCTAATGTTTCGTACCAAAGTAAACCGCCAGGTTCAGGAGTCCCAGTGCTTGGCATAATTGAAGGATCAAATGCATCTAAATCGAATGTTATAAATACATCATCTGTCATCTGATCTATTGCTGAATCCATCCAAGAATCATCTACCGCCATTTCATGTGCAAAATAGGTTTTGTCTAAATTCATAATAGATTTCTCTTTTATATCCATAGACCGAATACCTACTTGAATTAAATTAGTATTCTGACTCGCTTCATAAACAGCGCAGGCATGATTGCAAGAACTACCAGCATAACTTTTTCGTAAATCTGCATGCGCATCTATGTGCAACACTGTTAAGCTTGGAAACATCTCATTAAATGCTCTAATTGTACCAATAGATATTGAATGTTCACCACCAAAAATGGTAACAAACTTGTTTTTTTTGATATATCTTTTAGTCTCTCTATGCACAACATCTACCATAGCTTCTGGTGTAGCATTCATCGTTATAGATTCTGCCAGATATATACCGTTTTTATAAACTTCAGAGTCAGTTTCAATATCATATAATTCCATATTCTCAGAAGCTTCCAAAAATGCTTTAGGCCCTTTATCTGCACCTTTTTGCCACGTGCTTGTTCCATCATAAGGGACAGGTATTAATACAATCTTAGCATGCTCTAATTTTGCTAATTCTTCGGGTATTCCAGCGTAAGTTTTAATTTCCATTTAATTTATGTGCTAATTGAAATTCAATATTTGAGTTTTGGAATATATTTTCGTTAGGTTTTTTATCATACCCTAAAATTTTAAGCAACTCTTCGCTTTTTTGTTGCTCTTTAAATAATCGTGTTGTGATAATACCGTGTTCATCTTTATCAATTATAATATGTTTTGGAGCAGGAATTAAACAGTGTTGCAGACCTCCATAACCTCCAATAGTTTCTTGATAAGCACCAGTATTAAAAAATCCGATATATAAGGGTTTTTCTTTATGGTATTTTGGTAAATAGATAGCATTCATATGTTGCTCACTATTATAATAATCATCACTGTCACAGGTTAAACCTCCGAGAAGAACACGCTCATAAGAATCATTCCAACGGTTTATTGGCAACATGATAAAACGTTTGTTAATAGCCCAAGTATCTGGAAGTGTTGTGATAAATGAAGAATTTATCATATTCCATTTCTCCCTATCGTTTTGTTGCTTTTGATATAGCACTTCATAAATTGCTCCACCACTTTCCCCAACTGTAAAACTTCCAAATTCTGTGAATATATTAGGAACATCTACACCTTCTTCTTCACAAGTCAATTTAATTTGATTGATGATTTCATCAATAATGTATTCATAATCAAAATCAAATGCTAATGAGTTTTTAATAGGGAATCCACCTCCAATATTTAAACTGTTTAACGATGGACAAATCTTTTTTAAACTTGTATAAACTTTAAGGCATTTTAAAAGCTCATTCCAATAGTAAGCATTATCTCTAATGCCTGTGTTAATAAAGAAATGAAGCATTTTAAGCTGTACTTTCGGATTATCTTTAATCTGCTTTTTATAAAAAGGCACTATATTTTTATAACCTATTCCTAATCTAGAGGTGTAAAACTCAAATTTGGGTTCTTCTTCTGCAGCAATACGAATGCCTATATTATAGTTTCCTTGGATCTCATTTGAGAGTAAATCAATCTCTTCGTAATTATCAATAATTGGAATACAATTTTGATGACCACTATTTATTAGTCTTGCAATATTAGTTACATATTGTGCTCGCTTAAAACCATTACTAATAATAAAGGTATTGTTGTTTATTTTGCCTTCTTCTTTTAAATTCTCAACGATATCTATATCAAAAGCAGAGGACGTTTCAATATGAATATCATTTTTTAAAGCTTCGTTCAAAACATGCTTAAAATGAGAGCTTTTTGTGCAATAACAATAATTATAGTTCCCATTATAATTATGCTTCTTGATGGCGTTCTCAAACCACGCTTTCGATTTATTTATATTATCAGAAATCTTAGGTAAGAATGTAAATTTTAAAGGTGTTCCATAAGTCTCAACCAATTTGTTTAGGTCAATATCATGAAAGCGTAAGTGATCTTTTTCAAGAATAAATTCTTCTTGAGGAAAATCAAAAGTTTGATTGATTAAATCAATGTATTTTGTATTCATTATAATGTGATAAAAAGTTATTAAAACATGAAAGCAGACATGCCTTCCTAAATAGAATTAATAACTTAAAATCAAATCATAATTTGATATTGCATTTTGGGGACAAAACACAATTTATAAAGTGTAGATATATTTTTTACTACGGAAGTTAGCTTTAAATTTCGGTTACTTACACCATAAGCTTCTTTTGAATATGACTTCCTAATTTTCAAAAGACCGAACTTATAAACATGTTTCAATTTGTTCAGCTAAAAGCTCCTATGATAAAAGCTTTTGTAAAACTAAATTAAGTACAATTATTTAATATTTCGCTTTTTTTTATTTTTTTATAACATTTCCATTCCACACACATTTTTATCCACTCCTCTACCATTTCGAAAAAGAGTGTTCCATTAACAGAGTAAAGAAACTTATAGATTAAATTTTTCTACAATAAGATTACTAACATGCGCTTTTAACCACATCGAGGTACGAAGATTCATGAACTCAATAATTTAAAATAGAAATCTTGTGAATAAAGCCCATGTTGTACATAACGCAAGTACATTATAGGACACTTTTAATATTTGATTATCCAGTGGATGATTAAATATTAAAACAATAAGAAGTTCTTTATATGATGTAACCTATAATTTGTTTTAAAATGAAAACATCCTCTGGATCTTCTCATTTTAAAAGTATGTAAAATATCCCAGAAGCTTTAATACTATTGGTTTAGTGTGCAGAACTTGGGCATTAAACTAGAAATCGATCTGCTATGCGGCTTTAATGTAATGTTCCTATTAGACTAAATATAATTTAGCGTTTTTTATGTTTAGTAGCCATTACAGCTATTGCTGGTAAAAGGTCAATAAGTCCTTCAAGAATTTCTGGCAGAATTTCTTCTATAGCATCGCCAACTCCTTCTGCTGCATCCATCGCTTCCTGAAATGCCATCCGAAGTTCGCCTTCAACTTGCTCTACATCATCTTCAACTCCTTGTTCTATTCGATTTATTAGACGCCTAACTTGTCCTTGCAATCTCTGTAAAATTGGATCAATTTCATTTGCTACTTCTTCTTCAAGATTACCAACATTATTTTCTATTTGATCAATGATGTGTTGTACTCTTCCTCCTATATTATTTAATACGGGATCAATGTCTTGCTCTACTTGAGCAGGTAAATTTCCTATGTTTTCAAAAAAATTAATGAGATCTTGAAAAGGACCTTCTGGATTTGCCATATCGCTTAATTTTAGTTTTACATCTGTTTACAAAGAACTAAAGGCAATTTGAAATAATAAAATTAATAAATTATAATCAATTGATTACCATAAAAATAGCAAATATATTTTAATTCTACTACACGCAAATTCCAATCACTCAAGCTATCTATCAAATAAATAGATCTTCGTGAATCTCGTACCTCTCGATTTCAAAAAAAAGTGTTCCGTTAACTAATTAGAAGAAATTTTTAGGGATAAAATTTTTCAAAGACTCTAGAACTAACATGAGTTTTTAACAAAAATCCATGTTGTACATCACGCAAGTACATTATAGGACGCTTTTAATATTTGATGATCCATTGGATGGTTAAGTATTAAAATAATAATAATTTCTAACTATAAATAATACTTACAATTACTTTTTAATCAGCTTTTTAGTGATATGTCTATTTCCGGAATACACTTTGATAAAATAAACTCCGTTAGATAATGCGTCAAGATTAATGGTGTCAAAACCATTTATAAGTTCAATTACTTTTTGACCGAACAATGAATATATTTCTATTTTAGTTAAATCAATGGTACTCGATTTTATATGCAATGTACTCGTCACTGGATTCGGATACATAATTATATCATTGGCGTTAAGGTCCGCAATTGCTAATGAAGCTGTCTGCCGGACATCATCAAAATAAAAAGTTGATGTTGTAGAACCATCTCCTGTATTGCCAAAGTCGAACATAAATACAACTCTATCAAATACGGTTGCTCCTAAGAATGAAAAGTCCCAATTTAAGGTTTCCCACTCTCCCGATTTTTGAGTTTGTACATCGAGCTCAGCAAAGTTGCCTGGATTGGTGTCTTGTTCTAGTTTCATACGCACAGTAGTATTAATTGGTGCATTGGTCCAAAGTTTTAGTGTCATATAATTCTCTGCACTAAAATCTAGACCACCATCTAAGGTAAGGTATGCACCTGCCCAAACATCACCACCATTTCTGACCAATTTAGCCAGATTGTTGCTGCTATTCCCTGTGTTTTGAGGTGCCGCCACAGACTCTACTATTGCTGTTCCACCATTAAAATTGAAAAAATCTGAAGTGACAGGCGAAGTTTCAAAATCAAATGGCAAACCTATCTCTGCTGCAGGAGAACATCCTGTAGTGTTGTACGAAAATGTTATTCTGCCAATGTTAAATTCACCATTAGTTACAAATAATCTCAAAACATGAATGCCTTGCGTTAATTCAATTGTACTTACTTTAGAATTCCAATTTCCCCAATTACCAGTAGAGGCTAAGCCAATATCTGGACTTACTTTTTGCCCATCAATTTCAAAATAAAAAGGTCCTCCTCCATTGTTATTACCTGATGCGTACCGCAAATTAAGATCGTAACATCCTGTATTTGCAACATCAATTGTATATTCTAACCATTCTCCCGACGTAATCCAACCTACTGTTGCACCTTCATTCGCAACAGTAATAGCATCAACATATTCAGTTGGTCTAAAACCACCTTGATTATCTTGTGATGAGTCATAATAGGCAATATTTTGCCCTTTTCCTCCTTCAAAATTATCATAATGTCCTGCCTCAATAATTCCTGGTATCGGATTAGGAGTACCTGAATATGGCACCTGATCTCCCACTTGAATGGTAATAATATTGGTAATATTAAAAGCTGTGCCAACATAGACCTTAGCATACATACTATAGATACCTAATGCAATATTAGATTCGGTAAATTCATAAGGTGCTGATGTATCTTCACCTAATAAGGTTTCTCCATTATAAAATTCTACTTTGGTTATGCCGTTTCCAGCGGTTGTTGCGGTAAGATTAACGTTATCATTTTCATTGGCTTGGTATGTATCTGCTGTTAATACACCAGAAACATTAATATCTCTATTTGTTACCAATTTATTTGCTGGGACATCTAAAATAAAACCATCCGAAAAAGTGACAGTTATTGGTGCATCGGAATAGTTATGAGCTGCATAAGTCATTTCTCCATTATTATTAAAAGCGACAGCAATTGGATGATTTGAAGTGATCGTAGCATCAACAGTTCCCATGGCATTCATAGCATGCAGCCAATGATAGGTTTGAGCATCTGAAATACCAAATTTTAAATTACGGTCTGGATAGGAATCATATAAATCTATAGCTGATTGTGCATCAATCAAAGACAGATATTTCCAATAAGTATCATGCCATAAATTAGGATTTTCTTCATTGCTTAAAATTCCAGTATTTGATGTAATTTCTGTCCATAAAGATTGAGCATAAGTTTGGTTGTGTGCTAAATAGAATGAACCTGCATGAATAGGATACATCTCAATTCCGTATGATGCAGCAATATCATTAGTCCAAAATGTCCCATTATCGTAAGAGTTTCCCCAAATTCTAGAGACTAAACTATATTGCTGTGATGGTTGAAAATTACGTTGATAGATATCGAACCAATATTCTTCAACAGCAGTTTGTTCTGTAGTATAAATATAAATACCTAAATCTCTAATGGCATCATTTTCAGTTACTGATCCCCAATGAATTAATGACGAAGCAAATTGCATACTTTCTGAAGTAGATTCTTGATCGTTTCCTTGAGGAAACGTAGCAAATCCATTAGCCCAACTATGGCCTGCATATGGGCTGAAATTTCTTAAATATGGAAATTGTGTATCATTTCTATCATCTGAAGCAGCATCTCTTACCAATAAATTTATCAATCTCCCCATTGATTCACCCAACCTGGTTCAAATTGCTCTATAAATGCTGCTGCATGTATAAAATAACCCCAATGAAAATGATGATCATTAATATTATTATCTTGTCCATGACCCGAAGGGTAACCTAACATTGCAGACCACGTGCTATTGTAATAAAATAAAAACGCCACTTCACCAGACTGATAGGTTAACCAATCTTCTAAGCGCTCTTTAATGGTTAAGATTATTTTATCTCTTGCTTCAATGTTTCCAGTTTCATCAGCTATACGCGCAGTTTGGATAAGTCTATTCATAACTTGACCTTCATTGTAAGAGTCTGTCCAAGTCGCTAAAGCATCATTTTCTATTTGAGAAATTTTATTATCTAATGCAGCAGGACTATAACTTGGACTATAATGTCCTAAATTTGGTAGAGTTGGTAGAATTCCTTTAAAAGTATTTTGGACAGAAAAACTATTACCATCTAAGGTTTTTAACTGTCCTCTTGCGGTCTCGTAGATATGCTCAATAGGCACCGGAGAACCAGATGCTAAATTACTCCATTGATGAGGCAATAATCCTAAAAGCATATTTGTATGAGTTACTGACCCATCTTTTACATCTACTGTTGCTGTAAACGTTGAACTTACTACAGAAGTACTTTCGTTAAAACTCCAAGATACTTCAGTATTAGTAGGAAAAACGTATGCATATTTTTTGTATTCATTAGCCACTGTAGCTACATTGGATGCAGTTAATGGTATCATAGCCATTGACCAATAGTTATTACCATTAAGAGATGATGTATAAGTGTTTCCATTTTGAATCCAAACACTCCCGATAGGTGCATAGATGGCAAAATCACCACCATTTCTGGCATCTGTAACCGTAATCATTTCGTTTGTAACACTTACTGTACCGGAATTTATAGTAATAGATGCTGTTTCTGAAGCTGCTTTTTCAAAATAGATAAAAGGCATACCTATACCTGAGGTGGCATTAAATTGATTTCCCCAATTCATGGTTACCGTCCAATCTGAATAATCGGAAACAGTTGCTTGCGATTGATTAAGGCTTCCTACACCAACAATAATGGGTTGAATATCGTCAATAACTCCCCAAGGAATATAGGTTACTACTAAACCTGAATTCACTGTTTTCATAGTCATAGGATAATTGAACAAATTATCAGCATGATTTTCTTTAATTAATTTAGACCACCAATCGTTAGTAGGTACAGGTTTCCCTATGGCATTTCCACTTAATTGAGGAGTACCAGAAGGAAATCCATTTCGACCTGCAGAATCAGTTCCTGGGAATGTAGTAGTATAACTTCCGTTTCCAACTGTAACTTGAGCTGAGATAAAAAATGAATTTAAGATTACAAGGAAGACTAAAAGTGTCTTTAACGAAAGTTGCATAAATTTAGTTTAGTATGAATTGCTAAATATAAATTAATCAAAGAAGTCATGAAATATTATCACCTATACAAAAACCAAACACCTCATATTATTCTAGATAGGATTTAGAGCGTTGACACTTATATTTCAAAAGTTCGCTTAAAGAAAGCTAGAGAGCATATAGAGACAACTGATATGACTATCTCGGAGATATTGTATTCTTCTGGTCTCAGTAGTAGAAGATATTTCTCAGAATATTTTTTGAGCGTTTTAATACTCCTATCCCAGTATAGATATTCATTACTTCAAAAAAATGATTTTATAGTTTGTTTTAGCCAAATAGTGGAACGAGATTTATGAGTTTTTTTATTGAAATAAGAAAGCTTTTGAGCAAAACCTATCATTACACAACATAAGACAATCAAATATTAGTTTATCTAGTGTTAAAACTAATTCTGAAAGCAACTGCATAATGGGTTTCATTCAATGAATGATTTCTGCTGAGTATGGTAATACCATCGACGCAAAAATTATTTTCATAAATCATTTTGTTATAATAATCTCTGCATTTACCATATACTTTTTTTGAAATATCACTCGCAATTGTAATATGTGGCTTACTAATAGCTTGTGTAAATTTCTTAGCAATCTTAATTCTTTGTCTTAACACAGTCCTTAAATGATTTTGTAATTTAATAATCTCATAGTCAGAAGGATTCAAAAAAATTGTTCTTGATTCTGAAAACTCACCAAACCCGGAGATGCTAACATTAAATTTCTTCCAGTTTGAAAAGTAGTTTTTTAATTCTTTATGAATTGTTATTTCTGGGACACTCTCAATTAAAAAATGACTTAAACTGATATGGGCTTCAGATTTGAGGTATTTTGCTTCTCCAAATTGATGGTGAAATTCCTTCTTACACTTTTTAACATCTTCTTTGATAAACTCAGGGATGTTAAGAGTGATTAGGTATTCTCTAAATCCTATTTGGCGATTTAATTCTATCATTAATAATTCTTACTTCTATTTAAATGTAATAAAAATCAACTATTGCTAAATTGATTGTTGCTAACAAATACTGAATTAAGCTCGGTTTTTATCAAATAAGTAAATTATTAAAGCATATCAGTCAACAATATCATTAAGACTGAATTAGATTTGAAGAACTTAAAAAATTAAAAACATGGAAAATAATAAACAAGTCATTTTTGAATATCATGATGTTACAGCAAGTGACACGTTAAAAAACTTTACGAAAGAGAAATTAGAATCACTTTTTATAAAATTTGATTTTGTAATTCGTGCCGATGTATTCTTTAAAATTGAAAACACATCTTCAGTAGAAACAGGTATGAAGTGCGGTATTCGTTTGAGTGCTCCAGGTCCTCGCCTATTTGCTGAATCGTCTCATAATACTTTTCAGGACGCCGTAACTGAAACTGTCAGCGAATTAAAACGTCAGCTAAAGAAGCGTAAAGAATCTATGAAAAATTATTAATTATGGCAATTACACTAACAAACACCGATGATAATCTTATAAATTGTATTTATAGAGGTGGTACTCAATTTGGTGATCAATTAGAGGCTTTTTTAAAAGCTTCTGATAAAGATATATTACCAATAGACATTACAAAGACAATGCCCACTGATACACAGTGGCATGATATTGCTAAACAACTCAATGTGAGTTTAAAGTCCTTCATAAATACAGATAAAGTGAAAGATTTTAATGAGCATACTCAATATTCTGAAGAAGGTTTAGTAAAGATTTTAGCTAATAATCCAAATGCTTTTAAAGGTGCAGTGATTATGGAAGGTGATCGAATTGCTCATATCACAAAATATACAGATTTGCTAAGATTTTATGATGTTGACTCAGCTGGTTTGGAAAAAACTTTACATACCGAAAAGCCTATTATCAAAAGCAAAACTGGAGACGACAATTATATAAATTAATGAGGTTTTAGAAGATAATAAAGAATTTAATAATCCTTATCTTGCTTGGCACTTTTGGTGATGTAAAATGTAATTTACATAGCTACTTATTTTCATTAATAAATGCAATCACTTTTTCAGCAAATAAAGCAGGTTCTGTTGACATAGGAGAATGGCCAGAATTTTCAAAAATCACCAATTCTTTTTCACTAGATCCTAAATTATCAAAAGAATCTTGTGCAAATTGTATAGGAACCACCATATCATATCTGCCCCAAAGCACTAATGACGGTATTGTAATTTCTGAAAGCCTATCCTTATAATCTATATTTTGAAACAAATCTGTATCTAAAATAGATTGCGTATTATTTGCATTCCAAATTATTGTTAATGGGGTATATTTAAAGATAGTATTGTCATCACTATCTGCATCAGCATTTATAATACCTCTATCTTGTAGTACATTTTCAGCTTCAAAAGCCTCATTGTTCAATTTTGATATATCATCTCTATTATATTGCGGAGCAACATTATTGACTAAATCGATAACACTTTCCCAGTAATTAATATCATTTTCGGCTTCAATCTGTTCTGCCGCTACTGTATTAAAATTAGCAATATATTCGGCATAGATACCTTTAGGATTGTGAGCTCCATCTACATCTATCCAACCTAGAAAATCACTTTGATCTTTTAATAAGGTTGCAGGTCCTAATGTACCGCCCCAACTATGACCCATTAAGAAAAACCGCGAATCATTTCCATATTTATATTTAATAACTTTTACTAGTGCTAAAATATCTTCTGCCATAATATCAATGTTTATTCCGCTTTCTGAATAACTACCTTGGGCCATTCCAGACCCTCTTTGATCAAAATACACTACAGCACATTCTTTTTCAATGCCACTTTTAATGGTATTAGAACGATAGGCTAATCCAATACCACCAGGACCACCATGCAATATGATAAGAAATATTTTTTCAGAGCCATTGCCATGAATGTAAGCTGGCATATCTGCGTTTCTATGACGGACGAAAATGGTGTCGTTTAAATCGCTAAAGTTTATGTCTTTAGAACATGAAAAAACAGTAAACAAAGCAATTATTAATACTATTTTTTTTGAGTAATTATTAATTATTTTTCGCATCATTTCTTTTCTTTTTAAATTTAAAACGGAAGCCATATTGAAGGTTAATAGCAGGCAAAGTGCCCGCATTATAAGGAGTACGTAACAAAAGGTTTACATTAAAAAAGCGTCCTGTTATCTTTTTACCTAGTCGTTGTTTTCCTATACCTATCGAGATAGATGGCGCATAGTAGCCTCTACCTGGCAGAAAAATTTTTTCAACATTATCGTTATTTACTTCATAAGTTTCAGGTAAAAAAGAACGATAATAGCCTATAGGATTGAAGGCAATACTCAATTGTTTTCCTTTCTTATTAGTTCTTCTCCATGTAATACCATAGTTGGTAATGATACCTGTATCTGTTTTAGTTGAAAAATTAGTTGTAAAACCTAAAGTACCATTTAAAAGAAACTGATGAGTGTTGGTTCTTTGTCCACGCTTTCTGTTTTTAACTTTTTTATACTCTTTCAGAATGTATTCAGCTCCAAAGTTTAATCCATTATTCCAAAATATATTACCAGAGTAACTAACCTTAAATTCCGTTCGGTCTAAAAAAGATGATTCTGAGATGTCTGTTGAACTGATTACGACTTTTGAGTCTTGGGAAAATCCTATATTTAGAAATAAAATGACTAAAGGAATGAGCAAGCGTGTTTTTAATGTCATATAAGTTTAGCTATTGATTGATGGTTGTAAACCTATCTTAATAACTTATAAAACTGAGTTAAAGTATATGTAATAAAAACTTAATGAATTATTAAAATATTTGCAAGACTGCTGATCTATCTTCATTGCCAGAAAATAAAAGCATATATATTTATTTGTTTGACGTTATAGAAATGAGATTTTTAGATCTTAGTTTTCTTAATTCTGTTTCAATGCTTTTACATGAGCAAATATTGCCACACCATTTATGAGCGTTTCTACAGTGGTTTTAAGCATTTTCACACCTTTTACATCATTAACTTGCCCTTTTGGAGATATCGCAAAAACATTATAAAATGCCGAATCTTCGCCGATAGCTCTTATATGAACAATCATTCCAGATTGCCCTACTCCTTTTATAGGCAATAGCTCTCCTTCTTCAGTTATGGCCTTAATATCTAGTAAAGTGCCATCACTCGATATAGCCTTTAATGGATAATACATATCGTCGTCCTTTACAATTAATTTTATTGGTAAATACTCTCCGTTGACAATAGCCTTGACATTAAGAATACTAGTGTCATCAAAACTTTGTACAGCTTTAACATTATAAATTGTACCGTTCTTATCAATGGCTTTAATTTTAATAAGTTTGGCGTCAGGTAGATACGCCTTAACATCCCAAAGTATTTCTGGATGTAATTCGGTTTCGGGTTTATTTGGATTTGATTTTTCATCATCTATTACTTGTGCATTTGCACTGGTAAACCCAAAGACCAATAGAATGAATAGACTAATAAAATTTGAAGGTTTGAGTAATTGTTTTAGAGCTTTCATAGGTTGAAATTTTACATACTAAAAGTAGTACAATTTCCTTGAGATAAACATGATAAAAATCACCTCGCATAGCTTTTCAATTTTCATGATTATGTATTTCAAAACCTATCAAAAGTGAGTATCTTGCATACAGAATAAAATTATACTTTAATACGAATTTGAGATTACCAAAATGACTTATACCATCATAGATGTTGAAACAACAGGAGAAGGCAATCGTATGACTGAGATTTCTATTTTTAAGTATGATGGTAACATAGTCATAGATGAGTTTACATCACTGATTAATCCTGAAACCTTTATTCCAGAATACATTACAGCACTCACAGGAATTGATAATGCTTTGGTCGCTGATGCACCACGATTTGAAGACGTTGCACAAGACATATTAAATATTACTGAAGGTGCTATATTTGTAGCACACAGCGTCAATTTTGATTATAATGTTATTAATGGTGAATTTAAACGCTTGGGTATAGAATTTAGCAGAAAAAAACTCTGTACAGTACGTTTATCGAGACGCTTATTACCAGGACATCAATCCTATAGTTTAGGAAAACTATGCAAGGCGTTAGATATTAATTTAGTGGATAGACATAGAGCCAGAGGTGATGCTGAGGCCACAGTAACTCTATTTGAATTGCTCTTGCAACAACCTACAGCTGCAGAAGTATTTGCAGCATTTTTGAACAAGACCTCTAGAGAAGCCACCTTGCCTCCTCATCTACCCAAAGCTACGTTTGAAGCCTTACCGAATGCAGCAGGTATCTACTATTTTAAGGATAAAAAAGGAAAAATTATTTACGTAGGTAAAGCCAAGAATATTAAAAAAAGAGTATTAAGTCATTTTTACAGCAAGACTAAAAAGTCCTTGGAAATGGTAAGAGAAACACGTGATATCGATTTTGAAATATCAGGCAGTGAATTAATAGCTTTATTGATGGAAGATGCAGCTATTAAACATCACTTTCCGGTTTATAATGTTGTTGCAAAACGTACTATTCAATCGTTCGCCATTTTCTCTTATCAAGATAGAAAAGGAATTCTGCATTTAGCAAGTAACAAAGGACGTTTAGTTCCTAATCCTATTATTACTTTTTTTAATATTAGAGACGTACGTGCTTACCTAGAAAAAATATGTTCAACCTATAATCTTTGTCCAAAATACTGCCATTTGCAGGAAGCGGTTTCTGAATGTTCGCATTACAGCATCAAGAACTGCAATGGTATTTGCAGAGACGAAGAATCAGTAGAAACTTATAACAACAGAGTCCTTGAAGGGATACAAGACATGTCTAATCAAAACAATGATATTATTGTTAGGGAAAAAGGCAGACATACTAATGAAGAAGCCTTTGTAATGATTAAGGCTGGTGAATATTTAGGCTATGGATTTGTAGATAAAGAGGAACAGATTAACCATATTGATGATTTAAATGCGTTTCTCATTCCACAGAAAAATAGTGTTGATATACAGAAGATTTTAAGACCACGATTATTAAAAATCTAGTTATTAATTTTAGTTGACAGTAAAACTTCTAAGATGACATTAACCTTCTCGACGCAAAACTTCTAAAGGTGAACTTCTTAGCACTGTTTGAATATTACTTAAACCAATTCCCAAAACCAATAATGTAATACCTGGTAAAAACACCAGAAAAGGAATTAAGGAAGGTGCAAAAGGTTCATTAAATAAAAACAACGCTAAACAAAGACTGCTCACCAAGGCCAATAGAATTCCAACTAAACTGCCAAGCAAGCCTAAAAACAAATATTCAAAAGCAGAAATCTTTAATATTTGAGTATTCTTAGCGCCAAGTGTACGCAGCAGTACACTTTCTTTTATACGTTGATATTTACTTGTCCTAACAGAGCCAATTAATACAATGATGCCTGTAAATATGCTAAAGAAAGCCATAAAATTAATAATCCAAGAGACTTTATCTAAGATGTCTTCAATAATGGTATAGACTTGTCGTAAATCTATAACAGATACATTAGGGAATTGCGCTACCAAATCGCGTTGCAAGTTTGCAGAACTCATTTCATCTACTGCTGAAGTTGTAAATACATTAAACTGTGGCGCTTCCTCTAAAACACCTTCAGGAAATACAATTGAAAAGTTAAGTTGTAATCGTCCCCAATCTACCTTCCGAATACTTCCTACTTTAGTTTCCATAAGCACACCTTGGACATTAAAAACAATAGGGTCACCAACAACTACTTTGGCATCTTCAGCAAGATTATCAGAAATAGAAATTAAAATAGGCTCACCCGTTTTTACTTCTGACTTCCATTTTCCTTCCAGAAGTTCTTCTGAAGCAATCAATTCATTGCGATAAGTTGTTCTGAATTCATGATTTAAAATCCAGCCACGTACCTGTCGTGTTGTATCTTGAAGTAAATCGTTCACCAATTGATCTTTTATGCGATACATACGCATAGTAACTAATGGAATATTATCAAGAATTGGTAAATCTTTGGCTTTAATAAGCTGAGCAACTTTATCACGCTGATCACTTTGTACATCCAAAATAATCATATTGGCATTTTCAGCGGTCTTCGCTACTTCCGTTTTTGATAATAAAATATCCTTTGTGAAATATAAGGTGCTAATTAGAAACGTGCCTAAGCCAATAGCGACTACCAATACTACTGTTTGATTATTTGGTCTGAATAAGTTGAGTAAACTTTGACGTGCCGTAAATCCCCATCGTTTTGGGAAAAATTTCCGAATTACTTTGATACAAAGCAGAGCGATACCTGCTAAAATGGTAAATGTAATCAACGTGGCTATAACAAAACCTAAGGCATAAGTAACATTATTAAGTAACCAATATGAAAACAAAAATAGAAATACTAATATCCCTATAAATACTGTTAGTCTTACTTTTTTAGGTTCTTGAATGCCATTTTCATTTACTCTAAGAACTTCTAAAGGAGATACATACAAAGTTCTAAGCAATGGTAAAAGGGCAAATAATATGGACATAAATAAACCTAGAAAAACACCCATTATAATAGGTTGTGCAGTAATACTGACCTCTACTGTAAAAGGTAAAAATTCTTCTAAGATATATGGAAATAACTCTTGAAGCGCAACACCAATTAATGAACCAAGCAAACCACCAATTATTCCTATTCCTGCAATCTGAATCAGAAAAATAAGGAAGCTCTGTAATCTTGAAGCTCCCATGCATTTGAGAATGGCTACTGCTTTCAATTTTTCTTTAATGTAAATATGTACAGAACTCGCAATACCAATACAACCTAGTAATAATGCTATAAACGCTACTAAATTCAAGAATTTACTAACATTATCATAGCGTTGACCTAAACGTCTGCTTGTAGCGGAATGTGTGTCTAAATCTGCTTTTTCAGCATCTAGCATTGGGTCTATTATTTCCTCAAAACGCTCTAAATTTAGAGTGTCTGATGCTTTATAGAAGTATTGGTATTCCTTTCGACTTCCGAATTGTAACAATTCTGTGTCTTCAATAAAACGATATGGAATCACAATTGGAGGCGCAACAGATGTTGAAATCGCTGTACTACCAGGAATTGCTTTTAATGCTCCAACAATAGGAAGCGTTAACTCACCTACTTTTATAGAATCACCTGGTTTTATATTAAATTGAAGTAGTAATGTTGCATCAACTAAAGCTCCACCTGTATCTTGATAAGTATCTGCTGCTGAGTCTGGTTGTGTATTAATACTTCCGTAAAATGGAAAATCACCATTCATACCACGAACACGAACTAATTTAGTGCCACCATTCTTTGGAAATGCAATCATGGACACAAAATTGACCTCTGAAGCATCAGGCTTTAAGGAATCTATTATCGCTTTTGCACGTTCGGTAGGCTCTTGCCTAGAGTCAATAATGTAGTCGGCACCCATTAAGGCCTTAGACTGACGCTTAATATTATCTTTAAGATTTATGCTAAATAATTGTATGGATACTACTGCAGCAATTCCTAAGATAATAGAAGCCATAAATAACAGAAGGCGCACTTTACTTGCCTTGGCATCTCTCCAAGCCATTTTAAAAAGCCAGATTGTTTTTTTATTCATATTTGGCTGTGAATGATTTTAGAGTACTGCTGTACGCTCGTTGGTTAATATTTGACCTCCTTTAAGTCTTAGGATTTGCTGCGTACGATTGGCCAAATCTAAATCGTGAGAAATGATTACCAAAGTTGTTCCGGCTTCTTTATTTAAATCGAATAATAATTTTATCACTTTTTCACCAGTGTCTTCATCTAAATTTCCTGTTGGTTCATCTGCAAATAAAATAGAAGGCGAATTAGAAAAGGCTCTAGCTAAAGCCACACGTTGCTGTTCTCCGCCTGAAAGCTGCGAAGGATAATGATGAAAACGATCGGCTAGGCCTACTTTATCTAATAATACCATACCTGTTTTTACAGCATCTTTATTGCCTTGTAGTTCTAAAGGTACACTCACATTTTCTAAAGCAGTTAGAGTTGGTAGCAATTGAAAATTTTGAAATATAAAACCCACTTCTTTATTCCGCAACTGTGCACGTTGGTCTTCGTTCAAACTTTTTAAATCATGCCCACATAATTCTACACTGCCTGCATTTGGCTCATCTAAGCCTGCACATAAGCCTAATAAAGTAGTTTTTCCACTTCCTGAAGGACCTACAATAGAAAACGTCTGACCTTTCTCTACATCAAAAGTGATATTTTGTAAGACAGTTAGTTGTTTATTACCACTAGAATATATCTTTTCTAACCCAGTAATCTTTAATATCTTTGACATACTAATTTTTTAATTTAAGGACAATTTATGTCGAAGGCTGAAATTAAACATTTGAATTCAAATTCACCAATTTCAAATGCTCATAAACTATTAAAGTTTTGTTATTTTATTATGGTGCTTTTGCTCGCAGCATGTGGTAATGATAAGAACAATAAATCAACTCAAGAAACAAAATCTAATGAGCGAATAGAAGAACCAGTGACAGAAACAGCAAAAGTCAAAACTATATTATGCTTCGGTGATAGTATTACTGCAGGTTATGGACTTGATGATGTTAATGAAGCTTTTCCTGCTATTTTACAAAAAAGAATAGACTCTTTAGGATATGATTATACTGTAATTAATTCGGGCTTAAGTGGTGAAACTACCTCAGGAGGCAAAGGTCGAATCAATTGGATTTTAAATCAAGATATTGAAATTTTTATTTTAGAACTTGGAGCAAATGATGGTTTACGTGGTGTACCTCTATCAGAAATGCGTTTAAATTTGCAAGCTATTGTAGATGCTGTAAAACAGAAGAATTCAAAAACTACCATAATTCTTGCTGGTATGGAATTACCTCCTAATATGGGACAAGATTATACGACTGACTTCAGACAAATTTTTGCTGACATAGCCAGAAAAAATAATTTAGAATTTATTCCTTTTATATTAGATAATGTTGGTGGTATTGCAGAACTTAATCAAAGTGATGGTATTCATCCTACAGCAGAAGGTCATAGAATACTAGCAAACACTGTTTGGGAAACCTTAGAACCACTGCTGAAAAAGTGATAGATTAGCGATACGAAATTATTAATTTTAAGTTTCTAGTTTTAATTAATAATTCGTCACCAATGCGTTTACATTAAATTACCAAATAATTAGTAACTTCATTGTTTGATTTATACTAAACTAACCAAATGAGTAGTACAGTTAAAAACATTAAAAAGTTTGGCACCTTTGGAGGCGTCTTTACACCAACTTTGCTTACTATACTTGGTGTTATTATGTACCTGAGATTGGGTTGGGTAGTTGGTAATGCTGGTCTTTTAGGTGCTTGGCTGATTATTCTTATTTCGTTTATAATTACACTTTGTACTGCTTTGTCAATGTCTGCAATAACCACTAATATTCGCATAGGTGCTGGTGGAGCTTATGCAATTGTTTCTCAAGCTTTGGGTCTTGAAGTTGGTGGTAGTTTAGGAATCCCTAGATATATTTCGCAAGGCTTAGCAGTGACCATGTATATTTTTGGTTTTAGAGAAGGTTGGTTGGGTATTTTTCCAGAACACAATGCCTTCCTTGTTGATATTATTGTTTTTGCATCATTGTTTACAATCGCTTACATAAGCGCCAATCTGGCTATTAAGACTCAGTTTTTGATAATGGGAGTTATAGTACTCTCGTTAGTATCTATTGTTGTCGCTGCCTATAATGGTTCGATGGTACAACCACTAAGTGATTCTCTTAGTTGGGGAACTTTTAAAGGCTCTTCTGAAAATGATTTTGGAGGGAGTAGTTTTTGGATTGTTTTTGCCGTCTTTTTCCCAGCAGCAACTGGCATCATGGCTGGAGCAAATATGTCTGGTGAGCTTAAAGATCCTAAACGCAGTATTCCTAGAGGTACACTCTGGGCAATTGGAGTGAGTTTTGTTATTTATATGCTCCTTGCCTTTTGGATATCACGCAGCGCATCTGAAGAAGAATTGCTTACCAATTATTACGTCATGGTAGATAAAGCCTATTTCGGGCCACTAATTATTGCTGGTGTATTAGGTGCTACATTTTCTTCAGCATTAGCATCTATAATAGGTTCATCACGTATTTTATATGCTATGGGAGAACATAAAGTTCTTCCCTACTCTAATGTATTGGCAGGAACAAGTAACAATGGTCAGCCTAGGAATGCGATGCTGGTTACAGGTGTTTTAATCTTTTTTACTCTATTGCTGCGTAACCTTAATGCGGTCGCACCTTTAGTTACATTATTTTTCCTTATCACTTATGCCATGATAAATATTGTAGTGATTATTGAGCAGCGACTGGGCCTCATTAGCTATCGTCCTATTTTTAAGATTCATAAATGGGTGCCATGGTTTGGATTAATCTCGTCCATTTTCGCCATGTTTATTATCAACCCTTCTGTGAGTTTAATATCTATCGCTATTGTACTTATGGTCTATTGGTATTTATCTCGTCAAAATTTGGAAACTCCTTTTGAAGATGTACGTTCTGGCCTTTTTGTTTCATTTGCTGAATGGGCTGCCAAACATACTTGGGGAATGAAAAAAATGCAACAACGTGCTTGGAAAGCCAATTTAATGGTTCCTGTGCGCGATGTTAATGGGCTTAAGGGAAGTTTTGAGTTTTTAAGAAATATAGCTAAGCCAAAAGGATCTATAAAGCTTTTAGGAATTGAACCTTATTCTGAGGATGGTAACTTGGCTGACCAATTAGAAAACATTTCGTCATCTTTTAGAACTAAAGGTGTGTTTTCGTCTTCAACCGTCATTCATACTGAGCAATTCGCAAATGGTATAAATTATGGAAGTCAGGCATTGCAAGGTGCTTTTTTTAGGCCAAACATTATGTTTTTGAATTTACAAGATCATGATGATTACGATAATGAGCTAAAACCAGTAATGAAGGAGTCTATGCGATTAGAAATAGGTATTCTACTCTTTAATCTTCATACGACTGCATTATTAGGTCAACGAAATACAATCAACGTTTGGGTAAGTGATAGAAAAGGTGATTGGGAATTCGGTGGATTGGATATTGGTAATTTAGATCTCTCGATTTTGGTAGCTTACAAGCTAAAAATGAATTGGAAAGCTCGGATACGTCTTATAACTGTAGTGTCAGACCCAAAAGAAGAAAATAACGCCAAAACATTTTTAAAGTCTTTAACTCAATTAGCACGTTTACCACAGACATTAACAGAAGTCTATATTGGTAACTTTAATGATATTGTTACTAACGCACCATCTGCAGATTTAAATATCTTTGGGATGCAGGATACTTTACCTTATAATTTTATTAAAGACATGACCAAAAAAACGAGTAGTAGTTGCTTATTTGTTCGTGATTCTGGTCATGAAAGTATTTTAGCCTAATTATTTTATTAAAAAACTAAAACTTGTAATACAAAGAGTTACATCTTTCGTTCTTTAAAATCGGCTTCAATATGTTCCATTGCCCATTTTGTAATTTTTTTGGCAATAGTTCCTCTAAACATACCGACAACTGGCCTCAACCACCAACTTTTTATTTTGCCTTTTAATTCAGCTTTTATAATCGCCTTAACTCTATTCTTTATAGGTTTTTCAAGCTTTTTAAATGCGTCAGTATTAAATTTTGGGAAGTCGTCAACTTCATACTTAGATGGATTTGTATCACCATTAATTTTGCTAATATCTGGAATGATTGGCATATAGATTTTCTCACTTCCATCATCTTGCTCAATCTTCCTTTGGAAAGTCTTTAATGCCTCATCACTAGTTCCATGGAAAAGATTATTAGGATCTTCTTTATCATACTCTAGAAAAAGAAAACCTCTTAGAAAATTTCTGGCATTATCTCTACCAAGAAAAAAGTCGTGTTGTCTAAATTTTATATCAAGAAATCCACCAAAACCTCCTACTCCACCTGTTGCTAATGGTGGATGATCTCTCAGCGCTTGGGCGCCTGGTTTTAACTTCCTTGGGAACGAAATTAGCTTAAACAAACCTACACCATAAGTGTCATTTTGCTTGTTTCTTGCCTGATTTAGAATTGTTGGTACTAGACCTCCAAGAATACCAAAAATACTTGATATGTTATAATTTGGAACAGTAGTTATTTTGTCTTCAAAGAAATTAGGAAATGGGTCTATTAGTATTGTTCCATAACTTGGATTCTTTTTGTTAGGTTTACCATGTTTCTCAATAAGCTGGCGCAAGACTTCATCAAAAGGTTCGTTGTTAATAGTACCACCATCTATTGCCGTAAATTGAAATTTTGATGCCTCTTCCGGATTAATAATCACATCCATTTCTGTATTAAAAGATTTTCTAGCTTTTAGACTATATTTTAAATAATCTGAAGAAAACTCATCATCAAAATAACGCGGTTGCAATCCAAAAGGGAATGCTCCTGTAGCTTTGGTCACTTTAGCTAAAAAATCTCTCGATAACTTTTTATGCGGTTGAAAAGGTAAATACTTTCCCTTGTCATTAGCTTCATTATAATTGAGCTTAAAATGGGCAACCACATCATGACTATTTACATGATGTCCTGGAGTCTCATCCAAAAACTTAGACTGTAATCGACTCATTTTAAGATTATATCCTAAGGGTCTAAGGCTAGTCAATGTAATTAATAATCTAAAATCCTTTGAAACATATTTCGGTAATTTATTGATATTAGCATCAGTTGGTAGTTCATTAAAAACACGTTCAGCTATGGTGTCTATGGGCTTAGAATTTAATAAAGATGGAGCTCCTTTAGCAGTTATGTCTGAGGTTTCTAGCATTTTTTCAAATGTTGTTTTGCCTTTTTTCGTGCCATCATAAAGATTCATATCATCATCTAAAAACACCCAACTGTCGTAAAGAATATTTCCTGTTTTTACATTAGATACTTTTTTTACAGGTTTCCAATTTCCTGAATACATTGCTAAAGTTGCAATCATACCTACCATACCTCCAGCTGAAGCTCCACCAATGGCATCAATAATAAGGTCGTGTTTTGGTATATTACTTTCCGGATTATTAGCTTGCTCTTTTTTAGCATTTTCCCATTCTGAAAGTGCTTCTAATATATAATCCATAAAACCAGCAGTATATGCACCTGCAGAAACTGCTCCTGCCATAGATAACCCAAGATGAAATGTTTGTTTACTCATAATACTTATCGTTTAAAGCTAGCATTTCTGATAACCTCATAATTTAACAAGATAATTTTAGTAAGCCAATAACAAGAAATTAGTAAGGGAATACCTAAAGGTATGACTTTTTGATGAATACTATTGTTTTAAATAAGGTTAATGCCCTCACCTTTTATTAGTATAAGTTTGAGAAATAGTAATTTTATTAGTTGTATATACAACTTTATTTATTACCTTTATAGAATGAATACTGATTTTCCCTTATTAGAAAGTTGCAATCCTTTAATATGTTATTCAGGGAGAATTATGCATGTTGAAAGAATTATCTCAAATATTTTTAGAAATCATATATCTCCTTTTGGTTTAACAAATAGTCAATTAAGTATTTTATTTTTTACATCTAAGAAAGGCATTGTAACTCAAAACTTATTATCTGAGATGTTGTTTTTAGAAAAGTCTTCTGTTAGCCGAAATATGAAACGTCTATTAGATACTCAATTACTTCAAAAGAAAAACAAAAGGCAGATAGAAATTACACTTAAGGGTAAAAGACTGCTAGAAGAAGTTATACCAGAATGGAACAAGGCCATGGAAAAGATCAATTCAATTATAGAACCCGAAGGCCAGAAAGCATTCGATTTTATATACAACAAGTTCACTAAATAGTATATTATGATAGAAGCAGGATACATTTTGTTAACATTATTCATGTCAATTATAGTTTTGTATATTTTCAAATATGCCTTAAAGAAAATTGGTAAGGATTCTAAAACAACAAGTAAAAATGTTACCTATTTGGCATTAGGTCTTATAATTTGGCTAGTATATGTATACTTGATATCTATGTCTGGACTGCTTGAAAACTTTAGCCTTCCTCCAAGATTTCCAATTTTTGTGATTTTCCCGCTCTTTATCTTTACTGGTATTGTGTTATATAAGAATAGAAATAGTATGATTTTCACTGTTATTCCTGAATCATGGGCTATATATCTTCAAACTTTTAGAATTTTTGTAGAACTGCTTTTTGTAGCGACAGTCGGTATAGGATTCTTACATCCCGAAGTTACTATTGAAGGTTATAATTATGATATGGTTTTTGCTTTTACCGCACCAATAATTGGTTATTTAGTTTTTAATTCAAAGAAATTAAATAGAAAGGTCGCCTTATTATGGAACTATATAGGCTTAGCAGTTCTGGCATCAATAATTGCTTTATTTGTCACTACAATATTCATCCCTTCTCTTTGGGGAAGTCAAACGTCTTTAGCGCCCATAGCGATAGTTAAATTTCCCTACTTGTTAGTTGCAGGATTCTTAATGCCTTTAGCAGTATTTGTACATGTGTTTTCAATTATTCAACTATCAAGAACGAATAACACAAAAAACAAAAGTCCTGAATTTTAATTCAAGACTTTAATATAATTTTTTATTAAAAATATTATTTAGAAGCTACAGTATTAGCATTCAAAACTATATCGTGTTGCGCCACCAATATTCCATCTTCTTCTTTTGGAGTCAAAATTCTAGAAGTATCACTTTTCTTAGCAATTCTTTTACGACAACGCTTTGTTAATAATGGATCTTCATCAAAAAGAAATGTTTCTAATTGATATACTGGTTGAGATGGTTCTTTCACTAACGGAAATATTTGTTGAAGTTGATTATACCTTCTGTCATTTCCTGGAACAAAAGTGTAAATCGTATATTTTCCGTCTGCATCAGTCTTTACCCAACTTCTGTGTAAAACGTAACGCTCATCACCTGTATTTCTTAACTCAAAATCACCATTTTCATTTGGTTGCTCTATAAATAAGATAACATTACTCGCTGGTGTTGTACCATCGGCTTGATAAATAGTACCAGTTAATTTTAACTTATTTGTTTTAGATCTAAAATCAGGAATGGTATCTGTGTTAGTTAAAAGTTCTTCTGAACGATCGTAAATCGGACTATCAAAATCTGAATTTGAAGGTAACTCTTGTGCTACAACAGTATTAATTGCGCTGTAGAAACATATAATGCAAAATAAAGTAATAAGATTTTTCATGAGGTTAAGCGTTTGATGGTTACAAATTTCAACCATTTATATTGTAATCTCTTAAAAATCATGCCAATGCTTAATATTTACGATAAAATGAAAATTGACTCAAATAATAACGATGAAATACATAAATGTAATAATCATATTATAAGCATAAGGACTGTAATTAGACTATATATTTAGAATATTTGCTTTTACTTGAAATCGAAGAGAATTTAACAGCGTCAGAACTCATTATATTTTTATTATAATCGATTCTAAAAGTTTCAAAAAAAGAATTACATGTGGTTTTTCTTAGTACTGTTTTAGACCAAATTTCATGAAATTTTATTCTCAAAGTTGACAAAACTATTGGAATTTACACAAAAGTATTTCATCGATTAAAAATGTATTTTATCCAGTAAATACGCAGTTTATCCGTTATATTTGCATTTTATACTAAAAATAGTTTTACAAAAAATGCCCAAATAAAGTTGCTTTTTTTAAATAATTGTATAGATTTGCTCCATTATGATTAATTAAAAATCCTAAAAATGAAAACCAAATTTACCGTATTTAGTGCCATTTTTTTCCTAATGATAAGTATGAGTTATGCTCAAAAAAAAGAGGCGTCTCAAAGTATCATTAGTGGTAAAGTAAACATATCTAAATACCATAGTCGAGAAGAATTAGAAAAGATGCCTAAAGGTGACTTACTCACATTATACATTGAACGCATCGAAGTTATTGTAAATATACTACCAAATATTGCTTTCGCTACCAAACCTGGAATCACTATGGAATCTTTAGGAATTCCTGAAACAAAAGATAATAAGAAAGCATTAGAAGAAAATATTGAAGCTTCAGACACTTATTTTGAGAGTACTATTGAGTTTCAAAAAAAGATATTACCTTATTCTGATACTACAGATTTAATAGCGGCTATTCTATTTTATGAGTCCACTCTTAAAGCATTGCATACCTATGACGATTTTAAAAAGGATTAGTGAATCTTGTTGCTTATGTATTGTTAAAAAACCTTGATGTATTGTGCATCAAGGTTTTTTTTTGAATTGTTATTTTGCATACTTATGTTAATAGTAAAGATTTTTAAAAATATAATTTATCCGACAAACGGTATTTCTGTGTAAGAAAAATTAAATAAACAATATTTAATCATGCATTTCATCGATATTTTTTGTATTTAATAGGTATTGTTCATATGTTTGGTCTTATAGATTAAGAGCCCATTATCTAAACGAACGAAAATAAGCTACTATGAAAAAAATTACTTTAACTACACTTTTACTTTTTTTAGTATTTGGTAACCTGATTGCACAACAAGAAAAAGGAATTACTGGCTACAATAATTGGCTAGATTCTTGGACAGATTTTAAACCCAATAAAGCTGATTACAGCGAACCCACTCAAATACTAAGTGGAAATATTTCATCTAATACAACATTGTCCAAAAGAAACACCTATCTTTTATTGGGTGATGTCTTTGTAACGGACAGTACAACACTAACTATTGAACCAGGAACTGTTATCATTGGTGATTATAAAACCAAAGGTTCTTTAACTATCAGCAGAGGTTCTAAGATAATAGCAGAAGGAACAGAAACTGATCCAATCATTTTTACATCTAGTAGACCCGACAAAAAACAGGGTGATTGGGGAGGAATTTTCATACTTGGTAGTGCTCCAATCAATTCATTCGGAAAGGTTTCATCATTAAACTATGGGTTAAACCCTTCATCTACTGAAACTATAAGTTATGGTGGTGACGATGTATATAGTAACTCTGGTATCTTAAAGTATGTTAGAGTAGAGTTTGCTGGTAAGAAAACAAAAGAATTCGGAAATTTTAGTGGAATTACTTTAGCTGGTGTCGGTCTTAAAACTACTATATTAAATGTAATGGTAAGTTATAGTGAAGGAAATTCCTTTAATATTCTTGGAGGAGAAGTTGTTATTGAAAAAGCTGTTTCATACAGATCTCAAGAGAACGATTATAAGTTTAATTATGGTGCACAATGTAATATAGTAAATTCTTTGGCGGTAAGATCACCATATATTTCTAGTGCGGAAGGATCTAGATGTATGTTCATTAGCTCTTATGACCTAAAAGAAGACGCAGATACTTCAAAAAAAGAAACATTTGTTAATGCAGAAAACCTAACACTTATTAATGTCAGTAATGATCTAAAAGGAGACATTAGCGTTGGCTTGGTACAAGAAGCTATTTATGTTGGTCCAGATGTGTCTGTTACAATTCACAAAAGTGTTATCTCTGGTTTTAAGCCTGCTGTAATTTTCGATAGCAGAATTCCTATAAACAATGAAAATTTAGAAAAGATAAAATTTACGCGTTCGTACTTTAACAATTGTGAAGGGAATATTTTTAGAAAAGGTTATACTAATAACGACGATTTAGAAAGTTGGTATGGTAGTAGAGCTTTTGACAATGTATATTCTAAAGGACCAGATTCCGAAACTTTTATTGAATCTGAAAATAGTAGACAACCAGATTTTAGATTACGTATCAATAGAATCATTGCTTCTAATGACAATTTTGATGATGACGACAACTAAGATTAAATCCCAAATCTTTTATAAAAACACAAAACACAAACAAAATTCATAGCTAAATCAAGAATTTAACTTGCAAGCTGTGAATCTTATTAAACCCCAAAAGCTTATAGAATAAATAATACAAACCCTACTAAATGCTTAAACCTACTATCGTAAATAAATTGTTTTTTGGAATTTATTTGTTAACTTTTGCTATACTATATAAAGCAAATGCGCAAATAGTTATTGGCACACCTAATCTTGGTTTTAGCCAAGCTTGCGCTAATGACTCTTTTAATACGTATAGTACAACGTTTATATTTTCGCCAGAGTCTAGTGTAAACGCTTCAAACCAATTTAGTATAGAGCTATCTGATGCTGATGGTGATTTTTCTAATCCAACGGTGATCTATACAACTTCTGCTGGTTCTGTAACAACTTCACCAGCGACACTAGATTTCTCTATACCAGAGGATACAGCCGGAGAAAATTATCGTATAAGGATCAAAAGTAGTGCACCTGTTGCCACAAGTTCTAATTCAGTACCATTTGCTGCTTATTTTAAAAGTCAGGATTCGCCGTTTACAATAAACCGTTTAGTATCTACTGGTGCATATTGTACTGGTGGAAGTTATTTGTTAACAATAGATAATCCAGGGTCAGGATCTAACGACTCACCTCTACTCTACCCAAACCTTACCTTTAAATGGTATAAAGAAACAAGCCCGACAACATCAGTTTTTGTTGCAGATGGCCCATCATTAGCTGTTAGTAGTGAAGGGACTTATTTTGTAGAAACAAATTATGGTAGTTGTACATCAGATTCGTTTTCTAATCGTGTAACTATTAGTGAGGCGGTTGCTGGTGAAGCCAATGCAACCATAGCATCTAGCTTGGGGAATCCATTTTGTCCAGAACAAGGTGCAACGACTTTAAATACCATTGGTGGAAACTCTTATCAATGGTATAAAGATGGAGTCATTATTCCAGACGCTACAGACCAAATGTATCAAGCAATCGAATCAGGAACCTATTCAGTACAAGTAGATTTAGGAGATTGCTCTGCTTCTGGTTCAATAGATTTAGAAAGTGAAATATTTGATAGTTCAATAAATGTATCTGAAGTTAACCAGATATTCCCAGATGAATCATTAATGATATCTGTGACTACCACAGCCAATAGTCCAGAATTTATTTGGTATATAGACAATGTATTAATTGACACTGCAACTGATGGCTTTTTTGAAGCTACAGAGTTCGGAAACTATAAGGTAATAATAAATGAAACTGTCGGATGTCAAGCTTCAATGGAATACAATTTTATTATAGAAGAAGCTCAAGATCCTTTTCCTGATGTAGAAAATATTCCTAATGTTATTAGTCCTAATGGGGATGGAATTAATGATACTTGGGTAATTCCTTTAGAATATACAACTGGCACAAATACAGAGGTAAGGATCCTAGATGAGCGCGGAAAGCTAGTATTCCAAACTATTGCTTATGAAAATAATTGGCCAGAAAATCAATTAGGATTAACTAACATCAATGTGATATACTATTATATAATTATTACAGCGGATTCAAAAACTAAAAAAGGTTCAATAACCATAGTAAAGTAAAATGAAAGCACATCTTTTAGTCATATTAGTAGTACTCTGTTTTTTACAGATGAGCTTTTCGCAAGAAGATGACGGTGTGGTTTCTTTAGATTTACCTATAAGAAATTCTTTGGTTTTTAATCGCTATGCTATTAACCCAACATTTAGTTTCGTTAGAGAACAACATAAATACGCTAGTATAAGTAATAAACGTGAATGGGTTCAATTTGATAATGCACCAGAAACTTATTTAGCAAGTTATTCTGGGCGTTTTTCAGAAAATATTGGAGCTGGTTTGGCTCTATTTCAACAGAATTATGGTGTGTTAACCACTTTTGGCGGATTACTAAACTTTGCCTATAATGCTCAACTAAGCACAGATAACAACCTAACCTTTGGACTTAATATTGGAGCATACAAAAGTGGTGTTAATACCGCTAATGTTGTTACTAATTTTGATGACCCATCATTGCAAAATGTACCATCAAACTTCTTACTGACTGTAAATCCTGGAATTAACTTTGGTACAGAGTTTTTAGATTTTGGTATTTCTGTAAACAATGTGGTTTTATACAATTTTGAATCCTCAACACTTATAGAAGATGATCCAAAACAAGGCATACAAGCTCATGTGATGCACACAGGTTATTTTAATGGTCGAGGATTCTTTACCGATACAAAAGTCTCTGCCTTATTAAAATCAGAATTCAGAAAAGATGAAACTATTATTTCTGGATTAGCAATGATAAATGTACCTAAAGGATTATGGTTTCAAATTGGCTATAATAATGTATATGGTGTTTCGGGAGGTATAGGTCTTAATATTACATCTCAAATTGCTTTAGAATATAATGTTGAAAGAGCCATAGGAGATATGGTAGATTTTGGACCTTCACACGATTTTACTTTAGCTTACAGATTTAAATCTGAGAAGAAGTATAAATATAGTGGAGATGATGAAGTGAGTGGCCTTTTCTCCAAAAAACAAAAGGTAATAGTTAAAGCATCAGAATCTGAGCTTGCAGGCATAAGGTCTAGAGCTGCAGAAAGAAAAGCACAAGAAAAATTAGATTTAGAAGCCAAAAAGATAACGGAAGCAGAAGCTAAGGCAAAATTAGTTGCAGAAGCAAAGGCCAAAAAAGAAGCTGAAGCAAAAGCTAAGGAAGATTCTAAAGTGCAAGCCAAATTATTAAAAGAACAAAGAGAGAAAGAAGAAGCAGAAGCAAAAGCAAAATTAGATGAAGAGGAAAAGGCTAGACAAAGAGAGGTGCTAAGAGCAAAAATAGCAGCGAATCAAAAAGCAAAGCGAGAAGCCGAGGCAAAATTAAAAGCTGAGCAAGAAGCTAAACTTGCCGTAGAGCAGAAAGCAGCAGCTGATGCACAAGCTAAACTATTGGCAGAGCAAGAGGCAAAATTAGAAGCTGAAAAGCAAGTTCGATTATTAGCAGAACAAAAAATTAAGGAAGAGGCTGAAGCCCAAGCCAAACTAAAAGCTGAACAAGAGGCGAAAGCAGAAGCTGAAAAGCAGTCTAGATTATTAGCAGAACAAAAAGCTAAGGAAGAGGCTGAATTACAGGCCAAACTGCAAGCAGAGCAAGAGGCAAAATTAGAAGCTGAAAAGCAAGCTAGACTATTGGCAGATCAAAAAGCTAAGGAAGAAGCCGAAGCACAAGCTAAATTATTGGCTGAGCAAAAAGTAGCGGAAGACTTAATTGCTAATCCTAAAGATGAGCTTGGTAAATCCATGAAGACCTTAGAGGATCAAACTGATGATGCAAAGACTACTCAGGTAAAATTATTAAAACAGTTTGATGAAATAGTAGCTACGAAAGACCAAGATCTTAAAGATTTAAAAGAAGAAAATGATTTAAGTGATCAGGGTATCGTAGTGCAACCAAAACCCTTTAAAAGTGTAACAGCTGAAAATAATGCCCTAAGAGCTATTAAATCTAATTTAGATGATGTTATTAAAACACGTTCAGATAAGATTGAAGAATTACAAACACTTTATGAGCAACGCACAAGGATAAGGAACACTGAATTAGATGAGGTTAATATTTATTACAAAAAGAAGATAAAGCGTTTAACTGAGGAACAGGCAAAAGCTGTACAAACCAGAGCACAATTAGATTCGAGATTAGAAACTATTAGAGTTGCTACAGAGTTTGAAAAAAGACGACGTATCAAACGTGCAGCGTTCGATAATGAAGAAGATAGATACTCTCAAGATAGAACAGCGTTAACAAACATTAAGAATACAACTACGATCAGTAAAGTACCTCTAAAAACTGAAGATTTCGATTTTGGAGAAGAGCAAGGTAATAATATCAATATTCTTAAAAACATTAAAAATGTTGAAAGTGGTTACTATGTTGTAATTGCTGTACACAGTAATGTTGAAAAGCGCAATGATTTTGTAACTAAAGTTGTTGCATCAGGAAGAACTAATGTAGATTTCTTCTATGATGTTAATACAAGTAAATATTATATATACTATGATAAATTTGATAGCATTCAGAATGCAAACAAAGCCTTAGAGTCTAAAGGTGATAGACCTTATAATCAAAAAATGTCAATAGTGAAAATTGAAAATTAAATAGAAGTTAAGCCCCTTCGCATCTTTATATGCCCCAATTAAAAATGCGAAAACCAAAAACTAATACCATGAAAAAACCTACTTTTTCTAGAATTGCAATTGTTGTTATATTACTTATTTTGGGACAACAAATGTTTGCACAAAACCTTGTCCCTTTTTCGCCAAGATACGATCAGGCCATTAAGGGAGATATCCTTTTAATTGGAAACAGTAATGTAGGGCTACATGTTTCTGATCCATATAATGGAAACGATACCAATGACCAAGTTGATGCAGCTGTATATGTAGATATTGATGGTGATGCTAGTACTTTTAATTCAAGTACGGCAGATTTAGATGTTCCAAGTGACCAAAGTTGTTATCAAATTGTATATGCTGGCTTATATTGGAGTGCTGTTGTTAATGGTGACGAACCCATATCGGAGGTGAAATTTAAAGTTCCTGGTAGTCCATATATGGATATTACTGGTACTGAAATTTACTATCAAAACGCAGCAAACAATAGCCAGTCAAATACATATGCTTATTATCACGATGTAACAGATATTCTAACAGCATTACCAAATCCAGAAGGTACATATGGTGTTGCAAACATTTCAACATTAGTTGGTCCAAAACCAAATTCAGAAGGACTTTCAGCTGGTTGGTCGCTTTTTGTAGTTTATGAAGATCCGCTTTTACCAAGCAAATACATCACTTCATTTGATGGATTTACAAAAATCACAAGTACTATAAACGAAACATTTCCTGTTTCAGGATTTAATACTATACCAACTGGACCTGTACGTGCTAAATTCGCTTTCAATACTATTGAAGGTGATAGAGGTTATACTGGGGATTATCTAGAACTTAATGGTACTGCAATTAGTGCTACTAACAATGCAGGAACTGTTATTCGTCCAACAAACAACTTTTTTAATAGTTCGGTTTCTGATATAGACCCTGTAACCAATACATCTGAGTTATTTAACAACAAAAATCCTAATAGTTCTAACACATTAGGTTTTGATTCAGGAATTATAAATATTCCAAATCCAGGAAATACTCTTATACCTAATAATGCAACTTCGGCTGATATAAGCTTAGGAAGTAATCTAGATATCTATTACTATTACTTTAGTGCTTTTGCCATTGAGATTATTGCTCCAAATATTGTGTTAACAAAAATTGTTGAAGACGATTTAGGAAATGATATTGGTGGACAACTTGTAGGTTTGGGTTCTTCTCTAAACTATGTTATTGGTTTTCAGAACACTGGAAATGACGACGCAACAAACTTTACAATTAGAGATATTCTTCCTATTAACATTATTTACAATCATCCGACAGACTTAGTTTTACCAACTGGTGTTACAGTCGTAAGTTATAATCCTACAACAAGAGAGCTGGTTTTAAGTGTTGATGATTCTCTTGTTGAAGAAAATGATCCTGTTTATGAAATTCGAATAGAAGTTCAAGTTGTTGATGATTGTGGTCAGTTAGCAGATGCATGTTCTAATATTATTAACAATCAAGCTTATGCTACTTATCAAGGTACCATAAATCCTGATTTCACTATTACAGACGACCCTAGTTACAGCAGTAATACAGGCTGTTTAATTTCGCCACAGGCAACTAATTTCTTAGCTGATCTTGATTGTACTTTTGAACAGGATGAAATTCTTTGTGGTGATAGTATAGAATTAACTGCTGCAAATGGTTATGATTCTTATGCCTGGTCAACTAGTCCAACAGGAACACCAGTTATTGGAACTACACAAACCATAACGGCTACAGCAACTGGCACTTATTATTCATATAATACGGCAATTGCACCATGTCAATCAATTGTTCAGCAATTTAATGTTGAGCTTTTTGGTAGTAACACTACAAATCCTGTAATTCCTTATGCGGATGAGGTGGTTACTTGTCCTAATGATGGAAAACCATTGCCAAACATATTTTTATGTGGTGCAAATGATTCACGACTCATTGAAACCAATATATCAAGCTCTACTTCTATTATATGGGAAAAGCTTGATGAATCGAGTTGTGCTGCAGTTGCCGATGAAGACTGTGCAAATGAAGATGCGGCCTGTACTTGGAATGAAGTTGGTAATGGGCCTAACTTTTTAGCTGATACATCTGGTCAATATCGAATAACGATTAATTATCCAGGAGGTTGTTTTGTTCAATTCTATTTCAACGTCTATGAGAATTTGTTAGACGCGACAGTAGTATCTACTGATATAATTTGTACAACAGATGGTAGTATTACCGTAAATGGAGTTCCTAGTGGTTATGAATACAGTATAGATAATACAAATTTTCAAACTAGCAATGTGTTTTCAGTCAGTACCGCTGGTACATACACTGTATACATAAGACAGACAGGTGTGCCTACTAACCCTTGTGTATTCACAGTTCCAGACGTTCAAATTACGGATAGAGATTTTACAGGCGCAAATACAGTAACTCAACCTCTATGTTACGGAGATAAAGGAAGTATTCACTTAGCCGCAAATGATGCTGATCCGCAATATACCTTTACATTATATAATGGAGCAACATTAGTTAATAGTGTCGGGCCAATTATTGAGAACAATTATACATTCGATAATTTAAATCCAGGAACATACACAGCAACTTTAGAAACTGAAAATGGCTGTATATTCACTGAGGATATTACAATTATCGAACCTCCGTTACTAACAGTTACTGCTGCAATCACTGCACCATTAACTTGTAATGATGGTGAGATTACGGTTTACCCAGTTGGAGGAACACCACCGTACTTCTATTTTGTAAATAGTGCAACAGTTTTTCAATCTGTACCAGAAATTGCAGTTACAACTGCTGGTGTTTATAATATAACAGTTGTTGATTCTAATAACTGTAGTGCTAATACGAGTATAACTGTAGATGCAATTCCTGCTCCAGACTTTACTGTTTCTACTACTAATATTTTATGTGGCGATTCTAGTGATAGTGGAGCTCTAACCATAAATGTTACAAATGCTAATGGTAATAGTTTAGCTTACAGTATTGATGGAGGCACAACATTTGTAAGTTCAAATGTTTTTACAGGACTTGGCGTAGGTAATTACGATATCATAGTTCAATATACTTCAGGAACATCAGTATGTATTACAAATCCTCAAACCGCGACAATTAATTCGAACATAGCTATTTCAGGCACAGCAGAATTAACGACACCATTAAGTTGTATTGGAGATGGCGTAATTACGGTTACAGCTGTTACAGGTGGTGATGCACCATATACATATAGTATTGATGGAGTTACATTTCAAACTAGTAATGTATTTACAGGTTTAACTCAAGGCACATATACTATAACCGTTAAAGATGATAATGATTGTACTTCAGTAACAAATGATATTACTATTGATGCTTTAAACCCACCAACAGATTTAGAGTTCGATAACCCATCAATAACATGTCCAACAAATGCCACAACTGTTTCCATTACTGGAACAACTGGTGGAACAGGAATACTAGAATATCAAATTATTGCACCTGCTTCAGCAGCGACAGTTTATCAAACATCTGCAGCATTTTCTGGTTTAGAACCTGGAACTTATACTTTCCAAGTTAGAGATGAAAATGATTGTACTTATAGTGAATCTCATACAATTGATCCTATTCCAACACCAACATTAAATGTGGTACTAACTGAAGATTTAGATTGTACAGCTACACCAGATGCAGTGCTCACAGGAACCATATCAGGACCTGCACCATATACTTATGCTGTATCAATAAATGGAAGCCCATATTCATCTTTAGGAGCAACAGGAACACCATTTATATATTCTACACCTAATGCTGGAGACTATCAGTTTGAAATTACTGATGCCAATGGTTGTACTGCTGAATCAGCGATTATAAATGTAGAACCTCTATCTCTACCAGCATTGACTTTGGTAGCACAAAGTCAGCCTATATTATGTAATGGAGATTCCAATGGAGCCATAGATGTAACAATTGATAGTACAGTTGGTACACCTCCTTTTACGATTAATGTAAACAATGATACTACGAGTACCGATTACGGAACACAAACCTCTGGATTGCCAGCAGGAACTTATACAGTAACACTTACAGATTCTAAATCTTGTACAGCTACTGAAACAGTAACTATTAATGAACCAGACCCAATTGTAATAGATTATAATGCTATAGACATTACATGTGATGCAAGTGGATTATCGCAAGGATCAATAATTATAAATTCTGTTACAGGTGGAACAGCACCTTATGACTATATGGTAACTGGTACAAATGGATATTCAAATTCAGAATCGAATATGACTGGATCAACTTCTGTAAACTTTGATGTAGTTGACTTTGGTCTATACCAAATTAATGTAGTCGATGCCAACGGCTGTTCTGTATTAGTACAAGATGTACTTGTCGCTTCTCCTCCAACGGACTTAGATATAAATATTAATACTTCTGTAGATTGTTCTACCGGTGGAACTGCTGAAGTAAGCGTAGGTTCTACATTAGCAAGTGCTGGTCCATTTTGGTTCAGTATATACCAAGGACCATCTTCAGTTTATCCACTTCCTGCGGGTACATGGATCCCAGAAGATGCTGTTGGTAGTCAATCTGCTACATTTAACAACTTAACACCTGGTGTGGTTTATACCTTTATAGTTTATGATGAATCTACACTCTGTAGTTATTATGAACCTGCAACAGCACCAATCCCAACCTCATCAACATTAACTGCAACAGCAGTTAGTGCGAACAATATAACTTGTACCGGAAGTGCTGATGGTAATGTTTCTTTTACTGTAAATAGCATTTATGGTTCAGCTGTAAATATAGATTATGAAATATTTGATTCTTTATCTTTAAATAGTACAGGTGTTAGTAACTCTGGTACTGTGCCAGCTAATGGATCATTAACAATATCTGACTTGGGACCTTTACCATTTGGTAATTATTATGTCAATATAGTTGAGACCTCTGGACCAAATTCTGGTTGTGGTGTGGTAACAATACCTTTCAATATTACAGAATCTGCTATATTATTAGAACTTTCTACCTCATTAAATCAAAATGCAAATTGTAATGCCAACTCTGGAGTAATAAGTGCTATTGCTCAAAATGGAACAGCACCTTATCAATATCAGATTACCACTACTCCAACTGCACCATTGGCTTCAGATACTTCTTGGGCTTCAGCAAGTGTATTTAATGTTGATACTGGTGATTATTATGTTCATGTTTTAGATGCATATGGTTGTATCATTTCGAGTCCAATCATAGTTGTGCCATTAGATCCTTCGCCTGTAATTTCAGCAGTTGTAAATAATCAATGTACAGTTACCGAAGGTAGTTTTGACATAGATGTAACTCTAGATACAGCCGGCACAGCTCCTTATCGATACAGTATTGACGGTGGTACTTTTCAAGCATTAACAGCACCATTCACGCTCTCTAATTTATATTCAGGAACTCATACTGTAGAAATACGTGACGCTAATGGTTGTGGAAATTTAGTGTCTTTAGATATTGAAGCTCCAATTACAATATCACCTGAAGTTACAGCAATACCATCTTGTAATAACGATGATGGTGAGATAACAATGACAACGACTGGTGGTTCCGGTACTTATACGTACAGTATTTTACCAAATCCAGCATCGATTAGTATAACTGGTGATGTTATTTCTGGGTTACCGGCAGGTTTATATACTATAACTATTACCGATACAGTAACACTCTGTACTGAAGAAGTTACAGTTAATTTGTCTGAAGCAGTAATTCCAATGTTTACTTTAACACCAACTCCAATAACTTGTTTTAGTGATAATAGTGGATCTTTTGATATAGACATTACAAATTACACAGGTACTTATACTTATGAAGTATTTGATGCTTTAGGAACTTCAGTAACTGGTATTGTAAGTGCAAATACGTCTACAAATCCACAAACTGTATCAGGAATGGATGCTGGATTGTTCTCAGTAGTGATTACTGAAACTGCTTTTCCATTCTGTTCTAATACATCTAATGTGGTTATAGAGTCACCTACAGAAGCTTTAACTCTTGTGATTTCTGAAACTTCTGATGTTACCTGTAATAACAATCAGGGAACAATCACTGCAATTGCAGCTGGTGGTTGGGGAGATTTTGAATATGAATTGACTGGTGACGCAACCGTTGCCTATTCGTCAAATAATATATTTACAGATTTATCAGCTGGAACTTATACTGTAAATGTAAGAGATGCTGGAGGTTGTATAGTGTCTGAAATTATCACTTTAGACGAACCTTCACCAATTACAGCAACATTTACACCAAGTACAACGGCTTTAGCGTGTTTTGGAGATCAAGATGCTAGTATAACAATTACAAATGTAACTGGTGGACAAGGTGCAAACTACACCTATACACTTAACACTATTTTACCAACACCAAGTACTTCTGGTCCGCAAACCTCAAATGTATTTGACAACTTAGGTCCAGGAACTTATTCTGTTAGAATTACAGATGGTTTTGATTGTGAATTAACATCTATTGATATTGTTATTGCTGAGCCTACTCCAATTGAAGCAAGTTTAGTACGAGCAACAACACAAAGTTGTTTAGTTGAATCTACTCTAACTTTAAGCGCTACAGGAGGAACAGGAACGTATTCCTACAGTGATAATCCAAGTTTTTCAACTATACTTGGTTCTTTTAGCTCATCTACTACATTCAGTGTTCCACCAGGGACTTACTCATATTATGTTAGAGATGTAAATGGTTGTGTAGCAAATGTATCTAACGAAATTGCTGTAGATCCTTTACCTGACCTTACATTGACGCTTGAGGCTTCTAATTTAACTATTAATTGTAATGGTGATAATAACGGATCAATTTCTGCAACAGCACAAGGAGGGCTAGGTAATTATGTGTACACTTTACAAGATGGTTCAGGAACCGCAATTACAGCAACCCAAAATAGTTCTGGATATTTCACAGAGCTATTTGCCGGAACTTACATTGTCGTTGTAGAAAGTGGTGATTGTATAACAACTTCCGCACCAATTAGTATTACTGAACCAAGTGCACCAATTGAAGCAACCATAGCAGTTAACAACGTTACTTGTGCAGGTAATAATAATGGATCAGTTGAAATTACAGCATCAGGTGGAACAGGAATTATTAAATATGCGATTTCACCTCAATTAAATCAATTCTTTGATACAAATACATTTGAAAACTTAGCACCTGGTGATTATGATATCATTGTTCAAGATGTTTTGGGTTGTTACTTAACCTTCAATTTCACAATTTCTGAACCAACGCCTGTTATTCTTAGTATCGTTGCTGATTCTATTTTCCCAGAGTTGTGTCAAGATGATGCCAATGGCGAATTTAGTATCGATATTTCTGGTGGAAATTTACCATATAGTGTAAGTCTGGATGATTATGAAGGTATTTATACCACAGGTAGCGCAACACAAACAGAATTCGACTTTACTAACTTATCCGGCGGAGACCACATAGTATTTGTTAGAGATGCACTAGGTTGTGAGTCGGAATGGAATATCACTTTTCCAGAATCAGTAATCATAGATCCACAAGTAGTGGTTGAAAATATTTGTGAAAATAATACACAGGGTAATGTTGTAAAGGTTACTGTTGATGACTCTATTACTGATCCAATAGATTTAGATTATTCGTTAGATGGTGGTCCATATCAAGCAAGTAATGTGTTTATGAATGTCCCAGTAGGAACAAATCATTATATCGATGTAAGACATACCAATGGCTGTATTCAAACTACAGAATTCTTTGAAATTGAAGATTATGAACCTGTTGCCTTAACCTTTACAGAAGGTCAACTCAATGAATTTATTGCAAATGCTTCAGGTGGAACTGGTGATTATCAGTTTACCATGAATGGTGAGGACTACGGTAGTGTTAATAACTACATCATAACTGAGTCAGGATTATATACTGTTACCGTTACAGATAGTAGTGGTTGTTTTGCAACTGCCCAAATTGAATTAGAGTTTATTGATCTCTGTATCCCTAATTGGTTTACGCCAAATGGTGATGGCGAATACGATACTTGGGCACCTGGTTGTTCAGAAAACTATCCGAATCTTACTTTCGACATTTTTGATAGATATGGACGTAAGGTCGCTGAGTATAATGTAGGTCAGGTTTGGGATGGAAGATATAACGGAACAGAATTACCAACTGGTGATTATTGGTATGTCGTTAAAACTAATGACGTCAATGTAGATAAAGAATTTGTTGGACACTTTACCCTTTACAGATAAAACTAAAAGATACTAAGATGAAAAAAATAACACTATATATACTACTTTTGGTTATGTCTTATGGCTATAGTCAAGAGTTAAACTTGCCAGTATTCACGCAATATTTAGCAGATAATGATTTTGTCATTTCACCAACCTATGCAGGTATTGGGGATAACTTAAAAATTAGAGCCAATGGATTAACACAATGGGTTGGAATAAAAAATGCGCCAGATAATCAATCCCTATATGCAGATTTTAGAATAGCCGATCGCTCTGGTGTTGGTATCTCTGCTTACAATGATAAGAATGGTAACACACGACAAAAAGGTGTAAAATTTTCATTTGCACATCATTTGACCTTAGATTATAAATCGAAACAGTTCCTGTCTTTTGGGTTATCTTATAATATTAATAGTTTTAGAATAGATATTGAAAATTTTAATACTACCTATGAAACACCCATCATTGACCCGAGCATAACTGATGATAGATCTATTTCTAATAATAATTTTGATTTTGGATTTTTATACCGTTGGAAGGCATTTTATCTGAGTATGAATGCTAATAACATAATGAAAAAGGATATTGATGTTGAAAGAGGTGCAGAACCAAACCAACTTTTAAATTATCAAATCTATACTGGTCTTGTTTTAAAGAGTAATAGCAACAAGGATGTAGAGTTTGAACCTTCCATATTTTTCCAAATGTTTGATAGTGACAATCGCTCTAGTACAGATGTAAATTTTAAATACCGGAAATTTAATAGAAAAGGAGATTATTATTTTTTAGGAGGATCATACCGTTTTCTTAATGATCAATTTTTTAAACCTCTAAATGTTGGACCAATAGCAGGTATTACGTTTGATAAGCTGTTCTTTGCGTATTCGTATCAGTTTACTATAAATGACTTAGCTGGCTTTAATTCAGGGACACATATGGTTACTATTGGGTTGGACTTTCTACAAGGAGCAAGTAATTGTGCTTGTACTAAAGGAACTAGTCAGAGTTATTATAGGTAGGCAATAATATTTAGTTTAGGCTAATTAATCAACCTCCAATTTATAGCCGACTCCATGGACATTAGTCAATTTTATAGAGGTATCTGACTTTAATTTCTTGCGTAGTTTAGAAATATAAGTATCTAGGCTTCGACCTACAAAAACACCATTGTCCTCCCAAACACGCTTAGTCAGTTCATCGCGTTTTATAATTTGATTTGGATTAGCTACAAAAAGAGCTAAGAGTTCACATTCTTTTTTAGATAATGCAATTTCTTGGGCCTCCTTAACAAGCTTATTCTGCTCAGGATAAAAGTAGAAACTGCCTAGTTTTTCACTAGCTCCATTTTTTAAATTTACTTTTTTGGATTTTGTTACCTTATTTTTCAAAAGAAATGCAATTGAGATAAGAATTAAAAGTATGATTGTTTTAATTATAGCATCCTTAACTGAAGTTGTTTCAGCTTTATTTATAAACTTTAATTCAATGATATAACAAGCTTCAGGTAAATATCTGCCACCACAGGGTACAATAGTACTTTCTTCTTCCGCACTCATTTGATAACTGTACGCCACTTCCCTATCGCTACATTGCAATACTTCTACCCTATAATACTCTGACAACCGAGATGCTTTAATACTTTCCTGTATAATAGAAACCAAATTACTTGGTTCAAAGGACAATGTATTATTAAAAGTGATTTGATATTTATTAGCTTCTAATTCTAGAACAGGCAATATTAAAGATGTGGAATCTTGGTTAGATAGTAAAAGTTTATTACCAACAGCTCTCAAAGCAATTTTAGTACGCTCAGAAAAGTCATCATCATATTCACTAGAACATGATGAAGCCATGACTATAAAAACAATAATTAATAATTGGTTAAGTATATAAAAAGTAATTCGATTCATAATTAATGTAAATAACATACAATTCTTTGACATTTTACAAGTGTTGACACTTCTTTTACATTTTTTTGACACTCTTTGATTTTGATCACTCTAGTTTTATCCAAACAAATATTAATCATAAAAAATTATTACAATGAAAAAACGAATAGTATTAATCGCATGCACAACCTTATCAATTGTATATTCTTATGCTCAAAATGAAATTAGTAAAACTCTAGAAATTGATACTAAGAAAAGTGAACTCAAATGGTCTGGGGAATATGCGTTTTATTTTGGTGGACATAATGGCACTATCAGTTTTGAAGAAGGTTATTTTATAAAAAATGACGATGTCATTTCTGGAGGCGAATTTATCATTGATATGACTTCTATAGTTTGTAATGACATAGATGATGAAGAAGCGAACGAAGGACTTATAGATCATTTAAAGAACGAGGATTTTTTTAATGTAGAAAAGTTTAAAACGGCTAAACTTGTTATTACTAGTGTTGAGTATCATGACAATACTCGTATAAAAGTTTACGCAAATCTTACCATAAAAAATATAACTTTACCTATTAATTTTCAAGCAGAAGTCGATTATGAAAAACAACAAATGACTACAAAATTTAAAATAGACAGACAACGTTGGGGAATTGACTACAACAGTAAATTAAGAGACGGAGCCATTGCAGATGGAATTGGGTTTGAAGTTACACTAAGTTTATAAATAATGATAAAGAAAACAGTAATGCTAACAATACTACTATTCTATACTATAGCAGCATTTCCACAAGATGAAAATCATTTAGAAATTTTAGAAGCAGATAGTACATGGGTAAAAGAAATTATAAAGTTCCCTCTCAGTTTCGCTCCAGAAATTAACTATGAAGGCTATGAAGATCTAAGATTTGCTAAGAATTGGAGAAAACCTGAAAGTCCTGAGTTTTGGACATATGTTATCGCTTGGAATATTAATTTACAATCACCACCAACCGTTGAGATGTTAGAAGCGAATCTAAAACTATATTACGACGGTTTAATGACTGCAGTAAATAAGGATAAAGACTTCATTATTCCTAAAACTATAATAAGTATTAATGGAATTAAAGATAAATCACTAAGCTATAGAGGTAACATGAAAGTTTATGATTCCTTTTTTACAAAAGAAGTTATTAATCTAAATATTGACATAGAAACTAACTATTGTGAAGAACAAAATAAATATGTTATGCTCTTTAGGGTCTCTTCATTAGGTTTTGAAAATAGCATTTGGAAAATTCTAAAAGAAGTAAGATTGATTCAAAACCATTGCGATAAGTAATATTATATAACACAATATTTATCAGTATATTACATTTTTATAAAATTTATAACTTGCATAGATAGTTTTTAGCAATATGGCACTAATTATATTAAGTCTTTATATGACCATATTTAATAATATTTTTATCAATTACTGTGTTAATCGCTGAAATATGCATTTCAACAAATATCTCCCTTTTTCTTATCCTTGAATGTGACGAAGTTCTAGTTTCTGGCTCTAACAGTTGTGCATTGATAATCTTTTAGTTAAGGGTTCAATGCGTCATAATTCAATTGATTTATAGAGTTTTAAAGACTTAAACATTGCTAAGTACATCAATTCAAAGGATTTATATTCAATTAGTCGATAATTAGATTCATTTGATACTGAAATGGTTAATTTTAGGTGCTCTAAATGAATAAACTTAAAATAATATCGCTTATAAAAATATGCGCCTTCACTGTATTTCTGGGAAGAGCCTATCAGTTATATTTTTTTGGTGCACCGTTTAGAGCTATACTTTGGGACGAAAGTCTATTGACACCAATAGTAGAAGGAATTTTCAACTATCCTTGGTATGAATATGCCACAAGTCCAAAAGTAAATGCATGGATTGAAGGATTTACAAAAGCTTGTAGTCTTATATTTTTTGCAGCAGCATTTATATGCTTATTCTGGGATAGAATAAAGCTAAAAAAGGTTAAATCATTTATTGTGGGTTTAGCTTTACTATTGCTTCTATTTATTGGGATATGCATGGTGAAAGACAAAAATTATGAATACTTATTGTTTTTTGAATTATTCATACAATTTGCCGCACCAATTATGTTATTATTTAATGTCAAGTTAGATATAACTAAAGATAAAAAAATTGTTAATGGTTTAAAATTGGCTATTGCATGCACATTTATTGCACATGGTCTTTTTGCTATGGGACTGATATATTTGCCAGGTCATTTTGTAGATATGACTATAATTATACTTGGTGTCACTGAACCGCAGGCAACTACGTTATTGTATGTTGTTGGTGTTTTAGATATTATAACTTCAGTTTTATTGTTTGTACCAAAATTATCTAAATATGCATTAATGTATATGATTTTTTGGGGTTTCACTACCGCTTTTGCAAGGTTAGTTGCGGGCTTTAGTTCTAACTTTATTTTCATGTCATTGCATAACAGTGTGTTTTTAGTTATTTATAGATTATCACATGGAATTTTACCATTCATAGTCCTTGTGATGGAGGAAAAATTTAAAATGAAAATTATTAAAATACCTACTAATGAAAACTAAGTTATTAATAGTATTTCTGTTTATCTTAAGTGTTTTTTATGTTAATGCTAACACTGATAAATATCGGTTAATTTTAGTTGATAATCCATCTACTACTATCACTGTAGCATGGAACCAGATATCTGGCACAAACCCTACTTTGTATTATGACACTGTTGATCATGGCACTAATACTGGTCTTTATTCGTTTTCAAAAACTGAAGATAGAGCTACATCATATAGAGGAATGGATAATCGCTTTGTTAGATTAACAGGACTCACACCAAATACTAACTACTATTTTGTTATTGGCGATAGCCAAGGGACAAGCCAAAGATTTTGGTTTAGAACGGCTCCAGATGATAATAGTCGATTATCATTCATTGCTGGTGGTGATTCCAGAAATAATAGAACTCCAAGACAAAATGCTAATTTATTAGTGAGTAAACTTAAGCCGCATGCAATTTTATTCGGTGGCGACATGACAGATTCAGATACTAGTAGTGAATGGCAAGATTGGTTTGATGATTGGCAGTTAACAACAGCAAGCGATGGAAGAATGTTTCCTATTGTACCAACAAGAGGAAACCATGAAGGTAGTTCAGTAGTATATGAGCTATTTGACACTCCAAATGCTAATTCATACTATGCAATTACATTTGGCAACGATCTTATAAGAACTTACACATTAAATTCTGAAATATCCGTATTAGGTTCTCAATTAACTTGGCTTCAAAATGACTTGGCATCTTCATCAAGTCTTACATGGAAAATGGCACAATACCATAAGCCAATGCGTCCACATACTGCATGGAAAACAGAAAATAATAGTCAATATAACGCTTGGGCACAACTATTTTATGATGAAGATGTTAGATTAGTTGTAGATTGTGACTCGCATATGGCCAAAACTACTTGGCCAGTAAAACCGTCTTCAGATTCTGACAATGACGAGGGCTTTGTTATAGATCAAACTAATGGTACAGTTTATACCGGAGAAGGATGTTGGGGAGCACCTTTAAGGCCAAATGATGATGATAAAAGTTGGACAAGAAACTCTGGCTCTTTCAATCAGTTTAAACTCATTTTTGTTGAGCCATCAAAAATTGAATTAAGAACGATAGATGTAAATAATGCGGTTTCAGTAGGTGAAGTCTCTAATACAGATCCATTTACTTTACCTTCTGGCTTAAATGTTTTTAATCCACCTACTGGTGATGTAGTAACTATTTCTAATACGAATGATACAATATGCCCAGAAGAAAATTCCCCTTGTGATGATGGTGATCCAACAACAGTTTTTAGTGTTGAAGATGGCTCTTGTAATTGTATTGGTTTCGATGAAGATTTAGTTGATGAATATGTTACACAGGTTAATACTGGTAGTGACGATGCAGAAGAAGCAGTTTCATCTGGCTCAGTAAATATATCGAGTACAGATTTAGAGCTCGTTTATGACTCTAATGATCAGATTATTGGTGTTAGATTTAACTCTGTTGAAATACCAGATAGTGCAGTTATTATTAGAGCACATATTCAGTTCACTTCAGACGAATATAATAGCTATATAGATCCAACTAATTTAGTTATTGATGGAGAATTATCCACGAATAGTTCAACTTTTACTACAGCTACTAATGATATCTCATCAAGAACAAAGACTTCAAGTGCAAACACCGTCTTATGGTCTGATATAAAAAGATGGGGAAGCAATGGTATTGAAGGTTATTTTGAGAGAACTCCTAATTTGGCCAATATAATAAATGAAATCAGAGCTCAATCTGGATGGGTTTATGGCAATTCAATGACTTTTATATTTTCTGGTTCTGGAAAACGTGTTGCAAAATCATATAATGGTTCTGGACCACCTAAATTAAAAATAATTTATTATCATAATCGACCTATCGTAAACGCCACTCTTGGTGCCCAAGGTGATTGTGATCCATTGACAGATACTTACACACAAGATGTAACATTAACTTATAATAATCCTCCTTCAACGGGAAGTTTAAATGTAAATGAGCAACTATTTGCCATAGGTTCTAGTCCTCAAACTGTAACTCTGACTGGGCTCGATTCTAATGGTTTTGATGTTGATTTAAATGCTTTTTTTACTGCTGATGCAACTAACATTTATAGTAATGATAATTTCTTTGAAGCTCCATCGAAATGTAGCTTAGGAAATATTCCTGACAATCTACCAGATGATAATACCAACTTAGCATTGCTTACAGAGGCTACACTAAGTGGTAGTGTTTCTAATGGTAGAGGAACGCCTGAACATATATTGTACGACCCATCAATTAGTAATTATCATCTCGTATCTCAATACAACGAATATGGTGTGAATTATAACGAAAATATTGGTACACCAGATGCAGATAATGGCTTTAAGTGGCAAGTGAATTGGTCTAATGTAAAATATATAAACTATATCACTTTTGGTGGTACTTACCCTAATCAACCTCAACCTAATGTATTGTGGAGAATCAGCTATAGGCTAGATGGTAATTGGATCATACTAGACGAAGGTCAAGGTGGATGGATAGATAGTGGAATATATGAATGGGGAGGATCAACTCAAAACCCAATCGAGGCAGATGCATTAAGAGTACAATTGTATAGCGATGGAAACGATATTATAAGCATTCATCTGAGAGGAAGAGGTGGAATATCTACCTCTGTCAATGATAGCTCGACAACACCAAAGGCAACCTTAATACAGTATTTATCACCAGGCAATAGTTGTGGAGCTACAATAACTTCTGACACAATATTGTATTGTGATAATTCATGGATTTATAGTGATGGGCCAAATGAATCTTCTGGTACTAAAAACACAATAATTGCTAATGGTACTTATATCATAGATACAGACCAGAAAGTTGAGATTAATGATTTAGAAATTTACAATGGTGCCACTATTATTGTAAAAGAAGGTGCTAGTGTAACTGTAAAAGGAGATTTAATTAATAATGGTGACTTAATACTGGAGTCTATCTCTACTAAATATTCAAGTTTAATAGTTGAGGGTACTAGCACAGGAAATGTATCTTATAAGCGCCATGTAAATGCCTTTAATGGTTCTACTGGTAATGATTTAGTTTCATCACCATTTACCGGAGAAACATTTGGTAACTTCTCTTCAGCTAATCCAAATATATTTGAGAACCCAACCAACACAAGTCAAAAATTATTTGGGCCTTTTAATGAATCTTCTGGGAGTTATCAGATTTATGATACTTCAATAAATGCAAGTACATTATTAGAAAAAGGTTTAGGGTATAGAGCCGCTAGAGATGCTACAGAAGACGGGACTTATGGAACAACACTAACTTTTAAAGGTAATGTAGAAACGGGAGCTTTCAGTTTACCAATATCAGAATCAGCATCTTCTTATAGTGGATGGAACTTAATAGGAAATCCTTACCCCTCTTATATTGATTTTGATACGTTCTTTAATCTTAATAAAACAGAGTTAGACGTTGCTGCATATCAGGCTATCTATGGATATGATGGTGACGCAAGTAATGGTTGGACTATACTTAATAATGTAACAACTAACCTACTCATAGCTCCTGGTCAAGGATTTTTCGTAAAAAGTAAAATTGGTGGTGGAACAATAACGTTTACTCCAGCGATGCGAAGCGATGGTGCATCAGATGATTTTATTCTCGGGAGAACTCAAACCACTCACTTTGGTTATCTAAAACTAGAAATAAGTGCTGGTGAATCTGCGTATAGTACTGACTTTTACTTTAATAGTAATGCGTCAGCTGGATTAGATCCAGGATATGATGCTGCTATTTTTGCCGATAATTTACCTGACTTTTCTATCTATTCATATCTCGTACAAGACAGTGATGGAACTGCATTTGCAATTCAGGCCTTAAGTGATGCAGATATGGAAAATGTTATAATCCCGCTAGGAATTAATGCTAGTCAAGGACAAGAGGTGACTATAAGTGTTTTTGAAACTGATATTCCTGAATCAATAAATGTATACCTAGAAGATACACTAAATAATACGTTTACTTTATTAAACACCACTGACTATATTTTTACAGCTGCCAGTGATATATCTGGAGGAGGACGCTTTTATATTTGGTATCAAAGTGTTGCACTAAGTACTCTTGAATCACTGAAAGAAAACCTTCTTATAACATTCAATAACACTAATAAAACTGTTGTTATTACAGGACAATTGGAAAGTGAGACGAATCTAAAATTATATGATATTAACGGAAGAGTTATGGTATCCAGATCTTTAGATTTATCAAGCAATATTCAATCTGTAGATGTTGCACATTTAAGTGCTGGAATTTATATAGTAGAACTCGTGTCTGATATATTTGAAAAACGGATACAAAAATTAGTTATTAGATAACTAATCTAAGGTTATAAAATAGATAAAACGCACTATCATAATAATAGTGCGTTTTTTATGAAATAGTTTTAAATCATCTTCAAACCTTAGCAATATCAACGGCAGTTGAGATTAAAGAAACGTGTATTATATAAATTGATTTGGCTGTCTTACTCTATGATATGATAATATAAAATTTTGATGTCTTAATCTGGAAAAGCAGAGCATCAATAAGATGAATTATGCCACAAATATCAACTAAATTCTTGTCACATAACCTATTACTTTTAATTCAAACACAAAAAATATCTGTTTTTTGCATTAAAATTAAAATCAGGGACTTAGAATTGGTTTTTTAATTATTTTCTTACAAATTTAAACGCTTAGAACGTTTAATATAGCGTTAAACGTTTTTAACTATTTTACTGCAAAATGATGTAATCAGATTGCGTTTTTATTAATACTTTTATATCAGCTATTAATCACTTTATTTAAAATCAATGAAAACCTTTTTTTCCAAAAAACCTATTGGAAGTTTATTACATTTCATCAAGTCCAAATCGTTAAAATTCAGAGTTTCATTAGTCGTTTTAACTTCTATATGCTTGTTAGGTGCCTTCCCATATTTTGCAGGGTCAGGTCTATCAGCGCCTAAGGCAATTTCACCATATGCTAATAATGTATTTCCGACCTCAGTAGATATTGAATTGGATGCGACCTATAGAGTCGCATTTCCAAATTTGACGTTTTTCTATCCTATTACTTTTAGAATAATTCCGAATCAAAATAAGGTCATATTGGCGCAGCTAAACGGTGTTATTAAGTGGTTCGATAATGATGAGACCACCACAACTCAAAATACTTTGCTCGATCTTTCTAGTGAAGTAGGTTTAGTTTCTGATGGCGGTTTTATGGGTTTAACTATTCACCCAGAGTTTGACGCTTCAATAAATCCAAAAAACTATGCTTACATATATTATGCAACAAAAAACGGGAGTGGACAGGATCTTCCAGGATTTGGACAATATACAAACCAAGGTTGTGATTATAGTGAAGATACAGTTTTACATGGACCAGAAGGTGAGCACCAAGGAAATTTTTTAATCTTAGAAAAATTTGAAATAGATCCTATTACAATGACTGTTGTACCAAACTCTAGAACAATTCTCTTAAAAAACAGAATGTATGGTACTACACATTTTGGTGGTGGATTAGAATTTGGAAATGATGGTTTCTTATATCTCACTACAGGTGATATGGCATCATGGAGAAGATCACAAGACATTACTGATAACTTAGAAGGCGGTGTATTACGATTAGATGTTGATAAGGACCCTACGAAAAGTCATGCTCCGCTTCGAAAAAAACCTAATGATGCTGGTTATGCTGATGAAATTACAGGTGTTGAATACTGGATACCTAATACTAATCCTTTTTCGGACAGTACACCAGGATCCACTACAAATTTATATGGTCAATTGAATCTATCAACTCCAAATCCTACGGATGTATATCAGACTGGAGATTTCTTTGAAGAATATTATAGTATTGGACTTAGAAACCCTTTTAGGATGACTAAAGATAGTCAGACAGGTATCTTTTACATTGGTGATGTTGGTTTAAATTCACAAGAAGAGATTGACGTTTTGGAATATGGTGCCAATTTTGGCTGGCCAGAATATGAAGGGCTAATTACTGGTCCTGGTTGTGATCCTAATGGAGACCTATTTAATGAAATGAATCACACGGAACCAATGACAGCTTTTGATCGGACAAATGCAAACTCAATTACTGGTGGATTTGTTTATAGAGGTTCTGGTATACCTGAACTATTTGGGAAATATATTTGTGCAGATTATGGAAGTGGTGGTGAAATTTTTTCAGTTGATCTTGATACAGGAGAGTACACACAAATCACAACATTATCAAATGTCATATCATTTGGTGAAGATGAGGATGGTGAATTATACCTTTTAAGGCTCGGCAATCCCACAAACATTTACAAACTAATTGATGACGATGTTAATGGTGGTGATGCGCCGCCTGTATTGCTCTCTCAAACAGGTGTTTTTTCAGATTTAACAAATTTAGTTGTTAATGATGGTTTTGTGCCTTATGAGTTATACGAATCTTTTTGGTCAGATGGTGCTTTAAAGAAAAGATGGATCGCTGTACCTAACACGGATGGAATTCATAGTGGTCCGAACGAGCAAATTAATTACTCAGAATATGACGATTGGGAGTTCCCACCTGGAACTGTAATTGTTAAGCATTTTGATTTACCAATAGATGATAACAATCCATCAATAACTAAGAAAATAGAAACACGCTTTTCTGTTGTGGACGAAAATGGTGAAATGTATTTTTTAACCTATAATTGGAATGAACAACAAACTGACGCAGTTCTTCAAACATCTAGTTTAGATGAGCCTGTAGATATTGCTACAACTACTGGAGGAACAAGAACACAGATATGGCATTTTCCTTCTAATTCGGAGTGTATAGATTGCCACAATGAGGCAAATAAAGGTGGTCTTGGATTAAAATCAAGATACTTAAATACCGACTATGATTATTCAACTCACGATCCAAATGGTCAAATAGCAAACCAATTAGTAACTTTAAGTCATCTAGGTATCCTTAATCAATCGATTACTGATACTGATACACCAAATTTAATATCTAATAAATCTTTACAAGATAGCAATGCAACTTTAGACGATAAAGCAAGGTCATATTTAGATTTAAATTGTGCATATTGCCATAGACATGATAATGATAATAGAGCGAATTTTGATTTACGTTATTTTAATAGTCTCGAGGCTACAGAACTTTTAACCGCAGGTATACTAAGTCCTTTGGGGATTGATCCTAATGAAAAAATTGTATATGCAGGTGATGCATCAAAATCAATATTACATTATCGAATGAACAGTGTTGATCCAAATGTTATGATGCCACCATTAGCAAAATCGATTATAGATCAACCTGCAGTTGATCTTATTGCAGCATGGATTAATCAATTGGATGCAAATAGTGTTAATACACCAAATGATCCAAATCCAATAATAAATTTAGCTCTACTTCATTCTGCTCAATTGAATGGATCTGTGGGTCAAGGATCTGGTAGAGGAACTCCACTAGATATTCTTTATGATCCATCTGTAGAAGATTACAAAGTAACCTCACAATTCTCTGAATACGGTGTGTCGTTCAATCATAATTTAGGCACTGTAGACGCGGAAAATGGTTTCTTTTGGCAAGTTGATTGGCCAAATCCAAAATTTGTAAACTATATTACTTTTGGAGGTGCTTATCCTAACCAGCCACAACCCAATACTATGTGGCGTGTAAGTTATTTGCGTGATGGAGTTTGGATTACTATAGAAGAAGGCCAAGGTGGTTGGATTAATAATAGTACTGGAAATAATTGGAGTGATATACCTATATATGAATGGGATGGAACAAACGAAGCACCAAAGGTGGCAGAAGCAATTAGATTACAATTGTTTAGCGATGGCACCAATGACTTAGTAAGTATTCATTTAAGAGGAAGAGGAGGAAATACCCAATTTAGCAACGGTGCTGATATTGGCACTGAGCCAAAAGCAAGTTTAATGCAGTTTCTTCCTTTTAATGACTATACAACGATAGATTCTATAGTTGCTGGATCTCAATCTAGTTGTAATCCAAATGATAATACTTATACTCAAGATTTAATTGTATCATATACCAATCCACCAGAAACTGGTGAGTTATTAGTAAATGGTCAAACATTCCCAATTACAAATAGTCCACAAACAATTACTTTGACGGGATTAGTATCAGATGGTCTTGATGTTGAAGTACAAGCTGAATTTACTGATGGTTATAAAAGTCTCTATAATAGTAACGGAACTGTTTTTATTGCACCACCAGAATGCATAAACTTAGTTGTCGGTATAGATGAAGACGTAATTATCAATTCAGATTATACTGTTCCTCCTAATGGTAGCATTGAAATACATGAAGGAGGTAGTTTGACAATAAATGGAAATTTAACAGTAAATGGCCAAGTAACATTAAATTCAATATCAGATAAATATTCTAGTTTAATTGTTAATGGTACTAGCATCGGAAATATTAGCTATAAAAGGCATGTGAACGCATTTAATGGCATTACTGGTAATGACCTTATATCTTCTCCTTTAACGGGTGATACTTTTGGAAATTTTGCAACCAGAAATCCTAATATATTCGAAAATCCAAGTAATACTTCGCAGAAGCTATTTGGTCCTTTTGATGAAGCTAATAGTGCATACACTATATATTCTACTGTAACTAATGCAAATACTACCTTGGTAGAAGGAACGGGATATAGAGCTGCTAGAGACAGTGCAGATGATGCCATAAACGGAACAACACTTACCTTTTATGGTGAAATTGAAACTAATATAGTGACAACTAATCTTACTACTTCAGGAACCACTTATAATGGCTGGAATTTAATTGGTAATCCCTACTCTTCATATCTAGATTTTGACGCATTTTTTGCGCAAAATAGCTCTCAATTAGATACAAATATATATCAGGCAATATACGGTTACGACGGTGATGCTTCAAATGGATGGAAGATATTAAATAATGTTACCACAGGTAGTCTAATTGCACCTGGGCAAGGTTTCTTTGTTAAGGCTAAACCAGGAGGTGGTACTGTTACATTTACACCAGCTATGCGAGTAAAAGGGGCTTCTGATGATTTTATATTAGGAAGAAATAGTACGTCGTCTCCAGATTATTTGAAATTAAAAATCAGCAATGAGAATCAAAACTTTACAACAGATTTCTATTTCACTGATGAAGCAACTTCTGGTTTAGATGTGGGTTATGATGCTGCCTTATTTCAAGGAAATGCTCCAGATTTTTCGCTTTACTCAACTTTAGTAGAATATAGTAATAATGAGATATTAGCGATTCAAGTTTTGCGAAGAAATACAATTAATGACATTACAATTCCATTAGGCATTCATGCCTTACAAGGGCAAGAAGTTTTAGTTAGTATTGCAGAAAGTGATATTCCAGAAGATGTTAATGTTTATTTAGAAGATACGTCTAATAATACATTTACGTTATTGAATACAAGTAATTATACATTCACAGCTAATAGTAACTTATCAGATACTGGTCGTTTTTATCTAAGATTTCAAAATACTACGCTTAGTACAAATGAATCAACTTTAGAGAATTTAAACATCTTCGCTAATAAAAATGAAAAATCTATAATTATAGTCGGACAATTACAGAGTGAAACAAGTATTAAGCTTTACGATATTCATGGACGTGTTATCCTAACAAAGCGTTTAGATATAGATAGTACAAGACAAGCTACTAGTGTTAGTCATCTTAGCGATGGAATTTATGTTGTTGAACTAGTAGGTGATACAGGTGAAAAACGTACTCAAAAATTAGTGATTCGTCAGTAATCATAATCGAATACAAAACTGTTTATTGTTTTGCTAAAACTCAAAAACCACAAGAGAATCTTGTGGTTTTTGAGTTTAGTTAATTAAGGCAAAACCTATAGTACTTCTAAATAGAAATCCATTAGCTCTTCTTTTAGGTCATAATGTAATTTTATATAAGTACGCATATCTTCTTTAAGCGTGTGTTGTTCATTTTGAAGACGTCCATCTATATTTTCATTGTAATCTGCATTATTAATATTTGCCATTTTATTTCTGCATCTATGCATTAATTTTGAAATAGCATCTTTTTCTATCATTATACGGTTTTGATAGACTTCAAGCTTCTTCATAAAAATAGGACCTTCTATACGAGGTACAATTTCTTCTAATTTTTCTTGGAAGGTATCCATTTCGTTAAAATGAAAACGTAATTCGCGTTTCCATGTTTCGATATTAAACTTTAAATCGCTTAAGTACATTATTTTACTTTGCATGACTGTGGTGTTTTATATGGTTATTAATTCTCTCTCCTTTATTAACTGTTTTTGGACATGATTAGGTACAGCACTATATCCTTCAAAAGTTGAAGAATAAGTAGCTCTTCCTTGTGTTATTGATCTTAACTGACTTGAAAAATCTGTTAATTCTGCTGATGGTATTGTACATTTGAGTATTTGGTAATGTGCTTCTGTTTCAATACCTTGAATTATAGCACGTCTACTCTGCAATTCGGTCATTACACTACCAACCATCTGTTCAGGAACTCTTAATTGCATTTGTTCAATAGGTTCTAGTAATTTAGGATTAGCATTTAAAAAGGCTTCTCTAAAGGCATGCGATCCTGCAATTTTGAATGATATATCATTAGAATCTACGGCATGCATTTTACCATCATAAACCATAACTCTAATGTCTCTAATATATGAGTCAGTTAATGGCCCTGATTCCATAACTTCTAATATACCTTTCATTATAGATGGCAAATAACGTTGATCTATTACGCCACCAACAATACAGTTATAGAACACTAATTTTCCATCCCAAGGTAAATCAACAATCTCTTTGCCTCTAAGTGAAAAACCTTCTGGTTCTGGCATACCTTCATAATAAGGCTCAATCTTTAAATGCACCTGACCAAACTGACCAGAGCCTCCGCTCTGCTTTTTGTGTCTATAGTTTGCTGTAGCACTGCGTTGAATTGTCTCTCGATAAGAAATTTTTGGAGCCTCAGATCTAGCTTTAACATCGTAAACATTTTCTAATAGCCAATTTAAAGTTGACAGATGCAACTCTCCTTGTGTACCAATCAATGTTTGATGTGTTTCACTGTTATAACTTAGATCTAACGTTAAATCTTGGCTATGAATACGTTTTAATGCATCACTAAGCTTTTCTTCTTCATTTTTATCTACAGCAAATACGGCTTTTATCAACCTTGGTTGTGGAAATTTAATAGGTTTTATGGTTCCCGCTTCGGCCGAAGTAGCTAAAGTGTCATTCGTTTCTGTAAATTTCAATTTAGTTGTTGCACCGATATCACCAACTGTTAACTTTTGAACAGAATTCTTTAATTTCCCATCCATAATATACAGCTGATTCAATGTTTCAGATTCACCTGTTCTGGTATTAAACAGCTTGTCATTAACGTTAACTTCTCCAGACATCACTTTAAAGAAGGTTATCTGTCCTAAATTCGGTTGATATATATTTTTAAAAACAAAAAGTGATGTATCATTATCTATTTCTGGTTTTATAAGATTACCTTCTATTGTTTGTTCTGGTTTTAAATCTGCTGCGGCTGGTGCCACATTATCAATAAAGCCCATCAAACGACCAGTGCCCATATCTTTTAAGGCGGAAACACAAAAGACTGGAAACATATCATGATTTAACATGCCCAATTTTATACCTTTTCTCAACTGGTCTTCGTTTAGTGTTCCTTGATCAAAAAATAGTTCTAATAATTCCTCGTCATTTTCCGCCGCTTTTTCCACTAGTTCATTATGAAGAAATGAAGCATGTGCCAACTGCTCATCTGGAATTTCTAATTTTTCTGGTTTTCCACCTTCAGGACCAAACTTGTAACATTTCATTTTAAGAATATCAATGATACACTGCGCACCATCAATCTTAATAGGATACTGAACTAAAACTGCATTATTACCTACCAACTCCTTAAGACTATTGAAACTCATTTCAAAATTGGCCTTTTCACTATCAATTTTATTAATAACAAATAAGGTTGGCTTATGATATTTATCTACGTAATTCCAGATAATTTCTGTACCAATATCTGCTCCATGTTTGGCATTTATTACAGTTACAATAGTATCTGCTACGCGGATAGAAGACATTATTTCACCAATAAAATCATCTAATCCTGGTGTATCTATAATGTTGATTTTAAAGTTACGCCATTCTGTATGTAAAGGTGTAGCAAAAACAGAAGCACCGCGTTGGTGCTCAAACTCATGGTAATCGGATATTGTATTTTGTTGCTCTACTGTTCCTCGTCTATTAATGAGACCAGCCTCAAAGAGCATAGTCTCAGATAAGGTGGTTTTGCCAGCACGATGCGTACCAACAAAAGCCACATTTTTAATGTGTTTGTTATCAAATACTTTCATATACTATGTGGTTATTGATTATTTATATCTTCTTAAAAATTATACCTTTAAAGGTACTTTTACTTTAATAGAAAAAATATGATATAAGTTAGGTTTTGAATATTTTTAGCAAGTAATTAGTATTGAATAAGAATCATTTGAACGACACGATAAATTTTCAGGAACTATTTGAAGGTTTTCAAAATACACCCTTACTTTGGAACGGATCAGATATATATGGATTTGAGCAATTTTGTCCTAAATATACCTCAGAGCAATTTGACCAGAATTCTGAATACAAAAAACTGAGATTAGGGAAATGGGTCGAGAATTTTGTCTCTTTTCAACTTCAAAATCAAGATGATGTTGCGATTATTGAAGAAAATCTTATCATAAAAAAAGAAAAACGAACGATTGGTGAATTGGACATTTTACTTGTAAGGAAAGATCAGCCAATTCACATTGAAGTTGTTTACAAATTCTACTTATACGACAAGCGTAATCTTTATGACAATCCACTGGCCTGTTGGATTGGACCAAATCGAAACGATGCATTGGTATATAAACTGAATAAACTAAAAGAGAAGCAGTTTCCACTACTCTACCATTCAAATACCATAGAGGTCTTAAAAAAACACAAATTTGATGTAAACACCATTAAACAGCAGGTGTGTTTTAATGCACAATTATATTTGCCATACCAAAATAAAGATATTGATGTATCTCCTCTAAATAAAGACTGTGTTGTAGGGTGGTATTTAAATATTAAGCAAATCAATGAACTAGAAAACTTTCAATTTTATATTCCCAAAAAACTGGAGTGGCTTTGTATCCCAAAAGAAAATGTTGATTGGTTATCTTTTGTTCAAGCTAAAAATGAAATTAGGACCAATATTGCAAATGGACAGTCTCCGCTATGTTGGCTAAAAAACGAGTATAATGAATTTCAAAAATGCTTTATAACTTGGTGGTAATGGAGCATAGTTATTTCAAAATATACAAGCCTTATGGTTACTTAAGTCAGTTTGTAAACCATCAAAATAAAAGACGAAATAAGAAACTATTAAAAGTACTTTATGACTTTCCTGAAAGTGTTATGGCCGTTGGTCGGTTAGACGAAAAATCAGAAGGTTTACTATTAATAACTACTGATGGAAAGTTTAGTAATTACATCACAAGTTCTAAAATTGAAAAAGAATATCATGTGATGGTTGATGGTATAATTACTCCAGAAATTATTATAGAGTTGAGAAATGGTATTGAAATCTCTATTGATGGACAACCTTACATGACAAAAAAATGCAACGCTAAAATCTTAAATGACACTTCTCATATAGAAGAACGCTTTGTTAGAGATGAACGTCATGGACAAACGTCATGGCTATCTATAACAATTACAGAAGGTAAATTTAGACAAGTCCGTAAAATGACGGCTAAAGTAGGCTTACCAACTTTAAGATTAGTAAGAGTAAGAATTGGAGATTATAAACTAGAAAACATGAAACCTATGGACGTATTACCAATTAATTATTAGAAGCAGTATCAGATTCTGATTCCGCCTCTTTGGCTTTTTCCTTTATGACCACTTTTTCGTTATTAAAAATAATGGTTGCTTTAACACCTGTTAGTAAGTTCCATTCTTTGGAAGAAATTACTTTTCCTTTATCATCATATACCACGAACTCAGCAGTATTTGGCCCGGATTCTCCTTGGTTTAAAGCAATAATTTCTACTGTGTTTTTACCATCTGCTAAATCAACTTCAACACGTCTATAACTATTGGTTAATAGTAAGTTAGATTTAACTATAAATCCATTTAGTTGTATCTGAACACGGTCTCCATCTGCATATTCATGGTCCCTACAAACAATATTTACAAACTTAGTATCCACATTGTGTTCTCCTAAAAACTGATCAGACATTGTTTTTACAATACCACCTTTCATAGCTTCCTTTTTCCAACGCTTTTCATAAATTTCACTTGGACTTTTTAAACCATCATCATCTATCATGGAAAATGGCTTTTCGGATTCTTTAATCACAAACTTCTTTTTAGCATCCTTAGAATCGGCCTTGGTTTTATCTTCTGCTTTTTTAGGTATAGGAGCTACTTTTATTTTTACAAGTGAAGAATCCTTTTTCTTTTTTGAGACTTCTGCGGGAATTCTAACAGATCTATTCTCTTTGTCTTTTATTTCCTTTTTCTTATCCTTTTGCGCAAAAACCATGCTGCTAAAAAGAATGCAGAGTACTAACGATATGGTTTTCAATGTTTTCACGTCTAAGTAAAATAAGTTTTAATCAACAAAAAGTATAGTACAAATATCGTACCTATTTCAAAATAAACGTATAAAAACATAAATCCTTACAAAAAAACGTTAAAACTTACCATTAAAGCTAATTCTTAATTTTCTGTTGTATTCTTCAAAAAGCCAATCTTTATAGTTCTGGGTACTGTTCATAATACAATAGCTATACTGCTTTATGCGATAAGCAATTTCATCTTGTAGGTCCTTAATTAACTCTCTAGCATCGTAGACATCTTCACTGTTTTCAATGCAAATTTTAGAATGTTGTTCTATTGACCGTTCTATAACTGTAAAAGACTTTTTTCCTAAACTAATAACATCTTTATACTCAGATTTCACATCAAAATCTAAAGATTTAGATTTTTTAAACTTAGCTTTCAATGAATCTGGCATAGTATATACAAAGTCACGTTCAAGGGCTTCATCATCAACAATATTCTCTAAGTAAAAATCAGGATATTTAAAGATATGTTGCCAATCTACAACTTGACTCCAAGGTCCAAAACGGGCTACGTTATTTCCCAAATCTATTACCTGAAATGACTTTCTATCTTTATAAATACGACTTCCACGACCAATCATTTGGAAGTATAACGTCAACGAACGTGTAGCTCTATTGAGAATAATAGACTCTACTGAAGGTTCGTCAAAACCAGTGGTCAGAATACTTACTGAAGATAAGACAGCATCTGGTGTGTTTTTGAACCACTTTAAAATTTCTTTCCGTTCTTGCTTGCTTGCCGTATTATCTAAATGCTGAACGTTGTAACCTGCTTTTTTGAATGTATAATAAACTTCCTTTGACGTATAAATACCATTATTAAAAATCAAGGTTTTTTTTCCCTTCGCTAATTCTTCATAAGCAACTAAAAGTTTGGTTTGCATTAAACTATTAGTGTATAAAGCCTCAGAAGATTTTACGGTGTAATCACCATTAATTCCAATTTTAAGTGAAGTTAAACCAACATCGTAATGGAAAAATTCTGCATTGGCTAAGAAACCGTTTTTAATCAATGTAGAAATATCATCACCTACAATGAGCTTTTTATAGTTATCCTTCATGGGTAGTTTTATGTTACTACTCAAAGGTGTTGCAGTAACACCAAGAATAAAGCAATGCTCAAAAAACTTAAATAATTTTCTAAAAGAATTATAATGTGCCTCATCTATAATAACTAAGCCAACATTCTTTAACTCAAAATCCTTGTCAGAAAGTCTATTATTTAAAGTTTCTACCATAGCAACAAAGCATTGATAGTCATCTTGGTCTGGTAAGGTTTTCACCTTACTGTTAATCACTTTATTCTTTACATTAAACCCAGAAAGTACATTAGATGTTTGTTTGCAAAGTTCAATTCTATGCGTAAGGATAACTACTTTTTTGTTACGCTCTTCTATATAACGTCGTACGATTTCAGAAAAAATAACAGTTTTTCCTCCACCAGTTGGTAACTGATAAAGAAGATTAAAATCATCAGACTCATCATTCATAACATCAAAAATGCGATTGAGATCTTTGACCTGATAATCATAAAGACTTTTCTCAGTTACATTAACGTTAAGTGATTTTATATCTGTATTCATTTAGTCTACTTTCCTGAAAGGTTAATTTTGCAAAAATAGCACATTGTATTAGTTTTTAAAATGAATGTTAACAACATTTAACAAGATTGGTATTGTTCTTGTGATTAATAAATAATTAACATTTAAATAAAAACATTATGAAATCATTTAGAAGAAATTCTGCAGCGGTCAATGCAGGATCTATGGCAGACATTGCCTTTTTGTTACTTATTTTCTTTCTAGTAACTACTACCATTTCTACCGATAAGGGTATTTTAAGACAATTACCTCCTATTTGTGAATCTGGAGAGTGTACTGCAGACATTCCCGAACACAACTTATTAAGAATCGCAATGAATGAGAAACAAGAAATTATGATAGACGAAACCATAGTAAAAATAGATGAGGTCGAAAATCTTGTTAGTGCGTTTATTGATAATAATGGTCTCAATACTTGCAATTACTGCGAAGGTGAACAATCTGAAGAATCTTCAGACCACCCAAAAAAAGCTGTTATATCATTAAGCCACGACGCATTAACTAAGTACAAGTTGTTTATTAAAGTACAAGATGAAATTACTGAAGCTTACTACAACTTAAGAAAGCGCTATGCAAAACAAGTCTTTAATAAGGTTCCAAGTCAGTTAGATGAAAACGAGTTGGTGGCAATAAGAAAAGCCTATCCTTTCAAAGTTTCTGAAGTTGCAGTAAAACGATCTAATTAGATATTGAATCTTTGGGTTGTATGCAAAACTCGATGTTCACTTTCTTTTTGCCCCATTTTTTTGCTTTTTTCACATCGATTCCCATGTAAATATCAATGCGTTTTCTCCAACGCTTGTTCATTTTATCTTTAACAGTGAATAAACTATCAAAGCCTTCAATTTTCAATTTGGTATTATGAACTAACCCAGAGTCTAATAAATCTCTTGAAACAGCTATATATCTTAAACCGGGCTTTAAACTATCTCCAAATGCAGTAATATGTGGGTTTTTACTCGTTTGGTATGCCAAAGAATTATAAGCTGTAGCAGTTACTTCAAATGAATTTTTAACGCAGCCCTCTTCTCTACTATTGCAAGAATAAAAAACTACAACCATAAGAACTAAACTAAGTATATAATACTTCATAGTTATAAATATACTGATAATAGTTAAAAATTGTTAAATCATTACCTTGTTTTGCATAGTACTGTAACATTTTCATTTTTCTGTCGTCTATTAAGTATAAATCAATTAAAAAAACAAAAATCATGAGAACTTTAAACAACAATCAAATTACAAGTACAACTGTAGAAACAAAAAGTTATGCTTGGAACAACAAAAGACGTTACAGATAAAACGTAACAATTCATCAATCAAAAAAAACAAACAATTATGAGAACTTTAAACAACAACCAAATTACAAGTACAACAGTAGAAACAAAAAGTTATGCTTGGAACAGTAAAAGACGTTACAGATAAAACGTAACAATTCATCAATCAAAAAAATCAAACAATTATGAGAACTTTATCAAAAATTGTCAATACATCTAACAGTTTAGATGATGACTTAGAAACTATTAAAACCTGATTAATATGCACATCAGAACAAACAATTATTTAAACTAAAAAGTCAGTTTCATAAATAAAGAAACTGACTTTTTTAATATTATAATTTTGATGAAATTATTTTTTAATAATTTTCCTTGTAATTGAACTTGATGCACTATTTAACTTTACAAAATATATACCTCCTTGGAATGAGGACATATCAATTACATGCGTTTTGTTAGATGCTAAATTACCACTAGAAACATTTTGACCCAAAGTGTTAAAAATTTGATAATCAATATCTTCATTAATATTACTAAGTGAAATATTCAGATCATCTCTAACCGGATTCGGATAAAAACCAATTAAATTTTCTAAACTAACGTCATCAATACTTAAAGGATCTTGAGCATTGAATATTACAGCTTCACTAGTACCAAAATCACCTCCTGCAATGATAACATTACCATTTTCATCTTCAAGATTATAAGATCCAATACCATAAGCACAACAGATACCATCATCTGCTGAATCTGTAATAGTAAATGTATAGCAGTCATCAAAAGCAGGTATTGTTATCATTTCTTGATATACTGTTGCATTAGCATAAGCTGAAGAAGGCCCACTGCTAACTACTGTACCTAAACTATTTCTAAGCTCCCAACCTGTCTCATAACCATAATTATCTGTTGTGATATTAAAAACAATTTGAGAAGTTGCATAAGATGGTGATACATCAAAGTTGAAGACAAAAACATCGTTAGAGGTGTTCTCATCTGTATTATTATTTGGATTAGTTACAGAAACAGTAAACGTATGGCTTCCAGGACTTAAGTTGCTATAGCTTGGCGTAGCAATAACTTCTGAACCGTTATTAGCTAGATTTCCTGTCCAGTTAACTGTCGTGCTAGATTCAGAGTCAATATAATAAGAGATATCTGCTGATGTTAAATTCAAATTTCCAGGATTTAATAAGGTTACAGACGGTACAAAATCATCATTACATAGTTCTGTAGAATTTCCTGAACCAATACTAACTCTTGCATCTATATCATAAGTTTCTAAAGGAGGGAATTGACCTAAAACTTCTACACCAGAGTTAGATGGGTCTAACCATTCTTTTAATCTTGTTGCGGTTGTGCTTCCAAAATCCCAAGCTACACCAAAACGACCATAATAATCGTGTTGACCATTGTTAGATGTTCCATTACAAGCGGCTTGACCACCTGATAGCATACCAATTAAGTGCCCCGTTTCATTAAATAATCCTGAACCAGAAGAACCAGGTTCTGTTACACCAAGTTCCCACTGATCTATATACCACATTTTTGTATTTGGAACTTCAAAATTAACATTTGCTCTGTAGGCACCATCATCTTCTCTACACACCTTTTGAATATCACCACTTGGATGATGAATTCCAAAATTTACAGCAGGGACATCAGTTGTAGATCTATTCCAACCTGCCCAAACTAAATTATCTTCATTGGCAGTAAAAAAGCTAGTATCAGTAATTTCTACTAGTTCCATATCCGACTCAGAACTATTAGCCCTTAAAATAGAACCACTTACAGTTTGATTGAATGAACCATTCGGACTAGCCGCTGTTGTAGAACATGATGGATTAGGACTTCTCCAGTTAAAACGAAATGCCCAACTACCTTCACCTCCACGACAGTGATTCGCAGTCATAAAATATGCTTTGCCATCATTATTAGTATTGTTAACAAGCGTACCAGAACAATTCCCTGTACCACCAACTACAATCATAGCAGATGCTGCCTTCACCTCCTCTTTTCTTGTGTCTAACTGAAAAGGATCTGATGCTGGTGTGATATCACAATCTACATCTTGGTTACAATCACCAGAATCACCTAAAGCTTTCTCATAAGTTGCTGTAGTACGATAACCATGTACAACGGAACCAACAGTGATTTTAGCTTCACCTACAACATTTGCTGGCTGATAATATTCAATATAAGCATGGTTACCTTCAACTAGCCAAGTTCCTAAAACTTCTTCAGGATTATTATTATGGTGTGTAAACGGTCTCAACAAATCTGTCTTTTCTTTATTATATACATAAAGTTTAGCACCAACAGGAATTTTAAAAACATCAAACAAAAAATTTATTGAATAAGCTCCTTCTGAAGTGTAAGCCATTCTCCAAATTCGGTCTCCATTTTCTAAAGTCGTCCACTTACCTACTTCATTAAAATCGTGATCCACATATATATCATGGCCAAATCGCCAAGGAATAGATTTATTTTTATCATTGATCTTATCTTCATCTTGTAATTTCTTTAAATCAAATGAAGCAAGTTTGTGTGGTTTTACATCGGTTAGATTATTTAAAGCCCAACTAGGTGGCTTAACTTCATCTGGTATCTCTTGGGCAAATGACAATGTAACAAACAATGCCATTACATAAAGTAAATTTAATTTCATATTAGCTTTTTTTTTATTTAGAATGACTAAAATTAACACATTATATGTGATTACCATAGCCTATATTTTAAGATTCCTTTAACAATAGATTAAATGCATATAAATCCGATTAAGTGCTTTGAGGTGATTAAAGGATTTTAAGACTTTGTTTAAGATAAAAATCTATTTACTTTTAAAAAAACTACGTTTTATGTATCACAAGACCATTATAATCTTTTTAATCCCTTTAGTGTTAGTAATGAATTGCAAATCTGAAATTTCTGAAGAAAATCAGCTAATAGAAAATGCTAAAGGTATCCATGAACGTGTCATTACCTTAGACACACATTGCGATATAAACGTAAAGAATTTTACGGATTCACTTAATTATACTCAAGATTTAGACACTCAAATCACTTTACCAAAAATGAAAGTTGGTGGTTTAGATGTCGCTTGGCTCATTGTTTACACTGGTCAGGATTCATTAACAAAGACTGGCTACGAAAAAGCTTATGACAATGCCATGTCTAAATTTAATGCCATCCACAAGCTGGTAAATGATATTGCACCAGATGATATTGAATTAGCTGTAACCTCTGATGATGTTATACGCATTAATGCAAAAGGCAAAAAAGTTGCCATGATAGGTATTGAAAACGGTTATCCTATTGGGTTAGACATCAATAATGTTGAAAAATTTTATAAGCTTGGCGCACGCTATATGTCCTTGTCTCATAATGGTCATAGTCAACTTTGCGATAGTAACACTGGCGAACGTGATAGTATTTGGTTGCATAATGGTTTAAGTGATTTTGGAAAAATAGTTCTTAAAGAAATGAATCGTGTTGGAATGATGATCGATGTATCGCATCCATCAAAAGAATCTATGAAACAAATGATAGAACTCACTAAAGCTCCTATAATTGCCTCACACTCTTCTGCCAGAGCTTTATGTAATCATAGTAGAAATTTAGATGACGAACAATTAGGTTGGTTAAAAGAAAATGGTGGTGTTGTACAGACTGTGGCTTTTAAATCGTATTTAAATACTGAAAAGTATGAAGCTCGAGACAAGGTTCTGCATAAACTAAGAAAAGAAGTCATGGATTCTTTGGGAACACCTATTATTGAACGTGGTGAAATTGCTAATATCTCTGAAACTGAGCGTGAGGCTTATTACAGTAATTTTATAAAAATGAGAGTTATTGTTAAGGAGAAATCTAAATCAATGCCAGACTTACCACCTGCTGTAGATGTAACTGATTTCGTTAACCACATAGATTATTTAGTAGAAAAAATTGGAATTGACCATGTTGGTATAAGTAGTGATTTTGATGGTGGTGGCGGAATTGAAGGTTGGTCTGATGCGTCCGAAACCTTTAATGTGACTTTAGAATTAGTAAAACGTGGTTATACTGAAGCTCAAATTGAACAACTTTGGAGTGGTAATTTGTTAAGGGTTTTAGATGAAGTTGAGGCTGTGGCTGAAGAGATTCAATCTAAAGAGTAATTATGTTAATTACTTGGCATTAATATAAACATACCATCAAACTAATGGAAAACGAATTTGCAAAAGTAATGTCTGAAAGGACAGATGAAGAACTAATAAAAATTGTAACTGTAGAAAGAACAAGTTATAACCCAAAAGCAATCGAAGCAGCAGATGAAGAAATTGAAAACCGGAATATTGATACATCTGAATTTAAAAAGATTAGAGAAAAAGTGACAACGGAAAAAGAACAAAGGGAAAAAGTTGACTCAAATATTGTTAGTTCTGGAATAAGATTTTTACATTATATAATTGACTTTACCATTACCTATTTATTGATTTTAATAATATTTATAATTCTAGGACTTTTTATAAACCCAACTTCGAACAGCTTTATTGGTAGTTTATTGACTCTTATAACAGTTCTCGGAACTTTCTTTGCATATTATTCAGTAATGGAAATAAAGTTTCAAAAAACAATTGGCAAATTTATTACTAAAACTAAAGTTGTAAAAATAGATGGAAATAAACCAACAGCTTCTGAAATTATAATTAGAACTATAAGCCGATTAATTCCCTTTGATGGAATTTCATACTTATTTGTAAAAAATGGATTGCATGATTATTTATCAAAGACAAAAGTGATAAAAGACACCCCAAAATAAAATACTATTGCCAACAACGAGTATAATTAATTGCTTCAATAACCCAACAATTCTCTCAAAGCACCTTCAAACTTACCTTTAGCCATATACTGATCTTCTAAATGTCCAATAAATGGAATAGGTGTTTCCATACTTGCTACACGCTTAACTGGTGCATCTAAGTATTCAAAACAGTTTTCCATTAGCATCGCAGAAATATCACTCGCAATACCACCAAATAGAGAATCTTCTTGAAGAATAATTGCACGCCCTGTTTTCTTTACAGAATTGTAAATAGAGTCTTTATCTAACGGTTGTAATGTTCTTAAATCAATTAAATCTGCAGATATATCAGTATTATTTTCTAAAGTTTCTAAAGCCCAATGCACTCCAGCTCCATAAGAAATAATAGTTACAGCATTGCCTTCTTTTAAAAGTGTAGCTTTACCAAATGGTAATGTATAATAATCTGTAGGTACCTCTTGTCTAATACTTCTATATAAGGCCTTATGCTCAAAAAATAGCACAGGATTTGGGTCATTAATAGCTGTAGCTAACAACCCTTTTGCATCGTAAGGAAATGCTGGATATACTACTTTTAAACCTGGTGTTTTAGTGAACCAAGCTTCATTAGTTTGCGAATGAAATGGACCAGCTGCTACACCTCCACCACAAGGCATTCTAAGTACAACATCTGCTTGTTGTTGCCATCTGTAATGAGATTTTGCTAAATAGTTTACTACAGGATTAAAACCAGAGGTTACAAAATCTGCAAACTGCATTTCTACAACAGCTTTCATACCAGCAATAGATAAGCCCATACCAGCTTCTACTATTGCAGATTCACAAATAGGTGTGTTACGTACTCTTTCTTTACCAAACTGCTTTACAAAACCTTCAGTGATTTTAAATACACCACCATATTCAGCAATATCTTGCCCCATTATTATTAAGTCTTTGTGTTTTTCCATAGACTGCTTTAAGCCTTGAGAAATAGCGTCAACTAAACGTAATTCTTTTGTTTCTTTATTGGGTGCAACTTCTTTATAATCAAATGATTTATAAACATCATTTAATTCTGTAGTTTCATCAGGTATAATATCAGATTCTGCATAAGCAGATTCTAAAGATATTTCTATTTCTTTCTTGATTTCTGCATTATAAGCTTCGTCTATTTCTGCAGTCAATATTTTTTTACTGAACAGATAGCTTCTAAAGTTTTCTATTGGATCTTTAGCTTCCCATTCTGCTATCAATTCTTTTGGTACATACTTAGTGCCACTAGCCTCCTCGTGCCCACGTCTTCTGAACGTTTCGAATTCAATAAGAATAGGCCTAGGTCGTTTTCTTATGCTTTCTACTAATTTTTTAACCTTAGTATAAGTTTCTATAATATTATTACCATCTAAGACAAAAGCTTCAATACCATAACCTTTTCCTCTATCTGCTAAATGTTTACAATGATACTGTTCGTTAGTAGGTGTAGAAAGCCCATAACCGTTATTTTCTATGCAAAACATTACTGGTAATTGCCAAACAGAAGCTACATTAAGTGCTTCGTGAAAATCTCCTTCACTTGTTCCTCCTTCACCAGTAAACACAGCTGTTACCTTCCCGTTTTTCTTCAAAAGATTTGCTAAGGCTATACCATCTGCAACACCCAATTGTGGTCCAAGATGAGATATCATACCAACAATATTGTACTCTTGTGTACCAAAATGAAACGAACGATCTCTACCTTTTGTGAATCCACTCGCCTTTCCTTGCCATTGGCAAAATAAACGATGTAACGGAATCTCTCTTGTTGTAAATACACCAAGATTTCGGTGCATTGGCAAAATATACTCACTAGGCTTTAAAGCCATAGTAACTCCAACAGAAATAGCTTCTTGCCCAATACCAGAAAACCATTTTGACACTTTACCTTGACGAAGTAGAATTAGCATTTTTTCTTCAATAAGTCGAGGTTTCAGCATATTGTAATAAAGCTTAAGCAAACCTTTATCACTTAAATTTCTTTTATCAAAGTCTATATTGCTTTTCGTAATTGTAGGCATAAGTTCTTCTTTCAATGATACATCAAATGTAAATAAAATTGCTTCAATATGGTAGAATGAGCTTCAAATAGTAAATAAATCCGACCTAATTTTTTAATACTATTTTCGCTAACTTTGTATATTGTTGAAAATTTAAATTTAAATCCAATGGATAGAATACCTAGTGTAGATTTAAAGGACTTCATTTCTGATGATCCTAAACGAAAGCAAAAGTTTATAGATGAAATAGGAAAAGCTTACGAAGATATTGGTTTTGTGGCATTGAAAGGTCACTTTCTAGATGACGAATTAGTTGATAATTTATATGGTGAAGTTAAGAATTTCTTTAACCTACCTTTAGAAACTAAAGAAAGTTATGAAATTCCGGGAATTGGTGGTCAACGTGGTTATGTTTCTTTTGGTAAAGAAAGTGCTAAAGGCAAAAAAGAAGGGGATTTAAAAGAGTTCTGGCATTTTGGACAATACGTTGAAGATGATGAAGAGCGCAGAAAAGAATACCCAGAAAATGTAGAAGTTAAAGAATTGCCAGAGTTTAATAAAGTTGGTAAGCAAACCTATGCCATGCTAGAGAAAACCGCAAAATATGTTTTGCGTGCATTAGCTTTGCATTTAGATTTAGAAGAGACTTATTTTGATAATTATATCCACAACGGAAACTCTATTTTAAGACCAATTCATTATCCGCCAATTACTTCAGAACCTAAAAATGCTGTTAGAGCCGCTGCTCATGGGGATATTAACCTTATCACTCTATTAATGGGTGCCCAAGGTCGCGGTTTACAAGTACAACGTAATGATGGTGAATGGATAGATGCTATTGCTGAACCAGATGAATTAATGATTAATGTGGGTGATATGTTGTCAAGACATTCTAACAATAAATTAAAATCTACAATACACCGTGTTATTAATCCACCACGCGAACTTTGGGGAACATCTCGCTATTCAATTCCATTTTTTATGCATCCAATTAGTGAAATGAAATTAGATGTTTTAGAAAGTTGTATCGATGATGATAATCCGAAACAATTTGAAGATATCACAGCAGGCGAGTTTTTAAACGAGCGATTAATTGAACTTGGACTGATAAAGAAATAGTTTTCAGTGTCTAGTCTCAGTCACTGCTTACTTACTGTAAACTAGAGACTGCGACTAAATACTGTGACTGTAAACTGAACACATGGATTTACAAGATCAATTAAAAAATCTTTTCCCTGACCATACACCAGAACCTACAGATTCATCTCAAGATTCCAAAGATAAGTTGTGGTTACAAGAAGAGCCTATTATTTGCAAATACGAAAAACGTAAAGGCAAACCAATAACTATTCTCGAAGGCTATACAGGTGCCACTGAAGATTTTAAAAAATTAGCAAAAGAATTAAAAACTAAACTTAGTGTTGGTGGCAGTTTTAAGGACGATAGAATAATCATTCAAGGCGATTATCGCGATAAGATTATGTCGATTTTAAAAGAAAAAGGATTTAATGTAAAACGTGTTGGAGGTTAATTTTTTATGGGAAAACGCATACTTCATATTACCAATGGTAGTGTTCTAACGGAATACTTAAGAGAACTCGATTTTACTGATGACATTCTAACTTGGCAAGAAATGTTATGCGAAGGACCGACAATACCTAAAATAGATTCTAAGGAATTCTTTGATTTAAGAAGAGAGTTTTTAAAATCTTATTATGATATAGAAGTTAATTCTAAAGAGCTTCAAGATGAATTATCCAAATTAGATCAGGCAGATGAATATGATGAAATTAATTTGTGGTTTGAGTATGATTTGTTCTGTCATATCAATCTAATTGGTGTCATTAATTTACTACATCAAAAAGAAATCAACAAACCGTTATACCATATTTGTAGCGGACGCGTAGAAGGTGAGAAAAATTTAAAAGCTTTAGGAGAATTGAGTCCTGAACAACTAAATTCTCACTACCGAAATAAAATACTTTTAACACAAGATGATATTGATTTAACAATTGCTTTATGGCGCACCTATTGTGGCAAAGACCACAATATTTTAAAGCCATACATTGTTACAAAATCCAGTTTTAAATACATGACTAATTGCTTAAAGGCACATTTAAAACGCTTTCCTCATCAAAAAAGTGGACTTAGTGTACTAGAGGATAACATTCTTAGACTTGTTAGAGATAATCAGATTAAATCATATCACCATCTCCTAGGTTATAGCCTTAATTATCAAGGTTATTATGGTTTTGGAGATACACAGATGAAACGTATTATTGATAAGCTTTCTATCTTTTTTGATGAATCTGAATCTGAATTAAAACTTAATAGAAAAGGACATAAAGCATTATTGAGGCAAAATAATTTTGCTGCTGAAATTGGTAATGATATGTCTTATGGAGGTGTTGAACGCTTAGAATTTCAATTTAGTGTAGAGCAGAATAAACTGATTAAAACCATAATGAATGTCGATTAAAGATTCAGAATTAATACTAAATCCAGATGGTAGTGTTTACCACTTAAATCTAAAGCCTGAAGATATCTCAGACACCATCATATTTGTTGGTGACCAAGATCGAGTTGAAAAAATAACTAAACATTTTGACAGTGTAGAGTTTAGTACTCAAAAACGCGAATTTAAGACTCAAACAGGTTATTATAAAGATAGACGTATTACAGTCTTATCTACTGGAATTGGACCTGATAACATAGATATAGTATTGAACGAACTCGATGCCTTGGTTAACATTGATTTAAATACTCGCAAACCTAAAACTGAGTTAACGAGTTTAAACATTATTAGAATCGGTACGTCAGGTTCACTACAGGCAGATATACCTGTAGATGGTTTTGTAATGAGTACGCATGGATTAGATATAAATGGTATGTTACATTTTTATCAAATAGATGGTATAAGTAATCCAGAAATAGAAGATGCATTTATAAAACATACCAATTGGGATAAGAATAAAGCTAGACCGATTATCATTAATAACAGTAAGTATTTAGAAAAATATTTTGAAAGTGAAAAGATATTTAAAGGTATGACAGGGACAGCTGGCGGCTTTTATGGACCACAAGGAAGGGTTCTAAGATTACCACTTCATGATCCTACATTGAATTCAAAATTGGACAATTTTAGTTATAAAAATTTCAGAATTACAAATTTTGAAATGGAGACTTCTGTAATTTATGGATTGTCTAAGTTATTAGGACACGAAGCATTGTCTTTAAATGCCATTATTGCGAATAGAGCAAATGGTGATTTTAGTAAAGATCCAAAAAAGACTATAGAAAAATTAATTTTATATGCCCTAGAGCGTATTGTGAATATTTAGATGAAGAAAGTAAACATAGGAGGCGTACCAGAACATTTTAATTTAGCTTGGTATTTAACCCTTAAAAATGGCGAGTATAAAGCCGAAGGCATTAATCTTCGTTGGCACGACTATCATGGTGGTACTGGCGCTATGTGTAAAGGATTGCGTAGTGGAGATATAGACATAGCCGTTATTCTTACTGAAGGTATTATAAAAGATATCATAGATGGTAATCCATCAAAAATTGTTCAGACTTTTGTGGAAACACCTTTAATTTGGGGAATTCATGTTGCCGAAGATTCAAAATTTAAAACTACGGCAGATATAAAAGGCACAAGAGCAGCGATTAGTAGATATGGCTCTGGCTCCCATCTTATGGCATATATTAATGCCAAAAATAATGATTGGAACTTAGACAAGGATTTAAAATTTGAAGTCATTAGAAATTTAGATGGAGCTGTTGATGGACTTACTAACGGTGATGCAGACTACTTTATGTGGGAAAAATTTACCACCAAGCCTTTGGTAGATGATGGTATATTTAGACGTATAGATAACTGTCCTTCTCCTTGGCCATGCTTTGTTATTGCAGTGCGCGAAGAATTTATTGAAAATAATGAAGATGATTTAAAAACAATTTTAGATATTATTAATCAAACTACATCAGAATTTAAATCTATTCCGAGAATTGATAAAACGATTGCTAATCGTTATGAACAAGAATTAGAAGATGTGCAAGAATGGTTATCCTTAACTGAATGGTCACAAGAAGTCATAGATAAGAAAACCATTAAAAATGTACAGGAGCAACTTTTTGATTTAAATATAATTCCTAGAAAAGCGGACTATTCGGAACTAATTCATAAAATTTGAATACTATTTAATACTCAAAAAGTAAGAATTATACACTTTATCCTTATAACTTTTTCTATTTCAAAAATTTAATTATATTTGAGATAACTGAATCTCAAGCTATTAATACAACTACCAGATTAATATGATTATTAACATAATTCTGATTTTATTTTCTTTAGTTGCATTCAACTTTTTATTATTAATTTTTAGTTGTAATAAAACACCTAAAAAGCTCGATAAAAGGAAACCACCTTTCGCAAAAGCAGAAAAAAAACCTACTACAGTTTCCACTCAATTACCGACGAGCCAACTTGCTCCAACTGGGAGTTAGTTTTACTAAAATGTTTATTTCCAAACCAATATCCTCTATTTGCACTCAATGGAGAGGGATGACCAGTTTCTAAAACAAAATTTTTAGATGTATCAATAAGTTTCTTTTTCTTTTTGGCAAATCCACCCCAAAGCAAAAAAACAACATTACTTTTTTCGTCACTTATTGTTTTAATTACTACATCTGTAAATTGTTCCCAACCTTTGTTTTGGTGACTAGCTGCTTGATGAGCTCTAACTGTTAAAGTCGCATTTAAAAGAAGTACTCCTTGATCGGCCCATGGCATCAAATTCCCACTCTGTGGGTAATCAATACCTAAATCTTGTTCAATTTCTTTGAAAATATTAATCAGTGAAGGAGGATGATTAATGCCATCATTTACTGAAAAACATAAACCATTGGCCTGACCAACACCATGATATGGATCTTGACCAATGATAACAACTTTAACATCATTAAAAGTGCAATGGTTGAAAGCATTAAAAATATCAGAACCTTTAGGAAAACATTTATAAGTTTTATATTCTGATTTCACAAAATCAGCTAAATCTTTGAAATATGGTTTTTCAAATTCAGCTTGTAAATATGGTTTCCAACTTTGGTGAATATCAACGTTCATTAATCTCAAATTTTGATCAAAAATAAGAATAACAAAAGGAATTTAAGGTATTAGGCATATCTCAGTATTTACCCTAAATTTGCAACTCTTTAAACTAAAATTAAATCATGATACGTATTCATGAAAAAACTTTAAAAGACCTTGAGTTTTTTACAGTTTTAAATCAAGTCAGCGAGCATACCATTACAACTTTGGGTAACAAAGCCGTATTGAGTATACTACCTATTGAGTCAGAAGAACAACTTCTACTTGAGCTTGATTACGTTAATGAATATCTGTCATCCTTTGATAATGATAACAGAATTCCTAATCATGGATTTGAAACTATAGCTAAAGAGTTAAAGCTTCTTAAAATAGAAAATACGTATCTCGAAGTTTCTAGTTTTCAAAAATTGGTAAGCATCTCATTAACTACTAATTCTATTTTAAAGTTTTTAGAAAAATTTAATGAGTATTACCCAAACCTTAGTCTATATAGCAAGAATATAGAAATCACAAAAGCTATTATAGAACAAGTTGATGTTGTTGTAGACCGCTTTGGTGACATAAAAGATGATGCGTCACCTCTACTTTCTGAATTGCGACAATCTATCAACAAATTAAAAGGTAAGATTAATAGTAGTTTTTCTTCAGCATTAAACACTTATCATAAGTTAGAATATCTAGATGACATTAGAGAATCTGTTGTGGACAATAAACGCGTACTCGCCGTTAAAGCGATGTATCGCCGAAAAGTAAAAGGTGCCATAATGGGTGGAAGCAAAACTGGAAGTATTGTTTACATAGAACCCGAAACCACACTCCAATATTCTAGAGAACTCAATAACTTAGAGTACGAAGAGAAAGAAGAAGTTATAAAGATTTTAAAAGAACTTACAGATTATATTCGCACATTCTTACCACTTTTAAAAAACTATCAAGACTTTCTCACCAAAATAGATGTCATTTCTGCAAAGGCAAAGTATGCAAAAAGCATCAATGCTATTTTACCAGAATTTTCAAAAGAACGGAGTATGTATTTGCGAGATGCTTATCATCCTCTACTCTATTTAACTAATAAAGAAAAAGGCGAAAAGACATTTCCGCAAACTATAGGGTTAGAAAAGAGCAGTAGAATTATTGTGATTTCCGGACCAAATGCTGGAGGTAAAAGTATTACCTTGAAAACAGTTGGTTTACTACAAACGATGATACAAAGCGGTATGCTAATTCCTGTACATGAGCGTAGCAAAGTTTGTTTGTTTGATCGAATTCTTAGTGATATTGGTGATAATCAATCCATAGAAAATCATTTAAGTACTTATAGTTATCGCTTAAAGCAGATGAATTACTTCTTGAGAAAGTGCAATTCTAAGACCTTATTCTTAATTGATGAGTTTGGTACAGGAAGTGATCCAGAGCTTGGTGGTGCTTTAGCTGAAACTTTTTTAGAAGTTTTTTATGAACGTGAAGCTTTTGGTATCATAACAACCCATTACTCTAACTTAAAGCTTTTGGCTAATGAGTTACCTTACATGCAAAATGCTAATATGCTATTTAATGAGCGGAGCTTAGAACCTATGTACAAATTGGTTACCGGACAAGCAGGAAGCTCTTTTACTTTTGAGGTAGCTCAGAAGAACGGGATTCCTTATAGCTTAATCAACAAGTCTAAAAAGAAAATTGAACGTGGCAAAGTAAGGTTTGATGCCACTATTGCAAAGCTTCAAAAGCAAAGAAGTCGATTAGAAAAAACTGAACAATCACTTAAGGTAAACGAAAAGAAGAAGCTCTCTGAAGCAGAAAAACTGGAAGAAACCAATGTAAAAATTCAAAAAAAGCTAGAAAGCTTTCAAGAATTATATGATAGTAATCAACGCTTAATTTACTTAGGACAAAAAGTAAATGATCTTGCCGAAAAATTTCAGGATAATAAGAAAAAGCGAGAGTTGATGGCTGAGTTGTTCAGACTCGTTCAAATAGAAAACTCAAAACGCAAAAAAGTATCTGCAAAACAAAAACGTGCTGAAAAAGCTAAAGAAAAGCAGATAAAACAAGAAGCTGAGAAAAAAGTAGAAGTTATCCGCAAAGAGAAAAAGGCTGCTAAAAAGAAAGAAGTTAAAGTAGAGAAGCCAAAACCAATTTTAAAAGTTGGTGATCGTGTGCGTATGCATGATGGTAAAGCTGTTGGCAGTATTGATTCAATAGAAAAAGGAAAAGCTAACGTTAATTATGGGATGTTTACAACTAACGTTAGCTTGGATTTATTAGAGTTGGTTGAGGCTAAATAAAAACTTCATTTAAACTACAAACGTGTAATTGTGTATACTACTTCAACATGTTGCCCGCCACTTTCTTTAAACTGAAGTATAAATTCTTGTGTTTCAGTAATAGTTAACAAATCGATAGTGACATTGATATCGCCCATAAATTCATTAGGATTACTAGGAGACGAATCTACTTCAGTCATACTGCCTACCATAGAAAAATAACTATAGTCGCGGTAATCTGGTGCAACAGTAAAAAAACCTCGAGAACCAAGCGTCACATCATCATAAGTTACATGTAAAGGATCATTAGCAGACTCATACAATAAAGTTTCAGTCTCTTGTGTAACATCGGTGTTTGAGCTTATTCGAGCCCTTATAACTCCAGCAATTTCAAGTCTACCACCTTCACCATCCTTTATATCGGTCGCATACATTTTAACTAAATCGATCTGGAATGTAATTTCCGTTGGCTCATCTGACAAATTCTCTCCATCTTCTTCTGTAGAACAGCTAAAAAAGGATACGAATAAGATTACAAAAAAAGTTAGTACTACTCTTTTAAAAATAAAATCATTTGTTTTCATAATAAATATGTTTTTGTGGGTTTAATTATTCTGTAGTGATCTTAGATTGGTAAGTCTGCAGCCTTATCCAAAATAAGACACCACAAAAATGTTTTTGTCGTTCTTCGACATGTCAAAACTAGAGACCAAAACGCCTGGAATCTAATTTTGAGTATGGACAAACCATGGACATCATTATTGAAAAACCATATATTCTCAATCATATACACGAAACAAAAAATAATTTAAAATGCTTATAATCAATGATTTAAATATTTTAATTTTAATGTTTCTTGTGGACAATAGGTGGACAAGATGTTTTAGAAACTACCATAAACGGAAGTATCAATGTCCATGGCGTTTTAAATTTAGCTAACTTCGTTAGTATATAACTTTAATATCTAATCATGATTTTTCGGTACAGTTTTCTAATACTCTTTCTTATTTCTTTTAAGAGTTTTGCTCAGAAACAAAGCAAAATAGATAGTCTATTAAATATCTATACAACTACTAAAGTTGATAGTATTAAATTAAAAGCGGTTAATAGAATAACATCGCATTACCTCTACAGAGATATACAAAAAGCAAAATCATACGCTTTTAAGCAGCAAAATTTAGCAAACCACTTGAATGAGATTGACTACAAAATAAAAGCTTCTCATCATATAGCCGTAATCTATAATATCTTAAGTCAGCATGATTCTGCAAGATTTTATATAAACAAAACTCTAAAGTTGTCCAAAGAAATTAACCATTTAGAGCAACAATCGATATCACGACATAGTTTAGCCAATTTAGAGATATCGCTTAATAATTTAGATGTAGCTGAGAAAATCAATTCTGAAAATCTAGAGTTCAATAAAAAAAGGAAAGACTCCTTAGCAATAGCATTATCATATGATTTAGAATGTTCAATATATATTCAAAGAGAACAATATGAAATTGCCTTAAAAAGCGCATTGCATAGTTTAGAAATTGTCAAGGCTTTAAACAAAGAGATTAGAATAGCTGATGCACTAAACAAGATTGCTGTTATTGAGAATTCATTAGAGAATTTTGATTCTTCAATTGTTTATAGCAAGCAAGCTTTAAAGATTTATGAAGAATTTGAAGATATTGAGTATCAATCTCAAATTTGTAATATTATTGGAATTTCTTATAAATTCAAAAAGGACTATGAGTCAGCAAAACAATACTTTAATAAAAGCATCAGTATTGCAGAACCAAATGGGTATAAATCTATTCTTATTGTTAGTAAATCTCATCTTATCGATATTTATATGGAAGCCAAAGATTTTGAAAAGGCAAAGACACTAATTGATGAGTGCAAAGACATTGCAAATTCAATAGGTTATGATGCAATGGTATTATATTCTAACATGAGATTAGCCAAATACTATAAGGCAATAGGTAACTATACTAAAACGCATCATCTATTAGATAGCTTAATGAGTGACAAAAATCTTTTGCTAGAAAACGAAACTAGTATACATTTAATCAAGTCCGAAACTTACAAGCTTCAAGATAACTACAAAGCCTCCTTAGCCAGTTATGAATTATATAAGAAAATCCAAGATTCTACATTTAAGAAGAAGAATATATCTAAAATTAATGAATTAAGGATTATACATAAAACAGAGCAGAAAGAGGCTGAAATAGCATTGCAAGACGAAGAAATTAAAACATTGAATGTCCAAGCAGAAAACGATAAACTTACCAAAACGCTCTATGGCATTGGCATGTTTTCGTTTTTAGCAATAGCAGGACTACTCTATTTTGGGTTTAAACAGCGAATAAAGAAAAACAAAATAGAACGCGAAAAGCAAGAGGAAATATATAGAAAGGAAATTGCCTTCAAGAAGAAAGAATTGGCATCACAGACTCTTCATTTAGTTCAAAAAAGTACTTTCATTCAAGAGATGAAAGAAAATCTTGAAAAAATTAAAAAATCACCAGAACTATTTAAAGTAGAATTTAGACGATTGGTAATGCTACTTAAAAAAGAAAGTGCAGAAGATAAAGATTGGGAAGTCTTTAAAAGTTATTTTTCTGAAGTGCATAACAACTTTGACAAAAAAATTAAAGTACTTTCAGAGGATATTACGGAAAAAGAAATTCGCTTAGCGTCTTTCTTAAGAATGAATTTAACAACAAAAGAAATCGCTTCGATGCTCAATGTATTACCTGACAGTGTTATTAAATCCAAATATCGTCTTAAAAAGAAGTTATCACTTGGGAAAGAGGATGATTTAACGCAATTTTTAAATACTTTATAGCTCTACCTCGTATCTTTGCATAGTGATTAAAGACATTCCAAAAGACAAGCAATTAATATTATTTGATGGCGTTTGCAACCTTTGCAATAGCAGCGTCTTATATGTTATAAAGCGCGATAAGAAAAATAAGTTTTTATTTGCGCCATTACAAAGTGATATTGGTAAAGAAGTTGTTGAAGAATTTAATATTGACACCAATAAAACAGATTCGATTCTACTTTATAAATCAGAGACTAACTCCATAAAGTACAAATCTTCAGCAGCAATTCATATAGCGAAATATTTAGGCTTTCCTTCAAATTTATTGGTGGTGTTTTTTATAATTCCAACTTTTATTAGAAATTGGGTTTATGATTATGTAGCAAAAAACCGCTATAAATGGTATGGTAAAAAAGAGTCTTGTATGATTCCAACTCCAGAATTACAATCTAAATTTATTACATAAAAAAGCCTTTTAGCATCCATCTAAAAGGCTTTTATAAATTAACAACTTACTTAAAACTAATTTAATGTAACAAAATTTAATTCTTCAATTCACTTATCATGAGGGAAATAAGAATTAGTTAATAGCACATTAATTTTGTCGTCGTAAATATAATTTACTTGCTAACTTTAATAGAAAAAACTCGATATACGACAGTTTATTATTGATTAAAAATGTTAACGTGCAGAAAACGTCTGTAAGGTGTATTTAAAAAACAATATAGACTAATTAAAAAGCTATACTTACGTTTTATTTGATACAAGTCACTCATTTGAGGTTTAATTAGACTAAGCATTACAATAGTTTTGGTTTAAACTAAACACAAAGCTATTATGAAAATCTTAAAAATAGTATTGATTGTTCTAGCCTTTCAATACGCAAACGCACAGCAAGAAAGCAAGATTAAAGATGTAACGGTCTATTTAGATGGAGCAGAAATTAATCGCACAGCTACAGTAAATCTTAATTCTGGGACTTCAGAATTTATCTTTAATGGATTGTCTCCTCAAATTGAGGAAAGTAGTATTCAAATTTCAGGATTAAAAAGCGCTTCCATTTTATCAATTAACTATGCCATCAATTATCTTTCTAAACAAAAACAAAGCGATTCTATTACCGCACTTCAAAATGAATTGAAAATTTTAGATGATAAAATTCAATATCAAAATGATTTAATTTCAGGTTATAATGAAGAATTAAGTCTTATTCAAAGCAATAAAAGACTAGGAAATGAAACCGAAGTCGTAAGCTTAGAAAAACTAAAAACATTCGCTAAATACTACAGAACAAGAATTACTGAACTAAAAGTTGAAACCAATGCATCTTACGATACTATAAATAGTTTCGTAAAAACAAAAAATAATATTAATAAACAGCTTGCAGAATTTAATGTCGATGAGAAAGTGCAAACAGGAGAAATAAAATTAAAGTTGAATAGTGATAAGGCAACAGAACTCAATTTAAACATCAGTTACAACATTAAAAATGCTGGTTGGTTTCCTATTTACGACTTAAAAGCGGAGAAAATTAATAGTCCAATAAACCTTGAATATAAAGCACATGTTTTTCAGAGTTCTGGTTGTGATTGGTCAGATGTCAATTTAGTACTTTCTACGAATGACCCAAATACAAATAATGAAAAACCAATCGTTAATCCTAAGTATTTAAATTTTATAAGTCCATACAGTAATTACCAATCGCAACGCGCAACACGAAGTTATAATTACAAATATAATCCCTTAGTAAAAACAGTTTCTGGAGTGGTTACAACTTCAGATGATGGTTTGCCATTGCCAGGTGCAAGTGTTATTGAAAAGGGTACTAGCAATGGTGCACAAACTGATTTTGATGGTAGGTATACCTTAAAAACTACTAAAGGAAATACTTTGGCTTATTCTTATGTAGGTATGAAAACTGAAGAATTACCAATACATTCTAGTATAATGAATGTTGCATTAGATAATGACGCTGCATTAGATGAAGTTGTGGTTATTGGCTATGGAACTACTTCTAAGTACACTAATACAGGTGCTGTAGCTACTGTAAAATCTGAAGATATTGTTAGTAGTTTATACGGTAAAGCTTCAGGTGTAAAAATTAGAGGTGCTAGTTCTGTTAAAAGTAGAAGTAACTTAATTTATGTTGTTGATGGTGTTCCTATAAAAGCAAGTGCAGCCAGAAATATTGATCCAAATAGTATAGAATCTATTGAAATATTGAAAGATACCAGTGCAACTGCAATTTACGGAAGCAGAGGGTCTAATGGTGTGATTCTTATTAGTACTAAAAATACATCTCAAAAACGAGTTAATGAGCTTGGAGTCGTTATCGAAACAGGAATCACAAACACGCGTTTCGAGATTGACAAGAAATACACAATCCCTTCAGATGGAGATGTTACTGTCATTGAAATCGATCAATTTAGTGTACCAGCAACTTATGATTATTTTGCAGCACCTGTGCTTAATGAAAATGTATTCTTAACAGCTAAAATTGGAAATTGGGAACAATACAATTTATTACCTGCAGAAGCGAATGTCTATTTTGAAGGTAGTTACTCTGGCAAAACAAATATAAATCCAGGTGCAATAGCAGATAGTTTAACTATTTCACTTGGTGTAGATCCTAATATTATTATAAAACGTACACAACTTAATGACTTTAAAAAAACCTCTTTCATTGGCAACAACAAAATAGTACATAAAGGTTTTGAGATTGAAATTAAAAACAATAAACAGTCTGATATTCAACTTTCACTTTATGATCGCATTCCGAAGAGCCAAAACAGAGATATTAAAATAGATGACATAGAAACAGGCACTGCGGTTTATGATAAAGAGAAAGGATTATTAAAATGGATTCTCAATTTAAAGTCTGGTGAGACAGATAAAGTAAAATATTCTTATTCTGTAAAGTATCCTAAAGGAAAACGAGTTAATCTCTAACTCACTGAAACAGCATATATACTTACTCAAAAAACCAATACACTCAGTATTGGTTTTTTTATGCTTTTATCTGTGATACTTTAGATGTGAGCTTTTAAGTTAATGGTTTTAGCTCAAGTTGGTAATGCAAACCTCAAAGTAAGATGATGTTAGTTTGACCCTAACTTCAGTTAGTTAGGAATGAGTCGAATTCTAAAAAGAGAATTGTCTAAACTCTTTTTAGTATCAATGAAAATGATGGACGGAACATTTAGCTTTGAGGTTTTATCCTAAGACACTTGGATTGCACATAGAACAAAAGATATTGCTATTTTAAACTCTTTAAAATAAAATCCAAATTAGGATTGCAATTATTATTCTCAGTATAAGCATCTGTAAAATACTTTGGAGGCAATGCCAGACCAAGGTTTTGCATTTTTTTTATGGTTGGTATATACTGCATCGTAACTTTCCCAGTTAGTAGGACACCCAAATCTTCACCTGCTTTCGCATATTTGTAAACGTTTCGTAAACCTCTTAAATACAGATGATCTTTAGTAAAGCCACCTCCTCTATGTACTCGTAATGTAATTACAAAAGCTTTATCTCTATTGAGTTTATGCTGACTATGTAATAAATGAAACGTATCAGAAAAACTATAACCTTTGTGTAAGCTATCTACGGCAATAACTCTAAAAGCTAGTTCTTTTAAACGTTCAATCGTTAAACAGCCACTCATAAATTCTGAATAAACTGCTAATCCTTCTTGTGTTTCTACATTGTTTGGTAAGCCGTTTGAAAATACTTTTAGAGGTTGCTCTAATCCATTAAATGTTGTCACCATATGTACACCTATCTCGTGATTGGTTAAAACTTTTAACTGATTTAAGCTATACTTATGGCTCTTTCTCAATACCAAAGTTTGGGTGTTATTTAGCACCATTGCTGCAGCAGAGAGATTATTAGAGATCTTTATATTATACTTAAAATTGTATCGCTTAGAAAAGTCATCAAAATAGTTTCTTGCTTCTTCAGCATTATACATTGGTAGCATTTCCTCATTAAACTCTGAGTCATCAAAACGCAAAATAAATTTAGCGTTCTCAATATCCTTTTCAGTCGGTGTTCCAAAGCTTTTTAAGCTATTGAAATAGAATTTTCTACTATGACCAATAGTTTCAATACATTCTATTAATCCTGAATATTCATAGATAACATCTTCATATAATTGCCTTATATCTTCATCTTCTATGCGTTCTAAACGTTGTGAAAAAAAAAGGCGATGTAATTTGTAACCATTGAATTTTATCTTTCGATATTTAAATTCTGGTTCGTAATTGTACTTAGAAGAATAAAACTTCTTCCTTTCTGATGCTATATTTAAAGGGTTGACATAGTTGAGTAGTTCAATATTTCTTACTAATCGATTGAGATTACTATCTATATCAAATAAATCTTGAAATTCTTCAGTTGTTTTTATTTGGGACATTAGTTTTTAAACCTGGTATAAAATTCGTTAGCATGTTTTGGCAAAAGTGCTTGTAATTGTTGCTCTACTGCTGCAACTACCTCAGGATAATTAATCTGCTTATATTCATCACAATACACCTTAGCAATTTCGGTTGCCAAAACTAAAGTATTTTTAAAGTTATTGGTAATGAATTTTAAAAAATATCCATTCCCATAAAAAGTGTTGTTAATCTCCGCCGTTTGCTTAATACCATGAGGTAATCTAATTGAAGTCAAAGCTTTTCTCCAAGATTCTATTTGCTCTCCAAAACGCTCATTATCTATATTAGAGGTTCCTAAATTCCAAGTTGGTACTTCCCTATCCCAGCGTTGCCAATTATAACTATGCATATCATAAACTATACAAACTCCGAATTTTTCTTCGAGTTTTGAAATTAAAGCGCCTACGACTTTATAGAAATTTGTGTGTTTTTTGAGACTTTCTTTTTTTTCTGCTTCTGATAAAGGCTGTTTCCATAGTTGTTTTCCCCAAGCCGTTTCAAAAACTGCTTCCTCTGGAGTTCTGTTTAAATCATATTCGAATCTAGAGTCGCAGCCAGCAATTAAAATAGGATGAGAAATGACCATGTTTTTTGTTTCAGGATCTTCTTCGTACCATCTGTCATATGCAGTATGCAAACAATTATCCCAAAGATCTCTTCTGAATTGGTGACCATCATGCACAGCAGCACATGCATAAGGTACGTATTTATCTATTTTTAAGGTGAAAGAGTAATCTTCAGAAACTGTATGAAAAATCTCTTCTGATTCTATTTTAGAAATAATGGAATCTATTGAAAGTCTTTCCATTATAAAGTTTTAAATAATCGGTTAAGAGATTTAAGCATATTGCGCTCATTAATATTGAACTCTCCGTCTGAGAAGAATAATGATTTAATATCTGCCATTAACAGTTCAACATCATCTTTATCATAATTATGTTGCTCTAAGCTTGCCATAATTTTTTTAATGCTTTGGTAATCGTTATCATTATCAAACTCATCATGTATTTCTTGAAAAGTATCCATATCTACTTTAGAAATAATGACATTACGCTCTTTGTTATCTTCTTTAAAATCAGAATTAGCAGCAAAAAGCAAAATGTAGGCTACAAGTTCATCTCTTGTCCAATCTATTGTTTTCATCTATTTTTTTAGTTAAAGTTCCATATTCTGTCCATGAGCCATCATAGACTATAAGATTATTATAATTACAAACTGAAGCAACTAAAGCCAGTATACAAGCTGTAATACCAGATCCACAGCTAAACACCAATTTAGTCTTATCTTCTACTAAGTTATTAAAGATTATTGAAAGTTCTTCTTTGGTCTTTAATTTATAACCATTGAATAATAATGTATAGGGTAAATTTTTTGAATTCGGAATTGTACCACGTCTTAACCCTTCTCTTGGTTCATCAACCAGACATTTAAAACGTGCTTCAGAACGTGCATCTAGTACTAAGGCTTCAGAAGTTTTACTTAATGCGTTAACACCTATAAAATCTGTCATTAAGCTGTCATTATATTTTGCTTTAAAATTACCTTGAGTGTAGATTTCATCTTTATAATTTTCCACTCTAAAGTTATGCTTTTGCCATTCTGGTAATCCACCATCTAAAACTGCTATATTTTTAAAACCAAAAGCTTTAAATAACCACCATGCTCTGGCACTAGAATAAATGCCTTTGTCATCGTATACTACAATAATAGAATCAGTATTGATTCCCAACGCTCTAGCTTCTTTTTCAAATTGTTCTGCACTAGGAAGTGTACTCGGAAATTGAGCAGATGCATCACTAAATTTTTTCTTGATGTCAAAAAAACGAGCCTTAGGTAATCTTATTGATGACTTGTCTATTACCTTATTTATTGTGGCATCTAAAACAATTAGATTTGAAACTTCATCATTTTCATTCAGCCATTCTACTGAAACTAATAATGAATTTAGAAGAGTCGTTTTCATTTTTTGTGAAAATAGTCTTTTTGTTTTCTCTAAATTATTGCTAAAACAGGCTAAGCCTCATCAACTGTTTTTCGTAATCTAGTACGCCTATCAAAAGCTTGAAGTTGATCTAAAACTTTACTTTCTAAAAAGTCAATAACCTTTTCCTCTACTTTAGTCTTATTTTTATAGACTTTATTGATATAGGTAATTCCACCTGGTGACATCACATTGACTTCTACTAATTTGCCTCCGATAACATCTATACCAACAAAATATAAACCGTCTTTAACTAATTTTGGTCCTATTTGTTTGCAAAGCGCTTTCTCTGCTTTTGTTAACGAATGTTTAGCTATACTACCACCTGCTGAAACATTTGATCTATGATCATCACTTCCTGGAATTCGTCTCATGGCACCAACAGGTTCACCATTCAGGAGTAAAATACGGACATCTCCTTGATCTGCACCTTCAATATAATCTTGTAGAATTACATAATTAGACTCACCATCACCACTTGTAATATAAAAATCTAGCAATGAATTAATATTATTCATAGCAGATTTTTCAATAAGAATCACTCCGGAACCACCAAAACCGTTCAGTGGCTTTAAAATCATCTTATCAGCTTTAGATTCTTTAATCTGCTGTACTAAATATCGTTTATTTTTGGATACATGCGTGTTCGGTATGATATTGCTATGCGCATCACCAAAAGCTGCTGTATATAATTTATTATTAGCTTCTCGCATGCCTTGTAACGAATTCACTATAAAGACATCATCCTTTACAGAATCAAGAAAATTTAGCATTATTGGATCTAGTGGAGGATTTGCTCTAAAGAAAATAGCATCAAAACCAGCCAAAGGCAACATCTCTTCTCTTAGTTTTGCTTTGTTGTAAAAGGATTTCAAAGTAGAAGGCACTTTTTCCATTCTACCAATGACATTACAAAAGGCATTAGTAACACTATCTCTAATAGTGAGATTGGCTGGAGTGCACATGGCTACTCCATGCCCTCGTTTTACACATTCTTTTATTAAGGCAAGACTTGTATCATTTTCGGCATCAATATTCTCCCAAGGATACATTATAAAGCATATGTTCATTCTAATAAATTTTGGTTGATTATTAAGAATTCAATAAAGTTAACAACTTTTAGCGAAGAAGAAAAATTTACTTCACCGCCTCATAATTGTCATCCCATTCTTTTGGTTTAGGGTCATCGTGCAGCTTCCCAAGGGATTTGGCTACAATCATAGAAACTGTGGCATCACCAGTAACATTGACTACTGTTCTGCACATATCCAATGGCCTGTCTACTGCAAAAATTAAGGCTAAGCCAATTGGCAATAACTCAGCAGGAAATCCAATTGATTCTAACACAATAACCAACATTACCATACCTGCACTTGGCACAGCAGCACTACCTATTGAAGCTAAAAGCGCTGTTAAAACAATAATTAACTGATTCGTAAAAGTTAATCCTTCTGGCCAGATCACTTGCATTATAAATACAGCTGCAATACCTTGATATAAACTTGTACCATCCATATTAACGGTTGCACCAACAGGTAGCACAAAACCAGAAACTTCTTTATCTACGCCCAAATGCTCTTCTACGCGTTCCATAGTTACAGGTAATGTTGCGGCACTACTACTGGTAGAAAACGCTAATAATTGTGCTGGACTCAGCTTATTTAAAAACCAAAGTGGTGATTTTTTGGTAACAAATTTTATCAAAAGCATATAGAAACCAATCATTAAAATAAGACCACCAACAACACATAACGCATATTGTACTAATTTGAGTAATATTTCGGTATCATCAAATGCAATGATCACATTTGCCATTAAAGCGAAGACAGCATATGGAGCAAAGAGCATGATTAAATCCACCATTTTCATTATGACTTCATTAAGCGAATCAAAAAAGTCTATTAATGGTTTCGCTTTCTTTTCTCCAATAAGTAGCAAGCATATACCAACTAATAAAGCAAAACAGATAACCTGTAGCATTTTAGCTTCTCCCATAGCTTGAAAAATATTACTAGGAAATATATCAACCAAAGCTTGTAAAGGTCCAGCATCTTTTTGTGCGGTAGCTTTCGCTAATTTGTCGGTAACACCAGCATCATTTTCATATTTTAATTTAATCTTTTCGATGGTTTCTTGTGGCATACCTGTGCCTGGTTTTACAAAATTAACTATAGATAAGCCAATGACAATTGCTACGACTGTTGTCCCAACATAAATGGCAATAGTCCGTAAGCCCATACTTTTAATTTTAGAAATATCCTTTAAGTCTGAAATTCCTTTGATTAAAGATGCTAAGATTAATGGAACTGCAATTAGCTTCAGAAGATTAATAAATATGGTTCCGAAAGGTGCGATCCAATCCGTTACAAATTGCTGACCTGAAAAGGAGTTCATTATAAAACCAAAAATGATTCCGAGAACCATTCCAATAATAATTTTCCAATGTAATGCTAGTTTTTTCATCCTTTTTTTCTTTTCTTTTTGTATTCTAGGGTCAAAATCAATAAAATTCTATCCTAATTTTTCACTAATCCACTTTCTGTAATTTAAAACGATTAGGCCTAGAATGAGAAAAATAATTTCAATATAAAATTCCCTTTCATTATATAGGTCTAAAGAAAATGGTCCAGATGATTCATATGATACATTATATTTAAAGTACATAAATGCTTCATATAAGACTTTTGGTGTACTTGATAAGATAAATATTAATCCAATAATTGCACAAGCTATCTCAATGATATATTTAGACTCTACATTTGAAAAATTAAAACTATCAGAATCGAATCCTTGATCTAATTTGAAAAACCCTATTATTTTATCAGGCCTATTCAAGATAGCAATAACAAATAGAACAAAAATCATAATTACAATCAATAATACAATAGCCATCTCGATAGAGAATTCATAACCTGTTATAAAAAACAGATTTGCCATAACAGGCACTATACCAAAACATATGACGAATAAAGCGGTGAGTTTGATTACAATTCTAAAAAAATCCTTTGGACTCATATTATAATCTACTAACTCTATCCAACAAAACATAATCTGCTAAAACCAATGCTGCCATAGCCTCAACAATTGGCACTGCTCTTGGTACTACGCAAGGATCATGTCTTCCTTTACCTTGCATTTCTACGATATTCCCAGAACTATCTAAAGCATCTTGTTTTTGAATCACTGTTGCGACTGGTTTAAAAGCAACTCTAAAGTAAATATCCATTCCATTACTGATACCTCCTTGTACTCCACCCGATAAATTGGTTTTTGTACTTCCATCTTCGTTGAACAAATCGTTATGCTCACTTCCTTTCATTCTTGCACCACAAAATCCACTTCCGTATTCAAATCCCTTTACTGCATTTATAGAAAGCATTGCTTTTCCGAGTTCTGCATGTAATTTATCAAAAACAGGTTCGCCTAAACCTACAGGGACATTTTGTAATACACATGTAATTGTACCGCCAATTGTGTCTCCTTGCTTTTTAATCTCTTGAACTTTAGAAATCATCTGCTCTGCTGTGGCTTCATCAGGACAGCGAATAACATTAGATTCTATCTTTGAAAAATCTAAATCTTGGTATGGTTTATCAAGAAAAACATCACCTACAGAAGATGTAAATGCATTTATTTTAATAGAAGCTAACAGTTGCTTTGCTATAGCGCCTGCAACAACTCTAGATGCAGTTTCGCGTGCAGAGCTTCGTCCACCACCTCTGTAATCTCTAACACCGTATTTTTTGTCGTAAGTATAGTCCGCATGACTCGGACGATATACGTTCTTAATATGAGAGTAATCCTTTGATTTTTGATTGGTATTGTGAATAGCAAACCCAATTGGAGTTCCTGTTGTTACACCTTCAAAAATACCCGAATAGAACTCTACGGTATCTGGTTCTTTTCGTTGTGTAACAATTTTAGACTGACCAGGTTTGCGTCTATTTAATTCATTTTGAATAGCTTCTAAATCGAGTTTTAATCCTGAAGGACAACCTTCGATAACACCACCAATTGCGACTCCATGAGACTCACCAAATGTTGTGAGCTTAAATAATTTTCCGAAGGAATTTCCTGCCATTAAACAATATTTTATGCTAATGTAATTGTATTATTAGAAAAAAGGAAATCAAATTAAAGCTTCTTTTAGAATAGTTATAGGATGCTTGGCTATTTTGCTTGTACCATCCTTTATTTGATGTCTACAACTTGTTCCGTTTGCAGAAATTATAGTGTCTTCTGAAGCTTTTCTAATTGCAGGAAACAACGTTTGTTCACCAATTTGCATACTTATATCATAATGTTCTTTTTCATAACCAAAACTACCAGCCATGCCACAGCAGCCACTAGGAATGATTGTTACATTATAATTTTTAGGTAGATTCAATACATCAAAGCTAGATTTTTGGTTTGATAATGCTTTTTGATGGCAATGGCCATGGAATTTAATAGACTTTGCTTCTTTAGTGAATTGCTCTGAGGTAATATGACCCAATTCAATTTCTTGCTGAATAAATTCTTCTATTAAAAATGTATGTTTAGCAATAGATTTTGCAGCATCTATATCGTCTGCTAATCTTAGGTATTCATCTTTAAATGTGAGTATCGCTGAAGGTTCAATTCCGATTAAAACACTATCAGAATCTAACTTTCCTTTAAAGTAATTTACGTTGGTATTAGCAATTACTTTCGCTTCTTCTAAAAATCCTTTAGACAAAAAACTTCTTCCACTTTCTAAATCACTTATTACAAATACATTATATCTTAATTTATCAAGTAATAGTTTAGAGTCTAGCGCAATATCAGATTCTAAATAATTAATGAATTCATCTACAAATAAATAAACCGTTTTTATCGCTTTTATATTCTGATTTCCCGTTTCAACTTTCGAATCAATTTTAGAAAAAGGTTTAGATATTTCTGGAAAGCTTCGCTTAGAATGGATACCTAAAGCTAACTTCATATAGCCAGAAATAAATTTAGTCTGAAACAATCCATTAAAAAGCTTAGGAAAGCTTGAAGCTATTTTATTATACTTCGTAGAATTGGCAAAAAACTTATCCTTAAACTTAAAACCATTTGCTTTTTGATATTGGTACTGAAATTCAGCCTTTAAGCTTGCAACATCAACACTACTCGGACATTCGCTAGCACAAGCTTTACAGCTTAAGCATAAGTCGAAAACATCTTTTAGTTCTTCATGATTAAACTTATTTGCTTTATCAGAATTGGTTAAATACTCACGTAAGGCGTTTGCTCTTGCTCTCGTGGTATCTTTTTCATTTCGAGTCGCTCTATAGCTTGGACACATTGTTCCACCAAACTCTGGTAATTTTCTACAATCACCAGAACCATTACACTTTTCTGCTTCTCGCAAAATTCCCTGAGCGCTAGAAAAATCTAAAAGTGTCTCTATCTCTGGTTCATCTCTATCAACTTCATATCGTAAATTTTTGTCCATAGGATAAGACGCTACAATCTTCCCTGGATTAAAAATAGTATCAGGATCAAAAGCTGATTTTATTCGCTTTAAAATTTCATAATGAGCATCACCAATCATCATTGGTATAAACTCAGATCGCACAATACCATCACCATGTTCGCCAGACATTGAGCCTTTATAAGTCTTTACTAACTTGGAAACCTCAGTTGTAATTTCTCTAAAGAGCTTTACATCTTCAGATTGTTTTAAATCTAATATTGGTCTAAGGTGCAGTTCTCCTGCACCAGCATGTGCGTAATAGACTGCATTTTGATTGTAGGACTTCATTAAAGCTGTAAATTCCGTAATGTAGCTTTCTAAATCGTCTAAGGCTACTGCTGTATCTTCAATACAAGCTACTGCCTTTTTGTCTCCTATAATATTACCTAGTAAACCTAAACCTGCTTTTCTCAACTCCAAAGCTTTGTCGATAGCTTCATTTTTTAAAACAGGATAAGCATAGCTTATGTTAGAGTTTTCAACCGTTTGCAAAAACCCTTCAATTTGAGATTGAAGTGCTTCATCAGTTCCAGCTTTTAACTCGCACATTAAAATGGCCGCAGGATGCCCTTTAATAAATTGTCTATTTTCTTGCTGTGTTTTATTATGCTCAGTAAGATTTAAAATGGTATCATCCATCATTTCACAAGTATACAAGTTGTGCTGCATCACAGTTGTAACGGACTTTAAACACTTTTCAATACTTTCAAAATGAAGTGCAACCATAGCACTTTTACCTGGTGGCAAGGCATCTAATTGCAATGTAATCTCAGTTGTAAACGCAAGAGTTCCTTCACTTCCTGCCAAAAGTTGGCACATATTGAATTTAGAATCCGAATCTGAAAAAATTTCAGATTTAATCAATTCATCAATAGCATAACCTGTATTTCTTCTGTGTATTTCTGGTTTTGGAAAATTATCTTGTATCTGTTTCTGAACGCTTTCAGGTTTTAATTCATTATATATGGTCTGATAAATTTTTCCTTCAAGGTTATCTAATCTTAATTTTTGTTGAAACGCTTCAATAGACAAATTCGAGAATTCTACTTCACTTCCATCACTCAACAATGTTTTTAAGCTCAAAACCTTATCGCGAGTCACTCCATATTGAATTGATGTTGTACCTGAAGAATTATTACCAACCATACCGCCCATCATACAACGGTTAGAGGTTGACGTATTTGGTCCAAAAAATAATCCAAAAGGTTTTAGGTAATTATTAAGCTCATCTCTTACTACACCAGGTTGAACAGTTACAGTTTTTTCAGATTCATTTATGTCTAATATTCTTGTAAAATATTTAGAAACATCAACCACAATGCCTTCGCCAACACATTGACCTGCCAAAGACGTACCTGCTGTTCGTGGTATCAAAGATGTATTATTGGTTTTTGCAAACTCAATTAATAGCTTAATATCTTGCCTATCTTTAGGCAAAGCAACAGCCAAAGGTAATTTTCTATACACAGAAGCATCTGTAGCATAGAGTTTTAACATTAAGTCATCATCGCAAAGTTCACCTTTTAGATTGGTTTTTAAATGATTTAAAGCTTTATTATGACTCATTAAGGTGGATAAATATGTTTATAAAACTATAAAGAAATCTAATATAAAATATGTTTTGGCGTTATTTTTGCAAACAATATTGAAATCAATAAAAAACGTAATACAATGAAAAAATTAATTTTAACAAGTTTTGCAGTTTTTGCAAGTTTTGCATTTATGAATGCACAAAATATAGCAGACAATGCTATTGGTTTAAGAATTGGTGATAATGATGGTTTAGGAACAGAAATATCATATCAACGTGCTCTTGGTGACAATAATCGATTAGAAGTAGATTTAGGATGGAGAAGTAGAAGTTCTATAAATGCTTTCCAACTTACTGGTCTCTACCAATGGGTTTGGCAATTAGATGGAGACTTTAATTGGTATGCTGGTGTTGGTGGTGGTGTTGGATCTGTTAGTTTTGACAACAGCAATATCGATAGTGAAACCTTTATATTTGCAGCTGGAGATATTGGTATTGAATACAGTTTTGATTTTCCATTACTACTTTCTTTAGATTTTAGACCAGAATTTGGTTTTGGAGATTATAGAGATGATTTAGATTTTGATATTGCCCTTGGTGTTAGATATCAATTCTAATAATTGAAACAAATATTTAATGTATAGACCACCTTTTTATAGGGTGGTTTTTTTATCTTCGGATTTATGAATAAGATTGCTATTATTGGCTTAGGACCACGTGGTTTATATGCGCTAGAAATGCTGATACAAGCGCTATCACTTTCTAATAATGAAATAGAAATTTACGTTTTTGAAGAATCTAACGAGCCTGGCTCAGGATCAGTCTGGTTTACAGATCAACCTGACTCTAATTGGATGAACATTACTGAGCGCGCTTTAGAAGGCTTAAAATTAAGACCAAGAATCAACTATGCTAACATAGGCATAGACGAATTTCCATCTTACCACGAATGGGCTGACTTTTCACAAACTTCTATGGTACCTGATGTATTTCCACCAAGAAATCAATTGGGAAAATATCTCAAAGATCGCTTTGAAACGTTGCGAAACGCACTTCAAAGGCTTGATTCTTTTAAAACTATTAATCAAAAAGTAAAGCAGATAAATTTTGAGAACAACTTATGTTCAATACAAGTAGGTGATGATACATTATATTTTGACGATGTGCTTTTAACTATAGGTCACCAACTAACTAAGGTGTCTGATCAATTAGCAGAATGGACATCTTATGCCAAAAACAAAAAATCATTGTATGTTTTTGAAGACCTCTACCCTGTTAAACAATTTGCAGAACTAAGAAACAAAACCAATATTACTATTGGTATTAGAGGCTTTGGCCTAGCCATGATTGATGCGATGCGCTACCTCGCCATTAATGATTTTGGTAACTTTAAAGTTGTAGACAATACAACCTTAAAAAGTGTTTATTATAAGGTAAATCAGCAAAACTTAAAGCTGATTCCGTTTTCTTTAGATGGTTTACCATTAGGACCAAAACCCATTAATGAACATATTGATAATCTTTATAAACCTACAACCAGCGAATTAAACACATTTAGCACTATAGTACAAGCTGTAGCGCAGAAAAAATCTACTGTTAACGACATCTCCTTTCTAATAGAACCAATCGCAAAAATTGCAGCTCGTGTATTTATTGATTTAAAAGAAAAGGCCGTTAAGCATGAATATAATTCCTCAGAGATTGAACATATTATTTTCAAATTTCTAGACTCAGAAGCATACGATCATTTATTATTGCAGGATCAAAGTGTTACTACTTATGAGCTCATTGAAAATTACATTGCAATGGCACTGGGCAAGTCTCCTGCTAGCTTAGATTATTGTGTTTGGCAGGTTTGGCGTCATTGTCAGCCATCTCTGTATAAGTCTTTTTCTCATGCTAAAGTAAAAGATGAAATAGTAGAATCTGTTATTAATTTAGATGAACGCAGTAAACGCTTTTCTTATGGACCACCAGTTGAAAGTATGCAACAAATACTTGCTTTAGTAGATGCTGATATCTTGAGTTTAGATTTCACTAAAGATCCAGAAATAGAATTGAGCGATAACGGTTGGAAATTGACCAATAATAAAAACCAGACTATAACAACAACGGTTATGATTAATAGCGTTTTGGATGCACCGAAATTGCTAAATGTTAAATCGAAAATTATAAAAACATTGCTTCAAGACGATGTTATTCAACCTATTCATTCTAAACTCGGTATCGAAACGACTGAAGACGGTTATGTTGTGACGCAAGAAAACGTAGATAAGCTTAATCTGGCCATTTTAGGGCGATTAGCAAAAGGTAGTGTTATTGGTGTTGATGCAATTTTAGAATGTTTTGGTCCGCGTATTGAAACTTGGTCTAAAGCATATGTAGATAAGCTCTAAATTTTAATCAGGTTGTTTTTCGCTAAGATATTTCCAATAGCGTTTTGGTACATGACGCACGTGTAGCTTCATGTTTTTTCTGGATTTTATATTTGTAGCCTTAAAATAATCTTTCCATAGCTTTTGAAATTCAAACTCTTGGTCAGCAAAATAATCAGAATTGGTTTTAGTAAAATCAAAATTTGCTGGAAAATCCATATTGATAATATCAACGGTATCTAAATCATAGAATAAGCCATAGTGACGTTTTATATCATAAATGACCCATTTTTGGTCAGCATAGCGACGTTTAAAATGTTTCAGAATTATTGGCAATACATTAAAATCTGGTTCTATACTGGCAAAATAGATACCATCTTTTGTCAGCCTAAAACGCACAAATGCTTCCATGCGATGCTTTTCTCGACCTACCATTTTAGCAATTTGAGCAATTTTTAAAACTGAAGGATGTGAGTAATCTTTATCTGCATTTGTGTTTTCAAATGCATAGCGGATATAATCGAGTAATACATTTTCGACACCAGGCTTTTCGCTTAGAAATGCATAATATATGTGATAACTTCCTTGAGCTGATAGCTTTGATTTTAGGCCTTTCCACACACGATTTGCTTTAGCCTCTTCACTCATGATGGTTTCATTTTCGGAAAACATAGTTTCCTGAACATCAAATCCATTTCTAATACTAACGTCACCTATTTTATGCTCAAAAACATAAAAAACTGCGCTTAAGAATCCATCAAAAGTTCCATCGTATATTAAATTCTTCTTTTGCATCTACCCAAATAAACTCAACTGATTGCTTAAACTTTTTCGGTATTTGCTCGTAGAATTCTGTAGAATAAAACCTTTAATTTTTTCAGAGGTTAAATCTCTTGTTTCAAACTGGTTGCTATCACATAGTATAAAATATTGCGCTCTGTTTAGTGCGATTCCGATTTTCTTTAGGTGTTCCCAATTTAATTTTCTAAATCGTCTAGCGTTCAAAATCTTATAGACCGACTGCATGCCTAATCCTGGTACTCTGGCAAGCATGCGTTTATCAGCGGTATTAATATCGATAGGAAACTCATGGAGATTGCGCAAGGCCCAGCTTAACTTAGGGTCGATATCCAAATCTAAATTCTGATGCTTATCATTTAATATTTCATTGACATTAAAACCATAAAACCGCATTAACCAATCGGTTTGGTATAATCTGTTTTCACGTAGCATGGGAACATCACTCCCTATTTTCGGCAATCTCTCATCATAACTTATCGGAACATAGCCAGAATAATATACACGCTTTAGATTATAATTCTTGTAAAAATGATTAGAGGTTTGCATAATCTGAAAATCATTTTCACCACTAGCTCCAATAATCATTTGAGTGCTCTGACCAGCTGGAGCATACTTTGGTGTACTTTTAATAATTTTTTTTTCAGATTTGTACTGAATGATTTCATTTTTCACCTTTACCATGGGCTTTATGAAATCTTCACGCTTTTTATCTGGAGCTAATTTTTTTAGACCAGATTCTGTAGGAATTTCAATATTTACACTCAGCCGATCGGCATACAAACCCGCTTCTCGCATCAACTCGTCTGATGCTCCTGGAATAGACTTAAGATGAATGTAGCCATTAAAGTTTTCTTCTAACCTCAATTTTTTTGCAACAGCCACTAAACGCTCCATGGTGTAATCGGCATTCTTAAAAATACCAGAACTGAGAAATAAACCTTCGATATAATTTCGTCTGTAGAAATTGATGGTTAAATCAACTACCTCCTGTACTTTAAAAGCAGCACGCTTAATGTCGTTACTTTTTCTCGTCACACAATAAGCGCAATCGAAAATGCAATAGTTGGTTAGTAAAATTTTTAATAGAGAAACACAGCGACCATCCTCTGTATACGAATGACAAATACCCATACCAGTGGCATCTCCTAATCCTTTATTAGTGTTAGCGCGTTTACTTCCACTTGAGGAACATGATACGTCGTATTTAGCCGCATCTGCTAAAATCTTAAGCTTTTCTTGAATTCTTTGAAATGACAATTTGGGATAAATTTTTGTTTGAATTTTAAAATTCAAAAATACTATTAATTATAGCTATTTATTGCTACTATTTATAGTAATTAATGTTAAATGCATATCTTTTAAAAACATAAATCACTTTTTATGAGTTAGAGTATAAGCCACAAAATTTATGTAATTTTGCACATCTTAAAAATTAAAAATCGTTATTAATGAAAGACACTGCCTTATCCTCTGCGCACATAGCACTTGGTGCTAAAATGGTTCCCTTTGCTGGTTATAATATGCCTGTACAATACGAAGGCGTTAATGCAGAGCACGAAACTGTAAGAAAAGCGGTAGGTGTCTTTGATGTCTCTCACATGGGTGAATTTTTAATTGAAGGCCCTAATGCTTTAGAATTAATACAAAAAGTGTCTAGTAATGATGCGTCTAAATTAGAAATTGGCAAAGCACAATATAGTTGCTTACCAAATGATGATGGTGGTATTGTAGATGATTTAATTATCTATAAAATTAAAGATCAAACTTATCTACTAGTGGTTAATGCAAGTAATATTGAAAAAGACTGGAATTGGATTTCATCTAAAAACGATGTTGGAGCAGACATGCGCGACTTAAGTGAAGCTTATTCATTATTAGCCATACAAGGTCCAAAAGCGGTTGAAGCTATGCAATCTTTGTCTAGTCATGATTTAGCTGATATAAAATTCTACAATTTTGTGGTAGGAGATTTTGCTGGTATTGAACGTGTTATTATCTCTGCTACAGGTTATACTGGTAGTGGTGGCTTTGAGATTTACTGTAAAAATTCTGAAGTGAAACAAATTTGGGATAAAGTATTCGAAGCAGGATCAGATTATGGTATTAAACCTATTGGTTTAGCAGCAAGAGACACATTACGTTTAGAAATGGGTTATTGTTTGTATGGTAATGATATTGATGATACCACTTCGCCAATTGAAGCTGGTCTAGGTTGGGTTTGTAAATTCAATAAAGCGTTTACAAATAGTGAAGCATTACAAGCCGAAAAAGAGCGTACACCAGAGCGAAAACTGGTAGCTTTTAAGTTAGACGATCGTGGTATTCCACGACAAGGTTACGATATCGTTGATAGTAGTGGAAAAACTATAGGGAATGTAACTTCTGGTACCATGAGTCCAAGTTTAGGAGTAGGAATTGGTTTAGGTTATGTACCTAAAGTCTTCTCTAAAGTTGATAGCAAAATAAACATTCAGGTTCGTAAAAAAGCAATACCTGCTACAGTTGTAAAATTACCATTCTATAAAGGCTAAATAGCTATTATTTGCGTTAGGAAGATTAATGAAGTACGGAGAACAAAAACATCGCATACTTATACTTGGAGCCAGTGGTTATATTGGGCATTCTATTTATAAAGAATTAGGCCCTTATTTTAGAACTTTTGGAACGTATCGTACACCTCGGGCAGCGTATGAAAATAATAAACAGTTTTTTCAATACAATGTTGAGGAAGATGATGTTTATGAAATTTTAGAAGCTTGCAAACCTTCCGTTATTATTTCTGCACTCCGTGGCGACTTTCATGCGCAGACTATTGCCCATCAACATATTGCAGAATATGTTTTAGAAACAGGCTGTAAAATTATTTTTCTATCGTCTGCAAATGCCTTTGATGCGTATAGCAAATACCCAAGTTATGAGCTCGATAAAACTTTAAGTCATAGTGTTTATGGGCATTTTAAAATTAAGATAGAGAATCTTTTATTACGCTTGCCCAAAAAACAAGTGGCTATTATAAGACTTCCGATGGTATTTGGTGTTAATTGTCCAAGGATTCAGGAAATAAAACAGTTAATTTCTGAAAACGCATCGGTAGAAATCTTCCCTAATCTTATAATGAATGTTACTCTAGACAAAAAAGTAACACAACAAATTCATTATATCATTAACCGGAATAAATATGGTGTTTTTCATCTGGGCAGTACAGATTTAGTTCACCACGATGAATTTATAAAAAGCATTGTGTCGTTTGTATCTAAAGAAAAAGTGCAGCTAAAACACGTTTTTACTACCAATGATGATCGCTATTTAGCAGTACTTCCGAAGTTTAACAAATTGCCAAAACATCTTCAAATTACAAGTCAGAAAGTTTTGGAAGAACTTCAGAAATAAGCTTGGCATAATTCTTATTATTTCTTAATTTTCCACTAATCAATATTATATTATGAAATTAGACGAATCTACAATAGAAAAGAAATTATTACACTTTCCAGAATGGGATTATTACGATAATGCCATACATGTGGAATTAGAGTTTGATAATTTTAAAGATTGCTTTAGTGCTATGAGCAGAATTGCTTTTGAGTGCGAAGCACAAAATCATCATCCAAATTGGAGCAATGTGTATAATGTTTTAAAAATTTCGTTATCCACACACGATGCAGATGGTGTTACCAACAAAGATTTTAAATTAGCCGAAGCTATTGAAGCCATTGTCGAAGCCGACGAATAGACTTTTGTAAAAACACATATTTATTTAAATTTACCCAAACTAAAATACACATACTATGGGAAGAGCTTTTGAATTTAGAAAAGCAAGAAAAATGAAACGTTGGTCTGCCATGAGCAAAGCCTTTACTCGTATAGGTAAAGATATTGTAATGGCTGTAAAAGAAGGTGGTCCAGATCCTGATAGTAACTCTCGCCTACGTGCTGTCATACAGAATGCCAAATCTGTAAACATGCCAAAGGATAATGTAGAACGTGCTATTAAGAAAGCGAGTGAAAAAGGACAAGGAGATTATAAAGAAGTCATTTTTGAAGGTTATGCACAGCATGGTATAGCTATACTTATTGAAACGGCCACAGACAATAACACACGCACTGTTGCCAATGTTCGTTCTTATTTTAATAAAACAGATGGAAGTTTAGGTACTTCTGGTTCAGTTGTTTTTATGTTTGATCATACCTGTAATTTTAAAATTAAGGATAATGACTTTGATTTGGAAGAATTAGAACTAGAACTGATTGATTTTGGTGTAGAAGAAATTTTTGAAGACACTGATGAAGATGCTGATGGCAATGAAGAAACTAGTATAATGATTTATGCACCATTTGAGAGCTTTGGTAAAATACAAGCTTATTTAGAAGAGAATAAAATTGAGATTATTTCTTCTGGGTTTGAGCGCATACCACAAGTGACAAAGAAACTGACTCCAGAACAAGTGGAAGATGTAGAAAAACTCATAGAAAAGCTTGAAGAAGATGATGATGTACAGAATGTATATCATACTATGGAAGAGACAGCAGACTAACATTAAATGATATATAAAATATATAGAGGGCTTCTGCCCTCTTTTTTATTGCAGTTTATTTAAAGTGTATCTAAAGGGCTTTTTATTGCTGTAATACTAGATTTAGAAACATGTGTATAAATTGATGTCGTTTTAATACTATAATGACCTAACAGTTTTTGTATAAATCGCATATCTGCACCGCTTTCTAAAAGATGAGTTGCATAACTATGGCGTAAACCATGTACACCAATTTTCTTTTTTACACCTGCTTTAGTCATAGCTCTTTTAAAAATAGCTTGTACACTTCTTGGACTGTACGCGCCACTATATTGACCCGGAAACAACCAATCTTTAGGTCTATTTTCTTTATAATATTCTCTTAAAGCATTAAGAGCACTTTCTGGTAGATTAACATATCTATCCTTTTTACCTTTTGCACCTGCAATTAATACTTGCATTCTTTCACTATCTATATGCTCCACTCTTATATTTACAATCTCACTAACACGCAAACCCATACCATAACATAGTTTAAGCATTAATAAATGCTTTGGATTTTGTACTTGATCAAATATGCGTTTTATTTCAGGTTTGCTTAATACTTTTGGTAAAGCAACTGGCTTTTTAGGTCTAGGAATATCAAAAAACATTTGAGGTTGATGTCTCACTTTTTCGAAATAAAACTTAATAGCATTTATTTTGCCATTCATTTTGCGTTCACTCATTTTTAGAGTTTTAACACAGTAAAGAAAGTAATCTTTTATACGCTTTTCATCTAAATCATCAACACTATGGTTCTTAAGAATTATGAGCAAATGGGCGAACTCTGACAAATACATTCTTATGGTATTAGGACTATATGCTTTTAGCTGCAATTGATTTATAAAATCAGTAAAAGCCTTATGATTTATTACATGTATATTCTCTATGAGCTTACGTCCTATTTCAATTTGGCTTAGACCCAAAGCAGATCGCACTGAAGCAAGGTCTGGCAAATACCAGCATTTTTGACTTTGACTCCACTTTGCTGAAGGGAACCGCTGTCTTAAGTTATATTTTAACTCTAAAGTATATTCAAAATTTATCCATATCACATTTTTAGTATTGTGAACACCTGGTAGAAACGTATATTTATTCAACTCCATAATACTATTCGTTTTCTGTATATCATAATTTTAGTAAATATACGCAATACAAGCTTTTGATATATAAAATACGAATACAATTATTAGTTTAAAATCCCTGTTTTAAAGCATAGTTTGAAAATTATTGAATATTGTATTGCGTATATTTAATTTCGTATATTTATGTGTTATGTGCAAGCTGGCCAAATCGACTAACAAAAACCTTTGGTAAAATATTCTAGTTTAAAAGTTATTAAAAAAAGAAAATTAAATAAGTATATTTAAAAACTTAAAAAGGCGTTGTGCTTAAATGAACAAATACAATCTAAATCAGACATTAACAACCTTAACAGGACCAACAAAAGAACAAATTATTGTTGGAAACCAATGGGCTGCTGTTGCTTTAGATAAATTTCATAAAGATTCAACTGCAAAAATTAACTTCTTAATTGACAAAAAAGAGGAAGAAGCAATATTGGAATGGGATTCTGACTTTTCCAAAGCTGCTATGAAAGAAGAAATTGATATGGCAAATCATGGAGGAGTTGCATTAGCCTTTTTCGTAATGTCAGTCTTGTCTAACTATGGATATGTGGAACAATCTGAAATTGGTGATGGAGTTGATTATAGATTTAAAGAGAATGAACCTGATGATGATGATTTAAATTTTTTGGACGACTTTCATTATGTTGAAGTTTCTGGAATACTTAAAGAATCAGCTACAAATACATTAAAAAATAGAATAAAAATAAAACATGCTCAAATAAACAGAGGTGGTAAAAAAGATAAATCATCATCTGTTATTGTATCTTTATTTAGTCAACCAAAAACCGTTAAGGAAACGCATAAATGAAACCAAAATTAATACATCAACAAGCGATGGATTTTTCATTTAAGGCTAAACAAGCTGCAATTGAGAACAATCATTCTTCTGCATTTGAGCTATTTACCAAAGCTGCAAATTTAGAAAGCCAAGTTGCTGAATTCTATTTTGACAAACCAGAGCATGAACCAACAAGAAGTGTTTTAATTAGAAGTGCTGCATTTCTAAATTTAAAAGCTGGGTTAATTGATAAAGCACAAGAATTTATATTTTTTGGTTTGCTTAACTGTAAAGATGAATTAATAAAAAGCCAATTAAATGACGCTTTAGAAATTGCAATTTCTCTAAAGAACATGTCCCAAACTGTAGCGAGTTCTGAATATAACTATTTAAGTATACTACGTCAAAAAAGTATTCATTATGTATTAGAACCTTCAATTGGTTCTTTTGGTGGTTCAGTTAGTCTAGATATGATTAGAGATTTTAGTAGTAATTTTTTAAAATCTCTAAAATCCTATGCTTCTTCGACATTTAAAAGAATTACTAGTGATTTAGATTATTCAGAAGAAGCAGGAAAAGAATTTGAAAGACTAACAAATCCATTAGTAACCGGTTCTTCTTATGGTAGTTTTAAATTTTCAATAGCTAATGATTTTATTGGCAGACCTGGAGAAGACGAAAAAATTGTTGCTCTGAAATCTAATATCATTAAAAAATATCATGAAAACATTTTCACAAACCCACTAAAAGATGAGGATATTAAGGTTTTGAAAGAAGGTTACTCAAAAGAAGAAATTAATCAAATTTTTAGACCTTTAACAAAAATCAAATCTCGTAACTCTCATTATAAAGTTGGATATTATGACACTGAGAATTTCAGTAAAGTATTTGTTCCAAAAATTGCTAATGACCAAAAGAAAAAGTTACTTCCAATTCAAGAACTTAGTAAAGAAGATATTGGACAACTTGAAAGTTCAATAATTCATACTAGAGAATTAAATTCTGGCAGAGTTTCAAAGAAAACTATTTTCCGTGAAGAATTAAAAGCTTATGAATTTGACCAATCTATAAAGGAAATCCATTCTAAAGATTATTCCCCAATAATATTAAACGAAGAAATAATATTAAACATAAGTTTCGATTCAACTAATGGATTTAAACTTTCATTTCCAGACTTTGATGTTGAAATAACAGATACCGAATACCAATCTGGATTAAACAACTTAAGTGATTTACTATATAAAAAAATTATTTACTTGGTTAACAAAAAAGAAAAGAATGACTCTGAAGAAGCTGATTTCAGTTTCATTAAGAAATTGATAAACGATACTGATTCACTTAAGAAATAGTAGCCTAGAAAGCCAGCACATAACACCGTGTATAATTAATTGCTTTGGCAAGTGCTTATTTGGAAAATTCCTTCGGAATTTTCTCGCGTTCGTTTTTGTTTACTAAATTAGTTGCTGAAACACGCAACTAACCATACACAAACACGTTGTAAACAATTATGAAATCGAGATTCGCAATATTAATATTTCTGATTTTACCAATTTTCGGTAACGCACAAGATTTTGAGCTGAAAAAACCAAATGTTGAGGAACTGAATGCGGAATTGAAAAAGACGAATTATACGCAAGACGTGACATACCTATATCTAAATCGGAACTATAAAACGGAATCTGAAAAATTAGAAGTTAAAAAGTATGACTATCCTGATTTTAGCATTTGCGCTTTTAACCAAAAATTTGAAAATGGAATTGTATACTCGGAAGAACAATGTAGAGAAGCTGGCGGAATAACAACAAAACTGACTTTACCGAAAACCAACAAAAAAAGCTTAATCCAATGGGTTGAATTAATTTTTAAAAGTTCGCCAATGGACATAGAACACGGATGGAATTCGGAGAAAACCAAATTTGGACCGACTGACGATGGAGCTGGTTGCTATTTTGAAATTAAAGAAACTGAAAACAATACGGAAATTGATATGTATTGCGGTTGTTAAATTGGATTTATGGTATTATGGTATTTACTAAAGAAACAAGGGACAATGAACTTTACGTGTATATGAATGGAAAGCTGATTTACAAAAGATGGTTAAAAACCGGTCAATCAAAAGTTTTTGACTTAATGGCTTATGACAAATACACGGAATATTCAATAAATGAAAATAAAAAATAACTGTTTACAACAATGGCTATAAGTAATTGCTTTTTCTCGCCTACTTTGGAAATTCCTGCGGAATTTCCAACTTGGTGTGTACTTGCAAAGTTAAGTGCTAAACCACGCAACTACTCATAGCCGAGACCGTTGTGCTTCATTATCAGAAACCGCTAACCAATGATAAAATTCTTTAGAAGAATAAGACAAAATTTACTTTCAGAAGGAAAGACTGGAAAGTATTTTAAATACGCCATTGGGGAAATCATTCTTGTTATAATCGGAATTTTATTAGCACTTCAAATAAACAATTGGAATATTAAAAGGTTAGAAAATATTCGTGCTGATAATTTTATTGAGCAAATGAAATCACAAGTGGAAGGTAATATTCTAAACGTTAATGAAAACTTACAGAAATATCAATCTCATCTTAAGGTAACAGAAGATTTAATTTCAATTATTGGAACTGAAAACACAAAAGATATAGATAGAAAAATTGATAGCTTAGTAAGTGTAAATATTTATGATTACCATTTAAACTTAAATATGAACACTCTTATTGAAGGTAGAGAGAATGGAGACTTAGCATTGATTGATTCCGATTCTCTAAGACAATCCATTTACGAATTAAATACGATGTACAAACATGTTTCTGAACGCGAACGGATTGCTAATCAAGATTTAAACGATTTTTTCATACCTTATTTGAATAAAGCTTATAACTACAGAAATGGCATGATTGGTTTTTTCAATCAAAACCCGCAAATAGGCAATTCCAAAATTTATAAAAATGATAATTTGAAAATGTTAGAGGATCAAGAATTTGAGAATTTAATAATAAGCAGAATGATTTATAATGAAGACCTTATTGCAAATTATAACAAGTTAAATGAAATTTTGACTCTAACATTAGAATTGCTAACGAATAAATAATTTAAAGATACTTTTAATAAATAACGAAAGCACAACAATGTATAACCGCAATTACGGCGGATTCGACTACGTCCGAATCCACTTGGAATTGCTAAAGTCAGTACTTAACCGAAAAAAAAGCTAATTTAACCCGTAACTGACGGTTATACGAGACCGTTGTGCTTCATTATAACCAACCATTAACCAATGATAAAATTCTTTAGAAAAATTAGACAAAAAATGCTGACTG
>NZ_CANMCZ010000003.1 GCF_947496485.1 uncultured Winogradskyella sp.
ACTACCCTCTTTGACTCTATATCGCCATTAAGAGGGCGCAAATATATAACTCCTTTTTAATCCTACAACAACTTTTTTTACTTTATTTCTAATACCTTTTTAATAAGCTTATTATGAAGGAATTATAACCAAATATTTATTGAAATCGAATCAAATAATATACTACTGTAATTCATTATTGTTTAAATACCTTTATTTCTTGAATACTTTATTTATCACAAGTCTTTAGGTTGGGCTTCGTAGCGCTAGCAGCAGTGTCCTTTCGCATAAAGCAAAAGATATTAGCGGATAGTCCGCAGTTTTGCTCTCTAAAAGCAAAAGTCAAATACCATTAATATTAAATAGAAACTTCACTTTGTCTATTATATATATAGGTATATCTTTGTAGGCTAAAATTTATACTATATAATGATAAAAATTACTCTACCTGACGGTTCGGTTAGATCTTTTAATAAAGATGTGACGCCTTATGAAGTGGCTGTTGATATCAGCGAGGGATTTGCTCGTAATGTTATTTCAGCAAAATTCAATGATAACGTTGTTGAAACTAACACTCTATTGACCACAGATGGGAGTCTTACTTTATATACATTTAGAGATGATGCTGGGAAGAAAGCATTTTGGCATTCTTCTGCTCACGTTTTAGCTCAGGCTCTAGAGGAATTGTATCCTGGTGTTAAGCTTTGGGTTGGTCCAGCAATTGAAAATGGTTTTTATTATGATGTTGATTTAGCTGATGGCACAATTTCTGAAAAAGATTTTAAGCAGATTGAAACTAAAATGATTGAGATTGCACGAGGCAAGCACGACTTTAAAATGCGTGATGTTTCTAAAGCAGAAGCTCTATCTTATTATAAAGGTAAAAACAATTATAAAGTCGATCTGATTGAAAACTTAGAAGATGGCACAATTTCTTTCTGTGACCATTCAACTTTCACAGATTTATGTCGTGGTGGGCATATTCCAAATACAGGTATTATAAAAGCTGTAAAAATAATAAGTGTTGCTGGTGCTTATTATAAAGGTGATGAAAACAATAAACAACTTACCAGAGTTTATGGTATTTCATTCCCTAAGCAAAAGGAACTTACAGAGTATCTTCATTTATTAGAAGAAGCAAAAAAACGTGATCATCGAAAGCTTGGTAAAGAATTAGAATTGTTTACGTTTTCTCAAAAAGTAGGTCAAGGTTTACCTCTTTGGTTACCAAAAGGTGCTGCTTTACGTGAGCGTTTGGAAAACTTTTTAAAATTAGCTCAAAAAAAGGCAGGTTATGAAATGGTAGTCACACCTCATATTGGTCAAAAAGAACTATATGTTACTTCTGGTCATTATGCCAAATATGGTGAAGATAGTTTTCAACCAATAACAACTCCTTCCGATGGTGAAGAATTCTTATTAAAACCTATGAATTGCCCTCACCATTGTGAGATATACAATAGCAAACCTTTTTCATATAAAGAATTACCTAAACGATTTGCTGAATTTGGCACTGTATATCGCTATGAACAGAGCGGGGAATTGCATGGACTGACTCGAGTGAGAGGGTTTACTCAAGATGATGCTCATATTTTCTGTACACCAGATCAGCTAGATTCAGAATTTAAAGAAGTTATTGATTTAGTATTATATGTTTTTGGTTCATTAGGATTCGAGAACTTTACAGCTCAAGTATCTTTAAGAGATCCCGAAAAACCAGAGAAGTACATTGGAAGTGATGAAAATTGGGAAAAAGCAGAGCAAGCTATATTGAATGCAGCTATTGACAAAGGGTTAAATTATGTTGTCGAAACTGGCGAAGCTGCTTTTTATGGCCCTAAATTAGATTTTATGGTTAAAGATGCTCTTGGTCGTCAATGGCAACTAGGAACTATACAGGTAGATTACAACTTACCTGAACGCTTCGATTTAACTTACAAGGGTAGTGATAACGAGATGCACAGACCTGTTATGATTCATCGTGCACCTTTTGGAAGTATGGAACGATTTGTAGCAATTTTATTAGAGCATACAGGTGGAAATTTTCCGTTATGGTTAATGCCAGAACAAGCTATTATTATATCAATTAGTGAGAAATATGAAAAATACGCGGAAAAAGTTTTAAATTTGCTAGAAAATGACGAAATTCGCGCCCTTGCAGACAACAGAAATGAAACTGTAGGTAAGAAAATTCGTGAAGCTGAAATACAGAAGCTTCCGTTTATGATTATTGTTGGTGAGCAAGAAGAAAAAGATAATACAATAACTGTACGTCAACATGGTGGTGAAGACCTTGGCACAATTACTGTAGAAGATTTTGTAAAAATTATAAAAGATAAAGTCAATAAAAGTTTAAAAACTTTTAAATAAATAATGTTTAATTAAAATACAGAAACCATAGCAATACGTAGAAACAGAAAGAATTACAACAGACGTGTAACCCAAGAGGATAAGCACCGTATAAATTCAAAAATTAGATCTGAAGAAGTAAGAATCGTTGGCGACAATGTAGAAGTGGGAGTTTACCCAATAAAAAAAGCATTATCCATTGCTGATGAACAAGGTTTAGATCTTGTAGAGATTTCGCCAAATGCGAACCCTCCTGTTTGTAAGGTAATGGATTATAAAAAGTTTCTTTACGAACAAAAGAAACGAGAAAAGGCGTTAAAGTCTAAAGCAACTAAAGTAGTTGTAAAAGAAATTCGTTTTGGTCCAAATACAGATGACCATGACTACGATTTTAAAAAGAAGCATGCCGAAAAGTTCTTAAAGGACGGTGCAAAACTAAAAGCTTTTGTATTCTTTAAAGGACGTTCAATAGTATTCAAAGAGCAAGGACAAATCTTATTATTAAGATTGGCTCAAGATTTAGAGGAATATGGTAAAGTAGAACAAATGCCTAAGCTTGAAGGTAAGCGTATGATTATGTTCATTGCACCAAAAAAGAAGTAAAAAAGCTGTTGATTCAGCAAAACGATAATAAGCGAAACGTAAATTAAATCTAGGAGAAAATGCCTAAAATGAAAACAAAATCGAGTGCTAAGAAACGTTTCAAACTAACTGGCACTGGTAAGATTAAGAGAAAGCACGCTTTTAAGAGTCATATATTGACGAAAAAATCTAAAAAGCGTAAGCTTAAGTTAACTCATGATACTTTAGTACACAAGAATGATGAGGATAACATTAAAACAATGTTACGGTTAAAGTAATGTTGTTTTAATCGGTTAAAACAATTTATAAACCCTGGAGTTAGGCAAAATTATTTAGCAAGTGTCATTTTTGACCGCCTACTACAAAAAACAATTAAAGAAATGCCAAGATCAGTAAATTCAGTTGCAAAAAGAGCCAGAAGAAAAAAGGTTCTTAAGCAAGCAAAAGGTTACTTCGGAAGACGTAAAAACGTTTGGACAGTAGCAAAGAATGCGGTTGACAAAGCGATGCAATATTCGTATAGAGACCGTAGAAATAAAAAGAGAACATTCCGTTCGTTATGGATTATGCGTATTAATGCAGGTGCAAGACAACATGGAATGAGCTATTCAAAATTTATGGGAGGATTAAAAGCTAATAATATTGACTTGAATCGTAAGGTTCTTGCAGATTTAGCAATGAATCACCCAGAAGCTTTTGAAGCTATAGTAAACAAAATTAAATAAGGCTTTTTGCCAAATTAATAACAACATTTCGCTTAAAAAAATCCGATTCTTATGAATCGGATTTTTTGTTTTAGTTTCCATATGCTGTTAGAACTAGCTGCCTACCATTTGCTCTATTTCTATGCTCGCAGATATATATACCTTGCCATATTCCTAAATTTAAGCGCCCATTTGTTATGGGAATTTGAATAGAATTACCCATCAACGATGCTTTAATATGTGCCGGCATATCGTCAGATCCTTCAAAAGTGTGCTTGTAGTAGTTTTGATTCTCTGGTACCATTTTATTGATATGACTTTCAAAATCTAGTCTTACCGTAGGATCTGCATTTTCATTTATGGTTAAACTAGCCGAAGTATGCTTTATAAATACTTGTAATTGACCTATTTTAATTTCAGAAATATCTGGAATAGCTTTCAATACTTCATTAGTAATTAAATGGAAACCTCTTGAAAATGCTTGTAACCTTATTTCTTTTTGGAAGAATTGCATACTAGTGAAGCTTTTTGATTATTTTGAGTCTTCAGAAATTTCATCAATGGCTAATTTGAATTCTTCCCAATTAATAAGACCATCACTATTTTTATCATAACCTTCAATAAGTTTTGAAGATACAATACCACGAATAAATCCATTAATTTCTGCTTCCTTTAACAATTTAACAATCTCTTTCTTGCTTAATTTGCCATCACCATTCTTATCGAAAAATGCAAAAGCTTCTTCAGGGGTACTATAATGATTTGTTATTAAGATTTGAATTTTATTGAGTATTGCTTCTTTTCTTCCCATGTTAAATTGAATTGATTAAGATTTAAAATACTAAAGAACGACTACAGATAAATATCAGGTTTTCTGCTTCTTCTTTTTGGCTGCAGGAAACAAAACATTATTCAAAATGAGACGATAACCAGGTGAAGTAGGATGCAAATCGAGTTCTGTTTTTGGGTCACCTACTCTATGCGTATAATCTTCGGGGTCATGACCACCATAAAAGGTAAAGAATCCTTTTCCTTTAATACCATGAATATATTTAGCCTCACCATTGGTTCTATTCTCACCCATCACCAAGACATTAGATTTAATTTGTTCTCTAGTGAATGAAGTCGTTTGCCCCATAAAACCTTTTACTAAAGCAGTATGGTTTTGAGTAAGCATTGTTGGAATTGGATCCCATTTAGCGGAATATTCCATCAACGAAAAATAGTCTGTTGTATAAGGTATTTGACGTTTCTGAGTCATATCAATGGATGAAAACTCATAAACATTAGGACTACGTTCTAAGATGTAATCTTTGAAAGCAAAGGTATTAGTAAAATCAATTTTGTTCTGATAACCTGCATCACTTCCATCACCATCAAACATCGGCTCGCAGATATCTACTCCTTCCGCCGAAAGTGCTATATCAAAACTGTCTGTAGCAGAACACATGGCAAACATAAATCCACCACCAACAACATAATCACGTATTTTAAGAGCAACTGCTAATTTAGCATCAGAAACTTTATCATAACCCAACCGTTTTGCTAATTCCTCTGCAGTTTTCTTTTCTTCTATGTACCATGCAGCTGAACGATAGGTTCTATAAAATTTCCCATATTGGCCAGTAAAATCTTCATGATGTAGATGTAACCAATCGTATAATAATAATTCGTCTTTTAATACTTCTTCGTCATAAATGGTTTCATATGGAATCTCGGCATAGGTTAACACCATAGTTACTGCATCATCCCAAGGCTGTTTTCCATAAGGTGTATAAACTGCGATTTTTGGTGCTTTTTCTAAAACTACAGCTTCTTGATTTACTGATGGGCTGGCAATATCTTCTAAGATTTGAGCAGCTTTTGTATCAGAAATCACTTCAAATGAAACACCTCTAATTTGGCATTCGCGTTGAATGATTTCGGCATCTGGCAACAAAAAAGATCCTCCTCTATAATTCAGTAACCATTTTACCTTTAACTCTCTTTCTAATGTCCAATACGTAATACCGTATGCCTTTAAATGGTTTTCTTGAGTTTCAGCATCCATAGGAATAAGTATATAAGACGCATATACATTAACACTTAAGAAAAGCGCAAATAATATGAAAACAATTTTTTTCAAGTTCATAGATTTAGAACGAAATATAACTATTTTTTAGTCTATAGTCATTATTTTATCATTCTTTTAAGACCTAAATAGAATATGAAATAAGTTTTTCGTAATACGGTTGAGACTCATTTAAAAGTGAATTCAAATGAGTTGGAAAAGGATTTTCCCTTGGCTCATATTTTTGAAAACCATTCGATTTATGCACATTATGATACCAATATTTTGCCCAAATACCATCTTCTTGTCTTTGCTTTGGCTGCCAAGCCAACATATTATGATCAAATGGTATATTAGCAAAATCGCATAATTTTTTAAGTGTTTCTTTTGGGTTTAATAATACTTTTTTAGAATCTAAAACAGTGAAAGGTATATTATGTTTTTCAAAATAGTCTAGCAATTCGATATGAAGTGCGTAACCAACATCATCAATAGTAGGATTATAAATCACTTTATCGAAAGAGGGTAACATATCCTTGGGATCTCTAGTAAGAATTACATTGACTGTTTTTTTCATAAAGTCACGATTTAAGTCTAATAAATGGTGCGTCATATGCTTAAAAAACAATACTGGCTTTTCATTGTTAGTAAGCATCAAATTCACAACTTTTTCACCACTATTCTCCATTGTCTTGAGAATATCGTCTGCTCCAGGATGATAAGAATGTGCTTCGGGATGATGTTTTAAATAATATGCATATAGTGGCTCATCAAAAACTTTGGTATCAAAGCGTTGCGCAAATGAATACATCAATGCCGTTGAAATATTTCGTGGTCCAGACCATAAGCAAATGCGTTTCACATTATCCATTTTTTACTGAGTTTTCAATTAAAGCTGTATATAAACTACTAAGTTTCTTCGTCACTTTTCCATAATTACCTTCACCGATTTGTCGTCCATCAATTTTAGTTACTGGTGTTAATCCTCCAAATGTTCCTGTTACAAAAGCTTCATCTGCTCCATAAACATCAAACAATGAAAAATCTTTTTCAAAACATGGGATATCATTTGATGTACAAACTTCAATGACTTTAGCTCTGGTAATTCCATTCATGCAGTATTTACTTGTAGAGGTCCAAACTTCATCATTTTTTATTATGAAAAAATTAGTTGCATTACATGTAGCCACAAAGCCATGAATATCGAGCATCAAGGCTTCATCTGCACCAGCTTGTATGGCTTGAATCAATGCCTGAACTTCATGAAGTTTACTGTGACAATTTAGCCTTGGGTCTAAATAATCTGGAGACCCTCTTCTGATTGTACTTGTAAACAATGTAATCCCCTTTTTCTTTGAGGCTTTTGAGGCTGTTTTATATTCTGGAATAATAACCACATTTGGACCAGAAATGGTTAATCTTGGATCCTGAGAAGGTGTTTTTTTGATACCACGAGTTACCATAATTCTCACATGCACTCCATCACTCATATCATTAGCCTTCAGTGTGTTCCAAACTTTTTTAGCAAGTTCTTCTTTAGTGAAAGGTAAATGCATACCTACTGTTGCAGCAGATTGCCATAAACGATTAAAGTGATCTTCCAAAAACACTAAAACTCCATTATGTAATCGTAAGGCTTCCCATATACCATCACCAACTAAATAACCACTATCAAAAACAGAGATTTTAGCCTCATTTCGAGTAAATAACTGGTCGTTTATAGAAATTAAAATATCATTATTTCTAGAATCTTCTAGAGCATTATGCGTACCATGAACCATAACTATAATTTTAAAGTAGAAAGATACTTAAAATTATAATTTGAAATATTAAAAATCGCCCTTAGTCTATAGTAGTTTCATTGCCAGAAAGTAAACTAGCAATGATTTTTGTATTGGGAAATTGGTCTAGTATAATTTTTATAAAAACAGTTATTGGTATTGCCATTATCAATCCAGGAATTCCCCAAAGGAAACCCCAAAACATGAGCATTACTAATACAGCTATTACATTTATCGAAAATGATTTTCCCATGAAAATAGGCTCTAAGATAGCACCGAAAGTCACTTGAACCATTGAGATTGAAAATACAAAAAAGAACAATGTACTTGTCGGATCTAACTCAACAAAAGCAAAAATAGATAGGCATATTACCGAAATAAATGAGCCTACCATTTGAACAAAATTAATTGCAAAAGCAAATAAACCCCAAAATATTGGAAAGCTTACATCAAAAAACACACACATTAAACCAGTAAACAAACCTGTCAGTGCACTTACCAATACTTTAACTTTTATAAATTTTATGAGATCTTTTTCAATCTTCATGAAGGTTTTAATGGAAGTATGCTTTTGCTTTAAAATAGTATTATTTAATAGTTTATGCACATTGATAGATTCGGCTAACCAAAGCACAACAAAGAAAACAGTCATTAACAAGCTAGTTAAAAAAGAATTTAGGAAGCCTAATGTTGATCCCAAGTTTTCTTTTTGAAATAATTGAGCTACAACATTTTTATCTTGTTGAAATTCAATACCATAATTCTCTAATAAATAACCCTTTAAATCTGCTATTTTTTCTTCTGCCTTTGGAAAAAAATCAGACTTAGTAGCTATAATTTCTTTGCTTGATAATTGAACTAATTCAATACCTAGTTTAAGACCTCCTGCGGCTAACAACAATACAATAATTATACTAATTACTTTAGGAACTTTTCTACGTCCAAGCCACCGCATTAATGGTAAGAACAGTAATGCTATAAACATTGAGAATATCAACGGAATGAAAATGAATGATAGTATTTTAAGAAGATAAAATACTAAGGGAACAACTATAATGAGTAATAAGATATTTGTAGTACGTCTTTGGTCTAGCATGAGGCAAATTCTTTAAATAGGCATGTAAATATAAGTCAAAATTCGTTTTTCGACTTCATAAAAGGCTTTTAAAAAGGAACACCGTCATCCTCAGGTCCATCAAAAGCATCAGATGCAGAAGGGAAATTATCTGGTTTAAAAGTATCGTCATTAGCTGCTGCATTCATTTTGGAATGAAACTCACCAAATGGAGTGTCAAAATCATCCAGGTTGTCAAACTTACCTAAGTGTCCGATAAACTTCAGTCGTATATTCTCTAAACCACCATTTCTATGCTTTGCAACTATAAATTCTCCTTGCCCTTCTGTTGGTGAACGTTCTTCATCATCCCATTCATCAATTTTATAATATTCAGGCCTGTAAATAAATGAAACAATGTCCGCATCCTGTTCTATTGCACCAGATTCACGTAAATCAGATAGCAAAGGACGTTTACTTCCACCACGAGTTTCTACAGCACGAGATAACTGTGATAATGCAATGACTGGAATACTTAATTCTTTGGCTAAAGCCTTTAGGTTACGAGAAATAGTAGATATCTCTTGTTCTCTGTTACCACCTTTTTGACTTCCACCTGCTGTCATCAACTGCAAATAATCAATCATTATCATCTTAATACCATATTGAGATGCTAGACGACGTGCTTTTGCTCTTAAATCGAAAATTGAAAGTGATGGAGTATCATCAATAAATAAAGGAGCTTTTTCTAAAGTTTTTACTTTAACATTGAGCTGTTCCCATTCGTGTTTTTCAAGTTTTCCTGTTCTTAATTTTTCTGAAGATAAGCCAGTTTCACTTGAAATTAAACGGGTTATTAATTGTACTGAGGACATTTCTAAAGAAAAGAACGCTACAGGAATATTACTGTTAACTGCTACATTACGAGCCATAGTTAACGTAAATGCTGTTTTTCCCATACCAGGACGTGCAGCTACAATCACTAAATCGGATGGTTGCCAACCAGAAGTCAACTTATCTAACTTATCAAAGCCCGAGGGAATTCCACTCATTCCCTCTTTATTAGAAATCTCTTCAATCTTCTTTTTGGCTTGGATTACCAAACTCTGAGCTGTCTCTGTTGACTTCTTAACATTACCTTGGGTAACTTCATAAAGTTTAGCTTCTGCATTGTCCAAAAGGTCAAAGACATCTTTAGTTTCGTCATAAGCTTCTTCAATAATTTCACTTGAAATTTTGATTAAACTACGTTGTATATATTTTTGAAGAATAATACGAGCATGAAACTCAATATGTGCTGAAGATGACACACGTTGTGTTAAAGAAATGAGGTAAAAATCGCCTCCAACCAAATCTAACTTTTCGTCTTTCTTTAGCTGACTAGAAACGGTTAATAAGTCAACTGGCTCGCTGTTTTCAAATAATTTAAAAATAGCTTCAAAGATATGTTTATGTGCATCCTTATAAAAAGCCTCTGCACTTAAAATGTCAATAACCTCATCAACACCTTTCTTATCTATCATCATCGCTCCGAGCACAACTTCTTCTAAATCAATAGCTTGAGGTGGAATTTTTCCTTTCTCTAAACTAATGATTGTGCTCTTATCAACTTTATATCCTTGTATTGGGTTGGGTTGTTTCATAAGTAACAAAAGTAGCAAAATTGTATCGACGAACTGCATTATGGACTTTTTACAATCTCAACACTTCGTTAACAATTTAACTGTTAATAACTCTAATATATTGTTAATAGGGATAAAAAAAACCAAAGTCTAAACTTCGGTTTTTTTTAGTTGCCTATGTTTAGTGGATTTAGTCTTTATAGACTCCCATTTCATCATATTTATCCATACGTTGTTTTACTAAATCTTTTGGTGATAAGTTTTTAAGCTCCTCATAAGATTTAACGATGGCATCTCTAACTGCTAAAAAAGCTTTTTCTCTATCTTTATGTGCACCACCAAGTGGTTCTTTAACTATCTGATCAACTAGCTTCATTCGCTTCATGTCCTTAGCTGTAAGTTTTAAAGCTTCTGCTGCTTGTTCTTTGTATTCCCAGCTTCTCCATAAAATTGATGAACACGATTCTGGAGAAATAACAGAATACCATGTATTTTCTAACATTAAAACACGATCTCCTACTCCAATACCTAACGCACCTCCAGAAGCACCTTCACCAATTATCACTGTTATAATTGGTACTTTAAGGCGGGTCATTTCTAAAATATTTCTAGCAATAGCTTCCCCTTGTCCGCGTTCTTCTGCTTCTAAACCTGGATAAGCACCCGGAGTATCAATTAAAGTTACTACTGGTATCCCAAACTTTTCAGCAGATTTCATTAAACGTAATGCTTTACGATAACCTTCAGGATTAGACATTCCGAAATTACGATACTGTCTTGTTTTAGTGTTAAAACCTTTTTGTTGACCAATAAACATATAAGATTGGTCTCCTATTTTTCCTAGGCCACCAATCATGGCCTTATCGTCTTTCACATTTCTATCACCATGCAACTCTAACCAAGAATCTCCGCAAAGTGCTTTTATATGATCTAAGGTATAAGGTCTATCTGGGTGACGTGATAATTGTACACGCTGCCAAGCCGTAAGATTTTTATATATTTCTTTTTTAGTTTCAGCTAATTTTTTTTCAATTTGCTTACAGGTTTCAGTAACATCAACATCACTTTCTTTTCCTATAATCTGGCATTTATCTAGCTGATCTTCTAATTCCTTTATTGGTAATTCAAACTCTAAGTATTCCATACAATTTGAAGTTAGTTTTTTTGTTTAGTTAGTTAATGCAAATATAAAAACTTTAATCGGTAATTTTATGTGTTTTACCTTTTCGTCTTTTATAGTTTTTGAATATGGCATCAAATAATACCGTTACAATTACAAGAATGGCACCTATGTAAAATTGTGGTGACATTTTTTCGCTCTCCGGAAATAAAACTAAAGCTAACGCTATGCCATAAATAGGTTCTAAATTATAACTCAAAATTACTGTAAAAGGACTTATATATCGCATTACTTCGACTGCACCAATAAAGGCATAGGCAGTACAAACTGAGGCTAAAATGAAAAGGTATATCCAGTCTGAATTTGAAAGTGTAAAGAATTCAGCATTAAAATGAGTTCCTGATAAAAGGATAAATACAGTTAAAAACAATACACCACTTATAAACTCATAAAATGAAATGATTGTTGCGTTATAACGCTCTATAAAGCGTCCATTAATAACAGCAAATAATGTTGAAAATAATGCAGATAATAACCCCAAAATAATCCCATTGAGGTAACCCATTTCACTACTAGTTATGAGAAAAACGCCAAATATTACGATAATGCCAAAAAGTATTTCGTAACCTAATATGCGTCGTTTAAAAAAAATAGGTTCTATAAAAGAGGCAAAAAACGCTCCCGAAGAAAACATGGCTAATGCAATAGAAACATTGGCCTGATTGATTGCTTCAAAAAAAGTAATCCAGTGTAAAGCTATAATGACACCTGCAACTGAAAATTTTAAAAATGCTTTTTTACTAATCTTAATATTAAGTTTTATAATCTTAATATATATGAACATTAAAATACCAGCTATCGCCATTCTATACCAAACTAACTCTAGAGATCCTATTGTAATAAGTTCGCCAAGGATTGCTGTAAAGCCTGCAATAAAGACTAAAAAGTGTAAGTGTAAATAATGCTTTAATTTAGCGTTTGGCATTTTGTAGAAGGTATATTGCTAAAATACCAAATATAAAATTAGGAAACCAAACAGCGATTATAGCAGGGAAATTGGACTGCTCAGCCATAACGCCAAAAACCTTATCAAAAAACACAAAGATCATTACAATAGCTATACCGAAAGCTAAATTTACGCCCATACCTCCTCGCCTCTTAACAGATGAAACTGCCACGCCAATTATGGTAAGAATAAATATAGAAACTGGCAAACTCCATTTCTTAAGTTTTACTACTTCGTATCGTCCAATATTTGGCGACCCTCTTCGCTTTTCTGCTTTAATGAATTCTAACAAATCACCATAAGATTTAGTTTCAGCAGCATATTCTACTGGAGTTAAGTCTTCTAATTCAAATGGTAGACTTAAGTTTTTTTTCTTTTCTTTTTCTACGGTTTCTATTCCATTTTCAAAACTACGTTTTACATATGTAGTTAATTGATAAGTTGAATCTTCTTCAACGTATCGAATACTATTCGCAAAAATCTTATACTTAAGCTCATTACCCTCAAAATGCTCGTAAGTGAAGTTCATTCCTACCTGTCTACTAGTGCTAAAGTTGCTTACAAAAATATAATCGTTATCGTTTATCTGTTGGTAAACGTCTCGCGTTTTTTGAACTTGTTTATTTTTCTTCAGATATTTAAACCTAAATTCATTAAAACCTTGACTTGCAATTGGAGCTAAATACATTCCTAGAACTAAAGCGAAAACGGCAACAATAGTTGCCCCAATAAGATAAGGTCTCAAAAATCTAGAAAAAGAAACCCCAGAACTCAGAAAAGCTACAATTTCTGTATTATTAGCTAACTTAGAAGTAAACCAAATTACAGATAAAAATAAAAATAAAGGAAAGAGTAGGTTTGCAAAATAGACTGTAAAATCTAGGTAATAAGCAGTAACATCTCCAAATGGAGCATTGTTTTCTAACATTTTTCCAACCTTCTCAGCTAAATCTACTGTAATTCCTATGGGAATAAACAATAGTAACATCATTAGAAATGTAAGCAAATACCTTTTTAATATGTACCAATCTAATATCTTCACTTACTACAATCTTTTATCCATTTGTTTAACCATTTTATCTTTCCAAGCTCTAAAATCACCTGCAATGATATGTTTCCTAGCTTCTCTTGTCAACCATAAATAGAAACCTAGATTATGTATAGTAGCAATTTGTTTTCCCAACAATTCATTAACAGTAAATAAATGTCTTAAGTAGGCTTTACTATATTCTGTATCTACAAATGTAATCGCCATTTCATCTATTGGAGAAAAATCATCTGCCCATTTTAAGTTCTTAATATTTATAGAACCATGTGCCGTAAACAACATACCATTCCTGGCATTTCGTGTGGGCATTACACAATCAAACATATCTACACCTAACGCGATATTTTCTAATATATTGATTGGTGTACCAACTCCCATTAAATATCTAGGTTTGTCCTCTGGTAATATACTACAAACTACATCTGTCATCGCATACATTTCTTCCGCTGGCTCACCAACTGAGAGTCCCCCAATAGCATTACCTTCCGCTCCAGCATTTGCAATATACTCTGCAGATTGTTGTCTTAAATCTTTATACGTACTTCCTTGAACAATAGGAAAAAACGTTTGCTCATAATCGTATTTAAAAGGAGTCTTTTTTAAATGTGTTAAACAACGCTCTAGCCAACGATGAGTCATATGCATTGAACGTTTTGCATAGTTATAATCGCATGGATAGGGAGTACATTCGTCAAAAGCCATGATAATATCTGCTCCTATACTTCGCTGCACTTCCATAACGTTTTCTGGTGTAAAAACATGGTAACTACCATCAATATGTGACTTAAATTTTACTCCTTCTTCTTTGATTTTTCTATTTGCAGATAAAGAATAAACTTGATACCCACCAGAGTCCGTTAAGATATTCCTGTCCCAATTCATAAACTTATGTAATCCACCAGCTTGTTCTAAAATTGGAGTTTGTGGTCTCAAATACAAATGATATGTATTTCCTAAAATTATATCTGGATTAATATCGTTCTTTAACTCTCTCTGATGCACACCTTTAACGGAACCGACAGTACCAACAGGCATGAAAATTGGAGTCTCAATAGTACCATGATCTGTAGTAATAACTCCTGCTCTGGCTTTAGTTTCCTTATCGTTTGCTAGTCTTTTAAAATTCATTAAATCTAAGTCTATCGGCAAATATAATTAACTCATTTACATTCGTTCTTAATTAAAAATAAAAATTGTTAGCAAATCACTAAAATCGTTAATAAGTGACATCAATCAATCTTTGAAAGGCTCTTGTAAAAACCTATTTTTGTGCCATTAATTTAAGCAACAAAGTATGCCAAATATTCAACAATTAGAAGATTTAACCACGCAAGTTCGTAGAGACATTTTGCGTATGGTACATAAAGTAAATTCTGGTCATCCAGGAGGCTCTTTAGGTTGTGCCGAATTTTTTGTTTCATTGTATAAAGAAATTATGGAACGAAACGAAGGTTTTGATATGGATGGAAAAGGAGAAGATTTATTCTTTCTTTCAAACGGACATATTTCGCCCGTGTTTTATAGTGTTTTAGCTAGGTCTGGTTACTTTCCAGTGAATGAATTAAATACGTTTAGATTAATAGATTCCCGTCTACAAGGACATCCAACAACTCATGAAGGTTTACCAGGTGTAAGAATCGCCTCTGGTTCACTAGGTCAAGGCATGTCGGTTGCCATTGGTGCTGCACAAGCTAAGAAACTAAATAATGATAGTCATATAGTATATAGTCTTCATGGTGATGGAGAATTACAAGAGGGACAAAATTGGGAGGCCATTATGTATGCTTCTGCAAAGAAAGTAGATAATCTTATTTCTACCATTGATTTAAACAAACAACAAATTGATGGCTCTACAGACGATGTTTTACCAATGGGAAGCATTAAAGCGAAGTTTGAAGCTTTTGGCTGGACTGTTTTAGATATTGAAAAAGGAAATAACATAGAAGCAATTCTTAATGGAATGGCTGAAGCTAAGTCTTTAACAGGAAAAGGAAAACCTGTTTGTGTGTTATTGCATACAGTAATGGGTAATGGTGTGGATTTTATGATGCACACACACGCTTGGCACGGAAAAGCGCCTAATGATGATCAACTTGCTGTCGGTTTAGCTCAAAATGCAGAAACCTTAGGAGACTATTAGTATGAAAAATGTTTTAATCATATGTTTTTGTTTACTAATGTGCCAGTCCTATGGTCAAGAAAAATCTATAGAAATAGATTATGTTGTAGATTACGAGATTCCTAGTAAACGTAATTCAACTGTTGACACTATTTCTATTGGTTTCAATAAAGATGGAAAGTATATTTGGACTAACCACAATGCATTAGCTTTAAGTTTGGCTAAATCATTAGTTAAAAATTCTTCACAAGATTATTCTAAAGCTGAAAGTGATTTAATTCTTGATACAGAAGAAGGGATTTTAACACTAATTTTTAAATTAGATAGAAACATTATTTTTTTTAGCTTAAGCCTTGAGACATTCTTGCCAAATTCTAATGAAGAAGATTTAGATTTAATTACAGAAGATTCAGGTGAAATTATAACTGTCCTAGAAAAGGAAATAGCCGTTTACAACATGTTTCCTAGCAATAAACCAGAGGATGTTATATCTATTGCTACTGACAAAGCATTTAATGTAAATAACAATTTGATTTTTAAAAAATTCTTTGAAATTGCATTTAAAAAATCAGGTTTTTCAGATAATAGCGCACCCACTATTCCTAGTGGTTTAATTATGAAAATAATGGAAGACGGCAATACCATGATAGAAGCCGTTAAAGTAGATAATACAAAAAAAACAATAAAAATTAATTACAGTTTCAAAATAACAGAATGAAAACATATACATACACAGAAAAGAAAGATACAAGAAGCGGTTTTGGAGCTGGCTTAGCAGAGTTAGGAAGAACAAATCCTAATGTGGTTGCCTTATGTGCTGATTTAATTGGATCTCTAAAAATGAACGAGTTCATCGACGAAAATCCTGAACGTTTCTTCCAAGTAGGAATTGCTGAAGCAAATATGATGGGAATAGCTGCAGGTTTAACTATAGGCGGAAAAATTCCTTTTACTGGGACTTTTGCTAATTTCTCTACTGGTAGAGTTTATGATCAAATTCGCCAATCTATCGCTTATTCTGGTAAAAATGTAAAAATATGTGCATCTCATGCAGGTTTAACCTTAGGTGAAGATGGTGCAACGCATCAAATATTAGAAGATATAGGTTTAATGAAAATGTTACCAGGTATGGTAGTTATAAATCCTTGCGATTATAACCAAACAAAAGCAGCAACTATTGCTATTGCAGAACACGATGGACCAGTATACTTAAGATTTGGTCGACCTTCAGTTCCGATTTTTACTCCTGCAGATCAGAAATTTGAAATTGGTAAAGCGATTAGATTTACCGAAGGTACAGATGTAACTATTGTAGCAACTGGTCATTTAGTGTGGGAAGCATTAGAAGCTTCAAAAGCTTTAAATGAAGAAGGAATCTCCGCCGAAGTTATTAATATTCACACTATAAAACCTTTAGATGATAAAGCTATTTTAGATTCAGTTTCTAAAACAGGTTGTATAGTAACAGCCGAAGAACATAACTATCTTGGTGGACTAGGAGAAAGTGTAGCAAGAGTTTTAGCACAGCACAGACCTACTCCTCAAGAGTTTGTAGCAACCAATGATACCTTTGGAGAATCAGGTACTCCTGCCCAACTTATGGATAAGTACGGATTAAATAGTGATGCCGTACAAAAAGCAGTAAAAAAAGTATTAAAAAGAAAATAAGTTCGTTTTGGCAACGTTTTTGATATTAGATACCTAATCTTAAAAACGAACATTATGAAAAATTTGAAAAAGTCAGCTTTCTTAGCTGCAATTTTAGCATTTATTAGTTTTAGTTTAAGTGCACAAGACGGAAGTTCCTTTGGTATTAAAGGTGGTCTAAACTACAGTGCCAATGGTGATTATTTTCAGTCTATTGGCGATAATGCCAAAAATCCGGATCGTAATATTGGCTATCATATCGGTGTCTTCGGAAAAATAGGTAAGAAGCTTTATTTTAGACCAGAGTTAGTTTATACAGCTACAAAAAGTGATTATGACAGCGATAACTTCAATGTCAAAAAAATTGATGCGCCTCTTTTAGTTGGAATAAAAGTTTTAGGTCCAATTAGTGTTTTTGGTGGACCATCACTACAATATATTTTGGATACTGAATTCGATGGTATTAGTATTGATAATGTAGAAGATGATTTCTCAGTAGGATTAAATTTTGGCATCGGCCTAAATCTTAATAAAATAGGAATTGACCTTAGGTACGAAAGAGGATTTAATAATAATGAAGCTACTTTTATTGACAATAATATAGGAACTGATGTCACTAGTAGAATTGATACTAGGCCAGATCAGCTGATTTTGAGTTTATCTATTGCATTATAAATATTCGAATTACGAATAGAAAAGCCGCTATATGAGCGGCTTTTTTATTTTTTTTCAATAAGAGATTTATTGCCTTTTAACTACTAGTCTCATTGTAATTAATAGTTACTTCATCATCTAAATAATCTAATACACCATTACCATCTGTATCTAAAGCTTTAACCGTAGTAATTGTGATGATACCAGCGTCAGTACTTCTACTGTATTCATATTCATTATCATCTAATGTAGGTTCAGATTCACCCATATTAGTATCTACTGTATAAATGGTTTGTTCTAACTCATTAAATGTAGAGACATCATCATCATCATCATCTAGATCAATAAAATTAGGAGCTTCATCTTCATCAGAATCATCATCAAATACTGATAAGTTAGCATCTAAATCTTCAGCATATGATGGTATTCCATCACCATCATCATCTACTGTTTCGTATTGTAGCATTTCAAACTTAAATATTAAGTTATCATAAGATGACCCAGTAGTTATTCCCGAAAAATAGGCCAATCCAGATGGAACAAACATTACACCTAAGCCAAAATTATTATAATTAACGACTCCATTATCAATACTAAAACCTGTAGAAGTATTAAATGACGGCATTACAAGTTGCCATGCCCTAATTGTACCAAAAGTATTAAAACCATTGCCTACTAATGTCAAATCCAATGGTGTAATTCTAGAATCAAATACCTCACCATCTTCTACCGAACTTCCCTCATACCTTACGCGCACTAAATCCGTAAATTTTGGAGCTTCACCTGCACCTTGATTTATTCTTAATATATAATATTCATAATCCACTTCTAAAAACTCTGTTGTGTGTGTTTCTACAGCATCCATTAATAAGGTGCTTCCTTCTGGAACATCCTCTCCCGCCTGTAACTCTGTGATAATGATATCTGTATATTTATGATCAGTCCCTGTTTCAAAAAAGCTAGAATTATAATAATGAGTAGATAGATAATCGATTATAGAATCGCTATCCTTCATCTGTTGCTCTGTTCTATCTTCCTCAACAAAAGTAATGGTTGGGAGATCGTCATCTTCGCATGAAATAAAGACCGTCAAAACAGTCAGTATAAAAAGTGAAAGCTTAAAAGTATTAATTTTCATAAATTTTGTATTTCTCATATTAATCTACCACAGATTTAATATGACGTTCATTATTGCTTAATTATAAGCCGCAAGATACAATAATATAATATTTTTGTACAATAAGATTAACGTAGTTTTTAGTTAAAAAATATGCGAATTGATAAATACTTATGGTGCGTACGCTATTACAAAACACGTAATATTGCTACGCAAGCCTGTAAAAAAAGACAAATAAAGGTAAATGGTGTTGTGGTAAAACCATCGCGAGAAGTCTACCCAACTGATAAAATTGAATTGAGAAAAAATCAAATTACCTACCAATTAACAGTTAATGACTTACCACCAAATAGAGTTGGTGCTAAATTAGTTGATATTTATAGAATAGATACTACACCAAAAGAAGCGTTTGAAGCTCAAGAACTTTTGAAGTACAGCAAAGATTATTATCGTAAAAAAGGTACAGGACGACCAACTAAAAAGGACAGAAGAGATATTGATGGTTTTTATGAAGAAGAATAATCTAGATAAAATATATTGGGAAGAACGCTACGCCAATGAAAATATTGGATGGAACATTGGTTATCCTTCTACTCCATTAAAATCGTATATCGATCAACTTAAAGACAAAACAATAAAAATCTTGATTCCTGGAGCAGGTAATGGTTATGAAGCTGAATACTTATGGAAAAAAGGTTTTAAAAATGTTTATATCGCTGATATTGCTAAACTTCCTTTAGAAAATTTCAAAAAACGTGTTAATGACTTTCCAGATACCAACTTATTACACATGGATTTTTTTGAATTAGATGACGATTTTAATTTAATATTAGAACAAACCTTCTTTTGTGCATTACATCCAAAACTAAGAACAACATATGTTGAGAAAATACATCAGCTATTAAAACCAAATGGAAAATTAGTTGGCTTACTATTCGATTTTGAACTAACAGCATCTGGCCCACCATTTGGTGGAAGCATTTCTGAATATAAATCTCTTTTCGAAGAAAAATTTAAAATTAAGATTCTAGAAAACTCAATTAATTCAATAAAAGAAAGACAAGGTAAAGAACTGTTTTTTATATTTGAAAGTCTATAATTTATATTTGGTAAACTTTGATTGTTGCCAATATAAATTAAAAAGCTGCAAAGAAGTAGCTTATTAGAGATTTTAATTTTGTAAAGCGTACTATGGCATTAACAAAAAACACAATTTTAAGTCATAAAGAAATTGAACATAAAATAAAGCGCATTGCTTACCAAATTTATGAGAGCAATGTTGACGAGACCGAACTTATTATTGCTGGTATTGAAAGTAATGGTTATCTCTTTGCAAAAAAAATAAAGAATAACCTTGATAAGATTTCTTCAATAAAATCTATATTGTGTAAAGTTACAATAGACAAAGAAGAGCCAACCAACCCTGTTCTTACTTCAATAAAAAAAGAAGATTACACTAATAAATCTATTGTTTTGATTGATGATGTTTTAAATTCTGGCAGTACACTTATTTATGGCATTAAACACTTTTTAGATGTACCATTAAAGCAATTTAAAACAGCTGTTCTTGTAAATAGAAATCATAAAAAATATCCTGTAAAAGCAGACTTTAAAGGTATATCACTTTCTACCTCGCTTTTTGAACATGTGCATGTTAACCTTTCTAAACAGCCATATGAAGCTTACTTAGATTAATTGCATTAAAACTTCCTCTAGTATATCTTGTTTAGATTTATTATCCGACGCGATAGTAAAATGGGCTTTATTATAATATTGAACACGTTCAAAAATATGCTTACCAATAAATTCTAGTAGATCTTCTTCCGATTTTAAATGACTAATCAACGGTCGTTTTGCACGTTCATTAAATAAACGTTTTGCTAGATTCGGAATTGAAAGTTTTAAATAAAACAATGTAACATTTTGATTGTTCGTTACTATATCCAAATTGTTACCATAACAAGGTGTGCCACCACCTAGCGCGAGTACAAGATTCTCGGAAGATTCTATAAGTTCTTTTAAATATTTAGACTCTTTTTTTCTGAAATAAATTTCTCCTTTAGTTTTAAAAACTTCAGAAATAGAAGCGTTTTCTTTATCAGAAATATAATCATCTAAATCTAAAAATCTAAAATTTAGTAAAGTAGCTAATTCCTTACCAATGGTCGATTTTCCCGATCCCATATAACCCATTAAAACGACTATCATAATGCTTATCTTTTGATTATTAAATCTCTACACTAATAGACAACAAAAAAACGAAAATTTAAATAAAAAAAGTGTTGTTTTATTAATTAAACATTTTATATTTGCACCCTCGTTAGAGAAAAACATTTTGACCAGTTAGCTCAGTTGGTAGAGCATCTCCCTTTTAAGGAGAGGGTCCTGGGTTCGAGCCCCAGACTGGTCACAAAAAGTTAAGCAAAAAAGCTTAACTTTTTTTTTACCTTTACTTCATTATTTTGCGCACGTGGCGGAATTGGTAGACGCGCCAGCTTGAGGGGTTGGTGGACATTAGTCCGTGGAAGTTCGAGTCTTCTCGTGCGCACTATATTTTTATATCTCAAATATCTAAGCGATTATTGACTTAATTATGCTAAAGAAGTTTTCTCAATGGTTTATGGCTTTTGAGAATACTTGTAATTAATAACAAGTATTTTTATTTTATTACTGCTTTAGAACTTCAACTATATATTTTTTACTTAAATAATGTTAATTCTACAGTCATTATAAATATAAAATGTATTTTTGTTTAACTATTTTTACAAAAAAATGAACAACATTAAAAGTCAATTCAGTATTAAAGACCTTGAAAATCTTACTGGCATTAAGGCACATACCATAAGAATCTGGGAAAAGAGATACAATCTTTTAGAACCTAAACGTACTGATACGAATATTAGATATTACGACTTAGCAAATTTTCAAAAATTACTAAATGTTAGTTATTTAAATAATAATGGCTATAAGATTTCAAAGATTACAACTATTGATGAAGATAAAATCCCACAATTAGTTAGAGAAATAGCTTCAAAAAACGATACGGACAATCATGCTGTCAATGCACTTAAATTGGCAATGCTAAATTTTGACCAAGCACTTTTCTACAATACGTACGAATCACTTTTAAAAGAAAAATCATTCAGGAGTATCTTCTATGATGTTTTTATACCAATGCTCACAGATATGGGAATGCTTTGGCAAACAGACACCATTACTCCAGCACATGAGCATTTTATAACAACACTAATAAGACAAAAAATATTAGTTAATACTGAGAAGATTCAATCTAAACACGTCAATAATTCTAAGAAGACCTTCGTTTTATATCTGCCAGATAACGAAATACACGAATTGGGTCTGATGTTTATAAACTATGAAATTGTCAGCAATGGTTATCATTCCATATTTTTAGGACCTAGCGTCCCTTTAAATAGTTTAACAGATATTCAAAATTATTATGATGATATCATATTTGTCTCTTATTTTACGGTTAAGCCAGAAAAAGAAAATTTATCAGACTATATTGACACTTTCAACAAAGTGATATTGAAGAAGTCTAGTAATACAAAATTTTGGGTTTTGGGTAGAATGCTATCGTACTTAAATTTAGAAGATTTGCCTAACAATATGAAAGCCTTTGGCAGCATAAAAGAATTAGTAGAAGAACTTTAATTTACAGATGCAAAAAACTATATCTATAATTGGCTCAGGCTTTTCGGCATTATCGGCATCTTGTTATTTAGCACAAGCCGGTTATAAAGTTTCAATTTTCGAAAAAAATGATACTGCAGGAGGAAGAGCAAGACAACTTATTAAAGACGGTTTCACTTTTGATATAGGTCCAAGTTGGTATTGGATGCCAGATATCTTTGAGAAATTTTTTAATGATTTTGGAAAAAGTACAAGCGATTATTATCAACTAGATAAGTTAAGTCCTGCTTATAAAATCTTCTTTTCGGATGAAATCATAACTATAGGTGATCATATGGATCAAATCTGTGAAGAGTTTGAACGTATTGAAGTCGGAAGCTCTAAACCACTTCGTAAATTTATAGCTAGAGCGCAAGAGCATTATGATATTGCTATAAATAAAGTAGTTTTAAAACCTGGTATCTCACCTTTTGAATTAGTAACCAAAGAAACTATAACACGAGTAGATCGATTTTTTAAAACGATTAGTTCTGAGGTTCGTAAAAATTTTAAGAATCCAAAATTAATTTCAACTTTAGAATTTCCTGTACTGTTCTTGGGAGCAAAACCAAATCAAACCCCTTCGTTTTATAGTTTTATGAATTTTGCTGATTTTGGACTAGGCACTTGGCATCCTAAAGGTGGTATGTACGAAATCATAAAGGCAATGAAAAATTTGGCTGAAAGCTTAGGAGTAAAAATTCACACCAATAGTAATGTTGAGAAAATTAATGTTGACAACGGAAATGCTGTAGGTATCTCAGTAAATGGAGAAGTGCTTCAATCTGATTTTGTATTGAGTGGTGCAGACTATCATCATTCTGAGACTTTATTAGATAAAGCTTACAGACAATACAGTGAATCTTATTGGGATAAACGAACATTTGCACCTTCTTCTCTACTCTTTTATGTAGGTTTTAATAAAAAGTTAAAAAATGTAGAACATCACAACTTATTCTTTGATACAAACTTCGAAACACACGCTGAAGAAATTTATGATGATCCTAAATGGCCAAAAAATCCATTATTTTATGTTAACTTTCCTTCCGTAACTGACAAAAGTATGGCACCTGATGGTTGTGAAACAGGTTTTTTCCTCATTCCCATTGCACCAGGATTAGAAGACACACCAGAATTACGTCAACAATATTTTGATATTATCATTAATAGATTCGAAAAAAGAATCAATCAAAGTGTTCGAGAGAATATTTTATTTAAAGAATCGTTTTGTGTTAATGACTTTATAAGTGAATATAATTCCTATAAAGGAAATGCGTATGGCATGGCTAATACATTAATGCAAACTGCATTTCTAAGACCAAAATTAAAAAGTAAAAAAGTAAATGGGCTTTATTTTACAGGTCAACTTACAGTCCCTGGACCTGGTGTACCACCATCCTTAATTTCAGGAAAGCTCGTTGCAGAACTGATTAAAAAAAATGAAGCTTAATTACTAAAAAATTGTAACTTTAAATATGAAATCCCTTTTTGATAATGTTTCTAAAGAATGTAGTAAACTTGTAACCAATGCTTACAGTACTTCATTTTCTATGGCAACAAAAATGTTGTCTGACGTTATCAGACAAGATATCTACAATATTTATGGATTTGTGAGATTCGCTGATGAAATAGTAGATACATTCCATGAATATGATAAAGAAAAACTTTTCAAAAATTTTGAAGCAGATTTAAGATTAGCTTTAGAAGATAAAATAAGTTTAAACCCTATTCTTAATGCCTTTCAGGAAACATATCATAAGTATAGTATCGATAAGCACTTAGTAGACGCATTTATGAATAGTATGCGCCTAGATCTTCATAAAAAGGATTATTTAACTGAAGAAGAATATAGAGCATATATCTATGGCTCTGCTGATGTTGTTGGCCTAATGTGCTTAAAAGTTTTTGTGAAAGGTGATAATGAAAAGTATGAAGATTTAAAAGAATCTGCTATGAGTCTTGGTTCTGCATTTCAGAAAGTGAATTTTTTACGTGACCTGAAAGCTGACTTTGAGGATTTAAGTAGAACGTATTTCCCAAATACTGATTTAAATCAACTTGATGAAGTGTCAAAACAAGCCATCATCGCAGATATTGAAGACGATTTTTCTAAAGGGCTGAATGGAATTAAACGTTTACCTATAGAAGCTAAATTTGGAGTTTTTATGGCGTATCGTTATTACAATAAACTACTTCAAAAATTAAAGAAAACACCAGCTATTGAAATAAAATCTACACGAATTAGAGTTCCTAATTACAGAAAAGTAGAATTATTGACCAGAAGCTATGTAAAATATCAATTAAATTTACTCTAAAATCGCAAAAGTATTATGCAAACTGTTTTTTGGATATTAATCTTTTTAGGCACATTTTTTATAATGGAATTTAATGCTTGGTTTACACACAAGTACATAATGCATGGTTTTTTATGGAGTTTACATAAAGACCATCATCATAAAGATCACGACAGCTGGTTTGAACGTAATGATGCGTTCTTCATTTTCTATGCTGTTGTTAGTATGACCTGCTTTTATTTATGGAATTATGAAGGCGTATGGTACACTCTACCAATTGGTTTAGGTATTTTGTTTTATGGAATGGCCTATTTTATTGTTCACGATATATTTATACACCAACGTTTTAAATGGCTACGCAATATTGATAATAAATACGCTAGAGGGGTTAGACGTGCTCATAAAATTCATCACAAGCATTTAGGAAAGGAAAAAGGTGAGAATTTTGGGATGCTAATAGTGCCTTTTAAATATTTCAAATAAGTTATTCTGAAAGTAAAACATCAAGCTGACTTCTAACTGTTTCACTATTCCAATCCAAAGCACCAGATTCATCAATTACTATTTTACCAGATTTATTGATGACAAAAGTTCTTGGAATTGAGCGCGTTTCTAGTTCTTTTGGAATTTCGTTCAAAGCTTGTGATACTTCAAAATTAAAATCGTTCTTCGTTTTAAATTTGTTTACTGTTTCAAAATCATCACTGGTTATAAATAGAAAAACTACTTTATCATTATAATCATCATATAAAGATTGGAGGCTAGGCATTTCAACAATGCATGGTGGACACCATGTTGCCCAAAAGTTTATAAATACTACTTGTCCCTTAGCATCATTAAAATCGTAGATATTCTGAGAATCTAACCTTAATTTCCAATCGTAATTATCTAGAGTAATACGCTCAGAGTCTTCTATAAGACTTGTAGAACTAAAATAACTCAATACTTTGTGCAAAGCTATTTGAATAGGCTGACGAGTTTGAGGAATGATCAACAAGGCTATTATTACTAAAAAAATAATATTAGCACGTTTCAATTTTTTGATTTTCATCTTATATAATGTAAAAGCGTAATCCCATAGTCGGAATTACGCTTCTAATCTAACAACAAAAACTCAAATTTTGATGTTCTTTATATATCTTATAAAAAATATTAATTTCTAGTAACTGTAATAGAGTTTGATAAATCAAAGCATCCTGACAAATCATTGGCATTGGCGCCCATTGTTGCACCTTGCAATCCATCTTCAAATCTTAAGTACCAGATTAAACACGTACCTGCTCCAGCACCATCAAAATCTACACCTTCCAATGCTGCTAGTGTTGGTGGCATACCTAATATAACACCAGTATCATCTGTAATAACAAATGTTGAATTTGTCCCTGTAGCGTTTGGGTCTGTAGTAATACCACTGACATTATCAATTGTTCCATCTACGGTAAATGTAAATGGACCACCAGAAAGCGTTCCTGCATTTGGTTCATTTCGAGTCACAGTAATAGAATTTGATAAACTAAAGAATCCTGATAAGCTATTCGCATTCATTCCTACTTCAGCTCCCATTAGACCATCCTCAAAACGTAAGTACCATATTAAACAAACTCCAGCTCCTGCACCATCAAAATCAACACCTTCTAAAGCTGCTATTGTTGGTGGTAGTCCTAAAATATTACCCATATCATCTGTAATTACAAATGTTGAATTTGTACCAACTGCATTTGAATCTGTCGTAATTCCACTAACATTATCTACTGTGCCATCTACACAAAATGTAAAAGGACTACCAGACAAGATACCAGCATCTGGTTCCGGATTTCTAGTAACAGTAATTGAGTTAGACAAATCAAAATCACCTTGAAGGTTATTTGCATTCATTCCCATTTCTGCTCCTGTTAATCCATCCTCATATCTTAAGTACCATATTAAACAAACTCCTGTTCCGGCACCATCAAAATCTACACCTTCTAAAGCTGTTAGCGTTGGTGGTAAACCTAAAATATTACCCATATCGTCAGTAATTACAAATATTGAATTTGTACCAGCTGCATTTGGGTCTGTAGTAATACCACTCACATTATCTACTGTACCATCAACCACAAAATTGAATGGCCCACCAGATAATACTCCCGCATTTGGCTCAGGATTTCTAAATACAGATATTGAATTTGATAGATCGAAACTTCCTTCTAAATCATTAGCATTTAGTCCCATTTCTGCTCCTACTAACCCATTCTCATATCTTAAATACCAAATTAAACATGTACCTACACCTGCACCATCAAAATCTACACCTTCTAAAGCTTCAATTGTTGGTGGCATGCCTAATATGACACCTGTGTTGTCTGTAATCACAAAAGTTCTATTAGTACCTACTGCATTTGGGTCTGTAGTAATACCGCTTACGTTGTCTGTTACCCCATCAACAAGAAATGTAAAAGGTCCGCCAGAAAGCACACCTGCATCTGGTATAATGATGGTGTTATCATCATCGTTGCTGCAAGAAGTGGCAAAAATCCCTAGTGCCAAAACTGCTAAAATCATTTTTTTAATCATTGCTTTTTAATTTTAAAATTTATATTTCAAAATTAAATGATAGCACATTCAAAAAATGTTAGCCAGCTAACATTAAGCTGATTTTTTTAAGATTCTAATCTCTTTTCTGTTAAATTCTAAGTAGTTCTCCTCTTTAAGTTCATTTAGGAGAATGTTTATTGTTGGTCTAGATGTACCAATTAGTGAAGCCATATCTTTTTGGGTATAAGGATGCTTAATAATATGATCTCCCGTTTTATCGCAATCATAGCCATAATCTGTACAAAGCTCTTCTAAGAATTCGACTAAACGTGTTTTTGTATCCTTAAATAACAACAGTTGTAATCTACGTTCTAACTTTTTGAACTTTAAACCAATAAATTTATATACTTTAAAACTAAAGGTTTGATTATTTCGCATCAAATCGTGCATGGTATCCACGCCTATAGGACAAATTGAAGTAGAATTATCAATAGATTGGGCGAACTCATCACGCATATCATCACCTAAAATAGCTTTTTCACCAAATAGTTCTCCTTTGGTTAAAATGGCTTTTATAATTTCATTTCCATCTTCATTGTAATAGCCAATTTTAACCTTACCCTTTTCTATTAGATATACCTTATTAGCAGAATCTGCTTCAAAATATATATAATCTTTCTTTTTATAAGCACAAAAATCATGCTCATTCTTATAAGCTTTAAACTTATGTGGACATAGTACCTTAAAAAGGTTAACATCGTCAAAGAACCACAATGACTGCATTTGAGAAGTTTATTTGTTAGATAAATATATGTCGTAATAAATTTGCAAACCTTACAAAGCAAAAAAGTCCATGATTTCTCATGGACTCTTACTATTCATATTTGTCTTTAAGCTGCATTCTCTTTTTTTATGAGATTTAATGCAGAACCTTCATTATACCAATCAATTTGCGCTTGATTGTATGTGTGATTTAAAGCAATGATATCTTTGCTTCCATCTGCATGTACCACTTCTAAGTGAAGCTGCTTATCTGGTGCAAATTCATTTAGATCAATAAAGTTGAAGGTATCATCTTCTTGAATTAAGTCATAGTCAGATTCATTAGCAAACGTTAAACCTAACATACCTTGCTTTTTAAGATTTGTTTCGTGAATTCGAGCAAAAGACTTCACAATGACAGCAGCAACACCTAAGTGTCTTGGCTGCATTGCAGCATGCTCTCTAGAAGATCCTTCACCATAATTATGATCTCCAACTACTATTGATTTTATACCAGCTTTCTTATATGCTCTCGCTGTATCTGGTACTCCACCAAACTCACCAGTTAATTGGTTTTTAACAAAGTTTGTTTTCTTACCAAAAGCATTCACAGCACCAATTAAAGTGTTATTTGCAATGTTATCTAAGTGACCTCTAAAACGAAGCCATGGTCCGGCCATAGAAATATGATCAGTTGTACATTTACCAAAAGCTTTTATTAATAGTTTTGCTCCCGAAATAGAATTACCAAGAGGTGTAAACGGTTCTAATAATTGTAAACGCTCTGATGTAGGATTCACAGTAACTTCTACTCCGCTTCCATCGGCCACAGGTTCTAGATAACCGTTGTCTTTTACATCAAAACCCTTTGGAGGTAATTCCCACCCTGTTGGCTCATCGAACATTACTTCTTCACCGTTTTCATTTATCAATTTATCTTTTAAAGGGTTGAAGTCTAAACGACCAGCAACAGCAATTGCTGCTGTTAATTCTGGTGATGCTACAAAAGCATGTGTATTAGGATTTCCATCTGCACGTTTAGCAAAGTTTCTATTAAAAGAATGTACAATACTATTCTTAGGTGCATTCTTAGGGTCACTGTATCTAGCCCATTGACCAATACAAGGTCCACAAGCATTGGTAAAAATCTTAGCATCAAGTTCTTCAAAGATTCCTAAAATGCCATCTCGTTCAGCTGTATAGCGCACTTGCTCAGAACCAGGGTTGATACCAAGTTCAGCTTTCATTTTTAAACCTTTATCTAATGCTTGTTGCGCAATAGATGAAGCTCTAGATAAATCTTCGTAAGAAGAATTGGTACAAGAACCAATTAATCCCCATTCTACCTGTATCGGCCAATCATTAGCTTTAGCTTTTTCTGTCATTGAACTGCCAACTTCAGTAGATAAATCTGGTGTGAAAGGGCCATTTAATAAAGGGCCTAGCTCAGACAAATTAATATCAATAACTTGATCAAAATATTGTTCTGGGTTTGCATAAACCTCATCATCTGCAGTTAAATATTCTCTTATTTTATTTGCTTCATCTGCAACATCTGCTCTATCCGTAGCTCGTAAATAACGCTCCATTGAATCATCGTAGCCAAATGTTGAAGTTGTTGCTCCAATCTCAGCTCCCATATTACAAATAGTACCTTTACCTGTACATGACATTGATGTTGCTCCAGGTCCAAAATATTCTACTATTGCACCTGTTCCCCCTTTTACAGTAAGAATTTCAGCTACTTTTAAGATGACATCTTTTGGTGCGGTCCAACCTGATAATTTTCCAGTTAATCTTACACCAATTAATTTAGGAAACTTAAGCTCCCAAGCCATTCCTGCCATAACATCTACAGCATCTGCACCACCTACTCCAATTGCTACCATTCCTAATCCTCCTGCATTTACCGTATGTGAATCTGTTCCAATCATCATTCCACCTGGAAATGCATAATTTTCTAATACAACTTGATGAATTATACCAGCACCAGGTTTCCAAAAACCGATACCATATTTATTAGAAACTGACTCTAAGAAATTAAATACCTCACTGCTTGTACTATTAGCATGTTTTAAATCTGTAGCAGCACCATCTTTGGCCTGTATTAAGTGATCGCAATGCACAGTTGTTGGTACAGCCACTTTTGGTTTACCTGCTTGCATAAATTGCAGTAAAGCCATCTGCGCAGTTGCATCTTGACAAGCCACACGATCAGGTGCAAAATCTACATAATCCTTACCTCTGGTAAAGGCCTTATTTGGTTTTCCATCCCAAAGATGAGAGTATAATATTTTTTCTGAAAGTGTTAATGGTTTACCAACTATTTCTCTAGCAGCATCAACGCGCTCTGTCATGTTAGCGTAAACCTTTTTAATCATATCAATGTCAAAAGCCATAAAGTATATTTAAAGGTTGATAATTCTTATTTTTAAGCGACACAAATTTACGAATTTTAAAGAGGATTTAAAAATATGTAACAGAATTGCTTATTCTTTGAAAATAAATCATAGTGCAAGCCATTCCTTGACAAGATTATGAATAATTAACAGTAAAATAACGATTTAGCTATTAATTTAACAAATTGTCTTATTTAGAATTAATATGAATTTAAATTTTGAAGGAATTCATTTTATTTTAAAACGATTACCACAATCTCAATTCCAATATTGATAAGATTGTATATCGTTAAAATAGACTTTGAATAATTTTCTCGTCCGTGATTCCTTCAGCTTCAGCTTTATAGTTCTTAATGATTCTGTGCCTCAGAATTCCAGTAGCTACAGCTTGTATGTTTTCAATGTCCGGTGAAAATTTTCCTGTAGTAGCGGCATGTGTTTTTGCTGCAAGAATTAAATTTTGTGAAGCTCTTGGTCCAGCTCCCCAATCTACAAATTCTTTTACGATATCTGCCGCTGTGGCTGCTTTTGGTCTTGTTTTACTTACCAATGAAACAGCGTATTCTACAACATTATCAGCTACAGGAATACGACGAATTACATTCTGAAAATCTATAATTTCCTGAGCGGTAAATAAAGAATTAACAGTCAATTGAATGTCTGTAGTGGTTGCTTTTACAACATCTACTTCTTCTTGAAATGAAGGGTATTCTAATTTAATAGCGAACATAAAACGATCTAACTGAGCTTCTGGCAATGGGTAAGTTCCTTCTTGCTCAATAGGGTTTTGTGTTGCTAATACAAAATATGGTAAGCTCAATTTATATTGGTGACCCGCTACTGTAACCGCCCGCTCTTGCATAGCTTCTAACAAAGCTGCTTGTGTTTTTGGTGGAGTCCTGTTAATCTCATCTGCCAAAATAATATTTGCAAATATTGGTCCTTTTATAAATTTAAAATGACGATTCTCATCCAAAATCTCACTACCTAAAATATCACTAGGCATTAAATCTGGTGTAAACTGAATACGTTTAAAATCTAAACCTAAAGCTTGTGCAATTGTATTAACCATTAAGGTTTTTGCTAGACCGGGAACTCCAATCAATAATGAGTGTCCTCCAGAAAAAATAGAAATCAATATCTGATTAACAACATCTTCTTGACCTATGATGACTTTAGCAATTTCTTGTTTTAGTGCATTATATTTTTTGACAAAATTTTCAATTATAGCAACATCAGACATATACTATTGATTTTTTAACCAGTTACTTTGAAAATCACAATCTCGATATTCTCCATTTATTTTTATATAGGTATCTACAATAGTCTTTTTTTGCCACTTCGCAATAGCTTCAACCTGTTTATCTTGTAATGCTAGCGCTTTAATTTTTAGATAGTCTTTTGCAAAGTCTGCCTCATGGTCATCAATTCTATCTGTAACCGTTAGAATTTTAAATTTTATACTGTTGATTCTATCCTCATCTTGAATTACCTTACTAATCTCACCATCCTTTAAATCTTGGATTTGCGTATAAAGCTCAGTATCCATTCTTGTTAATTCAAAATTAAAATCTTGGGTGGTTGGATTTGTCATTTGTCCACCTTCATACTTTGTTTCTTTCTCATCACTAAATTCTCTAGCAGCTTCAGCAAAAGTTAATGTTCCATCTACGATTTTGGCTCTAACTTCATCAATTTCATCTTTAGCTTTTTGGATTGCGTCTTGCGTTAATTCTGGTCGTAATAAAATGTGCCTTACATCGTACTCTTGTCCTCTAATTTTTTCTAATAATATAATATGATAACCAAAATCAGTTTCAAAAGGCTCAGAAATTTCACCTTCTTGCATGGAGAAAGCAACATCTCTAAACTCTTTCACCATTCTTGGTTGTTTTCTGTTTAATGTGTATTTCCCACCGTTTGCCTTAGAGGCTGAATCGTCAGTATAAAACAATACTTTGGTTGTAAAACTCGACCCATTTTCCTCAACGTCTCTTTTAAAGCCTTTTAACTTTTCTATTGTAGCTTTCTTAGATTCTTCAGTAACTTCAGGAATTATTACTATCTGAGCTAATTTTAATTCTGTACCAAATGTTGGTCTTTCATCTTCGGGAATACTATTAAAAAATTGTCTTACTTCCTCTGGAGTTACTTCAATTTCGGCAGTAACTTTATTTTGCATTTCACTAGCGAGATACCCATTTTTATTTATCTCGTACATCTGATCTCTAAGTGCTTGCTCTGAATCCTTTTTATAAAATTTGAGCAAACCCGCCATATCACCTTTAGTCTGAGCTAAAATACCTTGAATCTGTTGCTCTACAAGTCCTTGGATATATAGCTCATTAACCAAAATACTATCTTGGATAGCTTGGTGTGCATATAACTTACTTTCTAACAAGCTTCCGAAAAGCTCGCAACGCGTTACCCCCTCTAAATCGGCTCCTTGAGCTTTTAACTGTTCTATTTCTCTATCTAAGTCTGACTCTAATAAGATAAAATCACCAACAACTGCAGCTACACCATCAGCTTTAATACGTGTTTTGTTAACAACACTATCTTTTGGCTTTTCCACTTGTGGTTTTTCGTCATCAATTATTTCTTGAGCATTGCTAAAACTGAATGACATAAAGCAAATTAGAAGTATTGCTTTAATTATAAATTTGGAATTGATTGTTTTTAATGGCATCTTTTGTAATATCATTTTCGAGTTGCTTGATGAGCTCTAGTTTTCTCTTGTTTATAACAATTTGTTTGATAGATTTATTGACATAATCTAAAGGGGCATAGTCGTTTTGAAGACGTACATCAATAACTTGCATCAAATATAGGTTTAATGAATCTTTGAGTTGTATATAATTAGATTTTTTTAACAGTTGATTTTTATTTTCAACAGTTACTACTGGAATTTTTTCAGCAACTTCACTGAATTTTATCCAAATAGAATCATTTAATGAGTACGTTCTAAACTGTACCGAAATAGAATCTAGGTAACGTTTATCTTTAGCTTTAAAACGTTTAAATCTGGTTTTTATGGTATCTATATCTATGGGATTTAGTGGTAAGCTGATATATCTAAATTGTATTAAATCATCGTTAAGCTTAAAAGATTCTTTATTGGCCTCGTAAAAAACTTCTGCCTCTTCAGAATGCACAATGGTATCCATATTTTTTTTAACTAGCCTTTCTAAATAGGCTTTAGTATATAGGTCATTTTTATACTGATCTACAAGTCTAGAAAATTCATTTTGTTTTTCTTCCGAAAGGTTTACCAAAGCACCATCCATTAAAAGCAATTGTCTTGCCCAACGATTAATGTAAGAATTAACTAATAATGTGCTATCTTCCTTAGATGCACCCTCAGGAACTATACCTTCAATATCTTCCTTGTACAAATAAGCATCATCTACTCTAGCAATAGGTTCGCGATTATCTGTTGATTTAAAAAAATCGCAGCTAGTAATTAGAAAGCAAAAAATAAGTATGTATAATGTGTGTTTCAAAAGAATATTTAATTACCAATTTTTGCTTTAACCGTGTTTAGTACATCTTGGTTTATTTTAACCTTAAAACGCTTGTTTAAATCATCAATCCAGTTGTTTTCTATTACAGCTTGGTAATCGTTTATAACATTACCTTTTGCTTCTTCTAAAGTTTTTGTTCTGGCTGGTAAAACTTCTTTAACATCTATAACATGAAACGCTTCGTTGTGTTGGTATATTTTAGACACACCATCCTTAGTCTTAAAATTGGTAGGCAGTTTACTATCATTTGTATTGTAAGTTCCTTTTGTGAAAATTACATTTTGCTTATCGTTTGTATTTAAAACTTTCTTAATTTCTTCTTCTGTTTTTCCTTTTTTCATCAATTTACGAGCTGTATTTACCACAGATTCATCTGCTGATGACGCCATAACAACTTCTACTCTATTTTGCCACTGGTACTTAGATTTATTCTCTTTATAGAATACCTCTAAACCAACAGTATCCTTCGAAGCTTTATTCCAAATCTCTTTTTCCATCAATTCAAACAACAAAAGTCCGTCTCTATATTCTTTGAGAATATTAGCAAAATCTTTATTCTCATTTTCGAGATTATCTTCTCTGAATTGTAAAATAGACTTTTCAAAAAATGAATCATATTCTTTATCTACAATACCAGAAAACGGTGTTTTCTTACCAGCATAAATACGTTGTGCAGACATTAAATGGCGACCAAACTCATTGTAAGTAAAAGATCTGTTATTTATAGAAAATATTGTTTCATCTTTTGCAAAATCATCTGGCAATCTCCAAGAACGCTGAAAAAAATCAGAATTTAATATAGTTTCAAAATACGCTTTGGCTTTAGGATTTTTAGAAATTCTATATCGTTTCTTAAGCTCCTTTACCATTGCATCGTTTATGAGCTTAGATCTAGAATCTCTTTGCACCTTAGTTTCTAAAGATGATTTTAAGTCTTTTAAAGCATCTACAGGTTTTAAGTTGATACGTTTTATAATATGCCAACCGTATTCAGATTTAAATGGTTTACTAACATCACCATCAGCTTTTATTGCAAAGGCATTATCTTCAAAAATCTGAGAACTCAATTGCCCACTTTTAAAAGGTGATAACTTACCACCATTTGCTGCTGAACTTTTATCATCAGAAAATTGCTTAGCCAAAGCCTCAAAACTTTCACCTTGATTTAATTTTTTATAGATCTCATTAATTCGTTGCTCTGTATCTAAAAGCGAATCCTTTTGGTTAAGACCGACCATAATATGTGCGGCCGTCATTGTACCTCTTGATGCTCGCTTGTCTTTAACCCATACTACATGGTAACCAAACTGAGTTCTAAAAGGCATAGAAATTTCGCCTTTAGGTGTTTTATAAGCAGCAGTTTCAAAATCGTAAACCATCTTAAAGGCTGAAAAATAGCCTAAGTCCTCGAGAAAAATAGTATTACCATTGTGCATTTCGGATTTAACTTTATCAAACCCATCTTTTAGCACGCGTTCTCTCAATGCCAAAACGTCTTTGTAAGCTTTTAAGGTGTCTTTTTCAGTCTCAGCCAAACGAACTAAAATATGTGAGGCATTAATATCTATGTTGCTACGATCATAAGCTTCCTTCACCAAAGCTTCTGTAACCTTATTTTCTGATAAATAATTTTTGGTTAACTGCTTTTTATAATTCATAAATTCACGTAGATACTTCTTATCTTCATGAAGTTTTAAACGTTTTGCTTCTTTGAGTTTTAGCTGATATTCAGTAAATAATTTTAAATAACCCTCAACATCTTTTTGACTTTCATCCTTTACTAAATCTAAATTCTTATTATAAACTCTTAAAAATTCGGAAGCCATCACGGCATCACCATCAACTGTAAGTAACACTTCGTCTTTTTCTTGAGAAAACGAAAAGTTAATTACAAATAGCACTATAAATAAACTTTTTAATTTAATACTCATAATCTCTATCACTTTAATATTGCAATTATTCTTTTTTTGAAGTTCAGCAAAAATAACATAAATAGCTAATTTAACAAGATGAATACTTTTCATTATTTTAGAATAAATTAGTAAAAATCTCACCAAAATAAATACACAGAATATTAAATACTGATTTGAACAATTAAATACGTATTAACGTCGATAAGATTAAACTATTGCTATGACATTTTATACTTTTATGAAAATTCCCTCTCAATGCAGTACAAAACTGAAATTTTGATTAAAAAACCAATTGCTGAAGTCATAAAAAAGATGAATTCTACAGAGAACATGAAACATTGGCAAGAAGGATTAGTAAGTACTGAACATATTTCTGGAGTACCTGGTGAATTTGGTGCCAAAATGAAATTGAACTATAGTTTTGGAAAACGGAAAATGGAAATTTTAGAAACTATTACCAAACAAAATTTTCCTGATGAATTTCATGCTACCTATACAACTAAAGGTGTTCGTAATATTCAGGAAAATCACTTTGAAAGCACCAAGGACGGTTATACAAAATGGATTGCTAAAAATGAGTTTCAACCCACTACATTTGTAATGAGCACTATGCTGTTTTTGATGCCAAGAGCATTTAAAAAACAAACCAAAACTTATATGACAAATTTTAAAAATTTTGTTGAACAAGGAACTTCAGTATCTAATGCGTAAACTTAAATTAATCTGGGATTTTAGAGGACCTGTAAGCCAAAAAACTGCTGAACACCATTTAATTCATCTTAAAGAATACATACAACTTGAAGCTTTAGATATCACAATTACTGGAGTAGAAACTTTTAGCGATATGCATAGTATCGCATATTTAGTTGTAGAAGAAGCAATGATGAAACCTATAAGAGACGCTTTGAAACCTCATAGAGGACAGATTTATTCTAATACCTAAAACAATCGTTTAAAAAATGCTTGAATAAAATGCTTTGGTGGAACAGACAAAATAATCTTTAAGTCTTCGAGCAAACTAGACTCCTCATCGAGGAACTTAAGGATAGTTTTAATGTTAGCCTTTCTAAACATTGAAGAAAATAGAGCAGATCCTTTTTCATTATGATTAGCTAAAACATCTAAAAATATTAAATCATAAAATCTATACTTTGTCTTTTTACAAAACTTTGACAAATCATTTTCTCGCTTTAAAAAGGTTACTAATTCTTTGGTCTTTTTTGATGTATTTTTAAACGTATAGCCTGTACTTGCTTTGGTCCATCCACCAGCTGTACCGATATTTAGAATATGCTTAGAATTTAATTCTGAAAAATTAAACGAAGTCATAGGGATTGACCCCATTTCTTTTTCCACAATCTCATAGTCCGTAATGCCGTGCTGTTCTAAATATTTAACAATTGCCTCTTCGTAGTCTGACCGTTTTAATAAATTTTTAGAAAACAATGTGTATTCAAATAATGCCATTTTCTTATTGATTGGCAATACATACATAAAGCGTGTGTTTCCTTTTTGTGGCAAATCAAAATCCATAAAAGTTGCCGTAGTATCATCAAAAGTATCTTCTGAAGTTTTAATAAACCATCCGAGGAAATGCTGATGAATTAGTGGATACTTGTCATGAAAATTATAGGATTCGAAAGTGGATAAGCTGGTAAAGAGTTTAGACGCACGGAATATTTTTTTTGTTGAAGTAATTTCGTGTTCATTAATCCTTTCTAACGCAATAACCTCAACTCCATTTTCCAACTCTTTAAATGAAGAAACGTGCTCATTTTGAAAACTAAAATTAGGTTTAGAATTAATTGATTTCCAAAGCGATTCATAAAAGGCTTCACTTCTAATCATTTTGTAATTGAATGGTGAAATAGGAATCGTCTTAGAATACGTATCACTACCAAAATAAATGTGAGACCAGCTCTTAGTTAATAAGTGATCCCATTCTCCTACACCATCTTCCCAATAACACCAAGTTCTGTCATTTTTTTTATCATTTAATCGATCTATGATTAAAATGGATTTATCATCAAAAAAAGTATCTTGAGACATTCTATATGCTAAAGTTAATCCTGAAGCTCCTGCTCCTAATATGATGTAATCGTATGTGATCAAAGTGGTATTTTGTATATTTTAAATGTAAAACTAAGTCATTTTCTCTTGATTAGTTAGTAATAATTTTGACTTTCTTAGAGTTGTAGATAATACTATTCAACAAATAGAACATATCCAGTTCCTTTTAAGCATTCTTATGGTTATTATTACCCTAATTCATTGCTACCAGATGTATTAACAAGTCTTTGATTGTGGAACTCATGAAAATGCGAATTTATTCAAGAAGACACAAAAGTTGTATTGCAATTAACATTACTAATTGTCGCGAGATTGACAACTATTAAAAAAACAAAATCCCATTTCTGGGATTTTGCTGTCAATCAAATTAGTTTAAACTAAAATATATGTAATTAGTTAGCTTATTGCTGTCTTAATTTAAAATTTATTGGAATACTATAAGGTACGCCTACACTTTTATTACGCTGTTTGCCAGGAATCATTTTTGGTAACAAACTCATAATACGTTCTGCCTCTGTTTCTAAAAGTTGGTCTGGCCCCCTACTTTTTATCTTAGTTACGTTACCGTGTTTGTCTATTAAGAAGAACACAAATACTCGCCCTTGTATATTTAATTCAGCTGCAGCATCTGGATATCTAAAATTCTTTTGAAGATGCTCTTGCATTTTTGCCTGAAAACAAGCTCTCAACTCATCGTTATTTCCCTTACAACCTGGAAATTGAGGCACTCTTTCAATGACCGCAAAAGGCACCTGTATATCTTCTTCCACTTCTTCTACTTCTACATCCTCTACGCTAACAACCTGATCTTCAATAACATCGTCTTGTCCTATTTCTGTACTTTCAATTACAGTTTCTTCAACATCTACAACATCTTCTACTATTGTAATCGCTTGAGTAACAACTTGCTTAGGCGGAGGTGGTGGAGGAAGATTAATCGTTGTTATTGGTATATCCTCATCAAATTGCTCATCTAACATTAAGAGATCAATCTTAGTACCTTCTGTTTCGTAAGTCTTATGTTCTAATCCTATATATGTTAGGAGTAACATTACGTTTAAGCCAACAGCAAAATATAAACTGCTGTTTCGACCTACATTGGCTTTTGGGTTTTTTTTGAGTTCCATGACGTTTAATTTTATACTATAAAGTTAACTATCATTATTCTCAAAAATTATGACAAAAGTCATGTCTGACTTATTTTCTATATTTTAACATTTATAAGTTATCTAACTGATTATCTGTTCCATCTTCACTAATCGTCCAAAAGAATCCAACGAAAAAGAATTGATCTGCCGCAGGTGTTAGTGCTCTTCTATTGAATTGACCACTAAAATCTGGAGTGTTTGCATACTGATAACCATTAATGTTATTAAAACCTAAAACATTATTAACCGAAAAATATAGGATCTTTTGTGGACTCAATAAATAGGCCCAATTAACACTCAAACTATTAAATGATTTTGTGCGTTCTGATAAAAAGCCATCAGTGTTTGGATTTGTGTATGGTCGACCTGAAGAAAACCCATAACTTATACCTACTTGGCTTTTCCAATCATCTATCCAATATTTACCTACAATAGAAAGGTTATGATCCGTGGCGAAATTAGGTTGTGCTGATGTTTCAAAATTTCTATGATTACGTTCTGTATCTAGATATGAATAGCTTACCCAATAATCAACATTCTTTATACTTGTATTATCTCTCCAGAACAAATCCATACCCTGAGCATAACCATTTCCTGAAGAATTGAAATTAGTATCAAAGCTTTCAAATTCAGTATCAAACTTCACCAAATTTTTGTAATCCTTTCTATAAGCTTCGGCTCTAAATATCTTTCCATCATTAACATATTGATAGTTTAATATATAATGTGATGTTTTTTGCGCTTTTAAATTTTGTTCAAATTTTAAAACTGCACTATTTGGATTCTGAAAAAAGTTTCCATAAGCCAAAGAAAATTGTCCATTTTTTGAACTTTTATAAGCAATAGCAGCTCTTGGCGCAATATCAGTTGCTCCAAAAATAGAACTATAATCTGCCCTCAATCCTAATTTTAAAGCTAACTTTTTAGAGAATATTAAATCTGCCTCTGCAAAACCTGCTGTGATATTATTCTTAAAACCATAAGTTTCATCAATGGAACCGTCTTTAAAATTTTCATCGAAATCAGTGATAAACTGTTCTGCGCCAAGACTGAGCTTAAACCGACTATTGAAGCGCTTTCTTAGTTTCATCTTTGCATGTATCGAATTTTCAATATCTTTAATATCACTGGTTTGTATACCTAAATCTGTTTCTGCATAGGTATAGCTTAATCCTGTTTGAATACTCCAACCATTTCCCATACTTCCTCTATAAGAGGTATTAAGATAGAAGTTATCGTTATTTAGTTTAAAGTCTAAACCTTCTTCAAAGTTAATGTCCTCTTGAGTTAATTCGAATTTAGACGTATCAAACGCTGCATAGAATTTCAACATGCCATTATTAAGACGTTGTCTAAAAACGGTTTCACCTTGCGCTCCTTGGTATGGTGTCTTCCAATCATTTCTATCTTCAAAGACAGCTAAATATGGTGCTAAATTGATATAAGTAGCGTTAAAGCTTAATGAAGACTTCTCCCATTTCTGCGTATTTCCCAGAGCAGCACCAACAGTCATAATTCCGATATCCGTTTTTTCCTGATCTGGTTCATCAATTGTATTTAAAAGTAATACACTAGATAATGCCTGTCCAAATTCTGAGGAATAACCTCCTGTTGAAAACGTGATTCCGTCAAATAAAAAAGGCGAATAGCGTCCACGAGTTGGAATATTGTTTGTTGTTGGTGAGTAAGGTGTAAAAACTCTTATGCCATCAATGAATATTTGAGTTTCATCTGCACCTCCTCCTCTAACAAATAACCTTCCATCTTCTGCAACATTAGAGGTTCCTGGTAAGGTTTGTAAAGCACCCACAAAATCACCTAATGCACTTGCTGTAGTTACAACATCTAGCGGTTTTAAAACCGAAACTTTACTATTATCACTTGCCTCAAAAGTACCTGCACTTAAAATTACAGCATCCAGAGTCTCAACATCTTCGCGTAATTTAATTTGAAGATTTGATAATTTTGAAACATCATCAATAATACTTTTTGTTTCAAAAGACAGAAATGAAATGATTAATGTTTGAGTACCCTTTTCTTCAGTTGTAAAGGAAAACTTACCATCTTCTAAAGTAGTAGCTCCATCGTAAGTGCCATCTAAATAAACATTAGCTCCTATAATAGGCTGATTTTTATTGTCAACTACTTTTCCTGAAATTGTGGTTTGTCCATAGGTTATTGAAAGTACAAATAGTAGAACAATTGTGGTTAGATTTCTACGCGCAATATTTCTATTGTTCTTATTGAGTTTGTGAATCGTTGATTTCATTTTTAGTTGATTGATTAAAAGTTCGTTTCTTGATTGTGATACAAATTTGTAGCTTTAATTAGTCACCTCTAATTCTATTTTACCGAATTGTAATATTTCAATGATGAATTGAATATATTTGGTTTATGAACATTATTAAAAATTTAGCCTTTAGATTTATTATTAGTATTCTTGTTGCAGGTGCTATATCTCGTCAATTTGAAGTTTACGAAGACTATATATTAATATTTGGCACTCTATTAATGTATCTGTTACTAACATATATGTCTAAAAAATTTTAATATAATGTTTACTTATACTGAAAAAAAATTCACCATTCTATTCTTTATCATTGTTCTTTTTGAACTCTTAACAGGAAGTAGAGAATCACTTCAAACAGTTCATTATATAGCTAAGCCAGCAATAGTAATAAGTCTTATTTTTTTGTTTTTAAAAATCTCTGACTCACTTTCAAAACCAATAAAAAACCTAACAATTTCAGCCTTAGTGTTTTCTTTATTAGGTGATGTACTATTGATGTTTACAGAAACATCTGAGCATTTATTTACACTAGGTTTAATTGCGTTTTTAATAGCACATATAATGTATGTACTTATATTCCTTAAACATAAAAACACAAAAATATCTCCTGTTGGTTTTATAACATTACTACTTATATATGCAACTGGTTTGTTCTACCTCTTAAAAGATGGTTTGGGAGCGATGTTAATTCCTGTTGTAGTTTATATGCTTATAATTTTGAGTATGGCAACTTCAGCATTTTTAAGAAAAAATAATGTGAATACATTAAGTTATAATCTTGTTTTTGCAGGTGCAATATTCTTCATGCTTTCTGATAGTATATTAGCAATCAATAAGTTTCACCAACCTATCCCTTGGTCTAACATTAGCATTATGATAACCTATGCCCTAGCACAATATTTAATTATCTTAGGAATTTTAAAAATTAATGTAACAAACTCAAAAGTATAACTACTAACAGATAACTAACCAATTTCATCAATTGAACAAAGAACTAGAACATAGTTTTGTAGAACAGTTGCAAAAGCATCAAAACATTGTACATAAGGTGTGTCGTTTATACACCAACAATGCAGATGCGCATAACGACTTGTTTCAGGAAATAACAATCCAACTGTGGAGAGCTTATCCTAAATTTAGAGGAGACTCAAAATTTAGCACGTGGATGTATCGTGTTGGTTTAAATACTGCTATTACACTATATAGAAAATCGAAACGCAGAATCAATACGCAAGAGTTTGATACAGTTGAGTTTAAAATTAAAGCTGAAGAATATGATGATACTGAGGAACAACAGTTAAAATTACTATACCAAGCAGTACATCAGTTAAACGATATTGAAAAAGCCTTAGTTTTCTTGTATTTAGAAGACAAAGACTATAGAGAAATAAGCGCGACTTTGGGTATTAGCGAAGTCAATGCACGAGTGAAAATGAATCGTGTAAAAAAGAAATTAAAAACAATATTAAATCCGTAAGATTATGGATGAATTAGATTTATTAAAGAAGGATTGGAACAGCGGAAGCACAGAATTTAAAAGTTACTCAGATTCTGATATCTATCCTATGTTGCATAAGAAATCGTCTTCTATTGTAAAGACCTTGTTTTATATCAGTATTGCAGAATTAGTTTTTTGGCTTTTAGCTAGTATTCTTCCATACTTTTTATCTTCAAACTTCAGGGAAAAGTTAGAAACAAGTTACGAAAACCCATTGTTTTTAGGACTTAGTATCTTCAGCTATGTCGTCATATTGATATTTATATATCTCTTGTTCAGATCATACAAATCCATATCTACAACAGATAATGCAAAACGATTAATGGAAAGTATTTTAAAGACCCGAAAAGTTATTAAGTATTATGTAGCTTTTAACTTGTTTATGATTTTTATTTCTATACCACTATCGCTTTATTTTGAATACAATGAAAATCCAGAATTTCATCAGCAAATAGTTGAATTTAGCACCAATCAAATGTTAGTTCTATATGGGTTTGTTGTTGTCGTAGCTGGAGTATTTTTAGTACTACTTTGGCTTTTTTATAGACTGATTTATGGCGTGTTACTAAAACGTCTCAACAGAAACTATGATGAGTTAAAGAAGTTAGAAGTTTAATATAATCAACAATACGTTATATAAATAAATTAAGCATGAATAAAACCTTTAAAGTTCAAAAAAGCTTAATAATTTTTATGCTACCATTGCTGATAATTGCTTCAATGATACTACTAACGCGTTCGTCTCTATTCACAACACATACTCACAAACTAAGCTTAGCAATAACTATAGATTTATTGCTTATAACACCTTTTATCTACTTTTTACTTATAAGAAAAACGACAATAACAAAAACTACAATCGTTCCATTCATTATTCTTGGAGTTGTAGTATGTTCTATTATTATTCCAACAGAAAATCAATATTATCTAACTCTTTTTAAAACTTGGATACTTCCTGTAATAGAGCTTTTTATTTTCTCATTTGTGGTTTATAATATTTTAAAAGCACGAAGACTTTATAAATTAAACAAAGCTAAGAATACTAGAGATTTCTTTACAATCCTAAAGTCTACATGTAATGAGATTCTTCCTAAAGCTGCCGTGATTCCTTTTGTAACCGAAATCGCTGTATTCTATTATGGATTTATCAATTGGAAGAAAACGAAATTAAAACTCAATGAATTCTCATACCATAAGGACAGTGGTACAATCGGATTATTGATTGCTTTGATTTTCTTAATCGCTATCGAGACTGTAGCGTTACATTTGTTATTAGAAAGATGGAATACAACTGCCGCATGGATTTTTACAGGTATTAGTATTTACTCTGGTATACAGATTTTAGGGTTTTTAAAATCGATGACAAAACGACCATTCGTAATTGAAGATGAGCTTGTTTATCTTCGCTATGGTATTATGAATGAAACAACTATTAAGATTCAAGATATTGAATCAATTGAATTATCCACTAAAGACATTGAATTAAATAAAACAACGAGAAAGTTGTCTTTCTTAGGAAATTTAGAGTGTCATAATCTCCTAATTAAATTGAAAAATGAAAACAGCTTGGTTGGACTATATGGTATAAAACGACAATACACTAAACTTGCACTTTATGTAGATAAAAAACAAGATTTCAAAAATCTCATTGAACAATCACAAAAAGGTCATGATTAAAACCATACTACCAATCTCTAAGCTCCTTGTTTAAGCGCTCTTTTTCTTCTATTTCTTCTTGAGGAATCACTTTTAAGAAAGATGGATGTTGCTCAATGGCATATTCTATTTTTTCAACAATATCAGCAATAGATTCATTTTCATAATCTATTTGCAAAGGCTCTTTTACTTCAAAAGATTGATATATATTTTTCTTTTTAATTCGAAGTCCTTTTTTATCAAAAGAACGTCTAAAACCGTCAATTACAATAGGGACTACAAGTGGTTGATAGGTCTTAATAATATGTGCAGTACCTTTTCTTATAGGTTTAAATGGTGTTGTAGTTCCTTGTGGAAATGTAACTACCCAACCATCATCTAAAGCTTTTTTGATTGCAGTAATATCGCTCATTTTTACTTGACGATTTACATCTTTACCTTGTGATCTCCATGTACGTTCTATACTTATAGAACCTGTATAAGCAAATATCTTTGGTATTAAACCAGACTTCATAGTTTCTTTAGCAGCTACGTAATACATATTCAACTTAGGGTTCCACAGGTAGCCAACATTCTTAATATTGTCTAAACGACCACTTAGACTTGCATTAAACACATGAAACATAGCAATAACATCTGCAAAATAAGTCTGGTGGTTAGAAATAAACAATACATTAGTATCAGGAAGGTTTTTAATGATTTCAGAACCCTCAATCTGCAAATCATTGAAACCCCTAAAACGTCTATGCGTCAATAATCCAAGGATTCTAATGAGCCATTTTTTAACCCAAAGTATATGTCCAAAAGGATTTTTTTTGAATAATCCCATAGTTAATTTTTCAAAATTTAGTCAATTACAAAAGTAGTAACAATGATAAGTTATAAAACTTGTTTTAACAAGTCTTTTATTTCTCCAAGCATCATGGCGGTTGCTCCCCAAACTATATGCCCATTTAGTTTAAATGCCGGAACATCCACTTCTACATCAAAAGATGTTGGTACTCGCGCATTTATAGAATTAACTTCATCTAAAAAATCCAATAGCTTTACTTCTATAATAGCCTCCACCTCTTCATCTTGTTTTACAAAATTAGGAGTAGATTCAGAAACTCCTATATAAGGATGCACTATAAAATTACTTGGAGGTATGTATAGTGGAGACATCGTTTTAATAATAGTCATCATGGCTTCAGGTACACCAATCTCTTCTCTAGTTTCACGCATAGCAGTTATCATTAAGTCTTTATCTTCATCTTCATATCTACCGCCAGGGAATCCAACCTGCGCAGAATGCACTCCTTTGTAGGTTTTACGAAGAATCAATACCAAATAGGTTTCACCCTCATTATTAGGATAAAACAAAGCCATGACTCCAGCTTTTTTGGCAGTTTTAGCTTTCTCTTTCATTTTTTCAGCCAACTCTAATCGATAGGGAGGAGACATTTTTGCATGCGATGTTTCGCCCGAAAGACTGAGATGTTTTATTTTTACTACAGATTCTAAAAACGAATTAAAAAGCATTTATGAGATTTCTATTAAGTCTATGTGTTGTAATCTTTTTCTTGAATTGTGAAGATAAGCAAACTTCAAAACAAACTGAAAAGTCTATTGTAAAAGATTCAGTTGTAAAAGAAACCAACTCTACGCCAAAACCAAAAGTTTCAGAATATCCAAAGCTAACGGACAATAATGCCATGGAATTTTTTTTGGAATACGAAAAAGAGCATAAAGAAAACAAGGTCAGGATTACAACGGACTTTGGCAATATAGACATTCAGCTTTATGATAAAACCAAATTTCATCGCGCTAATTTCATTTACCTCACTAAACGCAACTATTTTGATGGTACTCAGTTTTACAGAGTCGTTAAAAACTTTGTGATACAAGGTGGAAGTAGTGATGATTACAACTTAGCTAAACGTCGTCGTAAAATAGGGAAATACCTATTACCTCCTGATACAAAACGTGGTTACACACACAAGCGTGGTGCAGTTTCAATGCCAAGTAGCGAAATTGAAAATGCTTATAAGCTAGCGTCTCCTTTTCAGTTTTTTATCATTCAACGACCAGGTGGTGCAGACTATCTCGATAAGGATTATACTGTTTTTGGTGAAGTTACCAGCGGAATGGATGTTGTAGATAAAATCAATAACGTTAAAACCGATGATGGTGATTGGCCTCTGCAAAACGTATATATCAGAAAGGTAGAAATTATAAAATAATTAAGAATCTTCATTTATAATTTCAGTAACTTGTTTTCATACATATCACAAACTAACAAATCATGAGTTCTAAATCAATTAAAGTTGCCGTTCTAGGCACTATGATTCTATTTGCAAGTTGCAAAGAAGAATCTAAAACAAACGACAAATTAATGAGTGACAATGCACTAATCCAAGAATGGACAGGCCCTTACGAAGGTGTACCTGCTTTTGATAAAATGAATGTTGAAGATGTAAAAGCAGCAATGGAAGAAGGTATGGCACTTAATCTAGCCGAAATTGAAACAATAGCCAATAATACCGAAGCGCCAACTTTTGAAAACACAATTGTTGCTATGGAAAGTGCTGGCAAGGCTTTAAATAGAGTATTTACTTATTATGGTATAATGAGTGCTAACACCTCATCTCCAGAGTTTAGAGCAGTGCAAACAGAATTGGCACCAAAGCTTTCAGAGTTTAGATCTAAAATTTCACAAAATGAAAAATTATTTCAGCGCATTAAAGTCGTTTATGATGCTTCGCAGAAAACACCTTTAGAACCACAAGCACAGCGTGTGGTAGATTTAACCTACAAAAGTTTTGAAATGAATGGTGCTAATCTCGATGCGGAAAAGAAAAAGCGCTATGCAGCTATCAACAAAGAATTGTCTACGCTTTACACCAAGTTTTCTAATAACGTCTTACACGATGAAGAAAACTATGTGACTTATTTGACTAAAGATCAACTTGGTGGTTTATCTGATGGGTTTATAAAGTCGGCTGCAAAAATAGCAACAGATAAAGGAGAAGCAGGTAAATATGCAATAACAAATACAAGATCTTCCATGGACCCTTTCCTTACCTACTCTACAAATCGCGAATTACGCAAACAAGTTTGGGAAAATTACTATTCAAGAGGAGATAACGGTGATGAATATGACAACAATATACTTATCGCTGAAATTTTAAAATTACGTAAAGAACGTGTAGGCTTAATGGATTATGATAATTATGCTGAATGGAGATTACAAGACCGTATGGCAAAAACTCCAGATAACGCAATGGAATTAATGCTTAAAGTTTGGCCTGCAGCAACGGCTAGAGTAAAAGAAGAAGTTGCCGATATGCAAACTGTAGCTAATGAGCTTGGAGATAATATAACCATTGAACCAAGGGATTATCGCTATTATGCTGAGAAAGTGCGTAAAAAGAAATATGATTTAGACAGTGACGAAGTAAAGCAATATCTACAGTTAGACAAACTGACTGATGCGATGTTCTTTACTGCTGGAGAATTGTTTAATTATAAATTCACTCCTGTTGAAGAACGCTCTGTTCCTGTATTTCATGCGGATGTAAAGGTTTGGGAAGTTACCGATAAGGATTCTGGTAAGCATATTGGTTTATGGTATTTAGATCCTTATGCTCGTGAAGGGAAACGTTCTGGAGCTTGGGCTACAACCTATAGAAGTTCGGATTCTTTTGAGGGTGAAAAAAATGTGCTAGCCTCTAACAATTCTAACTTTGTAAAACCAGCACCAGGAGAAGCTGTTTTAGTCTCTTGGGATGATGCCACAACATTTTTTCATGAATTTGGGCATGCTCTCCACTTCTTCTCTGCCGATGTAAAATATCCAACCTTAAATGGAGGAGTTAGAGATTATACAGAGTTTCAGTCACAACTATTGGAGCGTTGGTTATCTACTGACAAAGTCATTAATCAGTTTTTGGTACATTATAAAACAGGAGAACCGATACCTGCTTCTTTAGTTGAAAAAATTAAAAAAGCTTCAACATTCAATCAAGGGTTTGGAACTACTGAATACTTGGCTTCAGCTTTAATAGATATGAAATTGCATTTAGCTGACCCAACAAATATTGACATCGATAAATTTGAGCGTGAAACTTTGGACGAACTAGGAATGCCAAAAGAATTACCAATGCGTCATAGAACACCACATTTTGGCCATGTGTTTTCAGGGGAAGGTTATGCCACTGCTTACTATGGTTATATGTGGGCAGATGTGTTAACAAGTGATGCCTCAGAAGCGTTTAGAGAAGCTGAAGGTGGCTTCTATGATAAAGAAGTTGCTGATAAATTGGTAAAGTATTTATTTGCCCCACGTAATGCTATGGATCCTGCTGAAGCCTATAGAAAATTCAGAGGGCGTGATGCTAAAATTGAAGCGTTAATGCGAGATAGAGGTTTTCCAGTGCCTCAAGACTAATTAAACCTAACTAATAAACACACAGAACCATGAAAGTTTTAAAGTATATCGCCATTATTTTAGTCGTTTTAATCATTGGCTTTTTATTATTGGGCTTATTAAAACCAGAAGTATCCTACGACTGTGAAATTGCAGTAGATAAACCCTTAGCAGAAGTTTGGGCTGTGACTCAAGATGAAGCCAAAATGTCTGAATGGTTGCCAGGATTTCAAAAAGTTGAACATGTCAGCGGCACACCTGGCACAGTTGGAGCAGTATCAAATGTCTATTTTATTACAGATGGACAGGAGATGGTCATTCAAGAAACCATTACTAACATAGTACCAAATGAGTCAATAGAAATGACGTTTACCTCAGACTTTATGGATATGGATTATAAACTGAATATGACACCTGTAGATGGTAAAACAAAAATTACTTCGAGCACTATTGCAAAGGGAAATGGAATACTTTCTAAATCCATTATGGCATTTTCAGGAAGTGCCATCAAAGCACAAGAAGAAACTAATTTAGTAAATCTCAAAAAAACTATTGAGGAAAATACAAAAGATTATTTCCCTGTTGAAGAAAGTATAATTGAAGTTCCTGTAGAAAGTGAATAAGCTAATTAATATAATAATTGTACTAGCGACAATTTTTTCGTGTCAATCACAAATCAACGACAAAACCACTAAAATTGTTGGAGGACCTTGTGAAGATTGCGAAGCTCTTTTGGATTTTGAGAAGCTTAACTTAACGCCAAAATCAACTGACACTTTACCTGGTTTTAGAGAAAATGAACCTAAAATTGAAATAACAGGAACTGTATTTCAAAATGACGGAAAGACACCAGCAGAAAATGTTTTATTATATATCTATCACGTTGATAGAAACGGAATTTATCGACCTAGTGATGAACCCATTGGTTGGGAAAAACGACACGGGCAGTATAGAGGATGGCTAAAGACAGATAAAGATGGAAGTTTTTCGTTTTACACTTTTCGTCCTGTACCTTATCCAGAAGTTCAAGAACCAGCACATATACATATTTATGTAAAAGAACCAAAATCAATACCTTACTATATAGATAGCTATCTGTTTGAAGATGACCCAACTCTAACCGAAGAAATAAAGAGCTCTGAAAAAAATAGAGGTGGATCTGGAATAATCAAACTCGAAATGAAAAATGGAATTTTGACTGCAAACAGAAATTTAATTTTAGGTTTGAATATACCTAATTATGAATAAAAAAAATATTTCCATAATTATTATACTTTCCTCAATTAAATTTATAATTCAATGGCTTGGGAATAGAAACTACGGATTTCATCGCGATGAGTTATTACATTTATCTGTAAGTGAGCATCTAGACTGGGGATTTATGGAATTCCCTCCATTTATAGGTTTTATTGGAAAACTATCTTATTGGTTTTTTGATTATTCTTTACTTGGAGTGAGATTATTTCCCACACTCGCGGGTGTTGGAATCTTGATTTTATGTTGCCTTATTGCCAAAGAACTTGGCGGAAAAACAAAAGCTATTTTTCTAGCAGGAATTTGCATTCTAGCTTTTTTACCATTCTACAGAAATCATACCTTATTTCAACCTGTTGCATTTGACCAATTATTTTGGACTCTAGGATTTTACTTTCTTATAAAGTTTTTCAATTCTCAAAACAAAAAATTCTTGCTACTTTTAGGGCTAACCTTAGGTTTAGGGTTAATGAATAAATATACTATGTTAGTTTGGGCTTTTGGTATTTCTATTGGCTTAGTATTTTACCAGAAAGGAAAGTTATTCAAAAATAAATGGCTTTATATCTCAGCACTCTTAGCACTATTTATTTTTCTTCCAAATATAATTTGGCAAATTCAACAGCATTTCCCACTTCTAACACATCTACAAACTTTAAGCGAAAATCAATTAGAAGACATTAGTCCATTAGCTTTTCTACTAGATCAATTAGAAATGTTACCTACATTCATAATGTTTTTACTTGGCTTATCAGGATTGTTTTTAATGAAGAAGCTTAAAGCATTTAAAACCATTGGTATTGCTAGTATTATTATATTCTTTACCCTGTGGATTCTTAAAGCAAAAACATACTATGTGTTCGCCCTATATCCTTTAGTATTTGCAGCAGGAGCTGTAACGGTTGAAAAATTATTGAATAAAAAACCTAATTGGATATATGCAATTCCAATATCTGCCCTATTACTTATGGTCTATTTTATACCAGACCTTACACCTATCTTATCTATTGACAATTATGTGAAATACGCTAATCTCAAAGAGCAAAATGATGGTCGCATTGAACTAACCGGAGACTATGCAGATATGTTTGGTTGGGAAGAACAAGTAAGATTAGTTGATAGTGTGTACAGAAATCTTAGCACTACAGAACAAAAGAACTGTGTGATTTGGGGCGAAAATTATGGTGAAGCAGGAGCACTTAAAATCATTGGTAAAGAATATAATCTTCCGAATCCTATAAGCAGACATGGTAGCTTTTGGACTTGGGGTTTTGGTAATAAAAACGCAGAAGTTTGGATTAGTTTAGGAAATGAGAAACCTGCAGTTGATTATGCTTTTGATGATGTACAGCTTGTAAAAATAATTACACACAAATATGCTATTGGTGAAGAAAACGGCATTCCTTTATACATATGTAGGAATCCAAAAGTAGATATTGAAGCCTGGTGGCAAGCTTATGAGCCCTATATATTTGATTAAAAGAAAGGTTTTATTTCATATAAGTAATTATGATACTAATTCTATTTAATTATCTCCTTTTTTATACAAACTCGGTAAACTAATCTTAAACCTTACAGCAAGTAATCTAATAAGAATTACTACTAAACCTGCAATTACAAAAAGATAGTTACGATCTTCTAAAAACTCACGAAGTAGAAAGTATGTAAAGCCTCCTAAAATACAGGCCGTTGCATAAATTTCTTTTCTAAAAATAACTGGTATTTCATTACAAAGTATATCTCTTATAACACCACCAAAACAAGCTGTCATTGTTCCAAGAGCTATGCAGATTATTGGATGTAATCCTGCAATAAGTCCGGTTTCAATACCTACAACTGTGTATAAAGCAATTCCAATAGTATCAAATAAAAATAAAGAGCGTCTTAAATGTTTTAATTGATTTCTAAATACAACTGCAAAGATTGTAGAAGCAAAAATAACATATACGAAGGTCATGTTTTGCATCCAGGAAACTGGCTCTATACCAACCATAATATCACGTAACGTTCCACCACCAACTGCAGTAACAAATGCAATAATTAAAACACCGAACGGATCCATACGCTTGTTCATAGCGACCAATACGCCAGAAATGGCGAAAGCGATAGTTCCTAAGATGTCAACTATTTGGAAAAACATTTGTTATTTTCTTATTGGTCGTTCAGCAATCCTGTCTACCGACAGGTAGGTGATTCAGAATCTAATCTATATTAGATAAACACATCAGCCAACTCACTTTTCTGCTTACATATTTTGAGTATAAAAATTATAATCTTTCAAAATAGTATCTATAAACTGAATATCATATAGCTTCGTTTCAATGCCAAGCGTATCACAAATCTTTTTCTTCAGAAGTGTTAAGGTTCTAAAATCATTATTCTTTCTAGAGATAGTATAAGCTTCTTTTATGATCCTGACATCTTTATCCGTTAATTGAGTAACGTTACTAAAAACTGGTTTATAGTCATCGTTAATATCTTCTAGAATTGTACTTGTGATTTTATGCTTTTTCTTTACACTTATTACTACTGTACCAGCTGCTGAATCACCAATGCGTTGCTTTTTGTCTGACAACAAAATACTAAGGATTCCTATAGATGGTGAAAAAATCCATAAATCAACAATTCTAAGCATCCAACGTACAAAGAAATTGTACCATTCTGTAGGCGAACCATCTACGCTTACAACTTTAATCTTCATAATCATTTTCCCAACAGTTTGTCCACCAAAAATGATATGACAGAGTACTGAATAGAAAAATGCTGGTAAAAGAAATAAGCCTGTAAAACCACGTCTTGTCCACCCATCTGAATCAAAAATCTCAGAGAACGCTACAAGGTTCTCCATTATAGTCATATAGGTAAATAAAATAATACCATCAATCAAGAAAGCGACCATACGTTCACCTAAACCAATTAACTTATAATCTAGGTTGACATTTTGTGCTGTGTTAATTGCTAATTTGCTCATTGAAATGTATATTCGTTTTTAAATTGAAATGATTTATGCGCGAAGCGTCTTTCGTGAAGCAAAATAAGGAAAAATGGATTGGTTTTGAAAACGCATTAGATAATAATGTAAAAATAAATCCGGATGACTTAGCTTCTTACTATATTCAACTTACTAACGATTTGTCTTATGCTCAGACCTACTATCCTGGTAGTAAGACCTTGTTATACCTGAATTCTTTAGCGTCGCAAGCCCATCAAAAAATTTATATTACCAAAAAAGAATCAAAAAACAAGATTATTTCATTTTGGCGCGATGAGTTTCCATTGTTCTTTTATCACTATCACAAAACATTGCTTTATGCATTCTTAATTTTTGCATCTGCAGTTTGCATTGGTGTAGTCTCTACTTTAAATGACGATTCTTTCATTAGATTAATCCTTCCCGATCACTATGTAAACATGACCATAGAAAATATAGAAAAAGGGGAACCTATGGCTGTATACAAAAGCGGAAGTAATATAGGATCGTTTTTAGGGATTACTATTAACAATATTAGAGTTGCTATTATTGCTTTTGCTATGGGTGTAATCTTTAGTGTGGGTACCATTTGGGTACTTTTTAGTAATGGTATAATGCTTGGAGCATTTATTACCTTCTTTTATAACTATGGTATATTAGAAAAAACCTCAACAGTTTGGTTGCATGGTACTATTGAAATCTCTGTAATTGTTATTGCTGGTTGTGCAGGTCTAGTAATGGGTAATAGCATTTTGTTTCCAAAGACTTACTCTAGGCGTGTCTCATTTATGAAAGGTGCCAAAGATGGTTTAAAGATTGTGGTTAGTACCATTCCGTTTTTTATCATTGCTGGATTCATTGAAGGTTTCATTACACGTTATGGAGAACAAATGCCTTCGTTTTTAGCCTATGCAATTATATTAATTTCACTTTTTATCATTGTTTATTATTACATAATTTACCCTATAGCTTTACATAAAGCAAACAAAATTAAGCCTTTAGAAGAACATCTAGAATTAATACCCAAATCCCAACTCACGTGAACGAAAAGTATATTGAACTAAGAACAAGAAGTACGTTTGGAGATATTATAAACACTTATTTTTTATTTCTGAAGTATAATTTTAAAACATACACTAACTTATATCTAAGGTATAATGCCATTAGTATTATTCTAACGCTTATTTGCTCCTATTTGTTAGTTACTGGTTTTATGGGTTTGGTGAGCAGAGATTTTAGATTTGGGATGAGTAATAATGTATCAACAGATAGTTATTTAATCGCGGGCTCTATCATACTTCTTTTAATTGCGTTTTTAACCTTTTCGATTAATTACAGTTTTTCTAGTGCCTATATTGCAGACTATGCCAATAATGAAGGCAAGGTAGAATCTAAACGTATTTGGAAAAGCATCATAAGTAATATTGGAACCATCATTATTTTTATACTCATTGGTGGTTTACTATATATTGTTTATTTAGTTGCTGCAGGCATATTGTCATTAATTCCGTTTTTAGGATTTCTGATACAATATGGATTAAACTTTACCATGTCAGCCATTTTTGGATTGACCTTTATGTCTATTTTTTCAACAAAAAAAGGTTTTGGTGAGGCTATTTCTGAAGGTTTTGATTTTACATTTTCAAATTTTTGGCGTCTCATATTATTTGGTTTCGTAGTTGGTATCTTGAGTTTTGTTTTTATGCTTACACTATTTCAGATACCTTCATATCTAATGGGAATTTATGTCTATTTTTCAGTTGAAAGTGGCGTCGATATTACAACCAGTACTTTAGCTACATTATTTTTTACATTATGGTTTGCCATTATAATTATTTCTACAATTTATATTCAAGCACTATCGCAAGTCGCATACGGCATTTTATATTACAATCTATTTGAAGGGAAATACAACGAATTCCTTCAGAAGAAAATCGATCAAATTGGTGTTAATGAGTAGATGTAGACTCAAACATATTTGCACCGTTGTTATTTCGGCTTTTAGTTCCTCTTTATTGTGGTCTCAAGATGTTATTATAAATCAAGATTCCTCTAACCTTGATGTTACTTATTTTAAAGAGAACTTTAAGGACAGTTATTCTGGTGATGACTTTAATTATTCCATAAATGATACAGGAGGTGTTAACCTGATGCAACGTATTCTTCAAAAATTCTTTAATTGGTTAGCAGATGTTTTTGGTTTCGATGTTGACTTCATTGATTATCAAACCATGGAGTATATTGTTTACGGACTCTTAGGCGTTATTGTGCTGTATTTACTCATCAAATTCTTATTACAAAGTCCAATAAACTCTGTATTTAAAACAGAAGATAAAACTATAGATGGCTTTACTTATGTTGAAGAAAACATAGAGCAAATCGATTTTGATAAATTTATCAGTAAAGCTCTAAAAGACAATAACTATAGATTGGCAACACGTTATCTCTACCTAAAATCCTTAAAATCTTTAGCCAATAAAAAAGTAATTGAATGGCACTATGATAAAACGAATTCAGATTATCTTAATGAAATAACTGATAGTAAATTAAAAACATTGTTTAAACGTGTTTCTTATATATACGATTATGTTTGGTATGGTGAGTTTCCTATAGACGAAACTAGTTTTAACAAAAACAAAAGCGATTTTAATCAACTTATAAAAACATCAAAACATGGATAAGCGTTCTAAAATAGCGCTCTATATTATTGGTGCAGTGATTGTTTTTATGATGATTGCTGAAGTGACTAAACCAAAGGCTTTAAATTGGCGCGACTCTTACTCTGCTGCTGATAAAATTCCATTAGGTTGTTACATACTATATAATGAGTTGGAAACTTTTTCTAAAGGGGAGGTTTTGGTTTCAGAACAATCTATATATGAATATTTAAAAAAAGTAGATACTCTAACCTCTAAATCCTTAGTATTTATTAATAATTACATCAACCTAGATGGTGAAGAATCTAAAGCCCTAATGGATTTTGTTGAACGAGGGAATACAGTTTTTATAAGTGGTAACTTTTTTTATGGTAATGTTTTAGATTCTTTAAACATAAGTATAGAGCGTCAATACTCAAATCTTTATACAAAAAAGTCCGAAAGCAAATTTACAAGTCCAAGTCTCCAGAAAAATAATCGGATCTTTAAAGATGTTATTGAGAATAGTCATTTCGTGTCTGTTGATTCTTTAAAAACTACCATTTTAGGAACACTTACCACTAAAGATGAAGATGACAATGAAGAGACCAACACTAATTTTATAAAAGTAGCTGTTGGTGATAATAATGGTCAATTTATTTTACACACCAACCCATTTGCCTTTACTAATTATCATCTCATGGATGATAAAGAGGACTATGCCGCAACTGTTTTATCATACCTACCAAAGCAGCAAATTATTTGGGATAATCATTACAAAAGTGGACGAAAGGTTATTACTAGTCCATTGCGCTATATTTTAAAAAATACAGCTTTAAAATGGGCATTTTATATTAGTCTGTTTGGCTTAATTCTCTTCGTTTTGTTTAGAGGTAAACGTACTCAGCGAATTATTCCTGTTATTAATAAACTTGAAAATTCAACGGTGGATTTCACAAGAACTATTGGTGAGCTTTATTATCAGTATGGAGACTTTACGAATATTATTGATAAAAAGATTCAGTATTTTCTAGAATTTGTGAGAACGAACTATTACCTAGATACTAATCAACTTAATACAACTTTTATAGACAAATTGGCGATAAAATCTAGTAATACCATAGAAACCACGAAGGCGTTAGTAGATTACCTTGTCTTTTTAAAATCTAAAAACAATCATACTGAGCAAGAACTCATAGAACTGAACAAAAAAATAGAACACTTTACAAAATATAAGTTATAATGGAAGATCAAAACACATCATCATCAGAAAACCTTGATGAGACAAACCATAACGAAGAAAATACTACGAACAAAAGTATAGAAAACACTTCAGAAGATTTTATAAGTCGAATAGACCTAAAACCACTTCAAGATAGTGTTGAAGACATTAAGCGAGAGATAGCCAAATTCATAGTAGGGCAAAATGAAATGATTGAGCTTTTAATTATTTCAATCCTAACCAATGGACATTCACTTATTGAAGGAGTTCCTGGTGTCGCCAAAACAGTCACTGCTAAATTATTAGCTAAAACTATGGATGTAGATTTTAGTAGAATTCAATTTACACCAGATTTAATGCCAAGTGATATTTTAGGAACTTCAATTTTTAATGTAAAAACAAGTGAGTTTGAATATAAAAAAGGACCTATCTTTTCAAATATTGTATTAATTGATGAGATAAACAGAGCACCAGCTAAAACGCAAGCTGCTTTATTTGAGGTGATGGCAGAACGTCAAATTACTATGGATGGTACACGTTATGATATGGAATTACCGTTTTTAGTATTTGCTACGCAAAACCCAATTGAGCAAGAAGGAACATATCGTTTACCAGAAGCACAATTAGATCGTTTTCTCTTTAAGATTGAAGTAGATTATCCTTCTTTAGAAGATGAAGTTCAAATCTTAGTTGACAATCATAATAGACAAGATAATATGGACTTTAATGCCATTTCTTCTGTATTATCTGCTGATGCTATTAAAAAATATCAGAATTTAATTAAACAAATTGTAGTTGAAGATAATCTTCTAAACTACATCGCTTCTATTGTAAATAATACACGTAATAATGCTAATTTATATTTAGGAGCTTCACCAAGAGCTTCAATTGCTATTTTAAACGCTGCAAAAGCCAATGCTGCAATTAATGGAAGAGATTTTGTAACACCAGATGACATTAAACGTTGTACCAAAGCGGTTTTAAAACATAGACTGGTATTAACTCCTGAGCGCGAAATGGAAGCTTTTACTGTAGATAAAGTTGTAGATCAAATTCTTGAAACTATTGAGATTCCTAGATAGTGAAGCGTTTTTTTAAACATACCTATTTAACCTTTCGGTTTTTTCTAGTGATAATGGCATTTGTGGCATTATTCATTCTTGCCTACTTATTTCCAGGATTATTAAGTATTGTATCAGCCTTATTTCTTGTCGCGTTAGGTTTGGTGGTAATTGATCTCATCTTACTATTTAAACAAAAAGGGATTTCTGCTTCAAGAATTTTACCGAAAAAATTAAGTAATGGTGATGATAACCCAATCGAAATAAAACTTCAAAATAATTACAATTTCACAGCTGATTTACTGTTAATTGACGAGATGCCTTTTCAGTACCAAAAACGTGATTTTGAGATTTATACACAACTTAATAAACTTGACGAGAAAAAAATCACATACACCTTAAGACCACTAGAACGCGGTGAATATTACTTTGGAAACTTAAATGTCTATGCAAACTCACCTATTGGTCTGGTGACTAGGAGATTTCAATTTGCAAAAGATGCAATGGTACCAAACTATCCGTCATTTTTGCAATTACGTAAATATATGCTCTTAGCATTTTCTAATAAATTGTTTGAATACGGCTTAAAGAAAATAAGACGCATTGGTCATACCATGGAATTTGAGCAGATTAAAGACTATGTTAATGGCGATGATATACGTAACATCAACTGGAAAGCCACAGCAAAGCGCAATCAGTTGATGGTAAATCAATTTCAGGATGAGCGTTCACAGCCCATTTATAGCGTTATCGATAAAGGTAGGGCAATGAAAATGCCTTTTGAAGGGTTGAGCCTCTTGGATTATGCTATTAATGCAACTTTAGTCATTAGTAATGTGGCTTTAAAAAAACAAGATAAAGCAGGTATGTTTACCTTTTCTCGAAAGGTAGAAAACAAAGTCGTTGCAGAACGACGACCTTCTCAAATGAATAAAATTCTTGAAACGCTTTATAATGTCGATACCGATTTTTCAGAATCAGATTTCTCTCGACTTTATATTGATGTAAAGCGAAGTATCACCCAACGTGCTTTATTACTACTTTACACTAATTTTGAAACTTTAGATGCTCTTCATCGTCAGTTACCTTATCTACAAGCAATGGCGAAGAATCACTTATTAGTGGTTATCTTTTTCGAAAATACCGAATTACATAAGCTGACTAATGTTGAGGCACATAATACATTTGAAATATTTCAAAAAACTATTGCTGAAAAGTTTATATATGAAAAGAAGTTGATTGTTAATGAGCTTCAAAAACATGGTATTCAGTCTATCTTAACTGCACCAGAGCATTTAACTATTAATACTATTAATAAGTATTTAGAAATTAAAGCCAGAGGTTTAATATAGCTTTATATCACCTTTCAACAACTCATCCTCATAAAACTACAACTCGGTAATTACAATTATTTCTGCTCAACAGTTTGTTGGATATTTGAATCATCAAACAAAAACAAACCATTAAAACACAATCATCATGAAATCAAAGATTCAAGAACACAGAAAAAACAATAGAAATATTGTGATTAAAAATTTAATTTTAAGTATCACTTTAGTTTTAACCTCTTTATTTAGCTTTTCTCAAGAAGAAAAAGGCATAACTATCACAGTAACCATAGACAATGTAAAAAATGACACGGGAAAAGTATTAATGTCATTACACTCTTCTGAAACATTTATGAAAGGCTCAGGTCTGCTGGACGCAGAAACAGAAATAAAAGACGGTAAAGTAACCATCACTTTTGAAAACGTTCTACCAGGAGAATATGCAATTATGGCTCTACACGATGAAAATGAAAACAAACGTATGGACTTTCAAGAAAACGGAATGCCATTAGAATCATACGGAATGTCCAATAATGTTATGTCTTTTGGACCTCCACAATATGATGATGCAAAATTTACTGTATTAGATAAAGATTTAGAACTCAGTATTCGATTCTAAAAAAACAGGAATCATCAATCAATAAAAAAGCCAGCTAATTAGCTGGCTTTTGACGTATTGTAATAATATTAAACTGTTTCTCCTAGCCAAGCTTTCATCATCCAAACGGTTTTTTCTTGCTCAGTTATAAAATCACTCATCATAGAATTGGTGCCTTCGTCATTAGCTTCATCAGAAGCATTCAATATTTTACGCTCAATCTTTAGAAGTTCAGTCAAAGACTCTACGATTAACTCAACAGCCTTCTCATCCTTAGAAATATTCTTACCAACAGGAACTTTAGCTGCTTTTGTATAATCTTCAAACGTATGCAGTGGTGTTACACCTAATGTTAGAATACGCTCTGCAATTAAATCTACTTTTAGATTAGCGTCAGTATATAGTTCTTCGAACTTAACATGTAAATCGAAGAATGCTCTTCCTTTAATATTCCAATGGATTCCTCTTAAATTCTGGTAATACAATTGAAAATTAGCTAATAATTGATTTAAATCTTCTGCTAATCCTTTTGTTTTTATGGTATCTAAACCTATACTATTTAGTGTCATAATCATTTATTATTTGTTTACTCAAATTTATGCCACAATTAAATCTAATTTACTATAGTTTTTATGAATAGTTTTTATATATTTATAGCCTAAATCAATAGTTATGACAATTACACAATTAAAGTACGCTTTAGCAATAGCAGAACATAAAAATTTTACAAAAGCGGCAGAAAAGTGTTTTGTAACACAACCCACTTTGAGTACACAAATTCAAAAATTAGAAGATGAGTTAGACATTCTTATTTTCGATAGAGGTAAAAAGCCCATTGAGTTAACTGATGTTGGTCGCAAAATCGTTTATCAAGCAAGAAATATTGTTAATGAAGCAGATCGTATACAAGACATTGTTGATCAGCAAAAAGGATTTATAGGTGGTGAGTTTAGACTAGGTATTATTCCAACTGTAATGCCTACACTCTTGCCTATGTTTTTAAATAATTTTATTAAAAAATATCCAAAAGTAAAGCTGAAAATTGAAGAGCTTACTACTGAAGAAATTATAACACGGATAAGTGATGGTCATTTAGATGCTGCTATAGCTTCTACTCCATTAGAAAGCGATAACATAAAAGAACGAGTTTTATATTACGAACCATTTGTAGCGTATATACCAAATAATCATAGATTAAGAGATAAGAAAACTATTGAAGTTGCTGATTTAGACATTGAAGATATGTTACTCCTAGAGGATGGTCATTGTTTTAGAGACGGAGTCATTAATTTATGTAAGGCATTTAAGAATCAAACTGATGATCATTTTCAGTTAGAGAGTGGAAGCATAGAAACCTTAATAAAACTCTCTAACGAAGGTATGGGAATGACGCTTCTACCCTATTTACATACCTTAGATGTAAAGGAGAAATTAAATCCTAATCTTAGGCATTTTAATGAACCGTCACCTGCAAGAGAAGTCAGTATTATTTATCATAAAAGTGAATTGAAAATGCAAATTATAGATGCTATGCACGATTTGATTTCTAGTGTAATTAGAGGAGCAATTGCGTTTCAGAATGTAGAAATAATCAGTCCTTTAGCTAAATAAAAAAAGCGACTCGTAAGTCGCTTTTTTCTATGCTTTTAAATAAATTAGACATTGATTTAATTCTGGGTTTTGATTGATTAGGGACTGAATAAAAATTCTCAAATCTTCAAGTTCGTGAGGCAATAAACGTCTTACCGCTTTTTCCACTTCCTTACAAAATAATGTCGCATCAAAACTCACTTTGTTCAGTACAGTTTTGGTGTACTCATACATTGCTCTCGCCATAGGTAATTTTAAGTTTTAGGTTAAACAAAAATGTAATTTTTTCTATAGGCTATTGTTTCAATTCAATCTCTAAGGTAGAAAAAAAACGCGTGAAAATTAAAAATCATTTAAAGTTTAACAGCTTATTATGTTAAAAGTTAGAAATTACTCGATGAGCCTTATATAATCATAATGACATTTCTTACAATGTAATTGTTTGATCTACTTGCGTTTATGTAAAATTTAATTCTAGAAGCGATTATCTCCATCTAACAAATCACCTAAACCACCAAGTATACTTCCTTCGCCTTTAGACTTTCCTCCTCTAGGAACCGAAGCTAAAACACGATTTGCTAACCTACTAAATGGTAAAGATTGAATATAGACTTTTCCAGGTCCTTCTAACCTAGCAAAGAATAAGCCTTCACCACCAAATATGGAGTTTTTAATACCTCCTACAAACTCAATATCATAATCAATACCTTGAGTAAATCCAATAATACAACCTGTATCAACACGCAAAGTTTCACCGGCTTCTAATGTTTTCACGGCTGTAGTTCCGCCTGCATGAACAAATGCCATACCATCACCTTCTAGCTTTTGCATAATGAAGCCTTCACCACCAAAAAGTCCCCTTCCAAGTTTTTTAGAAAACTCAATACCAACACTAACACCTTTAGCTGCACATAAAAAAGCATCTTTTTGACAGATAAATTTTCCGCCATATTCCATTAAGTCAATCGGAATAATTTTTCCAGGATAAGGCGACGCGAAAGACACATTCCTTTTGCCTGTAAGATTGTTGTAAAACGCTGTCATAAATAAACTCTCACCAGTAAGGATACGTTTTCCTGCTCCCAGAATTTTTCCTAAAAAGCCTTTGTCTTTTTCTGAGCCATCACCAAAAATAGTATCCATTTTAATACCATCATCCATCATCATAAAACTTCCTGATTCTGCAATAACGCCTTCATCTGGATCTAATTCTATTTCTACATATTGCATTTCTTCACCATAAATACGGTAATCTATTTCATGGGCATTTCTCTCGCTAAAATCTGGTAATTTTTCCATAGCAAATTATTTAAATGTTTTTAATTGTTTCTTTTATATGTTGGATAAACCATCAATTTGTTACAACAGTACTTTTCAATTCTAAAAATAGCCATATTATGAGTTCCTCATTCCCAGCAATGACATTGCTATTTCACTTTGAGCGTCCATTCAAAATTAAAAGAGGACACTTGCACTCCATCTTTATTAATTCCATTAGAGTTTAACCAAACGGTTTGCCCTTCGCCTGTTTCAATAGCTTTATTAATGGCTTCATCAATTTTTAAACCTTCTTCGCACTTAAAAGTAATTCTTCCTGTTGCTTTTTTTGTAAACGATGCGTTATTATTAGCAACCAACATGGATATTTTTTCACCACTTTCTCTAATCTTTTTCATCACCAAAGCTCCAGTAGTAAGCTCAGCTGCCATACCTTGCACTGCCCAAAACATAGAATTAAACGGATTTTGATTTATCCAACGATGTTTAACGGTAACAATACAGGTTGTATCATTAAGTTGTTTTGTTCTTACACCTGTAAAGTATGCAGCAGGTAGCTTAAACATTAGAAATTTATTAAGTTTTGATGGAGATATATTCATTGAAATTTGTTTCATTCCCATGTATTTGGAAACTAGTTTACGCTAAAATAATTCAAATATTCAAGCTTAGCTAATGTTAAAAAAATGTTAATTTTTAGTACTATGCGTAACATAATACCTTTTTAAAGACATATATTTGTATAAGCAACTATTATATACTTTTAAAAATGGTAGACAATCATCAAAAAAATTTAGCAACATTTATTCACCTTTCGACCTTTTCGAGATTCATTATTCCATTTGGGAATTTCATTGGCCCAATAGTATTATGGGCAGCAAATAAAGAAAAGTCAGAATTTATAGACCAGCATGGTAAGCAAGCGATTAACTTTCAAATTAGTGTTTTACTATATGCTATTATTATAGGAACGATTACAGTACCGTTTTTCATTTTTAATTTATTCAATGGCATGGATGTTATCGATTTTCATGGGTTTCACGATTTTCATATCAATGTTGGTAAACCTTCTCCTCTATTATATATTGGTGGTGGACTAGGTGCATTAGCGATAATAGGATTTATAGTGGAACTAGCACTAATCGTTAGAGCTAGTTTATCTGCTAGAGATGGACATATTTATAATTATCCTTTGACCATCAATTTTTTAAAGTAAGACATTCATCAACAATCACATCAATCAAAAAATGAACAGTTTATTAAAATTAAATCGAATGACACTATGAAGATAGAAAACACAAAAGCACAAATGCGTAAAGGTGTGCTGGAATATTGCATCTTATCCATCTTAAAGGATGAGGATGCCTATGTTGCAGAAATTCTAGGCACATTAAAAGACGCAAAAATGCTTGTTGTAGAAGGAACAATATATCCACTATTAACAAGATTAAAGAACGCTGGATTACTCAGTTATCGCTGGGAAGAATCCACATCTGGACCACCAAGAAAATATTATGGTCTTACAGAAACAGGAAAACTGTTTCTAAAGGAATTAAACTCCACTTGGAGTGACTTACAAAATGCAGTTAACCTAGTAACAAGTACAAAAACAACAAAAAAATGAATAAAACAGTCAATATAAATTTAGCAGGTGTATTCTTCCACATAGATGAAGATGCATATCTTAAATTACAACGCTATCTTGAGGCTATAAAACGTTCATTTACAGACTCTCAAGGTCGTTCGGAAATAATTTCGGACATAGAAGCACGTATCGCAGAATTATTCTCTGAGCGCATACAAAACGAAAAGCAAGTTGTTGGCATTAAGCTAGTCGATGAGGTTATAACCATTATGGGACAACCCGAAGACTATTTAGTTGATGACGAAATCTTTGAAGACGAACCGCAACCTAGACAAAAACATAGCTCTAGGCCATCGAAAAAATTATATAGAGATACGGATAACTCATATATAGGTGGTGTTGCCGCAGGCTTAGGTCACTATTTAGGAATTGACTCTATTTGGGTGCGCCTAATTTGGTTATTGTTAGCTATAGGCTCTGGTGGAACTTTCATCTTTATCTATCTTATTTTCTGGGCTTTAGTACCAGAAGCTCAAACAACGGCGGAAAAACTTACTATGACTGGAGACGTCGTAAATATTAGTAACATCGAAAAAAAAATTAAAGACGGCATTGATACAGTTTCAGAAAACTTAAAAAATGTTGATTTTAAAAAGCAAGGTGATAAGCTAAAGGAGGGTTTCGATAATGTGTCAGATAATATTTCTGACACGGTAAAAAGCGTCGATTTTCAGAAGCAAGGTAATCGACTAAAATCGAGTTCGCAGACCTTTTTTGATTCTATTGGAAGCATCTTAATGTTCTTCTTAAAGGTATTAGCCAAGTTTATAGGCATTATTTTAATAATTACTGGTATTGCTGCTCTCATCACTTTAATAGTTGCTTTGTTTTCAGTCGGCATCACAGACGCTATTCATTTTCAAGGTATGGAATTTTTAGATGCATCTAATGCTGCGAATATTCCTATTTGGTTAATGTCAATGCTATTGTTCTTCGCAATAAGTATTCCGTTCTTTTTTGTGTTCTATTTAGGTTTAAAAATTTTAGTGAATAACCTTAAATCTATTGGAAATATTGCAAAATTCACACTATTAGGTTTATGGCTAATGGCAATTATTGGTATCGTAATAATTGGAGTAAGACAAGCTACTGAGCATGCCTATGACACTAACATTACACAAGTTGAGGAAACGATAAATATTGCTTCTGGTGATACATTGAAATTAAAAATGAACAGTCATGAAGTCTATAACAAATATATGAACAGGCGTTATCACAACTATAAAATAAGCCGAAACGATAGCGACGATAAAGTAATATCCACAACTGACATAAGGTTAATGGTGAAATCTACAACAGATTCATTGGCAAGTATTAAAATTCAAGGTTTTGCCAGAGGGAGTAGCTACGATTTAGCTAAAGAAAGAGCACAGAACATCAACTACAATTACACTGTTGTTGGGAATGAGCTAAAGCTAGATTCTTATTTAGTAACTGATGTCTCAAACAAATTTAGTGATCAACACATAGAAGTCATTTTATACTTGCCAGAAGGCACAATTTTTTATGCAGATGAGAACACCTACAATTTTCATAAAAACAATAGTTACACAAATGACATTCTAAAAAATGGTATGGAAGAACATTATCTAAAGGTCATTGAAGATGATGTAGAATGTTTAGACTGTATAGAGGAAATTAAGGAGAAAGAAGATTTTATTGAAGAAGAAAACGAAATTATTGAAACCATTATTAATGAAAAATCGTCTGGTGAAGAGAAGCCCGACGTCAGTGTTCAGATCAATGAAGATGGAGTTGATATTGAGGTTAATGACAATTGATACCATTAATTCTACAGTTCAGTAATATTAAATATTAATCAAATAAAAAACTACAGATATTTGTAGTGTAATCATCAATCGAAAATGGATCAATCAATCAAATCACTTTTGCTATGTGGTATCGGATTCCTTCTGGTTTCCGGTATTGCATCAGCACAAGTAAACAAAAACTCTGATCTCTTTAAAACCCTTAAGGCTAAAGACAGTATTCTTTTTAAAATAGGTTTTAACAAATGTGAAGTTGAAAAAAGTGCAGAATTAATGACCGAAGATTTAGAGTTTTATCACGACAAAGGAGGTGTTACAAATACTAAAGATGAATTTGTAAAGACTATGAAGGAAGGGCTCTGTAGACCTCATAATACTGAAAAAATCTATCGCTTCTTAGTCGAAGAAAGTCTAGAAGTTTTTCCAATGTATAACAATGGTGAGCTCTATGGAGCTTTACAAAATGGAAAACATTACTTCTCCCCTGGTGAATCAACCACCTATGAAGATAGTAACAACTATGCACTTTTCTCTCATCTATGGATTATTGATAAGTATGGGGAATGGAGATTAAAACGTGTTATAAGCTTTAATCACACTTCGAAAGAAGTTGGAAAACAATAAAATTAAATTATCAATCAGTAAAAATCAAAAAATCATGAACACATTAGCAAGAATTATCATCACAAGCATAGTAAGCATACTAATGCTATCCTGTAACTTTTCGATGAATTTAGGGCCAGGAGTAGACGGAAACGGAAATGTAGTAAGTGCAGAGCGAAACATTTCAAGTGAATTCAGCTCAATTAAAGTAAGCCAAGGCTTAGACCTTTACATTACACAATCCACAGATGTTGAATTAAGTATTGAAGCCGACGAAAATTTACATGATCTAATTATGACAGAAGTAGAAAATGATGTTTTAAGAATCTATTCTACTGAGAATATTCGAAGAGCAACTTCAAAAAAAGTGATGCTAAACATTACTGATATTTCTGCTATAAAAGCCACAAGTGGTAGTGATGTTTACGCAACAAACACCATTGAAGTAGACGAATTAGAATTAAATACAACAAGTGGAGCAGATATGGAACTCAGCGTAAAAACGCAAACTTTGAATTGTCATTCCACTAGCGGAAGTGATATTAAACTTAGCGGAACAACAGATATGTTAATTGCAGAAGCCACGAGTGGAAGCGATATAAAAGCGTCAGACTTAAAAGCTAAAAATTCCAAAGTAAAAGCAACAAGTGGGGCAGATATATCTGTAAACACATCAAAAGAAATTACTGCCAGAGCAACAAGTGGTGGAGATATTAAGTATTCTGGTAATCCAGAAAAAGTTAACAAATCTGATAGCTCTTCTGGAAGCGTTAGAAAGCAATAATAGTAATCAATCAAAAATTTGATAGTGAATTTCACTCACTATTCACCTTAAAACCAATCAGTTAAAAGCCATTTCAAATTCTTTATGGAGTTTGGGATGGTTTTTGTATATCTTTGTTTAACAGCTTTAAAAGTGACCAATTGAAGGAATTGTGTCTTATTTAAAGTATAACAGATATATTAAATGAAAAAAATATTACTCTTTTTGGTTTTAATGATGGCTGCAGCACCAGCAATTATAGCCCAAGAAAAAATTAAAGGTGATAGAAACGTTACTATTAGGCAAACTTATATAGATGATTTTGAAACTATAGTAGTTGATGGCGATTTTTCTATTGAAATAGTTTACAACAGCAAACCTTCTGTAAACGTTGAAGCAGATGACAATTTGCATGATGTTATTCAGTTCGATGTTGTGGATGGGGTTCTAACATTTGTACAAACGATACGTATTACCTCAAAAAAGAAACTTAATATTACCGTAAATTACGGTGACTTATTGAGAAACATAGAAACAAGAGGGGAAGGTGAAATAAGATCTTTAACGTCTATGGAATTAAGTGATGCCACATTAACTACAGTAGATAATTCTAGAGCGTATTTAAATATTAAGGCTACAAATTTCTTATATAAAAGCTCCGGGAAATCTAAAACAAGATTGAACCTAACTGCAGATTCAACAAAAATAGAACTTAGTGATAATAGTAAATTAGATGCTTTAATAAATAGTAAAATTGCTGATTTTGATTTATATCAACGTTCAGATTTGTCAATTGAAGGTTCTGCAAATAATTCAGTGATTAGGTTAATCAATTCTTCAAACTTTAATGGAGGTAAATTTGATGTTAAGACTACAGATGTAAGTTTAGAAGATAGCAGTGATCTTACGCTATCGGTAAGTGATAGCATAACAATAGCATCTTCTGGCGACAGCGAAATCTATCTTTACGGAAGTCCAGCAATTACGATAACAAAGTTTGATGACACCTCAAAACTTCAGAAGAAAAAACGATAAAATATATAGCAATACCTAAAAAGCCGAAGTGGATAACTTCGGCTTTATGTTTTCTATTCGAATAACAACTTAGTTATACGTAGGAGTAACCACCTCAAAATCTGCATCTTTAGCAGCCAAATAACGTTCGGCATCTAGAGCAGCCATACAACCAGTTCCTGCAGCAGTAATCGCTTGTCTGTAAACATGGTCTGCAGCATCTCCACTAACAAATACACCTTCTACATTGGTTTTACTAGTACCTGGCTGTGCATTGATAATATAGCCTGTTTCATCTAAATCCAAGTAATCCTTAAAAATATCGGTATTAGGTTTGTGGCCTATAGCTACAAAGAAACCAGTTGCAGCAATTTCATGCTTCTCATTGGTTTGGTTGTTAAACACTCTAACACCAGTTACGACCTGTCCATCACCTAAAACTTCATCTGTTTCAGTATTGTATAGTATTTCAATATTCTCAGTGTTCTTAACTCTATTTGCCATAATTTTAGATGCTCTAAATTCATCACGTCTCACCAACATGGTTACCTTTTTACAAAGTTTAGACAGGTAATGAGCTTCTTCACAAGCCGAGTCACCAGCACCTACAATCACAACTTCTTGATTTCTATAAAAGAAACCATCACAAACTGCACAAGCAGATACACCACCTCCAAGTTTTAAATATTTTTGTTCTGATGGTAGACCTAAATATTTTGCTGATGCACCAGTAGAAATAATTATAGTTGAAGCATGGATTTCCTTTTCATCGTTTACCCAAACCTTATGAATATCACCAGAAAAATCAACTTTAGTAATCCAGCCATGACGTACATCAGTTCCAAAACGCTCAGCTTGCTTTTGAAGTTGAATCATCATTTCTGGTCCTGTTATACCATCCGGATAACCTGGAAAATTTTCAACATCATTAGTCGTTGTTAATTGTCCACCTGGTTGTGCTCCTTGATATAACACAGGAAACATATTCGCTCTTGAGGCATAAATAGCAGCTGTATAACCAGCAGGTCCAGAACCTATTATTAAGCATTTTACTTTTTCTATTGTATCAGACATATTTTGAATTTTACGCTTTAAACCTTTATTAACTTTCTTTAATTTTTTTTTAAAGAATTCCGTTTAATATAAGATTTTACAAAAGTAGGATTTTTGCATAAATCCTTACATAGAAGTTATCAACACTAACTATGTAGTTATAAATATCATGAATAACTTCAAATTCTGCTTTTAATTTTGTAATTTATAAGTGTTAATAGTAAATCTAACAAATCATGAAATTTAAACTTTTAATTTTAAGCATGGCTGTTTTACTTGTATACTCCTGTAAAGATCAGCCAAATAGCGATGTTGAAACTTCAGAAGCCGAAACTGAATTGAAGAAAAATAACATTAGCCTTAAAGGCACATGGGAACTTAAAGGATTTTACAATTATAAAGATAATGTGGTTGTAGATTCATTTTCTAATAATACTATTTCTAGACAAATAAAAATGTATTCTGATAGTAAGGTGATGTGGTGCAAGTTGTTAAAATCAGATTCTATTGAATTTTTTGGATATGGTTCTTATAACTACAATGATGGTAAACTAACTGAAGTTTTAGACTTTGGCTCAGCCTTTATGAATCAGGTAATAGAAGAAAATAAAGAGTTTAATTTTCAACTTGAATTGTCTGAAGATCGCTTCGAACAAATTGAATTAGATGAAGATGGCAATAAAATTTATTCTGAAAACTATGTAAGAATAGAGTAAATTATTTAAATCATATAAAGTCTGCGAACACTATTGAAAATAATGTTACGCAGACTTTAACCCTAACTAATAAATCACTTTTCTACTATCATAAAAGTGATGTCTTTGATTAAAAATCAATCTTTTAACGCATAAATAACCGTTAATCTTAAGTAGGATGGTCCTGAGCTTGGCGATCTCCAATAAGAATTACCATCTAAATCATAACTGTTTATAGAATGTATTTTATCAATTTTTTCTCCTGAAACTTCTGCTAATAGTTCGGCATTCTTGCGTGCCTCCTCTATGGCCTCTTTAGCTAATTTCTTAACTTCATCTTTCGAAATAATATTTTTTACTTGCACATAAGATGGCATTACTTGAGCCATTTTTATTTGAACAACACTCAACATTTCCTCTTTGTCTTTAGTTTCAAAATGAAGTGTAGTTCCATCATTTCTATAGCCTGTTGCTGAATATGCCATATCATCTTGAACGAATTTTGTGATATCTACACCTCTATTTTTCACCTCTTTAAAGTATTTCTCCTTCAATTCTTCTAATGTTGTGCATGGATTCTCTGCATAGTAATTATTCTCTAATGATAAGGTAACGTCTGTTTTGTAGAGTAACTCGTTAGACTCTATAACTACAGACCCATAAGTCGTTATTGTTCTTTCTGTTGTTGCATTTTGCGAAATACCAAATGTTGAAATACAAAGCAATACAACTATAATAAAATGTTTCATAATAAATTTTCTTTTGATTGTTGTTTTTAATATTCTAAGCTACCGTATACATGAAAGAGGCAGCAATCATCCAACCACCTACTATGAGTCCTAAAACTCCAAGTTTACCTAGTTTTGGTGCTAGTTTCTCTCTCAATTTAGCTGCCTTTTCTTTTGCTGCATCATTTTTACTTAACAATAATTTGTTAATCATACCAAAGCCCAGCATAAAACCAAGTGTAGCTTCAACAAAACTACCAGCCAATAAAGTTGTCCACCAAATTGGTGCAGATGTTAACCAGCCCATATTTAAGAAAGCTGAAATAATTCCCCAAACACCAAAAACGCAAAAAACAATTCCAATCCAGCCTTGATAGGGCGCAACTTTGTCTAACAACTCCTGTGCGTTAGGCTTTTTAGATAAAATAAGTGAAGGCACTGCGATAATGCTCAAAAGAATCAATGAAATTCCGTAAATCATAAGTTCTATTTTTTTATAGATTAATATGATACAAATTTCAATAAATAAGCAGAGGTGAAATATACCGTAAGTAGTAAAAATGCTTACCCTGTTTTCAGGGATAATAAGATTATTCGAGCATACCTTTTTCTACTGCATATCGTGTAAGGCCAGCCAAATTGCGTACACCTAGCTTAGAGATTAGATTTTTTCGGTAGCTTTCTATAGTGTGCTTACTCAAAAACAATTTGTCAGCAATTTCTTGGGTTGTAAATTCTTGGGCTATTAATTTTAATACTTCTATTTCTCGTTTACTTAATGAAATTTCAGGTTTTGACTTTTTAGAAAACATGGCTTCCATAAGAACTTGTTTAATACGTGGTGAGAAATAATTTTCACCGTTTAATATAGATTTGATTGCTTTAAGTAATTCAGTCTTTTCAGCATTTTTAGAAATATAGCCATTAACGTTTGCTTCGGTCAGTGCTTTTATCTTTTTGGCATCTTCTAGCATGCTAACTACAAGGGTTTTTATTTGAGGAAACTCTGATTTTATAGCTGTATTTAGTTCTACACCATTCATCTCTGGCATATTAATGTCAGTGATAACTAAATCTATTTTTTCTTCTGTATTAATTCTCAAATATTTTAAAACCTGAGCTCCTGTTTTTGCAGTCAGACTAATATGTATTGTCTTTTCTTTAGATAAAATACTAGTTAAACCATCTAAAAACATGGCATGATCGTCTGCAATTATTATAGAAAATGATGTATTCATAAATTATGTTTGTGGTATGCTTATACTTATAACTGTTCCTCTATTTTTAGCTGTATTAATTGATATTGTACCATTAAACTCTGCGACCCTTGTTTCCATATTATTGAGCCCAATACCTTTATTTACTTTTTCTAAATCAAAGCCTATTCCATCATCTTCATAAATCAGTTCAATACCTTTTTCATTAGAAGGAGAGGTTAATTGAATGATTATTTCTTCAGCTTCAGAATGTTTCATAGCATTTGTTACTAATTCCTTAATTATATTCAATAAGCCGACTTGTAACTGAACGTTAATTGTATTTAGAAAATCTTTTGGATAAGCTTCAAAACGCAAATTCAGAGAAGAATCTTCACTAATAGTCTGAATATAATCGCCTAGTAAATCCGTAAATACAGTAGTTTCAAATTCTTCAGGAATTAGACTATGAGAAATCTCACGAACTTGGTTATAAGTCGTATCTAGTTGATTTAGAATTTGTCTAAACTCTGGTTTATTATCACCAAGACTATTCATTTTTAATTTAATACCTGCCAAATTTCCACCAATGCTATCGTGCAATTCTCTTGCAATACGACCTCGCTCTTTAGACTGTACCGAAATAGCATTTTTTGCTAATTCGAGTTCTTGGGTTTGAAGTAAATTTTTAACCTCTTGCTGGTTCATAGCTTCTTGTTGTGTATTAAGTAAACTTTGGGTCTGGAGTTTTTGATAGTATACAACAAGTAATAATATAATTGGGATAAGTAGTACTAAGAATCCAATTAAAAAGGCATATTTTATTGTTTTTTGTCGTTCTATTTCTGCTTCTTGTAGCAACTGATCTTCTTGTAGTTTATCAATCTCTTTTTCCTTTTCCAAGGTCTCATATTTAAGCTCCAAATCTTTTACTAAACGCTGATTCTGTTTATCCGCAATTTCTCTGCTAACAGCTTGATATTGGGTCATTAAATTATAGGCATTTTCGTAATCTCCCTTAGCATTATATAGTTTAACCAAGGCATTTATTACTTTTTTTTGTAACTCTAATCGATTCCATTGTATTGTATTGTATTAACATAAGCTGAACTTAGAGCCATTTCAGACACATCATAGTTTTTTAGCCTGGCATAAGCATAGCCTACTTGTAATGATGCTTCTATATACAGGTCATAAAAACTTTCATTCAAAGCATTGTTTTTAATACTATTAGAGCTTTTAATCAACTCGGAATAATTCTCTTGCCTTAACTGAATTTTAGATAAATTAAGCTCTAATTCTAGCTTTAATTTTGGATAATCTTTTACAAAATTTTCAGATAAAGCTTTGTTTATAATATTCTTTGCTAAATCATAATCATTGTTTTGAATTAAAAACAAGCTTTTTACAACACCATTTTTTAAATAAAAGTCCAGTTGCCTTTTTAGTTGTGGTAATTCTTCTAAAACAGCTTTCGCTTTTTCTAACTCTCCTTTATACAAATAAGTTTCAGCAAGCTGTAGTTTTAAATATTTATGAATAAAATCGTTAGAAGTGGAAGCTTCAATACCTTGTATATAAGATTGTATTGCTTCATCTAACAAACCCATTTTTTGAGCTGCTACACCTTGATAATAAAAAGCTTTTAAATTAAAATTTTCTGTATTTTCGCTATTTAAATCATCTGAGAGTGTTTCTTCTTTTAATAATTTACCATAATGCATTAGCGAATCTGCATGACCAGATCTTAAATAGATAAGTGAAATAGTATCTAAATACTGAAATCGAATTTCTTTGGTTTGAGCATTGTTTAATTTTAAAAAATAATCATTACTAACTACTTTAGGTAAATAACCAAAGGCTGTGAAGTCATAACGTTTCTCTTGAGCAAGACCCGTAAAGAAAAGTAATCCAATAACTATTAGTAATGTTTTTCTGATTTGCATTAAAGACTAAATTATAAAATACAAAAATAATGCTTTGTTATACTAATCTATGGGCTTGATAGAAAACAAAACACTTTAAGTGCATTAGCATGCAATGGTAATAAAATATGAATGGTTGAAACTCACGGTTTTCAGTGAAAACAAAAAAACTCAGCAAAATGCTGAGTTTTATATTAAAAAGTCGGGGTGGCAGGATTCGAACCTGCGGCCTCCACGTCCCAAACGTGGCGCGATAACCGGGCTACGCTACACCCCGAAAATATTGATTATCATTTTTAGGACTGCAAATATAGAGTTTTTCTTCATTATCCAATAACAATTTTCTAACTTTAGAAACTAAACGTTTTTAAATTACAAATATGAAATTTAGACTTCCAATTATTGGATTAATACTCATCAGTATTTTAACTTGTGCTCAAGATAAAAACCCTGTAAATAAAGAAAATAACCACGAGGTAATTGTTTCAGGTTTAAATATACCTTGGGGTTTTACATTTCTTCCTGATGCTTCAATACTTATAAATGAAAAATCAGGAAAGCTTATTCATTTTAAAAACGGCACAAAAACTGAGGTTACAGGGTTACCTGAAGTTTATGTCCGTGGACAAGGTGGTCTTATGGATATCATCTTACATCCTGATTATAAAGAAAATGGCTTAATTTATTTTTCTTATGCATCTTCAGAAGGTGAAGGTGATGGCGGTAATACGACTATAGCAAGAGCAAAACTAAAAGATAATACATTATTAAATTTAGAGATATTATACAAAGCTGAACCTAACTCAAAACGAGGTCAACATTTTGGATCGCGTTTAGTTTTTGATAATGATAGCTATTTATACTTCACTATTGGTGATCGTGGAAATAGAGATGTCAATCCTCAAGATATAACAAGAGATTGCGGTAAAGTTTATAGAATCAATGACGATGGTAGTATACCAAAAGACAACCCATTTATTAAAGAACCAAATGCTAAGAAAGCAATCTTCTCTTATGGACATAGAAATCCACAGGGAATGACATTACACCCAAAAACAGGCAAAATATGGACTCATGAGCATGGCCCAAAAGGTGGTGATGAAATCAATATTATAAATAAAGGTAAAAATTATGGCTGGCCTATTATAAGTTATGGTGTAAATTATAGTGGAACTAAATTCACCGAACTAACAGAGAAAGATGGCATGGAGCAGCCTTTACATTATTGGGACCCATCAATAGCGCCGAGTGGCATGGCTTTTATTAACAGTGATAAATATGGCGATTGGGATGGTAAGCTCTTAGTCGGTTCTTTAAAATTTCAGTACTTAGACATGTGTACTATAAAAAATAATAAAGTTATTAAGGAAGAAAGATTGTTAGATGGATTAGGCAGATTAAGATGTGTAGAACAAGGACCAGATGGTTATATTTACGTCGGAATTGAAAATTTAGGAATTGTAAAATTAATTAGAAAATGAAAAAAGTTTTATTCGCATTACTATTAGTATTTTGTTTATCGTCTTGTGGCTCAGACAAAAAGGAAGAGAAGGCCGTTAGATATCCTGAAAAGACATCACTTAAACAAACCGCCCCAGAATTAAAAGAAAGCATAAATCGCGGTGAATTAGTATATAACGATTTATGTATTACATGTCATATGGCCAATGGTAAAGGAGCACCTAAAGCATTTCCTCCACTTGCGGGTTCAGATTATTTAAAAGAAAATCAAGTTGCGAGTATAAAAGGCATAAAAAATGGAATGTCTGGTGAGATAATTGTCAATGGAGAAACTTATAATAGCGTTATGGCACCATCAGGACTTTCTGATGAGGAAATTGCAGATGTTATGAACTATATTAATAATAGTTGGGGAAATAATTATGGTAAAATGATTACTTCACAAGAAGTGACAAAAGTCATTAAAAAATAGCACGAATTGGCTAACTTTGCCTAATAGAAACTTAATTAAAACATAATGCTCATAATCGGAATTGCTGGTGGAACTGGATGTGGAAAAACAACCGTTGTCAATACCATTCTAAACGAACTACCAGAGGGTGAAGTTGGTGTAATTTCGCAAGACTCATACTACAAAGATACTTCGCACTTAAGTTATGATGAACGCGTAAAAATTAACTTTGACCATCCACGTTCTATTGATTTTGAACTATTAGAAACACATCTTAAAGAGCTCAAAAAAGGAAATTCGATCAGTCAACCTGTATATTCTTTTGTAAAACACAATCGTACAGGCGATACAATTACCACAAAACCAAGAAAGGTAATGATTGTTGAAGGGATTTTAATTCTGTCTCATGCTGAGATTAGAGATCTTTTCGATATCAAAATATTTGTACATGCCGATTCTGATGAGCGATTAATTCGTCGTCTAAAGCGAGATATAACAGAACGTGGTCGTGATATAAATGAAGTCTTAAATAGATATCAAACGACTTTAAAACCAATGCATCAACAATTTATTGAACCAATGAAAGAGTATGCAGATATTATAATTCCCAATAATAAATACAACACTGTTGCTGTAGATATCGTTAAAACAATAATTAACGAACGTTTGTAATGTCAATATTTGATAATAAATATTTAAAACCCTTTAAGAACATTTATCTACTTGTTCTTATCGTTTTTGTGGTTTGGATGTTATTTTTTGATGCACATTCGTGGTTATTTCATCATGAAATGAACACTAATAAAGACAAACTAAATCACCAAAAAGAGCATTACAAAAATGAAATGGCAAAAGACGATAAAGCCATTAAAGAATTAAGTACTGAAGAAGGTCTCGAGCGCACAGCACGCGAAACCTATTATATGAAAAAGCCCAATGAAGACATTTATATTATTGAGTATGAAGATAGTTTAGCTAAACAAAAACAAGATGAATAAGCCATTATTTGATGAGTTTGAAAGCGTATCCTCAAAAGCCTGGAAACAAAAGATACAAGTCGATTTAAAAGGTGCAGACTACAATGATGCATTAATCTGGAAAACCAATCAAGGTATTGATGTAAAGCCATTTTATCATGCAGATGAATTTAAGTCGCTACCAGATGTTTCAAATAGCAAAGCAACAGATTGGAAAATATGTCAATCAATAAATGTTATTGATACTAAAGCAGCTAATTTAAAGGCTATTGACGCTATTAATCGCGGTGCTGAAAGTATTTTATTCCTAATTAAAACTGAAGATATTTCTCTTGAAGATTTACTACAGAATATAGATTTAGAAAGAAATGCGATAGAAATTAAATGCAATTTTCTTTCTGAAGAATTTACTAAAAAACTAAACACCGAAGTTGAGAGTAAAGCCAAGCAATCTCAAGTTTACTTGCACTCAGATATCATAGGAAACTTAGCAAAAACAGGAAATTGGCATAACAATCTCAAAGAAGATCACAATAAGTTCGAATCTATTGTCAAAAAAACTAATCAGACAAGTGTCGATTTAAGTTTATACCAAAATGCAGGAGCAACCATAGTGCAGCAATTAGCTTATGGATTATCGCACGTAAATGAATATTTGAATCATCTAGACAGCGTTATTACAAAAGAATTGAAAGAAACTCTTCTAGTAACCTTTAATATCTCAGTTGGCTCAAACTACTTCTTTGAAATCGCCAAAACAAGAGCTTTACGTCAATTATGGTCAACTTTGGCGTCTGAGTATAGCATAAATACCGAATGTAGAATTACAGCCACACCTAGTAAGCGCAACAAAACCATTTACGACTATAATGTTAACTTACTGCGAACAACTACAGAGTGTATGAGTGCTATTCTTGGTGGAGCAAATACTGTTTGTAATTTACCTTACGATGCTTTGTATCATCAACCAAATGAATTCGGAGATAGAATTGCAAGAAATCAACTCTTAATTCTAAAGCATGAAAGCTATTTCAATAAAGTAAATAATCCAGCAGATGGAGCCTATTATATTGAGAGTTTAACAGAGCAACTTTCAGCAAAAGCGTTACTTCTTTTTAAAAATATTGAAGCAAATGGAGGCTTTTTAAGTCAGTTAAAAGAAGGAACTATTCAACGAAAAATTAAAGAAAGTGCGGTTAATGAACAAGCTGATTTTGAGACTGAAAAAATAGTACTCTTAGGCACAAATAAGCATCCAAATCCTAACGATAAAATGAAAAATGACTTGGAAGTTAGTCCTTTTTTAAAGTTCGAAAAGCGAAAAACTATTATTGAACCAATACTAGAGAAAAGATTATCTGAAAATTTGGAAATCAATAGATTAAATAAAGAATAAAATATGGTATTGAAAAAATCTATAGTACTGCTTTTCGGTGTTTTTTGCTTGCTTTTCTTTTCTTGCTTCGAAGTTGCAAAGGAAATTACAGATTGGACTCAATTAGAGGATATCGAAAACATTGAAGGGAAGACTCATTATCTCGATAAAGATGGTATAAAACTTTTTCTACCCAATACTTTTAAAAAATATTCCTCAGTAGAATATTTAGCTTTAATTGACTCCTTAGTTATTGACAATAAGGAACTAGAAATTGAACGTACAAGATTCAGAAATATCAGAAAAATGGAAGGCAACCATTATATCTTTTTTGATAATTCAATGAATGCCACTTACACTATAAATTCAGTTCCTTACACTCCTATTTCACGACAAGACGCTAAATTTATATTAGGGATTTTAAGACAAAGCCAGGAACAAGTAGCTAGCAATACGGATTTAGATTTTACTAAAATTACAGCAAAACACAATGACAATGGCAAAACACAAATTTTTAAAGCCATTTTTAAGCTCGAAAATCAAAAACTACAACAACAAGCGTTTCAACATGCTTATTTCATTTCTTCAAATAAAAAAACCGTTTTAATCAACCTAATGGCACCTTTTGAAATAAATTTTGATCCGTTTCTCGAAAAAATGATATTGTAATGAGCAGAAAGAATCTTAAACATATCACGTTAAAGCAAGAATTGGGCAGTAAAAAGTTTGAAAAGAATGATGACTTTTTAACAGCTGAAGATATTGTTGTAAAATCAACATATTCAAAAAACGATACAAAAAACCTAGAACACCTAAATTTTGTAGCAGGAATAGCACCAAACCTTCGAGGACCATACTCAACAATGTATGTTCGCAGACCATGGACAATCAGGCAATACGCAGGTTTTTCAACTGCAGAAGAAAGTAACGCCTTTTATAGACGAAATCTTGCTGCAGGACAAAAAGGATTATCTGTTGCATTCGATTTGGCGACGCACAGAGGTTATGATTCCGACCATGAACGTGTAGTTGGAGATGTTGGAAAAGCTGGAGTAGCAATTGATTCGGTAGAAGATATGAAAACCCTTTTCGACCAAATACCTCTCGATAAAATGTCGGTTTCCATGACAATGAATGGTGCAGTTTTACCTATTATGGCTTTTTACATTGTGGCAGCAGAAGAACAGGGAGTGCAACCAGAACAACTTGCGGGAACTATACAGAATGACATTCTCAAAGAGTTTATGGTGAGAAACACATACATTTACCCTCCTACTCCGTCAATGAAAATCATCTCGGATATTTTTGAATTTACAAGCAAGAATATGCCGAAATTTAACAGTATCAGTATTTCGGGTTATCATATGCAAGAAGCTGGCGCAACCTGTGATATCGAGCTCGCGTACACCTTAGCAGATGGCTTAGAATACATTAGAAAAGGACTCGAAGCAGGTATGGATATAGATACTTTTGCTCCTCGCCTATCTTTCTTTTGGGCTATAGGGATGAACCACTTTATGGAAATAGCCAAAATGCGTGCTGCAAGAATGCTTTGGGCCAAATTGGTAAAGCAATTCAATCCAAAAAATCAAAAATCTTTAGCATTAAGAACTCATTGTCAAACATCTGGTTGGAGTTTAACAGAACAAGACCCCTTTAACAATGTAGCACGAACCTGTATTGAAGCATCTGCCGCAGCTTTTGGCGGCACACAGAGCTTACACACCAATGCATTAGACGAAGCCATTGCATTACCAACAGATTTCTCTGCTCGTATTGCAAGAAATACACAAATTTATCTACAGGAAGAAACCCACATTACAAAAACTGTAGATCCATGGGCAGGAAGCTATTATGTTGAAAAACTAACCCACGATATTGCACAAAAAGCCTGGCAATTGATAGAAGAAGTCGAAGAATTAGGCGGAATGACAAAAGCCATTGAAGCTGGAATCCCTAAATTACGTATTGAAGAAGCTGCTGCTCGTAAACAAGCTCGTATAGATTCTAGTCAAGATATTATAGTCGGAGTAAATAAATATCGCTTAGAGCAAGAAGATCCAATCACAACACTTGAAGTTGACAACCAAACGGTTCGCAACCAACAAATACAGAGGCTCAAAAGCATAAAAGCAAATAGAAATAACAATCTCGTATCTGAAGCTTTATCAAAATTAACGCATGCTGCCAAAACAGGTGAAGAAAATTTATTAGCTTTAGCAATAGACGCAGCAAGAAAAAGAGCTACCTTAGGAGAAATAAGCGATGCGTTAGAAGCTGAATTTGGACGACACAAAGCCCAAATAAAATCATTTTCAGGAGTGTATAGCAAAGAAATAAAAGACGATAAAAGCTTTCAAAAAGCAAGAGAGCTGGCCGATAAATTTGCCGAACAAGATGGTAGAAGACCTCGTATTATGATTGCCAAAATGGGACAAGATGGTCATGACAGAGGCGCAAAAGTTGTAGCTACTGGTTATGCTGATGTCGGCTTCGATGTTGATATAGGACCTCTATTCCAAACCCCTCAAGAAGCTGCAAAGCAAGCAGTTGAAAATGATGTTCATATATTAGGTGTATCTTCTTTAGCTGCAGGACACAAAACACTAGTACCTCAAGTAATAGATGAACTAAAAAAATATGGTCGAGATGATATTATGGTTATTGTAGGAGGTGTAATTCCGAAGCAAGATTATCAATATTTATTCGATGCTGGAGCCGTTGCTGTTTTTGGACCTGGCACAAAAATAAGTGAAGCTGCAATTCAAATTTTAGAGATTTTAATTGATTAAATATGAAATATTATTGTCTTTACGTAATCTGTTTTTTATCACTTACATGTATTGCCCAAAAAGAAGGACAAAGTTTTTGTGGCGGCGATAATACTGAAGCCTATTTTCCGTTACTTGAATCCAAGAAAATCATAGTTTGGGGAAATACTTACTACACAGAAAAAAAAACAGGGATAAAGGAATTAAACGATAAAACCTATATTGAATACACTCAAACCTGGGAGAGTGGAGATATTGCCTATTTATATTTAAGAAAAGAAAATGGCATCATTTATCAATATGAAGAAAATACTGAAGATGAGACTATAAGACTTCCTCACAATTTTGATATTGGTGATTCATGGAAAACAGCATCTAAGGAAGGTTCTTATGAAATAATTTCAAAAGAAGGCAAACTTAAAACCCCAATATGTAATTATTCAAATTTATTGGTATTAAAGTCTATATTCAAAAATGGCAATTTTACTTTTTACTACCTAAAAGGCTATGGGTATGTAGCAGCCACTGTTAATGATAATCTTATTTCATTTGTCACACCAAAGCTTAACATAGATTAATCCATTAACTTTTAAAGGGTTTACTTATCACATACAAGAATGCTAAAAAAACGCAAAATCGAAATCATTAAGATCACTTTAGTAGCATTAACAATTATAGGATTTGTGATTATACATTTCATTCTTCCTCGTATTATTGTCCAAAAAAGAAACACTATTAAGATTTCGAGTACAGAAAGTTATCTTAAATATGATTCTATAATAAATGATAGTAGCCAATTCAAAAGAGAGAAACTATCATTTAAGTCATTTGATGGACTTAACCTATCTGCCTTGCTTACACGCGCAACTATAGATAGTATAAAGGGAACTCTTATTTTAGTACCTAATAGCAGTTCTAATAAATACACTTTACTAGATTTCAGTGAATTTTTAGCTAAAAGAGGTTACAATTCAGTCGCTGTAGACTTAAGAGGGTATGGTGAAAGCGAAGGCAAATTTTGCACTTACGGAGTTAAAGAAAAGAAAGATATTCAAAGCCTAATTGATAGACTACACCAATATGAGAATATAGAACCAATAGGGATTTGGGGAAATTCGCTAGGTGCCGCCGTTGCTATACAAGCTATGGGAATTGAAAAACGCATAAAATTTGGGATCGTAGAAAGCACTTTCACAGACTACAAAACAAGTATGGACACTTACTTTACTCGCCTAACAAAAGTAAAACTGAAACCATTGACCAATTACATTGTAGATAGGTCTGGTAGTATAGGAGATTTTGACGTAGATGATGCAAGTCCCATAAAATATGCCGAAAATGTAACACAGCCTATTATAATTGCCCATGGAGAAAAAGATAAAGTGTTTGAGGTTAAATATGGTAAAGAAAACTTTGATAAAATTAAAAGTATCAACAAAAAATTTATAGTCATAGACTCTGCACCACATACTTATCTTTGGGAAGTTGGTGGTGAAGAATATTTCGAAAAAGTGATGTTATTTTTAGATATGCAAGAAATCCAATAATGGGCTTTCTGAATAATTTCAATCATCAAAGACCTTATCGATTTCTGTTTAGGTTTTAATTATATCCATGTTAACAACTTCAATTTTCTATACTCATAAATAATCGTATTTTTAAACCCTCAAAAAACCAAATCATTTAATGGGTAAAATCATTGCTATTGCTAATCAAAAAGGAGGAGTTGGTAAAACCACAACCTCAGTCAATTTAGCCGCTTCTCTTGGCGTACTAGAGAAGAAAGTCCTACTTATAGATGCCGATCCTCAAGCCAATGCCAGTTCTGGTTTAGGTATAGATGTTGATGCTGTTGAAATAGGCTCATATCAGGTATTAGAACATACAATTGATGCAAAAGACGCTATTGTATCATCAAATGCTCCCAACGTTGACATTATACCGGCTCATATAGATCTTGTAGCCATCGAAATTGAACTTGTAGACAAAGATGAACGCGAGTATATGCTGAAGAAAGCAATCTCTGAGTTAAAATCACAATACGATTATATCTTAATTGATTGTGCACCATCTTTAGGATTGCTAACATTGAACGCCTTAACAGCTTCTGATTCAGTAATCATACCTATTCAATGTGAATATTTTGCACTCGAAGGCTTAGGCAAACTGTTAAATACTATTAAAAGTGTACAAAAGATACATAATGAAGCGTTAGATATTGAAGGCTTACTTTTAACTATGTTCGATTCGCGTTTACGCTTATCAAATCAAGTGGTGGAAGAAGTTCAAAAGCATTTTACCGATATGGTTTTTGACACTATCATACAGCGTAACGTGCGTTTAGGAGAAGCTCCAAGTTATGGTGAAAGTATTATTAACTATGATGTAAGCAGCAAAGGTGCAGCCAATTATTTGAGCTTAGCCAAAGAGCTAATTAAGAAAAATGAATTATAATGGCGAAGGCTACTAAAAAACAGGCATTAGGACGAGGACTTTCAGCTTTGTTGAAAGATCCTGAAAACGATATTAAATCTGCTGAAGATAAAAACGCAGATAAAGTAGTTGGTAATATTGTCGAACTCGATATTGAAAGTATTGAAGTCAATCCTTTTCAACCAAGGACCAATTTTAATGAGGAATCATTGAGAGAACTTGCGTCCTCAATTAGAGAACTTGGTGTTATTCAACCTATAACCGTTAGAAAATTAGCCTTTAACAAATATCAGCTAGTCTCAGGTGAGCGTCGTTTTAGAGCTTCTAAGTTAATTGGTTTAGAGGCTATTCCGGCATATATAAGGATCGCTAATGACCAAGAGTCTTTAGAAATGGCGTTGGTTGAAAATATTCAACGCCAAGATTTAGACCCTATAGAAATTGCACTATCCTATCAACGTTTAATCGATGAAATTAATTTAACGCAAGAGCAAATGAGTGAGCGCGTTGGTAAAAAACGTTCTACGATTGCCAATTATTTACGTTTATTAAAATTAGATCCAATTATTCAAACTGGAATGCGAGATGGCTTTATTAGCATGGGTCATGGAAGAGCAATGGTAAATATTGAAAGCCAAATTGACCAATTAGAAGTTTACGAAAAAATCATCAGCAATAAACTATCCGTTAGAGCCACTGAGCAATTGGTAAAAAATCTTAATTCTGATATACCTCCAGAAACAGAGAGTAGTTCTACTGAAATTCCGAAGTACATAAGAAAAGGTGTTAAAGAATTTTCGGAATACTTTGGGCACAAAATAGACGTTAAAGTAGCTAAGAATGGAAGTGGTAAAATTACAATCCCATTTCATTCTGAAGAAGATTTTAACCGAATTAAAAAATTAGTGCAAAGTGCTAAATAAACGTTTTTACAGTCTTTTGCTGTGCTTACTCTCAGTATTATTCTCGTTTTCTCAAGAGGGTAAAGACAGCACAAGTATTGCTGTAGACAAAGAACTTATTCTTGTAGATCAAAAAGCGCTTACTAAAAAAGAGATAGACCCACTTAGACCTTCTAAAGCCGCTTTTCTATCTGCTATTTTACCAGGATTAGGGCAAGCATACAATAAGAAATACTGGAAAATACCATTGGCTGTAGGAGGCGTTGGTGCAGGTATTTACTTCTATGTTAGAAACGATAAACAATTCGATAGATATAGAGGTGCCTACAAAAGACGCTTAGCTGGTTTCAAAGATGATGAGTTTTATAATATAGTATCAGATGATGGACTTATTAGAGCGCAAGAACAGTTTAGAAGAAATAAGGAAGTGTCGCTGTTGGTTACAATTGGTATTTACGCATTAAATATTATCGATGCCAATGTAGATGCACATTTACTTCAATTCAATGTTGATGAGAATTTAAGCTTGAGTCCACATTATCAATATAACGAAATGGAAAACTCTTCAGATTTAGGAGTAACTGTAAATTTTAAATTTTAATATGAATATAGCTTTACTCGGTTATGGTAGAATGGGAAAAAGTATTGAAGCGATAGCTATAAATCGTAATCATACTATTTCATTGAAAATATCGGACACAAAAGAAGATTACAACTTTTCAAATACTGATGTAGCCATAGATTTTAGTATACCGTCAGTTGCTGTTTTCAATATTAAAAAAGCTTTAGATGCTGGAGTTCCTATTATTTCCGGGACAACGGGCTGGTTAAGCCAATATGGCGAAGTTTTAGACTATTGCAAAGAAAAAAATGGCACTTTTTTATATGCTTCAAATTTTAGCTTAGGAGTCAATATTTTTTTTGAAATCAATGAGAGATTAAGTCAGTTAATGGCTGGTCTTCCAGAATATACGACTGAAATAGAAGAAATTCATCATACCCAAAAGCTAGATGCGCCAAGTGGTACAGCGATTACATTAGCAGAGCAAATTGTAGAGCATACTAAATACAATAATTGGACACTAGAAGAAACAAAGTCTGATGAAATTCATATTAAAGCTAAACGTATAGAGGGCGTTCCTGGCACTCATGAAATCACCTATAATTCTGATATCGATTCCATTAGTATTAAGCACACAGCGCATAGCAGACAAGGTTTTGCTATGGGAGCTGTAATTGCAGCTGAATGGATAAAAAATAAAAAAGGCGTATTTAGCATGAAAGATGTGTTAAACATTGGTTAATTTGCCAAAGTTTTGAAACAAATTAAAATAATTTTCAACCTACATTAGACAAAATATAAAGTTATGAACTGGACACAGTGGTTTATCTTTTTACTCATTTTACAGGTTATTCATGGTCTAGGAACATGGAAACTGTACGTTAAAGCTGGCAGAAAAGCTTGGGAAGCTTTTGTTCCTGTTTATAATGCTGTAGTATTAATGAAGATTATATCTCGTCCTTGGTGGTGGGTTATTTTAATGTTTCTTCCAATTGTAAACCTTATTATGATTCCTGCTGCTTGGGTAGAAACCGCAAGAGCTTTTGGTAAGGACTCCAAAATCGATGCACTTTTATGTATTATAACTCTAGGTTTTTACCTTTATTATTTGAATTATATCGCTGAAGTAAACTACGTTGAAAACAGAAAGTTAAAACCAAAAACATCTTCTGGCGAATGGATTACCTCTATATTATTCGCAATTGTTGCCGCAACAATTGTGCATACTTATTTCTTTCAACCGTTTGTAATTCCATCATCATCATTAGAAAAATCATTATTGGTAGGTGATTTTCTTATTGTGAGTAAATTACATTATGGTCCAAGAGCACCAATGACAACTGTTGGAGCACCAATGGTACATGATACTATTCCTGTTTTAAAAACAAAGTCATATTTATATAATGACAACTTTGAGGAGCGAAATACATCTTGGATAAACAAATTACAACTACCATACTTTAGGCTGCCAGGTTTTGAAAATATTGAACGTAATGATATCATAGTATTCAATCAACCAGCTGACACTTTGCTTAATATGAACGATTTTAATCCAGATCGTAACTATTATAAGCCAATTGACAAAAAAACAAATCTAGTGAAGCGTTGTGTTGGTATAGCTGGTGACACGTTAGAGATAAGAAATGGTTATGTATTTATTAATGGAGTACAAAATAAATTACCACCAAGATCACATTTACAGTTTTCGTACCTCTTAACGCTAAAGAAACCAATTAGCACCGCTGGCGATGAACGGACTTTCTATAATATGCTTGACAAAGCTGATATTGATGATGGATTTAGATTCAACCCACAAGATGGAACATTTTATATAGCCGCAGCTTCAACAGAAGCAGTTAATAAATTAAGAGTTCAACCAAATGTAGCAAGTGTTGTCCGAATACAAAGAAATACCAATGAGGGTGATGAACTTTTCCCTAGAAATGGTAATAATAGTTGGAATATAGACAACTTCGGTCCAATATGGATACCTAAAGCTGGCTCTACTATAAACTTGGATATTGACAACATTTCACTTTACAAACGTGCTATTGGTGAATATGAAGGAAATAATGTGGTTACAAGAGACAATCAAATATTTATTAATGATCAACTAGCTACATCTTATACTTTTAAACAAGATTATTATTGGGCCATGGGTGACAACAGACACAATTCTATTGATAGCAGGTATTGGGGGTTTGTACCATATAATCACGTCTTTGGTAAACCTGTATTTATCTGGATGAGTATCGATGGCATTAACGATGGTGTAAAAAATTGGAGCTTTCGTTGGGATAGAATCTTTACAACTGTTAGTGGTAGCGGTAAACGCACATCTTACTTAATACCATTTATTGTACTAGTACTAGGAATCACTTTCTTTAATAAATGGAGAAAGAAAAAGAAGGCTAAAGCTTAAGAGCATTCTTAAATAAAGACATTATGAATTGTCTTATTCATCCAACCTATTTCCCTAATCTGGCGCATTTTGCCGTTATGGTGAACGCTGACGCTGTATATTTTGAAGTTTGTGACAATTACCAAAAACAAACACTTAGAAATCGAACCGAGATCTACGGTGCTAATGGCAAGTTGGCATTAACAGTACCTGTAAGCTATTCACAAAAAAAAAGGCAGCTTTATAAAGATGTAAAAATTGCATATGAAGACAATTGGCAACTACTACATCTAAAATCCTTGCAATCCGCATATAGTATGTCACCTTTTTTCGAATTCTATATAGATGATTTAATGCCTTTATTTGATAAGCAGTATAATTATATACTAGATTTAAATTTGAAATGTTTTGAAGTCTTAAGTAATAGCCTTCAGTTAAGCATTAATACTTTAGAAACATTGATTTTTGAAAAAGAACCTAAAAATAAAACTGACTTTAGAAAAGTAGTAAACCGAAATTATGAAGTAGATTTTCTTAAATCATACACTCAAGTTTTCACTGAGAAGCATGGTTTTATTTCTAATCTCAGTATTTTAGATTTATTGTTTAATGAAGGCCCGAATACAGAGTTATATTTAAAAAATCAGAATCCTTAATTGTATGCTTCAATCTATAGTTCATTATAGCATACACTTCGGTTTACCTTTAGTTGTTGCTCTTATCTTTTTTAAAGACTATTGGTTAAAGGCTTACGGATTAATGATTTTGGGTATGCTGATAGATTTAGATCATTTATTAGCCAACCCAATTTTTAATCCAAATCGTTGTAGCATTAATTTTCATCCACTCCATTCATATTATGCTATGGTAGTATATATACTATTATTACTTCCTAAAAAGACCAGACTTTTAGGTTTGGGCTTGGTTATCCACATTATCGCTGATATAGCAGACTGCAGTTTAATGTAATTTTAGAGTGGCTTTTATGGGATAGTGATCTGATAATCTTTCTTCAAATGTCTTAAAACCATTCACTGTAAAATCTTTATCAGCTAAAATAAAATCAATACGTAAAGGAAAGAATTTAAAATCATAAGTTTTACCGAAGCCATTGCCAGCTTCTTCGAAAGCATCAACTAAATCTTCACCTTTAATCTTCTTGTAGATGTAAGAGTAAGCAGTATTATTAAAATCCCCAGTAACAATTGTTTTGTAGTGAGATTTTGATTTGTGCTCTAAAAACAATTCTACCTGATCTTGCTGTCTTTTAAATGTAGAACCCACTTGTTTAAATAAATCACCTGAAGTTTCTTTCTTAAGCTTTTCGACATCAGTTTCTATGCCTGAAGATTGTAAATGCAACGTATATAATCTTATTGTATCTTTTTGTCTTACAATGTCTACAAAAATTCCATTGTTGTAAGTATTAGGAAATTCTAATGATCCCGAATTTACTATAGGGAACTTTGAATATATAGCTTGACCCCATTTTACTGTACGATCTACTGGTAATGCATTATAATTATAGTAACCATCTAAAACAATTGGATCACCTGTACGATACTCTTGTAAACACAATAAATCTGGCTGCTCGCTCTCAATTAGATTAATAATTTCTTCCTTAACCGTTTTACTTGGTAGCCACTCAAATTTATTAAACAGTCTTACATTAAAAGACATCACAGATATATTATCAGCATGTTCAATATTTTTAGATGAAGAAAACTTATACATAGAACTGATATAATTCCAACCCAAAAGCAATACAACTAAAGATAAAGTCAATTGTTTTTTCACTCTGAGCAACCAATAAACAAAGAAAATTAAATTAAGAATAATGAGAAGTGGTACACCTAAACTTAAAACAGATAAGGTAGCAAAACTCTTTGGAGGAATATAAGGCAATATATATGAAATAAGCAGTAGGAATGCCACCAATGAATTGATGACAAACACAATCTTACTACCGAATTTTAAATTCTTCATATGTGTTTTTTAATACTTCTGAACATGAACAGAAATTCTAATTACTCACCTGCCTTAAAAAGAAACTCTTTCTCCTCAGCTGAGAGACTCTCATAACCACTTTTACTAATTTTATCGAGGATTAAATCTATCTTTTTTTGTTTATTAAGCTTATCAAATTCGTCTTTCGATTTACCAGCGTATTTACCTTTTCCTTTTTTGCGATGTACTGTTTTTAAAGTTGACTTTGGCTGAAACCAGCTTACAACTGTATCCATAATGCGCTCAAATCCTGATCCAATATCTTTACCCTCTCTAAGCCTAATTGCGTAGAAATAGCCTAATAAGGCACCTCCTAAATGGACTACATTCCCACCTTGATTCCAGGTAAATAAGCCTAGTACATCCATAGCGACTAATACGATAGCTATGTACTTTAGCTTCACATTAAACATAAAAATGCGCACTTCAGTTTCTGCCATATATACACCCAGAAAAATCAGCAATGCTCTAATTCCTGCAGATGCACCAACAACACTCGAAGTGGTAATTAAGAATTTACTAGGTACAACATTGTAAACAAATAAGTAAGCTAAACCACCAACTATGATACCTAAGAAATAAATATTGAGTGCCATTTTAGGACGAAACAGATTCAACAACATTCTTGATATATAATATAAAACTAGAAGATTAAAAAGGATATGAAAAAAACCATAATGTGCAAATCCATAGGTTAAAAGTGTCCAAGGCTTTGATAAAAAACTATAGAAATCTGAAGGTAAACTCAAATAAGACAATCCATTACCAGTTCTACCAAAAACATTAATTAGCTTACCTATGATAAAAATAACAATGTTGATGACAATAATTTTTTCAAAAACATTGAACCTATTGAACTTATATTTTAAATCTTGAAAGTTACTCATTGTTAATTCCAGCGGTATTTATCCTTTTCGTTCTTTTTCCAAAAATACATCAGTAAAAATCCTGTGAGCGCTCCACCAACGTGAGCCATATAAGCTGTATTACTTGGACTAAATATAGATTGCCCTGTTAAACCTGAAAATAAATCTAAAGCAATAATCGCTGGTATAAAATATTTTGCCTTTATTGGTATTGGCAAGAAGATTAGCATCAATTTAGATTCTGGGAATAACATTCCAAATGCTACTAGAACACCCATTATTGCACCAGAAGCTCCGACCATCGTAGAATTAAAAGCCCCTAGAAAACTATCAAGATTGTTACCTAGAATAGATTGCCAAGCAGTATTATATTTACCTTCATTTAGAATACTTACTATCTCTGTTTGAGAAATACCAGATTCCATTAAAGTTGTTAAACCAGAATTATATTGAAAATACAAAAATGCAACTTGAATAATTGCTGCACCAAATCCTGAAAGCAAATAAAACGCTAAGAATTTTTTCCAACCAAAAATTTGTTCTACAGCTGTACCGAACATCCATAAGGCAAACATATTGAATAAAATATGTGTTACTCCACCATGCATAAACATGTGTGTTAACACTTGCCAAGGTTGAAACATTAAATTTTTGGGGAAATATAATGCAAACCATTCATAAAAACTTTCACCATTTCCAATAGCCATAGTGCCTATAAACATCAGAACGTTTATAATCAATAAATGCTTTACCGCATCCGTAATTCCTTGTCTCATATTCTACATAAATTTTTTCTCAATGTCATCAACTTTCATCGTAACAAACGTTGGTCTATTGGTTGGTGACACATTGGGTTCCTTACAAGCAAATAAACTATTTACCATATGTTCTTGTTCTGTACTATTTAATGACTGCCCATTTTTAATAGCTAAACTCTTTGCCATAGATTTTGCTAACAAATCTGTGGCACTAAAATTAGCATCTGGCACATCGTTTTCTACATCGCTAATAAGCTGTTCTAAAATAATTGAGACTTCACTTTCTGGAACTCCAACAGGTACACCAGTTATTGTAATTTCGTTTTCACTTAATTCTGAAAACACAAAGCCTGTGTGCTCTAAATCTGATTTTAAATCTCCTATAATTTTAGTTTCATTTGGTGTAAAATGTAATTGCAATGGAAATAATAATTGTTGGCTAGTCGCTTCTTTTATCGTGATATGCTTTAAAAAATTTTCGTACAATATTCGCTGATGCGCTCTATTCTGGTCGATAATAAGCATTCCAGATTTTAATGTACTCACAATATATTTTTGTTGTAATTGAAATGTTGTTTTTGAACTTTCAATGGAAGAATCCTTAAAAATAGGCTCGTTTTTAGAGTCACTTTCAAATGTTACTTGGCTAAAATCCTTCTGAGAATTATTGCCTTTAGATTCTAAACCAACGTATAAACTTTCCCATGATGCCGTAGAAGCAGGTTTAAAACGCGTTCGTTGTACCATAGTTTGTTTTCCTTCAATTTTATCTTCAGAAAACGGATTAAAATGGCTATCTACTTCAATTGCTGGCGTAGAAGCAGTTTTATCTTTATAATTATATGGAGTGTTGAAACTGCTCTGATGTTCAAAATCTAAGACAGGAGCAATATTAAATTGTCCTAGACTATGCTTAACAGCTGAACGTAAAATAGCATATAAAGTATGCTCATCATCAAACTTAATTTCAGTTTTCGTAGGATGAATATTAATATCTATTGTTTTAGGATCTACAGTAAGATTTAGAAAATAACTTGGATGATAACCATCTTTTAGTAAGCCTTCAAAAGCAGCATTAATAGCATGATTTAAATAAGGACTTTTAATAAAACGTTGGTTTACAAAAAAGAATTGTTCTGACTTTGTCTTTTTTGAAAATTCTGGCTTACCAACAAATCCTGAAATCTTTAGCACTTCTGTTTCCTCTTCAACTGGCACTAGCTTTTCATTGGTCTTTGTGCCAAATATATGTACAACACGCTGTCTGTAATTTTCATTTGGCACATTAAATAAATCACTACCATTATGATAAAAAGCAAAAGCAATATTAGGATGCGCCAATGCCACGCGATGAAATTCGTCAGTAATATGACGTAATTCTACAGTATCTGACTTTAAAAAATTTCGTCTTGCAGGAATATTAAAAAATAAGTTCTTTACAGCTACAGAAGTTCCTGTTGGAGTAACTGAAACTTCTTGAGATTTTACTGCACTACCCTCAATCTCAATAGCAGTGCCCAACTCATCTTCTGCTCGCTTTGTTTTTAATTCTACATGAGCGATAGCAGCAATACTAGCCAAAGCTTCACCTCTAAATCCTTTGGTATTTAATTGAAATAAGTCTTCTGCTGATTTTATTTTTGAAGTGGCATGACGCTCAAAACTAAGTCTTGCGTCAGTAATACTCATACCTTTACCGTTATCAATAACCTGTACTAGAGTTTTACCCGCATTTTTAATAATGAGTTTTATTTCGGTAGCATCTGCATCAATAGCATTTTCTAATAATTCTTTAACTACAGAAGCTGGTCGTTGCACTACCTCACCTGCTGCAATTTGGTTAGCAACATGATCTGGTAAAAGTTGAATAATATCTGTCATTAGCTATTTAGAGAGAAAATAGATAGGTCGAAATCTATAATGTAGAGAAAAATTAAAACAAAGATGGCAATTAAAACTAATATCGTTCTATTGAACCCACTATTGCTTCTATTTCTTGAATTGATTCTAGTTTCGTGCCATTGACCAGAAAAATCATTTTTATTATAAGTGTCTGCATAGGCATCAAATTTCGAATTATAATTTGATGCTTTTGTATCTTCTTTACCTTTATAATATCTTGGAGTATAGTTAAACCTTTTGTTTTTAGGTAATCTTTTGATTAATGTGAATTTTATTGGACCCATAATTCTATTATTTAATATATCCGTTAAGGATATAAATTAAAACAAAAAGCGATACTAAAATTATAATTAAAACGGGTAACGACGTAAATATATTTCCTCTACGTTTGGTGTTACTTCTAATCTCATCCCATTTCGCTTCCAAGCCGTCTTTCGACTTTTGTTCTTTAGAATCCTGAAAACGAGACTTATAACTAAAACGTTTATTTTTTCTTTGATTAAACAAGTTGACTTATAAATTTCGCTTGATATATCTCAAAAGTACTGAAAATACTAGAAAATATTACTTAAGGATTCCTTAAAATTATTAACAAAAAGGATGCCATAATAAACTTAGGAGAGCAAAAGGAGGATGCGTGAAGTATGAAGAAGCCAACTATTTTGTTTGCTTTCTCAAATCTGCCATTTTTATAGCAGCAATTGCGGCTTCAGTACCTTTATTACCATGTTTTCCACCAGAACGGTCAATGGATTGCTGCATATTATTATCCGTAAGCACACAGAAAATAATAGGAATATCACCTTTAAGATTTAGGTCTTTAATACCTTGAGTGACACCTTCGCAAACAAAATCGAAATGTTTAGTTTCCCCTTGGATAACACAACCAATCACAATAATAGCATCTAACATACCAGAATCTGCATAAATACTTTTGCTCATTCTGGCAGCTCCGTATGTGAGCTCAAAAGTACCTGGCACATTCCAACGTACTATGTTTTGTTTAATTGCACCGCAATCTATAAGGGCATCAAAAGCACCTTGCCACAAACCTTCTGTAATTTTATCGTTCCATTCTGAAACAACAATCCCAAACCGAAAGTCTTTCGCGTTTGGGATTGTTGCTTTATCGTAATTCGATAAATTATGATTTGCCGTAGCCATAGTCTATAAGCTTGCTTCTACTTGTCCGATTAAAACATCCGTCTGACTTGCTTCAGTCGATGCTGAGAATTCAGATTTAATTCTTTTTAAATATTCTAGAGCTTTATCATTCTGTCCTAAATCAATCGCAACACGTGCAGCTTTCAATAAGTACATTGGAGTTGTAAACTCATTAACGTTGGCTTTAAATGCTTTTTCGTAATACTCTAAACCTTTATCTAATTGTTCTAATTGCACAAATGCATCACCTATGCCACCTTTAGCTATTGGGCCTAACATTTTATCGTCACTAGAAAAATCATCTAAGTACGCAATAGCATTTTCATAATCTTTCAAATTTAAATATGAAATACCTGCATAGTAATTTGCAAGATTAGCAGCAGGAGAACCACTATATTCTCTGGCAATATCTACCATACCATACTTACCTTCTCCTCCATCTATAGCCATTCGGTAAAGTGAATCTGATGAAATACCACTAACAGCATCATCAAAATATTTTTTAGCTGTGTACATTTCGTTCATAGCTTCTTTTTGCTGAGGCTCAGCAATAAACTTATTATATCCTAAATAAGCTAAAACTACTAAAGCAACAGCTCCAACTACACCAAAAATGTATTTCTGGTTTTTAACGACCCATTCTTCAGTTTTAGAGGCTCCTTCATCTAAAGTATTAAATACCTCAGCAGTAGTTGAGTTTTCTTCAACTATTTCTTCCTTCTCCTTTTTCGTTTTTGGTTTGTAGCCTCTTTTCTTATACGTTGCCATAAATTGTCATTTTGTGCGTGCGCAAAAATAAAATTTTTATTGGGATTTAAAAGCCTATTTATTTGTTATTTTTGAATAATTTTTGACCCCTTAAAATGCTTTACCACATCACTAAAATAAGGTAAACCATTAAAATTTTATGAATCTAAACACACTATCTTTAGTTAATTATAAAAATTTTGAAAGTCAGGTTTTCGATTTCGACGCCAAAATCAACTGTTTTGTTGGTGCAAACGGTATCGGAAAAACCAATGCCTTAGATGCTATTTATCATTTAGCTTTTGGTAAAAGTTACTTTAATCCTATTGCGCTGCAAAACATCAACCATAATGCAGAATTTTTTGTTGTTGACGGCAATTTTTCTAAAAATGAGCGTACTGAAAAAATTATAGTCTCATTAAAAAGAGGTCAGAAAAAAATCATAAAGCGTAACGGCAAAGCTTATGAAAAATTTAGTGAGCATATTGGGTTTATTCCATTAGTTATTATTTCGCCAGCAGATCGCGATTTAATTATTGAAGGTAGTGACACACGTAGAAAATTTATTGATAGCGTAATCTCGCAAAGTGATAAAACCTATTTATCAGAACTAATTAACTACAACAAAGCTTTAGCACAACGTAATGCTCTTTTAAAGTATTTTGCATTGAACAATACATTCAACGCAGATACACTCGCGATTTACAATGAACAACTGCATAATTATGGCACAGAAATATTTAAAAAAAGAGATGCTTTTTTAAAGACTTTTATTCCAATTTTCAAAGAACGATACGAAGCCATAAGCCAAAGCAAAGAAGTTATAGATTTAAAATACAAAAGCGATTTATTCGATGGCGAATTGAAAGATTTATTGGATAAAAATGTGAATAAAGATAAGGCATTACAGTATTCTAGCGTTGGTGCACATAAAGATGATTTGGTATTTTTAATTGATGGGTTTCCTATTAAAAAATTTGGAAGTCAAGGACAGCAAAAGTCGTTTTTAATTGCTCTGAAATTGGCGCAATTCGATTTTATAAAACAACAAAGTGGTGTCTCTCCTATTTTACTTCTAGACGATATTTTTGATAAACTAGATGAAAACAGAGTGGCACAGATCATTAGTCTGGTAGATGATGATCATTTTGGACAAATTTTTATTAGTGATACACATGCAGAACGTACTGAAGATGTTATAAAACAAATTCATCAATCGTATAAAATTTTCAAATTATGAAAAACTGCCTTTGGTTATTGTGTCTTTTAATATTGAGTTGTTCGGAAAATCCTGAAACCTATATTCAGCATTTAGAAGGCTATTGGGAAATTACAGAAGTGACTATGCCAGATGGTAAAAAAAAGGAATATCGATTCAACGAAACTATAGATTATATAAGTATTAATGATAGTTTACAAGGCTTTAGAAAAAAACTAAAACCAGGTATTAATGATACCTACTTTACCTCAGACGATGCTGAAACTTTAGAAGTAAAAATTGAAAATGATAGTTTAAACATCTACTATTCTACTCCATACGCTAATTGGAAAGAGACGGTTTTAGAAGCAACACCTGAAAACTTGAAAGTGATAAACGGAAATAAAACCGTATATTTATATAAACGTTATACACCTATCAACTTAGATTTAGAATAATAAAAAAGATCACCTCTTTAGCAGCAATAATAATGGCAAAACGCAACAATGACAATCAACCCATTGAAGACATTCTAAAGGAGTTTGTAAAAACTAACAATTTACAATCTGGTTTAGATAAGGTGAATGTACGCGAAGCTTGGACAAACCTTATGGGAAATGGTGTTAATAATTACACCACGGCCATTGAGCTAAAGCACGAAATACTCTATGTACAATTAAGCAGTAGTGTACTACGAGAAGAATTGAGCTACGGTAACGAAAAAATTGTAAAAATGCTCAATGAGGCTATTGGCAAAGATGTTGTAAAGAAATTAGTACTTCGCTAAACATCTTATTTATTAATATTTTCTAAAAACACTTTCGCTTATTTTGAGTCTGTTGTATCTTTATAACATGACAGTTTCTAAAACCATTTTTCTAATTTTTATCATTCAAAACATGACGATTTTTAACTTTTCCTCAAATAGTGATATTTCTAATTGGAAAATACTAGATGATGTTGTAATGGGAGGTCGTTCAGATGGTGATTTTAAAATCAATTCTGACGGATATGGAGAATTTACCGGTAAGGTTTCTTTAGAAAATAATGGCGGGTTTTCGTCTTTACGTTACTACTTTGAGTCCTTAAAAACTGATAATTATTCAAAATTTGTAATAAAAATTAAAGGTGATGGCAAGTCTTATCAATTTAGAGTAAAGGATAAGCGAAATAATCGTCATTCATACATCTACAAATTTGATACCACAGAAGACTGGCAAATAGTTGAAATTCCATTTTCAGAAATGTATGCTTCATTTAGAGGTTATGAATTAGACATTCCAAATTTTAAGGGAGATCAAATGGAAGAAATCGCTTTCTTAATAGGAAACAAAAAAGCTGAAAGTTTTCAACTTCTTATTGATTACATTTCATTAGAATAATATTTGGTATTTTTAGGATTTGTTTCTAATTCCACTTCATGAAATATTTTAAACTTATCCTATCACTTGTATTAACTATAGGTATATTTTTCGCGCTCAACACCAAATTCGGATCCATTCCACCTATAGGAAAATTTTTAAATCCTTACACAGGAGTTTGGCAAAATGAAACTGATGAATCTATATCTGGAGAAGTTTCCATTCCTGAATTGACAGATAAAGTGACAGTGCATTATGATGCACAACTAATCCCACATGTTTTTGCACAGAACGAACTCGATTTATACCGAGCGCAAGGCTATTTAACGGCAAAGCATAGATTATGGCAAATGGAATTTCAGACCTATGCTGCAGCAGGTCGTTTATCCGAAATCATTGGTGAAGGAGCATTAAATTATGACAGACAAGAACGTAGGCGTGGTATGAATTATGGTGCTGAACAAGCACTTTTAAAAATGAAAGAAGATAAACAGACAACTGCATTTGTTGAAGCTTATGCTCAAGGAGTTAATAGTTATATCAATCAGTTAGATCCACAAGATTATCCTGTTGAATATAAATTACTAGATTATAAACCAGAAGCCTGGACCCCTAAAAAAACTGCTTTACTTTTAATGTACATGACAAAAATGCTGGCTGGTGGAGATGAGGATATGGAAAATACAAATGCGTTACGTCTTTTTGGTAAAGAGCGTTTTGATTTATTATTTCCAGATTTCTTTGATATTACAGAACCTATAATACCTAAAGAAACAGATTGGAGTTATATCGATGTTCCACAAACACCAGCACCAAATAGCCAACCTGTTTTAGATTCAATTGCAGAAACTATTGATAAACCAGATCCAAATTACGGAAGCAATAACTGGGCTGTTTCGCCACAAAAATCATCCACTGGAAATGCTATTTTGGCTAATGATCCGCATTTAGGCCTCAATTTACCTTCTATCTGGTTTGTTATGCAATTAAGTACTCCAATTCATAATGCCTTTGGTGCAACACTTCCTGGTGCATTAGGAGTTATTTCTGGTTTTAATCAACATATTGCTTGGGGAGAAACTAATGCCACAAGAGATGTTATTGATTGGTATAAGATTGAATTTAATGATAATGGGACAAAATACAAATATGATGGTAGCTGGCAAGATGTTACTTACAGAGTGGAAACTATTGAAATAAAAGGCAAAGAAGCATATACTGACTCTATTCGATTTACGCATCATGGTCCTGTAGTTTTTGATAAAAATTTTAAGTCAGACAATCAGAAAACGGGCTATGCAATGAAATGGATTGGACACATTGGAGGCAACAATCAAAAAACATTTTTAGATCTTAATAAAGGTGAAAACTATGTTGATTATGTAAAAGCTATAAGTAATTACACCGCTCCAGCTCAGAATTTTGTTTTTGCATCTACAGATGGAGATATTGCCCTTTGGGTGCAGGGAAAATTACCTAACAAATGGGAAGGTCAGGGAAAATTTATTATGGATGGTAGTAAATCTGAAAACGACTGGCAAAGTTTTATTCCACAAAAATTTAATGCACATACAAAAAATCCTGAACGTGGTTTTGTAAGTTCTGCAAATCAGCATCCTGTAGATGAAGCCTATCCCTATTTTGTATTTAATGATGGTTATGAAACCTATCGTAATCGCGTCATTAATAAGTTTTTTAATTCTAAGGACAAATTTGGTGTTAAGGATTTTAAAGATTTACATAATAACACCCATAACCTTAAAGCTTCAGAACTAATGCCATATATGTTAGAGACTATGGATGTTTCTAACTTATCAACAGAAGAGAAAGAAATATATGATATCGCTAAGGCATGGCAATATAACAACGATATGGATGAGATTGGTCCAAGTATTTGGAGTGCTTGGTATGGTATTTTATATGATATGGTTTGGGATGAGTTTGATACCAAAGATACAGCACTAGATGCACCATATACATACCAAACTATTCACCTTCTAAAGACCAAAGGTGATGATGCTTTTATGGACATATTAGACACACCTGAAAAAGAAACGGCCAAAGATTTGTTTAAATTGAGCTTTAGCAAAGCTGTGCTTAAACTTAGTGATTGGCGTACTAAAAACGGAGACCTAAAATGGGTAAACTACAAAGGCACCTTTGCTGGTCACTTATTACAAGCTTTACCCGCATTTTCAAGGTTCGATATTCCTATAGGAGGTGGAAAAAATATTGTAAATGCTACATCCAAGAATTGGGGACCTTCTTGGCGTATGATAGTAGAAATGACCTCACCACCAACAGCTCTAGGTATTTATCCTGGTGGACAATCTGGCAATCCCGGTAGTAAATATTACGATAATTTTATAGATGATTGGGCAGCTGGTAAATATCACGACCTTAACTTTTTGCAAAATGATACAGCAACAGACGTTATCATTAGCACACAAACTTTAACACCAAAAAACTAATGAGTAAAAATTTAGTCAACCTAATAGTCACAATTATATTAGCATATTTACTTTCTTTTTTTATGCCTTGGTGGTCGGTAATGACAGCTGCTTTTGCTGTAGCTTTGTTTGTTCCACTAAAAAAAGCTGCAGTTTTCTTTGTGCCGTTTTTAGCCATCCTATTATTTTGGTTTGTCTATACTTATGTGATGAGTAGTAATAACGACTTTACACTCGCTAAACGTGTTGCTATTCTCTTACCTTTAAATGGCAATCCGTATATGTTAATGCTGGTCAGTGGTATTGTAGGTGGTTTGGCTGCTGGTATTGCAGCAATTTTTGGTAAGCAATTGAGTTTGCTTTTAAAAGCTAAGTAAACTAGTCATTATTATTCTCAACCTCAACTAACTCAAAGCTTTTAGCCCAATCTACTGCAGAATCTATGCTATTAAAACGTCTAATTTTCTTTTTAAAGAACAAGTTTTCAATAACAGTATTTACAAAGCTAACACTAGAATATCCAACGATACCATAACCCTTTAAATCGAAACTATTCCTGAAGAATTTAAGCCAATCTGTTGGTACAACAGAATATGAGTTTATTCTATGGGATATATACACTAAATCGTTTCCATCGCATTTGGTAAAGTCGGTAACATCTTTTACTATTGGTTGCGCATGGTATTCCCAAGAAAAACTAACACCTTCATTTATTTCAGAAACAACAAAGCCATCAAAAATAAAGACATTACCAAATTTGTAGTTCATTTCCTTAAGAACTTCGGTATATAGGTTGGTTTGTTTTATACTTTGCATTGTTCCAATTTAGGAATTTTCTTTCTAAAAAAGAAAACTAGTCTAGAAAACTTATAATCTTTTAACTATTGTACTTTAGATTTATAAGCATCAACATACGCTTTTGCACGTTTATTTGCAGAATAAATCTCAAGTGTTTTCTCATAGTTTTGATAAGCTTCTAAACTATCACCATTTAATAAATAAGCTTCAGCTAAACTATCATAAACATTAGCACTATTAGGATGCAATGCAGCGTTTAATTTTAAAACACCAAGTGCTTTTTTATATTCATGCTTTCTTATATGCTTGTAACCCATACTATTAAAATCCCACTCCCTTATAAATATGCTCGTTGAGTCTTGCTTCTTTATTTCTAAATAACCAGCAAGTGCTTTTTCGTAGTTACCTTCCCTTAAATGTAAACTAGGTGTTTTATAATCTTTTGGTGCTTTTAAATAATCATAGGTAATTTTACCATTATCATCCTCTGGAAGTACAGATAAATAACGCTCTTTAGTTTCTGGATGTTGAACAAACCAAAATTTCTTATACATGTCTGCTACAAAAAATTCATTTTCGGCTATGGCTACAGGTTCAATTTTCCCTCCTCTCCAATTTAGAAAGAGTTTATCATTCTCATAATAAACTTCAATTAAATCATCCTGATTGTAAAGATAACTCCCAGCCGTTTCTTTTTTAAATGCTTCAGAGTATTCAACATTATTAGAACAACTAAAAATCGTTAAAGATAATGTTAGTGCGAAAAGATATGTTTTTAGTTTCATTTTGATAAAGGATTGGTTCGGTTATGAGCAAAAAAAAGTCTCACTATAAGTGAGACGATTTTATTTAAAATTTGTTACTTATATTTTAAAAACCTTAGGAATTCACATCCATCAATTCCACATCGAATACTAATGTTGCATTAGGTGGAATTACACCTCCTGCGCCAGCGGCACCATATCCCAAATCACTAGGAATAACTAATCGTGCTTTATCGCCTACATTCAATAAACAAATACCTTCATCCCATCCTGGAATTACTTGACCTACTCCAACTTGAAAATCTAAAGGTGAATTTCTTTTGTAAGATGAATCGAAAACTGTTCCGTCAGCCAATTGACCTTTATAATGTACGGAAACTGTATTTCCTTTTTCAGCTTTTTTACCATTCCCTTTTTGAAGGATTTGGTAACGCAAACCTGTTTCGGTTTCTTCGAATCCAGCAGCTAATTTATCTAACTCTGCTCTTGCAGCTTCACGTTCTGCCGCGATGCGCTTTTCGCGAGAACCTTCAAAAGTTCTAAAAGCCTCAATAGCATTAAAGTTTTCGGCAGCACCTCCCTGTCTTATAATTTCTAAACTTTCAATAGTATCGCCTTGAGCAACAGCATCAACAACATCTTGTCCTTCAATTACATTACCAAAAACAGTATGTTTACCATCTAACCAATCTGTTGCAATATGTGTAATGTAAAACTGACTACCATTAGTACCAGGACCAGCATTTGCCATCGCTAATACACCAGGACCGTCATGTTTTAAATCTGGATGAAATTCATCATCAAACTTATAACCTGGATTACCAGTACCTGTACCTTGTGGGCAACCGCCTTGAATCATAAAATCTGGAATGACTCTATGGAATTGTAATCCATCATAATAAGGAGTTCCTTGTGGTTTCACAGAATTCTCTAAATTCCCTTCTGCTAATGCCACAAAATTACCTACTGTTCCTGGAGTTTTTTCAAACTCTAAATTCACTAATATCTCACCTTTCGATGTGTTGAACTTTGCGTATAAACCGTCTTGCATTGTTTTATCTTTTGTTTAAGGCTGCAAAGATAGTGAACTGAGTTGGAAGTTTGAAGTATGAAGTTTGAAGATTGACCCAATACCGAAGACTTGAAGTTTTTATACCGAATTTCAGAGAGAAGTCAAGAATTTTCATGGATATAAAAGTAAATAGTATTGAAAACTGAGACTTAAATAAAACCATTGGATTAGGATTTTAGTGATTGGAATTTATTTTATGTATATCCCTTAGTTAGCTAATCGATAAATATTCAGAGTAAAAACTCAAATAAACTATTTTCTGCATAAAACTATGTGAAATATAATTTGAATAAAAGTAAGTAAAAAGCTACTTTATAATATAAAATAATGTATTTCATCGAAAATTATTAGCGTTTTGTCGATATAATTTTATATTTGCGCTAGGAGATTGACCAATTTTAAACATAAGACTATTGATTAATCTTTTTGAACGTGCTCGAAAAATGGCACAACTATTTAAGCTATTGACCATGCAAACGATCAACTATAAAAAAGGGATAATACTTACAGTTTTTCTTTTACTATTAAGTATTCTGGGCTACGCCCAAACATACGAGCCTTTTACTATTAGAAAACAAATAGAAACAAAAGGCAGTATGATGGTTATTGGAAATAATATTCTTGGGAAAGACAATCTGCCCGGAAATGATAATTCCATAGATAACCAAGATATTTCAATGCAATATATAGATATTGATGGTGATCCTACTACATTTAACTCAAGTAGTGCAGATATCGTATTACCGTTACATGATGACGGTAGCTCAACCACTTGTTACGGAGTAGCATATGCAGGCTTATATTGGGGATCTATACTACAAGATGGTGATCGAACAGGTATTAGTAATGTAAAATTTAAATTACCGAGTAGTACTTCTTATTTAGATATAACGGGTGAATTAATTTATGACGCTATTGCTAACCCGATAATTTCTGAAAATGGAGAACCAGGAAATACACCTTATGCAGCATACGCTGATGTAACGGACTTATTAAATGGATTAACCGATATAGAAGGTACTTATAGCGTTGCAAATGTTATTTCGAGCCAAGGCACCAATTTTTCCACTGGGCTATCTGCAGGATGGACTTTAATTGTTATTTACGAAGATCAGGCTCTACATATGAAGTCGTTCACTACTTTTGATGGATTTAGTCATATTTATAACGATCATTATGAAGAGATTCCTGTTTCCGGATTTACAACACCTCCTGCTGGACATATTGATTTACAGTTTGCTTATGCTGTATTGGATGGAGATAAAAATAATAGAGCCACAAAACTCGAAATAAATAATAAAGAAGTTACAACACCTTTACGGCCCGCAAATAAGTTTTTTGGAGCCGTAATTGAAAATAATAATGGAATCGTGCTCCCAAGAAACCCTTTAGGAACTAACACCTTGGGCTATGACACAGGTTATTTAGAAGTTTTAAATTCTGAACCTGAATATGTAAGACATAGCGACACTTCTGCGTCTTTCACCCTTCAAGTTGCACGTGGTCAAGCAGATCCTCTATTCTCATTCTTTAGTGCCTTTGCAGTGGATATTATCTCCCCTGAAATTACGCTTGTCAAAATTGTTGAAGATGAATTTGGGAATGAAATAAATGGTGATACTGTAATACTAGGACAAAATTTATTTTATGAAATAAGTTATCAAAATACAGGCAATGAAGACGTCACAAACTTTACTATAACGGATGTTTTACCGGATAATGTAATTTTTGATCCAGCAACAGATTTCGATTTAAGTAATTCAGGAGGTGCGACTTTACAATCTTATGATCCCGCAACTAATACGATAGTATTTTCGATACCTGATGAATCCGTTGAATTTGGAGATCCTGAATTTGTCATTAGAATTGCTGTGCAAGTCGTATTGAACTGTTACGACTTAAGTCAAGCTTGTTCTAACGAAATTTCTAACCAAGCTTTTGGCGATTACGAAGGTGCTCTTAGTGGTATTGCGATTAATGATGAAGGCAGTTATACCAAAGAGGAGTGCTTTGGGGTGCCTCAACCAACAAATTTTCTGGTAGATATTTCAAACTGTAATTTTGAACGGGATGAAGTACTATGCGGAACAAGTATCGATATAGAAGCAGCTGATGGTTATGATTCTTATTCTTGGTCAAACAGTCCAACGGGATCTCCCATCATTGGGACAAATCAAATTTATACTGCCACCGAACCTGGAACCTATTATGTTACAAATACTACTGATACCAATTGTATCTCTATCGAAGAAATCATAAATGTTGTCTTATATGGCGAAACACAAACCAACCCAATTATTCCTTTTGCAGATGAAGTTGTGATTTGCCCTAACGATGGCAAGCCATTACCAAATATATTTTTATGTGGCGCTAATGATACGAGAACTATTTTAACTGGGATTAGTGATGCAGCTTCCATTATTTGGGAACAACTAGACGAAAATAGCTGTCCGGCAGTTTCAAATTCAGAATGTGCTAATGAAAATGATACCTGTAACTGGAATCAAATAGCTACTGGACCAGATTATATAGCCAATACCGCAGGTCAATTTAGACTAGTTATCAATTATCCTGGAGGATGTTTCAGTATCTTTTACTTTAATGTTTATCAAAATTTGTTAAACCCTACTGCAGTTGCTCAAGATATCATTTGTGATACTTCTGGTCAAATAACAGTAAATGGAGTACCAAGTGGATATGAGTACAGTATTGATGGTACCAATTATCAACCAAGCCCTATTTTTGCTGTAAATAGCGCTGGATATTACATAATTTATATTCGACAAATCGGCGTAGACACCAATCCTTGTATTTTTGAAACTCCAAATGTTCATGTTCAAGAGCGGAATTTTACCGTAACTACAACTATTACCCAACCCGATTGTCATGGCGAATTTGGAAGCATAAATTTAGCAGTTAATAATGCACTTCCTCAGTACTATTTTAGCATATATCAAGGAAGTACACTGGTGAATAACGTCGGACCTACAAACAGTAGTAATTACGAATTTAATGCTTTGAATGCAGGTATTTATACAATTAATGCTAGTACAGATGATGGCTGTATTTACACAGAGACCATTGAAATTATAGAGCCTCCATTACTTAGTGTAACAGCTGCAATTACAGTACCTCTAACATGTGATAATGGTGAAATTACCATTTATCCAGAAGGAGGAACACCACCTTACTTCTATTATATAAATAGTACCTCAGATTTTCAGACTTTTCCTGAATATGAAGTGACAGCAGCAGGAACTTATAATATAACGGTTGTAGATACCAACAACTGTAGCGCAAGTACTTCTATTATCGTAGATGGCATACCAGAACCTGAGTTTACTATTTCAACAAATACTATTCTGTGCGGAGAGCCAGGAGATACAGGAACATTAACGGTCAATGTTACGAATGCTTATGGTTCTAGTATTCAATATAGTATTGATAACGGCGCTACATTTTTAAATTCAAACGTATTTAATGGACTTACGGCTGGCGACTACACTGTAATACTTCAATATAGCATAGGTAACTCTGTTTGTTTGACAGATCCACAAACAGACACCATTACAGCAAATGCTGCGATATCAGGAACTGCTGAATTAACGACACCCTATTCATGTTTAAACTTAGGTACTATTACAGTAACCTCTGTATCTGGTGGCGATGCTCCTTATGATTATAGTATTGATGGCATTAACTTTCAAACAAGTAACACCTTTAGTGATCTAGATCAAGGCTCTTATACCATTATAATTAGAGATGATAACGATTGTACCTCAATAACCAATGACATTGTAATCGATGTCTTAGATCCACCAACAGATTTAGAATTCGACAGCTCAACGGTTACATGTCCAACGAATACTGCTAATATCACAATTACATCAACAACTGGTGGTACTGGTAATTTAGAATATCAAATCATTGCTCCAAGTACAGCTGTAACGTCTTATCAATTTTCGACATTGTTTTCAGGTTTAGAACCAGGCACCTATACGTTTCAAGTTAAAGATGAAAATGACTGTACCTATAGCGAATCTTATACTATCGATCCAATTCCAACACCTACATTAAATGTAGTTTTAACCGAAATTTTGGATTGTTCAGCATCACCAGATGCTATTTTTACAGGAACTATTACAGGAACTGCACCATATACGTATGCTGTCTCTTTTAACGGTGGATCCTATACCGATTTAGGAACAACAGGCACACCTTTTACGTATACCACCTCCAACAATGGAACGTATCAATTTCAAATCACAGATGCCAATGGCTGTATTGCAGAATCATCTGAACTTATCCTACAGCCGTTATCACCTCCCGCTTTAAGTTTAGTAGCAGAAAGTCAATCTATACTTTGTAATGGAGATAGCAACGGAGCTATAGAAATCACAATTGATACGTCTGTTGGAACACCTCCATTTGAAATTAATGTAACTAACGACACTACAAGTACAGATTTTGGCATGCAAACCTCAGGACTACCAGCCGGAACATATACTGTGACGCTAACAGATTCAAAATCATGTACAGCTACTGAAACTATAACAATTAATGAACCGAATCCAATTATAGTCGATTACGATGCCGTCGATATTACCTGTGATTCAGGTGGTGCTTCCCAAGGTTCTGTGATTGTAAATTCTGTTGCAGGTGGTACTGCACCATATAATTATTTTGTTACAGGAACTAATGGATACTCTAATTCTGAGCTCAATACAACAGGTTCGACTTCTGTAAGTTTTGATGTTGTTGATTTTGGATTATATCAAATAAATATTGTAGATGCTAATGGCTGTTCTCTCCTAATACAGGATGTGCTTGTCGCATCACCTCCAACCGATTTAGACATAGACGTTTCATCAATCGTAGATTGTGTTACTGGCGGCGAAGCTGTTGTAAGCATTGGATCTACATTGGTGAGTACTGGTCCATTCTTCTTTAGCATTTATCAAGGTCCAACTTCGATATATCCTAACCCATTAGGATCTTGGATACCAGAAGATTCTCCAGGGAGTCAATCGGCAACCTTTACTGGTCTAACACCTGGCGTAATTTATACGTTTATTGTCTATGATCAATCTACTAATTGTAGCTATTATGAACCAGCAACAACACCAATACCAACAAACTCTACTTTAACTGCGACCGCTTTAACCTCAAACAACATCACCTGTACTGGAAGTGCCGATGGAAATGTTTCATTCGTGATAAATAATGGTTCTAGCAATTCTATAGATGTGAGTTACGAAATTTTTGATTCTTTAAGCTTTACTTCCACAGGAATAATAGGTACTGGAACTATACCTGCTAACGGTACATTAAATGTGTCTGATTTGGGTCCATTAGCATTCGGAAACTATTTTGTAAATATTATCGAGACCTTTGGAGCTAATGCTGGCTGTGGTATTATTACAGAAACATTCAATATTACTGAATCAGCGATACCTCTAGATTTATTTGTCTCAGTTGATCAAAGTGCTAATTGTAGTCCAACTTCCGGCGTCGTTAGCGCTATTGCACAGAACGGTACAGCACCATATCAGTATCAAATTTCAACTAGCGCTACTGCTCCAACGGCTTCAGATACAAATTGGACATTTGATAGTGTATTTAATGTTGATGCTGGTGACTATTATGTATATACTATTGATGCTTATGGATGTATTATTTCTAGTCCATTAACTATCGTTCCTACGGATCCAATACCCGTAATCTCTGCAGTTGTAAATAATCAGTGTACAGCAACAGAGGGCAATTATGAAATTGATGTGACTTTAGATACTGCAGGAGTTCCTCCATACAGCTATAGTATTGATGGAGGTGTATTACAGATCATGACAGCACCATTTACAATTCCAAATTTATTTTCAGGAGTGCATACCATAGAAATACAAGATGCTAGTGGTTGTGGAAACCTCATCTCTGTGGATATCGTCGCTCCCCTTTTTACGACACCTGAGGCCACAGTAATACCAACATGTAATAATGATGATGGTGAAATAACACTAACAACAACAGGTGGTTCTGGAACATTCAATTATAGTATCTCACCAAATCCAGCGTCCATTAGTCTTAGTAGCAATGTATTTTCTGGAGTACCTTCAGGACTGTATAATATTACAGTTACCGACATAGTTACGTCTTGTACTAAAGAAGTGACAATATCATTGCCCGAAGCTACGATTCCGAGTTTTATATTAACTCCTACAGAGGTGACTTGTTTTGGTGATAACTCAGGTTCGTTAGATATTGATATCACAAATTATACAGGAACTTATACCTATGAAGTCTTTGATAGCTCTAACACATCAGTTACGGGCTTAGTAAATGCAATTACGTCTTCAAACCCACAAACTGTTACAGGTATTGAAGCAGGAACTTTTACAGTGGTTATTACCGAAACTGAAATACCTTTTTGTAGTAACACATCAGATGTTGTTATTGCTTCACCTATCGAGGCATTAGCACTTACAATTTCTGAAACTTCAAACGTAACTTGTAATGATAATGAAGGTACTATTTCGGCTGTTGCTTCAGGTGGCTGGGGAAGTTTTGAATACGAATTAACTGGTGATGCCATTGTTGGGTACTCTTCAGAAAACACATTCACAGGCTTATCTGCTGGATCTTATACTGTCAATGTAAGAGATGCTGGTGGGTGTATTGTTTCAGAAACTATAACTCTTGATGCACCAACACCTATTAATGCAACATTTGCAGCTAATATGACTACACTGGCCTGTTTTGGAGATCAAAACGCAAATATTACAGTAAGTAATGTTACTGGTGGACAAGGAAGCAACTATAGCTATACTTTAAATACAATTTCACCAATTGCAAGTTCTTCTGGACCTCAGCTATCTAATGTTTTTCAAAACTTGGGAGCTGGGACATATTCGGTTATCATCAAAGATGGTTATGATTGTGAATTTTTATCTTTAGATATTATCATTAGTGAACCAACACCAATAGAAGTGAGTTTAGTAAAAGCAACAGCTCAAACCTGCTTAAACGAATCTACATTAACACTTAGTGCAACTGGTGGAACCGGTTCCTATACCTATAGTGACGATCCTAGTTTTTCAAATATACTAGGTACATTTTCATCCTCTACTACATTCTCTGTTCCAAATGGTACTTACTCTTATTATGTCAGAGATACCAATGGTTGTATAACTAATGCTTCTAACGAAATAACCATAGAGCCATTACCAGAATTAACAGTGACTCTTGAGACTTCAAATCTTTATATCAATTGTTCTGGAGATAACAATGGTTCTATATCCGCATCAGCATTAGGTGGACTGGGAGACTATATTTACACCTTACAGGATGGATCTGGCAGCACTATTACTGCAACGCAAGATAGTCCTGGATATTTTACAGAATTATTCGCTGGTGACTATATTGTACTTGTAGAAAGTGGAGATTGTAGTATTACCTCAGCACCAATTAGTATTACGGAGCCATCGGCACCTTTAGATGCTGCAATAGTAGTTAACAACGTCACATGTAGTAGTCAAAATAACGGTTCTGTTGAAATTACCACAACAGGCGGAACAGGGAATATAAGATATGCGATATCACCACAGTTAAATCAATTCTTTGAAACTAATGTTTTTGAAAATTTAGCACCTGGTAACTATGAGTTAATTGTTCAGGATGAACTCGGGTGTTTTTTAACTTTCGATTTCATCGTTTCTGAACCAGAGCTTGTTATTATTAGTATTATTTCAGATTCAATTTTTCCAGAGGTATGTGCAGGTGATCAGAATGGTGAATTTAGTATTGCTATTTCAGGCGGTACCCTCCCGTATAGTGTAAGTTTAGATGACTACAATGGTATTTACACTACAGGAACTGCAACACAAACAGAATTTGATTTCACAAATTTAGCAGGTGGTGACCATATTGTCTATATAAGGGACGCTGAAGGTTGTGAATCTGAATGGAATATTACATTCCCTGAATCTGTTAGTATCAATCCTGAAGTTATAGTTGAAACAGCTTGTGATGATAACAATAGCATAAGTATTGTGACTGTGAGTGTAGATGATTCTATTACAGATCTTTCTGATTTAGATTATTCACTTGATGGCGGACCATACCAAGCTAGTAATGTGTTCAATAATATTCCTATTGGTACAGATCATTATATAGAAGTAAGACATACTAATGGCTGTATTCAAATTACCGACTTCTTTGATATTGGAAGTTATGATACTGTAACACTTTCTCTTGCAAATGGCGATCTTAATGAAATTATAGCCAATGCTTCTGGTGGAACAGGTGATTATAAGTACACAATGGATGGAGAGGATTACGGCAATGAAAATAATTTTATTATAACTGAATCTGGTATTCATACAGTCACAGTAACAGATAGTAGTGGCTGTTTTGCTACGGCTCAAATTGAGTTGGAGTTTATAGATATCTGTATTCCTAATTGGTTTACTCCAAATGGAGATGGCGAATACGACACGTGGGCACCAGGATGTACTGAAAACTATCCTAACCTTACATTCGATATTTTTGATAGATACGGTCGCAAAGTCGCCAGTTATCGTGTTGGTGGAACTTGGGATGGCAGATATAACGGTCAAGAATTACCTACTGGAGATTACTGGTACGTTGTTAAAACCAATGACACCATAGACAGGGAATTTGTCGGACACTTTACTTTATACAGATAAGGTTAGAAGTCTATTTAATCATAAAACTTTAAAGAAAGGCAAAAGAAGTTTTTTCAGAATTGATTTATTAAAGCTAATTTTACCAAAATTAAAATTTCATGGCATTTTCTTTATCAAAACTTCTTGGGTCTAAAACACCTGAAGTCAAATCACAATCTGGTGATACAGTTGAAGCAATTATCAGAGATGTTGAAAACAGACCTTATGGAGTAGCTGAAAATAATGTCCTGTTTGCCGGATTGAATGAATTAGGTGGTTATTTCTTTTTTCAGACTGTTATTGTTGGTCAATTACATGTGAAATCTAAGACTGGCGCATCACTCTTTTTTATAGGTAATGACCTTGAAATGAAGCTAGACTCAGATACATTAGAATTTGAATCTGAATATTCTGATATCAAAGGGAGAAGTGTTACAAAAATTGATTTTCAGATTGAAGAAAGTGATATTAAACAATTGGAAAATAGAAAACCTAATAGTGTTGAACTAAAACTTAAGAAACAAAATATTTTATTTACAAAATATGTGGTTTCTGATGGAGAAGAATAATGCATTATAGTATTAAACAATGTATTGATTATTGGCAAACTTCGATTTCAGATAATTTAGCCTTCCTGTTAAAAAATCCCTTTCAGCTCTTGAGAGTTGATCCATCATTATCTTTATATTCAACTGATTAGAAAATACCATCACAACATAGTTAAACCCTCCAGCTGCAGAATCGCTAGAACCAGGATCATTATATTCTACCTTTACGTGACTAAAATTTTTTGTTTTACGCTTTCTAGTATATGGCAACCAACCATATCTTATTCTTACATATTCCTCTGAAAATTGAATTTTAGTTTTGGTATGAAATACTATAGTGAGAATTATGGTGATAATAAGGAAAACGATTAAGAGAACAATAGGAACTATTTCAGATGCTCTGCTTAATAAAAACCCTATAATTGCAATTGAACCTCCAAATAACAAAAAACGAAAAAAAGTACTTATACTCCAGCTACTTCGATAGCCTGGAACTAATAAAAGATATTCATTAGAAGCAGATTGAATAAGTTCTATGCTAGAATCTTTTAGTTTATTAGGACTAACCATCTAAACAAAAATATTTCATTAAAATTTTAGAATTATAAGGAGCAATTACATTATTTAATTAGCCACTTCACTCATAAACTTAATACGATACAAACGTAATTCTTCATCATCATACTCACCATCAAATTCTTCAATAGCGTCGTCTATTTTATCGCTTTCAGTTTCCATAAAATAGTCATGAATTTCTTCCTGTTGATCTTCGTCTAAAATTTCATCAATCCAATAATTGATATTTAACTTAGTTCCAGAAAATACTATAGATTCCATTTCCTTTATAAAAGCAGGCATTTCCATACCTTTAGCTGAAGCTAGCTCGTCTAACCTTAGTTTTCTATCTACATTTTGAATAATATAGAGCTTTAATGCAGAATTAGACCCTGTAGATTTTACAACCATATCATCTGGTCGCATAATATCATTTTCTTCAACATAATCAGCAATTAAAGCAACAAAATCTTTTCCATATTTTTTTGCTTTGCTCTCACCTACACCATGTACATTAGATAACTCTTCAATATTTACAGGATATTTTAATGCCATGTCTTCTAATGAAGGATCTTGAAAAATTACAAATGGTGGCACACCTAAACTTTTCGCATTACGTTTTCGCAAGTCTTTGAGCATTACCATTAATTTTTCGTCTGCAGCCACACCTCCACCCTTAGTATTGGTCACAATACCATCATTAGACTCTTCATCAAACACATGGTCTTCTGCCATCATAAATGATTGCGGATTTTTAATGAATTGTTTACCACTAGGACTTAGACGTAAAACACCATATGTTTCAATATCTTTCTTTAAATAACCAGCAACTAATACCTGACGAATTAATGCCATCCAATAGCGTTTGTCTTTATCTTTACCTACTCCAAAGAACTTTTGTGTATCTGTTTTGTGTGAAGAAATTAAAGCATTAGAATTACCAATAAGAACTTGGACTAAATCCTTAGCTTTATATTTTTCGTTGGTTTTATCTACTGTATCTAAAAGTGTTTTTACATCGTCCTTAGCTTCAACTTGCTTTTTAGGATTACGAACATTATCGTCCATATCACCTCCCTCACCAGTTTCATTATCGAATTCTTCTCCAAAATAATGAAGTATAAACTTACGTCTTGAGACAGAAGTCTCTGCAAAAGCTACTACTTCTTGTAGCAATGCATGCCCAATTTCTTGCTCAGCGACAGGTTTACCAGACATAAATTTTTCTAGCTTTTCAATATCTTTATAAGCATAATATGCCAAACAATGTCCTTCACCTCCATCACGACCAGCACGACCTGTTTCTTGATAATAACTTTCTATACTTTTTGGAATATCGTGATGAATTACAAAACGCACATCTGGTTTGTCAATTCCCATTCCAAAGGCAATTGTTGCCACCACAACATCTGTGTCTTCCATTAAGAACATATCTTGATGTTTCACTCTTGTTTTTGCATCTAAACCTGCATGATAAGGCACTGCTTTAATTCCATTGACTTGAAGTGCTTGCGCTAACTCTTCAACACGTTTACGACTTAAACAGTATACAATACCAGATTTCCCTTCATTCTGTTTTATAAAACGAATAATATCAGCATCTACATTCTTTGTTTTTGGTCGTACCTCGTAATATAAGTTTGGCCTGTTAAATGAAGCTTTAAAAGTCACCGCATCAGGCATTCCTAAACTCTTCAAAATATCTTCTTGCACCTTTGGTGTTGCCGTAGCCGTTAATCCGACGATAGGTATATCGTCGCCAATGCGTTTAATAATCGTTTTAAGATTTCTGTATTCTGGTCTAAAATCGTGTCCCCATTCACTAATACAGTGCGCTTCATCAACAGCCATAAAAGAAATTTTGACCGTTCTTAGAAACTCTACATATTCTTCTTTGGTCAACGATTCTGGAGCTACATATAGTAATTTAGTAATCCCATTGGTAATATCATCTTTAACACGCTTTACTTCGGTTTTATTCAATGACGAATTTAAAACGTGGGCCACACCTTCGTGTTCGGATACGGCTCTTATGGCATCCACTTGATTTTTCATTAAGGCTATAAGTGGAGACACCACAATAGCTGTACCTTCTTTAATTAAAGCTGGTAGTTGATAACATAATGATTTTCCACCTCCAGTGGGCATAATAACAAACGTGTTATTTCCTTCAACAACGTTTTCTATAACTTCTTCTTGGAGACCTTTAAATCCTGAAAATCCAAAGTATTTTTTTAGTGAAGCGTGTAAGTCAATTTCTGCAATACTCATTAATCCCTATTACTATTTTATATACATTTGCAACAAGTTTAAAGATAACAAATTCTTTATATCTAAAAAACTCAATAAAAAATAAGTTTTGAACACTACGCAATCCATTTTAAACACTGCGAAAAGCACCATAAAACTAGAGAGTAAAGCCATAAATCATTTATCAGATTTATTAACTGAAGATTTTGCCAAAGCCGTAGAATTGATCTACAACTCTAAAGGGCGCGTTATTATTACTGGTATTGGTAAAAGTGCCATTATTGCTAATAAAATAGTAGCGACCTTAAACTCTACTGGTACACCTGCTATTTTTATGCATGCTGCAGATGCTATTCATGGTGATCTTGGATTAATTCTTAAAGATGATGTTGTAATCTGTATATCTAAAAGCGGAAATACTCCAGAAATAAAAGTATTAGTACCTCTAATTAAAAATGCTAACAATAAAATGATTGCTATTACTGGCAATATTGAATCATTTTTAGGTCAGCAAGCCGATTTTATTTTGAATACTTATGTAGAACAAGAAGCATGTCCGAATAATTTAGCTCCTACAACAAGTACAACTGCACAATTGGTTATAGGAGATGCATTAGCTATTTGCTTATTGGAATTACGAGGGTTTTCAAGTAAGGATTTTGCCAAATATCATCCTGGAGGTGCACTTGGTAAACGCCTATATTTACGAGTGAATGATTTATCCTCTCAAAATCAAAAACCACAAGTAAGTCTTGAAACCACATTAAAAGAAGTCATTGTAGAAATAACAGAAAAAATGCTTGGTGTAACTGCGGTAGTTGATAATAATAAAATTATAGGTATTATTACAGACGGTGATTTGAGGCGTATGCTGAGTAAAAGCGATGATATTACTGGTTTAAAAGCTAAAGACATAATGAGTAAGAATCCAAGACGAATTGCTGAAGATGCTATGGCCGTTGATGCTAAAGAGGTCATGGAAGAGTTTGGTATTTCTCAATTGTTGGTAGAAAATGATGGTAAATATTCTGGAGTGGTTCATCTTCATGATTTAATAAAAGAAGGCATTATATAATGGCAAAAAAGAATATTGATGAGATGTCCTTTTTAGATCATCTAGAAGATTTAAGATGGCATTTAATACGATCTGTAGTTAGTATAGTCATAGCAGCTACTTTAGCTTTTATTTTTAAAGATTTTATCGTTGGCATTATAATGGCGCCAAAGCACATGGACTTTCCAACTTATGTTGGGCTTTGCAAAGTATCTAAGTTCTTTGGTATGGATATGTCGTTTTGTGCCAGTGAGTTACCATTTGTAATTGAAGTTAGGTCAGTTGGTGGTCAATTTTCTGCACATATTTGGACATCTATTTATGCAGGCTTAGTCATTGCTTTCCCCTATGTACTATATCAATTGTGGAGTTTTATAAGTCCTGGTTTACAAGATAATGAGCGTAAGAGTTCAAGAGGGTTTATTTTTATTGCATCCTTGCTTTTCTTTTTGGGTGTTGCTTTTGGGTATTATGTGATAACCCCATTATCCTTAAACTTTTTAACTAATTATACCTTTGCAGAAGAAGTCTCAAATGCTTTCGATTTAAGTTCTTATAATTCAATTGTTAGATCATCTTCTTTGGCTTCTGGTTTTGTGTTTGAGCTACCTATCATTGTCTACTTTTTAACCAAGATAGGTTTAGTAACACCAAAATTTTTGAGAAAATATAGAAAATATGCCCTTGTTATAGTTCTCATTTTATCTGCAGTGATTACTCCACCAGATATTACAAGTCAGATTATTGTAGCTATTCCAATATTATTATTATATCAAGTAAGTATTTTTATTTCGGGTGTCGTAGTAAGAAATCAAAATCGAAAATCTTCAAGAAAAAGTAAAAAATAAAAAGTTAAGTCTTAATCTATGTCAGATACAGTACAAGAATTCAATGATTACCGTGCTAAAATGAATGATAAAATTTTAGCTGATAATAATAAAATTATAAAGCGCATTTTTAATCTAGACACGAATGCTTTTAAAGAAGGAGAGGGAGTTTTAGATAAAAAAACTAAAGAGCTATTAGGTTTGGTGGCTTCGACTGTATTACGTTGCGATGATTGCGTAAAATATCATTTAGAATCTTCTTATAAAGAAGGCTTATCTAAAGAAGAAGTTAGCGAAGCTTTATGCATAGCTACCTTAGTTGGTGGTACTATCGTAATTCCGCATTTAAGACGCGCTCACGAATATTGGGAAGCTTTAGAGGAACACTATTCGCAAGGTTAAACTTTTAATAAATGACCGCCAAAGCGAATAGAATCTATATGATTTTATTAAATTGAGCGTTCTTAGAAAAAATATGAAGTTACGAGCAGAACATTTAATGAAGGCCTATAGTGGTCGAAAAGTAGTAAAGGATGTTTCCTTAGAAGTTAACCAAGGAGAAATTGTTGGTTTACTTGGACCTAATGGTGCTGGTAAAACCACATCGTTTTATATGATTGTTGGCATTATTAAACCTAACGGTGGAAATATCTTTTTAGACGACACCAACATCACTAAATATCCTATGTACAAACGTGCTCAAAACGGTATTGGTTATTTGGCACAAGAAGCCTCTGTATTTAGAAAATTGAGTATTGAAGATAATATTCTGAGTGTTTTACAACTCACCAAATTAAGTAAAAAAGAACAGGAAGACAAAATGGAGTCTCTTATTGAAGAATTTGGTTTAGGGCATATCAGAACCAATAGAGGTGATTTATTATCTGGTGGAGAACGACGACGAACCGAAATTGCTCGTGCTTTAGCAACAGACCCTAATTTTATACTTTTAGATGAACCATTTGCAGGTGTTGATCCTGTGGCTGTAGAAGACATTCAGCGAATTATTGCTAAACTCACTAAAAAGAATATTGGTATTTTAATTACTGACCATAACGTACAAGAAACTTTAGCGATTACGGATAGAACCTATTTAATGTTTGAAGGTAACATTCTTAAAGCTGGGAAACCTGAAGAATTAGCTAGTGACGCAATGGTTCGTAAGGTTTATTTAGGTCAGAATTTTGAGCTTCGTAAGAAGAAATTGGAGTTTTAACCTCGTCTTCTTTCTAACAGAACCATCATCATAAACCCAAGAATTATCCTTTCTTTATCATCTAAGTCAATGGGCTTTAGCTCGTTTAGCACAAACTTTCTGCCAAAGAATGAAGGTTCTTTTTTCATTCTTACAATATTTTGATTTTTTAAGTCCGTAATGATGTAAGAAGGGTTAAATAAATAACCTGTAAATCCCCCTAAAATTGGAATTTGACCCAAAACAGAATCTAATACTTTAACCCAAGCATTTTCTTCTCTAATATGATATTGTAGTTTTTGATGCTGATCTATGATCTCGTAATGAGCTTTCCATATAGAAGCCCATCCTTTTCTGGCAATTTTTCCGATTTCTTTTCCCTCAGAATCTTTAAAACTATATGCTGCAGAAAAATCTATCCATTTGTCTGCATTAATCTTGTACTCCAGATTTGTTTTATGTTGATTATCAAAAATGCTGATGTCTTCTTTTAGTTTAAACATCTTTTGTTTTACAAATGCAACTGTCTTTCCTGAAGCATCAGTAGCTGTAAAATCGTTAGACAGAGTGGTAATATTAAAACTAAATTTTATTGGGAACTTAATATCTTTCATATAATCAATGGGAATTATTGTCGCTAATTTGTTCTTTTATTAATTTTTTTTGATAACGACCTTGAACGATATCTACAATGACCAATACTACAATAACAAAATAAAAAGTTGTTTTACTCATTGGTACAATCTCGTTTCCAAAGATTTTAAGATGCGCTAAGTGACCTCCTTCAGTCACTAGCATTATACCAACTATAAATAAAATAAATAAACCTAATACTTCATACATTCTATTTTTGGCTAAGAATACAGAAATCTTATCAGCCATTAACAACATCAATAAACCACTAGCCACAATGGCAACTGCCATAACTATAAATGCCGTGGTTGCGTTTTCTATTTCATTGGTTAAGCCTATAGCTGCTAAAATAGAATCAAAAGAGAAAACCAAATTCATAATCACAATACTTGTAATTACAGCATTAGCAGATTTATTACGCTTTGAATCCCCTTCAACATCATGATTCAGATCTGACGTAGATATCATATGCCATATTTCTTTTATCGCAGTATAAATAATAAAACCACCACCAACTAACACAATGATGCTATGTCCATTAAAAGCAAACTTGAAGACATTTTCAATTTCACCTGTTAAGAACGAAAAAGGTTCCTGAAAATAGTCTATAACGGATACCAAAACAAATAGAAGGACAATCCTAAGCACAATAGCAATTAGAATACCTATTTTTCTAACTCGTTTTTGTTGATCTAAAGGTGCTTTTTTTGATTCTAAGGAAATGTAAAGCAGATTGTCAAAACCTAGAACCGCTTGCAGTATAACAAGCATCAATAATGTAAAAAGAACTTGAGCCATAGTTTAGTAAGTTGTTAGTAATTGAATTTTAATGAATATTCTTTCTATCTAATAACGATAGAATAATGTATAATGCAACAACTAACGGAATTGCTGCAAAATGAAAGATTATAAGCATCACCACACTTATTATTAAAAATATATAACGTGTTGCATTAGTCCTAAAACTCCAATCTTTAAATTTTAGTGCAAATAGCTTTATGCTAGAATTTAATAAATAACAGCTTAGAAGGGTTAGGCCAATTAAAAACCATTTATTAATAATTATAGCGTTCATTATATCATTATTCTGATACTCCAAAATTAAGGGCAAGGACAGAATCACTAATGTATTTGCTGGTACCGGTAATCCCTTAAAGTAGGTTTGTTGATCTTCGTCTAAATTAAATTTTGCCAAGCGATATGCAGATGCTAAAGGAATAAATAAGCCTATTAACGGTAATATAGATAACTTAAAACCTTGCCAATGGAAAATAGAATTCCAACTATCATTATATGCAGAATAATCTGGTGCATCTACAGTTAAGGAAATAAGCTTAAACATTATAATCCCAGGTACTACTCCACTTGTTACTAAATCAGCCAATGAATCTAACTGAATACCGAGTGGGCTCTGAACATTAAGTTTTCTTGCCAATAAACCATCAAAAAAATCGAAAAATATACCTAAAAAAACAAATACAGTAGCTACAACAAAATTGCCATAGACCGCAAAAATAACTGCAATACAACCTGAAAATAAATTTAAAAGGGTTACAATATTAGGAATATGTCGTTTTAGACTCATAAACTTAATTTTTGTAAAAATAGAAAAGTATTTGAGTCTATACTTATTATTTTTTGAAATTGCCATAAAAGAAAACAATAAGAACCCACTTTTACAGTTAAATAGATAGAAAAATATTGTGCATCTTTGTAAAAATTTTGCTGTTGAAAAATTACTATGTAATTCTCTTAACACTTACTACGCTTATCGCCTCGGCTCAAACCACAAGAAAATATTCTAACGAATTTATGAATATTGGTGTTGATGCTGCTGCTTTGGGCATGAGTAACGCTGTTGTGTCACAAACTGCTGACGTAAATTCTGGATATTGGAATCCAGCAGGGTTAGTACACCTTGAAGATAATCAGCTCGCTTTAATGCACAGCAGCTATTTTGCCAATATTGCCAACTACAATTACATCGCTTATGGTATGCCTTTAGATGAAAAAAGTGCTGTTGGGATTTCGCTTATTCGATTTGGTGTAGATGATATTTTAGATACAACACAATTAATAGATGACCAAGGTAATATCAATTACGATAGAATAAGTACCTTCTCTACAGCAGATTATGGCTTAACCTTTTCTTATGCGAGAAAATTACCTTTAGATGGTCTTAATTTTGGCGTCAACGCAAAAATCATAAGGCGAATTATTGGTGATTTTGCGTCTTCTTGGGGTTTTGGGCTCGATGCAGGAATTCAGTTTGAAGGCAAAAACAATTGGAAATTTGGTTTAATGGCCAGAGACATTACAACGACATTTAATGCTTGGTCTATTGACGAAGAAAAATTTGAACAAATTAGTGGTGCCGTTGATGGTGAAAACCAAGAATTGCCAGAGACCACAGAGATAACTATACCAAAACTACAATTAGGCATGTCTAAAAAGTGGATTTTTAATTATGATTATTCACTTTTAGCTGCCGCAAATCTAAATGTGAGATTTGCCGAAAATAATGATATCATCTCAACATCTTTTGCGAGTATTAATCCGGCTTTAGGTTTTGAGTTTGGTTATACTGATTTGGTTTTTTTGAGAGCAGGAGCTGGTAATTTTCAGAATGAAATTCAGATTGATAATTCTGAACAAGTTTCTTTTCAACCCAATTTTGGCGTAGGTTTTAAATATAAAGGTATTCAGATAGATTATGCATTTACCGATATTGGTGACCAAAGTGCTGCTTTATATTCGAATGTGTTTTCATTAAAAATAGACTTTAGTGTCTTTAGATAGCGATGTTTATGAAACTAAAATTAATCTCTTTTGTTTTCTTTCTTACTATTGCTACATCATCAGCTCAGCAATTTCAACTATCACCAAAATCAAAAGTATCAATACTAACTGTTGGACCTGGAGAATCTTTAAATGATGCTTTCGGGCATAATGCGTTTAGAATACAAGACACAAGTTTAGGAATCGATGTAACTTATGGTTATGGTGGATATGATTTCGAAGCTCCTAATTTCTATTTAAAATTTGCTCAAGGAAAGTTGAATTATTTGATTAGCAGATACAACTTTTCTGATTTTCAGTTTCATTATAAAAGTTACAATAGAACAATAGCCGAACAAGTATTAAATCTTTCTATAGAGGAAAAACAAAGCTTGTTTGACTATTTAGAAAATAATTATAAGCCAGAAAACAGAAAGTATTTGTACGATTTCTTTTATGATAATTGTGCAACTCGAATTAGAGATGTAGCAAAAGTTGCTAAAAAAAATGATGTAGAATTTACCTTACCAGAAAAATTCGAATCCAAAACGTTTAGAGAACTTATCCATGAGCATGTAGGGCTAAATACTTGGGGAAGTTTCGGAATTGATATAGCACTAGGTTCTGTCATTGATAGAAAGGCTACTGCAACTGAACATATGTTTTTACCTAAATATATTTATACTTTTTTTGAAAATGCAAAAACTAATTCCTCAGAAAATTTAGTGAAAAGTTCATCTCTAATTTTTCAAGGAAAGAAAAGAGATTTTTCTTCAAGTTTTATATTCAGTCCACTTATGATAATGGGATTGTTAGCGGCATTAATGCTGTTTATAACCTTCAAAGATTACAAAAATAATACAAGAAGTACATGGTTAGACATTATATTATTTGGCGCAACTGGTCTTGTTGGTATATTGCTTATATTACTATGGTTTGCAACTAATCATACCGCTACAGCATATAATTATAACCTGCTTTGGGCTTTTCCTTTAAACATAATAGTTATTAGTCAGCTAATCAGACCTCAAATAAAAAACTGGTTTAGAGGTTATTTAAAGTTTTTGATTATTATAATCTGCTTATTAACATTACACTGGATCATTGGCGTACAGATATACGCAATAGGATTGATACCTTTTCTAATTGCTTTGCTCATGAGATACTTATACCTTTTAAGGTATTATAAAGCGGTATAATTTACTGACCTCTATAGTACAAAATAGTACTAAAGGTCTTTATAAAAACATTAATATCTAAAAATATACTTCTGTGCTTAATATAGAATAAATCGTACTGAAGTTTTGTTAGACTATCATCAATTGAGGATCCATATCTGGTCTTCACCTGAGCCCAACCTGTGAGTCCTGGTTTTATAATATGGCGTGTTTCATAAAAAGGGATGATTCGAGATAATTCATTCACAAAGAAAGGACGCTCTGGTCTAGGTCCTATAATACTCATATCGCCTTTTAAAACATTATAAAATTGTGGAATTTCATCTAGTCTGGAACGTCTTAAAAACTTACCAAAAGCTGTAATTCTTTTATCATTTTTTTTTGCCCATTTTACTCCATCTTTCTCAGCATTAACAATCATGGTTCTGAGTTTTATAATTCTAAACGGCTTACTGTTTTTTCCAACACGTTCTTGAGAATAAAATAAAGGACCTTTATTCCCAAATAAATTACCAAGTATTATAAAAGGCAGTAGTAATACCCCAAATACTAAACCAACAACTGAAATAACAATATCAGAAGCACGTTGAAAGAATATGTATAGTTTATTTTCATTACTTCTACTGAAAGGGAAATATTTATAAAAATCTTTACCTACAAATTGAATTGGTACTTTATGCAGTTGTTCTTCGTAAACTTGACTATAATCTCTTATTTTAAAACCTCGCTCTAACAAAAGCATCAAATTATGATAAACCTCTACCATAATAGCTTCAGTATTAAAACTTGCTACTAATACTTCTGATATTTTCTCTTTTTCAATTGTATCTAAAAACTCATGAGCCCCAAATTCTTTTAATCCCTTATACTTAACTGATTCAGAAGTTGAAGTTTCGCTGTTTATAAAGCCAACTATTTTATAATTTGGATCAGATGGACCGAGCGCATTCAACAAACCATCAATATTAGAAACTTCTCCAACTAAAAGCACTCTTTTATAGAAACGCGGTGACTCAATGAGATTGATATAAATTACTCTCCATAAAAGAATAGATATAATAATAGTCATATAGAAATAGACTATTTGAATTCGCTCAACAGGCAAATACGGAGACAGCACTGGTGTTAAAAGATAAAATAATACAACTGTAGAGGTGGTAATAACAATATTCCTAAAAGAAGTATCAAACTTACTTGCTTTTTGAAGATCGTAGAGCTCGAAAATAGTACCAAAAATTGTTATGTATATAGCCAAAAGAATCAGTGCAACAATATTATCTGTATTGACCTGAAGATATTCGAAATCAAAAAAAAGTCCTAAGCTGTAAACACCAAGAAAAACCATTAATAAGTCGACAATTCTAAGTAGAATCTTGCGTTCAGAAACTTCGAAATGGATACCTTTTTTTTTAGTCATTGTGAGGGAAAGCTGTGCTGTAAATATAATTTATTTTTAAGATAGTAGTTCAATCCAGTTTTGCTTAACTATGCTCCAATCAAAATTTTCAGCTTTATAGCGTGCATTTTTAATTAACTTTTTTCTAAGGCCTTCATCATTCTGTAATTTCATAATTGCCTTTGTCATCGCTTCTTCATTTTCCTTTGGTACTAGGAGACCTTCTTCTTCATCAATTATCAAATATGGGATACCACCTACGTTTGTTGACACTATAGGCAATCCTAAGGCCATAGCCTCCATTACACTGACTGGCGTGTTATCGTAATTTGTTGTATTGATAAAAATATTATATGATCTAGAAAGTTCTATCCACTCTGATTTTTTTAACTTACCTGTAAACCTAATATTTAAGTTTAATTGATTGGCTAAGCCTTGTACCTCAGAAAGTGAACCATCTGAGTCAGGTCCTACCATACAAAGTTCAGAATTAGGATAGTATTCTATTAAACTTTGCATAACATTCACTGCTAATTTTGGGTTATAGATTTCTGAGAACGAACGCACCCATAATAATTTTGGTACGTCATAGTCTCGGTGCGAAAACGGATACTCATCTATGTTTAAAGCGTTTGGAATATATTTTACGTTTTTATAACCAAACTCACTAAATTTTTCTTTGAGATATAAAGATGGAGATATACTTACATAGGCATTATTGAAAATCATATGTGACATTCTTCTGTTGCTCTTTAATCTTCTTGGTAAGTTACCTCCGTTAAGTCTTGTTATATAATTGACTCCTAATAATCTGCACAACTGACTAACACTTAGAGCAAAATAAAAGTTCAAAGTACTATAGGTATCAATGATAACATAATCTACCTTTTTTCTATACTTAACACATGCATACAGCATATCCATTAGTCTAACAATTTTATTGTTATAGCTAGACGCATAGTACAATTTATAGCCTTCTTTCTCTAATAAAGTACCAATTATGCTTATTGCGGCCAGATTGCTTTTACTATTATTTAATTTGTTTCCTATATAAAGGAGGTTTTTCATAATATACGTTTAAAAGTGCTAAAGCATAAATAAAAGCTGGTGCTGCTAATCGCATGGAGGAGTGATTTATAGTTGCAAACCAGAAGCAAAGGAATGCAAAAAAATAATAGTTCTTTCTGTTTTTTGACCTAATGTCAAGTGGCTTAAAAATTAATATTAAAAGGATAATTACTCCGAAAATCCCATGTTCTGCTAATACTCTGCTGACCTCACTATGTGATGTTACCCCTTGGCCTTCAATTTCAATACGCTGGTCCTTGGCTCTACTCGAACCAATACCTAAAAACGGATTGGATATAAAACCATCAATCTCCTTTTCAAAAAGCTCACCTCTGCCTGTAGTTATATCCTGTTTTTCCCTTCCTAAATGATCCTTATTAGCATACCTTAAATCAATATAGCCTTCCGTTAGGCTAGAGCTAATAACCCATGTGCCAGCAAAAACCATACTAAAAATAAAGAACCATACGAGAAGACCACTCTTTTTTCTTGATGAAATTTTAGTATAATAGAAAAAGACAAATACCATAATTGTAGCAATAGCTGTTATAACACCACCTCTACTAAAAGTTACAACAGCTCGATATGTAATAGCTGAAAAAATAATGAGATTTAATACTTTTAAACCCACACTTGAAGATTTAGCAAACAATCGAACTGCCATAACAAACATACCTAGACCTAATATTGTTGCAACTTGGTTAGCTCCCCATCCACCTGAAGATGCTCTATTAGAGCCAGTTCCTGAAAGAACTTCTTTTACACTTGGATTATAGAAATATATGTACACGGTATGGGCTATGATAGGTAGTAAAATAAAAAGCAACAGAGTAGTCATTTGCTTTTTAGATATTCTTTTTTCATAACAAAACAATGCACTTATACCAAGGCAAACAGGACCACTTAGCACGAAGGCAATGTTGGTTCTGAAATTTGCATCAAAACTCAAGGTTGTTGATGCAACAAATATTGAGGGTACAAGCAATAATATATATAGAAAATAAGGATATGCATTACCAGATATACCTTTGTAAAACATACCCAAAGTCATAAACCCTATTACTAAATACTTACCTGCTTCATATGAAAAAGCTCCCTTGGTCATCCTCAGAAGTACTTCTGCTCCTACAAAGTAAGCACAAGCTTTTAATACTTCAAATGTCTTTAAATGCGTCGGTGATATGACAATTCTATATAAAAAAAATGAAAAAGCAACTAAGAAATAAACCTTAGCTAAATCTTCATTGAGATAAACTATAAACCCAATAAATAAGTGTAATACTACTGCAGAAATATATGTTATATTGATTTTCAATTTATAAATGCTTAAAAATTATAACCTTATAATTTTATTAGGGTTTCTAGTAAATAATTTTAATTCTTGATAAAAATATTCTTATAATTATCTAATGGAAAATTATAATAATAACTTCTCCCTAAAAAATAGATTATAAAATGCACTACAAATACAGGAATATATTTATTTCTATAACTCAAAAACTTGTCATAAACTTTATTAGAATAATTAGATATTAAGAAAGGTGTGGTGTCTTTATTAAAATAATTTTTTTTAATATTTTTTTCCCTTATTCCTATAGAATTATTGAATGACTTATAAACAACATACTGATGAGATCGTACAAGCTGATACAATTCTATTACCGATAAAGCTGTATCAGTTTTCCCATAAAACATTATGCAACATGATGAATCTAACAATACCCATTTGTTTAAGAGGTTACAGTATACTTCATTGAAAGAGTGGCCACCATAATTGGTGTTAAAGGGTGTCCTTGTTATTCCCCATTCTCTTACTTCTATATCGTTTATAACACAAAAATTGTTAAATATCTGTGCAACATCACTACATACTCCACCTTTACCGTCTAGCATTCTTTTTAAGGCCTTAGCTGAGGACTCACTTAAACCTGGTCCGCCTTTAATATTTTCAAATAACCAAATACTAATCTGTTTAGCTTGTTCTAAATGTGAGTGAGGCTTTTCTTGGTCAAATATTTTTTTATTTATATCATAAAAAATTTCAGGAATATCTTTTTTTGAATTCAGCTTATTATAGGAATGATTTTCTATATCACCAATGGTTGAGTTTTTGGATAACAACCTAAATCTTGTTAAATACAAAAATGGATGTCGTTTTAAGAACCACGAAATATTCCTTAAATTCATTTAGAACTAGTTATTTAGCCTATGCCAAATGTAATTTTTTTTTTTTTTATGGGCTAATAAAATTATTCTTGAACCAGCTAGGTAATTAATACTAAAAAAACATATGAAGCTTAAAGTAGCTTAATAGACACCTACAATAGGTATTACAGTATTTCAGTTTGAATTCGAGAGTTATAATGATCGTAACTAAACTTGTGGATATCAATTAAATTTCTCTTAATCATTTTATGAAATTCCAAAGCTTCTAAATTTAATATTTGTCTTATCATCAATACAATATTTTCTTTAGAAACAGTATTTAATAAAAACCCATTTTCGCCATTCTGGATATAATTATTTATAGAAGAAATATTTGATACAATTGGCAGGCAACCATAATTCATGGCTTCTGAAATCACTTTAGGAAAACCTTCTGAAACAGAGGGTAAAATAATAGTATGTGAATCTTTGTAAATATTATGGACATTGTTCCTCGATAAATGTCCATGAAAAATAAAATCCAATCCACAATTTGCTGTAGAATTTACATAAGCCGTTTTATCATTGCTATAACCTACAATATGTATTTTATTAACTTGCGATTTTTCGTTAGTATTTAAACTTTTAAAGGCCTCTATAAGGACTTCAATTCCTTTCTCTTTCTCTAATCTTCCCACAAAACAAAATGTAAGCTTCGAACTTAAAAAGTCTTTCTTATATATAACATCAGCACCCTTTTTTATTTCATCTTCTGTAAGACAAGGGTTCTCAAACGTAATACATTGCTTTGCTTGATTTGACCAAGCGCCATTTATAGTTACTTTACGCTTTTGATGCTTCAGTAACCAACGTTGGAAACCATACGCAATTGGAGCATTTTTTTGATTCCAATTTCCTGCGTATTTAAACCAGCCTTTTCTTTTGCTAAATAAAACTATATAGGGAATAACGTATACTCCGATTCCGGTTGGTGCTCTAAACTGAAAATAATCTGCTTGATTAATTGCTTTATTAACTATTTTTAAAACTTTAGGTCCTTGAATTACTAAGTTTAATTTATCCTTTAATTTCTTTCCACCAAGAGCTGACAATGGCACAAAAGTAATTCTATCTGAAATGTAAGGTAAAGCACTTAAGGGAGCAGCTTCATTTTGTAACATCGCAACGTGCTGAATTTTATCAAAAATTTGTAACAAATGATTAATCTCAGTAACGGTAGGTCCGAAACCTAAAATAGAACCGTCCGCACTTATATAATGGTTAGTATGAGAGATAATTGTTAATGTACTCATTCGATTAATCTGATATACTGTTTTACAATATTTGACCAATTATGTCTTTTTGCCCAATCTTGTGCTCCACTCTTAAAGTCATTTTTATCTTTCAGTATTGCAGTCGTTGCATTTTCAAACTGAATTGTATTATTTGTATCAATTAAAATACCTGAATGATTTGGGTTAATAGCATCCTCAATACCACAATTTATAGATCCAATAGCTGGTACACCAAGCGCATTGGCTTCTAAAATTGCAATACCAAAACCTTCTACATCTCCTGTTTTGCTTTCAGAACTTAACATTACAAAAATATCTGATTTGGATAGAATTTCCTTCATATGCTCGTGGTCTAGACTACCATGAAAAGTGATATGAGAGTCAACCTTTAAATCTTTTGCGACTTGTGTGAATGCCTCCTCCTGAGATGGAATACCAATACAATGGTAATGAAGCTCTGGAAATTTTTTCAAAAGCACAGGCAATTTTTTTATAACATTGAGTTGTCCTTTGCGTTCACTGATCCTTCCGACTGTAGTTATTGAAGGATTCCCTGGAATTGATTTTTTAGAAATGTTACTTATTTCCCAGTCTTTTAAATTAATTCCATTTGGGATAACGTAAACTTCTCTATTCAAATGAGCTACTAGTTTCTTAGTATATGTAGACACAGCAATAACTATATCCATTCTTTTTAATGCTATATCAATGGACTTTTTCAAAGAAGCTGACTTAAAATTTACTTCACTACCATGAATTACAGCTAAAGTCTGAACTCTACAAAAGAAACTTAAGAACGACACATTCCAAAGTGAAAATTTTCCTGTTGCAATTACTGAAGAAGTGTTTTTCAGAAACCTATAAGTTTTAAATATGCGCTTTAAGTACATTATAAAACGTAAATTATATCGTTTAATTCTGACGATACTAAATGGTAATTTTTGATCAAAACTTGTTTCCTCCTCACCATCTTCAGAACGTTGATCTGCAATAACAGTTACTATATATTTTTGTTTAGATAAATATAATGCTAGATTGTATGCATGATTGCCTATTCCGCCTGGTTGAGGAGGAAACTCTGAACTAACAATTAGTATTCGCTTTCTTTCTTGACCCATTATAATCTTTCTATTAATGGTCCTTCTTTTAGTTTTTTACTAGACAATCTCCAAGATCTAAAAACCTGATAACATACAATTGGGAGTATTAAAACAGACAGTAATGCACCTAAAACCAATAACGGTTTATTCTTTTTAAATTGATATGGAAAAATAGATAGAGGAACAGTACGTAAAAGTGCTAATTTTGAAGCTTTTGCACCAAAATAATTTCTAAAATAATAGAGTACACTGGGTATTGGTCTTGGCGAAAAGAAATAAGAAGGTCTAAAAGCGTCCCAGCTTCCCATTTCGCGTAAACCTCCTGTTCCTGCTTTAACATCGATACATGATCCAAATGGGTTGGAAATACTTCTCATATTTTCTAAATAAACTCGCATACCAAACTCACCATCACCCATACGTTGCTTTTCAAATTGTCTATCAAACAAGCCCACTTTGTTAAAAACAGTTTTAAACAGCATAGCATTACCTGTTGCAAATTGAGATGCTATTGCAAAATAAGAACGCTCTTTTGGTATACCTTTTCCTTCTGTATAAAAAACACCTGCAGAAACTTTTGCATCAAAAAAATCCAAGCATTTTAAATGTGATGAAATCCAATCTGATTTTATCCGTACATCATCCTCTGATAGTGCAATAAATTTTCCTTTAGACTCTTTAATCGCCGTATTTCTAGCCAACCAAAGCGCCTTTTCTTCTTGTCTTATTAGGTTTATATCTAGATTAAAATCAGAATAAAATATCTTATTAAAAGGTTCTGATTGATCGACAATTATAACTTCAAAATTGGTGTAATCTTGTTGCTCAAAATCTTTTAAAACATCATTTAAATATTCATAACGATTTAAGGTAGGAATTACTACACTGACTTTTAAATTTTCCTTAATTAATTCTGAATCATAGTTGTCCCAATTTGAGTACTTAACAGGCTTTTTACCAACAGTTAGTCTACGTATATCTCTTGTTTTTGACCATGCCTTTATTTCTTTAACAGGATTATGAAATGAGAGTAAACGAATCATTAAAACATATAAAACCCATAAACTGTGAAAGTATTTGCGTATAAAGTGGTAATTGTCTTGCAGAGAAAGTTTCTCAAATTTGGTATAAGTTAGTGCATTGCTAATATATCCATTTTTAATTGCTTGCCAGGATAGGTCATAATCTTTGGCAGTTTCCGATTGATAAGCGGTGTCAACTTTTAAGTTTTCTAAAATAGATTCTGGTAAGTTCTTAACAATAGGAAAAACAGAAGATTGAGTATTTGATAGTCTTTGGAAGTAATGTGTTGGTTGTAAGTATTTTAAAAAATCAAATATCATCAAACAGATTTTGGTAAAGGTGCATTTTGTTTTATCCCTTTTAAATAATTAGGATATCCTTTTTCTTGAGGTAGTAATAATAAGTGGCACTTGCCTCTATTTTTAATTTCTTCAGCGTTTTGCAATAATTCACCAGTTTTTAAATACCACGCTCTATAGCTCATTTCGTTACACCAATCTATCATCTGTTGACCAGCAGCTTCCATACCAAGATTTTCTACATTATGCATCTCTATAAAGAAACTACATTTAGATGTATCTGCAGTTTTTTTTGCGGCTTGCATAACATATGTTTCTGCACCTTCTACATCAATTTTAACTAAGTCTGGCTTTATACCGTAATATTCAGAAATATAATCTAACGTCACTGTTCTTACTTCCATAAATGAATTCATAGAAGCTGCAGTTTCTGCATGTGATGCATGCATACTGCCAGCTGCACCAGAACCAACTGTATAAAATTTTATAGTATCATCCAAAGTGTCGCTTACAAAAGCGGCCATAAAATGTGCCTTATTACCTAAACCGTTTTGTATTAAATTGGCAGCAGCTTTTTGTAAAGCTTTAGGATTTGGGTCGACCAAAAGTATTTGCTTATTTGGATTTTGAATTAGTGTTAACAAAGCCGTATAACCAATATTACACCCTATATCAATAATAGTACTATGATGTTTTGCTAAATAAAACCACCATGCATCGTCTTGATCTTCTTGTTCTCTAACTGTACCTTTATATACTTGCAGAGGAACACCACATAAATTGGCACTTACAAAACTCGTATTTGAAGATATTATATTAGAATACAAACCTTTTAAAACTCTTTTTATTTGCATTATAGTTGTTATTTTGACATACCTCTTTATTCTTAAATTACTGAGTAATAAGACTTTTTATTTATAACCTATAGCTATTAAATGCGCTGTTTCTTGCGATAAGTTTGCAACACCTTTAGACTGAAATCTATTAACAATATTAGAAAACATCGTCGTAATTATACCTAACGGATTTCCTAATTTATAACTTTTTAGACCCTTAACTCTATATTTCCCTGTTTTTACTGCATAATGTACATCTACTCTATCAAAATATTTTTCTAAAAGCGTTTTCAATTCAAGTCTTGTGTAATGTCTTACGTGATCTGGGTTTTTATTTGGTCCTTCATTTTTTATATAATCACCATTTGGTGTTGTAAAATAAGCCCAGCCATCTTTGCTAATTACCTTAGAAATATTTTTCACAAACACATCATCTTCTACGACATGCTCTATAACTTCGACACATACAACAGCATTATAAGATCCATCCAGCAATGTTGATTTTGTCATATCCTGAATAACTATATCTTTTATGTTACTTCTCTCCTTTTTAATATTTGCTAGTATTTCTTCAGTAAATCCTAAATTCAACTCTTCTCTTGTTCCTTCTTCTTGAGGGACATCTAAAAGCGTAATTTCTGCTGGTAAATTAATGGTATATGGTGATTTACGACCACCAACATCTAAAATTGAGGTTTTGTTCGATACTTGTTTACTTGATTTTAATAATCTCTTTATATCATTGCGAACAGTTACTAAATGGGTAGTCATTATAGGAAATGTTAACCACCGCATAAACTCATATTTTGTCATTAGTTCTTATTGATTTTATTGTAGCAATTGCAATAACAGATATTACACATCAGAAACCAAGTAGTTAAAACAAAACTTATTAAAGATTTATTCATTTTAATTTTGATAAAAATGTACAAATTTTTCTTGTTGCTTTTCTAGGTTAAACTCGCTCAGAACTCTTGAAATTGCAACATTTCGCATTTTTTGTTTTAAATCCTCAGACACGTTTATAATCTCTACTATTTTTTCTGTTAACAATTTTGGTTTTCTTTTTGTTACAACCCAACCTGTTTCGCCATCTAACACATTCTCACTTAAGCCTTCAGCATTTGAAACTACACACATTAAACCTAAAACTTGAGCTTCTAATACTGCATTACAAAATCCTTCTTGAATACTATATTGAATATAAATATTTGCTTTTTCTAACTTTGTTTTAACTTCATTCTGAGATAGTTTTCCTGTAAATGTCACTTGATCTAGAATACCTAATTGATGCGCAGCAAATATGAGACGTTCTCGTTCAGCACCATCACCAATAACAGTATAATGAAACGCAATGCCTTTGTTTTTTAAATGTGCTAATGCTTCCAATGTATATTCAATACCTTTTTTCCAATGTAATCGAGCAACAGTAATTAATTGTATTTTTTCGGTAAAAACAGCCTGTCTTTCAGATTTAAAAAATTGAGTGTTAATTGCTGGTGTTATAACTTTAATATTTTTACTATTGATGTTATAATTTAATAAATCTTCCTTCATTTCTTGAGAAAGCACATGATATTTAATATCTTTTTTAAATAATAAGTCATAACATTTTGGATGCTTTAAAGGAGATAAATACAAATCAAAACCTCTAAAACTAATCGCCATTTTAGCTTGCATCGCTTCTGCAACGTTTTCTCTATGTACTGCCAACATACCAAAACCAAAATGTAACCAGTCTACATTTTGTGCAAGAAAAAATTGATTGAGAATAACCTGTTTAAAATTTTCTTTAAATGAAATCCCATCTATTTTATTTAATCGGTATAACGTTAAACTTTTACTTGGGTGTAGAAAAAAAGATTTTAGTAAGGCTAAAAAACTGTACCATGTATTTTTTAAAACACCTGCATTAAAATTTTTAGCAACTACAACTTCACAACCTAAGTCAGCCTCATCTTCATTTATATAATCAACGAATAAAATGACTTTAAAACCATGTCGCTGCAAACCTTTTATTTTACTTCTAAAAAAGGTTTCGGAATATCCAGGTACAGATGATAAAACAAGGCCTATAGTGATTATATCTGATTTACTCACTGACATCTATATATTTTTGTATAATGCTAACATACCATCCGCCATATGCTGTTCACTATGATTATCTACTATGGTTTTTAAGGCCTTTTCACGAATCTCTTTTTTTTCTGTAGTTTGTAAATCTGAAATCATAATAATTTTATTCGCCATCGCTTCAGGGTCTCGTATTGGCACAATAAAACCATTCTTACCATCTTTTATGACCTCTGTAATTCCCCCACAATCTGTGCTCAATACTAATGTATTTAGAGACATCGCTTCCAAAACAACATTTGCTATACCTTCTTTGACACTTGGCAATAACAATAAATCGGAGTTAGCTATATTCTCTTGTACTTTAGAATAAGGCAAAGTATCTAGTAAAATGACCTCATTCTCTAAGTTAAGATCATGGACTTGATATGCTAATTCAATTTCTTCTTTTCCACCAACAATGGTATATTGAAATTCTAAACCTTTTTCTTTAAGTAATTTACAAGAATCTAACGCAGATGAATAGCCTTTAACCCAGTGAGGTCTGCCAATAGAGATTATTTTAAAAAACGAATTTTGTTTCGGTTTGATCAAGGTTTCGACTCTTTTTGGGACACCACTATAAACAACTATAACTTTATCCTTCGATGCACCATATTTCCCAGCCTCCTTCCCTATTGCTTTAGATACTGCATGAAAAGCATCTACTTTAGGAAATTGTTCCTTGTACATATTCGCTAAGGCTTGGTCTGCAATCGGAGAATAATTAATATGTGCACCTCTTAAACTAAGTACGAGTTTTATACCAAACTCTTTTACCCAAACCCAGTCACCAATGCCTTTTGCCCATTGTACATGAAAAATATCTGGTTTGTGCCACAATACAGGGTAGCACTTTACTTTATCCAATAATAAATTTTTAGATTTCTTTTTTAAAATGTTATCGAGTTTCCTCTTTTTTTTATTCTTAAATAAAAATAATAACGAACTATATTTTAACAAGTAAATTGCTTTATGAAATTTAGTGTTTTTATAGGCAAATACAGAAATTGATTTGTTGTAACTTACTTTATGTTTAATAAATCCAAAAAGAAAAATATGACAATTTCTACCAGATAAGCCAACAATAAGTCTTTCAATAAAAGTTGTACTAGGTATATCGCCTGAGTAGATTGCTATTTTTAAGTTTTTATTCATGACATAGATATTGAAATCATTTTATCATTAGTTTAAAATCATTAGCAAAAGCCTCACTAGAAATCTGTCTTCCCTTATAATTAACATGAATATCATCATAAAAAAAAGATGTATTCTTTAATAAATCACTATGATTTAAAATAGTGTAGTCATCAGTCTCTGTAACTACCTTTTTCGCATTTATTGGCGAAAAATAACAAATCAGTTTAATATTATTTAATTTACATAAATCACTTATTTTCTCCAAATAGATATTTTGAAAGGAAATTGGTAATTCTTTAAACTCAGTAATAGATCTAGATTTTGCATTTTTATTTGGATAGCCATAATTTCCTTTTTCATCAAATCTATTTCTCTTTTTTGGATTTATTAAAGCTAATAATGAAGGGTAAAATATTTCAGTATTATAATATGAAACCCCTAAAATTGGTAACCACTTTGAACCGTATAATAACTTAGCTGATTGACTAGAATATCGATTATAATGATTTGACACATAACTAGTATTGATATACGGTAAAAATCTATAATCATTTCCACTTAATACATTACTTTTTACATCATAATCATTAATGCTCGGTGCTACAACACAAAATTTTACGATTTTGCCTTGTGCCAAAAAATGCTCTAGCATTAAATGCTGACTTGATAAAGCAGTATCATCCATTGAAAGGTTAAGTCCGTTTGTGTGCAAAACAGAATCAATCACCCTAGTGTTTAATGTTGTCAAGCCAGTGCTAGCGCCTAATATAATATAGTCAAACTCTTTTTCTAAAACGTTATTTACTAAAAAAGAAGGTTTATAAAAAGAAGATTGACGTAATGACCATAAACTTCCGAAAGAAATGATAGTTGAAATACTAATGAAAACTAGTAAAATAAAACCTGCCTTTTTTATAAATAATAGCATCTTAAAATTGAAAATATATAAACTCTGATGGATTCTTAAAGACTCCCATAAAACAAATAAGAATTACTATGAAAATAGCTGTAAAAGTTGATAGTTCTACCTCCTTTTTGTTCTTTTGAACAGCTATAAACTCAAACAATAGCAATATAAGAATACTAAACCCAATTATACTGCTAAATAATAGCATTTTAGAAGACTTATAGAACACACGCGCTCCACTATGACTAAAATTACACATATCAACTATATATTGATAGGCATGCGCAAGGTTATCAGCTCTAAAAAAAATCCAAGCGATGGTAACCAAAACTAATGTTATTAATAAGCTAGGTACTTGATGTAAATAAACTTTTGTGGATTTTAGGTGATTTCTATTTGATTTTAGAAGCATCAGAGGCAAAAATAATGCCGCATGCAATCCTCCCCAAACTATAAATGTCCAATTGGCACCATGCCAGAAGCCACTAACTAAAAATACTATGAAAACATTATGTATACTTTGCCATTTAGTACCCTTAGAACCTCCTAAGGGAATGTATACATAATCTCTAAACCAAGTAGATAATGAAATATGCCAACGTCTCCAAAATTCAGCAATATCTCTAGAGAAATAGGGAAATGAAAAATTAGTCATTAACGAAAATCCAAACAAACGCGCAACGCCAATTGCTATATCGGAATAACCCGAAAAATCACCATAAATTTGAAAACCAAAAAGTAATGCGCCTAAGCATAACTCTATTGAAGAATAACCGGCCGAACCATCAAATATTTGGTTTACAAAAAAGGCACAATTATCAGCAACTACAACTTTTTTAAACAATCCCCAAATGATGAGATAAAATCCACTGATAGCAAATTTACTATTAAAAATACGTTTGGTATTAAATTGAGGTAATAAGTGAGATGCTCTTTCTATAGGGCCAGCAACCAACTGAGGGAAAAAAGACACAAAAGCTGCAAATTGTATAATATTAGATGTTGGTTCTATTTTCTTCTTATATACATCAATTGTATAGCTTAGTGTTTGAAATGTATAAAACGAAATTCCTACAGGTAGAATTATTTTCAGAGTAGAAACATTCATATTAACACCAAATACCTGCCATGCATCAGTCCAGCTTTCAATAAAAAAATTGAAATATTTAAAAAAGGCTAGCATGCCTAAATTAAAAAATAAACTAATAAAAAGAAGCCATTTTCTTTGCCGTTTCCTCTCTTCTTTCTTTAATTGATTAGCAACTAAGAAATCTATAACAGTACTTAATAATATTAATGCTAAAAATCTATAATCCCACCATGCATAAAACAAATAACTTGCTCCAACTATTAACAAATTTTGCATAGAAAGAGAACGCTTGGTGACAAACCAATACAATACAAAAAAGAGAGGTAAAAAGATTGCAAAATCAATAGAGTTGAATAGCATGCTAAAATTAGTTGTTTTTAAACCATTTAGAATAAACTTCTTTTTTCACAATGGCATCAAAATCCTCGAATTCCGTCATAAAATACTCATCCAAAAATTGAATAGTTGCTTTAGAAGCTTTAAAATTAATATTGCTTTTTAAGGGATTTATCTTTTTATGTAATTTATCTATAATACGATAGTGTATTGGCATTTTACTCTGAAAATCCGGTTGTATGGGCAAAAATTTAGAATATCTAAAATTTCTACTTTTTCTCAACAACCGGTTTCTAAAAATCTGTAAATTGATATACTTTGGTATTTTTGTTTTGTTAGAATGTGTATTAAAAACTGCTTTATCAAACTTATTAAAATCTACTTCTAAAAAGTTACAAACATCTTTAATACAATTTTCTTTATCTTCAATAAAATCTTCGAATAAAACAACTTTGATTCTTTCAAATGGAATATGCTTATAGTAGTGCTCTAATTGCTCTTTATACAAACTTCTTCGAATGATGCTATTAGGAGCATAACGCAAGGTGTCTTCAAGAGAATAAAATGCACGACCAGATTTTAAATGATGTAGATAATTCGATATTGTTCTTTTAGTCGGATGCCTTAATATAAATATTAGCTTTATAGGCTTAGCTTGCAACGCTATGCGTTTTGCCGCAGTTTCTGAACTTAAGTATGTGGTTGAGTCTTCTCCAATAATCTGAGCCTTCTTTTCTATTTTCTGAAACTGCGAATGATACCAACTCCACAAAAGTCCTGGTTCTTCGTGCATGGACTGACTAGACCATGTTTTTTTCTCTCTGTTATAAAAATTAAAGTCAATATGCTGTAATATATTATCTATATCAAAAAAACCTAATTCATTATGGGCGATAGCTATATCTGGATGACTATTTAAAATAGCATGTAAACTGGTTGTGCCAGATTTCATAGCGCCACCAATAATAAAATCTGGCAGGTGCTCTGGTTGTTTAGATTTCCAAACGATATTAGCAGTGTTTGTCATATATTTCAATTAACAATGCTTAAATATAATTTTTCATGATTTCTTAGAAATTCATTAATAGAAAATTCTTTTATTACTTGATTTCTCATCGCTTTAGCTAAGGTATCATTTTCTTCTTCGGAAAGATTTTTTATATATAAGATTTTTTCTGTCAATTCGTCTATATTACTGGCTTGAAACAAACAATTTGGAAACTCTTTTAAAATATCTTTTACTCCAGAAACATTAGACCCTAAAACTATACAATTCATAGCCATAGCCTCTAGTGGTGCATTAGGTATACCCTCTCTGCGTCCTTCATCTTTAGTTGGTATAACAAATAAATCTGCCAATGCTAAGTAGGGTTTAACTTTTAATTGTTTTCCTGCAAAAACAATGTTGGCATTATTACTATATCTTGCTTTTAAATCTTGAGCATATTCGTTTTTGTCATTACCCACAATTAATATCTTTATCCTATCATCGTTTAATCTAAGAACAGCATCAAAAAGAATTTCAATACCTTTTACAGCTACCAAATTAGCGATAGATAAAATAACAAAATCATCTTTGTCAAAATATGATTCTTTAGTGATATCATATTTTATATGATCTGGTTTATAATAGTCTGTATCTATTGCTAAAGGAAACCGCACTACTTTATTTTGGAGTTCAGAAAAATATTGGTCTATCATATCCTCATTTACCGCTATGACTCTAGTACTTAGTTTAGATCTCCAATTCCAAAATCTATTTCCCCAGCCCATTGCTTTTTTAGTATAAACATAAGGTATTCCTGCAAGTCGTGCCGCTAATGGTTCAGAAATATCAGAGCTCCAATGCCAAGAGTGTATAACATCAAAAGAGTTTGCTTTAAAAAATTTAGCAATCTTAAAAACTCTAAAAATAAAAGTTAACCAAGGTCTGTAATTTGTAGTAAACGGAAAGAGGTGAATCTTTACATTAAGTTTTTCTACCTCTTTGTAAAAGTCTCCTTTACTGTGAAAACAACATATTTCTGGTTCAAAAACTGTTCTATCCAAGCCCTTTACCAAATCATAAACAGATTTTCCACTTCCTGCCGTATTAAAGTTTGGAATCGTATATAGAACTCTAATTTTTTTTGACATAAAAAGCTTTTCTTTATTTAATCACTTTAGCAGGGTTTCCTGCAATTACACAATTTGATGGAATATCTTTAACAACCACCGAACCAGCTCCAATAACAACATCATTCCCAATAGTAATATCTCCAATTATAACAACATTAGCACCAACTATTACATTGTTACCAATGGTAGGAATTAAAGAATTGTCATTACTTTTATTTCCAATAGTTAAGCCATTTCTAAATTGAAAATTGGACCCAATAGATTTGGCATTAATTACGGTTGCAAAAGGATGATAACACATCATACCTCCTGAAATTTCTGTGCTTCTAAAAATTTTACAAGGAAGCTCATTTGTAAACCATTTTTTCCATCTGTAATTGTTACGTTTAATTCTCCAAAAGAAAATAAATGCAAAATCTGGGTAATAAATCATTAAATGCTGAAATTTCCTTTTTATCGTATCTGGTGCCACTTTGCAACCTCTAACCTTAATAGTTTGATTTATATCCTCTTGAATAACTTTATTATTAGAAACATAATTGATAAACAATCTTCTTATCACTAGTATTTTAATAGCATGCTTAGTAAGAAAGAAAACCTTTTTCATTTTGAAAAACAATTAAAGTATTTTTATATGGTTTTTAATAAAGTACGGTACAAGGTAATAAAGATAGAATTTAAGAATAATTGAAAATGGCAAAAATGTCATAATAAATAAAAAGAATCGTAATAAAACAGGAAATCTAACAGGTTTTATTTCTGTTCTTATTTCTTTTAGCAAATCAGTTCTTTGACCAAAGCTTTTAGTTTTACATAATCTTTTTGCTGTAGTTTTATATAAGTAACCATATAATAACTCTTTATAAAGCAACGGCACTTCATTTTCTATATAAAATGGTAAATGCGAATTTACAAACCTAGTCCAATGCATAGCCACTACATTTTCTTTCTTTTTTGCAATTTCTATAGTTGAAGACGAATGTTTAAAATATAAATAAACATAAGTATCTATAAATGCAACATTAGATGTCATACCTAGTTTAATATCAAAAGCAGTGTCTTCTGTGTTTTTTATACTTTCATTGTATGCCCCTATTTTCGAAAATATATTTCTTCTATATAAAAATGCAGGTGGCCCAACAACATCTTTGAGGTTAGAAAACCAAAATAATCCCCAATAAGGCTTTTCTTTTAGAATAACTTTATCTGTCTCATCATTAGGCTTAATGGTTTCCAAAATTCCTTTATGAGATTTTACCATTTTTCCAAACACTGCATCCACTTCTTCATGCGAGTCTAAAACAAAAATCATTTTGTTCAATGCCTCTGGATAAATTTCATCATCAACATCAAAAATATATACATAATCCCCTTTTGCATTTTCAATACCTAAATTCCTAGCAGGAGCAGCACCTTGTTTTGGTTGCCTAAGCAACCTCACTCTTTCATCTTTTCTAACAATGTCTTCGATATGTTCAGCAGAAGCATCTTTAGAATTATTATCTACATATAGTATTTCATAATCTTCTAATTGTTGATTTAAAATAGAATCATAAGATTTCTCGATAAAATCCGCGCCGTTATAAACAGGAATAATTACAGATAATTTCATATTTTAATTATTGCGGAAGTGTTTATTCCAAAGGGACAACGTTAATAACATACTGACTGGTGGTGAATAATATACTGTATCTACTTCTTTAAATTTGTGATAAAACTTATTTACCACCTCTTTTGGAACAAATTCAAGGAATGAAGAGTCAAAAATATACTTTTGAAATTGCTCGTCATTTTCCGTCCCTAATAATTGTAACTCAAAGTTACGTTGAATATAAGGATTTCCTACCATTGCATTAAATTCTCGCTTCAGTTTATGAATTATTCTATACGGCAAATTAAATGGCGATTTATTATAGTGGTAATTATTCAAATTAAAAGGTTTGTGCTCATGCCATGTAATTTTAGATAATGCTTTGTTCTGTTTCAAATGTGCAATTTGTAATCGCCTATCTGTGAGATATTCTTCAGGTATTGTGCATATAAACTCAAGCATTCGGTCATCATAATATGGTAGGTTGATAGGACGCGCTGCCTCGAAAACACATAAATTAGTTGTTGTCCATCTATGTGCCCATTGTGAAGTCTTAAACGCTCTAACTTTTGCGCTTATATTATCTATTTTTATTTCAGACAATGAGCTTTCTATTCTTGAAGTGAAATAGGTGTCAAATTCCCCATCTAAATGCCAAGCATTCCAAAGTGATTGCGCAAACTCTAATCCTCCAGGTTTCAGCATCTTTTTCTTTAGTAACGGAACTATATCTTTTTCTTCAATAGTATCGGGCGCACCTTTATCGAAAAGAACATCTCCCCAATGACCAAGTGAAAAAACACCTTTCATCTGTTTTAATTCTTCTAAAACAGCCATTTGTCTAGGGTGTGTAAATTCTGAATAACAGCCATTTAAAAGTGCCAAATCATCAATACAATTCCATAAATAACTTTGAGGTATTTTATAAGAATTGAAACTGAAATTGCACACTTTTGCTATTCTCTTACTTATTTTATGTTCTGGGTAACCGCCAGGAAAAGAATAACTGTATGCATTCACAGGATTACCTAAATCCTTAAAAATAAGTGCTTGGCTCCTACTATCTAAACCTCCTGATAATGGCAAAATAACAGGTTCATCACCAACTTGTTCTTTTGTTATGGTTGTTAATAGTTGTATATATTCTTTTAATGCTTGATCAAAAGATATATCTCTAGGTGAATAGTGCCAATGAAACCAAGGTTCGCTTTTTACTAAAAAATCATTTTTATCAAAAAAATGATTATGACTTGGTCTTAAGCAAACTTCGTCTTTAAAATAAGTGTCATCGTCTAGAAAAAAACCTGTCGCAGCAAATATGCAAATGGCTTTATAATTTACCTCATGTACACCTTTCTTTTTAGCAAACTCTTGCTTATAAGGTAGTATAGGTGTTTTAACGGATCGACTCATACTAATGAAGCTAATTCATAAAAATGAATACTCAAAATGTAATTAAATTTTAATATTATTAATATTATTAATATCGAGGCTATTTAATAAAATGATTGTATATAGAACCAACTCTTATATTTACCACAACAATTAGACAACTTTTTTGGCAAGAATACATTGATGTAACCCATATCCGCATTTAGAAAGTATAATTTCACGTAAACCTTTAATGCCTAATCTATTAGTTGCACCTATTATATATCTATTATTTATTATTTTAAAATATCCCATAAGACCAAAATTAAAAATAATTGAATCATAAGAAATAATTTTAAAATTATTTTTAACCAAAGCTTTAAAAGCTCTCGGTATCATAATTTTTTCAATTGGTTGGTGTGACCAACTTCCTCCTTCCAAATGATCAAAAACTTTTTTATTAGGTGTGGTAATTATTAAATATCCTCCTTTTTTTAATACTTGATAACATATTTTTATATAAGCTTCTTGATCCTCAATGTGCTCTATAACCTCTTGGGAAACAACCAAATCATAATGATTTAATTTAAAATCGTACTCCATGGCATTTCCTTGAAAAAAATTAACATGTGGATGCTTTTCTTTCGCAATACGTATAGCCTCTTTAGACAATTCAACACCATCTGTATCGGCAAACTCGCCTAAGAAAGCAGTTAATCTACCATCACCACAGCCAAGATCTAATATTTTGGGGTTCTTAAATTTTCGTTTAACTGTTATAAAATAGCTTAGTATTTTAACAGAACGCATTAATTTAAGGGTATTCAATCTTTTGCGCTTAGCCCAAAGTTTATCGTAATAATCGACTTGTTGATTTATTTCCAAAATAATTAGTATGTTTTTATATTCTTCTAATTCGAAAAGTTTAATAACCGTTACAATATAGGAAGAATCTATTCTATAGTTTAATTGATTTTTTATACTAAACTAATTATAGTCTGTCTTTTATATTGCATTGTTCAATAAACTTTTAAATCTATCTCTTACCATATAAGGCTTTCCGTTATGAATAATAATGTTATAAAAAAAGAGGATAGCTTTAATTCTAATATAGCTTTTTCTATTTATAAATTGAACGTCTAACATTTTAGTAATTAATCTTAAAAGTGGTTTTTTATACCCAAAATCTAAACTTAGAAAAAAGAAACTTTTAAGGAAACTAAATACATCCTGTCTAATACGAGGCAATTTGTTAAATTCATTTAAGTAGTAATCTAAAAGCAAGATTTTATCTCCGTAAATCTTACCATTATTTTTATTTTTTTTAGTCGTGTTGTTTTCGTGTAACCTCATGTTGTTGAGGGGTTGTGAAAAATAAAATAAATCAAAATTTAAGGCAATACCAACGTATGTAAAAATATCTCCAGTATTCTTGAATTCTTTTAAAAGTTGAAAATTTATAGATTCTAGAGCCTTTTTTCTAAATAGAACACTGCTTGCATTTACAATTATTAAATGAGTTAAAAGATATTTTGCAAAATTAGATTTAGAAATAACTACATCATTATTTGCGGTAGATGCAAGTATCTTTTTATTCTTTGAAACTAAACCTAAGCTCATACCCTTTTCGTCTATTTTGTTAGAATCTGTAAACACTAACCCAAGTTTTGTATTAGTATTTAATACATTCACAGTTGTTTCTAAAAATGAATTTTCTGCAAAATCATCGCTTTCAGCAATCCAAACAAAATCGCCTTTTGCAAATTGTACCCCTTTAACCCATTGCTTAAAAACTGAGCCAGAATTATTATTATTAAACTCAACATGCGAAACTTTAGGATGATTCACATATTCTTTAATTAGTTCTTGGCTACCATCACTTGAGGCATCGTCTAAAATAATAATTTCAAAGTCTTGATAGGTTTGATTGAGAATAGATATTATTCGTTGTTCCAAAAACCTTTTATGGTTGTAATTAGGTATTATTATCGAAACTTTTATCGAGTCACTCATATTAGTATTGGGTAATGGATGGAGCTAATTTTAATTAAATGGTGCATCAATTAAACCTTTTATTATTTTATACAATTTTGCACCTTGTTTTTCTGGAGTAAACTCTAAAAATATCTGTTTAATTTTCATTCCATCATTATGCCGTAAATCTTTATCATTAAAATACTGTACTACCATTTCACTCATTTTTGCAATATCTAAGTATGGAATCACTGCATTCTCTACAGGCATTAGAACCTCTTGAGTACCTGTTGCATCCTTAAAGCATATAATAGGTTTTCCCATCATTCCAACCTCTACACATACCAAAGGAAAAGGATCTTCTTTTGACGTCATTAAAAAAATATCAAAATTAGAAAAATAGTCATGTGGATTATCCTTAGCACCAACAAACTTCAATTTATCTCTTAGTCCTAACCTTTCAATATCCTGATTGTAAATAAATTGATTCAATTTTGAAATCTTACCAACCCACTGAAATTTTATAGGCAAATCAGGAAATTTATTAAACACATATTGTGCAACTAATACAAAAAAGTCTGGTCCTTTACGCCAACCCACTACACCAGAGCCACCAACTATAAACTGTTTATCTACTTTCTTATTTAAATCGTCTACCTTGGAATGCGCATATACTATTTTAATTTTATTGTCATTAAATCCCCAATTAGTAATTAAATTCTGCTTAACTTTATTAGAAACGGCTATCGTAAAATCTATACTTGGTTCATAAGCGTTAAGTTCAGAACAATATTGGTTGATAGTTAAATTCAATTCGTGTATATGTACTAACAACTTAGCTTTAGTACCACTATTTTTTTTAATGAAATGAGCTGCAGGAATACTAATTATACTATTTGCGTAAATTAAATCATAATTATTTTTCGCAATAGATTTTAATGCATTTTGAGGATATAATAATCTCCCCTTTACTGATCCCTTCTGTTTACTTTTTATGTAACGATCAATTTTATTTAAAACAAAATCCTTTTTCAGTTTGTAATAATGCTTTTCACTTACTTCAGAAAACGCTTCTAACAAACTACCATTTTGTAGACTTAAAACATCAAAACTTAAATCTTTATTTTGCTTCAGCCACTTTAAAAAATGTAATAAAACAATTGGTGCTCCAGTTTTTGCTGCAGAATGGTTAATAAATAAGATTTTCATAAATCATTAATAGTAAATTTTAAATAATTGCTCTTTAGCTTAACAAAATCCTGCTGTTTTATATAGCTCTTATTTAAAACCTTTGTTTTTAGTGTATTGCTTTTTGCTAATAACTCAATAATATAACATTTCAAAAATAAAAAACGATTCGCTCCTTTAAAAAAAGGCATTTTTAATAATGATTTTAAAGGAAAAAATAAAAATCCTTTCTTTATAGGAAAGGTGATAAGCATTTTACATAGTAATTTTTCATAGTCCACTTTAACCATTTCAAAGACGTCTTTATTCTTTTTCAATAACTCATCAAGTGATAAAAAGGAATTAAAAACAGACCTCATATAGGTCTGAGATTTTACAGTTTCCCCAATACTATCATGACGCGAAATCCTAAAATAATTATCTGGCTTATTAATAATGTAATGCAACTTAGGCTTAAAAAAAAGACTTCTACAATGAATCTCCCAATCTTGCCAAGCACTTAACCTTTCATTCCATCCACCAATTTTGTTAAAGAAATGCGCGTTCCAAGTGACACCACTTGTATGCCAAGGCATATCCATATTAATATAGCGATTAATCAATTCTATATGACTATCTGTAGAGTTAACTTTATTCCAAATTTTATTTGAATCACCTATTTCCCTTTTAAATGTACCTGTAATACTTATCTGCATATCAAATACTGCATTAGGATTCATTCGATCCAACAACGTGCTTTTAGTTAACAAGTCATCTGAATCTAAAAAAATTAACCAATCACCTTTGCTTTTTTTAGCACCATAATTTCTTGCGCCATTACCACCAGAAGCATAAGTATTTGGCCGATCATAGTATTTAAAACGGCTGTCCTTTTTTATATAAGCATCAACCTTTGGCTTCGTATCGTCAATAGAGCCATCATCTACAATTAAACATTCCCAATTAGTGTAAGTTTGAGATTTTACACTATTGAGTGTTTCTTCAATGAGGTGAGACCGATTGAATGTGGGTATGATAATGGATATTAATTCTGATTCTGACATAATTGATTATTTTCTTTCCTTGTATTATTTAAACAACTTGTTTCATAAATCATTTTATCTCTTTTATCATTTGTTTTAATAAGTCATCGTCTTTTCTCGCCCAAAATAAATCATGGTCATCACCTGCCCAATTTTCTAAAGTATTTAAAACATAGCCCCTTATATGTCTAGAGTCATAGATCTTCATCAGACTTCTTTCTTTTTTATTTGAAATAATGTTTTGGGTAAAAAATACAAATTCACATTTTATTCCTTTTTGCTGATAGAAGCTTAGAAATTCGGCGGCTTTGCTGATTATTAACTTCAAATTAATATTATCATTATTTCGATAATGATATACAAACTTTAATTTGTTGCCTTTATTAAGAGATTGCATTCTCAAAATTTTTCTTTCGTAGCTTGTTCTTGCCAATTCATTCTCAATGACATCATGATGCGTAAATTCAAAACCATTCTGATGTATTTCGTTATATATATTTTCAGATTCTGAATAATATTTATTTCTAACTACTTTGGTTTCACCGACAAAATCATAGTATAGATATTCTGATTTCAAAAGATTTTTATAATTATCTCTTTCCAACTTTATGGCATAATCTAAGTTACTTCTACCATGAGAATAAGGCGTGCTAAAACTTTTTACATTGTGCCTATCTAAAACATTATCCGTCAAACAATTCTCACCAATAGAGATGTAGTATGTACTAGATAATTTCTTTTTAATATTGAAATATTCTTTTAATAATTTTTTCAATATTTTTTTAGATATAGTAATCATATAAAATTAAACTCTAAGACAGATTTTAAGTATTAATTGAATTTTCAAGTACATTCTGTAATACCTCAATGTGCCTCTTTATACTAAAAGATTTTATAATATGTTTATTTCCTTCACTTCCCAAACGTTGAGCAAAATCATTGTCTTGTAAAAGTTTTAGCATATTCTGCGCCATAGCCGCAACATCGTGTTCGTCACTTAACAATCCTGTTTTCCCATCCATTATAACATCAGGAATACCTGCATGTCTTGTAGAGATAACTGGTAAACCTGCAACGCTAGCCTCTAAAATAGCTAAAGGTGTACCTTCCATGTCACCATTTGCTGAAGTAATAGAATGCTGCACAAAAGCCAGTGATTCTCTTAAAAACGCTCTATATTCATCAGGTGTAATTACTCCTAAAAACTTTACCTGATTTTCAAGCCCATATTGTTTAGCTAAGTTCTGACACACATTTAATAAAGCTCCATCACCAGCCAAAAGCAAACGCGCATCTCTATATTTGACAGCAACCTCTTTAAAAGCCATAATTGTATAGTATGGTGCTTTTTTATCGGTAAAGCGACCAATCCCTATAAATTGTTTTTTAGAGAAGGTAGGTCTAACAGTTTCAAATTCAGGTTGAGGTCCATACACATTGTAAACAAGTTTATCTTTAGGACAACCTAAACTTAATAACATCTGCTCCATTTTTAAGGAAACAGCAATAATTTTTTCGGCTAAATTGAAGACAGCCTTATAATTATTACATTTTTTTACCGTCTTATAAGCACTAGCATCATAACCATGAAAATGAACTACCACAGGTAAGTTGCTATCTTTTAAAAGTGATATTAAATTGTAAGCATGATTACCATACTCAACTAATATCACATCGATAGCATTCTTTTTTAGTGATGTAAGAATTGATTGTTCGTTAATATAATACGATTCGTACTTATTTATTTTTTGAACTATTCGAAATCGGAATAATTTTGTTTTAGAAACCAAATTCTCCCGCCCTTCTAATTTAATTCTTCCTGCAGGTCCGAAATAATAAAATACTTGATCTTTAAGGTAATTTTTATGAGCCTGTATAAAGGTCTCAGAATATGGGTTTTGACTAGGTGAGAAAATGGCAATATTCATAATCTATTTTCTAACATGTCCGTATAAACCTGTAATCATTTGTCCTTCAATAAATTTAACGGTTTCTGGATTATCTAATTTAATTAAATATTTAATCATAGGCTTTAAAAAATAAGACAAAATCTTTCGTTTATTAGATGATAGAGGACTACGTCTAACCCATAGACCCATCATTTGTGCCATCGACGCATGCCAACCTCCGGTCGCTATTATACTAACATTTAAAAAACCACACTTATTTAGATGGCGTTCTAATGAAAATGGTGTATACCGATACTCATCGTTTGGCACTTCGTGTAAATTCCATAAAAATGGTACTGTAAAAAAGAAAATACCTCCTGGTTTTAAAATGCGATAAACTTCACTCAAAACCACTTCTGGTTCCGCACAATGCTCTAACACTTCAGTCCCAAAAGCACAATCAAAGCTCTCATCATCAAATGGCATCGTAACACCATCCCAAGTGCAGTCTGGCTTAACCTTTTTATCATATATTAAAGCAGTTTCAATATCGAGGCCTACATACTTTGAAATCTTTGAATTCTCTAAAATATAATCTCTGTAAGGCATTTTCCCACAACCAATATCCAACATAGTGCCATTGAAATCGCCTAGATATTTTGAAAGTCCAACAAGAATTGACTTTCGAATATAATACGTATCCAGATTTTTTAAACTTAGTTTAATATTGACAAAATCTTTCATTTACAATTTAATTCCAATCCGACCTGTATAATCTATTCTATTGAGTAATAATTTTACGTTATTATCATTGATGTATTCATCAATAGCTTTTCTACATCCTTTCCAATGTCCGTAATCATCGATAATTATCACGCCACCAGCAACTAACCTTGGAAATAAGTGTATCATTTCGTGCATCGTAGATTCATACCAATCTGTATCTAATCTTAATATTGCTATTTTTTCTGGTATAATATTTGGAATCGTATCTTCAACCTTTCCTTGAATAAATTTTATTTTATTTTTAGGATAGTCAATACTATAGATATTATTTTTAACTTCATCTAAGGTAGAAAAACATTCTATCCTTTTCCAGTATTCATCTTTATTTATATATGCTTTCTTAGCCGACTCATCCTTGTATGATTTATCTTGATCAGTTGGTTCACTCATCCCCTCAAAGGTATCATATAGGTAAACGTCTCTGTTTTTTTCTTTTAAAGCTAATAGCGCTGCCATAATACTTCCTCCCTTCCAAACTCCGCATTCAATTATACTACCTCCTATATTATTTAGTTCAATATAATTAACAGCTCTAATCAAACTAACAACTCGTTCTGCAGAAGTCATCGTAAACCCTTTAACCTTACCAATGATATCTAACTCATCTCTAGTAAAATCAGTATAATTATTCTCGTTTTTTATTTGATATTCTGTAAAAAACTTTTTGAAAATTTTATCTTTTATTTCTTTCTTAACCTTTTTCAATCTTTTAGATTTTTGATGATTGCCATTTCACTTCCTCTATGTACTTACAAGTATTCTTTTGCCAATGATATTCTGATCTTACCGTTTTCATCATTACTATACTAAAATAACACACTGAATCCAAAAAATCATACTTTTCTTTAGTCCGAGAGTTAGACAGATGTACTACTAATGAATAATAGCCCATATATAATTTAGGTTTTGGATAACTGCCTATAAAATGATAAGTACCTTTATTTCGTTTAATTTGTTTATCAGCATCAAAAATCCAAGAATGTGTTATTGGCACACTAAATTCATCCACAATTTGAAATGATAAAGCTAAATTCTCAACGTCAAATGGTAAATAAATTTTAAATTGAAATTGAATTTCTTTTCCAAATTCATGAATGTTATTCGGTAAGCTTGTGTTTACTTTAACTTCTGTAATTTTTGGAATACCATCTGCATAGTTGCCTTCATATTGGTATATCATTCTTTTGTTTTCCCCCTTCAAATATTCTTTTATCCCTTCATTTGTATCTCCGTCATAATTCACTATACCATTTTGCAAAACGATAACTCTGTTTGTTAAAACTGAAATAGCATTCATATCATGACTTACAAAGATTACAGTTCTCCCCTCACCCTTACTAATATCCTGCATTTTCCCAATAGCCTTTTTCTGAAACTCAGCATCACCTACAGCAAGCACCTCATCGATAACCAAAATATCGGGCTCTAAAAATGCAGCTACTGCAAAAGCCAAACGTACGCGCATCCCAGAGCTATAACGCTTTACTGGTGTGTCTACATAACGTTCACACCCGGAAAATTCTATAATCTCTTGTTCTTTAGCTCTTATTTCGGCTTTGGTCATACCTAATATAGCACCATTTAGGTAAATATTCTCTCGTCCTGTTAGTTCTGGATGAAATCCTGTACCTACTTCCAATAAAGACGCAATACGTCCTTTTGTTTTTATTTCGCCTGTAGTTGGACTAGTGACTCGAGAAAGTATCTTTAAAAGGGTTGATTTTCCCGCACCATTTTTACCTATAATTCCTAATACTTCTCCTTGTTGTACTTCAAAATTAATGTCTTTTAAAGCCCATACGTAATCACTATCGCTTTTGGTGCTTCTATCATTTACAGCTCCTACTTTTAAGTAAGGGTCTTCCTTACCACGAATATTGGCCCACCAACGATTAAGATCATGACTTATGGTACCTGTACCAACAAGACCTAATCGGTATTGTTTGCTAATATTTTCAGCCTTTAGTATAATATTAGACATAACTATACAGTATCAATGAATGTTTTTTCTGTCCTGTTAAATATAATTAAACCAATTAAGAATAATGCAATACTCACAAAAAGCGTATAAAGAAACCTACCTAGATTAAAATCACCTGTATTAAGTAACATATATCTAAACCCTTCAATAATTTGGGTTAATGGATTATACTCAACAAATTTTGCCACTAATGGGGGAAATTTAGCATTAGCTTCAGACATAGGGTAAGGCACAGCAGAAACATACATTAAAAGCTGAACTGCAAAAGATAACAATACGGTTAAATCTCTATACTTCGTAGTTAGAGACGATAAAATCATACCTAATCCTAAACCAAGCATTCCCATTATAAGTACATAAACTGGAAATAAAGCTAAATTTTTATTGAAGCTAAACTCATACCCTAAAAACTTAAAATAACAATAAAATCCAATAAATATCAGCAATTGAATACCAAACTTAAGCAAGTTTGATACTGTAACGGACATGGGCAAGATTACTCGAGGAAAATATACCTTTCCAAAGATATTCTGATTTTTAGTAAATGTATTCGATGTATTTGTTAGACAATCTTTGAAATAATTCCAAGCAGTAATACCAGCAAGATTAAATAGAAATGGGGGAATCCCACCTGTTTTAATACTACCTAGGTTATTAAATACTAATGTGAAAATTAAAGCCGTAAATAATGGCTGAATTAAGTACCATAATGGTCCTAGCACAGTTTGCTTATATAAAGTAACTATGTCTCGTTTTACAAATAAAAACAACAAGTCCTTATAACGCCAAATCTCTTTAAAGTTGAAGTCGATGAGCTTTCTCTTACTAGAGATTGTATATAGCCACTCATCTTCTTTTTTAGCACTCAAATTAATTAAATTTTAAAGACGTGCTAATATACCAAGTAATTGGCAATTCGACTAAAAAAAAAGTGCTGTATTAATTAAAACTATCCCAAGTAATTTTTAAACCTTCTCGCACTGTATATTGTGGCTTATAGTCTAAAAGTTTTTCAGCTTTAGAAATATCTGCTAAGGAATCTCTTACATCACCTTGTCTATTAGGTCCGTAAATAGCTTTCAAATCAGAGTCAGCTGCAATTCGTAATGATTCCCAAAGATAGTTGATGGTAATACGCTCTCCACAAGCCACATTAAAAACTTCATTTTTTGCATCTTTAGATGCAAAAAATCCTTTTACATTAGCTTGCACTACATTATCAATAAATGTAAAATCTCGAGTCTGTTCACCATCTCCATTAATCTTAGAAGGCTCATTATCCTTAAGCGCTTGCATAAATAATGGGATTACTGCAGCATAAGCACCACTTGGACTTTGTTTTGGTCCAAATACGTTAAAATATCTTAAACCAATAACATCAGTTTTGTAAGTTGTACCAAAAACATCAGCGTACAATTCGTTTACATATTTAGTAACCGCATAAGGCGACAATGGTTTACCAATAGTATCTTCAACTTTTGGCAATGCCTTACTATCTCCATAAGTTGAGCTAGAGGCTGCATAAACCATACGTTTTACTGTAGGGCTATCCTTTAAAGCTATCATCATATTTAAAAATCCAGTAATATTGACTTCGTTAGTCGTTGCTGGATCATTGATAGAACGAGGTACAGAACCTAAAGCTGCTTGATGAGAGACGTAATCAATCCCTTCCATAGCTTTTTTACAAGTTTCTAAGTCTCTGATATCACCTTCTATTAACTCAAAGGCTGGGTTATTATTAAACTCTGTGAGGTTCTCGCGATGACCATTAGAAAAGTTGTCTAAAACTCTTACTTTTTTAGCATTATACTTTAATAAGTATTCAGTAAGGTTGGAGCCAATGAAACCTCCACCTCCTGTAATTAAAAAACTTAGCTTGGATAGGTCTGTAGTGTGATGTGGATTTGAGTACATTATAATCTTGCGTCTACGGTGTCTATAGGAAGTAATGACTTTACATCAAAAACAACACCCGTTTGTGATTTTAATTTTGTGATATCTAATTTTAAGAATTCGTTATGAGAAACTGCCAAAATAACCGCATCATAATCTGAACTTAAATCTCCAAAATCACTGATTAAGTCTAGTTTGTACTCGTGCTTTACTTCTTCTTTTGAAGCCCAAGGATCATAAACATCTACATTAACGTGATACGTTTCCAATTCTTCAATAATATCAATAACTCTAGAATTTCTAATATCAGGACAATTTTCTTTAAAAGTAATACCTAATACTAATGCGCTTGAGCCCTTTATAGTCGCTCCTTTATTAATCATCATTTTAACAGTCTCAGTAGCAACATAACTACCCATACTATCATTCATTTTACGACCTGCTAAAATAATTTCAGGATTATAACCAGATTCTATAGCTTTTTGTGCTAAATAATATGGATCAACACCAATACAATGCCCACCAACTAAACCAGGAGAAAATTTCAAGAAGTTCCATTTTGTGCCTGCAGCTTCTAGTACAGCTTTAGTATCTATATCTAATAATCTAAATATTTTAGATAGTTCATTAACAAAAGCAATATTGATATCGCGTTGCGAATTTTCAATAACTTTTGCAGCTTCAGCAACTTTTATCGAAGGTGCTAAATGTGTACCAGCCGTAATAACTTTTAAATATAAATCATTTACTTTTTTAGCAATTTCTGGTGTAGAACCAGATGTAACTTTTAATATCTTAGTAACTGTATGGTGCTTATCACCTGGATTGATTCGTTCCGGTGAATAACCTGCAAAAAAGTCTTTATTATATGTCATGCCAGATGTTTCTGCCAAAATAGGCACACATATATCTTCTGTTGCCCCAGGATAAACAGTTGATTCGTATATAACAATATCATTTTTAGACATTGCTCTACCTACAGTTTCACTCGCTTTAATTAATGGAGTGAACACAGGCTTGTTTAAAGCATCTGTTGGTGTTGGCACCGTAATAATATAAACGTTAGTCGTCGCTAACGCTTCTGAGTTGTCAGTAATATAAAGTCCTCTACTGGCATTTAAGTCTGTAGTTAATACAGATTTCAAATTGTTGTTATCAACTTCTAATGTCTTATCTATACCATTGTTTAACTCGTTGATTCGCTGCTTATTAATATCGAAACCAACTACAAAGAATTGTTTTGCAAATTCTACGGCAAGGGGCAAACCGACATAACCTAATCCTATGATTGCAATTTTGTCTTCTGAATGTGTCATTTGTTTAAAGTAGATTTTAAAATGAGTGTCAAATCTAAGTAAAAACTGTAATTCTGAACATACTTTTTATTTATTTTCACTTTATCTACCCAAATAATCGTTCTGTTGTAGTGTTCTGGGTCTTTTTGTCGTTCTAATACACGTTCTTCGTTTCTATATTTAATAGTTGCTGGTCCAGTAATACCTGGTTTAACAATTAAAATAATACGATCGTCACCAACTAATTCGTCAGCAAAACCTTGTAAATCAGGCCTTGGACCAACAAAACTCATATCACCAATAAGTACATTGTATAATTGCGGCAGCTCATTGAGTTTGGTGCGCCTTAAGTACTTACCAAGAGAGGTAGCACTTTTTTCTAAATGACCCAATTGGTGTACACCTTCTCTGAGAGTTCTAATTTTATATATTTTAAATAATTTCCCATGCTGACCAACGCGCAATTGAGAAAAGACGCCATAAGTACCTGTATCAATAGTAGTTATAATGATTAAAACAATAATTGGAACAATCAATAGAGGTAAGAGTAAAATAACTAATATAAAATCAAAAAATCGCTTAAATCTAAGTTGAGTTTTAGTTATCACATTTTAGAGTTAAAGCTTGTTATATTCTTCTTAAGAAAATTTTAATTCTTTCTAACAGCGTATAATTATCTCTTTCGTGATAAGCATTGCCATAGACACCATAACCATAGCCATAACCATAGCCATAACCATAGCCATAGCCATAATTATGATTGTTCTTATGTCGATAGAAATTAAGTACAAAACTTATGTTTTTGAGTTCACCAGTTCTATGTTTAGCATTAACCAACTGAAGCATACCCTTTTTGGTGTAATCCAATCTTACCATAAATATCGTGGCATCGGCATATTGCACTAACTCCAAGGCATCCGTAACTAAGCCTAATGGTGGAGTATCTAATATAATGATGTCGTACTCTTGTTTGAGCTTGGCAATTAGTTCTCTTAACTTTTCACCCATTAAAAGCTCCGAAGGATTTGGAGGAATCGGACCAGATGGAATGACATCCAAATTCTCGATATGTGTATGTGTTGTAATTTCATCAATGGTACTTTCATCTATAAGATAATTGACCATACCTTTTTCATTAGTAATACCAAAATCATCAAAGATTTTTGGTTTTCGTAAATCTAGTCCTAATAAAATGGTCTTTTTCCCTGAGAGCGCATAAACAGTTGCTATATTAATAGAGGTGAACGTTTTCCCCTCACCACTAACAGATGAGGTTACCATTAAAGTATCAGCCCTAACATCTTTATTTTTGTTTTTAAAAATAAATTGCAAACTCGATCTAATTGCCCTGAAGGACTCTGCAACGGCAGATTTTGGCTTCTCATAAGACACCAAATTATTTTTATAATTGTATTTACCCACTAATCCTAAAATCGGAATGTTAGATAATTGCTCTATCTCATCTGAACCATGAAGGGTGTTATCTAACAGATATAAAATAAAAATTAAGAATAATGGCACAAAGAACCCAAGCATCACAGCCATCATATAATTCAAAGATTTATTGGGTCCTATTGGCCCATTGCCTATATCCTTAGCCTCATCAATTACCGTAATATCTGAGATATTAGCAGCTTTAACAATGGCGGCTTCACTTCGTTTTAACATGTAAACATCATAGGCCTCCTGACTAATATCCAACTTCCTCTGAATTTTAAAATATTGTTGCTGATCTTCAGGCAAACCAGACAACTTTGTTTCTAATTGCGCAACACTACGATTGATATTAGAAAGCTGTATTCTCGTAATTTTTTTAGTAGCATCAATCGTTTCTAGAAGCACATTCTTTTCTGATTCGATTCTTCTATCTATATCCTTAAATAAACCTGACCCTTCTTTTGTTGTATATTCTAAATTCTGTCTTTCGGTTGCTAATGCTATAATTTTAGAAATACTATTTACTATATTAAGTTCTGTAATTCCGAAAGCGGTTGGAGCAGTAATCTCAGTATAATTAGTTTTTGTATTTAAATAATTTTCTAGATTCTCTAAATAATTTAATTTTTGTTCTTCAGCTTGCTTATTTAATGCGTATTCTCTTAGTTGATTCGACGTCTGTGCTATTTCTTCCGTAACATCAAAAACCTTGTTTTTACGTCTAAACTCGTTCATTTCCTTAGTGAAATCCTCCAGATTATTGTTTACTCCAGCTAAACTACTATCAATGAACTTTATCGTTTTTGTAGCGTATAAATTCTTTCGTTCTAATTCTGTCTTACTTAAAATTTCCGTTGTTGCATTAAGGTAATCGACAATTTTCGCTTTATTGTTCCCTGCTAATTCTAATGTTAAAACAGGGGAGTTAGCCGAATAAGGCGAAATCATTATTCCAGACTTATATCTATTAACAACACCATCAAAATTTAAGAATTTTATAAAATACTCTTTTCCTGAAATTATTTGCGATGGACTAACTGTAGTTATCTTACCATTTAAAAATGGTAATTCTATTAGCTGGCCCACTTTATATTTTTTTGAAAAGGGTCCAACAGGCAAAGCAACACGTTTAAACGACTTATTTCCATAAACTTGCCCTAGTCTTTTTGCTCCTTCGAATTCTGTAAATACCTCAAATTCGTTTGCATTAATAAACCGAATACCAATTGGAGATCCAAGAACTTGTGGAGCTTCTTTGTTGATTTCAAATCGAAACGGAGCATTCATATAAATATCTTCCTTCCTATACTTAGCCTCAACCAAATATTCCATGTAATATTGTAAGGAATCTACGACCTTTTCATTGTGGCTTCTCGTTTTTATAGCAGTAATAATAGTGCTCATTTTACCAGAGACTCCTCCCCAATTAAATGAAATACTCGTGTTAGCCGTAAAAAATGGATTTTGGTCGTTTTCTATAGATATTAGGGAACCTAACTTATAAACATTCTGCTTTCTTACATTTATAAAATAAGCGACAATTATAGCTGTACCAATGCACAGCATCATAAATTTCCAGAGGTTTAATACTTTAAAAAAGTAACCTCTAAAGTCGAAGGCCATTCTGCCCGATTCCCCTTGATCAAAATCGTTGTGATTATAGTCCCCTTTATTCATAGCCTCGTAAACAATAATACAGATGTGGTTACAAGAGATAAAATTGTAGCAATTGTTCCTATAGTTTGAACCGCCGTCTCACCCGTACCTATGGACTTTTGTCTTAGTGGTTCAACATAAATAATATCATTTGGTTGAATATAATAGTAAGGAGATTTCATCACATTTATATCTGTTAAATCTATAGAATGTATTTCTTGACCATGCGGAAATTGACGAATAATCTTAACTGCTTTTTTGTTTCCAGTTACCGGGATTTCGCCGACGTTGGCTATAGCTTCAAATATGTTAACTCTATCCTGAAAAAGAACATTTGTACCAGGAGATCCAACTTCTCCATTAGCTGTATATTTTAATCCAGCCAATTTCACAGTAACAAAAATATTTGCTGTTTGTTTAAATTGATCTTCAAGAAGCATTTCTTTAATGAGACCTTCAATCTCTTCATAAGTATAACCTAGAACGTTAATTTCACCTAATTCAGGAATTCTTATATTTCCATGAAGGTTCACAGTAAATCCGTCAAAATAGGCACGTTCTTGACTTGATGCATTAAGAGTTCCTTCGCCAACCGGATTAAAAATGGTGACATTTTCTTGATCAAGTACTTTTATGCGTATCGTCAATATATCATTAATTTGAACTCGATATGGCTTTGGTGTTTCTGTTAAAACCATTGTCGAATCCACAGCCGTGTTTTTGTTTTGCAGATATATAGTGTCTTTATATGGTATACAAGAAGAGACAATTACAGTACTCAATAAAATTACTAAAAGCTTGATGCGCTTCATATGTGCAATGGATCTTTACAGACAAATATAAGGCATCAATAGGAATAACAAAACTATTGCTATTATTTTTGGTTTATTTCCGTTCTTTGTAAAAATTTTAGTTTGAATTACCTCAATGTAGAAAATATATCTAAGTCTTATGGAGAGCTAGTGCTTTTTAAAGGTTTATCCTTTAGTATTCATAAAGATCAAAAGATTGCTTTTGTTGCTAAAAATGGAAGTGGAAAGACCTCTATACTTAATATTTTGTCAGGAAAAGATTCACCAGACGAAGGACAAATTGTAGTCAGGAAAGGACTGCGACTAGCCTTTTTAGATCAAGAGCCAAATTTGGATGCAAACCTTACAATAGAAAAAATTATTTTCGCATCAGATATCCCTATTTTAAAAACTATTGAAGCTTATGAAAACGCTTTAAAAAATCCTGAGGATACTGAAGCTTACCAAGAAGCTTTTGAAGCCATGGACAGGGATAATGCATGGGAATTTGAAACGCAATACCAACAAACTTTATCTCAACTAAAATTAGATGACCTTACAATGAAAGTGAGTACACTTTCTGGTGGGCAAAAAAAGCGTTTAGCTCTAGCCAAAGCCCTATTAAGTAAACCTGATATTTTGATTTTAGATGAGCCTACCAATCATCTCGATTTAGAAATGATTGAATGGCTTGAAGAGTATTTTGCTAAGACACAACAAACACTTTTTATGGTAACACACGATCGCTATTTTTTAGAACGTGTGTGCAATGAGATTATAGAATTAGACCAAGGGCAACTATATACTTATAAAGGCAATTATTCTTACTACTTAGAGAAAAAAGAAGCACGAATAGAAAATGAAACTACTGAAGTAGGAAAAGCCAAACAACTTTATAAAAAAGAACTCGACTGGATGCGGCGTCAACCCAAAGCGCGTACGACTAAATCTAAAAGTAGGATTGATGATTTCTCTGAGATAAAATCTAAGGCACACAAACGTCGTAACGATCATCAAATTCAATTGGAGATTAATATGGAGCGCTTAGGAAGCAAGATTATTGAGTTTCATAATGTTTCTAAATCATTTAAAGACAAAACCATTTTAGATGGCTTTGATTATACTTTCAAAAAAGGAGAACGCATCGGTGTTATCGGCAAAAACGGAACAGGGAAATCTACTTTTCTAAACTTATTAACCCAAAATATTCAACCAGATGGTGGTAAAGTCGTCATTGGAGAAACTGTAAAAATAGGTTATTACACACAAGGTGGAATTAAAGCAAAACCGAATCAAAAAGTAATTGATGTTATCAAAGAGTTTGGTGATTATATTCCATTGGCAAAAGGCAGACAAATCAGCGCGCAACAATTATTAGAACGCTTTCTATTTGATCGCAAAAAACAATGGGATTTTGTAGAAAAATTAAGTGGAGGCGAACAAAAGCGACTCTATCTATGCACTGTTTTAATTCAGAACCCTAATGTATTAATCCTAGATGAACCAACTAACGATTTGGACATTGTGACCTTAAACGTATTAGAAGATTTCTTAATGGATTTCCCTGGAGTACTCCTTGTAGTATCTCACGACCGCTATTTTATGGATAAAATTGTTGACCATATGTTTGTGTTTAGAGGAGATGGAGTCGTTGATGATTTTCCTGGAAACTATTCAGATTTTAGAGCTTATGATAGCAGTCAGCCTAAGCAAATCGAAGAATCAAAAAAAACAGACAATACTAAGACTATAAAACAAAACGAAGCTAATAAGCTAGATTATAACGAGCAAAAAGAATACAAAAATTTAGAATCCAAAATACGGTCTTTAGAACTTGATAAAACAGCTCTAGAAACTAAATTTAATGATCCAGATTTATCACAAGACAAAATTAAAGAACTATCAAACCAACTTCAGAAAATCATTGATACAATTGAAGAAAAAGAAATACGATGGTTTGAACTGTCTGAAAAAATAGAAGGGTAGAATGTATCAGGTCATTTCTTACATAAAATTTCTTTTTAAAGCGACCAATCAACACGGTGTGCATTCACCATTTATGTATGATTTTGTTACAAAATGCCTTTATGACAAAAAAAGATATGATGCTTATGAAAAATTAAAAAACTATCGTTTTGAATTAAAAAACTCAACCACAACATTACAAGTTACAGATTTAGGTGAAGGCTCTAAGGTTTTACACTCTAAAGTACGACGTGTACGCAAAATGATTAAAGCTTCAAGCAGTTCAAAAAAAGAGTCTAGAATTCTTTTTAGAATTGTCAACTACTTCAACATAAAATCAGTATTAGAATTAGGCACCTCTTTGGGCATGGGAACTTATGCCTTGGCATTAGCTAAAAAAAATTCTAAAATTATAACAATAGAAGGCTGTCCCAATACCTCAAACTTTTCTAAAGCTCAATTTGAAGCTTTAGATATTAAAAACACAACCTTTATAACAGGGGATTTTACCATAATAATACCAAGATTAAAGGACAAAACCTATGACCTTGTATTCTTTGACGGTCATCATAACAAAGCTGCAACTATAAAATATTTTGAATCTCTTTTACCAAAAGCGCATAATGAAACTATTTTTATTTTTGATGACATCTACTGGTCTAAAGGCATGACGAAAGCTTGGGAATATATAAAGACTCATAATGACGTTACTGTAACTTTAGATTGCTTCCATCTTGGTTTTGTGTTTTTTAGAAAAGAGCAAGCCAAAGAACATTTTAGAATTAGGCTGTAACAACCTAGCAACTTTAACGTCTTATTAAACAAATTAGTTCAAATTCCTGTATCTTGCAGGAACATTTCAAGCAACCAAGACTATTTAATTATGAGTGACAACGTCATCGAAATTAGAAACATCATTAGAGATTTTAAATTAGGACAAGAAACTGTCCACGTATTAAAAGGCATCGATTTAGATATAAAACGTGGTGAGTATGTTGCAATTATGGGACCATCTGGTTCTGGTAAATCTACTTTAATGAACTTATTAGGTTGTTTAGATACACCAACTGCAGGCTCGTATAATTTGAATGGAAAAGATGTTAGTCAGATGAGTGATGATGAGCTTGCTGAAATTAGAAATACAGAAATCGGTTTCGTTTTCCAAACCTTTAATTTATTACCAAGAACTACAGCCTTAGAAAATGTAGCATTACCAATGATTTATGCAGGATCATCTAAAAAACAACGTCAAGACAGAGCAACTGAAGTACTAACTGATGTTGGTTTATCGGATCGTATGGATCATAAACCCAACCAACTTTCGGGTGGACAAAGACAACGTGTGGCTGTTGGTAGAGCTTTAGTAAATAAACCATCGATCATACTAGCAGATGAGCCAACAGGTAACCTCGATTCTAAAACCTCTTTAGAAATAATGCAGCTATTTGATGAAATCCATGCTAAGGGAAATACCGTAATCATGGTAACACATGAAGAAGAAGTTGCTGAGCACGCCAAACGTGTTATTCGCTTACGCGATGGAATGATTGAGAGTGATACTTTTAATGACTAATGATTATTTTTTTCGTAAGGCCTAATTATATATTTTTAATAATAATCATAATTAGTATTTACATGGTATATAAACAAGGTTCAAAAAAATATTCTATTTCCTTTTACAAGAACTTATCAGATCAACAATTGTATAGTGAACTTATTGGGCTTTTAAATTCGATCCTTGAAAGGCAAAACGAAGAATCAGATTATTTACATTCTAACTTCAATAATCATGAAGAATTCTTAACTTATATCAATAAAATAAAAAGTAAGCTTAAGAGCAACAATAAAACTACACTTGAAAATCTAGAATTAGATTTCTTACCAACTAGTACATTTCAAGAATTGTCCATTAGCAATGATTGGTCGAAAGATTACTTAAAATTATCAAAGCGTTTTGATTTAATTCATCAAGTTTTAACAAATCGAGCATAAAACGCTCTCAAAATTCGTTTTCCTCAATTTGCCTTACAACTTTTAACTCGTAACTTTGTTACATGAAAGTATATACAAAAACAGGAGACAAAGGTACCACTGCGTTATTTGGAGGTACAAGAGTCCCAAAACATCATATAAGAATTGATAGCTACGGCACAATTGATGAACTTAACTCTTATATTGGACTCATCAGAGATCAAGATATTGACCAGTTATACAAAAACACCTTAATGGAAATTCAAGATCGCTTATTCACGGTTGGAGCTATTTTGGCTACAGATCCTGAAAAAGCAACATTAAAAAGTGGCAAAGCTAGATTAAATATTCCTAAGATATCAAATGAAGATATTGAGAAGTTAGAAAAAGAAATGGATAACATGGAGGCCAGCCTTCCACCTATGACACACTTTGTTTTACCCGGAGGTCATCAAACCGTGTCATTCTGTCACATAGCACGTACTGTATGCCGTAGAGCCGAGCGTTTAGCTTCACACCTTAACGATATAGAACCGTTTCAGCCCGAAACTTTAATGTATATAAATCGACTTTCTGACTACCTTTTTGTATTGGCACGGAAGTTGTCACATGATTTACAAGCTGAAGAGATAAAGTGGATTCCTAAAAAAGAATCATAACATATATTATCAATATCAGAACAGGATTATCAATTGCAATAGTTAGTCCGAAACAAAAGTTGACGATTACACGTTCTTTATATTAATGATTAATTAATTTAATTTTTTCTTGAATTGTTCAACTAAAAAATTATTTTTGCAAAAATTAAATTTACAACGCAAATGTATTGGACATTAGAATTAGCATCTTATTTAAGTGATGCACCTTGGCCGGCAACTAAAGACGAACTCATTGACTACGCTATTAGAACAGGAGCTCCATTAGAAGTTGTTGAAAACTTACAAGCTATAGAAGACGAAGGTGATTCTTACGACTCTATTGAAGAAATTTGGCCAGACTATCCAACTGATGAAGATTACCTCTGGAATGAGGATGAATATTAACATATAAAATTATCACAAAAAAGTCTCTTGCGTTATTATAACTTAGAGACTTTTTTTATTTTCGGATGCTCGCAATTCGAGAATAAAATTCACTTCAATTGTCACCATCATGGTGACTTTCGAAGTATTTAAAAAACAAAAATAAGGATTGAAACCAATCAATCTGTTACAAAATATTAAATATGACATTTTTAGATAAAGTACTTAAAGTTTTTGTTGGAGATAAATCCAAACAAGATGTAAGTGCTATAACACCAATCGTAGATAAAATAAAAACTTTTGAATCAGCTCTTGAAGCTTTGTCTCATGACGAACTAAGAGCTAAGACTATTGAGTTTAAGGAAAAAATTGCTGAAGCGAGACGTCCACTTCAAACACAAAAAGAAGAACTTTTAGCAAAAGCAGAAGTTACTGAAGACATTGATGAGCGTGAAGATATATATCTCGAAGTCGATAAAATCGATGACGATATCTACGATGTTACAGAAGGTGTTTTAAACGATATTCTTCCAGAAGCCTTCGCAGTCGTTAAAGAGACGGCGAAACGTTTTGTACATAACACTCAAATCCCTGTAACAGCAAATGCTTTTGACCGTGAAATTTCTGGTGAACACGATTACGTTACATTAGAAGGAGATCAAGCCATTTGGGCAAATTCTTGGGATGCAGCTGGTAAGCCAATTACATGGGACATGATTCACTATGATGTTCAGCTAATAGGTGGTGTTGCTATGCACCAAGGTAAAATTGCAGAGATGCAAACTGGTGAGGGAAAAACATTGGTTGCAACGCTTCCTGTGTACTTAAATGCACTTGCTGGAAAAGGTGTTCACTTAGTAACCGTAAATGATTACTTGGCAAAACGTGATAGCGCTTGGATGGCTCCAATATTTCAGTTTCATGGTATGAGTATCGATTGTATCGATTACCACACACCAAACTCAGATGCACGTCGTAAAGCTTATAATGCAGATATTACATACGGAACTAATAACGAATTTGGTTTCGATTACTTACGAGATAACATGGCACATTCGCCAGACGATTTAGTACAGCGTCCGCATCACTACGCCATTGTCGATGAGGTCGATTCTGTATTAGTTGATGATGCACGTACTCCATTAATTATTTCTGGTCCTGTACCAAAAGGTGACGAGCACGAGTTTGATGCTCTTAAACCAAAGGTTCAGCAAATTGAAGACGTACAACGTAAATATCTAGTAGGTGTTTTAGCTGAAGCGAAAAAATTAATCGCAGCTGGTGATACTAAGGAAGGTGGTTTCCAATTATTGAGAGCGTACAGAGGTATTCCAAAGAATAAGGCCTTAATAAAGTTTTTATCTGAAGAAGGTATTAAGCAATTACTTCAGAAAACTGAAAACTTCTACATGCAAGACAACAATAGAGAAATGCCTAAGGTAGATGCAGAACTCTATTATGTAATCGACGAAAAAAATAATCAAGTAGAATTATCTGACAAAGGTGTAGAATTCTTGTCTGGTGAGGATGATCCTGATTTCTTCGTCATGCCAGAAATGGGAACTGAAATTGCCAAGATTGAAGCACAAGGCTTATCCTCTGAAGAAGAAGCGAATCTTAAAGAAGATTTGTTTAGAGACTTTGGGATTAAATCAGAGCGTATTCATACACTTAACCAATTATTAAAAGCTTACGCTTTATTCGAAAAAGACAATCAGTATGTTGTTATGGACAACAAAGTAATGATTGTAGATGAGCAAACAGGTCGTATTATGGACGGTCGTCGTTATTCTGATGGATTGCACCAAGCCATTGAAGCTAAAGAAAATGTAAAGATAGAAGCCGCTACACAAACTTTCGCCACAGTAACGCTTCAGAATTACTTTAGAATGTACCGCAAACTATCTGGTATGACAGGTACTGCGGTAACAGAAGCAGGTGAATTTTGGGAAATCTACAAATTAGATGTGGTTGAAATTCCAACCAATAGACCTATTGCCAGAGATGATAGAGACGACTTAGTTTATAAAACAAAACGCGAAAAATACAACGCTGTTATCGATGAAGTTACAGAACTCTCGCAAGCGGGACGACCAGTACTTATTGGTACAACCAATGTAGAAATTTCAGAGCTTCTGGGTAAGATGTTGAGTATTCGTAAAATCGATCACAACGTCTTAAATGCAAAACAGCACAAAAGAGAAGCAGATATCGTAGCACAAGCAGGTAATGCAGGCCAAGTAACTATTGCCACAAACATGGCAGGTCGTGGTACAGATATTAAGTTGAGTGATGAAGTTAAAGCTGCAGGTGGATTAGCTATTGTCGGTACAGAGCGTCACGATTCTCGTCGTGTAGACAGACAGTTACGTGGTAGAGCTGGTCGACAAGGAGATCCAGGAAGTTCGCAATTCTATGTATCGCTAGAAGATAACTTAATGCGTTTATTTGGTTCTGAGCGTATTGCCAAAATGATGGACAGAATGGGACTGAAAGAAGGTGAAGTAATTCAACATTCTATGATTTCTAAGTCTATTGAACGTGCGCAGAAAAAAGTTGAGGAAAATAACTTTGGTGTTCGTAAACGTTTATTAGAATATGATGATGTAATGAACGCACAGCGTGAAGTGGTGTACAAACGTCGTCGTAATGCATTGCATGGTGAACGTCTTAGAGTAGATTTAGCAAATATGATCTACGATACCTCTGAAGGTATTGCTATGAATAACAAGGATGCTAACGATTACAAAAACTTTGAGTTTGAATTAATCCGTTATTTCTCAATGTCTTCTCCAATTTCTGAAGAAGAGTTTGCAAAAATGGACGCACAGAAAATTGCAGGTGTAATTTACAAGGAAGCATTTAAGCATTATCGTGAAAAAATGCAGCGTGCAGCAGATTTAGCCTTCCCAGTGATTGAGAATGTGTATAATACTCAGCGTGATAAGTTTAAGCGTATTGTAGTGCCATTTACCGATGGTGTTAAGAATCTACAGGTGGTAACCGATTTAGAAAAAGCCTACGAAACCAAAGGTACACAACTGATTAATGATTTTGAAAAGAACATTACACTAGCCATTGTTGATGACGCTTGGAAAACACATTTACGTAAAATGGATGAATTAAAGCAATCAGTACAGTTGGCAGTACATGAGCAAAAAGATCCATTATTAATTTATAAGTTTGAATCTTTCGAGCTGTTCAAGGCTATGATTGACCAAGTAAATAAAGATGTAATTTCATTCTTATTTAAAGGTGAAATTCCACAAGAAACAGCTAACACTATACAAGAAGCTAAACGTCGTAAGCAAGAAAAATTACAAACGCAAAAAGACGAGATTCCTAATATGGATGAACGCGCAGCACAAAACAGAGCTGCAGGGGAAGGAGCTTCTCGCCAACAGCAAGTCGTAGAAACGATTGTTAGAGAACAACCAAAAATTGGTCGTAACGATAGAGTTACTATCAAGCATGTGATGAGTGGTGAAAATAAAACCGTAAAATATAAGCAAGCCATTCCTTTGATTGATAAAGGAGAATGGGTTTTGGTTAATGAGTAAGCCAAATACAAATAGTGTCATTCTGAAAGAAGTTCAGAATCTAAAATTTAAAATCCTGATGCAACCCATCAGGATTTTTTCATATATCAATGCGAACAAAAGTGAAGCAGTTCCACCAGTCAAAGAAAGATTAGTAGTATTACATATTTATAAGTGCATGTATTTTAGTAACTTTAGAAATAACAAACGATTATCTACCATGAAACATATTATTACAGTATTTGTATTAGCAGGAATTTTAATGTCTTGTAATACATCAGACAAAACAAAAACGGTGCAACAACAATCCAATACAACGGAAACCGCAACAGAAAGCACATCAGATAATAGCAATGCACAATTAAAGATTATTGATAGTGATGAAGCCTTAATTGCGACCGCGTTAATGGCTGCGCCAAAAGCAAGCAGAGCAGGATGTAAAGTTATTGGCTATAATATGGCTGGCGAATTTGTGACGCTAAGAGAAGGAAATAATGAATTTATTGTACTTGCAGACGACCCAAAAAAAGAGGGATTTAATGCCGCATGTTATCACAAAGATTTAGACCCTTTTATGGCACGAGGAAGAGCCTTAAAAGCTGAAGGAAAAAAACATCAAGAAATATTTGATATTCGTGAAGAAGAGGTGAAATCAGGTAAACTTAAAATACCAATGGGATTAACCTTACACATTTACTTTGGCCCAAAAACAATGTATAACCCAGAAACCTCAGAAGTAGATGGAGCGCGACTGCGCTATGTGGTTTACATGCCTTATGCTACATCTGCGTCTACAGGTTTACCAGAAGTACCACCTGCTTCAAATCATCCTTGGATTATGAATCCTGGAACACATAGAGCACATATTATGATTTCGCCTTTGCCAGATGAAAAGAATTGAAGATTAAAAACATAAACCTCTTTTTTAAATCCCGATGTGAACTATTGGGATTTTTTTATGACATTAAAAGCCTGCCAAGGGACTTACAAAGGCAAAGGATTTATTAATGCTCTGATATTGCACACCAGTTCTTTAACACTATGATTTCCCACCCTATTTATTTGAAATATACTTCGATATCTTCAATAATTTTGTTAGCTTTTAGTAATTGTAAAACATATTCTTTGAAATCACTTCTCTAAGGCTTGAAAACACAAAATATCATTTATATTACAATAAATAAACGATAAAATACATTTATTTGTAAGAATTTTATACATAAATTATGCATTAGTCATTTAATTTTATATGTTTACAGTTAAATTTTAACAAATCTTAACCTACAAATTATGAAATTAAAATTACTATTAGTATTCACCATATGTGCTATGGTGTCTACAGCACAATCGAAATCGGGAAGTAACACTACTGACAACCCGAACTTAACTGTAGCAACAGACAACAATTTTGCTGTTACAACTCTAAATGAAACCATTAACTTTGACGATGAAATAAAATTGTATCCAACGGTTACGGAAGATCTTATTTATTTTGGAATTAAAGATGATAAGAGTTATAAGTTTACCATTACAGTTTATGATATTTATGGTAAAAAACAGAATGTAGAAATACATGAAGGGACTATTAATATTAATGATTTAGAGCCTGGTATTTACATTGTCCGGTTTACTTGTAAAAAATTCAGCGTTACAAAGAACGTCGTTAGAAAGTAAATCTTTATCTGAGAATTTGAGCCATAATTTTAATTGGCTTTATAATAAGCTTAAAACCACCTTTGTTCTACTTGGTGGTTTTTTGTTTTCAGACTGAATGTGCGTAAGTTTATCACTCTAGTTTTCTTTCACTACTTTAGTCCTAGGCTATTGTTAACAATCATAAACCTATGACAAATCAAATACGAATCGTCAGAATTACACTAATCTTTGTATTAACGCTAATTTTATCTTGTTCAGGGAAAGACAAATCGAAAAAAGCTGTTCAAAAACCTAAAAACTTAATCGCCATTTTAGATACCATTTGGCAAAAAGAACAAACACCACTTCGTTTAAGGGATTCTGTAATGGCTATTTATGGTGCTGAGTCTAAAGAAGCCGATATCTACCAAAAAACATACAGAAAAAATCACGCTGCCAATATTATAAAAGTAAAAGACATCTTAGAAACCTATGGATGGCCAGATTCAACACAAATAGGTACACAACACAATCTAACGATTTGCAATGTGCTACAACATGCAGACCAAGCCACTAGAGAACATTACATTCCTTTAATGAAACAAGCGGTTTTAGATAAAAAGCTAGAACCAAGATTTTTAGTACGTGCTGAGGATAGAATTGCCACAGACAAAGGCGAGTTGCAAATCTATGGTGGACAAATGAAATACTATCCTGAAACAAAAAGTTTTAATGTTTGGCCAGTTTATGATCCTGTTAATATAGACAAAAGACGAGCAGAAATCGGACTTGATTCCATAGCTATATTTCTAAAAAATAGATTTGACTTTAATTGGAATCTTGAAGAACAGATAAAACGATCTCAAGAATTTGAGCTTCTTAGACTACAGGATAATAACATCACTTGTACAGATAAAAGTTGTGAAGGCACCTATGAAGGCAAAGAATTTATTAATGGCTCTGATATTGCACATCAGTTCTCTAACACTATGTCTGCAAAAGTTGGAGATCAATTAAAAGGGCTCTATAATTCTGGCAATTACAGCAAAGTAGATTTTGAAAATATTACTATGACCACAGAAGGTATGGGTTCTGGTAAGGTGAATTATAGTCTATCTATTCCTTTTATGGCTGTCAACCAAAAATGTGAAGCCTATACTGCTTTTGACCATGTTGGTGGCTGGAATCATGCTCCTGCCCTTTCCCAGCGCAAAGAACAGTTAAAAGATGTTCTATTATCAGGACAAAAATTAGACATTAGCAACTTAAAGACCACATCAGAGGGTTTACAAGAGTATTGGATACAATGGAAACATAAAGTTGTTCAAGCTGAGTGTGAGTGATTGAAATCAGGTAACTTTAAAAGCTTCCAACGTTTTTTAAATAAGTATCCATAGCTTCATTTGGCACATCTTTAAAAATAATAGTTCTCTTAAACAACAACCATTTTTCGGTTCTAAGTACATAAGGGCTGAATCCTGAACGGTGAATACCTTTTAGTGATGGAATATTATTAATTTCTACAAATGTTATTACCCATCTTCTATCAGGTCGCTTTTCGTTTTCAATAATTCTTGTGATTGCTGCTGGCATAATTCCTTTTCGTCGCATTGATGAAATAGTAAAACCACCTTCTAATAACATTTCGTCTGCTTCTAAAACAGGAAATGATTCTCCCCAAAATTCTTGAATTTTGTCTTTATACTCCGATGCAATGAGCCACTGTCTAAAGCATGGTTTATTATCTTTAGTAATCGCTACATAGCAAGACGGAATATCTTTTTCTATTAGACCATCATTTTGTAAATCTTGGGTAAAATATCTATCATCTTCTTGTCTAAAAAGCCGTATATCGAGATCAATTTGTGCATCAGGATTTTTAAACTCTATATTTAAATCGCGTTTCAAGCCAAAGGCTTCTGTAGTTGAAAAGACACGTTTAGAAATGCCTTTTATAACAAAGGTGATTTCCCCTTTTTTAATTAATTCGAAAATCCGAAGGATGGTGTTTTTCATTTTAAAGGCGTCTCTAACATTGCTAAATTAGGCTTTTTTTGCATAATGCTAAATCCATCATTTTAAACCGTTTAGATGCTTTTCTAAAATATTTTAATTGCATTGTCAGGATTTTCCTAGTTGCAATTGTTATATAATAAAACTCAAAAGATTATGAAAAAATTAGCATTACTATTAGTTATGGCGCTCGCATTTATGGGCTGCGAAAAAGACGAATTAAACGAAAACCAAGAAAATCTTGCAGAAACAGAGGTGCTTGGTACATGGGAACTGTATCGCGATGAAAATTTAGAATCCATACCAGATGAATGGACAGGAACAGAATGGACAACTGTAGATAAGTGGTTTCAAAACACAAGAGAAAATTCTGAAATTATTCTAGAATTTAAGGAAGATAACACTTTTATTGATCGCTATGCAGACGTGGAAGTTGCTAACGGAATTTGGGGACTTTTAAATGACGGCCGTATCTATTTTGATTATATCCAGGGGGAAACTACAAATGAACAACTTACACAGAGACGTTTTCTTACTATTCATTGTGATAACACTTACTCTATTGAAATAGAAGGTAATGATAGAGCTGTATATTATTATAGAAAAATGGGCACTACAGAATGTGCAGATTTAATAAACTATAATGTGGAATAAGGTGGTTTAAGTGGTTATAATGAACAGTTAAAAAAAAGCAATACACTATGGAAACGATATTTAAAATAAAAAGATTATACATATTACTATTACTGCCGCTAATAGTAGCTACACAATGTGACGATGATGATTTGAGCTCTGGCTTTGAAACCGAATATATTATACAAAACGACACCAGTTTAGACCTTATTCTATTTACTGAGGGAGGAGGACAATTGCCTGTAGCAAGCCAATCTGATTTATCTGTTGCAAGTGACCTTAATCAAACAACAGATCCGATTTCACCCTCAGAATCATTCATTTTTAGCAATATAAAGCTATATAAGATGGAGAATGACAACTTTATATTAGCTTACCAGCAAAATCCTATTGATGATAATTTATGGGTTTTAAGTGAACCTTCTGAAAACAGATTTCAGTATAAGCTAATAATTACAGACGCTTTGATAGATTGATATAAGTATATTTGAAAAAGAACCCTGAAACCCAATGTCTTAAAGATGTTGGGTTTTTTGATGATTTATACTTAAAACTATAGTCAATATTTGTAAAACTTAATGCAAATAGATTTTTTATTATATATTTACTAAGCCCACTTATAAAAATCTATAATTATGAAATCTAAATTAACCTACGTTTTCACAGTACTTGTTGCATTAGTTTTATTCGCCTGTTCACCAGAGAATACAAATAGTATTCCAGAAGAAGAAACTAAAGAATTTGTGTTTAATGGAGTAACCTATAATCTAGTTTCTGCTATCATAACTAACCAAAATACATCGACTAATGATCCAAGTAATATAAGTATTAGGTTATTCAACAAGTCGAGTTCTGAGATTACAGGTAACGGAGATCTAAGTGATGTTACATATATCTATTTCAACTTTGAAGCCGTTAACATTGAGAATAGGACTTATAACGAAATTGAAGATTACGATATTTCTATTAATGGATCTATAATAGATAGTGAGTTCAATCCAGGAACAATATTACTCTCTGATGATCATTCAGAATCTGATGTTTACGCGCAATCCGGTTCTATAACTGTGACCAATTTCACGGAATTCAATATCGTTTTCGCATTTACGTTTACTAGAAATGATGGACAGGTTATTTCTGGTAGTTATGACGGTAATTATTTAGCGCAAAGTATTAATTAAAACTAGTTGATAATAAGATTTTTAGTATCTTAAACCCACTAACTAATCTTTATTATCATGAAAAATGTACTAGCAACTATCGTTGGCTTTATTGTGGCTGCAGCTACAGTTTACATCTTTGAAACGCTTATTGGTCATAGTGTATTTCCATTACCTGAAGGTGCAAAACCTATGGATATGGAATGGATAAAAGACAATATGGATAAAATACCAGTAGGCTCAAAAGTATTTGTGGTTATTGCTCATTTTCTAGGTATAATTGCTGGTATGTTTGTAGCAGCTAAAATTTCTAAAATAAGTTTGATTCCTTCTTATATTGTAGGAGCGCTTATGATTGCCGCAACCTTTTTTAATATTTTTGTATTACCAAAAGAGCTATGGTTTTCATTATCTGATGGCATACTCGCATTTATTGGCTTTATTATAGGCACTTCATTAGCTAATAAACAAATAACTAAATCTTAAAATTTTGGTATGCTTAAGAAAGTCACTCTAACTATTCTGTTTTTTGCACTTAGTATTAATTTAAGCTCTGCACAAAGCTTAGACAACCTAAAAGCTATTAATTCTGTTTGGTCTAAGTTCTACAAGGCTTTTGAAACTTTGGATTATACATTGATGGCAGAAATTCATTCTAAGGACCTCGTTCGTATTTCTGGTGGTAAGCGTATTATAAATTACACGACTTACATTAATAATTATAAAGCTGGTTTTAAACGTGATAAAGAATCAAATCAGTCGCAATCTATCTCTCTTCGATTTTTTGAGCGTATTAATAACGATTCTGCTGCTAGCGAACGTGGTATCTATAAACTAGTAAGAAATAAAGGTACTGAAAATGAACAGGCTTATTATGGACAGTTTCATGTGCTATTCAAAAAAACTAATGGTGAATGGAAAATTACTATGGATTACGATTCTTCTGAAGGAGAAACAATTGGTGAAGAAGATTATAAGAAAGCCTTTGCCATTGATGATTTTGATAAATTTTTAAACTAAAAACCTAAGAGCAAATTAGGATTAGGACAATTGACTTTATAAAATTCTAAGTCCAATTGATTACTCACTCCAGGATAATCACCTATATAATCCTGGATATCTTTTATAATCTGAAAATGCAAATGCGGAGGATAATCACCATTAACCTCAGCAGTTCCTAAAGTAGCTATTCGCTCTCCTTGCTTCAATTCTACTCCAATTTTCAAATCCTCTATTGATACTACACTTAAATGGCCATAAAGTGTATAAAACTCAAAATTTTCGATGCTATGTTTTAAAACTATAGTTGGTCCATAATCGCCATGATTGGTATTATTTTTAAAACTATGTATGCTGCCTGTTAAAGGTGCATAAATCGGCGTATTAGCTTCTATCCAAATATCTAGACCCAAATGAATATTGCGCTCCGTGTCAGGATTTAATTCATTAAAATAATTGCTGCGTTCATATATACCGCGTTTCTCTAGATAACCACCATAGGCGGCTTTAGTATTGTGATTTTTAATATGATTCCAAATGAAATACTCTAAAGCATCCGAAGAGGAAATATCAACTGCTTTTAATTCTGAATTATTAATGGATAAATCTAACGGCACATAATCACATTTTGAAATTGAAGGATCAATTAGTGGATGTGTTTTAATGGATTTTAAAAAGGTTTCAAAATTAGAAACAGACATAAAAATAAAATTTCCATAAAAATAAGAATCTATTTTATGGAAAACAGGAAGAAATACTAGAATTGACCCTCTAAATTATTACATAACTCAAAGGGTTTAATTCATAATAACATTACTAAACTTAGCATTTACGACAATATTTCGGCTAGAACTTTGTCCATCAGAATAATTACGAATGGTCTTGTGGTTTATTGGTTTGTTATTATATTTTGAACGATTGCCTTTAAAATAAAGGGTGTAATCTATATTGCTTGGTAAGTTTACCAAAGCATCACTATTCTCTAGTACTAAATTAAGATTCTTAAAAGATGACGTAAGATTAGAAATTGTTAAATCCCCAAAGCTTCCGTCGATTATTGCGGTATCTGTTAAATTTTCAATATTAACATTAGAAGATTTTGAGTTCAATACTAAGTTACTAGCATTTTTAATCTGAGCTTTATCTACAAAATTAAGATTGAGCGTTCCTAGATTCCATGCGCTTATCACCACTGGAGAATAAGACACATTGATGGAAGTGTCACTTCCATCAATGTTATCAGCTACTAAAAATGAATGTGATATATCTCCTTTCATGTTATAAATAACTGAAGATAACTTTAACTCACCATGTCTTATATTGGTTTTTAGCTTCGCTTTTTTAGGGATTTTAATTTTAATCACTTTTTTTACTTTGCTATTACTACCAGATTCTAAATATCTAGATAAAATCGATTCTTCATAATCTTCATTCCTTTCTCCTAATCGTTCTTGCAAACGTTTCAATCTTTCGCTATCTTTTTTATAGAAATCTGCTTCTTTTTCGAGAGCTTTAGCGCGTTCCTCTATAAGTTGCGCTTTTACATCCATTTTATTCTCAAAACGCTCGCCCCAAGCTTCCATTTTCTCTTCCCATTCTTTACCAAACTTTTCTCCGAACTCTTCTCCCCATTTCTCCATATCTTTTCCAAAGCTCTCGCCAAACTTCTCTCCCCATTTTTCCATATCCTTAGCCCATTTACCTTCAAAACGCTTTCCATACTCTTCTCCCCATTTTGCCATCTTTTCTTGGTAACCAGATTCACCAAACTTACGCGCCCACTCTTCCATACTTTTCTGAAGCGCTTTACCACCTTTCTTTTCATATTTCTTACTCCACTCTGCTAAATAAGCTTCTCCTTCTTTTTGATACTTGTCATAATCAAATGAAATTGATTTTACACCTTCTGGTAATTCTGGTAACTCAGGCATTTCTGGCATTTCAGGCATTTCTGGCATCTCAGGCATTTCTACCATTTCGGGTAAGTTTGGCATTCTAGGCATTCTTGGCATCTCTGGCAAGTCTGCTAAATTTACCTCTAAATCTCTTAATAAATTGCTATAATCTCCATCGCCAAATAAGCCCACACTTCTCCCACCTGTTGATGAGATTATCACTTTATCGGTAGAGCCATCTACTTTAAGATTCCATGCTTTAAGTGCGCGTTCTAATTCTTCTTGAGATAACTTTGAGCTTTCAATATAAGCCTCAACTTCTACGACATCCTTATTCCAGGTTTCAAGTTGTATTTCTACATAACTGGTATTTAAGTCAACTACTACATCCTTATTGACTTTGATAGATTGTGAAGTTTTGCTTAGCGTTTTTTGCGCATAACCAAAAGTGGTTATTAAACATAGCATTAAAATTTTGATTGTTTTCTTCATGATTTTTTTGATTTAACTGTTCGTTTTTTGATTTATTGATTGTGATTATATACTCTCTTGCATAAATGAATCATCATTATATTCTGCAAGTTTCTCTTTAAGACGCATAACAAGATTTAATCTATATTTTAGATTATTGATAAGAGCATCTAGGGTTTCTTCATTAGGTCCATTTTCGTTTAGCTCTATAGTTAACCTATCGTATTCATCATTCAGTTCCTTAAGACGTTGAACATATCCATCAAACAATTCTTTGTTTTGTGGAGTTAATTGCACTTTAGATAATTCTAAATTTATACTCGCCAAATAATAATCTTCAACTTTCTTAAAATCTGGTGATATGTCGCCTAAGGTTTTTATATCAGTATCTGCAACTTCAATTGGTTCTTCAGGATTAACTGGTGAATGAAAAAACTGGTATGCTCCATAACTCAGACCTAATAACACAACAACACTTGCTGCAATACTTAAAAAGTTAAAGCGACTTGTTTTATGTTGCTTAGGCAATTCTTTGTTTAGCTTTTGTAAAAACCGTGCATCGTGCCCTTTAGACATTTTCACATCCTGCTCCTTAGTGTCTTCTTTAAATAAATCTCTAAGATCTTGTGCCATTTTTCTCTAATTTTAATGCGTTTTGCAATTTTTGTTTACCTCTCGATAGTTGTGTTCTCGATGCCACTTCAGAAATATTCAAAATCTCCGATATTTCCTGATGATCATAGCCTTCTACCAAATACAACATCACTACACATTTATATTTTTCTGGGAGACCTTCAATAGCTACTTTCACGTCCTCTATTGTAATCTCATCATCGACCAACCATTCATTTTTGTAATCCGTATCTACTACATTCAAATGATGTTCTTCTAACTCTATTAAACGTTGCTTTTTAGACTTTAAAACATCAATACATCTATTAATCACAATACGTTTTAACCAAGCTCCAAAACTAACTTCAGCTTTATATTGTTCTAATTTTGAAAATGCTTTTATAAATGCTTCTTGCACAATATCCTCTGCCTCCATTGTATCTTTTACAAATCGAAGTGCCACGATTAACATGCCATTACAATACTGATTGTACAATTGCATTTGCGCTTGTCTATCATTCTGTTTGCATTTTTCAACAATATGAATTTGAAACGTACTAATTTTGGTTTTGGTTTTTGATTGATTGCACTTTAAAGACGATACTAAATTTTAAGTGTGACAAAAAAGTTTAATTTTTTTCACAATTATAAGAATTACTTAAAATTCAACGTTTGTATTCTATAAATTTAGGGATTTGAATTATCTTTAAATCCTAAATGTCAATGTTTGGCATTTCTTTAATAAAACTAAATTACTTTAAGATTAACAATTATGCTAAAACGCCTCCTTATCGTCCTGTCAATTCTGGCTTTGGGCTTACTTTTATATTCCGTTTTTGTCGAAAATATTTTCTCTCCACGTTTAAGTCCGAAAGATTCTGCGGAAATCGCACTCAACGATTTAAATTTAAAAGTAGAATACAACAGACCTTCTAAACGCGAACGTGATATTTTTGGCGCTTTAGTTCCTTTTGATAAAGTATGGCGAACTGGTGCCAATGAAGCTACAACTTTTAAGACCAATAAAGACCTTACTATTAACGGTATGCCTCTAAAGAAAGGTAAATACACTATCTGGACCGTACCTATGAAAGATAGTTGGAAAGTGATGTTTAATTCTAGACAATATGAATGGGGAGTTGATGAAAAAATGGAGCCTATGTGGGATCCAAATTATGATGTGATTGAAATTGAAGTTCCTACAAAAGAAATAGATGAAACTGTTGAAGAATTTACTATTGCTTTTGATAATACCACAGGGAATTTAAAATTAACCATGGCTTGGGATAGTACAAAAATCGAAGTCCCAATTGAAGAACAAAGCTCTGAAAAACCTTAACAAATGCTAGTTGGCTAAGAAAGACCAAACATATAAATCTGCTCTAAATGAGCAGGATGGTGTTACACCGCCTGAATCACTAAGTCCTGATTCTGCAAAAACAATAAAGGCAAATCGAAAAAAACAACCCTCTATTGAAGACTTGGTATCTGGAATTACATCTGGAGATATTTCTGCTTTGAGTCGTGCTATTACAATGGTAGAAAGTACAAATTTGACTCATACAAAAAAAGCTAACGACATTATTACAGCTTGTTTACCTTATGCTAACAAATCTATTAGAATAGGTATAACTGGTGTTCCTGGCGTTGGAAAAAGTACCTTTATTGAAGCTTTTGGCAAACATTTAACGAGCTTAGGTAAAAAAGTAGCAGTGCTGGCAGTAGATCCAAGTAGTAGCTTAAGTAAAGGAAGTATTCTTGGAGATAAAACAAGGATGGAGGATTTGGTAAAAGACAAGAATGCTTTTATTAGACCTTCTGCTTCTGGTGATTCACTTGGCGGTGTTGCCAGAAAAACAAGAGAAACTATTATTCTATGTGAGGCAGCTAGTTTCGATACTATCATTATAGAAACCGTTGGTGTGGGCCAAAGTGAAACTGCTGTACATAGCATGGTTGATTTCTTTCTACTTTTAAAATTAGCTGGTGCTGGTGATGAGCTTCAAGGTATTAAACGAGGTATTATAGAAATGGCGGATGCCATTGTAATTAACAAAGCCGATGGTGATAATATCAAAGCGGCACAATCTGCTAAGCTCGAATTTAATAGAGCCTTACATTTATATCCTGAAAAAGACTCTAAATGGTCACCAAGAGTATCGCTTTGTAGTGCTTTAAAACAAGAAGGTATTTCTGAGGTATGGGAAATGATTAAAGACTATGAATCAACTACAAAAGCGAATCATTATTTTGAAACCAACAGAAATAATCAAAATAAGTTTTGGTTATTGCAAACTATTGAAGAACGTTTGAAGTCTAATTTTTATAATTCGGCCAAAGTAAAGGATGAGCTAAAATCACAAATTGATTTAGTTGAAGCAGGAAAAACAACACCTTTTGCTGCAGCTGAATATTTACTTTCACTGTAACAAAAAAACAATACTTTTGCACAGACTAAGCCATCAAATGCATGACATATAAGTTTACCATAATAGTTCCTGTATACAATGAAGAAGATAATTTAGAACGCGTAGAAACTGAACTTTCCCGCTACCTTGAAATTGCTTCTGTTCCTACTTCAATTTTGTTTGTCAATGATGGTTCTGAAGATAATAGCCAAGCACTGATTGAAGCTATATGCGAAAGAAATGAAGCTTTTGAATATATCTTATTTAAAGACAATCGAGGCTTAAGTGCTGCTATAAAAGCAGGTTTTGATTATGTTGATTCTGAACTAGTTGGTTATATAGATTCTGACTTACAAACGGCACCAGAAGATTTTAATATCCTTTTAAAACATATAGATAATCACGAATTAGTAACCGGAGTACGCTCTAACCGAAAAGATTCTTTTGTAAAGAATATGTCTTCTAAAATTGCGAATGGTATTAGACGTGCTTTTACACATGATGGTATGGATGATACTGGTTGTCCACTCAAAGTCATTAGAACGGATTATGCCAAACGTATCCCTATGTTTAGAGGTTTGCATCGCTTTTTACCAGCAATGATTATGTTGCAAAATGGTAGAGTGATTCAAGTACCTGTTAGACACTTTCCACGTATAGCTGGCACAGCAAAATTTGGACTATGGAATCGTCTTCTTGGACCATTAATGGACTGTTTTGCTTATCTCTGGATGAAGAAAAAGTATATTAATTACGAGGTTTCTAAAACCAGCAAATGAAGGATTGGATAATTTACAGTATCGGATTTTTAGCTCAGATTTTGTTTTCTTCTCGGCTAATTATTCAATGGATTACTTCAGAAAAGCAACGTAAAGTTATTACACCAACCACGTTTTGGACATTGAGTTTAATTGCCTCATTCTTACTTTTCATTTATGGCTATTTACGATTAGACTTTGCTATTATGCTCGGACAAAGTTTAACTTACTTCATTTATATCAGAAATTTGCAACTGCAAGGACAATGGCAGAGGTATCCTAAAATAGTTCGTTATTTATTATTCATAGTCCCTGTACTGATTGTCATTTTTTACTACAATAACAACAAAATTGATATTGAATTACTCTTTAAAAATGAAGCTATACCGACTTGGTTACTCATTTTAGGAGTTGTAGCCCAAGTGATTTTTACGTTGCGCTTTGTGTACCAATGGATTCATGCTGAACGTAATAAAGAATCATCATTACCAATGGGGTTTTGGGTGTTAAGCTTAATTGGTGCAGGTTTAATATTATCTTATGCAATCATTAGAGAAGATCCTGTATTATTTGTAGGTCATTTATTTGGCTTAGTGATTTACGCTAGAAATGCTTATTTAATAAGACAAACCAATGATTAAGGTTATAGAAAAATATCCTATTCTTAGTCTGTTACTTTTTGTAATAGTAATGCTTGGTTTTACTATAGACTCAATTCCTGTTACCATAATGGAAGCTCGAAATTTTATTTCGGCCAGAGAAATGTTAACTGATGACAATTGGATTTTAACTACCATGAATGGAGAGGCTCGTTACCAAAAACCACCTTTACCAACTTGGATCACGGCTGTTTTTGGTTACTTGTTTGGGATGAAATCAGTCTTAGCATTACGTTGGCCAGCGTTACTATTTTTAGCCAGCATTGGCATTTCAACTTATCTATTATCTAAAAAATTAGAGCTCACTAAATCCCATAGTTTAATTAATGGTTTTATTGTGCTTACCTCATTCTACGTTATTGGAATCACTATAGAAGCTCCTTGGGATATTTATACGCATGGTTTTATGCTTATGGCGTTGTATCAGTTATTCTTGATGTTTCAAGATGGTAAAACGCCAATTACACACAGTCTGCTATTTGTATTATTTCTAGCTGGCTCAGTATTATCAAAAGGACCAATTTCATTATATGCATTGTTTTTACCATTTATAATTGCTTATGGTATTGCATTTAAATTTAAAGGAGGTGCACTTCATAATTTAAAATTATTTAGCCTTTTAATCTTTGGTATTGTATTAGGGGGTTGGTGGTATTTTCATGTAAGAGTTGCGGACCCTGAAACATTTACTGCTATTACAGAACGTGAAACCTCTAACTGGAGTAGTTATAATGTGAGGCCTTTCTATTATTACTGGAGTTTCTTTGTACAGAGTGGTATTTGGACCATACCTGCATTTATTAGCTTACTTTATCCTTACTTAAAATCTAGGGTTTCAAATTTAAAAGCTTACAGGTTCAGTTTTTATTGGACAATTTTTGCGGTTGTTTTACTATCAATTATCCCAGAAAAGAAATCACGCTATCTCATGCCAGTCTTAATTCCTTTAGCCATTAATATTGGATTTTATATTGAGTATTTGATTCGTGAATTTAAAAATCTAAAGGCTAAGAAAGAGACCATTCCTGTTTATTTTCAATTTGGTTTAATTGCATCAATAGCCTCTTTATTTTGGGCAGTTTGGTTTTTTTCTAGTTCTATCTTAACAGGTGAAGCATTAATCAGGTTTATAATTACAGCCATAGTATTGTTAATTAATGGACTTTTAATTTTCAAAAATCTAAAAAACAAGAATATTAAAAATGTATTCTATTTGGTTGTAGGATTTATGCTTACTATGGGTTTAATTGGGCTTCCTATTTCAAAAGTGCATATACAAGAAGATTATAAAGATTTTTCAGGATTCGAAACGATCAATAGTCCTTTATATCGAATAGAAGGTATTGAACCTGAAACTATTTATAACTATGGAGATAAAATTACTAATATAAAAACAGAAGAAGGGTTTCTTATTCCTAATGAACTAGAATTCTACATACTAACAAAAGGAACCGATCCTAAAACTATTGATGAATTATCGGCATACTATAATATTGAATTTATTGCAACTTACGATTTAAATACCGCATCAAAAGATTCTAGATCTTACAGAACACGTTTGGTAAATCAACTTTATAGACTTACTCGGAAGTAGAACGCTTCAAAAGATATTTGTTCAATTTATAAAATGCAAAACCAGATAAAGCACCAAATGTCATTCCACATAATATATCTATTGGGTAATGTACACCAACATATATACGACTATAAGCAACAATAAAACTCCAAAACAGAAGTATAAAAATTAGTTTTTTATAATATGGTCTTAACACCAAACCACCAAAGACTGCCGCAGCCATAGAGTTAGCTGCATGGCCAGAGAAAAAACTTCTATTTGTACTACAACGCTCTGCAATATATCGTATCGTATCCATTATATCTTCGCAAGCGCATGGCCTAAACCTATTGACAGAACGTTTTACTAAATTTGTCGTCTGGTCTGTAAACGTAATCATTGCTGCAATGACCAAAACCATAATTAACAAGGACTTTAAGCCATATTTTTTATAAATAAGAAATAGAAGAATGGCATATAAAGGTGCAAAAGTGAATTCATCTGTAATTACCAGCCATAGACCATCCCAAGTTGTAGACCCAAGTGAGTTTAGGAATATAAAAAGTTCTGTATCTAGTTCTAAAAGTTGTTCTAACATTAATCGTCGTAACGCGCTATTTCTCTATCGTAAAAATTTGTAGCTTGTTGAATGTAGTTTTCCGTTTCTGTCTCTAATTCCTTTTCATCATGTTGGTCAAACTCCTCAAACCATTCTACTTCGTCGTTTTCGAGATTAATAATGAATCTAGGAAATTCGGTATGAATAATAAAGATCGCATTTGGATGATCTGTATTGTCGCCTAAGATGAATTTTGGTAATTCCATTCTATAAGTTAAAAAGTTATGAGTATTTAAAGTTCTAGTTACTCTTTGAGCAAAAATAGTAAATCCAATTGAGTTAAAAAGTTTTAAGTTTGCTCTCTAATTAACTTTTTAGTTAGATAATTAAATCGAATGTAAAGCAGAATTGAAGCACTTGTTAATCCTGCTAGTAAGCCTAACCAAATACCAAAACTACCATAAGCATCTTCTTTACCTAAAAACCAACTTACAGGAAAACCAATTAACCAATACGCTATAAAAGTAATTAACGTTGGAATTTTCACATCTTGTAGTCCACGCAATGCACCTAAAACTACCACTTGAATACTATCACTAATTTGAAAAATAGCAGCAGCCAATAATAAATTTGAAGCAATTTTCACTACTTCCATATTGTCGTCATAGTTTATGACATCATCAAAATCTACATATATACGCGGTAAATACTCGTGAAAAACAAAAAATATCAATCCAAAAACAATAGCAAATATAGTACCTAGTAAGAATAACGAAAACGCGATACGTCGTAACTCAAAATATTGCTTTAATCCTTTTTGATTACCCACTCTAATCATTGAGGCAACACTAATTCCCATAGCAACCATAAAGGTCATAGAGCTCAAATTTAGTGCAATCTGGTTTGCCGCTTGTGGATTTTTACCAAGCAAACCACTTAACCATATCGCTGCTGTGAAAATAGCAACTTCAAAAAACATTTGCATAGCACTTGGTGCTCCTAGATTAATGATTTTTCGAAGCATTAATTTATCTAAAACAAAGAACTTAATATTAGTAACGAAGGCTTTAGATTTTTCTTTCCCTCTTAATAAATACCAGAGATACCATAACATTATAAAACGTGATGCCAGCGTCCCATAAGCAGCACCAACTATACCTAACTGTGGAAAACCAAACTTACCAAAGATGAGCACATAATTTAGTAATACGTTAACCACATTAGCTAAAATGGTAGCATACATCGGATATCTAGTCATTGATAAACCATCACTAAATTGCTTAAATCCCTGAAATATAATTAACGGAATTAATGAAAATGCGACCAAATCTAAATACGGAATCGCCAACTCTACAACAGCAGCAGGCTGTTTCATAAAGTACATGAGTGGCTTGGCAAAAAAGACCAAAATGAACAACAGAATCCCTAAAACCGTACATAAAAATAAACCATGTTTAAATGCTGATTTACCACCAGTAAAATCTTTTGCTCCATCTGCCTCAGCTACCAAAGGAGTAATGGCTGTACTAAAACCAATACCTAAAGACATGGCAATAAACATAAAACTGTTCCCTAAAGATACTGCCGCTAATTCTGCAGTACCTAATTGCCCAACCATAATGTTATCAACAAAGCTAACAAAGGTATGACCAAGCATACCTAACATTACTGGTGCTGCTAGTTGCCAATTGTATTTAAATTCTTTGGTGTAGTTACTTAAAACCATATGGCAAAAATATGTGTTTTGGTCTTAGTAATTTTAATAAAACGGATGAAGTTTTATATAAGCTGTATAAACCTAAAACTTATGGTAAAGACCAAAATTCAGAGCTGCTTGTTTAGCAACATTATTACCAAAAAAAGCACCTCCAAAACCAGCTGTAACACCAAACCTGTCTGTAATCTCACCAATACCTTTTAGACCGTAAGCACCATACTCTTGGTCATTCACATAAAGTGCATTAAAACGATTTAGAGATGGTAATAGAATATCCCCGTTTTCAAGAGACTTTACAACATCTAGAAAGCCTATGAGCCAAATATGGCTAGTGATTTTATATCCTACTTCTCCTCCAATCTTAAAATTAGAACTATAACCATTAGTTCTAATATTAGCACCTATAAAACTTTGAATATACGTTTTTTCAAAACTTCGACCTGCTAAAAAAAGTGGAGTAAGAGTATAGGCATCATAACCTGTTCTAATTCCTGAAGTTTCGTCATATGCACCTGTATTTGCCTCGACAGAAAATTGGCTAGACAATATCCAATCTTTTTTATAGAAATTATGCTTTATACCTATCTCTAGATTACCTAATGCGTTTTCATTAAAATCTTTGGAGCAGTCGCCTGTACAATCAATAAAAGGGCTTTCAAAATTAGTAATTGAAATTAGCTTTAAAGGAAGGTTAACAATTAAACTTGTCTTATCTGAGATACCATACTCACCGTAAAACTGAATGGTATTATCTGAAATTTCTCCAAATGAGTTATAATCCGGATCACCGAATAACTCTGTATAATTTGGTATGGTTGTATATGAAAGTTGCGTGTAAAACTTGCCTTTTTCTTGAGTCCAAGGACTTTGTGAAAATGAAGAAAAGCTGATACACAAGATTAAAACTATAATATAATTTTTCATGAGTTGGTTTTTAATGTCCATTTAGTCGTGAAAAATTATAAATCTTTCTTTAAAATACTAAGCTAGCTATATAAAGCTATTGTCTAAAGAAACTCGTACCAATTCAAATTGTCCAACAATGTCTTATCTACAAAGCTAAAAAACGTGCGCTAGGCATTCTTAATCTTACTTGTGTTGCCAGAGTTATATTAAAATTCTTTGATATAGTTATTTAAACCATGACGCAAAAGCAGCGGTTTTAGTTGATGTTAAGCAAACTCGATATGATTATTTAATTGTAGTAATTTAACTACAAAAAATTTCTATTCAGTAATGCTACTTGTCTTCTCAGCTTTACTTTTACAAGTTTTACAAAGTTCTGAAATACCACGTTGTTCAAAAGACAACTTTACACTACCATTAGTGACATTAGTTTTTCCATCTATATGATAACAGTCTTCGAAAATATGGTATTTATTTCCCGCGCTTGTCCAGTATACATTATCGCTATTAACGTTTAAATCTTTAAGCGTAGCATTTTGCTCGTTAATTTCTTTAGTGTATTTCTCTACCGAAGGAGGATTAAAATCTACACCAGATATACCTGCTACTAGCATCGCTACAACAGCAATAGAACCTGCTATTCCTTTAGTTTTACCATCTAAATCTTTATTAGTAAAAATTAAAATCACCAAAGGTAAAAACGCTAAAACACCCATAATAGCTCCCAATTGATTTTGAATAAAGAATTTCACTTTATCCTTTTCTGATGCTGGATCTAATCGGTTGGCTTTTTTCCATAAGTAAGAGCCAGTTACTGCTAGGATTAAAATCACTACAATAGCGACAATAAGCCAAACCATAGTCTCATTACTAATCAGCTTTATAATAGCATAGATTTGAGCTCCAATAGCTATAATCCATGCGAGCATAGCAAATATGCGTAGTTGTTTTGCTTTTGATTTACTTTCTGGGCTTGCCTCAAATACTTGTTGATCTGACATGATTATTTTTTTTAGTTAGTAGTTAGTTATATAATTACTAAGATAAAAAAATAAAGCAATTGCTCAACCAGAACAATTTTACAGTAGTTTGAGACCATAACATATAAAGTTGTAGGTGATATTATACAAATTATTTTTAAGGATGAATCTTGGAATTGCACTTAACACTTAGATATGGTCAGTCACAATTGGACTATATCGTTTGTTAAGCGGAGTTAGCTTTAAAAAAACATAAAATCAATACTTAGAACCACGCATTTTGTATCTAAAATGAAGTTATATTGTGTTTAGCTTCCTCAAACTCTGCGACCATATTTTTGTACAATCTCTGCTACAGGTTTTATGGTCAATTTAAGGGTTATAATTAATTTACAATATGAGTTTATAAATGACCCATATCCAAGATGATATTAAAAGCTGATGAGTTAGATTCTATTTCCTAATGAATAAAAATAAATTTGATAATAGCCAAAGTGCTCATTTAGCTATAGGTCAATTTTAAGTTTCTGAAATATTTCATTTTTAGATTTATGAATACAAAACACATTAAAGAATTCTCCAAAATAATCAGTCATTAATTTATCATCTCTTATTATTTCTTTATGAGGATTGATTAAGACATAATTAAAATCACGTAGTAATTTTAGAACTTCGGGTATCTTATCAGAAATTTCAACCATTATAGTAGGCGCATGTAGTTCAAGGATGTTTTTCATTCCTTGGAGAGCAAATAATTCTGCCCCTTCGACATCTATTTTAATGAAATCCGGTTTTTCATCTGGGTACTCTTGTTCCATGAAGCTATCAAGAGTAATCGTTTCAACCTCAATAACTGTTTTTGTAGCGGTTAACCCAGAGTTTTCCAACACTTCATCAAAAACTTTGTAGTCGCTCAACAAGGAATTATTTTGTCCAGATAAGTTTTCGACATAAAAATTTGCCGTACCATTTTCAAAGGATACAGCTTTTTCAATTATCCGAATACTATCATAGCAATCAATATTTCTTTTTAAATACACTAAGTTATTATGCTCAGGCTCAAAAACTATTAATTTCTTAGAGTCGTTCATCAAATGACAAAAATACTGACTAAAATAGCCAATATTTGCACCAATATCTATTGCAAAACTACAGTCAGGAAGGATTTCAGCGAATAGATCAATAGTTTCTCGTTCTCTTCTTATCCCATAATACCAATAGCCTTTATGTAAGAATGCATCCAGATAAAAAGGCTTTTTTGTTAAATGATGTCGGATTTTAATTGTACCTGGATTGAACCATCTCAAAAGTTTAATTACTAACTTTCTCATATTACTTTTATTTATGCCAACAGACCCTAAGCAAAGTTAGTATTTAATTTTGTAAAATTAAGTTGAGTGATTTTGGTTCAACTATTGTGGCATTAAGACTAGCTAATTTTAGTTTTTACATTGAAATTATATTTTGCTTGGCTTCATCAAACTCACTGACCATATCCTTTACAATCTCAGCCACAGGTTTATATTGGATCAATCCAGCGATTTAGGCAATCTCAAGTTCTCAGTCTTCTAAAACTAATCAACTATTAATCTTTTGATTACATTAATTGAATTATTCTTTTGCTTTATATTGACTAAGTAAATACCCGACGGAAGGTCTCCAACATAAAGCTGTTGCTCATTTTCGTCGTAGGTTCTTAATCGATTTCCTGCTATACCATATATAGTGATTGATTCTAGAGGCATTTTAGAATAAACTCTAAAATATTGTTTAGCTGGATTAGGATTTATAGAGATCTCATTTAAGTCACTATTAAAATCATTTACTCCAAGAACGGCATTATCTATACTAAAAGAAAAGACTAATTCAATTCTTTCATTAAGAGTACTGTTTCTATTTTGAGTGTCTACACTATCACCAGTTGTTGTAGAAACAGTTCTTATTGCGTTAATAATTAAATCGTTAAAATCTGTTTCTATGTAATCCTCATATTCTCTAGCTAAATAGAGCTCGTTATTAACAATAACAAAATCTTCATTAACAACCTGATTTCCATCATCATCAACAAAATAATACTGAATATTTAAATCGTCACTATCACTAATAAATGTACCAATCAATGTATTTGGAGCAGGTAGTATAACAATCGTATCTACAGGAGAGAATATTACGTCAGTAATTGTCAAGCAAGTCGTACTAATATCTAAGTTTGAATTATTTCTTATGTAGTAATACGATTCATTATCATCTACTTGTTGAATTTGAATTAAATTACAAACATTAAATGCAGTTAATGACTCATTTCCTGAAACGTATAAGTAATTCGCTATCGTTGTCAAAGCTGGTGCATTAACAACTTCTAAACTAAGATTTCTATCAAAATAAATATGACTACCAGTATTTTCTAACATTGGAAAATCCACTTCAACTAAATTTACATTTTGATAAAAATAAATAGAACCATTAACAGAAGTTAAATTTGTAAAAACCAGTTTTGTAGGCGTAATAAAACTATTATCCTTATGATAATAAATATTATCAAGGGTTGTATCTGTAATCTCTATAGTAGTTATAGTTTCATTTATTATATCTTCAACGTTGATAGTGAACTCACTTTCTAATTTTTCGCCTAAATGATTTCTCACACCAATTTCTATTACATATTCATTTCTTCCTTCAAAATCTAAAGGGGTATTTGTGACTAATTCATTTCCTATTATTAAAAAGTTCTCATTATCATCAAATTCATATTCAGTTAAATAATATATTAAATCTTCATTAGAGCCATTACTATCTGCTGACAAAGTGCCAATAATGGTATTTAAATCTTGATTCTCACTAATTATAGAATTACTTATAATTAGATTATTTGGAGCACCAATACTAAAACATTGAGGCTCCGCATCTATGATACTATTATTATTTGAAACATTATAATAAGGTAATGAAGAGTCGTCTTGTACTATTTCTGTAAGATTACAAATATTTAATTCTAATAATGATTCATTACCAGAAACAGATAAATACCTAGTTACTGATGTTAAATTAGGCGCGTTAATAATCTCTAAACTAAGGTTTCCATTAAAATAAAAATAGCTACCTGTGCTCTCTAATAATGGAAAATCAACTTCAACCAGGCTTAAATTTTGATGAAAATAAATAGAACTTCCAGCATTTTGTAATAAAGGAAAATCGACTTCAACTAAATTTACATTTTGATGAAAATAAATAGAACCACTAACAGAAGTTAGATTGGTAAACACAAGTTTTGTAGGTTCTGTAAAACTATTTTGATGGTAATAAACATTATCTAGTGTTGTATCTGTGATTTCAATTGTAGTAACATTCTCATTTATTACATCTTCTACATTTATAGTAAACTGAATTTCTAACTTTTCACCTAAAAGATTTCTCACTCCTACTTCTACTACATACTCGTTCTTTGTTTCGTAGTCAAAAGATGAATTTGTAATTAATTGATTTCCATCTATTGAAAAGTCTTCATTGTCAAATTCATATTCTGTTAAATAATATATTAAGTCTTCATTAGGACCATTACTATCAGCTGATAACGTTCCTACTAAACTATTGACATCTTCATTCTCACTAATTATCACATTACTTATTACAAGATTATTAGGAGCACCAATACTGAAACATTGTGGAACTGCATCAATAACACTATTATTATTAGAAATATTATAATAAGGTAATGAAGAAGAGAATTCTTCTGGTAATATTTCTGTAAGACTACATATATTTAATTCTGTTAAAGACACATTACCTGAAATAGATAAATATCTGGTTACAGATGTTAAACTAGGTGCATTAATAATCTCCAAATTAAGGTTTCCATTAAAATAAAAATAACTACCAATGCTTTCTAATAATGGAAATTCAACTTTAACTAAATCATTATTTTGATGAAAATAAATAGAGCTTTCAACATTTTGTAGTAATGGAAATTCTACTTCAACTAAATTTACATTTTGATGAAAATAAATAGAACCACTAACAGAAGTTAAATTTGTAAACACTAGCTTTGTTGGCTCTGTAAAACTATTTTGATGATAATAAACACTATTAAGTGATGTATCAGTAATTTCAATAACTACAGGATCAGTAAAATCATTATCTGAGGAGATTAAAGCATAGGTAAAATTACTTACAACAATTAATATTAACGTGATTATTCTTTTCATTTATTTAAATTTTATAATAAGATTAAGGTTTTAAAAATCATAAAACCAAAGTATTAAAGCATGTAGTATAATACTTATAAGTTTCAAATCTATAAGATAATTTTTAGAAATCTGTAATTTCACTCAATAGTTTCGTTATAATACTTTTATTTACTGACGAGAAATTATAATTGGCTAGTAATCTGCTTAGCTTCCTCGAACTCACTCACCATCTCCTTTACAATCTCAGCTACAGGTTTTATATTATGTATGAGTCCAGCGATTTGTCCAATCTCTAATTCACCATCTTCTAAATCGCCTTCAAACATGCCACGTTTGGCTCTTGCTCTTCCTAACAATTCTTTGAGTTGCTCTTGTGTTGGCCCTGTCTTATAGAGTTCTTGTAATTCGTTGTAGAATTTATTTTTAATAAGTCGTACTGGTGCTAATTCTTTTAAAGTGAGTTGTGTGTCTCCTTCTTTAGCATCAATCACAACTTGCTTAAAGGCTTGGTGTGCTGAAGATTCTTCACTAGCTACAAATCGGCTACCTACTTGTACTCCATCAGCTCCCAAAACCATACAGGCTAACATAGCTTTTCCTGTGGCAATACCTCCTGCTGCTATGAGTGGAATATGTAATTGTTCTTTTACCATAGGAATCAATGTTAGCGTTGTCGTCTCATCTCTTCCGTTGTGTCCTCCTGCTTCAAAACCTTCGGCTACAATTGCATCGACTCCTGCATCTTGTGCCTTTAGGGCAAACTTTACACTACTTACAACATGCACTACAGTTATCCCCTTATCTTGTAACCATTCGGTCCAAGTCTTTGGATTTCCGGCAGAAGTGAATACAATTTTCACACCTTCTTCTACAATTATATCCATTATCTCTTCAATATTTGGATATAACATGGGCACGTTAACACCGAATGGTTTATCAGTGGCTGCATTACATTTTTGAATATGTTCTCGCAGCACATCTGGATACATTGAGCCTGCACCAATTAAACCTAAAATTCCCGAGTTACTTGCTGCTGAAGCTAGTCTCCAACCACTGTTCCAAATCATTCCAGCTTGGATGATTGGGTATTTTATATTAAAAAGCGTTGTGATTCTGTTTGCCATTTATTGCTTTATGAATTTATAGGTTTTTGATGTTGTTTCAGATGATAATTTCATCAAATAAATCCCAACTGAAAATTTAGAAACATCAATTAAAGACAATTCATCTTTAAGATTAGTTTGATAAACTTTTTGACCTAATTGATTATAAATTGACAATTCTATAGTATTTAAAATTGATGGTAATCTCAGATTTAATACATCTTTAACAGGATTTGGATAAAAGCTAAAATCTTCAAGCAACGCTTCATCAACAGATAATGCCATGTTTCTCGCTAAATCTAAATCTGGAATACCATAACCTAAAAAATCATCTGGAGAATTAAACTGCGATGCAGATTGCCTTACATAATTCATAACTTCTGTTGGAGATGCATCTGGAATGGCTTGCCACAAAGATGCTATACCACCACACAGTATTGGTCCACTAAATGAGGTTCCGTTATTTTGAGTAATCGTATTGTTTTGGTCTACAACATAAGCCGATCCACCTCTAGCTACAACATCTGGTTTCTGGTATCCTACTTGTGCTGTACTACCTTGAGAACTAAAGGACACATAATTTCCATCAGCATTAACAGCTCCTATTGATAAAACATCTGGTGAATCTGCTGGCGCACCAACCGTTTGCCATGCAGTTGCACCAGCATTACCTGCACTAACTACGACTAAAATTCCTTTTTCGGAAGCAATGGATGCTCCTCTGGTTATATAAGTTGTTTGGCCATTCATATCTGCTGGTGTGTAATCATAGTTTGCATTATCAAATACACGATAACCAAGCGATGTATTAATCATATCTACACCCAAACTATCTGCACGTTCTGCAGCTTCCACCCAATAGCTTTCCTCTACTGGTGTTTCGCTACCAGTTTCTTCCGTTATAAACAAATAATATTTAGCATCTGGCGCTGTACCAACAAATTGATCTTGTATAAAACCTGCCATAGTACTTAATACTCGTGTACCATGACTACTTCCTGAAAAAGCATATACATCTGAAGTTTTATTTACAAAATCATAACCATCTAACAAATCTCCATTATCTCTTAAACGCTGAAAAGCTCCCATAGTATTCACATTCGGAAAACCAGAGTCCATAACTGCAATCGTAATACCTTCACCTGTAAAATCTGCAACATGCAAATTATCTACATTAATCATTTCTATCTGATTCTGAGTATCACCATAAGTAAACACAATATTCTCATCTTCTATATCTGTTTTATCTTGAATAACTTCTGAACGTGAAGCTACGTCTAAATTATTATTTGCAAAATCAATACTGTCTACATATGTCAACGTACTTAAAGCGTTAATGTCAGTTTCAATCCCTCTAACATGAACAGCATTAAACCATTTAGATTTAGCTAGAACTGTGATTCCTGCTTGGGTTTTTAAATTTGATATGTACGCTTCATTAACGGGTACATCGCGTTCATCTATTGCTATATTATGATTTTGTTTTCTATCAATGGATTTCTGAGTAAGTATTGAGATAGGATTGGCCAAAGCAGCTGCAACATTTGGCTTATCTGCAAGATAAATCCAAGCATCTTCTTGAGCGTAGCTATTTATTTTAAATAAGAGCAATAAAAGCATGGTTAGCTTTCTTAACATGGCTTTTTCTTTGCAATTTAAGAAATTACTCCTGAACCTAACAATTCGTCTTCTATGTACCAAGCTACAAATTGACCTTCGGTAATTGCAGATTGTTTGTTTTCAAATTCCACGTATAGACCAGTCTCAACTTTATGTAAAGTCGCTTTTTCTAATGCTTGTCTGTATCTAATTCTTGCTAAAACAGGTAAAGTTTCACCTTCGGTTAAAGCTAAATCTTCTCTTACCCAATGTAGCTCATCATTAGTTACAAACAACGTATTTCTATATAAACCAGGATGGTTTTTTCCCTGACCAGTGTAAATAATGTTTTCTTCAACATCTGTGTCAATAACAAAAAGTGGTTCTACAGTTCCACCAACAGCCAAACCTTTTCGTTGTCCTTTAGTAAAATAATGTGCACCTTGATGCTTGCCAACAACTTTTCCATCAGTAACTGAATATTCTGGTTTTCTAGATAAATATTCCAATTCACTTTCTTTAGAATTGAATATTGGAACTGCCTCATTATAAATTTCAAAAGAATCTGCAACCTCAACAATGACTCCTTCTTTAGGCTTTAATTGTTGTTGTAAAAAGTCTGGTAATCTAACTTTACCAATAAAACATAGGCCTTGGGAATCTTTCTTTTCAGCCGTTATTAAGTCTTGTGCTTTTGCTATTTCTCTAACTTCAGGTTTTGTTAATTCACCTAATGGAAATAGAGCTTTGCTTAATTGCGCTTGAGATAACTGACATAAAAAATAGGATTGATCTTTGTTAGTATCTACGCCAGCTAAAAGTCGATGAATCTCTTTTCCATCTTTTATAATGGTTCCTTTTCTGCAATAATGACCTGTAGCGACGTAATCTGCTCCTAATTCTAATGCGATATCCATAAAGACATCAAACTTTATTTCGCGATTACATAAAACATCAGGATTTGGTGTTCGTCCTTTTTCGTATTCATTAAACATATAATCCACAATACGCTCTTTGTATTGTACACTTAAATCTACAGTTTGAAAAGGAATACCAAGCTTTTCCGCTACTAACATGGCATCATTGCTATCCTCTAACCAAGGGCATTCATCTGAAATGGTTACAGAATCATCGTGCCAATTTTTCATAAATAAACCTATAACCTCATAGCCTTGCGCTTTTAAAAGATAAGCAGCAACGCTAGAATCCACACCTCCAGAAAGTCCTACTATGACTCGTTTCATTTGTACAAATTTATTTTCTTTTTTGTTCGAAAAACTTCGGCAAAATTACAAAATAAAAAAGGTAATCTTATTAAGATTACCATTTCTAAATTCTATTAATGTAATAGCTAAAAACTATTCGTATTTCTTAATGACCTTGTTATTTGTGTGATCAATTTCTTTAGCTATTTTTCCATCTTTATAATACTTCCAAACACCTTTTTTTTGATTAGCAATATAATTGCCTTCAGAATCTTTCTTACCAGAAGCATCATAATTAATGGTTTTACCCTCTAATTTATCATTCTTATACTGAGATGATTTAATTAAAACTTCATTTTCTAAAAACCATTTAGCTTCACCATTTAGTTGACCATTTTTATAAGATGCTTGCTCTGCAACTAAACCATTATCATAATAAACATAGCGTTCACCTTCTAGCGTTCCTTCATCATTAAAATTTTCTACAATCATTTTTTTAGTAGAATCCTTATGATAATATATCCACTGACCGACAAAACGCTTGCCATCCATTTTACCTTTACTAATTATTTTCTTATTTGAAGCATAAAAGGTAATATCGGCTATACTATCCTTTTCATTGAACACCTTTATGGCACTTAAAACACTTTTCCCTTTCGATAATGTATAAAACTTAAATGAGTCAACTTCCTTGCCATGAACAAATGTGCCTTCATATCGTTTTTGATCTGTTTGATGATAGTTTTTTGTCCACAAACCGTGACGTTTACCCGCTTTATCGAACTGATTAACCGATTTTTGGGCGTATATGGTTGTTAAAGTTATTGTAAAAAATAAGCACAAAAACACTTTTTGTTTAATCATTTTGTAATTTCGTTAAACAAACTAATTAAAGTTTGAAATGTTGAACAATTTTAAAAACTCAAAAAAATGAAAATTATTTCAAAAACATTCAAATTACTCACAGTATTTTTATTAGTCATAGGAATCACTGGATGTAGTGATGACGATGACAACGGTGGACCAAGCGGTCCAGAAACGAATACTATTGTTGATTTAGCAGTGGCTACTCCAGATTTAAGCTCGTTAGTAGATGCGTTAGTCAGAGCAGATGGTAATCTTGTTGCTACTCTAAGTGGTAATGGTCCTTTTACAGTTTTAGCACCAACAAATACTGCATTTAGTAACTTTCTATCTGCAAATGGTTTTGCTTCATTAGAAGAAGTTCCTACTGATTTGTTATCTCAGATATTATTAAATCACGTTATCTCTGGTGAGGTCACTTCAACAATGTTAGTTAACATGGGTTCTGGTTATACAAGTACAAGTGCTACTGGTGCAGGTGGAAATAACTTAAGTCTATTATTTGACACATCTAGTGGTGTTACTTTTAATAATGTAGCTACTGTGGTCGACGGATTAGCTGATGTAGATGCAGATAATGGTATTGTTCATGTAATTGATGCTGTAATTGGCTTGCCAGATGTCGTTGATCATGCCTTAAATAATAGCAATTTCACATCCCTTACTGGTGCTTTAACTTCTGAAGATTTAGTAACTACACTTCAAGGTGATGGTCCTTTCACTGTATTAGCACCGACAAATGATGCTTTTGGTAATTTTGCTAATCCAAATAGTAACGCTTTATCTAGCATACTTCTAAACCATGTACTTGGTGGTGTTATATTATCAACTGATTTAGTAGCTTCAGGTTCTGGATATGCTTACACTTCAGCAGTTGGACCTAATGATACTGATTTAAGTATTTATTTTGACACATCTGATGGAGTTGTATTTAATGGACTATCTACAGTTGGAACAGCTGACATAGTTGGTACAAATGGTATAATTCATGTTGTGGATGAAGTTATCGATTTACCGACAATAGCTACATTCGCTACATCAAACCCAGCCTTATCAAGTCTGGTAGCTGCGCTACAATTAGCAGACACTGGAACACCAACTGTTCCTTACATAGCAACAGTTTCTGACGCCACAGCTGGGCCTTTTACAGTATTTGCACCAACCAATGATGCATTTGCAGATTTATTATTGGAATTAGATCCTTCAGGAAATACCGCTCTAGGTGATTTAGATCCTGCGACGGTTGATAGTGTATTAACTTACCACATTGTAGGGGCTAATGTACAATCTTCAGGACTTCCTAACGGTGCTGTTGCAACACTAGGTGGTGAAATAACAGCAGATAATACAGCATTTACACTAACAGATCCTAATGGTCGTGTTAGTAATATAATAACAACTTTAGTAGATATACAATCTACAAATGGTGTAGTACATGTTATAGATAAAGTAATATTACCACCACAATAAAAGAAAAAGTGAGGAGTGATTACCTCGTTTTATATTGATTGATTTAGTTAGTAAAAAGCCCTTTGAAATTTTTCAAAGGGCTTTTCTATATATAAAAATCAATTTCTGTTACTTTTTACGCTTTTGGGCTTGCTTCTGTTGTTCAGCCTGTTCCATCATCTCAGCCATTTTCTTTTGAAACTTATTTTGTTTCTTAGGTTTTGTTTTACTGACTTCAATTTTAGCCAATACTTTATCTTCATCAATAATGTAGTTTTTAATGACTAACATAATACCAATACTAATTAAGTTAGATATAAAGTAATATAAACTTAAACCAGACGCATAGTTATTAAAGAATACTAACATTAAAAGTGGTGAGAAGTAGATCATATACTTCATCATTTTACCCATATCTGGCATACCTTCTTGTGTTGGCTGTGTAGCCACTTGCTGACCAGTGGTCATTTTCATGTAAAAGAAAATTGCAACTGCTGCTAATATTGGAAATAAAGCAACATGGTCTCCATAAAACGGTATTGGAAATGGTAGTTCTGCAATAGAATCATAAGAACTTAAATCATCTGCCCAAAGGAAACTTTTCTGTCTTAGTTCGAAAGCAGTTGGGAAGAACATAAACAAGGCATAAAACACAGGAATTTGCATTAAACCTGGTAAACATCCACTAAGAGGGCTAGCACCAGCTTTGTTCTGCAATGCCATCGTTTCTTGCTGAGCTTTTAATTTGTTGTCTTTATACTTTGCTCTTATAGCTTCTAACTCTGGCTTTAAAATTTTCATTTTTGCTTGAGATAAGAATTGCTTGTATTGTACAAAAGACAACATTATTTTCACCAAAATAGTCATTACTATAATGGCTATACCATACGGTAAAAATCCACTTAAGAAACCAAATAGAGGGATAAAAAGTGCTTTGTTAATCCATCCAAAAATTCCCCAACCAAAAGGAATACTTTCTTCTAGACCTTTATCATAAGACTTTAACGTTTTAGCATCTGTTGGCCCATAGTATAAGCCTAAACTCTTATTTATTTCACCTCCATTATATGCCAGCGGAAATTTAGAGGTGTATAATTTTGTAAATAAAGTATCAACCTCTTCATCTTCAACTAAATCCTTGGAAGTTAACGCTACATTTTTTAACGTACTTTCATTAGAAACTAATATTGTACTAAAGAAATGCTGCCTATAAGATAACCACTCAACATCCTCAACAGTTTCGTCATCATCACTCATTTGCGATAATTTATCAACCTTTCCATCATCATGCATATAGGTTAATCTTGTATAACGATTTTCGTAACTTATACTTTTGGAATGGCGAATCTGTTTCTGTTTCCAATCTAGAGCAATAGGCTGCGATGTGTTAAATACACCACTTAAACCCTGAGACTTGATTGAAAAATCAATCATATAGTCATTTGGCTTTAACTCATAACGGTATTCTAAATATTCAGATTCTGAAAATTTAAGCTTCATCGATACAACAGTATTCTCACCGCTTTTAGTCACACTAGGCTGAAAAGGATGGTCTTGTGTATTTTGCGTACGGCTGTCTGAAGTGCTAAATGTAAGATTGAAAGCACTATTATTATCCTTTACCAAATAAATTGGCACTGAATCATAATCTACAAAGTTTTTTAGTTTTACCTGTGCTAAATGCCCACCTTTTCTATTAAACTTTAATTCAAAAACATCAGTTTCTACAGTTGTTATATCTTCACCTTCTAACGTGTAAGCATACGAGATTGCACCAACCTTATTTTTAAGAGCAACTTGCTCAGATGAATCTGTAACTTTGACATTAGGATAATCTTTGGATGTTGTAACAACCGCTTCATTTTGTTTGCTTTCTTTCTTCTCTGCTTCAACCTGTTCTTGTTCGGCTTTCTTTTTCGCTTCAACTTCTTCAGGTGTTGGACTATTTTGATACATCATAAATATCAAAATACCGAATATGAGGACAAAACCTATTATAGAGTTAATGTCAAATTTCTTTTCTTCCATTGATTTTTCAGTTTTAGACCTGTCAGGCTATAGGAACCAAACAGGTCTTAAGTGGTATTAATTGGTTAACTCAAATTGTTATCCAAATTTTATTTTGCGCCAAAGTGGCACACTATTTTTGCTATTTCTTATTTTTAAATTTTAAAGCAGCACCAACAAAAGCCACGAAAAGTGGATGTGGGTTAGCTACTGTACTCTTATATTCTGGATGGTATTGTACACCAACAAACCAGTTATGGTTTGGTATTTCTATAATCTCAACTAAACCTGTTTCTGGGTTTAGACCAGTCGCTTTCATACCAGCAGCTTCAATTTCAGTTTTATAATCGTCATTAAACTCAAAACGATGTCTGTGACGTTCTTTTATACCTATGTCATCATAAACTTTATAAGCAATACTATTTTTACTAATCTTACAATCCCAAGCTCCCAAACGCATGGTTCCACCTTTGTTAACAACATTTTTTTGGGATTCCATTAAATTAATGACAGGATGTTTAGTGTTTTCATCCATTTCAATAGAGTTAGCATCTTTTAGTTTTAGTACATTTCTTGCGTATTCAATTACTGCCATTTGCATACCCAAACAAATACCTAAAAACGGAATGTTATGTTCTCTAACATATTTTACAGCATCAATTTTTCCTTCAATTCCTCTCTCACCGAATCCTGGAGCAACCAATACACCATCTAAATGCTTTAATTTGAATTCTATATTGTCTTCATTCAAATATTCAGAATGAATGGGCTCTACTTTAACTCTAACTTCATTCTCGGCACCAGCATGAATGAAGGCTTCAAGAATTGATTTATAAGAATCCTGAAGTTCTACATACTTCCCAATTAAACCTATTGTGACTTCGCTTTTCGGATTTTTATGACGCTTTAAAAATTCATTCCATTGCTTTAAGTCAGGCACATCGCTTTTTAGATTTAATTTATCTAAAACAACCTTATCCAACCCTTCATCTAACATTAGGTTAGGAACATCATATATTGTAGATGCATCAATGGATTGAATAACAGCCTCCTTTTTCACATTACAGAAACGTGCAAGTTTACTTTTTAAACCATCATGCAGCTCGTGTTCCGTTCTACATACTAGAACATCAGCATGAACTCCACTTTCCATCAATGTTTTTACGCTATGTTGTGTTGGTTTTGTCTTTAATTCACCAGCAGCAGATAAATAAGGTATTAAGGTTAAATGAATAACCAAAGCATTGTGCTCTCCAAGGTCCCATTGTAATTGACGAACCGCTTCTATATATGGCAAAGACTCAATATCACCAACAGTTCCTCCAATTTCGGTTAGAATAATATCATAATCCCCAGAATTACCCAAAATCTGAATTCTATGCTTTATCTCGTCTGTAATATGTGGTATCACTTGTACTGTCTTCCCTAAAAACTCACCACGTCGTTCTTTGTCAATAACGCTCTGGTAAATTCTACCAGTAGTCACGTTATTGGCTTGAGAAGTTGGTACATTTAAAAAACGCTCGTAATGTCCCAAATCTAAATCGGTCTCTGCTCCATCATCCGTGACATAGCATTCGCCATGCTCATAAGGATTTAGAGTTCCTGGATCTATATTGATGTATGGATCTAATTTTTGAATTGTCGTTCTGTAACCTTGTGCTTGCAAGAGTTTAGCCAATGATGCTGCTATGATGCCTTTTCCAAGAGAAGAAGACACTCCGCCTGTTACAAAAATATATTTAGGGTTTGTGGTCATGTTGCGCTGTTAAACGCAGGCAAATTTACGAAATAAAACGAGTTATTCAGAAATTGTTTATGGTTTGTTGATATGTTATGATTTAACTTTGTTTAGCTATATATAACACATGCTATTCTGAGCTTGGGTATCCAAATTTTTCAGTTAGTTATTTGGTATATATCATTAAAACAGGCTTTTATCAATTAAGATAAGTACAACCAAAAATTGATTATCCAATTAAAAGACTATATTTGCACCTTCAAAAATCCACGGGCTGGATTATATAAATTCCTCAGAGTGAGGATGTGTTACCTAGAAGTTTAAGTGTTTAGTATGTCGATTCGCTTCTTTTGTAACACCAAAAGTACATAATCGAATACATAAACTCAAGAATGAGCACATTCCAAGAACTCGGTCTTAATGAAGACCTTTTACGCGCTATTACGGATTTAGGTTTTAAAACACCTAGTGAAGTCCAAGAAAAAGCAATTCCACTTTTATTAGAAGAGGACAAAGACTTAGTGGCTTTGGCACAAACTGGTACAGGTAAAACTGCAGCTTTCGGGTTTCCGATGTTGCAAAAAATAGATATTGATAGCAGAACCACACAAGGTTTAATCTTATCTCCTACTCGCGAACTTTGTTTACAAATTACAAACGAATTAAAACTTTATGGTAAATACTGTAAAGGTTTAAACGTTACTGCCATTTATGGTGGAGCTAGTATCTCTGACCAAGCACGTTCAGTAAAACGCGGCGCACAAATTATTGTAGCAACACCTGGTCGTATGAAAGATATGATTAGTCGTAACATGGTTGATATTTCTAAAATACAATACAGTGTTTTAGATGAAGCTGATGAAATGCTAAATATGGGATTCAAAGAAGATATTACTGATATCCTTTCACATACGCCTGATGATAAGAGTACATGGTTATTCTCGGCAACAATGCCAAGAGAAGTGGCTACAATAGCTAAGAAATTCATGTACGATCCTATCGAAATTACCGTAGGAAACAAAAATGAGAGTACAAATCAGGTCTCTCACGAATACTATCTAGTAAACGCAAGAGACCGTTACCAAGCCTTAAAACGTTTGTCAGATGCTAATCCAGAGATATTCTCTGTAGTATTCTGTAGAACAAAACGCGACACTCAAAAAGTAGCCGAAAATTTAATTGAGGATGGATATAATGCAGGTGCTTTACATGGTGATTTAAGTCAGAATCAACGTGATTTAGTAATGAAATCCTTTAGAAATAGACAAATACAAACATTGGTTGCAACAGATGTTGCAGCTCGTGGTATTGATGTCGATGATATTACACATGTTATACATTACCAATTGCCAGATGAACCAGAAATATATACACACAGATCTGGTCGTACAGGTCGTGCTGGTAAAACTGGTATTTCAATGGCTATTGTTTCTAAAAGTGAAGTTAGAAGGATAAAAAGCATCGAGCGTATTATAAAAAAACAATTCGAGCAAAAAGAAATTCCGTCTGGAAGTGACATCGTTGAAGTACAATTAATGGCTCTAGCCAATAAAATACATACCACAGAAACTAATCACGAAATTGATAAGCACCTTGAAAGTATCAATGAATTATTTGCAGATACTGATAAAGATGAACTTATCAAAAAATTCTTTTCAGTAGAATTTAACCGTTTCTATAATTATTATCAAAAATCTAAAGATTTAACGGTTTCAGATTCTTCTAGAGGATCAGATAGAGATGGTGGAGGTCGTGATTACGGAAAGTCATCTAATGATTCACGTTACTTTATCAATGTTGGTCGCAAAGATGGTTTTGATTGGATGAAATTGAAAGATTTCTTAAAAGAACAGTTAGAACTGGGTCGTGATGATGTCTTTAAAGTTGATGTTAAAGAAAGTTTCTCATTCTTTAACACCGAAAAAGAATTACAAGAAAAGGTTTTAGCTTTTTTCACAGATTTTAAACATGATGGTCGTTTTGTTAATGTAGAAGTTAGCGAAAATAAAGGTCGTAGTGGTGGCGGAAGACGCGACAGAGGACGTGGAAGAGATGACAGACGCTCTGGAGGTGGAGGTCGCAGACGCGATGACAAACCAAGAGGAGACAGACGTTCTAGCGATAGAGGTGACAGAAGATCATCTGGTTCTGGAAACAGAAGTGACAGAAGACGCTCAGACAACAATAGAAGCGACAGACGTTCTGGCGAAAGACGAGAAAGAAGTTATGATGATTCTAAAGGTGACAGAAAACCAGAATCTAGTGGATCTACTTCAGAGAGACCAAGACGTTCTCGAAGACGTGATTAATTATAAAGCAAGCCTCTAATTGAGGCTTTTTTTATCGCTTTAGCGTAAAATGGCCTGAATAGCTTTTATTTTTACTTGGACGTTTTAATATAAACCAATAGTCTGAAGCTGGCATTAATTTACCATTGTAAGTACCGTCCCAACCTATAGATTCGGGACCTAATGACGCTAGTTGTTTCCCGTACCTATCATATATAAGTATTTCAAAGTCTCTTTCTGAACTTGGAAACTTTATTTTCCAGTAAGGGTTATAGCTATCGTTATTTGGTGTGAAAAATTTAGGATAATCGAGTACAAAAACAGATTTTGATATTATACCGCATCCATTTTTATCCCTTACATAAACTATATAATCACCTTGAGTTAGATCAGAAAAAGTACCACTGTCTTGATAAACTATATTATCTAAAGAAAACTCATAATCACCAAGTCCATCTGCAACAACAGAAATACTATTTCTAGCTCGCCATTCTTCAATTTCAATATCAGAAATAGTTGCCGTATTGGAAGTTATTACTGTAAATATCTTAGTTCTAGAACATGATATTTCAGGTATAGTATTATAATCTTTAATAATATCTACTGTATATGTCCCTGCAGAATTTACTACAATCGATTCTGTAGTCTGTCCTGTGAACCAGTTATAGTTATCAAAACCTTCTTCTGCATTTAGTTCTAAAGATTCATTCTCGCATATATATAGTGTAACATTTTCAACAATATCTGGGCTCTCTAAAATATTTAAGTCAAAGGAAGTGATATCAAAACAACTTGAATTATAATTATTGTTCAAGCGAGCAAATATGGTCTGCGAACTTGACGCATTGTAACTTACATCTAATGGATTAATACCACTAAGTGCATCGCTTTCAGAATTAAAGAATAATACAGAAAAATCTTGACTACTTTGACTACCAATCACTTCACTTATTTTTGTATTTAAGTTAAATAAAGTAAACCCGTCATTTTCAAGATCTTCGCAAAGCATGTAATCTAAAGGCGTATTAGCCACTGGTATTTCATAAATTATAATCTCCTCTGATAGTGTTACAGATTGACCTACAACCGTCGCATTTACTGTTACAGTATATGTACCAGGATTCGCGTATATATGTGTTGGACTTAAAAGATTCGATGTTGTACCATCGTCAAAATCCCATAAAGCAGATGTTACATTGACCCCAGAATATAATTCAAAAAAAGTTTCACTGCCTAAGCAAGTATTACTTGTATTAAATGTAGCATTAAAAAGTGATTGTACAAATGGAGGCAGTCCTAATTTTGCAATTCTTCCACCAAGGTCTACAGCACCTATTTGATAATTTGCATCTACACCTAAAGTATTGGGATTTTCTATAACATCTAAAGCTGTTTTATCTGCATTACTAACATATATCTTACCATCAACAGCAAGTTGTAATGCTCCTAGTACATTGTTACCATTATATAAGATAGTATCAGAATTAATTATATCTTGAGCGTTCGCAAATGTAATATCAAATTGATGTAATATGGAACTGGGTGTATTAGTATCGAAATTAAAATCTTTATCAGTTACATATAGTAGCGTGCCATCAGATGAAAACTCTACACCATAAGCTCCAGAAGTAGATGAAGCTTCGTAAAAATAATCCCCTATTAAAATAGGATTAGATACTATACCAGTGTTATCATTAAAATCAAAGATTTCAATATTACTATTTTCGCCACCGAACTTTGCGCTTGCTATACGTTTTCCATCTGGAGATATCTTCAAATAACCTATGGTATTTGCAATATTAGAGTTAAGTACGCTAGGATTCAAATCTCCATGAATTGTTCCAACAGAAGAGACTACTGGATTCTCATTAATACCAGAGGATGTAATATGATATGCTAAAAAGTTATTATTTCCCCATTCGTGAGTTAAAATCCAAAAATCTGTTCCGTTAGCGTGTTGAACTGCAGAAATTTTTTCAACGGTAGGTGTTCTGAGCTCTATATTTTTAACTGAAGTCACATCACCATTACCATTATTAAGACTCATATCTACAATTGAATATCTAAAACCATCATCACCTGCAGAACTATCTACTGTAAATACAAAATAGATTGTAGATGATCCTGGTTGTGGTATAATTATGCCCGACTGCGTACTTGATGGATCTCCTAAAAGCCCAAATCCATTAGGCATTTGGTTATGATTTCTATCCCAAACTGAAATCCCATCGGTATAGAAAAGTAATTGACCATTTGCATCAGAGATAGTGCCACAGCCTTCATTAGTTATGAGTTCACCATTTAAGTCTAGTATGGGTTCTCCAGTGCTAAAATCAAGACCGGCATTAACGCCAAAATACCAATATGTAGCTTCACCTTGAGCAATTATTTTCGCATGACAAAGTCCTGCGATAAAAAGTAAAACCAAAATTCTTTTCAAAACGTTTTTTAATGTATAGCAACCTTTTTCAATCAAGAGTTAATCTTGATTATAAGAAATACTGTATTTATATAGTCGTAATTTTTCTCTTTTTTACTAAAATACAAAACATTTTCATATTATGTATTTCACCACATTCACGTAGTTTTCTTATTCTAAATCATATTAATTCATAGTCTTTATGATAAAAAAACAGTGTTAGTATTGAAATTTGACCTTGAAAAACCTTGTTAATATTCTGTCAAATTACAACAGGTATATCTTAAAATCCGTTTTGTTTATTACCTTTACATCGTAACATTATTACATGCGCTACTTATTCATTCTATTTTTATGTCTAACTACAGTTAATGGCTTTGGTCAAGACAGCACTGCTACAAAAACACCAACTACAGTAAAAGGAACGATAATTAGTTCTTCTACAGATGAACCTCTAAGCGAAGTAAATATTGTCAATATTAATCAAGTAAAAGGTGTTGCAACAGATGATACTGGTGCCTTTGAAATATCGGCAAAAGCCAATGATACCTTACACTTATCTTACATTGGTTATAAATCTATAAAAGTTAGAGTAACAAATGACTGGCTAAAATTTGGCAATACAGAAATTGTAATGACCGAATTAGCTTTGGCATTAGAAGAAGTTACTGTAAAATCATTAGAACTTACTGGGTATTTAGAAGTAGATATGAAGCAAGTTCCTATTCGATCTAACAATCAATATAGAATTTCTGGTTTGTATGGTACAGGCTATGAAGGTGGTAAAACTAATATTGCAACCAAAGTACTTGGTGCGATTTTTAATCCTGCAGATTTCTTATATAATATGTTTGGTAAAAAGCCGAACGAGATGCATAAGTTAAAGAAGATGAAGGAGGACGATGAAATAAGAAATCAATTAGCTACACGCTTTGATCGAGAAATGCTTTTGGTATTACTACAAGTGACAAAGTTTGATTTGGACGAAATTGTCAACCAATGTAACTATTCTAAAGACTTTATAAATACCGCTAATGACCTTCAAATATTAGATGCTATAAGCGAATGTTACGAAGAATATAAAGTGATTAAAAAAAGTAAAGAGCGAAAAAGCAAAAAGAAAAAAGGAAAAGCTTAATTGTTTCTATTTGTTAGAATGCAATGCAATCCTATTCCCTTCAGAATCTATAAATACTCCCATACAACCATGCTCTTCTGAGATTTTGGTCTTCTCTTGGTAGATTTTTCCACCAGCCGCTTCTGCTCTATCGAGTTCAATTTGAACATCCTTTGACATAAAATAAACTAACGTTCCTTCTTTACTAGGAATGTAAGACTCTTGTTTTATTAAAGTGCCTGTGGCTCCATAAGCACCATCATTATCAGGAAACCAACCCATTTTTAGTCCACCGAAATCTACATCTCTAATGCTTATGTTAAAAACAGCTTCATAGAACTTTTTAGCGCGTTCCATATCATTTACAGGAATTTCGAACCAACCTACCATAATCTAATTCTATTTTTTTATGAAACAGCTTCATCACCTGGAGCACTCACCATCCATTGTACACCAAATTTATCAATAACACTACCAAATTTACCGCCCCAAAACATCTCTTCAAAAGGCATTGTTGCTTTACCGCCTTCCAGTAAACCAGAATATATAGAATGTCCTTGTGCTTCATCATCGGCTGCAATACTTACATGAAAGTTGTTTCCTTTGTTTAAAGGCATATTAAAATCATCTGATGCTTTTAACTCACAACCATTACCAAATGCAATAGTAGTATGCATTATTTTATTTTCAATTTCAGGTTTACTGTACTCTGGTGGTCCATCTTTGTAACGCATCACCATAAGAAATTCACCATCAAAAACATTTTTATAAAAGTTCATTGCTTCCTCGCAATTACCATCAAAAGAAAGGTAGACATCACATTTCATATCTATTGATTTTAAGTTAGAATAGTAAGTTACAAAATTTATGGTGTATCGTAAAAGCGCTCTACGATTTCATCGTAGCTTTTTATTGTTTTCTTTATCCAATCTAATAATTTTTCATTTCGTTCTTCTTCAGTGAGTTGCCAATTAATAGTAGATTTTCGTAATTGTGCTGTAACGTGTTGAAGTATAATAGCTGCAGACACAGAAATATTTAAACTTTCGGTAAACCCAACCATTGGGATTTTTAGAAAACAATCTGCTTTATCAATAACCTGCTGCGATAAGCCTTCGGTTTCCCTTCCGAAGAAAAAACACGACTTATTAGTGATATCAAAATCTATTAAATCAGAGTCTTGTGCATGAGGACTTGTAGCTACAATTTGATAGCCTTTTTGTTTCAAGTCTTCAATGCAAGCTTTCGTAGTGTGATAGCGATTTAAGTCTACCCATTTCTGAGCTCCCATGGCTATTTCTCTATCAATACGTTTTGAATTAACTTCTTCAACAATATTGACTTCTTGTATACCAAATACATCGCAAGATCTCATCACAGCACTTGTGTTGTGTAGTTGATATACATCTTCTGTTGCAACCGTAAAATGTTTGGTGCGTTGTGTCAATACGTTTTGAAACCGTTCTCTGCGATTATCTGTGAGGTAAGTTTGTAAATATTCTAAAAGTTTTAAATCTGGCATGACTCAAAATTAGTAAATTTATAACATGAAACACATCGTCGTATTAACTGGAGCTGGTATGAGTGCTGAAAGTGGAGTAAAAACCTTTAGAGACCATAATGGTTTATGGGAAGGACATGATGTTATGAGAGTAGCTTCACCAGAAGGTTTTAGGCAAAACCCTGAATTGGTTTTAGATTTTTACAACCAAAGACGAAAACAATTAAAAACAGTTCAACCCAACCAAGCACATAAAGACTTAGCCAATCTTGAGCAAGATTTTAAAGTAACTATTATCACCCAAAATGTTGATGATTTGCACGAACGTGCTGGAAGTAGTGATGTTGTACATCTACATGGTGAACTTCTAAAAATAAGAAGTACTGGCAATCCATCTGATATTAAGACTTGGACAGAAGACCTTAATCTTGGCGATAATTGCGACAAAGGTTACCAATTAAGACCACATATTGTTTGGTTTGGTGAAGATGTACCGATGATTGAAACCGCGGTTAAAATCTGCTACGCAGCTGACATTTTAGTTATTATTGGTACAAGTATGCAGGTGTATCCTGCTGCAGGTTTAATTAATTATGTACAACCAGACACAGCTATTTTTTATATAGATCCAAAACCAGCGATACAAGGCCGTGGCAATATAACCGTTATTGCGAAATCGGCTACGGAAGGCATGAAAGATCTTATAGACAAACTAATATAAGATGCACGCATATTATAACTAAACTAATCATCTGCACTCAATTTAAAAAACTCATTTACAGGCTTACCAAAAACATCAGATAATTTAAGCGCCAATACAGTAGAAGGCACATAACGATTAGCTTCAATAGAATTTATAGTCTGGCGAGACACACCTATTTTTTTCGCTAAATCATCTTGAGTTAAATTTAAAATAGCGCGTTCTACTTTTATAGTATTTTCCATTACCTGTAACGTTTTAAAGTCTGATAGAATCCTATCTGAATTAAGAACATAAAACTCAACAATTGAAAATCTCCAAGCTCTTTATATGCTTGAGTTTCATCAGCCACAATATTAGATACACCAAACTCAACATAAGGCATAACAATAGCATAAAGTACGCCAACAATAAAAGCTATAGCATAAGATTGTGCTCTTAAGGAGATAGTCATTTCATCTTCTTCCTTATCTCTTGCCAAGGATATACATAATAAACCGATAATGAAGATTGTTCTACCAATACTTCTAATTAATTCGGTATATTCTGGGAATTGCTTTCTTATAAAGAACAGCATAAATGCTGAAACCAATAAAACCATGCCTAACCACTTAAATGATGTTGGCAATCTAAAATCTAATATTTTCTGTATGCGATTGCGTTCACAATCTATATAACTTTTCTTATCCATAATTGACAAATATATTTTATATTAAGTAAAATTATTTTTACTATATGACAAATATACTTTACATTTTAAAATTAACCAAATGATTTAATTAAAAATTGACTTTGCAAAAATTTTCTACTAACTTCGTTAACGTCTGATATAAGTCATTCAAATGGGATCATATCACTAAGTTGTGCGTAATTTGAAAGAATATGAAGTTTTATTATATTTTTATTTTAATTGTATTCGTTAGTTCATTAGCTAATCAAGAAAGATTTTCCGATTTAAAAGAACGGAATTTCAAAGGTCCTGTTAAATCCATAACCCAATATAGATATAATCCAATCCAAAATAATGGAAACTGGGAAATAGACACAACAAATATTATAGCAATAACTAAATATTATGTAAATAGTTATGGTAATTTTACTAAAATAACCAAGCAATTCTTAAATAAGAAAACAAAGTCAAATCAAACTACTGTGTTCAAATTTGAGGATAGCAAAAAAAAATCATTTGTTAAAACTGATTCCACGGGTATAATAGAAAAAGGGACTTATGTTTGGACTTCTGACTATAATTATAATATGACAGTTTATGGGCAAGATAACATTCGAACTGAGACATCAACACAATTTGATAAAAGTTACAGAGATAAAAGCGGAAGTATTAGAGAATTTGTGAATGATTCTTTAACATCATATTATACTTATAATAATACATTAAATGATAATGGAGAGATAATGAAAACTGATTATAATTATGTGCATATCCATGCTTCAGGTTCGACTACATATGTAAATAAAGAATATGACGAAAACAATAATTTAACTCTATTAACCGCTATGAATCAAACATCAGGAGTTTTGTACTTCTCTATAATTCGTGAATTCGAATATTATCAATAAAGAACTACGCACAACAACGTGTATAATTCATTGCTACTACTCGCCTACTTACGAAAATCCTCGCGGATTTTCTATTTGGTGTGTATTTGCTAATTTAGTTGCTGAAACACGCAACGAACCATACACAAGACCGTTAACGAACCTTAAAAATTATAAATTCTTAGCCGCAATCCATTTACTCATATATTTAGTACTTTGCAGTGTTTGATGCTGTAATAAATTACCAATAAAGTTATTTTGACGATGTGTTTTTAAATTTGAACTCAGCTCAGTAACTCGTTCAGAAAAAAGAGTTTCAAAATCAGTTTTAATAAAGCGTTGATTCAAAATATTAAAACCGAGATTTTGCTTTCTATTCCAAGTTTCAGAAGTGTTATAAAGCTCTACTGCTTTTCTAGTAAACTCTTCAGGGCTACATGCTACAAAACCATTCGGTTCTAATTCACCAAACATGCCTTCTGAAGCAATACCAGACATTACACAAGGGGTTCCGTTTTGCATGGCATCGATTAGTTTACCTTTTAATCCTGCACCGAAACGCAAAGGTGCCAAACAGACTTTTGCATTTTGCATTACCTCATTAATATTATCAACAAACCCTTTTATTAAAAAACCTTCCTTGGTATTATTTAGTTGAGTTACTTTTTGGGATTCATAAGCTCCGTAAATATGTAATTCGGCATGTGGTAATTGCTTTCTAATTAATGGCCAAATCGTTTGCTTTAAATGTAAAACAGCATCATAATTAGGTGCATGTAAAAAATTACCAATAGTGATGAAATGTTCTCTGACTTCAAAATTTGGTAGTTGTGTTATTTCAGGTTTAGAGATTGGCTCTAATAAAAACGGTAAATAACAGAGTAAACTTTTATCTATTTTAAATTGATTCGTTAAAATATCTATTTCAGCTTCAGAAATTATTAAGCTTAGATCGCATCGATAAATGCTAGCTATTTCGCGTTTGGTAATATCGTTGTGCAAATGTTCTACAGAAACGTCTGCATTATCCTTTAAAGCCATTTCCCTTGCCTTTCTTAAGCCATGAAAATCTTCAGTATCTAAAATTCGTAATGCATTTGAGCATTGCTCAGCAACGCGCCAACCATATTGCTCTTCAGTCATAAAACGATCAAAGAGCACTACATCTGGATTTAATTCAGAAATAAAAACATCAAAAGATGAATCGTTTAAAAGGATAGATTTGGTTTCAACCGAAATACTATTTAAATCAAATGTATTATATGAAGTATTTGCTGCAGAAGCAAAAATCACCTCATAACCTTGATTTTGAAATTGATCTATCAACTGAAGCATTCTACTACCAGCCGCAGAACTTTTAGGTTCTGGCCATACAAAGCCAATAATTAAAAGGTTGCTACGAGACATAACAACCTTTTATTTGAAACTTACTAATACCTAAAAACCATCTAAGATGCATTTTTTAATTCTTTAAATAGACAAAACGCTCTAAACGCTTAAGCTCTTTATCATCTACATATTTACCTATTTCTTTTCTAAATTGCGCAAGATTTACGTATGGTCTGTATTCTTCAAATTCGTGCGCCATTTTTTTTCCAACACCTGGTAATGCCTTAATATCTTCATCAGATGCTGTATTTAGTTCTACAGGAACAAAAACGTAATTTAAATACCGTTCTACTTCGCTTTCATCTACATACTTGCCAATTTCTTTTTTAAATTGTTTTACACTGATATAAGGTCTATATTCTTCAAATTCGTGTGCCATTCGGTCACCAACTCCAGGAATCATCTTAAAATCAGCCTCAGCAGTAGTATTTAAATTAAATGGGACGAACACTTTTTTGTAAAGTTCCTCTTTATTTACACCTTCTAATAAGACATCCAACTTTTTCATATCTAGGAACGGTCTTTTTTCTAAAATCTGAGAAACTATTTCTGCAGAAAGCCCTAATGTATTTAAATCGGCCTCTGTAGCTAGATTAGCATTTAAAATGACATTAACTGCAGCATCTGATTCTACAGATTTGACTTCTGTCTCTTTCGCTTCAACGGTCTCGTTCTTTTCTTTTTCTACTTCAGTAGTATTTTTACAAGAAATAAATCCCGTACCTATTAAAACGAACACGACTAGTAACTTTGTTGTAATTTTCATTGTTTTTGATTTATGAGTTTTAAATATGAGTAACCTATTAATGCTAAAATTATCATACTAAAAGGAGCTAGTGCTGGCAAGGCTCCTGATAAGCTTTCACTAAATAAATCCCAATTATTTGCAGTTGGTGTCATCTCTATTTCGAACTCATAATTAGCAACAAGGTGCAAATAAACACCGTAAAAACCACTTAGTGCCGAAATAACAAGTATCACCTTAAATATTACTCTAATTAGTTTGGTTCTTATAAAAAACAAAATAATCAAAATTAACATAAGCGAACCTATACAAAGTATAGGAATGAGCTGTAATGCAGTTTCATAGTGATTTATTAGATATAGTTCTAATACTGTACCTAACATCATTATGATTAAAGTAAATAGAATAACTTTCTTTAAACTCAAATGCCTTACTTTATCTTTTCTCAATTAATATGAAGTTGTAAAATTACATACGAAACCTTAGAAATAAAAATTATTTAGATGAATTCTAAATAAAAATATAGTAGCTGATTTAATGAGTCACTTTCAAAATAATATTTTTCTTATTTTAGACCCTTAAACTCATATTATAACTGCTATAAATCTTAATAAAAGTACATTTCCTTTTGACAAAAGATGAACTATATAATAAATTAAACTATGTTAATCATTCTAGAGATAATCGAAGTTATTTTGCTGCTTTATTATTAGAGAATCCAGATTATATTCAGCATTTTTTGGACATTATGTTCATGGTAGACGATAAATCGTCGCATAGAGCAGCTTGGGTCTTTGAGTTTATGTGTGGGAAAAACTTAGAAGCTGCTTTACCACATTTAGATTATTTCACAAAAAATATGCATCGCGTTCATCATCATTCTGCAGTGCGTCCAGTAGCTAAAATTTGTGAATACTTGGCAAAAGCATTTTATTCCAAAACGGATACTTTAGATAAAGTAGTTCTTAAACCTATTTATCAAGAGCGCATCATTGAAGTTTGTTTTGACTACATGATTGGTCCTCAACACAAAATTGCACCCAAAGCATATTCCATGAATACTTTATTTTTATTTGGAAGAGATCACAAATGGATTCATCCAGAATTAGCTATTATTTTAGAACGCGATTTTCAGCTACAAAGTTCAGGTTTTAAAGCCAGAGCGAGACATATTTTGAAGAAGATTAAAAATTGATCAAAGACAGTTATCATTAGACTTTATACTTCTGACTTAGTTCACTATCTTTGGGGCTTCAAAATTTAAGTAAACAAATGGCACTTTCCGCACTAAACGCAATTTCTCCAATAGATGGTAGATATAGATCTAAAGTTGACGCTTTAGGAAATTATTTTTCTGAAGAAGCATTGATTAAATATCGGGTTTTAGTAGAGATTGAATATTTTATAGCCTTGTGCGAGTTACCATTACCTCAATTAGAGCCTGTTTCTAATTCGATTTTTGAGGATTTAAGAGCTATCTATAAAAACTTTACTGCTATTGATGCCTCTGCGATTAAAGATATAGAAAAGGTTACTAATCACGATGTTAAGGCTGTTGAGTATTTTATTAAAGAAAAGTTTGATGCTTTAGGCTTATCAGATTATAAAGAATTTATCCATTTTGGATTAACCTCTCAAGACATTAATAACACAGCAATTCCCTTAAGTATTAAGGATGCTATGAATGATGTTTATGTACCAGAATACTTTGCTTTACTAGAAAAAATTGAAGGATTAGCTAAGGATTGGGCAGACATTCCAATGTTAGCCAGAACACATGGACAACCAGCTTCTCCTACGCGACTAGGAAAAGAAATAGAAGTATTTGCAGTACGTTTAAAAGAACAATTTAATTTACTTAACGATGTGCCAAGTGCAGCCAAATTTGGTGGTGCAACAGGAAATTTTAATGCACACAAAGTAGCTTATCCTAATATTGACTGGAAAGCTTTTGGAACTCAATTTGTACAAGTAAAATTGGGATTACAGCACTCTTTCCCTACCACTCAGATAGAGCATTATGACCATGCGGCAGCTTTATTTGATGCTTTAAAGCGTATCAATACCATTATCATAGATTTTGATAGAGACATTTGGACTTATGTGTCTATGGATTATTTTAAACAAAAAATCAAAAAAGGCGAAGTAGGCAGTTCTGCGATGCCTCACAAAGTAAATCCTATTGATTTTGAAAATAGTGAAGGTAACCTTGGTATTGCCAATGCTATTTTTGAGCATCTATCTGCAAAGCTACCAATCTCTAGATTACAGCGCGATTTAACTGATAGTACAGTATTGAGAAATGTTGGTGTTCCTTTTGCGCATACTATCATAGCCTTTAAATCTTCTGTAAAAGGCTTAGGTAAATTATTACTGAACGAAGCTAAATTTGCACAAGACTTAGAAAATAATTGGGCTGTAGTGGCTGAAGCGATTCAGACAATATTAAGACGTGAGAGTTATCCTAATCCTTATGAAGCTCTAAAAGGATTAACAAGAACTAATGAAGCGATTACTCAAAGCTCTATTTCAAATTTTATTGATACTTTAGAAGTTTCGGATGCTATAAAATCGGAATTAAAAGCCATTTCTCCAAGTAATTATACTGGCATATAAACATTTGAATACATGAAATTTATTCCAACAACCAAAGATAGTATTGCTTTGACCTTAGCCACTATAATAGTACTCGGTCTGTTTACTGCAGGTTTGTTTGAAGTTCTTAATTACTTTATTGTAAAAGTAGTATTACTCCTAAGTTTTAGTGTTTTATTCATTATGGCTTTTGGATATGCCATTAAAAATGAGACAAAAAAAAATCGCCCTGAAGATATACTTCAAGACGATTCTCATTAACATTTAAATAAAATTGTCAGTTTATTTAAAAAAGTCCGTTAGACCATTAAGGTTTGTATCTTCAAATTTCGCATCCTTTAATACAGATTGTAACGACATTAATTTACCTGCATTCATATCATCACCTAAAATTCTAGCGATCATAAAGCCTCTATTTTTTGCATTGCCGAAAACAATAAGTTCATCGATGCTATCTACATCACCCAAAAACTTTACTACAAATTTTCCGTCTTTAGAATTTCCTCCTCGCATTAACTCTTCATATTTAGGATCTTTAAGTATCTGCTTTACATTCTCTAATTCTAATTTGTAGTCTTCAGCATCAGTGTCATCTTTAATATAGGTCAATACATTTAACTTATCTACAGAATTATATGCTTCGCGCTGTTCATCTGTCATTTCAACCTCTTCAACATTTATAAAACTTGTTGGTACATCAAATGATGCAAAACCTGGTTTTAGTTCATTGTCTACATAGTAAGTTTGTAATGTTGGTCCTTGGTTACAACTAGTAAAAGCTGCAACCAAAAACAACATCACGATTGATTTTTTGATTGATTGTATCATAGTTTTAATTTTTATTTTCGCCTGCTTTCTTCAATTGCTCACCTCCTGGAATATCCATAGAGTTTGTGATTTTAGATATTTGTCTTAAATCAATATCACCTGTTAATGATAATAAGACAGTTTCAAATTCACGTTTTTCACCATTAATTTCAATGTTTTGTCCTTTGGTCATTTCCTTAAGTCCACTTACAAACATTAATAATTCTTTTACATGATTTTCGTCTTTACCTTCTTTTACGTAAAACTTAACGGTTTGCTCTCCATCCTTAATACGCATTAATTCTTCAAGGTCAGATGATTTTAAATATTTATTTACAGTTGCTTTCATCTCTGCTGACACTTTATCATCACCTGTTGTAAATACTTTAAGACCTGTTATTTTCTTAACCATGTCCATATATTCTTGAGCCTCGGGATCGTCCATATCTATGTCAATACTAGCTATCATGCTAAACATTTTCTGATTTACTATCACAGAAGCTACTTCTGGCATATCTTCGAATTTATCGAAAATACTCTGAGCTCCAGATAACATTGGTGCTACAATTAGCGCGATTATTACTATTACTTTTTTCATAATTTCTTTACTTTTTGTGTGTTACTTGTTTTTAAAAATTTTATTTGTTGTTTTAGAAAATTCACTTAATCTAACAGCTCCTTCAATACCTTGATTAAAATTATCAGATACGAGCGCTAATGAATTAAGCTGTTGCTTACCTTCATTCATTCCTATTGAAACAAGCTTAAAAGCTTCCATTGTTTTAGTATAAGCTTCTTGTTCTTGTGGACTAAGGCTAGCAAATGTTTTACTTTCACCTTGCCAATTTGGAATAAAAATGCTAAGCATAAGAACGGCAACAGCTGCGACAGAAATCCACTGATATAATCTAGTTTTCTTAGTGTTTAATGGAACGTCTTTGGTGTACTGCTCTTGTTGTGATACAGAAAAGTATTGAAACATTGGTTTGTAATGCTCTAAATGAGGCGCTACATTATCGCTAGCGAAATAAGCCTTTAATTGTGCTTCTTCTTTTAACGTTGTTTCTGCGTTATTGTACTTTTCTATTAATTTTTCAATACTATTTAATACCATATCGATGTGTATTAGTCAATTTTTCTCTTATTGTTTTTCGTGCTCTAGATAAGGCTACTCTGATAGCTGTTTCATTCATGTCTAGCATTTTAGAAATTTCAGCAAAATCGTATTCTTCAATATCTCTTAATTGCACTATTATTTTTTGTTGTTCTGGAAGGTCTTCCATTATTTTAGAAACCCAGTCCATACTATCTCTAGCTTCAACTTGTTTTTGCAATGACGAACTGTTATCAGTATAGTTACTGTGAACAATTTTCAAATTCTGAGCTTGTTTCGATTTTAATCGGTCCAAGCAAAAATTCTTTGTCATTGTCATAGAAAAGGCTTCAACATTTTTGTATTCACCAATTTTCTGTTTATTCTTCCACAATTTCAGTAATATTTCTTGTGTAGCATCTTCAGCTTCTTCACGAGAAACGAGTAATCGTTTTGCTAAACGAAATACTTTATCCTTAAACGGCATTACTAAGCTTACAAAATCTGCCTGCTTCATTACTTTTGGTTGATTGGTAAAATCGGTTTTTAGTCGCTTTCAATATTACGACGATACACATTACAATTTGTTACAAAGTTTTTTTATTTATAATAATGTAAGTAAATTTAGAGTTTTACAGACAGATGTAAAAAGATTGCTATTTATAAAAGAAAAAGAAATGAAAAAGATTAAAACATTGTTATTGGCTTGTGTTCTACTATTATCAGTTACAAGCTGTTTTGAAGATTTTGATGATAATTTTATTGTTGCTTCCACATCAGAAATTAATGATTTTGTATGGAAAGGCATGAACGTTAATTATTTGTATAAATCTGAAATTCCGAATTTAGCAAATGACAGATTTACTTCTAATGAAGAGTACACCGAATATTTAAATGATTTTGACGCGCCAGAAGATTTATTTGAGTCTTTAAAGTATTTACCAGAATCAGTAGATCTATTTAGTAGAATTTATAGCAACTATTTTGATTTACTTAATGCGCAGCAAGGAACAAGTTTAAGCAATGGTATTGAATTTAATTTATATTTTGTACCAGGAAGTGAGACTGAAGTATTTGGGGCTATTACCTTAGTATTGAATAATAGTGTTGCTGATAATTTAGGACTAGAGAGAGGCCAAATTTTTAGAGCTGTTAACAATGAAGAACTTACTACAGATAATATTACTGATTTATTGACTACTGACTCTTATACTTTAAATTTTGCTGATTATAATAATAATGGCACATCAGAACCTGAGGATGATACCATCACTTTAAATGGCGAAAGTGCAGAACTTACCAAAGTAACTTACACAGAAAACCCAGTTCATAAAGTAGAAGTTATTAATTTAACTCCTTCTATTAAAATAGGATATTTAATGTATAACCGGTTTAACAGCAGTTTTAACAGTGAGCTAAATGCTGCATTTGGTGAGTTCAACGCTGCTGGTATAAGTGACTTGGTTATAGATTTGAGATATAATGGTGGTGGCTCAATACAAACAGCTGCTTATTTAGGAAGTATGATTACAGGGCAATTTACTGGTGAAGTATATTCAAAAACATTCTACAATGAAGACTTACAAAATTTAAATACAGATTATCTTTTTACAAATACAATTGAAGGCGGTGGAGCTATCAACAGTCTTAATCTCTCTAAGGTTTATGTTTTAACCACCAATAGAAGAACGGCCTCAGCGAGCGAATTATTAATTAATAGCTTAAAACCTTACATAGAGGTTATTGTCGTTGGAGAAAATACAGTTGGTAAAACACAAGCGTCCCTCACAAGGTATGATTCACCAAATTTTGCATTTGAGAATGTAAATCCTAGTCACACATACGCTTTGCAACCTTTAGTAGCAAATTCTACAAATGTTAATGACCAACTTGTTCCTAATAGTGGATTAATTCCAGATATACAAATAACCGAATCACCTAGTACTTTTGGAACTCTCGGAGATTTAAATGAACCTCTTTTAGCCACAGCTATAGTAGATATTCTATCAGCAGATCGTCCTCTTAATCGATTTAATCAGAATTTCACTCTTTTTAAAATAAATAAAACGCAGCCCTTAGAGCAAGATATGTATATAGATTAAAGAAAAAGCCGCTAAAAGCGGCTTTTTCAATATTTACAACATAAGATTAAACCCTAAACTAAATCCCCTTCCTCGTGTTGCAAAACCAAATAATTCTTGGTACTCTTCATTGAAAATATTTGTAACATTAGCAAAAAATGTCATTTTATTATTAATGATTTTATGACTTATATAAAAATCTAGTAATCCATAAGATTGTAAAGTGACAGGATCATTTTCAAACGTTGTATTATTAAATACTACATCTTCTCTCTCATCATTAAACTGATAAGACAAACTTATTACTGTAACATTGCATAACTGATAATCTATACGCGTATTTACTTTTATTTCAGGAATTCTAAGGCTTAAATCTTCATCTAACTTTGTATAAGAAGCATTAAAGTTAATATTTAAGGTATTTGTAAGCTTAGCTTGTGTAACTAACTCAAATCCACTAGCCGTAAACGATTCTTCAATATTTTGATATTGAAATACAAAACCACCTGTGTCTATAAAATCGATAAAACTATCTTCATTTCTATTAAAATACACTAAACTAAATGTCGCTTTGTCTTTAATAGAAACTTCTGCACCTACTTCAATGGTTTGATTTTCTTCTGGTTGTAAATCTACATTTCCGTAACTAGGCTCAAACAATTGAAATAATGACGGAGTAATAAATGCAGTACTGTAACTTGCTAATCCTTTAATATAACCAAAATCTAAATCTACTTTATATGAAGGATTTAAGCTATAAACTAAATGACTACCATATTCACTATGATTATTTATACGGAGACCAGCATTTAGATTCAATCCAAAATCCGAAACATAAACCACATTAGCATACGGATCTGTTATTTTAAATTGCGCTTTTTCTGGATCAATCGCTTGACTAAATTCCGTTTCACCAAAAGGAATTGAGAAGCTCTCCATTTGATTATCTTGATAATTAACACCTATAACAGTGTAAAACTCATTACTAAAGTTATAGCGATTAAAAGCGTCGACAACAATATTCTGAGCATTAAACATAGACGGAAAACTCGATTCTATCTCGCGTTCTACATCACTATAAGCTGCATTTATAGTAAAACTACCCTTGTTATATTTAAACTCTGGTGATACACCAATTCTATATTGTTTAGAATATGATACATTATCCGCATCCATCATTCCAAAACTATCATCAAACTCAACTTTAAACCTATCAAAACTAGCATAGGTATTGAGCTTAAAAGTGTTATTAAACTTATAGCCTAACTTTATATTTCCATTGTAACTATTAAAAGCATCAGACTCTGTTCCACCTTTAATGGCAGATAAACCATCGGTAAATTGGTGACCGAAACTTGCTAAATAATTGAATTCTCCCATACTACCATTAACAGAAATACTATTTCTAAAATCTTCAATGGCATAATTGTTTTCATCTGAAGATTGATTGGTACCAAGTGCACTTCTTAAATTTAAGTTAAAAGCCTTTTTGGAAGCCTCTTTCAACTTGATATTGATAACAGCCGTTGCTGCACCAGTTCCATAAAGCGTACTCGATGCGCCTTTAAGAATTTCGATGGATTCTACCTGGTCAGCATTTAATAAGCGTAAATCATAATCATTAGCAATTTGAGATGCATCAGTGACCTGAATACCATCGATAAGCACTAAAACTTGTCGATTTCGTCCACCACGAATAAAATAACTAAGGTTTTGACCTGCATTACTGCGAACGCCATTAACCTCCACCCCTACAGTTCTTCCTATAATTTCTGCAATAGATTGCCCTTGTAATTTTTCTAAATCTTCTGATGTAATTTTGGTAATCACCTTGCCAGAATTTTCGCGTTTTAGCACAAATCTAGAATCAGTTACAACAACTTCATCTAACTTTTCAACGCTTATTGAATCCGTCTTTGTTTGTGCAATACCAGTTGTAAGCATACCTAATCCTAGCATGCAAAACAATTTTGTTTTGTTCATTTAAATTTTTAATTGCTCGAGAACATACAGCGAACCATACGTAAACTTTTATCCCGAAAGTTTGACTTCTATGTTGAAATTGGCAGGTCTCCTGACTTGCGTCTTGTTATTGGTCTTCCCAGATAAACATCCAGTGACATTGAAGGTAATAACAAGCTTTACAGCTTACAGTTGCGGGAACAGTTTTGGATTTTAACCAAATTCCCTTTTAATCCATTCGGTGTAACGAATAGAACCTAATTTCAGGACGAAATTAAACATTATGTTTAATGTTTCACTCAAAACTTTAAATAATATTACTTTTGAAATAAAATGAAGGCTTTGAGAAAAACATTTTATCTTTTTTTTACTATTTCAATACTTTTTATCAATTGTAAAGAGGGACCGGATTATGTTCGGGAAATTCCACCTTTAATAGAAAAAACAAATACATTAAAGTATGCAAAAGGGTTTACTATAAATGATAATGGTAATTATAAAGTCTTAACAATTTTAAATCCATGGCCAGAAGCTCATAAAGATTATAAATATTTAATAGCATCAAGAGAACTGTTATCTAAGATGACGTTTCCAAAAGACTTATATGACGGTGTAATTACTAACGACATCAAAAAAATAGTTGTAACATCTACTACTCACATTCCTGCTTTAGAACTCTTAGGTGTTGAACAAACCTTAGTTGGTTTTCCTGGAACAGATTATATTTCTTCAGAAAAAACCAGAAAACGTATTAATGATGGTGAAGTAAGAGAGCTTGGTAAAAATGAAGGTATTAATACTGAAGTCTTGCTAGAACTAAATCCAGATGTGGTTATAGGTTTTGGTGTAGATGGTGTCAATAAGACCTTTGAAACCATTAAAAAAGCTAGAATTCCAGTAATCTACAATGGAGATTGGGTCGAATCTTCTGCGTTAGCAAAAGCCGAATGGATTAAGTTTTTTGGTATACTTTTTAATAAAGAAAAAGAAGCTGATTCAATTTTTAATACTATTGAAAAAGAGTATTTATCTGCTAAAGATATTGCTAAACAGGCAAAAAATCATCCAACGGTTTTGAGTGGCGCAATGCACAAAGATGTGTGGTATTTACCAAATGGATCTAGTGCTGAAGCACAATTTTTAAAAGATGCTAATGTTGATTATCTCTGGAGTAAAACTACCGGAAATGGAAGTTTGGCACTGAGCTTCGAAGTCGTTTTAGACAAGGCCAAAGATGCAGATCTATGGTTAAGCCCATCATATTATAGTAGTTTTGAACAATTGAAAGATGTCAATTCTCTTTACACTAATTTTGAAGCTTTCAAAAACAAGAATATATACACGTTTTCTAATACAACAGGTGAAACAGGTGGTGTTTTATATTACGAACTAGGCACAGCACGACCAGACTTGGTATTAAAAGATTTAATAAAAATTTGTCATCCAGAATTATTAAAAGATTATTCACCTTATTTCTTTAAACGTCTTAATTAATTGAATAATCAAAAGACATATCAACTTCAGTTTATACTCTTAATCGTAGTTTTATTACTTTGCTTTTTTGTAAATATAAGTTTAGGTTCAATAAGCATTCCAACAAAAAGTATTTTTGGTAGTCTTTTCGGAACTATTGAAAATAATACGCATCAGATTATAATTACAGATTTTAGATTACCTAAAGCCATTACTGCAATTTTAGTTGGCTCTGGATTGGGTATTTCTGGATTATTAATGCAAACCTTATTTAGAAACCCGCTAGCAGGTCCTTTTGTTTTGGGAATCAGTTCTGGCGCGAGTTTAGGTGTCGCACTTGTTATTCTAGGCTCAGGGTTGTTTGGTGGATTATTTGCTACTGCTTTAATTTCTAAATGGAGTATTGTAGTTGCAGCAAGTTTGGGAAGTTTCTTAGTATTACTGGCAGTTCTCGCAGTTTCGAGTAAAGTAAGAGACACTATGGCAATTCTCATTATAGGCTTAATGTTTGGGAGTATTACGGCTGCTGTAGTAAGCGTCCTCTCCTATTTTAGCTCTGCTGAACAATTACAACAATATATATTTTGGGGATTTGGAAGCCTCAGTAATTTATCGTGGAATGAACTTCTAATTTTCTTTGGAATTTATGCTTTAGGAATTGTGCTGAGTATAGCATCAATCAAAGGATTGAATAGTTTACTTCTTGGAGATAATTACGCAAAAAGCTTGGGTTTAAATCTAAAACAAAGCAGACTGATTATTATACTAGCGACAAGTTTAATTGCAGGCACTGTAACGGCCTTTGCTGGTCCTATTGCATTTATAGGTTTAGCGATTCCACATTTAACGCGGCAAATATTTAAAACCTCTAATCATAAAGTTTTATTACCAGCAGTTTTTTTATTTGGTGCCATAGTTATGTTAATTTGTGATAGCATTGCTCAAATTCCTGGAAGTGATTATACCTTACCAATTAATGCCATTACAGCTTTAGTCGGTGCTCCAGTAGTAATTTGGTTACTGGTGAGACAACGTAAAATGATGTTTTAAAATGAAGAAAGAAACATCACACATCATCCTTAAAACAGAACAACTTTCTATTGGCTACAAAACCAAGAAAGTAGAAACGGCTATTTCATCAAACATAAATTTTGAATTGCAAAGAGGTCAGCTCATTGGTTTAGTTGGAGCCAATGGTATTGGAAAATCTACATTGATACGAACATTAATTAAAGTTCAACCTCCTTTATCTGGTTCAGTTTTACTCAATAATAAAGATCTAAGAATTACTTCTAATCTTGAACTTGCCAAACAACTTAGTATTGTCCTAACCGAACCTTTAACCTCAAAAAATCTATCTGTTTTTGAGTTAGTAGCTTTAGGAAGACACCCTTACACTAATTGGATTGGAAACCTATCAACGGAAGATGTTAAGATTGTGAATGAATCAATGAAACTTGTCAATATTTCAGAATTAAAAGATAAAAAATGTTATGAACTTAGTGATGGTCAACTACAAAAGGTTATGATTGCTCGTGCTTTGGCTCAAGATACAGATGTCATCGTTTTGGATGAACCTACTACTCATCTCGATATGTACCATAAAGCATATATTTTAAAGCTACTTCAAAAGTTGAGCACAGAAACAGGAAAAACTATTCTATTCTCTTCTCATGAAATTGATTTAGCAATCCAACTCTGTGACGCTATGATTGTTATGACGAAAAATTCAATAATTTGTGATCAACCTTGTAATTTAATCACTAAAGGGGTTTTTGAATCTCTTTTCCCTAAGGATTTAATTGCATTTGATAATGCAACGGGCAGTTTTAGGGTAACATAAAGTCTAAAGAAGAGTTACTTAATCCACTTCTAATAAACTGGTTGTCAAAAACCTATGAGATATGCATTAAAACAACTAACTTACTTCATTTATTATTTAGGCGTAACCAATCTTTCTTAAAAATGAAGTTTAAACATTGTTTTTATATTGTATTACAACTTTCATTCTTCTCATGTTTTTTTGGTTATACTCAAGAGAATCAACCAAACATAAAATATTTTTCGTTAGAGGAAGGCCTCTCACAAGTTACTATTAATGATATACTTCAGGACAAAAATGGGTATGTCTGGATAGCTACACAAGATGGGTTGAATAGATTTGATGGTGAAAACTTTAAGCATTATAAGCATAATGAAATAGATTCTACAAGTATTTCCGGAAACTTAACAAATGTGCTTCTTGAAGATAAAAAAACAAACATTTGGGTTGGAACTATTGGTAATGGCCTTTCTTATTACAATCAAAATAAAGAGCGCTTTTATAAGGTAAACTTGCAATATGCGTTAAATGAAAATGAAACCATATCAGATTTCGCTTTAGATAATGACGGAAATATATGGGTTGCATCAAGACTTTCAGGACTACATAAACTCAAACATTTAAATAATAATACGTTTTCGCAAAAAAAATATTTACCCAACAAATCATTGAGTGCTTTACTTTACAATACCAATAATAATCTTTGGATTGGCGATTTTGATGGCAATGTTTATAATTTAAATACATCAAAAAATGATACGACTATAAAGCCCAAATTCAAAATTAACAGCCGTGTACGTACATTTTATGATACTGGAGAACATTTATTAATCGGATGTGATTATGGATTATATGTTTATACTTTAAAAACGAAAAAACTACAACTATTCGATTTTAATATTACTTCCGATTTTTCCATAAAATTTATTAGTTCTTTTCTAAAAGAAAGTGATTCTGCTGTATGGATTGGGACAGGAAACGGGTTATTTCTGTTAGACTGGAAACAAATGAAAATAATTCACAAAATTGAAAAATCAAAAAATAATAAGGATGGATTGAGTAATAATACTGTTACTGCACTACTCAAAATTGATGAAGAAGTAATATTAGTAGGTACTGCCAATAACCTAAATTTATTGAATTTTAAGTCACCCTTCTTTCAGAATATATCTAAGGATAAACGTGGCAGTCATTTACTTAATGACAATGTAATTTTTTCAATTTTAAAAGACAAAACTGACCTTTGGGTCGGCACCTCTGATGGTGGGCTTAACTTAATTAGAAAAGGTATGCCCTACTATTTTGAAAAAGTTGAAAACGATTCAACAAGCACTTTTGGTACAGTAAGAGAAATTGTTAAAGATCATAAAAATCAGAGACTTTGGATTGCAACTACTAGAGGTTTAAGAATGTTAGACTTAAAATCGTTTGATCCTGAACAACCCAAATTTAAGGTCTTTAGGTATAATCCAAATGACCCAAATTCTATAAGTGGTGATTTTCTTAAAGGAATGACTTTAGATAAAAATAACCATGTTTGGGGCGCAACTTATGGCTATGGTGTTTTTAGATTAGAATTAAATGATAATGGAAAAGCTGAAATAACACGGTATTCGCATAATCCCAATAATGAAAACTCTATACAAAGCAATGTTACTATGTGCGTGCGTACTGACAAACAACATAATATATGGATAGGAACACAAGGAGGTTTAACCAAATTACAATTTCAAAAAAACAACTATACTAAGCCTATTTTCACTAATTATAATAAAGACTCTAAGCAAAATAAAAGTCTGTCTAATAACTCTGTATATGATATATTAATTGATAAAAATGATAGTATTTGGGTAGGTACTCGCCAAGGATTAAACTTGTTTTTGGGTGATAATTCTTTTATGTCATGGAAAGAGCAAAACCAATTTACCAATGCAGCAGTTTATACCATACAAGATGATGATAGTGGTAATCTGTGGTTAGGCACAAATGATGGTTTAGTAAAGTTTAATACCAAAAAAAGAAAGTTTACGCAATTTAAAACCGAAGATGGTATACAGAGTAATGAATTTGATATTCATGCAAAATATAAGGATAGTCTGGGAACAATCTATTTAGGTGGTATTAGTGGAGTAACTTATTTCAATCCACAAAAAATAGAAACAATTGATCAACCTTCGATACTGTATTTTTCAGAATTAAAGATTAAAGATTCAATTATTAAACCAAGCGATGCAAAAGGTACATTATTAACAAAATCTATTATAAAATCAAATCATATCGAATTTAAGCACAACCAATTTCCATTTTATTTACAATTTTCATCGATAGATTTTCGTGATTTTAAAAGCGTCAAATATGGCTACAAACTTTTACCCACAGACGAAGATTGGAATATGCTTACCGATTCAAAAATTCAATTTCTAAATTTACCTTCTGGCGATTATACACTGCAGATTAATGGTTTTTCGAGAGGTAAAGAATGGAATCAAAAGCCTTTAGAAATGCAATTAAGTATCTTACCGCCATGGTATAAAACTTGGTTAGCCTATCTATTTTATTTAGGAATTACTGTTTTTATTATAAATAGATTTTACCGCTTTAAAGTCGCTAAAAAATTAGCCAAAGCAGAAAGTATAAAGCTCAAAGAAATTGATAATTTAAAAACACAGATGTATGCCAATATCTCACACGAATTCAGAACACCTCTAACATTAATAAATGGTCTCTCTAAAATATTAATCGAAGAAAATATTAGCAATAACAATACTGAAAAATTAAAAGGAATTCACCGAAATGGGAACCAGTTGCTAAAACTCGTTAATCAAATATTGGGCTTAGTATCCTTTGATGCCAAAAAAGTAAAAGCTAATTATAAAAATGGAGATGTCGTCTCTTTTATTAAACAATGTATATCTTATTATAAGTTTCACTCAGACTCCAAACAACAACAGCTGACGTTCTCATCAAAAATTAAGTCACTAAATATGGACTTTGATGATGATAAACTTCAAAAAATAATTAACAATGTCTTATCCAATGCTATAAAATTTACGCCAATAAAAGGCAAAATAAGTGTCGAGGTTACAAACGAAAATCAAAATTTAATAATTACCATATCAGATTCAGGAAAAGGTATTGAAACAAAGCATTTACCTCATATTTTTGATCGTTATTATAAAATATCTGAAAACAATCTTGATGTAGGTAACGGAATAGGAATGGCACTTACAAAAGAACTTGTTACTCTTCTAAATGGTGAAATCACAGTTGCAAGTGTAGTCGATAAAGGAACAATATTTACAATATACTTACCTATTGAAAATACAGTTAAAAGCACATCAGAGCTAGAATATCATATTCCATTCACAAACAGTGCAAATACTTCGGAAATAATTGAAACTTCTACAATCAACAAAAAAGCTGAACAAACACTATTACTCGTTGAAGACAATAAGGAAATAAGAGATTATATTATGCTATTATTAGGTAAGCTCTATAATATTACCATAGCTAAAAATGGAGTTGAAGGTTTAAAAATTGCCAAAAATAAAACTATTGATTTTATCATTAGTGATGTGATGATGCCAAAAATGGATGGCTTTGAGTTTTGCAAATACATTAAAAATGATATAAAAACCTCTCATATACCATTTATAATTATAAGTGCAAAAACTGCAAAAGAAGACAAATTGAAAGGCTATCAGTTAGGTATTGACGCATATTTATTTAAACCTTTTGACAAAGACGAACTGTTACTTATAATTAAAAATCTACTTCAGAAAAGGCAAGAGCAAATGAGCTATTTCACCAAGCTTTTACATCTCAAAGAAGGTTTTGACCATTTAATCACAAATCAATTAGATATAGATTTAATTCGCAACCTACAAGAATATGCGTTAAATAATGACAATAAACTTTCAATAGATCAACTAGCAAAAACACTCGGTACAAGTCGTACTCAATTACACAGAAAAATTAAAGTATTAACCAATATGTCTGTAACGAATTATATAAATCATATTCGCATAGAAAAAGCGAAGCACTTATTGGTAAATACTAAACTAAACAGTAATGAAATCGGATTTGAAGTTGGGTTTGAATCTTCAACTTATTTCTCTAGAATCTTCAAAAAAGAATTAGGAATATCTCCTGTTCTATACCGCAAACAACACACATAACCTCTGTATTTAGTAGCTTAGAACAATGCTTCTATCTTTTGAAACAATTGTTTTACTCGTTTTTTTATAATGAGTATAGTTTTACATAACACAAAATAGAAGTGCTGTTTAACCTATTAAAAGGTAGCTCATATTCACATCTGTAATATTAGGTTTTACGACACTGCTTATTCATTTCATAATGCTTTAAACTGATTAACTATGAAAACTAAAATCACAAACATTATTGTTCTTCTTACCATACTAATGATGCTTGGATGTTCTAAAGATGATAATGACCCAAAAGAAGAAGTTTCTGGTACATTCGAATTTTTAGACGCAGGCACTCACGAATTCTCAATAGACGCTAGTGATATAGTAGCAACAATTACAATAGTTGGTTCAGGTGGCGGTGGTGGTGGTGGCGTAAATTATACTTCTGGTTCTTCTTCAACAGGAGGTGGTGGTGGCGGAGGTGCTGGAGAATTTAAGCTACTTGCAAATGAAGACTTGCAAGGAAATGTTACTTATACGGTAATTGTAGGAGTTGCTGGCAATGGAGGATCTGCTAGCCAAAGTGGAACAAATGGACAAACTTCCGAAATAATACTTCAAGGAGCGAATATATATACAGCAATTGCTGGTTCTGGTGGATTGAGTAACAATATTAACGCAGAAAATGGTGGTTCTGGCGGAATTGGTTTCCCGGCTGGTAACTCTGGAACTAACGGAGAAGAACGCAGTATATTCTCTTTAAGCGCATCACCGGGTCTTGGAGGTCTTGGCGGAGAAAATGAATCCATATTTGGTTTTGGTGGTAATGGTGGGATTGGAGCAGAAATCGATTTCTCAAATATAATTAATGCTGAAAATGGCAATGTTGGCGGAAATGGTTATGTGAAAATTGAATGGACAGGACTTAGATAATCTTGTTTATTCATTAGTCTCAATATCTGTTAAACATAGTAAAAACTGAAATACACTTATAAATATAGTTCTAGTAGGCATTTAAATACAAATAACATGAAAACGATAAAAAAAATTAAGTTCGGTAAAATTGTTTCTATCCTATTAATAGGATTTTTAATAGCTAATTACACAGAATCTGTTAATGCACAAGTAAAACGACAAACAGTCGGTGTCAATGATAGTAAAGATTATAAATCTTTAGTCCATTATTGGAGTAATACAAGGAAAGATAATTTTTTAACAGCATCTACCAATGGAAAAAAAGCAGCAGAGGATGCTAATTATAGATTTGTAAGACAAGATGGTTATGTGCTCACAAAAGCATCTAATTCGGAAGGCAATGCTGTCCCTCTATATTTATATTATAATAAAACACGTAAAGATTACTTAACAGTAGCTTCACCAGCAGGTATTAAATCTGCGAATTCTGCTGGCTACGTAAAAATTGGTATAGAAGGTTACGTTCTACAAACCGTCAATGCAGCATACCGAAAACTATACAAACCACTCTGGTTATATTATAACGATTCTCGCAAAGATAATTTCACAATAGCATCTTCTACTGGCATGCAAACAGCACAATCTGGTGGTTATAGTAAAGTAAGAATTGAAGGTTATGTACGTATTAACAATAAAATACAAAACACTAAGGTAATTGCAAAAATGTCTGGTCCTTTTGAAAGATTAAAAAAACAAGCACAAAAATCAGTGGTAATAAAGTCTAAAATAAATCCAGTTTCAATTGAAGCAAGTAACAGAAACTGGAAATTAACGCGTAACAAAGCTAGCATCGAATTTATTCCATTTACATTAAATGATAAAGATGGAAATCCTATTCCACCAAATAAAAGAGTCATTCTACAAGATGGTACAGAGACTACAGCTCAAGAGTATATAAATGAAATTAATATTGTAGAAGAAAAACTCAATGCTCTAGGTCATAGTCTCAGACTTAATGATGAACAAGTCGTTTCTAGGATGGTAACTGAAAGTAAATTTTTAGATGGAAAAATATCCACAGCTCCTAATTCTATAGGAGTTTTCAAAAATGATTTACAAGTTAAAAAATTTATGAGTTTAGTACATAAGGTTAAAGTAGAAGATCCTTCAAAAAATGGTAGATTTCAACAAGTTACGCTAAAACCATATAGCAGTTATACAAAAAACGAGAGAGATAATATAAATCAATATAATTTTACAACTAAATCTGGAGTTGTCGTAGCAGAAAAAAAGACAAAAAAAAATAGACCATTTAAAGATCTAAGACCTAAAAAAGTAGGTAATCTGTCTTCACTCTTTGAAGTTAATGAAACCAATAGTAAAAATTGGAATTTTGGAAATCCAGAAATCTTTCAGGCAAGTATAGATGGTTCTATTAACTATTTTACAAAAATATACCCCTTTGAAGTAGAAAAAAAAGATAGTAATAAATCAGAATTTAGAGTAAAAGCAATCAGTAAAGTTAAAGGCTCACTCTTAGGTAATAGTATAGATATTCTTAATGCAAGCGGTGAATTTTACGCACCTTCAGACCTATCAAAAAACATGTATGTCAAAGTTCAAATTAAGGCTTTCGAAACTAGTCTTTATAATCTAAATAAATCATATCCACAGAAAAAGTCGATTTCAGAAACATATGCTAGAACTTTTGATAAATCATTTCCTATAAGAATTCCTCTTTTACCTGGTATAGATTTTAAAGGACTTATTGGATCAATAGGAGAAGTCGGCTGTGAATTTTCTGGAGATATTGAAAGAACTGTTGCTGCCGTGCACGCAAAACCATTAATCGATTTAAAAGTTTATGGAGAAGGAGGATTAAGCCTTTTAGGAGTCGTTGGTGGTGGTGTTGAGGCTAAGTTAACTTTAATCAAAGGCGAATTAGATCTAAACGCCTACACAGGCATATTCAACCAAAACTCTGAAGAAATAGTCGCTGGAGTTAACTATTACTTTGGTTATAATATAGAAATTTTAAGTGGCTCATTAAGTGCCTTTGGCGAAATTTGTTCTCCTATAGACCTTCCTCTAGTTGACGATTGCTATCGCAAAACACATGTACTTTTTGAGTGGACTGGTTTTAAAGATTCGGGTACTATAATACAAGGTGGTTTTACTCCAATACATTTAGCAAATATTGCAAGATATGATGAAGAGCCTGTTTTTACCCAAGATTGAAAATAATGAAAACCATAAGAAATTTAAGTATCATCCTTCTTTTACATCTATTGTTTTATGGATGTAAAGGGAGTAAGGATATCCATGTTTTAAAAGAATTTCTTTACACATACAATGCTGAAAATTTTGGATATAGCGATATAAAAAAACTATATAGTCTAGACTCTGTAACTAGAGCACAGTCCTTTTTTAAAAGTGAATCTTTACAGCATTTAGAAATGAACATACAAACTGAGCTTAAGAAAATTGTGCTCAAAAGAACTAAAGATAGTCTTCTAATTTGCTATCAATTATTAAATCCAATACTAGATATAAAAACGGAAGGAGTATCTATTACACTAGACCCAATTATTAAGGACTTAATAAAACCAGTTTTTGTTAGCACAGATACTTATGGTAAAATAGGAAAGCTAAAATTTGATGCAGGCATATCAGACACAGCAACAGGATTATACAAGGATATCTTGGGTAGAATACAGTTTGTAGAATCGTCTAAAAACACCAAAAGTTGGCAAACAGCAGAAGAAAATACTTTAGGTACTTATAAAGCAACCTATCTAAGAGAAAATTCTGATGGACCAAAAAAAGTATACTCAAAAAATATTCTAGAGTATTTAACCTATAAATCAAAAAAAGACAATCATACATTAAAAATAGATAATCATACAACTATTGAAACAGATGTTTCTGGCGTGCTAAAAAAGATAAATACTTCCGAAGCTCAAATAATGCTTCAAAATAATGATACACTTAGTGTTTTAGGTTCTAAAGTATCGATTTTTGAAAGCTCTGAAGAAAATATCCGCAATAGTGTTATTTCAGATCTATTAGCGCTAGAAAAATCTGAAAATTATCGTTTTAAAACAACCTTAAGTGAGGCCATGTCTGATAATAATATTAGAATAATATCTTATTCAAACACTTTAGATACTGACAGTTGGGAAACTTTAATTGAACAACTTTCTACAACTAAAAACCTAACAAAAGAGACCGAAAATAGATTGTTATTAAAATTTAGAGCTCTCTTTTACTTGCACCCAGAGTATTGTGCTCGAGCTGTTTCTCAAACTAAAAATGAAAGCGTTAACTCTAAATTATTTATAGTGATAAGTAAAGCTTTATCCATAACCGAAACCCCATATGCCATAGATGCGTTGGCACTACTTATTGAAAAAAATAAAAATGAAGAAGGCGTTTTACAAAGATTAATTCCTGTATTAACAACAACTAAACATCCAACAAACAAAGCTATAGAAGTAATAAAAGAAATTGCTTTTGGTACTACTGAGCCATTAAATCCTTATATGATGTCTACAGCTCAACTTTCATTAGGTGGAATGGCTCATCAATTGTGGCAGATAGATTCTTTGAAATCTAATAATCTTACACGATATCTATTAGATAAAACAATATCAAAAAAGGATACCATACAGCAAATATTAATACTAGGAAACACAAGGTCTTATCTGGTTTTTCCACGATTAAAATCATTAATTAATAATGATTTGGTCTCTAAAAACGTAAAAATTGAGGCCATTTCAGCAGTGGCACTTATTGATAATGCTAATGTTTCAGATTTTTTAAAAAAATTATTGAGAAACAAAGAAGAGTATATAAAAAAGGAAGCTCAAAAAATCATAGATTTTCGAGACAACTATTTCAAATAAACAAGTCGTAATCACTCATTCTATATTGAATTTACGATAATATAACAGCTATTAATTAATATAAAAATCATGAAAATAAACGAAAACAAATTAAACGATTTATTAGGCAAAGTTGTAACCGAAATGGGAGCTGCAGCCAATGGACCTCTCGTAACGATTGGAGATAAATTAGGGCTTTACAAAACACTTTCAGAGTCTAACTCTATGTCATCACAACAATTAGCAGATGCTACGGATACGGCAGAACGATATGTGCGCGAATGGGCTTCGGCGCAAGCCGCATCAGGATATATTAATTATAATGCTAGTGATAAGACATTCTCGATGTCGCCAGAGCAAACCGCAGTTTTTGGCAATGCCAAAAGTCCTGTTTTTATGACTGGAGCATTTTATGCTATCTCATCAGTATATCATGACGAACCAAAAATAGAAAAAGTTTTCAAAACAGGTGAAGGTGTTTCTTGGGGAGATCATAATGATTGCTTATTCTGTGGTACTGAAAAATTCTTTAGTCCATCTTATGAAGGCAATTTAATTTCTAGTTGGTTACCTGCACTAGACGGTGTCATCGACAAATTAAAAAATGGAGCTAAGGTTGCAGATATAGGATGCGGTCATGCAGCATCGACTATAATAATGGCCAAGGCATTTCCGAAATCTCAATTTATCGGTTATGACTTTCATGATAAATCTATAGAGCAGGCGAAAGAACGAGCAAAAACAGCTGGAGTCTCAAATATTAGATTTGAAGTAGCTACTGCAAAAGATATTCCTGGAAATGAGTATGATTTAATTACGTTTTTTGATTGTCTACACGATATGGGAGATCCTGAAGGAGCCTGTGCCCATGCCAAAAGCATATTAAAGACAGATGGTACCTGTATGATTGTAGAACCATTTGCACATGATTCCCTTGAGGAAAATCTTAACCCTGTCGGACGCGCATTTTATGCCTTTTCTACAATGTTATGTACTCCTTGTTCTCTAAACCAAGAAGTAGGACTTGCATTGGGAGCTCAAGCTGGTGAAAAGCGATTAAAAGATACCATAATCAATGGAGGATTTAGTCAGTTTAGAAAAGCAACAGAAACACCTTTTAATTTAATACTAGAGGCACGACCTTAATATTTTTTTAATTTAAAGCATATAATATGAAAACTCATTTAAAACTATTGAGAAATACATTACTACTACTTATTATTGGTTCATTTAGCTATGCTCAACCTCCTGAAAAGGATATTATCACTTATGAATTCCCAGAAGCTCAGCAAGAAATAATAGAAACGTTTGGAGAAATTGTTCAGAGTTTAAAGGATAGAGACTTAGATAAACTAATTTCTTTTCATGGCTATGGGCCAAAATTTACAGAATTTAAAGATGGAGAACCACGCAATGGTGGTGAAGTAAATGAATCTTTTGAACGCGAAGTTTTTGGAGCAGTTACTGAAGTTGTAAAATTCGACGCTAAAGATTTGCAAATTGCGGTTTATGGTGATGTTGCTAATGTGACGTTTCACTCAGATTTTCATCTCAAATTTGGAGAAGATCTCGTTATTATAAATGAACAAATCACTTTGTTATTTGTCAAAACAAAAAAAGGTTGGAAAATAGTTCACGAACACCATTCACCATTGAATCCTAAAAGTGAGAATTAAAAAAATTAGAAATCATGAAAACAAATAAAAAAGGAGTCTACACCACTATTCTATTTACAATACTATTTTTAGTAGCATGCTCAAGTGACGACAATAATGACACTACACAATTCACTTTCCCAGAAAATGAAACGATATTTTTAGATTCTCAAGAAAAATTAAATGCTTTTGGAGCTCTAGGAAAAACGGTTTTTACCGAAGTTATAGTTATTGGCAATTCAAACCAACCCAATAATTCAATAACAAGTTTAAATGCACTTAGTACACTTACTTCCGTAAAAGGACTAACTATACATTATAACACTCAACTTACCACGCTACAGGGAATAGCCAATTTACACACTATTGAAACAGATGGACTCATTATAGAAGAAAACCCAAGCCTTACCAATTTAAATGGTTTAATTGGGTTGCAATCTATTGAAGGCAATGCTTTTGTACAAATGAACGGCATTATGGCAAACCTTGATGGCTTAAACAATGTATCAAGTATTAGTGGCGATTTAATTATAGAAGAAAACCCTAATCTTTCTAATTATGAAGGTTTAATGGGCTTACAATCTATTGGTGGTGATGCTTTTGTACAAATGAATGGTATTTTAGAAATGAACGGTATTACAGCTAACCTTGAGGGTTTAAATAATTTAGTCAGCATTGGAGGAGACTTAACACTGCATGAAAACCCAAACCTTATTAATGTAAGTGGATTAATTGGTCTAGAAACTATTGGAGGCAATGCTTTTGTAAGTATGAACGGTTTTATGGAGAGTCTCGATGGCTTAAATAATGTGATAAGCATTGGAGGTGACATAACAATTGAAAATAATCCTTTATTAATGAATTTTTGTGGCATAAGACCTGTAATGGTTTCTGATGGTTTTAATGGTACATACACCGCAAATAATAATGCTTTTAATCCAAGTTTCTCAGAAATAATCGCTTTGTCTTGTGATTGATTAAGAACAATTACTATAAAATATTACAAAACAGATTCGCAAAAATAGGATTACAACCTACAAAAAATGATACCTGTATAAAATTCAGTATATTAAAAAGATTGCAACCAACCTTTTAGAACTTATGAAAACACTTAATATAACAATTCAAATAGTTGTTCTTATCCTTATATTATTTATATCTGCGTGCAAAGATAAAACAGCTAAACAAAACCCTGCATTAGCCTCAATAGACTTAAAGCGTGGTGAGCTCTTACTTTGTAGTACTGAGCAATTTGGTGAAGTAAGTTTCTCATTAGATTGCAACTATGAGGTTAGAGAAGTATTTGATCTGGCTATTTCGCTATTACATTCATTTGAATATGCTGAAGCTGAAAAGGCATTTGTTAAAGTTATAGATGCTGATCCAGAATGTGCAATGGCATATTGGGGAGTTGCCATGAGTATATATCATTCTCTTTGGGCAGCACCAGACCCTGAAGTATTAATAAAAGGGTCTAAACTCATAGATATTGCACAAACATTACCAAATACTGGTATTACAAAGCAATATATTGATGCTATAGGCTCTTTTTATAAAGATTATGAAACTAAAACTCATCGAGAGAGAGAATTATTTTATGAAAAGAAAATGGAGGAACTCTATTTAAGCAATAAAGAAGATACAGAAGCTGCAGTATTCTATGCCTTAGCTATTCGCTCAGCTGCAGATCCAAATGACACGACCTATACTAAACAGAAAAAATCTGGCAAAATTCTCGAAGAGCTCTTTTTAGAACAACCGAATCATCCAGGAATTGCACATTATATAATACATTCCTATGATTATCCTGAGTTAGCTCAAATGGGATTACAAACTGCAAGACGTTATGCAGAAATAGCACCAGCATCTGCACATGCACAACACATGCCGTCACATATTTTTACACGTTTGGGACTTTGGCAAGAATCAATTGACACTAATATCAACTCTGCGTCCTCTGCTGTTTGTTATGCTGAAAGCGTTAATCCTGAAGCCAATTGGACACAAGAGATTCATGCAATTGATTATTTAGTCTATGCCTATTTACAACAAGGAAATAACCAAAAAGCCCAAGAATACTTAGAAGAAATGCAAGCTATCAAAGCTGTTTTCCCAAAACAACATTTTGCCTCAACTTATGCTTTATCGGCGATTCCGGTAAGACTAGTTTTAGAAAACAAACAATGGAAAAAAGCTTCCGAATTACAATTACCTTCTATCGACTTCAATTGGGAAACATTGCATTGGGAAAAAGCGATACATCATTTTGGTAAAGCATTAGGACTTTCGAGAAATGGGAAAATTAAATTAGCCGAAAACGAATTACAAATCTTGAAAACTTTACATCAAAATCTTTTAGATAAAAAAGACAAATATCAAGCAGGTCAAGTCTTCATTCAAGTAAATACAACTGAAGCATGGATTGAATTGGCAAAAGGCAATAATGATAAAGCGCTTTCTTTAATGAAACTTGCTGTAAAACTAGAAAATGAAACCTCTAAACATCCTGTAACACCAGGAGAAGTTTTACCTGCAGATGAGCTCTTAGGAGATATGCTCTTAGAACTTAACAAACCTAAACAAGCCTTAAAAGCTTATGAAGTAAATCTAAGAGGTCATCCTGGAAGATTTAACGGAATTTATGGAGCGGCAAAAGCTGCAAAACAATCTGGAAATGATGAAAAGGCTACATTCTATTTTAAGCAACTTATTGAGTTGACTAAAAATTCTAATAGTGACAGACCAGAATTAGAAGAAGCAAAATTATTTATTGCAAAACCACAATCCATTTAAGCAATGCAAATAAAAATTTTAGTAGTCATTTTTGTCTTTGTTTTAATAACATCTTGTAACCAAAAGCAAAACAAGCCATTGCCTATTTATAACCCTTCAAATTTCAATCCAGCATTAGTGGATAAAAGCCTTCAAAATAAAACCGAAAATCATACGGTTTCAGATTTTAGTCTCATCAATCAAAATGGAGATACTATAACTCAAGACACTTACAAGGATAAAATTTATGTTACCGATTTCTTTTTTGCAAGTTGCACTACCATCTGTCCGATTATGACCAATAACATGGTAGAAATTCAAAATCAATTTCTCAATGACAATGATATTATGCTATTATCGCTTTCAGTTACACCAGATATTGATAGTCCTGCAGTATTACGAGACTATGCGCTTACCAAAGGTGTCATAGATTCTAAATGGAATATCACCACAGGAAATAAAAAACACATTTATGATTTAGCTCGTAAAAGCTATTTTGCTGTTGTAGAAAAAGGCGATGGTGGATTACAAGATTTTATACATACACCCAATTTTATTTTAGTCGACAAGGAGAATCAAATTCGCGGTATTTATGATGGTACTGATAATGATGATATTGAACAAATAATCGCTGACATCAAAAACCTAAAATCTAGTTATTAAGTTTAAAAGAGTTCCTTTAACTATCGTTTAAAAAAATTATCTTTGATAAATTTCTCCTTTCAAATATGAACGATACTCTTGTTTTATTAATAGCTATTATAATTTCTGCAGGTATTGGTGGTTTTATTGGCTTAAAATTCGCCCAATTAAAAAGTAAAAGTGATAAAAGTACACTTGAAGAACGTCAAAATCAACTCAATAACAACATTGAAGAATTAAAACAAACTTTAGAAAAAATAGAATCTGAACGTGAAGCTATTAGAAGAGAAAAAGACTTTTTAAATACTGAACTCTCAAGAAAGAACACGGAATTTGAAAATCTTCAACAACAAAATCTTAAACGTGATGAAGAGTTAGCAAAACAACAAGAACAACTTAGAAAAGATTTTGAGTTGTTGGCTACAAAAATACTAGATGAAAAGTCTGAAAAATTTACGCTTCAGAATAAAGAGAACATTAAAAATATTTTAAATCCACTTGAAGAAAAGATAAAAACCTTTGAGAAAAAAGTTGAAGACACCCAAAAGGAAAGCATTAGTATGCATTCCGCTTTAAAAGAACAACTTCTTGGCTTAAAAGATCTTAATCAACAAATGGCATTAGAAGCCACAAATCTTACCAAAGCTTTAAAAGGTGATAGCAAAATGCAAGGAAATTGGGGCGAATTGGTTTTAGAACGTGTTTTAGAAAAATCTGGATTAGAAAAGGATAGAGAGTATTTTGTACAACAGAATTTTCAGCGCGAAGATGGCTCACGCGCCATGCCAGATGTGGTGTTACATCTACCTGATTCTAAAAAAATGATTATTGACTCAAAAGTTTCTTTGACTGCTTACGAGCGCATGGTCAATGCTGAAGATGACGAAAAAGCACTATTCTTAAAGGCTCATGTAAATTCGATTAAAAAACATGTAGATGACCTTTCTGCAAAGAATTATCAGGATTTATATGATATAGAATCGCCAGATTTTGTATTGATGTTTATTCCTATTGAACCTGCTTTTGCAGTTGCCATTAATGAGGACAACAATTTATATAACAAGGCTTTTGAACAAAATATAGTCATCGTAACCCCTTCTACCCTTTTAGCGACGTTGCGTACTATAGATACGATGTGGAACAACGAAAAGCAACAACAAAATGCTATTGAGATTGCAAAACAAGCTGGTGCATTGTACGATAAGTTTGAGGGTTTGGTCACCGACTTAACTGGAGTTGGTAAGAAGATTGATGCTGCTAAAACAGATTATTCTGCAGCTATGAACAAGTTGGTTGCTGGTAAAGGGAATTTGATTTCGAGAGTTGAGAAAATTAAAAAAATGGGTGCTAAAGCCAAAAAAGCGCTTCCTGAAAGTATTATAAAACGTGCTTCTGAAGATGATATTTAAAATATTCTCTTTAAAGGGCATAACTACAATTATTCTATAATAAAGGCATAAATTAGTTAATTGCTTATAGCAATAATGTTTTTTATTATCACGTTAATAAGTGATATATTTGTTTATCACGTAAATAAGTGATATATTTGTTTATCATGTAAATAAGTGATATATGAAAACTAGCGTAATTACTGGAGATATTATAAAGTCTAGGAACCAAGCTGAGCCAAAAATTTGGATGACTGCTCTAAAGCAAGCGTTATCTTATTTAAGTCCTGAAAAAAAATATTGGGATATCTATCGTGGCGACAGTTTTCAATTAGAATACAAGAATATTTCTGAGAGTTTTAAAGCTGCAGTATATATAAAAGCATGTGTAAAATCAATTCATGGGCTAGATGTTCGTTTAGCAATTGGTATTGGTGAGAAAACTAATGAAGGTGATACGGTAAGTGAATCAAGTGGTAGTGCTTTTATTTACTCAGGTGAAACACTAGAAACACTAAAAAAAGAAAAACAAAATCTACGTATAAAAACCGACGATTCTGAAATAGATTATGAACTTAATCTATACTTTAAATTGATACTTATAGCTATGGATAATTGGACTATTAATTCCGCTGAAATAGTTAAGTTAAGTATTGAAAACCAACAGGCACTACAAAAAGAATTAGGGAAACTTATAGGAATCAATCAAAATGCAGTAAGTATGAGACAAAAGCGCGCTCATCTTGATGAAATTATGGCATTAAATAATCTATACCGAGAAAAAACAGCAATTTATTTCACAGAAAAATGATATTAATAAAACTTTTAATTGCACATCTCATTGGAGATTTCTTTTTGCAACCTCAGAAATGGGTTAAGGATAAAGAAAAAAAGAAACTTAAATCTGTTTGGTTATATGTGCATATTGCTATTCATATTGCTTTGATGTTTGTAATTGTATGGGATTTATCGTTTACAATTCTCATATTAAGTATTGGACTATCACATTTTATTATAGATGCTACAAAACTTATTTCACAAAAGAAAACAACAAAACGGTTTTGGTTTTTCTTAGACCAGTTTTTACATATTCTTGCCATCATAGTTTTGGTATACGTGTTATCAGATTCATTCATGTTTAGTAGTGTCTCTCTTTCAGAACATCATCTATTACTTCTATTCTGTTTACTAGTTCTAACAAAACCTGCTTCTATAATTATGCGAACCATCTTCACCAAGTGGGACATTTCTAAACTTACAAAAAATAATAAATCGTTAAAAGATGCAGGGAATTACATTGGTATATTAGAACGTTTATTAGTCTTTATTTTTATAGTAGCTGATCACTGGGAAGCTGTTGGCTTTTTAATTACCGCAAAATCTGTATTTAGATTTGGTGATTTAACAGCCTCTAAAGAACGAAAACTCACTGAGTATATACTTATTGGCACCTTATTGAGTTTTAGTATTGCCATTTTAATAAGTTTATTGTATTTAAATATTAAATCATATGTATAAAACTATAGACTCTTCAAGAATAAGTATCTCGCAATTAATGCTACCATCGCATTCTAACTTTAGTGGTAAAATTCACGGAGGATATATTCTAAATCTTATGGATCAAATTGCTTTTGCATGTGCGTCTAAACACTCTGGCATGTACTGTGTTACAGCATCTGTTGATACTGTAGATTTTATAAATCCAATAGAAGTTGGTGAATTAGTTACGATGAAAGCATCTGTGAACTATGTTGGTAAAACATCTATGGTTATTGGTATTCGTGTAGAATCTGAACATATACAAACCGGAAAAGTAAAGCATTGTAATTCTTCTTATTTTACTATGGTTGCCAAGAACGAAGCTGACGAGTCCAATGAAGTACCAGGATTAATAATAAATGATAAAACAGAGGTATTGCGATTTCTGAAAGCCATAAAACGAATGACTACTAAAAAATCTAGACAAAAAGAATTTAATCGTATTGACTTTGCTTTTGAAGATTATCTCAAAGAATTGAAAAACTACAAAGTAAAGATTCAACTACCCAACGATTATAAAAATTAACGTTTTAGCCATAAAAAAGAAAAGCGACTAATTTAAATTAATCGCTTTAATACTTTATAAATCTTTATTTATTGTTTTATAAATCGTTTTGTATGTGCGGTTTCATTATCAGAAACTCTAACTAAATATACACCACTTTTCCAATTAGACACATCTACAGAGGATTCTAATTGTGTAAGAAGTCCTTTGTAAACTCGCTTCCCTAAAACATCAAAAACTTCCACTCGTAAATCAGTTTTCTTTTCGGATAGCTTAATATTTAAAGTGTTTTTTGCAGGATTGGGCGAAATCGTAAACTCATCATTTTGAATTAACGATACTTGCGAAAAAGCATATGCTGAAATAAAAAACAGCAAATAAAGTAATTTTAGTCTCATAATAAGTAGGTGTTAATAACAGCTAAGTTAATGATTATTAATCAATTTACTTTACACTTCATCGAAAAGCGTGCCATTATTTGCTTAGGTACATCTTTCGTCTAGAATATAAATCATAAAATTCATCATCCTTTAAACTATCTATAAACAAAATACTTTCACCTGTACTTTTCATTTCTGGTCCCAGTTTTTTATTCACATTAGGGAACTTATTGAATGAAAATACGGGTTGCTTTATTGCATAACCATCTAGTTGCGGATTAAAGTCAAAATCAGTTACTTTTTTCTCTCCTAACATTACTTTGGTAGCATAATTTACATAAGGTTCCTTATAAGCTTTTGCTATAAATGGTACTGTACGAGACGCTCTCGGATTTGCTTCTATGATATAAACCGTATCATCCTTAATAGCAAACTGTATATTTATTAAACCTACTGTATCTAATGCACGAGCAATTGTGTGTGTATGGTCTATTATTTGCTGCATTACTAAATCACCTAAGTTAAATGCTGGTAAAGTTGCATTGCTATCACCAGAGTGAATTCCACATGGTTCTATATGTTCCATAATGCCAATGATGTAAACGTTTCCGTCTGCATCACATATGGCATCAGCTTCTGCTTCGATAGCTCCATCTAAATAATGATCTAACAGTAATTTGTTTCCAGGAATAGATTTTAATAAGTCAATAACATGTGCTTCTAATTCTTGTTTATTAATTACGATTTTCATCCCTTGTCCACCAAGTACATACGATGGTCTTACTAAAATCGGAAAGTCTAATACATCTGCTATCGCTAACGCTTCATCAGCAGATTCAGCAACGTCAAATTCTGGGTAAGGGATATTATTAGCCTTCAATATGTTAGAAAAGCTTCCTCTGTCTTCAGCTAGATCTAGAGATTTAAAGCTAGTTCCCATTATTTTAACTCCCCATTTTTCTAACTTTTCTGCAAGTTTTAAAGCAGTTTGTCCACCTAACTGAACAATGACTCCTTCTGGTTTTTCATGCTGAATAATATCGTAAATGTGTTCCCAAAATACAGGCTCAAAATAGAGTTTATCAGCAATATCAAAATCTGTTGAAACTGTTTCTGGGTTACAGTTAATCATAATAGTTTCATAACCACATTCTGCAGCAGCTAGTACACCATGAACACAACAGTAATCGAACTCAATACCTTGACCAATTCTATTTGGACCAGAGCCTAACACTATAATTTTCTTTTTATCAGTGACCACACTTTCATTATGAACAGAAATTTGTCCATCTGGTGTTTCTACTTCACTTTCGAAGGTTGAATAATAATATGGTGTTTGCGCTTTAAACTCTGCAGCACAAGTATCTACCAACTTATATACACGATTAATATTTAATTCTCTTCGTTTATTGTAAACTTCGCTTTCTAGACATTTTAGCATGTGTGCTATTTGCCTGTCACCATAGCCTTTTTGCTTTGCCTCAAGCAATAATTCTCTATCAATAGAATCAACTGTATAAGTTGAAATTTCTTTTTGCAATTGAAACAACTCTTCATATTGCTTTAAGAACCACATATCAATCTTAGTAATTTCAAATATTCTACTTAATGGAATACCTATTTCTATGGCATCATAGATTGCAAAAACACGATCCCAACTTGCATACTTTAGCTTGCTTATAATTGTATCATAATCTTTGTAACCTTTTCCATCGGCACCTAATCCGTTTCGCTTAATTTCTAAAGATTGTGTTGCCTTATGAAGTGCTTCCTGGAATGAACGACCAATCGCCATTACTTCGCCTACGGCTTTCATTTGTAAACCTAAGGTTCTGTCAGAGCCTTCAAACTTATCAAAATTCCAACGTGGTATCTTTACAATAACATAATCTAATGTTGGTTCAAATAAAGCTGATGTAGATTTTGTAATTTGATTATTTAATTCATCAAGAGTGTAACCCAAGGCTAATTTAGCAGCAATCTTTGCAATAGGATAACCAGTTGCTTTACTTGCCAAAGCAGATGAGCGAGACACACGTGGATTAATCTCAATAGCTATAATTTCTTCTTCTTCGTCTGGACTTACAGCAAACTGAACATTACATCCACCAGCAAAATCACCTATACTGCGCATCATATGTATGGCCATATCTCGCATTTTTTGCTGTGTTTTATCAGATAATGTCATTGCTGGAGCAACTGTAATAGAATCACCTGTATGTATGCCCATTGGGTCCATATTCTCGATCGTACAGATGATGACAACATTATCATTTTTATCTCTCAATAATTCTAGCTCATATTCTTTCCAACCTAATAACGCTTTATCAATCATTACTTCATGGATAGGAGAAATTTCTAATCCTCTGGTTAAGGATTCATCAAATTCCTCTTCATCGTAAACTATAGAAGCTCCTGCTCCGCCTAAAGTAAATGATGCTCTAATACATAAAGGAAAACCAAATTCTTGAGCTATTTCTTTTCCTTTTAAAAATGAAGTTGCCGTTTCTTGTGGTGCCATACCTACACCAATTTTCAGCATTAATTCTCTAAATTTTTCTCTATCCTCAGTGATATTTATCGCATCAATATCTACTCCAATGATATCTACATCAAAATCTTCCCAAATTCCTTTTTCATCAGCTTCAATACAAAGATTTAATGCCGTTTGTCCTCCCATCGTTGGCAAAACCGCATCAATTTGAGGATGTTCTTTTAAAATTTTTATAATAGATTTCGTATTCAACGGCAATAAATAAACGTGATCTGCCATTGTAGGATCAGTCATTATAGTTGCAGGATTAGAATTGATAAGAATCGTTTCTATTCCATCTTCTCTGAGTGAACGTAAAGCTTGTGAACCTGAATAATCGAATTCGCAGGCTTGACCTATAATAATTGGACCAGAACCAATAAGTAAGATAGATTTAATGTTTTTGTCTTTTGGCATGAGTTAAAATTTTATGGTGAGCAAAAATAGTTATCAATAGGATACAAAAAAAGACGTTACACCTAAGTAACGTCTTTAAAATATTAACAATTGTTAATCATTATTTTTTATGTCTTGTTTCTGAAGATACAGACAATCTCTTTCTACCTTTAGCTCTTCTACGTGCTAAAACTTTTCTTCCGTTAGCAGAAGCCATTCTCTCTCTGAAACCATGTTTGTTTCTTCTCTTTCTTTTTGACGGTTGAAACGTTCTTTTTGGCATTGTCTTATATTTTTAGAATCTTAAAATCTTTTTTTATGTTTGAGTGCTATCTCAAAACTGCGTGCAAATATACAACAAGTTTTTACTTTAGCAAATGGTAAAATAAAAATTTTTATATAGAATTTTATTACCTTTGCGCACTGCAAAAATACGCACAACATGTTCAACAAAAATATAAAATTAGTCATTGCCGCTTTAATTATTGCCTTCGCAGTATATCAATTCATTGAAGGTGAAATAGGCAACGGCATCATGTACATTCTGCTTTCTACAATATTTATTTTCTTATACTTTAAGAATGAAATGATTTTATTAGCTTTTTTAAGACTTAGGAAGCAAGATTTTCCTGGTGCAAAAAAATGGTTAGATAAAATCAAAAATCCAGAAGGAGCGCTGGTAAAAAAGCAACAAGGCTATTTAAATTATTTAAATGGAATTATGGTTTCTCAAACCAATATGAACGAAGCCGAAAAATACTTTAAAAAAGCTATTAGTTTAGGTTTATCTATGGATCATGATTTAGCTATGGCAAAACTAAACTTAGCTGGTATCGCATTTTCTAAGCGAAGAAAACAGGAAGCACAAAAATTATTAGCTGAAGCAGACAAGCTAGATAAAAGAGATATGTTGGCAGATCAGATTAAAATGATGAAGCAGCAGATGAAGAAAGCAGTGATACCAAAACAACAATATGGTCAACCTACTTCTTCTAGACAAAATCGTAGAAGCAGAAGGTAAAATATTATAACAATGGCGCAGCAAGCCTCGCCAATGCTTCTATAATCTTTGTTTTTTTTGAGCGATTTTTCCACGATTGATAATCTAGTTTTTCAGAATCCTTAAGATCATCATTAAATAATTCTACCAACTGTCCACCAAACTCTTTATGGTAAACTAAGGCGTTAATTTCAAAATTAATATTAAAGCTTCGGTAATCCATATTTGCTGTACCAACAGTTCCAAATACTCCGTCGACTACCATGGTTTTGGCATGAACAAATCCTTTTTTATAAAGATAAACCTCAACTCCTGCCTCCAATAATTGCTCTATATAAGAGTTAGTAGCATATTCTGCGACCCAAGAATCTGATTTTTTTGGGACAATAAGTTTAACTTCTATATTACTTCTTGCTGCAACCTGCAGTGCAGTAACAATTTCATCATTAGGAATAAAATAAGGTGTAGTAATATAAATAAAGTCTTCAGCATTAGTTATAGCTACAAATATAGCCTCCATGATGTTAGACCAATCTGTATCTGGTCCACTCGCAGCAATTTGTAATGGAACCTCTTTTTTACAATTATGATCTGGAAAATAAGTTTTTGAAATTTGTAATTTATCCTCACTAGCAAAATCCCAAGTTGTAAAAAACAAAATTTGCAAGGGCTTTACAGCCTCGCCAACAATCCTTAAATGCGTATCTCGCCAATAACGACTGTTATTCGCATTAACATATGCATCTGATATATTAATACCACCAACATATCCTATATAACCATCGATAACTATAATTTTTCTGTGATCTCGGTAATTCATTTGACCAGTGAATTTAGAAAACAATACTGGCATAAAGGAGTACATTTCTATACCACAATCCTTTAATTTTTGTTTCATTGTAGAAGAAATAGAGCTACCGACGTCATCTATAACAATTCTTACAGCAACACCTTCTTTGGTCTTATCGCAAAGTAGATTTAAGACTTCTGTACCAATCTTATCATCTTTAATTATAAAATACTCGAGATGTATATGATGTTTTGCTCCCTTTATATCCTCAAAAAGTAATTTAAATTTTTCATCTCCATTTATAATGAGTTTAACGTCATTATTAATTGTCATTTTTGACTTTTCGCTATTATACAATAAAGGAATAAGCTTTGACTTTTCATCTAAAAGTTCATCTACTTCATTAATACTTTTAGTGTCTAACTCTAATTCCTCTTGAACCTTTTTAATAATCGATTGATTGAGAACATTCTTTCTGTCGAAAATTTTTGATTTACGGTACTCTTGTCCAAACAGATAATATACTAACAAGCCTACAAAAGGAAAAACCAACAAAACAATAATATAACTTAGTGTCTTTGTTGGATTTATTCTTTTAAATAAAATAGTGAATATGGCGGAAAGGGCTAAAATATAGTTTAATCCTACTAGTATCTGCCAAATATGATTTTTTACGAAATCCAAATATTAAGGTTTAGCACTGTAGTAACCTTCTTTTGGTATTTCTATAGTGTAGGATTTTCTCGATTTATTATTTAAATGTGGCTCTCTCAACCAAGGGTTATGCAACTTTAAAATCTTATAATTAATTCCAAAACGCTTTGCGAATTTAGAAAAACTAGTTACAGCTGTATCAACTTCTACCTTATAAGTAGGCACTTGTTTGTATAAATCGCTTTTATTGAAATTAAAACCATATTTATCTGGATTTGAAAGTATTTCTTTCAATGCTACAATCCTAAATACATAACGACCCGTTTCTTCACCAAGTAGTAGATCATAGTAATCCGAAACACCTTGTTCTTTAAAGCGCCTTGAAATACCGGCATTTCCAGCATTATAAGCAGCAGCAGCAGCTGTCCAAGACCCTAATTTTTCTTTGGCCTTCTTTAAATATTTACAGGCTACTTCTGTAGCTTTTTCTAAGTTATAACGCTCATCAACATTGGCGTTTACTTCTAATCCGTTTTCTCTTCCTGTGGCTTTCATTATTTGCCAAACACCACTTGCTCCAGCTGGTGATTTTGCTGTTTGAACTAAACCACTTTCTATAACCGCCAAATACTTAAAATCATCTGGCACACCATTCTTTTCTAATATTGGTTCAATAATTGGAAAATATTTTTGAGCACGTTTAAACATCAATAAGCCATTTGATTGCCAATAAGTGTTAACTAAGAGTTCTCTATCCATACGCTCGTAAATATCAGCATTCTCCACAGGCACTAATTCTCCTGCAAAGTTTATGCCTTCTGGCATCTCTAAAGCATAGACATTATAATCGTTGATAATTGGTTGTTCTTTTCCTAAAGTTTTATCTGAAGGTGCTTTTTGCATTGAGAATATAAAAAGGCCTGATACACAGATGACTCCAATTATAGCTAAGGTGTTTTTTAAGATTTGCATGGCGTTTATTTTTTCACAATGTAACTAATACCTCATAAACTTCAAAATGATTATGCGAAATCTATTTAATTCTTTCAAAATCAGGACTCTATAAGTCTAGGTAAATTTTCATTAAACCACTTAAATTTTGTGATTACCATGATATGTGTTCCGCCTTTAATAACAATACAATTTCCACCGCAAGAATGAGGAAAAACAATGTCTTTATCACCATGAATGTAAATAGCATCAGGATGCGGTTCTTCCTGATCCCAACATACCACTTGCTTAATCGCCCAATCCAAATACGTTTTATCGCTTACAGAAAGATACTTTTTATAGAGATCTACTCGCTTTTTAATAGTTTCACCAAAAGCATATTTAGCTAATAAATCTATATTGCTCACCAACTGCGTTGGTAGAATTTTATAGGCTTTAGTATATTTAATAAGTTTAAATCGTTTTGGTAGCTCATGATGTGATTTAACACTAGAAACCACAAAGAGTTTTTTTAATGTTAGATATTTACTCATCTCTTGAACCAAAATGCCACCAAACGAAACACCTAATAAAACAATGTTTTCATGCTTAATATATTTGCACATACGCTTTGCATAAGCTTGGAGTGTTTCAGTTTTTTCAGGGATTTGCCATGCTAACCAATGAATTTCATATTGTGCTTTTGGCAACTCAATATGTTCGAATATAGTTGGATTTGCTGCCATTCCTGGCATTAAATATACATGTGTTATTTTAGTATTCATTGGGCTTAAAACTCTTTAACAAAAATGTCTTAATTGATTACAATTTAAGGTTTTAACATCTGTAAACTCATACTTTCACAGATTTTTTGTACCTTTGCACAGCAAAACTATATAAATTATAGTATCTACACGCCAACCGCTAATCTTAAATTAAGAAATTATGACTGAAACTGCTGAACTGATTGACAATGAATTTCTCCGTCAATTTGAATTAAAGGTTGACAACGACATGGCTATTATTGAATATTCTTTACAAGAACGAAAGATATTCTTAACGAAAATGATTATTCCTGACACTATAAGAACAGATGAGTTTGAATTAGACTTTATTGACTTAGTGTTTAGCAATATTAAAGAACGTAACATTAGTGTAGTACCAACAAGTCCTGAAATTGCAAAATTTGTAAGACGAAATAGAAAATATAAGCGTATGCTACCAGTTGGTATTCGTATATAATTTAAAAATAAATACATCATAAAAAAATCCGAAACTCTAAGCTTCGGATTTTTTTATATTATGACACTAAAGATTCAATAAAGTTGAACCTTACTGAGCCATCCTCATCAATCCTAGTTAAACACACCTTGTGAAGTGTGTTTACCAACTCCGGATTCCATGGTGCTTTTACTTTTACATAGTTTTCTGTAAACCCATGGATATAACCCTCCTTATTTTCACCTTCAAATAAAACAGTTCTTTCTGTACCTAATTGCTTTTCGTAAAATGCTCTTCTCTTTTTTGCAGATAACCCTCTTAGCATTTTACTTCGTTTTGCTCTTACATTTTTAGATACAACTCCATCCATTAAGGTAGCTTCCGTATTATCGCGTTCCGAATAGGTGAACACATGCAAATAAGATATATTTAGTTCATTTAAGAAGTTATAAGTTTCTAGGAATAACTCATCTGTTTCCCCAGGAAAACCTACTATCACATCCACACCAATACAGGCATGTGGCATTACTTGTTTTATTTTAACAACACGATCTATGTACAATTCTTTCATGTAACGACGTTTCATCTTTTTAAGAAGCTCATTACTTCCACTCTGCAATGGTATATGAAAATGAGGTACAATTGCTCGTGATTTAGATACTAAATCAATCGTTTCATTCTTTAATAAATTAGGCTCAATAGACGAGATTCTTAAACGTTCTATTCCTTCTACCTTATCAAGTTCAGTTACTAAATCTAAAAAGGTATGCTCATGTTTTTTATTACCAAATTCGCCTTTACCGTAGTCTCCGATATTTACACCTGTAAGTACAATTTCTTTAATACCTTGCTCTGAAATTTCTTTAGCATTATTCAACACATTTTGCATAGTATCGCTACGAGAAATACCTCTAGCTAAAGGAATTGTGCAATAGGTGCACTTATAATCACAACCATCCTGTACTTTTAGAAACGCTCTGGTTCTATCTCCTATTGAATAGCTACCAACATAAAAATCTGCATCTTCAATTTCACAAGAGTGTACTTCCCCAAAGTCATTTTTGGTTAAGTCATTTAGATAATCAGTGATCTTAAATTTTTCAGTAGCACCCAAAACCAAATCTACCCCATTAACATCTGCTAATTCTTCTGGCTTCAGTTGAGCATAGCAACCAATCGCAGCAACGAAAGCATCAGGATTTATATTTTGTGCTTGTTTTACGATGGTTTTAAAACGTTTGTCTGCATTTTCAGTTACAGAACATGTATTGATAACATAGATATCTGCTTTCTGCTTAAAATCCACACGATTAAAACCCTCATCCTCAAAACTTCTTGCTATCGTAGAAGTTTCGGAAAAATTAAGTTTACAACCTAAGGTATAAAATGCGACTTTTTTTTGTTCCATGTTTTGTTATTTCAAACTTGGTTCAGGATTTTTAATAATTTATATTTACTCGGTTCTAATTTAGAGTGCGCAAATTTACATAATTGCTAGACGTCTTGCAATGTATTGATTCCCTCTAACGTTAAAAATCAATAATATACAAGTATATGTCTAAAGCAGAAGCTAGAATAAAGGAGGTTATTTCCTTTTTTAAAAATAAGGATACCGTTCTTGGCTATCGAAAATTAATGGATTGTGTCATTGATACTCAAGATTTAGATATCTACAAAGAGGTTATTGCATTGACCGATTGGAAGGAACAATTTCCTGAAAAAGAAGATGAACTCATAGAAAAGTCACTTGTAATATTAGAACGTGTTTCTAAACTTCCCATTACCGAATATGATATTAATAATCCAGTAGTAATTGGTACAGATCTAACCAAAAGTTATGGTCACAACCGTTTTAAACTTGGGCCGATTTCTGTTGAAATTAGAAAAGGTGAAGTTTATGGTCTTGTTGGTGAAAATGGGAATGGTAAAACTACCTTATTGAGAGTTTTAGCAAAGGAGTTAAAATATAATACTGGTGAATTAGATTTTAGATTTGATAAGGCATATAATTCTGATTACGATTTACGTACCAACTTAGTTTACATTCCACAACGCACACAAAAATGGTATGGAAGCTTAAAAGACAACCTCAAATTTGTGCTTTCCAGCTACGGCATTCCACCAGATGAAAACGAAACGAGAGTCTTAATGATGATTGCACGTTTTGGGCTATGGAATTACAAACACCTCAAATGGAATGAGCTCTCTTCTGGTTACAAAATGCGGTTTGAACTCGCCAGAACATTACTAAGACAACCAGAATTATTGCTACTAGATGAACCTCTAGCAAATCTCGATGTCTTAGCACAGCAAGTTATTTTAGAAGATTTAAAATCGATGTGTAACTCAATCAATAATCCGATTGCTTTAATTCTTAGTTCTCAACAACTATATGAAGTTGAAAAGATATCAGATAAAGTTATTTATCTAAAAAATGGTAAATACAAAGACAACAAAGCTGAAGTTAAAGAAGAAAAACATCAACTCATCGTTGAAATAGATTGTGAGGCTAATCGCGAGACTTTGCTATCAATTTTTGAAGGATTGCATTTGGAGAAATTAATATATAATGGAGGAATTTATGTTGCTTATTTTAAAGCAGATATGACCTTCTATAGTGTACTAGAAACACTAGGCAAACATAAAGTAGATGTAACCTATACTAGAAATATTACAAAATCCACAAGACGCTTTTTTGTATCCTAATTACACATAAATGAAAAAATTTATATACAACACCAACCAGTATTTATTAGAGCGATTTCCAACGATTTGGAACACTAGACTTGCCTGGATGTTGCTCATTGCATTAATGCTACATGTTATATTTTTTATGTTTGGGTTCATTACGCTCACAAACCCTGAAACTTTACATGAACGTAGTATTATAAGTATCTTTTTCAAAAACGGAACAGTATTCTTATCTATAATAATCTCAATCTTACTTCTTGTTGTTTGGCTTATTTATATGTTTAAGAATAATGGGTTTAAAAACTTTTATCCAACAAGTGGTTCTAAATTATTTGGGCAATTTTTTGCTTATGCAATTATTATCTTTAGTTGTAGCACGTTCTATTTATCTTACCAATATGGTTTAAAGACTTACATTGCCTCAACTTATAATGATGCACAAATCAATAAAGAAATTGAAATTGCAAATGACGCTGCCCTATTCTTTTCTGAAAATGTATCTGATTATACTATTGATAATCGAAGATACCCAAAACCTTTCTATGAATTATACTGTGAAAAACTAAATGAATTTATTGATTTTGACGAAGCTTATTTAGAATTTGGAGACAAATACTATCAGTTTTATTCGCTTTACACTAAAGAAGTACCGTTAACTGATCGCTATTCTTACGCTTATCAGAATACAATAGATAATTCAGATAGCACAAATTTTAAACTCGTTTACAGTAAGATTAAAGACACTTTAAGAGTTTTATATTTCAAAGATACCGTTGTTAACGTAAAGCCATTCATTAAAACTGCAAAACCAAGCTATTACAATGCTTCATCCACTTTTTTTATATCGAGGCATGATGCACTAATCGTTGATCATTATAATTTTAATCACCAACTATATTCGGAGTATGACGATTACAGTTACAACTATAATCCAAAATACTCGATTAGACATCAGTTGAGAAATAAGAGAAATTATGAACTTTTAGAACGAAATGATAAAGATGAAATTAAAAAGCTACTCGAAGACTTTTTAAAATTTTCAAACTATTATAAAATTCCAAATAATATAACAGCTGACCAATGGTTTAATTTGGTTTATAATCCTGGCAATTTTGAAGTCAGAAGTTTTATACGCACCATTCCAAAAACCAAATATGAATATGAAACAGCAATTTCGTTAGAGCAAACCAAATATGAGAAGTTCTACACAGACTATGTCACAGATTATCATTTAGAGCATAATAAGCTTAGTAATGTTTTTGAAAATATTGAAGAGATAAAGGCAAGCAATCCATTTATGGAAAGTATTCACTTTTTTATGTGGCTTACCTTCTTTTTGGCATGTGTAATTTTTATGTTTAGGATTACTGGATTAAAACCGCTTTTATTTAGTGTGTTAACTATAGGTGTATTGGCATTATTTATATCATTACTCACTGCCTTACTATTTTATATAATGCGAGATTATGATGATATTATATCCTACTTTATATTATATATCGTTTTAATTATCAGTTTAATTATTTTAGCGATACCCATATTTTTTATTGAAACTACTAAAAAGCTTATTGTAGCTATTTGCCTCAACATCTCAATACTTGGATTTCCTTTATTGTTATTTCTAATCATTGGAATTATCTCAATGCATCAAGAAGAAGCTTGTAGAAATAGTTTAGATTATTCTCTAGGAAATTATAAGTGCGATACGCTAATAGAAAGTCTAGGTTTTAACTGGAGTTATGTCCTTTTTGCACTTGGTATTATATTTATATTCTTTTATTCTAAAAATATTAAAAAGTGGAAATCACTTCCAGAAGGTTAATTATGTTAGGAGCATTAAAATATTTTAGATTAGTCAGAAATAAGCTTTGCTGCGTTAGTTTTGTGTTTCTTTTTATTGCATGTGGCAGTGACAGGGATATAAATAAAGACCACCTCGTTTTTAGATACAATGAACACAAAAACATTGGTTCACTAGATCCCGCGTTTTCTAAAGATAATGCAGATAATTGGGCTAACCATCAATTATTTAACGGGTTGGTGCAAATGGATGATAAACTCAATGTAAAGCCTTGTATTGCGAAAAATTGGACAATTACTGATAGTGCAACAACATACACATTTAACTTAAGGAACAACGTCTTTTTTCACAAGCACAAATTATTTGGAACAGATTCTACTCGCACTGCAAATGCTTCTGACTTTGTATATAGTTTCAATCGGTTAAAAGATAAAGCTTTGGCTTCACCTGGTAGTTGGGTGCTAAATAAAGTAGACCACTTTTCTGCAATTAACGATTCTACTTTTCAAATAAAATTAACTCAGCCATTTCCTGCATTTTTAGGACTATTGACAATGAAATATTGCTCCGTTGTTCCAAAGGAAATTGTGGAACATTATGGCAATGATTTTAGATCGCATCCTATTGGCACAGGTCCTTTTAAATTTAAGCGTTGGGAAGAAAATATAAAGCTCGTTTTTAGACGAAACAACAACTATTTTGAGGTTGATAAGGATGGGAATTCTTTGCCTTATCTCGAAGCTATTGCTATTACATTTCTACCAGATAAACAAAGTGAATTTTTACAATTCGCACAAGGAAATATTGATTTCGTATCTGGTTTAGATGCATCTTATAAAGATGAAATTTTAACTTCAGATGGAAAGTTAAAATCACTTTATATCAAAGATGTTGATATGATACGTGGTCCTTATTTAAATACAGAATATTTGGCTTTTTATATGGAAACTAAGGTTTCAGAAATCCAAGCATTAAAATTACGAAAAGCTATAAATCTAGGTTTTGATAGAAACAAAATGATAACCTATTTGCGAAATGGTATTGGTGTTCCTGCAAATGGTGGTTTTATACCAAAAGGCTTACCAGGTTTTGATAATTCGATTGGTTATACCTATCAACCAGAATTAGCCAAACAATTAGTATCTGAGTTTAAGTCTGAAACCGGAATTGAAAATCCAGAAATAACGTTGACTACAACGAGTAATTATCTAAGCTTCTGCGAGTTTATTCAACGTGAGTTACAAAAAACAGGATTGAATGTTAATGTAGATGTGATACCAGCTTCAAGTTTGAAAGATGGAAAAGCCAACGGACAATTAGATTTCTTTAGAGCAAGTTGGGTTGCAGATTATCCTGATGCGGAGAACTATTTGTCACTCTATTACAGTAAAAATTTTGCGCCAAAAGGACCGAATTATACGCATTATAACAATAATGAATTCGACAGCATATATGAAGCGGCTTTCTTAGAGACCGATTCAGATAAGCGCACACAACTCTATACCAAAATGGATTCTATTATTATGGCGTCAGCACCAATAGTTCCTATGTTTTATGATGAAGTAGTTCGTTTTACTAGAAAAAGTGTGAAGGGCTTAGGTATAAACGCTACTAATCTATTAGAACTCAAAGCAGTTAGAAAGACTAACTACTAAAACTTAGAGAAATAATAAAGATCATCTCCTCCTTCTCCTCTCAACCGCCTTGATGATAGATATCCTGTTGTCAAATCATCATTTAAGAAAAAAGAAAAATCATCACCAATACTGTTAATTGGCTTATCTAAAGACACAGGTTTTTGTTCAGCATCAGAAGATTCTAAATCGTAACTATAAATATCTATACCACCTTTTCCTCCACGTCTATTTGAAGAAAAATATAGTTTATTATCCGAACTGATAAATGGAAAAATCTCTGTTCGAGATGAGTTTATAGTTTCGTCCAATTTTGTGACTTCACCATAAGTCTCATGATTAGAGACTGAGACTTTGTATAAATCTGACTTTCCTTTTGTACCTTTTATATCAGCAATGAAGTATAGCGTTAAGCCATCTGGACTCAAAGCAGGATGTGCAAAATTAAAATCTGGTTCACAGAATGGTAAGGTCGTAAAATTGGTCCAACCTTTTCCTTCAACGTATTCTGCACGTTGAATTAATAGGTTGAAAGTATTCTTATCCTGTAATTTATTTTCACCCTTTATTGTATGGTTAGATGTAAAATACATAAACTTTCCATCTTTTGAATATGTTGCTACTGACATATTAGACATACCTACTTCAGGCCTGGTAATTAGCTTTGCATCCTTTATTTCTCCATCTTCGTCTGCTACGCCTTCATAAATGCCAAAAAGTTGCTGTGCATATTTATCTAATATTGGGCGTCCCCTTTTAGTAACCAAATTAGAACTAAAATAGATTTTATCCTTAACAACACGCGCTGCAAAATGATCTAATTTGTTATTAATTTCGAGTTTTTTTACCTCAACATCTTTGCTTTGAGAAAATCCGAAGGTTAAGGTTAATAAAAAAAGTAGTGTTGTAAATTTGGGGTTTAGTATCATGTTATTCTCTTCTATATTGTTTTGTTTCTTCAAAAATGTGTTCTAAAATAGATTTATCCTTAGCTGTAAATTCTTCTTTACGTCTCGCCATAACCACTTCAGCAACTTCAAATGCTTTGTTGGTTTTATATGTTACGAAACCTTTACTTCCACCCCAAGAAAAGCTTGGGACAAAATTGCGAGGAAAACCACTTCCAAAGATATTAGCACTTACACCAACAACTGTACCAGTATTAAACATAGTATTAATTCCGCATTTGCTATGGTCTCCCATCATAAGTCCACAAAATTGTAATCCTGTTTTGGCAAAGCCTTTGGTTTGGTAATCCCAAAGTCTAACTTCTGCATAATTATTCTTTAGGTTAGAATTATTTGTATCTGCACCAAGATTGCACCACTCACCTAAAACTGAGTTTCCTAAAAAACCATCGTGTCCTTTATTAGAAAAACCAAATAGGACAGAATTATTAACCTCACCACCTACTTTACTGTGCGGTCCGATAGTAGTTGGCCCATATATTTTACTTGCCAGCTTTAAAGTTGCATTATTACAAAGTGCTAAAGGACCTCTAACCATAGAACCTTCCATAACTTCGGCATCTCTACCAATATAAATAGGTCCAGAGCTTGCATTTAGAGTAGCAAAGTTTAAGGTCGCTCCTTTTTCGATAAAGATATTTTCAGGATTAATAGTATTTACTGTGGCAGGTATTGGTTGCGACTTCCTACCTTTAGTTATTAAGTTAAAATCTTCAATTATTGCGTCTCCATTCTTGGAAAAAATATCCCAAGTATTTTCTATCGTTAAAATATCACCAGCAAATTCAACTGCTTCAAACGTTGAGAAATCTTTAACTTCTTCACCTTCTTTAGTAAAAAATGCAATTACATCTTCACCTTTAAACAAAGCCTGATTATGACTTAAGTTTTTAACAACTTCAACAACCTCCATGTTTGGTAAAAAAGAAGCATTTATCATAATGTTATCTTCCATTTCTACCATCGGAAATTTATCTGATAGGTAATCTTCAGTAACTGTTGTAGTGGTATATTCTAAAAACGACTCCCATTTCTGGCGAATTGTTAAAATACCAACTCTAATATCTGCAACCGGTCTTGTATATGTAAATGGTAATAGATTATTACGATATGGACCATCAAATAATATATAGTTCATCTTAAGTTTAAAGTTTTTTTGCCTTCCAAAAGTAACTTAATTACAGAAAACAAAAAAGCCTTCGAGGTAAATCCTGAAGGCTTAATGTATATAATAAAAAATGCTTATTTCTTAAACTTAGCGTATTTGTTTTTGAACTTGTCAATACGACCAGCAGTATCTACTAATTTCGATTTACCAGTGTAGTAAGGATGTGATGTTCTAGAAATTTCTAATTTTACTAATGGATATTCAACACCATCAACTTCAATAGTTTCACTTGTATCTGCTGTAGATTTAGTTAAAAACACGTCATCGTTAGACATATCTTTGAACGCTACTAATCTATAATTTTCTGGATGTATACCTGCTTTCATCACTAAATGCTTTAAATAAATTCGATTTTTTCGAGGTGCAAATTTAAGTATTTTTTATAAATGTACAATCTTTTTAATACTTTTTATTTCACCAAAATATGTAACAATTGTGTAACTTTGAGTACTAACTAGTCAATTAACTAAAAACTCATCTTAATTATGGAACATCAAAAACCAACAACAGGCAAATTTGCATTAAATTATGGTCTAATTTTAGGTCTTATTATGTTAAGTATTTCTGTTATAATGTATGTTACAGGAATGACATTGGAAGGCGTACAGTGGCCTGTCTTTATTTACTATATTGCATTTCCTGTTATGATTATGTATGGCATAAGTCAATACAAAAAAAGTAATGCAAATGTATTAAGTCTTGGAGATGCGATGAAAGTTGGATTGGCTATTGCTATTGTAAGTGCTCTAGTGTATGTAGTGTGGATATTCGTATTTAATTATGTAGTAGATCCTGAATTCACAGCGCAAGCTATAGAAGTAGCAAAAGATAAAATGCTTGAAAGTCCAAATGTTACTGAAGAACAGGTTGAGCAAAGTTTAAAATGGATAGAAATGTTCTCTAGTCCAGCAGCTGCATCGGCAGGTTGGACAGCAATGAGTCTGTTTTTCGGTTTGATCTACTCGCTTATCGGTGGATTAGTAATGAAAAATAATTCATAGCAACGCCTTAAATAATTTCTTTATTTTTGAAGTCTAGAAATTAGACAACATCAATATGAATATATCAGTAGTTATACCACTACTTAACGAAGAAGACTCTTTAAAAGAATTACACGATTGGATAGTATCAGTGATGCTATCCAATCAGTTTTCTTACGAAATTTTATTTATTGATGATGGTAGTACTGACAATTCATGGAAAGTCATCTCTGAACTTTCTGAAATTAGCCCAAATGTAAAAGGACTCAGGTTTCTAAAAAACTTTGGGAAGTCTCAAGCACTTCATGCAGGTTTTGCTGAAACTAAAGGCGATGTGGTTATTACCATGGATGCGGATTTACAAGATAATCCTGAGGAAATTCCTGATTTATACAGAATGATTTCTGATGACGGTTTTGATTTAGTTTCTGGTTGGAAAAAGAAACGTTATGATTCTTATTTTTCTAAAAACCTACCTTCAAAACTATTCAATTGGGCAGCAAGACGCACTTCTGGTGTTAAATTGAATGACTTTAACTGTGGTTTAAAAGCTTACACTAATCAAGTCGTAAAACACATAGATGTCTATGGCGAGATGCATCGTTATATTCCAGTATTAGCAAAAAATGCAGGTTTTATTAAAATTGGTGAAAAAGTAGTGAAACACCAAGCACGCAAATACGGAAAAACTAAGTTTGGTATGAATCGATTTATAAATGGTTTTTTAGATTTAATAACCATTTGGTTTGTTTCACGTTTTGGTAGACGACCAATGCATTTGTTTGGTTCACTTGGAGTGATTATGTTTATTATCGGTTTTGGATTTGCATTCTATCTAGGATTAGACAAACTTTTTTTCAACCCAACAGGAAGACTCATTACAGAACGACCTCAATTCTATTTAGCACTTTCTACTATGATTATTGGTTCGCAATTCTTCATTGCTGGTTTTTTAGGCGAACTTGTTTTACGATCTAAAAGACAACAGCAACGCTATTTTATTAAAGACAAATTAAATTTGGCGTAACCGTTTAGATTTTGACATACTAAAGACAGTTTCAAATTGCGAATTGTTTATTTTTGTTATTTAAACCTTTTATCCATGATATACATTAAACCAGAAATTCTAGAACGTGTAAATACTTGGTTGACACCAACTTTTGATAAGGAGTCACAAGAAGAGATCAAACATCTTATTGCTTCAAATCCCAAAGAACTTGAGGAGAGCTTCTATAAGGATTTAGAATTTGGGACTGGTGGAATGCGCGGTATAATGGGATTAGGTACTAATCGTATTAACAAATATACTTTAGGTAAAAACACACAAGGTTTGAGTAATTACCTAAAAGAATCATTCCCAAATGAAAAAGTAAAAGTGGCTATTGCGTACGATTGTAGACACAATAGTAAAACTTTCGGAAAGGTTGTGGCAGATGTATTTTCGGCTAATGGGATTCAGGTGTATTTATTTGAAGATTTAAGACCAACACCAGAGTTATCTTTCGCATTAAAACATTTAGGCTGCCATTGTGGTATTGTATTAACAGCATCACACAACCCACCAGAATATAATGGTTACAAGGTATATTGGCAAGATGGTGGACAATTAGTACCACCCCAAGATTCTGCAATTATAGCCGAAATTAACAGATTAGATTATTCTGAGATTAAATTTGAAGCAAATAATGATTTAATTCAGTATATAGGTAAAGATATTGATGATGTATTTATTGATAATTCAGTAAAAAACGGAAGTTTCAATACTTCTACTGAAGCTAAAGCTAACTTAAATGTAGTTTTCACTTCTCTTCATGGGACATCTATTACAGCAATACCAGAAACACTTAAACGCGCAGGTTACTCAAACGTAAATATTGTTGAAGAACAACGCGAACCCAATGGAGATTTCCCTACAGTGGTATCACCAAATCCCGAAGAACCCGAAGCGCTCAAAATGGCTATGGCTCTTGCAGAAAAAGTAGATGGTGATATTGTTATTGGTACGGATCCAGATTGTGATCGTCTAGGCGTAGTTACAAGAAATTTAGAAAATGAGTTGGTGATTCTTAACGGAAACCAAACCATGATTTTAATGACCGATTTTCTTTTAAAACAGTGGGAAAATGAAGCTAAAATTAATGGAAAACAATTTGTGGCCTCTACAATAGTTTCTACACCAATGATGTCTGTTTTAGCTAATGCGTATGACGTGGAATGCAAAATTGGCCTAACGGGTTTTAAATGGATAGCTAAAATGATAAAAGATTTCCCTAACCTCGACTTTATTGGAGGTGGTGAAGAAAGTTTTGGTTTTATGGTTGGAGATTTTGTTCGCGATAAAGATGCAGTTACCTCTACACTTTTAGCTTGTGAGATTGCAGCACAGGCAAAAGCTAACGGTAAAACGATGTATCAAGCTTTAATAGACTTGTATTTTGAGCATGGTTTATTTAAGGAACGCTTAATTTCATTAACAAAAAAAGGAATTGAAGGGGCCCAAGAAATTAAACAAATGATGATTGATGCCAGAAAAAATCCACTTAAAGAAGTAAATGGTTCTAAAGTCATTCGTATTGAAGATTATCAGTTATCTATTGCTAAAGACGTTGTCAATAATACTGAAGAAGCCATTGAAATTCCAAAATCTAATGTATTAATTTACTACACAGAAGATGGTAGTAAAATAGCTCTGAGACCTAGTGGCACTGAACCGAAAATAAAATTCTATATCAGTGTGAACACAAAATTAGACAATGTGTCTGATTTTGCTAAAACGGAGCAATTATTGGAAAACAGAATTGATGCCATTTTAAAGGGCATGAATCTTTAATGAACTATTTTAAACAAATACTTCGCTTTGCGATACCATACAAAGGCTATGCGATTTTAAATATAATTGCGAATATCTTTTACGCCTTATTTTCTGGTTTATCATTTATGGTACTAATGCCATTATTAAATGTTTTATTTGATAAAGATGCCGTTAGACTAATGGAAAAGCCTACGTATAATGGTTTTACTGAAGCTGCCACTTATTTTAATGACTATTTAAACTATCATATTAGTCAACTAGCAGACAATGATTCTTCAAAAGCTTTAACCTTTGTTATTATTCTAATTCTTATTGTTTTCTTTCTTAAGAATATATTTAGTTATCTAGCAATGTATTTTATTACATTTTTAAGAAATGGTACATTAAAAGATATTAGAAATGAGCTTTATGATAAAACTATAGAATTACCGCTTTCCTATTTTTCAGAAAAAAGAAAAGGTGATATCATGGCAAGACTAGGAACAGATGTTTTGGAAATTCAGCATTCATTTTTATCAATTTTAGAATTACTGTTTAGAGAACCACTCACCATCATTTTTACAATTTTATTTATGCTTACTATAAGTGTAAAACTTACGGTTTTTGTATTCATATTCATTCCAATATCAGGTATCATTATTTCTTTGATTGGAAAGAGTTTAAAAAGAAAATCAGATAAGGTACAAAAGGAACAAGGTTACTTTTTATCCTTATTAGAAGAATCTCTTGGAGGACTAAAAGTTATTAAAGGCTTCAACATGGAAGCCATCTTTAACAAAAAGTTTCAAGGGTCAACTCAACGCTTTTTTCATTTTTCAAATTCGCTTCTTAATAGAACAAACTTAGCCAAACCTACAAGTGAGTTTTTAGGTATAGGTGTCATTGGTGTTTTATTATGGTTTGGAGGTCGTATGGTATTAGTAGATGGAACTCTTGAAGGCGAGCAGTTCTTAACATTTATGGGACTAGCATACAATATTCTAACACCAGCTAAGGCTATTAGTAAAGCAAGCTATAGTGTTAAAAAAGGTAATGCAGCTGCAGAACGTGTTTTAGAAATATTAAATACTGAATCCCCTTTAAAAGATAGTCCAAATGCAATCACCAAGAGTGATTTTAAATCTGAAATAAAATTAAACAACATTTCATTTAAATATGAAGATGATCTCGTTCTCAAAAATTTCTCACTTCAAGTACCAAAAGGAAAAAGTGTAGCTTTAGTAGGGCAATCTGGAAGTGGAAAAAGCACCATTTCTAATCTTGTAACACGTTTTTATGATGTAAATGAGGGCAGTATTAGTATTGATGGTGAAGACATTAAAGGGCTTACAAAACATTCACTACGCGATTTAATAGGATTAGTAACCCAAGATTCTGTTTTATTTAACGATACCATAAAAAATAACGTTTTATTAGGCAAAGAAAATGCGAGCGATGAAGAAATAATCAATGCCTTAAAAATCGCTAATGCATGGGAATTTGTTAAAGACTTAAAAGGTAAATTAGACTTTAATATTGGAGATTCTGGTACTAAACTTTCTGGTGGACAAAAACAACGTATTAATATAGCACGTGCTGTCCTTAAGAATCCACCAATAATGATTTTAGATGAAGCTACCTCAGCTTTAGATACCGAAAGCGAACGTATTGTTCAAAATGCAATAGAAAATATGATGAAGAATAGAACCTCTATCATTATAGCACATCGCTTATCTACAATACAAAGTGCAGACTTAATAATTGTAATGCAAAAAGGTGAAATTGCAGAGCAAGGATCTCATTCAGAACTTATCTCAAAAGATGGTGTTTACAAAAAACTTGTGGACATGCAGAGCTTCGAGCCTTAAACCAAAAAATGTAACATATAAAATAAAAAAGGATGTATAATTAAATACATCCTTCTTCTTTGTTATCAGATTTGGGGAACTGATAACGGTTAATAGGTTAAGCTGGGTCAAACATATAATAAAATATAGTACAAAGCAAGAAAAAAATGCTTTTTATCGCTTTTTTTTGCATTTAATCGAATATTTTAACCATAACACTCTGATTATCAATAAAGCTTACAAATGTTTAATTTTTAAAAAAATCAATTAAACTTTTAGTAATTTAGAGAGTCTAAAGAACAAAGTAAATTATTTGAATACCGAATCGGAATTTATAGAACGTTTAAAAAACCCTTTAACTAAAGAAGCTGCTTTTAGAGAGTTATTACAACTCTATAAAGAACGCTTGTATTGGCATATTAGAAAGATTGTAATCAGTCATGACGATGCAGATGATGTACTACAAAATACGTTTATAAAAGTATATCGCAGTATTGACAAGTTTAAAGGTGATAGCAAGTTATTTTCGTGGTTGTACAGAATTGCAACTAATGAATCGATTACACTTATCAATAAAAATGCAAAACGATTACAAATCACAAATGAAGAACATCAAACTAATGCGATTAACAACTTAACAGCCGATGTATACTTTGAAGGCGATGAAATTCAACTAAAATTACAAAAAGCTATAGCTACTTTACCTCAGAAACAACAAATGGTGTTTAACATGAAATATTTTGACGATCTAAAATACAAAGAGATGTCAGAAATATTATATACTAGTGAAGGAGCTCTAAAAGCTTCCTATCATATTGCAGTTAAAAAAATAGAAGCCTTTTTAACTTCAGATTAAACTATTTTAGTAATTTGAAGTCATAGATACAAATGAAAAAAGATAAACTACATAATATTAAATCAACTGGTTTTAAAACACCTGAGAAATACTTTGCCTCTTTTGACGAGAAAATTTTTGAACACATAAGTGAAAAGAAGTTTATAGAAGAAATTGAGACTTCGGGTTATTCAACGCCTAAAAATTATTTTGACACTGTTGAAGATAATATTTTAAAGAATTTAGATACTGAGGTTAAACCTATAGTACATCTTATGAGTAGAAAAAACTTCTACTACGTAGCAGGAATTGCAGCATCATTATTACTATTATTTGCAATATTCATCAATAAAGAAAATGTTAATGAGATATCTGCGGAAATGGTTGAAACTTATTTAGAAGATCAAGACTTAGATAGTTACGAGATAGCACAATTACTAACTGATGCGGATATCTTAGAAGAAGATTTTACAATAATTGAAACAACTTACAACGAAGATAATTTAGAAGCTTATCTTCTAGAAAATGCAGATATAGAAACTATCATTGAACAATAAAAGACATGAAAAAAATATTTATACCAATACTAATATTCTTTATTAGCGCATCTAGCTTTGCTCAGGGTGGTGAAAAGATGAAAGAACGTATTAGAGCTCAAAAAATAGCATTTATTACAGATAAATTAAACTTAACCTCTGATGAAGCGCAAGGCTTCTGGCCAATATATAACGCTTACGAAGAAACAGTCGAAAATATAAAATCTGTTGATTTAAGAGCTATAAAAATGGCAATGCGAAAAGGCAAAGATATTTCTGATAAACAAGCAGATGAGTTATTACAAAAACTAATTAAAGCTGAAGAGGAAATACACACAGCCAAACTAAAACTAGTAGAGGACTTAAAAGAAGTCATATCTTCTAAAAAGATTATTAGGCTAAAAGGAGCTGAAGATCAGTTTAACAAAATGCTGTTAGAACGACTAAGGGAGTTCAGAGAAAAGCGCAATAAGAATAGAAATTAAAAACATTAAAAACAGCCGATTGGCTGTTTTTTGTTACCTAAAAGTTAGTTTACTTATCCTGCCATTACCAGCAGCATAAGCTATGGAGTCATTTAAAAACCTAATCGTATAAAAACCTTCATCACTTAAATGCTTCCAAGAATCTCCGAAATCATTACTATAATCTATACCTTTAAAACCAATAGCTACTAATTCCTTACCATTACTATTTGGAACATATTGAACGCAACTTCTGTAACCTGGACCTTTTCTATCTGCAACAACTTGCCAGGTTTTACCACCATCACTAGTTCTTATTTTATTAGCTAAAGTATCATTAGGTTTCGTGTAATCTCCACCTATTGCAAAGCCATTCATTTCATCATAGAAATCTATAGAATACATGCCTGTCGTTTCTTTACCTTGTATGATCGGAGTATCATAAACGTTCCAAGTGTAGCCTTTATCAGGCGAATATAAAATACGGCTAGATTTCCCTCCTGTAGCTACCCAAGTATGGTCCCCTACAATGGCAATATTAGTATCACTTGCTGCAAAAGCTGCCTCACCTTCTTTCGCTTCTGGCAAATCGTCGCAAGATAATTTTGTCCAAGTTTCACCGCCATCTCGTGTAATGATTATACTCATACAGTCGTCTGTTGGATCACCAATAGCAATACCTTCTTGGTCGTTCCAGAAATCCATAGAATCGTAAAAGGCTTTTGAGTGGTTATCTTGATAAACAATTTTATTTTTTTCTACATCAATATCTAAACTATAAAGTAATGCAGGTGAACCTATACTTATCCCAAAACCACTCTTAGCAGTTGCTGCTAGTGCTCTAAAGTTGGGTATAAGTGAATCGCTTTTTATTGATACCTGAATATGTTTGGGCAACTTTGCACCAGTTATAAAATTGTCATCAAAAATTACACCTAAGTTTCCTTTAGAACTTAGATAAGTAAGACCTATTGAATCTACAATCTCGATGGCTCTTACATTCAAAAGAGAATCCTGCACTAAAGTTTCAATGACAACTTGTTTTTTTACAGCATATAATCTATCAAAGCGCTCATTGTATTTTTTTACACTACAACTTCCAAGTCCAATAATGATTAAAACAGCTACAAGAATAACAAACGATTTTTTCATAAACTAATTTTCATTAAAAATAGAAAAGCTTTGTGATATAATCACAAAGCTTTTCAAATTAACAATAATCAATCAAATAAAACTAAATCATCACTCTAGTTTTCGTCTTTTAATGCTTTTACATCTATTATTAATTGTTGCATAGATGCTCTATTCAATCCATTATAAATACCTCTAATGTGTTTGTTTTTATCAATGAGTAAAAAATTTTCAGTATGTAAAAAATCATTTATATCCTTTGGTTCACCTAAATCATTTTCAACAAAATAATGATCTCTACCCAAATTGTAGATATCTAACTTATCACCAGTCACCAAATGCCATTTATTATCTATGACACCATATTTCTCTGCATAGTTTTTAAGAACAGGAACAGAATCTCTTGATGGTGTAACTGTATGCGATAGAAATAGTATGTCGTCATCTTCTTTAAACTCTTCTTGAAGTTTAAACATATGTCTCGTCATTTGAGGGCAAATACCAGGACAACTAGCAAAAAAGAAATCCGTTATATAAATCCTGTTTTTAAAGGTCTTTTGAGTTACCGTTTCACCTAACTGATTTGTCAATTCAAAATCTGGTATTTTATGAAACTGTTTCTCTTCTTCTGTTCCAGGAGTTAACCAATTTGGTGTAAATGACTCTTCATCGTAGTAAGGTAAATAGTCTACTCTACTGGTATCAATAGCCTTTATATTCTCATTTTTAGTGTCATTTACACAACTCAGAAAAATAAGAATAAAGCATACCAAAACGAATTTAAATTTATTTCTCCTTAACAACTTTTTCATTTTCTAATTTATAACAAGAATTAGCACGCAACATACCAAATATCCTTCCATTTTTAGCTTCATAATTAACGTAAAGACTTCCGTTTTCTAACCAAGCTTGTTGCAAACCCTCTTCCTTACCCATATTGAAATTTAACTTCTTCGCTAATTGACCATTAGGAAACCATATTTTTTGAACGCCATGCCTTTTACCATTGTTATAATTAGATTCGGATACCAACTCACCATTCTCAAAATAATTAAATTTCACACCATCGAGTTTATTCTTTTTGTAAAAAGCATCTTTTTTTATCGTACCATCATTAAAATAAGAATAAGATTCCCCTTCTCTCTTACCATTAAAAAACCCAGATTTCTCAGCTAAAAGACCATTCTCATGATATGAAACTGAATACCCATTAAAGGGCTGGTCTTCATAAAACCATTGTCCTTTAGTCGAATTCAACTTTATCTGTTTTTTGTCTACAACTATATTCTCTACTCGTCTTGCAGACATGTCTTTTGTTAAAAGTAATTCTTTAGTTGACTGCTTATTGCAACCAAAAAAAATACATGTTAAGAATAAAATATAAAAATTAATTAATCGCATTTGGTGTGCCTTGATAAGGTCCTGCGAATAATAAATATCGTCCAAGCGAACCGTAAACCTCATTAATAACATGGTAATGATATTCCGCCTCTCCCGCATGTTGTGTTATACTTGTATGGCCACCAGAAGCATCTAAATCTGTTGGATACGAATTTGTGGAGTTACATTTTCTTCCATAGATAAAGAATCCATCAGAAATAATACCTATTAAGTTTTCATCATCATTAGAAAAAGCTAAAGGCTCTAAATGATAATGATAAACGCTAGGTCCAATATGTGCTCCTACATAATCTAAACTACCAGCAGCACCATCCAAAGGACCCGCACCTTCTTGGTCGTTAAAAATAAAAGCACCACTAACAGCAATACCTATGGAACCTAATTGAGTTGCTGTAGTAGAACTAGCCATTTGTGGACTTGAAGATACTGTTAAAGATGCTTCAAAATCACGACCAGAAGTATCAATTCTTGTTGGTGTCATTTGTGCTTCACTAGTTACTGTCGGTGCTACATATAATGGATGTGTTGAACTGTAATAAGGAGTTGTATGATTTGGAACACCATCTGTCTCAATAACCACATTGGTACCATCTAAATATATATCGGTATAGTCGACATCGAATTCCGCAAATGCGGCATGAAGTTCTCCCACTGGTCCATCATCTGATGAAGTAGAGTTATCATCGCTAGAGCAAGCTAAACTCAATATAGAACCTGTTATAATTAATAGTAAAAGTTTAAAAAGATTTTTCATATTATTGATTGCTTTAATATTTAGTATTTTATTTTTAGATGCTTAAAAAAATATAAACTTGTGGTTTCATTTAAAATGCTTTTTAACCAACCTATCAAAATCGCTATTTATTAAACTAAATTATAGTCCTATAAATTCAATTATCTCTTTGTCTTCTTCTTTTGTTTTTGCCTGTATTTTTTGAATAAAAAGCCTTTAGTTCATCAATATCTAATTCACCATCATCGTTTGTATCTATTTTAGTAAAATTATCAATTAATTCACGCCTATCTTTTGCTGAAACTTCTAACTCGTTTAACTTTCCGTCTTCATTTTGGTCAACTTCTTTTAGCACCTTTTTGGCAGACACCTTTTTAGGTCTTCTGTTTTCCAAAGAAGCTTTTAATTCATCTAAATCAATAAAACCATCTTCATTAACATCAATCTCATCAAAATCTTCAGAAATTTTACCTCTTCTATCTTTTGATGCTTCTTCTTTACTTATTTTATTATCATCGTCCGTATCTAACATTTTTAATATCTCTGATGCATCTGGTCGACCACCTCTTTGTTGTCCTCCACCTTGCCTATCGCCACCTCTTCCTTGGCCGCCTCTTGGAGGTCCTTGAGAGAAAACAGTGAAACTTATTAGTAATACTAAAAATGTAGTTGTTAATTTTAATTTATTTGTTTTCATATTTATTTTGATTTTAGTTTACCTGTATTTTGATGTACTTTTTATTTTAAACTTGTGCATGTTCTTGTTAAAAAAACCATAAAAAAAAGACCCTCCAATTTTGAAGGTCTTTAAACAAAATTATCTATTTATTTATTCCGAGGTGGTGGTCTACGACCTCTATCTTGGTGAGGTGGCGGTCTGTGACCATCGGGACCATTTGGTGGTGGTTTGTTTCCTACATCACCTCTCTGTAAAGCATCTATTAATATTTTTTTAAATTTTTCCTTTTGCTCTTCATTGGCGATATCTTGAATCATTTTAAAATGATTAAAAATTTCCTTCTCCTTTTCTGTTTGTTTTGCACCAATTAAAGAAGTTATAGAATCAATATCCACTTTATTTACACCAACATCGGTCAACTTACTAAATAAATTGTCTTTTAACGCTTTAATATCATCAGATAAACGCCTCATCTTTTCATGATGTTCTTTACTTCTATCTTTAACTTGTTCTAGTTGTATATTACTAAACCCAAGCTCCTTAACAATAAAATCTTTATTCCCTTGGTGTCTATTAGGTCTGTTACTGTTACTTTTTCCCATATAATTAAATAAGAAAAATCCATTCGCAACAATTAGGAAAATAATCAATATGTATAAAATTGTATTTTTCTTCATAACTAATTTAATATAGAAGATTCTGTACTGGTATGTAGTCCATAAGATTCCGCAAAACTACTTACGTTGTCATTATAAGTGCTTTCTTTTAAACTATTTAATGCTATAATATTTAAAACAACTACACAGACTAGAGTAGCCAATTGTACTTTAGGAGTAAACCAAGTCCAAGTAGCATCTTGTATGTCGTGTGAAGCATTACGAATTTGATGCATCACTTTTTCTTTGAAAAAAGGAGACACCTCAACTTCCTTTATAGAATCAATTGAATCAAAGGTGTCTTGCACTTTTCTATTAATTTCAGAATTTAGTTTCATGTGTTTTTCTTATTACTGTTTTATGCTCACATACTATTCGCTATAAATAATTCTTTCTTAGGACTAATCTTTGTAAATACTCGTGTTATAATCAATTATTTAGATGCATAAGTTTGTAAAAACTTGCGCTAATGTTCATTTTTATAATAATTTCCTAGCCTATTTTGTAAATTCTTTTTGGCTCTAAACATAACAGATTCAACAGATGACAGACTACGCTTAGTTATTTCAGCAATTTCTTGATAACTCTTCCCATCTATTTTATGAAGTATAAAAACCACACTCTGACTTTCGGGCAAACTGTTTATAGCTTTAAACAAGGTTGCATTCAACTCCTTGTTTTCAAGTAAGATTCCTGGATGATTTATATCTGTAAAGTAATTAGTCTTATCAAACGGAATCGCATTACCAGTAATAGACTGCAAAAACGCAAAACGCTTTTTGGTATTCTTCCTCCTAATAAACTCTAGGCATTTATTTGTAGTAATTCTGTAAATCCATGTGGATAATTTAGAATCTCCTTTAAACTTGTTAATAGAATTAAAAACTTCAACGAAAACCTCTTGCGCAATATCTTCAGCATCCTCTTTATTAGGAACAAAAGAAATACAAGTGCCGAAAACCTTTTGCTGAAAATCATCAATAAGCTTACTGTAAGCATTAGTGCTTTTCAGTTTTAATTCTTCTATAAATTCAACTTCTGTCAATAAATCGGATTAATACATAATTAGATTTAGATGTAATTCTAAACAAATACTTGCGCTTTTTTTAATTAATTTTATAAGATAACACTTTTGAATAAAGTCTCACACTTTTAAACTTTTACCTTACCTTTGCACGCTTATATTTTTTGAAATGCGACTACATAGAAACTTATGCTTTGCGGTAATTGACGGACTACACCTCATTTTTAATGAAGGCGAATATGCTGATAAAGTGATTCAGCAATTACTAAAACGAGATAAACGTTGGGGAAGCCGAGATCGAGGCTTTGTTGCGGAAACGGTATATGGTATTGTACGTTATCAAAGACTTTACGCTGAAATAGCAAATGTAAAAGCACCATATCACAGAGATGACCTATGGAGGATGTTTGCAGTATGGGCAACCTTAAAAGGCATAAAATTACCCGATTGGAAGTACTTTACAGACACACCAACACGAAAGATAAAAGGACGTTTTGATGAGCTTTCTAAAATTAGAAAATTTAAAGAATCTATACCCGATTGGATTGATGAATTAGGTGTAAAAGAATTGGGTGAAGCTGAGTGGACTAAGGAGATTGCAAAGCAAAATGAACAAGCCGATGTTATTCTTAGGGTAAATACACTTAAAACAACTAAAAAAGATTTACAACTTAAATTACAATCTGAAGATATAGAAACGGAATTTTTACCCAATCATCCTTCAGCATTAAAGTTAGTAGAACGCGCTAATGTTTTTAAAACTGAAGCTTTTAAAAATGGCTGGTTCGAAGTACAAGATGCTTCTTCGCAATTAGTTGCAGACTTTTTAGATGTTAAACCAGGCATGAAAGTTGTTGATGTTTGTGCAGGTGCAGGTGGTAAAACATTGCATTTAGCATCACTCATGGAAAATAAAGGACAAATCATAGCCATGGATATTTACGAAAGTAAATTGAAAAAACTCAAAATTAGAGCGCGTCGCAATGGTGTACATAATATTGAGATGAAGGTTATTGATTCTACCAAACCAATTAAAAAATTACATGGGAAAGCAGACCGTTTATTAATAGACGCTCCATGTTCTGGTTTAGGCGTTTTAAGACGAAATCCTGATGCAAAATGGAAATTACAACCAGAGTTTGTTGAGAGCATTAAGCAAACGCAAGTGGAAGTTTTAGAACAATACTCTAAAATGGTTAAACCTGGTGGTAAAATGGTATACGCAACCTGTTCGGTTTTACCATCTGAAAATCAGAAACAAGTAGAAAAATTCTTAACTTCGGAAGTAGGAAAAGAATTTACTTTTTTAAAAGACAAAAAGGTACTAGCTCATAAATCTGGTTTCGATGGATTTTACATGGCACTATTAGAGAAAAAGATAGACTAGTTTTTTAATAAAAATACAGATGAAGAACTTTTACTTAATAATTCTATTAATTCTAACAACTAGTAGCGGATTTGCTCAAATTCCTTCAAACTATTACGATAGTGCAAATGGTTTAACAGGTTTTACATTAAAAACACAGTTAAAAAATATAATTAGTAATGGTCATAATGATCAAGGCTATGGTGCATTATATTCTGGTTATGTAACTACGCATTCAGATAATATTTCAGAAAGTGGGTATGAAAATGATAATACAGTTTTATTATTCTACACAGAAAACCCAAGTGGAACAGATTCATACACTTATAATCATGGTTCTAACAATTGCGGAAACTATAATTCCGAAGCAGATTGCTACAATCGAGAACATATAATTCCACAATCTGCATTTGGTAGTGCTTCTCCAATGCAGAATGATATTCACCATGTTATACCAAGTGACGGTTTTGTAAATGGTCAAAGAGGTAGTTTACCATTTGGTACAGTTGGATCAGCTAATTGGACCTCGCAAAACGGATCTAAGCGAGGAAGTAGCAGTTTAACAGGATATTCTGGAACCGTTTTCGAGCCCATAGATGAATTCAAAGGAGATATTGCAAGATCTATACTTTATTTTGTGACACGTTATGAAAATACTGTAGATGGTTATACAAGTTTTGATATGTTTAATGGCACAGAAGACCAAGCTTTAGAAGATTGGGCTATAGATATGTTATTGGATTGGCATTATAATATTGATCCTGTTGACCAACACGAAATAGACAGAAATAATGCAGCATATAACTATCAAGGAAATGCAAATCCGTTTGTAGATCATCCTGAATATGTTAATCTCATATGGAACCCAAATCCAGATACAGAATCACCAACAAATCCAACGAATTTAATAGCTTCTAATCCAACAGATGATACTATAGAGTTAGATTGGACTTTAGGTACGGATAATGTTGGAGTTGTTGCACACAATATTTATATTAATGATGTTCTTAGTGGACCAAACATGACATCTAACCCTTCATTTATTGCGTTAGGTTTAAACCCAAACACAACATACTGTTTCAAAGTTTCTGCTTTGGATGCAGCAGGTAATGAATCTGGTTTAAGCAATGAAGCTTGCGCAACGACATCTGAAAGTGGAACGGGTGGCGGAGTATGCACTTCAGAGTCTTTTGAAAATATTGGAACATCTTCAAGTTCTTATTCCAATGTCAGCTGGACAGGTGACGACGGTATAACTTGGAATGCTACAGATGCTCGAACAGATCAAACGCTTGATAATAGAGCAATAACAGTTAGAAATGGTTCACTGGAAAAAACAAGTTTAATTTACGGCATTGAGGAACTAACTGTAACAACTCAAAGAGTCTTTAGTGGAAGTTCTGGAACGTTCGATTTAATAGTAAACGGAATTGTGGTTGGTACCATTCCATATGATGATACACCTATTACATCTACTATCGTTGTAGGTAATCTTAATGCGTCTTCATTAGTCATTAATAATAATAGTACCGCTTCAAACAGAGTCATGTTTGATAATATATCTTGGACATGTGGTCAACTTTCTGCACAAGAATATGAATTAGACAATGTAAAACTGCATCCAAATCCTATTAGTAATAATTTAATGATAGATTTAGATTCTAATATTGATACTAAAATTGAAATATTTGATATTTTAGGAAAACTCGTGTACAAGCAAAATATCAATATGTCAAGCATATTAGATCTTCAATCTCTAAAGACTGGAGTTCACATTATTAAAATTACTCAGAATAACACTAGTATAAATAAGAAAATTATAAAACAATAAATGAAGCAATTATACACTACACTATTTTTAATTTTTGGTTTAATTACCTTTTCTCAACAAGCCTATTATACCAATGGTCAAAACAATATTGACTTTACGCTCACAGGAGATAATATGTATAATGCGTTACAAACAAAAATTAGTAATAATTTTAATACATCTTACACATACGGCGATATCAGAGACGATTTTAAAATCATGGACTTAGATCCTACTAATGCTGACAATGTTCTTTTACTCTACGGAAGTGTTAATAATGTAAATTGTAGTGCAACTACAGACAGAAGAATAAGAGATAAGGATGACTTTGGTGGAAGTAATTGCGATTACAATAGAGAACATATTTTTGCCAGATCTAATGCAAACCCAGGAATGGGTTCTACGAGCAACTCTTTTACAGGTATAGTTGCAGATCCTCATAATCTAAGACCTACTGATGTGCAGAGAAACGGAAATAGAGGCAGTAAAAAATTCGCAGATGGAACTGGAAATTCTGGTGATGTAGGAAGTGGTAATTGGTATCCTGGTGATGAATGGAAAGGAGATGTCGCTCGAGCAATGATGTATATGTATGTAAGATATGGTGATAGATGCTTACCAAGTCTTAATGGATCAGGACCAACCCAACCATTAACAGATATGCTTCAGATATATTTGGAGTGGAACGAAGAAGATCCTGTCTCAGATATTGAAAATAATAGAAATGATCACCTTGAGAATGTTTACGGCAATCGAAACCCTTTTGTTGACAACCCATATTTAGCGAAAATCATTTGGGGAGGAGATGAAGAGCCAGAAGATACTTGGGGAATATTATCAGTTGATCAAGTAGAATTAGATACAGTGTTAAGCCTTTATCCAAATCCTGCGAAAGATATTGTTAATGTAAATATTTCTAATAACATTGAAACAAGAATTGAAATCTACGATGTGCTAGGAAAACGTATTTTTATTAGAAAAGTAAATGAATCTATGCCAATAGATATTAGTTCATTAAAATCAGGAATTTATCTTTTTAAATTTATTCAAGAGAATAACACCTCAATAAAAAAACTAATTATTCAATAATTCAAAAGCAGCTTAAAAAGCTGCTTTTTTTTGTTTAAAACCTGTTGAATACTTCGTTATTTGGGTTTCAAATATTGGTAGGTATATCGTAAAATCGATTAACTTTGTGTTTTTATTTTTCACATCAAATACAAGACATAAATGATTCATTTCTTTGGAAACCAAAACAGTAAAGTATTTGCTGTTCAAGCCACAAAAGAATTATCAAAAGAAACCATCTCAAAGTTGACATGGTTATTTGGCAACCAACCCCAAATAGAACAAGCATCAATTGATGCTTTTTTTGTTGGTCCAAGGGCAGCAATGATTACTCCGTGGAGTACAAATGCTGTAGAGATAACTCAGAATATGGGAATCTCAGATATCGTTAGAATTGAGGAATTCATTAGCGCAGATGAAGATTTTAAGGGTTTTGACCCTATGATTTCTGAGAAGTTCTCAAGCCTTAATCAAGAAGTTTTTTTAATTGATATTAAGCCTGATGCGATTCTTGATATAGAGGATATTTCTACTTATAACCAACAAGAAGGATTATCACTTAGCGATGAAGAAGTGGAATACTTAGAAAGTGTTTCAAAAAAAATAGGCCGTCCATTAACAGACTCTGAAGTCTTTGGATTTTCGCAAGTCAATTCTGAGCATTGTCGTCATAAGATTTTTAATGGTACTTTTGTTATTGATGGAGAAGAAAAAGAAACGTCTTTATTCAAACTCATAAAAGAAACATCGAAACAAAATCCTAATGATATTGTTTCAGCATACAAGGACAACGTAGCGTTCGTAAAAGGACCTGTTGTAGAACAATTTGCACCGAAACGTGCAGATATTCCAGATTATTATTCAACTCAAGATTTCGAATCTGTTATTTCTCTAAAAGCAGAAACACATAATTTTCCCACAACTGTTGAGCCTTTTAATGGAGCAGCTACAGGATCTGGTGGAGAAATTAGAGATAGACTAGCTGGTGGAAAAGGCTCATTACCTTTAGCAGGTACTGCGGTTTATATGACATCGTACTCAAGATTAAATGATGAGCGTCCATGGGAAAAAGCATTTCCAGAACGTAAATGGTTGTATCAAACTCCAATGGACATTTTAATAAAAGCGAGTAATGGAGCTTCAGACTTTGGAAACAAATTTGGGCAACCTCTAATATGTGGATCTGTATTAACCTTTGAACATGATGAGCATAATGATGAAACATTAACTAAAACCGAAGGCTCTAAACCTCGAAAACTGGGTTATGATAAAGTCATAATGCAAGCTGGTGGTATTGGGTACGGAAAAGCAGAACAAGCATTAAAAGACACACCAAAAGAAGGAGATAAAATCGTAATACTTGGTGGTGACAATTACCGAATTGGTATGGGAGGAGCTGCTGTTTCTTCTGCTGATACAGGTGAATTTGCTTCTGGCATTGAATTAAACGCTGTTCAACGTTCTAACCCAGAAATGCAAAAGCGTGCGGCAAATGCTGTTCGTGGTATGGTAGAAAGTGATGAAAATTTCATCGTTTCTATTCACGATCATGGAGCTGGTGGTCATCTCAATTGTTTATCGGAATTGGTCGAAGATACTGGTGGACTTATTGATTTAGATAAATTACCAATTGGTGATCCAACACTTTCAGCTAAAGAAATTATAGGTAACGAATCTCAAGAACGCATGGGACTAGTAATTGCTGATAAACATTTAGACACCTTACATAAAATTGCGGATAGAGAACGTTCACCAATATATGATGTTGGTGAAGTGACCGGAAAACACCGTTTTACATTTGAGTCTAAAACCAATGGTGACAAACCTATGGATTTAGCATTAGAAGATATGTTTGGGAGTTCCCCTAAAACCATAATGAATGATATCACTGTTGAAAAACAATATTCTGGTATATCATATAACACTAATAATTTCTACGATTATCTAGATAAAGTTTTACAACTTGAAGCTGTAGCGTGTAAAGATTGGCTAACCAACAAAGTTGACCGTTGTGTTGGTGGAAAAGTTGCAAAACAACAATGCGCAGGTCCACTGCAATTACCTTTAAATAATGTTGGCGTAATGGCTTTAGATTATAAAGGAAAAGAAGGTATTGCAACATCAATTGGCCATTCTCCTATTTCAGGATTAATTAATCCTGAAGCTGGTAGTAGAAATGCGATTACTGAAGCATTGACAAATATAATTTGGGCACCATTAAAAGATGGATTAAAAAGTGTTTCATTATCTGCCAATTGGATGTGGCCATGTAAAAACGAAGGTGAAGACGCTCGCTTGTATGAAGCAGTTAAAGCAATTTCAGAATTCTCAATCGATTTAGGTATTAATGTACCTACCGGAAAAGATTCATTATCTATGAAACAAAAGTATCCTGATGGAGATGTAATTTCCCCAGGTACAGTTATTATATCTGCAGCTGCGAATTGTAATGATATTACTAAAGTTGTAGAGCCAGTTTTTCAAAAAGAAAAAGGTTCAATTTATTATATCAACATATCACAAGATTCTTATGAGCTTGGAGGTAGTTCTTTTGCACAAATCAATAATAAATTAGGAAACACAACTCCCAATGTAAAAAGTGCAGATTATGTAAAAACGGTATTTAATACGATTCAAGATTTAATAAAACAAGATCAAATTGTTGCAGGACACGATGTGGCTTCAGGTGGATTAATCACAACCTTGTTAGAAATGTGTTTTGCCGACAACAATTTAGGAGCTGAATTAGATATCGCAAGTATTGGAGAAAAGGACTCACTTAAAGTTCTCTTTGCCGAGAATGCTGGTGTTGTTATTCAATCGCAAGATGATAAAATTGAAAATGTCCTTTCAAACTCTAATATAGAATTCCATAAAATTGGAAATGTTACTGATAGCGACATTTTAAGTATCATCAATGGAAACCAAGTTTATACAATGACTATCTCAAGATTACGAGATATGTGGTATAAAACCTCCTTTCTACTTGACCAAAAACAAACAGCAAACAATTTAGCACAAGATCGTTTTGATAATTATAAGAACCAAGCTTTAGACTATACATTCCCTAGTCATTTTACCGGAAAACTTCCGCAAATAGATTCAAGTCAGTCTCGACCAAAAGCTGCTATTTTAAGAGAGAAAGGCAGTAATTCTGAACGCGAAATGGCAAATGCAATGTATTTAGCTGGTTTTGATGTTAAAGACGTACACATGACAGATTTAATTTCTGGCCGTGAAACTTTAGAAGACATTCAGTTTATTGGTGCTGTTGGTGGTTTTAGTAATTCTGATGTTTTAGGTTCAGCTAAAGGTTGGGCCGGAGCTTTCTTATATAATGAAAAAGCCAATACTGCTTTACAGAATTTCTTCAAAAGAGAAGATACTTTATCCGTCGGAATATGTAATGGATGTCAGTTATTTATGGAATTAGAAGAGATTAATCCAGAGCATGAAATACATGGAAAAATGCTTCATAACGATTCTCATAAACACGAAAGTTCTTTTACTTCAGTAAAAATTCAGGAGAATAATTCGGTGATGCTTTCAACACTTTCTGGGACAACTTTGGGTGTTTGGATTTCTCATGGAGAAGGAAAATTTGATTTACCTTATTCTGAAGACAAATACAATATTGTTGCCAAATATGGCTATGCAGAATATCCTCATAATCCTAACGGTTCAGACTTCAATACGGCTATGATGTGCGATAAAACTGGGCGCCATTTGGTAACTATGCCACATATAGAGCGTTCTACTTTTCAATGGAATTGGCCATACTATCCAAAAGGAAGAAAAGATGAAGTTTCCCCTTGGCTAGAAGCTTTTGTAAATGCTCGTAAATGGATTGAAAAGAAATAAGTTTCTATAAAATTTGAGTTGTTAATATTTGGTCGTAATTTACCTACAATTAATAGCTAGTTATGATTCTAAAGTATTTTGATACTGCTCATTTAAGCCATGTTGTAGAAGAGCTTTTCTATTTATCATTTGATGAAAATGATATACCGTTTGAATCAACTGTATTACCAATAAGCTGTATATCAATTACACATATATATGGCAAAAATCAAAGTGCAGTCTTTAAGAAACAAAAAACTGTTTTAAATGGTTTAATAATAACAGGTCAATTTTATGAATCTTACCAATTTTTGGTGAATTCTAAAGGACATTCATATGGTATTTCATTTCATCCGACAGCAATTTATAAATTAACTAAAACAGATGTATCCAAACTAACAGAAAAACACTTACCGCTATCCGATGTTTCTAAAATACTACACGACCTAATTAAACCTATCTTTATTAGATATCAAGATGATATTCCTAAGCTTACAAAAACACTAAAAAAGATATTTTTAAGTCTTCCTTTAGTAAAAAACAATACTATAGATCAAATAGATAAAGCTATTGATTTTATTCGTGTTAAAGAAGGTATGCTTAATACTTATGAGCTTTTAGACCATGTAAGTTTCAGCCAAAAAACTCTCGAAACACAATTTAAAAAAATTGTTGGATTAACACCTGGAAAGTATATACGTCTAAATCGTTTTTTAAAATTAATGAGAAAATATGAAGGCAAAGAAATTGGCCTGAAAGACTTAATTTATATGTACAATTACTATGACCATTCTCACTTTGCTAAAGACTTTAAATATTTTATGAAACAATCCCCAAAAGAATATTTTAATTCAGAGCATCCATTCCTCAACGAATATTTAAACAAATAGCTTCGATAATTTACATCAAATACTCATATAAAGTTTATAATTTCGAACTTTATGCTTTTATGCTATTAGTATATGATTTGTTAGGGTTATTATATACACTTAGCCAATAAATAAAGGTGAAATTACATTACTAAAAAGGGGTTTTAAAGGTATTTAAGCCTCTTTTTTTTATAATTACTTTTAAAATCCAAAAAGGAAAAGCACTTTCAAGATTAAATAAAAGTGCTTTATATTGAAATTAAATACCTACTGCTGAACGGCCTCTATTCTTCCATCTGTTTTGGCTTCCATTTCTCTATAAGCTTTAGTTACTGTCCACTTCATCAATAAAGAGACGATAAATGCTATTACAAATAAACCTGCAAACACTTCTAAGGTCGTATCTAATGAGCCTGTTTCTTTTTTAACAATGTCGTAGATTGTTGGCCCAACAACTCCCGCTAATGCCCAAGCTGTCAATATCATTCCATGAATAGCTCCTAGTTGTTTTGTTCCGAATAAATCTCCTAAAAATGCTGGTAAGGTTGCAAAACCACCTCCATACATTGTTATTACAGTAAACAATACTATCAAGAATGTTAGTTCCATAGATATTTTTGGTAAGAAATAAAACGCCAATATTTGAAATGCGAAAAATACGATATAGGTATTCGCTCTTCCCAAATAATCTGAAAGACTAGACCATAAAATTCTACCCAATCCATTAAAAACACCTATTAAGCCAACGACAGCAGCTGCCTCCATTGGTGTATAACTCAATTTTTCTTGCATCATTGGACTAGCTGCTGATATAATGGCGATACCACATGCAATATTTATAAACATCATAATCCAAATGTAATAAAAGCGTGAGGTTTTTAAGGAAGCATTGGCATCAATATTAGAAATATCTGCTTTTATGGTTCTGCCCTCTCCTGATCTAAAACCGTCCGGTAAATAGCCTTCTGGTGGTCTTTCAATATATCTAGCAGAAGACAATATTAAAATCATGTAGATAACACCTAAAACATAGAATGTATTAGATACACCAACGGCATCAAATAACGATTGCATAATTGGGCCAAATATTAAGGCGGCAAAACCAAATCCCATAATAGCCATTCCTGTTGCTAAACCACGTTTGTCTGGAAACCACTTAACCAATGTACTTACAGGTGTAATATATCCAAGTCCTAAACCAATACCTCCAATTACACCATAACACAAATAAAACAATGTTAAGGATTCCAATTGTATTGCTAATCCCGAGCCTAAAATACCGACACCATAAAACAAGCCTGCTGCAGTACCACTTATTTTTGGTCCAACTTTTTCTACCCAACGACCTAAAAATGCTGCTGATAAACCTAAGAATAAAATTGCTATTTTAAATGCCCATTTTATAACACTACCATCCACATCAAAGACATCTTTTACAGGATTTGTCATTACAGAATATGCATACACAGATCCTATTGAAATATGTATTCCAACTGCAGAAGCAGCTATTAACCAACGGTTTTTTAGTTTTTGTGTTTGCATAATAAGGTTTATTATTTAAGCTTTGGTCTTAACAACCATTTTAATTAATCGTTACTTCTCTAAAGTAGTTTTTCAATATGTCTGATGCTGCCTGTAATTCTTGTTCAGTATTTTCGCGAGCGTCTTTGAGTTCATATTCCCAACCTAATACTTCCCATTTGTGAACACCTAATTTGTGATAAGGTTGAATTTCAATTTTTTCAACAGTTTTGTAGTCCTTAAAATGTTTTCCTAAAGCATGTAATATTTTTGGACTATCTGTAACTTCTGGAATTAAAACATAGCGCAACCACATTTTTTTTCCAGAGTTTTCTCTATGATTTGCTAAATTAAAAGCTATTTCTTTATTGGGCATTCCTGTTAGAGCCATATAACCTTCTTCTGTCATGTGTTTTATGTCTAACATGATTAAATCGGCATAATCATCCAGTAATTCTTTTGAAAAGTGATTTAATATTCTGCCATTAGTATCAATATTGGTATGTATTCCTTCTTCCTTTAATCTTTTAAAAAAAGGAATTAATGCTTTAGATTGTAATAAAGGCTCACCACCAGATACGGTAACACCTCCTTTTTTTCCAAAGTATGGTTTCATTTTAAGAGCCATTTGTACCAGTTCTTCTATATGATATTCTTTACCGCCTGAGGTACTAATAGAATCTGGATTATGGCAATACAGACATTTTAATTTACAACCTTGAAGAAATACAATGAATCGTATTCCTGGACCATCATGTGTTCCAAAAGATTCAATAGAATGAACTCTTAAAATGTTTTCGGTTGTTTTGATATGTCCAAGTTTTTAAAAAAAGCATCTAAAACAAATAAGGTTTTATATTTCTTTATTCAGATGCTTTTCAAGATATTAATACAAATTACATGGATTCATGAAAAGAACGTGTAATAACTTCTAATTGCTGTTCTTTCGTCAATCTAACAAAATTTACAGCGTAACCAGAGACACGAATAGTTAATTGCGGATATTCCTCTGGATGTTCCATAGCATCTAATAAGGTTTCCTTATTTAATACATTTACATTAACATGTTGCGCATTTCTTGAAAAATAACCATCTAAGATAGTTGCTAAATTTTCTATTTGATCCTCGTTTTTGGCACCTAATGATTTTGGTACAATTGAGAAGGTATTCGATATACCATCTTGAGAATCTTGATAATTAATTTTGGCTACCGAGTTTAATGATGCAATAGCACCTTGAGAATCACGTCCATGCATTGGGTTAGCTCCTGGTGCAAATGGTACACCTTTAGCTCTTCCATCTGGCGTTGCTCCTGTTTTTTTGCCGTAAGATACGTTTGATGTAATAGTTAAAACAGACATGGTTGGATTTGCATTTTTATAAACGGGTAACTGCTTTAATTCATTATTGAAATCGGCAACGACTTTAGCGGCAAGAGTATCTACTCTATCATCATCATTTCCATAGCAAGGGAAGTCCCCTTCAATCTTAAAATCAACGGTTAAACCATCTTCATCTCTAATTGGCTTTACTTTAGCATATTTAATAGCAGAAAGTGAATCTGCGACAATTGATAAACCTGCAATACCATAGGCAATATCAATACTCGGATTGGTATCAATTAACGCCATTTGTGCCTTTTCATAATAATACTTATCGTGCATATAGTGAATAATATTCATTGAATCATTATAAACACGCGCCACTTCTCTCATGGCTATTTTAAAGTTAGCCTTTACTTTATCAAAATCTAAATACTTGCAATCACAAGCTTCAATACCATCAACCATCTGTACACCTGTTTCTTCGCAACGTCCACCATTAATTGCCAATAATAGAGTTTTCGCTAAGTTGGTACGTGCACCAAAGAATTGGATAGACTTCCCTAACTCTTGATAAGACACACAACATGCAATTCCGTAGTCATCAGAACCTCTACTTTTTCTCATTAAAGCATCATTTTCAAACTGAATTGAAGAGGTGTCGATAGCTACTTTAGCACAGTAATCTTTAAAATTTTGTGGTAAATCTTCAGACCATAGTATAGTCATATTTGGTTCTGGTGATGGTCCTAAGTTGTATAATGTATTTAAGAAGCGGAATGAAGTTTTAGTCACTTTAGTTCTTCCGTCATCAAACATACCACCGATAGCTTCAGTTACCCAAGTTGGATCTCCAGCAAATATTTCATCATAAGCTCCCATTCTTAAATGACGTACCATTCGTAATTTCATAACGAATTGATCGATGTATTCTTGAGCTTCTTCTTCTGTAATTAAGCCTTCTTGTAAATCATTTTCTATATAAATATCTAAAAATGTAGAAACATTACCTAAAGACATAGCTGCACCATCTTGTTCTTTAACAGCTGCTAAATAAGCCATGTAAGTCCATTGCACAGCTTCTAGTGCATTTTGTGCCGGTCGTCTTAAATCTAAATTGTATTTGGCACCCAAAGCAATCATTTCTTTCAACGATTTTATTTGCTCTGAAACCTCTTCTCTTAAGCGAATAACAGCTTCAGTCATTGGCCCGGTAATGTTCTCTAAATCTTCTCGCTTAGATTCAATTAAAAAATTGATTCCATATAATGCAACACGACGATAGTCTCCTATGATCCTGCCTCTCGCATAATTATCTGGTAAGCCTGTTAAAAATCCTAAGGAGCGAAATTTCTTAATTTCAGTAGTATAAGCATCAAAAACACCATCGTTGTGTGTTTTAACGTATTTTGTAAATAAATTCGTTATAGCATCATTAGGTTTTACACCTTGTTCTGATAATGCCTTTTGAACCACCTTAAAACCTCCAAAAGGCTTCATAGTTCTTTTTAATAGCTCATCAGTTTGTAAACCAACAATGACTTCGTGGTTTTTATCAATATAACCAGCGTCAAAAGCGCTAACTGTAGAAATAGTTTCTGTATCTACACAACGTACACCATTGTTTTGTCTTTCTTCTGTAGTAGCTGCTTTACAAATGTCCCATAATTTTTGGGTTTTGGCACTTGGGCCAACTAAAAACTGGTCCGTTCCATGGTAAGGAGTAATGTTTTTTACAACAAAATCTCTCACATTAACTTTTTTAGTCCAAGTTCCGTTTCTAAATTGCTTTACTTCCATGATTTATTCTATTAATATTTTGTGAAATCTTATATATATATTGAATATTCAAAGGTAGTTACAGCGGTCAACTAGAAATATGATATTTATCATCAAATGCTTTTAAACAAAGGTTTTATAGCGTTTTCGATTCACGAAAACGTTTGAAAAATCATGCTTTAAAAATAAAAAAACAGAGTTTTAACTAATTAACAAAACAATCACTAAAAGTTTCTCTTTTTTCTTTTATTATTGACAGAAAAAAGAACAAAACATTTATATTTTCGTAATTATTTAAAAAAATGAGTTTTTTTAACCCCTCGAGAATTCCTTTAAAATTTAGATATTTTTAATTACGATGAAACTTTAGTGTTGCACTCTTGTAAAAAGAGAAGTTGTAGCCAAACAAATGAGGATTTAGTGAAGAGCCTCTTTTATAATCATCTGATTATGAATAGTTGTTGCTACCAATATTGCTATTCATTAGGATTAATCTCTTTTATTTTCATATTTTCGTAATATTCTGGATTAATTATTGCTGATTTAATATGACAAAGATAACTCGCCTCTTTGATTTTCCTTATTATCAATTAGAGCATAAACCAAGTGATTCTGCTTTAGTCACAAAATATGATGGTATATGGACACCTATATCAACTAAAGAATATATAGACAAGGCTAACGCAATAAGTAGAGCTTTATTAAGGCTTGGCATCAATAAAAATGATAAAATTGCAGTAATTTCTACTACTAATAGAACCGAATGGAATATCATGGACATTGGTATTTTGCAAACTGGTGCTCAAAATATTCCTATTTATCCAACAATTTGTGCTGAAGATTATGAATATGTTTTAAATCATAGTGAATCGATCTATTGTTTCGTTTCTGATGAAGAAGTTTTAGAAAAAGTCAGAAAGGTTCAAGCCAATACAATGATTAAAGAGGTATACTCATTTAATCATATTGAAGGTTGTAAACATTATTCTGAATTATTTGAGCTTGGAAAAGATGAAAGCAATCAATCAGAAGTTGAAGCTCGAAAAGATGAAGTAAAACCATCTGATTTAGCAACCATTATTTATACATCTGGTACCACAGGAAAACCAAAAGGTGTGATGCTTTCTCATTGGAATATTACGAGCAATGCTTTAGACAGTTCTCCAAGAGTACCATTAAAAGAGGGTGAAAATAGAGTGTTGAGCTTCTTGCCTATTTGCCACATTTTTGAACGTGTCTTAATTTATGTATATCAATATGCAGGTACTTCAATTTATTTTGCAGAAGGCATTGATAAAATTGGTGAAAATGCAAAAGAAATAAAACCTAATCTTATGAGTGTTGTTCCTCGTTTACTTGAAAAAGTTTTCGACAAAATAATGCTTAAAGGCGAAGAATTAACTGGAATAAAAAAAGGTCTATTCTTTTGGGCTGTAAGATTAGGAGAACGTTGGGAACCGTATGGCGCAAATGGTGCTTGGTATGAGTTTCAGCTAAAAATAGCAAACAAACTAATTTTCAGTAAATGGCGTGAAGCATTAGGAGGAGAATTAGGAACAATGGTTTCGGGCAGTGCTGCATTACAACCTAGGCTAGCTAGAGTTTTTGGAGCAGCAAACATGAGAGTAATGGAAGGTTATGGACTTACTGAGACATCACCTGTAGTTTCAGTAGGCTTGTATAAAAACAAAATGTATAAAGTAGGGACAGTAGGCAAAACCATTGACAATGTAGAAGTGAAAGTAGCTGAGGATGGTGAACTCTTGATCAAAGGTCCAAACGTAATGCAAGGTTATTATAAAGATCCTGAAAAAACAGCTAGTGTAATGACAGGTGAATATTTCCATACAGGAGATAAAGGTGAAATAGATGCCGATGGTTTCTTAAAGATTACAGGTCGCAAAAAAGAGATGTTTAAAACCTCTGGAGGAAAATATGTGATTCCACCACTTTTAGAAAACGATATGAAACAGTCGCTTTTCATAGAACAGATTATGGTCGTAGGAGAAGGAGAAAAAATGCCAGCGGCATTAATTCAGCCTAATTTTGATTTCATTCGCGATTGGATTGACCATAAGCAAAATGGAGTTGGCAAATCAGATGCTGAAATTGCCAATTCAGAAATTGTGATTAATCGTATTCAGAAAGAAATTGATAAATACAACAAAAACTTTGGTAAATGGGAACAAATCAAACGTTTTGAACTCACGCCAGATATATGGTCTATTGATGCTGGACACCTTACACCTACCATGAAAATGAAACGTGCTATTATAAAAGATATTTATCAAAATCTTTATGATAAGATATATTCTTAAGCAAAACTTAAAAGATTAACCCTAAATTTTAACCATTAATCGTTGGTAATAAACGTTTTATACTATTTTTTTTATTTTAGGTAGTCCTAACCGCTAAATCCTAAAAAATGAAAACCAAAACATTTATCATCGCTGGCATTTGTGGCGGTATAGCTAATTGGCTTCTAGCTAGGCTAAGCTATGGTATTATTTTAGAAGATTACTTTCCACAACCCACTACAAACACGCGCTCGTTAACCTATATCTTTTTAGGTTGTTTATCTTTAGGATTCTTTTTGTCATATTTTTTTAATCGTTGGGCACAAATATCTACAATTTCTACAGGGGCTAAAGCCGGAGCATTTTTCGGTCTGTTCTTAGCATTATTTTATGGTTTTATCAAATTGGCAATGGAAAATTCTATGACCACTGAGTTATTTACACTAGATATTGCTGTATCGATTGGAATAACATCAATTACTGGTGCTCTTGTCGGATATATTAACGGTAAAGTGTAATAATGGTAAAAAAAGTACCTGAATTAAATACTTCTCAAAATTATTACCTCTAATCATTGAAGTAATATCAAATTAATAATTTGATATTTTATTATGCATGCATAGTATTTTTTTACTATCTTTGGGTTCCAATATGGTTTCATGAAAGACAAAACAATAGATTATATACTGAGAACCACATGGTTAGCCGTTAACAAAATGTATAACGAAGAAGCTGCGAAGTTTGATTCGACTATGGCAACTGGTTTTGCATTATTAAGCATAGATCCAGAAAACGGAACTCCTTCTACTTCGTTAGGTCCAAAAATGGGAATGGAAGCCACAAGTCTTTCTAGAACTCTCAAAACTATGGAATCTAAAGGACTAATTGTACGTAAACCAAATCCTGAAGACGGGAGAGGTGTTTTAATTTTTTTGACAGAATTTGGCAGAGAAAAAAGAAATTACTCAAAAGAAAGAGTACTAACATTCAATGAAGCTGTAAAAGCTAATGTTTCGCCTGAAGAACTGGCTAGCTTTCAAAAAGTAGCAGAGGTCATCAATAACATGATTTCTAATAAAAAGATATACAATAAAAAAGAACACATTTTAAAATAATGAGCAAACGTAGAATTAAAAAAATAGCAATCATTGGTTCCGGAATTATGGGATCGGGAATTGCTTGTCATTTCGCAAATATTGGTGTAGATGTGCTTTTGTTAGACATCGTTCCTAGAGAACTAAATGACAAGGAAAAAGCTAAAGGTCTTACCTTAGAAGATAAAGTAGTTAGAAATCGCTTAGTAAATGATGCTTTAACAGCTTCATTGAAGTCTAAGCCATCACCTATCTATCATCAATCATTTAAAAACAGAATTACAACAGGTAATTTAGAAGATGATATTGCCAAAGTAGCTGATGTCGATTGGATTATGGAAGTTGTAGTTGAAAGATTGGATATCAAACAACAAGTTTTTGAAAAACTCGAAAAGTATAGAACTCCTGGCACTTTAATTACTTCTAATACGTCAGGTATTCCTATTAAATTTATGAGTGAAGGTCGTTCTGAGGATTTCCAGAAGCATTTCTGCGGAACACACTTTTTTAATCCTGCTCGTTACCTAAAATTATTTGAAATTATTCCTGGACCAAAAACGGATGCTTCAGTATTAGAATTCCTTAACGGATATGGTGAACAGTTCTTAGGTAAAACCTCGGTAATTGCTAAAGACACTCCAGCATTTATTGGAAATCGTATTGGTATTTTTAGTATTCAAAGTTTATTTCATGCTGTTAAGGATTTAGATTTAACTATTGAGGAAGTAGATAAACTATCTGGGCCAGTAATTGGTCGACCAAAGTCAGCTACTTTTAGGACTGTTGATGTTGTTGGTTTAGACACTTTAGTACATGTTGCCAACGGTATTTACGACAACTGTAAAAATGATGAGCGTTTAGAGCTTTTCAAACTTCCAGATTTCATCAATACTATGATGGAAAACAAATGGTTAGGAAGTAAGACTGGTCAAGGATTTTACAAGAAAACAGTTTCAGCAGAAGGCAAAAAAGAAATATTAAGTTTAGATTTAAATACTTTAGAATACCGTTCGGCTAAAAAAGCAAAATTTGCCACTTTAGAATTAACAAAAACGATTGATAAGGTAGCAGACCGTTTTAAAGTATTAATAAAAGGAAAAGATAAAGCAGGAGAATTCTACAGAAAGAGTTTCTCTGCATTATTTGCATATGTTTCAAATCGTATTCCTGAAATCACTGATGAACTTTATAAGATAGACGATGCTATGAAAGCTGGATTCGGATGGGAACATGGCCCTTTCCAAATTTGGGATGCTATTGGTGTAGAAAAAGGTATCGAAATGATGCAAGCCGAAGGTTTTAAACCGGCAGATTGGGTTGCAGATATGATAGAATCTGGTAGTGATAGCTTTTATTCTATTAAAGATGGTGCAACATACTTCTACGACATTCCTAAGAAAGAACAAGAAAAAGTTCCTGGACAAGACAGCTTCATCATCTTAGATAATATTAGAAAAACAACTGAAGTTTTTAAAAATTCAGGTGTTTCTATTCAAGATTTAGGTGATGGAATTCTTAATGTAGAATTTCAATCTAAAATGAATACGATTGGTGGTGATGTCTTAGCGGGAATTAATAAGGGTATTGATTTAGCCGAAAAAGATTTTGCTGGATTAATCGTAGGAAACCAAGGTCCAAACTTCTCGGTTGGTGCAAACATAGGGATGATCTTTATGATGGCGGCTGAGCAAGAATATGATGAACTTAATGCAGCAATCAAATACTTCCAAGATACGATGATGCGTATGCGTTATTCTTCAATACCAACAATTTCTGCACCTCATGGTATGGCACTTGGTGGCGGTTGTGAGATTTCCTTACATGCCGATAAAGTTGTAGCCGCAGCAGAAACTTACATGGGACTTGTAGAGTTTGGTGTAGGTGTGATTCCTGGTGGTGGAGGCTCTAAAGAAATGGCTTTAAGAGCATCGGATACTTTTAGAAAAGGAGATGTTCAATTAAATACACTTCAAGAATACTTCTTAACTATAGGTATGGCTAAAGTATCAACATCTGCTTACGAAGCATTTGACTTAGGCTTAATGCAACAAGGAAAAGATGTTGTAGTCGTTAATAAAGACCGTCAAATAGCAACAGCAAAAGCACATGCGAAACTAATGGCAGATTCAGGCTATACACAACCTGTAAAACGAAATGATGTTTTAGTGTTAGGAAAACAAGCACTAAGTATGTTTATGGTTGGAACAGATTCTATGGAAGCATCTAACTACATAAGTGAGCATGACCGCAAAATTGCAAATAAATTAGGTTACGTAATGGCTGGTGGTGACTTATCAGAACCTACGAAAGTTAGTGAGCAATACTTATTAGATATTGAGCGTGAAGCCTTTTTATCACTTTGTACAGAGCGTAAAACTTTGGAAAGAATTCAACATATGTTAACCAAAGGAAAACCTTTAAGAAACTAAGACAATGAAAACAGCATATATAGTAAAAGCATACAGAACCGCAGTTGGTAAAGCACCTAAAGGCGTGTTCCGTTTTAAAAGAACAGATGAATTGGCAGCAGAAACCATCAAATACATGATGAAGGAATTGCCAAATTTAGACCCTAAACGTATTGATGATGTTATTGTTGGTAACGCAATGCCAGAAGGCTCACAAGGACTCAATATGGCGCGTTTAATCTCTTTAATGGGATTAGAAGTTATTGATGTTCCAGGTGTAACTGTTAACCGTTTTTGCTCTTCGGGAGTAGAAACTATTGGTATGGCAACAGCAAAAATCCAAGCTGGTATGGCAGATTGTATCATTGCTGGTGGTGCAGAAAGTATGAGTAGTGTACCAATGACAGGTTTTAAACCTGAATTAAATTACGACGCTATCGTAAAATCTGGTCATGAAGACTATTACTGGGGAATGGGAAATACCGCAGAAGCAGTAGCACAACAATTTAATGTATCTCGTGAAGATCAAGATGAGTTTGCATACAATTCTCATATGAAAGCATTAAAAGCACAAGCAGAAAATCGCTTTCAAGACCAAATAGTTCCTATCGAAGTTGAGCAAACATACATCGATGCAAACGGAAAAAAAGCAACTAAATCGTATACCGTAACTAAAGACGAAGGCCCTAGAAAAGGAACTAGCAAAGAAGCTTTAGCTAAACTAAGAGCAGTATTTGCAGCTGGTGGAAGCGTAACAGCAGGTAATTCATCACAAATGAGTGATGGTGCTGCATTTGTTATGGTAATGAGTGAAGACATGGTTAAAGAGTTAAATCTTGAGCCTGTGGCCAGAATGGTAAACTATGCAGCAGCAGGTGTTGAACCGCGTATTATGGGTATTGGACCAGTTAAGGCGATTCCGAAAGCATTAAAGCAAGCAGGCTTAAAACAAGATGATTTATCTTTAATAGAGTTAAATGAAGCCTTTGCATCGCAATCATTAGCGGTAATTAGAGAGCTAGACTTAAATCCAGATATCATTAACGTAAATGGTGGTGCAATTGCTTTGGGTCATCCATTAGGGTGTACTGGTGCAAAACTATCCGTACAATTATTTGATGAAATGCGTAAGCAAAACATGCAAGGTAAATATGGTGCAGTAACCATGTGTGTTGGTACTGGCCAAGGCGCATGTGGAATATTTGAATTTTTAAATTAGAAAAAGAACATTAAGATTATATAGTTATGGAAGCAACTCAAGAAAAAGAATTATTAAGAGGTGGACAATTCCTTGTAAAGGAAACAAACTGTGAAGATATATTTACTCCTGAAGATTTTTCAGAAGAACAAAATATGATGAAAGATGCGGTTATGGAATTTAATGACCGTGAAATCATCCCACATAAACCTCGTTTTGAAGCAAAAGATTATGCTTTAACTGAAGACGTAATGCGTAAAGCTGGTGAATTAGGATTTTTAGGTGTTGCGGTTCCTGAAGCGTATGGTGGGTTAGGAATGGGATTTGTTTCAACATGTTTAACTTGTGACTATATTTCATCAGGTACTGGTTCTTTCAGTACAGCATTTGGTGCGCATACTGGTATTGGTACAATGCCAATTACACTTTATGGTACAGAAGCCCAAAAACAAAAATATGTACCGAAACTAGCCACTGGCGAATGGTTTGGCGCCTACTGTCTAACAGAACCAGGCGCAGGCTCTGATGCAAATTCTGGAAAAACAACTGCTGAGCTTTCTGCAGACGGAAAATCGTACAAAATCAACGGACAGAAAATGTGGATTTCTAACGCAGGTTTCTGTAGTCTGATGATTGTTTTTGCACGTATAGAAGATGATAAAAATATTACTGGATTCATTGTTGAATATGATTCAGAAAATCCAAATGGTATTACACTTGGAGAAGAAGAGCATAAATTAGGTATTCGTGCGAGTTCTACACGTCAGGTCTTTTTTAACGATACTGTTATTCCTGTAGAAAACATGTTAGCTGGTCGTGGCGAAGGTTTTAAAATTGCGATGAACGCACTTAACGTTGGTCGTATTAAATTAGCTGCTGCTTGTTTAGATTCTCAAAGAAGAATCATTACAACAGGTGTTCAATACGCAAATGAACGTAAACAATTTAAAACACCTATTGCCGATTTTGGTGCTATAAAAACCAAGATTGCCGAAATGGCGACAAGCGCATATGCTGGGGAATCTGCTACATATAGAGCTGCAAAGAATATTGAAGACAGAATTGCTATTCGTGAAGCTGATGGAAACACACATCAAGAAGCTGAACTTAAAGGTGTTGAAGAATATGCTATTGAATGTTCAATCTTAAAAGTTGCCGTTTCAGAAGATGTTCAGAATTGTGCAGACGAAGGTATCCAAATCTTTGGTGGTATGGGATTCTCTGAAGAAACACCAATGGAAGCTGCCTGGAGAGATGCGCGTATTGCACGTATCTATGAAGGAACCAACGAAATTAATAGAATGTTGTCTGTCGGTATGTTAGTTAAGAAAGCTATGAAAGGGCACGTCGATTTGTTAGGCCCTGCACAAGCTGTACAGCAAGAGTTAATGGGAATTCCATCTTTTGAAACACCAGATTATTCTGAGTTGTTTTCAGAAGAAAAAGCAATGATTGCAAAACTTAAGAAAGTATTCTTAATGGTTGCAGGTGCTGCAGTTCAAAAGTTTGGACCAGAAATGGAACAACACCAACAGTTATTAATTGCTGCTGCAGATATCTTAATTGAAATCTACATGGCTGAATCAGCTATTTTAAGAACTGAGAAAAATGCGAAGCGTTTTAGCGAAAAAGAGCAATCTGCTCAAATCGCTATGTCTAAATTATATTTATACAATGCAGTAAGTATAGTTGAAGGAAAAGGAAAAGAAAGTATTATTTCTTTTGCAGAAGGTGACGAGCAACGTATGATGCTTATGGGACTTAAGCGTTATACCAAATACACAAATTATCCAGATATCGTTGACTTACGTAACGAAATTGCAGAAAAAGTAAAAGCAGAAAATAAGTACTGTTTTTAATTTAAGTTTAAGTTTGAAAATGAAAAGCCAATTCTACCGACTACCATCGGAATTGAATTGGCTTTTTTTATTTTACTATATTTATGTTGCTATAAAATCAAATTATGAAAATCTTAAAATTCATTTCCTTCTGTCTTTATTCTTCCTTTATATTATCTCAATCCAATACAGAGGTTTTCCTGTTTGATTTAGAAACAAACAACTCAAAGATTGAAGTCAAAAATGGAAAGAACATTTCCAATAACGAAGGCTATGACAATCAACCTTCTTTTTTAGATGACCGCTATGTCGTTTTTGCTTCTACCCGAAATGGTCAAACTGATATTGCCAAATACGACAAACGATATAACGGTAAAATATGGGTAAATTTTACTGATGGTGGTGAATATACACCACTTAAAATTCCGAATAAAAATGCTGTTTCTGCTGTAAGATTGGATAAAGATGGTAAACAACGTCTATACAGTTATAACTTAAGTAATGGAGAGTCTACAGAACTTATTAATGATTTAGTGGTTGCCTATTATACATGGTATGATGAACATATATTAGTTTCAGCCGTTATTGAAGATCAAGACCTCAACCTTTTTACAACTAATCTTCAAGAAGGAACAAACAGAAAATATGCTACTAAAGTTGGGCGTTCGTTTCATAAAATCCCAAATTCTAACTTAGTGAGCTATATCTCTAAAGAAAATGAAAGCCAATGGCAAATAAAATCATTAAACCCATTAACTGGAGAAACAAACGTTATTGCTAATACAATGCAAGAAGTTGAAGATATATGTTGGTTAGATGGTAAAACGATACTTTCAGGAAAAGACAACATTCTATATAAATTAAGATTGCAACGCGATAATGATTGGAAACAAGTAGCAGATTTGTCAACCAATGGAATCACAAAAATTACACGCCTTGCAGTAAACACATCAGCAACTAAATTACTGATTGCTGGAGATATTGGTACTGAAACCGCTTCTACGGAAACTACCAATGAAACTGCTGAAGAAAACACAAATACTGACACCAATACTGAAACATCAACGACAACAAAAACAAATGCAGGAGCTATAGTACAAAAACACATAAAACCCTATAATGATGGTAATTTGGATGAATTTGCGAATGCCTTTTCAGAGAATGTTGTGGTAAAACGATTTCCTAATACAACTATCTCTACTGGAAGAGAACAAATGAAACAAGGTTATACTACGTTTTTCAAAAACAATAAAAATTTAAGTGTTCTGGTAAATAAAAGAATGGTATTAAATGATATGGTTGTTGATGAGGAATTGGCAACGGTTAATAACAACACTATAAGACAAGCTACAATCTATAAGACTAGTGATAAAGGTATAGAAACCATGACTTTTATTGGTAATCAGCAATGTGATACTAATCCAGAATTAATTGTAAATAGTCAACTCAATGCCTACAACTCTAAAAATATGGATGCTTTTATGGCTACTTATACTCAAGATGTAAAGTTGTACAACTATCCTAACGCGCTATCAACTTCTGGACAAGAAGAAATGCGTAAAGGCTACGCCAGCTGGTTTGAACAAGCCAAAGGTCTTAATGCGAAAGTGATTAATAGAATTGTCATTGGAAATAAAGTCATTGACAAAGAAGAAGTAAAAGCCAATGGACAAACATTTTATGCCATTGCTATTTATGAAGTTGAAAATGGGTTAATTAGTAAAGTGACTTTTATACAATAGTGCCGCTTTCAATTAATTAAAACTTTATATCAATTAGAAGAAATCAAAATCAATTCTTCCTGAGGTGCAATTAAATATTCAGCACCATCTTCTTTAACCACAGCCATCTCCTCTACCGAGATTGTCTTTGTGCCCCCATCAGCTAATTTCCATGCATGAAAACCATCAAAGGCAAAAGTCATACCTTCTTTAATTATTTTTTCTGAAGCTGGTCTTACATGAGATGCTTGGGAACCACCAAGATTTGGGCCGACATCGTGCGCCACATAACCTACCGGATGTCCTGTACTCCACATCACATAATCAGAACCTGCTTTTTCCATCAGTACACGTTGTGCTCTATCGACATCAACACCTTTTGCTCCTGGTTTCATAGCAGCTAAAGCTGCTCTATTGCCTGCTTTACCGCTTTCCCAATAATGTGAAATATCGTCTGGTGCCTCAGTCTCTCCTTCTTTTAAAACATAAGCAAAACGCTGAATATCACTCACCCAACGATCATAGACTTTAATACCGAAATCAATTTGAATGACATCTCCAGGCATAATCACTTTATCTGTAGCGTGAGAATGTCCGCGGTCTGCACCAGAATTGACATTAGGATTTTGATCAGGCGCCCAACCATCTGTCACTCCATATTCTGCCATCTTCTGTTTCAAAAACTTTGCAATGTCTGCATCTGAAGATTTTCCAGGGATAACGTGCTTATAAACCTCAATTTGCCAATCAGCTGTTAATTGTGCTGCTTTTCTTAAAATATCAACTTCTTCTGGTAATTTAATGGATAACCATTCATAAACCAGCTCAGTTGATGATACCAGTCTTCCATGATTATCACCTAATAATTCATTTAAGTTTTGTCTTTGAGTGTATGTTAAGCCATCAGCCATAGCATTGCTTTTAGAAGAATTAACAGCAATCGTTTTAAATCTTTTGTCTTTTATAAAGTCGACCGCCTTGACCACAGCAGATGTTCCGCGTTCAACACTAACAACTTCATCATGTATATTTAAATCATCCAAGGCAGTGGCTTCACCTGATGGTGAAAACACTTTAGAATGGAATCCTTCTTCATCATTATAAAATAAAAAAGCTGCTGTACCTCCTGCATTCTCACCACCAATATGATCTGCAATTGGGTCGTTATTATTCTCTCGACAAATAACTAGCCAACAATCTACTTGCGCAGATTCAAGTGCTTTTGGTAAAAGTTGATTAATACGTTTTTTTCTAATCTCTGGCCATGGGCTTTCTCCCCAATACTCAGCTGAAATTATAGTGACTTCGGTCTGTTCAGTTTTATTAGTTTCAGCACAGCTAAGAAAAAAGGTTAGCATCAGGATTAAAAATCGGTAGTAATTGTTCATATTTAAACTTTATGTATCTTGACGAAAGATACTAATTATAGAAAAATAGATTAATAAAAATTATCCGATTTTTTGTATGTTTCTATCGGTTTAATAAAATCTAAACTATTTAAAAGCTAAGACCATGAAGAATTTTATTTTAACCATACTCACATTTATCGCTTCTTCAGTTAGCATTTGTTGTATTGCGCAAACTAGAAGCTTAGAACCAAAACTAGAAAACATTGCATGGATTGCTGGTACATGGCATGGTGAAGCTTTTGGTGGGCATGCAGAAGAAATTTGGAGTGAACCTTCGAATGGTTCAATGATGGCATCATTTAAATTTTCTAACAATGATAGAGTCTCATTCTATGAAATAGAAGTCATAAGAGAGGTTGAGAACACTTTAATCCTTCAATTAAAACATTTTAGATCCGATTTAAAAGGTTGGGAAAATAAAGATCAAACTATTGATTTTCCTTTAATAGAAATTACGGAAAATAAAGTTGTTTTTGAAGGTATGACTTTTGAAAAAATAAGTGATACAGAAATGAATGTTTATGTAGATATAGAAAATGATAAAGGAAAGATTGAAACAGTAAAATTTACTTACAGAAAAAAATTAGATAAAAAGAAAATCATCAAACAACTCATTAAGGTTCAATATACTGAAATTGCTCCTACTTTAGATGGTATGGCAAATGAAGCCATATGGCAAAATGCACAATGGCAACCCTTAGATCAATTATGGTTAGGCGAACAGCCAGCAGAAGATGATTTTAAAGGTAAGTACAAATTAACATGGACAGAAGAAGCTTTGTATTTGTTAGCAGAAATACAAGACGATAAACTAATTGATATTTACCAAGATCCGCTTACAACATGGTGGGATGATGATTGTTTAGAAGTTTTTATTGATGAAGATAATAGTGGTGGTGAACATCAATATAATCATAACGCCTTCGCTTATCATATTGCACTAGACGGAAATGTAGTTGATATGTCCACAAAAAAAGAAGGAAAACTTTATAACTCTCATGTAGCATCTAAGGTGGTTACTAAAGGTAATACATCTATTTGGGAAGTTAAAATTTCACTCTTTAATGATGCTTATGATGATAATGGAAATAATACACCTCTAAAACTTTATGTAAATAGAAATGTAGGCTTTGCCCTTGCCTATTGTGATAATGATAATAGCAAAACCAGAGAAAATTTTATGGGCTCAGTAGAAGTTCAAGGAAATGATAAAAATAGAGGTTGGATAGATGCTGGTATTTTTGGCACACTTTTATTAATTAAATAATTTCAGTCCTTACAGGTATTAACATATTTTTAAAATATTCTTTTTAACAATAGCTTATTTTTAGACTTACTTAAACCATCTATAAATGAAATATTCAATTTTCTTATTTTCAATACTTTTTTCAATTTCAATTGCGGCTCAAACAGACTCTAAAATCTATGATATTATAGATGCTGTTTCAGAAGAACGCTTAAGAAATGATGTAAAATCCTTAGCCGATTTCGGCACGCGTCACACCTTAAGCGATACCATTTCAGAAACCAGAGGCATTGGTGCTGCACGCCGTTGGATTAAATCTCAATTTGATAATATATCTAAAGATTGCGGTGATTGCTTAGAGGTTTTTTTTCAAAAAGATTTAGTTGAAAAAGGAACAAATCAGCGCATTGTAAAAGATGTTATGGTAGTCAATGTCGTGGCTATTCAGCGTGGCACAAAATATCCTAATCGTTATATAATAATGAGTGGAGATATAGATTCTAGAGTATCAGATCCAACAGATTTCACATCAGATTCTCCAGGTGCTAACGATAATGCAACGGGTATGGCTGGCGCTATTGAAGCTGCTAGAGTTCTATCTAAATATAAATTTGAAAGCAGTATAGTCTATTTAGGTTTGTCTGGTGAAGAACAAGGGCTATTTGGAGGACAAGGCATGGCAAAATATGCCCAAGATAATAATTGGGATATAATAGGAGTCTTAAATAATGATATGATTGGTAATATTTCTGGAGTTGACGGAATTGTTGATAACCGAACATTCCGTATTTTTTCTGAACCAACTACCACTGGAGAAAAAGATGCAGAAAAATTAAAAAGACAAGCCAGAGCGCGTCGTTTTTATGGTGGCGAAGTAGATGGTATATCACGCCAGTTAGCACGTTATGTACACAAAACAACAGACACTTACATGCCAGAAATGAATCCTATGATGGTTTATCGCTTAGATCGTTTTGGTCGAGGTGGTCATCACAGACCATTTAACGATGTGGGTTTTGCTGGGATAAGAATTATGGAAGCTCACGAAAACTATACGCAGCAACATCAAGATATTAGAACAGAAAATGGTATTGATTACGGAGATACTTTTGAGCATGTTGACTTTCCTTATTGTAAAAAATTAACAGCTGTTAATGCAATTACAATGGCTAGCCTCGCTTCTGCTCCACCTTCTCCAAATGAAGTTGGCATTGGTGGTATCGTTGAAGCTTCAGCTAAATTACAATGGAGTAAAGTTGAGGGAGCAAAAGGCTATAAAATTTATTGGAGAGACACCACATCACCAACTTGGGATTATAGCCGCTATGTCGGAGATGTTTCTGAATTCACTTTAGATGGTATTGTTATTGATAACTTCTTTTTCGGAGTCGCTGCTGTAGGCGAAAATCATCATGAAAGTATGGTTGTTTTTCCGAATAAAATAATCCGATAATATGACTATCATTCCTGCGCTGACAGGAATCTTAAATAATTAATAAATATGATTAAAAATTTTATAGTTTTTATAGCTCTTTTGTTTAGTACATTAATAACTAATGCCCAATTACTTCAAGACAAATCAGCCTTCACAAGACAAGATACATTAAGAGGTAGTATTACACCAGAACGCGAATGGTGGGATTTAACCTATTACCATTTAGATATTGAAATAAAGCCAGATGAGAAGTTCATTTCAGGAAAAAACTCGATTCAATATAAAGTTTTGAAGCCTAGTAAAGTAATGCAAATCGATTTGCAATCTCCGATGGAAATTATAAAAGTACTTCAAGACGGAAAAGAACTAAAAATTAACCATCAAGGGAATGCACATTTTATAACATTGACCAAAAATCAAAATATTGGTGAAGTAAATTCGATTGAAGTTCACTATAAAGGTCAACCAAAAGAAGCAAAACGTGCACCTTGGGATGGCGGATTTTCGTGGAAAAAAGATCAAAATGGTAAACATTTTATAGCAACATCTTGCCAAGGTCTCGGAGCAAGTGTTTGGTGGCCAAATAAAGACCATATGTATGATGAAGTTGATAGTATGCTTATAAGCGTTACCAACCCAAAAGGATTAATGAATGTTTCTAATGGACGTTTAAAAGCGTTGATGGACAATGGCAATAATACTATAACATCGCATTGGTTTGTAAACAATCCAATTAATAACTATGGAGTTAATGTAAATATAGGAGATTACGTAAATTTCTCTGAAGTATACAAAGGTGAAAAAGGTGATTTGGACATGGATTACTGGGTGCTAAAAGATAATCTTGAAAAAGCCAAAGAGCATTTTAAAGATGCACCAAAAATGATGAAAGCTTTTGAGCATTGGTTTGGACCTTATCCTTTTTATGAAGATAGCTTCAAATTAGTTGAAGTGCCATATTTAGGAATGGAACACCAAAGCTCTGTAACTTATGGCAATCAATATAAAAAGGGTTATCTAGGAAACGACTTGTCACAAACAGGTTGGGGTTTAAAATTCGATTTTATTATTATTCACGAAGCTGGTCACGAATGGTTTGCGAACAATATCACATACAAAGATGCCGCAGACATGTGGATACATGAAGGGTTTACTGCCTATTCAGAAAATCTGTTTTTAGACTATTATTACGGTAAAGAAGCTTCAGCTGATTATGTGATTGGCACACGAGCTAATATACAAAATGATAAACCAATTATCGGAACATATAACGTAAATAACGAAGGTTCTAGTGATATGTATTACAAAGGCGCAAATATGTTACATACGTTACGCCAATTAGTCGAAGATGATGTATTATGGCGAGAAATTCTTCGCGGTCTAAATACAGAATTTTATCATCAAACGGTTACTACAAAACAGATTGAAGACTACATGAGTAAAATGACAAAGAAAGATATGACGGCTTTTTTTAATCAATATTTGAGAGATATTCGTATTCCAACTTTAGAGTATAAAATTGAGAATAATGAACTTAAATTTAGATATGTAGATATCGTTAAAAACTTTGATATGCCAATTGAAGTAGAAATTAACGGTAAATCAGAATGGATATTTCCTAGTTCTCAATGGAAAACTAAACCCATTAAAACATCTGATTTTAAAGTAGACAGAGATTATTATATTGAAGTCAATAAAATCTAGTATTTGGCATAATTAAATCCTAAAATCTAGAATGAAAAAAGGTCTTGCATATTGCTCCTTGCTTTTTCTTTTAAGCTCATTTATTATTTCAAACAACAATAACTTTGCCGACTTAATAATAGAAAAACTTCAAAATTATAGAGATATTGAGTGGCCTGAAAAAGTATACCTTCATACAGACAAAGATTTGTATTTGCTAAATGAAACTATTTGGTTTTCTGCATATTTAGTCAATGGCATCACCAATAAAAAAAGTACTAAAAGCGCTGTGCTTTACGTAGAACTGATTAATGATCGAGACAGTATTGTTGGCAAAAGAAAATTGTACTTCGAAGATATAAGCTCTGGAGGTGATTTTAAAATTGAAAAAGAATGGAAAAAAGGCAAGTATGTATTACGAGCATACACCAATTATATGCGTAATGAAGACCCAACTTATTTTTTTAAAAGGGAAATAGACATTTGGGAAGTCGATAAAAAAGATAGTCTAAGTATTTTAAATAATGATACACCATCAGAAAAACCTACTTATTCTGATGACCGTCCAGATTTACATTTTTATCCAGAAGGTGGATATTTAGTGGAAAAATTAACCAGTAAAGTTGCTATTAAAATTAAGGATGAAATCTATGACAAAACACACCTTAAAGGGTATGTCGTAGATGAAGATGGCACCCTTATTTCAGATTTTAAAACTTCAAACTACGGTTTAGGCTATTTTTATATAACTCCAAATTCTAATAAAACATATTATGCAAATCTAGAGGTAAATGGGTCCTTTTATAAATATCGTCTACCAAAAGCATTACCGTTAGGATATAATTTAAGTGTTAGCTATAAAAATGATAAGCTATTAATAGATGTTAAAACAACAACAGAAAAAGGACTTTCCAATTCTTACTTAATAATTCACCAAAGAGGAGATATCCTTTTTGAGAAATTAGAAACCACAGATAAAACTAATTATTTCATTAGCCTATCAACCAATGATTTACAAGATGGAGTAACACACCTAACATTATTTAATCCTGAAGGTAAACCCGTTTGTGAGCGTTTAGTTTTTATTGAAAATCCTAAAAATAAAGCCACCATTAAAATTAAAAAAAACAAAGAGGTTTTGGCTATCAAAGAGAAAGCTTTTTTACAACTCAATGTGGAAAATTATATAGGTGCAAATCTTCCAAGTCATTTATCACTAAGTGTTAGAAATTCCAACACAATACCTTATAATAATAATTCTGAAAATATTAAATCATGGTTATTACTCAACTCTGATTTAAGAGGAGAAATTAAAAATCCAGGTTACTTTTTTTCCGAAACTAAAGATTACAAAAAGAAATATCTATTAGATTTAGTGATGATGACTAATGGATGGAGACGTTTCACATGGCAAGATCTACTCTACAGAAAAAATAAAACTTCGCCTTATAATATTGAAAAAGGTATTATTATTTCTGGTAACACCAAGCTACTAAATACGCCATATACACTGACACCTGCTTATACATCATTAACATTTCTCGGAGAAGAAATAACACAACAACCTATTCAAAAATCTAACGCTGACGGTAAATTTAGTTTTGGCCCTTTTATAATTTATGATTCTATACCAACCATTATTCAATCGAGATTGACAGATTTTAAATCTAAAGAACAAAAAGATAGAGAATTATCAATTTCAATAAACGAGAATATTCCTAGTCCAAATATTATCAAAAATATCAGGAAGAAAACCCACCTACATAATAAAAATGAAGCCACTAAGTATTCAAATATAAATGAATATATAAGAGATATTAATTTTCAATTTAATCAAAACAGTGAAAAGTTGGATGAAGTCGTCGTTGTTGGAAAAAAGAGAGCAGAGAAGAGCTTAAGAGAACAAGAAATGAGAGATATCGCAACATTTAACTTTCCAAGTTATAGACTAGATGTAGAATCAGATGAAACCTTAGAAAATCAACCTCTTACTTCGCTACTGGCTCAATTTCCTGGATTAAATTTTACTGGAAGGAGTTTTTTTATAAGAGGAAGCGCAGGTTCCCCTAAAATTATTATTAATGACATAACAACTGATTTAGATGAACTGTTAAGTATACCTACAGATCAAATTTCGTTTATAGATTTTTATAGAGGCGCAAATTCAGCAGTTTTTTCTGATGCTAGTAATGGAGTACTTGTTGTTTATACCAGAAGAGGAAAATTTACATCTACAGGAAAAAGAAAACCAGGTATTATCAACTTTATTACCAAAGGTTTTTACACTGCTAAAGAGTTTTACTCACCAGATTACACCAAAGATATTGCTGAAAATTCTAAATACGATTTACGAAAAACACTTTACTGGAATCCTAAAATTAGAATTACAGCCGAAAATAAGACACAACAAATTTCGTTTTTTACAAGCGATATAAGAGGTGATTATATTATTGAAGTTGAAGGTATTTCAGAATCAGGTATTCCTTTACATCAAATTAGTACCTTTTCAGTAGAATAAATATGATATTAAATTAATAGCTATAAAATTTAAAACCATTGGAGATTCCAGAAATTCATTTTGAACGCGATACGGACTGGTACGATTGGCTTTTAACTAATCACGATAAACAGAAAGCCATATATCTCATCTTTTATAAACTTGAAACCGGAATACCAACCATGCGTTGGGAAGAAGCCGTAAAAGTGGCACTTTGTTTTGGCTGGATAGATTCGACAGTAAAAAGTCTTGGTGGAGGAAAACGTATCCAATACTTCTCGCCTAGAAATCCAAAAAGTAACTGGAGCGCTCTAAATAAGAGATATATTATTGAATTAGAAGCTCAAAGTTTAATTCAGGAATCCGGATGGAAACTTATAGATTTAGCTAAGAAAACAGGAACTTGGACAGCAATGGATGATGTTGAAAATGGTATTGTTCCAAAAGAATTGCAAGATGCTTTTGATAGCAATCCTCGAGCTTTTGAAAATTATTTAGGTTTTTCCAAAAGCTATAGAAAAGGGTATTTATCTTGGCTCAATAGCGCAAAACGTAAAGCTACTAGACAAAAAAGAATTAAAGAAATTATTAAGCTTTGCTCAGCGAATATAAAAAGTCGTAATGCGTGGTAATTAATACATCAACTTCTTAATATTTTCCATGTAGCCTCTACTCACTCTTACTATATCACCATTTGTCATCGTAACATCATAGCTTTTTGAGTATTTATGCAATTCTTTTACAGCATTCAAATTAATGATTGAAGAACGATGTACTCTTATAAAGACAGTAGAATTTAACTTTTCCTCTAAAGCAGAAATGCCATAATTACTTACATAGGTTTTATCCTTTGTTACTAATTTTGAGTAATCACCATAAGCCTCAATCCGAATAACTTTTTCCAATTCTATGGTCACCAGCTTATTTTGAGACTGCACCAAGATACGCTCAGGTGATTTCGTCGTATCCATGAGCAAACTTTCTGCTAAAGGTCTAGCCTTATTTTCTGATGTATTCAGCTTTAATCTATCTACAGCAACTTTAAAACGTTCTTTTGTGTATGGCTTTAATAAGTAATCCACAGCATGAACTTCAAATGCCTTTAAAGCATATTCATCATAAGCGGTTGAAAAAATAATTTGTGGTAATTCTTCTATATGCGTGAGCACGTCAAAGCCTGTCATACCTGGCATCTGTATGTCTAAAAACACTAAATCTGGTTTAAATTCATTAATTATCTTTACAGCATCTACTCCATTATTAGCCTCACCTAACAACACCAATTCTGGGTAATCGTCTAGATACTCTTTAATTAAGTGACGTCCTGCAGATTCATCGTCTACTATAATTACTTTTCTCATATAGCAAAAGATATTTTTAAACCCTTTGGAGTATTATCAGATAGATTTAAAGTGCTTTTATACATTTTCTCTAAACGAAGCTTAGTGTTTGTAAGACCTATTCCTTTATCAAATACTGAAGTCTTGTCCTTTATACCAACACCAGTGTCTGTAATTTCAAAATGCAACTTATCATTTTTCTTAAAAATATGAATGGCAATTTTTCCTCCTTCAATCAAAGAGGATAAACCGTGCTTAACGGAGTTTTCGACTAAAGGTTGTAATAACATTGGTGGAATCATTTCATTGTTTAAATCTTCGTCTACTGAAATTTCGACTTCTAAGCGTTCTTGAAAACGCTCCTTCTCTAAATCCAGGTATTTATTGACAAATTCCAATTCTTCATGAAGTGGCACTTTTTCAACTTGCGATGCTTTTAATTGATAGCGAAATAAATCAGATAATTCAGCTATTAAATGCCTCGTCTTTTCGTTTTCAGAAGGTACTGACGCACTAATCGTATTAAAAATATTATATAAAAAATGCGGGTTTAACTGTGCTTTAAGTGCTGAGAGTTCACTTTTTAGAGCTGCAGTTTTTAATTCGCCTTCTACTTTTATTTTTTTCTGATTTTCTAAAAAATAGCGATAAGCAAAAAAGCATCCGAATTGAATATATAAGAATAACGTAGGAATATACCAATCCCAAATACCTGATTTACCTGGTAAATGCCACTCATTTAAATAATCTAATAACAAATATCTCGACTCTCTAACATAATACGCAACTACAGGAATAAGTAATGCTACAAAAATAATCTGTACAACTGTTCTTTTCTTTTTAAAGAGCTTAATACCGACAAACCAAATAAATATCGAGGCAATGAAATAAAACACATACTGCATACCAGACATTGACCAATAACCTTTAAGGTTAACCCAACCAAATAGTCCTTCTCTTTCATAACCATCTCCTAAATACCATAACACTATTCTATATATCACTGAAAAGAACAGATAAAATAAGGCAATAATTAGAATTTCTTTCTTTTTAATACTTTTCATAATTTATTATTTTACTTACTCCCAAACCCACGATACCTCTGAAGTCTCAGGATTATAGCTAATTATAAGTATTCCTTTACTTGTCAACATGTTATATGCTTCAGAGACTTTAATTTCATCTCCATCCTCCCACGCTCTCGCATCACCATCATCATATTTAAATACCAATCCGCCCTCAAAAACGAGTAAAATGTTATAACGGTCTTTAATAGTTTCAGATTTGGTAATCTCCTTACTGACTAAATGAGGTGTATTAGATTTTATTTTGATATCATCATATTTTTCCTTTGATTCATTCTCTACTTCATAAGTTTCCATTTTTCTTATATCAATTTGCAAAACAAATATTTCTAAAGTACCACCATCTATTTTAATGACTTCCATGGTTTCACTTAATGGAAATTTTACTTCCAACGTATATTTTCCATTCACAGTAATTGCATCATTTTTTCTTATTAGTCTACTGTTCCCATTTTCGTCAATTAAATTCATAACAACGTTCTCAGGATATTTAAAGCTCTCAGCATCATTTTTTTTGATAAATACAAAGTACTCTTGTGCTATTGAGCATTCAAATGAAGTCAATAAAATTAAAAAAATAAATATTACTCTAATTTTCATTTTGATGAGTTTTAATCAAATATAGCTTAAGCATCTCTCTAAACTAAATTCAAACAGTTAAGTCGTCCTATAGACCGATGAATGGGAATACCAATTTATCCCCTTATATGCCAACTTAACAGTTTTGACGTGTACAACATAAGCAAGTGTCTCATATTTGTATCAGAAATTAAATCTAATTACCATGAAATTTTTTATAGCGCTATTAATTCTAACCACTTGTGGATTAACCACAGCACAAAATACAATTACAGGGAAGATTGTCACACAAGATCAAAAGCCTGTTCCATCCGCTATACTTTCATTGCTCAATTCTGATTCCAATGCCTTTATTAAAGGTGAACTTTCTAACGATTCAGGAAATTTCAATTTTAAAACTATTGAAAATGGTTCTTACATCCTTATAATTACAAGCTTAGGCTTAAAAGACTATAAGTCTGAAATTTTTGTACTAAACTCTAATAACAAAGAATTTGGTACCATTATAATGACAACAGATTCAGCAGAGCTAGATGAAGTCATTGTGGTTGCAGAAAAACCAATGATTGAAGTTAGAGCTGACAAAACGATATTTAACGTTGCAAATACCGTTAATGCTATTGGTGATTCTGGTTTTGAGTTATTAAGAAAAGCTCCAGGCATAATAATCGATAATTCAGATAATATCGTTGTTGAAGGGAAAGCTGGTGTTTTGGTCTATATTGATGATAGACCTTCTGTATTACGAGGTCAGGATTTGGTAAACTATCTAAAAACTTTACAGGCAAGCGACATTGAAGCTATAGAAATTATTACGCAACCCTCTTCTCGTTTTGATGCTGAGGGAAACGCAGGCATTATAAATATAATCTTAAAAAGGGATAAATCCTTGGGCACTAATGGTACAGTTGCTTCGAGTTTAACAATAGGTGACTTTGCTAGGACTAGTAATTCAGTGTCCTTTAACAACCGAAATAAGACAACCAGCTTATATGGTACGTATAGCAATAACTTCGGAAAAAGTACAGGTTTCATTAATCTCGATAGAACTCAAAACGGAACCAATTTTAACGCAATGACAACGAGTATTTTTGATAATAACAGTAATAATATAAGACTGGGTTTTGATTATTACGCCAACAAGAAATCAACTTTTGGAATTATAATGAATGGGAATTTCAGTAATTCATCTAATGAAAGTGATTCTCGTACTCCAATTACATTAAGCGGAGATAATAGCCCTTCCGAAATTCTTATTGCTGGTAGCGATTCTAATAACAGAACGGCCAACCTCTTTACCAACATCAACTACAGATTTAAAGATACACTTGGTCATTCATTAAATATTGATTTAGATTACGGAAAATATAATAGTGCAAGAGAAAATCTGCAACCCAATCGCTATTTTAATGGTGACGAAACCCAAGTTTTAAGCGAAAATATTGTTTTCTTTGATACACCTATTGATATTTCAATCATTTCTGGCCAAGCAGATTATGAACAAAACTTCCTAAAAGGTATCTTAAGTCTTGGAGTAAAATATTCTAAAGTAAAAACCGAAAACAGTTTTGATGCATACGATAGAACTAATGGTATCATTGATTTAGACGAAACTCAGTCTAATGATTTTGATTACGACGAGCAAATCAATGCAGCTTATTTTAATTACAGTAGAAAATTAGAAAAATTCAATATTCAGTTTGGACTTCGTGTTGAGAATACCATTTCTTATGGTCTTTTAGAAAGTATGCAAAATAATGTAAATGATCGTGTAGAACGTAACTATACCAATTGGTTTCCTAGTGGTGGTTTAACATATCAGATTAATCAAAAGAATAGTTTAGCATTAATTTATAGTAAACGAATTCAAAGACCTAACTATCAAAGTTTAAATCCTTTTCAGTATCGAATCGATGAGTTGTCATTTAGACAAGGTAATCCGTTTTTGCAACCACAATACACAGATAATATAAAACTATCGCATACTTATAATTACAGATTAACAACATCACTAAGTTATAGTTTTATCGAAGATTTTTTCGCACAAGTAACCGAAGCTGTTGGAGACGATCAAAATTTTATCATACAAAGAAACGTTGCAAACCAAAAGATCCTAAACCTTGGAGTTTCTTATCCAACAAAACTTAACGACTGGTGGAGAATTTACCTTAGTATCAACGCTTACAGAAGTATTTATGAAGCTACAAATCCAGACTTTGTATCGACAGAACAAAATACCTTAAGTCTGTATGCGCAAAATACATTTAAACTTCCAAAAGGCATAACGGCGGAAGTTTCTGGTTGGTACAGTTCACCATCAGTTTGGGGAGGTACATATGAAATAAAAAGCTTAGGGTCATTAAATATTGCATTTCAAAAACGATTTTTTGATGACAAACTCACTACTAGAATTGGTTTTAATGATATTCTCTTTACATCACCATGGCAAGGAACAACACGTTTTGGTGACTTATTTATTAATGGGAATGGTGGTAATGACAGCAGACAAATACGTTTTAATCTCACTTATAATTTTGGACGAGATGAAGTTAAAAAGACACGCAAACGAAATACAGGAATAGAAGACGAAAAAAACAGAATAGATTAATAATTAAAAACCAATATTATGAAAGCAAAACAACTAACAACATTAATAGTATGCATAGGTATTGCTATGGCAGGATATTCACAAAAAACATATCTAAAAATTACAAAATCAAAAAAAGCGAACGACTATGAGATGTATCCACCAGGCACAAAGTTTGAACTAAAAAATGAGCAAGGTTACATAGTCTTTAAAAATAGTGACCAGCCTGGTATTATTGAAATTGATGAAGACTATACGCTGTATATTTACCCTACTTGGAAAGAAGATGCGGACATATTTGAACTTACCGAAGGTAAAGTTGAAAAAATACTAGCAGATAGCTATTCAGAAGAAGATAGTGACGATCATTCGATAAAAAGTAATGGAATCTCAGCCAATTACACTGTCAGTGATTCTAAAGAAAGAGAGGGTAAAAAGAATTTAGAATTTAAGCTTAGTAATGGCATCACATTTATCTATGAAGACGATAAATATAGAGCATATCTAAATGAAAAACACAATTATATTAGAATTGAAGGTAAATACCTTATCCAATCAGAAATTGGCACTTTAAAAGTAAGTTTCAATCCAAATAATGGTGTTGTTTGGTGGGTTTTTGAACCTGTAAAAGAATAATAACCCTACTTTAAGTTAGTCTGTCTTTACGAGCACAAGAGCTAAGGCGTCTCACAACGAGATTACTTAGCTGTGCTCGCAAGGACAACTTATTTTATAATCCACTTATATAACTACCGTAAGGATCTTTAATCTGCAAGCCTTCTGAATAGCGATACTTGCTCAGTTTTTTAAATTGTACCAATCCCCAAAGAATAAACTCTTTTTCAAAATAAACATCACGATTATCTATATCTGGCTGATAATCTGCGAGTAAAGCATCAAGAGGTGTCACCTCATCTAATTTGGCTTTATAAGTAGCATCATCAAAATCATCTAATAATTCAAATCCATCTCCGTTGAAAAACCAAGATATTAATTCGTCATATGGCGTTTCTTCCCCTTGTTTTTCTAACTTTTCAATTTTCGGAAAGTATTTAGGGAATAAGGTTTTAATCGCTTCATCCATTAAGACATTTGCTACAAAATCTGCACCTTCTTGTTCCCCTTCATAAACCAATTCTACTTTACCAGTTATCGCAGGTATGACTCCAACGAAGTCAGACAATCGTACTGTAGTTTTATCGTCTCCAGCAATTAAAGCTCTACGCTCTGCTGTACTCAATAAATTTTCAAAAGCCGTTATACTCATTCTGGCACTGACACCACTTTTTACATCTACATATTCACTTTCTCGAGCTTCAAAACTAATTTGTTCTAATAAGTCTTTTGCTAAATCTGGTACATAAACGGATTCTGATTGTCTCGAATCTAGTCGTGCCTCTTGAGACGTTATACTTCTGGCAGTATCAATTGTTTCTGGATAGTGCGTTAAAATCTGACTACCAATTCTATCCTTAAGAGGTGTTACAATACTTCCACGATTGGTGTAATCTTCAGGATTTGCGGTAAATACAAATTGCATATCTAAAGGTAGTCGCAACTTAAATCCCCTGATCTGAATATCACCTTCTTGTAAAATATTAAACAGTGCCACTTGAATACGTGCTTGTAAATCTGGTAATTCATTAATAACAAAAATGCAACGATTAGCTCTAGGAATCATACCATAATGAATAACGCGATCATCTGCATAACTCAATTTAAGATTAGCTGCTTTTATGGGATCCACATCACCTATGATATCAGCTACTGTAACATCTGGAGTTGCTAATTTTTCAGCAAAACGTTCATCTCTATGTAACCAAACGATAGGTGTGTCATCGCCTTTCTCATTGACTAATTCAACTGCATACCTAGAAATTGGTTGCAATGGGTCATCATTTATTTCTGAGCCTTCTACAAATGGAATATACTCATCTAATAAATTAACCATCATACGTGCTAAACGTGTTTTTGCTTGACCTCGTAATCCAAGGAGATTAATATTATGACGAGAAAGAATCGCTCGTTCTAACTCTGGAATTACCGTATTTTCATAACCATGAATCCCTTCAAAAGTTGTGACTTTATTTTTAATATTCTCAATCAGATTATCGCGCAATTCATCTTTTATAGATTTTGACTGATAACCAGCTTTTTTTAATTCGCCTAATGTTTTAATGTTTTCAATATTCATCTTTATCCTTTAATTCTTTTTTTTCTGTTGTTTTCGTAATCTTCAAATATCATTTCGCCCAGCCCTTTTAATCCTGTATAAAACGCTTTACCTCTATTGGCTTGGGTAAATTCACGTATAAATTGCATCAAATATGGATCCTCGGCAATCATAAACGTCGTAATAGGTATATGTAAACGTCTTGCCTGTTGGGCCATAGCATAACACTTATTAGTAATAAATGGGTCTAACCCATTACTATTTTTATAATACTGTCCATCTGGCATGCGCAAGCAACTTGGTTTACCATCTGTAATCATAAAAATCTGTTTGTTGGTATTTCGTTTTCTACGCAACATATCCATTGCCAATTGTAATCCTGCAACGGTATTGGTATGATATGGTCCGACTTTTAGATACGGTAAATCTTTAATTTTAATTGGCCATGCATCGTTTCCAAAAACTAAGATTTCTAAAGTATCTTTAGGGTATCTTGTTGTTATCAATTCCGATAAGGCCATGGCAACTTTCTTTGCAGGAGTAATACGATCTTCACCATACAATATCATACTATGGCTAATATCAATCATCAATACCGTACTCATTTGGCTTTTATGAAGTGTTTCCTCAACAACTAAATCATCTTCGGTTAAATTAAAATCACCAATTCCATGATTTATTTGAGCATTTCTAATGCTTTCAGTAATAGAAACCTTGTCTAAAGCATCACCAAATTGATAGGCTCTAAAATCACCTGTATGTTCATCACCTAAACCGACACCTTTACTCTTATGATTACCAGAACCACTTCGCTTTATTTTTCCAAAGATATGGTCTAAAGCTTGTTGGCGAATCGCACGCTCTGTTTTAGCGGTAATCGTTGTTTTACCTTTGCCATCACCATTTCCTGTGGGATCAATTTCTTCTCTTATATAGCCTTTGTTTTTTAAATCTTCGATAAAATCATCAATGGTATACTCTGGTGTGGTTAATTTATACTCCTTATCGAGTTCTCTTAACCAATCGATGGCCTCATCAAAATCACCAGACGTATATGTTATAAGCTCTTTAAAAATTTCAAAGAGCTTTTCGAAAGGAGATTGATTTGGTGCTTCGTAGGTTTTAAAAACGAAACCTTTACGTAATTTGTTTTTTATCATAGCAAGATAAATTTACTGCTTTTTTTGTTTAAACAGCCTAATGATTTGTTAAAGCATCTTCTAAGTTCTTTTAATAATCGATTGAGTTAAAAAAAACAAAATATTTGCTTTAATTTCAATTTTGTAACTTAGAAAAATAACTAACAAAAATTAAAATGAAAAATTTACTTATTACAGCTCTATTATTTTTATTCACAATGACATTTTCTTGCAAGGAGACTGCAAGTGACAAACTTGAAGAAACTATGGAAGAGCATTCAGAAAATCTAGAAAATAGATCGGAAAACATTGAAGATGCTACAGAATATGTTGAAGATGGTTTTGACGACTTGGAAGATGCTATTGAAAATTTCAAAAAAGCTTTAGAAGGTGTTGAAAATTCTAAAGACAGGCAAGAAATAAGAAAAAGAATCAATAAAATAATTGACGATCTAGATTTGAAACAACAGGATTAAACCAAGCTAGAATTAATCTATTTACAATCAATTTAAACTACAAAATAACTTATAGTTTCAATTAAAATAAAAAGTTAGCGTAAGGATTTAAGTATATTTTAGATTCTTGCGTTTTTATTAACTTTACTTCAAACAATTACTGAAATGTCTGAAGAAATTGAAGAGCAAATCGAAAAACCTAAAAAAGGAATTAAATGGACTACAGACAAAATAATGAGCTCCTCAGCTTTGTTTATTAGTGTCATTTCTCTTATTGCATTATTGTATCAATCGTATTTGGCAAGAGAGGAAAACAAATTAATTCAAGTACAACAAAGTGCTTCAGTATTACCATATTTAAGTCAATGGTTCAGTTATAAATCAGGAAGTTTTAAAATCATTATTGGCAATAAAGGAGTTGGGCCTGCATTTATAAAAAAAGTTGAGATGACCTTCATTAATCAAAAAAATGACACGTTATCTTTTAATAATAGTGATCATCTATTCAGAACAATTTTTAATAATACAATAGGGTTGGACTCTATCAGCTATTCCACAAGTACGTTTACTGAAGGTCTTGTACTTCCTGCAAATGAAGTACAAGAAATAATAGCCTTAAAAGATAGGAATGCCATTGAAACATTCCGAAATACAATTGTTCAAACTGATTTATCTTACAGAATAACCTATGCAGATGTGTATGGTACAGAATGGGTTATATCTGGAGAAGAAGAAATTCCCTTAAAGCTTGAAAAATAAAATCTTACATTAACATCTCTTTTTCAATTCTGTAATTTCTTTTCCTTAATTTTAAGCATTAATTAACCAACTTTTTAAAAGATGAAACGTTTTTTCTCAATAGTTATGCTATTCTGTATAACTATGCTTTCCGCTCAAGAATTTTCAATGGATATGGTCAAAAATATGACACCTCGTAATATTGGTCCTGGTGGCATGTCTGGTCGTGTAACTGCTATTGATGTTGTAACCAATAATCCGGATGTGATGTATGTTGGTACGGCTTCTGGTGGGTTATGGAAATCTAATTCTGGAGGTATTACTTGGGAACCTATTTTCGATAAAGAACTGACAGCTTCCATTGGAGCTGTAGAAATTCAGCAATCTAATCCAAGCGTTATTTGGGTTGGAACTGGTGAAGGAAATCCAAGAAACTCCCTAAATGGTGGCTATGGAGTCTATAAATCCCTTGATGGTGGAAAAAACTGGATGGCAATGGGTCTTGAGAAAACACGTCATATTCACAGAATCATTGTCGACCCAACAAATCCAGATGTAGTATATGTTGGTGCTATTGGTTCACCTTGGGGAGAACATCCTGAACGTGGTGTTTTTAAAACCACTGATGGTGGAAAAACATGGGACAACATCTTATTCGCAAATAATAAAACTGGCGTAGCAGATTTAATAATGGATCCTACAAATCCAAATAAATTGATTGCTGCCATGTGGGAACACAAACGTGATCCTTGGTTCTTTAATTCTGGAGGAGAAGGTTCTGGGTTACATATTACTCATGATGGTGGAAAAACATGGAAAAAAATCACAGAAGACGATGGATTTCCTAAAGGAAATCTTGGTCGTATTGGAGTTGCCATTGCCCCAAATAAGCCAAATATTATTTATGCTTTAGTTGAAGCTAAAAAGAATGCTTTATATAAAAGTGAAGATGGAGGTTTTAAGTGGAAAATGGTTAATGACAAAAGTGATATTGGTAATCGTCCGTTTTATTATTCTGAAATCTATGTAGACCCACAAAATGAAAATCGTGTGTATTCTGTGTTTACGTATGTAAACGTATCCGAAGATGGAGGAAAAAACTTTACGCAGTTGATGCCAGCTTATGGAGTTAGTAATGGTGTGCATCCAGATCATCATGCATGGTGGATTCATCCAGAGAACGGTAATTTTATGATTGATGGTAACGATGGTGGTATGAATATCACGAAAGATGGTGGAAAATCTTGGCGTTTTATTGGAAACTTACCTGTAGCGCAATTCTATCATATTAATGTAGATAATGAATATCCATATAACGTTTATGGTGGAATGCAAGATAATGGGTCTTGGAGAGGTCCAGCTTACGTTTGGCGCGCTCAAGGCATTAGAAATAGCTATTGGCAAGAAATTAGCTTTGGAGACGGTTTTGATGTTGTTCCAGATAGAGATGATTCACGTTATGGATGGTCCATGAGTCAACAAGGATTTGTAAGCCGTTACGATTGGCAAACAGGAAACAACTATGGTGTTAGACCAACACATCCAGATCCTGATGTGCGCTTACGTTTTAATTGGAATTCTGCAATCAATATAGATCCATTTAATAATAGTACACTTTACTTTGGGAGTCAGTTTGTACATAAATCCACAGATAAAGGTGAAACATGGTCTGTTATCTCACCAGATTTAACTACAAATGATCCTGAAAAACAAAAACAATCTGAGAGTGGTGGATTAAGTATGGATGCAACTGGTGCAGAAAATCATACTACTATTTTAGTAATTGAGCCTTCACCTATTGAAAAAGACATGCTTTGGGTTGGGACTGATGATGGTCGCATACATTATACACAAGACGGAGGAAAAACTTGGAATGATGTTTCAAAAATTAAAAGTTTACCTGAAGGAAGCTGGATAGCACAAATAAAAGCGTCTAATAAAAATAAAGGTGAAGCACTATTAATTGCGAACGATTACAGACGATTTAATTACAATCCATACGCCTACAGAACCAAAAACTATGGAAAAACTTGGGAACGCATTGTAGACGAGAGTGATGTACAAAGTTACACACTTGCTATTGTTGAAGATATAGCAGAACCTAATTTGATGTTCTTAGGAACTGATGATGGTTTATATGTATCAATAAATGCTGGAGAGAAATGGACCAAGTGGACTGAAGGCTTTCCAACAACATCTGTAAAAGATTTAGTGATTCAACCACGTGAACACGATTTAGTGATTGGAACATTTGGACGTGCGGCTTGGGTTTTAGATGATATTAGACCTTTAAGAGAAATGGCTAAAAACAAATCAGTAATCACTTCTAATATTAAGCTTTTCAATCCACCAACAGCTTATCAAGCTGCATACCAGCAACCCACTGGTAGTCGTTTTGGAGGCGATGCACTTTATCATGGAGAAAATCGTGGTGGAGGTGCTCGTTTTACTTATTTGTTCAATAAAAAAGAAACCAAGAAATCTGATGTAAAGTCAGATTCAAAAAAAGGCGATAAAAATGTAAGTGATAAGAAAGTTGACCCAGAAAATAAAGTAAAATGGGATTCACTAACATTAAAATTATACGATGGTGATAGATTAATTAGAACTTTAAAAACTAAAGCACCAAAAGAAAATGGTATTCATAGATGGACTTGGTATATGGATGAGGCTGGTGTTAGTAGACCATCGAGAACTATCAGAAAACAAACCAGAGAACCTGGAGGAGTTTCTGTAAAACCAGGTACTTACAAAGCTATAATTCATTATGGAGACCAAATGTCTGAAACGTCAGTAAAAGTAGAATCAGATCCAAGATTAGAAGTGTCAATGAAAAATATTGATGAAGTTTATACTACAGCTAAGCAATTAGAACGAATGCAAAAAACTACTGCAGATGCCATAAAACAACTTGTTGAAAGTAAAGGCATAGCAGAGAAGTACAAAAAAGAATTATCTAAACTAGATAAAGACGTCTATAAAGAGCAAATTGAAGCTTCAAAAACTATAGTAAAAGCTATAGACAGTCTAATTGATAAGTATTTAGGTAAAGTCGATAAACGTCAAGGTATTACCAGAAATCCAGAAGTAACACCTTTACAAAGACTAAGAACAGCACAAGGTTATGTATATAACAGTCAAACTGGCTTAACCTCAACAGAAACGACTTTAATAAAGCACGCTAAAAATGCTATAGGTGAACTCTTAGGAGAAACAAATAGCTTTTTTAATAAAGAATGGGAAGACTATCAAACTAGTATGAAACAGATTCAAATGGATCCGTTTAAGGAAATTAAAACGTTTAGTATAGATTAAGGAATTTTAATAAACAAAAAACGCTCTAGATACTAGAGCGTTTTTTGTTTATTCTACCCACTTAAGGCCATTAGTGTCTTCAACCTTTATGCGTTTTCCCGATGTGGAAATAAAACCTTCTTTTTTAAACTGAGAGAGAATTCTGATTGCTGACTCCGTAGCAGTGCCAACCATATTGGCATAATCTTCACGAGAAAGGACTATGCTTAAAAAACCGTTAGAATCAACACCAAAGTCATTATGGATGTATAAAAGTATTTCGGCCATTCTGCGTTTTACAGATTTCTGAGCCATATTTACTAAGGATTCATCAGACACTTTTAAATCCTCTGCCATTTTCTTTAAAACATCCATAGTGAATTTTGGATTTTTTTGTAAATCATTCATTATTTCACTTTTGGGAATAAAGCACATTTCCATATCGTTTAAAGCCACAGCACTAAGATTTGTCTTTTGTTCAGTAACTAAAGAGCGTTTACCAAGTAAGCCTCCTTTTACAACCAGTTTTACAACTTGGTCTTTTCCGTTTTCGCTCAATTTGGTGAGTTTACAAACACCGTCTTTGACACAATATACTCCATTTAGGGTATCACCTTCCTCAAAAATAACTTGCCCCTTTCTATAGACTTTGCCTGTTTTACACGCTGAAACACGCATAAGCTCTTCTTTTGTCAAAGATTTCAATGAATTGAACTCTTTGATAATACACTGTTCACATTTACTCATACCTGATATTTTTGAACTAGCTCAAATATACTAATTACATGACAAATATCATATTTTAAATATTAAGGATATATCACCTTTGTTACAGGTATGAATGAGCAAATAAAAATGGAAAACAACACTTGTTTTCATTGTGGTGATAATTGTGGCAATAACACAATTACATTTCAAGAAAAGTCTTTTTGTTGTAACGGATGTAAAACTGTTTTCGAAATATTTAACGAAAATGATTTAACATGTTACTATGATTTACAAAACTCTCCTGGTGCAATTCCAAAAGAAATCGAAGGGAAATATGATTTTCTAACTCAAGAGAATATCATTGAAAAATTAACAGAATTTAGAAGCGATACTTTAGAGATTGTAACACTTTACATTCCACATATTCACTGTAGCTCGTGTATTTGGATCTTAGAGAACTTAAACAAGTTAAATTCAAATATTTCTGATTCTCAAGTTAACTTTGGAAAGAAAACAGTTAGAGTTACTTATAATTCTACTGAAACTGATTTAAAGTCTGTTGTTTTATTGTTGAGTTCCATTGGTTATGAGCCGTATATAAGCTTAGACGATTTTAAATCAGGGAAAAAGCATATCAATCGTACCTTAATTTACAAACTCGGTATTGCAGGATTTGGGTTTGGAAATATTATGTTTCTGTCCTTTCCTGAGTATTTTGAAATTAATGAGTTTTGGTTAGAGCAATACAAACATATGTTCCGGTGGTTGATGTTTGCGCTTTCTATTCCTGTTGTTTTTTATTCCGCTCAAGACTATTTTATTTCGGCATTTAAAGGTTTAAAAGCCAAACTCTTAAATATTGATATTCCTATAGCATTAGGAATATCTGTATTATTTGTAAGAAGTACTATTGAAATTGCTTTTGATATAGGCTCAGGTTTTTTTGATAGTCTCGCAGGTTTAGTATTCTTTCTTTTAGTTGGAAAGTTTTTTCAACAAAAGACCTACGACTTTTTATCATTTGAGCGCGACTATAAATCATACTTTCCTATCGCCATAACTAAAATAAATAAGGAAGGATATGAAGAAACTATTCAGGTTTACGATATTGAAAAAGGAGATCGTATTTTAATCCGAAATGAAGAATTAATTCCTGTTGATGGTATTTTAATCAATGGAAAAGCTAAAATCGATTATAGTTTTGTTACTGGCGAATCTCAAACCTTATCAAAACATTCTGGAGATAAATTGTTTGCAGGAGGCAAGCAAACTACAGGAGTTATAGAACTAGAGGCTATTAAATCTGTTGAGCAAAGTTACCTTACTCAACTATGGAGTAATGACGTTTTTAGTAAAAATAAAGAAGATGGCTTTACCGACATAACCAATACGATAAGTAAACATTTTACAATTACAATTTTGAGTATTGCTATTATCGCTACCGCATTTTGGTTATTTACAGATCCCAGTAAAGCTATGAATGTGTTTACGGCAGTTCTCATAATTGCTTGCCCTTGTGCTATTGCCTTATCCGCACCATTTACTTTTGGCAACTTATTACGAATTTTCGGAAAGCTTAAATTTTACATCAAGAATGCCAGCGTTATAGAACAATTAGCTCAAATCAACACCGTAATTTTTGACAAAACAGGAACTATTACATCTAACAAAAGTAGTAATGCTGAATACGATGGTGAACAACTTTCAGATACTGAGAATTTAGTACTTAAAAATTCGCTACGTGGTTCTAATCATCCATTAAGCAGAACCTTATATTATATTCTTGATGAGTACAACATTATAACATTAGAAAACTTTGAAGAGCACATTGGTCAAGGAATCGAAGCTAGACACGATGATATAAATCTAAAAATTGGATCTGCTAACTTTGTTGGTAATGCCGCAGAAAATGCAGTTTTAAACACCACTGTTCATGTAAGTAGTAATGATGTTTATAAAGGAAAATTTACTTTCTATAATAGCTACAGAAAAGGTGTTTCAAAACTATTCAACAAATTAAAAAAACATTTTGATTTAGTTATTCTATCTGGTGATAATGAAGGTGAACGCGAAAACTTAAAAAAGCTACTACCAGCAAAAACCAAGTTAATTTTCAATCAAAAACCTGAAGACAAATTAGAGTATATTAAATTTCACCAGTCCGAAGGGGCAAAAGTATTAATGGTTGGTGATGGCTTAAATGATGCAGGAGCATTAGCACAAAGTAACGTTGGTATTGCAATTTCTGAAGATGTAAATGTCTTTTCACCAGCATGTGATGCTATTTTAGATGCTTCAAAATTTCATCAATTATACAGTTACATTATAGCTTCCAAATCAGCTATAAAAATTATTAAATGGAGCTTTTTACTCTCCTTTTTCTATAATATCATCGGTTTATATTTTGCTATAACAGGTCAGTTAGCACCTGTCGTTGCGGCTATATTAATGCCTTTAAGTTCTATTAGCATAGTTGTGTTTACAACAATATGCACCAATATTTTAGGAAGAAAATTAAAATAAATATTTCAACATGATAAAAGTCATGTTTTAAAAAAAGGTTCAGCTTTATTTTTGAGCCATAACTTCAAATAGGTATGAGTGTTATATACATTGTTTTAACGGTTAGCGTCATTGTTGGCATAGCTTTTTTCATCATTTTTTTATTGGCTGTAAAATCTGGTCAATATGATGATAGCTATACACCATCGGTGCGCATGCTGTTTGAAGACGAACTCGTAAAAGAAGAATTAAAAGAATCAATAAATACAAAAACTGACTAATACAATAAATATGGAAATGCAACAATTCTATTACGATAATAAAATCGTTAAAAAATTCCTTTACGCCACCATTCTTTGGGGAGTTGTTGGGATGCTTGTAGGTCTAATTCTGGCCTTTATGTTTCTATTCCCAAATATGACCGACGGTATTTCGTGGTTAAGTTTTGGGCGTTTAAGACCATTACACACCAATGCAGTGATTTTTGCCTTTGTAGGTAATGCCATATTTGCAGGTGTTTATTACTCTCTACAGCGTCTTTTAAAAGCTAGAATGTTCAGCGATATGCTGAGCAATTTTAATTTTTGGGCTTGGCAATTACTTATTGTTGGTGCAGCAATTACATTACCATTAGGCTATACTACGTCTAAAGAATATGCAGAGTTAGAATGGCCTTTTGACATCGCTATTGCTCTAATTTGGGTAGCTTTTGGTGTGAACATGATTGGTACTATTCTTAAACGTCGTCAAAGACACTTATATGTTGCTATTTGGTTTTATTTGGCAACATTTGTTACTGTTGCAGTACTTCATATTTTTAATAGTTTAGAATTACCGGTTAGTGGCCTTAAGAGTTATTCCGTTTATGCAGGTGTACAAGATGCATTAGTACAATGGTGGTATGGACATAATGCGGTTGCATTTTTCCTAACGACACCATTCCTTGGCTTAATGTACTATTTTGTGCCAAAAGCTGCTAATAGGCCTGTTTATTCATATAGATTATCTATAGTGCATTTCTGGTCATTGATATTTATATATATCTGGGCAGGACCTCACCATTTATTATACACAGCTTTACCAGAATGGGCTCAACATTTAGGTGTTGCGTTCTCAGTAATGCTTATTGCTCCTTCTTGGGGAGGTATGATAAACGGATTGTTAACCTTACGTGGAGCATGGGATAAAGTTCGTACAGATCCTGTTTTAAAATTTATGGTCGTGGCTATTACTGGTTATGGTATGGCAACATTTGAAGGGCCTATGTTATCACTTAAAAATGTTAACGCCATTGCTCATTTTACCGATTGGATTATTGCACACGTGCATGTCGGTGCACTAGCATGGAATGGATTTTTAGCGTTTGGTATGATCTACTGGTTAATCCCTCGATTGTTCAAAACCAAACTACATTCTGTGGGCTTAGCTAACTTACATTTCTGGATAGGCACTTTGGGTATTCTCTTATATGCATTACCTATGTATGTCGCTGGTTTCACTCAAGCAAGTATGTGGAAACAATTTAGACCAGACGGTAACTTATTTTATGGTAACTTTTTGGAAACAGTAACCGAAATAATGCCAATGTACTGGATGAGAGCTATTGGAGGTACACTCTACATTACTGGTATGCTTATTCTAGTTTACAATGTTATTATGACCGTTGTAAGATCTAATTCTAAAGTTACAGATGAATTGGCAGAAGCACCAGCTTTGCAGCGCGTATCTAAGCGCAGAGTTGCTGGAGAAGGATGGCATACTTGGTTAGAACGTAAGCCAGTTTTATTAACTATATATGCTACAGTAGCTATTTTAATTGGCGGTATCGTTCAGATTATCCCAACAATAGTTGTTAAATCGAATATTCCAACTATAAGTAGTGTGAAACCCTATACACCTTTAGAATTAGAGGGACGTGACCTATACATTAGAGAAGGTTGTGTTGGCTGTCATTCACAAATGATTCGTCCATTTAGAAGTGAGGTAGAACGTTATGGAGAATATTCCAAGGCTGGTGAATTCGTTTATGACCATCCTTTCCTTTGGGGAAGTAAAAGAACTGGTCCAGATTTACATCGTGTTGGTGGTAAGTATTTAGACTCTTGGCACTTTAAACATATGTATGATCCACAACAGATGTCTACAGGTTCTATAATGCCTGCATATCAGTGGCTAATCAGAGATGAGCTAGACAAATCAATGACAGAAAAGAAAATGGAAGTGATGGTAACATTGGGTGTTCCTTATTCCGAAGAAGAGATAGTAAACGCTCAAGATTTAATGAATGTACAATCAGAAGCCATTGTAAAAAATCTGATAGAGGATCCTGATTTAGCAGAATCTTTCGAAAGAAGTAAACAAGAAGCCTTGGCCGCTGGTGAAGATTATGTAGAAATGAAAGACCGAGAAATTGTTGCTCTAATTGCGTATTTGCAACGTTTAGGAACAGATATAAAAGTGAAAGATATAGCTAACGAAACCGCTCAAAACCAATAATATTATGCTGAAATTTGTAAAAAATCATATGGAAAGTATCACTGGCATAGAAATCTATCCTTTGATCTCACTATTAATATTCTTCATCTTTTTTGTAGCCTTATTTTATTGGGTCATAACGGCGAAAAAAGAATACATCACTACTGTTAGTAATTTACCTTTAGACAATCAAAACGAAACATTATCATGAGACATTTAATTCCATCATACATAAGAGTGCCTGTTGTGTTTTTAGCCATAGTAGGTCTCGTAGAATATTTTATCGAATCTGGTGATCAACCTGCATTTATGGAGCAACCAATAATCCTCTTGTTCTTGCTTTTAGTACTGCTTGTACTTCTAGCTATTGAGGGTATAGTAGGCTCAATGGATAATATCTTATATCAAAGTTTAGACGAAGAAGCCAAGGCAAGATATGATGCTAAAAAAGAAGCTCCATCTAAATTAGTCTCATGGGTTAGTAACATCTACAAAAAACTTGTTGGTGGTAAACCTATTGAAGAAGAGGGTGAAATTATTTTAGACCACAACTACGATGGTATAAAAGAATTAGACAACAATCTACCTCCATGGTGGGTATATAGTTTCTATTTAACGATAATTTTTGGTGTTGTCTATATGATCCGTTACCATGTATTGAATGCCGATGATCAATTTGTAGAATACGAAATAGAATATGCAGAGGCCAATAGAGCGATTGAAGAACATTTAAAAAATGCAAAAAATCTTGTTGATGTAAATACTGTTGAAGTATTGACTGAGGCTTCTGACTTAAATGCAGGAAAAGGCATTTACGAAGGCAAATGTGTTGCGTGCCATAGAAATGATGGTGGTGGCGGAATTGGACCCAATCTAACAGATGAACATTGGATTTTAGGAGGTGGCATTAAAAATGTCTTTAGAACAATCTCTGAAGGTGGTCGAGACGGTAAAGGTATGGTGTCATGGAAAAAAGAAGGGTTAACACCTTTGGAAATGGCTCAGGTTGCCAGTTATGTTTTAGAATTTCAAGGTACAACACCAGGAGATGGAGCTAAAAAAGCCGAAGGTGAAATTTGGGTGGACGAATCCGCTACTGAAACTGATGCTATTGACGAAAACACAGAAGAAAAATCAATCGAAGACACTGTTGAAACTGAAGAGGCTACTTCCGTAGTTTCAAATGACTAACACTAGAACGTAAACAGTAAACTGTCCCAAAATGGAAACACCATCAAACGAAGTTTTTAGAGATTCCATTGGCACCATCGATGAAGAAGGTAAACGCAGTTGGATATTTCCTAAAAAACCTTCAGGTTATTTTTACAAAAAGCGAAAACTAGTAAGCTATATATTATTAGCATTCTTATTCGCTGCGCCATTCGTAAAAATCAACGGTAACCAGTTTCTATTGTTTAATGTTTTAGAACGACGATTCAATATATTTAGTTTTCCTTTTTGGCCACAAGACTTCCATTTATTCGTGATTTCCATGATAATTGGTGTCGTATTCATTACACTATTTACAGTAGGATTCGGTCGTATATTTTGTGGTTGGATTTGCCCACAGACCATCTTTATGGAAATGGTCTTTAGACGCATCGAATATTGGATTGATGGCGATAGAAATAAGCAAATCCGACTAAAACGACAAAAATGGGATGGCGAAAAAATAAGAAAGCGCCTTTTAAAGTGGTTTATCTTTTTAGTAGTATCATTTTTAATTGCCAATGTCTTTTTGGCGTATTTGATAGGTGGTGACAAACTACTTAACTATATAACGGATGGACCTTTTGAACATATGAGTACTTTAATCCCTTTGCTCATTTTCACAGGAGTTTTCTACTTTATTTTTGCATGGTTTAGGGAACAAGTCTGCATCATAGCATGTCCTTACGGACGTTTACAGGGAGTACTTTTGGATACTAAATCTGTAGTCGTTGCTTATGATCATAAACGAGGTGAGGGTGAAAGTGGAAGAAAAAAGTTTAGAAAAAACGAAGATAGAGCTGCACTTGGTCATGGAGATTGTATTGATTGTTTTCAATGCGTACATGTATGTCCAACTGGCATTGACATAAGAAACGGTACACAATTAGAGTGTGTAAATTGCACAGCTTGTATTGATGAGTGCGACAATATTATGGAAAAGATTAATCTTCCTAAAGGATTAATACGTTATGCAAGTGAAGAAAATATAGAAAAGAAAACGCCATTTAAACTGACCGCTAGAATGAAAGGCTATATTGCCGTATTGATAATTCTAATTGGAGTCTTAGGCGGAATGCTTGCACTAAGAAATGATATTGAAGCACGTATTTTAAGATTACCTGGTCAATCCTATGAACAGAAAGAGGACAATATGATTAGTAATGTGTACACCTATAAACTTGTAAATAAGACCTCCAACACTATTGAAAATGTAAGCTTTAAAATAAGAGGTACAGAAGGTGAAATAAAACTGGTCTCAGTTACGGACGAGTTTAAAATTAAAGCACAAGGTATAGCAGAAGGTACATTGTTTATTGAATTGAAACGGAGTAATTTATCTGGCGATAAGAATAAACTAAGGATAGATGTTTATAGTAATGACAAATTAATTGAAACGACTACCGTTGGCTTTTTAGGACCTAGAAATTATAATTAAAAAGAATTGTTATGAAAATTAATTGGGGAACAGCAATCGTTATAGCATTTGTAGGCTTTATTGGCTTTATCATGTACTTTGTTATTAGCATGGCCACAGATGATAAGTACGACCATGATTTAGTTGTTGAAGATTACTACAAACAAGAATTGAAATTTCAAAAAGATATTGATAAAGAAACAAATTCAAAATCATTAAACGCTAACATATCTTGGAAAAGGACCAAGGATGGTATTGTTATTGAATTTCCAAAAGATTTAGACATTAAAGCTATTGAAGGCAAAGTGTTCCTATACAGACCATCTAATAAGCACCTAGATCTCGAAATACCAATTTCGTTATCTAATCACAATTTGCTCATACCTGACAAACGTTTGTTAGATGGTCGTTGGAACATAAAAATAGATTGGATATACAAAGGTAATTCCTATCTCTACAAAAAGGAAATAATGTATTAATATGTTAATCTCTGCTTTTATATTAGGCTTATTAGGAAGTTTGCATTGTGTTGGTATGTGCGGACCAATTGCCTTTATGTTACCAGTAGATCGTTCCAATACCTTAAAAAAAATAAGTCAAATCAGTATCTATCACTTCGGTAGATTACTAGCTTACAGTATAATTGGTTTGGTGTTTGGGTTAGTAGGTAAAAGCCTCTATATCTTTGGTATACAACAGCAATTATCTATAGCCATAGGAATCTTTATGATTATTCTTGTCATCATTCCTTATAAAACTATTGGTAAGTATAACCTATCAAAACCTTTAAATAAACTCATTTCTAAAGTAAAGACTAATTTAGGACAGGCATTAAAAAAGAAAACAGCCGATACATTTTTAACTATTGGATTTCTTAATGGATTTTTACCATGCGGCCTAGTTTATATGGCGGTTTTCGGTGCTGTAGCTACTGGAAGTCTTTTTCAAGGAAGCCTTTATATGGTATTCTTTGGACTAGGTACTATTCCTTTAATGACTACAGCTATTTATTTAGGTAAGTTTTTAAATAGTACTGTAAAACAAAGAATTCAAAAAGCAATTCCTGTATTTGTGGTTCTTATTGGTGTTTTGTTTATTCTTCGTGGGTTAGGATTAGGAATTCCTTACATCTCTCCTGCCCCAATAGTTGAAATAGCTTCGAGTGCTATAGATTGTCATTAATATTTTATATTAGACCTTTCGTTTAATATTCATTAATACAAATGACAAATACCAATCGTACTTATTCCCCAAAAGGTATCATCAAAACTTTAACTATACTACATTATGCTTACTGCGTTGCCACATTAATTTTTGGAATTATTGCAATTTTTATCACAGAAAATGGGACTATGAATTTTTCGGATACAGAAGATATATTCTTTTACCTTGTACCTGGTTTTGCTATAGTCTTAGCTTTTATGAGTAACCTTGTTTTTCAACAAAACTTAAAAAGGGTTCAGCAAAAATCAACACTAAAAGAAAAACTTGTTCATTATCAGTCTAGTAGAATTATTAGATATGCTATGCTAGAAGCACCAGCATTCTTTGCCATCGTCATCTTTATAATTACGAGTAATCAATTATATCTAATTATTGCTATAATAATGCTAACTTATTTATTTCTATTAAGGCCAACTAAGCTTATTATAAGAGAGGATTTAGATCTCAATTCGAAACAAGAACTAGAATTTCGTGAAGCTTTAAACTAAAAAAACGCCAAAGAAACAAATCTTTGACGTTTTAAATTGATGATAAAACACTAACTAATAAACATCAAAAATTATATTTTAAAAGTCATTACAGGCAATGTAGAATGATTAGCTAGATCTTCCGAAATACTGCCTTCAAAGAAATGTGCTAAACCTTTTCTTCCGTGTGTCGCTACAGCAATAACGTCTGCACCAATAACGTTGGCAAAATTTAAAATTCCCTTTTCTATAGAATAATCTGAAACCACATTTACGCTTGGTAAATTTTCTAAATCTCCATCTGCCTTTCTTAAAAAGTCTGATACACGCTTATCTATTTCAGAAGAACTTCTAAAGCTTCCATCAGGAGCATTTACATAGACCAGGTGCATCTTTACCCCAAGCATATCAAGAGTCCTTTTAGCATTTAAATATGGAGCAACTGCTTCGTCAGAAAAATCGCTGGCAAATACTCCATTTTCAAATTCCATCAAAATCGGATTGTGCTTTATCACTAAAACAGGTATATCCGAATGGCGCACCACCTTTTCAGTATTTGAACCTATTAACACCTCCTTTATACCACTAGCACCATGAGATCCCATGACGACAAGATTAGCATCATGCTCATTAGCAACGTCGTTAACTTCACTCCAAACTTTAAAATGTTTTACAATAGGAGTTAGTTTAATATCCTCTAAATAAGGTTTGTCTAAAAATTGATCAAACTTTTTCTCAGCCAATTTTAAGTAAAATACAGCCTCTTCACTTAGTGCATCACTTCCTGCAGTTAAAATGGCATTAGACAATTCTAACATGTGCAGAACAATCAGTTCAGAATCATATTTTTTTGCTAAAATAGCTGCTGCCTCTAAGGCATATTCAGAGTGTTCCGAGAAATCTATTGGTACAATAATTTTTTTCATTTTTCGTAGTTTTAAATTGTCATTGAAAATAATTGAGTCTCTGGCTTTTTTCGTTGTAATAATAAATCAAAAGCCATACATATATTTCTGACAAAGGGTTTTCCTTTTTCAGTTATGGTTACTTGTTTTCTTTCAAACTCAAGTAAGCCATCTTGTTCAAATTCTTTGAGTTTTATGAGGACTTCTGGTAATTCTTCAAAAACCATATCATTGGTTAACCATGATGTTTTAAAATTACACATTAGATTAAGAATATGCCCTCTTATGATAAGGTCTTCCGTATTCAAAATATGTCCTCTGTAAACCGGAATTATACCTTCTTCAATTAAATGGTAATATTCCTCTATAGATTTTACATTTTGAGCAAAACCATACCAGCTATCGCTTATTGAAGACGCTCCTAAACCAATCATAGCTTGGGTTTTAGAAGGTGTATAACCCATAAAGTTTCTGTGTAAGGTTTCATTTTGCATGGCTTTATATAATGAATCGCTTTTTAGAGCAAAGTGATCCATACCTATTTCTTTATATCCTACATTTTCTAAAATACGTTTTCCGATTTCATATTGTTGACGTTTAGACTCGCCAGAAGGTAAATCAGAATCATTAAAACCGCGTTGTCCATTACCTTTAATCCAAGGAACATGAGCGTAACTATAAAAAGCAATACGATCTGGTATTAATGTTCCCGTTTTAATAATGGTTTCTATGACATCTTCTTTACTTTGAAAAGGTAAACCAAAAATAATATCATGACCAACAGAAGTATAACCTATTTTACGCGCTAATTCTGTGACTCGTTTTACGTTCTCAAAAGGTTGAATGCGATTAATTGCCGCCTGTACTTTTAAGTTATAATCTTGTACTCCAAAACTAACACGTCTAAAGCCTAAATCGAATAACGTTTGTAAATGTAATTCTGTAGTGTTGTTAGGATGTCCTTCAAAACTGAATTCGTAATCTTCAGCTATTTCCGAAACTTTCAGCAATTCAGAAATTAAAAATTTTAAATTATCTGGTGAGAAAAATGTCGGTGTTCCGCCTCCTAAATGCAATTCTTTAATTTTAGGTTTTTCACCTAGCAAATTTCTATAAATACTCCACTCTTTTAATAATGCTTTTATGTAAGGCGATTCTACTTCGTGACGTTTAGTGATGCGTTTATGACAACCACAAAATGTACAAAGAGTCTCACAAAATGGTAAGTGTATATACAAACTCAACCCCTCTGAACTATTACTTTCAGAAAATGATTGCTTTAAAGACATTTTCCATTGTTGCAACGAAAAGGTATCAATATCCCAATACGGAACCGTTGGATAACTTGTATATCGTGGTCCAGCAACGTTGTATTTATTAACTAATGAGTGGCACATACTTTTTATTTGATATCCAAAATTACTGGTATGTCTAGTCATAAAACATGATATTTGTCATGTATCTATTTTAACGAACTCTAAAAATGCTAAAAACTGAAAACTTTGAGGTCACTCTAGCAGATAAGCAAAGTGTAATTTTACCAGAAGATTATATCAGTAATTTTATTGCTAATAATCACAAGCGAATAAGAGTAAAGACAACTTTTGAAGGGAAATACATTGAATTCTATGCAGCTTTAAAAAGGGAAAAGTCTGGAATATATCGTATATATTTTAGTAGAGCTAAACAAAAAGAATTAGGTGTTTTTATGAATGACTATTTTATGCTTCAAATCTTTGAGGATACTTCCAAATATGGTGTAGAAATAGCGGAAGAACTTGAAGCAGTTTTACTCAGTGATTATGAAGCTTATACCATATTTGAGAATTTAACTCCTGGACGAAAACGCAGTATTATTTACACCGTTTCAAGATATAAATCTGCTCAAACCCGAGTTGATAAAGCATTAATCATAGCTGAAAATCTAAAACGTGGTGTTTTAGACTCTAAATTGTGGTTAAAGAAGAATTAATACTGTACTTGCATTAACGCAATTATCTACTTAACTTTACTAAAAACAAAATTACTTATCATGAAAAATATAAAACTAGCTGCTATCGCTTTTACTCTTGTATTTGCAACATCTTGTAAAGAGAATAAAAAAGAAACTGAAGAGACTTTAGAAACAGAGATTGAAGAAGTTATAGAAGAAAATTCAACTGAAAAGAAATTGTCTATTTCATTATCTCCCAAAAGTGATAGCAATGTAGAAGGTACTATCAATTTTACTGAAAAAAATGGTTTGGTAACTATGGTAGGTACTATTACAGGTTTAGAAGAAGGTGAGCACGCTATCCATATTCACGAAAAAGCGGATTGTTCATCTCCTGATGGAAAATCTTCTGGTGGTCATTGGAATCCTACAGCACAACCTCATGGTGCATGGGGAGATGCAACAGGCTATCATAAGGGTGATATTGGTAATTTTAAAACCGATGCAAGTGGCAGAGGAACCGTAACAAAAACAACAGACGAATGGTGTATTGGTTGTGGTGATGACACTAAAGATATTTTAGGTAAAGCAATTATCGTACATATTGGTGTAGACGATTTGAAATCTCAACCTTCTGGTGCCGCAGGTGCTCGTGTAGGTTGTGCAGGAATTATAGAATAATTTTATTAAAATAAAAATAAAGAAGCTACTTTAAAGGTAGCTTCTTTATTTTTACATAAATCTTATTTGGTATGAATCCATCAGCTAGTGGCTGGATAAAGAAATTACTCAATCAAGTTTCTGAGACCATGTATTCTCAAACAGAAACTAATGAGTTTTATAACAGATTAAAACAAGCTGGTTTTATATATGGAAGCAATATAAAAGTTGTACTAGATATTGTTAAACCCTTTGATTTTACAGAAGAAGAACGCTGTAAAATCAATTTACTACTCACTTATTATTTTATTTATAAAAAAGAAAAGCCTGAAGAGGATTTTATTAATAGCTTAATAAGGTACTATAAAACTATTAGCGATCAAAAGCGTTCATTTTTTGAAGAATTATTTGGTGATAAAAAGCCAGATAGTTTACTAGAAAAAATGATCCACAAGCGTATTCATATTGATGATAATTTTATTTCTAAAAGTTTTAATTATTTTTTGATTAACGCTTTGTTATTTGTTGATGTATTAGGTTATAAACGCTTTTTAAAGAACGAAAAAGACATCAGAAATTACGTGAATAATCTTGAATCTTCTCTAGAAACTATTGTGTTCTCTGTTATAGATAACAAATCAGAAAAAACCGAGTACGATGATAACCTCATTAAGTTATTTGAAGAGTCTATTCGACATAAAAATTCTAAATTACCTTCATACAGCAATGCTGTTTCTCTTATTAATGAACCTCTAGAGAAATTATACGTTATAGACTTGGTATGCATGGCATCATGGACAGATAAAATTATTGACACTGAAGAGCGCGAATTCTTAAACCGTTTAAAAACTGATTTATCATTAAATAATGAAGATATCGCCAAATCTGTAGATGACATCAATACGTTTTATGATGAACACAAAGAAGATGTCGCCTTTTTAAGCTCTAAAAATCTAGCTCAAAGTTTTTATGATAATAGTAGTAAAGTCGTTTCCAAACTTATTACACGTAATAGTAAACGCTTAATTAAAGAATTATCTGAAAGCAAGGAAGCTATGTTTCTTTTAGCACAATCGACACAACGAAATCTAAGTGATGATGAGCAAAAGAAAATTCAATCGCAACTATTAGACATTTTTAAATCCATACCAAGTTTAGCAATATTCATGCTACCAGGAGGTATGTTGCTATTACCTTTATTTGTCAAATTTATTCCAAAGTTATTGCCTTCAGCCTTTGATGATAATAGGATTGAGGATAAAGATTAATTTAAATTTATTCTAACCAGTTCTTAAAGTCCTTTACCCGCTCTCTAGCCACTATAATTTCTTGCTCGTTAAAATGGTTGAGTTTTATTTGTAAACGCGAATTCGTATAACTCACCATATCCTTAATGGCATTGATGTTAACATAGAATTTACGGCTAATTCTAAAAAATACATGAGGTTCTAAGTCATCTTCTAACTGATCTAAAGTCATATTCAAAAGATAATTTCTACCTTCATTTGTAAATGCATAAGTACCTTTGTTTTCGCTATAAATGCATTCAATATCCTCAATATTTATGAGTTTTAAGTGCTGACCAACCTTAACTGAAAAGCGCTTTTTATACTCACGTTCAATAGGATTAACGAGTAGTTTTTTAATATCATTAAAATCTAAAGTAACAGACTGTTTTTGTGGAGCTCTAGTTTTAAATTTATCAACAGCGATTTTTAAGTCTTCATCATCTATTGGTTTTAATAAGTAATCAATGCTGTTAAGTTTAAAAGCTTGTAAGGCATACTCATCATAAGCTGTTGTAAAAATTACTGCTGATCTAATATCAATGGCTTCAAAAATTTCGAAAGACAATCCATCACTTAATTGTATATCTAAAAATATTAAATTCGGATGCTCATTATTCTGAAACCATTCAATAGATTCTTCAACAGAATGTAACATAGTTTCTGCTTCAACATCCAAAGATTTTAGCATACGTTGCAAACGTCTTGCTGAAGGTTTTTCGTCTTCAATTATGATTATACTCATTATTTAAAATACTGTTTTATAATTAATAATCTATTCCCAAGTTGTGGTCTCTGTCTCATTCTCATCTTCCAAAAATTCTTGTATTTTTTTCTCTTCCCAGCTCTTTTTAAAAATTTTTCTTCCATTAAAAACATTTATTCTATGTATGATAATGAAAACTGTCCATACTACTAAAACACTGAGGTTTAAAGCTATGATATTGTTTTTATATGGCCCTTCTTCAATGATATAAAAGTTGTATAAAAGAAGTCCAACAACAATAGCGTATAATACCAAATGCAAATAAAATATTTGGACTTGCTTAACTTTTTGTTTTGCTTTAGCTAGCAGTTGTTCTTCGTCAATATTGTTTTTCATTGTTGATGCTTTAACTGTTTACTATTCAAACTTCAAACTTACTACTCCCAACGTTTACGCTCCTTCTCCATGTATTCTTCGATTTTTTTGTTCTCCCAATTCTTTCCAAAGAAAAAATTTGGACCAAAAACACCTAAGAAATGAAATGCCAATCCTATTCCCCAAAAAACGGCTGTAGCATAAGGTCCAAAACCGCTGAAACCTGCATTTACTCCAATTAGTATGATTAAAAATAGATTGACAATCACATAAACTGCAAGATGCCAGTAAAAACCTATAATAGCATCTACTTTTTTCTTTGCTCTTAGATATGCTTCTTCTTTTCTATAATCTCTCGACTCTTTATATTCATCGTAGGGTTCTATATTATATTTTTCCATCTTTAAAAATGTTTTAATCTTTGTTTAACTCATCTTTCATATACCTTTCAATTTTACGCTCTTCCCAATCGTCTCCTAAAATCAACGGAATACCATAAACTGAAAAGGCGTGTATTGCCAATGCAACTCCCCAAACTAACCATGTAGCAATCGTTGAGAAGTCAAAAAAAGCTTCATTAAATGTTTCACCATTATTTGTATTATGCATTATTTTAACTGCAGTAATCACAGTATTGATTACAATGTAAACCACTAGGTGAGTATAAAATTGCTTTAATTTTTCAACTCTATTCTTAGCTTTTATATATTTTAAATTAGAATCTTGTGTTTCCATAATCTGATTTATTAGTTCCAACGACTTTTTTGATCTTCCTTATTCATATATTCTTCAATTTTGCGCTTTTCCCAACCTGCACCTAAGGCTCCGTCATCTACAAACACTCTATAGGCCTGAAAAACCAAACTCAATCCCCAACCAAATGTTGGAAACCAAAACCATTGTATGGTATTATATGAAGTTTTATACCAAATAAATATTAAAAATGGTATAACAAATACATAAGCAATTAAACTGTAGTAAAAGGCTTTTAATTCTTCTACGCGTTTACGAGCTCTAACGTAATCGTCGTTTAGACGTTCTTGTGATTTTTGTGTTGTTCTCATGATTGATACTTGTTTTGTGAGCATAGGAATTGCAACTGCAAAATCTTTATCTCGTTGATTGATGTGTACTTTTCTATTAGATAGCAATTGATAACGTTGCTTTATATTTTCTAACCCTACTCCACTACTCTTTTTTACAATTTGTTTCGGTTGGAGATTGTTCATTACTACTAAGTGATTTCCATCTTCATATATTTTGATGTGCAATGGTTTATTAGAAGTTACCATATTATGCTTTACCGCATTTTCTAAAAGTAGCTGTAACGATAAAGGCACAACTTTACTTTCTGGATTGGATGCTTTATCTGGTATTTCAAAAATAATACTGTCTTCAAAACGCGTTTTTAATAAAGACATATAGGTTCTTGCAAAATTCAATTCTTCATCTACAGTAACTAGTTCTTTACTTTTTTGTTCCAAAACATAGCGATATACTTTAGATAAAGATGTAGTAAATCGTTGTGCGTTATCTGGGTTTTCTTCAATTAAGCTTGTTAGTACATTTAGGCTATTAAACAAAAAATGTGGATCTAACTGGTTTTTTAAAGCATCAAACTTTGCACTAGCCGCACCTGCAATTACTTTTTGTTCTTTTATTTTGTTTTTCTGATATCTGTTATAGAAAAATATAATGTGGAAAACAGAAACAATAATAAGTGTAATCCAAAGGCCAAATGAATAACCTTGCCAAGACTCTCTGCTTAAAAAAGTTTCGAAAGGTGTACCATATATGACTACAGAAATAAATGTTCTTAAAAGAAAAATACCGACTAAAGTAATTATTGTACATCCGATTATACCAACTATAATCCTCTTAATTGTATCGCCTTTTTTCCATTGGCGTTTTTCCATGTAATCAAAAAATGCCATGTTAGAATATCCCAGAACAAAGGAATACAACTGATAGAAACCAAAGTTTATTAAAAACTCATTTACATTTTTAAAATCAAAACCATCAGAAAGGAAGTTGCCAATAAGAAATACTAGGCATCCGATAATAAAGGTTATAATGATATTTTTAATTGACTTTGTCATGTTTATAATTTCGTTTCTTATTCTTTACACTTTTCTACAACCTGCTCAGCACGCTCTTTTCCCCAATTAGGATGAAAATCACTCTCTGGCTTAAAGGTATCAAAAAGTTCAATGGATGCCTCGACTTCTTTACAATATGGTGCTGTATCCTGACCAAAATATCTTGCACTTCCCATTGCCCAATCTGCTTTGCAAAATGCTGCTCTAGGATTTTCTGAATCTAATTCTAAAGCTTTGGTATACAATTCTGCGATTTTACTGGCATACTTCATTCCATAAGTCATTCCATCATATGCCACCCAATTCGTATATACCTGACCTTGCATCACTAATAACTCTGCATTATCTTCACTTTTAGTCATAGCAATATCTAAATGCTCCTGTGCTTTATCTAACTGTGCTTTTAAAACGGCTTCATCTTTTTCATTCCAGCTTTTCAGGCTATTGATTTGGGCAATATAATAGTTTGGCAACCATTCAGTCGGTTCTGCCTTAGCGATACGTTCAAACATATTTTGGGCTTCGTCGGTTTTGTCGTCTTGCCATAGTTCAAAAGCTTTAGTCATTCCTTTTTCAAAATTAGTTTGCGCTTGCGTAATTCCTGTAATTACGAATAAAGCAATGGTGATTAAGTTCTTCATTTGTGTTAGTTTTTAAAATTATAGCGTTATTGATATTGATTTGTTTTCTATAAGCTGAAAATTAGCGTCATCCCATTTTGGAGGTCCCATAAAACCTTTTGCGTTGTTAGAGCAACCGTAATCCTCTTTTGGAATACCAAAAAAGTTGCTATCTAATTTACCATTATTATTTTCATCATGAAAGATTGAAACCGCATAAATTCCTTCCGGAATATCCTCAAAAGTTATAGTACATTGATTATCTTTAATTTCACTTTTTGTGGCTTTAAATGCCGTTTTTAAAAAGCTAGATTCCGTCTTGTAAAGTGCTATAAATATTTTACCATCATTGCTATGAGCATTTTTTACTGTAACAGTAATATTATGTTTTTCTTGAGCTTCAGACTGGTAACTCACAAAACTTAAAACAATGGCAACTGCGATTTTTATTAATACATTCATAACGGTGTGTTTTAATTTGATACAAATATCTTACACAAATGCAGATCTTTAAAACAAGACTTACCGAATTGTAATTTTTTAATGACGAATTGTAATTTTTTCAAATTAGTAGTAAAAAGTAGTAACTTAGTAAGCCTTTTAGCTACTCATATTTCATAATCACTTTTTAAAATCCAATCAGTATGAAATCAAAGATTCACAATCGCATCCTAATTATCACCTTAGCACTATTTTCTACATTAGTGTTTTCACAAACCGACAAACGTCTTAAAGGCATCGAAAAACAATTTAACTCTGTTTTAGAAAGTACCAAAGCAGCAGGATTTGCTGTTGCCATTGTGGAAGGAGACAAAGTCATCTATGCCAAAGGGTTTGGTTATAGTGATTATGAAAACAAAGTGCCAGCAGATGCTAATACACTATTTGCCATAGGTTCTTCTACCAAAGCATTTACTTCTGCACTACTAGGATTGCTTCGCGAGGACGACAAACTATCTTTTAATGACAGCCCATTAAAACACCTTCCTAATTTGGAATTTTATAATGATGATATGAACAATAATATCAATATCAAAGACTTAATGCGCCACAGCACAGGCTTACCAAGACATGATGGCGCATGGTACTTTTTTCCAAGTCATGATAAAGATAGTTTGGTAGCACGCATGCAATATCACGAACCTTTTACAGGAGTACGTGAGCAATGGTATTATAATAATTTTGGATTTCTACTACAAGGAGTCATTACTGAGAAACTTACAGGCAAATCTTGGGAAGACAATATTGAAGAAAAATTCTTTAAACCTTTAGGTATGAAGCGCTCTAAAACAATGATTGAAGGTATGAAATCGAGTTCTAATGCCGCTTTTGGTTACACTTTAGATGCTGATAGAAATATTGAAAAAATGGATTACTACGATATTGCAGGTATGTCTCCGGCAGGAAGCATTAATAGCAGTGTTAAAGACATGAGCCAATGGTTAATGACTTGGATTAATAAAGGAAAATACAATGATGAGCAAATTATACCAGAAAACTATGTAAGAGAAGCTATGAGTTCTCAAATGGTAGTCGCTGCTGGTTTACCGACAGAAGAATTACCTGATGCACAATTTGCAAATTACGGCTATGGATGGTTTTTACATTCTTACAAAGGACATTATTTGGTAGAACATGGTGGCAATATTGATGGGTTCTCTGCTAGTGTTGCATTTTATCCTTCAGATAGTTTGGGTATTGTGGTTTTATCCAATCAAAATGGGTCAGCTGTTCCGAGACTTGTTAGAAACATAGCTGCAGATTATATGCTTGGCGAAGAAAAAACAGAATGGGCAAAAAAGCATAAAGAAGACACCGAAAAAATGCTCAAAAACCAAGAAGAAGCTAAAGATAATACTGAAACTTCTAATGTAAAAAACACAAGACCTTCTCATATTAAGCTAGATTATACTGGCGCATATGAGCATAAAGGCTATGGTAAAGTTGATATTATTATAGAAAATGATAGTCTATTTACTGAGCTTAACGACAAAAGACAATATCTACATCACTATCACTATGATACGTTTGAACTAATAGATGTCATTGAAGGTAAGGTAGATACTGCAGCAATTGGCAAATCTCTAAAAATAACCTTTAGCACCAATGAAGCTGGTGATATAGATTATGGTCGTGTAGGTATTGAGCCAATGGTAGATCCCATTGCCTTTAAACGTACTCCCAATACTATCGATGTAGATGTAGAAACATTACAACAATATGTAGGTAAGTATGATCTTATGGGCACAGAAATAAAAGTATATATTAAAGATGAGAATGTATTATATGCCTTTGTACCCAACCAACCAGAATACGAGTTAGTACCAACTGCAGAACATAAATTTAGTCTCAAAGTTTTAGATGGCTATAAGGTTGAATTTATTAAAACGGATGGTAAGATTAGTGCGATAAAATTTATACAACCTAATGGTACTTTTACTGGGCAGCGGAAGGCTGAGGATTGAAAAATATAAAGTTCTGGGTATGAAAATTTTATCTATCTATAAACAGTTGGATACAAGCTGAAAAAATGCACCGGTTAACAATAATAATACTGATTTTTGGACTTTTAAGTTGCAACAGTGGAAAGCAAAAAAAGGAAATGGAAACACAAACCTTGGATTTGGAAACTTTAGCATTTGAAGGAATTAGAATAGACTTTCAATTCAATTCGGACAAACCGACTTTTGGAGATTTGTTTTTAATTGTTGGATTTGAAAATCCTGACTATCTTCCTAACAGCAGAGAATTTGAAAAACTTGTTGAATTGGAATTTGAACAAGTCGATGATTATTTCGGAATCAGGAATAAAACGGATATTGGAGATGACATCAAAATTTGGCTATTTCCAATTATAAATGGAGAAGAAGTTTATGATAATCAAGGACCTTTTGATGCCATTCGAATAACTTATGGCGTGTTACGAAATGACCAAAAAACGGCTAAACTATTTAAAAAAATATTTGACTCGATAAACTCAAAACTTGATGTAACACCAACAATTGAGGGAAAACGAATTGAAAATTTTGAAGAAATAAATGAAATAATAACGAAAACCATTCAATATTGCAAAGAAGAATTAAAGGTAGAACCAGGTTCTGTTAAAGCATTACAACTTGATTGGTGAAAAAAGCCAGCGCACAACTAACCATACACAAACACGTTGGACATAATTTATGAAAACACTTTTGCTAACATTAATATTCTGTATTCTTAATTTGATTAATCCCGAAATTATTGGAAAATATCAGATTGAAAGTGAACTATCTTTTGACACACTTGAATTAAAAGAGGATGGCACTTTTGAGTATAAATCGCAAGGTGACAGTTGCTGGACTTGGTCTGAGTTTTCTGGACTTTGGGAACTAAAAGGTGATAGCTTAATTCTTAGACGTAAATATTCGTTTTTCGAAAAAGCTACAAGCTTTCTTGAAAAAACAGATATTAAAAATTCGGACAATGTTACTTTTGAGGTAAAAGACAATTCTGGTAACCCAATCTCAAATTTTGAAATCAAATATTGGTGTCAGAATGAGAATGAGCAAATTCAAAAAACTGACCAAAACGGATTTGCAGAATTTAATAAGTGCTCTAAAATAGAAGATGACTATGACTCGGCAGGAATTGGAATTGAATTTTTGAATTCCGGAAATAAAACTACCGTGACGTCATCTATTCTTAAAAAATCGAACAGAATTTACCTTACTTTAAATTTTAAGCCAAAAGAGATAAATAAAACTGTGGAATACTCATTTTTATATAAAAATGGAATATTGACAACAATAGATTTTCCATATGTGACTGAAACAAGCGCATATAAAAAATTATAGACAACAACGTCTATAATTCTTTGCTAGTACTCGCCGAATTACTAAAACAAACATACTAACAATAGACTTAGTTGACGGCATCTTCTCCTGAAATTTAAGCACTTAAATTCTATAAATATTTCCCCTCATCTGACTTTTGTAAAACATTAGTTTTAAACCACTACCTTAGAGCTAAATCAATCCATATAATAAAATATACTATGCTCAACAATAATAATATGACGAGGTCTTTTTATTTAATTATCCTATTAGCAATTTTATTTTGTGGATGCAAGAAGGAATCCTCAAAGACAGACCAATTACAACATAATCTCAATCATTGGACCTTTACAGAATTTACAAAAGTCGATAGTCTTAATCCCATTCTAAGGCCAACAGCAAGCCTAAATTTTGAATGTCCTGTAACAAACAAACAACAAAATTGGGAAGAAAGAAATGTGCTAAATCCTTCGGCAATTGTAAAAGGCAGTGAAGTTTACTTATTTTATAGAGCGCAAGATTCAGGCGGAACATCTCGCATTGGCCTCGCAATTAGTTCTGACGGACTTCATTTTATAAAACAAAAAGAGCCAGTATTCTATCCTGATAATGATTTCATGAAAACGTATGAATGGAATTATAAAAAGATGGATAATAATGAAAAATTGGAAGATTGTCTAAACTGTTATTTTGATGGAGTTGAAGATCCAAGAATTATAGAAAGTAATGATGGGACTTATATTATGACTTATACTGCATATGATGGAAAAACAGCTCGGCTCGCCATTGCATCCTCTAAAGATCTTATTTCTTGGACTAAACATGGACTTGTTTTAAAAGAGGATAAAGATCAATGGTCAAAATCAGGAGCCATTGTTGTAGAAGTAGTAGGAAACAAAAATATTGCTAAAAAAATAGATGGTAAATATTGGATGTATTTTGGAGATACAAATTTGTTTCTTGCCACGTCAGAAGATCTAATAAACTGGGAAGTGTGTAAAAATGAGGAAAATAAAAGAATGATATCTGTATTACACCCTCGAATAGGGTATTTTGATAGCAGATTAGTTGAACCTGGTCCATTTGCTATATTTAAAGAACAAGGCATTTTATTAATATATAATGGAAGTAATGCAGCTAATTTTAACGACTCCAATTTACCTAAATTCACATATGCAGCTGGTCAAGCCCTTTTCGATAAGACCAAACCCTATAAGCTAATTGATAGAACAGACAACTATTTTATTTATCCCGATAAAGATTATGAAAAAGTTGGTGAAGTAAATGAAGTTTGTTTTGTAGAAGGGTTAGTGCAGTTTAAAAACAATTGGTTTCTTTATTATGGGACAGCAGACTCAAAAATAGCCGTAGCAGCTCACCATATAGAAAAATAGGTCAACACTTACTACAATAATGTGTATAGATTATTGAAGCTGAATTCTGATTAGGAATTCATTGCAATTTGCTATCTTTCGTTTTCAGTGTAAAAGTCCGTTGGACATTTTCCACAGCGAGTCATACACAAAATTGTTATAAGTAATGACTCGAAAATTAGAAGTCTAAATCTCTAAAATTATTGATTTTATAGAATTTTAAATAAAACTTGTATCTTTTATCAAAAAAAAAATATAACAATCAATAATTAGATTTTTGAAAATTCTCAACAACTTAAAATGAAAACGTGATGATAAAAAAAGAAGAAAAATTAAAGGATTTATCTGTTAAGAAAACTGGAGCAAAAGATAAACTTAGTCCTCTTAAATGGACTTTATTTATTCTTTTCTTTCCCATATCATGGTTTTTATTTCCATCTTCTTATTCTAAAGAATAAGGAAATAGCATTTAAGTAGAATACAATTCTGAATTACTAGCAAAACTTTGAATTTTAAATTGGATTGAAAACCAAACTAAATATTGGAATAACAAAATTTCATCTCTGTCAGAAATTAAAACAACCAATAATGAAAACATCTTCTAAGCTATTCTTTTTACTCCTTTTTACTCTTTTAAGCATTAAGTCTTTTTCACAGAAAATTGTTGAATATTATGACCCTGTAAAAAATGATAGTATTAGAGTTGGAACAGGAGAAAATGACTTTTTACCCTTTATTCAAAAAGGTTATACTCTAATGCTTCCTGAAAATAAGGAAATTAAAGGTGTACTCATTTTACTCGAAGATTCGAGGTATGACAAAAAGAATAGGAGCTCAAAGCAGATGTATAATCAAGCATCTGAGAAAGACTTTGCGGTATTATCAGTTTCAACCGAAATTCCCCTTGACTTCTACTTTTATAAATCATCTATGATTTCTACACATAAGCTAATTCGAGAAGTTTTTAATAAACATAATTTACCAAATGAGAACATTTTCTTTTTAGGAGCAAGTTTAGTAGGACATAGATCGATGCGATATATTAAATTCATGAAAGAGGGGGATTTCGAGTTTCAACTCAACATAAAAGGTATTGTCATTTGCAATTTTACACTAGATTTCACAAGAAAATGGTATCAACATAAACGTGATATCAGAATTAACCAAATTGACCTTTGGGAACCAAAATTTATAAATTATTTATTAGAAACATATTTAAAGGGCACGCCTAAAACTAATCCAGAGAGTTATCACAATTTCTCATCATACAGCTACTTTGATGAAAAAAATAGAAATGTTCAGATTTACAAAACCTATGCTGTTAGAGCGTATATAGAACCTGCAATAAAATATAAACTAACAAAGCAACTAAGAACCTTGTATGAAAATAATTCAACAGATATAGTTGGTTTTTTAGCTGAGTTAGAACTGTTAGGAAATAAAAACACCGAATTAATTGTTTTACAACCGGAAGATAATACCTCACCAAAAAAGAATACCCAATCTACTTGGGATGCAATAAATAAATATGAACTTATGGATTGGGTTCTAAAGCAAACGGAAAAATAACTACACATTTGAGAAATGCCAACACCAATTCATAGTAAAATAATAAATAAAGCATATAGTAAATTATTTAAAAAGTACGGAATTGAACGAAAAGAACAATCTCGTTCGATATTGGAAGTATAGAGTCTGAATTAATTGCTTCGTTCAGAGCTATTCGGACAATTCCTTCGGAATTTTCTATCTGCGATTTGTTTACTAAATTAGTTGCTGAAACATGCAACGAGATCACACAAAAGACCGTTGCTCACCTTTAGATTAATCAATATGAAAGTTACAGCAGATAAAAATGAAAAAGTTGCCAATATGATATTTGGATCTATTTATCCACTTTACCTGAATAGATTGGAGAAAAATGGCAGAACAAAAGAAGAACTCAACCAAGTAATTGAATGGCTTACTGGTTTTGATGAAGATGCTTTACAAGCACTTATGGATGAAAAAGTAACTTTTAGAACATTCTTTCAAAAAGCCAAAATACACCCAAACGCACACCTGATTAAAGGAGTCGTTTGCGGTTATCGAATTGAAGAAATTGAGGATGAGTTTGAGGTGTATAAACAATGTAGACAAATGGAAAAACTGATTGATGAATTGGCAAAAGGCAGGAAGATGGAGAAAATCTTGAGAAAGTCTTAAATAAAGTATTTATAATAAAAAAAGACCATCTTTATAGGATGGTCTTTTTCGATATTATTTAATGCTTATACTAAAACATCTCTCTACCAGAGAAATGGAAAGCACCTTCAATAGCTGCATTGTCATCACTATCACTTCCATGAACAGCGTTTTCGCCAATAGAAGCTGCATATAACTTTCGAATAGTACCTTCTGCTGCATCAGCAGGATTGGTAGCACCAATTAATGTTCTAAAATCTTCAACAGCGTTATCTTTTTCTAAAATTGCTGCAACAATAGGTCCACGAGTCATATATTCTACTAACTCACCAAAAAATGGACGTTCTTTATGTATACCGTAAAATTCCTCTGCATCTGCATTAGTCATTTGCGTTAATTTCATAGCTACGATTCTAAAACCTGAAGCTGTGATTTTTTCTAATATTGCGCCAATGTGTCCTTTTTCAACAGCATCTGGCTTTAACATTGTAAATGTTCTGTTAGTTGCCATGTATATTTTTTTAATGAGGTGCAAAAGTAATGCATTTCTTTAATTAATCAAGTCTACCTATTATTAAATTATTGTTACTTCGAAAGCGTTAGTTAGAGTGAGATTATTATTTCTACAATTTTACATCGAGAACTTTTAAGTATATCTTAATTTCATATTAAAATAGTTTACTAAACCTTGAAAAATTGTAAATTCGCCAACTATGAGTGAAGCACAAATTTCTGAAATAAAAACTCTACTAAGTTCACCAAAGAACATCGTCATCGTACCACACAAAAATCCAGATGGAGATGCTATGGGTTCTACTCTAGGACTATATCACTATTTAAAAACTTACAATCATAATGCTGTTGTTATTGCACCAAATGATTATCCTGAGTTCTTAAAATGGTTACCGGGAGATGACATGGTTGTGAAATTTGAAAATCAACAAGAAGAAAGTAAAACTTTAATCGAAAACGCGGAAATTATTTTTACTTTAGATTTTAATGCACTTCACAGAGCTGGTGATGGTTTAGCTAAACTTATAGAAGGTTCTACTGCAATGAAAATAATGATAGATCATCATCAACAACCAGATGATTATGCAAAATATATCTACACGGATATTAGCATGTCTTCTACCTGCGAAATGGTTTATAATTTCATTGAAATGCTAAATGATACTGATAAAATTGAAGCAACAATTGCTACCTGCTTATATGTTGGTATTATGACAGACACTGGCTCATTCCGATTTCCTGCAACAACTAGTAAAACACACCAAGTTATTGGTAGTTTAATCGATAAAGGAGCAGATAATTCTGAAATTCATAATAAAATATTCGACACCAATAGTTATAGTCGTTTACAGTTGCTTGGTAGAGCTATGCAGAATCTAAAGGTAATCCCTGAATTAAGAACAGCCTTCATCAGCTTATCTCAGGATGAATTGGACGAGTTCAATTTTAAAAAAGGAGACACTGAAGGTTTTGTAAATTATGCCTTATCATTGAAAGATATAATCTTTGCGGCAATCTTTATTGAGAGCCAAAAAGACCAAATTATTAAGATATCCTTACGCAGCAAAGGTGATTTTTCGGTAAATGAATTTTCGAGAGCTCATTTTAATGGAGGAGGTCATACTAATGCGGCTGGAGGGCGCAGTGAAGAGGATATGCAAACGACGATTGATAAATTTATTAGTATATTACCAACCTATAAACAAGATTTGTCCCAATAAACCCATAATTGGGTGACAATTAAAAATATTAAAAATGAAAAACCTACTACTTCTTATAACAGTATTACTGCTATGTTTTAGCTGTAAATCTCCAGAGGCTAGAATGCCCGAATCTGTTCATTCTGGTTCGTTTTTAAAAGAATCAGCAGAACGAAATAGAAAGCTTAACGAATTAGAACGTGGGCAAATTGAATCCATAATAAAAAGCAATCCAGAAAAAAACTACATCGCCTCTGAAAGTGGTTTTTGGTATTATTATGATAACCAAATTGAAAGTGACACGGTTCAACCAAAATTTGGTGATATTGTTGATTTCGACTTTAATGTTTCAAATATTTCTGGTACTGAAATCTATTCAAAAGAAAACAAAACTTATGTCATGGATAAGGAAGAATTATTCACAGGTTTACGAGAAGGTTTAAAATTAATGAAACCTACCGAAAGTGTAACCTTTATTTTTCCATCTCAAAAGGCCTATGGCTACTATGGCGATGAAAATAAAATTGGAACTAACATTCCTTTAATTTGTGAAGTAACTTTAAACACTATAACCCAAAACAATGATTAAAAATGCACTTACAACATTAGTTGTATTATTAGTCTTGGCGAGCACATCTTGTCAAGAACGTTATCCAGATTTAGAAGATGGTATTTATGCCGAATTTGTAACCAATAAAGGTACAATGGTTGCAAAATTATTTTATGATAAAGTTCCTGTAACTGTTGCCAATTTTGTAGCATTAGCTGAAGGTAATCATCCAATGGCTGAAGAAAAGTTTCAAGGAAAACCATTCTATGACAGTGTTACTTTCCATAGAGTAATAGATAAATTTATGATACAAGGTGGAGATCCAACTGCTAGCGGTAGTGGTACACCTGGATATAGATTTGCTGCCGATTTTAGTCCAGAACTAAGACATAATAAACCAGGCATACTATCTATGGCAAATAGTGGAGGTATTAATACTAATGGTAGTCAATTTTTTATAATGGAAGTGCCTTGGCCAAGCTTAGATGCATTTGATGCACAAGGCAACATGAAGCCCTGTGATCAGCCGAGAGTAAGTTGTCACTCTGTTTTTGGTGAGCTTGTAAAAGGTATTGAAGTACAAGATTCCATTTCTAACGTAAAAGTTGTAAACCCAGCAGCCAGAAACCATAAACCTGTAGAAGATGTGGTTATCACAAAATTAAATATTATAAGAAAAGGAAAAGCTGCTAAATCTTTTGATGCGCCAAAGGTGTTTAGTGAAGAAATGCCGAAAGTAGAGGAGAATATTAGAAAAAATAAAGAAGAGGCACAAAAAGCGGTTAAGGCAAAAGCTGATCTTGCCAAACAAGAATGGTTGAAAAGTAATACAGAACTAACTGGACGCCGCATAGAATCACCAACAGGTATGGCTATGATTTTCACAAACGAAAGTAATGGTGTTACTCCTAAATCTACTGACAGAGTAAATATTGATTGTGCTGGTTATTTTGAAGATGGCACGTTATTTTGGACTACTTGGAAAGAGATAGCTCAGAAAAATGGTAAATATGATGAAAGACAAGAACAACAAGGAGGTTATGCTCCTTTTGATATGCCATATAATGAAACCGCAACTTTAGTACCTGGTTTTAGGGAAGCTATGCTGAATATGAAAATTGGAGATAAAGCTCGTGTGTTTATTCCTTACTATTTAGGTTATGGAGAAAGTGGAAGACAACCATTAATTCCTGGTAATACTAACCTTGTATTTGATATTCAACTTACAAGTATTAAAAAATAAAAATATAATTTCATAAACATAAAAAGCAGCCTATGGCTGCTTTTTATGTTATATAATGAATTAAGCTTTAGGGATATTTTTTAATATTTCTAAAACAAATTCCCAATACTTTTTTGCTGAAGAAATCTGAGCACGTTCATCTGGTGAATGTGCTCCTTTAATATTTGGTCCAAAACTAATCATATCCATATCAGGATAGTTCTGTCCAAGAATTCCACATTCTAAACCTGCATGACAAGCTGCTACGTGAGGCTTTTCGCCATTATTCAATCGCTCATAAATAGGCACCATTACTTTTAAAATAGCAGAATCCATATTTGGTGCCCAACCCGGATAATCACCTGAGAATTCAACCTCGCAACCTGTCAGCTCAAAAGTTGCGCGCAAAGTATTAGCTAAATCTAGTTTAGAACTTTCAACGGAACTACGTGTTAAGCAACCAACTTTAATATGACCATCTTTTACAATAACTCTCGCAATATTGTTGGATGTTTCAACCAAATCTTTAATATCTGGACTCATTCTATACACACCATTACAAGCTGCATACAACGCTCTTGTAATACCTTCCTGCACGCCTAAATCCATTATTTTACTTGGAGTATCTGTTTTTGAAACTATAATTTCCAATTCAGGCTCCATAGTTTTAAATTCAGTTTTAATAGTTGAGGCTAGTGTTTTCATTTCAGCTTCAAAGGCTTCTTCATGCACAGCATCAATAACAACAGTTGCATTGCTTTCTCTAGGTATGGCATTTCTTAAGCTTCCTCCATCAATCTCTGATATACGCAATCCAAAATTTTCGAAACCATCAAATAATAAACGATTCATTATTTTATTTGCATTTCCTAGCCCTTCATGGATTTGCATACCAGAATGGCCACCTTGCAAACCTTTTACAGTTATTGAATAGCCGATCTTAAATTCAGGTGTTTCTTCCTCTTTATATCCGCGCGTAGCAGTAACATCTACTCCACCAGCACAACCTACTCCAATTTCATCATCTTCTTCTGTATCTAAGTTTAAGAGAATCTTACCTTTAAGTAACCCTCCTTTTAGACCCATAGCACCTGTCATCCCTGTTTCTTCGTCAATAGTAAATAAAGCTTCAAGAGCAGGATGCGCAATCGTATCGCTTTCTAAAACAGCCATAATTGTTGCCACACCAAGACCATTGTCAGCACCAAGAGTTGTTCCTTTTGCTTTTACCCAGTCATCTTCAATATACATTTCTATGCCTTGTGTATCAAAATCGAAAACCGTATCATTATTCTTTTGATGTACCATATCTAAATGCGATTGCATAACAATAGATTTACGGTCTTCCATACCTTTAGTTGCTGGCTTACGAATAATGACATTACCAACCTCATCTTCTATAGTTTCTAAACCTAGTTTTTCACCAAAGTCTTTCATGAATTGAATCACACGTTCTTCCTTTTTAGAAGGTCGAGGCACAGCATTTAAATCTGCAAAATTATTCCATAATTCTTTTGGTTCTAAGGCTCTAATTTCTGAACTCATATATCTTTATTTTGTTATTGCAAATTTACAAAATACTAGCTACTATTTTTTATCATTCTAAACTTGTTTCAGAATCTCTTTTCTTATTTTTGAAACATGCGTATAAACAAAAAGCTAGGTCTTGTTATTTTTCTTGGAGTTCAAATTATTGCCATTGCAATATTGAAAAATTACCCTGAGTTTGTTGAACAATTCTATAGTAATGGAATTTACGTTTTCTTATCTAAACTAATGCGTTATGTTTTTGGATGGCTACCGTTTTCTGTTGGTGATGTTTTTTACACTTTAGCTAGTATTTATCTTATCAGATGGTTTTTTATAAACCGAAAACGCGTTGTTAAAGACACTTTAAATTGGTTATTAGATATTGGTGCAACATTATCAGTTGTATATTTTGCCTTTCATATACTTTGGGCTTTTAACTATTACAGGCAACCACTTTATAAATCATTAAATATTGAAGCTGAATACTCTACTGAACAATTACTTTCATTTACAGAAAAACTTATAGCAAAATCGAATATAATTCATAATAAACTTGCCCAAAATGATACTGTAAAAGTTGAATTCCCATTCACAAAATCTGAAATTTTTGATAAAGTAAAAAACGGTTACGAGATACTTTCAGTAGAATATCCCCATTTGGATTATCAACCAAAAAGTATTAAAAAATCCATTTACAGTATTCCATTAACCTATATGGGATTTTCAGGTTATTTGAATCCATTTACTAATGAAGCGCAGGTTGATGCTTTAATTCCCACTTACAAGTTCCCAACAACATCATGTCATGAAGTTGCTCATCAGTTAGGTTATGCTGCAGAAAATGAAGCTAATTTTATTGGAAGTTTAGCTGCTATACATAACGAAGATATTTATTTTAAATACTCAGGTTACACGTTTGCGCTCAGACATAGTTTAGCCGAATTATATAAGAGAGATTCGGAAGCGTATTATAAAATACTAGAAACCGTAAATAAAGGGATTATTAAAAACTACCTAGAAGTTCAGGATTTTTGGATGGCTTACAGAAACCCTTTAGAGCCTGTTTTTAAAAAAACATTTGATAATTTTCTAAAGGCAAATAATCAATCTAACGGAATGAAAAGTTATAATTATGTGGTGGCACTTTATGTCAATTATTATCAGGATAAAGAACTGTGAATATATCATAATCTCAGGTTGAGCGCAGTCTAAACCTATAATATGATAGACTTTTCGACTTTAGTGAGATGGCATACCGTTAATCTTGAAACGTTAAAATATTCAAATTAAATTCTTCTTAGAGCTATAATTCCTATCTTTAAGAAGTTAATTAACCAATCCAATTTTATGATAAAATTACATTTACGGCTGCTCATTTTTATGTGCAGTTTTTCGCTATTCGCGCAAGATTACTTTCCTAGTAATTCTGGAGTCAAATCGAAAAATTCAAATTACACAGCATTCACAAATGCTACGATTCATGTTTCACCAACCGAAGTTATAGAAAACGGAACCCTCTTAATCAAAGAAGGGAAAGTTGTTGGTGTTGGAAATTCTGTAAATATTCCGAAGAATACAACAAAAGTTGACCTTTCTGGTAAAAGTATTTACCCATCATTTATTGATATGTACACCACATTTGGTGTAAAAAAACCTAAACGAGGTGGAAATGGACCACAATACGGAGCAAGTCGCAGTGGTTTTTATTGGAATGACCATATCATGCCAGAACAAGATGTGATGGCTAGTTTTAAATATGATTCTAAATCAGCTTCCGAAATGCACAAACTAGGTTTTGGAGTTGTCAATACACATATGCCAGATGGTATTGTTCGTGGAACAGGAGCTTTGATTGCACTCAATAATAATGCTGATAATTCAATGCGAGTTGTAGATGGCGAATCTTCTCAACAGTTATCATTTAGCAAAAGTGTTACATCACGTCAAAGATATCCATCTTCTATTATGGGAAGCATGGCATTACTGCGCCAAATGTATAATGATGCAAAATGGTATAGCGGAGGAAATGTTGATACGAAAGATTTATCATTAGAAGCTTTAAATAAGAATAAAAATCTCATCCAAATTTTTGAAGCTGGTAGTAGAGCAAATCTATTACGCGCTGATAAGGTTGGTGATGCTTTTAATATTCAATATACCATCGTTGGTGGTGGTGACGAATACGAACGTATCAATGAAGTTAAAAAAACCAACGCAACAATTATTCTACCTATAAACTTTCAACTGGCTTATGATGTTGATAACCCTTTTTTAGCAAGTACATTATCTCTAAGCGATATGCGTTCATGGAATCAAGAACCACACAACCCAAAAATACTAGCAGAAAACGGAATTAATTTCGCATTAACGACTCATGGTTTAAAGTCTAAAAAATCCTTTAAATCTAACTTAATGAAAGCTATTGAAAGTGGACTTTCAAAACAAAAAGCCTTAGAGGCATTAACAACAATTCCTGCTAAACTATTAGGAAAATCAGACATTTTAGGAACATTAAAAACGGGAAGTTATGCCAATTTTTTGATTACTGATGGAGATATTTTTAAGGAGAAAACTAAGCTCTACGAAAACTGGGTTCAAGGTACACCTCATGTTATTACAGATATGGATACTAAAGATATTGATGGTGATTACACATTTAAATTAGCTGGTGATAATTATAAACTTTCAATATCAGGAAGTACAGATAAACCTAAAGCAAAATTAGAATCTGGAGATAAAAGCTTAGGTACTAAAATGAGTTATAAAAATGATTGGATCAACCTCACATTTAAAACCGCAGACAGTACTAAAAAAGAGTATATAAGAATTGCTGCTCATACAGGCAGTGGAAAAAGTTTAAATGGTAAAGCCACATTACCAAATGGTAACGACTTATCTTTTTATGCTAACAAGGAACCAGAAATATTAGAAACTAAATCTGGTGTTGATGGAAAAGTTAAAATTCCACCAACAATGAAACCAGTAACTTATCCGAATATGGCTTATGGATTTACAGAAAAACCTAAATCAGAAACTTTACTGTTTAAGAATGCCACAGTTTGGACAAACGAAATAGATGGCATTTTGGTGAATACAGATGTCCTGATTAAAGACGGAAAAATTTCAAAAATTGGAAAAGATTTATCAGATAGAAATGCAAAAGTAATTGATGCTTCAGGTAAACATATCACTGCTGGCATTATTGACGAACATTCACATATTGCCGCAGCATCAATAAACGAAGGCGGTCAAAACTCTTCTGCAGAAGTAACTATTGAAGATGTCATAGATGATGAAGATATCGATGTTTATAGAAATTTAGCTGGTGGTGTAACTTCAATTCAGATTTTGCATGGCTCGGCAAATCCAATTGGTGGTCGTTCTGCCATTATAAAATTAAAATGGGGTGCATCTGCGGATGATTTGATTTATGATAATTCTCCAAAATTTATCAAGTTTGCTTTGGGTGAAAACGTTAAGCAATCACGTAGTAGTACTAATTCACGTTTCCCACAATCGAGAATGGGAGTTGAGCAAGTTTACATGGACTACTTTAGTAGAGCCAAAGCTTATGACCAACTTAAGAAAAGTGGAAAGCCTTATCGTAAAGATGCCGAAATGGAAGTCTTGGTTGAAATTCTGAATAAAGAGCGCTTTATTTCGTGTCATTCATATGTACAGAGTGAAATTAATATGTTGATGAAAGTTGCAGAGAGATTCAATTTTAACATTAATACGTTTACTCACATTCTTGAAGGTTATAAGGTTGCGGACAAAATGAAGGAACACGGAGTTGGAGGTTCAACTTTTAGTGATTGGTGGGCTTATAAGTATGAAGTTAATGATGCGATTCCTTTTAATGCAGCTATTATGCATAATGCTGGTGTAACTGTTGCTATTAATAGTGATGATGCAGAAATGTCTCGTCGTATAAACCAAGAAGCTGCAAAATCTGTAAAGTATGGTGGTATTAGCGAAGAAGAAGCATGGAAGTTTGTGACTTTAAATCCAGCAAAATTATTGCACTTAGATGACAGAGTTGGCAGTCTTAAAGTAGGTAAAGATGCTGATGTGGTGTTATGGTCGGATCATCCATTATCTGTTTATGCTAAAGCTGAAAAAACCATTATTGAAGGGGTTACTTATTTCGATTTAGCTAGGGACAAACAAATGCGAGAAGCTATTATGGAAGAAAAAAGTGAACTTATAAATTTGATGCTTCAAGACAAAAACAAAGGCTTAAAAACACAGCCTGTTAAGAAAAAAGAAAAAGAACTGTTGCACTGCGACTCAATAGATTTACACAACTAAAATATTTAGACATGAAAACATTAAATAAAATATATAGCCTAATATTTCTATTGTGTTTAACATTAGGATTTGCACAACAAACACCTGCACCAAAGCAAACCAAAGATTTTGCTATTGTTGGTGCTACTGCTCATATTGGTAATGGAACTGTTATTGAAAACAGTACTATAATTGTAAGTGATGGAAAAATAATTACTATAGGACCAGAAGCTTCTACTCCAGTGACCAAACAAGCAATGGATATCATTGATGCCAAAGGCAAACATGTTTATCCAGGATTTATTGTTTCTAATGGCACCTTAGGTTTAGTAGAAGTCGATGCTGTAAAAGCCTCAAATGACCTTTCAGAATTAGGAACTTTTAATCCCCATATTAGAAGTATTATTGCTTATAATGCCGAATCAAAAATTGTAGAATCTATGCGTCCAAATGGTGTTCTCCTTGGGCAAGTTGTACCAAGAGGTGGACGTATATCTGGCACATCGTCTATTGTTCAATATGATGCCTGGAACTGGGAAGATGCTGCTATTAAGACAGATGATGGTATTCATATCAATTGGCCAAGTAGTTTTAGTCGTGGACGTTGGTGGTTAGGAGAAGATCCTGGATTAAAACCTAATAAGAACTATGATAAACAAGTTAAAGAATTAGTAGATTATATGAATGAATCTAAGAGCTATAACAAAGGTGGTAAAGATGAAAGTCATTTACCATTTGAAGCCTTAGCAGGATTATTTGATGGATCAAAGCGTTTATACATCAATGTCGATGATGAAAAAGGGATTACTGATGCTGTCAATTTTGCAAAAGAACAAGGCATTAATAATATTACCATTGTTGGTGCTTACCAAGCTGGGAATCTTACTAATTTCTTAAAGCAAAACAATGTGTCAGTATTTTTAAGACGCGTACATACTAGGCCAGAGATGGAAGACGATGATTACGATTTACCGTTCAAGCTAGCTAAAAAACTAGTTGATGCTGGTATTTTAGTGTCGCTAGAGCCAAGTGGACAAATGGAGCGTATGAACTCTCGTAACCTTCCTTTTTATGCCGGTACAACAGTTGCTCATGGTCTAACTAAAGAACAAGCATTACAGTTAATTACCGAAAATGCTGCCAAAATTATGGGCATTGATGATTTGTACGGAACTTTAGAAGTTGGTAAAAGTGCTACACTTTTCATCAGCGAAGGAGATGCCTTAGATATGCGTACCAATCAATTATCACATGCTTTTATTGATGGTAGAAACCTGAGTTTAGAAACACATCAAACTGAACTTTGGAAACGGTATTCTGAAAAGTATAATCAGCAAGATTAAAATAAAAAAAGCGAGCCAATTGGCTCGCTTTTTTATTCATACTGTGTCAATCTGAACTTGTTTCAGATTCTTATTTATAGCATAGATTCTGAAATAAATTCAGAATGACATTATATAGACTTATTCAATTAGTTTAGCACCTTCTTGCATCATAAATATGTCCTTTTTTGGAGCATCTTCAGAAAGTGTAACATCTAAAAATTCAACTGTATTTCGTAATTCTATAGGAGTATTGTTTTCATATGTATACCAACTAATACTTTTTGGTAATACCAAACCATTAATGGTTTGCCAGTCATTGTATCTGATATATTTAAAGTTTTTACTCTTTCCGTCTTTACCAAAAGTCACCGTATAACTCAGCCATTCCATTTGTGCAGTTTCAGCATCATAATAAACAACATATTGATCATCTGGTGATACTCCCACTCCAGCCTCGTAAGAAATTAAAATTCCTGGATAGGTTTTACCTTCAAAAGTCAGTGGTTCTGTATCTTCATATATAATTCCTTGATCACCAACTATAAAGGGCATGGCATAGAAATACATCATCAAACCTTTGTAGAATCTCGCATTCCCTTTATATTCATTTCCATCTTTTTCATTCACCCAAAGTTGATTTCCATCATAACCCATTGTGTATGTTGGAGTATCTATAAGTTCTGCTCTGGTTTTTAAATCTGTGGTCGTCACTTCTTTACCATTTGGTTTTTCCATAGTAAAGGATAGCGTTTGCATTTTATTCCAATTATCTATTCCTCCATGGGCATCGAATACTTTGGTAATAGATTCTGGATAAATGCTTGTCGTAATATCTTCTTTAGAAAAATCTTCTACAATAGTTGATTCTGTTTTTGATTCATTTTTACATGCCGTGATTAAAATTGTAAATAAAAATAACAATGCTATTTTTTTCATAATATGATTTTTTAGTTGATGTTTTTGGACGAAATAAAATAGAACTTATTACAAAAGAATGTGAAATAATGAGATTTACGACTTCAAACTTAAAGACTCCTTCAAGACAAATTAACTAAACTACATTAAAACTTTATTCTTAAAATAACTGGATTCTTAGAAAACTATTCAGACTTCGATTCATACGTCGCTAAATCCTTAGAGTTATAGATTGGTGAGACGTTAAAGAATTTTGATTTTTTAGACTTATAATACTTACGGTTTTTAAGTTGCTTTTGCATAAATTTTGATTTGTCATACACTTCGTAAACTTTCAATTTATTATATCTTCCGTATTTAGTCTTCAATTCTAATTCAATTTTAGAAATTAAGTCTTGAATCTCGTCAATATATTTTAAGCCCATTGTTTTTCCAGATGAAAATTGAGAATTATTCTCATATACAACCCAATACATTTTATTTTCTTTAAGTAAATACTTATCTGAATTCTGGTCAGGTTTTGAGACATTCTCATCTGTAATTATAACTTTTTCTGAATCATGGCTGTCTTTAGTCTCAGTATCATTCAAAATTTCATTTATATCCAGTTTTTTTTCCATATACATAACAATCCAGTCCCTACCTACCTTTGCTTGGATAACATAATTACCAATAGCTAACTTTTTAAGGTCAACTTTTACTTTAATAGTATCAACTTCTATCGTCTCTAAATAGTCGTCATTTAGTATATCTACTTGTTGTATCGGTTTTCTCCCACTTTCTAATATTAGACTATCTCCACTTTTATTTAGCTTTTGTACTAAATTTAATTTACGGGCAGCATAACTCGTATTTTCATGAAACGTAATTTCTTGACCATAAGAAAATATGGTTGTTAATAAGAGTACTAGGAAGCAATAACCCTTTATCATTATTCTTTATTAATGTATTACAAATTTATATCTATATGCTACTAGAATTAGGCTCTATTGATTTAAATTTTGATTTATCTAAGTGTAAAAAGTAATGAATCAATAAATCAACACAAACCTTAATATCGTGGTCTTGGTCACATTATTTTAATACAACATAAATGATGCCAATGTTGCTCATAAATTCAGATATTCTTTCATATGAAATCTAAAGTATTAGTTCCAAAATAGGTTTGATGAAGAAATCACCCTAAAATATGACGTAAATTCATAACTTTAGCTTCGCTTATAAACCACCAAATAACGACTAGGTTTAATCAATATTAAATATGCACAAAATTATTTCGAGTACGCAAAACTCGTTAGTAAAACAATTCGTTCTGCTAAAAGAAAAATCGCGAGAACGTAAAAAGTCTAATCTATTCTTAATTGAAGGAAAACGCGAGTTATCCCTTGCGATAAAAGGCGGTTATAAGATTGAAACCTTATTATTCTTTCCTGATTTATTCTCTGAAAGTGAGGCTAAAGCCATGAGCGCATATGGAATTGAAATCATAGAAATCTCAAAAGAAGTCTTTCAAAAGTTGGCTCACCGCGATACTACTGAAGGAGTCATAGCAGTAGTAAAATCAAAAACCCACCAGCTCGAAGATTTAAAACTAAAATCTAAGAACCCATTAATTTTAGTTGCAGAAGCACCTGAAAAACCAGGTAATATTGGAGCACTACTTCGTACAGCAGATGCCGCTAACGTAGAAGCTGTAGTTATTGCCAATCCAAAATCAGATTTATATAATCCTAACATTATTCGTTCTAGTATTGGTTGTGTGTTTACAACAGAAGTTATAATGGCTAGCTCTGAGGATGTAATCGCATTTCTAAAAAAATACAATTTCAAAATTTTTTCTGCTATTTTACAAGAATCAGAGCCTTACCACTTGCAAGATTACACATTACCCACAGCTATAGTAGTTGGTACAGAAGCTACAGGTTTAACCCAGGAATGGCGAGATGCAGCAACAAAAAACGTAAGTATACCAATGCAAGGTGTTATAGATTCTATGAATGTTTCTGTTGCCGCAGGAATTCTTATTTTTGAAGCTAAGCGACAACGCGATTTTAAATAAAATATGAAAGCAGAAACCCTATTCTATATAATCATCGGAATCATTGTAATTAACTTCATAAAAGATAAGATTCTTAACACGATAAATGCAAAACACTTTAACGATCCAATCCCTGAAGAATTAAACGATGTTTACGACCAAGATGAATATAAAAAATCACAAGCCTATAAAGCCACAAATTATAAATTTGGTATTTGGACATCTTTGTTTTCCTTAATATTGACCTTAGGTTTTCTATTTTTTGATGGTTTTGAATATGTCGATAACATTGCCAGAAGCTATTCTGATAAACCAATTGTAATTGCTTTAGTTTTCTTTGGTATTATAATGATAGCCAGCGACATTATAACAACACCTTTTGGGTATTACAAAACTTTTGTGATTGAAGAAAAATTCGGCTTTAATAAAACTACAAAAAAGTTATTCCTTTTAGATAAGCTAAAAGGCTTAGTAATGATGGCTGGTATAGGTGGTGGCATCATTGCACTTATTATTTGGTTTTATCAGCTTACAGGAAATCAGTTTTGGCTCTATGCTTGGGGAATCGTGACCGTATTCACAGTATTTATGAATATGTTTTATTCCAAACTCATTGTACCTTTATTTAATAAGCAAACACCATTAGAAGAAGGTGATTTACGCAATAAAATCTCAGATTACGCTAAGTCTGTTGGGTTTAGTTTGAAAAAGATTTTTATCATTGATGGTTCAAAACGAAGTACCAAAGCTAATGCCTATTTCTCTGGTTTTGGAAGTGAAAAACGTGTAACACTTTACGATACCCTAGTGAACGATTTAGACGATGAAGAAATCGTTGCTGTTTTAGCACATGAGGTTGGGCATTATAAAAGAAACCATATTATTTTTAATTTAATAACCTCTATACTACTCACAGGATTAACCTTATACATCTTATCGCTATTCATTTCTAAACCATTACTATCTAATGCCATTGGCGTAGAAACACCAAGTTTTCATGTTGGTTTAATTGCTTTTGGATTACTCTACTCGCCTATTTCTGAGATAACTGGATTAGTAATGAATTACGTCTCACGTGTTTTTGAATACCAAGCCGATGACTATGCTAAAAACACCTACAAAGCTGAACCTCTAATTACCTCATTAAAAAAACTCTCTAAAAATAGTTTAAGCAATTTAACACCTCATAAAGCCTATGTGTTTATGCATTATTCACATCCTACACTTTTGGAACGGGTTAAGAATTTAAGGAAGTAACTACTATGTCCCATATTAAGAGCTAAATTTTAAATGATATATATGACAAATTAGGTTGAACAGATTTAAAACTCCAATAACTAATATTATAATTAAGATTCCAGTAATTATTATTGCAATACTAATATTTATCCGTGACTATAATTCTCTAAAAGATTATTTTGAACTTACAGGAAATAATAATTCATTAACAGATTGTTTGCAGGTCATCTTTACCACGTCAATCTTCAGGACGTCATTTTTAATGCTAATTCCTTTAATTGGAATCTTTTTGAAATCGAAAATTGGCTGGCTTTTAATACTTTCCTTTTATTATTTGTTTTTAATTACAATCTTATATACTGGTTTTGAGACTGAATTTGAACGTGATGGAACAATAGTAATTCTGTTTTTTATCTTTATATTACCTATCGTATTCATTGGAGTTATGAATAACGAGGACAATACTAATGTATATGATATCAATCGAAGTGAATTACTAAAAATGAACATTGCCTCAATTACAATTGCATTAATAGAATTAGCTATAATTCTATTTTTAAATCTTACACAGTCATAGTTGTACTAATTAGCAACACCTATATACTTTCAAACGCTTTTAGAACGTATTCTTAATTTGAAGAATTAAAGCTTGACTTTCTAAAAAAAATCAACGAACTTCGTTAACGTCTGATATAAGTCATTGAAACGGACTCATATCACTAAGTTAGCCATAATTAAACACAGCTGTGACGTATAAAGAAATCAAAAATAAATTAGACAATAGTGATTTTGTTTTTTATTATCATTATTTCTATGGCTTTTCTGAAAAGATGTGTGAGTATACTTTTTTTATTAATAGTAATTTTAATTTTGATTTAATATTAAAATTTTATGAGAAGCCAATTGATTTCTCAAAGGAACTGTCAAATGATATAAGAGATTATAGAAGACAACTTTATTTAAATTGTAAAACACCAGAAGTTATAAGACATAGGCTAAAATATATATTGGACAATTCATTTGAACTAAAAGACTCATATTTGAAAAAATCTGAAATTGGTAAATATTCTTCATCTGACGCCGTTGAAAAAAGCTCATACATAAATCATAAGAATGGAAAATTCTCAATAAATTTAGGAGATGGGTTTGATCGAAATTTAATAATTACAAATGCAGAAATTGATTTTATGGAATTAGTGAAAATCGTTCATAAATGGATAGACGAAATTTCTGATGATTTAATGAAATATTACGGTTACACGAAATGAAATAGAATAGAATAACTATGGCTAACAACGTGTATAGTTCATTGCTCGGAAATTCCTAATCGGAATTTCTGTCGCTTCTGAACAATGGGTTCCTGTTTATTTGCTAACTTAGAGCAAACGCAACGAAACCATACACGAACACGTTAACGAAAGATCTGTCAAAGACTTTTTTATAATATTTCACTAAACACTAAAACTTACAAAACCTACCATTCCACGAAATTTCAAATAATTTTGAAATAAGCTTTAAAATTACATTGTTCATTTACAACCAATTCACTACTTTAGTTCTATGACTGAGGAAGCCATAGAAAAGGAAAATAAAGCTATCGCAAAAGCTTACAAAGAGTTACTTAAGGTAAGCTATCAAACTTTGAGTACTGACGATAAAAAATTGATTCGTCATGCTTTTGAGGTTGCATTAGATGCGCACAAAGACCAGCGTCGTAAGTCTGGTGAGGCTTATATTTTTCATCCTCTAGCTGTTGCGAGAATTGTAGCAAAAGAAATTGGTTTAGATGCCACCTCAATTGCTGCGGCTTTATTACACGATGTTGTAGAAGACAATCCAAATTACACTATTGCTGATATAGAGCAACTATTTGGTGAAACCGTTGCCAGAATTGTGGATGGTCTTACCAAAATTTCTTCATTAAAGAAAGATATGGATGTCTCACTTCAAGCTGAGAATTTTCGAAAAATGCTTCTTACATTAAATGATGATGTAAGAGTTATTATTATAAAAATCGCAGATCGTTTGCACAACATGCAGACTATGGATTCTATGCGAGCAGATAAGCAAGTCAAAATTGCTTCAGAAACGTTATACATTTATGCACCTCTTGCACACAGAATTGGACTTTATAATATAAAAACCGAACTTGAAGACTTAGGGCTTAAATACACAGAACCTGAGGTATATAATGACATCTTAGAAAAAATACAAGAAAGCAAAGAAGAGCAAGACGAATACATTAAATCATTTTCTAAGGTCATTGAAAAAACCTTGGACAAAGAAGGTTTAAACTATGAAATTAAAGGACGACCAAAATCAATTTTCAGCATTAGACGAAAAATGATTAAACAAGGTGTTTCTTTTGATGAAGTCTATGATAAGTTTGCTGTTCGTATTGTTTATAAGTCTGATCTAGAGAACGAAAAATTTCTGGCTTGGAAAATTTATTCTGTAGTTACAGATCACTTTACCCCAAACCCAATTAGGCTTAGAGATTGGATTTCTTCTCCTAAATCAACGGGTTATGAGGCGCTACATATTACTGTTGTAGGACCTAAAAGTCGCTGGGTCGAAGTTCAGATTCGTAGTGAGCGTATGAACGAAATTGCTGAGAAAGGCTATGCTGCGCATTACAAATACAAAAATAAGGACGATAAAGAAGATAATCTCGATCTGTGGATAAATCGCCTCCAAGAAGCCTTAGAAAACAACGAAGCAGATGCTGTTGATTTTGTAGAACAGTTTAAACTCAATTTATATTCCAAAGAAATTTTTGTGTTTTCACCAAAAGGGGATTTAAAATCACTTCCTAAAGGTGCAACTCCGCTAGACTTTGCTTTTAGTATTCACACAGAAGTGGGCATGAAAACACGTGGTGCGAAGGTCAATGGAAAATTGATGCCTTTGAGTCACGAATTGCAAAGTGGTGATCGTGTGGAGATTATGACCTCTGAAAGTGCCAAACCAAATGCTAATTGGTTGGACTATGCAACTACAGCAAGAGCACGAAGTAAGATTAAATCCGCATTAAACGCAGACACAAAAGAAATTGCTGAAGAAGGAAAGGAAATTTTAAGACGTAAGCTAAAACAGCTCAAAATTACATTGAATGAAAGTTCAGTGAATGAGATGGTTAATTATTTTAAACTGAGCACCTCATTAGATTTATTTTATCGTGTAGGTATTGGCACTATTGATAACAAAAAATTAAAAGCTTTTGCATCTTCTCGTAGCAACATGTTTGTTAGTTATTTAAAAAATAAAATTTATAAGCCTACTGCACCAAAAGATATTCATAAAGAAGAGATAACTTCTAAATATGATATGCTAGTTTTCGGAAAAGAAGAAGACAAACTAGACTACTCTTTAGCAAATTGTTGCAACCCTATTCCAGGCGATCAAGTGTTTGGTTTTGTAACAGTTAATGAAGGTATAAAAGTGCATAAAAAGAACTGCCCAAATGCAGTGAGTTTACAATCTAATTATGCTTATAGAATTATGCAGGCTAAATGGATTGATTCTAGTCAACAGGTATATAAATCACAGATAACCTTATCTGGAATTGATAATCTAGGGTTAGTTAACGATATCACTAAACTGATCTCTGAAAACATGCACGTTAACATGAAGAGTATAAGTTTTTCTAGTGATGATGGTGTATTTACTGGTAAAATCACGGTTGAAGTGAACAATCAAACCTTGTTGAAAAAACTTATTAATAATTTAAAAAAGATTAATGGTATTGATAAGGTCACTAGAGTTTGATTCTGTTTTTTAAGAGTTATAAACACTATTGAAAAGTTGTTCATTTCTTTTCTCTTAATCGCTGTTTTTTATCATTAATATGCTATTAAATTTACTTAAATTTGCGTCTTAATTATGAATGCAACTAAAGAAGAAAGTAATCAAGAAATTGTAAAGCGTGTATTTACTCAATTCCTTGAAGAAAAGGGTCACAGAAAAACACCTGAGCGTTACGCTATACTTCAAGAAATTTATGATAGTGAAGAACATTTTGATATAGAATCCCTCTATATTAAAATGAAAAACAAAAATTATCGTGTAAGTAGAGCAACGTTATACAATACTATTGAATTGCTATTGGAATGTTCATTAGTTCGTAAGCATCAATTCGGTCAGAATCAGGCACATTACGAAAAATCTTATTTTGATAAAAATCATGATCATGTCATTCTCACAGATACAGGAGAAGTTATCGAATTTTGTGATCCTCGAATTCAATCCATCAAAAAAACCATAGAAGAGGTTTTTGATATACAAATAACTAATCATTCACTATATTTTTACGGCAACCGTAAAAAAGACGACTAACTAATTTTTTAAAATGGCAGTAGATTTACTACTTGGATTACAATGGGGAGATGAAGGCAAAGGAAAAATTGTCGATGTATTTACCTCTAAATACGATATTATTGCACGCTTTCAAGGTGGCCCAAATGCAGGCCATACTTTAGTCTTTAATGGCAGAAAGCACGTATTACATACGATACCTTCCGGAATTTTTCATGATAATACTGTAAACCTTGTTGGTAATGGTGTCGTTATCGATCCTGTTATTTTCAAAAAGGAACTAGACAAACTAGACGAGCAAAATGTAGACTACAGAAAATCGCTCTGTATATCTCGCAAAGCACATATAATTTTACCAACACACCGTTTATTAGATGCTGCAAGTGAAGCTTCTAAAGGCAAAGCAAAAATAGGTTCTACATTAAAAGGTATTGGTCCAACATATATGGACAAAACTGGTAGAAATGGTATCAGAGTTGGTGATATTGAATTAGCAGATTGGAAAGATAAATACAGAGCTTTAGCAGATAAGCATGAAGCAATGATCGCATTCTACAACGTGGATATTCAATATGATTTAGATGAATTAGAAGCTGATTTCTTTAATGCTATTGAGACTTTGAAAAGTTTAAAATTTATTGATTCAGAAGAATTTATTCATCAAGCACAGGCCTCAGGAAAATCTATTTTAGCAGAAGGTGCACAAGGCTCTTTATTAGATATTGACTTTGGAACTTATCCATTCGTCACCTCTTCAAATACTACTGCTGCAGGAGCATGCACAGGTTTAGGTGTTGCACCAAGTCAAATTGGTGAGGTTTTTGGAATTTTTAAAGCTTATACAACACGTGTAGGTTCTGGGCCATTTCCAACAGAATTGTTCGACAAAGATGGTGAGACGATGGCTAGAGTTGGTAACGAATTCGGTGCCACAACTGGCCGTCCAAGAAGATGTGGTTGGTTAGATTTAGTCGCTTTGCGTTATGCCTGCCAAGTAAATGGTGTTACTCAACTTATAATGATGAAAGGTGATGTGCTTTCAGGATTTAAAACCTTGAAAGTATGTACAACATATAAATATAAAGGTGAAGAAATTACGCATCTGCCATATAACATTGAAGAAGAAAATGTGACTCCAATTTACACCGAAGTGAAAGGTTGGGCAGAAGACCTAACTGGGATGACTGAAGCATCAGAATTACCTGAAAATCTGAATGCCTATGTAGAGTTCTTAGAAAAAGAGCTTAACATTCCTATTACAATTGTTTCTGTAGGACCAGATCGTAAGCAGACCATTGTGAGAAAAACTGTATAGTTTCTAATCTCTAGATTCTGTTAAAAAAACTGTTAACTCGTACTAAAGCAAAACTATAAATGTTATTTTGTATAAAATATTTTGCTTTGAATCCATTAAAGAATCTTCTTTTTCTACTTTGTTTTAGTATTGCATCACTATGTTTTGCGCAAAAGCAAACGATAACAGTTAAATATTCCGGTTCGTTATCCTCAGATCCTGATATTGAAGATGGAGCTAAAGTTTTTCTAAGAGATAAATCGCAACAAGTGCATTTTATTCATAAAGGTGCAGATGTTTTCTGCGATAAAGCTATTTACTACGAAGACCAAGATTATCTCGAAGCCTTCAGCAATGTGGTAATGAAACAAGGAGACTCCATTAATATGACTGCGAAATATGTAGAATATAGTGGAAAAACACAAATGGCTTTTGCACGAGGTGATGTAGTATTAACAGAACCTCAGTCTGTATTAACCACTGATAAACTCTATTACGACAGAAACCGGCAACTTGCATATTATGATACTAAAGGGAAAGTAGTAAGAGATTCTTCTGGTACTATCACAAGTCAGATTGGTCGCTATTACATGGCGGCCAGCAAATATCAGTTTACTCAAGATGTTGTGCTCGTTAATCCTCAATATACATTAAACACAGAACGTCTTGATTTTTTTACAGAAAATGGTCATGCTTATCTTTTTGGACCTTCAACAATAGTCGGAGAAACTAGTAAAGTCTATTGTGAACGTGGTTTTTACAACACGAATAATGATATTGGTCATTTTCAGCGTAATGCCAAAATAGACTATGATAATCGAACTGTGGAAGGAGATAGCATATATTTTGATAGAAATAAAAGTTTCGCATCTGCAACCAATAACATTACGGTTACTGACACTATCAATAAGAGTATTGTTAGAGGACATTATGCTGAAGTCTGGAGAGCTAAAGATTCCATATTTATTACTAAACGGGCTTTAGCGATAACGGTTCAAGAAAAAGATTCAGTTTACTTACATTCGGATACCTTAATGGTAACTGGCAACGCTGAAAATCGTATTACGCGAGCTTATTACAATGCTAAATTGTACAAAAGTGATTTAGCCGGAAAATCAGATTCCATTCATGTAAATCATAAAACAGGATTAACTCAAATGATTAATTTGAGCCGGTTCAGCTCAACAGATGCCTTTGCTACTAAACGAAAACCTGTACTTTGGAATTTAGGTAATCAAATGACTGGAGATACCATCCATGTAATTTCTAATATAGAAACAGAGCAGTTAGATTCGCTCAAAGTTTTCAATAATGCGTTTCTGGTAAATAAAGATACGTTGAGTGAAGATGGCTATAATCAAATAAAAGGGCAACGGTTGATTGGACTTTTTAGAGATAATGAACTCTATAACGTTGATATTATTAAAAATGCAGAAGTCATCTATTATTCAAGAAATGCTGAAAATGAATTAGTCGGTATCAATAAATCTAAATCTGGAAGTATTAATATAAAAATTGAAGAACAGGCTATTGAAGAAATAAGGCTCATTCAACAAATAGATGGCCAGTTATTTCCTGAATCCCAGTTTCCTAAAAGTGGAAAGCGATTTAGAGGTTTTGATTGGAGAGGAGAAGAACGGCCAATGTCTGTCGAAGATCTGTTTAAAGATGATCCACCTTTAATACTTCCAAAAATTAAAGGATTAGAAGACTATGTCCCACCAGAAGAATTTATTGATGATAGTGTAAACGAGCGTATTGAAGAGGCTGGTAAAGCCACACCTAATAAGCCTAATAAAGCAGCCAGAAATTTACCAACACAACCTTCATTTCCACTACCTTTAAAACCAAAGTTAGAAGCTACTGATACAATTAAAAAACCTTCAAAAGGTACCCTAAAGGAAGCTATAAAGGTTAAAGAAAAAACCAAAGATCAATAATTGGTTTATGCAAGATGATTTCTTTAAATACCAAGCACAGACCACACCACATCCTTTGGCAATGGAGATTAGTCATGCCAAAGGTTCTTATATCTATGACACAAAAGGTAAAGCCTATCTCGATTTTGTAGCTGGTGTTTCTGCTTGTAGTTTAGGTCATTCACACCCAAAAGTAGTAAACGCAGTTAAGGAACAATTAGATAAATATCTTCACGTCATGGTTTACGGAGAATACATCCAAGAACCAGCTCTTGAGCTGTCTAAATTGCTAGCCAAACACTTACCAAAACCATTAGAGACAACTTATTTAGTCAATTCTGGTACTGAGGCGATAGAAGGTAGTATTAAATTGGCAAGGCGATTCACAGGAAGATCTGAAATAATTTCGGCAAAAAACGCATATCATGGTAATACAATGGGCTCCTTAAGTCTAATGGATTATGAAGAGCGCAAAGAACCGTTTTTACCACTCATTCCAGATATAAAACATATCACATTTAATTGCGAATTTTGCCTACGACAGATAACGAAACAAACAGCAGCTGTAATCTTAGAAACCATTCAAGGTGGCGCTGGTTTTATTGAACCTACAAATAATTATCTATACAAAGTACAACAACGTTGTAATGACGTAGGTGCTGTCTTTATTCTAGATGAAATTCAACCTGGAATCGGAAGAACAGGAAAACTGTTTGGATTTGAAAATTATAACTGCCGACCAGATATTGTTGTTACTGGGAAAGGTTTAGGTGGAGGTTTGCCCATTGGAGCATTTACAGCTTCTAAAAAAATGATGGATTCTTTGAGTGACAATCCCAAACTTGGTCACATTACAACTTTTGGTGGAAATCCTGTAATTGCAGCAGCAGCTTTAGCAACTTTAACAGAAATAACGACTTCTAATGTAATGGCTGAAGCACTAGAGAAAGAACAATTAATTAGACAACATCTTCAACATAAACACATTAAAGAGATCAGAGGTCGAGGTTTAATGCTAGCTGCTTTTACTGAAAGTGTAGAAATTACAAATGAGGTAATTATGCGTTGTCAAGACCAAGGTTTAGTTCTTTTTTGGTTGCTTTTTGAACCTACAGCTATCCGAATTACACCTCCTTTAACAATTTCTGAAGACGAAATCGTCAAAGGTTGCCAGATAATATCTTCAGTTTTAGATTCTATTTAACCTACTCATAATTATTTTAATTTCTTGATATTCAGAATTTAATATACCTCAGTGTAAAGTGAAATTTTAATGTTAACTATTTTGTTAAAAACAATAAATCAAAAATCTATGTAATGTGAACGATAAGATTAATTTTATTCTAGTGAATTTCTAAACCGCTTATGAATTACAGTCACGAAGACGAAAATTTTCCGCTTACCCGATTTGAATCGATGTTAAAGACAAATGATATTTTGTTTTTCGATTCAAGTGAATTCGAAAACATCATACACCACTATCTTGAAAACGGAAAGATTGCTTTGTCTAAGCGTGCTATAAAATTAGGTTTAGAACAACACCCAACATCTATAAATCTTAGACTTTTTCAAGTAGAAATATTAGTAATTGAGAATAAATTTACGGAGGCCGATGATCTACTTGACATGCTTCATGATTTAGAGCCTACAAATGAAGAAATTTTTATTCAAAAAGCTAACGTATTGTCTAAACAAGATGAGCATGCCAAAGCAATAGACACATTGTTAATTGCTATCAGCATGTCTAGTACTCCAGAGGATGACGCAGATTTATACGCTTTGGTTGGTATGGAATATTTATTCTTAGACCAATTTGATAATGCCATTGTGTATTTCAAAAAATGCCTAGAGGTAGATACTACTGACTATTCTGCTCTGCACAACATTGTGTACTGCTTTGACTTTTTAAACAAAAATGAGGAGGCAATAGAATATCTAAATGAATTTTTGGACAAAAATCCATATTGCGAAGTTGCATGGCATCAATTAGGCCGTCAATATTTTACCATAAAAGATTACGCTAAAGCCAACTCTGCATTTGATTTTGCAATCATTTCGGATGATACTTTTGTAGGAGCTTATATCGAAAAAGGTAAAGTGCTCGAAAAGCTCAAAAAATATGACGACGCCATAGAAAATTATAAAATAACTTTGGCTTTAGATGATCCTACATCATTTGCCTTGCTGCGTATTGGGTTTTGTTATGATAAATTAGGAAAAGAGGATTTAGCTATCCAATTTTTAAAAAAGACAATAGATGAAGATCCATTGCTTGATAGAGGTTGGATTGCCATTACTAAGTTTTACATGAAACGCCTTAATTATCAAAAAGCTTTATATTATATTAACAAGGCAGTAACAATCGATGGCGACAATGTGGTGTATTGGAAGCTATATGCAACAGTCAATAAGCGTTTAAATTTTCTTGAAGAAGCAGAACGTGGCTACAAACGTAGCTTAGAATTAGGAAATTATGAATTAGATACTTGGATAGAAAGAACTGATATATTAACGTCTTTGGGTGAATATGAAGCTGCCATTTATAATTTGATTCAAGCCACAGAATTCTATCCAGAAAATGCCGAAATTGAATACCGTTTAGGAGGCTTATATTTTACTATTCACCAAGCAGAAGAAGGGCGTTTTCATCTCAAGAATGCAGTTCAACTAAATATTGATTATAGTTTTATCATTTCAGAATTATTTCCAAATCTAGAAAACAAGCCAATGGTTAAGGCTATAATTTCAGATTCTAAAAAGACTTCCAACTAAAAAAATCCATACCTTAGCGATTCTTATTTTTAAAAGAATGCACAGACGATTTATAGATTACTTATTCATAATATTTAAGGGAATTGCCATGGGAGCAGCAGATGTTGTACCTGGCGTGTCTGGTGGAACAATTGCTTTTATCTCTGGTATTTACGAAGAACTTATCGAAAGTATTGATAAGATAAATCTCGGTGTTTTTAAAGTTTGGAAAAAAGAAGGTTTCAAAATAGCTTGGAAATCTATTAATGGAAATTTTTTACTGGCTCTATTTTCTGGTATTGCAATTAGTATTCTATCACTGGCAAAATTAATAAAATGGTTATTACACAATGAGCCTGTACTGCTCTGGTCGTTCTTTTTTGGATTAGTTTTAGCAAGTATATTGTATATAGCTAAACAAGTTAAAGGTTGGTCTATAAAAATCATTTTAGCAATAATAGTTACTTCTATTTTATCATATTTTATAACATTAGCAGAACCTTTTGCTTCACCAGAAAGTCCCTTTTACTTATTATTTTGTGGATTCATCGCCATTATAGCAATGATTTTACCTGGTGTTTCTGGAGCTTTTATTCTATTAATTTTAGGAGCCTATCAAACTGCAATTGACACCATTAATAATCTAATGGAGGGATTAACCACTGGAAACATGTCCCTTTTTAAAGATGCATTTCTAAAATTTATTTTACTTGCTATTGGTGCAGTAATTGGATTAAAGGTGTTCTCAAAAGCACTGAATTGGATGTTTAAACATCACAAAAATCTAACCTTAGCCATTTTAACTGGTTTTATGATTGGTTCACTAAACAAGATTTGGCCATGGAAAAAAATTTTAAAAACGCGTGTAAATTCTAAAGGCGAAGAAGTAACGCTATTAGATAAAAGTATTCTCCCCTCATCTTACGATGGGGATAACCAAATTGTTATGGCAATAATTTTTATTGTTATTGGTTTTGCAACAATTCTTATTTTAGAAGGTTTAGGCAAGCAAAAAAACAACGTATAATGCAAAGCACTAGAACCTTTACAGATCGCGTATTTCTGGTCATAAAAGGTTTGGCTATGGGAGCTGCCAATAAGGTTCCTGGTGTTTCTGGTGGTGTTGTAGCGTTTGTAGCTGGCTTTTACCAAGAGTTCATTTATTCACTTCAGCGAGTCAACAAAACAGCATTTAAACTTTTATTTAATGGACGATTTAAAAGTTTTTACCGCTATATTAATGGTAAATTTCTAGCACTCCTCTTCTTAGGAATGATTGTCAGTTATTTTAGTGTCTCAAAAATTCTAGATTATCTCATCGTTCATTACGAACTATATGTTTGGAGTACGTTTTTCGGAATGATTTTAGGCTCTATTTATTATATAAGTAAAGATTTTGGGGAATGGAATAAAAAAACTATTACAGCACTAATCCTTGGAGCAATTGTAGGTGTTAGTATTAGTTTCCTAGATCCTGCAACCGAAAATGACAATCTCTTTTTCGTTTTTTTCTGTGGTATTATTAGTGTTTCAGGTATGACACTTCCTGGCTTTTCTGGTTCTTTTATTCTAATCCTTCTTGGTAATTATGTATTACTTCTTGTGGATTCTGTAAATGCACTATACGATACCATTTCTGATATTTTTAGTGGAGATTTTGAGTTCATCCGTAATGAGGCACGACTTCAAATGCTGAAAGTCTTAGCGGCATTTACTTTTGGTTCAGTAACAGGATTAGTTACCTTTTCTCATATTCTAAACTATATCTTAAAAAATTATAAGAACATTACTTTGGCGACCATAGTAGGATTCATTATCGGGTCCTTAGGAGTGGTTTGGCCTTGGAAAAAAACGATTTATAAAATAAATACAGATGGATCTCATATCTTAGATTCTACTGGAAAACAAATTGTTGAAAACTACCAACGTTTTTTCCCAGATTTCAATACTCAAACTTATATAGCAATTGCTTATATTGCCCTAGGAATCCTCATAGTTTTAGCATTAGAATGGTATGGACAACGCACAAGACAACTCAAAGTTTAAATTCGGACTCGTAGGTAGAGATATCTCTTACTCTTTCTCAAGAGGATATTTTGCTGATAAGTTTAAAGAGGAAAACTTAGCACATTCTTATGTGAATTTTGATTTACAATCCATCGACGAACTTGAAGACATCATAAAAAACACCTCTAATTTAAAAGGATTAAATGTTACTATTCCATACAAAGAGGAAGTCATGCCAATACTCAATAGCTTAAATAAAAAAGCAAAAAAAATTGGAGCCGTAAATACCATCAGAATTACATCAAGTAAAAAATTAATTGGTTATAATACTGATTTCTATGGTTTCAAAAATTCAATACAACCCCATTTAAAAAAATATCATAAGCGTGCCCTTATTTTAGGTACAGGAGGAGCTTCAAAAGCTATTGCCTATGCGCTTAAAAAACTAAAGATTGAGTACAACTACGTCTCGCGATCTAAAAAGAAAGGTGTTGCTTATTTGTATTCAGACTTAACAAATGAGATTGTTTCAGCCCATTCAATAATTATCAACTGCACACCAATTGGCACCTTTCCAAAGATAAATGAGTGTCCAGACATTCCATATGATGCTATAACAAAAAAGCACATTCTTTACGATCTTATTTACAATCCAGAAAAAACTAAATTTTTGAATAATGGAGAACTAAAAGGTGCTACAATTATTAATGGCTTAGAGATGTTGAAATTACAAGCAGAAAAGTCTTGGGAAATCTGGAATAAGTCTTAAAACTCTTACAAGAATCTAAGTGATAACAGCATTTGCATTCATATTTGCGCATTTGTCACTATCTTTAACCACCTATAAAAAAATTTGACACATGTCTGAGAATGATATCCTGCCAGAAGCAGATGGAAAAAAAGAAGTAGAATCTAAAGAAACTACCACCACAGAAAAAACTACAGAAGTAGAAACTAACAATGAAGTTGAGTCAACGCCTGAAGAAGTTGTTGAAGAAGCTACTAATGAAATTGAGTCCAAAACTGAAGACACTAAAGAAGTTGAGCCAGTTGAAAATGAATCTGAAGTTGAAAATGAGTCTGAAGTCGAAAAAACTACAGATGACCATGTCGATGAAATAGAAGCTTCAAATGCTGAAGACGCAGAGGATGAATCTAATGCAGAGCGCCATACAGTTGAACAAAAAGATTACCATGCCATGACCATGGATCAATTGGTAACGGAATTCAATAGATTACTAAAGCATCATAAAATTCAAACAATTTCAAAACACGTTAATGAAATTAAAGGTGAGTTTAATGCAAAATTTGGTGAACTCTTAGATGAGAAAAAAGAGGAATTTATTACTAATGGTGGTAACGAAATAGATTTCTATTATACTAACGATACCAAAAAGTTATTTAATACACTTTATAAAGAGTATAAGCAATCTATAAATGCTTATTACAAAGAAAGAGAACAAAATCTTAAGCAAAATCTAGAAAATCGATTGGCCATTATTGAAGACATTAAAGGATTGCTTAATGTTGAAGAAAACATGGGCACAACCTATAAACACTTCAAAGAATTACAAGAAAAATGGCGCAATGCTGGCCCGATTCCAAGAGATAAATATAATAATGCTTGGAATACCTATCATCACCATGTAGAGCGTTTTTACGACTTCTTGCATCTCAATAATGATTTGCGAGACATGGATTTTAAGCACAACTATGAACAAAAATTAAAAATCATAGAACGTGCAGAAGAGTTAGCTAAAGATGAGAATACCAACCGCTCGTTTAGAGAACTTCAAGTTTTACACAAACTATGGAAAGAAGAACTCGGACCTGTTGGTAAGGAGCATAGAGAAGAAATTTGGGAACGTTTTAGTAATGCCACCAAAGCTATACACGATAAGCGCCAAGCGTATTATGCTGATATGGACAAAGCGCACGAAAAAAATCTTGAGCGTAAAGAAGAGATTATTGCGCAGATTAATGCTGTAAACGAAGACAGTAATAGTTCGCATAGTGCTTGGCAGAAAAAAATAAAGACCATTGAAAAACTTCGTCAAGACTTTTTTAATGCTGGAAAAGTCCCTATAAAAGTTAACGAAGCGACTTGGGCAAAATTTAAGGAAGCTGTAAGAACTTTTAATCGTAGTAAGAATCAATTCTATAAAGATTTAAAGAAAGATCAGTACGAAAATCTTAACAAGAAAAAAGAATTAATTAAAATTGCTGAAGACAATAAGGATAGTGAAGATTTTAAAACCGTTACTCCTTTAATGAAAAAAATTCAGACCGACTGGAAAAAAATTGGTCATGTACCAAGAAGAGATAGTGATAAAATCTGGAAACAATTTAAAGGAGCTTGTAATCATTATTTTGACAGAATGCATGCTGAACGCAAGTCTGAAAACCAACATTTATATGATGCATTTGATAAAAAAGTAAAACTTCTTGACGATTTAAAAGCATTGAAGCTAACTGAAGATTCAAAAGCGGATATAAAAACATTACAAGATAAAATCTCTGAGTGGAAAGCTATTGGTTATGTACCGCAGAACAAACGATATATTGACGGAAAATTCTACAAAGCCATTGATGATGCTTTCGATAAGTTGAAAATGGATAAATCGAAGTTAGAAATGATAAAGTTTGATAGCAAACTTGAAAATTTAACTAATCCTGAAGACACAAGATTATTAGATAACGAACAAAACTTTATCCGCAAAAAAATAGGTGAAGTACAATCTGAAATTACACAGTTAGAGAATAATCTTCAGTTTTTCTCTAATGTAGATTCTGATAACCCACTAGTTAAAGATGTACATAAAAACATTGCTAATCATAAAAAAGAATTAGATACTTGGAAAGCAAAGTTGACTAAGGTACGTAAAATGTATTCTTAAAAACATAAAGTAATACCAAATCAAAACCCATCTACTTTCTGCAGATGGGTTTTGCCCTAACTAAACTAAATTAACCTTAATTACAACCGCTTAAAATAATAATTAAGATCTCCTACTAAGATTATAAAAACGTTTTTTGTTTTTATATACAGTATTTACGTAGGAAAATTACTTTTGGATGTTTTAGCATTAAATTTTTGAAAGTTTTAACAAATTGTTGGATATTTTTTTAAAAAAGCAGTGGCTTTTTTATGATACCTGCGAATACAGAATTCAATGATAATCCTATAATAAATCGGATTTCTATATTTAATGCATTATAATGATTTTGCCTCTTCCCAAAATACATCCATCTCTTTAAGTGTCATATCTTGTAATGATTTATTTAAGTTTTTGGCTTTGCTTTCAAGATACTGAAAGCGTTTAATGAATTTTTTATTGGTACGTTCTAAAGCATTTTCAGGATTAACTTTAAGAAAACGTGCATAATTTATCATAGAAAATAGTACATCACCGAATTCACTTTCAATTTTATCTTTATCTCCTTTAGCTATTTCAGCTTTTAATTCAGCGAGCTCCTCCTCTACTTTTTCAAAAACTTGTTCTGGATGTTCCCAATCAAAACCAACTCCGGCCACTTTATCTTGTATGCGATTAGCTTTTACCATAGCTGGTAAACTTTTTGGCACACCTTGAAGCACGCTTTTCTTACCTTCTTTAAGCTTTAGTTGCTCCCAATTTCGTTTAACATCCTCTTCATTTTCAACTATTACGTCTCCGTAAATATGAGGATGGCGATCAATGAGTTTATCACATATACTATGACATACATCTGCAATATCAAAGTTATTGGTTTCACTTCCTATTTTAGCATAGAACACAATGTGTAGTAATACATCTCCCAATTCTTTTTTAACCTCATCCAAATCATTATCTAGTATAGCATCACCAAGTTCGTAAACTTCTTCAATAGTTAAATGACGTAATGATTCTAGGGTTTGCTTTTTATCCCATGGACACTGCTCTCGCAACTCGTCCATTATTATTAACAAACGTTCAAAGGCTTCTAATTGAGATGTTTTATTTGACATGTTTATTCTTCCTCAGAAGTATCTTCATCGTTTTTAGACTCTTCTAAAGCATCTAAAAGATTATTCTTTTGAAGTAAATTATACCATTGCACAACCTTTTTTATATCGGAAGGATATACTCTGTCTTCATCATAATCTGGCAATACTTCGAAGAAAAATTCTTCTAAAGTATCTTTACCATCCTTATGACTAATCGCTGTTGGTTTTCCACCTTCTTTTTCCTTTACTTTTTTAAGAACATCTCTTAAAGGCACTTCTTCAGTTAAGGTATAAATAGCGATTTCGCTTAGAATACTAATGTTACTGTGTGCTCCAACTGTAATGCGTTTTTTATCTATTAACGATTCTACAACAGCACCTGTTCTGGTCTGTGTAACAATTTGGTACAATCCTGGTTTCCCAGAAATGGATAAAATTTTGTCTAAACTCATATATATTGTATTAACGCTTTCTACTCATAGCAGGAAAACGCATTTTGTAATCAATTTTAATCTTACCCTTAGAAATATTAGTAAGCTTACCTTTTATCAAACGCTTTTTAAATGATGATAGTTTATCCGTAAATAAAATGCCTTCAATATGATCATATTCATGTTGAATTACTCTTGCGATTAAACCGTCATATTCTTCAACATGTATTTCAAAATTTTCATCTTGATATTGAATTTTAATCTTTGGTTGTCTAAAAACATCTTCCCTTACATCTGGAATACTTAAACAGCCTTCATTAAAAGCCCACTCATCACCTTCTTCTTCAATAATTTGAGCATTAATAAACGTTTTTTTGAAGTTTTTCATTTGCTCTCTTTCCTTTTCGGAAAGATTTTCATCGTCAGAAAATGGTTCTGTATCTACTAAAAATATACGAATAGGTAAACCAATTTGAGGAGCAGCTAAACCTACACCGTATGCACCATACATAGTTTCGTACATGTTTTCGATAAGCTCATTTAGTTTAGGATAATCCTTATCTATTTCCTTGGCTTTCTTTTTTAAAACGGCATCGCCATAGGCAACGATTGGTAAAATCATGTTTTATTTATTTTCGAGTGCAAAAATACAATTCTTATTTAAGATTGTGAAGCCAAATAACTCTGTAGTATAAGTGTTGCGCTAATTTCATCAACCAATGCCTTATTCTGACGTTGTTTTTTCTTTAGACCGCTATCAATCATAGTTTGAAATGCCATTTTGGATGTGAAACGTTCATCAACACGTGCAACTGGAATATGAGGGATTGATTTAGCCAATTTTTCTAAAAATTCTTGAATATAGACCTCACTTTCTGAAGCAGTATTATCCATTTGCTTTGGCAAACCAACGACAAATTTATCTACATTTTCTGAAGATATATAGTTCTTTAAGAATACTAGTAGTTCTTTAGTATCAATAGTTGTTAGTCCAGATGCAATGATTTGCATTTCGTCAGTTACAGCGATACCAGTTCGCTTTGTGCCATAATCTATCGCTAAAATTCGTGCCATATTTTGCAAAGATACAAGAAGTTACCTTCTAACAATAAAAAACGCTTCCTGATTAATAGGAAGCGCTCTTAGTAGTCAATTTTAATTAAGTTAAGATTTATTACCCTCTAAATAAGTAAATCTTGTTAATTGCTTATAAGACACAAAAAATATTCACAGGTCACTTTTGCAACCCAATTTTGTAAAAAAGAGAAAACTCCTCAATCTTAAGGGGAGAGGAGTTTTCGAAATTAGCTATTAATTAAATTCTCAGATAAAGTTATTAGAAATAAACTATCATCGATTCAATCATTATTAAGACACAATCTTTTTTAATAGGTCACATTTTTTTAAAAAAGAATTTTAGCTTCAGTTATTATAGAAGTATCTTTGGTGCATAAATCTTATCGTATACATGAAACAATTACAATCCGTTATAGAAAATGCTTGGGAAGATCGTTCTCAATTGAAAAACAGAGTTACTGTAGATGCTATTAGAAGTGTTATTGATTTAATTGATGCTGGTACATTGAGAGTTGCAGAACCTACTGTTAATGGCTGGCAAGTTAATGAGTGGGTAAAGAAAGCCGTTGTACTATATTTCCCAATTCAGAAAATGGAAACTTTTGAAGTTGGTATTTTTGAGTATCATGATAAAATTCCTTTAAAACGAAACTATGCAGATAAAGGTATACGAGTGGTTCCTCACGCAGTAGCAAGACATGGAGCTTATATTTCTTCTGGCACTATTTTAATGCCGAGTTACGTCAATATTGGTGCTTATGTGGATGAAGGCACTATGGTAGATACTTGGGCTACAGTTGGTAGCTGTGCTCAAATAGGGAAAAACGTACACCTTTCTGGAGGTGTTGGTATTGGCGGTGTTTTAGAACCTTTACAAGCTTCGCCAGTGATTATTGAAGATGGTGCTTTTATTGGAAGTCGTTGTATTGTTGTTGAAGGTGTCCGCGTAGAAAAAGAAGCCGTTTTGGGAGCTAATGTAGTATTGACAATGAGTACAAAAATTATAGATGTAACTGGTGATGAACCTGTTGAAACGAAAGGAGTCGTTCCTGCACGTTCTGTAGTAATTCCTGGAAGTTATACTAAAAAATTTAAGGCTGGGGAATTTCAAGTACCTTGTGCATTGATTATTGGAAAACGTAAAGAAAGTACAGATAAGAAGACATCACTAAATGATGCTTTACGGGAGTATGATGTAGCGGTTTAATCTTTATTTCTGTCGTTGTAATTTTAGAAGTTTAGCGTATTTCGTATAGGAAAAAAAACCCTGTATTAATGCAAATGTTAGACCGTCTAAACCATTAAAAATTCCACGTTTAAAAATATAACACCTAAGAAATGCAACAGTTCCATTTAATATAGGTTTAAAACTGCTAATTCTTTTACCTTGGTTGAATAACTGATTAGCGTGCCATGTAGAATATTGATTTTTCTTGGCAATAATTTGATCTAGTGAACTCCATCCGTAATGCAAGATATGAACAGGTACTTTCTTTTCTTTAGTAGCAATAATTTTTTGATGCACTTTAGAGGGTGAAGGTGTCGCTGTTAACTTATTAAAAAAACGAACTTTGTAGTCTGGATACCAACCCGAAAAATCTATTAACTGATCCCCTAGAAAATTTTTAACCCTAAAAGAAAACGCATCGAAATCTTGATTTAAATAAGCTTTACTTTCTAAAAAATTCTGAGCATCTTCATCTAAAAATTCATCGGCATCTAAATTTAGAATCCAATCGTTTTTACAATACTGTAAACCATGGGTTCGCTGTGGACCATCGCCTAAAAAAGCTTGAGAAATAACTTTGGCACCTTTTTCTTCTGCAATAGTAACTGTATTATCTTTGCTTAACGAATCTACCACTATTACTTCATTGCACACTTTAAACAATGCATCAATACAGTCGCCTATATTTTTTTCTTCATTGTATGTTATTACTAAACCACTTATTGCCATTTTCTCCTAATCGTTACATGTATCGTCTTACTATTAATTACATCTTTTTTTTATTTATAGACTTCACTAGCTTGCTCATGATAAAACACTTTTTGGTTGCAATATTTTAAATGACCTAAGGCTGATGAGTGATAGGTATAACCTATTTCAAAATTGAAATCTTCACTTAAATTAAAGATTTCTAGCGGAAATAATCTTGGCATTAAAATTAATGAGTCTCCAAAAATTTTATAATAATCAGTTTTTTCGCGCGGATGTGTCTTAAGATAAACTTTATAATCTTGTTTATTAGCATCTTCGACCATAGACTTGTAAATATCAATTTTTTTATTTTCTGACATTAAGTCCATTTCAGACAGTGGCTGGGTGATTATTAATGCTTTTTTCTCATTTACCAAATTTAAATTATGATCTAAAAACGCATTGACTACATTTAATTTCTCTGTTTTTGTTAATCCATTTTCTAACGCTTCAATATCTAATTTTTTTACTTTATCTTTTAATACTTCATCAAAGACTTTCTCTGGATATTGTACTAAAAATTCTTTTACTTGCTCATCATGTCCTTTTAATAGTGGAAATCTTGTGATATATTTTCTGTTAAATATTCTAGTTTTTGACAGTTTTCTTTCATAGGCACTCAAGCCATCTTCATGCATTCGCATAAAATTATCTGGATACTTAATTATAAAGTAAGCACGCGAGCGGTTAATCTCGAATAAATTCAACTCTGAATTTAAAAAGAAATCTTTATTCGCTAATAACTGTGGATTATTTGCTTCAATACGCATTTTTAATGCTTTTGCTCTATTAAAGACATAATCAAAAAAACCAATTTTATTTTTTAAATCTACTATTATGCTATAGGCCTTTATTGGCACTACGGCTTCAAAAGCATCAATTTTATTTAATTTTGGTAGTAACTGTTCTCCATCTTCAATCTTATCTGTAATAAAAACCAACCGACTCTTATAGCCTAATTTTTTATACTTATACGCCTCTAAAATAGACAAGTAAATATGGTATGTGGTACAACATACGAATGTTTGGTTCATATTAATCTTTTATTTAATTCCAAAAATACTTAATTTATACCAACAACGATAAAGTGTATAATATTAGATTATGATAAAAGCAAGTAATAACATTGCTAGTGTATTTTAAAACATAACTATTTAGAGATTATCGGTTTTTGAGATTTTTTATAAAATAGTTTAAGTTGATATACAATAATTTCGCTTCAGAGTAATATAAAATTGTGCACTTACAATTCTTAATTATACATAACTTCAAAAATGCTATTTTTACCGAACAATAAGTTTAAGAATGATAAAATACTCTGGTGTTATAATAACCTATAATGAAGAACGCTATATTGAAACTTGTATTGAGTCAATTATTAATGTAGTGGACGAAATCATTATTGTGGACTCCTACTCTACTGATAATACTAAAAGTATCTGCGAAAAGTATAATGTCACTTTTATTGAGCAAGAATTTTTAGGCTATATAGAACAGAAAAATTTTGCGCTATCAAAAGCCAAATATGACTATATAGTTTCATTAGATGGTGATGAGTCATTATCTAAAGCACTCCAAAAGTCGATTTTAGAATTAAAAAAAGATTGGCAATATGATGGTTATTATTGTAATAGATTAAATAATTTTTGTGGTCAATGGATTAAGCATTCTGATTGGTATCCAAATAAAAAATTACGTGTTTTTGATCGCAGAAAAGCAGAATGGAAAGGTATTAATCCTCATGATAAAATTAAGCTAACAGAGGAAGCAACAAAAGCTGGAAAGCTAGAGGGTGACATTTTACACCTTACATACCAGTCATATTCAGAGTTTAATTTAAAAATGGAAAAATTTTCCTCAATTTCAGCCGATTCATATTATAAACTCGGTAAAAAAGCTCCACTTTTTAAGATTTTCTGGAACCCTTTTTGGGCATTCTTTAAAGCCTACTTTTTAAGACTTGGTTTCTTAGATGGATTTAATGGTTTTGTTATTAGTTATCAAACAGGTCATCTTACATTTTTGAAATATTCAAAATTGCGCGAACTTTATAAAATGAACAGTTAAGACCTCTTCTTCCAAAACTTGAGCTTGTTTTTTAATCGACGTCGTCTCCAAAAGCGATCCTGAAAATCTTGCGTATCTTTCCACATTAAATTAAATACTTTTTCGTAAGGTTCATTACAACATTTAGCATATTCATCACTTACGATTTTAACCATAGATTCATGAGTATTTAACTTAGCAAAGTTCTTAATACGCTCATTTAAATCCATAACTTTAAATTCCATTCTATTAAGGTCTACCAAATAAAAGCTATAGTTATTATCTGTTATTTTAATTAATGTATTACCAGGCGAATGATCTAAAAACTTAACATTATTTTCATGAAGCTGAAATGTGAATCTGGTAAATGCTCTTAAAATTTCTTCATGATTTGGATAATTTAAATCTGTTGTCAATTCTCTGTAGGTTATATCACAATCTAAGTGCTCTGAGATGTAATAACTTTTTTTAAATAGAAAAGGAGTTTTAAATTCATAATATGCAATTGGCTGTGGCGTACCTATATTTAAGTCTTTTAGCTTATTAGCATATTCAAAAGAGCGTTGGGCTTTACTTTTTCTAAAAAATTTATAAGCAATTTGATTTACAAGATTGGGAATTCTAAATGACTTAACGTTAAGCGTACTATCTTCTAGCTTAAATAACTTTAACGAATTGCGCTCTTGGTTTCCAAAAGACTGACCTTTAATGTCGAAATAGGTAATAATATCATCTAAAAAAACATCATGCGCTTTAAAATTCTCATGTATTTTTCTTGTTCTTTGCACTTTATAATTCTACTTTTTGAGTACACAAATATAATGTGAATTATCAATACATATTCACCCCATAACTAATTCAGTTTTATCTATAAAGTTTTAAATGATTATAGTTTACCATTTGAAAAAAGAATGAAAATACACATCTTTGGATTCGGAAGGTTAAATGAAAGTTGTTTTACATATCCTCATTACCAAACATTATAGTATTTTTACCCTAAATCAGAATTTTTATGCAAATTTTAGAGCTTATTGGTAGACAAAAAGAACTCTTTGTAGCAGATATTGAAACTCACCAAGAGCAACTGAAAACTATTGTTTCATCTTCTAAGTTTTTAGTTATCGGAGGTGCTGGTTCTATTGGCCAAGCTGTGACTAAAGAGATTTTTAAACGTAATCCAAAAAAATTACATGTTGTAGATATAAGCGAGAACAATCTAGTTGAACTTGTCAGAGATATTCGGAGTTCATTAGGTTATATAGATGGTGATTTTAAAACTTTTGGTTTAGATATTGGTTCTATAGAGTACGATACTTTTATAAAATCTGATGGACAATATGATTATGTGCTAAATCTTTCTGCTTTAAAGCATGTAAGAAGCGAAAAAGACCCTTTTACATTAATGAGAATGATTGATGTAAATATTATTAATACCGATAAAACTATTCAACAGTCCATAGACAACGGAGTTAAAAAATATTTCTGTGTTTCAACAGATAAAGCAGCAAATCCTGTAAATATGATGGGTGCTTCTAAGCGTATTATGGAAATGTTTTTGATGCGAAAAAGTAAAGATATTTCTATTTCCACAGCACGTTTTGCTAATGTTGCATTTTCTGATGGTTCTTTACTCCATGGATTTGATCAACGTATAAAAAAACAACAACCCATAGTAGCACCTAATGACATTAAACGCTATTTTGTAATTCCCAAGGAATCTGGTGAATTATGCTTAATGTCTTGCATCTTTGGTGAGAATAGAGATATATTTTTTCCTAAGCTTAATGAATCATTACATCTTATTAGTTTTGCAGATATTGCTATAAAGTATATAAAATCGTTGGGTTACGAACCGCATTTATGTAATAGCGAAGATGAGGCTAGAACATTGGCTAAAACTTTACCACAACAAGGAAAATGGCCTTGCTTATTCACAAAAAGTGATACGACTGGAGAAAAAGATTTTGAAGAGTTTTTTACTGATAACGAAACTCTAGATATGGATAGTTTTATCAATTTAGGGGTTATAAAAAATGAGTTACACATTAATTATGAAAAACTAAAGTTTTTCGAAAACACCATTAAAGATTTAAAGGCAAGTAAGTCCTGGAAAAAAGAAGACTTAACCGAATTATTCTTTAAAATGATTCCAGATTTTAGGCATAAAGAAACTGGAAAATATCTAGACCATAAAATGTAATTGATGTACCAAGATATTATTAAATTTATTCGAGAAATCTACGATACCGATAACTTTATTCCACTACATGAACCTAGATTTAGAGGTAATGAAAAAAAATACCTCAACGAATGTATAGATTCTACTTTCGTTTCAAGTGTTGGTAAATTTGTAGATCAATTTGAAGCTTCTGTCGCTAAGTTTACAGGCTCTAAATATGCAGTCGCAACCGTAAACGGAACTGCTGCTCTGCACATAGGTTTATTACTAGCTGATGTAAAATCTAATGATGAAGTTATAACACAACCTCTAACATTTGTTGCCACTGCAAATGCAATAAGTTACTGCAACGCACATCCAGTTTTTGTTGATGTTGATATTGATACAATGGGTTTATCACCAGAAAAACTTAAAAATTTCTTAGAGAAAAACACTTCAATTATAAATGGAAAATGTATTAATAATTCAACTAAACGAATTATTAAAGCTGTTGTACCAATGCACACTTTTGGCTTACCTATGCGAATAGCTGAAGTTGTAGAAATTTGCAATTCGTTTCATATAAACGTAGTGGAAGATGCTGCCGAATCTTTAGGGAGCTATAATGATAATAAACACACAGGGACTTTTGGTTTAATTGGCACATTAAGTTTTAATGGTAATAAAACAATTACTACAGGTGGTGGAGGTATGTTAATTACAAATGACCGTATACTAGCAGAACAAGCTAAATATATAACCACAACTGCAAAAGTGCCACATCCTTGGGAATACCATCATGATATGACTGCTTATAATTACCGTTTACCAAATCTTAATGCAGCATTAGGTTGCGCACAGATGGAATCCTTACCTAACTTTTTGAAAGCTAAACAGAAACTTGCAAGAAAATACAGCTCGCTTTTTAAGAAAAAAGAAAAAATACACTTTAGAGAACCCCTTGCAAAAAGCACTTCAAATTTTTGGCTAAATGCTATTGAATTAGAAAGCTTAGAAAAAAGAAATGAATTTTTAAAAATAACTAATGATGAAGGTGTAATGACAAGACCCATCTGGAAACTCATGAATTCTTTACCTATGCATTCAACTGCACAATGCGGTAATCTTGATAATTCTACATATTTAGAAAATAGAATCGTAAATTTACCTAGTAGTGTTATTTAAAAAATCATAAATGAAATCTACCTATATAGTTGGAGCAAGCGGAGCAGCAAAAGAAATATTCTTGCTCCTAAAAACTATTAATAACGTTGAACATGTATTCGACTTTAAAGGTTTTATTGATTTAAATCCAAAAGAATCGACACTTAGTATTGGAAAAAATAAATTCAATATTTTTAATGAAGTTGACTTTCTTAAGAGTCAAAAAGAGTCATGCAATATTATATTTGGTATTGCTTTTCCTGAGCGTTCAAAATTAATAATGGAAAAATATAAGTCGTATTCAAATTTTAGTTTTCCAAATTTGATTCATCCTCAAGTTAATAAAGACGAATCTGTTACTATTGGAATTGGTAATATAATTTGTGATGCTGTAGTTCTCACAGTAGATATAACAATTGGGAATTTTAATTTGATTAACAGAGGTGTTCATATTGGACATGATGTTACCATTGGAAATCATAACGTGATTAATCCTTGTACTGTCGTTTCTGGCGGAGTTACAATTAATAATTTGAATTTAATTGGTACTCATGCAACAATTCTTCAATACTTAGATATTGACTCAAGTAATATTGTTGGAGCAGGTGCAGTAGTTACTAAATCTATTTCAAACAATAACACCGTCATTGGAATACCCGCAAAATCTATTAACAATGGGTAGTACTTTAATCATCGCAGAAGCAGGAGTCAATCATAATGGCAATATAGATTTGGCAAAACAATTAATTGATGTTGCTGCTGAAGCTGGAGTTGATTACGTTAAGTTTCAAACGTTTAAATCGCAAAAGCTGGTTAGTAAAAATGCTCAAAAAGCGAATTATCAAAAAGAGAATACAAATAACAGTAATGAATCGCAACTAAAAATGCTTCAAAAATTAGAGCTTAGTGAAGCAGACCATCTAGATTTGATTGCCTATTGTAAATCAAAAAATATTAAGTTTTTATCTACTGCATTTGATTTAGAAAGCATTGACTTTCTCCACAAACTGAGTATTGATTTATTTAAGATTCCTTCTGGTGAACTCACAAATTATCCTTATTTAGAAAAAATCGGAAGCTTAGGAAAACCTATTATTATTTCAACAGGTATGGCTTCTCTAAAAGAAATTGGTGATGCAATCAAGGTTGTAACGGAAAATGGAGCTTCGCAAAAAGATATAACAGTTTTACACTGTAATACAGAATATCCAACCCCTATGGAAGATGTTAATCTTAATGCAATGCAAACCATTGCAAATAAATATAGTGTACCCTTCGGCTATTCTGACCACACCTTAGGTATTGAAGTGCCGATTGCTGCAGTTGCAATGGGAGCGACTGTTATAGAAAAACATTTTACTTTAGATAAAACCTTATCAGGACCAGATCATAAGGCGTCTTTAGATCCTCAAGAACTTATAGCAATGGTAAAGGCAATACGCAATATTGAAAATGCTTTAGGGCAAAAAGAAAAAGAGCCTACTCCAAGTGAACTAAAAAATAAAATAGTTGCTCGTAAAAGTATCGTTGCAAGCACTCACATAAAAAAGGGTGATATTTTAACTAAAAATAATATAACAACCAAAAGACCTGGTAATGGAATCTCTGCTATGCAGTGGCCCAATATAATAGGTACAATTGCAACAAAAGATTATGACGAAGATGATTTAATATGAAGAAAACAATTGCCGTAATAACAGGAACCAGAGCAGAATATGGTCTTTTGAAACCATTAATTACTGCATTGCATAACGATAGCAACATAACTATGCAATTGTTGGTCACTGGGATGCATTTATCAAGCATACATGGCAATACCATTAATGAAATTAAGACAGACAGATTTGAGATTACAACGAAAATAAATAGTCATTTAAAAGATGACTCCTCAATTGGTATTTCATTATCCATTGCAGAAACAATTAAAGGTTTTTCAGAAGCTTTTGAAAAGCTAAATCCAGATTTAATAGTTGTTCTTGGTGATCGTTCTGAGATTTTTGCTGCTGCTATTGCTGCAACTGTAAAAGGTATTCCAATTGCTCATATTCATGGTGGCGAAACAACTGAAGGTGCTTATGATGAAGCTTTTAGACATTCAATTACAAAAATGAGTCATTGGCATTTTACGGCTACGCAAACTTATAAAAAACGAGTTATTCAACTAGGTGAACAACCTAATTCTGTTTTTAATGTTGGTGCTATTGGTATTGATAGTATAACCCATTTAGACTTAATGTCTAAACAAGAATTTGAGGCTTCAATCGATTTTAAGTTGAACAAAAGGAATGTTCTAATTACATTTCATCCTGTTACCTTAGAAAATAAAACCTCTGAACTTCAGTTTAAAGAACTGCTTTTAGCTTTGGACAAATTAGAGAATACAACTTTAATTTTTACAAAACCAAATTCAGATAAGGATGGAAGAATAATAATTAGATTAACAGATGATTATGTTACTAAACATCCTAATAAAGCAGTTGCCTTTAAATCTTTAGGGCAATTACGTTATCTATCTGCATTGAAATATATGGATGTTGTGGTTGGTAATTCTTCTAGCGGAATTATTGAAGTGCCACTATTTAAAATTCCTACTATAAATATTGGAGATAGACAAAAAGGAAGATTGATGCCAGCAAGTGTTATAAATTGCAAGCCAGGTAAAGTCTCGATAACTAAAGCATTAGAAAAATCATTCTCATTAGAGTTTTTAAATTCAATTAAAGACTTACCCAATGATTACGGTAATGGGACAGCCACTAAACAGATTATGGAGATCATTACTAAAAATCCTATTCCAGAAATTAAGAAATCTTTTTTTGATCTAAAATAAAGTAATAAAATGTCTGAACAATATATCATACATACTAAAACAACTATAAAGGAAGCACTTGTAGAACTAGATAAGTCTTTAGGAAAAGCACTATTTATTGTTGATAAGAACAATAAAGTATTAGGAAGCCTTTCTGATGGAGATATAAGACGTGCTCTTATTAATGGACATTCTATAGAAGAACCAGCTATTGATATTGCTCATAAAAACTTTAAGTTTATTCAACAAAATACAACTAAAAAGGAAGAGCTCGAACAGTTTAAAGCCAATAAAATCACTTTAATTCCCATATTAAATACTAATATGGAATTGGTGAAAATCATTGATATTTCACAGGTTAAAGCCATGCTTCCTTTAGATGCAGTAATTATGGCTGGTGGCAAAGGGTCGAGGTTAATGCCGCTTACAGAAAAAACACCCAAACCTTTATTAAAAGTTGGTGGAAAACCTATAATAAAACACAATACAGATCGTTTAGCATCTTATGGCATTAGAAATATAAATATTACTCTCAACTATTTAGGAGAACAAATCGTTAAATTTTACGATGAAAATAATGAACATCAACTTCACCTAAATTACATCACAGAAGATAAACCATTAGGAACTATAGGTGCACTTAAACTTATTGAGAATTTTGAGAATGATTATATTCTATTAATGAATTCTGACTTGCTTACCAATGCCGATTTTGAAGATATTTTTAATAATTTTCTACTTAAAGAAGGAGATGCATTAATTGCAACTATTCCTTATAAAGTAAACATTCCATATGGTGTTGTAGAAACAAATGAGGATTACGTTGTTGATTTAAGAGAAAAGCCATCTTACACTTACTATTCTAATGCTGGGATTTATATTTTCAAAAAAGAATGTTTAGAGTACGTTCCTAAGGGTGAATTTTTTAACGCAACAGATTTAATTGATATACTTTTAAAAAATGAAAAAAAAGTTATCAATTATCCCATATTAAGTTATTGGTTAGATATTGGTAAGCACGAAGATTATGAAAAAGCACAAGAGGATATTAAACATATAAGACTATAATATGAAGTTTTTAGTCATTATAACCGCAAGAGGTGGTAGCAAAGGTATTCCAAAGAAGAATATTAAACTACTTAACGGTAAACCTTTAATTCAATATAGTATTGATGTCGCTAAGGAAATAGCTAATCTAGAGGATATATGTTTTACTTCAGATAGTGATGAAATTATTGATGTTGCTAAAAAGCTAGGGTTAAAAGTAGAATTTAAAAGACCAGAAAAACTGGCAACAGATACTGCGAATTCTCAAGATGTGATGTTACATGCATTAGAAACCTATGAGAAACTAAATGATCAGATTTATGATGCCATTATCTTATTACAACCAACCTCACCTTTTAGAACATTACAACAAATAAAAAATTGTGTTGCCTTATATACTAATGATATAGACATGGTTGTATCTGTAAAAGCAGCATCTGGAAATCCTTATTACAATTTGTTTGAAGAAGAAAATGGGTATTTAGAACCTTCAAAAAAAGGAAGCTTTACAAGGCGGCAAGATTGTCCTGAAGTATGGGAATTTAATGGTGCTATTTATGTGATAAACTGTAAATCAATTAGAAACAACAAAATAAAAGAGTTTTCTAAAATCAAAAAATATGTAATGTCTGAAGAAACTTCAATTGATATTGACACTCAATTGGATTGGAATATTGCCGAATTTTATCTTCAAAATTATTAGAAAAAAGCATAGCGTAAAAAGCTCACATTCTGCTTTAATACCTTCCATTCATGCCTTATCTTTGCAAAACCTATTTTTTAAATAAAATATTGGTGTATTCTTAGCAAAAATGAATCACAAACAAGCTTTAAAACATAATATCTTTAAAATTATTTCGCAATCTGCCGAAGAGTTGAATCTAGACAGCTATGTTATTGGTGGTTTTGTACGGGATTATTTCTTAGAACGAGGTGACGCAAAAGATATTGATATAGTTGCAGTTGGTAGTGGGATTGCTTTAGCAAAACAAGTGGCTAAAAATCTACCTGACCAACCAAAAGTCCAAGTTTTTAAAACCTACGGAACTGCAATGTTGCGCTATGATGATATTGAAATTGAGTTCGTTGGTGCACGTAAAGAAAGCTATACAGAAGATAGTAGAAATCCTATTGTTGAAAATGGTTCTTTGCAAGATGACCAAAACCGACGTGACTTTACCATCAATGCTCTAGCATTAAGCTTAAATAAAGATAATTTTGGTGAATTATTAGATCCCTTTAATGGCATTTATGATTTAGATAAAGGCATTATTAGAACCCCTCTAAATCCGAATATTACATATAGTGACGATCCTTTGCGCATGATGCGCGCCATTCGTTTTGCAACACAACTTAACTTTAAAATTGAAGACGCTTCGCTTAAAGCTATTACTGATAATAAAGACCGAATAAAAATTATCACAAAAGAACGTATCGTAACAGAGTTAAATAAAATTCTTGAAAGTAAAACACCTTCCATTGGTTTTATACTACTTGAAAAAACAGGTTTATTAAATTATATTTTACCAGAGCTTACAGCCCTAAAAGGTATAGACGAAATTGAAGGGCAACGTCACAAGGATAACTTTTATCATACCTTAGAAGTCGTTGATAATATTGCTAGAACCACAGATAATTTGTGGTTACGTTGGGCTGCACTTTTGCATGATATAGGAAAAGCACCAACTAAGAAATTTCATAAAAAAATCGGTTGGACGTTCCACGCTCACGAATTTGTTGGCTCTAAGATGGTTTATAAATTATTCAAACGTCTTAAAATGCCATTGAATGACAAAATGAAATTTGTACAGAAAATGGTATTTATGAGTTCGCGACCAATTGTCTTAGCGACAGATGTCACAGATGCTGCTGTTCGTCGTTTGGTGTTTGATGCTGGTGATTATGTTGATGATTTAATGACACTTTGCGAAGCAGATATCACAACTAAAAATCCCAAGAAATTCAAAAGATATCATAATAATTTTCAAAAAGTTAGAGATAAAATAGTTGAAGTTGAGGAACGTGATCAAATTAGAAATTTTCAACCACCAGTTACTGGTGAAGAGATTATGGAAGCTTTTAACCTGAAGCCTTCTAGAGAAATTGGAGTCATCAAAGAAGCCATTAAAGAAGCTATTCTAGAAGGTGAAATTCCTAATGAACACGAAGCGGCTTATAAATTGATGTTAGAAAAAGGAAAAAAATTAGGACTTAAAGTCAATGAATAATGATAAAACTCATTAGAACAAATTCAGAAAATAAAGACTTTATACTTTTAGTAAAACAGCTCGATGCTTATTTAAAAATAACAGATGGTGACGAACACAATTTTTATAATCAATTTAATTCCATAGCTACTTTAAATCATGTAGTTATTGCTTATTTAGACAATAATCCTGTTGGTTGTGGAGCGTTTAAAGAATTTAATAAAACTAGTGTAGAAATTAAGCGCATGTTCACCTCAACTGAAACTCGAGGTAAAGGAATTGCGACGCGAATTTTAAAAAAACTTGAAAATTGGGCTTCTGAAATAGGTTTTTTGTCTTGTGTCCTAGAAACTGGTATTAGACAAACCGAAGCCGTTCAGTTTTATAAAAAGAATTTATACAAAACCATACCAAACTATGGACAATACATTGGTATAGAAAATAGTCTGTGTTTTGAAAAAATATTGAAAAATGAAAAAGGATAATAAAGTAGTTATCTATTGGCTGCTTACTGGTTGTATTTTAATTTTTATTATGGTAATTGTCGGAGGGATTACAAGATTGACCCATTCTGGCTTATCTATTTCTAACTATAAGCTAATTTCAGGAACCATTCCTCCTATGAACACTGTGGAATGGAATGAAGCTTTTGATCTTTACAAGCAATACCCTGAATATCAGAAGTTAAACTATAACATGAACTTAGATGAGTTCAAAAATATATACTTTTGGGAATGGATTCATAGAGTGATTGGTCGCTTTATTGGCTTGGTTTTCATTATTCCATTCCTCTACTTTTTAATTCGAAAACGACTTACCAAATCAACTATTAAAAAGGCCATTATACTCTTAATTATGGGAGGTTTTCAAGGATTTTTAGGTTGGTATATGGTAAAAAGTGGTTTAGTAGATCGACCAGATGTTAGTCATTACAGACTTGCTGCTCATCTAACCACAGCATTTTTAACTTTTGCTTACACATTTTGGGTCGCTTTAGATTTAATATTCCCTGATAAAAAAGTGATTGAGAAGAAATTTCGAAATTTTATAAGAATAAGTTTAGTAGTGCTCATTGTTCAAATTATATATGGCGCTTTTGTTGCCGGTTTAGATGCTGGTTGGATTCATAATAATTGGCCATTTATGAATGAAGGTAAACTTATTCACGAAACGGTTTATACAGAACAAAACCCAACTTATTTAAACTTTATTGAAGGTAAAAGTGGTGTACAGTTTGTGCACCGAACTTTAGCTTACGTTGTCGTCATCTTTATTCTATCTATATGGTATAAAGCAAAACAAATGACATTAACAACTCTACAAACTAAAGGAATTAATGGCCTTTTAATTATGGTTGGTATTCAGTTTTTACTCGGTGTTTTAACATTGATTTACGCAGTACCTGTTTGGTTAGGTGTATTACACCAAGTAGGCGCATTTATTTTATTAAGCGCAATGATTTTTACGTTACATCGTTTCAGTAAATAATTAAAAAATCGATTAACTTTGCAGCATGATATATAGATTTAGAGTTATACTAGATAATGATACCGAAGATGATGTCTTCCGTGATTTAGAAATCCGCGAAGGAGATACTATGGAAGATTTGCACAACATTATAACGCAATCCTTTGGTTTTGATGGTATGGAAATGGCTTCTTTTTATGTCAGTGACGACGAGTGGAACCAAGGTGAAGAAATTGCCATGATGGATATGAGTGAAGCAGGCAATAAAGTTAAGATGATGAACGAAACCATCATAAACGATATTATACATGAAGCTTCTACAAGACTAATATATGTTTACGATTTTATGAACATGTGGACTTTTTATGTAGAATTGGGTGAAATTGTTGAAGAAGCCCAAGGTACAGACTATCCTAATCTAATGTATGTTCATGGTCAGATACCAGATGAAGCACCAGAAAAAACATTTGAAGCCGAAGAGGATGAAGATCCTTACAACGAATTTGAAGATGACATTGATGTTGATGATTACAGTGATCTAGATTTTGATGAAAATTGGAATTAACAAACTATTCAGTATATTTTTTGATTTAAAACTACCTCTTAAACCCTATTCCTTGCACAATAACAGATGAAAATAGGCTATGACCTGTAAAATTTTATATTTGCTTTTTTTAAATTACAAAAACTATGAAAGCGTTTATAAAAAAATATGAAATCTGGATATTTTTAGTTTTGGCTCCTATAGTCAATGTTCTTTTCGTTTACGTCAGAGCTGAAGGCCATATGAATAGTTTTTCTTATAATCATGGCCGCTTTGGTGTGTTACTATTATTACTAGTTCTTATAGTAAAATTTACCAGAGGCAATGAAGGTATAAAGGATATGTTTAGACCAATGCTAAAGTGGAAAGTTCATCCTAAGTGGTATTTACTTAGTTTAATATTTGCATTTACAATAGCCTCTTTAACATTGATACTGAAAAATATTTATCATGGAGTTGAGTTTTCTTCACTATTAAATTTTGATGTTACAATCAAATCTCTAAATATGACTTTTATAGTTTTGATATGGGCTTTTATGGGTGAAGTTGTTTGGGTTAGTTATTGTATTCGTCAATTATCAAAAATCACAAATCCTTTTTATGCAAGTCAAATTGTTGGTGTTGTATGGACGCTATGGTGGATGCCTATCGTACTTCATGGCGAAGCTGTTATCCCAGATTTTCCTTTTTGGTTTTTATTAGTGGGTATGATGGGAACTGCTGGTATGTGTGCAGTTGTATATGGACATACTAAAAGTGGCATTGCAGTTTGGTTATTGCAGTTTATGTTAAATATGTCTCTTTTAATGCTCGCAGTATCGCCAAGACGGGGAGGTATACCAACATATGCAACATTTGTTATTCTTTATTATCTAGTAATGTTAGGGTTTATGTATTTCATGTTGAAGCCCAAAAATAAAGTTAGCATGGTAAAGTAGTATTAACCTATAAATATTAATAAGATTTAGTATTTACACCTTCATAATTTCGTTTTACGAAATCGAGAGCATTTTTGAGTATTTGTCCCATATTTTTACTTTTTCTAAACTTTAAATCCAAGGTGTAATTATAAATATCTTCTTTTAGCATATCAATGTGCTTTTTAATAGAGATATTATCATTTTCCATACAATCTAGCAAGGCGTTTATTCTATCCAAGTAACTAATCATTCGCTTTGCAACAATTGAACGCTCTTCAATTTTGTACTGGTCTACAGACTCATTCTGTATTTTATCACGAACCAATTCTACCATTTTATAATTTTCTTTAAAAAATTGTGGTCTATAAATTTTTAAATTACCCTCATAAGACTGCTGATCGAAATCAATAGCTCTAATTTTAAAAACAACATGGTCAAAATCGTGTGTAGGAACAATAACATAATTATAAGAACGCATGTCACCCAAAAGCCTAATTAGACAACGTTCATTAAACTTTACAAACTCTTTGGCTATCTGAGCTTTCTCAGATGAATTACAATCATTGAGCATATTTTTTATAAACTCATCACCTGGTATTCCTGCTATGTGTTCTTCTATTAAAGTATCTCTACAAACCAAAAAATTGAGATTATACGGCGATAACATATGCTCTAACTCCAATCCATACACTCTTGAAGCATCTGCCTTTTTCACATAAAAATAAGTGTAATTATCATTAAGGATATTTCTAACTTTTATTCTAAATGGTTTAGAATTGCCGAAGGTGCAAAAATCTATAGCATCTACGTTTAGATATTTTAAAATACCTTGACTTCCATCAGAAATTAAACTAGAGTATACTTGCTTTAAACTCAAATCTATTTCTTCACGTTCATATTCATTGTAATAAACTCTAACCCATAAAGTGTCTTCATCATTTTTATCATAAACCACAACAGAACCTTGAAAACGCAATAAATCTGAATAAAAAATTGGCAGATCAATATTCCTTCTATAATTAGAAAGGTAAAGATCCAATTGGCTAGAAATTGGGTACGAAGGTTTCTTTTTTGATATTTTTAAATCCTCTTCCATTTTCTAAATTTAAGGGTTTTATTGAAATAATTGTAACAAATAAATGACTGAATCGTCTTACCTTTATAACCAACCAATATATAACAGTCACTCTTGAGTTTTTTCAGCAGTGTCATTATATATTTAAAAATCAATCAATCTTGGAGCCAATCCTTACAATCAATAATCTTACGAAAAAATTCGGCTATCTCACAGCTGTCAAAGATTTAAGTTTCACCATTAATAAAGGTAACGTTTATGGTATTTTAGGACCAAACGGAAGTGGAAAATCAACAACTTTAGGCATAGTGCTAAATGTAGTCAATAAAACCAACGGAGATTTCCATTGGTTTGATGGTAATACTACAACACATGATGCTTTAAAGCAAGTTGGAGCTATTATAGAGCGACCTAACTTTTATCCTTACATGACAGCTGAACAGAACTTAAAGTTGGTCTGCAAAATAAAAGGTGTTGACCACAGTAAAATTCAAGAAAAATTAGAAGTTGTAGGATTACTCGAAAGAAAGGACCATAAGTTTAAAACCTATTCCTTAGGTATGAAACAACGTTTAGCCATAGCTTCTGCTTTGCTTAACGATCCTGAGATTTTAATTTTAGACGAACCAACAAATGGATTGGATCCTCAAGGTATTCATCAAATACGCCAAATTATAAAAGATATTGCCAAAGATGGCACTACCATTTTACTCGCCTCTCACCTACTCGATGAAGTTGAAAAAGTATGCTCACACGTTGTCGTTTTAAGAAAAGGCGAAAAACTCTATTCTGGTAGAGTTGATGAGATGATTAATAGTCATGGTTTCTTTGAATTAAAAGCAGAAAAGCATAATGAGTTATTGGCCATTTTAGAAAACAGCACTGACTTTGGAAAAATTAAAATAGAAGATGATCTGATAACTGCTTTTTTAAACGAACCAATGTCAGCACCAGATTTTAATAAATTAATGTTCGACAAAGGTATTTTACTTTCGCATTTAGTGAAACGAAAAGAGAGCTTAGAAGAGCAATTTTTACAACTAACGGACAACCAAGAAATCAATCAAAAAACAGCATAATTCCTTTTACAGGAATATGTAAAACCAATCAACAATATGTTACGTCTTATACAATTAGAATTACAAAAACTTTGGCTTAATAAAACTAGTCGAGTGCTGATAATTATTTCATTTCTTCTGCCTTTCACTGTATTAGTACTATCGTCAATAAAAATAAATTTCTTTGGCTTTTTTACTTTAGAATTAGGAGAACTTGGAATTTTCAACTTTCCAATAATTTGGCATATAAGCACTTTTTTCGCGGCCCAGTTCAAGTTTTTCTTTGCTATAGTTGTTGTTAGTATGATCGGCAATGAATACAGTAATAAAACTTTAAAACAGAATCTTATTGATGGGTTAAGCAAAAAAGAATTTATACTTTCTAAATTTTATACCATAGTATTCTTTTCGCTTTGTGCTACTGTATTAATTGGTTTGGCAACTTTCTTAATCGGTTTATATTATTCTAGTTATACTGAAGCTTCTATAATTTTTAGAGAAATAGAATTCTTATTAGCCTATTTCGTTAAACTTGTTGGCTTCTTCAGTTTGTGTTTATTCTTTGGAATGTTATTAAAACGATCTGCTTTTGCTTTAGCATTTCTCTTTATTCTATTCATATTTGAATGGATTATGTTTTTAGTTTTTAAAAGTCAGATAAGTGGTGATTTTGCATGGAAAATTCATAATTTCATGCCTATTCAATCAATGTGGAACCTTGTCGATCAGCCTATTCAACGTATAGTAATGACCAAATTCCCAGAAAAGACAGATATTGTCTACGACTACGCTGTGCATTGGTATGAAATTGCTATCGTTCTGGGTTGGACTGCCCTTTTTATCTTTTTATCCTATCGATTACTGAAAAAGCGAGATTTATAATATCTTTGGTAGCCATTGCTATTTAGTTTTTAATACTAAACAGAGGAATTTTTGAGTTCTAACTGTTATATAGTATTAACTAGTGTGTTTGCTATACACCAAAGCTATTATGAAAAAGATTTATTTTACGCTTCTTTCGCTTGCTTTTTGCTCCCTAATATTTGGGCAAAATGAAGCATCATATTGGTATTTTGGACAGAATGCAGGTTTACGTTTTGATGCAGGTGCTGGAACAGTTACAGCAATTACCGATGGACAAATCGATACTTTAGAAGGTTGTACTTCTATCTCAGATACTGATGGTAATTTGGTATTCTATACAGATGGTAGAACGGTTTGGAATCAAAATCACCAAATAATGCCAAATGGTGATTATTTTGGTGGCACAGGACTTTTAGGTGATCCATCTAGCACATCCTCTGGTCTTATCGTTCCAAAACCAGAAGACCCAAATCAATACTATATTTTTACTGTTGATGAACCTCATCATAATAATGCGGCGACATATCCAAATCAAAATCTAGATGACGCAGTACCCTCTGGAGATGATGGTTTTAATAATGGTTTTAACTACTCCCTAGTTGATATGACATTGAATGGTGGTATGGGTGATGTTGATCCTGCTGAAAAAAACGTTCACTTAGTGACCTATGACCCAAATGACACCGAAGAAATTAAATATAAAAGTTCTGAAAAAATTACAGCAGTTAGAGCAGAAGATTGTTCCTCATTTTGGGTAATAACACATTTTACTAATAAATTTTATGCTTTTAGAGTAGATGTGAATGGTGTTAATACAACTCCTGTGATCTCTACTGTTGGTCCAACCGTACCTATATCTGGCTACCGTCGTAACGCGTTAGGCTACTTAAAAGCTTCGCCAGATGCTTCAAAACTAATGGCTGCCAATTTTGGTTATGCAACTGGAGAAGGTGCAGTTGCTTCTGGTAGTATTGATTTATTCGATTTTAATAATGCAACTGGTATAGTTTCGAACCATTTAGAGCTTTACAGCCGACAAAATAACACTAATCCTTATGGTGTAGAGTTCTCAGCAGAGAATAAAAAAGCTTATGCAACCACTGGTCCTGTAGGAGCTCAAGGTAGTCAGGTATTGCAATGGGATTTAGAATCTGCAGATATTCCAAATTCTGCGGTAACTATACATACATCTGGGAGTATTAGTGCTGGTGCATTACAGCTCGGTATTGACAGGCGTATTTATAGAGCACAATACGAGTTTAGCAATCCAAATGGTAATACTCGACGTTATTTAGGTGTAATTAATAATCCAGAGGCAGATGGTTTGGATGCAAACTATAACCAACAAGGTATTCTTTTAGATATCAATGGCAACAGTCAAAATCGAAGTTTTATTGGCTTACCTCCATTTATTCAATCTTTATTTAATTCTGAAATAGATATTATTCGAAATGACCTTAGCACAACAGAATTAAAACTTTGTACTGGAGATAATTACACACTTACAGCAGATGATATTGCTGGTGCTGACTATTTTTGGACCCGAGATGGCAACCCATTAACAGAGGACACCTTCGAATTGTTTGTAGATACCCCTGGTTTTTACGAAGTATATATAGAACCTAATAATGGTGATTGCCCGATTGAAGGTAGTGCAGTAGTTGGTGTCTATGATATTCCTGTTGCAAACCCAATGACAGATGTTTTCGTTTGTGATGATGCTTTTAACGATGGTGTGGCAACATTCTTTTTTAGTAATAAGGATGAAGAAGCACTACTAGACCAAACACCTGGAGAATATAATGTTGGTTATTATGAAACTATTGATGATGCCACCAATAGAGAAAATGAAATCGTATTTCCGTATGATAACTTTAGTAATCCTCAAACCATATATGTTCGTGTGGATAACAATGAAAACACCAATTGTTTTGATGTAACGAGTTTTGAACTCGAAGTGTTTAATACCCCACAAGTCATTCAAGCTAATACAATAGAATTTTGTGACAATGAAGGTAATGTAATGGATGGTATTGCAACTGTAGATTTATCAGAGCTAATTCCTAACATTGTAAATCAACAACAAAATGTAGCTGTTTCTTTTCATACTACACAAGAAAATGCAGATGACAACACAAATCCTTTACCTCTAAATTATAGAAATACAACTGCTTTTAACGAAACCATTTTTGTTAGAATTGAGAATACTTCTAATACTACATGCTTTGCTGTTGCTAGTTTTGAACTTATTATAAATGATGCACCAATTGCAAATGACATTGCCATTATACAGTGTGACGAAGATGGTATTCCAGAAGGATTTACAACGTTTAATATTTCTCAGTTTACAGATGATATAACTGATAATACTTCCGATGTAACTGTTCAATTTTACTTATCAGAAGCTGAAGCTGAAAATCAATTAAATGAAATTATAAACCCAGAAGCTTTTGATAATTTTTTCAATCCACAGACTATTTACACTAGAGTAATAGACAATAACACTGGGTGTTTTAGCTTTAGTGAAATCTCATTAGAAGTTAGTACTACATCATCAAACAATACCAGTTTACAAGCTTGTGATGACGATGGTACTGAAGATGGGTTAACATCATTTAATCTTTTAGACGCAAACGCAAGTGTTTTGGCCAATGCACCTACTGATTTAGATATAGAATATTATGAAACGTATGAAGATGCTCTAGTTGAAAATAATACACTTAACAGTAATTTCACTAATACAATTCCTTACAATCAAACCATCTATGCAAGAGTTGAAAACTCTAATGCCTGCTATGGTATAAGCGAAATAGAACTCACGGTTTTTGAATTACCAAATATAGAAACTGAGTCAGAAAAATTTTATTGCCTTAACTTTTTCCCTGAACCAATAACTCTAAGTAGTGGTATACTAGATGATTTACCAAATAACTATTACTATGAGTGGTCAACCGGAGAAAACACATCAACTATTGAGGTTAATTCCCCTGGTAATTATACAGTCAGAATATCAAATACTGATGGCTGTTTTAAAGACAGAACAGTACGTGTTTTACCATCTAATATAGCTACTATTGCAGATATTGAAGTAGTAGATGCTTCTCAAAACAACTCTATTTCTATTGTTGTAAATGGAGAAGGTGATTATGAATATGCTTTAGATAATATAGATGGACCATATCAGGATAGTAACACTTTTGAAGATGTTCAGCCAGGTTTATATACTGTTTTTGTGCGTGATAAAAATAATTGTGGGATTGTAGAAGACTTAGTTTCTGTTATTGGTTTCCCTAAGTTCTTTACTCCAAATAATGATTCTAAAAATGATCATTGGCAAGTGTATGGTATTAAAAATAATATTCAAGATAATTCTTTAATATTAATATTTGATCGTTACGGAAAGCTTTTAAAAGAACTCGATCCATTAAGCGTTGGATGGGATGGAACTTACAATGGAACAAATATGCCTACTAGCGATTATTGGTTTAAGGTTACCCTTGAAGACGGCAGAACATTTACAAGTCATTTTACCCTTAAACGATGAACAGGACACCAAATCTTTATATAAAACCTATTCTATTCTGCTTACTATTCTTTTCTGTAATAATTTATGCACAAGAACCAAATGATTGTGTTAATGCTGTTACAGTTTGTGGAAATTCAAATTTTAGTCTAGATGTCAATGGTATTGGCACACAAGAACTCAATAATTCTAACACATGTGGGAGTCGAGAAAATAATAGTATTTGGCTTAAGGTTAATATAGCAACAGCTGGTACTTTAGCATTTACATTAACACCAGGCAGTACAGATATCAACGAAGATTATGATTTTTTTATTTTTGGCCCTAATGTGAGCTGTGGAAATATAGGTCAAGCAATCAGGTGTTCAACGACCAATCCTGTCGCAGCAAATCAGGGTAGTAATTTAACAGGATTGAATTCTACAGATCCTGATCCTGATGAAGGTCCAGGTGCTGACGGAGATAGTTTTGTAAGCGAAATAGATGTACTAGTTGGCGAGAGTTACTTTATAGTTATTGACAGGCCTATTGGAAATAGTCCATTTTCTATAGAATGGACAGGTACTGCTACTTTTCCTGATAATCCATCAAATCCTTTAGTTGCAAGCCCTAGCACAACAACTTTGCCAGATTTAGATTTATGTGACGCCGCATCGCCTTTTGGCGATAACATCACAGAAATTGATCTTACTAATCTTACTCAAGATATTATCAATGGAGAATCTGATGTTGCTGTAACGTATCACATTTCCGAAAGTGATGCTAATATTAAGAAAGATCCTTTGGGAGATGTTTTTAATAACACATCGAGCAATCAAAGAATTTTTATTAGAATTGAAAATACAACAACTGGCTGTTTTATAATTAACAGGTTTGATTTGAATATAACAGCACTCACCAATTTTAATACACCATTATATTATGAAGCTTGTGATGATGATACAGATGGAGACGACCAAAATGGTATTACAACTTTCGATTTTAATTTAATAACACAAGAAATAGTTAGTGGCATCGCTGGAGTAAATTATGATATTTCTTATTATTTAAGTCAAAGTGATGCCGAAACTTCTACAGCTCAGCTTCCTATTAATTACACAAATACAGCACCTACACCAACTGAAATATTTGTTAGAATTGAAGATATTGACTCTGGTTGCTTAGGATTTACCAGTTTAAATATTGAAGTGAAGTCAAGACCTATTGCAAACGATGTTTCACTTATACAATGTGATGAAGATGGTATTCCAGAAGGGTTTACAACTTTTAATTTAACTGAGGTTTTAGAGGATATTACTGGTGGTAATCAGACGTCTTCTGTAGATTTTTATTTATCTCAAAATGATGCAGAGAATGAATTAGATGCTATAAATGGTGCTACATTTGATAATTTTTTCAATCCTCAGATTATCTATACCAGAGTCACCAATACTAATACTGGTTGTTTTAGTTTTAGCGAAATTTCTTTAGAAGTTAGTACAACAGCTTCAAACAATGCAAGCTTACAATTATGCGATACAGATGGTACTGAAGATGGTTTTATGCCTTTTAATCTAACAGATGCCGATGTCAATGTTTTAGCTAATACTCCTGCTGGTTTAGATTTACAGTACTATGAAACTTATAATGATGCACTATTAGAAAATAATCCACTTGAAACAACATTTACTAATACTATTCCTTATAATCAAACCATTTACGCACGTGTAGAAAATACTAATGCTTGTTATGGTATAAGCGAAGTTGAACTTACTGTTTTTGAATTGCCAAATATTGAAACTGAATATGAAACACATTACTGTCTCAACTTTTTTCCAGAACCTGTAATGTTAAATAGCGGTCTTGTTAACGACTTGGCAAATAACTACTTTTATCTATGGTCAACTGGTGAAAACACCTCAACCATTGAAGTTAATTCTCCAGGAACTTATACTGTTAGAGTATCAAATACCGATGGTTGTTTTAAGGACAGAACTATCACTGTTTTACCTTCCAATATTGCGACTGTATCAGATATTGAAGTTGTTGATGCTTCAGAAAATAATTCTATTTCTGTTTTAGTAACTGGTGAAGGAGATTACGAATATGCTTTAGATGATATAAATGGCATATACCAAGACAGTAATACTTTTGAAAATGTACTGCCTGGTTTATATACCGTTTATGTTCGTGACAAGAATAATTGTGGAATTACTGAAGAACTAGTTTCTGTTATTGGTTTTCCAAAGTTTTTTACCCCAAATGATGATGACACAAATGATTACTGGCAAGTTAATGGTATTTCTTCTCAGTTTCAAGAGAACTCATCGGTTCTAATATTTAATCGTTATGGAAAACTCTTAAAGGAACTTGATCCATTAAGTGTTGGTTGGGATGGAACTTTTAATGGTGCTGCAATGCCAACCAGTGATTATTGGTTTAGAGTTAAACTTCAAGACGGACGGACTTTCACTAGTCATTTTACTCTAAAACGCTAAATTTAAAAAGTGTAATTTAGTTTTATCAATTTATAACTTTGAAAAGGGTTCAATACATATTATGTTTACTCTTATTTTTTGCAACCCTTTCGGTATATGCACAAGACATTTCTTTGTATCAACAATTTAATGGACGATACGATTACACAGCTATAGGTAATACCTTAAATACTGCTGAAAATGGTTTTGGTGGATCTTGCTCAATTTTAACAACTTCTTCAGCCGATTTAAACCTTAGCTCCAATCAAAATGTAGTTGCTGCGTTTTTATATTGGGCTGGTTCTGGTAATGGTGATTTAGATATTGCCATAAATGGAATTCCTATAACTGCTCAACGCACTTTTAGTGATGCATTAGATATTACACGTGTGTTTTTTGCAGCTTTCGCAGACATTACAGATATTATAACTACTCAAGGTAATACGACATACACCATTTCAGATTTTGATTTGACAACAACAATAGCACCTTATTGCGAATCAGGTACTAATTTTGGTGGTTGGGCAATAAGTATAATTTATGAGGATACTAACTTACCACTCAATCAGCTGAATGTTTACGATGGTTTACAAAGTGTACCAACATTATTAAACATCAATTTAGATAACCTAAATGTTTTGGATAATGAAGATGCCAAAATTGGCTTTATTGCTTGGGAAGGTGATAGAGGTCTAGCCGTTAATGAGCAATTAACCATCAATGGAAACTTGATTAGTAATTTCCCTTTAAATCCTGCAAATAATGCATTTAATGGTACTAACTCATTTACAGGTGCAACCAATTTATACAATATGGACATTGATGTATACAATATTCAGGACAATATAAATATAGGTGATACCTCAGCAACTATTACACTTACTTCTGGACAAGACTTTGTAATGATTAATAATATCATTACTGTTTTAAACAGTCAGTTACCAGATGCAACTATAAGTATTGATAATAATATTGTGAATTGTGGTGATAATAGTATCGAACTTTTTTATACTGTTTATAATAATAACAGTACAGATATTTTACCGGCAAATACACCAATTGCTTTTTATTTAGATGGTACTTTAATTGGTCAAAGTCAAACTACAAATGATCTTGCAATCAATTCTAGTGAAAGCAGTTCTATTAGCGTTACTGTGCCAGATGATGTTGATCCAAGTTTAACCATTGTTGCTATTGTTGATGATAATGGGAACATGACAGGAACAGTCACCGAAACCAATGAAGATAACAATATCACTTTTGAAAATATTGAATTACTAATCATTCCTGATATTACCATTTTACCAAATCTTATTGGTTGTAATGAAGGTTTTGAAATCTCAACATACAACTTATATGATGCTGTTGTAAGTATAAATTATAACGAAGAAGACATTGCTTTTTATAATTCTATAGAAGATTTAGAAACAGAATCTAATAACATATTAATTCCAAGTGACTATAATAATACTTCTAGTCCTGAAACCATTTATGTAAGGTTGGTAAGTCCACCATGTTATGAAATTTTCCAATTCGATCTTACTATCGAAAATTGTCCGCCATATATCCCTGAAGCATTTTCACCAAACGAGGACAATTACAACGATTGGTTTAATATTCAAGGTTTATATAACATCTTTACAGAACACGAACTTAAGATTTATAACCGCTATGGAGACGTTGTTTTTCAGGGCAATAATGATAAACCTTGGTTCGGTGAAATAAATAGAGGTCTTAATAATCGCGGTAATACTGTACCTATTGGCACTTATTATTATATTTTAAATTTGAATGATCCAAATTATCAACCAATGGTTGGTTGGGTTTATGTAAACTATTAGAATGTTAAAATTTTAAGTCATTCATCTTATTTTTTTGTAGTTATGGTTCACTTCGTTTATTTTTATAATTGTTGATAGTGAGTGCTATTAAATCCCTCCATATTTCAAATTATTTCCCTCACAATTTGTCATTAAATTAAACTAAAATTGTAGACATAGATTAATCCATTGTTTCTAATTAAAGTATAATAATATTGAGTTTCAGGTTAAGAGACATTTTGTATTAAATGGCAAAGGTCTTAGAATTCAATTTGGGAAAAAGACCTCTACTAGAGGTCTTTTTTATGTAAAAACATAGGTAAATTCATTTAAAATGTTAACATTTTATGTATTTCATCGTGTTTTTTTGTATTTCATCTTTATTACACCTACTTTTCGCCCATCTTAAGCATGTGTAAGGTTAGTCCCAAATCAATCATACATAACAGCTTTTAAACTTAACTGAAACTGATGAATTATATTAACCGTTCCCTCTGTCTATTTCTATGCTTTATTTGCAGTACATTATATGCACAACAAATAACTGTGGATAATACTGTTTCCCCTCAAGATTTAATTCAAAATATCTTAATACAAGGTTGTGTTGAAGTATCAAACATATCTTCACCTACCAATGGAAGTTCTATCGGTCTTGGAAGTTTTGGTTATTTTGATAGAGGCCCTTCATCTTTTCCATTTCAAAATGGAATTGTTTTAACAACAGGAAACGCTAATGCTGCTGGAAACGGACAGAATACTGCCATCTTAAATGATGGAGACGATACTTGGGGAACTGACAGTGATTTAGAAACAGCTCTAGGAATTACAGGTTTATTTAATGCCACTTCTATAGAATTTGATTTTATTTCTATTTCTAATCAAATACAATTTAATTACATATTAGCTTCTGAAGAATATTTTGGTAATAATCCATGCGAATATTCTGATGGTTTTGCCTTTTTAATTCGTGAAGCTGGCACCACAAATCCATATACAAATATTGCACTAGTACCTGGAACTACAACACCTGTAAATACTAATACTGTGCATGATGAAATTGTAGGCTTTTGTGGAGCTTCAAACGAAGAATATTTTGACGGTTATAATTTAGGTGATACAAACTATAATGGTAGAACAACAGTACTGTCTGCTACAGCAACTATTCAACCAAATGTACAATATCAAATTAAACTGGTAATCGCCGACCAAACGGACGAAAATTATGACTCTGCAGTATTCATTGAAGGTAATAGTTTTAATGCTTCGGTAGATTTAGGTGAGGACTTTTCAACTTGTGCAAGTAATGTATTATTAGATGGTGATGTAAATAATATAGATGCCACATATTCGTGGTATTTTAATAACGCACTAATTCCTTCAGCAACTCAGACAACTTTTAATGCTGTACAATCAGGAAACTATCGTGTGGAAATAGAGCTTCCGTTTACGAGCGGAACCTGTACAATTGAAGATGATATTGATATTGTTTTAAGTTCTACGCAATCCTCAGATCCTATTTCAGATTATAATCTTTGTGACGATTTAAGTAATGATGGTTCAGAAACGTTTGATTTATCAACAAAAGATGCTGAAGTACTTGCTTCTGTCCCACCTGGTAGTTACACACATTCTTATCATTATTCGAGTGCTCAAGCGCTTAGTAACAACAATGCAATAAGTGGACCGATACAAAATACCAGCAATCCTCAAATAATTCATGTTAGGATTGAAGATAACAGTAATGGTTGTCTGGCATTTTCAACCATACAATTGAATGTATCTCAATTACCAACAATTGTTAATCCAAGCCCTTTGGAAGTTTGTGATGATCAAACCGCTGATGGATTTACTGCAATGGACTTAAACACGTTAAAAGATAATGAAATTACAAATGGACAAACGGACCTTGTAGTAACTTACCATAGTAATGCTGCTGATGCCGCTTCTACAAGTAATGCTCTTCCGATGCCCTATGTAAATACAACTGCAAATGAGCAATTATTTGTTAGTGTTACGAATCCTGAATCTGGATGTAATAGTACAACTACACTCGATATTACTGTTTTAGATACTCCAGTTATTAACCTAGACCCACATTATATAGATGCTTGTGATACAGATCATGACGGTTTTGCAAACTTTGATTTAACATCAATTATTCCTGAGGTTCTAGAGGGATTAACTGGTGTCTCTGTTACATTTCATGCCACTCAAGAAGATGCTCTTACAGGTGCAAATCCTATTGCAAATGAGACTAACTATACAAATGCTACAGTTGAAGAAGAAGCTGTTTACATTAGAATTGAGAGTAATACTTCTGGCTGTGCCTCTATAACACCAATACAAATTCACACTAACTTACTGCTAACAGCTACAAACATTAGAGATGTTACAGCTTGTGACGAAGATGGTGATAATACAGAACTATTTAATTTTGATGACATTGGTGTTGGTATTATAAATAATTTGCCAAATGTTACAGTTACATTTTACGAAACTGAAAATGATAGAACCAATCAAACAAATGCTATTGATCAAGGGATATCTTACACTAATCAGAGTAATCCTCAAACCATTTACATAACTATAGAGAATCCTAATTGTAGTGAAGAAGCTGAATTTGAATTAATCTTGTTTCCTATTACACAGTTTAATCCTGTGATAAGTCTAAATGCATGTGATGAAGACCAAGATGGATTTACTACTATAGATTTATCAGAATTTGATGCTGATGTTACTAATGGAATTGATGGTTTTAGTGTTGCTTATTTTTTAACAGAAGACGATGCAATCAATAACACTAACGCATTGCCTAACTTTTATAATAATGTAAGTAATCCGTTTACACTTTATCCTAGAATTCAATCTAATGACACAGAATGTGCAGATTACAATTCGTTTGAAGTACAAGTATTACCAGCACCATTAGGCGAAAAACCTGATGATATTATTATCTGCGACGCAGATAGAGATGGTTTTTCTAGTATTAATCTAAACAATAGTATTCCTAATTCTATTTTGGCAACACCTAATAGAACCGTAACATTTCATAATAGCCTAGAAGATGCAGATTTAGATACAAACCCCATAGCAAATGTATCAAATTACAATTCACAAACTGAGACAGTATATATGCGTATTGAAAATACCGCTTCGGGCTGTCACACCGTTGAAGAGTTAAGTGTTACTGTAAACACACTACCATATATTGGTGATTTAACCAACTATGTAAATGAATACAATTTTTGTGAAGATGAAACTGATGGCATTGGAGAATTCATTTTTGAAACTAAAGATGAAGAAGCTTTAGATGGACAAACTGGCAAGGAAGTATCTTACTATCTTAATGCTTCTGATGCTACTAACAAAGTTAATGCTATTGACAAAACAAGCATTTATGAAAACATTACAAATCCACAAGAAATACATGTTAGAATAGATAATAATTCAGACGAATCTTGTTATACTACATCTTCTTTTATAATTGAAGTAGGTACAAACCCAGAATATAACGAACCATCTGATTGGTTTGTGTGCGATGATATATCTAATAATGGTTCAGAAATTTTTGATCTCTCTACTAGAGTTGACGAAGTATCTGCTGGTATTTCAGATATACAAAGTGTTAAATTCTTCACCTCAGAAGAGGATGCTATAAATAGTACCAATGAAATTCCGCTTCAATTTGCAAATACGGTAAATCCACAACAAATTTTTGTGCAGATAGATAATGGTACTATATGTCAATCAATTACATCATTTGTAGTCAATGTTATTCAAGTGCCAGATGTAACACCTGCTGAACCAATGATAGCATGTGATGATGATACAGATGGGTCTTTAGTATTCGATTTAACCGCAGCTGAGTCAAATATTTTAGATGTAAGACAAGAAGATATTATAGTCGGTTATTATGCTAATTTTGAGGATTCTGAAGCTGACAGTAATGAGATTACTGACCCAGAAAACTTTACAAATACATCAAACCCACAGACCGTTTATTTAAAAGTAACAAATACGGTTTCTAATTGTTACGTTACTCTACCTATAGAATTAATTGTAAACCAACCACCAATTATTAATGATTTTGTTACATACAATACCTGTGCTAATGAGAACAATAGTGTTGATTTAACTGATATTAATGAAATTGCTACTGATAATAACTTTAATGTTTTATTTAGTTATTTTTCTAATGAAGCAGATGCAATAGCTAATACTAACGCATTAGATACAAATTATACTTACACTTCAAATAACGAAACATTATTTGTAAGAACTGAATATAGCACCACACACTGTTCAATGTATTATGAATTTACTCTAAGAGTTAATCCATTACCGATAGCTAATGAACCTAATAACTTAATAGCTTGTGATGATGATTTTGATGGTATTTTAGAATTTGATTTATTACAACAAAATTCTACAATTTTAGGAGGTCAAAATTCAAATTTATTCACAGTAACTTATCATAATACTGAACTACAAGCCAATGAAGGAAATTCAGCTTTGGATACCAATTACATGGCATATGACAATGAAATCGTTTATGCTCGTGTTGAAAACAATAGTACTGGTTGTTATAGTATTACTAATTTTTCAACAATTATAAATCCATTACCTGTTATTGATATTGAAGATCAGGTTATCTGCTTAGATAATTTACCATTATTGGTTTCGGCTAACACTAATAACCCAACAGATCAATATTTATGGTCAACAGGAGAAACTACACCAGAAATAGAAATTACTGATATGGGAACTTACTGGGTAACTGTAACTACTCAACTCGGTTGTGAAAATACACGTGTTTTTGGAGTATCAGAATCTGAGGCTGCAACTATAGAAGTTACAGAAGTTGTAGATTTTTCAGACCCAAATAATATCACAGTAACCATTAGTGGTATTGGTGATTACCTTTATCAGTTAGACGACTTCCCTCCGCAAGAATCAAATGTTTTTGAAAATGTGGCTATGGGTTACCATACGGTTAGAATTATAGATATTAACGGTTGTTCTGATGTCACAAAAGAAGTTTTAGTTGTTGATATACCTAAATTCTTCACGCCAAATAATGATGGCAATTTTGATACTTGGCATATTGTTGGTATAGAGACACTTCCTGGCACTACTATTAATGTTTTTGACCGTTATGGTAAACTCTTAAAGCAATTAAATTCTAATACATCTGGATGGGATGGTTACTTTAATGGTAACAAAATGCCTGCTAGTGATTATTGGTATGTCGCAGAAGTAAAACGCGGTAGCATTAGTTTCCAAGTCAAAGGGCATTTTACTTTGAGGAGATAATTCTTCTCGTTATTCAACTTCTTTATTCGGTTATTAACACTTTTATGATTCAGGTTTTCATACTTTTTATTACTTTTAAACAAAAAAAGGAAATTTAATTTTCTTAAGTTGCTATTATTTATTGGTAATAAATTAAATGAAAAAGAAAAGTATATACTTATTTCTCTTCATTTTTGTGCATATACATGTCACCTATGCGCAACAAATTATTACGGATAATTTTCAACAACCTAATGAGCTTATTCAGAGTTTAGTAGGTAATGATTGTGCTACAGTCAGTAACGTTTCATCATCTATAAATGGGAGCATAAATAATATTGTTAGTTATGGATCTTTTAGCAGTAGCTCTTCTAATTTTCCATTTCAAAATGGTTTAATTTTATCTACAGGCAGTGTCACTTCCGCAGGCAACACTTTTATGGGTGAAAATTTAAGTGAAGGTGAAATTGATTGGGTCACTGACTCAGATGTACTAGATGTTTTAGGTATTGACCAAACACTGAATGCTACTTCAATTGAGTTTGACTTTAATTCTGCGAATAACTTTGTAGCCTTCAAATACTTATTCGCCTCAGAGGAGTATCAGCAAGAGTTTCCTTGTAATTTTAAGGATGTATTTGCTATTCTAATTAAAAGAGCTGGTACAACAGATCCTTATGTTAATATTGCAGTAGTTCCAGAAACTATCACCGAAGTAAGTACAAATACTATCCATACTAATATCAATGGATTTTGTGATGCTGAAAATGAAGATTTTTTTCAAGGTTATAATTTAGGGGATACTAATTTCAATGGAAATACAACTGTTTTAACTGCGACTAGTGCCATAATACCTAACGAAACCTATCATATTAAATTTATCATTGCAGATCATATCGATGAGCGTTTTGACTCTGCTGTATTTATTGAAGCAGGCGGCTTTGGCAGTTCCGTAGACTTAGGGCCAGATCAAAGTATCTGTGGAAGTGATTTAATTTTAGATGCCAATATCAATAACAATACTGCTGTCTATTCTTGGTTTTTAAATGGAAGTCAAATAGCTAGTGAGAATAATCCAACATTAGCAGTAAACCAATCTGGAACTTATGATGTAGAAATTGCGATTACATCACCAAGTGGCAATTGTGTAATGACAGATAGTATAGAAATAGACATTATACCATTTCAAAATGCAGATCCAATTGCAGATGTCTTAATATGCGATAGAGCACCAAGTGATGGTATTTATGAGTTTGATTTTCCATTTTTGAAAAATGATGAAATATTCAACAACCTACCATCCAATAATTACAATATTAGTTACCATTTATCAGAAGAAGACGCTGAAAACAATGATAATCCTATTATTGGTAGTTATCAAAATACGGAATCAGAGGAAACTATTTTTGTTAGGATAGAAAGTATTGACGGTAGTTGTTTACAGATAGGTAGATTTAACACTATAATCAATGCAGCACCTAACACACGTATAATAGACCCTATTATTGTTTGTGAAGAATTATATATACCAGCTTTCAATAGTGTAGATTTTGATTTTTATGACTTTTGGGTAGCTAATTTTGAATTCAATAGAACAGTGACCTTTCACTTCACTGAAGAAGAAGCAGAAATTGGTGAAAATGCAATTCCCTCACCATATCCTTACCCTGATCAAACTGAAGTACTTTACGCAAGAGTAGTAGATGACTTTAATGGTTGTCACTCAGTAGTTCCATTTACCATGGAATTTAACGAAAGTCCATTCATAGGTGTAGATAGATATATAATAAATAAGTGTACACCAATAGATGAAAATTATGATCAGGCTGAGGAAATATTTAATTTAAATGACGCAGTTGATGAAATTAGTGATTGGCTATCAGAGCCAAGGGTTAATTTTTTTCCATCAGCTGAAGATGCTTTGTCACAAACAAACGCATATCTTTTTGTCGATGATCCAATCTTTACTCTCACTAGTCCGCAGCTCACTATTTACATGGCCGTTGCAGAACAAGGTGGTTATTGTACCTCAATTGTTCCCTTAGAATTACATAAAAATGTAACTAACAATGTTATTGGAGAAGACACAGTGGTAAAGCGTTGTGATGACCAATCAAACGATGGTATATTTGATTTTGATTTAAACAATGTAACAGAAGAATTAATTGGAGGTTATGGTGATTTAACACTAACCTACTATCAAACCTTTGAAGATCAACAAAATAATACAAATGTATTAGATCCTAATACAATACTTACTGTTAATAATCCAACCACAGAATTATTCCTTAAAGTTAAATATAAAAATGAATGTGAGGACTTTACTTCAGTTATGCTCCAGCTTAATGAGTTACCAACTTTAGAACCTGTAACCGCAGATGCCTGTGGTAATTTTAATCTTAGTGATAGCACCACTTCTATTAACGTAAGAAACTATAAGGATTTGATGATTCAAAATACACCCTTCCCATTGGTTAAGTTTTATGAATCCTATGAAGATGCTGACAATGATGAGAATGTAATCAATGAAACTTATGACGTAGCGAATAACTCACATCAATTTTTTGCTAGAGTCACTAATACAGATACAGGATGCTATTCCATTACCACTTTAGATATTAATGTAGTTCAAAGTCTAAACTTTCAATCTCCAGAGCCAATTATTATTTGCGATGACGATCAAAATGGTTTCACTACTATGAATTTATTTAGCGTGTTGCCATCTATTTCTACTGAATTAGATGAGTTTACTATTCAATTCTATACCACTTATACTGATGCCTACGGTGACAGGGACGTTATAACCAATCCACAAAATTATAACGCTCAAACCCAAGAAATCTTTGCAAGAATTGAGCGCCCTAGTCTTAATTGTTTTGCAATAATTGATTTTGAAATAAGAGTTTTTAATAATCCACAAATTGAGGCAATACCAGATTATATTAATTGTCAATTAAGTGCCTCTGATAGTGCAAACTTTTCTTTTGAAAATAGAGATGCATCAATTATTAATGGTCAAATTGGCATGCAAGTTATGTATTTTGAGAGTGAATTAGATGCGATAAGTAATAGCAATGCCATTGATAAAACAATTCCCTATCAAAACATCACTAATCCTCAAACGATATATGTGAGGATGGAGAATGAAAATCAAAATAGCTGTGTGGCAATAGCACCAATGCAGATTGTTGCAAGGCAAGCACCTATTTACAATGTACCAACTGATATACCAGTTTGTGGAACCAATGGTGATGGACCTTATCAAATTGATTTGAATACAAAAATTGATGAAATCTCAAATGGCAGCCCAAATGATTTGGGTATTAGTTTTCATACAACAGAATTAAACGCCAATTTTGGAACAAATCCAACTAGTCTTTCTTTTACTAGTACAAGTAACCCAGAGAAACTGTATGTTAGGATTTTAAACAATGATTCAGGCTGTTTTAATGTAGAAAGTTTTTATATAAATATTCTTGATTTACCCGAAGTAAAATTCAATCAATCACTTATACAATGTAGCAATTATTTCAATACGCAATCAGAATGGGACTTAACTGATATTGAACTTGATATTCTTGATGGAAGACAATACAATATAGATTTTACTTATTACCAAACAGAACTTGATGCAGAAAATGAAGTGAATGTAATTACAAACCCTGAAAACTATATCGGTGCTAATGACAATGAAATGATATATGTAAAACTTATAAATTTATCTACAGGTTGTTATATCATCGTTCCTTTCGAATTAATTTTAAATAACCCACCACAACTAAATACTACAGATACGTACGATATTTGTGAAAATGAACTCAATAGTGTCAATTTGCTAGACATCAATGAAGTGATTTTAGATGATACTTTTAACATCATTGTTAGCTACCATGCCAATCAAGATGATGCTGAAGCCAATGAAAATGCTCTAAATACAGATTATAATTACACAAATATGATCGAAACATTATTTGTACGATTAGAATATAGTACAACACATTGTTATGTAGTTTCCCCATTCCAATTAGTTGTAAATCCGCTCCCAATTGCCAACACTCCAAATAACTTAATGGCCTGTGATGATGATTTTGATGGCTTGGTAGAGTTTGATTTAAACACGCAAAATGCTGATATTTTAAATGGGCAAAACACAAATGACTTTTCTCTAACTTATCATAATTCTGAAAATGATGCTGTTGAAAATATGTTGCCTTTAAACACTAATTATACAGCTAACAACAATGAAATTATTTTCGCTAGAGTTGAAAACAATACTACTGGCTGTTTTGATATAACTCAATTCTCTATCATTGTTAACCCATTACCATTAGTTGCTATAGAAGATCAAGTCATTTGTTTAAATAATGTCCCATTGCATGTCTCAGCTGATACTAACAATACTTCTGATACTTACCTATGGTCAACAAATGAAACGTCTCCAGAAATTCAAATCTATACAACCGGTGCGTATTCCGTAACTATAACCAATGAATTTGGTTGTGAAACCACTAGTACTTTTAATGTTACAGAATCAGAATCTGCAACTATTGATGTGGTAGAAACTATAGACTTTTCTGATCCTAATAATATTACTGTTACGGTAAATGGTATTGGCAATTATCTTTATCAACTAGATAATTTTCAACCCCAAGAATCTAATGTTTTTTATAACGTTTCTATGGGCTACCACACTGTAAGAATTATAGATGTTAATGGATGTGCAGATATAACTAAACAGGTACTAGTTGTAGATATACCTAAATTCTTTACACCAAATGGAGATGGAGACTTCGATACTTGGCATATAGTTGGTATAGAAACACTTCCAGGCACCACAATTAATATATTTGATAGATATGGAAAACTGTTAGTACAGTTGAAATCAAGTACACCAGGATGGAATGGTTATTTTAATGGAAATAAAATGCTTCCCGATGATTATTGGTACGTGGCTGACATTAAGCGCGGAAATGAGTCATTTCAAATTAAAGGGCATTTTACACTTAGATTATAATATATAGAAGTCATTCGTCTTGATTAATGTTAATTTAACGTAACAATTGAATTTGTCTCTATTCTTTTTCTTCTTTTTCTTACTTTTATAAAAAAAGCTATCCTTAATTTTAATATTAAGGCCTTCTAATAAAAGTCTGATGAACAAGAAAAATGTATTTCTTTTTTTCTTCCTGTTTGTGCATATTTATATTTTATGTGCACAGCAGATAATAACAGACAATACTCTACAACCTAATCAACTTATTGAAAACTTGATAGGTGGCGACTGTGCAACAGTAAGTAATATTAGTTCCTCAATAAATGGAAATGTAAATAATATTATAAGTTATGGTGCTTTTGATAGAGGAACATCTAATTTTCCAATTCAAAATGGTATAATACTTTCCACAGGAAGGGTTTCATCTGCAGGAAATACTTACAATTCACAAAATTTAAGTGACGGTGAAATTACTTGGGAGACCGATAGTGATATACAAGATATTCTTGGAATTGATCAAACGCTTAACGCAACTTCCATTGAATTCGATTTTTCTTCTGTAAATAATTTTGTTGCATTTAAATACCTCTTCGCCTCAGACGAATATCAACAAGAATACCCTTGTACATTTAAAGATGTATTTGCAGTTCTTATAAAAAGAGCTGGTACAGCAGACCCATATATTAATATTGCTTTAGTTCCTGAGACCACTGCCGAAATTACAACAAACACAATCCATCAAGATATTAATGGATTCTGTGAAGCGCAAAATGAGACTTATTTTGAAGGTTATAATCTGGGCAATACTAATTTTAATGGTAGTACAACTGTTTTAACTGCTACTACTGATATAATCCCAAATGAAACCTATCATATAAAATTTATAATCGCAGATCACATTGATGAACGTTTCGATTCTGCTGTTTTCATCTCTGCAGAAAGCTTTGGTAATTCTATAGATTTAGGTCCTAACAGAAGTATTTGCGGGAGTGATTTAACCTTAAATGCAGATATTAATAATCCTGACGCAACTTACAATTGGTATTTTAATAGTAATTTAATGACAGGACAAAACAGTCCCACATTAAATGTCAGTCAATCTGGCACCTACAATGTTGAAGTCTCAATCCCATCACTAAGCGGTAGTTGCATCCTTGAAGATTCTATTGAATTAGAAATTATTCCATTTCAACCAGCTGCTCCAATACAAGACATAACTATTTGTGACGATTTACCTAATGATGGTTTGTATGAATTTGATTTTCAACTGTTAAAAAATGATGAAATTTTTGATAACCTTCCTTCTACCAATTACACAATTAGTTATCATTTTTCTCAAGAAGATGCTCAAAACAATAACAATCCTATAATTGCTGTTTATCAAAATACAGAAGAAACTGAGACGATTTATGTTAGGATTGAAAGTTTGAGTGGTGATTGCCTACAAATTGGTAGCTTTAATATTTCAGTACTTTACTCGCCCAACACGGATGACATAATACTTGAAATCTGTAATGGAGAAATAACCGAAATCTTGTTTGCTTCGAGTTTGAATTCTCTAGATTCTCATGTTTCTAATTTTGAATTTGATAGAAACGTTAGTTATTATCTTACTGAAGATGATGCTATTAATGAAATTAGCCCATTGGAAGATTATCCTCCCTTAGACGAGGGAATACCCTTTTTTATTGCAAGGGTTGAGAATATTTTTAGTGGTTGTTACTCTTTGGTGAATATTAATTTTGAGTATCAAGAACCACCAAATTTTAATACTAGATACATAGTAAATAATTGTTTACCCATAGACCATTACGAGTTTACAGATGGAGAATCAATTAATTTTGACTCCAAAGTATACACATACAATTTACAAGAATATAGAGAGCTTTTAGAAAGTGAATTTCCTGGCTTTACATTTAGACTTTTAGATTTTATTCTAGCAGTACCTCCAGTAATTTCGTCTAGTAATCCATCTGTTAATGCAAATTTTGGAGTATCCATTGGTGATTATTGCGAATTTCCTATAGTACTAGAGTTTCATAAAAATCTAATGTATTCTATTCTTGGGGAAGAAGTTGTAATTGAGGAATGTGACGATGGTTCTAATGATGGTATTGTTAATTTCAATCTCGATGACATCTCAGAAACTATAAAAAATGAATACGATATATCTATTGAACTGTATGAAACTGAAGAAGATGCTATAAATAATGAGAATCCTATAGACCGAACTCTACCCTATTCGGTTATTAATACGCAAGACCTATTTATTGAAAGCTCATATCAAGGTTGCAGTTACATCTCTATACTAAAATTAAATGTTCTAGAATCTACGTCATTATCACCACAAATAACCGATGCCTGTGGCTATTTTAATGGAACAGATAATACAACTACTATTTTCTTACAACAGTTTAATGATTTAGTATCCCAAGATGTATTCTCAAATAATATAGAATATTATTTAACCGAAGAAGATGCCATAAATGAAGAAAATGTTTTAGGAGAGACCTTTGCTGTAAATGGAAACACACAACGATTCTATGTAAAAATGAGTGATTTGTTTTTACAATGTCCAGATATTACAACCTTAGATGTCACTATTAACGGTCAAATTGACATAGACATCTTAGAGCCTTTAAAAGGATGTGATGATAACCTAGATGGTTACAAAGATGTAGATTTAGTTAGTCATATTCAAACCCAATTTGCAGATTTCGCAAATTATAACATTTCATATTATTTGTCCTCAGAAGATGCCATTGAAGCCGTTGCAGCCATTAGCAATCCAAGTATGTTCAATACTACTACTGACGAGATTTTTATGAGAATTGAAGAGCCTGGCACAGATTGTTTTGCTATTAATAATTTTGAAATTCAAATTTACTCTAGTCCACAGTTCGGTGATATTTCAAGTTTTACCAGTTGTGAGATAGACATTAATAATCCTTCTGGTTTTATATTTGAAAATAAAGATTTTGAAATTTTGAATGGCCAAACAGGAATGCAGGTTTTATATTTTGAAACCGAAGACAATGCCATTAACAAACAAGATTCAATAGAAAAGAACAGCCCTTATATTGCTAACTCTAATCCTCAAACTATATATGTAAGGTTAGAAAATACAGACGAAGATAGTTGTTATAAAACAGCTCCAATGCAAATTGAAATACGACAAGCACCTGTCTATAATGAGCCTACAGATGTTTTTGAATGTGATATAAATAACACAGGACTTGTAAGCACGAATTTAAATGAAAAAATAACTGAAATTACTAGCAGTTCTTTACAAAATCTAAATATCTCTTTTCACTTAACTCCACTCAATGCTAATTTAGGGACAAATGAATTACCTTTAAATTATACCACCATTAGCAGCTCCCAATTGATTTATTCGCGAATAGAAAACTTCGATTCAGGATGCGTAGAAGTAGCTTCATTTTACATAAATTCATTATCACTCCCAGAAGTGAACTTTAATCAGTCTTTTACGGCATGTTCAGATAATTTTAACACTAATATCCAATGGGATTTAACGCAGTACGAAGTTGAAATTATAGATGGTAGACAGTATAATATTGATTTTACGTATTTCAGATCAGAAGGCGATTTAGAATCTAATATCAATCCTGTTGTTAATCCTGAAAATTATACTAATCTTTCAAATCCTGAAACGGTGTTTGTAAAAGTAAGAAATGCTACTACAAATTGTTACACTTCAGTGCCAGTTGAGCTCATTGTTAATCAACCACCTCCAATTAATCCAATTGAAAACTATCAAATTTGTGAAAACAATGACAACCTCGTTGATTTATCTGAAATTACACAAGTTTTATTTGACGATACTTATAATGTACTTGTGAGTTATCATGCAAATGAGCAAGACGCTAATGAAAACCAAAACGCTTTAAGTTTAGATTACAATTATTCAAGTTCATCAGAAACTCTTTATGTAAGAGCTGAATATAGTACAACACATTGTTTTGGTGTGCATCCTTTTCAATTAGTTGTTAATCCGCTTCCAATTGCTAATCCACCAAATAACTTAATGGCATGTGATGATGATTTTGATGGCTTGCTAGAGTTTGATTTAAACACACAAAATGCAGGTATTCTAAATGGGCAAAATCCAAATGACTTTTCTGTGAGTTATCATAACTCTGAAAATGATGCTATTGAAAATATGTCGCCCTTAAACACTGATTATATATCTTATGACAACGAAATTATTTTCGCTAGAGTTGAAAACAATACTACTGGCTGTTTTGATATTACTCAGTTTTCTGTTGTAGTTAATCCTCTGCCATTAGTTGCTATTGAAGATCAAGTCATTTGTTTAGACAATTTACCCCTTCTGGTCTCTGCAAATACTAATAATTCTGGGGACACGTACTTATGGTCAACAGATGAAACGTCACCAGAAATTGAAATTTATGAAACAGGCACGTATTCCGTAATTATAACCAATCAATTCGGTTGTGAAAATACAAGTACTTTTAATGTTACAGAATCAGAATCTGCAACTATTGATGTTGTAGAAACTATAGATTTTTCTGACCCTAATAATATTACTATCACCGTAAATGGTATTGGTAATTATCTTTATCAACTAAACAATGGTAATATCCAAGAATCTAATGTGTTTGTAAATGTACCTATCGGTTATAACACTGTAACTATTATTGATCAAAATGGTTGTGCTCAAGTTACTCGCGAAGTACTTGTTATTGATGCTCCAAAACATTTTACACCAAATAACGATGGTGATTTTGATACTTGGCATATCGTTGGTGTAGAAATGCTTCCTGGTACTGTCATACAAATCTTTGACCGTTATGGTAAATTCTTAAAAGAATTAAATTCTAACACTTTGGGTTGGGATGGAACCTATAATGGTAATCAGATGCCTTCGGGCGATTACTGGTATGTTGCTACAGTAACTCAAAATGGCAAATCGTTTGAGGTTAAAGGACATTTTGCACTTCGTCGTTAATAAGAACGTCTCAACTTTTTTAACATCTTGTTCCAATATTAGTCTTTGTTAGATATATATCTTTGCTATCCCTTAAAAATGAAAATGAAGAGAACATTCTTGGTTGTTACCCTTTTATTTTCTCTACTGAACTATGCTCAAAATATTTCAGTAGATAGTCAAACATATACTCCACAACAACTTATAGAAGATATACTGATTGATAGTGATTGTATTGAAAATGTAATAGTTACAAATGTTTTAGGTGGTGATTTTAATAATTCAGATCAAAGTTATGGTTATTTCAATGGAGTCGGAACCACATTTCCTTTTGAAAGCGGCATTGTATTAAGTACAGGAAGATTACAAAATGTTCCTGGTCCAAATAATAATCTAAGCGACGATGATGCAACAAATTGGTTAGGAGATACAGATTTGGAAAACGCTCTGAATGAATCAAATACATTTAATGCTACAATCTTAGAATTTGATTTTACCTCAGTAGCATCACAAATCAGTTTTAGATATATTTTTGCTTCAGAAGAGTACCAAGAAAATAATCCCAATAGCTGTAATTTTTCAGATTTATTCGGGTTTTTAATTAGACCTGCTACTGGGCAAAATCAATACGAAAATATTGCCTTAGTACCAGATACCAATATTCCGGTTAAAGCGACAACGGTTACTCCAGGAGTACAAGGCAGTTGTCCTCCACAAAACGAAACTTATTTTGGAAACTATAATGGTACCAATGCTCCTATCAATTTCAATGGACAAACAGCGATTTTAACGGCAACGGCAAACGTAATCCCAAATGAAACCTATCACGTTAAACTCGTTATAGCAGATGAGCAAAATTTCAGGTATGATTCCGCAGTATTCATTGAAGCTGGTAGCTTTAAATTATCTTCTGATTTAGGGCCAAATAGGCTAATTGCAACAGGAAATGCAGCCTGTGAAGGTGAAACTATTACCTTAAATGCATTTCAACAAGGTGCAAGTTATATTTGGTCAAAAAACGGAATTCCTGAAGGTACTATTCCTTGTTTCAATTGTTTTGAATATGAAGTTTCAGAATCTGGAACATACTCTGTTGAAGTATTCTTAGACAACAACTGTATCTCCTATGGAGAAGCAGTAATAGAATATGCTCCTTTACCAGTTGGCTCTGATGCAGTATTAATTGAGTGTGATATTAATAGTGACGGATTAACAACCTATAATTTATTTGATGCTTTAGATGACTTAATTAACGGCAATGATTCCCTTCAAATTCTCGACTTTTATTTAACCGAAGCTGATGCTTTTATTGATAATAATCCTATTACCAATCAAACTAATTTTCAGAATACCTCACCGTTTCAAGTTGTTTATGCTAACATCGTTAATGCCGCAAATTGTTTTGATGTTGTGGAACTAGAATTACAGATATCAAACAACATCTTAACTATTTCTGATTTAGAAGCCTGTGATGGTGATCTGGTGGATGGTTTTGCTAATTTTACGCTAAGCGATATTGAATTAGAGATAGAAAATCAAATTCCAGATGGTGCTTTGATTTCCTATTATGAATCAGAGGAAGATGCTTTTAGTGAATCAAACCAGCTATCCAATAACTACGAAAACACAACTGCTAATTCCCAAACTATATTTGTAAAAGTTGAAAGTAATAACCAATGTTTTAGTATTTCAGCAGTAAATCTTATTGTACTCTATACTCCAGTGTTAGAAGCTGATGAAACTATAATCTATTGTACCAACACATTTCCAGAAGCTATTACACTTTTCGGAGGAGTTCTAAATGATTTACCAAATAATTATTATTACGAGTGGTTATACAATGGTACATCAACAGCAATAAATACTACTTTTAATGATATCAACCAAACTGGCATCTATACAGTAATTGTTACTGACCCAAACGGTTGTTCTTCTAGCAGAACTATAACTGTTAGTCCATCTAGTTCTGCAATTATAGAAAGTATTTCTGTAGAAGGTATTGACCCTAATAATACAATTACTATAAATGTTTCTGGTGATGGAGATTATGAATATGCTATAGATGATATAAATAGTTTGTATCAGGAAAGTAATGTATTCACTAATATTTCTAAAGGATTTCATACAGTCTATGTAAGAGACATCAATGGTTGTGGAGTTACTGAAGAGACAATTTCTGTTTTAGGCTTTCCAAAATTCTTCACACCTAATGGTGATGGTGACAATGACACATGGCAAGTCATTGGTACATCTGCACAATCTAATTTCATTGAAGCTGTTCAAATTTTCAATCGCTACGGAAAATTAATTGCAGAACAGACACCACAAAGTAGTGGTTGGGATGGCAATCTGAATGGCAGTAAATTACCAAGTGACGATTATTGGTTTATTGCTAAGCTCTCGGATGGTAGAACTTATAGTGGACATTTTGCTCTAAAACGTTGATTGATTTACATTATTCTTTATCGTAACTTTGCTTTATGCGATTTAAAATTGAATCAGAGTTTAAACCTACAGGAGATCAACCTGAAGCTATTAAGCAATTAGCTAAGGGTATTGAAAGTAAAGAAAAGTATCAAACACTTTTAGGTGTAACAGGTTCTGGGAAAACCTTTACAGTTGCCAATGTAATAGAAGAAGTGCAACGACCAACTTTGGTTTTGGCACATAACAAAACTTTAGCAGCTCAATTATATTCTGAGTTTAAGCAATTTTTTCCAGAGAACGCAGTAGAATATTTCGTATCCTACTACGATTACTACCAACCTGAAGCATATATTCCCGTTTCTGGAGTATATATAGAGAAAGATTTATCTATAAACGAGGAAATTGAGAAGATGCGACTTAGCACCACCTCTTCTCTATTATCTGGAAGACGCGATGTTATTGTTGTAGCTTCGGTATCGTGTTTATATGGTATTGGAAATCCTGTTGAGTTTCAAAAAAATGTAATAACTATAGAAAGAGACCAAGTTATTTCTCGCACTAAACTATTACATCAATTAGTGCAAAGTTTATATTCTAGAACTGAAGCCGAATTTAAAAATGGAAACTTTAGAATAAAAGGTGATACAGTAGATGTATTTCCTGGTTACTCAGATAACGCTTTTAGAATTCATTTTTTTGGAGATGAAATTGAAGAAATCGAAGCTTTTGATGCCAGAACCAATGAAATCATTGAGCGTTATGACTGTTTGAATATTTATCCTGCCAACATGTTTGTGACATCACCAGATGTACTGAATGGTGCGATAAAAGATATTCAAGATGATTTAGTAAAGCAACATGACTATTTTAAAGAAATAGGTAAGCACCTTGAAGCTAAACGCCTAAAAGAGCGAACAGAATTTGATTTAGAAATGATACGTGAGTTGGGCTATTGTTCTGGGATTGAAAACTATTCCAGATATTTGGATGGAAGAGCTCCAGGAACAAGACCATTCTGTTTACTAGATTATTTCCCTGATGATTACTTAATGGTTGTGGATGAGAGCCATGTTACCATTTCTCAAGTTCATGCTATGTATGGCGGTGATAGAAGTCGTAAAGTAAATTTAGTAGATTATGGTTTCCGATTACCAGCTGCTATGGACAACAGGCCATTAAAATTTGAAGAATTTGAAGCACTTCAGAATCAAGTGATTTATGTGAGTGCAACTCCTGCGGATTACGAAATGGAAAAAACTGGTGGAGTTTATGTAGAACAAGTGATTCGTCCGACTGGTTTGTTAGACCCAGTTATTGAAGTTAGACCGAGCTTAAATCAGATAGATAATTTAATCGAAGAAATTCAAGATCGTGTAGAAAAAGATGAGCGAACTTTAGTAACCACATTGACAAAACGAATGGCTGAGGAATTGGTAAAATACTTAACCCGAATCTCCATCCGTTGTCGATACATTCATAGCGATGTGGACACTCTAGAGCGTGTTGAAATAATGCAAGATTTACGAAAAGGTATTTTTGATGTTTTGGTTGGTGTTAATCTACTACGTGAAGGTTTGGATTTACCTGAGGTATCTTTAGTTGCCATACTAGATGCAGACAAAGAAGGTTTTTTGCGATCTAACCGTTCGTTGACACAAACTGTTGGTAGAGCGGCTAGACATCTAAATGGTAAAGCCATTATGTATGCAGATAAAATCACCAAAAGCATGCAAAAAACTATTGATGAAACTGAATATCGTCGAGAAAAACAAATTGCCTACAATACTAAGCATAATCTTAAACCAAAAGCCTTAAACAAAAGTTTAGACAGTGCCTTAGCAAAAAATTCCGTGAGCACTTACCGGACAGAACTTGATGCAAAAATTGCCGCTGAGCCAGAAAGCGAATATTTGAATAAAAGTCAACTCGAAAAGAAAATAAGAGAAAAACGGAAGCAAATGGAGTTAGCTGCAAAAGCCTTAGACTTTATGGAAGCAGCACGTTTTAGAGATGAGATTACTGCGTATCAGAGTAAGTTAGAAAAGTTGAAAGTGAAATAAGTTATGTCTTTTGTCCCCTTGAGGGGACTTTAGGGGTGTTTTAAATGGAATTTTCTGAAATTCAAAAGATTCCGATATCCATCGGAATAAGTTTGACTTACAAACTTTAGTGCGCCTTTCGGCTTTTAAAATTTGAGTCTCACTTAGTTATACTGAACTTTAAAAATATCAATTAAAAAATCTGGTGGTACAATTTTATTGGGAAAGCTGTCCATTAGATCCAATACTCTATTAATAGATTCATGACTTAATCCCATTCGTAAACCAAAGTTGTGAATTTTCACTAATTGTTTAGGAGATATCTTATGGTCTAAATTCATCAATAGAACTAGTCTATGAAACTGGACTATACGCTCACTATGCGATTTTAAATGCACATAAGTTACAGGGTGCTCAAACAAATATTCAAAATCTTCTTTAGATATATCTAATTGTTTAGCAATACTAAATAAGAAATTGTATTCAATGGATCTTATATTTTCATCTGTTTGTGCAAATGCTATCATTTCGGATAACAAGCTCAATTTTTCAGCACGGTTAATCATGTCTTCGAGGGGATTATATTATGATGTAAAGTTAACTAGGTACATTATTTTATTGTCGTTGATATCTTGTATCTTGTCGAAAAATTCCTAGTACTTAGTCGATTTTTTTAAACGTTTATCATTTTAAAACAGCAATTATAGCATGAGATTGAAGTATATTTACTTGATACTTACAATATTAATTTTAAACAAATTAGACGCGCAAAGCACTGCATCTAAACAAGTTACAAAATTTAACATCGCAGCACCACAGTTAGATACAGTGAAAACCATTTGGGTGTATTTACCTAAAGATTACCAAAATTCTGAAAAATCCTATCCTGTTATTTATATGCACGATGCTCAAAATTTATTCGATGCTGAAACTTCATATGTTGGAGAATGGCAAATAGATGAATATATGGATGCATTAAACGAAAATGAAAGTATTATTATTGGTATTGAACATGGAAATGAAAAACGAATTGATGAGCTTACTCCGTATATACATGAAAAGTATGGAGGCGGAAAAGGTGAAGATTATTTAACTTTCATTAAAAACACATTGAAACCTCTCATTGATGTTACTTATAAGACAAAACCAGAGGCAGAGAATACAACCATATTTGGATCGTCTTTAGGTGGATTAATTTCATTTTATGCTGTCATTAAATATCCTGAAACTTTTGGCAATGCAGGAGTATTTTCGCCAGCATTCTGGATTAATCCTGAAATTTTTGATTTAGTTAAATCAACAGAAATACCAGAGTCATCTAAATTTTATTTTTTAGCTGGTACAGATGAAGGAGAAACTATGATTCCTAAATTAGAACAAATGATGAATTTATTAATTATTAATGGAGTAACAGATAGTCAGTGGAAAGGCAAAACTGTTAAAGGAGGCAAGCATAACGAACAACTTTGGGCTGAAAATTTTGGAGAAGCATATCAATATCTAACGACTAAACAATAAAACATGACAAATAACGACATATTCAAAAAACTAAGAGTAGCTCATAAATTAAGAGATGATGATATTATAAAAATATTAGCCTTGGTTGACTTTCGAATTTCAAAAAGTGAAATCAATGCATTCTTTAGAAAAGAAGATCATCCTAAATATATGAAATGTGGTGACCAAATCCTTCGAAATTTTCTCAATGGATTGATTATTCATTTGAGAGGTCCTATGCCAAAAAAAGGGGATTCTAATAAGTCTAAACAAAAAAAGAGCAACATATAATGTTGCCCTTTTTAATTAATAATCAAAAAGTATCTAATTAGATTTTACCATCTTAACTGGTACTTTGAATGATTTTTTGTAACCTAAAGTTTCATTAGATACCTTCTTGTAGTTCAAACGGCTCTTGATATACTTTTCTACTCTTGTATTATCAGTCTCTACAGATAATACAACAATTTCATTGTCATCATTAATGAAAATATCAACAACGGCATCTACTTCTTGGTTTAATTGAAAATCTGGGTTTTTCAATAATTCTCCTACTGTTTTACTAATGGAGGTTGGCTCATCATTTTTGATCGGATTTGTGCTAGCTGAAAGCACACTACTAAACGTAATTGCTACGACTAGTACTAACATTTTTAATGTTTTCATAATTATTCGTTTTTATAAGATTGATACTTAAAAGACGTCTAATTTCTTTGACAGTTACAGTTCTTAACACTGTTTAACATTGATTAGCAGATAATTAACACTTGTAGCAAATAAAAAATGCGCCTAAAAAGGCGCATTTAATAAATATATTGAAATCTTAAACTCTTATGAAAGAACTGCTTGTACTTTATCAGCAGCTTCTTGAAATTCAGTTGCACTAAGCACGTCTAAACCAGAATTGTCAATTAAGTCTTTAGCAATATCTGCATTAGTTCCTTGTAAACGAACAATAATTGGTACAGTAATATTACCCATATTTTTATAAGCATCAATTACACCTTGTGCTACTCTATCGCAACGTACAATACCACCAAAAATGTTTATTAGAATAGCTTTCACAGCAGGATCTTTCAATATGATTTTAAAAGCAGCTTCTACTCTTGCAGCATCAGCTGTACCACCAACATCTAAGAAATTTGCTGGCTCACCACCTGCTTGCTTTATCAAATCCATTGTTGCCATTGCTAAACCAGCACCATTTACCATACAACCAACGTTTCCGTCTAGATCTACATAGTTAAGTCCTAAAGCTCCTGCTTCAACCTCTATTGGATTCTCTTCACGTAAATCTCGCATTTCAGCCAAATCTCTGTGTCTATACAATGCATTGTCATCTAAAGTTACTTTAGAATCTACAGCCATAATTTTATCATCACTAGTCTTTAAAACCGGATTGATTTCAAATAAAGATGCATCAGATTTAACGTAAGCAGTATATAATGCAGATACAAATTTTGTCATTTCTTTAAATGCAGTACCAGATAAACCTAAGTTAAATGCTACACGACGTGCCTGGAAACCAAGTAATCCTAATGCAGGATCAACTTCTTCAGTAAATATTAAATGTGGAGTTTCCTCAGCCACAGTTTCAATATCCATTCCACCTTCAGTAGAATACATAATCATATTTTTACCTGTACCTCTATTTAAAAGCACAGACATATAATATTCTTCAGGTTCGTTATCACCAGGATAATAAACATCTTCAGCAACTAATACTTGATGAACTTTTTTTCCCTCAGCAGAGGTTTGGGGTGTTACTAAATTCATTCCGATGATGTTTCCGGCAATTTCTTCAACTTCCTGAAGGTTTTTAGCCAGTTTTACTCCACCTCCTTTTCCACGTCCACCTGCATGAACTTGGGCTTTTATAACATGCCAACCTGTACCAGTTTCAGCTGTTAATTGTTTAGCTGCATCTACAGCTGCTTTAGCACTTTGAGCTACAATACCACGTTGGATACGCACACCAAAACTGCTTAATAATTCTTTTCCTTGATATTCGTGTAAATTCATTTGTGATCAGAAATTTATTGGTGGCACAAAAATAAGCATACTAAAACGTTTTTGCCAATAGTTTTGATATTCCTTGTCTATTATTTTAATCTTTTAAACGCTTTATCACTGAAAACGCTTTGTCCACTAAGTCGTCTTCAACAACTATCGTAAATTCATTAGTTGTAGAAACGACTTCATATAAGGTGATTTTTTCCCAAGCTAGTCGTTTAAAAATTTGATAATATAAACCAGCAATTTTCGAATTGCCTTTAGGCAAATAAATACTGATGGCCGATAAATTATCTTGTAGACCTATTTGTATTTCATTTTTAAATACTTTTAAAATACTATCTTTTTCGGAAGTTGAAATGATAATATTACTCTCAAACATACCACGAGTAAAAGCATAAAAAATTTGTTGGTTAGCACTTATTTTTTCTAAAACTTGTGCATGACTATTTATCAAGGTCTTAGAGTTTTGAAACGTAAAATCACTTAAATTTGAACGTACTGTAATATCTCCAAGATTTTTAAAGACCTTTTTTAATCGACCAGAATTCTCAAGAGTCAATGGTTGCTGATAGCGACGCAAAGCCATCATTATAGCACCATCTTTTACAGGTTTTCTTAGCATTTCAGAAATTGGGAAATTTAAATCTTTTGCTAAAGCAGAAAAATTAATAATTTCTCGAGATAAACCCTCTTCTAAGAAAGGGCTTGACTTTATTATTTCCTCTACACAAGATGTTATTGTTTTCAAATTGTTAATTATTTAACATTATGTGTAAAAATAGCAATATTTTTTAATTTTTATGCTTTTAATACTTATTACATATACATTTGACCATTACTATTATTAATACCTAAGATTTCAAACGAATGAATAAAAATACCTTATTAAAGATTGCTAAAGATTTTGGAAGCCCTATTTATGTTTACGATACAGAAACAATTACTAATCAATACAAACGTTTAACAAAAGCATTTGGTAAGGTTAAACATTTAAAACTTAACTACGCCGTTAAGGCACTTTCAAATATCTCTATTCTTAAATTATTTAATTCACTCGGTTCTGGTATAGATACAGTTTCAATACAAGAAGTTCAACTAGGCCTAAAAGCCGGTTTTAAACCAGAGAATATCATTTTTACTCCTAATGGTGTATCACTTGAAGAAATTGAAAAAGTTTCAAAATTAGGAGTTCAGATTAATATTGATAACCTTTCAATATTAGAACAGTTTGGAACAAAGCATCCTAATATTCCTGTTTGTATACGAATCAATCCTCATGTAATGGCAGGTGGAAATACCAATATCTCTGTTGGACATATAGATAGCAAGTTTGGAATTTCGATTCATCAAATCCCACTATTACTCCGTATCGTTGAAAATACTAAGATGAATATTAACGGTATTCACATGCATACTGGTAGTGATATTTTAGATATTGATGTGTTCCTTTATGCAAGTGAAATATTATTTGAAACGGCAAAAAACTTTAAAAATCTTGAATTTATTGATTTCGGATCTGGTTTTAAAGTTCCTTATAAAAAGGGTGATATTGAAACAAATATTGAAGAATTAGGTGACAAATTATCAAAACGCTTTAATGAATTCTGCAAAGAGTACGGAAAAGATTTAACCTTGGCTTTTGAGCCTGGTAAATTCTTAGTAAGTGAAGCTGGTGTCTTTTTAGCAAAAGTAAATGTGGTAAAACAAACAACATCAACAGTTTTTGCTCAAATTGATTCTGGTTTTAACCATTTAATTCGACCAATGTTATATGGTTCACAACACGATATTGTAAATATTTCTAATCCTAAAGGAAGAGAACGTTTTTACTCAGTAGTGGGCTACATCTGCGAAACTGATACCTTTGCCAATAATAGACGTATTTCTGAAATAAATGAAGGAGATATACTTTGCTTTAAAAATGCTGGAGCCTATTGTTACTCCATGGCAAGCAATTACAACTCGCGTTACAGACCAGCAGAAGTATTGATTTATAAAGGCAATGCCCATCTTATAAGAAAACGAGAAACTTTTGAGGACATTATCAATAATCAAGTTGAGATAGCCATTTAAAGATTAAAAGTGTTACTAATAACAGTAACACTTTTTTTTATATCTTTAACATTCCCCTAAGTCTTTTTAAATATGACTACATCAAAGACTTATGACTAAAACCATCGTTACAATTTTTGCCCTGTGCCTGTCTGTATGCACAATTTTCTCACAAACTAAAGTTCCCAGTCCTGAAGACTTAAAAACTGTTTCAATAGATTCCAGTTTATCATGGATGCGTAACAATGCGTATACAGGTAAAGATTTGGATAATTTTCATGCTATTGGCTTACAAACTCTAAAACGTAGCCAGCAAGAATCTGATATCAGAACCATTGCCGAAGTACATGAAGAAATCGCCAATTGGCACAGTTATAATGGCACTTTTCCAGGAGATTCAATTGTTTATCATGCCAATAAAGCATTAGACTATTATATTAAACTTGATGATAAAAAGAAAATAGCAGATACCTACAGGACTTTATCAATAGATTATATTAATATACGTGAGTTAGATAAGTCACAAGATGTCTTATTCAAAGCTATTTTACTTTATGAAGAATTAGAGGATGAGGCAGGTTTAGGTAGAGCGTACAGAACTCTTGGCGCACTTTATCAAGTCATGGAAGACTATGAAAAATCTGTAGAGTATCTTAATAAAGCAGTCCCTATTCTAGAAAAAGCAGAAAATTTTGCTGGTGTGGCCATTGCTCAATTTAGCCTTATTCAAAGTTATGGTGAATTGGGTGAATTTGAAAAGGCCTATAAAGCGGCCGATTACTGCTTAGAAACTGTAAGAAAGAAAGTTCCTGAGGAAACCTTTATTTTAGTAAGAGGGCATTCCTATAGAGGTGAAGTATATCTAAAGGAAAAAAAATATGACGAAGCATTAGACGATTTTATAAAAGCATGGAAAATATGTTCCGCAAAAATTGGTGAAGAACGCTGCGCTACCTACGAAACAGAAATTGGTAAAGTCTATTTGTTACAAAATAATTATGAGAAAGCTTTAAAACATTTACTTGCTGGTGTAAAAGAATACGAAAAAAAAGGAACTACTACATTAGTCACTCAATATGAAGATTTAGCACTATGCTATGAAAAGCTGGGTGATTTAAAAAATGCTTTATTCTATAAAAACATAGCTCATACTAACAAAGTAAATGACCTAGAAGGCACCATTGAAAATCTTGAAGAAGAAACCATAGTTAAGTATGAAACTGGTAAAAAAGATGAAGCTTTAGCGAGCCAAGCTTCTTTAATAGCACAAAAAACAAAAACACAAAATTTGATTATTGCAGTTGCCGCATTATTAGGTTTACTATTACTCTCACTACTCTACTTCTTCAATAAAAACAAAGAAGCAACTAAAATCATCCGCGCTAAAAATGCTGAAAATGAATTACTGCTAAAAGAAATCCATCATCGTGTTAAGAACAATCTCGAAATGGTTAAAAGTTTGATTGCCTTACAATCTGCACAAATTGAGGACTCTGCAACTAAAGATGCCATGATAGCAAGTCAAAATCGTGTACAATCGATGGGCATCATTCATCAAAAATTATATCAAGGTGAAAACTTAGGAAGTATAGAAATGAAAGATTATTTCTTAAACCTCAGCGAAGGTATATTGGATACATTTAATGCTGAAGATAAAGTAAAGATAGAATGTGCTATGGACAATCTAGATTTAGATGTAGACACTGCCGTCCCTATTGGTCTCATTGTGAATGAGCTTCTTACAAATGCTTTGAAATATGCTTTCCCAGAACATAAAAAAGGTGAAATTTCTATCAGTTTAGAAAAAACCGAAAACAATCATTTGAAATTAAAAGTATCTGATAATGGCGTTGGTAAAGTTAAAGGTATTGCGCCAAAAGGCACAGGATTTGGTTCTCAACTCGTTCGACTTTTAACTCAGCAACTCAACGGTAAAATGACTGAACGTTCTGAGCAAGGTACTTTAATTGAATTTGACTTTTTAATAGACACTGCTGCTTAATGAGTGAACAAATTAAAATACTCATTGTTGAAGATGAAATGATTATTGGTGCCAATATTTCGCTTCAGCTAACAGAATTAGGTTATGAGGTTACGGGAATTATTCCTCGAGGCGAAGAAGCTTTAAAGCATATAGAGAATAATCCACCAGACATTCTACTTTTAGATATTAATCTAAAGGGCAATCTTGATGGCATTGAAACTGCAGAAAATATGCAGAAAAATCATAATATTCCTATCATATATTTGACTGCCAATACGGATGATGCTCACTTTAATAGAGCAAAAAAAACTCATCCTTATGGATTTATATCCAAACCTTATAAAAAGCTTGATTTACAACGCACTATAGAATTAGCCCTTACTCAGATTGCGCTAAAAAATGAAGAAGATGGCGTACTGCACAACACGGAATCTCTGGTTCTTATCGACAGTATTTTTGTAAGACACAACAATTCAATGGTTAAAGTCGATATTAATGATATTCTATACATCGAAGCAGAGCGCAACTATTGTCGTATCTATTCCAAGAACAAAGAGTATCTTTTGGTAATGACTTTAAAAGACATGGATGAAAAGTTGCCGCGAAAACACTTTTTACGTGTGCATCGATCATATATTATCAGTATCTCAAAAATTAGCGAGATAGCTAAAAGCCATATCGTTATTGGTAAAAAAGCAATTCCAATAAGTAAATCCTTAAAGGACGAATTGCTGAATCGCTTACAAACAATTTAATCATCTTCACTTCATAAATTTATTGGATAAGTAAATATTAACGTTCGGGTAATAGAATAGCCGTTTCGTCCTAGCTTGTTTTTATTTCATATTAATTGTCAGTTACTTGAATGGGAATTCAAAAATTGAATTCATTTATCATTAACCAATTAAAGCTATTAATTATGAAGATTTTAAAAACAATTTTATGTGTAGCATGTTTTGCAGTATTGCTGCCAACAACAATGCAAGCTCAAGAAGCTGAAAGTGACATTATGGAACTCACTGAGTACACTATTAAATTTGGTGAAAACTCAAAGTTTACTGAAGGTGTAAAGAAATGGAAAAAGTGTTATAAAGACAATAACGGCACTGGCACTTGGAATACATGGCACAGACTACAAGGTAAAGGAAATGTATATGTAGTATCAAACCGATTTGAAAATTGGGCTGAAATGGATGAAAGTGATGCAGCCGGAAAAGCATGTGGCGCAGTGGCATTAGAATTCATTTTACCTCATATTGAAAGTACTGAAGTAAATATGACAAGGTCTATACCTGAGTTTAGTCGTAAAGAAGGTTTAGGTGATAATACTGTTGTTTGGGTTACCAGCTTTAAAGTGAATGACGACAAGGCTTTTAACGAAGCTGTAGATGAGATGAGTTCTGCCATTAGTAAAAAAGAAGGAGACAAAAGAGGTTATTGGTACCGTTATATGGGTGGAGAAGCTGGAGATTATTTTGTTTCTACACCTTTTAAAGATTTTGCTGATTTAGACACTGATAGAGAAAGTATATGGAAACTTTATGAGGGAGCAAATGGCAAAACTAAAACTGAAGCCTTACGTCAAAAATTTAAAGATGTAATTGATGAGCAATGGAGCTATACTTACACATTAGAGTCAGAACTAAGTATGAATTAGAATCATTCTTAGTCTGGAATTATTAACCCTAGAGGTTTTAGAAAGCACTATCATTATTATATCATAACAACTAGTGAAAGATTAATAAGATAGTGCTTCTTTTTTTAGCAAAACGCTCAGCAACTTTATTCATACCACTATCATGTCAAAATTAAAATCGAGTCTTAAGTTTAAACGTAGCTTAACATCGAGCGCATTATCACGTTACTTTTCATTTTCGGCATTATACATAGCACAAGGTATACCTGAAGGCATTACATTTTTTGCTATACCAGCTTGGTTAGCTGTGAATGGTAGATCGCCTTTAGAAATAGCTTCTTTTGTTGGAATCATTATTATTCCATGGAGTTTTAAAATATTGGTTGCTCCTTTAATGGATCGTTTTACTTACTTAGCCATGGGGAGAAAAAGACCTTGGGTCATTTTTGGTCAATTAGGTTTAATTATCAGCTTTTTAAGCATCGGATTTGTTCCAGACCCAAAACAAAATTTAGTTGGACTCAGTATCGTAGGATTCATGATTAGTTTTTTTGGAGCCTTTCAAGATGTTGCTACAGATGGTATGGCAGTCGATGTTATTCCTGTAGATGAACAGGCACGTGCTAATGGTCTTATGTGGGGAACGAAAATAATCGGGACGTCATTGTCGCTTGTTATAGGAACAACACTAATAAATAAGATAGGATTTACAGCTGCCATTTCATCTCTATCCATAGCTGTTGCCTTAATCATGATAGTTCCAATTTATTTCACTGAGAGACCTGGAGAAAAAAATATGCCCTGGAGTAAAGGACAAGCTAACAAGGCGTCAAAAGGAGCACAGCTAAGAAGCTGGTCTCAAATCTTAAGAAGTCTTTATAGGGTTCTAAAACTAAAGTCGAGTATTGTTTTTGGTATTGCTTCATTTATCATTGGTATTATGTTCGGCTTTATGGATACATTATTTCCTATTTTTTCAGTTCAAGAGCTAGGTTGGACCAATACCTATTTCTCTCAAGTGTTTTCAATTTCTAATATTGTAGCTGGAGTTTTAGGAATGTCAATTGGTGGTTATCTAGTAGACTATTTTGGTAAAATGAAGATGCTTGTATCTTATCTTGCCATTATTGCTGTTTTAATAGGTTTATTCGCTTTCGCTTCTAATCTTTGGAGCAATGTTATCTTTATTTATACTTTTATAGTCTCCTATTACATCTTTTATACATTTTTAAGTATAGCCACATTTGCTGCATCCATGAACCTTTGCTGGAAAACCGTTGCAGCAACTCAATTTACTTTTTATATGGCGCTATCTAATATGGGTCGTGCTTCTGGATCTACTTTGCTTGGTATCCTTAAAACTCATTTTAGCTGGGAATATGTTTTCTTATTCATTACACTCTCACCTATTTTAATGATTGTCCTAATGCGATTTGTGAATTTTGATAGACATAGAAAAAAAGTAGAGAGCTTTACTGTATTAGATAAGGTTTTATTGAAACCTCAAGTCATTAAGGATTAATTATATAATAAAAAAACAGGCACTATATAAAGATAGAACCAGTAATAGTGACGACATGCACTATTGATGGTTTAGTGTTTGAAGTACATCCAATTAGTTAATGATAATGCTATTACTGGTTTGCCTGTTTATTTGATTAGTTAAAAATTGTAAAGCCTTACATTTTTATAACACTTTTTCTATACCTTTAAACACCTACACCAACTAATACCAATCACAATGTCATCAATCAGATCAACCAGAATAGAATCTATTGATATTCTAAGAGGACTAGTTATGGTCATTATGGCTTTAGACCATGCGAGAGATTATACTAATACAGGATACATGTTTGCCGATCCTGCTAACTTAGAAACCACAACTCCATTTCTATTCTTTACAAGATGGATTACACATTTTTGTGCACCAGTGTTTGTGTTTCTTGCCGGAACTTCAGCCTTTTTATATGGTAGTAAGAAAACATCGAAGAATAATCTTGCGAAATTTTTGTTCACTAGAGGACTTTGGCTAGTCTTTATAGAATTGACAGTTGTTAACTTTTCGTGGACATTTGACATAAGTCTTAGTGTTCATATTTTTCAAGTGATTTGGGCTATTGGTATTTGTATGATGATTTTAGCTGCTCTGATTTACTTGCCAAAAAAAATACTCTTGGGTCTAGGTCTTTTAATTGTTTTTGGACATAATCTACTCGATGGAATTACTGAACAAGGTACTGAACCACTTTCTCTATTATGGTATTATGTTCATCAATTTAATTTTCAGGTTATAAATGAAGGGCAAGGTATGTTAGCAATTGCTTATCCATTTTTGCCTTGGCTTGGTATTATGATTCTTGGGTATTGCTTTGGTCATTTCTATCAAAGCGGTTTTGATGCAAAAATTAGAAAAACGTGGCTGCTTAGATTTGGTATTGGAGCCATAGTTTTATTCTTCATCTTACGCTTTATCAATGTCTATGGAGATTTGAAACCTTGGTTAACTCAAGATCGTTTTACTTATACTGTTTTATCATTTTTTAATGTTACTAAATACCCTCCTTCACTTGCCTATACTTTAATGACTCTTGGACCTGCACTTATCTTTTTATATGCTATCGAATCCATTAAAAATCGATTTACGAATATGATGTTAGTCTTCGGACGAGTGCCTTTCTTTTACTACATTCTACACCTATACTTAATTCATTTAATAGGTATGGTTGGATTAGTCATTCTAGGAGAAAATTGGCAAGAACTTATATTAACTGTTGATCGTTTTAAAAAAGGATATTTATTCAATATAGGTTTTGATCTTTGGGTGTCTTATGCCGTTTGGATTTTGGTTATTGTTATTCTATATCCTATTTGTAAAAAATATATGCAGTACAAAGCCAGCAATAAAGATAAATGGTGGCTAAGTTATTTGTAAAATTAAAGCTATAATTTTGATGATTAAACTATTATCTTTAACCTATACCAACCCTTACATACAATGATATAATGAAAAAAATAATCCTAATTCTCAGCTTAGCAATACTTGTAGGCTTAAATAGTTGTAAAGAGTCTCAACAAGAAATCGCATCAGAAATAGAAGTTGAAGACGTTACATCTTCTAAACCTCAAATACAATATACTTTAACTAGAGATCAGACCCACAACAAATTCAGTAGTACTATTAAACCAGTACTAACTGTAAAATCTGGTGCAGTAATTGAAGCTTTTACCAAAGAAGCTAGTGATGGTCAATTTAACTTAAATTCTACTATTAAAGCTTTAGATTCTCTAGATTTTGAACCTATTCATCCACTTACAGGACCTGTATATGTTGAAAATGCACAACCTGGAGATGTACTAAAAGTAACATTACACACTATTGAATTAGGTGACTGGGGTTGGAATGCTATTGTACCAGGATTTGGTTTTTTAGCAGAAGATATTAATGTGAAATATTTAAAGCTATACGAGCTTGGAAAAGATAAAACCTCAGTCACATTTAAAAACGATATTAAATTACAATTGAATCCATTTCCTGGTGTAATGGGTGTTGCACCTGATACTTCAGAAATGTTAAGTACCATTCCACCTAGAGAAAATGGTGGTAATATGGACGATCCTAACATGAAAGAAGGTACGGTAATGTATTTTCCTGTATTTGTAGAAGGTGGTCTATTTTCTATTGGAGACGGACACGCCGTACAAGGTTTAGGTGAGGTCTGCGGTACAGCTATTGAAGCACCATTACGTATTGTTTATGAAATTGAACTTCTAAAAGATAAATCTATTGAAGAACCACAATATGAAACCAATACTTATTATGCCACAACTGGTTTTGCACCTACGCTAGATGAAGCTGCTAAAAAAGCAACCTTATATATGGTAAACTATTTAAAAGCTAATCATAATTTAACCACAGATGAAGCTTATGCCCTATGCTCACTAGCCGGTGATTTACAAATAGCTGAAGTGGTCGATTTACCAAATATGTTAGTTACAATGCATATGTCAAAATCGGTGTTGAATATGGAATAACATATATTAAATCATTTAAGAATCATTAATCAACTAAAAAACTTAATACATGAAATCATATTGTCTTTTAAAAACACTCCTAATTGTTTTACTAGCAACATTTTACTCCAATGGACAAAGTACACGTCTACTCCGTCAGCCAGATATAAGCGCTACACATATTACATATACTTATGGTAGTGATATATGGATTTCAGAATTAAATTCAAGTGAAGCGAAACGAATCACTTCAACTGCAGCTGTAGAGTCTAACCCTTACTTTTCACCAGATGGTCAATGGATTGCTTTTAGTTCTAATCGTGCTGGATCGAATAATGTCTATATCGTTTCAAAAGATGGTGGTGAACCTAAACGCTTAACATGGCATCCAAGTGGTTCAATAGTTAGAGGTTGGACCAATGATGGAAAACATATCCTATTTGCCAGCAACAGAGAAACTGCTCCTAGACCATATAATAGACTATATACCATTTCTATTGAAGGCGGAGCACCAAAATTATTAACCAAGCAATGGAGTTTTGATGGTTCATATTCTCCAGATGGAAAACAATTAATCATTGACAAAATGGATCGTTGGGATGTGGAATGGCGAGCGTATCGTGGAGGCCAAAATACTCCCCTTATAATTTTAGATTTAGAAAGTCAGAACGAGGTTTTACTTCCTAATGAAAGTACAACTGATATAAAACCGATGTGGTTGGGTGACCAGATATACTTTCTATCTGACCGCGATTTAGTTTCAAATATTTGGTCTTATAATCCAAATACAAAAGCGTTAAACCAAATAACAAAATTCAAAGGCTCAGATGTTAAATGGCTAAGTGGAAATGGTGATACTTTAGTTTTTGAACGTGATGGTTATTTACATACAATGGATGCTTCTGGTGGAAAATCAACGCAACTCAACATTAATGTTGTCGGAGATTTTCCTTGGGCAGAGACGAAGTGGGAAAACGTTTCAAATTCTATAAGTTCTGCATCCTTATCTCCAAATGGGAAGCGTGCTATAATGCAATCTCGTGGAGATATATTTACAGTTCCTATTGAATTTGGTGATTCTAGAAATATTACTGAAAGTTCTGAAACTGCAGATAGACGACCAATTTGGTCACCAAAAGGTGATAAAATTGCTTGGTTTTCTGATGCCGATCGAAAAGGTTATGCCTTAATGATATCTGCTCAAGATGGTTTATCTCAACCTGAAGCTATTTCGATTGGTAAATCAAAATTAGCTTGGAATCCAACTTGGTCTCCAGATGGAAAACATATAGCATTTGTTGATGATGATGTGCGTTTAAAATTCGTAAATCTAGAAACTAAAAAGGTGAAAACATTTGATGTTGGTGGTAATAATTTAGAGCGTGGAGGTATTGAATTAAAATGGTCACCAGATAGTAAATGGATTGCTTATGAAAAATCTGCTTCTAATAATTTTAGACAAGTCTACATCTATTCTGTAGATAAGGACGTTTCAAAACCAATAACGGATCCTTTTGCAGATTCTTTTTCACCAGCATGGGACTTAAACAAAAAGCAACTTTATTTTTTAGCAAGTACTGATGTAGCACTTGGCTCTGGTTGGGCCAATACAAGTTCTATGACTGCTGACCCTGTTTATTCTGCTTATGTATTGAATTTAGATGCCAATGATGATTCTCCTTTTAAACCTAAAAGTGATGAAGAAGAGGTAAAAGAGGAAAAAGAAGAAGATAATGAAAAAAACAAGGATAAAAAAGAAGACAAAGACTCTAAAGGTAAAAAGGTTGATAAGGATAAACCAATGATTATTGATTTCGAAAATATCGGTCGTCGTACTCTAGCATTACCCATGCCTTCTAGATATTATGGTTATATTCTTGCTGGTCCAAAAGGTTCTATGTTTGTTTCTGAATACATTCCTAACGGAAGAGGAGCAACACTACATAAGTTTAGTCTTAAAGATCAGGAAAGCAAAGAATTCACCTCTGGAGCTAGTGCAGTTTCCGTTACATCAAATGGACAACATATGCTAGCAAGACTTAACGGAGACTGGAAGGTCATTAAGACTAGTAGCGGAAATGCTAAAGGAGCAAAACATCTAAAAGTAAACCTACAAATGAAACTAGACCGTTCTGCTGAATGGGAACAAATGTTTGAAGAAGCTTGGAGATATGAACGTGATTATTTTTATGATCCAAACATTCATGGTCGCGACTGGAAAGTTGTTTACAAACGTTATGCACCATTAGTTCCATTTATTAAACACAGAGCTGATTTAACCTATATTTTAGATCAGGTTAATGGTGAATTGTCTGTTGGTCATAGTTTTGTAAGAGGTGGTGATTACCCAGATGTGGAACGCTCAACAACTGGATTATTAGGCGCTGATATGGTTTCAAATAATGGGCGTTGGCAAATTAGTCGTATCTATACCACAGAAAACTGGAACCCAGGATTATCTGGCCCCTTAGATGCGCCTGGACTCAAAATAAAAGAAGGACAGTATATTGTAGGAATTAATGGTAATGAGATAAAAGGAACTGATAACTTTTATAGACATTTAGATGGTACCTCTGGTAAGCAAACCATTCTACATATTAATGACAAACCAGAGTTTAAAGAACATTGGACAGAAATTGTTAAACCAATTAGAAGCGAGAACTCTTTAAGGCAACGCACTTGGGTTGAAGATAATCGCAGATTAGTTGACAAATTATCTAACGGTCGCTTAGGCTATATTTGGGTTCCTAATACTGGAGGACCAGGTTTTGTGTCTTTCAATCGCTATTATTTTGCGCAACAAGATAAAGAAGGAGCCGTTATTGATGAACGCTTTAACGGTGGCGGATTTTTAGATGATTACATGGTAGATTTAATGACTCGTAGTCTTAGAGCAGGATTAACTAACGAAGTACCAAATGGCAAACCGATGAAACTACCTGCTGGTATTTTAGGACCAAAAGTTCTATTAATAAATGAACTTGCTGGTTCTGGAGGAGATTTCTTTCCATGGGTATTTAGACAACAAAATGCTGGAAAATTAATTGGCATGCGAACTTGGGGAGGATTAGTAAAATCGTCTACGCATTACAGATTAATCGATGGAGGAAGTTTAACTGCACCAGACAACGCAGTTTTTGATCCAATAAATAATAAATGGATTGCAGAAAACGTAGGTGTAGCACCAGATATTGAAATACGACAAGACGCTAAAGCATTATCAAATGGTAGAGACCCTCAACTCGAAAAAGCAGTTGCAGAACTTATGAAACAACTTGGTGTTAAGACAGAAATTAAAGCCCCTCAATTTTCAAAACCTGCTAAAGGAAACTAATACGAACTATATTATTTTAAAATGAAGACAAATTTTAAACACTTAATAAGCCTATTTTTCACTTTATTATTGAGCTTTACCATTTTTGCACAAGACAAAAATGATTCATCTCGATGGACACCTGAAGATATTATTAATACAGAGTCTATGCGTTCTGTATCTATATCACCAGATAACTCTATGGTAGTTTGGACTAAACGTAAAGCAGTGAAAGAAAAAGATCGTTTTGTTTCTGACATTTATCTAACACGCCTAGATCTAATTAAAGATGGTGATTTTAAAACTATTCAGCTTACTAATGGTAAAGACAATGATTATAACCCTGTCTTTTCCAAAGATGGCGAATACATCTATTTTTTATCTTCAAGAGATAAGGGGAAAAAGTTATGGAAATTGAGTATTTATGGTGGTGAAGCTTTAGAAGTAAAAGAATTTAAAAATGGAATTTCAAACCTTCAATGGAAAGACACAAACACCCTTTTATTTCAATCTAATGATGGTAAAACTTTATACGAAACCAAAATTGAAGACAAGAAAGATAATGTCATTGTTGTGGAAGATTCTCTTCATTGGAAACCTAATCATGTATACGCTTTCAACCTAAAAGACAAATCCACAAACCGCTTAACATCTAACAAAAAACCTTTAGCTGGATATAACATCTCTAAAGATGGAAAGTGGTTAGTATATGCCGAACAACGTAGTCGTAGTTATGCCGCAGATGCACAAAAAGACCCGTATAGGTATCTAAAGAATTTAGAAACTGGCAAGACAGAACAAATACTATCTGATTTTGGATATCCAACTTATGGCATTCAATTTACAGATGATAATAAAGGGTTTTATTTTTCATCAGAATTTGGATCAAATCCAAAATACAATGGATCTGGTATTAATGAATTATACTACTTTGATTTTACAACAAAAACGCATAGCAAAGTAGATCTAAAATGGGAATTGGGACATGCAGGTGGTTATAATGTGGTTGGAAATGATATTATGGTTTCTCTTGCAAATAGAGCGACAAGACGATTAGCATATTATAAGAAAAATGGTAATAGTTGGTCTAAACGAAAAATTGATTTAGGAGAAAAAAATGATCACGTAAGTATAAATGCTATTTCTGAAGACGGGTTAAAAGTAATTTATGGCTATTCTACAGCATCACGTTTACCAAGTTTTTACATTTCGGATTTAAATGCGCATAAATTTTCTAATGAAAAAGAACTCGTAAAGCTTAATGACAATCTTTCAAAAAAATCAATCACAAAAAGTGAAGTCATGATCTGGAAAGGTTATAAAAATGAGGACGTTACTGGTATTTTATATTATCCTGAAAATTATGAACAAGGAAAACGCTATCCATTGATGCTTTCCATTCATGGTGGACCTGCAGGTACAGATTTAGATTCATGGTCTGAGCGCTGGAGTACTTATCCTAACCTACTGGCACAGCGTGGTATGTTTGTTTTAAAACCTAATTATCACGGCTCAAGTAATCATGGTTTGTCCTATGTAGAAAGTATAAAAGAGAATTACTATGAACCAGAAATGGAAGACATTATAAAAGGTATAGAGGTTTTGCATAGTGAAGGCAAAATTGATAAAGACCAAATGGGTACTATGGGTTGGTCTAATGGAGCCATTATTACTACAATGCTTACTGTTCGTTATCCTGATATGTTTAAGGTCGCAGCACCTGGAGCTGGTGATGTTAACTGGACCTCTGATTATGGAACATGTCGCTTTGGTGTAAGTTTTGATCAACACTATTTCGGTGGCGCTCCTTGGGACGATATGAATGGAAAATCCTATAATGAAAATTATATATTAAAATCCCCATTATTTGAAATTGAAAAAATAAAAACACCTACAATTATTTTTCATGGAAGTGAAGACAGAGCAGTGCCAAGAGACCAAGGATGGGAATATTATAGAGGATTACAACAAGTGGGTAAAACTCCTGTTAAGTTTTTGTGGTTTCCTGGACAACCTCATGGTTTAGGCAAGATTACGCATCAATTACGCAAAATGAAAGAAGAAATCACTTGGATTGAAACCTATTTACTCAACAAGCCAAAATCAGATAATGAAGCGTTTAAAGAGGATAGTCCTTTAGCTAATATTATAAAATTACAATCGGTAAAAACCGTAGATGGCTTATTTGGAGAATTAAGTAACGAAGTACTTATTCCTGAAACTGTACTTATTAAAAAAGATTCGACATCGATAGGCCGCTTTGAAGTTACAAATGCGCAATTCAAAGCTTTTAATACTGATTATAGCTATAAAACAGGTAATGATAACCTTCCTGCTGTGGTATCTATGGCTGATGCTAATAACTATGTCGATTGGTTGTCAAAGCAAACTGGACAAACCTATAGATTACCTAATAAAGAAGAAGTTAAAACACTTAGTAAATCTTCTAGAAAAGCAGCATCAAAAGAAAATACTTTAAACTATTGGGCTGGATATGAATTAGTACCTAGTGATTATACAAAACTAAAAGAAAAACTTGTTGACCTAAAGTATTCACTTATAAAACCTGTTGGTAGCTTTAAATCTAGTAAAATTGGCGAAGCAGAAATCTATGATTTAGGAGGAAATGTCGCTGAATTTTATGATAATGGTATTTACGGTTATAGTGCTTACGACTATTACGATGCTAATGATAATGACGAAATTAAAAGTGCTTATGTGGGAATTAGAGTAATTAAAGAATAATGACAGGACTGGACATTGTAATGGTATTTGCCGTTATCCTTTTTGCAAGATTGGGAGTAAGGTTAGTATCCAGATATATTAAAATGAAGCGCGAAGATGAGGATGAGGATGAATAAATTTCATATATCTCTATAAAATGTTAAACCATTCATATTCAAATCATAGAAAGCAAACTCTTTAGTTCCCCATGATGTCTCTTTTAACGATGTGCCATGATGAAAAACATCTTGAGTTTTATAATCATTAAATAAGTCTTCAATATCATCTACATAGATACGTAACATAGGTCTATCTATTCCCTTCACCCATTCTACTTCATCATGCCATTGCAGATGAATTTCTATTCCGTCACGAGAAACTCCTGCATAGCCATGTGCTTCCGTGGTATCTGTAAAAGCAAGTTTAAAGCCCAATTTTTGAACATAATACTCAACGGCTTTCGTAACATCCTTAACTGGTAAGACAGGATGAATTTTTTTAAGATATCCAGACATAATTTTTAATTTCGACTTTATAAATGTAATAATTTAATAACACTATACTCATTTCTAATTTAAGTGATGATTTGTGTTTTTTCAGCTGACTTAAAGTAAAATTTATTCAGTTATCAGCAGTTTTTAATGGTGAATTAAGCCAATAATCTTCGGTGTCAAAATCATTTATAAATGCTTCTCTTAATGGCTTACCTTTCTTTACGTAATGTAGATTAGGATTAGATATCTTATTCAAAAATACACGTTGAACAAATAATTCTCTAAATTGATAGCCTTCAACTTTAGATTTTCCCATCTCAAAACCCTGAATATCTATAAAATTTTTAAGCTTTAGAGTAAATAATGCCCTTTCCTTTAAACTTTGTTGATTTAAAAAAACTGAAGACTCCTTTTTCAGTTTTACCGTAATCGTTTTGGCCGACGAAAAATATATTTCTTTAACTCCTAATTTCTTATCTCTAAAAAAGATTTTGACATCATTTGTTCGTGGTTCTAAAGTGGTATCTAACTCCCTGTTAAATTCTATAATAAATATTTCATTTTCTTTGATATAGTCCCAGTTTTCTATTTTTAAAGCACCTTCTGGTGTTAAAAAAAAGTTGTTATTAAAAGTTATATAGTTGAGATGCATCTTATCATTCTCTTGGCGTTTGTATTCTAAATCTACAGTGAAGACTAACTTCTTTAGACTATTAGAGTATAATTTATAATCAAACCTATGTATTGAAAAATCTTCTTTAGATATATAGATAAATCCATTTGCTCTGTAAGTATACCCCGTTATATCTGTCTTAGCTGAAAACTCAATTTTATATAGCTCTTCGTCATCTAAAAAAATAGTACCTTTTTTATAAAATTTATGATTTTTGACAAAGTCTTTTTCAAAAATATATACAAATGAAAAGCTACCACTCTTGTAATTTCTTATAGGATCATGAATATCTAATAGTGTTAACTCGTTACCTATGCTACTACCCATTTTCCCGTCTCTAATCTGTTTCGTATCATTATATACAGAATTACTTATTAACGTGTCCCTAGTAAATTCAGTATTTAAGTCATAACTATATAATGCAGTGGCATTTAAAGGGTCGCTAATTTTGTGTGTTAAAAAACCTTGATCAAAAACTTCTGCGATACCTTCATTTAAATTAATATATTTTTCATCCACGAATTGGTAGTCTCTATAATAGGCAATATATGAGAAGGGTTCAATGGGAAAATTATCTTCAATATTCTCAATTGCTTTTTCTACAATTTGCCTTGCAGATAATCTCTTTTTCTTTTTTGTATTTAAAATGACTTCGCTAAGCTGTTCTGTTTTAGGAGTTAGATATATTGTGTGATAAGGCTTTTCAGTTAATGCACTAAGGACAACTCGTTTTGTACTATACCCAATACAACTTATAATAAGGATATTGTTTTCTTTCTTGTAACGAATTGGTATTCTAAAATCTCCTAGAACATTTGCTACTGTTCCATTTCTACTATTCGCAAACCTAATTGTTGTATAAGGAACTGGCTCTTTAGTTTCTCCATCTAGAACTCTAAATAGTAACTGTTGTTTTTGTTGAGCTAAAGAAGCAAGCGCAAAAGAAAACACAAAAACTATAGTTAGGTAGAAAGAGCGCATAGAGATAGTTTTGGTTTTTAGTCGAACATAAAATTAACTTACAATTTTTATATAGAGTTGCTATAAAGAATGCTTTATATATATTTTTTATTCACGAACCTTTCCTGAAAAATGATTCACTTTTGGGTTGATAGGATTACCTGTAGTACGTCTATAAATCACCAGTTGTCCACAATGCCAAATTGCATCTGCAATTGGCCCATTAACTTGATTCCAAAACGGAATTTCCTGTTCGCCGAAAATGATTTTATATTGGGAAATATCATCACTTTTTCTTAAGATATCTGCGGCTGTTTTTAGATTGTTTAAAGTTTTTGTTCGCATCTCTTCATAAGAGAGCTCTTCGATATCTCTAGAGTTTGGTTCCTTTAATGTAGAATTAACTATAATTTTAGACAGGTCGTAAATATGTTTGATGGTTTCTTTGGCAGACCTACCATCTTCATTAGCACGATAGGTTAAATCTTTTTCCGTTAAACTATCTGAAGCCCAATAATAGCGAAATCCTAATGCATCTACCATACGAGCAGCCATTGTTCCCACAGTAAATTCTTCAGGATAATCTGGTAATTCATAGTATGGTAATTTTTCTTCTTTAGCTTCTTGTGCAAAAGAAAAAGAAGCAATTAACACAACAATAATAAGCAGTCCTTTTTTCATTTTAAAAATTTTTAATTTTCTAACACGATATCGTCATCGGTATTTGGAGTTCCATCTTTTCCTAAAGAAAATAACATATAACTGCCTTCATTGGTGAGTTTATAATAAATTTTATTATTCCAGTAATCCTCAGTTAAACCTTGTCTCAAAGGGTTATTTCTAATAATAGCATTTAGTTCGTTAGGATAAACTCCTAAAACCTGTTTCTCTTTTTCTAAAATTTGTACAATTTCAGCTAACTTTTCTCTTGTTCTTTTTTCTTTCACATCTGGATAGATAAAAAGGATATACATAAATATTGAAATTGAACAAATACCTACAAGTGCAATATAAATTTTATCCGAAGGATAAATCATTAGTCGCTTAGGCAAGTTATTCTCTTTTTCAAATTTTCTTCGTTTTCGTTTCTTAAACCAAAATTTTATATCGAGATACCATCCTAAAAGCTCAGCAACTATTTCGGCAAAAAAGCTACTCATTATTTAATCAATCCTTTATTTCTTTAATGCTTTTAATGCTTGGATAACCATATTTATCCATTAAGAATACCAAGCTTGTCATTGTTGCAGCACCTAATTCTAACTCGCGCTTATTTACATGCTCAAAAGTATCGTTTGCAGCATGATGATGATCAAAATAGCGTTGAGAATCTGGTCGCAATCCAGCTAGTACGATATCATCATTTTTAAGCGGTCTAATATCTGCACCACTATAACCTTTTTCGAAAAAATGAATAAAATAGGGCTTAAACAGTGGTTTCCACGACTGTATTTTAGTTAACATTTTTTCACTACAATCAAAACTGAAACCTCTTGGTGTAAACCCACCTGAATCACTTTCTAAAGCAAATACATGCTTCTCATTTTTTTCTTCAGCAACTTCAGCATATTTACGTCCTCCTCTGAGTCCATTTTCTTCATTCATAAACAGCACCACACGGATACTTCGTTTTGGCTGTATTCCACTTTCTTTTAGTAAACGTAAAACATCCATAGACTGTACTACTCCTGCCCCATCATCATGTGCACCATCACCTAAATCCCAAGAATCCAAGTGGCCACCAACAATCATGTATTCATTTGGAAATTCGCTACCAGTAATTTCGCCTATGACATTATAAGATTCTACATCATCAAATTGTTGACAGCTCATCTCTAAGAAAAACTCTAAATTTTTATCTTTTTTTAAGGCTTCACTTAATTTTACGGCATCATTAGTACTAATAGCAGCAGATGGAATACGTTGCTCAACTGGTAAATCACCATAACTCATACTACCTGTATGAGGATAATCATCTTGTCGAGAACTTAATGAGCGAACTATAGTACCAACTGCACCATATTTGGCTGCTTCTGCAGCACCTCTATAACGTTCTGAAGAACAACCTCCATAAGCTTCAAAAGTATTAATTAGATCTGGTTGCAAAGCTCTATTAATAAACACAATTTTACCTTTTATTTTTTCCTCACCTAAGGCCTCTAAATCTTCGTATGATGCAACTTCCACAACCTGTGCTTTTACACCACCATTTGGTGTTGCAATTGAACCTCCTAAAGCACAAATATTGACTCTTTTCATATCTCCAGACGTTTCAAAATATGCCATTTCTTTTTCTCCTCTTACCCATTTTGGAACCATAACAGGTTGAAGCCATACTTTATCTAAACCTAATTTTTCGAGTTCGGCTTTAGTATATTGCACTGCTAGTTCTGCATTAGTAGAACCAGATAATCGTCCGCCAATATTATTAGATAAATAATCTAACCACTCATAACTTTTACCATTAGTAAGCGACGTACTGTATATGGCTTTTAGTACTTCATCATCGGTTTGTGTAAATCCAATTGTAACACAAAAGCACATCCATAAAACTATTAATTTAGTCTTCATAATATTAATCTTCGGTTAAAACTTCTTCTAAAATTGAATTAGGTAAAATAGCTTTTAACAAAAACGGCTTACCTTTTTCTACAACTAGAAATTTCCATTGTTTGTTTCCATCTTTTTTTACTGCAACTGCCTTTTTTACTGCCGTAATATCAAAAAAATTGGTAGAGCGATTATAGCTCACATTTTCTTTACCAAACTGTTGCTCTAATGCAGCTTGTGTCATCATACGCATCATTTTTTCATCTTCTTCAGTAGCCTCCTCTTCATCATCAGCCTCCTCATCTTCTGCAGATACAAAGCGGATAGACATATTACTTGTGTAGTTAAGAATCACATAAGACGTACTATCTATTTTTATTGGTTTTTGAATAGTATCAATATTAAAATCACCAAAAGTAAACTCTATACCTTCGGTATTAAAAGTTTGATCCATTACTACAAGCATAGTTTCTCGAGGTATAATATCAAAAACCTCCTCTACCAAGTAATCTAATGAAGTTTCAAAATCTTTACTTTTAATAGCTTCTAAATAGACAGCGAAATCTGTTTTAATAGCCTTATTATCTGTTTGAGCTTCTACATTATAAGTCAGTACTAGAAGAACAACTAATATGCTTTTATAAAAAAATCTAAACTTTTTATTCATTCTCTAGTTGTTGCTTGTACATGCCAATATTAGCTTTTTCTTTTGCCGGTAATTCTGGCTCTTTTATATCTGAATATGTTTTTAGTGTATCATAAAGAATTTTAGCTACTAGATACCTTGCAGTGGGTTTATCATCAGCTGGAATATTAAACCAAGGTGCATGAGGTTTAGATGTTCTGTTTATAGCATCTTCATAGCATGTTTGGTACTTATCCCATAGCATGCGCTCATCCAAATCGTCAGGTGAAAATTTCCAATGTTTATTAGGCTTGTTCAATCGTCTCAACAATCTATTTTTTTGTTCATCTTTTGAAATATTCAAAAAGAATTTAAAAACTATAGTTCCATTGTCTGCAATATGCTTTTCAAAATTATTGATTTCTTCAAATCGTCGCTCCCAAAATTTTTCAGTAACATCATCAACACTGTTTATATCTGGCATATTTTCATACATCAAATAGTTAGGATGTACACGTGTTACCAACACATTTTCATAATGGGTTCTGTTAAAAATACCAAATTTTCCTCTTGCTGGTAGTGCAATATAATGCCTCCATAGATAGTCGTGCTTTAATTCTATATCTGTTGGCTTTTTAAAACTATGTGCTTCTATTCCTCTAACATTAAACTCTTTAAAAACTTCTCTTATTAAACTGTCTTTACCAGCTGTATCCATGCCTTGAATACACATCAATACGGCATATTTGCCATGTGCATACATAGTGTTTTGAATATCTGCTAAATCTTTACTAACAGTTCTAAGTGCTTTTTCTACTTGTTTTTTATCTGCATTTAAATCGACAAATGTTGGAAGGTTTTTTATATCCACTTGCGATGAGACTTTAAAGTCGTTTATGTTAATTTTTTGCATAATTCTTTATATTTTATTTTGAAGCAAAAGCTTTGACATCACTTTCGCTTACTTCACTTCCACCTAATATAATTAAACGTTCGACAACATTTCGCAATTCTCGAATATTTCCTGTCCAATCATAATTCTGAAGCAGTTTTACAGCCTTATCAGCAAATACTTTTTTAGCTGTACCTTGCTCATTAGATATTTTATTTGCAAAATATTCTATGAGTAATGGTATGTCTTCTCTTCTGTCATTAAGTGCAGGAACTTCTATTAAAATTACTGCCAACCTATGGTATAAGTCTTCTCTAAACTTACCCTCTTCAATTTCTTTTTTTAAGTTTTTATTTGTAGCAGCCACAACTCTAACGTTCACTTTAATATCTTTATCACTACCTACACGTTGAATTCGACTCTCTTGTAAAGCACGTAAAACTTTGGCTTGTGCAGATAAACTCATATCACCTATTTCATCTAAAAAAATGGTTCCACCATTAGCTGCTTCAAATTTACCTGCTCTATCCTTGTTTGCAGATGTAAATGCACCTTTAACATGACCAAATAATTCGCTTTCAATTAATTCACTTGGAATTGCTGCGCAGTTAACCTCAATCATTGGACCTTTAGAGCGTTCACTTTTCTGATGTAACCAATGAGCAACAAGTTCTTTTCCTGTTCCGTTAGGACCTGTTATCAATACTCTTGCATCTGTTGGTGCAACTTTATCAATCATGTCTTTAATACGAGAAATGGCCTTACTCTCACCTATCATTTCGTAGTTTTTGCTTACTTTCTTTTTAAGCATTTTATTTTCTACTACGAGTTCTTTGCGATCTAGAGCAATGCGGACTGTATTTAGTAGTCTATTTAAATCAGGTGGTTTAGAAATGTAATCGAATGCACCTAAACGCATTGTATTTACCGCAGTATCTAAATCCCCATGACCAGAAATCATGACCATTGGTATTTCTGGTTTTATCTTTTTTACAGCTTCAAGTACTTCAACACCGTCCATCTTTGGCATTTTAATGTCACATAGTACTAAATCAAAATCTTCCTTTTTGATTTTTTCGATACCAACTAATCCATCTTCAGCTTCTTCGACTTGGTAGGTATCATTTTCTTCAGAAAGAATTTTTACCAATACTCTACGGATTGCAGCTTCGTCCTCTATTATTAATATTTTCGACATAATTATATTTTAAATTTTATTCCTGTTCTTAAATAAAAGGCATTTAAGTCATCTAGTTCAAATACCACTTCTCTATTATTATCTCGAAGCACGTTGTTTAATCTAAATGTGTAGCCTGTGTAAGCATAAGCAATTAAATGCTTTGTAAATAAATATTCATATCCTGCACCACCTACAATAACTGATAAAGATATATTATCAACTTGCTTGCCATTTACTACAGATGGCTCTTGTAAATGTGCAAAATAACCATCTAAACTAACAAAAGCTTGAACGGTATTTTTCTCATCAAAAAAACGTTTAATGTTAGATTTTGGAACACCTACAGAAAAGGACCATTTATCACTTGGTTTTCTGTAATAACTTATGAAAGGTAAAGGAAACGGTATACCAGTAGTGGCGTTATAGGTTAAACCAAGTATCAATCTATAAGGACGTTTGAGACTTTCGTCTTTTGTTCTATCATTGATGGCAAATGCTCCACCATTGAAAAAGAAATCGTCACCAGAAATTCTTTTGGTCAGCGTTGACGCAATTCTTGGATTAAACCTAAAACCTAACCTCCACTTTTCACTTGTTTTAAACGTATAGCCTACATTAAAGTCAATTATATTAATAGTTTCTACAAGTGAGGTGTCAAATGGGTAGTTGTCTTCTAAATTAAGAATAACGCGATTATACTCTGCACCTATAATTAAATAGCAATTCTCTTTGGTTTCTATAGGATAATTCAATGATAACCGCAATCGTGTATATTGATCTTCAGAGTTACTTTTTGGAATAAAAGAATACTCTAATCTGGCTAGATCGGTAAGCTGAGCTTGTACAAACTGTGCACAAAAAATAGATACTATTGATATTATGCAACATTTTGAAAAGCGTAGAATCATACTGTTCTTATTTTTGAATAATGTGAATATCGCGTTGTGGAAACGGAATAGTAATATTGTTTTCTCTAAACAATTTATCAATTTCAAAACGGATATCACTCTTTGGAAATTGTGCTTTAAAGCTGTCTGCAAGCGTGAATACAATTCTAAAATTTAAGCTACTATCGCCAAAGTCTGTAAATACTACTGTTGGCTCTGGAATACTTATAACTGCTTCGTGAGTACTAGCTGCTTGTAGCAATAATTTTCTCACTAATTCTACATCACTACCATATGCCACGCCAACCGAGACGCTCTCTCTAGTTAGCGTTCCATTTTGCGTCCAATTATACAACGAGTTAGTTAAGTATAAATGATTTGGAATCACTAAAACTTTGTTATCGATAGTTACAGCTCTTGTCGTTCTTAATTTAATTTCTTCGACTCTACCGACTTTACCTTCGAGTTCAATAATATCACCGACATGTACTGATTGATCAATTAAAATAAATACTCCAGATATAATATCTTGAAATAAGGTTTGTAATGCTAAACCAACACCAATAAGCAAAGCTGCAGAAGCTGCAAAAATAGCCGTAACATTGACACCAACCGAATGCAGTGTAATAAGTAAAATTATAATATATATAAGCCATCTAAAATAGCCATAAACAACATTGAACTTACCTTTGTCTCCCTCTGGAAGCTTTTTTGTTATAAGTCTTAGTATTATTCTCAGTACTATAGTGGTAATGAAAATCGCAGTAATAACAACTAGTAAATCGAAAATTGAAATACTGATATCTTTATCAATATCTAAATGCATTCCTAAAAAAGCCTTAATATTTTCCCATGCAGAACTCTCTGTAATTGTTTCTTCTATTTTACTTAAGTCTTGAGTCATTTACTAATATTTCAACCATTTAAATAATTCTTTGTAGGTAGGTTTTTTACCATACATTAAAATACCAACACGGTAAATCTTTGCAGCAAACCAAACTGTAAACATAAATGTTCCGATTAAAAGCAATAAAGAGATTACTTGTTGCCAAGGTGGAACGCCAAATGGAATTCGCATCAGCATTACTACAGGTGAGGTAAATGGAATAAAAGAAAACACTGTAGAAACAGTACCATGAGGATCATCTATCACAGTAAACACACCAACGTAAACTGCCAAAATTAAAGGCATTAAAATCGGCAACATAAATTGTTGAGTATCCGTTTCATTGTCAACTGCAGCACCAATTGCCGCATACAAAGAACTATATAATAAGTAACCACCAACAAAGAAAAATATAAAGGCAATTACTAGATTAGTCAATGGTAGATTACTAACTGCTGTAAATCCGTCTTCCATCATTCCTTGAAATCCTTCTGCTTGCATTGCTTGGTCCATTAATTCTTGTTGTGGTGCTGATGCTTGTGTCATATCAATACCCAAAATCACAGAAACAACAGTCATAAGAACACCTCCCAAAATCACCCAAATAGCAAACTGAGTCACACCAGCTAAAGATGTTCCTATAATTTTACCCATCATAAGCTGAATTGGTTTGACCGATGAAATAATGATTTCAATAATTCTGCTTGTCTTTTCCTCAATAATACTTCGCATTATCATATTTCCGTAGATGATGATAAACATGAATAATAAATAGCCTGCAATACCTCCAAAAATCAATTTTACTACATTATCTACTTTAGAGCTTTTTTCGCCATCAAAACTTTCTTGTATGATATCAATACTGGTTTTTGCAGCTTCAATTTGTTCGGATGTTACACCATTGTCCTGAAGTTTCTTATCTCTTAAACGTTTTTCAATTCTCCGCTCCAGTCCTAACATAATGGATGTGGACGGAGATTCTTCAGAATAAAACTTAACATTATCACCAAAAACACTTAGAGAATCTACAGCAGCTATATGCAACAATCCATAATCTTCTTTTTCTTTAACTAAAGTAAGAGCATCTTCAAAGTTTAATCCATTTAAACTTGTATAAGTTGTATTCTCAGTATTCTGAAAAACATCATCTAAATAACCTGTTTCATCTAATATAGAGATAGTACGCATCTTATCATTATTCAACTGTGATAAATAAGCAACAACAGCTATTAAAGCTATCATTATTAACGGACTCAAAAATGTCATTACTATAAATGACTTGTTCTTAACTTTTGTTAAATATTCTCGCTTTATAATGAGTGGTAAATGATTCATTCTTAGTTATTTTTTACAGTTTGAATAAAAATATCGCTAGCGGAAGGAATCACTTCTACAAAATGATGTACTTCTGCTTTTGATGTTAAAAAAGATAGTAGATCATTTGAAGATGTGTTTTCATTTATCTTCACATTCAACTTAATATCGTCATTTAAATTTTTGAAGGTAGCTGGAAGTACTTCAAATGTATTTTGAATTTCAGAAAGCACCTTCTCTTTATTTAAGGATTGTAACCCAACTTCAAAAGTGTTGGTTTTAAATTGCCGTTTGATGTCGGTTAGTTTTCCATCTAAAATCTTATTGGATTTATGAATCAACGCAATATGATCACATAATTCTTCAACTGATTCCATTCGATGCGTAGAAAAAATTACAGTAGCACCTTCTTCTCTTAACTGTAAAATTTCGTCTTTAATTAAATTAGCGTTTATAGGATCAAAACCAGAAAAAGGCTCATCAAAAATTAAAAGTTTTGGTTTGTGAAGTACGGTAACCACGAATTGAATTTTTTGCGCCTGCCCCTTACTTAGTTCTTGTATTTTTTTATTCCACCAATCCCCAATCTCTAACTTATCGAACCAATACTTCAATCTGTTTTTTGCTTCAGACTTACTGAGCCCCTTTAATTGTGCCAAATACAAACATTGTTCACCAACTTTCATTGACTTATATAAGCCTCGCTCTTCTGGCAAATAACCTATGTCTCTGATATGTATTGGTTTCAAATTTTCACCATCCAATAATACAGAACCTTCATCTGGCATTGTAATCTGATTAATGATGCGGATTAATGTAGTCTTTCCTGCTCCATTCGGTCCAAGTAAACCAAAGATACTACCATGAGGTACAGCAATAGATACTTTATTTAGTGCCCTAAAATTTCCGAAATTTTTTGAAACGGAATTAGCAACTAAGAGGTCATTCATATATGTCTCGTTTTTTAAGGTATGGTTAGTATGTAAATATATTAAATGTTATAGATTATTGAATAATAATGCTCTACTAATTGTATAATTTTTGAATATTTCTTTATCTCGATTGAAAAGTCAATACTCAGCTGAAATAAAAACTAATAACACACTGTAATCTAATAAAAACAGAATCATTTTTTAAGAAAGAAGTATGGATTCTAAAAACACCCTGAAGTAGTTCTATATAAAAAACAAAACCCACCCTTATGGTTAGATAAGGATGGGAAAAAATTGCTATGAAAAAGAAAAATTACCGCTAATTAGCATTAGCGATAACTCAAAGATAATATTTTTTATTAATTATAGGCTTTTTATGAAAACATATCTTTAACCTTTTCGAAAAAAGATTTGTCTGAACTCTCTGGCTTAGGCTCAAAATGCTCATCTTCTTTCATGCTTTCAAAAAAATCTTTTTGCTTTTTACTTAATGTTTTTGGTGTCCACACATTAACATGCACTAATAAATCTCCCTTGCCATAACCGTTAATACTGGGAATGCCTTTTCCTCGTAATCTTAATATTTTACCAGATTGTACACCAGCTTCTATTTTAATTCTTACTTTACCAGTTACAGTATCTATTTCTTTAGATGTTCCCAAAACAGCATCAGGTAAACTTACATACATATCGTAATGCAAATTGTCACCTTCTCGTTTTAATGTAGAATGATCTTCCTCTGATATAACAACCAGTAAATCTCCGGCAATACCATTACCTGGAGCATCGTTTCCTTTACCTGTTACTTTTAGTTGCATGCCGTCAACAACACCTGCTGGTATTTTCACAGAAACAGTTTCTTCCGCCACCTTTAAGCCTTGTGCGTCTGCATCTGACGGTTTCTTATCAATAGTCTGACCTGCTCCACCACAAGTTTGACATGGTGCAGAAGTTTGCATTCTCCCTAAAATAGTATTGGTAACTCTTGTAACTTGACCAGAACCTTTACAGGTATCACATGTTTTGTATGTGGTTCCTGGTGCTTGTATTTTCCGTTTTACCTTTATCTTCTTTTCTACTCCATTAGCAACCTCATCTAACGTTAAGCTAACACGTATACGCAGGTTGCTTCCTTTAACAACACGTTGTCTTCCGCCGCCACCGAAGCCAGAAAATCCACCACCACCTCCAAAAGCGCCTCCAAAGATATCGCCAAACTGACTGAAGATGTCATCCATATTCATTCCGCCTCCACCGAAACCTCCATTACCATCAAATGCTTGGTGGCCAAATTGGTCATAACGCGCTTTTTTGTCAGCGTTACTTAAAACCTCATATGCTTCTGCAGCTTTTTTAAATTTCTCTTCAGCTTCCTTATTATCAGGATTTTTATCTGGATGATATTTTAATGCCATCTTACGATAAGCTTTCTTTATCTCAGATTCGGATGCACTTTTACTGATTCCTAATATGTCGTAATAATCTTCTTTCATAATATTGCCCAAGAAATCGGGTAGATTTATTTATTGTCCAATAACCACTTTAGGAAACCGTATCACTTTATCGCCTAATTTATAACCTCGTTCAACGATATCAATAATTTTTCCTTTGAGATCGTCACTTGGTGCAGGAATCTGTGTAACTGCTTCATGATCATCTGCGTTAAAAACATCTCCTTGTTTTACCTCAATTTTAGACAACCCTTTTTGTTCTAAAGTATTTACTAGCTTATTATAGATTAATAAGACACCTTTTCTTAATTGTTCTGCTTCTTTGTCTTCTTCTATATGCATTAATGCGCGTTCAAAATCATCTAAAACAGGTAGCATAGATACCATTACATCTTGACTAGCGGTCTTAAACAAATCTATACGCTCTTTAGTGGTTCGCTTTTTGTAATTTTCAAATTCGGCGAACAATCGCATAAATTTATCCTTCTCAGCAGCTAATTGATCTTGTAGTTGTTCTTCAGCGGATTTTGTTTCTACGTGCTGATCTTGTTCGGTTTCAGCAGTCGCAGTAGAAGTTTCTTCCATTTGTGGTTCTTCAACCTTATTGTTTTTATTTTTTTTACTCATTTTGAGTTCTATTTTTAAATCTTCGATTTAGAGTTTGCAAAAGTACTGCCATTATTATTAAAATGTCAAAATGTCATTAACATTTTTTTATAATATTATAAGTTTACTTATACTTAACTTTGCTGACTTAAAACAAAAACACTGACTATGAAAACATTATTTTTAAAAACATTTGCATTAGTAGCCTTAATTTCATTTACTAGTTGTGGTGACAAAGCTAAAGAAGCAGAAACTAAGGAAGCCGAAGAAGCTGCAGTTGCTAAAACTACTGCTGTAACTTACAACGCTAACACAGAAAAGTCTATGATTGAGTGGAAAGGCTATAAGCCAACAGGATCTCATACAGGAACTATAGCTATTAAAGAAGGTATGTTAAATGTGAATGACAATGCTATTGAAAGTGGAAAATTTGCAATTGACATGAGTTCTATCATTGTTACAGATATTCCTACCGAAGAAGAAGGCAATGCAAAACTTAGGGGTCATCTAACAAGTGCAGACTTTTTTGATGTAGAAACTTATCCAACAGCAGATTTTGAAGTTACAGGAATAGAGACATTGGATGGTAAAACAATGCTATCAGGAAACTTAACTATGAAAGATGCAACTAATAATATCAGTTTTCCTGTAAGTACTTCTATGGAGGGAGATTCTATGATTTTAACAAGTGAAACATTTACTATTGACCGTTCTAAATGGAACGTTAAATATGGATCTAAATCTTTCTTTGATAATTTAGGTGATAAATTCATCAATGATGATATGGAATTAAAAGTCACTTTAGTAGCGAATAAAGCTTAAGGATATAAATACATCATAATTGAAAAGCAGTCATTAAATGACTGCTTTTTTTATTGGTGATATTTGGACTTGGAATCTATTAAATATTTCTAGGAAACTTCAAGGTTTTTTTATCATTAAAATTATTTTATTACCTAACAACATATAGCTTCTTGAGTATTATCAAAAATTCAGATCACAAAATAAAAATATTTAAATTACTTGAGATCAATATAGTTCTGCACAATTGTCGCCATTCTTACCATCACTACTTTGCTAATTCTGCAGGTAATAATAGTGAGACTATAAAAACATCAGCTTTTATATTTTTCAAGAATCCATTCTTTATAAGCCTCAGAATGTAAAAATTTGTATATCTCTAATGCCTTGACTTCTTCGAACGTTTTTGGAGCTAAATCATTTCTTTTGTAACTACTAAGTTTTGTAATGTTTTTACCATCTAAATTATCCTCAACATAAAATAAATAAGAATTTCCTCTACTGTAATTGCCTTGATCTCCCACATAAAAGTTATTATCATAACTATGTTCAGGAATTGTTCTCCCCTTATTTGCATCCATATTAACCGCATAGTAGCCTGGTGTTGCAAGTTGAAAAATTGTTGATGTAAATGCCTTAGAACCGTAATTAATAGTTGGTGTAGGCATACTATTAAGTTGAAAAGTTCCATTAAGTTCTGGGTATGGAGAACCAGATACGCTTAGTTTTGCATCAGTAGCAGTAGGTGACGCAAGTGCACCAGATTCGCAATCGGTTTCAGAAAACTCATTGTACACGCTTGTTGCCATTTGTATTACATCTCCTACGAGCAAGCCTTGATTGGGTGGATTTTCTGAATTAAAAAATTCTTGAGTACGTTGGTTAAAAAATAGTTCGTTAATTGCTTGAATTTTTTGTCCTGTATTTGGGTCTATAATTGGATTTCCATTTTGGTCAAAAGCATCTGCTATTACAGGAATTGTTAAATCTGCTAGTGCCAAAGCATCACATAAAACTTCACAAGACAAACTTGTTGAAGTGCCAAACACAGATATTATAGATATAAAAGCAATAAGAGCAGTTTTTCTCAGTATGTTAAAAATTTTCATGATTATTTGATTTAAATTACTTCTGCTAAAGTATATGTTACAGAAAAGGAAAACTATACCTGTTATTGGGTACTTTTTACAATAAAATTTTTTACAAAAAGAAATGTACCAAACAATAATATAAGTATTAAGGCTATTAATTGAGATTGTGATAGCATATCGTTAAACACATAACCACGTTGATCACCTCTTAGATATTCTAACATAAAGCGCCAACAAGCATAGCTAAATATGTAAATTGTAAAAACAGTACCATTATTTTTTGTTTTAAAAGTTCTTAAAAGACATATTAATAGCATACCTATAAATAGAGCTTCATACAATTGTGTTGGATGAACCTTTGTAGTATGATTATTTGCAAAATGAACTCCTAAAAACGAATCTGTAGGTACACCATAGCAACACCCAGCAAAAAAACATCCCAACCTGCCAATACAATGCAATATCGTAGTAACTATAGCAATTATATCTAGATATTTAAATATTGGTAGTTGTTTTTTGTAAAGCACAATAAGAATTGAAATTAAACATGAGATAAAAGATCCATAAAATACGAATCCGCTTGAGGTGTAAAAAACTAAAGTAAAAACTTTTGACATGTAGTTCATTGGATTGTCAAATACTAAAAATAACTTACCACCTATAAAAGCCATAAAGATTAAGAGAAATAAAAAATTTAGTCTTAAGCGAATTTCACCAAAACACTTGTTTTGTGCGTATATAAAGAAACGATAAGCTATTATGCAGGCTATAAGAATGCAAAAGGGATAACTATAAATCGTTATTTGTTTAATGGAAAATAAACTATTGAATAATTCTGGTAATTCAAAATGAAATAATTCTGGTAGCATGATTTATTCGTTTTTAACAATTAAACCCTCTATCATTGGCTTTTCAAACAGAAAAAAGCTGCTTTTAAAATCAAGATTTTTCTTAATTTTTATTTCTATAAAATTCGTTCTTCCCATAAACTTACTTCCGCTGAACGTTGTATTTAAATGAGAACTATTATTCATAGAAATATCATTTGCGAATACAGAATTACTGATATCTAATCTATCATAAAACTCTGAAAAATTAAAAAATGTATTCGCTCGGTGCTGTGTGAGTGAAAAATCAGTATACTTATGAAATTTACTTGAACTAAATTGTGCGTCTGAATTAAAAATACTGCTTTGAAAACTTGCATTATTATAAAATGTAGTATTCATAAAATTAGCTTTCTGGTTAAAAAAGCTATTTTGAAATCGTACTTCTTTTTCAAAAGAGCTCCAATTAAAATAGGTGTTTAAACTAAATGAACTTTCTTCAAAATTTACAGTATCTAAAAATTCTGATTTAGTAAAATTACATTGTCCAAAAAATTTACTTGCTCTGAAGTTTACAACATCCATAAATTTACAATCAATAAAATTTACGTGACCCCAAAAGCTGGCAATATTATGAGAATTTTTATCTGTGCTTTTATAAGCTAAAACAGCTTTGTTAAACACACAATTAATAAATGTGATATCGTATTTTATACTTGTATTATATAAATCTTTACCAATCAATATTCTTTTAGAAAAGCTTGTGAAATCTAGTTCTTTGTCAAATGTTTTATTCTCCATATATAAATGACCTTCATTATTAGATAGTATTTCAAAAGAGTTTAACTTATCGGTTTTAGGCTGATTAGATTTACAAGACATAGCTATTGTAAAGATTAGTATTAGAACGTATTGTCTAGTTTTCATAATTGCATATTAATTAGGTATTGGTATAGCATTTGAATCAATATTAGTTTCCATAAATCTTCGTCTTATTTTCTCTTAAATAATAGCTTAATTTATTTTGAAATGCACCATTATGAAATTCTGCTTTGAGTAAATTTTTAATTTCTTCTTGTGTGTAGGCGTTATTGAAGTCCTCTATTGTAATTATGCTGGATTTTCCTTCTTTTAATTTCGTTTCAGAAACTAATTCGGGATTTTCATAAGTAAAAGTGGAATCATTATTTTCAACTCCTCTAGAGACTTGACCATTAAGAAAAAGTACTGGTGTTAAAGAAGGATAGAAGAAATTATTGGATTCATCTATTTCTTGAAACTTATCATTGGCATCTGTTATTAAAAGAAGGTAATAATACCCTGTTAAATTTGGAATGATATATTGTCTATTGATGTTAGATTGACCAAAAACAGTTTCTGCAAAGTTGCCACCAGCTGGTATTGTGTAATTAAAAATACAGTTATCAGTTGTTGGGCAATCGAAGCTATTTAAGCTTACACTGGTATTATATTCATCATAAAATAAAATACCATAATCATTAGCATTGTAAGCATTAAAATAAATGTAAGCATTTACCCAGTTTGAGGAAGGTGTAGCACTAGAGTTACCAATATTATAAATATTAAAATATAATTCTCTATAGTTACCCTCTATAAAGTTATCTGCAAACACCCAAGAGGCTAAATCCACTCCAGTTTCACCTGTATTAGAATCATCTGGTGGATTGATGTTTCCGTCTTCATTAACAGCAATAAATAGAGGCTTTTGGTTACCAGGAGTTGTAACAAATTCTGTAATGAAAAAATTATAATCAATCCATATATAACCATTATTTCCCCAGCCAGTTCCCCAAGAGTTTATAACTTTAAAAGCACCATTAGCACCTTTAGAATTGTCGTATCCAGAAACTATCATTGCATGATAAGCATGCTGACCAACATTATTATAAGATGTGTTTGAGGATAGTACTGCACTACTATTCCAGCTTACAAAATTATCTGAAAGTTTCGCTCCAAATACTACAGGTATATTATTAGCAATATTTTGCTTTATTGTATTTATGCTAGGATCTATTTTCCTCCAATACTTAATCTTGTTATCATTAGCCTCATTATTCCAGCTAGATTGTAAGTTCGATTGAGAACAATCATTTAAGGCATAATAAGGAACCGTTTGCTCTGTTGCAATACCACGTTGTTGTAAAACATCAAATGCTGAATCAAAATTTGTTCCTCCACAATTAGAGCCCTTTTGAGAATTAGGTATAGCTGTGAATAAATCTTTAGCACTAAACTGATTAAAATCCTGATTTAATTCAGAAGAAGACAAGTTATTGTCAATTGCATTTAGTGCTGTTTTTAGGTTATATCCAACAGCCCAAGCAACACAAGTTCCATAGTTTCCTTGATTTCCTATGGGCGGAAATCTATCACTAATATCTATAGCATTTGGTAAATTACCTGTACCAAAACCATAGTTAGGAGTTGTGGGAGTTGTATTTAGGTTATCTTCCCCATTATAACCAAAAGCGTATTCTGAGTCTAATGAAGAATCACCTCCATCATCTTTACAGTCAGGACAACAGCTAACAAATATTAAAAGACTAAAAGAAGCAATTATTAAAGATCTTATAGATGTATATATAGTTTTCATAATAGTAAGATTTATTATTTATTGATATTAAATTAGAAATGACTATAACACTTTTATGATATAGTGTATGTAGGCATTTTTTGGAACGGTCTCGTTTGCACCTTCATAATTGATTACGGTTTCAGAATTATTAACAATTACAGTTTCCGATTCGGTATTTGCAGTTCCTCTTTGAGTTGTACCTATATATGCCGCTGAAGCTCTATCTCTACGTATATTGTCTCTATCCCATACTTTTAAACTATGAGCGTGTTTTTTTGTAGAATGCTTATGAATTCCTCCCCCATGATTATGAGATTGAAATTCATCGCTTTGAAAACTACCTACAGTATTATCAAAAATTGAATTTCCTGTGACGCTAGTTCTACTGCTTTCGTCTTTATAAATATCGTTTCTAGAACCATTAACACCTCTTAGAAAAACACCTCTTAGATCTGGTAATTGAAAAAAGTCAGTGCCTAAACCATTGTCTTCATTCCAATAACCACCAATGGCTTGATATAGATTTGAGTTTCCTAATTTGTTTTTAATTTGGCCTCTACAGATTTCCCAACCAACAGGTATATCTTCCCCAGCCCAAATAATAATTGAACCAATTGGCATTTCTGAAAATGTAGTTGCTTTTGTGGAGTCGTTATCTGAAAAATTAAATAGACTAAATATGAATACGACACAAACTGTTGAAAAAAATGTTGAGATAATAACTTGCTTAGATTTCATAATTACTGATGTTAAATGTTTTAATCAAATGTATTCTACAATAGGGCACAAAAAAATCCCCAATACTGGGGATTTTTGAAATATGATATCTTTTATTTTTATTCTTTGGCTTTAATTAATTCAGTAAGTTTAGTCAGTATAGTTGACAAATCATCTTTGTTTTCTGTCAAGTTTGTTTCCATCTCTTCTAATTTTAAATAATAGGGGTTTATTTCTGTTACCTCTACTTCTATCGTTTTTAGTCCTTGTACTTTAAAGGGATCACTGTATATATTTATTCCATTATATACTGATCCGAAATCTAAACCATTCTTAAAAGGTACTACGATGCTATTAGCAGTATGAGTTTTTTCAACAAAACTACTATCATCTTGTTTATCGTAATAGGTACATTTAATAACAATATTTAAATTAACAAAGGGATACTTTTTAGTTGATTTCGACTTTGTATAAGTCATATTAACATCTATAATCTTAAAAACAAAAAGCGACTTTTCATCAATTAATTTTGGAGTTAGCGATAGTTCTAATGCATTCGTCTCTATAGATTTTGAGAATATTTTTCTGCTAAAATTTAACTCTGGTAAATTTATATCATAGCTTTTTTTACTATTAGCTACTTCGGTTTCAAAATCTAAGGTGTTTTTGGCTTTATAAGTTTGCGTAAACTTCTTTTTTCTGTCTTTGATAATTTTTCCTAGGTAATCGGGCAACTTTAATAATTGCTCAATAATAAGTTCAGTGCCAGAAATACCACTAATATCTATACTACTCATGGCTATTGTCCTAGGACTTGAGGCTTTCGTTATTTCTAAATGAGCTAATTCAGCTTGGGTCTTAATCTTTTGGTAAGCATTAGAGTTTACTGTACCATAGCTATTAAGTTTGGTTGTTGAGCATGACATCAATAGGGAGATGGTGAATAAAGAAAGTAATATTTTTTTCATAGTTAGGTATAATGGTTAATAGTATTCAAATTTTAAAAATTATAATCAAGTTTAAAATACCCAATAAATGGTATTTATTAAAATCTATATTTTTTCTCTAAAGCATAACGCATTAGTTCACCTTTACCTTTCAAATCCAGAATACGTGCCATATTTTTGCGATGCGTATCTACCGTATGAATACCAATAAAAAGCTCATCAGCAATTTCTCTAGAGGTTTTACCTTGAGCAATTAGTCCCAGGATTTCAGTTTGTCGCTTGGTTAAAACACCTTTGGCTTTTTTATTACTATTATCTTCCGCATTAACTTCAATATTAGCATCGTAAAAAGTATTGCCTTTATAAACTGATCTTATGGCTTTTAATACATCTTCTAAAGGTGAATTTTTAAGTAAATAACCACTTGCTCCAGCGTCTAACATCTGTTGTATAGCATCTTTTTGATCAAACATGGTAAAGGCCAATACTTTGGTATGTGGAAGTTCTTTTTTAATATGCTTTGTAGCTGTAATACCATCCATTTTTGGCATTCTAATATCAGTAATTACCACATTGGGTTGTTTCAAACGTACTAGCTTTAAAAGGGCCTCACCATCATTAGATGTACCAACAATTTCTATATCTTCTTCATATTCTAACAGCAATTTAATACCGTCTATAAGAGATTGATGATCTTCTGCTATAGCTAATCTTATCATAATGGTATATCTATTATTACTGTAGTTCCTTTGTTTTTATCAGACTCAATAGTGAGTTTACCATCCAAGTGCTCAACACGCTTATCAATACTGCTAATACCCATACCCTTATTAATTTTTGTGATTTGACTTGGGTTAAATCCCTTACCATTATCTTCTACCATAATATTAATACTATCCTCATGATTGGTTAAATGGATAGTAGTTTCAGTAGCTTGAGCATGTTTAATGACATTGGTTATTAATTCTTGAATAACTCTAAACAATGTCAACTCTAAACTATTCTCTAAACGATTGTCCAATCCATGGTCTAAAACATCTATTTGTATTTTATTAGAAGTAGACACTTTATCTGCCATGTTTCTTACCGCTTTTAGAAGTCCTTGCTTGGCAATCACACCAGAATTCTTAGCATGAGCAACACTGCGTACTTTTTGGTAGGCTTCTTCTATTAAATTATTAGTTTTATCAAAAAGTTCTGGCGAATCTTTATCTTTTAAAGCATTAAAATGCAGTTTAACATTAGCCATAAGTCCACCTAAATCATCATGTAGATCATTAGCAATACGTTGCCGCTCTTTTTCTTGGCCTTCAATCATGGCATCGATAGCTGTAAGCTCCTGTTCTTTTAAAACAGTTGCTAATTTTTGAGATTCAATTTCTTTTTCTTGTTCTGCTAGTTTTTGTTTACGTTTGGTGTTTTTGAATATTAAGAATGCTATTACACTTCCCAAGGCTAAGCTTCCTCCAAGACCTATGGCTATGTTTTCATTTTGCTTTCTTTTGGATTCACTTACAAAACTTCTTTTATCACTTTCGGCTTTCTCAGCTCTTACCTTTTCAAAATCTAAGCTAGCAATTGCTTCTCTATGTTTTTCTGATTTTATGCTATCAGACAATTTATAATACTCACTAAAGTTATGATATGCTTTTTTATAATTACCAAGTTTAGCATATATGTCTGCTAAGTTTTGTTTTACTATTGCTTTTCTACTAAGAATATTTTCTACTATTGGAACAGAATCTGCCTTTAAAGTAAAAAATAATGCTTTATCTAATTCACTTTTGTAATTATAAGCAGTACCTAAATTGATAAATGAATTGAAGTAATTATTTGAACTTTGAAAGGCTTTGTTATTAATAATGATATTATAACGTTTATTATAATAAAATAAAGCAGAATCAGGCATATTTAAGTCTTCACTGTACATAACACCAATATTAGAAAGTGTTCTCAGAAGAATTGTGCTATCTCGTTTTGTAAATCTGAATTTTAATGTTTCCTTATATTTTTTTAAAGCCATAGAATCGTTATCTCTAAATAGATAATAGTTTCCTCTTAGAAAAGATGCAGAAATTTTAAATTTAATATTATTAAATTTTTCAGCTTGACTTCTAAGTTGCTCAATGTAATCCAACCTGTAAGGCTTTTTATCAATATAATTAGTTGATTGAGATAAACCAGAGAGAGCGGCTAATATTGTTAATGTATCTTGAATTTTTTCACCTATTTTCAATGCTTCATTATGATATATGAAACTTAGAGAATCATTTTGAGAAATTCTATGATAATAAGCCTTAAAATATGAAAATTTAGCTAACCTTGTTTCCGATAAATTTTTAATAGACTCAACAGATTTTATATATTTTGATATAGAATCCTTATCCCTTAATTTACTATAATAAATTAACTTATAATACTCTTTATCGATAAAAGTTGATGATGATTTTATTTTATTTATAATTGTTTCATTTGGAGTTATTCTATCAAAATAATAGTATGTAGAGTCATTCTGTGAGAAACAGAATGACTCTACAAATAACACTATTAATAGGAAGGCGGTCTTCTTGATGATAAATTAATTAAGAGGTAGTCCTTGAACTTCTGACTTTTTCTTTTTTTCTTGAAAAATAATTAATTCATTACAAGTATCTTCTTTAAAATTTTTAAAAGTTACTTCTATCCAAATTCTGTATTTTTCTTCTCTGGCCAAGTTAGCTACAGTCTTATTTTCAATAATTAAGTCTTTGTCATTATATTCTATTTTACCATGACCATTACATTCATAATATAAGGTATCATTATCTTTTTTTATAAACTTTAAATTTGATCCTTTTGGTATAGGAATTGAAAAATTAGCTATTCCTGTTACAGTGTTGTAATCGTTTTTAGGCGTAATTGATTCTTCTGTATTGCAAAAATCGAATGAATTAGGAATGTATTGTGCAAATCCAAATGGCAAATCTAGATAGCCTTCAATAGCTTCCAATTTTTCTTCACAATTTTCAATCTTAATCTCATAATCTTTTTTGTCTTTTTCACATTTCTCACAACATCCATAAAATGCAACAAGCATAAGTGTTAATAATCCTAGTCTAAAAAATTTAGCTTTCATTTGTATAGGGTTTTAATGGTTAGTTACGAAAACAAAGATGCGAAGTAGGAAAACATCACAACATACCCAATAAGGGGTATATTAAAGTCATTAAGTTATAAAATAATTAGGAATTAACAGGAAAAGTAGGGCAAACTACCTAAAAAAAGAGATTATATAAAAATAAATTTAACCGCAGCAATCATAGCTATAAAACCTATAAATGCAATAAGTACCCAAATAGTACCTTTATAATGTTTTTTGTGAAGTGGAAGATCTTTACGGTACTGATAGGAAATAATTATAACAAAGGCTATAAAAAATAATATTCCAAAAATCAATTGACCAGTACTAAACATTAGTTTATTTTTATGCAAAAATAGCAATTAAGCGACTAATAAACTAACATACTATGCAAGATAAAATCAATGCTGTAAAAGCATTTCATACCGCCTTTAAAATAGGTCATCGTGAAACACCAAAAGCCAACTTAGGCATAGAAAAAAATATGCTTCGTTATAAATTAATGCGCGAAGAAAATGAAGAATACCTAGAGGCCGCTAATGACAATGATTTAGTTGAAGTTGCAGATGCTTTGGGTGATATGCTTTACATATTATGCGGAACAATAATAGAACACGGTATGCAGCATAAAATAGAAGAAGTCTTTGAAGAAATACAACGCAGTAATATGAGCAAATTAGGCGAAGATGGTGAACCAATTTATAGAGAAGATGGAAAAGTACTAAAAGGACCTAATTACTTTAAACCACACATAAAAGAAATTTTAGACAAATAGTTAGCATTTCAACTACCAAACAAAATCTAACACACTTTTACACGCCATCCAAAAGGATCATTTGATTGGTTAGTTTGTATATCTGTAATACGCTTTTTTAGCGAAGCACCATAGGTGTTTTCTAGAACTGGTAATTCGTAATCTTTACCCTTAAAACCAAAACCAGAAATAGGTGAAATAACAGCTGCTGTACCAGCACCAAAAAGTTCTTTAAGACTTCCGTTTTCTGATGCCTCAACAAGTTCAGAAACTTTGATTTTTCTTACTTCAGTTTTAATACCTTCTGCTTCCGCAATGGTTAAAATACTTTTTCTTGTTATACCATCTAATATTCTATCGCTTGTTGGTACAGTAAGTAAGGTGTCATTAATTCTTACGAATATATTCATAGCTCCAGCTTCTTCAATATATTCGTGAGTATTATCATCTGTCCAAATTACCTGCTGATAGCCTTTTTCTTTAGCTAATTGAGTAGGATAAAATTGACCCGCATAATTACCACCAGCCTTTGCAAAACCAACACCACCATTCGCAGAACGCGAATAATGTTCTTCAATAAGTACGTTTACTTTTCCAGAAAAATAAGGTCCAGAAGGTGCACAAGCTATAATAAACTTATAAGAATCAGCTGGCGAAGCATGAAATCCTTTACCAGTGGCAAACATAAATGGGCGAACGTAAAGAGCACTGCCATCCGTGGTTGGGATCCAGTCTTTTTCAATCTTCAAAAGTTCTTTAAGACCATTCATAAAATATGCTTCTGGTATTTCTGGCATAGCCAAACGTTTGGCAGAAATATTCATTCGCTTAACATTATCCATTGGTCTAAATAAAAACACATTGTTTTCTGAATCTCTGTAAGCCTTCATACCTTCGAAGATAGACTGTCCATAATGAAAAATCTTTGCAGAAGGTTCTAAACTTATAGCCTGATAAGGCATAATTTTGGGTGTTTGCCATTGTCCATCCTCATAATCACATACAAACATATGATCTGAAAAAACACGACCAAAACTCAAATTACTAAAATCAACATCATTAATTTTAGAAGTTTGGGACATTTCAACTTCAATATTGCCTGTACTAATAGCCATAATTTTCAATAATTTATAAAGCAAAAATACGTAATCATTACCGTTAAAAAAAGGCAAAATTCCTCTAAATTGTGTAAATTTGTAATTCGATAATTAATCAATTAAAACTCATAAATAATGAAAAAAATAATCTTATTTACAGCACTCTGTTTAGCTTTTACAGCTTGTAAAAATGAAGTAAAAACTACTGAAAATAAAATGGAAGAGGTAAAAAAAGAAATTGCTTATGCTTCCTTTGGTATGGAAATAAATGATGCAGATGCTTTATCGGCTGAGCGTATGATGGAGCATTATAAAAACATGAAAGTTGGCGATACGGTTAATTCCAAAATGAGAGGTACTATTGCTGAAGTGTGCTCCAAAAAAGGCTGTTGGATGAAATTGGACGTTGGTAATGAGGATGTAATAAGAGTAACTTTTAAAGATTATGGCTTTTTTATGCCACTAAATGCAACTGGCGAAGTTGTGATTAATGGTAAGGCTTTTGTGACCGAAACATCAGTAGATGACTTAAAACATTATGCAGAAGATGCTGGTAAATCTGCAGAAGAAATAGCAGCGATTACTGTACCTGAGCGTACGTATGCCTTTGAAGCAGATGGTGTATTGCTTAAGCAATAAGTATAAGACACTCTTCTTCTTAATTTTTGTTGTAACAATCAGCGCTTGCAAAAAAGAAGTTAAAGAAGAGAAAAAAGAAGAATTGATAGTTTATCAGCCTTCAGAAATGGCGAACCTCATGAACGAGTTTTATGAGTATAACGCGTCACTTAAATCGGCAATTTTATCTAATGAAGATTTAGAGCAAATGCCAGAACGGTTTTTAAAAATTCATTCGGCTGAGATGACAGACTCGAGTGGCAGAAATTCAATTTTTAATGGTTTTGCTCCAGCATATATCAATAGTCAAATGAAGGTATTAGACACCTTATCTAGATTAGATTTAAGAACACGATATAACAACAACATCAATATGTGTTTAGCATGTCATAAAACTGAATGTGTTGGACCAATACCAAGAATTAAAAAATTGTTGATTAAATAAGTTTGAAACGAAAAATAATCACCACATCAGATGGATCTAAAACCATACAGATAGAGGATTGGAACGAACAGTATCATTCCGTCCATGGTGCAATTCAAGAGGCAAACCATGTGTTTTTAAAACATGGTTTGCTTTTTTATTCTGAACAGGTTTTAGAATCCAAGCCCATTTCAATCCTAGAAATAGGCTTCGGCACAGGACTCAATGCCTTCCTAACACTTATTGAAGTTAAGAAAAATAATCTAAATATCAATTATGTTGGTGTAGAAGCTTATCCTGTAGATTTTGAAGAAATTAATCAACTCAATTATGTAGAGTTAATTTCTGAAGCGCATACTGATATTTTTCAAAAACTACACACTTCACCTTGGGAAGCACAACATAACATTACAACAACATTCCAATTAGAAAAGCAAAAAAAATACTTTAAGGATATAAATGCTGAAAATGAATTCGATATCATCTATTTTGATGCCTTTGGTGCTCGAGTACAACCCGATTTATGGACAGAAGATATTTTTAAAATTATGTACAAAGCACTCAGAGATAATGGTGTTTTAGTAACATATTCTGCTAAAGGTAGTGTGAGAAGAGCCATGCTAGCGGTTGGATTTACTGTAGAGCGACTTCCTGGGCCACCAGGAAAACGCGAAATGCTTAGGGCAACGAAGTATTTAACAAAATGAAATGAGTAAAATGTTGAGAGCGCGCAAAGAACCTTAGTAATATTCGGCGAAGTCCAGCGTTGCGAATATTAAGAAAAACGAAACATTCAGCAATGTATTCAAATATAAATATCGCAATTAAACCCTATTATTTTTGCTTAAAACAAAACCAATTGTAATTCTAATTTACCTTCAAATTCGTTAACTTGCACTGCTATTGAAAACAGAAAATTTATTATGAGTTACAATGTCAACGAAAAAGGATATTACGGTGAGTTTGGTGGAGCTTACATCCCAGAAATGCTGTATCCAAATGTAGAAGAATTACGACAGAACTATCTTAAAATAATGGCAGAACCTTCATTTCAGGAAGAATTTAATGCCTTATTAAAAGATTATGTGGGCAGACCTTCACCTCTCTATTTAGCCAAAAGACTTTCAGAAAAATACAATACCAAAATTTATCTAAAGCGTGAAGATTTAAACCATACTGGTGCACATAAAATCAATAATACCATTGGACAAATCCTGATGGCTAAACGTTTAGGTAAGAACAGAATAATTGCAGAAACTGGGGCTGGTCAGCATGGTGTAGCTACTGCAACAGTATGTGCTCTGATGGGAATAGAGTGTATTGTTTACATGGGAGAAATTGATATTGCTCGTCAAGCTCCAAATGTAGCACGTATGAAAATGTTAGGAGCTAAAGTTGTGCCTGCGCTATCAGGTAGCAGAACTTTGAAAGATGCTACTAACGAAGCCATTCGAGATTGGATAAATAATCCTGTTGACACGCATTATATTATTGGAAGTGTGGTAGGACCTCATCCCTATCCAGATATGGTGGCTAAATTTCAGGCCGTAGTTTCGGAAGAAATTAAAAGTCAATTATTAGAAAAAGAAGGCACAGAAAACCCAGATTATTTAATTGCTTGTGTTGGTGGTGGGAGTAATGCTGCAGGCACCTATTATCACTATTTAGATAATGAAGATGTAAATATCATAGCTGTTGAAGCTGCTGGAAAAGGTGTAGACTCTGGTGAAAGTGCTGCAACGTCAGTTTTGGGAAAAGAAGGCATTATTCACGGCAGCAAAACTCTGCTAATGCAAACAAAAGATGGACAAATTACAGAACCTTATTCTATTTCGGCAGGCTTAGACTATCCAGGTGTTGGCCCAATGCATGCCAATCTTTACAAAACAGGACGTGCAGAATTCATTGCGATTACAGACGATGAAGCCATGACTTCTGGGTTAGAATTATGCCAATTAGAAGGAATTATTCCGGCAATTGAAACTTCACATGCTTTGGCAGTTTTTGAACACAAAAAATTTAAACCAGATGATATTGTAGTCGTAAACCTTTCTGGCCGTGGAGATAAAGATTTACAGAATTATATTGATTATTTTAAGTTATAAGTATGAACAGAATAAATCAAAAACTAAAAGAAGATAAAAAACTCTTATCTATATACTTTACAGCTGGTTACCCTAACATTGAAGATACAGTACCAGTTATTAAAAATCTTGAAAAAAGTGGTGTCGATATGATAGAAATTGGATTACCTTTTAGTGATCCATTGGCTGATGGCCCAACGATACAAGCAAGTTCTACACAAGCATTAAAAAACGGTATGACGAGCGATATCCTTTTTGAGCAATTAAAAGATATTCGTCAGTCGGTATCAATTCCATTAATTATTATGGGCTATTTTAACCCGATGTTGCAATATGGAGTAGAAGCATTTTGTAAAAAATGCAGCGACGTGGGTGTGGATGGTCTCATTATACCAGATTTACCAGTTGATGTATATAACTCAGAATACAAAGAAACATTTGAAAAATATGGTTTAATCAATGTCTTCTTAATTACACCACAAACTTCAGATGAGCGTATTCATTATATCGATTCTGTTTCTGATGGATTCATTTATATGGTAAGTTCTGCGAGTACAACCGGAGCAAAAGTTGGATTTGGTAATGAGCAAACTGAATATTTTGAACGTATTGCCAATATGAATCTTAATAGTCCACAGATAGTAGGTTTTGGCATTTCAAATAATGACACGTTTTTACAAGCCACTGAATATGCTAAAGGAGCAATTATTGGTAGTGCTTTTATTAAGCATTTGACCACTAACGGTGTAAATTCTATTGATAAATTTGTTGATACTATATTGTGAAAGTCTTAAATGATTGGAGAATAATTATACTGCTTTGCCTAACTCTAGGTTTAGCACCTTTTTTCCCTGAACCACATCTTTTAGGGAAATTGCGCTGGATTAGTGGAGGTGCAAATGGAATGGTAGCGAAAGATTATTTTGATGTTTTGCTTCATGGTTTTCCTTTTGCATTATTGATACGATTAATCATTTTAAAGATTAAAAAGTGAGATTCTGAAACAAGTTCAGAATGACAAAACTGATTCAAAAATATGCCACTGAACATCGTCCTCATAGAACCTGAAATTCCCAACAATACTGGTAATATTGGTCGTTTAGCATTGGCATCAGGTTCAAGACTACATTTGGTAAAACCTTTTGGTTTCGAAATTGATGATAAACGACTTAGACGTGCTGGTTTAGATTATTGGCAACATTTAGACGTCATTTATTACGATTCTATTGATGATTTCTTTATAAAAAATAAAAAGTCTGAAATGATATTCTTATCTAGCCATGGCACGCAATCGCATTGGGATATATCTTATACTGACAATATGTTCCTCATCTTTGGCAAAGAATCTGTTGGTTTGCCAAAAACGTTAATAGAAATGCATCAAAATCGTCTTTTCAAAATTCCATTATATAGTAAGGAGATTAGAAGCTTAAATCTTGCCAATGCAGTGAGTATTATTGTTTATGAAGGCTTAAGACAACTAGAGTTATAAATAAACTTTATTATCTTTGAGTATGAAACTCTCAAAAAACATAAATATTTTGTTTTTCGGATTGACGCTTGTCTTAAGTTTAGTCTCGTTTTCTGGAGTTACAAATAACTCACCTAGTGAAGCCCTTAAATCGGCATTAGTTATAAGTGACAAAGACGAAGACACAAGTTTCTGCTTTCAATTTCAAGATGTAGACAAAATTGCTTTTGTTTCTTTTTTCAAATATGCAACGTATTCATTTAAAACACTTAAAAGCACTCAAGATTTACATCAAAAAAATTCTTATAGCACATATACTGCTAAAAATCTTTGGCTTAGAGCTAAACAACTTCATACCAAGTTCTATCCATTTACCACACACCAAACAACTTATAATAACATCGTATAGTAGTTATATGTAGCCTTTATAGGCTAATAATTATCTATTATTAATTGCATCTCAACCCTGTAGATGCTATACGCTGTTATATTATGAAGATTAAAAAAACTTTTAGGTTAATTGCCTTAATTTTTATGATTATGTTGGCTTGTATTGTGCCATTTCCTTTAAAGTTTTCGCAAAAAGATAACTTACCTAAAAATCTAATTGAAAATGTAGAAGTAACAAAAGAAGAGGATGACGAAGATGATATCAAAGAGATATTTTAGGACGTTTTTTACCTATTAAACTTTTTTCAACTATATTAGTCCAATATTTTGTTTAACACCTAAATCTTAAAACAATGATATCTAAAACATTAAAAGCCAGTATTTTTATAATCGCTGTAGCTTCTTTTTCTTTTGCAGGAGCACAAGAAAAGCTTGAGGTAAAGAAAGACAAATCTGAGAAAATGTTTAAGCATTTGGATGCTAATGCAGACGACATTATTACTCTAGAGGAGTTTAAAGCCAAAAGAATGAAGGACCCATCTAAGGAAACGCAAGTTGAAAAGCGTTTTGCAAGCATGGATACCGATAAAAATGGAACTGTTGATAAAGCCGAATTCAAGGTCTTTTTTGAAACACCTAGAAGTCTTAAGCAAACAAAAAAAGCTGAGAAAGTTAAAGTGAAAAAGGGTTAATTAGTATAAATAAACTTTTTTATCATACTTATATAAAAATCCTCTAGTCTTTAGAGGATTTTTCGCATTTATAAAGATTGATTTTATTATTTTCAATTACGCAAAAACTTAAGACTTGAGACACTCTAAAACTTATAATTATATTTCAGAATACGGACAAATTATACTCGGTATAATCCTTGCCAGCATAGGATTAAAAGCATTCTTATTACCAAACGGATTTTTAGATGGAGGTGTTACGGGAATGGCTCTATTAGTGCGAACACAAATAGATATTAGCCTTTCTATTTTGTTAATCATCTTTAGTATTCCATTTTTAATATTAGGCTATTACACAGTTTCTAAACGAATTGTAATAAAATCAATTATTAGTATTCTTGGCTTGGCGCTCTTTATTCATTTTGAGAACTTCGGTACTATCACTGACGATAAACTTTTAATTTCAATTTTTGGAGGCTTGTTTTTAGGTGCAGGCATTGGCATATCAATACGCAATGGTTCTGTGCTAGATGGTTCTGAAATTTTAGGTGTATATCTAAATGATAAATTCGGTTTTAGTATTGGTCAGGTAATTTTGCTTTTTAATATTATTCTATTTAGTATAACGGCTTGGGTTATTTCTACTGAAGTGGCCCTTTATTCTATTCTTACCTATATCGTAACTGCAAAAGTCACTGATCTCACTATTGAAGGTTTTGAAGATTTTATTGGTGTAACCATAGTGTCTAAGAAATATATAGAAATAAAATTGGCTATTATGAAAGAGTTAGGAGCAGGTTTAACCACCTACAAAGGCTCAAAAGGTTTTGGTAGTCAAGGCAAACAAGAAGATTTTGATATTATTCATACCATTATCAATCGTATTGATATTAAAAAAATGCACCGAATCATTGACAACATAGACGAAAACGCTTTTATAGTAGAGTTTGATGTTAATAATGTTAAAGGTGGAGTTCTGAGACACTATTTAGACAAGAAGAAGAATAAAATATTACCAAAACTGTAGAAAATTCTTTTAATGTTAGTTACTAGCACTTAATACTTCGGTATATTTATATTGAGATTAATGGATAGAATGTTAAATAGACACCTAATTTAAAATGAATCTCAACTGATTATTCACCATATTAGAAGAATATTAAAAATTAAAGTATCTCAAATTATGAAAATTCCGAAATCAATTGTTACCTCAATTTTAATTATTCTATTTATTCAAACTAGTTTATCGCAAGAATTTAAAATTCCAAACAATGTGAAATTAGAATCTGCTGAAGACTATAAAAAATATGAAACAGATATTTTAAATTGTATAAATTGGTTAGAAAACACACCTGTAAATCAAAATTCTGATAAAAGAACATTAGCTAATGCTTTTTTGATGCAATGGGCAACAGGAACTCCTACAGTAACTATTGAAATGCAAGCCTTTCAGTTAGATTTGACAAAAAAGAATCCCGAACTATTAATGATTTTTTTAGGTGGATGGATAAAATATGTCATCCAAAATCCTTCCGAAAAAGATAATATTGAATCAGGTAACATAGCTGGAATAAACAGTATTATTAAAGTATATTCTGCCAATAAAGGCGATGGACTAAAAAAAGACAAAAGAATTGAGAAGCTCATAAAAATGGATACTTCTGAATTACAGAAATGGGTTGCTGATAAATTAAAATAAACTAGTGTTAATATTAACGCTTCTTTCGTAACATCTCTAAATACATAGTCTCTACCTTAGTGCGTGCCCAAGGTGTACGTCGCAAAAATTTTAAACTAGATTTTACTGATGGATCGTGTGTAAAACAACGAATATTAACCTGATAACCCATATACTCCCATCCGTAATACGCTTGTAGTTCAGTAATCATCTGTTCTAGTTTTATTCCGTGTAAAGGGTTGTTAGCTTGTGTAGACAAATTACAAGTTTTTAACTAATTCTTTAATCTTTATGGCTTTCTCAAAATGATTCAATTGATGTGTTTGTATCCACCAAGTTGCGGCTTCCATTAATAATTCTGGATTATCATTTTTATTAGCAAAAAAAGCATAAAAAGACAAGCCTACATTGGATCCTTTTTGTGCTATTTTTTTATCACAAACCTCTATGATTTTAGTTTTTAAAATTGGTGTCACTACTATCCTCTATTATCAGATCTTCTGCGATTTCTGTTTCGACTAGAATTCTTCTTGTTCCCTGAGTTATTTCTAGAGCTATTTCTAGAATTTGAATTTCGACCACGACCTTGGTTTCTATTCTGTCCTGGTTTTACAGGTTCAGTAGACGCATTAGGATCTGGCTCAAAACCCTCAACAATTTCTACAGGAATCTTCATATCGATTAACTTCTGAATATCTCTTAGATAAGTCGTTTCATCAGCACTTACTAAAGAGATAGCTTCACCACTTGCTCCTGCTCTACCTGTTCTACCTATTCGGTGTACATAGTCTTCTGAAATATTTGGTAATTCAAAATTAATAACATGCGGTAATAACGGAATATCTAAACCACGAGCCGCAATATCTGTAGCGACTAAAACTCGAACAGAACCGTTTTTGAATCCAGCTAAAGCTTTAGTTCTGGCACCTTGACTTTTATTTCCATGAATAGCTGCCGCAGAAATACCAGCACTAATCATCTTTTTACAAAGCTTATTGGCACCATGTTTTGTTCTGGTAAATACTAGAACTTGCTTCCAATTTCCATCAGAAATTAGCTTAATAATTAGGCCTGTTTTTTTACCCTTCGCTACGCGATACACTTTTTGTTCAATAATTTCAACAGCAGTGTTTTCTGGAGTTGCTTCAACCTGTACTGGGTTATTAAGAATAGAATAGGCCAATTTCTTAATATCTTTAGAGAAGGTTGCAGAGAACATAAGATTCTGTCGCTTATCTGGCATAAGTTTCATCACGCGTTCTATATCGCGTAAAAAACCCATATCTAACATACGATCTGCTTCGTCTAAAACAAATATTTCGACACGTTTTAAAGATAACGCTCCTTGACTTTCTAAATCTAACAGTCGACCTGGAGTCGCTACTAAAATATCTACACCTTGCCTTATCGTTGCCACCTGTGGCTTCTGATTGACTCCACCAAAAATAACAGCGCTTCTTAAATTTAAAAACTCACTATATTCTTTAACGTTAGCATAGACCTGAGCTGCTAACTCTCGTGTTGGAGTTAATACCAAAGCACGTATTGGTCTGTACTTTTGTTTTGGGTTTTCAGATAAAATATGTAATAATGGTAATGTAAAACCTGCTGTTTTTCCTGTGCCAGTTTGTGCAGAAGCTAAAACATCTTTTCCTTCTAAAACTGGCGGAATGGCTTTGGTCTGTATAGGTGATGGCGTTTCGTAGCCTTTTTTACTAATCGCACGCAATAATGGCTCAGATAAGCCTAATAATTCAAATGACATATATAAAGTTTATGAAGCAAACTCTATACGGTTTAGGTCACTCCTTTAATTTGGCGCGAAGGTACATTTATTTTATTCGACGATACAACTAATAATAACTTATTCTGACCCTCTTGTTGCTTTCCATTGTTGAAACTTAACAAATGGATTAGTAGCTCTGTTTTTAAAACCATGAATTGCAGCACTAAAAAGCAATAAACCAGCACTAACAAATGCAATAGCAGCGATAGCATCATTAATGCCTTTATTAGCGTTGGCAATACCAACAAAAGCCCAAGCACCAACAAGAGCAAATTCTCTCATGTTACGTTTCCATGTGATTGCTACATTTATCACCACAGCAATACCAATCATAAGTATCGTCCAGGTTATTTCTGATAAGCCAAAGCCCTTCCATTCTATCTTTATTAAATAAGTAGAGACGTTAGCGATACTTGCAACAGCTACCCAACCACTATAAATAACAAATGGCCACCAAACAAATGCCACAACAGGAAAACGTTCGTCATCTAATTCCATTCTATTATTCCAAACAATTTTAAGCAATGAAAAGAACAACAAAAAGATAAACACACAAGACCAATCTGTATGCTCATATATCCAAGCGAATACCCAAAGGGAATTAAACACACAAGACAATATAAACCACCAGCCTGTTTTGAGGACAAAGTCGTCATTCTTGACTTTTACAAATAGGCTTCTACCTTGATATATAGCGAAAGCAAAAAGTAATAGATAGATAATTCCCCAAATAGCGAAGGTGTAACCAGCTGGTGTAAACAAAGATCTGTAGCTATCTGAAACTTCACCAATGGTTGTATTATTCATTACACCAGTATTAGATAGATAATTGATAAATATCGTTGAACCTAATGCTAATCCATTACCTATTTGTAGTGTTTTTTTCATTGGAATTCTAATTTGTTACCAAGTTAAAGAAACTAACAGAAACTCTAAAGTAATACACCAACACATATTGACTTTCATAAAATTTTCAACTAACTTCGTTAACGTCTGATATAAGTCATTGAAACGGACTCATATCACAAAGTTGCCCACAATTAGACGAAACCCTTTACAAACAAGAAACTGAATAGTTAACTAACTGAAAAGCATAGTTCACTCAATCTGGATTTTTAAATTGAACGAACAGAATTAACTTCGTGGAAACGAATTAAACAATGAGGAAATTACTTTTACTAATAACATTAATTTTACCGCTAACAACGTTTAGTCAAGACAACTATTTAGCGAATCTTCCTATAAGTGGAGGAATTTCAGAAATAGGTGTTTCACCTTCCGAAAAAATATGGCTCGCTACAAAAGCTGGTAATACCTATTATACAGATAAAATTGGCGAATTATGGAGTTTTGGTCCTTTAGGAACAAAAGACCCCTTATCAATGGACTTCGGAGGAACTTTTGAGCGTGTTAACTTCTTTTCAGAAAAAATAATGATGATTTCTGGCTACATACACGGAGAAAATTCTAATACAGATTTTGTCTATAGGTCAGAAGATGGTGGATTAAATTGGGATAAAGTAAAATTTGGTAAAAGTAGTTGGATTGATGCTGCTTACATTAACGATAATGGAAAAGCTTGGATGAGTGGAAATTCTCAACTTATTTACTATACTGAAAATAGTGGAAAAACTTGGAAAAGCTTTGATAAGGCAGGAAATGAAAATGCATTAAGATTTGCAACAATTCACTTTGCTAAAGATGAAAAAACAGGCTTGTTTGGCTCTTTTTGGAACGTATTATACAAAACGACTGACAACTGTTTAACTTGGGAAAGATTACCAACGCCTTTAGACCAAAAAAAATATAAGAGGCTTTCTAAAGAACATAGACCTGACATAAAAAAAATAAGGATTTTTGGAGACTATTATATTATCAATCAACAAGGAAATGTTTTCTATACAAAAAGTGATAATATTGACTGGATAGAATTACCAAATATAGCTGACTTTGAAACTACATCTGATGAGTGTATTTATTTAATTGACAAAGATTTAAAAATCGACTTAAGGGATTCAAGTTTCGTTTCTATTTGGCAATCCAATAAACAATTGAGAAGTCTACCAATAGCCATTAATACAAAAAACAATAGTCTTTTCGCTTTTACTTACGGTGAAATTTATAAAATCAACAAAAACGATTTTATTGTTTCAAAACTTATGACAAATGAAGTGCCAATTAGTGAGCCTTATTTAAAGGTAAATTACAAAGGTGAAGAAATTGGCTTTGATGGAAATACTGTTTTAAGATTTGATAAAAAAAGAACAGAATGGTATCGATTTATGGAATTACCTATCAATGTTTCGAATGCAGTCATTTTCAAAAAACAAATTGTAATTGCTGACAATTATTTAGACCAAAGGTTGGTTGTAGACATTGATGAACAAAAAACCACTAAATATGAACTTCCAAAATCGCTTTTCAATTTATCAGCGAATAAAATAGAAAAGTTTTCGATTGAAATTGGTAGTCAAGGTTGTTTTCATAATGATAAACAATACAAAGAGTATCAATTAAAAAATAACACCTTTAAATTAATCAAAAAAGGAAAACAATTTTTGTCAAAAATGGACAAAGAAATAAGTCCAAAAATATTAAATGATATAGTTAATGAAATTAATAATTCTCGTTTCAAAAAACTAACTGTAAACGATTTAGAAATTTCAAAAAAAGATTTGGACAACTTCAAAAATTTCATCGGTAAAGAAGAACAGAAAATAAAGAAAAAAGGTTACGACCGTTTTGACTACGACAACTATTACACTTTTCCAGGTGAAAACACAGACTTTAATTTTTACAAAAATGTGGCTGACAGTTTTGATTCGATTCCAGATACTGTCATTAACCAAGTATTTAATACTGGATATGGCAATTGGAGTACCACAACTGTTTGGAGAAAAATGACAATTACTTTTAAAAACGGAGAAGTCTTGACCATAGAAAATTCAGACGACAAACCAAACTATTTATATACACCTTGGATAATTAATTTTAACGGATTAATTATAAAAAGCAACTCTTTAAAATTAGGTGAGTTGATTAACGAACTAACTAATGGAGATTTATATTCTGATGTTTCTAAAGAAAAAAATTACGCTATTTATAAGGTTGCTGATTTTCTTTACAAACAGTCACTGAATAAAAAATAACTGTGGGCAACAACGTGTATAGCTCATTGCTAATCAATTACTTAATCGAAGTCAAGGCGTATTTGGAAAGTCGCCAAATTTTTAAATTTGACGATTTCCAAGAAAAAGATAAATAGTAAAATTTAAAAATTTGGCTTGTGGCTCAACCGAAAAATAATCGCTAATTTGCACGCAACGAGCCATACACAAACACGTTAACGAACCCTTCAAAAAAATTCAGAATACTGTAGCACTCTAAAATCAAACGTATTAAAATTTGGGTCTTTAGCTTTGAGTTGTTTATATAATGGCAATCTGCTTATAGAAATATTGGCAGCTCCTGAGCCAGAGGATAAAGAAACCGTTTTGATGGTTCTCTGGGATCCTGAAACACGTTCAGGATGACAAAGCGAAAATTGGTGGATTCTAGGCACTTCGTTCTTAACTAATTCTAGCTTTAAATTATAAGCCTTTAGATGTCTTCTAAAAAAATATTCTGGTCCGTTTTTACTATTACCTCCCGTAAACAGAATCGTTTCTATGTTTGGGTATTGTTTTAAATAGTCAACAACATCTCTCAATTTTATGTTTTGCATTCCTAAATCAGAGGCATCAATTTTCTCTCGTTCTGCACTTTCTACAATATCACAAACACCAATTTTGTGTTCTATTAAAAATTGCTTCCGTTCATTGATAGCGTCTTGAGAATTGTCATAGCGTAAATTGAGATTGTGAATTTTATCTATAAACAACCATAGAGAATTGTAATAACTACCATAACAAAAATCAACATCCTTTTCCAATAACTTACCTGTTGAAAATCTTGGTGGTGGCAGCGTGCCAACAATAAGCTTTTTGGTATCATTATTAATAAAAGGCTCGTAAGGATGCTTATGAAAAAACATTACAGTGTTTTTAATAAGCGCTCAACTTCTGCAATCGTAGTTCTGTAAATACGCCTATTGGGTTTTGTCATGTGTTGAGATTCAGCATAAATTTCGTTTAGCAAATCTGCACCTTCAGATTTCCTATGATTTTCAATATAAAATTTAGCGAGTTCTAATCGTTCATTGTAATTAGAATATGGTCTATCAATCTCCTTTAACTGCTCTTCGGCTTTTTCTAGTTTACCCAATTCTTTAAGTGCTAAACCGTAACAAAATTGTTGCTTAGAGCCTTTAAATTCTCGTTTATTCAAGATGACTTCAGAATGTTCTACTACGCCCAAATAATCTTTAAGTTGAAAATAGCATAAGATTAATTGTTGGCGAGCATATAAATCATTCTGATCTACATCCTCAAGTGTCTTTTTATAATTTACAATAGCATTTGGCATATCAGTATTTTGAACATAAGCATCTGCTAATTCGATACGATTGGTGTAGGTATCTGAAAATTCAATCTTCCTTTCTAAGTCCTTTATCTTTTTTGTTGGATTGATAATTGATGTGATTTCACTCTGAATTTTATCCGCATCATTCTTATTATAAACTTGTGTAATTATATAAATCAAAGAGCCTATAACGGGAATAAAAAAAATAAGAAAGTACCAATAATAAGGTTTGTGGTTTTTGTAAACGTGATATATACAAAACGCCTGAAGTGCAACAATTAGATAGTAATGCATGAAAGATAGTTAGGTCATTAAATATAGTAACTATCTTGTAAAAACCAACTCATTCTCTGAGGATAACGCTTCACTAAAGCCATAACCTTCGTAATTAAACCCTTTAACGTCGTCTAAAGTTTTCGCATCAGTATCGATAATATAACGTGTCATATAGCCTCTTGCTAGTTTAGCAAAAATGGCAATCATCTTATACTCACCATTCTTAAACTCTTTAAATGCAACATTAACTACTGGTACTTTTAATGCTTTGGTGTCTATAGCTTTAAAATACTCATTACTTGCTAAATTTAAGAATAGCTCGTCATCTTCTAACTCATCATTTAAAGCTTCAGTAACTTTCCTTCTCCAAAACTCATAAAGATTCTTGTTCTTACCTACTGGCATTTTAGTTCCCATTTCTAAACGATATGGCTGGACTAAATCTAAAGGTTTTAGTAAACCATATAATCCTGAAATTATACGAACAGTATTTTCAACTTTATCTAACTTCTTAGCATCAATAGTGTAAGCATCTAAACCTCTATATACATCACCACTAAAGGCGTATATAGCTGGCCTAGCATTATCTTTTGTAAATGGTAATTCCCATTCTTGGTTACGCTCATAGTTTAATTGTCCTAAATTGTCAGAAATACTCATTAGCTTCGATAAACTTCGTGCTGACTTCTTTTTTAGTAATTTATTTAAGCGTTCTGCTTCAGCTAAAAAACAACTTTCTGTAGTTTTAGTCGTTGGTAATTTGCTTTCAAAATTTAAAGACTTTGCTGGCGATAATACGAGTTTCATAGTTCAATTTTATTTCAATTCAAAGTTACGAAGTACAACGAATATCTGAAACGCCGTTCAAGAAAAAATGTAAATACTACTATTAATTATCTTTATGCTTAGAATAGCTCCTCCACTTCTCAATGCATTCTGCTATATCCTGTGGAATTTCAGACTCAAATTTTAAGAATTCTCCTGTTGTTGGATGCTGAAAACCTAATGTTTTGGCGTGCAAGGCTTGTCTTGGAAGCACTTTAAAACTATTCTCAACAAATTGCTTGTATTTTGTAAACGTAGTTCCTTTTAAGATTCGGTCACCTCCATAGCGCTCATCATTAAACAATGTATGGCCAATATGTTTCATATGTACACGGATTTGATGTGTACGACCAGTTTCTAGCTTACAACTTACTAAAGTGACATAACCTAAACGCTCAATAACTTTATAATGAGTTATAGCTGGTTTGCCTTTATCTGCTTCATCATCTAAATAAACGGTATTTTGTAATCTGTTTTTAGGATGACGTCCAATGTTACCTTCAATAGTGCCTTCATCGTCTTCCATATTTCCCCAAACTAAAGCTACATATTCGCGCTCACTTGTTTTTTTTGCAAACTGATTAGATAAATGTGCCATAGCTTGTTCTGTCTTAGCAACAACGAGCAATCCACTTGTATCTTTGTCTATGCGATGCACCAAACCAGGTCTATCACTTGAGTTATTTGGTAAATTTTCGAAATGAAAAATAAGCGCGTTAATTAGTGTCCCTGAATAATTGCCATGACCAGGATGTACTACCATACCAGCTGGTTTATTCACTACTAATAAATCATCATCTTCGTAAACTACATCAATAGGAATATCTTCTGCAATCAGCAAGTTTTCGTGCGGAGGATGCTCAAACTTAACAGTAATAACATCATTTGGTTTTACCTTGTAATTGGACTTTACAGGCTCATCATTAACGAAAATACTGCCGTCTTTTGCTGCAGCCTGAATTTTATTACGCGTAGCGTTTTCAATAAAATTCATTAAGTATTTATCTATACGAAGTGGTTGCTGTCCCTTATCTACTCTAAAAGCATGATGCTCGTAAAGTTCGTCTTCTTCTTGGGAAATATCTGAGATATTAGGCATTATATATTATCGTTTACCATTGCCCAAAACCAAATCTATAGTAGATGTTAGTGGTAAAAGCATACCTGGTTTTAAAGTTTCACCCTTATGCTTCATACCTAAAACCACATCTTTTCCAATATTATCAATATAAGTGATTTCACCTACTTTAAATTCTAAAGCCTGTAATTGTGGTTTAGCCTGTCTAAAAGTGCGTTTAAGAATATTTGGCACTTCTACTTTTCTATAATCAGAAGGATTTAAGATTAAGTAAATTTTTCTATTTTCTTTTACTTGTGATCCTGCAACCGGGTTTTGCTCTATGACTGAATATTTTGGATAATCGGGATTAAAATTAGCAGAATCTTGAATCTTCATTGTTAAATCATTATCCTTCAATTCTATTTTAGCGGTTTCTATAGATTTCCCTTTAAGATCGGGAACAACCACAAATTCACCATGGTTAGTAGTAACATTTAACCATTTTAGCATTATAAAACATAACACTACAACAGCGACAATAGCTAAAGCCAATTGTTTAAAAAAGACTTTACTGGTAAGAAACTTTACAATACTCATAAGCTAAATAATTGTTGACAAAACTAAGAAATTATAACGTTATAATAACGCTGAATACCTAAAATACGTATGGATGATGGATTTAGATTATTAAAATAAATGATACATTTACATATTAGCTTTTTTAAATTTAAAAATGAAAAAAAATATTGCAATTATAATGGGAGGTTATTCTAGCGAATATAAAATTTCCCTTAAAAGCGGCAACGTTGTATATGAAACTTTAGATAAAGAAAAATACAATGCGTATCGTATTCATGTTTTTAAAGACAAATGGGTTTTTGTTAATGACCTTAATGAAGAATTTGAACTAGATAAAAATGACTTTTCGGTATTAGTTAATGAAACAAGAATCACTTTTGACTGTGTCTTCAATGCCATACACGGTTCACCTGGAGAAGATGGCTTTATGCAAGCGTATTTTGAATTACTAGGTATACCACAAACAAGCTGTAACATGTACCAAGCTGCTCTTACGTTTAATAAGCGCGATTTATTGGCTACTTTAAAACCTTACGGAATTAAAACTGCTGAAAGCTATTACCTAAATTTAGGTGATACTATTGATGAAGATGCGATTATTGCTAAAGTGGGTTTACCTTGTTTTGTAAAAGCAAATAAAGCTGGCAGTAGTTTTGGTATTTCTAAAGTGTATAAAAAAGAAGATTTGCAAGCAGCCATAGACGATTCGTTCAAAGAAGACAATGAAATTATTATCGAACAGTTTTTAGATGGTATTGAAGTCTCAGTTGGTGTCATTTCTTATAAAGGAAAAACAACTGTTCTGCCAATTACAGAAATAGTATCGGAAAATGACTTCTTTGATTACCAAGCTAAATACGAGGGGAAATCACAAGAAATTACTCCAGCTCGTATATCTGAAGATTACAAACAAAAAACCGAAAGTGTAGCTAAAAAAATCTACGATACGCTTAAAATGAAAGGGTTCTCGCGAAGTGAGTTTATCTTTAAAAATGATGAACCCTATTTGTTAGAAGTTAATACTGTACCTGGCTTAACTAATGAAAGTATTTTACCTCAACAAGCTGCCGAGGCCGGAATTAGCATGGAAGCGTTGTTTGATAATGCTATTGAGGAAGCTTTGAAGAAATAATAATTATATTTGATTGAATAAAGTTTCCATTTTTATGGGAATGACCAAACATTGTCGATGAAAAGAGCACTATTTCCAGGTTCATTTGATCCTATTACATTAGGACACTACGATATTATAAAACGTGGTATAAAACTATTTGACGAAGTTGTTGTTGCCATTGGAGTTAATGCAGAAAAAAAATATATGTTTTCCTTAGACGAACGGAAGTCATTTATTGAAGAAGCTTTTAAAAACCAACCCAAAGTAAAAGTGGTGACTTACGAAGGTCTTACCATAGATTTTTGCGAAAAAATAGATGCGCAGTTTATACTAAGAGGTTTACGTAATCCTGCCGATTTTGAATTTGAAAAAGCCATCGCGCATACCAACAGAAGACTATCTAAAATTGAAACTGTTTTCTTATTAACAGCTGCTAAAACGTCTTTTATCTCTTCATCTATTGTTCGCGATGTGATTAGAAACAACGGAGATTATACGGTTTTAGTGCCAGATAGTGTCGTTGTTAAATAACTAGTATTCCATCTCATTTTCTGACGTTTTCTATACCTTAAAGAAGAGTATTTCATGCTTTCACTGTAACAAAGTGTTGAATTTTACTACATATATTTTACACGTTACACTTTTCTTATGAATCATCCATTTACATATATACTTTTTAAACTGAAGTTAGTTCAGCCTTCAAAAGATATTATATTGGATTGGATGGACTCTGGTGCGGTTGACAAATTAGAATATGCGCTTAAACATGGCAATTATAATACGCGTCAATTTGCAGCTGAAGCCTTAGAGCATGTTGGCAGACCTTCATCCATTCCAACTCTACTTCATGCGATGAACGACAACATTCAGAATGTATCTATTGCAGCCTTAAATGCACTCGAAGCATTGGGATGCAATGATGATTTGGTTATTTCTATTACGAGGAAACGCTTTAATTGGGTTAAAGAGATTAGAGATAAAGAAGAGCAGCGCAATGTAAAGAAAGACAAAAAACACAATATTTATCGCTGGAAACGAGCTAGCAAAGAATCCTTTGATCGTGTTAAAGAACAGCTTAAAAAGCCAATGCGCTAGTCAAAATTAAAATGTGGATATTTTTTACACAAGTCTTTAATATGAGATTGAAGTTTGGTTATAAACTTTTGATGTGCTTCTGATTTCGTATTAAAGGGCTTGTGTTTTAAACCTTTTTGAGCAGTATCTACATCTTGCATAGTAGATTCAATTTCATCAGAAACCCAAACACTCTTAAACTTTTCCCAGATATAATCAATTGCAATTTGGTTAGGATGAATCATATCCTGAGTGTAGAAACGATAATCACGTAATTCATCCATCATAATCTCATAAGATGGAAAATAATAGTGTTGCTTTCTAGGCTCAATGACATTATGAATTGCCGAAATTAAGTGCGATTTACTTTGCGTATTTTCTACAAAACCATCTTTGATATGACGAACAGGAGATACTGTAAATAAAAAATTTGCTTTAGGATTAATACTTCTTACTAAACTAATTATAGCATCTAGTGATTCTGTAATCTGATCAACTGAAAGCAACTCTTTTGCAAACTGTTTTTGAGGTAATTTATGGCAATTAGCCACTATAGTGTCTGAAGTGACATGTCTATAAACCCAACTCGTTCCTAATGTGATAACGATATGACTTGTGTTGGCAAGTTGTCGATGAATTTCGTCAATTTGAGTGTTTAATCTGCTCAACAATTCTTCTTTAGAAGCACTATTTAATTTTGAATGTGCATCGAAGCAACACCATTGTTCGTTCTGAAAGTATAAGTCTTGCTCTGAGTAATAGTCTTTGTTTATTGAACGTGTTATTAGTTTTTCTATCGCTAAAGGGTGAAATAAAATACCAAAAGGGTTTACTATAGATTGAAACTTGAAATATTCAAATTTTTCTCCAATATTCTCCGAAAAACATGAACCAATAAGCAATAGCTTAGAGTCATAATTTATTTGATTATGAAGTTGTCTAGTTAGTGGTATTTGTGTTTGAAGTTTCATATATGAGACCCTGAAACAAGTTCAGGATGACAAAACTATTCTATATAATTTCTTGCAGCTTTCAATGCTGTATCAATACCAGCAGGATTTTTACCACCAGCAGTAGCAAAGAACGGTTGTCCTCCACCTCCACCTTGGATGTGTTTACCGAGTTCTCTTACAACAGTACCAGCATTTAAATCTTTGCTAGCAACTAATTCTTTAGAAATATAACAAGATAGTATTGCTTTTCCGTTATTCTCAGCACCAAATAACAAGAACAGGTTATCAAACTGACTTCCTAATTCAAAACAAATATCTCTAATACCAGACGCATCTAAATCTAATTTTTTAGCTAAGAATTGAATTCCATTTATTTCGGTAAGCTCATTTTTAAGCTCACCTTTAATGTTCTTTGCTTTATCTTTTAATAGGTTTTCTATCTGTTTCTTTAAATCGGCATTTTCAGCTTGTAAATTCTGTAAAGCTTTTACAGGTTCTTTAGCATTATTCAACAAATCTTTCATTTCAAAATAAGCTCTGTTATGTTCGAAATAGAAATCTTTAACTGCATCGTTAGTAATTGCTTCTATTCTTCTAATGCCTGAGGCAACAGCACTCTCAGAAGTAATTTTGAAATGCCAAATATCACTTGTATTTTTTACATGTGTTCCACCACACAGTTCAATAGACTGACCAAAACGAATGGTACGAACATCATCACCATATTTTTCACCAAATAGCGACATTGCTCCATCTGCAATAGCCTGTTCTTTAGGTACACTTCTATTTTCTTCTAATGGTAATTTACCTTCAATACGTGCATTTACAAAGTTTTCTACATCTCTCAGTTCTTCAACGGTAAGTTTAGAAAAATGTGAGAAATCGAAACGCAAATGCTTAGAATGTACTGCTGATCCTTTTTGCTCAACATGATCTCCTAAAACCTCACGCAAAGCCTGATGCAATAGATGCGTTGCTGTATGGTTACATTCAGTTCTATAACGTTGTTCAGAATCCACAACTGCTTTTAAAACTTCATTTTTATGTTTTGGTAAATTTTTAGCAAAATGAATAATAAGGTTGTTTTCCTTTTTGGTATCTAAAATATAAACCACATCTCCATGTTCATCTTCTAAATAACCTTTGTCACCCACTTGTCCACCTCCTTCAGGATAAAATGGTGTAATGTTAAACACCAATTGATACATTTCACCATCTTTTTTTGAGGTTACTTTTCTGTATCGTGTTATTTTTACATGTGCTTCTAAAGTATCATAACCAATAAACTCTTCAACCTCGTCATGATGTAATATGGTCCAATCATCAGATTTTAGTTCTGACGCTTCTCTACCTCTATCTTGTTGCTCTTTTAACGCGTTATTAAATTCTTCTGCATTATAAGTAAATCCTTTTTCACGAAGAATCAGATCTGTTAAATCTTCAGGGAAACCATAAGTATCCTTAAGTTCAAAAACTTTAGAACCAGAAATTTCTTTTGTTTTTGAGTTCTTAACTATATCATCTAAAAGCACCAGTCCTTGATCTAAAGTTCTCAAAAAAGAACTTTCTTCTTCTTTAATTACATTTTCAATTAACTGTTTTTGAAATTTCAATTCTGGGAAAGCCTTTCCCATCTTTTTAGTTAAAGTATCAACCAAACGATAAATAAATGGCTCCTTCTTATCTAAGAATGTAAAACCATAACGTACAGCACGTCTAAGAATACGACGTATTACATAACCTGCACCATTATTACTTGGTAGTTGACCATCTGCAATAGAAAACGCAACCGCTCTCACATGGTCAGAAATCACTCGAATCGCGACATCTACCTTTTCATCCTTGCCATAATCTTTATCTACAATAGTTTCAATCTCTCTGATAATAGGAGTAAAAACATCGGTATCATAATTAGATTGTACTCCTTGTAAAACCATACAAAGACGCTCAAAGCCCATTCCTGTATCGATATGCTTTTCTGGTAAAACCTCTAATGATTTATCTGCTTTACGATTGTATTGCATAAAAACAAGATTCCAGATTTCTACTACCTGAGGATGATCCATATTCACTAGAGATTTTCCATCTACTTTGGCTTTTTCTTCAGAAGAGCGAATATCAACATGAATCTCGCTACAAGGTCCACAAGGACCTTGCTCACCCATTTCCCAAAAGTTATCCTTTTTATTTCCTTTTAAAATTCTATTCTCAGAAATATATTGCTTCCAAATATCGTAAGCTTCTGTATCCATTTTTAGATTATCCGCATCATCACTTCCTTCAAAAACCGTTACATAGAGCATATCCTTATCTATTCCGTAAACTTCGGTCAATAGTTCCCAAGCCCAAGCAATAGCTTCTTTTTTAAAATAATCTCCAAAACTCCAATTACCCAACATTTCAAACAATGTGTGATGATACGTATCATAACCTACTTCCTCTAAATCATTATGTTTACCTGAAACACGTAAACATTTCTGGGAGTCTGCAATTCTATTTTTCTTAGGCTCAGCGTTGCTCAAAAAGTACTCTTTAAAAGGTGCCATACCAGAGTTTACAAACATTAATGTAGGATCGTCTTTTAAAACCATTGGAGCTGAAGGCACAATGAGATGCTTTTTACCTTCAAAGAAATTTAAAAATTTAGCGCGAATATCTTGAGACTTCATATACTGAAATTATAGCTTGTTCCGTTTTAATTACCACAATTGCAAAACAATCTTTATATTTGAAAGTTGCACAATTATTTTGAGCATGCCAAGTGCTTATTAGCTGCAAAAATAGTATAAATTAAAACATGGCTAAGGTAAAATATTATTATGATTCTGAAACGCTTTCTTACCGCAAGATAAAGCGTAAGAAATCAACAACATTAAAATATGCAACCGTATTTTTAACTGCTGCCGCACTCTTTGGATTTTTATGTTTTTTCATTGCAAGTCAATATATTGAATCTCCTAAAGAGCGCCAAATGGCAAGAGAGTTGCAAAACATGGAGTTACAATATGAGCTTATAAACAAACGCATGGATGATGCAATAGCTGCACTAGAAAATGTTGAAGAGCGCGACAATGCTATATATAGACTTTATTTTGAAGCTAACCCAATTCCAGAAGAACAAAGACGGGCTGGTTTTGGTGGTATTAATCGCTATAAGAAGTATGAAGGTTTTGATAATTCTCAATTAATAGCTGAAACTAATAAACGCATAGATATTTTAGAAAAAGCTATAGTAGTGCAATCTAAATCCTTAGACGAAATTGCAAAGTTGGCTGAAGACAAAGAGAAATTTTTAGAAGCCATACCAGCAATACAGCCCATAAATAATATGAATTTAACACGTATGGCATCTGGTTATGGCTACAGAACCGATCCATTTACTAAAATTAGAAAATTTCATTTTGGTATGGATTTTACCGCACCACGTGGCACTCCAATTTATGCGTCTGGTGATGGTGTGATAAAACGTGCTGACAATGGTTCTACAGGATATGGTAATCATATCCGTATAGATCATGGTTATGGCTACATTTCACTTTATGCACATTTGTATAAATACAATGTAAAAGTTAATCAACGTGTAAAACGTGGAGATCTAATAGGTTATGTTGGGAGCACAGGTCGTTCTGAAGCTCCACACTTACATTACGAAATCTTTAAAGATGGAGAACGTATTAATCCTATTAATTTTTACTATGGAAATTTATCAGCAGAAGAGTTTGATAAACTGTTGAAGAAAGCGTCATTAGAAAACCAATCCCTCGATTAAGATGCATATAGAATTGCCAGAAAAACGTTATTATGGTATTGGTGAAGTCGCCAAAGCCTTCAATGTAAATGCATCTTTAATTCGTTTTTGGGAAAAAGAATTCGATGTTATAAAGCCAAAAAAAAATGCAAAAGGCAATCGTAAGTTTACGCCAGAAGACATTAAAAATTTAAAGTTCATTTATCATCTTGTTAAAGAACGTGGTTTTACACTTGAGGGAGCCAAGACCCACCTCAAAGAAGAAAAGAAACAGGCTTTAGAAAAATACGAAATCATAGAAAAGCTTGAAGATATAAAAGCACAACTAGTTAAAATAAAAACTCAACTTTAAAACTAAACAATCATGAAAAAATGGCTCATCCCTTTAATTATAATTGGACTATTAGCTTTAGTTATCTATAACTGGGCTGTAGGATTTAATAATACCGCTGTAGAATACGAAGCTGATGCTAAAACGGCTTGGTCTAATGTAGAAAGTTCATACCAGAGGAGAAGTGACCTTATCGGGAATTTAATTAAAACGGTGCAAGGAGCTGCAGACTTTGAGAGAACTACCTTAAGAGAAGTTATTGAAGCTAGAGCAAAAGCTACTTCAACAAACATTGATGTTAGTAATTTAACAGCTGAAAACATGGCTCAATTTCAACAAGCGCAAAGCGGTTTAAGTGGAGCATTATCTAAATTATTAGTTTCTGTTGAACGTTATCCAGAGTTAAAGGCTAATCAAAATTTTCTAGAATTACAAAGTCAGCTTGAGGGTACAGAAAATCGAATTAACATAGCAAGAGATCGCTATAATGAAAAGGTTAATATTTACGATATACATACTACCAAATTCCCAGGAAAACTTCTTGCTGGTTGGTTTGGGTTTGAAGAAATGCCAAGATACAAAGCTGATCCAGGAAGTGAAAATGCTCCAGATGTAGAATTCGAGTTTAAATAGAATTTACCATGCCATATATTGAAGATTTCCTAACTGCAAACCAAGAAGAGGAAATCGTTGAAGCAATACGTGTTGCAGAGTGTGATACCTCTGGCGAAATTCGTGTGCATATTGAACAACGTTGTGATATCGATGTTTACGAGCGTGCGCAAGATGTTTTTCATATTCTTAAAATGGATAACACCAAGCAAAAAAATGGTGTGCTATTATATGTAGCCGTTGATAATAAAGCCTTCGTTATAATTGGTGATCATGGTATAAACAATGCTGTGGATGCTAATTTCTGGAATTCTACACGAGATAAAATTGCTTCACAATTTAAGTCTAGTAATTTTAAGCAAGGTATTATAGATGGTGTAAAAGAAGCAGGCAAAGTACTTGCTGAATATTTTCCTTGGGAGCATGGTGATAGTGATGAATTAGATAATACAATCTCAAAGGGCTAATGCAAAAACTAAAGCGTTTTATTTTTAAGTTTATCTTCCTGCTTTGTTTTGGATGTTCTTTTATTGCTGTTGCACAATACGATATTCCTCCTGCACCTGAATTTCAAACTAGTGTTTATGACGAGATTGGTTTATTAACACCTTCTCAGAAAAGTAATTTAGAACAAAAATTAATTCGCTATTCAGATACCACCTCAACTCAAATTGTTATAGCAACCATTAGCTCTACTAATGGAGAATATATTAACTATCTGGGAGCACAATGGGCTGAAAAATGGGGTATTGGAGATGCAGAAAAAGACAACGGTATTTTTATTCTTCTTGCAAAAGATGATCGTAAAATAGGCATTAACACTGGTAAAGGCGTAGAACACTTGCTAACTGATGCTATGAGTAAAAGAATTATTGAGCGAGATATTATTCCTTATTTTAAGCAAAATGATTATTATGGAGGACTCAATAGAGCAACAGATGCTATTTTCGAAGTCATGAATGGTGAATACCAGGGTACAAGAGAAAATGATGTACGCTTTCCGTTTGAAATTTTCATTTTTCTATTTATCATTTTTGTCATTTTTATTATCGCTATTTCTAAAAGCCGTGGTGGTGGAAGAGGTGGTAATCGAGGCAATCGCAATAATGACGATGCAAGAAGTATTCTTGAAGCTATAATACTAAGCAATATGGGCCGCGGAAGCTACTCTAGAGGGTCATCATCTGGCGGTGGTTTTGGCGGAGGCTTTGGAGGTAGCTCTTCTGGCGGAGGCGGCTTTGGTGGTGGCTTCGGAGGCGGAAGTTTTGGAGGTGGAGGCGCTTCAGGTGGGTGGTGATAATCGGTTTGAATTAGCCGTCTAAGCATTAAGTACGCTTATATAGTATAAATCACCTAATCAAAAAAGAAAAAATCATCATCATTCGTTTCTCCTTTAGAGCCTAAACTGTTAAACTTGTAACTAAAGCTTAGCATAAAATATTGTCTCAAAACTGTACTCTGCGAATCTTCTATATAGTCTTGCGTAGCAATACGTCTGGCATTTGTATTTTGATTCAGTAAATCATATACCTTCAGTGTTATTATCCCTTTATCTTTAAGTATTGTGTAAGCCAATGTAGAGTTCCAAAACCAAGCACTCTTTTGAAAACCATCTGCCACATTAGGATTATAATTAAAACTGATATCGTTTCTCCACTCTAATTCTTTGGGTAAAAAAGTCGCAGTTCTTAAACCCGCATCATGACTGGTAAACGCTCTATTTTCAAACGCAGCAATATTGTAAGCATTATTAGTAAAATTGAGCTGGTAATAAGGCTTAAACTCCATCACTTTATCCCAAATAAAATCTATACCAAACCTTGGTGATATTGTTTTCACCTGACTCGCATATTTTATATCATTATTAAAATTAATTCGCTCAGAGAAATTATAACGAGCTCTTATTCTAAACTTGATACTCCTCAAGGTATCTAGTTTTATGTCCTTATCGTAATTACCCGAAATTCCATAGCTGTAATTCCCATTCACATTTTCGTATGTTGTAGTTCTTCTTAGGGTCTCAGGATCAACAACCGTTTTAGAAATCACTTGATCATTAGTAAAATTAGCATTGACATTAGCATAAAATCCAGAACGTTTTTGCCAATCAAAAGCATTATAACCTGAATACATACTATGTCTATTAGAAGGCCCTAAATTAGGATTACCAATAATTATATTTAAAGGATTAGATACATCTGTAAATGCCTGTAATTGTCTAAGCGCTGGTGGATTATTTGTAAGGTTATAACCCAAGTATACAGAGGATTTTGGACTAAATCTGTAATTAAGATTATAACGTGCTTGAATATTTTTAAAATTTCGTTCTACATTAAATTCTGAACGCAGAAGATCTTCATTTTTTAGCACTCTCATGTTATAACCAATTCTTAACCATGTAGACCACTTTTCACCTCTATATGTTAAACCAACTTCTGGGACATTCTGCCTGTCGCTATATTTAAAGTCAGTACTTAGTTCTGAATTGAAATCAGTAAAATCTTGAGTAATTTCATTAAAGTCAAAAGTTGATTGAGTGTTTTTATCTTTATCAAGAATATTTATGTACCGTAAATCCATAAAAAACTTTTTTGCTATTATGGGCAACCTATATCGTAATTCTGTTGTGATTCCATAGCTATTATTTTCACCATCCGTAAATTGATTCCTAATAATGGTTTCTGAGTTATCTCCAAAAATCTCAGTATTAGAATTTATAAAATCATCACTATTTTGCTTGCTAACTCTGTTATCCATTCTAAATCGCAAATACGCTCCTTTACTACCAAATCGCTTTGTTATTTGTATTTCATTAGTGAATTCACTAGCAGTACTCTCTACATTAGAATTGACGTCAGATTCATTAGTAAGTACCAAATCTTCATCTAAAGTTTCGTCAGTACTAGAGTATAAAGTTTTAGATCTTGAGAAGTTAAATCCTGGTTCTATAGTAATTTGAAAAGTGGTATCTGTTTCTATTTCAAATTCTACATTAAAACTATGACTATCAGTATCACTTTGCGACGTTGAACTTGAATTACTAAAAAAGCGCGAATCTGCCAAAATAGTTTCGCGTTGTGATGAAGACTCATTTTCAGAATTACTAGAAGAATAGAAGTAGTCTGAAACTATTTCGGTGCCCTTACCTATTTCATCTACAAAGTTTACACCTGCATTTTGCGATGTAGTTATACCTTGTCCGCCACCAAATGATCGACCACCAACAGAAAAAGATCCGCTACTATTAAAGGATATCCCTCCACCATTTCCGAACATCTTAGAAATTTCCCCAAAACTGAAACCTGGTGAATTAGTATTATTACCACCTGTGAGTACACTTATTCTTCTATCATTATCAAAGAGATTAATCATACCAGCAAATTCATAACGCTTATCTGTACCAGCGCCAACAGATGCCCGACCAAATATGCCTTTATTATTTTCTTCCTTAATAGTAAGATTGATAGTCTTATTTTCTTTATCACCTTCATCGCCTGTAAAAGCCTCAGCTTTAGTTTTCGTATCAACAACCTGAATTTTCTCAATAATATCTTTGGTCAAATTCTTAGTAGTAATGGTAGGATCGTCTCCAAAAAATGGTTTTCCGTTTACTAGGATTTTATTAACTTCCTTTCCATTGACTGTAATCTTTCCTTCATCGTCTACTTCTACGCCTGGTAACTGTTTGAGTAAATCTTCTACTGTAGCATCCTTTCTAGTTTTATAAGATTTTACGTTAAACTCAAGGGTATCTTTCTTTATGGTAATTGGCGCTGTAGATTTTACCAAAACTTCATCGAGCTGATTATCTAATTGCATTTTAATTATACTCAAATCAATTTTTTCTCTATCGATTGCTAATTGCTTCAAATACGTTTTGTAACCTACATAAGAAACATAAAAGTTTAATTTTTTATCATATGTAGAACTTTGGAGTTTAAACTTTCCTTCTTTATCAGAAATTGTATAAGATACTACTGTACTATCCTTTATACGCTCTAAGTATATTGTTGCAGACTCAATTGGGTTATTGCTATCTTCTGCGATAAGTGTTCCTGTAATTTCAAATGATTTTTCTTGAGAGAATGAATGGATTACAAAGAGTAGTGCAAAAACTATAAACAGTTTTTTCATGATGGTTGATTGATGAATAGCGTTTTCAAAAATAGAAACGTAAGAAAAGAATAATTCGTATGAAAATTCTTAAAAGCATTATAAAATTTATCTTTTTAACGTAAAATGACCTGTAAAGGTTCTACCATCCAAAAGATGAGCTACAAACCAGTAATCATCCGTTGGTAATAATTTACCACTGTAGTGTCCATCCCAACTGGGATTATTTTCATTAAGGACAATGATTAACTTACCATAACGATCAAAAACAGTTATGGAGGCAGTTAAAGGAAATTCAGGATAAAAACCTGAAATTTGCCATGTATCATTTTCTCCATCTCCATTTGGTGTAAAAAAATTAGGAAAGCCTAAAACAGAAATGACTTCTGAGACTATACCACAATCATTTTTAATATCCTTTACAAAAATCGTATGGACACCAGCAATAACACTGGTAAATATGTTTGACTCTTGATAAAGTCCATTTTCATCATCTAAAGCAAAAACATAATCACCTTCACCAGAAACCAAAACTGCAACAGTGTTGCTTTCTGATACATCTGTTACTTGTATTGTTTCAAAAATCGCAGTACTAGAAGGTAAAACTGTAATTGTCCGTTCATTAGAGCATCCATAAGGTTTTGTAACACTTACAGAATATGTACCTGGCTCATTGACTTCAATCTCCATTGTAGTTTCTCCTGTTGACCAATTGTAATAATAGTTATTTGGTGTATCATCAACTATGCCACCAGACAATGTAATTCTTTCAGGGAATGAGTTTAGACAATAATATACTGTTTCATCATCAAGAAGATTAGGAAGCAACTCTACAATTAAGTCAATTTCTGCAATACTATAACAGTTTCCGTTCTTTTCTAACCTAGCAAATATTGTTTGACTATATGGCTCTACATTTGTATATGTATTACCTAATTGGTCTTCTTGAAGCAGTGCTTTGTTATAGGTTTCATAAAAGCCGAGTATAGAAATATCTGCTGACTCACCATTGAGAATTTGTGCAGTAGCAGATGCTAAGTCAAAATTAACAAGGCCTGTTTCTTCTAAATTATCACATACTGTTAAACTTGCGCTATTGGTGGTATTTATATTTACAGATAACAAAACTTCAGCAGTAATATTGCAGTTAGTCAATATATTTGTTACCAATGCAAAAATAGTTTGATTATTATATTGATTAGAATAGTTTTCTTCATTTAATGGAATAATTGAATCTGATGTCTCAAAAAACTGGACGCTTATATTTTCTAAATCGTCCACAACAATTACATCACTATATTCACTTAAGTTAAAATTAGAAATACCATCCATTACCTCATCTTCGCATTGATTAATAACAATATTGATGACATTTGGAATTGGATTTACAGTTACTGTAAGTGGAGATTTGATAGTGCTATTAATGCAACCATTTACAACAGGTTGCAACCAATATGTCGTTGTCTCATTAATGTTAATATTGTAAGTTAAACCTGAATGTATAGGTGCTAATGAAGCTGAAGATTCGTACCACAGCACATCATTAGTTGTTGCTTCTATAATAAGAGTTGTTTCTCCAGGTCCACAAAGTGCTATATTGTTACTTAAGAGTCTAGGCATCATAATTGTACTACTTGCAGACAAATTAATTTCTGGTTCATTTGGCATTCCGCCAAATTCTACGATATAACCTTGAGGATGGTAATCGCTATTTGGATTAGTACTTCCAGAATTTGATAAATCGTTCCAAGACCCTAAAATACCTACATTTGGTGCTGTAATATGCGCATAGTCTTCGTCTCCTAAATTATTAGGCTCATTAGTATTCCAAAATGAATATGTACCGTTTGGGGCATTTCCATTGACTGCACCTTGCCAAAAAACCTGTCCTGCCTCAGGTCCAGTAACCCATTTCCAAGTCCCTTCTGTTTCTGAATCAGAACCACCAATCCAGCCTGTACCAGCACTTTGTTCTCCCGCTAACTGAGATTCCTCTTCTGTAGTTATGGTTGCTAAATAACCTTGTAAGCCAAAATAAGTCTGTGAAGCAGCTAGATTTCTTGCTTCTGCCCAGGTAATTCCTGTGTTAGCTTCATAAATATAATAATGTCCTGTACTTGGTAAATAATTAGCATCACTCAAGTTGATAGCAAACTGCCTATCTTGGTTAAAAACCAGTTGCGTTGTTTGAAAAAACACATTTTCAACAGCATATTCAAACTCTGAAAATGTTGCTGGTCCTGTAAGTGTTAAAAGTGCTTCAGAAGCGTTCCAACTAGAAGTTATATTAGGATTAACACCTCCTAAGGTTAGCATATCCTGCCCAAATTCATAACCTTCAGCAATTTGAACGAAAATTTCAGATAATAAAACATCTTCAGGATTTGGATCTGAGATGCTAACAGATGTAACGATTGGCATTGGAACATCTGAACAATACGTTTGTTGACCCTCAACACTTATTTGTGGTGGTTGATTTTGTGAAAACGTTTCAAAATGACTCACCAATAAGAATAGTGCAATCAAAGTGTACTTGTTTTTTTTCATAGCAGATAAAAATACTATTTTTTCCGCATATACACACTTACAGGCACACCTGTAAAATCGAAATGATCTCTAAGTTGATTTTCTAAAAAACGCTTATAAGGTTCTTTTACATATTGTGGTAAATTACAGAAAAACGCAAATTGTGGTTGTGGTGTTGGCAACTGCATAATGTACTTTATTTTCACAAATTTACCTTTGTAAGCTGGCGGTGGTTGATGCTCTATAATAGGTAACAAAGTATCATTAAGCACACTAGTTTTAATGCGCTTGGTCCTGTTCTTATATACCTCAACAGCCGTTTCAATCGCTTTAAAGATTCTTTGTTTATTCAATACTGAAATAAATACTATGGGCACATCTGTGAACGGAGCGATTTGTTCTCTAATATGTTTTTCAAACGATTTTGCTGTTTTGGTATCTTTCTCAACCAAATCCCACTTATTTACAAGAATTACAATTCCTTTTCTATTACGTTCTGCTAACCAAAAAATATTCTGAACCTGACCGTCGAAGCCACGAGTAGCATCTAAAACAAGCATACAAACATCGCTATGCTCAATCGCTCTTACGCTTCTCATTACAGAGTAAAATTCTAAATCTTCTTTTACTTTAGATTTACGACGAATCCCAGCTGTATCAACCAAATTAAATTCAAATCCAAAACGATTGTATTTTGTATCAATAGAATCTCTTGTGGTACCTGCAATATCTGTAACTATGTAACGCTCTTCACCTATTAATGCATTTATGAAAGATGATTTTCCAGCATTTGGTCTTCCAACTACAGCAAAACGTGGCAACTCTTCTTCCTCAACGTCCTCCTTTTCTGGTAAGGCTTCAACTACAGCATCTAAAAGATCACCTGTTCCACTTCCATTGATGCTGGCAATTGTATAATAATCGCCAAGTCCTAAAGAATAAAACTCCACAGCATCTTCAGCTCGTTTATTGTTATCGACTTTGTTTACAACCAAAAAAACAGGCTTATCTACTTTTCTAAGCAATTTAGCTACATCTTCATCCATACCGGTAACTCCAGCCTCAACATCGACCATAAAAATAATAGCATCTGCCTCATCAATCGCAAGTTCTACTTGTTTATCAATTTCAGCTTCAAAAACATCATCACTACCAACCACATAGCCGCCTGTATCTATCAAAGAAAACTCTTTACCGTTCCAGTCCGTTTTTCCATAGTGTCGATCTCTTGTAACACCACTAACAGCATCAACAATTGCCTCTCGTCTTTTAATCAAACGGTTAAAAAACGTTGATTTTCCAACATTAGGTCGACCTACTACAGCTACTATACTACTCATTGTTTTTATTTAAGGCTACAAAGATAGTACTTACACGTTAGTTATAATGAACAATCTATTAATTTTCATTGAGGAGAAATAATAACGATCAACTAATATTAAAACCCAGATAAACACTACGCAATTATTGTTAATATCCTGTTGATAAGAAGTATAGATTTAGAAACTATAGCTTATATTTTTAGTAATTTTAGTCCTTAAATATACAATCACATTTTTAGTAGCTTTCTAATCGGTTAGATGTAGACTTCCTACAAGAATAAAGGCCCTTTCTAAAGAAGTTATAACCAATATTAAAAATCAATAAGCCGAATTAATAAAGCTTATTAGCATGATTGATGATTTAAAAAACATTAAAAGGGAATGGGGAAATTTTTTACGCTTTTTATAATTCTATTTTTAGGCTCAAATCTTACAATAGCTCAACAAAATATTATAGAGCACTCCATTCAAAAAGGTGAAAGTGTTTATTCAATCTCCAGAACATATGGTGTTAGCATGAATGCTATTTTTCAATTAAACCCAGGCTCTGAAGATATTATATATGCTGGTAGAACTTTAAGAATTCCTCAGTCTAACGCTTCAAATACATCAAATAATACCGTAATTAGTGAATCTCAAATCTCTAATTATGAAGTGAAACGTGGTGAAACCAAATCCGGACTCTCAAGACGATTTGGAGTAAGTATTGCTATGTTAGAACAGCAAAATCCTCATATAGTAAGAATGTTACAAGCTGGTCATATTATTAATGTAGACAAAACGATTAAAGAAGAAGCGCGCCAAGCAAAAGAGGGAGAGCATATAGTAGTAAAAGGTGAAACACTTTGGGGAATTGCAAGAAGAAATGGTATTAGTTTACAACTTTTGACTGCGGCAAATGCCAATAGACTATCTGAGTTTCTCCAGATAGGACAAACTTTAATTATACCAGATAAAAATTCAGAATTACCCATAGCTGGAGAATATTTAGTAGTGCGTGGCGATACCAAATTTGAGTTAGCACGAAGGTTTAATATGAGTATTGCTGAGCTTGAAGCTAAAAATCCACATATTGTTGATATGTTAATGGCTGGACATAAGCTTAACGTTGACAATACTATTGTAAGTGTAAATGCTAACGACAATAATGAGAATACTGATACTAACGAAGATACTACAGTTACACAAATAGATTCTACCAACACTGCAGAAGATACAACAGATGGACGTTACGTAGACTACGTAATTCAACCAAAGGAAACTCTATTTAGCTTATCTAGAAAAGCTGGTATGACCATAGACCAACTAACCACATTGAATCCAAAGCTCTTAACAGCTGTCAATGCTGGTGCCGTTATTAAAATGCCAATAGACCCAACACAAGCAAATATAGATTCTAATTCTGTTTCAACAAATTCTTCAAATCAAGTAGATGAAATTGAGACTAATAGAAATGCTGCTTTGTATTCTAATTTAGATACTTCTAATACAAATGGTTTATATTTTTATACTCCTTTCTCTGGTAATGAACTTAGCTCACCGGAATTAAGGCAAAAAATGCTGAATAATAATGATAATTATGAAAAGTATCTAGACTTTTTTCAAGGTTCTCAAATGGCCATAGATTCAGCTCTAACGTTAAATTTAAATTTCGATATTACCTTAATTAAAGAGAGTGATGTAGAATCGAAACTAAAGATTGAAAGTTCATATAAAAAGAACGCCATTCTTATTCCTTTTTTAGAAGATGGCGCGCGTTTTCCTGAATTAGAATCTAACGAAACCGTCTCAGTAATCGACATTGGATCTAATATCAGTCCTATTGAAAATAGTATCATTTACAAATCAATTCCATCAGAAAATTTCCAAAAAACAAAAACATTAAATTATATAGCTGGTCAAGGTTCTCAAGTTATCGTGGTTAGTGATCTAGACGAAGCAAGAAATAAAGAGCTAATCATAAACACTATTCCTGATGCTAAATTCTTAAAAGTTGATAATGCTGGATTTTTTAAAAACAATGTACTTCAATTAACTCTCAAAAAAGATAAACTCAACTATATAGTTTTAGATAGTGAAAAAACTATTGTTTTTTTAAACTCTACTACTGCCTTAATGAGTAAACTATCAGAATATAATATTCAATTGGTTTTAATTGACGATTCACTAATACCTGAGCAAAGTGAAGTTTCGGACCTCAGATATAAAGTTTTAAAACTAATATTTCCAACCAATATGGATCAGGAAAATAGTGACGTAAAGTCTGATTTTAAAAATAACTATGAAATTTTATTTAATAAGAAACCTTCAAAGCATGCTATATTAGGTTTTGATATCACTTTAGATGTTTTATTGAGACTCTCTCAAAATTCATCATTTGAAAATACAATAAGTACGATTACATCTAAGCACCCTCACTTAAAGTTTGAATATAAAAAGACAAATGACACAAATTATTCAAATACTGGCCTTTATTTATTACAATACGATTCTATCAAAGGCTTGATTGAACTTGATTAACAAATTTGAATGGTTAATTATGAAAACCTACAAAACTGTTAAATTTTTATTTTGCGAAGTCAATGCGATTTACATATATTTGTTTCCCCTCATCACGCGATTTAGCAAGAACAAAATCAAAAATTGAACTTGCTGTTCTAATCCATGGCATCGATTTCAACAAAAAGTAATTATTTTAAATTTTTTTAATGAGAGCCAAATCGCAAAGTTTTAAAACTTATTATAAATTATTAGTATTTCTACTTTTATTATTTACCTACGGATTATCTTCGGTTAATGCTCAATGCCCAACAGTTACAAATAATTTTCAGTCTTTATGTGATATTGAATCCGTTTTAGTTGGAGACTTAGAAGCTATAGACAATGGTGGCGGTATTGTTTGGTACGAAACCGCAACTTCTACTGTACCTCTATCAAATTTAGCAAGTCTTATAAGTGGTGAAGATTATTATGCAGATGACAATACAGGAATGTGTGGTGCTAGACAACGCGTTGACGTCATTATATATGGTCCACCAACAGGTCAAAACTTTCAAGGAGTTTGTTTAGATGACCCAACACTTGCAACTGTTGCTGATTTGCAAGCTACAGGAAACGACGTACAATGGTATTTATCTCCTTCTGGTGGTGTTCCACTAAGTGATAGCACCATATTAATAGACGACACTTTGTACTATGCGGATCAGGCAAATCCAGATACAGGTTGTAGAACATCGAGACTTACTGTTTTAGTAAAAGTCGGTTTCACTCCTGTTCCTACTGGAGATGCCGTTCAAGAATTTTGTGTTACATCAGAATTTACACCAACCGTAGGTGATTTAGTAGCTACTGGCACAAACAATTGGTATATTTCATTATTTTCTGCCTTCGCTTTACCAAGCAATACTCCATTAATAAATGGGCAAGTGTATTATGGTACTTCTTTAGATCCACCATGTGAAAGCTTCGGAAGATTAGGAGTCTTAGTTATTTTGAACAATGGATTAGATCCTGGTAATGATGCTATATTAGAATTATGTGATAGCGATGTCAACTCACCTGTTGATTTGTTTACTTTATTAGGCGGTTCGCCTCAATCTGGAGGAACTTGGTCTCCAATGCTTAACAGTGGAACAGGTGTTTACGATCCCAGTATAGATCCAGATGGAATTTACACCTACACATTAACCTCAACCAACAGTTGTCCTGATGAATCTTCTACCGTTACAGTAACTACGACTCTTGGGCCTGATGCTGGTACTAATGGTACTGCTGAATTATGCAGTATAGATGATTCCATAGATTTATTTAATAGTCTTGGAGGAACTCCAGATATAGGTGGAATATGGTCACCTGCTCTTGCTAGTGGTACAGGCGAATTTAATCCTTCTATTGACAATGCAGGTATTTATACATACACTGTTAGTGGAACCGCTCCTTGTAACGATGTATCCGCTACAGTTACAATTTCTGTTACACAATTCTTGGATGCTGGTGAAGACGGAACCATAGAAATTTGTGATAGTGATGGGACGATAGATTTGTTTAATAGTCTTGGAGGTAATCCAGATACTGGTGGAATCTGGACTCCGGCACTTAATAGCGGAACTGGTGTTTTTGACCCATTAGTAGATACCCAAAGCGTTTACACATATTCTTTTACAGGAAATACTCCTTGTCCTGATACTTCATCAACAGTTACTATCACTGTTAATCCATTACCAGATGCTGGTTCTAATGCCATACTAGATCTCTGCAGTAATGATACAGCTTCTGTTGATTTATTTGATAGTCTTGGAGGTACTCCAGAAACTGGAGGAACATGGTCACCAACACTGACTAGTGGTACAGGAATTTTTGATCCTACAGCAGATGCACCAGGAGTTTATACTTACACTTTAACAGGTATAGCACCATGCCCTAATGTTTCTGCAACTGTTAATGTTTCAATAATTCAAGAACCTAATGCAGGTATAGATGCAACTGTAGAAATTTGTGATAATACAGGAACAATAGATTTGTTTGATAGTTTAGAAGGTGCTCCAGACCTAGGTGGAACTTGGTTACCAGCACTTGCTAGTGGCACAGGTATTTTTGATCCTACAATTGATGCTGATGGTATTTACACATACACTGTGGTCGGAACAACCCCTTGTGCTGATGCTTCTGCAACTGTTACGATTTCTGTGACTCCTTTTTTAGTTGCTGGTCTAAACGGAGCCTTAACTATATGTACTGATGATACACCTGTGGACCTTATTAACAGTCTTGGTGGAACACCTGATGTTGGTGGTACTTGGTCACCTGCGCTTGCTAGTGGTACAGGAATTTTTGATCCTAGTTTAGATTCAGGTGGTATTTATACCTATACAACTTCTCCTGGTGGTCCTTGTGCGAATGATTCTGCGACTGTTATAGTTACTTTAGAAATAGCTCCAGATGCAGGAAACGATGGTACATTGACTATTTGTAATACAGCTAATTCAGTCGATTTATTTAATAGTCTTGGTGGAACTCCAGATATAGGCGGAGTATGGTCACCAATTCTTATCAGCGGAACTGGAATTTTTGATCCTAGTATAGATCCAGAAGGTATTTATACTTACACAATAAGTTCTATATGTGGAAATAGTTCTACGACAGTCACAGTTTCTGTTGATGAATCAAATAGTGCGGGAAGCAATGGTGCAATTGAACTATGTACCAATGATTCAATAGTAGATTTATTTAATAGTCTAGGTGGAACTCCAGATACTGGTGGAACATGGTCACCCATGCTTGCTAGTGGAACTGGTGTTTTTGATCCTAGCGTAGATTCTGGCGGCACATATACATATACAGTTTCAAATAGTACTACATTATGTCCTGATGCATCTGCAGTTGTTATAGTTACTGTTTTACAAGAACCAGATGCAGGAAGTAACGGAACACTTAATTTATGTAATGCTTCAAATTCAGTAGATTTATATGATAGTCTTGCAGGAACACCTCAAACTGGAGGAACTTGGTCTCCTACACTTACAAGTGGAACTGGTATTTTTGATCCTAATATAGATCCTGAAGGCGTTTATACATACACTGTAACTTCTGCTTGTGGAACAAGTTCTGCAACTGTAACAGTTTCTTTAACTAATTTAAACGATGCAGGTACTAATGGTAGTATTGATCTTTGTAACAATGATGCTGCTGTAGATTTGTTTAATAGTTTAGGTGGAACACCTCAATCAGGTGGAACTTGGTCACCTGCTCTTAATAGCGGAACAGGTATTTTTGATCCTAGTATTGATTCTGCTGGTACTTATACTTATACGATTTCGAATAGTTCGTCGCTGTGTCCTGCAGCCTCTGCTGCTGTCACAGTTACAGTTATACAAGAGCCTGATGCAGGAAGTAACGGAACATTAAATCTCTGTAATGCTTCAAATTCAGTAGATTTATTTGATAGCCTAGCAGGAACACCTCAAACTGGTGGAACTTGGTCTCCGACACTTGCTAGCGGAACTGGAATTTTTGATCCTAACATAGATGCTGAAGGCGTTTATACATACACTGTAACTTCTACTTGTGGAATAAGCTCTGCAACTGTAACAGTTTCTTTAACTAATTTAAACGACGCAGGCACTAATGGATCAATTGATCTTTGTGAAAATGATACTGCTGTAGATTTATTTAATAGTTTAGGCGGAACACCTCAGCCAGGTGGAACTTGGTCGCCTACTCTAGCTAGTGGAACTGGAATTTTTGATCCTAACATTGATTCTGCTAGTACTTATACTTATACCATTTCTAATAGTTCATCACTTTGTTCTGCGGCTTCAGCAACTGTTACAGTTACAGTTTTACAAGAACCAGATGCTGGAAACGACGGAACACTTAACTTATGTAACGCTACAAATTCAGTAGATTTATTTGATAGCCTTGCAGGAACACCTCAAACTGGTGGAACTTGGTCTCCGACACTAAACAGTGGAACAGGTATTTTTGATCCGAACATAGATCCTGAAGGTAATTATACTTATACTATAAATTCATCATGTGGAACAAGTTCAGCTACAGTAAATGTTACTTTTTCTGAATTAAATGATGCAGGTATTAATGGCTCTATTGATCTTTGTGACACTGATGTGGCTGTAGATTTATTTAATAGTTTAGGCGGAACACCTCAGCCAGGTGGAACTTGGTCACCAGCTCTTAATAGTGGAACTGGTATTTTTGATCCTAATATAGATGCCGCTGGAACTTATACTTACTCGATTTCTAATAGTTCATCACTTTGTCCTCCAGCTTCAGCAAGTGTTACAGTTTCACTTACACAAGCACTGAATGCTGGTGATGATGGGATACTAAATTTTTGTAATGGTACAATTGAATTAGTGGATTTATTTGATAGTTTAGGGGGTATGCCAGATACTGGTGGAACTTGGTCACCAATGCTCAATAGTGGAACTGGTGTTTTTAACCCATCAATTGATAATGCTGGTATTTATACCTATACAATAACTTCAATATGTGGAAATAGTTCTGCAACAGTCACCGTTATTATTGATCAGCCTAATGATGCTGGGAGTGACGGTTTAATTGAACTTTGTAGTAATGGTAGTGCTGTTGATTTATTTGATAGCTTAGGCGGTACACCACAATTAGGAGGTACATGGTCACCTGCGCTAACTAGTGGGACAGGTATTTTTGATCCGACATTAGACTCTAGTGGAACCTATGTTTATACAGTTTCAGGAGGTGTATCAACTTGTCCTGCAGCGATTGCAAATGTAACGGTTTCGATAGTTGTGCCACCAAACGCTGGTATTGACAGTACACTTAATCTCTGTATCGATGATTTAGAATCAGTAGACTTATTTGAAAGTCTTGGTGGAACACCTGAAGGTGGTGGAACTTGGTCACCAGCTCTTAATAGCGGAACAGGTATTTTCGATCCAAACATAGATGTTCAGGGGATATATACTTACACTGTAAACTCTGCAGAATGTGGATTAACAGCTTCAGCTAATGTGACCGTAATTATTAACGATTTACCAGACGCTTCAGGTCTAGAAATGTCTATTGAAGACAATGTTATCTGTTTAGGTTTTCCAGAAGATGTAGTGGTTGATATTACAGGAGCCAATCAGTTACCAGATGGAGATTACACTATTGTTTACCTGCTTACTGAAGCAAATGTATCTTTAAACACAACAGCTATAACGATTAGTGGCGGAAATTCATCGTTTATAGTTGCACAAAACTTATTACCAAATCCTGGCATTACGTTGGTGACATTATCTCAACTATTCTTTATAGGACAAACCTGTAGTGCAGTTACAGATTTTATAGAACCTGCTAAAATATTAGTTGAAGAGGTGGCAACACCTCAGATTATTGATAACGGAGGTGAGTTATGCGAAGAAGATATACCAACTATAGCTAATTTAACAGCAAACATTATTGATTCTGAAATTATTATTTGGTATGATGAACCGGTGGGAGGTAATAGCCATTCTGACTCAGAAGTTCTTGAAGATGGTCAAACTTATTATGCTTCAATTCAATCAGAGAATGGTTGCGAGAGTACAATAAGACTAGAAGTCACAGTCAGTTTGATTGAATGTATTGGTGATCTTTTGATACCTGATGGTTTTTCACCGAATGGAGATTCAATCAATGATGTATTTGACATTTTATTTTTAGATGATCTTTATCCAAAATTTAAGTTAAGTATATACAATAGGTATGGAAACATACTCTATGAAGGTGATATAAATTCCCCAAAATGGGATGGCACATGGAAAAATAATGACACTCTTTTACCAGTTGGTGTGTATTTTTATATATTAGAATTTAATGATGGAGAACGCGAACCTTTGCAAGGCAGAGTTTACCTTAGTAGATAATTAGGATATAGTTAGATGAGAAGTATAATAAAACATAGTTTAGTAGTTTTAATCCTGATTATAGGTTTATCAATTCATGCTCAACAAGATCCTCAATACACTCAATACATGTATAATATGAGTGTTATAAATCCTGCATATGCAACTGATGATAATACTACTCTAAATCTCGGTTTACTTCATCGTTCACAATGGGCACAATCTGTTGGCGGCCCAACTACAACAAATTTATTTGCACATTCTGTGATTACTGATAGATTAGAAGGTGGTATATCATTTGTTCATGATCAAATTGGAGATGATGTAGTAAGACAAACCAGTGCTTTTGTAGATATAGCTTATGTACTTCCTGTCAGTGAGACTACAAAATTATCTTTTGGTATAAAAGCAGGAGCTACTTTTTTTAATACAAATTTCGATGGTTTTGTGTATTCAGACCCATTGCCAGATCCTGCATTTGAAGAGAATATTAGTAGAACGTTCCCAAATATTGGAGCAGGTTTGTTCTTTTTTTCAGAAAATTATTATTTAGGACTCTCTGCACCAAATCTATTGGAAACCAAGCATCTTAGTGAAGATAGTGGTATTGTTACCCAAGGCTCAGAAAATATTCATTTCTTTTTTACCGGAGGTTATGTTCTTAATTTTGGGAATAATAATAAATTTAAATATGCTTTTATGGCTAAACATGTGAATGGAGCGCGTTTATCTGTAGATTTAACTGCTAATGTATTAGTAAATGATATGGTAGAATTTGGTGTTGGATATCGTTTAGATGATTCTGTAAGCGGTATTGTTAATTTTTCGATGTCTGATGCTATTCGAATTGGTTATGCATATGATCATACACTTTCTAATTTAGGAAGGTTTAATTCAGGTACACACGAAATATTTTTATTATTTAATATTGGTAAACAAGGACAAGGCTATGATAAATCTCCAAGGTTTTTCTAATTGAAATGAAATGAAGAATTTTAAACTATATATTTTACTAGCTGCTTTAACTACGGGAATGTTATGTTTTTCTCAATCAATGAGAAAAGCAGATTTACTTTATGAAAATAGAGCCTATGTGGAGGCAGCAGAAATCTATGCGCAACTTCCTAAAACTAATTTAGTTTTAGAAAAACTGGGAGATTGCTACTATTATAATTCTGAATATGAAAAGGCGTATGGAGCTTACAGTCAAATAAAAGATTTAAGCATTGAATCAGATTTAAACGAAAAATTCTACATCAAATTTGTTGATGTTTTAAAAGGTCTAAAAAAATATGAAGAAGCAGACAATGTATCAGCAATAAAACTAAACGACCCTTTTAATACTGCTAATTTTAAATCACTGCTAAAGAGAATCATACCATACGAATATGAACTAAAAAGTTTTACGGATAAAATTGGTGGTTCTAGCTTCGGAGTTGGACTTTATAAAAATAAAGTGGTTTTTGCTTCAACTTTGAACATCAAAAACCCATATTATAATTGGAATGCAGAGCCATATTTAGATTTATATGAGGCTAAAATTACATTAGGTGATTCTATTTCAATAGATAGTATTAAACCCTTTAATAAAAAAATAAATACCAAGAACCAACACGAAAGTAATGCCGTTTTTACTAAAGACGGTAAAACTATGTATTTTTCTAGAAACCTTAAAAAACGTATTGATTTAGATTCTACAAAAATTGCTGTTGTAAGTATTTTTAAAGCAGAATTAATTGATAATGAGTGGACAAACGTAGAGCCTGTTTCTTTTTCAAGTAATATATACTCTACGATGCATCCAGCTTTAAATCACGATGAAACCAAATTGTATTTTTCGAGCGATATGCCAAATAGTATAGGCTCTTTTGATATTTTTTATGTGGATATAATGGAAGATAATACATTTGGCGAACCTGTTAATTTAGGAAAATCCATTAATTCGGTACGTAGAGAACAATTTCCTTTTATGGCAAAAGACAGCACACTCTACTTTGCTTCAAACGGTAAGCGTGGATTTGGTGGTCTAGATTTATTTTCTAGTAGTATAAAAGATGGTAATTATTTAGATGCTCTCAACTTAGGAGAATCGATAAATAGTGAAAAAGACGATTTTGCCTTTATAGTTATAGATTCGTTAGAAACAGGATATATATCTTCAAACAGAAGCGGTACTGATCATATATATACATTTGAACGTATTCCAACTGATAGAGTCTATTATATTGAAGGTATAGTAACAGACAAAGTCACAGGCGATTTACTGCCAAATACAACTGTGACCTTGTTTGATGAAGAAGGAAATATAGTATCAGAGACGTTTACAGGAGAAGATGCTAGATATAAGTTAGAAACACGACCAAACAGAAGTTATTCTATAGAAGGATTTCAACCAAAATATATTCCAGAAATAGAATTTTTTGATACTAATGATAGTGGTAACATAGAATTTAATATTGAGCTTGAAATAGAATCTTATAAAGACGCGGAGGAAATAGTTACAGATGATGAATACGGTAATACCTACATTGAATTAGAAAATATTTATTTTGATTTTGCGAAATGGGATATAAAACCACAAGCTGCAAGAACTCTAGATGTATTAGTTGCATTACTTAAAAAATATCCTCGTATGGAAATTCAACTTGGAGCACATACCGATTCTAGGGCAGGATTTGAGTTTAATATGGATCTGTCTGAAAAAAGAGCGCGTTCCACTTTAGAATATCTTGTTGAAAATGGTATATCAAGAGCACGTTTAACATCAAAAGGTTATGGAGAAACCAAACCACTGGTTCCATGTGGCGATTACTGTACTGAAACAGAATTTTCAATAAATAGACGTTGTGAATTCCTTATTTTGAAATAAAAAGATTATTACCACGCATAACTATGGAACTTTCTAATGACATAGTATTAAGGCCACGTTTTAAATTTGACGTACAAACTAACAATGAGAAATTGCTAAAAGGATTTGAAACGGCTAAAGCTAGTCAATCTGAATTTGTATTAACTCGAATAGACGACCATGTTTTTATAAAATTCCCGAAACAAGAACAACATTTTTGGTCACCACAATTACATTTAGAGATTAACGAAATAGATGAGAATAATGCTACAGTTTATGGCCTTTTCGGACCTAACCCTACTGTATGGACTCTGTTTATGTTTTTGCATTTTATAGTTGCAGGTCTTTTTATTGGTTTCGGAATTTGGACTTATACAAATGCAACTTTAGGAAATTCTTATGCTATTCAACTATTCCTCACACTGTTTATGGTAATAATTTGGTTTGTTCTCTACTTTGCAGGACGAATGGGCAAAACCAAAGGGAAACCAGAAATGTATAAACTACATGCTTTTATGAAAGAAACTTTGAGAGATTATCGCTGATTATAACCGAAACGTCTCAACTGGTTTTGGTTGCTTCTCCAGTTTTTATTAACCTTTACATAAAGTTCTAAATGCACTTGTTTGCCGAAGAACTTTTCTAAATCCTTACGTGCCTCTACTCCAACGCGTTTTAAAGCAGAACCTTTATGACCTATAATTATTCCTTTTTGCGTTTCGCGTTCAACCATAATTACTGAACGCATTCTAATTATGTCTTCTTCTTCAAAAAACTCTTCAGTATCTACTTCTACAGCATATGGAATTTCTTTTTTGTAATGCATCAAGATTTTTTCTCTAATGGCTTCATTAACAAAAAAACGTTCTGGTTTATCCGTTAATTGATCCTTGGGATAAAAAGCAGGAGATTCAGGTAACAATTCTATTATTCTATTAAATACATTTTGAACATTAAAGCCTTCTGTAGCTGAAATTGGGAAAAATTCAGCATTTGGAACTTTGCTTTGCCATAATTCCGACTGCTCCTCTAACTGCTCTTGATTAGATTTGTCAATCTTATTCAGCAACAATAAAACAGGAATTTTGGAATTTGTAATCTTTTTGAAAAATGCTTCATCTTTTAGTTCTTTCTCACCAATTTCAACCATATAAACCAAAACATCTGCATCGTCAAACGCTGATTTTACAAAATCCATCATAGATTGTTGCAACTCATAAGCTGGCTTTATAATACCTGGTGTATCACTCAATATGACTTGAAAATCATCTCCATTAACAATTCCTAAGATTCTATGTCTTGTTGTCTGCGCTTTTGATGTAATTATAGATAGTTTTTCGCCTATAAAAGCATTCATCAATGTAGACTTACCAACGTTTGGATTCCCAATAATATTTACAAAACCCGCTTTATGCATAATTAAACTTTTTTGCAAAGTTACAACCTTTAAGGTCAATCTTTCAAAACATAACAAATTACTCAATGAACATGACAAAAATCACCCTTTTGCTGTATTTAATACTATAATTTTATAACATACTAATTTATGAATTCTTGTTATGAATGATCTTCAGATTGCAAAGCAAATAGAATTAAAACCCATTACTACAATAGCAAAGAAATTTGGAATCGATTCTAATGATATTGAAATGTATGGTAAGTATAAAGCTAAGTTACCACTTTCAAAAATTGATAGAGAAAAGGCAAAAAACAGTAATCTCATATTAGTTTCAGCAATTTCTCCAACACCAGCTGGTGAAGGTAAAACTACAATTTCTATTGGATTATCTGAAGCCTTAAATAAATTACAAAAAAAGACAACAGTAGTTCTTAGAGAACCTTCTTTAGGTCCTGTTTTCGGTATTAAAGGAGGAGCAACTGGTGGAGGGCATTCTCAAGTTTTACCATTAGAAGATATAAATTTGCATTTTACTGGTGATTTTTCGGCAATAGAAAAAGCACACAACTTACTCGCTGCTATTATTGATAATAACATTCAAAGTAAAACAAACTCTTTAGGTTTAGACGCAAGAACCATTACCTGGAAACGTGTTATAGACATGAATGACCGAGCATTAAGACGAATTATTGTAGGCTTGGGTGGTACTACTTCAGGCGTGCCACGTGAGACTGGTTTTGATATTACAGCAGCTTCTGAAATAATGGCAATTCTCTGTATTGCAACCAGTCTTGGTGATTTAAAAAAACGTTTAGGAAACATATTCATTGGCTACACCATGGATAAAAAACCTATCTATGCTAGAGATCTCAAGGTAGCCGGAGCCATGGCAACATTATTGAGACATGCGATTAAACCCAATTTAGTTCAGACTATTGAAGGTAATCCAGCGATTATTCATGGAGGTCCTTTTGCTAATATTGCACAAGGGACCAACTCAGTTATTGCCACCTTAATGGGAATGACCTATTCTGATTATACGGTTACAGAAGCTGGTTTTGGTTTTGATCTTGGTGCAGAAAAATTCTTCGATATTAAATGTCAAAGTGCTAATATTTCGCCAAAAGCTGTTGTATTAACCACAACTATTAGAGCATTAAAATATCATGGAGGTGCAGGTTTAAAGGCTTTAAATATTTCAAATATTGAAGCATTAAGACTAGGCTTACCAAATTTAGAAAAACATCTAGAAAACATTAAGCAATTTAATGTCACACCAATAATTGCTATCAATCGTTTTAAATCTGATAGCAAAGAAGAAATTCAACTCGTTAAAGATTTTGCAAAAGTTAAAAATATACGAGTTGCAGTAGCTAATGTTTGGGCTAAAGGAGGTGATGGTGCTATTGAACTGGCTAAACACGTTATTGAAGTAGCCGAAAAATGTAAGGAACCGTTTAAACCACTGTATAAGTGGGATATGGATGTTGAAGAAAAAATAGAAACTATAGCTCAAAAAATCTATGGTGCAGAGCATGTAGATTATAATTCAAGTGCAAAATCACAGCTTAAAAAAATTAAAGAATTGGGCTTAGATAAGTTGCCAATATGTGTTGCCAAAACTCAAAAATCTCTGTCTGATAATCCTAAACTATTAGGCCGTCCAAAAGATTTTATTATAACAGTAAGAGAAATTGAAATTGCAGCTGGTGCTGGCTTTTTAATCCCTATAACTGGTGATATAATGCGTATGCCAGGCTTACCTGCGCATCCAGCTTCAGAAGGTATTGACATAAGTGATAGCGGTGAAATTACAGGACTCTTTTGATCTAACTTTTATAATAATTGACTAAAACAAATATTTTTAGAATAAGCCAAAGAACACAAGATTATTAATATAGGCACACATGCCGAATCAAATAATGTATCACCAGAGTTATCGCACCTTATTTTCGCTAAAAATGTATCTGATGAGAATAATTCTCTATACACCTACGAAATAAACAATCAGAATTTATCATCTAATTTGGCAATACTGACTGCATGTGAAACTAGCAAACCAACACACCAATCTGGTGAAGGTATGATATTATTGGCCATGCTTTTAATTATGATGGCAGTGAAAGCATATGAACCAGTATATGGAAAATTGACGAACAATCTATTGCTCAAATTTTAAAGTATTTCTATGACAATTTATCCAATGGGCTAAACAAAGATGAAGCACTTAGGCAAGTAAAAATCAAGTATTTATCTAGAGTTAAAGGCAGAGCGCTAGCTCCGCAATATTGGGATAGTTTGGTTTTAATTGGTGATAATTCGCCAACAGATATAAAAGCGTCTTCTAACCTAGTATTTTGGATATTAGGAATTACCCTTATTTTAATTTTAGCTATTTTGATAAGAAATAAAGAGTGCTTTAAGCGTGTAATACCTTTAATAAGAATAGAAAACAAAAAAAGTCTTTCCTCACGGAAAGACTTTAATATCTTAGTAAGACATTACAATTATATTGCAGCTACATGCTTAGTTAACTGTGACTTTAAGTTACCTGCTTTATTTGCATGTATAACATTTTTCTTTGCTAACTTATCAATCATGCTTATAACAGAAGGTAACATTTTCTGTGCTTCTTTAGCATCAGTAATTTCACGTAGTTTCTTTATAGCATTACGAGTTGTTTTATGCTGATATCTGTTAAGTACACGTCTTTTTTCGTTACTTCTAATTCTTTTTAAAGCTGACTTATGATTTGCCATTATATTCTTTCTTATTAAAAATTGTAGCCCGTAGGGGAATCGAACCCCTCTTACCAGGATGAAAACCTGGCGTCCTAGCCGATAGACGAACGGGCCATTTGGTTATTATACTAATTAAATGAACCTTCAATGTTTCCATTGCGGATGCAAAAATACAACTATTTTTAAATGTTGCAACTACTAGCATATTTTTTTTGAAAAATATTTAATATGCTTTCGCAAAAAGAACACGTTGGGTTGACGGTTGTCCGCTATAAACACATTTACCATCATCTAGTTTATTGTTCATCGGAATACAGCGTATTGTTGCTTTTGTCAACTCTTTTATTTTTTGTTCGGTCTCATTTGTACCATCCCAATGAGCTGAAATAAAGCCAGTCTTAGTCTCTAAAACAGTTTTAAACTCATCAAAATTTTCAACTTCAGTAATATGAGTATTTCTATAATTTAAAGCTTTCGTAAATAACTCATGTTGTATTACTACTAAAAGATCTTTTATAGTTTGAGTTAGTTTATCAATCTGAATAATCTCTTTTGTTAGAGTATCGCGTCTAGCCAATTCAACAGTATTGTTTTCTAAATCCTTGGGTCCTATTGCTACTCTCAAAGGCACACCTTGTAACTCATGCTGAGCAAATTTTGCTCCAGGTCTATGAGTATCTCGCTTATCAAACTTGCAACTAACACCTAAGGTTTTTAGTTCGCTAATAATGGAATTAGCTTTTTCAGAAATAATTTCAAATTGTTCATCATTCTTATATATAGGGACTATGACGACTTGAAATGGGGCTAAGTTTGGAGGTAGCACTAATCCTTTATCATCGCTATGGGTCATAATCAAAGCTCCCATTAAACGCGTAGAAACTCCCCATGATGTCGCCCACACATAGTCTAATTTACCTTCATTATTAGTAAACTTAACATCAAAAGCTTTTGCAAAATTCTGACCTAAAAAGTGAGATGTACCAGCTTGTAGCGCTTTTCCATCTTGCATTAATGCTTCAATACAATAAGTTTCTAGTGCACCAGCAAAACGCTCACTTTCTGTTTTTATACCCTTTATCACAGGAATCGCCATAAAGCTTTCAGCAAATTCTGCATATACATCATTCATTTGCTCAGCTTCAACTAATGCTTCTGCTTTAGTTGCATGTGCTGTATGTCCTTCTTGCCATAAAAACTCAGCAGTTCTTAAAAATAATCGTGTACGCATTTCCCAACGTACAACATTAGCCCATTGATTTATTAAAATTGGTAAATCTCTATAACTTTGTATCCAACCCTTATATGTATTCCAAATAATAGCTTCACTTGTTGGTCTTACAACCAATTCTTCTTCTAATTTAGCATTTGGATCAACACGTAGTTTCCCTTCATTATCTGGATCGTTTTCTAGTCTATAGTGAGTAACAACTGCACACTCTTTGGCAAAACCTTCTGCATTCTTTTCTTCAGCTTCAAACAAACTTTTAGGTACAAATAATGGAAAATAAGCGTTCACATGCCCAGTTTCCTTAAACATTCTATCTAGTTCTGCTTGCATTTTCTCCCAAATAGCATAGCCATACGGTTTTATGACCATACAGCCTCTGACTGCAGAATTTTCTGCTAAATCAGCCTTTACAACCAATTCGTTGTACCATTTTGAATAATCTTCTGCTCTACTTGTAAGATTTTTGCTCATTTTCAGTATTTTGGCACAGATATTGTGCTTATGTTAAATGTATAAAATAGTTCAGCAAAACTAACTATTTTTGCTATGTTCAACAATAAAATAAAAGAGATATGCAATTTAAAACTATTACAAAACAAAAATTGCCATTTTTTGTTGCAATCGGTCTAATGGCTGTATTAACATCATGTGGCTCATTTCAATATGCAGGATATGATAATGATGGCATATACTCTGACGGTTATGGTACCGAAGTCGAAGTTGAACAACCTGTAGTTACTACTTCTACTAATGACTCAAATTATTATAAAAATTATTTTGCTGAAAATTCTGCTGAAGTTGATGCAATAAACGAAGAAAGTCAAATATTTACTGATATAGATTCTTATGAAGGAAACTATATTGAAACTGCTCAAGACACTTTAGAGCAGCGACCTGCCTATGGTGGTTGGGGACAAAATAATAGCAATGTTACTATCAATGTCATTGATAATGGATGGTATGGATGGAATGATCCATGGTTATGGAATGGTGGCTTTGGATGGAATAACTGGGGTTGGGGACGACCTTGGGGTTGGAATCGTTGGGGATGGAATGCAGGATGGGGCTACGGCTGGAATAACTGGGGTTGGAATGCAGGATGGGGTTACGGCTGGAATAATTGGGGATGGAACGCTTGGTGTCCACCAGGATATAATAATTGGGGTTGGAATAATGGCTTTTATAGAAATAATAATAGATATGCTTACAACAGTGGTCGTAGAGGAGTTTTATACAATAATAACTTAAGTCGCACAACTAGAAGTAATTCGGCAATATCTCGCCGTGATTATTCAACACGTAGATTAAGTAATGTGACAAGAAATACAAGAAGTACTTCAAGGATAAGATCTAATTCTTCAACTAGAAGCATTGGAAATACTACTCGTACGACTAGATCGTCAAGAGCAATTAGAAGTTCAAACCCTACCAGAACAACAAGATCTAATAATAGAGTAACGCGTCCTACTAGAAGTACAAGATCTTCAGGTAGTGTAAGATCTACAAGAAGCACAAGATCTTCTGGAAGTGTTAGATCATCTGGCTCTCGTAGCTCTAGATCTTCAGGTAGCGTAAGATCTTCAGGATCACGTAGCTCTAGATCATCTGGTAGCGTAAGGTCTTCATCTAGAAGTTCTTCTAGATCATCTGGAAGTAGAAGTAGTTCTTCCGGTAGACGTGGTCGTGGATAAACTTTAATTTAATTCCAAATTTAAAAAAATTACTTATGAAAAAATTACTTATGCTAGGCATAGGCTTAATAAGCACGTCTTATATCTTAGCACAGGACATTACAGATGCTGTAAGGTATTCTATGGATGAAATTCAGGGTACAGCTCGCTTCAGAGCAATGGGTGGTGCATTTGGAGCTCTAGGTGGTGATATGTCTGCCGTGAATATAAATCCTGCTGGTTCAGCAATATTTAACGAAAGTCACGCTTCTATATCGCTGGGATTATTTAATACAGATAATGAAATCAGCTATTTTAATGATGTAAATATATCTACTAATTCAGATATAGACTTAAATCAATTAGGCGCTGCGTTTGTTTTTAGAAACGCAGATATTAATTCACCTTGGCGAAAAGTTACATTAGGTATTGTATACGACCGTGCTGCTGATTTTAATGACGATTGGGTAGCGAACGGAATAAACCCAAATAACACAATTGGTAATTACTTCTTACAAAATGCTCAAGGTTTAAGATTAGATGAAATTTCCGCACTTCCAGGAGAAACATTGTCTGAAGCTTATAACGAAATAGGTACATTCTATGGGTATGGAAATCAACAAGCATTTTTAGGATTTGAAGGTTTTATAATAGATCCTGTTGACGATACTGACGATAATACAGCGTATACATCAAATATAGATGTTAATGGTACAAATTTTAATCAACGTTATACTTATGCAAGTCGAGGTTATAATGGAAAATTAGCATTTAATTTAGCAACAAGTTATGATGATAAAGTTTATTTTGGATTGAACCTTAATTCACATTTTATTAATTACGAACGTTCAACTTTTTTAAGTGAGTCAAACTCAAATGCCAATTCAACAATTACTGACGTTGATTTTGAAAACTATTTATTGACTACTGGTAGTGGCTTTTCATTTCAACTAGGAGGTATTGCTAAGGTTACAGAAGAATTAAGAGTTGGCGTATCTTATAACTCACCAACTTGGTACAGAATTTCTGATGAAACAGCTCAATATTTAGCTACTACTAGAACAGAAGGAGGCTCAGACATTAATCAAGTTGTAAACCCAAATGTAATTAATGTATATGAAGAATATAGATTACAGACACCTGGAAAAGTTACAGGAAGTTTGGCATATGTTTTCGGTAAGAAAGGTTTAATTAGTTTTGATTATGCTGTTAAAGATTATAGCAGCGCAAAATTTAGACCTACTTCAGATTTACTTTTCTCTGGATTAAATAATGAGATTAATAATACATTAGATTCTTCGACTTCATATAGATTAGGTGGAGAATATCGCTATAAACAATTGAGTTTTAGAGGAGGTTATCGTTTTGAAGGAAGTCCATATAAAGATGACACATTTTATGGTGATCTATCTGGTTACTCTTTAGGATTAGGATATAGTTTTGGTGATTTTAATTTAGATTTTGCTTACAGCTATGCTGAACGCGATATTAACTATCAATTATATAATATCGGATTAACTGATACTGCACAAATACAATCCAGATTTACTGATTTTATTTTAAGCTTAGCATTTAATATTTAAAAAAAAAATAAAAAGCCTGAGCAATTGTGCTCAGGCTTTTTATTTATATTAATCTACTACTATCGTTTCAAGGTAAAATGGGCTTTAAATTCTTTTCGGTTACCGGTCATTGGTTCGTCATACTCTACCATAAACCAATAATCACTTGTTGGCATTATATTGCCATTGAACGTTCCGTTCCAACCTTGCCCTGTCGGACTAAGCTGTTTCAATAACTTTCCGTAGCGGTCAAATATATAAATTTTTGCGTTACTTCCAATACCTGGTATGTTCCACGTGTCATGGTTGCCATCCCCATTGGGTGTAAAGTACAACGGATAATCAAGCACAAAGACAGATTCTGTAACCAGTCCACAGCCGTTCTTATCTCTTGCTGTGACCTCATGGTCACCTGCTGATACGTTACTGAACGTACCTTCATCTTGCCATGGACCATCATCTAAACTATATTCGTAAACGCCAATACCTGTTGCCAATGCTTCTATAACGTGATTATCTGCAAAAGCTTGTGTCACCAGATTAACTTCTAGCATTGGTGGCTCACTTTCTATAACTTCAGTACTGTCTGTATGGGTACAACTCGTTACCGTTGACGTACTCAGATCGGTTACCGTTACACTATAGGTTCCCCCTTGGTTTGGCATCAGACTTGAACCGGTCTCTGCTGTAAGTATCTCACCATTATAACTCCATTCAAAACTATAATTGACTGTTGATAAGCCGGTCTCTAAAATGAGTGGGTCTAGTACTTCTGTGCCATTGGTGTTCACACATAGAATGTAACTGTCCTCTAAATCGAACTCTGGTAATGGGTTGACCTGTAGGGTTAATGCTGCTACAGCATAACATATAGAGGTATCGGTACCTAATATGGCATCTGGTGTATCATTGTCTACTCTTGCATAAATCACTTGTGGGTTGACGATGTTCTCATACAGGGTTGGTAAGGGATTTACGTTTAAGTCCGCATCCTCTGCTGTCTCATAGTAAGTGACGCTATAATTTAATGGATCTTGACCGTCTAATATTTCAATGTCTTGTGTCGTTAAATCAAACTGTGTACTATCATTAACTGGATTGCCATCGGTTTCCATATTATCATCACAGGTTTGGTAAAGGATTGGATTCATATCCGAGTTGGCTTCTGCAGCTTCATCAACTTCGATATTGAAGCTCTGTGTACTTATCGAACAGCCTGTAACATTGTTTGTTATGGTTACAAAAATCTGCTGTGGGTTGCTAAGGTTGTTGTAGGGACTTACCAAGGCGTTCATACCTGCTTCTGCATCGCTCACGTTTTGGTGGTAGCTTACTATAAATTGTGATGGGTCTTGACCATTGAGTACTTCGGCATCCTTGGTCGTTAAATCAAAACTATCAAAGCCATCCGTGTTCAGCTCACATTGTATAAAGTCCGTTACTGCAATGACCTCTGGTAAAGGGTGTACGATAATCGCAAAATTAACCACAACATAACAGCCTGTAACATCATTGGTCACTCTGACATAAATCTCCTGATCTGGTGTCTCTATATTAGTGTACTGCGCTGGGTCTGCTATTGGGTTATCCCCTGAGTCTGCATCTTCCATACTCTCATAATAAGTTGGTGTTACCCCTAATTCCCCGTTGAGTATTAATACTTCATTTTCTCTCAGATTAAATACCTCGACTCCATCGCCTGTGTTGGTATCATCACACAACTCTATATCTGGTAATTGGTCACTTGGTGTTGGCGTTGGTATCGGATTGACTCTTATAGTAAAGGTTACTGTATTGTAACATCCTGTAGCAATATTCTCTGCTCTTACGAAAATAGTCTGTACAGTACTTGTGTTGGTATAAGGACTGACTATTGGACTTATTGCATTCTCTGCATCTGCTAGTGTTTCGTAATACGTGATAGCAATCCCTGGCTGACCACCCAAAATCTCTGCATTGGCTTCTTCTAAGGTAAAGGCTTCTTGCTCATCACCTGGATTATTATAATCACATTCTTCTAATGGTGCTGGTGTTACCAAAACTGGTAAAGCGTTGACAATTAACTCTAAACGCGTTAGC
>NZ_CANMCZ010000004.1 GCF_947496485.1 uncultured Winogradskyella sp.
GTGAAACCGGATTAAGTGTTACCATAGATGCGAGTGCTGTAGATATGAGCACACCAGGCAGTTATAATGTGACCTATGATGTAACTGATACAGCAGGCAATCCAGCGACTCAAGTGATACGAACTGTAACGGTTCAAGATACGACTGGTCCAACTATACCTAATTTACCTGTAATTACAGGTCAATGTAGCGCAACAGTTCCTGTTCCAACAACAACCGATAGTTGTACAGGATTAATTACAGGAACTACATCAGATCCTTTAACTTATAATAGTCAAGGTTCTTTTGCAATAACATGGAATTTTGATGATGGAAATGGGAATTCCATAAACGTTGTTCAAAATGTAGTTATTGATGATACAATAGATCCAGTAGCAGTTTGTCAAGATATTACAATACCGCTAGATAATATAACTGGAACAGCGACTATAACTGGAGCTCAAATAGATAATGGATCAACTGATAATTGTGGTACAGTTAATTTTAACTTATCACAAAGCATGTTTGATTGTTCTAATATAGGTACTAATGTCATAGTTCTTACTGTTGATGATGGTAATGGAAATACAGATACATGTACAGCGACAGTTACAGTTACAAGTCCTACAATTACAGGTGGAACATTGGTTGGGTATTTAAATAATAATCAAACGCCTGCTGATGCTGATGATTTGGTTGAAGTCACTGCTTGCCCAGATGAACCTCAAAATGCAACTTTTACTTTGTCTGGGCATACAGGAAATGTTGCCTATTGGGAATCTTCAAATGACGGAGGTGTGACTTGGACAACTATTGCAAATACAACAACAACATATACCTATACTAATATTCTTGAAACAACTTTGATTAGAGCTGTAGTTCAGATTGGTTCTTGTCAGGCAAACTCATCAATAGTAGTTGTGGCAGTTATTCCACCAGATTTACCTCCTACAATTATTGGACCAGATACATTTACCTCTTGTTTAGGAGATGCTGTTACAGTACAAGTTGAAAGTTCTTTTGCTGTTAATCCAGAATTTAATAACGGAGGGCAATTTGATCAAGCTAACCTGCCTGGTTGGCTAGTAGATGGTCTTGATGGAGTGAGTGGTTGGAGTGCTTCAGGAAGCAATTCGGTTCCAACTGCATGGAGAGGTATAAGTAATGGTAATGCAAATAATTCGAGCAATATCACTGAAGGTGTTCGTTACAAAAACCAAGGATTTGGTAAGTTTGCAATAACTTATGGTAATTTTGGAACTCCAGCCATAACCACCTTAGAAACGGCCGTTTTTAATACTTTAGGATTATCCACTGCTAGTTTAGACTTTCAATCTGCCTATTATTTACAGGCAGGTGCTGTTGGTATGGTAGAGTTATCGGTTGATGGTGGAACAACATATCCAGTCACTTTAATGAGTTTTAGTGGACCTGGAGATTCTGGTGGGTTTGTAAATTTAGGAAATGGAGGCAACAATGTGCCAACCATTAATCTGGCGGATCCTAGTAATGGAGTTTCTCTTGATTTGACAGATTATATAGGCTTAACCAATTTAAGAATTAGATTTACATTTACATCTACAGTAGGAAGTTCATGGGCAATTGATGGAATAACACTTCCTCAAGCACCTGTAGATGAAGTAATCGAATGGACAGATGATAACGGCATAGTTGTTACTACTGGTTCAACAACAACAATAACACCTGTTACTCCTGGTGTACAAATTTATGGTGCTACGTCCTTAATAAACGGCTGTAGAGCTGATGGAGATGAAGGGACAGAATTTGTTACTATAAATTCTAGTCTAGCTTATGCAGGAGAGGATATTTCCCAAATTATTGGTGAATGTGGAGAGGATATTTCTCTCAATGCTTATGATAACAATTTAACTGCTGCTCAAAATATATTAAATGGTGTCAATAATGCGTCCATTTTTACAACAGGAACATATCCAGGTACAAGTGAAGCTGGTGTTTGGTCTGCTAATCAAATTTCAGCTTGTGGAGGTAATTATACGTTTTCTGATTTGGGTAGTCCAACTTCAAAGTTTACTGCAGATCCTGGAACTTATGAATTGACTTGGACCATACCTTCCATTAACTGTTCAGATACCATCTTAGTTACTATTGAAAGTTGTCCAACGATTGATTTTGACGGTAATAATGATTATATAACATTTAAAGATAATTATGATTTTTCTAGTGGATTTAGTTTAGAATTATGGGTAAAACCAGAATCTGTTACTGGAACTCAGACACTAATTTCAAAACGAGATGCTAATAATAGAAATAATGGATACGATTTAAGTTTAGTAGGTTCTACTGTTCAATTCAACTTTAATTCCACAGGAAGCATAACATCTTCTTATCCAATTTCAACTGACAGATGGTATCACATAGCAGTAACTTATGATAATGCTGGTAATAATTATAGGTTATATATTGATGGGATAGAGGTGAGTACTCCGGTTAATGCTATATATCCAGTTGGTAATTCAATGAGTTGTATTGTTGGTGCAATGGATCAAAGTAATAATCCTCCAAATAAACCTGTAAGCTACTTTAACGGTTGGATAGATGAACTTAGAATTTGGGATGTAGCTTTAACAGATGCTCAAATTCGTATGATGATGAATCAAGAAATTGAGAATAATACTGCTATAAGAGGCGCAGTAGTTCCTCTTGATGTTCCTGGTTTAAATTGGGCAGATTTAGATGGCTATTATCGCATGGATGTTAACTGTGGTAAATTATTAGCTAATAAAGGAATAGAAGGTTTAATGAGAAATATGAATTCTGTACAGCAGGAAACGGCACCAATACCATATACATCTCGAGTGGATGGCCAAGAATGGGCTACAGATAACACATGGACTAATTTTAGTGTTTGGGATGCACCTAATAGTAATGGAGTTGACGGTGTTACACCTATAGAATGGAATATCGTACAAGCTTCTCACAATATTGAATCTGGTGACAAAGACATTACTGTTTTAGGTCTTATTTCTGATGTTGCAAATAAAGAATTAACCATTATGGATCCGTTTACTACAAATGATGAATCTAATGATGGACAAATGTTAAGGGTAACTCATTATTTAGATTTAGATGGAGACATTGATTTAGTTGGGGAATCTCAATTACTACAGGATGAAAATAGTATTCTAGATAATGGTAGTGCTGGTAAAATAGAAAGAGACCAACAAGGAACAACCAATATCTATAATTATAATTATTGGAGTTCTCCAGCGACTACGCAAGGCAGTAATAATAACAGTCCATACACAATTAATAGTATATTAAGAGATGGTACGAATACAAACGCTGTGACTTTACCTAATATAAATTGGATAGGTGGTTATGATGCATCGCCTGTTCCATTAAGTATTCCAAGTTACTGGTTATTCTCATATGAAAATTTCCCTTTAGATTCCTACTCAGACTGGAATCCAATAGGACAAACAGGAAATTTAAACGCTGGTTTAGGATTTACAATGAAGGGTAGTGGAGCAGCTACACCTTATCAAAATTATGTGTTTGTTGGCAAGCCAAATAATGGAACTATTTCAAATACTGTGAGCATTGGTAATCAAGTTTTAGTAGGTAACCCTTATCCTTCAGCAATTGACGCAAATGAATTTATAAGAGACAATATACCTGTTGGCGGTAATCCTGGAAGCTCGGGCAGTATTGATGGTACTTTATATTTTTGGGAACATTATACTTCTAATATCACTCATATTTTAGAAGACTATGAAGGCGGTTATGCAACGTATACTTTAACAGGAGGAAACCCAGCAGTATCACCACCATTAATTAGTGGCTTAGGTACATCTGTATTGTTGCCAGAACAGTTTATACCAGTTTCACAAGGTTATTTTGTTACGGCAAGTAGTACTGGAGGTCTTATAACATTTAATAATGATCAACGTGTTTTTGTTAAAGAGACCTCTGGTGATTCACAATTTTTTAGAAGTCCAAATTCACAAACGACGCAGCCTAATGAACAAGATACCCAAATAAAACGTTTGCGTTTTGATTATGAAGGTGCTGATGGTTATCACAGATATCTTTTATTAGGATTTATTGATAATGAATTTGCTACTGATGGATTTGACTATGGCTATGATGCCGAAATTACAGATTTACTACCTAATGATTTAAGTTTTGTGATTGAAGGTAAAAACTGCTCTACTCAGGGAGTAGGTGCTTTTGATGATACAAAACAATATCCATTATCTCTATTTTCTAATATGACAGGTGAAGTAAACTTATCGTTAACCGATATTGAGAATTTTGAGGCAAGTCCATCTGTATATATATATGATTCCTTTTTAAATATCTATACATTATTAAATGAAAATGATTTTCAATTAATGCTTGAAGATGGTGAATATCTAGATCGTTTCTATATTGTATTCAATAATTCGGCTTTATCTTTGGATGATGAATTGAATACTGAGTTCTCTATCTTATATTTATTAGAGGATAATGAACTATTTATTTCTTCTCGAAATATTTCGAATCTTGAAAAAGTTGAGTTATTTAATATTAACGGACAGAAAGTAATATCATTTAAGGATTCAGATTTTATTTATAACGGTTCAGAATTAAATATTAGAATTAAAACACCAAATATCTCAGAAGGGGTTTATATCGTTAAATGCCATATTTCAGATTATTTTTATAATAAAAAAGTAGTAATTAAGCGCTAATATGTAGCTTTTTACGACATATATGTTAACAAAACACGTATTTTGTCGTAAAAATATGCTTTTTATGGATTTTTTTGTTTAGATACAATATATTCGAAAAAATATAGAAGTATCATAAACAACCCAAATCTAATGAGAACTATATCTACACTACTATGCGCTATACTGTTTGTAACATTTTCAAATAGTGTTGAAGCTCAATCAGAGATTCAACGTGTAAGGATTGATTTTGAAAACCCAGAAGGTTTTACAAGACATTTGTTACTTGGTTTTGTTCCTGATAATTCTGCTACTGATGGATTTGATTATGGTTATGATGCTCTAAACCCAGATGATTTACCAGATGATTTAAATTGGATTATAGAAGGTGATCGTTACGTCATTCAAGGTGTTGGTGAGTTTAGTGTAGCTAAGTATTATCCATTAGGAATGTTTTTGACTAATTCTGGTGATATTTCAATTTCCCTAAGGGAATTAGAAAATTTTGAAACTGAAGTCAATGTCTATTTGTACGACTTAGAATACGATAGTTATACATTATTAAATGAAACTGATATGACTCAAAATATATCTGCTGGAAATTATTTGGATAGATTTTTTGTAGCATTTTCTAACGATATTCATTTAGAGGTTAACAGCGATTATAATGTAGAAATAGATAAAGAGTATCAGAAAGATGTAAATATATGGTACTCTAAAGACAATGATGAATTACATATTAATGGTTTGTCATCTGATGAAAATTCAATATTAAATATTTATAGTCTTGAAGGAAAAAAGATATGGGAAGACAATTGTTCTGAAAAGGACTACATTGTAAATACTTCAGAAATTCTAAACGGAATTTATTTTCTTACGATAGAAACTTCTACTTTTTTGCATTCTACTAAAGTTTGTATAACTAATTAAAAAAGTTTAAACGAGTTTAAGAATCCTAGTGGCATTTTTAGTAATTTTATCATTTAAAATTACAGAAAATGTCAGGTCATAAATTAGGATTAAATACCATTTGTACACATATTGGAGAAATAAAAGATGAGCAATTTAAAGGTGCAGTATCACCAATATATCTAAGTTCATCATATGAATTTTTTGATGTAGATGTAAAACGTTATCCACGCTATTTTAATACACCAAATCAGGAATATTTAGCTAAAAAAATTGCGGCCTTGGAGCATACAGAAGCAGCGATGATATTTGGCTCTGGCATGGCAGCCATTAGCACCATGTTTTTAGCTTTTTTAAGGCAAGGGGATCATTTAGTGGTACAAAACACTTTGTATGGTGGAACTGTTAATTTTATAAAAGAAGAATTTCCGAAGTATGGTATAGAATTTACATTTACTAATGGTTATAAAGTTGAAGATTTTGACGCTGCCATTCAATCGAATACAAAACTGATTCATATAGAAACTCCTTCTAATCCGTTGTTAACGATAACCGATATTATGGCAGTTGCTGAACTGGGTAAATCTAAAAACATTCTCACTTCAATTGATAATACATTTGCTTCTCCTGTAAATCAGAATCCAATAGACCTAGGAATCGATATGGTTATGCACTCTGCTACGAAATATTTTGGTGGACACAGTGATATTTGTGCTGGTGCAGTGGCAAGCTCAAATGAGCATATAGAACGGATTTGGAATGTAGGTAAAAATCTTGGAGGAAGTCTAAGTGATATGACGGTTTGGATGCTAGAACGTAGTATGAAGACTTTAGGGCTTCGTGTTAAAGCACAAACTAAAAACGCTATGAAGATGGCAAGGTGGCTAGATAAACATCCTAAAATATCAAGAGTCTATTATCCTGGACTAAAATCGCATCCAGAGTATAAATTAGCGAAGTCTCAAATGAAAGGTTTTGGTGCAATGCTATCTTTTGAGTTGATAGGTGATTTGGACGCGGAACAATTTCAAAAAGAATTAAAACTGATAAAATCTTCCATGAGTTTGGCAGGCATTGAGAGTACATTACTTTCACCTCATTTAACTTCTCACGCATTGCTCACTCAAGAAGAACGAGATAAAATTGGTATTAGTGATCAATTGATTCGTTTTTCTGTTGGTATTGAAAATATTAAAGATTTAAAACACGACATCAGTCAGGCTATAACTGCGTTAAAGTAGTTTTGGGTTTTCTAGAATCGGTTTGAAAGCTTATGCCAATTTGAATTCTGTTGAGGTTGTTTTTTGTAATATGCTGTTTCAAATAACCGACTTGTATCTGTGAATTTTCTAAAATATTAATTCCAATTCCTGTATAAAATCGGTTTTCATGAAATGCTTGGTCTTGAAAGTTTACAAAGGGTTCATCTGACATTACAAAGTAAAACGTTCTATTAAGATTATATTTTAGGCTTAATTTGTATCTAAATCGGTGCTGTGTTTCATTACGAGTTTTAAAATCTAAGAAACGTTGTTCTAATCTTCCTCTATGTGACACTTTAATTTTTCCCCAATTATGTTTATAAACATATTGTTCAAATAATCTATTTTCATGAAGATTTGGTACTTTGTCAAATTCAAAAACAGTATCAATATCCAAATAAGCGTAGCCTATACCAATAGAAGATTTTGAGCTGAAATGATAATTTCCTGCTATAGAGCCAATCACTAAATTATAGTTAGATGATGGTTCATAAAACCTTAGTTCTCCATAAGGCGTTATACTAAAATTTTCACTAATACGATGACTGCTTCCATAAGTATACCATGAACCTAAAAAGTCTTCTGAAGGATTTTGTGAAAACAATAATGTTTGTAATGTGAGTAATATAGATAAGAAGATGATTTTTTTCATTTTAAGATTGAAATAATTAAAAAAGAGCCCATTTCTGGGCTCTTTTCAGTCATGGAATTATTAAACATGATCACCTAAATGATGGTGTTCATCAATTAATGGACCACCTTCTATAATCTGATCAGATGCCTCACTTGCAAATTTTTCAAAGTTTAGATGGAATGAGTGTGCTAATTGAATAGCTTTACTGATATAACCTCCTTTTTGTAACCAAGTATTCATTGGGTCTAATATTTCTGTTGGAACGTTAGGAATATACTTTGGCATATGTAATCCGAAGATTGGATGTTGCTCATAGTCAACTTTATCTAAATCTCCATTAAGGATAGCTGTAATCATTGCTCTTGTATATTTTAATTTAATACGAGAACCAACACCGTAAGGCCCGCCGCTCCAACCTGTGTTTAGTAGCCAAACATTAACACCAGCTTCTTGCATTTTTTTACTTAGCATTTCGGCATATTTTGTTGGATGTAATGGCATAAATGGTTCTCCGAAACAAGCTGAGAATGAAGGGACAGGTTCTGTAATACCAGCTTCTGTACCTGCTACCTTTGCAGTATAACCAGAGATAAAGTGGTATGCAGCTTGTCCTGGTGTCAACTTAGATACTGGAGGTAATACACCAAATGCATCACAGGTTAAGAAGAAAATATTCTTAGGATTATCCGCATAAGAAGGTTGTTGAATATTATCTATATGATAAATAGGGTAGCTTACTCGCGTATTTTGTGTAATGCTACTATCCATATAATCAACTTCACCATTATCTTTAAAAACTACGTTCTCTAAGATTGCGCCTGGTTTAATAGCTCTGTAAATGTCTGGTTCTTTTTCTTCAGTTAAGTCAATAACTTTTGCGTAGCAACCACCTTCAAAATTGAATATTCTGTTTTCAGCGGTCCAACCATGTTCGTCGTCACCAATTAGTTTACGGTTTGGATCCGCAGATAATGTTGTTTTACCAGTACCTGATAATCCAAAGAAAATTGCAGTATCACCATCCTCACCAACATTAGCAGAACAGTGCATAGGTAGTACATTTTTATCTACAGGTAATATCATATTTAGGGCAGAGAAAATACCTTTTTTCATTTCACCAGTATATGCAGATCCACCAACAAGTGCTATTTTTTTAGTAAAATTTAATATTGAAAAATTACCTTGTCTAATACCATATTTTTTTGGTTCAGCACATTCGTAACCTGGTGCACATAATACTAGCCATTCTTCCTCAAAGTTTTCAAGTTCAGATTCATCTGGTCTTAAGAACATATTGTAGATAAACATATTAGACCATGGGTATTCAGTAATGGTTCTAACATTCATTTTGTATTTAGGATCGGCACAAACATAGCCATCTCTGACAAAAATTTCTTTTCCACTTAAATAGTTTTCTATTTCTGATTGTAAATAGTCAAAATTCTCTGGTGAAATACCCTTGTTTGTTTTTCCCCACCAAACTTTATCTTTAGTATAATCATCTTTCACTAAAAATCTATCTTGAGGTGAGCGTCCTGTAAATTTTCCTGTATTAATGGCTAAAGTACCATTATTTGTTTCTTTCCCCATTCCCTTTTCTACGGTAATGGCTTGTAATTTTTCTGGTGATAAGTTCCAATGTGCATTGGTATCTTTTAATCCATACTTTGTAAGGTCTCTTGTTTTCATAATCGGTTGTTTTAATAAATTTTCCATGATTTAATATTTTTTGATTCGACTTTCAATTTAAAATGGCCATATTAATGGCACTAATAGTAATGTTGTGATTAGGAAGAGTAGAAGCAATGGTGCTCCGACTTTTAAATAATCCATAAACTTGTAACCACCTGCTGTCATTACCATGGCGTTTGTTGTAGTACCAACTGGCGTTAAAAATGCAGTTGAAGCACTTATAGCCACTGCAATCATAAATGGCGCTGCAGATAGTTTTAATGTATTTGCGGCAATAATTACAATTGGTGCCATTAAAACTGCTGTCGCAGAGTTATTGATGACTTGACTAAACGTCGTGGTGAGGAGAAATACACCTCCTAGCAAAACAATGGGATGTAGACTTCCTAAAGTATTAACTAGCCCATTGGCAATTAATTCTGCAGTGCCAGTTTTTTGAAGTGCTATTCCCATCGGTATCATCGCTGCAATCATTACAACGCTTATCCAGCTAATCCCTTTATATGCTTTTGCTATTGGAACACATTTTGTAATTAAAACTATTCCAGCACACATTAGTGCAGCAACTGCTCCAGGTACAATTTCAAAAACTAACAAAAAGATCATTAATATAAGCGCAAACAAAGCGATATATGATTTATATGTAATATCGGTTACGGTTTTTGCCATACCTTCTGGACTGCCACAGATAACTAAATTTTCATGGTGTTCTTTTAACTGATCTATATCACTCCATATACCCCTTACCAAAAAGGCATCACCAGCTTTTACTATAATTTCACGTTCTGTAAATGGCTTGTTGTTCCGTGATGCAGCCATTAATTGTACACCGAAACGCTTAAAGAATTTACCTAATCGTATTTTTCGACCTACAAGGACAGACTTGGGGGTTACCAATACTTCTGCCATACCAACTTCTTGATTGATTAAGTTGTTTTTTAATTCATCTTTTATAGGCTCTAACGGAAGTAATCCCAATCTAAACTTTATCATTAATGCATTAATGGCTTCGGTATCTCCTTTGACTGTAATAATATCGTGATATAAAAATTCTGTATCATTCGTTGGAAATTCAATAAATGGGTCATTTCCCTTTAGCACGCTTGGGTGTCTTCGTTTTATTCTTAGAATGGATATGTTATGTTCTTCTTCAAAATTCCAATCTCCGAGTTTTGTGTTTAATAAAGGTGATACAGATCTTACTCTTAGTCTATAATAATCATCATCTACTTTATAGGCTTCAATCCATTTGTGCAGTGTTGTGCTTATATCTACAGGTTTATTATTAGTTTTATTACTTGGTAACAAGCGGTAACCAATAAATCTAAAATAAAGTAGAGCTATTATAAGTAAAGGCAACCCAATTAAAGCAAATTCGAAGAAAGAGAAACCTTCTAATCCGCTTTCTAGCATTGTATTGTTTACAATAATGTTTGGAGGTGTGCCTGTTAAGGTTAACAAACCACCAGTGTTAGATCCAAATGCTACAGGCATTAATAATTTAGAAGGCAAAGTACCAATACTCCAAGCTGAAGAAATTGTAACTGGCATTAAAGTAGCAACTGTGCCAGTATTACTAACAACACCAGACAATAATCCTGAGCCTAATGTTGTAATTAGTAAAAGTTTAGTTGTGCTTTTACCAGCCATCTTAATAAATTTTTTACCTGCTAATGCTGTCCAACCCGTTTGAGATAAGCCTTCACCTATAATGAACAAAGCAGCAATCATAATTACCGTTGGATTGCTAAATCCGCTTAAGGTTTCCTTTAAATCTAATATTCCAAAAAGGAATAGGCTTAGCATTGAAAGTAGAGCAATTATATCTGGTGTATATTTTCCCCAAATGAATAAGGCGATTGTAATAATTAAAATGGTTAGCATTAAGCCCATTGATTCTACTTTTAACTTTACTGTAAAATTACTGGCATTAAGAAGCAATTATTATGACTAATGTCATACTTTCAAAGAATTATGAATTTTTCAAATTTGGTTAATAATTTTGCATTTTAATCGAGGATTTGTAAAGCGAAACCGTTTGCGAAATAAAAAGAAAGCGATAATCTACCTTCTTTTTAATATTTTTGGTATTCAAGAAAAGAGAATTATATATGAAATTAGACATATTAGCTATTGGAGCACATCCAGATGATGTTGAGTTAGGCTGTGGTGCAACCTTAGCAAAGGAAATTGCTAACGGAAAAAAAGTAGGTATTATTGATTTAACTCGTGGAGAATTGGGAACACGTGGTACAGCAGAAACTAGAGATTCTGAATCTTTTAATGCGGCTAAAATTCTTGGAGTCCATACCAGAATAAATATGCGATTTGCTGATGGTTTTTTTGTAAATGACAAAACACATCAAATAGAGATTATTAAAATGATTAGATTCTACAAACCGGAAATTGTGATATGTAATGCTATTGATGATAGACATATAGATCATGGTAAAGGCAGTAAATTAGTCAGTGATTCTTGTTTTTTAAGTGGCTTGCTAAAAATTGAAACTGTGCACAAAGATGAGACTAATATTCAAGAGCCATGGAGACCAAAAGCAGTTTATCACTATATGCAATGGAAAGATTTAGAGCCAAATGTTGTTGTGGATGTATCTGGATTTATGGATAAAAAAATGCAAGCTATCTTAGCTTATAAAACCCAGTTTTTTGATCCTAATAGCGATGAGCCTGAAACACCTATTTCTAGTAAGAATTTTACAGATAGTGTGAAGTACAGGGCTCGTAATTTAGGGCGACTTATTAGCGTAGAATATGCAGAAGGTTTTACAGTGGAGCGTTATCCTGCTGTAAATAGTTTATTTGATTTAAAATAGAAAAACAAAAAAGCCTTTCATTGCTGAAAGGCTTACTAATTTAGGGTGGAAGACCGGGCTCGAACCGGCGACTTTCGGTACCACAAACCGACGCTCTAACCAACTGAGCTACAACCACCATTTTAATTAGGACTGCAAATGTAAATTATTTCCAATTTTCTGCAAAGTCTTTTCTAAACTTATTTTAAAATAAAAAGCCCTTCAATTGATATTTGAAAGGCTTCGAATCTGTTATGATTTTGTCTGTTATTCCGTTGCTTTATCCACAACAACTCTTTCGTCTCTATTTGCCACTTCCCAGGCTGTATGAAATACTAAACGCGTTCTGTTTTCTAATAGATCGTATTCAATTTTATCTGGTGTATCGCTTGGTTGGTGGTAGTCATCATGCGTTCCATTAAAGTAGAATATAACGGGAACATTATTTTTCGCAAAATTATAATGATCCGATCTATAGTAAAAACGGTTAGGATCATTTTCATCATTATAAGTATAATCTAACTCAACATTCGTGTATTTTTTATTGACTTCTTCTGAAATGTTATGTAAATCTGTACTAAGTTTATCACTACCAATTAAATAAACGTAGTTTCTATCTCCTTCGGTACGTTTAGGATCTATTCTGCCAATCATATCTATGTTCAAATCAGCAACTGTATCTTCTAAAGGAAATATAGGATCATTATCAGTGTAATGCCTAGAACCTAAAAGTCCTTTTTCTTCACCTGTAACATGTAAAAAGAGTATAGATCGTTTTGGTCCATTACCATCTTTTTCAGCCATTTTAAAAGCTTCGGCAATTTCAATAATAGCAATAGTACCAGAACCGTCATCGTCTGCACCATTATAAACTTTACCATCTTTAATGCCTTCGTGGTCCAAGTGTGCAGAAATAACTACAATCTCATTAGGTTTTTCTGAACCTTTAATGTAAGCCACAACATTTTCAGAAGTTATTGATTCAGATTTATTTTCAATCGCTAAGTCTATTTTTGTTGGAATAGTTTGAGGTTTGCTATCTTCAGATATTGAAGCGTATATAGCTTTACCTAATTCCTCATTAATCATTAGCATCATCATTCCAGATTCATTACTTTTTAGAGATAAGCGTCCCGATGCACCAGATTCGGCTTGTCTTTGAAAATATGGAGCATATCTTGAAAACAAATCATTATCTACAAAAAGTAAACCTTTAGCTCCATTGTCCTTTGCAGCATCTCTTTTGCTAGATAGTGATTGACGACCATTAGTCCATTTAGTATCTTCTGAAGTACCAGAAGTAATATAGTTACCTTCAACATCTTTCGGTTCACCAGCTTTAGCTAACACTATTTTTCCTTTGACATCTATATCCTTATAGTCAGAATAATTATCTGAATCAATCCCATAACCAACATATACAATTTCATCGATTGACATATTCATACTTTCTGTTGCAGTAATTACAATATGGTTTTTGAAGGCACTAAATTCTTTACCATTAACACTTAGCTTAGCCTCTGTAACTTTTTGTTTTTCTAAAGGAACTTCTTGAAAATAGTCATCTCCACCTAAAGGTGTCGGAATTTCCATGGCTTTGTAATGCTCTTTTAAGTATTCAACTGCTAATTTTTGTCCTTTTTTACCGGTTTCTCTACCTTCAAATTCATCTGAAGCATATTGATAGAGCATTGTTTTTAATTCTTCTGATGTAATGCTTGAAGCATATTCTACAGGGTCTGCTGGAGCCTTTGTTGTTAAAGATGGAGTATTACTTTTTGAAGATGTACCACAGCTTAATATTAAGCTAGAGATACAAAGAGTTAATAACAATTTTTTCATTTAAATATAAGTTGAGTTAATAGGAAAAGTTATATGTTAAAAGTTGACTTTTTAAGCCAACGGATAAAGTTACGAAAATTGAATAGCCTTTAATAGATGTCTAAATTTCTTTTAACAATTTTTAACACTAAATAATTTCAGGAGTTAATCGCTCTGGGGAATTTGCTAAATACCAAGCTGAAGCAAAAATCAATTTTGCACGTTTTTCTAAAAGTGGATAGTTAATTTTATCAGCCGTATCTGTTGGTTTGGTGTAATCTTCATGTTCTCCATTAAAGAAAAACACAACAGGAATACCTTTTAATGCAAAATTGTAATGATCAGACCTATTATAATAGCGATTAGGATCGTTTTCAGAATTATATTTATAGTCTAGATTTAGATTCACAAATTCTGAGTTTGCTTCTTCTACAACATAATGTAATTCTGTACTCAAACGATCTGCTCCAATAACATAAACATAATTTTCGTTGTCTTTATGTCGTTCGTCAACACGACCAATCATGTCTATATTTAAAGTTGCAATTGTGTTTTCTAATGGAAAGATTGGATTTTCGGTATAATATCTAGAACCATGTAATCCGACTTCTTCTGCAGTTACATGTAAAAAAACTATACTTCGTTTTGGTCTGTGCCCATCTTTAACTGCAATGGTAAAGGCTTCGGCCATTTCTAATACAGCTGCGGTACCAGATCCATTGTCGTCAGCTCCGTTATAAATCTCGCCCTTAATGATACCCTCGTGATCTGAGTGGGCAGATATATAGATATATTCGTTTGGATATTCTGAACCTTCAATGTAGGCAATAACATTTTGAGAATCATTTAAACTGTCAGGTAAAATCTCTTTCGGAACTTTTTGATAGTAATTTGAATGGGACTCTGGCGCTTTAATATTTTTAGATTTGTAATAGGTTCTTATGTAGTCACAAACTTGGTTATGTCCTTCTTCTCCTGTCTTCCTTCCGTTGTATTTATCAGAAGACACTTCTTCTAGATGTGCTTTTAATTCTTCAGTTGTAATAGTGTTCAAATATTTCTTAACAACCTTTTCATCTTTATAGGTAATACCATTTTTTAGATTGTCAATTTTTTCACTATGTCTAAGTGTGGCGCAAGAACCAACCAGAATGAGTGCAGAAGCAACTAATATTTTCATTTATAAGTCTGTTGTATTTTATGGTTACATGCTATCGTTATTCATAATCCCCTTAAATTATAAAATGTTGAATCCGCAAGTTTTACCTAATTAATTGATTTTAGCAAAAATAAGACAAATAGGTGATAATTTTTCGTAGGATTGACATGAAAATTTTCAGTTATTGTTGAGTGTAATTATTTGATTATAATACTTTAACGTTTATTCTAATAATATACAAATGCGTATCTATAGACTCTAATTTCTATATTATGAATAAACGAACAGAATTTTAATAAAAAAACCTTTGGCAACACCGAAAAGGATTTTATATTTGCAACCGCTAAAGGAGAAATGGCAGAGTGGTCGAATGCGGCAGTCTTGAAAACTGTTGAGGGTCACACCTCCGGGGGTTCGAATCCCTCTTTCTCCGCTTAAAAACCCATAACACAATGTTATGGGTTTTTTGTTGCTATGTCTTTACTTGCTCAAATATTTCAACATGAGCAATATCATTTCACAGCTATCGCTTTATATATAGATTTATACTATCAAATTTTCAGAGATTAATCATGAAAGTACTAGTATACAGTTCAAAAGATTTTGAAATTCCTTATTTAGAAAAAGCTAATAACAAAAAGCACGAACTCACTTTTATAAAGGATGCTTTGTCTTCTCAAACCGCTATGAAGGCCATTGGTTATGAAGCCATTTCAATTTTTTCTGCAGACGAGGCTTGTTTTATAACTATTGAAAAGCTTAAAGATTTTGGGGTAAAATATATAACATTGCGATCAGCTGGCTATGATAATGTTAATTTAAGAGCTGCATCAAGATTAAATGTAAGTGTAGCTAATGTCCCAGCTTACTCGCCTTATGCCATTGCTGAGCATACTGTGGCTCTACTTTTAGCATTAAATAGAAAATTAGTTGAATCTAATCTAAGAGTAAGTCATTATAATTTTAATTTGAATAATCTCGTTGGTTATGACCTAAATGAAAAGACTGTTGGAATTATTGGTACCGGAAAAATTGGTTCAGTAATGTGTAAGATAATGAATGGTTTTGGCTGTAAATTATTAGGTTATGACATTGAAGAGAATAAGGATTTAGTTAAGTCATATGATTTACATTACAGCTCGCTGCAAGAACTATGCTCTCAATCAGATATTATTTTACTTCATGTACCATTAAATAAAGATACGCATCAACTCATAAATGAGGATATTATTTCTGAAATGAAAGATGGTGTAATTATTATTAATACTGCCAGAGGATCTGTTATTAATACAGAACACATAATTGAAGGTCTTAGAAATGGAAAAATCGGAGCTTTGGGAATTGATGTTTTCGAAAATGAAAAAGGTGTATTCTTTAAAGATAATTCTCAAGAGATACCAAATGATGATTTTTTGATTCAGCTAAATGCGTTTCCTAATGTTTTAATTACTGGTCATCATGCTTTTTTAACCCAAGAAGCATTAACTAATATTGCAGAAACTACAATCTATAATTTAGACTGTTGGAGTAGTGGAAGGGAAACTGAAAATGAACTAATTTTAAAGCATGCCACTTTATAACCTATCTGTTTTTAGTGTCATAGATATCTTTTATAAAAGATGTATTTCCTTTTTTATCAATAATTTTTAAATCATATCTTATACTAATTCTCGTGTTAATTGGAGCATAGTAATATATAACCCAAGCATCTGCCTCCTTGCTTCCTATGCATCCATTAGAATGGGCTTTTTCCAAAGTTTCTGGATTTGTAGTAGGATGAATTAACTGACCATAACGTAACCCATTAATTTCAGTTTCTATAAACGGAATTTGTGGTAACTTAGTTACTTTTCCATCATCTCTTTTAGTCTCATGATATTCATGATTGTTAACTGGGTTGATGTATCTAGGGTTTCTAAAATGATTAACAATTTGACCTTCACCCGTTTTCGTTTTTAAATCCTGAATTCTTCCTGACATTTCAAGATATTTTCTTTCATTTTTACCAACTCTAATCGGAAACTGATAGAGTAGAACTGAATCTTCATAAATCCGAAGTTTAAATTCTGGAATATTGATATCTATTATAGTATTTTGAAATTTATGTAATAGTTTTTTTGCTTGAATTGAATCTGGTATTTGTATTAAATTCCCTCTTGGCAAAGCAATCATTTTTTTTTGATTATACACAAAAGAATCCTTGGCTTTCATTCTGTAATAGTCAGTGTTTTGGAATGTGTCTATTATCCATAAATTACTCCGCACTAGTAAATGTTCGGTTAATTTATATGGAGTTAACGAGTCGTGTTTTTTTACTAATGAGTCCATAAATTGAAAATAATTCTCAATAGTTATGGATTTATTAATAGAAACCAAGTTTACCATCGAGTCTTGATGGTAAACTTGGTTTACAGCTTTTATTTTTTTAGTAACTGATAATACGTTTTTATTATTAATCCATGATTTTACAGGTACTAAACATAGTACTAATATGAACATATGTATTTGTAGCACTAGTCTTTTCAATTAGTAAGTAGTTTTGTCTTTTTCAGAATTTTGTCTAAGACTTCTTCTTTATCCAAATTTTTGGTACAGAAAAACCAATCTTCACATTTTAGTTCATCTACAGAAGCCATTCTTTCTTCTGCCACACCACAAGATCCTGCTGGTGAGACAATAACATCATCTCCTGGATTCCAATCCGCAGGAGTCGCAACAGAGAATTTATCTGATGTTTGCATAGCGATTAAAGCGCGGTAGATTTCATCAAAATTTCTTCCTAAACTTAATGGATAGTAAATAATAGCTCTAATCAAACCTTTTGGATCTATAAAAAATACAGCTCTAACAGCTTGTGTTTTGCTTTCACCAGGTTGAATCATACCATATTTTTTAGCGACTTCCATAGTAATATCTTCAATCAAAGGAAACTTCACTTCAATGTTTTTCATGCCATTGAACTTAATTTTTTCTTTAATAGTTCTTAACCAAGCAATATGACTATATAAACCGTCAATCGATAATCCAACTAGTTTACAATTTGCTTTAGCAAACTTATCTTCAAGATTTGCAAAAGTCATAAACTCACTTGTACATACTGGAGTAAAATCAGCTGGGTGACTAAATAGTATGACCCATTCTCCAGAAAAATCTGCAGGGAAATTAATGTCTCCTTGTGTAGTTACTGCTTTAAACTCTGGTGCTTTGTCACCAATTCTTGGCATTGCAATAATTTGCTCTTGATCTTGTATTGTTTCCATTATATTATTTTTTAATTCTACCAATAGCACAACTTAAGTAGGATTGTGCTTTTGTTGTTAATTTATTTTCTTTTCCAACTATTGGATAACCTATTCTAGATAGTAAATGCTTAGCCGCTTCGAAATCATTATTAGTATGATAGTCAAAAGCAACTGTGCAATCTTTACTATTAACTTCTACATCGCTAATATTTTTAACATTAGATAATCTGTTAACAATAGTCTTTTCGCAGCCACTACATTTTAGATTTTGTATATGAACTGTAATTCTCATAATATGATTTTTAAGTCTTAAAGGTATTTTTAACAACACTAGTATGAAATGATATTCATCAGTGTTTTGATATGATGATTATCATTTTAATTCATTCATTAAACATCTAAATTTGAAATGCTGGAATGTTAAAAATGTTAGTTTATACAAACATAAAAACTAGGTTGAGATCTTTTTTTATAGAAATTGGTGAGCTATCATATTTCACCCTTAGATTTCTTAAAGAAGTTTTTAAAGCACCTATTGAATTTAAGGAGATTATTCGTCAGTGTTTTTATATGGGTAATCGTTCATTACTTCTAGTTGGTATTACAGGTTTTATAATAGGTTTGGTACTAACCTTGCAGACCAGACCAACTTTAATGGAATTCGGAGCCGTTTCCTGGATGCCATCTATGGTTGGTATTTCAATAGTTAGAGAAATCGGTCCAATTATTACTGCTCTGGTTTGTGCTGGTAGAATTGGTTCTGGTATTGGAGCCGAATTAGGATCTATGAGAGTGACCGAGCAAATTGATGCCATGGAAGTTTCTGGTACAAATCCCTTTAAATATTTGGTTGTTACTCGTGTATTAGCGGTAACGTTAATGCTACCATTATTAGTCATCATAGGTGATGCAGTTGCACTATTTGGATCGTTTTTGGTTGAAAGCGTAAAGGGTAATGTTTCTTTCACACTCTTTTTTAATCAGGTATTTAGTTCTTTGGAATTTGGTGATATCATTCCTGCTACTATCAAGTCGTTCTTTTTTGGGTTTGCAATAGGGATTGTAGGTTGTTTTAAAGGGTATTATTGTAGTAAAGGAACTGTTGGTGTAGGTATTGCAGCCAACTCTGCAGTTGTATTTACATCTTTATTATTATTTATTATTGACTTTATTGCTGTTTTCGTAACTGATATTTTTTATGATTTATGACAATTAATAAAAACATATCGACTAAAGAAGTGGTTCTCGAAATCAAAGATTTGTATAAAAGCTTTGGGGACAATCACGTACTTAACGGATTTAGTTTAAAACTGCACCAAGGAGAAAACCTCGTAATAATGGGGAAGTCTGGGTCTGGGAAATCGGTAATGATAAAATGCTTGGTGGGTTTAATGGAAGCAGACAGTGGAACTATCTCAATAATGGATAAAGATATTACCAAATTAACTCAAGAAGCTTTAGATATTTTGAGAGCGGATATTGGTTTTTTATTTCAAGGAAGTGCATTGTATGATTCTATGACAGTACGAGAAAATTTAGAATTTCCTTTAAGAAGACATTCTAAAAAGATGGGTGACCATATAAATACCACAGAATTAGTAGTTGAGGCGTTAGAAAATGTTGGACTAGCAGACGCTATAGATTTAATGCCATCAGAACTTTCTGGTGGGATGAAACGGCGTGTCGCATTAGCAAGAACTCTAATTCTTAAACCGAAAGTGATATTGTACGATGAACCAACAAGCGGATTAGACCCTATAACTTCAAAAGAAATCATAATCCTAATGCAAGAAATTCAGAAAAAATATAGAACAGCGTCGCTTATCATTACACACGATGTTGATTGTGCGCGAGTCATTTCAGACAAAATGATTCTACTTATAGATGGAACAGATTATGCAATAGGAACTTTTAAAGAATTATCTGCATCAAATGATCCCAAAATAAAAGCATTTTTTAAACAAGACTTATGAAAAATACAAGCTCACAAAAATTTAGATTAGGACTCTTTGTCATCATTGGCACTGCGCTTTTTATTACTGGAGTTTATCTTATTGGACAGCGAAAAGAAATGTTTAAAAAAACATTTACCATTAGTGCTTATTTTCAGAATATAAATGGATTGCAAAGAGGAAATAATGTGCGATATGCTGGTATTGATATTGGCACAGTCAAAAATATTTCTATGATTAACGATTCTACCATTAGAATAGATATGAATATTGATGAAAAAATTTCAAACCACATTAAAAAGAACGCCATTGCAACAATTGGTTCGGACGGTTTGGTTGGTAACATGATTGTGAATATTGTTCCTGGTAAAAGTGTTTCTGAAGTTATAGAAAATGATGATATTATAGAATCCTACAGTAAAATTGGAACTGATGATATTTTGAATACACTCAACACAAGTACTGAAAATGCAGCAATATTGACATCAGATTTATTGAAAATTACCAATAGTATAACAAAAGGTAAAGGGACTATTGGTGTATTACTAAACGATACAATTATGGCACAAGATTTAAAGCAATCCGTTACTAATCTTAAAATAGCAAGTCGCGGTGCTTCCAATACTATTAATGAACTAAATGCTATAGTTTCTTCAATAAAAACAAATGATAATACTGTTTTGGGCATGATACTAAATGATTCTATTTCTGGTGAAAAACTAAAGCACATCGTAACAAATCTTGAAACTTCGAGCTTAGAGATCGATACTTTATTAAACAATATAAATAGAATTGTAGATGACTTTAGTTCTGGAGAAGGTGCTTATAAATATGTGGTTAATGATACGGCTTTAGTTAATAGCTTAAAATCTACTCTCAAAAATATTGATGAAGGCACAGATAAGTTTAATCAAAATATGGAAGCCTTAAAACATAATTTTTTAACCAGAAGATATTTTAAAAAATTAGAGCGACAAGAGAAAAAGGAAGCCAAGAAAGGAAGTAATTGATTCTTTATTGAAATATAAATCTCAATTGGGTTTTCACGTTGAATTGTGCTTTTGGATATATAAAATCAACTAATAAAAATATCCCAATTGATATATATCATTGATTTCTGAAGAAATAGTCAAGATATTTATGTATAAAATAAAAACATACATTATGGAAACTGCACAAAACACACATTTTATAGACAAGATAGTAGATGCCTTAAAAAAGGCAGCTGTTGAACTAGAGGAATTTCAAGTAAAAGCAGCACTCGGAAAAGCCGAAGCACAAGATAAGTATGAAGAACTCAAGAAAAAATTCAACCTCTTTATCCACGAAAGCAAAACGAAAGTGAACACTGGTAAAGAAAGAGTTGATGACATCCATAGCAAGTTTGACGAGTTAAGAGTACAATTGGCATTAGGAAAGGCAGAGACTTTAGAAAAGTTTGAAGCTCAAAAAAAGCAATTGTTACTAACATTGCACGAACTTGAGGTAAAGATTAAAACTAATGAAAAATTTAAGCGTATGTACGCTATGGTTTTAATAGAAATTGAAAAGTTTAAGGTTAGCCTAGATATTTTAGAGGAAAAATTTAAGCAAGGTAAGACTGATGTAAAAGTATCCTTTGAAAAGGGGAAAGAGGAATTTAAAAGATTTGTCGATGACTTTAAAGAAAAATATTCTAAAAAGGAAGAGACGAAATGGGAACATTTTCAAAATGAAATTTCTGAAGCTTTTACTCATTTTAAACGAGCATTTGTTACCAAGGCTTAGTTAAGAAGAAAAAGACTGGAATATTATAGAGTCAATAATTGTAATAAGCTGTCAGTCTGAGCGCAGTCAAAATATTGGTATAATAAACTATATGTTTTTTGATTGCGCTCAAAATAACACATGTTTTGCAATCTTTAATACTGATTTATATACATAAGCACGATTAATTATCGTAATCTCCTTTTCTAATATTTAGTAGCATCCCAGAAATAATTATTGCTGCTATTATAATCCCAATAATACCAAACACTGAAGTTCCTTTCCATAAAGGCGTTACACTATTAACAATCAACAAAGTGGAACCCACTACCAAGGCAACAGAAATAAAAGTGCTAACCAGTTGCTTTGTGATGCGCTGTAAGGTATGTACCATTGGGTCAATACCTTTGTGCGTTAAATCTACTTTTACTTGCCCACTATTTATTTTACGAATGGCGTTTTTCAAATCTCCTGGAAAGTCTTCCATATAATTACTCAGCTCATACATAGAATGTAAAACTTTTTCACCCATTTTTAGCGGATTGTAATTTTTGGACACACTTTTTACAAGATATGGTTTAACCATTTTAAACTGCTTTAAATCAGGGTTAAGCTTATCTATTACGCCCTCTATGGTAACCAAAGACCTAGCGAAGAGGTAAAAATAGGTTGGTACTTTTAGACCGTGAGCTACAATTATATCTTTTAGTTCCATTAATATGGTGCTCATTTCATTTTTATGAACGGTTCTCACATAATGTTTCTCTACGAATTCATTAATATCAAATTCTAAGTCCCTCATATTGGGTATAGAAGCATTGGTTGATAATTTTTGTAGCACTTTTATAATCCTATTAACGTCTTTTTTAAGTATGGACATAAACAATTGTCCAAAAATTTCGATATCCCTTGGTAATATGCTGCCCATCATTCCAAAATCTAGATAACAAATTTTGTTATTTGGCATTACTAATAAATTACCTGGATGCGGATCTGCATGGAAAAAACCATATTCAAAAATTTGCTTAAAATAAGTAATGGCCAATCGTTTTCCAATATTCTTGACATCCACACCAGATTCCTCGAGTTTTGTAAGTTCGTTTATTTTAATACCAGACATAAATTCTAATGCCAGTATTTTATCGGTTGTATAATTTTGGTACACTTTGGGTGCACTTGCAAACTGGTCTTTACTCGTATCGTTATGTATATTATTGTAAAACCGTTGTACATTTAGAGACTCATTAATAAAATCAAGTTCCTTTAAAATGGATTCTTCAAAATTTTTAACCAACCCAACCGGATCAAAACTCTTTAATGACGGAATTCTTTTTTCTAATATTGCAGCGATGTGATACATTACTTTTATATCTTCAAAAATAATATCGCGAATACCTGGTCGCTGAATTTTTAAAACAATACGCTCACCGTTGAGCAACGTAACCTTGTGCACTTGTGCCATTGAGGCGGACGCAAAAGGTGTTGGCTCAAACCAGGCGAATAAATTCTCAACCTTATCCTTTAGTTCTGTTTCTACAATCTCCTTTGCCTGTTCTTTAGGAATTGGTGGCACATTATTTTGTAGTTTTTCTAACTCAAAAACCAAATCGAATGGGATTAAATCTGGTCTGTTACTTATAATTTGACCAAATTTTACAAATGTTGGTCCTAGTTCTTCACAAACCAAACGCATTTTTTCCCATTTTGTATGTTGTAAGGCACGTTTTGTAGATGCCTTTGGTATAAATTTCTGAAAGAATCGATAGCGTTTCTCCTTACGCATGTAAAATACCAAGTCATCAAAACCATATTTAACCAATACTTTGATGATTTGATTATATCTAGCAACGGCATTATATCCACTCCCTATTTTACCAAAAACTCCCATATTATTACTTTGCTTCTAACTTGTTTAAACGTGCCTCTAACAATGCAATTTCCCTATCGGCATTTTTTAATTTTTCATTAAGCGCTTTAATTTCATCTAAATGGGCAATGTTCATTTTTTTATAAATCTTAACCGCTTGTTCCTCTATTTTTTGTTCAAGTTCATCCTTTACTTGGTTGGCTTTCAAGATTATTTTATCAATAAATTCAAGTTCATTTCCATCTTCATCAATATGAGATTCCGAAGCTACTTTGTTGATTTCATTTTTCCCTTTATCGGACAGTTCGTTAATTCTACCCATAAGTTGCGCCTCTTTCGCAAAATGGTATATACTCGATGATAAGGTGAGTAGCTCTAATATAGTCCTGGTTTTCATAAGCTATATATTATATATTCCAGATTAAATTTATGATTTCTTTCTACGATTCTAAATGATATAAATCATTTCAGTTTAACTTATTTATAGCTTCTTTTATACTATAAATAGTTAATCGAAGTATAATTAAAGAAAGACCACTTTTGTGGAACATACGCATGAAAATAGAACACTTAGAAGCGCATGTAAATGACTACAAGCAATCTATTAAAACCGTAGTCGACAAAAAAACAGTTTGGCATACCAAAACTAAGACGCTCATCAGTAATACGCTTAAAGCGATTTGTAAGCAATACGATATTGGTTGGAAAGTACAGGAGCTCAATTGGATTGGTACCAATGAGGCTGTCAACATCACTTTTGATTCTTTCCCAAAAGAGCTTATAGATTGTACCAACCAGATACCAGCGTATCAATTTATTCAAGGTGGCGCATTGGTATTTTCTCAATCTTACAGTGGCGATATCTATGTGTTTGTTTTGTATCCTATTGTTACCGAAATTCCAACTGAAAATAGTTCTAAAGAATTAGACGTTTACAGTCCAAAAGATATTAACGCAAAATTGATAGTTGAAAAAGTAGATGATTTTTTAAAGGAAATGATTAAATGGGAATTACCAACCTTTAGAACGAAGTTGGGTTATCAAGAGTAATAGCATTTTTTTCTTCAACGTGATTAATATCATTTATTATTCTGTCTTTAGGATTTACCTTAAAGACTTATTAATCATAAATCTATATATTATGTCAGTATTAAAAGTTGTCGAGATTTTAGGGAATTCTACTGTTAGTTTTGAAGATGCCGTTAGCAACGTGATAAAAGAAGCTTCAAAAACTATTAAAAACATTAAGTCTGTGTATGTACAAGATATGCAAGTAACTGTGAATAACAATGCCATTGCAGAATACCGAGTTACTACTAAAGTGTGCTTTGGCATTATGGAAGGTTAATTCTTTATTTGGAATTGAATAGCTAAAAATCCTGATGATATAGTTCATTAGGATTTTTTTAAGCAATAAAAAGTTTCATAATGAAATTCTGCGCTTAATTGGTAGTTTGATTTTAACTGCTACATCTGGCCAGAGTTTAGAGATGCCATCAGGCCCTATATGCAAGTCATAACATTCTTTGTTTAAAGTATCCAAAGCTATTTTACCATCCCATTTAGTTAGGTCTAAATGTGTTGAAATAGTCAAAGTGTCGTTTTTATAATTATAGCTGTAACTTGTTAGGTTATTAATGCTATTCATTTGCAATGCCAAAAGCCCTTTTTCATCTTCAACTTCTATTATTTTACCTCTAATCGTATCTGTATTAAAACTTTTAAAAAATGTTTGTTTTAATTTAGGATCTCTTATGGCGTTGTATGAGTTCACAGAATTTGTACAGATACTGATTTCAGAACTTTTTAATAAGGCTTGGATAGAAGGTGCGCTCTTATCATAAAAGTATATGATACTATCAAACTTACCACTAATACCAACTTTCTCTGTAAACTTATAGGCTGTCCATAATACTTTTATACCTGAGGTATCTAGTGTATAATTATATGTCTTTTGAGTTGTTTTGTCTACAGAAAATTTTTTTTCTGAAGTATTGCAAGAAAAAACAAATAGGGTCAATAATAAATAAACAAGATATTTAACTAGTGAAAACATGGTCAGAATTTTTATAGTTAGCAAAATTAAAGTGGTTATTAGAATCATGAAATGACCTCAGTCAGTTTGCTGGTTTAATTGGTCTCGATTAATTAAACTCTATATCAGTAATCTCTAATTTTAACCAGTTGAAATCTCCTCCAGATAATTTCCATGTGACTTTACATTTATTTGGAATTTTTACACCATTAAACTCTTTGTGAGATAAAGCTTCGACATGCCAAGTTTCGAGTGTAGAATTTGTACTGCCACCATAATAGCGATCCGCTGTAAATGAGATAAAATCCCCTTTTGTACTAAATGAAAACACACCTGAAACAGATTGATTTTTGTAAATAAAAGTTGCTTTTGCTGAGGTTTCATCTATACTTTGCCAAGTCATGTATTTATTTAAAGCTGAGCTTGGAAACCAGCAGATTTCAGCCAAATATCTAATCATAGCTCCAGAATTTATTTTATCATTCTGAGATTCATTAACTACGGGAATAATTGCACCTAATTTAATGAGCATTTCACCATTACCATCTGTTAATTTATCGCGACCAATCATCTTTATTAGTAAAGCATCAACTGTAGTACTCCATACAAAGGAAGAACTCTTTGTGTTAAAATATTGCGTTGCGACAAAAGGCATCCATTTACTGCTTGGCTTTGTGCGCATTTTACCTTTTTGTTTTAAGCGAACTGTAACTATTTCTTCCTTTCCGATGATACCAGAGTGTTTTAACCATTTTTGGATGACATTTGGAAGATGATTTAAATCCTCTTCTTTTATGACTTTTATATTATTTTGAGTTATGTTACTAAACAGTTCCCTCGATTCTAATTCTACCATTTTTTGGAATCGATATTTACCATATGCATGTATACCAACTAGCAGAATTATTAGATTAAGAATTGTACCTAATTTAGTATCATTCCATGCTATTATAATGAGCGTCTGAGATACAATTGCACTTGTGATTCCTAAGTAGAACCAATGTTTATTGCTTAAAAATTGAAATGCTGAAACCGTAAATAGAATAAAAGTGATTAACCAAAGTGCACCTATAGGTTTTGAAATGCCCAATACTTGTTTTTCAATTGATGTTGAAAGGAAGGCACTGACAAGACCCATTAAATGAATAAGTCCATGAATCCCCATTAGTATGGCAAATGCATATTTCATAATGCCAATTAAAAGGATTTAGATATACCAAGACCAAAGGATAAATAGTTTAAATCCACTTCAGTGGTTTGATTTTGAATAAACTCTAAATCTCTTGAAAGTGAACGGTATCTAATACTTGGACGCAAGCTCCAGTTATTACCAAGTTTGTAGTCTAAGCCAGCTTCTAATTGCCAACCAAAGCCATGATTAGAATCATCTATGAGGTCTCCATTACCATCCTCAAGTTCTAAATGATTATAAATAGCTCCAGCTCTCAACAAATATGATAAATCTTCAGAGTTTCCTAAGGGATGAATAAATTGCAATCCAAAGGTGTAGCCTGTTTCGTCAAAATCTGCTTCGGCATCTTCAATAGCAAAAGTATTGTAACCCCAACCTGCGTAAGCGTGAAGATGTTCTAAAAAGCGATACCCAATTGTAGCTTCAAAACCAAAGCCTGTTTTTATGTTTGAGTTGCCCAAATCTTCAGTTGGGAAGTTAATATTTGGTCTAAATTCTGCTGACCATTTATTTTGTGCAAAAGTGATACTTGTAATTAGTAAAAAAAATACAGCACAGTATAAGTTTAATTTTGAATTTTTCATCACGAAATATTTTAATTTAGATTTTTTGCTTTATTACCGCCAAAGGTATAGTCAGAGCTAAGACTGTACAATGATATTGGTCATTGCAAGTTGTTTGTATTCAGGTGTTTAAAACTTATTTAGTTCTTTGTTACAAAAGAAAAACAGTAGTTGATATAAGGATAAGTATTGTAATCACTAGTCTAATAAAGGTTCTCATAATAGCATATTTGGTTCTATAAGACTAATTTAACAGGTGAATATATTTCTTAAAATGACCATAGTCATTTTAGGAAATATTTTAGTACATATAGCAAAACTATTTTCAGTAAAAAAAACTGGGCAAGCTTATTTCTATGCTTACCCAGATTAAAATTCAGTCCAAGAAAATATAATGAGAACTAAGCCTCAACAGGCTCTTTACTTCTCTTTTCGACTATCTTTTCTATTAAATCAGGTACTTTTTCAAAAGCAGCTGCAAGTCCATGCGTTTTACCAGCTTCAATAAAAGATATCTCATCATCTTTAGTTGCTAAAAAGCCTATAGGTTCAATTCCCATTCCAGCTCCAGCTCCCATGCCTTCACCTTTTTTACCTTTACTTTCTATACCTTCTCCGCCTCCAGAACCAAATCCCATACCCACTTTAATAACAGGTACACATTTAAATTCTCCTAATTGAAACTCCTTACCAACAACTGTTTCTGTATTGGCCTCAGTTTTCATAAAATCTGTAATCTTTCCCAATAATTCTTCTAAATGTAGTTCCATAATATTATGTTTTAATTATTAATAAATGATTTAATTAAACGTATTGGTCTATTTTCAATAGATAATAGTACGTTGTTTCTTCCTTCAAAATTTGCACTTAATTGGGTGTTGTTGTAAAAATTAAATAGCGCAAAAACAGGATAGAGTTTCGAATTAAAAATGCAGTCACCAGAATCTATCTCTGCCTGAAATTGTTTAACTCTAAAAGTTCCTAATACGTTTATTATTTTTCTTAAAGAAATAGTTTTTGAACTTCTCTTTTTTGTGGTTTTCTTATTGTTCTTGGTCTTGCTAGAAAAATTAATCTTCTTCAATGGATAAAAATCAAAATTTAAGAACATTACTTTTAAATGTACTTTTATAACTTCTAACTCATCTGCTTCAATATTTGCTTTCGCTAATCCTTTGATTTGTATAAAATACTCATTGGTTCTAGTGTTTATGTATAAAATTATAGGAACGAACAATAAATAGATGATTATTAATAATATCACTATTGAAAGTATAAGTAATAACATCCTTATTTTTGTGGTAAAGTAATATCAAAAATGTCCTTTTAACAATGATATTGGTCAGTTATAACTTATTGTAATTCTTCAAAACTCTTAAAGCTCTGAGTGTATTCCAACGACTTGGTTTTCCTGCTTTTTCCATGTCAAAATGAGTTTGCCCAGGATGTTTTGCTTGTACATTCCAAGTACCATTTTTATTTCGCTTTTTTATTAGAATGTTTATAGCTGGTTGCATACGATTATCCCATTTTGTTTTAGAATATTGAAAATAATCTAAGGCACTCAAAATATCATAACGCCAGCGCCTTGGGTAAGATAGTTTCAAAAAATCCTTGTTGATTATTTTTCCGGTTCTATCCGAAATATAGAGTTGATGCATAAGGATAAATTCTTTTGAGGATGCCATAGCTTCTTTTACCTCTTCAATTCGATAGGTGTAGCCATTAATATCATATTCTGTAAGGCCTTCCAATATAGACAACGTTGTATGCAAGGAGCTATGTACTGGTCTTCCTCTATTGGATCTACAATTAAAACCTCCATCAGGCATTATCTGATCTAGAATACAATCCACAACAGATTTTAAGTCTTCTTTATTTGTTTTGAAGTAGGATGCATAGTTTAAGAACATTCCATTAATACATTGGTCACTTATTTTATTTTTCCCAATTGGTAAAATACCGCCATCATTTGCTTTTTTATGTTCTAGGATAATATCAATGGATTCTTTTATTAGCTTATTATTAGTTGCTATATAAAGGTTTCTTAAATCCATAAGCGTATAGTTTGATGATGTCCATTTGGGTTGGTAGAATGCTTTTCCCCAATGTCCTTTTTTATGACGTTTAGATAAGAATTGAGCACCAAAGCCTTCGGTTGCAATTCTGTTTCTTAAGTCTGGTCGTTTTTCATCTAACAAATCACGATGCACTTGATATTGGACGGATACATCACCTTCTAAAAGCCAGTTTATAATTTGTTGTTTATTCATCTTTATGATTTAAGAATAAATTTTTGTTTTATCGTATACTTTAATAAGTATATAAATGTTGCTAATGCACCTAACCATAGTAACATATAAAAAGGTAAAAGAGTATCCAATATCCCAGTTCTTTTAAAGGCGAAAATACTACCCACCAAAAGTACCAAGGGATATATTACGCACTTTGTCATTACAATGATTGAAATGACATATCCCCAGATTTTCTTATTCCATAACAGGATTGCACCAACTACTAATGTGGATACTAACAACGATAGATCGGTCGCAAAGACTACACTTGTTGGATGATCAGTTTGCGAAATACCAATTGGTAATTCATTTGTAAAAGCAAAACTCAATGATTGTGCAACCCATAATCCTCCAATACATAAAGCAAAAAAAATCATAAAGCCACTAATCCATTTTACAGGAGTTTTATATATGATATACTTTTTTAGGGTTGCAAAATCTGTGTACATTAAAGCAAGGATCAGCGCATAGGCAGAAAGTGTAAAAATAGATACATAAATTAGGAATAGTTCATTAAATGCCGCACCATACATATAAAAAATATAATTGTACAGCATATACCAGAATGTACCCATTAATATGAGTTGTGCTTTTACCGAATGGTGATTTGCAAAAAATAAAGCCATGATCATTGTTGGGATTATAATGCATATTGTGATAAGATCATTTCCAATCCAAACCGCTTTTACAAACTCATTATCGCGATAAATACTGCCTGCAAATAATCCTGAAAACGAAGCAATAATCGCAAGTATTATAATGAGTATAGATAGTCTAATTAAAACTTTAGATAGAGGTGTTTTCATTTGATTTTAGCTTTTCCATACATAATTAAGATCCTTTTTCTTTAATACCATGAATGCAGCAATAGAAACTGTAATCGAAAATGGAAACGCGGAACCGACCATTAACGGAGCAATAGCCAATAAGAATAAAATAATACCAATACAGGCAATCTTCACTATGAACCCTTTTAACAATATTCCTATTGCTATTAAAAGCTGACCTGTAGCAATTATTGGAATTAATATACTTACATACTTACTAAACCACCCATAAATAAAATCTCTGTAAAGCGGTATTGCTAATTCTCCATAATCCAAATAGTCATTGGGTTTTACCAATCCTAAATACATGTTAGCACAGAAAGCGCTAAAAAATAAAAGAGCAAATAAAATTCGTGTTGCTTTGGTGCGTTTCATAGCAACAATTAGTATAATGACACTAACTATTTGTGAGATTACGTAAGGAATTAAATATTCATTTAGTCCTTCCATATCTATTTATTTTTCTATCTATTTAACACTATTATTCTGCAAGTTCCTTTTTCAAAATATTCTTAAATCGAGTTGCACTTAGATAATGGTCTTCTATTAGTTTACCATCATGTAAAAGGTTAAATACACCAAAGCCTGAAGGAGCGTTCTTAGCTTCTTTCACTGTGTTTAATTTGGTGACCTTTAAATCAATACCATAATCCATAGCAGTATTTATAAGATCGAAAACAGACTTGTCATGCCAAGGACATTGGTCTGCATACACTAAATGCCACCCTTTATAGTTTTGTTGTTGCTTTTTCCAGTCATAAAATTCAGGTTTTTTAGCTGTGTCATCCCATTGTTTTGAAAGCAACTCGAATCTATCTTTTTTATCTAATTGTATAAATCCGTTTTTCTCAAACAATGATTTATCTGCTAACCATGAACCTTTACTTGTCATCACACACAAGCCTGACATATTTTGAGCTTTTGCGACTTTTTCGGCTTCGTTAATAAGTAGAGAGCCATAACCTTGGTTTCTATCTTTTTTAGAATAAACAGCGATACAGTGCACAAACATAAAGTCATCGGCATTGACTGGTCTCCAGGCTTGTATTGCAGGTGTAAATTCAATAAAGCCAATCATTGTATCATTATCATCTTTTAAAATTCGTATTTGTAAGCCTTCTTTATAACGTTTTTCAAACCATTTACGCTTTGCCTCAAATCCTGGCTTTTTAATATCCTTAATGCAGAAAAGTGTTTCTTCATGGACATTTTTTGGTGTAACTTCTACTAGTTTCATAATTCCTCTTTTACAATTCTTATCATTTTTGCTGTCTGAGCAATAGGTATATCCCAGGCTTCTTTGATCTCACCTTCCATAATACACCATACCACAACAGCATCGATCTCGATTGGTTTACCTTCCAATGACATGCTGTCTTTAACAAGTGCGATGACTATATTATCTCCTATAGCAGTTGCAGATATAGGGTTTACTTTAAAAGAACCACTAGTGCGACCTGCTAGTTTTTGAAAGAAATCCTTCAAACCAGAAAGACCGAAATAGTCTCCTTCTAACTCAGTAAGCTTAGGGTTAATATAATGCCAAACGAAATCTTCGGCTAAAATTTCAGCAGCAGTATTAGGATCTGCAGGATTAAACCTCTTTAAAATCGTGATATTAGGATGTTCTTTATTCATTCCTTTAATTTTTAACCAGTTGGTTATTAGGATGAAGTAAGTTTAAGGTCAATGCTCCATAAGTAATGGATATTATCACAACAGAAAGTAATATTCCTGCATAAGGAATCATAGTGATTACACGCAAAACGATTGTACATAATAATGCCAGAAATGTGATACTCCAAAAACCCCAATTCTTTTGTTTTTTATACTTCAAATAATACATGAGCAACAATGACGCTACCAAATGACCAAACAACAAACTAAATATGAAAACTGCGGCAGCAAAAAGCCCGAGAGGGATGCCTATTGCGATAACAAACGAAATAAGTATCATTAATGGAATTCCGATTAGATAAATTAATCCGAAACCAAAGCTTTTTAAAACGCTATTTTCTAAATCGTCAACAGCATTTGAAAATGCATTTTTGAAAAGTGCATGTAAAACTAGAATAGCTAAAAATGAAGACAATATATAGGTGATCCATAATTTTAATGAATTTGTACCCAAAGTGGTTAATGATAATTGCGACGTATCTTCACCAAGATCTTCATTAAATTGGGCTTCAGTGCTAACCAGTGAATTGTTAAAATCTATTTCACCATCGCTATTCCAATACTCTACATTCTTATGAAATTTAGCATTTGCTCCGATGATGAGATTTTCTCCTATTATTTTTGAGGATTCTTTTACAGTTCCATTAATTTGAACATCACCTCCTTTAATTTCAAGTTTGCCTGCGACCTCGCCATTAAAGTCAATATTACCAGCATAACACTTTAGATTACCATGTATAATAGCATTTTTAGTAATGATAACCTCTCCACCAAAAACAACTAGATCATCACCAATTTCTGAATCAATGGTTGCCTTTCCTACTGCTATGCGAACATCATCTGCTACATAACTGTTAAGAAATAATTCACCACCAGCTGCCGTTAAATCTCCATTAATACTATCATTAATACTTAGTTTTCCTCCTGCTATGACCAAGTCTCCTTGTACTACGGCATCTACTTTTACCGATTCACCAGCACTGTAAGTATCATCCTGCTGTGTTTTATCAATGACGATTTCACCTTCATTTTCTGTTTGACCAAATGATACTATTGAACAGAGAATAAGGAATAAAGCTGTTATTTTTTTCATTAGTACAAATTTTTGATTAGGCATCAAAACTACTAGCTTTCAGTGATTTAAAAAATGATATTGGTCATTAGTATACCCAAAAACTAACATTGAAAATAGAGTTTCAAAATGATATATATCATTGATTAAAAGGTGAGTAGATGTTTATTTTGTAACATAAATAATTTGAAGCTTATGAAAAATTTATTATTAACAGGAATCTTTGTTATTACAACAATCTTTAGCCTGTCAGCGCAAAATGAATTAAATGCGACGCAGCTAGATACTGTACAGCCAAAATTTGAAATTAAAGTAATTACAAGTGTGGAGTCTATTGTACCACTTGGTCTTGGTCGCTCACGCTTAATTTCTGCAAATACAGATCGCGATTATAAAGAATTTACATCTGAGCAAACTGAAGATGACAACACACGTAACAAATCCAAACGAAAAAATATTCGTGTTAAGGACTTTGAAGAAACAAAATTGTTAAACTTCTATAATATTGGAGGTATACGTTTTCAAAATATTGCGTCTAACGATGCTGTAATATCTTCAAAGTTAACAGCAATGTTAGCTGAGGGTTGGGATCTCATATTTGTGACCAGTGCAGTAGAAAGCGATGCTGGTGAAACGGATGAGCAAGGTATTTTTATTACACGCTATATTTTTAAAAGAAAGTTATGAGTACACATATTTATATGTTGCGCTTTATGCTACGAAAATAATAAACTCATGAAATACAATACAATCATTATCGGAGGAGGCTTAGCCGGATTAACTGCCGGAGCTACACTATCAAAATTTGGCAAGAAAGTTCTTTTATTAGAGCAGCACCATAAGCCTGGTGGCTGTGCAACCACTTTTAAGCGAGGAGATTTTATTGTTGAAGTTGGCTTGCACGAAATGAGTGGTCTCACTGAAAATGGGACGATTACTAGTATTTTCAAAATGCTTGAAGTAGACAAAAACGTTCAATTTGAAAAAGTACCTGAGTTCTACGGTGTGGTTTCCGATAAAGAAGATTTTGTGATGCCACATGGATTTGATGCAGCTACCAAGGCATTGATAGATAAGTATCCCGAAGATGAAAAAGGGATCAAACGCTTTTTTAAGTTGATTGTTGGAACACGAAAGGAAGCTATCAATCAACCGAGCTCACCTCTAAAGCAAAAATTGATTTACCCATTGATGCCATTGCTTTATCCTAATCTTGTTGAGGCCACCAAGCATACCGTTGGGTCTTGGTTAGATAAGTACATTACCAATGAAAAAGCAAAATTAGATCTTATAGCACATATTGTGTATTGGGGTGATGATCCATATACGCTATCAATGTTTTATTTTGCTCTACCATTTTCAGGCTTTATTGAGAATGGTGGTCACTTTATAAAAGGTGGATCACAGCAGCTTTCCAATTACCTTGCCTCATACATAGAAAAAAATGGTGGCAGTGTTGTTTTAGGCAAAAGAGCTGAGAAAATCATTACCAATAATGGTAAAGTGACTGGAGTTACATTCCGTGATAGTTTTAATAAGAATTCTAAATCTAAGACTATTACATGTGATAATGTTATCGCCAATTGTGCCATTCCTGCGGTGACTTCCCTGTTGGACGCGACTTATTCTGCTCAACTTCAACAAAAAATCAGTTCAAAAACCAATTCATGTTCATTATTATGTATTTATCTAGGTTTTAATACCGATGTAGAAAAGTTTGGTGTAAAATACTACTCAAATGTTTTTCAAGGCGATGATGTAACTGCCTTAAAGGATATTAAAACTAACCATCATGGCGATTGGTCTAAACGCAGATTCATTTTTGTAGACTATAACAAGGTAGATGCTGGACTTGCACCACCTCATAAGTCTGAAGGTGTAATTTGTGCCACTGATTATATTGAAGATTGGGAGAATTTAAACAAGGAAGATTACGACGCAAAAAAAGAAGAAGTAGCACAAATATTATTACAACGATTGGAAAAGCAGTATCCAGGAATTCTGAATAGCATCGAATACTACGAAGTATCTACTTCTAAGACTATTAAACGTTATACATCTAACCCAACTGGTTCAGTTTATGGTTATGCCCAAACTAAAGACCAGATAGCAGGCAAGCGATTTAGAAATAATTTCTTGATTCCTAACCTATATTTTGCATCTGCATGGACATTCCCAGGAGGTGGTTTTGAAGGTTCAATTCAAGGAGGCTTTTTAGCTGCTTTACAAATGAATAAAGACAAAATCTGGTCCGATTGTGATGATGCAAAATATGAGGACCAGAGAATCGTTTCACTCTTGGAGCGTAAAAAAATTGATGATAAATCATTGGAATTAAGATTTGAAAAACCAGCTGATTTTCTGCCACATAACGGAGCGTATGCTTGTCTCAATCTCTTGAAGCCCAAAGTAACCGAGTTAGATCTACCTTATCGCTGGCTTCCCATTAATTCTTCTTCAGAGGAGCATGGTATAGGGTTTAAGATAGAGTTGGATGGCAGTAGCTTTTCTAAAAGTTGTGAACTTATAGACATAGGTGAAGAATCTATTGTTTTTGGACCTTAAGATTAATTCGCAAAACAGAATTAATATGAAAAGAATAAAGATACCTGATACTATGACAGTGGTCGTTTTGAATTCTTATTCTGGTGCTGATGCCCTAAGTATTGAGCAACGACCAGTACCAACACTAGGAAGGAACGAAGTTTTGGTCAAAGTTGCCTTCGCACCAATAAATCCATCGGATTTGGCAACCTTGACAGGCTATTATGGCTTTAAAAATCCAACACCTATTGTACCAGGTGGTGAAGGTTCTGGAGAAGTTATTGCCGCCGGACCAGGAGTTATGGCAAGCTATTTCCTTGGTAAACGAGTTGCCTGCACTGGTTGGGGAATAGGAGGAGGTGTTTGGTCGGAGTATGTAGTTAAAAGTGTTAAAGGAGGTGTGCTGCCTTTGAATAAATCATTGAGTTTAGAGCAAGGAGCATTGTCCATAATAAACCCTCTTACAGCCAGTGCTTTTATAGATATTTCGAAAAAAGGTGGACATAAATCAATTTTATTGACTGCTGCAGCAAGTTCACTTGGAAAAATGGTGAACAGGTTGGGGCAAAGTGAAGGAATTCAAATCGTAAATGTTGTTCGCAGGGATGCACAAGTTGATATTCTCAAGGCTGAAGGGGCTAGTATTGTTCTGAACAGTAATGATGAAGGATTTGAACAACAACTAAATGACGTTTGCCATGAAACGAATACACGTCTTGCGTTTGATGCAGTGGCAGGTTCATTAACCAATCAGCTATTAAAAGCGATACCAAATAACAGCAAGGTTATTGTGTTCAGTGCACTGTCTCGTGAAGCTGTTAAGGCGAGTCCTAAACTTTTGATATTCGAAAATAAGAGGATTGACAGTTTCTGGTTAGGTCCGTGGATCAGCAAACAAGGTATATTGAAAACAATGTTATTGTGGAAACGTGCACAGAAGCTGATACCAAGCCATCTCAAAAGCGACATCAGAAAAATCTACCCTATACAAGAAGTAAAAGAAGCCATCAGTGATTATAAGAATAAAATGACTGGAGGAAAAATTTTGTTAAGAATGACTTGATAAACATCTGACAAACGAAAAAAAAACGACATGAGAAATTTCATCACTAATTTATCGATCAGCAAAGCGGCAATGTTAGTAGGAATTGCGTTTATAAGCTCGGTTTTCATCGTAACTCTAGTTGATGATTTTCTTTTAGCCAATTTTGTGGTACCCGGTGATACAGAAGTTTTAGCCAAAGATATTGAGGCTAATAGGAAACGATTTGGTTTTGCTGTAGTTGGTTATTTACTCGTGCTGGTCCTTGATGCAATTATTGGTCTTGCACTTTATGTGGTTCTTAAAACAGCAAACAAAAGTCTTGCATTGTTAACTTCAGTTCTCAGGTTGCTATATGCTTTTACTTTGATAATTGGATTGCTTTGTTTAGTAATAGAGATTATCGATGTATACGACTATGCATCCATAAAACTCTTAGGATATGTATTTTTTACATTGCACATCTTCGTACTTGGTTATGCGGTATTCAATTCAGGATATATACCGAAAAGCCTTGGTATTTTGCTAATGGTTGCATCTTTTACATACATCGCATTCTTCATAGATTTTCATCTATCCGAAATATTTGGGGTAATTATAATGTTGACCATGGCTCTTGCAGAACTTTTATTAAGTATCTGGCTTATAGCGAAAAGAAATAGACTACCTGAAAATGAACTTTAGTGGGATTCTATTTAGTGAATCATGTAATCATTAATCGAAATAATAAAGAAAATAAAGAATAAAAAGTCTAACGAAAAAAAATAAAGAGTAATGATAGATAAAAAAGAAAACAAAAAAGATTGGGCCGAAGATAAAAGTACTTGGGCCATTGGTGGTATGACTATGATTGGTGTTGGTGTCGGTTTGATTTTTGTACAAACTGCACCAATTCTATTGGTAGCTTCAATACTTGTGGGTATTGGCTTAGGTATTGTGATTACATCGATTATTTCCAGCAGAAAGAAAACATAATCTATAAACCATGACTATTTCTATTAAAGATAATAACGATGCTAAAGACGTATTTAAACAATGCGGTACTTGTTCCAGAACCTTTGCGCATATTCTTAATCGAGAATTTGGTCACATTAAGGAAAACGAAGAGCGTGCTTTAAACCCTTTGGCAGGTGGTATCTTGAATGAAGGTCATCAATGTGGAATGCTTTGGGGCGCTGCATTGGCTGTAGGAGCAGAATCGTATCGCAAACATAATAATCAGGACAAGGCTATAACTATTGCGGTAACAGCAACACAAAAAATAATGGACTCTTTTGTGAAACAGTCTGGAGCCACAGATTGCAAAGATATCATAGGTTATGACCTTACGAGTATTATCGGAATGTCAAAATTTATGCTGAAAGTAACACTTCAAGGTATGAAAAACAGTCACTGTTTTAATCTGGCAGAACAATGGGCACCAGAAGCTGTTGAAGTAGCTACTCAAAGTTTATCGGAATACACAAATATTTCACAAAAGCCTTTAAGTTGTGCTTCGGAAGTAGTTAAGCAAATGGGAGGTAGTATTGAAGAAGTAGTTATGGTTGCAGGTTATGCAGGAGGCCTTGGGTTAAGCGGTAATGCTTGTGGTGCATTAAGTGCTGCTATTTGGAAAAGAATGCTAGACTGGTGTAGAGAACATCCAGACAAGAATCCACCATTTTTCAATAACAAGACTGCTAAAAAACTACTTAAAGCGTTTAATAAGTCAACCGATGATAAAATGCTTTGTAGTGACATTTGTGGGCAAGAATTTCAGAGTTTGGAAGATCATACTGCTTATTTGAAAAATGGTGGTTGTCAAACACTTATTGCCGTATTGGCTAATTCGTAATTATTCTGTCGAAATAATAAGGTATAGCTCTTAAAATGAGTTATTAATACCATATATAATATTATGAGCTCAAAAACAGGTTTTTCAAAACCTTATGTACCGCTTTTACCAATAGCAGGAATGGGTTTGTTTGTGCTTCTATATACTTGGTCTGCAATAAAATATCCTGGTGGTTCTTGGAATATATAAATCATTCAGGCTTTAGTTTCTGGCATAATTATTTATGTGATCTGCTCGATGATTATGCCATAAACGGCGAGGTAAATAGTGCTCGCTTTATTGCAAGAACTGCACTTGGTATTTTATGTGCCAGTCTTATTTTACTATGGTTTTACCTGCCTAAATTATTTATGACAAAAAGTAATAACCCTAAAATTATGAGGTTGTCAGGTATATTATCTCTTATAATTACGCTATTCCTTGCATCTGGGACGCATGATCTGATTATTCGTATTGCAGGAATTATTGGAGTCATTGCAATTATAACTTGTCTTGTGGAGCTCTATAAAATAAGAAGCTATAAACTCTTAAGTTTTGGTCTATTTTGTATGTTGGTCTTTTTTGCAAACTATTTCATCTATGAAACAGGTTATTTAAGAAACATACTTCCTGTACTTCAAAAATTTACATTTATTAGTTTTATTGTGTGGTTCGCAATTTTAGATATTCGTTTATATAAAAAGCAGAAATTATATAATGAAAAGAAAACTTCTTTATGATATCTTCTGTTTTCTGCTTTTTTATTGTTTCCATGATTTTATCGTTTTCGTTTTTCATAGACATCGATTAAGGCACCAATCAAAAGTCCTAATAGAAGCCCTAATATGCCTCCTACTGTCATTCCTAAATTGACGTCTTTATTTAAAAATAAGCTAACAACAATACCAATTATACTGCCTGTTAAAATACCTATAGCTATGGTAAGTGGCATTTTACTTTGTCTATATTTTCCGATTTTAAAGTAGTCTTTAAACTTCATCTTAGTTATTCTGAATTATAGCCTTTAAGCTGCAGTTTCAAATTAATTTTATGCCAAATAAACATTGATACAGACCTTGTAATTCATTCGACATAACTAATATTTTCGTTCTCTTCCGGTGAGCTCTTCAATATGAATCTTAAAGACAATTGGTTGTCCTTCTTTATATATTTTATTTGAAAACTCACTGATGTACTTCAAATCTTTTCCTTCAACATTTCTTATGATTTCTTTTACACCCTCTGCAAATTTATATAGGTTCATCATAGCTGCACTTCCTTCAAATTCGCGATATATGCCTTGTACTAAAACAGATTTCCAATTGTTTACAGAAGCAACATCAGAAACTTCCATGGACACATCTCTATTAATACGCAATGCTCTTATTTTATGACCTTTACCAGAATATCCAATAATGGAATTGGTAATGTCATCATAATAATATGTAATAGGAACTACATAAGGTTTATTGCTAAAGATGTAAGACAAATGGCCAATGTAATTTTGACTTAACAATAATCTACATTTAGTTTTATCGAGTTTTTGAATCATAATTACATAGAATTAAGATTTAAAATTGGCTCTAGACGCTTAGTAATATGATTAACATACGTACTTGTATCTTCTAATATTGATTCGCCTGTAATGGCATCAATACCTTCCATCTTAAAATTACCATTACCTGATGTTGTTAGAACTATGATTTTATTCTCTATGTCCTTAGTTCTATTAATAAATAATTCTACATTTTCGGGAGGCTGCCAATTTTCCCAAGTATGCATTACTACAATTGCAGAATAGGCTGTTGGGTTAACACTTGCTAATGACGTAATATCTATGACTTTTATAAAAACAGAATCGTTTTTATAAAAATTCACAATGCCTTCTGTAACTTCATTCTTAAATTCGCTTCCTTGAGTGGCAATAAGCAGTTTGTGGTTTAAATCTGGCGAATTCACTTCAAACTCTTGCGCAACATTCATGGAAAACTCATACTTGTACCAAATAGCGAAGATTAGAAACATAGCTCCTAGCGCTATAAAGAATATTGTAATCCTGCGTTTTGTAGTCATGATAATAGAATTTTATTTGAGAAACTAATTTATTGTATAGTCTTAATAAAATCTATGATTTTGGTCAGTTGGAATTTAAGACTTCCACCGTTCTAATCTCGGAATACCTCTTGTAAACAGCCAAGCTAGGAATTTAGAAGATCCTTGTTCCACCATTTTACCTTTACAGAAATCTTGCATTTCTTTTACAGTGCCCTTAAAGGTGAATTCTCCATTTTGATAGCAGTAACTACAATACAGGTCGTTTTTAGAACCATCTGAATTTGTGCCACCCAACTTTGGATCTTTTTTTATAGGCATGCCACAACTTTGGCAAAATTTATTTGTTTTAGTTTTCATTATATTTTTATTTTTTTCTTAGCAGAATTAATTAAAAAACTAAAGGATTTAAATCATACTTTCTTAAAACAGACAGTAAATCTGTTAATGGAAGTTCAATAGAATAAGTTCCTGTGTAAGAAGGACATATAACACAGTCATCAAAATAAAACTCTACAAGGTCGTCATTGAACACAAAGTTGTTTTTACTTGCTATAAAGTCATCTAAAAATATTTCCCAACAGTCATAATACAATTCACCTTTGCCTATTTGCTCGTTTATACTTTCGTTTATAATTCCTACTAACTCTTCCTCTGATCCTTGAATGAAAAAATCCTCATAAGTCATAAAGACTCCTCTTTCTAAATCAAAATTGAAACAGTCAAACGAATAACTAGGGTGCATAGCACCAGAATAATAATTTTCTTTGTAAAACAGGAGACTTACAAGCTGATCATTGACCTTATAGATTTTGTAATCTATAAATCGTTCTTCTCGAAACGTTTTAGCTTCAATACTATCGCACAACAGTTTGCTTTCTAAAATGTCTGATTCGGTTTTAGTGATATTGACATAATCATTAATAAAATTATTGAAATTGATGTTTGTTGGTTTAAAGGACTCATTAAGTAATGGGTACTTAAAATTTATGGTATAGTCCTCTTTTTCTACAAGGTATTCTTTAGCAATTATTAATGCTTCAAGATCTTGGCGTTCATCTTTTTTTTCAATCAGTTTTTTCTGTTTTAACTCAATAGAAATAGTCTTTTTTACATCCTCAATGTCTTTATCAGTTATTTGTATTGAATCATTAGTTATAGAATTATCACTAATTGAATCTGTAGTTTTGGTTTCGTCAATATCAACAGTAATATTTTGATTATTGTCATTTTTACAACTTAGAAATACTGTGATAAATAGTGTGAGATATAGTAGTTTCATAACTATTCTTTAAATTATTTGCGTCTAATTTTACCCGTAATTTCATCAATTTTAATAATGAAAATTATTGGTAGATCATCATTGTATATTTTACTTGAAAATTCACTTATAAAATCTAATTCTCTATGTTCCTTAGTCATTATTAGATCTTTTACACCTAGAGAAAAAGCATGAAGTTGAGCCTTTGCCTCACTTCCGGATAGTTCTTCATATTCTCCTTGGACCAAAACAGACATCCAAGAATTTACAGAAGCAATGTCAGAAATATTTAGGCAGACGTTGGGATTTTTTCGCATCGATCTTACTTTATGACCCTCAGCAGAATATCCTATAATGATATTTTGTTTTTCATCAAAATAATAGGTGATAGGTGCTATAAAAGGTCTATTTCTATAGATATATGATAAATAACCGATATAGTTGTTTTTCAGAAGTCTTAACTTTTCCGTATTGCTCAATGCTCTTATCATTATCCTAGGTGTAATGGGTTTCATCTAAATTATTCATTAAATAAGGAAGAAACTATGATTTAAGTCAGTTAGTAGTAATTCAATCAACCTTTAAAGCAGTAAAAACAGTTGCTTCATTTTTCTACCTCTTTTTTAAGCCGTCTTTTATCTTTATATGCCCAGTAAATCCCTTTAACATCTGAGGTCCAATTATCGTACATAAAGATTAATGTTATTTCTTCGAATGTTTCTAGTAAGCCAATACCTATCATTATATAGAACAAGGTATATTCAGGATAAAAGAAAAGTGAAAACAGGATAAATGCGCTTTGTATTATTGCGGACAGCTTTGCCAAATAGGTGTGAAATGCACTTGCTTTTCCATATTTAAAATAGGCAATAAACATTTGAAGAATGTAAGGTATAAATGCAATAAGTATTAAAGTGAGATTGGTTTTTATAAAATTTGTTTCAAAAAAATATAAACCTACAAGACCAACAATTAAGGTAATTTGGTCGCCAAAAGAATCTAATTGAGACCCTCGTGGACTTGTTATTTTAAATTTGCGTGCCAAGTATCCATCAATAGCGTCTGTGGAATAACTAATGAGCAACAACCAACTAAAAATTAAGCGTTCATCATAGTAAACAAGAGCTAGTAATACAGGTGCTGCTGCTATTCTATAAAATGAGAACCAGTCTGCAATATTATAATTCTTGAATGTAAGCATTCTACTAATTTTTATAAAAATAAATTTAGAATTCAATATTATCAATGAGAGATATCAGTTTAGCTTAGAAATTAAGGGCATAAGCTATTTTATAAGGAGAGTTTTTGATTTTAGGCGGCTTTGTAGCGCAGTAATCTTAGAGCATTTAAAACAACAACAATAGTAGAACCTTCGTGAAAAGCAACTGCTAAACCAATATTTGTAAGTCCTAAAATAGTTACAGGAACTAACATTACTACAACACCAAGACTAATAAAAATGTTTTGCTTTATAGTACGCTTAGATTTTCTGCTTAATCCTATCAGAAATGGTAAGTTTTCAATTTTATCCGACATCAAAGCTACATCTGCGGTTTCCAAAGCAACGTCGCTACCTGCTGCTCCCATAGCAACGCTAACTGTACTTAATGCCATTGCAGGAGCATCATTTACACCATCTCCAACCATTGCTATTTTTTTATAGCGTTTAATAAGCGCTTTTATTTCTGTGACTTTATCTTCTGGTAATAAATTGCCTTTTGCTTCAGTAAGACCAATTTGGTTGGCAATAGCATCTCCTACATTTTGATGATCTCCAGTAAGCATTACCATATGTTTTATGCCAATTTTTTTTAATTCTTTTAATGTATTTGCCGCAGTTTTTCGTGGTAAATCCATAACACTGATTAAACCAATAATTTCACTTTTATAAGCTACAAGCATTACGGTTTGTCCTAGGTTTAAAAGATTTTGCATTTTACTACTGATTGTTTCATCTATTGAAATGCCTTTGTCTCTCATCAACTTTACGTTACCTATAAAAACCGCATCATTGTTGTATTGCGCTTGTATGCCTTTGCCTTGAATAGCATTGACATCAGTGGCCTTATTTTGAGATTCAATGTTGTATTTTACTCTTATATCTTTGGCTATGGCTTTTGCCAATGGATGATTACTTAAACTTTCTACTTCTAAGACTATTCTAATAAACTCTTCTTTATCAAAATTATCAACAGGAATGATATGAGTTAGTTTTGGTTTACCTTCGGTCAGTGTGCCAGTCTTATCAAAGGCAATGGTTGTTATTTCACCCAAGTCTTCTAGTGCTTTTCCACCTTTAATTAGTACGCCTTTTTGCGCGGCTCTAGCGATACCACTTAATACAGCGCTTGGCGTAGAAATAGCCAAAGCACAGGGACTGGCAGCCACTAACACTGTTATTGCTCTATATAAGCTCGTATTAAAACTTTCGTCAATGATTAAATAAGCAAAACATAATGAAAAGACCACAATGATGACTAATGGTACATACCATTTTTCGAACTTTTTGGTCAATCGTTGTGTTGGAGATTTTTGAGTTTCTACTTCACTCACCATTTTTATTAATCGCGATACTGTTGAGTCTTTACTTAGTTTTAATACTAAAACTTCGAGGCTATTATCTCCGTTAATAGTTCCGGTATAGACCACATGCTTTTTATCAATTTCCGTAAACTGTGGTAAACTAGAGGTGCTTTTAATATAAGTTTTATCCACTGGGATGCTTTCTCCGGTTATTGGAGCTTGATTAATACTACTACTCCCAGTAATAATAACACCATCAGCGGCAATTTTTGTGTTAGGTTTTACAACAACAACATCACCTATTTTTAAATCATTTATAGTAATTTCTTCGAGTTTACCATCTTTTTTAATGAGAGCAGTTTTAGGTGAAAGTTTATTGAGAGCTTCAATAGATTTTTTAGCTTTATTCATGGCATAGTGCTCTAAAGCATGCCCTAAACTAAAGAGAAAGAGTAGAAGCGCTCCTTCTGCCCAACTATTAATATATGCAGCACCTGCAGCTGCAGCAATCATTAAAAAATCAATATCAAAGCCACCTTTAATGATTTTTTTAGAGGCTTCAATAGTAATAAAATAGCCTCCAAAAAAATAAGCAATTATGTAGCTTACTAATGCAGTCCAATTGGGTAAGGCGCTTAATTTTTCTATTGAAAAGCCAATAACTAGAAAAATACCACAGAGAATAGCAAAATAGAGTTCGGTTTTATTTCCAAAAACGTTGCTGTGCTGGTGGCTTACTTCTTTATGTTTCATTAAAAACTAGAATTCAAAATTCAAAATTAACCATCTTTATAATAATGCTAACTGACCGTTATCATTGTGATACCAATGTTAATCAAATATTTTTATAAGATAAAAAATTAAAAATTATGAAAGTATATTTTTATATTTTAATCGTAGTGTTTATGATGAGTTGTTCTTCATCGAGAATGACAGATAGTTGGTTAAATGAAAACTATAAAAATTACGAACCTCAAAAAGTATTGATTATTGGTTTAACTGATAATCTCAGTGGACGGACTTTATTTGAAGATCAATTAAAAATAGCACTCGAAAGAAGAGGTATAGAAGCTGTTCAAAGTTATAATGTTTTTAAACCCACTTTTACTAATTTAAAACAGAATGAAGAAGACATTGAAAAGGAAATAGAAAGATTGTCTGAGGCTGGGTTCGATACCGTTTTAATTTCAGCTGTAAAAGGTGTTGACGAAAAAGTATCATACAGCGGAGATGATTTGAGGAGACGTTATTTTTGGAGACGCTTTGGACGTTACTATTATTTAACTCAAGATATTTATTTCCAAGAAGGCTATTATACAAAATATAATGTCTATCATTTAGAAGCTTCAATGTATAATTTAATAGAAAATACTGATAAATCTTTAGTTTGGGTTGCTTCCTATGATTTGGTCAACCCAAAACAAGTCAGTTCTACAGTTAAGGATTATGTAGATGCTATTGTCAAGTCTTTAGAACAAAAACAAATTATAGACAAAACCTAGATATGGGTTTATTAGTGTTACGACAAAAATTTAAGATGATTTTGTCTGATCGACATTAACTTTCAAATCTGGTATTTTAACTAGTTCTATTGTTGTGGATGCTAGAAGGATTTTGCCCTTTGTATTTTTAATTTCCAGTCTTATTTTTTCATTTAAAATATGCTTAACATAGCGGCGTTTTTTAAAGTCCACTATATATCTTAAATTAAACTGAACCCAATTATCTGTAAGTGATATGGCCAAGGTTGGATCTATTTGCGCGTCTTCTACGTAATACTTATTCACTACACTTTTCCATTCTGATTTAGAATTTGTAGTATATTCTGAAAGCGTTTCAGAAGCTATTTTTATAATGATTGATTTTGCTAAGTCGATATCAGATCCATATCTGATAGGTAAATTAAATTCATCCCATATAAATGGAAAGTCTTTCGAGTAATTATAAACTGGCCCTTTGAAAACAAAGGCATTACTCAATTTTACAATCCGACCACTATAATTATCACTGCTTACCCATTGACCAATTTCCATCATGGTAGTATATATGCTATCTACATCAATCACATCACCTTTAATTCCATTAATTTCAATACGATCTCCAGGCTTATACACCTTTACCAGAAAAATATACATTGAGCCAGCTATACTTAATATGAGTTCTTGAAGTGTAAATGCTAATCCTGCGGTGAATAAGCCAATTATTATAGTGAAGTCTTTTATGCTACCAGAAAAATATGTTATTGCTAAAATGATTAATAAAACGTAGCCTATAATTTCTATTCCTTTTTGTGCTTTGTAACGAATTATTGTATTGGAAATCTTCGTTTTTAAATAACTTCTTATTAATTGAATTGTCATTAAAACGATGACTAATAATATTATGAACTTTATAATGCTCCAAATGAACGGATTATCTTTAATCCATTCGTTTATAAGTTCTATAGTAGTCATTGACCATTAATTTATAATGTAAAATTAGTTGATGGTTTTAATATTAAAAATGAGCAATATCATTTCAATTATTCTTACTTATTAGTTCTTTTACCTTCTAAGTCAAAATACTATGAAAGTATCAAAGTTTATTCTAGTAGTAATCCCAATGTTCACGTTTATGGGTTTAGAAAGTTGTGGGCCAGTAATTATATCCTCTAGGCCATCACTACCAACACCTGCTTGGTTTTATCCTAATCGTGTTGTTAACGTGCGTTATATTTATTTTCCAGAATATTATGTGTATTATGACCTCACGCTTAGAAATTATACATATCTCAATAATGGTGCTTGGCTTACCGTAAACGTATTACCACAACGGTTTAATACTGTTAATTTAAGACGTGTAAAACAAGTACGAGTTAAAGATTATTATGGTGATAACATTAGAGAATACCATTCTACAAGAAGAAACAATGATAGCAGTACAAGAAGGCGATCTAATACCAATAGAAGACATAGTTAATTAAATGTCATCATAAAAGTTTAAACGGTTTTGAAGTCTTGTGATTTCATTTTGTAATTCTTCGTTCTTTTTGAGAAGATTATAAATAGCATCAATACCTTCTAAATTTATTTCTAGATCGTAATGTAAACGTATCATTTTTTCAACATCATTGAGCTGATTTGTTTTTAAGTAAGTTACATTATCTGTTATTGTAATCTCTATTAATTCATAATCTTGTAAGGCATCTATAAAGCTAGCAGGAACATTATAATGTGTACAAAATTGTGATATCGATATTAGACGTGTCGTTTCCATATTATCTTAATTTTGATAATTCTGTAAAGAGTTCTTTTTCCTTAATTGATAGTTTTGTTGGTGTCTTTATATTAAAAGTAACATACAAATCACCAAACTGACCTTCTTTTTTATATCTAGGAAAACCTTTGCCTTTTAGTTTTACCTTTGTACCGTTTTGGGTTTCTGGTTTTACCTTCAATTTCGCTTTACCATCGAAAGTATTTACCATTATTTCACCACCTAAAACTGCTTTATATAAATCTAAATCGATCGAAACATTAAGGTTATCACCATCTCTTCTAAATTGTGTTTTATTTATTATTGAAAACTCAATAAACAAGTCGCCATTTGGTCCTCCATTAACACCTTTACCGCCATGGCCTTTTATTTTTATAATTTGCCCATTTTCAACACCTGCAGGAATTGTAATTCGTATATTTTTATTGTTTACCGTTAATGTTCGCTTATGTGTGGTATAAACATCTTTGAGATTCAGTTGCAATTGCGCATTAAAATCTTGACCTTTAAATTTCACCTTTTGACCACGAAATTGCGATGAGCCTCCACCAAACATAGAGCCAAAAAAGTCTGAAAAATCTTCTTCAGAATAGCCTCCATATGGATCTCTTGTGCTTCGCTGATATTGTTCTTGGTGTTTGGCTTTTTCGTATTCCTCGGCATGTTGCCAATGTTCCCCATATTCATCGTATTTTTTACGATTTTCTGCATTGCTTAATACCTCATTAGCTTCATTGATATCTTTAAATTTTTGCTCAGCGTCCTTATCATTTGGATTAAGATCTGGATGGTATTTACGAGCCAGCTTACGATATGCCTTTTTTATATCGTTCTCAGATGCGGTTTTAGAGACTCCTAATATTTTATAATAATCAATGAATGCCATTATTTCTTATTATGAGTTTTTGTGTATTGCTTTAAAATTTGTTTGAGACTTTCCAGATAATCTTCCATGATCTTAATATTCATCTCTGGATGATCTTGAGATGGTATTGTTATTGGATTTTCGTCTAGAGTCGCATAGAGTTCTGGATAATTAACTTCAATACTAAGCGTAAGTCTTATAATTTGATCCTCTATGTCTTGTAGTGTTTTCATAGTATCAATTTTAAATTACAGACTAAAATTAGCTTTTAATAGAGTAATTAGAAATGATTAATATCATTAGAGGAAATCTTACTGAAGTATTTTTCCATCTCCCATTTGTATGATTCTATCAGTTTTATCCGCAAAATCTTTATCGTGAGTAACCACTAAAAGCGATAAACCTTCCTCTTCACTCAATCGTTTAAAAATATTAAATACATTTTCGGCATTATGGCTATCTAGATTCCCAGTTGGCTCGTCTCCCATAATAATGGATGGATTATTAATTAATGCTCGTGCTATAGCAATTCGTTGTTTCTCGCCACCAGAAACCTGTGATGCACGTTTTTTTGCTAAATGTTCAATATTGAGCATTTTTAATTTTTCTATGGCATCATGTTCAATTTCTTGATATGACTTTTCTGCTAATTTTTTCGCGGGAAGCATCACATTCTCTAAAACTGAAAATTCTGATAACAGATAATGAAACTGAAATACAAAACCAATATGTTTGTTACGCAAATAGGATAGATGTTCTCTGTCTTGTCCTGTAATAAGAGCATCGTTTAAAAATAATTCACCTTCATAATCCGTATCCATTGTGGAAAGTATGTAGAGTAGTGTAGATTTACCACAGCCAGATTTCCCCATGATTGAAGCAAACTCACCTTCCTTAACCTGAAAGTTGATGTCTTTTAAGACATGAAAAAGAACAGGCTTTTTAAAGTATTTGTTTATATGTTTAGCTTCTAATACAATACTCATTTTACTGTCCTCTTATGATTTTTACTGGATCAATTTTTTTAGCTTTTTTAGATGGCAAATAACCTGCAAGAAAAGTTGAAAGCATGGCAAATGAAAAACCAATTACGAAAAATAACGGATTCATATTTATTGGATAAGTTTCAACTGTTGGCAGCGCTTCAGTTTGAAATGGAATAGTAGCGATTAAACTTGCCAGTCCTAAACCAATAAGTAATCCTAAAACACCACCAACAAAACCGATAATCATGGCTTGACTCATAAAAATATGCTGTACATCTTTACCAGAAAAACCTGTTGCTTTTAGAATAGCTATATCATTCATCTTTTCGTAAATCAGCATATTTAAAATGTTATAAATACCAAAGCCAGCAACAATAAGTAAGGTTATAGAAACTGCATATGTAATTAGGTTTCTTATGGTTGTTCCGGTTTCAAATTGAGCATTAGCGGTTTTTATATCTATTGCTGTAAGGTTGAATTGCTTCTCTATTTTTTCTGAAAGTGGAATCGCCTGTTCAATATCATACAGTTTTACATTAATGTCTGTGATATAATTATTAGCCTTGCCCAATATGCGCTGCACGGTTTTTATATTGGCGAAGCTCTGTATAGCATCTAAATCTGCAATACCACTTTGATAAAACCCAACTATTTTTAATGGAAATATGCCGCCATTTATTGGACTTACCTGAACACGATCACCTACCTTAAGCGCCATTTTATTTGCTATACCAATACCTAAGAGAATACTGTTATCTGTATTTTGTAATGCTTCAGCAGAACCTTCCACGATATAATCTTCCATATTAAAGAGTTTAGCTTCGTCAATTGGATTGATGCCAGTTAGATTTCCGCCTAATTCTATCGATCCTGCGATATAGAAGATTTGCGTTTTTATTTGTGGTAGAGCACCACGAACATCCTTATTAGCTTCTAAGTAATCTATGATTGGTAATGCATTGTGAATTTTTTTCTGACTCAATTTAGGCTTCACAGAATGCACGATGTTAATGCTTTCCTTTAACTCATTATATAAAGAAATAGGTTGCTTTTTTGACGGCTCAATTTCGTTGTACACATGAATATGAGGTGTTTGATTCAATATTAAATCATCTAGCATTCCATTTAAACCTGTCATAAAGCACACTAAAGTAATGTAAGAACCTATGCCAAATGTTACACCAAGAGCAGCAATAGACGTTTGCTTTATTTTAGTTAGCAAATGTGTTTTTGCAATACCTAATATCACTTTCCAATTCACCATTAGTTTTGTTTGTAGATGAAAGTGTCTTTACTAATTCCAGATAAGATTTCTATGTAGTCCATATTCTGCAATCCTGTTTTTACAGCTACAAAGCCATCATCTGTTTCTACCTCATTATTATCGTTTAAATATGCTTTTGGGATTGTTAATACCTTTTCTTTTTTGGCAATAATGATGTTAGCTTCACCAGAAAGGCCAGGATATAAAACCTTTGGTTGTTCATTAAAATTTGCTTCTACAACAAAGGTTTGGTTTCGTTCGTCTTTTTTAGGATATATCTTGGAGATTTTACCTTTAAAAATAATATCGTTGTATGCGTCTAAATTGATAAGCACTTCTTGATTAAGCGTAATACGAACAATATCTACTTCATCGACTAATAGCTCTATTATAAATCTTTTTGCACTACCAATACTTGCTAATGGCTCCATAGAATTCACAATCTCTCCAGGTTCTTTATATAAGGCATATACCTTACCGTTTATCTTACTGTTAACTGTAAAATCCTTCGTGGTAATTGCGGCAGATTGGTACTTGTTTTGCGCTTGTTTTAGTGCTGTTTGTAATTCGTTTTTTGTTCGGTTTAATTTATTCTGAAGAACTTTTAATTGATTGGATGCTAATTCGTAATTAAGTTTTTTATTGTCGTACTGTGCTTTGGAACCTATATTTTGATTCCATAGATTTTTTTGTCTAAAATAATTAATAGAATCATTTTTAAGTTTCAATTTCGCAGCCTCAATCTCACTTTCAATACTATTTAATATTGTGGCACTTCCTCTATAGTTCTCTTGTGCTAAGTTTAATGCAAATTGTGCATTTTGGGTATTGAGTTTTGGTGTATTATTAATGATTTGAAACAAATGCTGATCTTTAGACACTAAATCACCTTCTTCTATTAAATTTGTATCAATAAGTCCTGAAACAATTGCATATACTTGGTATAAACTGTCTGGTTGCACAGTTGCGGAAGCATATACAGATTCAGTTAGTGCACGTTCTTTAGGTAATGTTTTTTCTTGTTTATTAGAACAAGCAAATAGAAACAGAATAAGATATAAATAAGACCAATTTTTCATAACTAATATGCCAGTTTAGACTGTAAGGCTATGTATTCATTTAAGTTAATTGCATCTATTGCACCAAGTATTTTGCCCTGGTTAACAACAGGCAAGTATATTTGTTTTTTGCTGTATATAAGTTGATGAATTTTCTTGAGATTATCAGTTTCTTTTACGGTTTCAAAGTTTGTGTCCATAACTGCTTCTACAAGAATATTCTTATTAGAATTTTCTATTATTTTTTCATGTCTTAAAACGCCTTTTATTATGCCATTTTCTACCACAGCAAAATTAATTTCGGTTCCAGATATTAATTTATTCACTACAAGATCGATAGAGTCTTTAGGTTTAAAGGTTGTAATATCTAGCAACATGGCTTCTTCAACAGTGTGATTTTTCAGAAGTTCTAAATGTTGCACAGTTTGGTTCTCTGCATAAGCACCTAAAAAAATGAATAATGCTATAAATATGAGAATTGGATTATAAAGCAATCCTATGAGTAAAAATATAATAGCAATAAACTGACCAAGACTTGCGGCAATTTGAGTTGCTTTTGCACGATTCATTTTTAGAGCTAACAATGCTCTTAATAATCGGCCACCATCCATAGGAAATGCAGGTATCATATTAAATAACGCTAAAGCAACATTGACTATAAATAAGAAGAACAAGAAATTTTGAAATGAAAAACTTGCAAAAATGCCGTAAGCATCTGTAAAACTTTGATTGAAAAGTTCCTTAACCGGAATAACAAAATAAAGCAAAATTGCTATAGCAAGATTAACCAAAGGTCCGGCAATGACAATAAGAAACTCTTGTTTTGGTGATTCTGGCATTTTATCAAAACTCGCCATACCACCAATAGGCAGTAAAGTTATTTTTTCGGTTTTAACACCAATTTTTTTTGCTGTTAAAGCATGTCCCAATTCATGCAACACAACACATAAAAAAACTGCAAACACAAAAGCTATATTGAATAAAATACTTTCTGTACTTCCACCATGTTTCAATTCATCAACAATAATCCAGACTATTAGAAGAAAAAACGTCCAATGCACTTTTATTTTAATTCCTGAAACACGACCTAAGCTTAAGTTTGCTTTCATTTTTAATCATTTTTTAAACTTGGTCTTTAATTTTAACGATAGCCCACGTTTTGTTTTTGCGCTTAACGGCATAAATATTGTCTGCTAAGTACCTTGAAGTAATTTGAGGGATTCCACCAAAAAAATCCTTATCCAATACGACATTAACACCATCTTGAGTGAGGTAGTATGTAATTTCTCCATCGGTATTAACAAGCACTTCAAAATATCTGTAATTCACTATATTTTTGTCTAAGGCAGTATTTTTACCAATAACTTGTTTATCTAATTTAAGAGCGATAGCTACTTCGTTATAAAAATTTGTCGAATTCAGAAATTCTGGTTTTATTACTGTTTTTCCTGATTTATCGATAAAACCAAAATAGGAGATGCCTTCTCTAATCTCAACGATTTGGCATCTGTCATTATTGAAAATAGGATAATGGCCATCGTCATTCTCTGTAAGGACTAAATCTGTTCTATAGTCTATGATCAGTTGAGCTTCTTTATTTATAAAAGCCCATTTGCCATCTTTTTTAATTGCAGCCACATCATCGTGAAATGGAGAAATAAAATCTAGATTCTCAATAGATTGTGCAAATCCAAAAATTGGAATTATAACTAATGCTAAACATAAAATTGCTAACTTTTTCATGATGTTTTATTTTACTAGTGAATACATCAAAATTAGGACTAGTATAATTATTAAGAAATGATATTTATCAGACTAAAAATAGTCATAATGGCATATTATAATACCCTTTTGTTATTTACCTTTTTTTAATTCAATATTAAGTTTCGCAAGTAATATGACTTCTGATTTATTTTGGCCAGAAAAACTAGCTGAGATTTCTCCTGCTGTTTTTAGAATCAATGAATTTATATTATCTGTAAAAATAGATTCGTTTTGTTTTTTGAAGTTTATAAAACTGTTATAACAGGCTTCAGCATCATACTCACGGTCATCTCTAAGCCATTTAAAAGTCTCTATTATATTAGCTTTCAGGTTGTTCGCAGAACTATCTTCAATAATACTTTTACTTAGCCAATACTTTTTAACCAATTTTTCTAAGACTTCAAATTCTTCATCTCTAACAGAATTATCTATTGCTGCTATGGCATAAAATAGTTTACCAAGGTTTTGGTAAAACTGGAATAGTGTATTGTGATTTAAATCCAAAATTAAACAAGATTGTGAGTGAAATTAAAGTAACTAATCGTCAATTTCAATGATATAAATCAGTTTTAAGTAATCACTAAACTTATACCTTTGTATTAGGCTAACACATAGAATTTGCTTAAATTTAAGGGTAATTGTGATGCTATAAATAACCTGTTATGCTTCAACAAGATCAAGAAATATTTAACATACTTCTAGAGGCCGTTTCTGAAGGCGTCATTATTGTTGACAATCAGCAGCATATAATGGAAGTAAATGCAACTGCCGAAGTTATGTTTGGCTATAAAAAAAGTGAATTATTTCAAAAAGATTTAAATCTACTTATTCCTTCAAATTATCACGCAAGTCACGCTAATCATTTCGAAAAATTCATAGAACAAGGCAAGAAAAGACCCATGGGTAAAGCCTCTGATATTTATGGCTTGAAAAAGACAGGTGATATTTTTGATATTGAGGTAGAATTAAGCCCTTTTACAATTTACAACAAGACCTACGTTATGGCTTTGGTCAGAGATATTTCAGGGCTAAAAGAGACTGAGAAAAACTTAATGCTTAAGAGTATAGCTCTTCAATCTGCTAGTAACGGCATTATTATCACAGATGCCTTAAAAAAAGACAACCCTGTTATTTATTTTAATTCAGCTTTTCAGAGGTTAACAGGCTATTCTAGCAAAGAAATACTTAATCATAATTGTAGATTTTTACAAGGTAAGGACAGAGATCAGAAACCGCTAAAAAAATTAAGAAAAGCTATTGATAAGGGTGAAAGTTGCCAAGTTATATTGCGTAATTATAAAAAGGATGGTTCTTTATTCTGGAATGATTTATACATAATGCCAATTATTGATAAACATGGTGTAGTAACCAATTTTATTGGGATTCAAAATGATGTTACCTTAAGAAAAAAAGCTGAGGCAGAGCGAAATCACTTAGCCACAATTTTTGATGAATCTTTAAATGAAATATATGTTTTTGATAGTAAAACATTGCAGTTTATAAATGTTAATTATGGTGCCCTAAAAAACATAGGTTACACTATTGAAGAATTAAAAACAATGACACCTCTAGATTTAAAAATTCAGGAGGATGAAGTTAATTTTAAAAATAATATAGAGACCTTACGAAAAAAGAATGTTGAAAAATTAGAGTTTGAAACCATTCATCAACGAAAAGATGGTACAACTTATCCTGTAGAAGTCCATTTACAGTTGAGTAACTTAGGAGAAGTAGAGGTTTTTGTAGCTATAATTTTAGATATCACCGAAAGAAAAAATTATACAGAAAAACTCGAAAATAAAGTAGAGGAACGCACAAAGCAGCTCAATGAAGCTTTATCTAAAGAAAAAGAACTTAATGAGCTTAAAACAAAATTTTTGTCTCTGGTATCGCACGAGTTTAAAACCCCTTTAAGTGGTATTTTAACATCATCAGTTTTACTTAGCAAGTACACTTTAAGCAGTCAACAGCAAAAACGCGATAAGCATGTTAAAATCATTGCAGATAAGGTTCAGTACTTAACTTCTATTCTTAACGATTTTCTGTCGCTAGAACAGTTAGAAACAGGTAAACTAAATTATAATTTCACTAATTTTAAACTGAGTAAAGTTATCGATGAAGTTATTTATAATGCCAATATGTTACTAAAGAAAGGACAGTCCATAAAGTATCCAGACAATATAGATGATCTATCACTCTATCAAGATGAAAAGAGTATTACTTTAATACTATCTAATTTAGTGAATAATGCCATAATATATTCTCATGAACATAAAGCTATTAGCATCTTTGTTAACCAAAATGAAACAGAAACCACAATAAAAATTGAAGATGAAGGTATTGGTATTCCTTTAAAAGATCAAAATAACATTTTTGATCGCTATTATAGAGCAGAAAATGTTAGTAATACCCAAGGCACAGGTATTGGTCTTAATATTGTTAAAAACCATTTAGAAAATTTAGGTGGTACTATTACTTTTGAAAGTAAAGAAAATACAGGTACAACATTTACTATTACTATTCCTAATACAGCTACAAAATGACTACAATTTTAATCATCGAAGATGACGCAGTGTTAAGAGACAATACTGCCGAATTATTAGAACTTTCTAACTACAACGTCATTACAGCACCAAATGGAAAAGTAGGTGTTGATATGGCAAGAAAGCAACTACCAGATATTATTATATGCGATATTATGATGCCAGAGCTTGATGGTTATGAAACACTTAAGACCTTGTCTCTTAATGAAACTACAAAGTACATTCCATTTATTTTTCTTTCAGCAAAAACCGAACATAAAGATATTAGAAAAGGAATGGATTTGGGAGCAGATGATTATATAACTAAACCTTTTAGTGAAGATGAGCTTATTAGCGCCATTGAAAGTCGTCTTGCCAAAGCTGCTATACTAAAAGACTATAGACAAAAGGAGCAAAACTCAATTGCAAAATCAGATACTGAAGAAATTAAATCCTTAAATGACTTAAAAAATTATTTTGATGATTACGGAACTGTTTTTACTGTAGAAAAGGATACTATTATTTATAGAGAAGGGGATCATTCTAATTATATCTATCTTTTATCAAAAGGTAGTGTTAAGTGTCACATAATTGATGAGCAAGGAAAGGAATTAATTACTGCATTATACAAAGAAGATGATTTGTTTGGTTTTTCTTCATTCATTAATAATAATCTACCCTATAAAGAAACAGCAACAGCCATAGATGATGTAGAAATGCTAGGCATTTCCGCAATGAAGTTTAATGAGATATTAAATGAAAATCATAAAGTAACTATGGAACTTATACAGTTATTGTCTGACGATCTTGCAACCATGAAAAATCAACTTTTAGAAATGGCCTATGGATCTGTTAATCGAAAAACAGCTGCAACTATTATAAAGTTTGCAGAAAAAATTAATCGAAAACCCGAAGATGCCATTAAAATTTCTAGAAGTGATTTAGCAAGTGTAGCTGGTATAGCTACTGAAACCTTAATCAGAGCTTTAACTAGTTTTAAAAAGCAGGGACTCATTAAAATTGATGGTAGAAATATAAAAGTTTTAGACATCTCTAAGTTAAAGCATATAGCTTAATATTCGTAAATATGACTTATATCATTTTCATTGACATATCTTACTAATAAATTTGTAGGAAAGTTGATGTGTGATGAAAAATATTCTCTTACCCACAGATTTTTCTGAAAATTCATGGAATGCTATAAAATATGCGATTCATTTTTTCGGAAAAATAGAATGTAATTTTTACTTATTGCATGTATGCAGATTTGATAATTTGGCAGTTGCTGATTCTTCATTAACTCTAAATCAAGAAGTAATTGATAATATTTACACTAAGCCTACTAAGCAAAAATTACGTTCTACATTAAAGCAGATTTTGAAACTCATACCTAATCATAAAAATCATAAATTCTATACGCTTACAGACTACGGGTTTTTTATAGAATCTATTCGCAAAAATGTTGAAGAAAAGCATATAGATTGTATTGTAATGGGCACAAAAGGTGCTTCAGGATTAGAAAGAATAATCTTAGGGACCAATACAGCAGATGTTATTACCAAAGTAAAATGCAATGTGTTTGCTATTCCTGAAAATGCCGAATATATACCACCAAAAGAAATTGCCTTTCCAACAGATTTCTCATTATCTCATAGTTTACAGGTTTTGCAACCAATGACTGAAATTATAGAACGGTTCAATGCTTCTTTAAGAATTCTTCATATCAGTAAGAAAAAGGCAGATTTAAATGATGATCAAAAGAATAACAAAGAATTACTAGTGGATTATTTTAATAATCACGATTTCACTTTTCATTATTTAACAAACAAAAAAGTAGAAGATGCAGTGCAATGTTTTGTAGAGAGTAGAGATATTAATTTAATATGTATGGTTGCTAAAAATCTGAATTATTTTCAGCAAATATTATTTCATTCTAGAATTGAGAAGATAAGTTATCATACAGATGTACCATTTTTGGTATTACACGAAAAAAACTAATATTATGGACAATTCAATTTTTTTGGCAAAGTTTTGGGGCTGGTATCTCATTATTTTCTTTTTAATATTAAGTCTTAATCCTAAACGTATTAAACAAATATTTGATGATTTAAAAGATCAGAAATTCTTGATTCTTTCTGCCTTAATAGCAGTGATTGTCGGATTACTAAACATTGTTTTTCATAACATTTGGGAACCAAATTACAAACTTATTATTACACTAATTGGCTGGTCCTCCTTGTTTATTGGTTTGGCTCTATTTGTATTGCCTAAACGAACTGTTAGTTGGTTAGAATTTGTTAATATTAAACTTGTACAAGTTATATATATGTTGCTCTTTTTTATAGGTGTTTATTTACTCAATACAGCATATGGTATCGTGTTTTTTTAAGAAAAACTAGTTAGCTGATAAAGATCAGTGACAATGGTTTACTATCTGTTTATTTTTGTATTGTCATTTAGTAATGACTGAAGAAAGTGGGGATTTTCTTTAAAAATGCAATTAATCAAAAGAAAGCCAAAATAACAATTTGGCTTTCTTTTTTGAAAAAATTCCAAAAACTGATATTCCTCATTTTTGAACGCTATCTCTAGTTGTATATTAGTGTCATAATTTAAAATAACGTTCTTTAAAATATTGAATATAATGATTCTAATATATCTATAAACTTGAAAATTTTATAGATTATAAAAAAAGTGTTTTGAACTCGTATTTAGCAATAACTCATTCTAATGATGCTTTAGCTATTTAATTATGGTTAAAGGTTGCTTAAGGTTAAGTTTTAAAATTGAACACTTTTAGAAACAGGAGGTCTCGACTTCCTGTTTCTTTTCAAACAAACAGATTTTCATAGATTAGAGTAGAGAATTTGTATAGAAGTATTCAAATCTGTGGTTTAGTGATTGGGATTTTGATTATTAGGAATATTAAGAATTTTTAGTGATTGATTATATTGAACTATAGAATTGAATACTACTAAAAAGAAACAGGAAGCTTAAACTTCCTGTTTTTTTTGTTTTTAAGGCTTATTTATGTAAGGTGTAATGATTGTCCTTACATTTATAGCTTTAGTCCAAAATATAAATCACCTGCATCAACAAGTCCTGGTTTAATATAACCTTTGCTGGTTAACATATCATCAATAGTGGCGCTCCATAGATGTGCTACACCTTAAAATAATTTTTTAAAACATAATATTTTGGTAAATCATAGATTTAAGCTCTTTTGGTAGTTCGCTTCTTAAGTCTTCTAATTCGCCTAATGAGATGTATTTACGCAATAGAATAAATGTAGTGTCAATATAATTTGAAGCAACTTCATCAGACTCAAAATCATGGATAGAAGTTACACCGTCATAAGCTCTCACTACATCGATAAATTCGGTCATGTTTTTAATCTTTTCTTTTTTATGAAGTGTCCAGCCATTAACATAAACGGCTTTTAAAAACATTGGGAATTGAGCAATGAGTTGCAAGGATTCTTGTGTAGAAACTACATCTCTCAATCCATGAAGAATGGATGATAATATTCGTCCTGCTTTTTCTGTATCATCACCAATGTTTAATCCCTTTGTATATTCTTTTAAGAATGTGTTGGCTTCTGTCGCGAACTTATTAAAATTTAGTGCCATGATTTTTGTTTTTAACTGTATATAAAGATGCTAACTGAATGCAAAAATTGAAATGATATTTATCAGTGTGATTCAAATAGCACTTTTTTTAAGTTATTTTATTAAATAAAAAAGCATAACTGATATTTATCAGTTGCTATTAATTAATTTCTATTTATGTTTATAACGTCATTTGGTAATGACATCAAGAAAATGGGGATTTTCTAAAAAGTATGCTATTAATCAGAGAAGAAGCCAAGTTAAAGACTTGGCTTCTTCTTTTATGATTAATGCATTAAATCAGTGCAATATCTCTCAGATAATATTACAATCTCTTCTGATAATTATCATAGTTTTTGAGTTATCTACTAGTTAACTTTACTAGTGAATGCAAAAACAAGTACCAATGTTTTCAATACTGCTTCCTACCGATTTCTCCGAAAATGCAATGAATGCAATCAAATATGCCTTAGAATTTTTTAAGTACCATAAAACGGAATTCTATTTTATGCATGCTTACCAAAACGAATTTTATGATAGTGAAGAATTGGTGTCTAGAGATGTGTATGATGATATTCTAGATTCAGTTAGTAAACAATCTCAAAGTGGGTTAGAGGAGCTACTAACAAAAGTTAAACAAATTGCTCCTAACCCTAGATATAATTATCATACAATTTCAGCTTTTAATACACTTGTTGAAGAGTCAAATTCTATCGCCGATAAGTATAATATAGATTTGATTGTTATGGGAACAAAAGGCAAATCTAACGATCGAAATATTGTTTTCGGAAGCCGAACATTTCAGGTCTTAAAGTATGTGCAGTGTCCTGTGCTTGCTATACCATCTAACTATTCTAATACACAACCAAAGCATATTTTATTCCCTACAAATTATTTGATACCAAATAGGCGTAGAGAATTAAAATTATTATCAGAATTGGCGAAACCTTACAGAAGCGAAATAGATGTTTTATACATTTCTAAAAGCGATAAATTATCAATGCGCCAAGAAGATAATAAAGCTTTTATAGCAGACACACTAAGAGATAATAAAGTAAATTTTTGTAATGAGGACAGCAATAAAATAGCAGAATCTATAAAAAATTATATCAAAGAAAAAAATATAGACATTATTGCTATGGTAAATACACAGCATTCCTTTTTAGAGGATATGCTATTTCCTTCAGAGATCGATAAAGTGAGTTTAGGATTAGACATCCCATTATTAGCATTGCAAAACACTATACGCAATTAAAAAAATAGTATCATGAAACATATACTTTTACCAACAGATTTTTCCGAAAATTCTTGGAATGCCATTACTTATGCTATCAAACTTTTCAAAAATGAAAAGTGTGTTTTTCATTTGTTAAATACCTATACACCTGTAATATATCATGTTGAATATGTTCTAGGTTATCCTGCTCAATTTGGATTGGGAGATGCTGTTAGAAATACGTCGCAAGAAAACTTAAAAGAATTGGTGGAAAGAATTTCTATAGAATTTCCTAATAATCCCAATCATAAATTTGAAACTTTAGCGAGGTTCGATACTTTGATTTCTGGCATAAAGGAATTTTTGAACAAGCACAAAACGCATATTATAGTTATGGGTACCAAAGGTGCTACAGGAGCTAAAGAAGTATTATTTGGCTCTAATACAGTAAATGTGTTTAATGAAATAAAATATCCTGTTTTGGCAATTCCATCTGATTTTGAATATGAAAATCCGCTCGAAATATTATTTCCTACAGATTTAGAAGCTAACTATAAAGACACGCAACTTAGTTTATTGAAAGAAATTGCAAAGTCTCATAATTCTAGAATTAATGCTATGCACGTATCAACTGGCTATGAATTAACAGAAGAACAAATCAGTAAAAAGCAAGAGCTAGAAACTTTGTTTAAAGACAATTCATATCTGTTCCATGACTTAAGAAGCATGAATGTAGATGAGGCTATTAATGAATTTCAGATTAAAACAAAAACCAACATGTTGGTAATGATTAATAACAAGCATTCATTTTTTGAAAATTTATTTTTTCAATCTAAAGTCAAACAAATTGGATTTCATTTACATATTCCATTTTTGGTAATTCCTTCAGCACACTGATTGAAATCATTTCGTTAGGACATTGTAGGCACTAACTTTAAAATGAAATTAAAGACTTAAGTCATGAAAAAAAATATCTTACTACCCACGGATTTTTCAGACAATGCTTGGAGTGCAGCCGTATATGCTTTTAAACTATATGCAGAGGAACAATGCACATTTTATTTCTTGCACTCGTCCAAAATGAGAGTTTCGACTATGTCTAACATATCTAATAAATTAACGTTGATTATGGCAGAAAATGCCAAGAAAGAACTCTCGGAATTAAAGGCAATGGCAGAAAATGCTAAAGTTAATGCCAACCATAGTTTCCAGATTATTCTAAGCACCGATGATTTGGAAGATGCAATGGAAACTGCAATTCAAGAGCACAAGATAGATCTTGTTGTTATGGGTACAAAAGGTACGACAAAGGCTAAAGAAATTGTTTTTGGAAGTAATACTGTAACCGTTATTAAAAGGGTAAAGAGTTGCCCAGTTATGGCCGTACCAGATGAATTTGATTTTGTAGAACCAGAGCAAATTGCTTTTCCAACAGACTTTAACCGTTTTTATGGTGAAGAGTTAGATCCACTAAAACGTTTATCAAAACTCCATAATTCTAAAATTAGAATAGTTCATATTAATAAAGAAGACGATCTCTCAGATTTACAAAGCTACAATTTAGCAATGCTAAAAGCTTATTTAGAAGATTATCCTCATAGTTTTCATTGGATGCCAGACTACGGTAAAAAAGAACAAGCCATCAAGGATTTTATTGACGAACTCAATATTAATCTTCTGGTTATGATAAACTATAAGCACAGTTTTATAGAGAGCATAGTAAAGGAACCAGTTATTAAAAAATTAGGATTTCATCCTACAATTCCATTTCTCGTGATACCATCAAACCAAAAATAACCTGTTATGAAACGCTCAATTTTAATACCCACAGACTTTTCGGATAATGCATGGAACGCTATTGTCTATGCTCTTAAATTATATGCAAATGAAGAGTGTACGTTTTATTTTTTGCATTCTTGGGCAATTTCAAGGTCAACAGTAAGATCTTATATTACAACACATTACGTTGACTCATTAGAAGGAGATGCTTTAAAAGAATTAACAGAACTAAAAGAAATGGCAGAAAATGCCAATGTCAATGCTAATCATAATTTCGAAATCCTTTTGAGTAAAGAAAATTTGATTAAGGCCATTTCGACTGCTATAAAAAAGCATAACATAGATTTAGTTGTAATGGGCACTAAAGGTGCAACTAAAGCACAAGAATTTTTCTTTGGAAGCAATACTGTAGATGTCATTAAAAAGATGAAGCTCTGTCCGATTTTGGTCGTACCAGATGATTTCGATTTTGTGGAACCTAAGCAAATTGCGTTTCCAACAGATTTTACTAGATTTTATGGCGAGGAATTGTTACCTCTAAAGCTCATGTCAGAATTATTCAATTCTAAAATTAGAGTGGTTCATATTAATGAAAAGTCAAGTTTGTCTAAAACGCAAGACTATAATTTTTCTATGTTGCAAGTCTACTTAGAAGATCAACCACATAGTTTTCATTGGATGCCAGATTATGCAGACAAGGCAGTTGAGATCAATGATTTTATAGATGAGTTAGATGTTAATATACTTGCTATGATAAACTATGAACATAGTCTTATAGAACGTATAGTTAATGAGCCTATAGTTGCTAAAATAGGATATCACCCAGTAATTCCATTCTTGGTTATTCCATGTTCTGTCTGATATATATCATTTCAGTTCGAAGTTTTACATATTAATTTTAGCTAATGCAGATTTAATACTAATGTTATGAGACATAAAATTTTACTTCCAACGGATTTTTCAAAAAACTCTATGAAAGCAATTAATTATGCAAGAGAGTTATATAAAAATGATCATTGTATTTTTTATGTGCTAAATGTGTTCTCTGCTACTGGAAATATTTTAGAAAGTTTATTGAATATGGAACCTGGTAGTGAACTCTATGAAACCGCTAAGCTTAATTCTGAAAATGGTTTGGCAAAGGTTTTTGATATGATAACTATGAGTGATACTCATAATCCTAAGCATCATTTTGAAGTCATTTCCCAATTCAACAATGTTATTGAAGCCATAAAAAATATAGTAGATAAAAAAGATATTGAAATGATAGTAATGGGTACGAAAGGAGAAACCCATTCTAGAAAATCAGCTTTCGGTAGTACAGCAATATATGTAATGGAAAAAGTACGTAATTGCCCAGTACTAGTTGTGCCACAAAATGCAAAAATCAAATTACCAAAAGAGATCGTTTTTCCTACAGACTTTAAAATAAATTTCAAAAGAAAAGAATTAAACTATCTCACAGATATTGCAAAAAAATGTAATGCCACAATTGTAATTCTACATATAGCTGAACAAGATGAATTAGATAAAAACCAAAAAGAAAATAAACAGTTACTGGAAGAGATTTTACAAAACACAAATTATAAGTTTCACAATCTATCTCATACATCAGTTACGACTGCAGTTAATCTTTTTGTTGAGAGCAGAGAAAGCGATATGGTAGCTTTTATAAATAAGAAACATGCATTTTTCGGAAGTGTTTTGAGTAATCCGATGGTTAAGGAAATTTCATTTCATTTAAATGTTCCAATATTGACAATGCACGATTTAAAAAACTAAAATATATACTCATGAAAAAGACAGGCGTTTGGTTAGATAAAGACAAAGCATATATTGTAAACTTAGACAATGAAAAAGAAATATTTACAACAGTATCTTCAAACATAGAACACTATAACATTCGTGGTGGTTCTGGAACACGTTTAAAAGGAGGTCCTCAAGATGTTGTGCAAGACAGTAAATATTTAGAGCGCGAAAAGCAACAGTTAAAGAAATACTTTAAAGCTGTAGCTGCTCAAATAGATGATACAAATGCTTTGGTAATATTTGGTCCTGCAGGTACTAATGAGCAATTTTCTAAAGAGTTGCACGAAAATTACAATAACTTAAGTACAAAAATAAAAGCAGTGAAAAAAGCTGATAGTATGACAGAAAACCAAATAAAAGCTTGGGTAAGAGACTTCTTTAAAACGAATTAAGTTTTTCACATTTTTTAAAACAAATATCAATGAAAAACGAAAGTTTTGATATTATAAAAGCTTCAGGTGAAAAAGTTAAATTTTCATTAGATAAGCTAAGAGCATCATTAAATAGAACAGGTGCTGAAAAGCAAATAGTGGATCAAATTCTAGATAAAGTTCGCGATGAATTATATCAAGGTATTTCTACGAAAGAAATTTACAATAGAGCATTTTCATTACTAAAAAAGAAGAAAAGCTATTTAGCCTCAAAATACAAACTAAAAAAGGCCATATATGAATTAGGACCAACCGGTTTTCCGTTTGAGCGTTTTGTGAGTGCCGTTTTAGAATATTCTGGTTATACCGCCGAAGTTGGTAAAACTTTACAAGGTCGTTGTGTTACTCACGAAATTGATGTCTTAGCGCATAAGAATAATGAAACTACTATAATTGAATGTAAGTTTCATGGAGAGCAAGGCTTAAAGTGTAATGTTAAAATTCCTCTGTATATCAATTCTAGATACCAAGATGTAAAAACGCACTGGAATTCGAACCCTAAAAATGGAACTTTACTCACTAAAGGTTGGGTGGTAACAAATACAAGATTTACAAAAGATGCTTTGCAATATGGTAACTGCTCTGGACTCTATTTAGTAAGTTGGGATTATCCAAAAAATGATGGCTTAAAAGATAAAATAGATAGATTAGGTCTATATCCTATTACTGTTTCTACTTTACTTACTAATAGAGAAAAGCAGTTTTTATTAAGTAGAGACGTAGTGCTTTGTAGAGATTTATTAGACGATAAATTTTACTTAGATCATCTTGGTATTTCTGATACAAGAAAAGAAAAAATCCTAAACGAAATATCACAGCTGTGTGCTGTTGAAAATCATTAAAGATGAATCATTTTGTAAAAGTAAATTTTTTAGGAGCTTGTGGAGTTGTTACTGGTTCTAAGTTTCTTATTGAAACATCAGAGCTTAATGTTATGATTGATTGTGGTATGTTTCAAGGTCTCAAAGAACTCAGAGAATTAAATTGGACAGATCTTCCGATAAATGTGTCAGCAATTGATGTTGTTCTGCTTACTCATGGTCATTTAGATCATGTTGGGTATTTACCACGACTCGTAAAACAAGGATTTACAGGAAAGATTATTGGCACAGCACCAACACTGGCAATAGCAGAAATTATTCTAAAAGATAGCGCGAAAATACACGAAGAAGATGCAGAAAAAGCCAACAGAGAAAAATATACTAAGCATAATCCTGCTTTGCCTTTTTACACTGTAAAAGAAGCAGAAAACACTATAAAGCTTTTTAAAGCAGAAGGGGAGGACCAATGGCTAACATTATCAGAACATATAAAGTATCGTTTTCAATACAATGGACATATTATTGGTGCTACATTCATAGAATTAGATGTAAATGGTAAGCGCTTTGTGTTTTCAGGTGATATAGGAAGACGAGACGATTACCTTTTAAGTGAACCTAAAATGCCAGAATGGGCAGATTTCTTATTTATAGAAAGTACTTACGGAAATAAGTTACATCCAGAAGAAGATGTAGAAGCCTTATTGACAGAAATAATTATAGACACCATTCATAAAAAAGGAAATTTAATAATACCAAGTTTTGCAGTAGAGCGTTTACAAACACTTATGTATATCTTATGGCAACTTTACAAGAAAAATAAAATACCAAAAATTCCAACTTTTATAGATAGTCCTATGGGCAATAATGTTTTAGAAGTTTTTAAACAATTTCCGAAATGGCACAAATTATCTTCAAAAGACTACCAAGCCATGTGTAATCATTTCAATATTATTCAATCGTATAGAGAAACATGGGAAACCATTGATGATAAAAGATCTAAGATTGTAATTGCTGGAAGCGGAATGGTAACTGGTGGACGTGTGCTAACTTATTTACAACAATTAATAGATGAGCCATCCACAACTGTATTATTGGTCGGTTATCAAGCAGAAGGAACCAGAGGAAGACAATTACTAGATGGAGTGCACGAAATCCGTTTTTTTGGAAAATACTACCCTATAAAAGCTACTATAAAAAGTATAGAAAGTTTATCAGCGCATGCTGATCAAGAAGATCTTTTACATTGGATGAGTGCAATTAAAAATATTCCAGAGGCCGTCTATCTCATCCATGGTGAACCAACGGCATTAGATACTTTTAGAGTTAAGATAAAAGACAAGTATAATTGGAATGCAACTATTCCTAAACTTACTGATATGTATAAATTGGTAGTCTAAAATCCATGATTCTTCTATAATCCAATACGTTGTAATAAAGTACTGACATTACTGTTAAATTCCTGTTATCGAACAATCTAAACTGATTTATATCATTTCGAAAATAGCATGCCCAGATTATCTTAGTGTATATATTATAAGTTTAATCTATAAAAAACAAACATCATGACAACATTAATGAAACGCAGAAACAGAAGACGTAATTTAACGCCTTTAAGTGAGAGATTATTCCCAACTTTGAGTAATAGATTATTATCTCCATGGGAAGATAGAATGTTTCCATCTAATTTTGGTGAACTACAAAACATGGTAAAATTCGATGATATTTTTAATGATGATTTCTTTGAAGAAGACAGCCTTATGCCAGCTATGAATGTTAAGGAGCATAATGATGATTATGAAATAGAAATCGCGGCACCAGGTTTTAATAAAAAAGATTTTGAAGTAACTATCGATGGAAATATGCTTAATATTTCTGGTGAGAAAAAAGAAGAAATTGATGAAAAAGATGAAAATTATACTTGCAAAGAGTTTAGTTATAAGTCATTTAAGCGTTCTTCAACATTACCAGAATCTATTGATATAGACCAAGATGTAAAAGCAAAATACAAAGATGGTATTTTACAAATTAAATTATTAAAAAAAGAAGAAGCCAAAAAATTAGAGACTAAAAAAGTTATCGAAATTTCTTAATTTCAAAAAGCAGAAAGGAATTGATATTTCAATTCCTTTCTGCTTTTATTCTAAACCCAAATAAAATGAAAACGATACAAACAAATGCACGATATGTGGAATGGTTAAGTGCCGATGAAATGCACAACGAATCAAAAGAATGGTTGTCTCAGTTAGAATTTGTAAAAGATGAGCACCTATTTTTTGAAGACCTAATAAAATCATACACACTACAACTTATTCATCCAGAAAAATTTGCTCATAATAAAGAGATTATTGATGCTATTAACAAATCTCAAAAACAGAACAACTATTTAATTAAGGCTATAATAGTTCATGAAAGTAAGTTGCAAATATTGGTAGATGGCATTAATCAGCCTAAAGAAGAGAGACGATATAGAAATGAGCATAAAGCTTTAATCAATAGGATAAACGATCATTTGAAGCACTATAGATCTTTAAAGTCACAATTATTTGATATCGTAAAAAAGATAAAAAAAGAAGAAAAGATAGGACTCTTAATAGATAAAAGATAGAAATATTATAGCTATGAAACCTTTAATTACATTCATATTTGCTTTGTTATTATTGAGTTGCAATTCCACGCAGCTTGTAGATACCTGGAAAAATCCAGAAATAACAACTTATTCACCTACAAAAGTTTTAGTTGTAGGTTTAACGTCTAATTTAGAGGCAAGACAAGAATTTGAGAATAAACTTAAGTACGAATTTGAAATGCGTGGGGCAGAAGCAGCTAGTAGTATGGATGTTTTTAACCCGTCATTTAAATCCGAAAAGTTAACGATAGATGATCTTAAAGCATTAGAAAATGATTTAACTAATGATGGCTTTGATACCATTTTGTTTACAAAAATAGTTGGTGTTGAAGATAAAATGGTTGAGAAGATAGATTATGGTGATTTTGATGAAACGCACAAGAAGTTTCGAGAAGACTACTTAAAGCATCAAGATATTTTTTATGATCCAGAGTATTATGATGCCTATACAGTATATCATGCGGAAACAAGCATGTATTGTATTTGCCCTTCAAAAGATAGAGAACTTATCTGGAAAGGCTACATTGATATTATAGATCCAAGATCTGGTGATGATACTATTAAGAATTATGTAAACTTAATTCTACTTATTTTAGAGGAAGAACAACTAATTAATGTGAAGCAAATTATCGAAGAAAAACCACAGGAACAGGCAATTAATTAAGCACACTATTTTTGATCCTAGAAGGTTTTAAGAGTGAAATATCAATAAAGGCACTCTTATATTATTACTTATTTTAGTTGTTGGTGATCCTGTGAAGAAACGCTCAAAAAGACTTTCTTTTTGAACTAGTAGTATTGTTAAATCTATATGGTGCGTTTGTGTATAAGAGTCTACCGTTAATTCTATTGGAATACCAGTGATAACATGATATTCGTGTGGTATTTCCTTTAAAAAAGCACTAATATTTTCTTTGTCTTTTAGTTCTTCTTCTGAATCTTCGTTATTTGGTTTTATCCTTAGGAGATGAATTTTTTTACCAAAGCGCTTTACAAAACTTACAGCATCAGCAAAAGCATTTCCACTTAATGAATCGGTCAGGTCTAAAGGCAACAAAATTTCGTTAGGAGGTCTGTATTTAAAGCCTTTTGGGATGACTAGAGTAGGGCAATCTACTTTTCTAATAACATTAATAGTATTACTTCCAAAAATAACCTCACTTGCGCCTGTAACACCATTACTTCCCATAACCACTAAATCAATATTTTTAGATGTTTTTATTTGATTAATAGAGTCGGTTAGATTATCGTAATCTACTATAGACTTAATGGAATAGGTTTTGGTTTCAAACTCATCTTTAAGTTTTGCAACGAGTTCATCCAATTTGTCTTTGGTTTTTTTAATAATGGAATCGTATAGACTTTGGTTTCCTGATAGCATCAAATCATCACTCATAAAGGACGAAGAACTTTGCACATTTAAAACTGAGAAATTACATTTATCACTTTCAAATTGTTGTAATGCATAACGAATGGCATTGATTGAATTTTCTGAAAAGTCTGTAAGTAGCAGTATATTCTTCATAATACTAGGTTTAACTCTATAAATTTAAGATTAGTTAAGTAAAACAACTATGACAAAGGTCATACTGCTATAATTGAAGAACTATGAAATAATAAAGTTAATTATTCATAATAGTTAGTATTATTTCGTTTTAACCTAAACCTTCAAATCAGTTTGAAGATTTTTTAAAGATGTAATAAATGGCTGTTTGGTCAAAACTTCTCCAGTTGCAGCTTTGATAGCATTTGCCAAAGCACCACCTGCTGGTGGTAAACCCGGTTCGCCTAATCCTGTAGGTGATAATTCATTTTTCACAAAATGGGTTTCTACGATTGGAGTTTCTTTCATTCTTATTAAACGATAGGTATTGAAATTGACATCCTGAGGTTGTCCATTCTCAAATGAAAAGTCTCCATACATGGCATGTCCAATACCATCAATAACGCCACCTTCAATTTGATTTTTTGCTCCTGTTGGATTCACAACGATTCCACAATCTACAGCTACAGTAACTTTATCAATTGATGGTTGGCCGTTTTTCATCGTTATATCAACAACTTCTGCTACATGCGTATTATGACTGTAATAAGCAGCAAAGCCTTGAAATACATTATCACTAGTTTTTCTCCAATTGCCTTTTTCAGCTGCAAGTTTTATAGTGTCTGACATTCGTTTAGCTGAATACTGAATATTGGGATCTTCTCCGTCTTTCACTTCTTTCAGTAAATCTAGACGAAGTTGAACAGGGTCTATATTTAATTCATCTGCAAGTTCATCAATGAAGCTTTGTTCAGCAAAGGCTAGAAAATTTGTGTACGGTGCTCTCCATGCGCCTGTTGTGATATTACTTTGATAATTAGCTGTATCAACTTGATAATTTTCTATGGCGCCAGCTGGGAAAAAGTGTGGAATTAAGCCATACATATTACTATTGATAGCGGCTTCTTTTAGATGATAGCCCGAAATTTTATTATCCTTTATTGCCGCTGCAATTTTGTATTTAATTGCAGGACGATAAACGCCTAAAGCCATATCGTCTTCTCTAGTTGAAACTAACTTAACGGGTTGCTTAATTTTATCTGAAATTTCGGCTGCTTCATAAACAAAATCACCATAAAGACGTCTTCCAAAACCTCCACCCATTCTTGTCATATCTACGTGTACATCTTCGATATTACGATTTAATAAAGAAGCTACAACCTTAGCTGCTGCTTCGGGAGTTTGTATAGGTCCAACTAAATGTACTTTCTCATTTTTTACATCAGCGTAAAAATTCATTGGCTCCATACAATTATGAGGTAAGAAGGGAGATTCGTAAACCCGTTCTATAACTTTATCGGCATTAGCGAAAGCTTTTTTTACATTACCATCAGATCTTCTGGTATCAAATTCTTTTCCGTTTAATAGATCATTCAACTTTTTGTCATGTAATTCTGTACTCTCAGTCAAGGATTTATTTTTCCATATCGCTTTTATAGCTTTTTTACCCTTTATAACATCCCAAGTCGTTTTTCCTATTACGACCACTTTATCTGATTCACTTAAACGTACACTCCAATGTGCAGATGGGTCAAACTTTTCTTGATTTAAATAGTTTCTAGCTTTTTCTCCAATAACAATCACATCAATAACACCTGATAAAGCTTTGGCTTCAGAAGCATCATATGATTCTAAAATTTGTCCAAATGCAGGTGGTCGAAGTACTGAGGCATACAACATTCCATCTGTTTTATAGTCTAATCCAAATAATGGTTTTCCAGTTATAATATCATCTATATCTACATTAATAGCATCCTTGCCAATAATTTTATAATCTTTTGGTAATTTCAAAGTCACATCTTCTGGCACTTCTAGAGTAGCAGCTTCGTTGACCACATCTCCATAACTCAGTTGGTCACCATTTGAATTTTTAATAATACCATCTGAAGCGGTACAAGAAGATGCATCAACACCCCATTTTGCAGCTGCAGCATTAACTAACATTTGTTTTGCAGTTGCACCAGTTTGGCGCAAAGCATCCCAGCCAAAACGAATAGACTGACTTCCTCCGGCAACTTGTCTCTGAAAATTTTCGGTATCTAGAGCTCCTTGCTCAACAGATACATGTTCCCATGGTACATCCAATTCTTCAGCAATAAGCATTGGCATTGATGTTTTTACTCCTTGTCCAATTTCTGGATTTGGTGAAAAGATCGTCACATAACCATTATCAGCAATTTTAATAAAAGCATTAAAATCGTTGAAGTTGAGTTTTGAAACATCAACTGGTGGAACAGCCGCTTCTTTACAAGAATTAAAAAAGTTAAATCCGATTAAGAGTCCACCACTAGCAAGTGCAGAAGTCCTTATAAAATTACGTCTGCTAAATGTTATTTTGTTTTTATTTTCCATAATGATTCGGCTTAAGACATTTTTTTGGCTGCTAAGGCAACTGCTTTTTCAATTCGGTTATAACTCGCGCATCTACAGAGATTACCATGCATGGCATTTCTAATCTCTTCGTTATTTGGATTTGGATTTTGTTTTAAAAAAGAAGTTGCTGTCATTATTTGGCCAGCTTGGCAATAACCACATTGCGGAACATCTAACGCTTTCCAAGCATGTTGTACAGGATGCAACTTATCTTTTGCTAAACCTTCGATTGTTGTGATTTCAGACCCTTCTAATCCCGAAGCTGGTAATAGACAACTTCGAGTTGCTACACCATCAACGTGAACAGTACACGATCCGCATTGGCCAATACCACAACCATACTTTGTGCCAACTAAATTAAGTTCGTCTCTGAGCACCCAGAGTAGAGGAGTGTCTGAATCGGCTTCAATGCTGACTTTCTTTCCGTTAACTTTTAGATTATAACTTGCCATAGACTTTATTTTATTCATCTAAAGTTAATGTATTTTATTGAGTTTTTTTAGAATTTAACAACTCTTCATAATCTTCTATAGTATCAATATCTACCAAATTGGCATCATCTAAAGGAATAACATCTTGCTCGTTAGAATTTAAAAATGCTTTAGCACCTTTGTCTCCTTTAAGCATTAGCAATTTATCAAAATGGTTTTTAGGAATTATGGCTGGAACACCATAAGTTTTAGTATAAGTTGAAGCTACTATTTTTCCGTAATGATTTTTATAACTAGTAATCATACTATTTATATATTGAGTTTTTATAAAGGGTTGGTCACCCAATAGCAATATAATCGCATCAAGTTTTTGATTGGATATATGTTGAATTCCTGTAACTATACTAGAACTCAATCCAGATTTATATTCAGGATTAAAAATGGTTTCAATACTGTATTTTGAAATAGATTTTTCTATAGCCTTTAGATTTGCACCTAAAACGCAATAGACTTTATTGGCATCAGATTGTAATGCATTCTCAATGACTATACCTAACAATGTAGTGTTACCAACTGGTAATAGCTGTTTGGCAGAATTCATTCTGGTAGAACTACCTGCAGCAAGAATAAGAATAGCAATATTCATTAATTAAGTTTCATTTATAACTCATGCTAAAGTTATTCAAAATCTAATACATCTGTTGAAGCCTATGTTATGTTATTTGAAGTAGAATCGAAAAGTCTTAGTAACGAAGTAATTCTAAAATTGATGTTTAATTATTACTATATCCTTTTTTTGACTGATAACTTAAGATAAGACCATGTGTATTTCCAATGGGAGAATTATTTGTTGCGAGATTATAATTATAAATAACTCGAAAATTATTAAACAGATATATACCTGCTAATAGGTTATAAGAGTTACTGGTTCTATAACCAGCCCCGAGTTCAAATTTGTTTCTAAAACTTACAGTAACATTAATGTCTGCCTGTAATGGGGCACCATTTTCATACTTTAATAATACGTTTGGTTTAATCATTAAATTTTCAAAACGATTGTTGTAAAAACGATATCCAAAATAACCATAATAGGTATTTGTAATATTAAAACTCTTATCGGAAACGAGAGCATCGCCTATAACATTTGGTGAAGAAAAACCAACATAGAAGGCGTTGTGATTAAACAAAAAACCAAAACCAATGGTTGGTACTGTTGCATTAATATCTTCGGCAAAAACTTCGTCATTGATAATACCTAGTTCAGTTAAGTTGTCTTGATATTGTTGCACACCAGCTGTAATACCAAAAGAAAGTACACCAGGATGGTAGTTCTGCCAATAAGGACGGTCGCTATCAAAATCAAAATATATCTTATAGGCATATGCAGCAAAAAAGCTAGTGGAAGTCGTAACTCCAATTTGATCTCTAATGATACCAGCACCAAGGCCTATTTTTCTTCGATTAACGGAGCCATGTCCGCTTAAAGCAAAATTTTGAGGACTGCCTTCAAATTGGTTAAAGTAGCCCGAATTACTTATAGAAAACTCAGTACTTGGTGTGCCACCAGCATAAGCAGGGTTTATTAAAAACGGATTGTAATTATACTCTGAAAATAAAGGTGTTTGCTGAGCAAAAACAGTATTTAGTAAAGACATTACTAATCCAATGATTACAGTTGTAGCTGTTATTTTTTTTCTAAAATTCATCTCTTTATCTTTTAATAACAACGTAACCTTTTAAGGTTTTAAAATTATGTTCGCCACTAATTGAAAACTGAAAAAAGTAAGTACCATCTGGTAGTTTGCCAGCACCCATTTTGGTTTTTCTATTTGCTATACCTCTAAAGACATTAGACGTATTATTATAATCATTAATCTCAAAGACTAAATCTCCCCATCTATTATAAATAGTTACCGTATTTTGAGGATGATCTTCTATCCCTTCAATATTCCAAAAATCGTTTACACCATCTCCATTAGGAGAGAAGCCATACTTTACATCATTCTTTGGCACTAAAAGGCTAGTAAATGTACCTTCTGAACAGTTTTCAGCATCTCCATTTATATTGTATGCAATAATAGTAATGTAATAGGTGGTTATACTTTCTAAATCATCGTCAAAACTATATGATGTTGTGAGTCCAACGTCTAAATTATCTATAATGTCTGTTCCACCTGATGATGTACCTACAGATAATAAGTAACCATCTGCGTTTAAAATGGATTCCCAACTTAAGGTGGTTTCTACTGCTACATCTGTTTCCCCATCAAAAGGGCTAATAAGATTAGTACAAAGTGGAGTTTTTACCATATCAAAACTTTCTGAAATACATCCTGCGGCTTCAACAGTTCCATTGATAGGGATAATCGTTACAGCAACTACTTCATTGTTTAAGAATGGATTGGTAAAGTTGTAGAACGTATCTGTTGTTTCAAAATCACTAATATTATTATTCACAGTACCAGTTATGGTAACTTTATAGGAAGTGGCGTTAGCTACTGAATTCCATGTGATTTGATTTAGAATAGTTTCAATATCTATAGCACCATCCATTGGGCTAGTAAGATTGGTACAGCCAGGTGTTTCAGCAATAATTGTAAAACTTTCTGAAGAACAATTAACAGCCTCAACAGTTCCATTAATAGGAATGATAGTAACGTTTACAACCTCTTCATTTATAAACGGATTAGTAAAATTGTAGAAGGTGTCATTAGTTTCAAAATCAGTTACGTTGTTATCCGCTGTTCCTGTGATAGTAACTTTATATGAAGTAGCATTTGTTGCTGTACTCCAAGTGATTTGATTTAGTGTGGTAGTGACGTCAATAGCACCATCTAAAGGACTTGCAAGGTTAGTACAACTTGGTGTTTCGGCAATTATAGTAAAACTCTCTGAAGCACAACCTGCAGCCTCAACAGTTCCGTTTACAGGAATGATAGTTACAGTTACAACTTCATTATTCAAAAATGGATTAGTAAAATTGTAAAAAGAATCTGTTGTTTCAAAATCGATAATATCATTATTCATAGTACCAGTGATGGTAACTTTATACAAAGTAGCATCAGTTACTGAATTCCATGTTATAATGTTCAGAGCAGTTGTAATATTAACAGCGCCATCTAAAGGACTCATTAGATTGGTACAGCTTGGCGTTTCAGCAATAATGGTAAAACTTTCAGAAGAACAATTAACAGCCTCAACAGTTCCATTAACAGGAATAATAGTTATAGTTACAACCTCATCATTTAAAAAAGGATTAGCAAAATTGTAGAAGGTATCTGATGTTTCAAAATCGGTAACATTGTTATTTGCAGTTCCTGTAATAGTGACCTTATATGAAGTGGCATTTGTTGCTGCATTCCAAGTGATTTGGTTTAAATCTATCGCAATATCTGTAGCTCCATCTAAAGGACTAGTAAGATTTGTACAACCTGGTGTTTCGGCAATAATAGTAAAACTCTCCGAAACACAATTTACAGCTTCTACAGTGCCATCAATAGGAATAATAGTTACATTAACCACTTCGCTATTTAAAAATGGATTTGTAAAGTCATAGAATGTATCTGATGTTTCAAAATCGGTAATATTATTATTTGCAGTACCAGTGATAGTGACTTTGTAACTTGTAGCATTAGTTACAGCATTCCAAGTCATTTGATTTAAATCTACTGCAACACCTATATCAGTATCTATTGGACTAAGAAGGTTAGTACAGTTTGGTGTTTCAGCAATAATTGTAAAACTTTCTGAAGAACAATTAAAAGCCTCAACAGTTCCGTTAACAGGAATAATAGTTATAGTTACAACTTCATCATTTAAAAACGGATTAGTAAAATTGTAGAAGGTGTCCGTTGTTTCAAAATTCGTAATGTTGTTGTTCGCAGTTCCTGTAATAGCAACCTTATATGAAGTAGCATTTGTTGCCGCATTCCAAGTGATTTGATTTAAGTCTATAGCAACATCTGTAGATCCATTTAAAGGATTGGCAAGGGTTGTACAGCTTGGTACTACAGGAATAATAGTAAAACTTTCAATACTACAACCTGTTGCATTTTCAGTTGCGTTAAATGGAATAATAGTAACAGTGACAACTTCTCCATTTAGAAACGGATTTGTGAAATCGTAGAATGTATCTGTGGTTTCAAAGTTGGTAATATTATTGTTGGCTGTTCCTGTAATTGTTATTCTATATGAAGTTGCATTTGTTGCTACGTTCCAAGTGATTTGGTTTAAATCTATAGCGACATCTATAGCTCCATCTATAGGACTTGTAAGATTAGTACAGACAGGACTTGTTGAAATAGGATCTTCAGTTCTGAAAGTTTCTTCAGTACAACCTGTTGCATCTCCAATTGCATTATAAGGAATTATTGTGACGTAATACGTTCTGCTATTTTGTAGGTCATTTGGGATATTATATGTTGTCATATTACCAACATCTATACTATTGGCTATTTCAATTCCACCACTTGTAGTACCTATACTGATTAAATAACCAGTTGCATCTGGTACTGTATCCCAAGTTATATCTGTATCTATTGCTACATCTATTGCATTATTAAGTGGATTACTTAAACTTGTGCATAAAGGTGCTCTAGGAATGGTTTGCGTTGTAAAACTTTCTGTAGCGCAACTATTAGCATCACCTTCATCATTATAAGGTGTAATTGTTACATCTATAACAGTTTCTTCAGGTAAATCAGTAGTAAATTCATACGTGTTAATATTACCTACATCTTCATTATTTACTAGTATTACACCTCCAGGATTTGTAACTACAGTTATTCTATAACCATTAGCATTAGTAATCGGTGACCAACTTAAATCAGTATCAACTTCAACTTCGGTATCACCATTTAATGGTAATGTAAGATTTGTACAATCTGGAATGGTTGCAGGATCTGTTGATATTGTAAAACTTTCTTCCGCACATGGTCCTATAGCTTCTCCATTATCATTAAAAGGAATGATTGTTACAAAAACAGTTTCTCCACCAGCGAAATCAGTTGGAAATTCATATGAAGTGACATCGCCTAAAGTTTCATTGATGACTGTACCACTTGGCTGTATTGTTATTTCTAAACGAAAACCATTAGCAAATAGCACATCTTCCCAAGTCAAATTTGTATTTACAGGCACATCTGTTGCTCCGTTTAATGGTAAAATTAATTGTGTACATTCTGGGATAGGACAGTCTAAAACATCTCCAACGATATTCCAACCATAATTAGTTATAATATCTTGTCTTTCTTGTAATGCATCACAGTAGAGTAGTGTGGAAGCACCGAGAGTTAGTCCTGGTGTTAAGGTAAGATCTGACCATGCTATTAAAGTGGCATCGTAATTTTCTCTAGATAAGCCAGAACGATCTAACATATTGGTTGCATTAGTAACATTACTTATGTCCCAATCCACTAAATTTTGATTAAATGCACTTGCATCTCTAAACATACTTCGCATAGTTACAGTGCCAATATTCCAAGCATCCATAGATTGATTATATGATGTAGCATCTCTAAACATATTCTCCATATTCTCAACTCCTGTGACACGCCAATTATTTAAGGTCTGATTAAAAGATGTTGCTCCATAGAACATATTTTCCATGGTTAGTACTTGACGCACATTCCAGCTATTTATAGCGCTATCAAATGAAGTCGCATCTTGAAACATACCTTCCATGGTCGTTACAGAGGCAACATTCCATGATTCCATGGCTTGGTTATAAGTTGTTGCTTGCATAAACATTTCTTCCATGGTAGTTACGAAAGACACATCCCAATTATCTATGTCTTGATTAAATGTGGTAGCTCCTTTAAACATCGCTTCCATTGTAAGTACTTCGCCAGTATCCCAGTTATTTAAGGGCTGATTAAAGTCTGTCGCATCTTCAAACATGGACATCATATTGGTGACAGAAGCGACATTCCAACTATTTATTGGATTGTCGAAAAGAGAGGCTCCTTTAAACATAGCATCTGTAAGTGTTACAGAACTTACATCCCAAGCATTTAATGGTTGATTAAAACTTGTTGCATCTTCAAACATAGAAGACATAGTAGCAACTGCACTCACATCCCAATTGTCTATAGGTTGATTAAAAATAGCTGCACCTTCGAACATAGAACTCATATTCACTACAGAGTTGACATCCCACTGATTTAAAGGTTCGTTAAATGCGGTGGCATTCTCAAACATACTAGCAGTTGTTAAGACGTTTGTAACATTCCAGCTATTAATATTTTGATTGAATGACGAAGCATTTCTAAACATGCTAGACATATTAGTGACTGATGATACATCCCAAAGATTTAATGATTGATTGAATGAAGTTGCACCAGAAAACATTGAGCTCATAGTTATAACGTTACTAACATTCCAAGCATTAATTGGTTGATTAAAATCAGTTGCACTTGCAAACATTTGGCTCATGTTAAGTACATTATCAACATCCCATAATGCTATTGGTTGATTGAAAGTACTCGCAGATCTGAACATACTTTCCATGTTTGTAACATTGCTAACATTCCAACTACTTATATCATTATTATAAGCAGTGGCAGACTCAAACATATCTTCCATTGTTTCAACGCTGCTAACATTCCAATTGTTTAAAGATTGATTATAAACAGTTGCACGCTTAAACATACTTTCCATAGTAGTTACGTTGCCAACATTCCAATTATTTATGGTTTGGTTAAATGCTTTTGCATCTTCAAACATTCTACTCATGGTAGTTACATTTGATGTATTCCAGTTATCAATATTTTGATCAAATTCGTCTGTTCTAAAGAACATCAAAGACATATTGGTTACATTACTAACATCCCAATTATTTAAGGGTTGGTTGAATATACTGGCTACGCCAAAAGTTGCGAACATGTTAGTGACATTACTGACGTCCCAATTATTTATATTGCCATTAAAATTTTGACAGACGATAAACATTCTGCTCATATCAGTTACAATCGAGAGGTTAGGTATATCTGTTGCATTATATTCCATGTTATCACAACCTGCAAATGCTCCTTGCATAGATTCCCAAATTTGAGTTCCCCATTGGTCTATACTTATGAGTTTAAAAGCATCACTATTAAATTCTTCATGTCTTGGTGCAGGAAAATCACCGATTATACTGACCGTATAAACACCTGGGATTAAGTATGTATGAGTGAGCTCTCCTGTAACATTATTGTTATATTGTCCATCTCCCCAATCAATGGAATAATTGTAAGTTATACCCGAATTCGCTTGAATTTTCAATTGATTTGGAGGTGTAGTTTGATTACTTTCTTGAAGTTGTGTATCGTACGTTAACTTGAATGCTTCAGGACTGTTTACCCAACTTTCAACAGTTTTAAAATAGGTTTCCTCACAACCAACAGCTGGCCCTTCGTCATTGTAAGGAATTACAGTAACAAATACGTTATCACCAGAAAGAAATTCATTTGTAAAGGTTACGCTTACTACATTACCAACGTCTTCATTATCAAATATGATTTGTAATATGTTACCCATATCATCTTCTCTGCGTATACTAACTAAATAACCTGTCGCGTTAGGTGCAGGATTCCATATGATATTAGAATTGGCAGGCACATTTAAGTCACCATCGATAGGTGAAATTATATCAGTACATAATACGAAGGAACAATCAACACTATCACCAGTTATTGTCCAATTGTGGTCGTCAATGAGATCTTGTCTTTCATCTAGACTATCACAATAGGTTAGAGATATGGCACCTAAAGACACATTATTCTGAACACTTTGAGCTGACCAATCTATAAGTGTAATATCATAGTTTTCTAGTGATAAGTCAGAATTGCTTAGCATATTAGTCATGTTTGTTACACTTGTAATATCCCAAGAACCAAGACTTTGATTAAAAACTGAAGCTCCATTAAATGCATTAGACATATTTGTGACGTTGCTCACATTCCAATTTTCTAGCGGTTGGTTAAATTGTGGAGTATTAGAGAATATATTTTGAATGTTTGTAAGCGCATTAGTAGTCCAATTATTTAATGGTTGATTAAATTGTTCTGCACTACTAAACATACTTGCCATATTATCCACTTGGGCAACGTTCCAATTATCTAAAGGTTGATCGAAATCAGGAGTTAGATTGAACATAGAAGACATGTTAGTTACATTGGTAACATTCCAATTACCAATGGGTTGATTAAAATCACATCTTCTGAACATGGTACTCATATCAGTAACATTGCCTGTATTCCATAGGTTTAGTGGCTGATTGAAGTCAGTACCGCCAAATATGCCATCAAACATACCTCGCATACTGGTTACGTTACTTACATCCCAACTATTTATTGGTTGATTAAATAATCTAGCTCTCTCAAACATGAGAATCATTGAAGTGACATTACTTACATTCCAATTGGCTAGTGGTTGATTAAATACACTAGCCTCTTTAAACATATAGTCCATAAGCGTTACACTACCAACATTCCATGCTTCAATTGGTTGATTAAATGCATTTGCATCCTCAAACATACCTGTCATGTCAGTAACATTACTTACATCCCAATTATCTAATGGTTGATTAAACACTCGTGCGTCTTCAAACATCTCGTGCATCGTTGTAACGTTAGCTACATTCCAAGAGTTTAAGGGTGAATTGTATTGAGATGTTCCTCTAAACATGCGAAACATTGTAGTCACTTGATTGACGCTCCAATTGTCTATATTTTGATTGAAAGAGGAAGCCTCGTTAAACATTCCAGACATATCAGTTACAGAAGAAGTATTCCAGCTGTCTAGAGGCTCATTAAAATTTCCTGCATCAAAAAATGTTTCAGACATATCTGTAACAGAGCTGACATTCCAATTATCTAATGGTCTATTAAATATACCAGCATCAGCGAACATACCCGATATATTAGTTATGGTACTCGTATTCCAATTATTGACAATACCATTAAAAGAAATACAATCCCTAAACATATTTTGTAAACTTGTTACCTGCGATAAATCTGGTGAGGAAATGGCATCAAAATTTAAGTTTCTACAACCATAAAAGGAGTTCTCCATACTTAGCCATTGAATATTTCCCCAATCGAGGATTTCTTCAATCTTTAGTCGATCGCCAGTATCATTAAAATATATTTGAGGAAAAGTTCCTGATATATTTATGGTGTAACTACCTATAGATGCATATGTATGAGTGATATTGCCAGTAACGTTAGTATCTGTATTACCATCTCCCCAATCCACTGTGTAGTTGTATGTAAAAGTTGGGTTAGTTGGAATTTCAATTTGGTTATCTAGAGTGGAATTGTTTTCTATGTTAGCGGTGTTCCATATAGCACTAAAATCCTGAGAAAAAATATTAATGGTAAACAGTAATGCTAGTATAAATGTAAATTTTCTATTCATATTGCTAATGGATTCTAATTAAGATATGATCAAGTCTATGGGATCTATGAAAATCACACTACATCGACAAACATACAAAAAAATAGGTTAAACGGTAATTATTTGTATTAATAATAGTCGTTTTATTGTTTGTTTCTTTGACAGAAAAGTAAAAGATAGTTTCAGTCTTATAATATTTAGACCATCTTTTAATCATTTGCCTCAGTACTTATATTACATTCCAATCTTAATTTCTTTACACCTTTTTAATATTAGTAATGACATATATTTTTCAAGATTTACATTAAAGTTGCAAGATTGCTTTATTAGATTGAGAATTGTATACACTATTATTTTTATGACTATTTATTATTAAGTTTTACTTTACAAATTTAGTATTGAACATTATTCTATAATACCCTGAAAACCGTTAAATTTTAATTTATCCATGCTCTTGAAATTAATAATTCGCTTTAAGTTGTAAAATCAAACAACCCATAATTGCGTATTTTTACAAAAAATAAAATCAATGTCTATAATAGAAAAATTAAAATGGCGTTATGCCACCAAAAAATTTGATAATACTAGATCACTTTCTGAAGAAAAACTTACCATTTTAAAAGAAGCCTTTAACCTAACTGCACTGTCTTATGGTTTACAAACTTTAAAACTTGTTGTTGTTGAAAATAAAGAGCTTAGAGAAAATTTGGTAGAATTGTCTTATGGTCAACGTCAAGTTGCAGATGCTTCGCATTTACTGGTATTATGTATTCAGACTGAAATAGATGAAGAAGATGTCAATAAGCATTTTGAAACAATTAAGACAATAAGAAATACTCCAGATACCATTTTAGAACCGTTTAAAGCACAAATGAAATCTACAATTAATGGTATGCCAGTTGACAAGAAGATAGGTTGGGCGAGTAAGCAAGCTTATATTGCATTGGGAAATTTAATGACAGTTTGCGCTGTTGAAGGCATTGATAGTTGTCCTATGGAAGGTTTTATTCCAGATCAGATAGATAGAGCCTTGAATTTAGAAAAACATGGTCTAGCGTCTGTTTTGATGTTTCCTGTTGGTTACAGAGCGGATGATGATATGTTTGCTGACTTTAAGAAAGTAAGAAAGCCGTTGTCTGAAACCATCATAGAATTGTAAATATTTTATTAAAAAAAAATCTCAAAACTTATATTTGTTTGAGTAAATTCAACTTTTAATTGTAATAAAATTTATGCCAGGATTCGAATTATTTAGTGACCTAGAACGAAAGGAAGTCAATGATGTTTTAGACAACGGAGTTTTAATGCGTTATGGCTTTGATGGTATGCGCAAAGGCCACTGGAAAGCTAAAGAATTAGAATCTGAACTCGAAAAAACATTTGGTTCTAGTCATGTGCAATTAGTCTCTAGTGGTACTGCTGCTGTATCTGTTGCATTAGCATCTGCAGGTGTTGGCGCAGGTGATGAGGTTATTATGCCAACATTTACTTTTGTAGCGAGTTTTGAAGCTATTATGATGTTGGGTGCCATCCCTGTTTTAGTGGATATTGATGATACATTAACATTAGATCCTAAAGCGGTTGAAGCTGCTGTGACTTCAAAAACCAAAGCAGTTATGGTTGTGCAAATGTGTGGAAGTATGGCAGATATGGATGCTTTAAGACAAGTTTGTAATATCCATAAATTAATTTTTGTTGAAGATGCTTGCCAGGCCATAGGCGGAACTTATAAAGGAAAATCATTAGGAAGTATAGCAGATATTGGCTGTTTTTCTTTCGATTTTGTAAAAACCATTACTTGTGGAGAAGGTGGAGCAGTGGTTACCAATAACAACGACTATTATATTAATGCAGATCATTACAGTGATCATGGACATGATCATATTGGTAATGATAGAGGTGCAGAAACACATCCGTTTTTAGGCTATAATTTTAGGATTTCTGAGTTACATGCAGCAGTAGGTTTAGCACAAATAAGACGATTACCAGAGTTTATTGCTATACAAAAGAAGAATTATACAATACTTAGAGAAGCACTATCTCAAATTCCTGAAGTTATATTTAGAACAGTGCCACAAGGAGGCGAGGAGAGCTATGCGTTTCTAAATTTCTTTCTGCCAGATGCTGAATCTGCTCAAAAAGTGTCAGGGGCATTTAAAGAAAATGGAATTGATGTGTGCTGGAATTATTACCAAAATAATTGGCATTATATTAGAAAATGGAATCATTTAAAAGAATTGAAATCTTTATTTCCAATTTCTAAAGAAGTAAAAGAAGGTTTGAAATATCTACAGACCAAAACCTTTGAACAATCAGATCATTATATTGCTCGAAACATATCTTGCTTAATAAAATTATCTTGGACTGAAGATGAAGTTAGAGCTCGTGCTGATAAGATGGTAGAATGCATCACAAAAATTATCTCGAAGCGATAATTTTGTGCATGTATTGCTCGCGTATAGGTTAAAAATTAGTTTACACTTATAATTATTTATAGTTTTATAAAAAAAAGTTATGAAGTTAAATTACATTTTAACCAAACTGTGCTTATTATTTTGCTTCTTATCATTGGCACAACAAATGCCTATTGACTTTTCTGAAGGAACAGATAATTTTTTACCTTTTGGCAATAGCAGTTTTTCATTTAGCACTGATCCAGAAAACTCTAGTAATGATGTTGGTGAGTTTTTTAATGATGGTTCTGAACCATGGCAAGGTTTTTACTTGGATTTAAATCAGCCCATAGATTTAAGTGTAGAACAAATTATTACATTATCTTTTTATCAATTCGACTCTAATGCTCACAACATTATGATAAAACTAGAAAGCGGAATAAATGCAGATGTAGAAGTTGTTCAAAGCAATTCTGGTTCTGGCTGGACAGAAAATATAAGCTTTAATTTTGCTAATGCTACGTTTAGTGGTACCTCTACATCTGTTAATGCAACAGGAAGCTATAACAGATTAACCATTTTTATTGATGGTGGTGTTGCAACTTCTGGCACTTATTTAATTGATAATATAGATGATGGCACAGAACCAACAGATCCACATGCTTTAGATATTGTTTATTCTGATTTAGTCTGGTCAGATGAGTTTAATACAAATGGCCCAATAGATACCAATAATTGGTTCCATCAAACTCAATTACCTGCAGGAGGAAGTTGGTTTAATGGCGAGGAGCAACATTATACTAATCGTATAGAAAATTCATTTGTTGATGGTGAGTTTTTGAATATTGTGGCAATAAAAGAATCTTTTACAGATCAAGGGGAAACCAAGCAATATACATCTGCACGACTGAACTCCAAATTTGCATTCACTTATGGTAGAGTAGATGTAAGGGCAAAATTACCATTTGGTGATGGAACTTGGCCGGCAATTTGGACTTTAGGAAAAAATATTACTGAGGCTGGTGCGTATTGGCAAACTCAAGGGTTTGGTACAACAGGTTGGCCAGCTTGTGGCGAGATAGATATTATGGAACATGGACTTGGAGCTACAAACCATGTAAGTAGTGCATTGCACACACCTTCTAGTTTCGGAAATACAATAAATTTTCAGTCTTATGTGTTAAATGATGTGGCCAATGAGTTTCATGTATATTCTATGAACTGGTCACCTAACCAGATTACATTTTTAATTGATGGCGTAGGTTTTTATACTTATAACCCTACAGTGAAAGATGACAACACCTGGCCATTTTATGAAGATCAGTATTTACTTTTAAATGTGGCTATGGGTGGTGTAGCTGGTGCAATAGATCCCAGTTTCACAGAGAGTAGTATGGTAATTGATTATGTTAGAGTCTATCAAAATACAGGTTTGAGTGTTGATGATGTATTTACTAATAAGTTAGATGTTTATCCTAATCCAACTTCGAATGTCATCAATGTTATTTCTGAAGAAAATATAGATAGTGTTGAATTGTTTAATTCTTTGGGACAATTGGTAATTAATAAAAGCCAAGAAACCAAGCAACTCGATATTGAAAATTTAAACTCTGGAGTTTATATTTTGAAGATATATTCAGGAGATTTTTCTACAACAAGACGAGTAATAATAAACTAGTAGTTTACATACTCAACAATCTCTAAACCATAACCAATCATACCCACACGTTTAGTTTGTAAGGCATTAGACATAAGCTTAAGTTTACTAACTTTAAGGTCATGTAAAATTTGTGCTCCAATTCCAAAATCCTTAGAATCCATTGGTATTCTAGGTGCTTTAGTTAGTTTACCTTCGATTTGACTTTCTTTTAGTATTGAGAGTCGAGATAGTAAGTTCATAGATTCTGCCTGCTGATTAATAAAGATAATAGCACCTTTATTCTCAGAATTAATAGCATTGAACATATCATCAAGCTTCTGGTCCGCATTGTTTGTTAAAGTACCTAAGATATCATTATTTACCAAGCTCGAGTTTACACGAGTAAGCACAGGTTCATCTGATTTCCAATTGCCTTTAGTAAGAGCAATATGTATTTGATTATTTGTTGTTTGTAAGTATGCTCTAAGTCTGAATTTACCAAAACGAGTTTCTATCTCAAAATCTTCTTTCTTTTCAATTAGCGAATCGTACTCCATACGATAAGCCACTAAATCTTCAATAGATACTATTTTTAAGTTAAACTTTTTAGCTACTTCTATGAGTTGTGGTAAGCGTGCCATTGTACCATCTTCATTCATTATCTCAACGATAACACCTGCAGGTTCAAAACCAGCTAAACGCGCAAAATCTATTGCAGCTTCGGTATGTCCTGTTCTCCTTAAAACACCACCTTCCTTTGCTACCAAAGGAAAAATATGTCCAGGTCTCGCCAATTCAAATGGCTTAGTATCTTTTTTAACTAAGGCTTGTACTGTCTTTGCTCTATCACTTGCAGATATACCTGTACTTACACCATTTCCTCTTAAATCTACGGAAACTGTAAATGCCGTTTCCATAGGATCTGTATTATTTCTAACCATCATGTTGAGTTCTAAATCTTCACAACGATGTTCTGTTAGTGGTGCACAAATTAAACCACGACCATGCGTTGCCATAAAGTTTATCATCTCTGGTGTTACCTTATCTGCAGCTGCTAAGAAGTCTCCTTCATTTTCTCTGTTTTCGTCATCAACTACAATAATAACTTTGCCTTGTCTAATATCTTCGATGGCTTCTTCAATTGTATTTAAGCTTGTTTTAGTATTCACAGTATTGGTTATCATAGTACTAAGTTATAGTACAAAGGTACGTTATTTTAAATTTTTGCGAGAGACGAGTGCCTCATCAATTTGTTTTTTCTGAATGTAGTAAAATATAAAATATAGAGGTAATCCTAATAATATATAGAGAAGTGCATTGATACTTTTCGGTTTGCCCAAATGTTTATATAAATCTGAATGTTTGGAGAAAGATTTTATAAGTGAAAAAATAAAAATCACGAAAATAACTATACCAATAATAAAAAGTGTATTACCTAAAGTAGGGAACTTATTGTTTTCAAATATTCTTCCAGCCACAGAAAGTATTGTAGAAATTATGTAGGTAATAAGCGCAAGCTTAGAATCTTCTTCGTATGTGTTTTTTAAGCGAAGTGCTTCTTCATAATTTTCATTTGTTAGGTTACCTGTAAGCTTCAGTTCTTGTTTGGTAATACCTCTAGAATCTAAAATTGAAATAGCAGAGTTTTTATATTCAATCTTAAAATCTGAAGGGTTATAATTTTTTATAATACTTTTTAATTTGTCGTTATCATAATTTAATAGGGTCTTATATTCATTCGAATTTGTATCGAACTCAAGATCGCTAATTGAAACTTCTTTCTTCTTTATTCTAAATAGTTTTTTTAATGGTTCTAAAATGCTATCAATTTCGAAACCTCCTTTATCATTTGTAGCTCTAGAGGTTAAATAGATACTTAGAGGTAACATAACCGCCGTTGAAAGCCATGCACCAATAATTGGACTAAAACTTCCTTTTTCAGCACTGTTTTTTGCGAAAATGCCGAAGAAGTAATAGGTTAAAAACAATACTATGGCGATGACCATTGGTAAACCAAGTCCACCTTTTCTTATAAGTGCACCAAGAGGAGCGCCAACAAAAAATAGTATGATACATGCAAATGCTAAAACAAATTTATCGTGCAATACATGAATATGTTTGTTTAGTAAAATAGCCTTGCCTTGTGCTGTTTTTTTATTACTATCTAATATCTGTTTTGTACTGTTAGATGAATTTACGGCTAAATTTAAAATCTGAATTTTACTATTAATGGAAGTGAAAAGATCTAAAACATTACCGGTGTAGAGGGAGTCTTTTTCTGGCACTTGCATATTTAAATTTAATGCAGGATAATTAGTTCTATTATATAGTGTACTTGATAAAGTATTATAGTCTTCTGTTTTTTTATTATACAAGCTATCAATTGTATATTTAAGTTGCTTTACGTCTAACATGTTATATCTGTCACTGTAGCTTTTCTCATCTAAATCGTCAGAATTTAAAACCTCTAAATCTACATTGATAATGTATTTATCAAAATAACTTCTCGCATGCGGTTTATTAGTGTTTTTTCTTGAATCATTATTAACAATTTCTTGGTAGCGATTTCCATTAATCAATTCTAATTGCAGAACATTAGAATCTGGACTACTCTTTAATTCCCCTTTTTCAGCGACAATTACTGTATAGTTTCCACTACGTGTTTTGATTTTTTCATGGATGATAACATTATGAAGAAATTCACCATTATCACCACTTTTCTCTTCTACTTTAATATTTATGTTACCAATGTCATTAAATTGTCCTTCAGCTATGGCAAGAGCAGGCTTTTTCTTTGCGATATTTCGTCTTAGGTTATAAAAATTGTATTCTCCCCAAGGAATTACATTGTTGGCAAAGAAGAAACAACCAATACCAAGTGCAATAATAAATACACTTAGACTTCTCATAGCACGCTGCAACGAGATACCAGTAGATTTCATTGCTGCAAATTCATAGTTTTCGGCAAAGTTACCAAACACCATTATAGATGATAATAAAACAGTTAAGGGAACAACCAAAGGAATGAGCTTTGGCATGTAGTATAGAATAAATTTTGCAGTAACAGATATGTCTAGGTCTTTACCAGCAAGTTCAGCAATGTAGAGCCATACTCCTTGTAAAATAAAGATGAACATAAATATAATAAAGACGCTAAAAAACGTCCTTAAGAATGTGATAAGTATATACCTATCTAATATTTTCATGCACTAATTCTTATTTATCTCAATGGTTATATATAAATATCTATACATGTATCTCTCTAAGAGCGTTAATAAAATAGATGTTTAACTAAACCTTAATCGATTTTATTGATATAGTAATCACTGTACTTACCTTCGTCAAATGTAAATAAGGTTTTTGAGATAGGCTGGTCGGTTTTAAAAGAATTAACAGTTAATGTTGTTTTTGTTCCATTTTTACCAACTTCTATTAAATTATAAATATGATTAGTAGTTGCATCTATACCTAACAATACATGCTTAATTTCAGAATTAGTATCAATAGGGTTCAATTTTACGTACTGAATCTTTCTGCCTTTTACAGTTTGAACAATATCCATTTTGTATGTATAACCATCTTCATAAAACGATAACATTTTACTAGGAGTAATAGTGTTTTCGTCTTCTGAGTTATCTGAAGAAATAGTTACTTCTTCGTCTTCTGGACTTATAGTGTATAAAGTTTCTCCGTCAAAAATACGTGTAACGCCTAAGATATTTAGTTTATATTTTTCCCCTTCAATAACCACATCTCCACGCGTTTCTTGCGAGATATTTTCGCTAACATTGTTTAGTTCGTATTTAAAGTCTAAGCTAATGTTTTTATAGGCTTTAATTTTTGTGCTTACCTCATTTAGTAATGTTTCAGCTTTTGCATCACTTTGTGCAAATGTTGTAAGTCCTAATGCTACAAATGCTATTACAAATAATTTTTTCATCTTTATTAATTATATAATCTTATTAATTTTTTTCGTTTTCTAATAATTGATCTAAAGCTACTAAATCGGGCACTAATACTTGCCTGGCTTTGCTGCCTTCAAAAGAACCTACAATTCCTGCAGCTTCTAATTGGTCTATAATTCTACCAGCCCTGTTGTAGCCTAATTTCAACTTTCGTTGTAATAAAGAAGCCGAACCTTGTTGTGCAGTCACAATAATTTCTGCGGCATCTCTAAACAACTTATCTCTGTCTGATATATCTATATCAAGATTTGTGCCACCTTCCTCACCGACATATTCTGGTAATAAGTGAGCATCAGGATATGCTTTTTGGGAACCAATAAATTCAGTTACTTTTTCAACTTCTGGTGTATCCACAAATGCACATTGAATTCGGATTAAATCATTTCCTTGTGTATAGAGCATATCCCCTCGACCAATTAATTGATCTGCGCCAGAACCATCTAAAATAGTCCTTGAATCGATTTTACTCGTTACCCTAAATGCAATTCGCGCTGGGAAGTTAGCCTTTATAATACCTGTTATTACATTTACTGAAGGACGCTGTGTTGCAATTATTAAATGAATACCAATAGCACGAGCTAATTGTGCTAAACGTGCTATAGGTGTTTCTACTTCTTTACCAGCTGTCATTATTAAATCCGCAAACTCATCAACTACCAAAACGATGTATGGTAAAAATGCATGTCCATCATTTGGGTTTAATTTTCTGGCTTTAAATTTAGCATTGTATTCGGCAATATTTCTACAAAATGCGTTCTTAAGCATCTCATAACGATTATCCATTTCAATACAAAGCGAGTTTAAAGTATTTATCACTTTTGTATTATCTGTAATAATAGCATCTTCACTATCTGGTAACTTCGCCAAATAATGACGTTCAATTTTATTGAATAAAGTAAGTTCTACCTTTTTTGGATCTACTAATACAAACTTAACTTCTGCAGGATGTTTTTTGTATAATAAAGAGGTTAAAACTGCATTAAGTCCAACCGATTTACCTTGCCCAGTTGCACCAGCCATGAGTAAGTGAGGCATCTTTGCCAAATCCACAACAAATGTTTCGTTGCTAATGGTTTTACCAAAGGCAATTGGTAATTGCATTTCTGATTTTTGAAATTTCTGAGAAGCAATAACCGAACGCATCGATACAATAGTGGATTTTTTATTCGGTACCTCTATACCAATAGTTCCTTTACCTGGAATAGGTGCTATAATACGTATACCAAGTGCAGCAAGTGATAAGGCAATATCATCTTCTAAGTTTTTAATTTTTGAAATTCTAATACCTGCATCTGGTACAATTTCATAAAGCGTCACTGTAGGGCCTATAGTCGCTTTAATACTGCTAATACCTATTTTATAATTACTTAGCGTTTCAACGATTCTATTTTTATTTTCCTCAAGTTCTTCTTGATCTATCGAAATTCCTTCATTATCATATTTTTTTAATAAGTCTAAAGGTGGAAATTGATACTTTCCCAATTCGAGCGTTGGATCAAAAAGACCGAAATCTTCCACGAGTTTATCTGAAAGATTATCAGTTTCAGATTTTTCTTCTTCAACCGTTTCAACTTCCATTTCTAATTCTGGTGTATCAATGGTATCTTCTTTTGGTTTTTTAGCGACTTCCATTGTCAGCTTTTCATCCTTTGGTTCTGGTTTGGAGTAGTTACTGATAGTTGGCTCAGGTTTATCTAATGGGATTTCGAAAGCAGATTTTATAGCTTCAGCTTCTTCAGTTAAACTATTATCTATAATTACAGTAGATTCTGAATTGTTCGATTCTGAATTAAAGTCGTCTTTAATATTCCGTTTTGCACGCTTAAAAATATTTACAAATGTATCTCCAGTAACTTTAAATCGAATGGCTAAATAGGCAATGAGTCCAAAAAGCAATAATAGGGCAGTGCCAATTTTACCAATATAATCTTGAAAGAAGTGATTCATTTCAAAACCTATAGTTCCGCCGAGCATATCATATTTATGTGTAAAAAAACCAAACAAAATAGATAACCAAATAACAATTAGTGTTCCCCAAATCCAATGCTTACGTAATTTGGCTTTCTTCAAATTTAAAGTCACATATACACCGGAGAGGAATACTAAGCCAGAAAAAATAAAAGATGGAACACCAAAACCTTTGGTGATAAAGAATTCGCTCACCCATGCACCTAATTGATTTGCCCAATTTTTGTATTCTTGAGAACGTTCTGGAAATGTACTTAAAACACTTTGATCCTCTTTTCCGGTAAACACAAAAGATAAAAATGATATAAAAAGAAGCACACCAAGAATGATTAGCAAGCTACCAAAAACGAGTTTTTGTTGACTCGATAATTTATATGACCGCTTTTTAGCTTTAGCCTTTGGCTTTGCCTTGGTTGTAATTTTCTTTTTAGTTGTCTTTTTTGCCATTCTTACTTTCCGGTTTAATCGGAAATCTATTATTTATTAGTATTCTTTAGCCTTATTAGAAATACCATTTACATAGTGTTCTATAATGTTTAAGTTTTTTGCAAGTTCTGATCCTGTAAATCCATTAATATCATCATAACCGATGTTAGCATTATAAAACTCTATATAGGCACTAGCCAAGGGCAAATAAGACCAATGCCATTTTTCAAGATTATAACCAGTTCTTCCGTTTTCTTTTTCAGTATAAACTTGATAAAAACCATAATCGTTTGCGTTTGCATTCAGCCAATCGTAAATAGCTTTGCCTTTTCCGTTGCTAAAATACGAATTACTTAAACTATTTAGGTCTAAATCCGTTCCCCAATGATGACGAGAAGAGGTTGGCATAGAACTGTATTCTAGAATTTTCTGAGCACGCCCTAAAGGTTCAAGATTATTATACGCATTCCATTTACGTTCCCAAATGACCTTTTGTTCTTCATAATTTCGTGTGCCAGATAGGATATTTAATACGATGCCATCTTGTTTAGCTGCGTGAAACATTTTTAAAAAAGCACTATATACTTCTTTATTAAGATACAGGGTTTTTGCTGAGTGTTCTGAGTTTATTTTTATAAATGTAGTATCTGTTTTATATTCAAACTGCCCTAAAACAAAGGCTTTTGTGATAGTCTGATTAAGATTATCTATGGGTTTAATTGTATCTATTTGAGTGTGTGTAATTTCTGATGTATTGATTTTTTTAGCCTTCAAATTACAGCTTAGAACAATGAATACAATAGAAAATATAGCAAGAAAAGATTTCATTTTAAGTTTAAAGCTATTGCGAATTTTTAATTCAACAAAAATACAAATATGTAACGTTTATATTATTGCTTTTGGTATCTAAAGAATTTTAGGTAAATATATGATGCCTGCTATAATTACAGCTACAATTGAAGCAATGAAAACGGCTCCAGCTGCTACATCTTTTATTAATCCAATTTTTGGATGCTGATCTGGATGAATAAAGTCAGCAATGTATTCAATGGCAGTATTTACACCCTCAATACTCATTACCAAGCCAATCATAATAATTTGCACAAGCCATTCTGTTTTAGAAATTTCAAAATAAAAACCAGCAATAGTAACTACAATTGCAATACATAATTGAATTTTTATACTGGCTTCAGTTTTAATTAATATGAGCATTCCTTTAAAAGCATAGCCCACACTTTTTAATCTGTTAACTAAAAAAGAATCTTTTTTCTGCATAAAAAGTTATGCTAAGCTAGAAAGTGCACTCTCGTAATTAGGCTCATCTGCAATTTCTGAAACTTGCTCTGTGTGCAAAATAGTTCCGTCAGTATCTATAACGACTATGCAACGCGATAATAGAGTTTCAAAAGCTCCAGTTTTAAAGGTTAAACCATAATCATCACCAAATTTTCCGGTTTTGTAATCAGAAAGGCTTTCTACATTTTCTATTCCTTCTGCACCACAAAAACGAGCCATTGCAAATGGTAAATCTTTTGAGATACATAATACTTTAGTATTTTCTAATTGACTGGCTTTTTCATTAAATGTTCGTATTGATTGTGCACATGTGCCAGTATCTACACTAGGGAATATATTAAGAACCAATCTACTGCCTTTATAATCTGTTTTAGATTTGCTCGATAGATCAGTTGCTGTAAGTTTAAAATCTGGAGATTTGCTACCAACAGGTGGTAAGTTTCCTTTGGTTTCTACAGGTGTACCTCCTAATGTTACTTTTGCCATTTTATATAAGTTTTAGTGTGTTAAAAATAGCAACTTTTGTGTGTATTTCTATTAAATAAAGTATAATATTTGAAAATATTATGAGCTCATATTCAATCTTAATTGAAGTTGTCTTAATTATTTAATAATCAGTGTTTTAATTTTTTATAATTGAATTACTAGCACATTTAAACGAAGTTATATGTCGTTTAAGTAATTTATTGAGCTTAATAAAACAAATATTTTAACTTCGAACTCTCTAACTACTAGCTATAACTAAAACGTTTGGACAAAATCCCTATTTGTCTGTAATTAAACATTTTTTATGAATTTTAGAATACAAAAGTCTAAGGTTCTCCGCAATCTTTTTATTGCCGTGGGACTGTTAGCAATAGGGAATCTTTTTTCTGTCTATCTCATATTTAATTCTGCAGGAATGGAGAGTAAGGTGCCAAGACTTCTTATTAAGCTCTTCAATGTTAATTTAGAAGCTAATCTACCGACATATTTTTCATCTTTAATGTTACTAGCTAATGGAATTTTATTAGCAGTAATTGGTTATGGAAGTAAGGAGAAAAGTGGAAAATTTTGGTATTGGATTGGATTATCTGCTATTTTCGTTTTTTTGGCTTTAGATGAAATGATTCAAATCCATGAGCAGCTTCGTGCACCAATGGAGTCGCTCTTAGGAACTACCGGTATTTTATATTATGCTTGGTTTATTCCTTACATTATAATCGCTTTATTAATTGGTATTGCATATTTTAAATTTATGATGCAGTTACCTAAAAGGACATTAAAGCTGTTTATTGTTGCTGGCGTACTTTTTGTTTCTGGAGCCGTTGTGATGGAAGCCATAAGCGGTATGCATGCTGAAAAATATAGTGAGAGAACGCTTACTTATGCACTAATGTATAGTTTCGAAGAGTTTCTAGAAATGTCTGGAGCTGCATTATTCATGTACGCATTGATAGAATACATTACAATAGAGTTTAAAAATCTCAAATTAAAATTTAAGCCCAAAAAGGATAAAAGTAAAAAGAATAAGAATGCAATCCTTGAGGTTTAACTGCTAAAAAAATAATAAAAAAGGCTCATAAAATTTTATGAGTCTTTTTTATATGATATAACACTAAGCTATCGTAATTCAGCACCAAGCTTATTCTCGAAATTAGTCTGTAACTTAGACATAATCTTATCAATTTGCTTATCTGTTAATGTTTTGTTTTCGTCTTGAAGTGTAAAACTTACCGCATAACTCTTTTTGCCGGCTGGTAAATTTTTACCTTCATATACATCAAATAAATTCACATTTTTTAGCAATTGTTTTTCTGTTTGCTTTGCGATGGTATAAATGTCTTCAAAAGATACATTGTTGTCTAATAATAGTGCAAAGTCACGTCGTACTTCAGGATATTTAGAAATCTCGGTAAATTTAATTTTATTATGCTGAGCCATGTCTAAAACATTATCCCAATTAAAATCTGCAAACAATACATTTTGAGAAATTCCGAAATGCTTCAAGATGGGTTTTTTTACCAATCCAAAATCAACAAGTTGTTTCTTTCCAAGAGATAAGTTCATTCCTTCACTAAGAACGTCGTTCTTAGTTGGTGCTGATTTTAAACGGTTCAATCCTAAGCGCTGTAAGACGGTTTCTATAGTACCTTTTAAATAGAAAAAATCGCTTGGAGTTGTAATTGAATTCCAACGTTCCTCTGATTTATTTCCGGTTACAAAAACAGATAAATGTTTATGCTCTTCTCTAGTATCAGAATATTGATGATAGGTTTTTCCGAATTCAAATAACTTTAAATCTTCACGTTTTCTATTAATATTATGTGAAACCGCTTCTAATCCAGAAAATAATAGAGACTGACGCATCACTTCTAAATCATTACTAAGCGGATTTAGCATTTTTACGTTGTGGTCTTCGTTTAAATCTTCACTTAGCTCTACATATTTTGGTGAGGTTAGCGAATTTGCCAAAATCTCATAAAATCCTTGAGAAGCCAATTGGTTACCTATAATATTTTGTAGTTTATAATCTTCAAATCTGGATGAGTTAGAAATAGAAGCATTCAGCTTTTCAGTAGTGGCGATATTATTGTAGCCGTAAACTCTAAGTATTTCTTCAATAATATCAGCTTCGCGCTGTACATCATTTCTATATGCAGGAACCGTTAGTCCTAAACCAGCTTCAGTGACATTATTAACCTTAATTTCTAATGAGGAAAGGATACTTTTTATAGTCTCTTTCGGAATTTCTTCACCAATTAACTTTTTTGCATTTTCAAAACTTAGGCGAACTTCGAAATCCTTGATTTTATTTTGATAAGCATCAAAAATATCACTAGCAATCTCGCCACCTGCAATATCTGTTATTAAAAGTGCGGCACGTTTTAAGGCATATTCTGTAATGTTTGGATCTATTCCTCTTTCGAATCTAAAAGATGCATCTGTATTTAAAGCATGGCGCTTAGCCGTTTTACGGATACTTACAGGATCGAAATAAGCACTTTCTAAAAATATGTTAGATGTGCTTTCGGTAACACCAGAATCGATACCTCCAAAAACACCAGCGATACACATTGGTTTTTCTGCATCGCATATCATAAGGTCATCTTCGTGTAATTCGCGAATAACACCATCGAGTGTTGTAAATTTTGTACCAGATTTACACGTTTTAACTTCAATCTTATTACCAGAAATTTTATGTGCATCAAAAGCGTGGAGCGGCTGTCCCAACTCATGTAATACATAGTTGGTTGCATCGACTATGTTATTAATAGGAGATAGGCCAATAGCTTTTAAACGGTTTTGCAACCAACTTGGAGATGCCTCTACCTTAACTCCAGAAATCGTAACGCCACAATAGCGTGGTGCTTTTTCTATATTTTTTACATCTACATCGATCTTTAAGGAGCGTGCGTCTACATGATAAGAACTTACAGAAGGAGTAATTAACTCTAAAGCTATTTCTTGTTGTAATAAACCAGCTTTTAAATCGCGAGCCACTCCATAATGGCTCATAGCATCAGCTCGGTTAGGAGTTAAACCGATTTCAAAAACATCATCGTTTTCAATCTTAAAAACCAAGGATGCAGGTGAACCAACTTTTATTTTCTCATCGAGTACCATGATACCATCATGAGATTCTCCAAGACCTAGTTCGTCTTCGGCACAAATCATACCGTGACTTTCCTCACCACGAATCTTCCCTTTTTTTATCTTCCAAGCTTCACCTTCAGCTGTATATAACGTTGTTCCAATAGTCGCTACAGGTACCTTTTGTCCTGCAGCTACATTAGGTGCACCACAGACAATTTGTAAAGGGGTATCTGTACCAATATTTACAGTTGTAACTTTTAAGCGATCTGCATTTGGATGTTGCACACAAGTTAAAACTTCCCCAACAACAATACCCTCCAATCCGCCTTTTACGGATTCGTAGCGTTCTATACCCTCTATTTCTAAACCAAGATCGGTTAGTAATTCGCCAGTTTTCTCAGCGTCCCAATCTATCTTTATAAACTGCTTAAGCCAGTTGTATGATATCTTCATGTGTCAATTTAGTGAAGGTGCAAAGATAGTAATTCCGATAAGCTGATGAAACGGTTAATTAGCTTTTTTATGTAAGGTTTTTGTTGTTATTTCGAATATTATTAAAACTCAGATTATAATGCGATATATATTTACCTGTCTTATAGCAATAATGCTATTTTCTTGTACTGACGAAAAGAAACAGGAAACACTAAAAACCGGAACGTACAGAGCGGTCTTAGAAGTACAGGATAAAGAAGAATTACCTTTTATTTTTGAAGTAGAATCACCTACAAAACTAAAAATCTTTAATGCTGAAGAAGTTATTGAAGTCGACGAAGTAGAATATCGCAACGATTCTATTTTTATAAAAGCACCAGTGTTTGAGGGTTATTTTGCAGGTGTTTTTGAAGATGATTTTGCAATAAAAGGAACATTTATTAAAGAGAGCTTAGATAGAGTTGTTCCCTTTTATGCACAATATGAAAGATTAGAGCGCTTTTATGCGTCAAATTCTGCAAATAAAAGTGTTACAGGTATTTGGGAAACTGTTTTTAGTAAAGGCATTGAAGGAGAGGAATATATAGCGAAAGGTATTTTTAAGCAGGAAGGGGATAAGGTTACAGGAACATTTAGAACAACTACTGGTGATTATCGCTATTTAGAAGGTGTGATGGATGGTAACAAATTGAAACTCTCAACTTTTGATGGAGCACATGCTTTTCTGTTCACTGCTATAGTAACAGATTCTACAATGGAAGGTAGCTTCTATTCTGGTAACCATTGGAAAGAACCTTTTGTTGCTAAGAGAAACGAAGCTTACGAACTGCCGAGCGCAAACGACCTTACTTTTTTAAAAGATGGCTACGATAGCTTAGAGTTTTCATTCCCAGATGAAAACGGCAATATGGTGTCATTAAATGATGAGCGATTTGAAAATAAAGTAGTAATTGTACAGATTATGGGAACTTGGTGCCCAAACTGCCTAGACGAAAGTAAATACTACACCAAATTCTACCAGGCTAATGCAGAACGCGGAGTAGAGATTGTTGCTTTAGCTTTTGAGTATGCCAAAACTGAAGAGAAAGCATTTAATAGTATTAATAGACTGCGAGAAAAACTAAACATATCCTACCCAATTCTTTTGGCTCAATACGGAACATCTGATAAAGCCAAAGCACAAGAAAAGTTGCCGATGCTAAACCATGTGTTGTCTTATCCGACCTCAATTTTTGTAGATAAAACAGGTAAAGTACGTAAAATTCATACTGGTTTTAATGGACCCGCGACTGGTAAAAAGTATGAAGATTTTAAGACCGAATTTGAAGGATTTATTGACGCATTATTAGCTGAATAAATTTAGGTTGCATTTATCTTGCTTATTTCTCAAAAACTGCTACAGCTCTTACAGGCGAGCCAGTTCCTCCTTTAATTTTTAATGGAAAACCAATAAATCTGAATCTTCCTTTATCAATTAGTAAATGAAGATTTACCATATTTTCATAATGTGTAAAATTCAGTTCTCCACAAATATGATGAACCTCCTTATTTGATATTCTAGGAACGCCTGGTGACATAGTTTCAACTCCAAATGCTGATATTTTCTTTTCTCCAAGCCATCTCGCAGAATCAGCAGTAATTCCAGGACCATTACTCCAATTTTTTCCATTAAAGTTTTTTCGATAGTGGTCAGTATAAAATAGTACAGTATCTCCTTTTTTAATTTCTAAGCTGGCTTTTTTACAAGCATATTCAATTTCGTTTGGTTCAATTAGTTCTTTTAATCCTTTATGAGAAAAATCTAAACAGATACCTTCCGTATAGAACATTGATAAAGGCATTTTGTCGATAGATTTTCCAAAATGCTGAATTTCCATATGATTTATTGCATCAACATGAGTTCCTGTATGTTCTCCCAATTCTAATTTGTGTACAGCTGGTGTTCTTGTTTTTGGATTTTTTACCCCATTCCATTCTTCGTGAGAATTGTGAACTGCCATTTTAACTTGGGGAAGGTCTTTATAAACTGGCATTCCTTCGTAAATTTCTTGACTTAAATCAATTATTTCTGTCATTCAGATTGTGTTTTCAAATTGTGGGTAATGTGTTTGTGTATGGCTTGATTGCTTTTTACTAAGATAGCAAATAAAGAGAAGTCCATTTTTTAGAAACAACAGAAATTCCGAGTAGACTAGAACCACGTAATGAATTATACTCGTTGTTAGCAATAGTTATTTATATTCAGATTTTAATAACGCAAAAACTATCGAATCATCCATTTTATTATTATCAAAATAATGGTGTTTTAAAATACCTTCTTGCTTGAATTTCATTCTTTTTAGCAATTTTATCGAAGGCGTGTTATTTGGACTTACAAATGCTTCTATTCTTTCTAAATTCATTTTGTTAAACCCATAATTTACAATTAATGCTATTACTTCAGACATTATACCTTGACCTTTATAGCTGTCATCAAAAAGTTCATATCCTATTTCTGCTCGATTGTGGTCAGTGTACCAAACATGAAATCCACACCAGCCAATAATCACATTTGTTTTTTTATCAATTAATTGATGGTAAAGGAACTTCTTATTATGTGTAGAAAGACCTTTTTTATACTTTTCTTTTTCTTCCAATAATTTTTCAATCGAGTTTAAACCAAGAATATGTAATTGCTCATCTTGAGACATATCAGAATAGATAGAATCAAAACTTTCTTGAGTAAGTTTTCTCAAAATTAATCTATCAGTTATTATTTCTTCAAACTTCATTTTTAATTATAGACGTTGTTGAGTGTAGTTATCTATTCATTGATTGGTCAACAAAATCAACTGCTTCTTTAACTTCTATTGTAAATACTCCGCCTTTGCCACTGTCAAATGCTTCTTTCCATTGAAGGTAACCATCCATAAAGTCAGGTAATTCATCAGTTGTGCTTTCCAATTCAGTCAAACTTTTTATAATAGCTTCTTTGTCAAATGGTAAGTGTCCAATTTCTTTCGAAATTCCGCCCTCAATATGTTTATTTTTGATTTTTAATCCGTTAACAGCGATGTGGACTATTTCACCTCTTTTTCCATAATCTTCAACTTTTAAAATCACGATTCTGGATTTTTCTTCTCCTTTTCGCGTATTATATTTCCATATTTGTCCGCTTTTCAGTTCTGATGTATTTTCATTTTTCTTGCTTTGTCCGAATAAACCAAAAAAAGAGAATAATAATATCATTGGATAAAGTTTATAAGATTGTTTCATTTTGTCTTGGACGTTTTCTCTAATTATACACGTTATTGGTAACAGTATTTTATTCAGCTAATATGCCTTTTTTTACACTATCATTCAAAATGTTTTTGGTGAAATCCCACAATTTTTCTGAACCTTTTTTTATAACTTTTTTCTTTTCAAAAACTGTTTCGTAGTCAACTTCAAATTCTTTCCAAGTTCCGCCATTATTTGAAGCATTTTGTAAAATTGGTTCGAGATTGTCTAGTGATTTGGCGAATTTTGCCTCGTTAGAAGTTCCGTTCTCAAATTCAGACCAAACTTCAATAAATTCGGTTGCTTGTTTTTCTGGAAGAATACCAAATATTCTTTCCGCACACTTCTTCTCTTCTTCGGTATTATCGTGACTTTTTTCCTTATCATACAAAAAGGTGTCTCCAGCGTCAATCTCCACTATATCGTGTATCAGTACCATTTTGATAACTTTCAATAAATCAATTTTATGGTCTGAATAGTCACTTAAAACTACAGCCATCATAGCTAAATGCCAACTATGTTCAGCATCGTTTTCTTTTCTATCACTATTGAAAAGTTTAGTCTTACGTTGTATGTATTTGATTTTGTCAATTTCTTTAATGAACTCTATTTGCTTTAATAAATCTTCTGTAATCATTTAGATTTGTTACTTTTTTGTATGTACCCAATATTGTTGTATACTGTATTAACTTTTGTCAGATATACTTTTTATTTTTCCGTTTTCAAATTCAAACTCTGACTCTCCCTTTAATTCTAATGTGTCTCCAGACTTCATTCCGTTTGGTAAATCAATTGCCAAAACTGCTTTGTAATCAATACTAATAGAAACTTTCGAATTATTAAAATTCCATGAAGTTATAGTTTGTTTCCTTTGTTTGAAATATTGCTTTGCTGATTTCGCTTGCTTTTTGAATTCATTTATTCCTTCAGTTCTTAAATCAACATTACTATTGGAAATATTTTCGAATACAATATTATCATTCAGGTTTTTTACCATTCCATTAATGTCAAAATTGTTGTATGAGTCTACATAACTTTCAATTATTTTTTTCTGATGTTCTTTCATAGTGCTTTTATATTGACAACTCAAAGTTAGAATTAGTAATAAAGTTAGCTTTAGATATTTCATTTAGGTGTTCCTAATATTGCATGCCAACGGTTTGTGTATGGTTAGTTGCGTGGTTCAGCAACTAAGTTAGCAAACAAATGACAGATAGAAAATTCCAGTGGACTTTTCAAAGTAGGCGAGAACAAGTAATTGCTTATAGCCATTGCTGTGTGCAGTTTTATTTAATTGAAATAAATTTTATTCTCTACTAATAAACATATTTAAAAACCTAGTTTATTATCATGGATTGTTGACATGAATAGTTTGTAATATCACAAGCTGGAAATTGAGGGGAAAAGATATTATTCACGCTCCATGTTCCGTCAAATAAATCATTATCTGGATTATATACTCCATTAAAGGATAATGTTGCAATCCAATCACCGCCATTATTGGGGTCTTCACAATCTTGTACTCCGCCATAATCTATATCAATGCTAAAACTAAGATTATTATTGCTAAAACTATATGTGGTCATTTCATTCAACAAGCTATGTGCTGTACTAGTAAATGTAATCGTATTATTATCATTAACAATAAATGTAAATGCCCAATCACCAGCGTTGTCAGAGTTCGAGCAATTTCCAACGAAATCGGTAGTTTCTCCTGAATAACTACCTGTAAACTCAAATTCATTTTCCTCTGAGTTTGCACTAAATGTTGTTATACTTTCAATATTTGTTCCATCAGCTTTTTTTACAGTTACTTCGACTGTTTGAGAATCAGTATTATCACCAAGTGTCCAAAACACTTGAGCAAATCCATTTTCATCTGTTATAACCGATTCTTCATCCAAACTTCCACCACCTGCTGTTACAGAAAAATAAACAGGGACAAAAGGCATTGGATTATCTAAAGCATCTATAACTTTTACTTTTAAAGGTTCGTCTAGAATTTGTCCTTGGTCTGCTGTTTGATTATTACCTGATTCAATAGTCAATGAAGTTGGTGCATTCCAAATAGGCTCTTCATAACTGTCTGTTGATGAAAAGTCAGCTAGTGTATTTCCAAAAATTGTAATGTCAACACCTGTTGTTAAATTTAATCCTGCTTTTAATTCAGCATCCCAATCTAAAGAAGGTGAAGCCACATTAAAATTAAAATCTTCCGTAAGTTCTGGTTGGCAATACGGTCCAATAACACCATAGAATTTTAAACTTGCTCTTGGTGTTATGGTAAGGTTTTGTGCTATATTAACCTGTCCTCCAAAATCCATAGAATTAAGTTCTAAATCAGAAGTTAAATCAAAATTCCCAGTCCAATTATCATTTTCGTATTTAACTCCAGTGGTCACACCAAATGTATTTGTCCAACTAGAGAGCCAAGTCACATTGGTATCAATGCTAGCATTTAATTCTGCAACTAATTGCGTATTTATAACCACTACTACAGGAACACCAGCCACAAGAAAAGTTAAGTATTTATCGTAATCAAGTAATGTTTCCGAAAATTCAGGTAGGCTTAAACTACCAGCCACAGTTACATCAAAATCGCAGTTTATTTCTAAGTTAGCATTATCAGCTTTGAATTCTAAAAAATCTAATCCACCAAAGAATGAGTAGTCAGCGTTGAAACTAAAATTAGGGTCAAATGTTGCATTTCCATTAGTTATGGTAAACGTTGCATTTCCATCATCATACAAAACCGTATTTGAAAAATTATAGCCCAAACCATTTTTATAAAAACTAACACCTTTTCGAATATAATTTACTTGAGTTTTTTGAGTAACAGGATTTGCCATTCTTGAACTTTCCGAAATATCTGTATTAAATTGAATATTTACATTGTTAAAAACGTCATCAATCGTTGCTTGAGTAGTTTGCATAGACAAACTATTCCCATTGGAACTTACTGAAATTACCTTTCTTAAAAATCCTTCTCCTTCGTCTCCGACAATAATGTCGTTAGTATTTATTTCTGGCACTTCACTTGTAAAATCTATGTTATAGATGCCACTGTTTAAGTCAGATTCAGAACTTGTGAGATTAGATTTATCGTCTAAAATGATGACAACATTTTCGGCAACTTCAGGGTCTAATTGATTATCAGGATTTTCATCTGCCCTAGAATCATCTTTTGAACACCCGAAAAAGATTAAAAGTGTTAAGAGAATAGTTAGTTTTTTCATTGTTAAGAGAGATATTTATTAATAGCTTGTTAAAAGTAGGAAAAATATTAATAATAGTACGTACCATATACCAGGTATTCAGTTTCTTAAAGTGAACACAACTAGTTGTTATTAACTAAAATTATAAAGCTTAATCTTTATATCCTTAACCATTCTTCATAAGTGACCACGCGCTTTTCACTATCAGGTTTTGTTTTTCCGTTTAAAACGCCAATAAATTCTAGCTCATGTCCGTCTGGATCATTAAAGTAAATTGATATTGCAGGCATCCAAACAAAAACCATTGGTCCTTCTGTTCCGTCATTTAAAAAATTCCAACATTTTATGTCTCGAGATTTCAGATAATTCAAAGATTCGTTTTGAATCCAATCTGAGTCACACTCAAAAGCAAAATGACGAATGTCAATTTCTTCTTTTGGTTTTTCCCACAAGCCGAGCATAAACTGCTTATCTTTTCCAATCCAAAAAAAAGCGGTTCTACGTTCTGCACCATAACGACACTGCTTTAACCCAAGTGTTTTTGAATAAAACGCAATAGAGCGTTCAAGATTTTCAACAAATAAATGAGTTTCGTAAAGTCCTTTTATCATAAATTCTTATGGTTTTTTAATAACATTTAATTCTATTTCTAAATATTAAAAGTACTAGGCATTTTATCTTTCAATTTAATCCGTATATAGTCATCAGTAACATAACTTTTTATAAATCTATTTACTTTGTTATTTAATTCCTACGGATTCACTTCTTTTTTCTAAAAGAATTGTGTTACGCCAAATTCCGTTCATTTGCCCAATCTTTTCTCTATAGCCAACTTTTCTAAATCCAAGTTTTTCGTGAATGATAATACTTCCTTTATTTTCAGGGAAGATTCCAGCTTGTAATGTCCATATACCATTCTCTTCACTTTTTGAGATCAATCTTTTCAATAATTGCGTTCCTATCTTCTGTCCCGAAAATTTTGATGACACATAAACACTCACTTCTGCAACCCCTCCATAAACACAACGAGAAGATACTGGTGATAATGCTGCCCAACCAATAATTGTATTGTTTATTTCTGCAATAATTCTACATTCTTTTATATGTGCAGAATTCCATTCTTGCCAATCTGGAATATTGGTTTCAAAAGTAGCGTTACCTGTATCAAGTCCTTCTTGGTAAATTTTGGAAACGGATTCCCAATCTGTTTCCTTTAATTTTCTGAATATTAGTCGGTCGCTCATGTAATTGTATTTTTTTACAGTCAACTTCATTTCTTCGTTTTCCTATTTATCTCTTATTGTTGGCTGCAGTTGTTTAAATCAATTCTTAATTTCGGTCCTTTTTGTTTGAATCCATTTCTTTCATAAAACTTAATAGTTTTTGGCCATTCTTCGGCATTTGGAGCTCCAACTTCAACCTTATTCCAGTTCATAGATTTCGAGAAATTAAAAACATGATTCAATAGTAATTTTCCAATTCCATTAGACCTTGAGTTTCTATCTACATAAAATTCTGTAATTACTCCAAAGTCACCACCATTATATATGGAAAATGATTCTGCAACTGTTATTAACCCTTTTGGATTATTTTCTGAATCATAAGCAATAAATGCTCCGTAATTGGTTCTTTTAATTAAGTTTCTTGTTGTTTTTTTAAGTTTAGTTTTATCTACAATAAAATTGTTATTGTTTTTATTATTGAGGTCAATTAATAATTCGACAACTAAGTCTGTGACTATTTTTTTTTCATTAATAGTCGCTTTTACTATTTTTATTTCACCCATTTTTTTGTTATTGTAGCTAATGCACAATGATAATTTGTCGTCGTCTCCTTACTATAACAAACGATGTTACCTGGTGTTAGCCTTTGTTTAGCCTTTGTTTGTCCTTAAGTATTATATTTCATCTATTACTGAGTGACCTTTTGATTCGTCTCCTGATGTCCATTCCCATGATTCATGAAGGCGTATTTTTCCATTCTGCATAATTTCAGGTTTTGAAAAGCAAATCCCAGTCATTAATTCTCCTTTAGCGTTGACTTGATGATAACGCATTTCTATATTTCCGTTTTCATCTACTAATCCGATGAGATGGCCATTTACTATTTTACCACCTTTATATTCGGATGTTAAAATGTTTCCAGTTTGTTTATATTCAAAAATGGTTTCTTCTGTAGTTTCTCCGTTTTTAGTATTTTGAACGGGTTTAAATTTTTTATTGTTATAGTTAATTTTCATATTGCTTTACAGTTTTACTTACGTTTTTGACAACTGTAGATATTCAGATTATTTTCTTTTGAAAATAACATACTTCTCCCTCTTTATAATGGTCTGGTAATCCATCGGTATTTTCAATTTCTTTTGTTCCTAAAAACTTGAAACCTAGTTTTTCATAATGACTAATTAAGCCTTTATTTAGTCCGACTGTGTCCATTCTAATAAATTTTAGGCTTTTATTTTTTCCAAATTCATTCGCCCAATCAATTAATTTTTTAACTAAATTTTGACCTCTAAACGAAGGATTTGTAGCTATTCTATGAATATAAAGGGAAGGTTCATTGTTTTCATTTCCCCAAATTAATTCGTCATTGAGAGTTGTGGCCCATATACACGCAATTTGTTCATTAATCAATAACTTCCATTGCCTATGTTCTTCTATTTCATTTAGAATTAATTCTTTCGGAAACTCAGGCCAATAAACTTGATTTTTTGATTTCATATACTGCGTAGCTATTCTGTATAATTCAAATATTTTAGGGACATCTGTTAGTTCACTATTTCTTACTGTCATAAGTTTTCGTTTAACGGCTGCTACAGCGAGTTCTTATTTTGCTCATAATAATTCAAAACATGTTTTGAAATTTCCATTTGTTGAGGCAAGCCTTTATCAGCAATTGGGTATTCCGCTATTTGCTTTAAAGGTACTAAACCAGCCCAAACGTCTAAATCATAATCTTCTGGCTCGTCGGCAACTCCAACATCTCTTATTTTTGCAGAAGCGGTTTCAATGGTCATTTCAACTACTAATGTTCGTTCTAATTCTTCTTTGTGCATTGGTCTAATACCATCCCAACGGCCTTTCATCATATGTTCCATAAAACAAAAAAGAGCTGCGTCTTTTTCTTTTGGATCTTCGAGATTTTTAATAGAACCAAATAAAGTTGCGGAGCGATAATTTACAGAATGATGTAAGCCAGAACGTGCTAAAACCAAGGCATCTAAATGCATAACGGTCATACTCATTTCTTTGGCTTCTAATAACGCGAGTAACATTCTGTTGGCTTGTGAGCCATGCAAATAAATTTTATTGTCTTGTCGCCCGTAGGCCATTGGTAATGTAATTGCCCTGCCTTTATAGACATAACTTACATAACCAATAAATCCTGCATCTAAAATGGTGTTGATTTTTTCAACATTGTAAGTTGCTCTAATTTTTCCGCGTTTTACTCTATTTAATTTCGATTTCGAATAGGCTTCCATGTTTATATATTTTTTGAGAATACTATATTGTCATAGCTTTTTCTGCTTACTATGAAGTTTATGTTTCCAACGTTTTGAAATTCATTTTTTTCATAGAATCTAATGGCTCTTTTGTTTTTTATGTAAACCGTAAGCCAAATCGTATCTAACTGTAATGCCTTAGCTTCCTTTTCAACAAAAGTTAGAAGTTGTTGTCCAATTTTTAAGGGTATAAATTCATTGAGGATGAAGATGCGTTCTAGACGACAATTGTTTTGAGAGGCAACACTTTCTTGTTCTTCGTTTAATACTAATTTTGCATAACCAACAGGTAAATCATCGACATAAATGATATAGAAACGATGCTTTGGGTTGTTTATGTCTTGTTTCGTTTTAGAAACTGAAAAATTAGCGTTTAAGTAGTTTAATAGATTGTTCTTATCATCTATATAATGACCATGAGATTCAGCCCATGTTACTCTTCCTAAAAGTGCTAAAACATCTGTATCAGCTTCTTTGGCTAGTCTTATGTTAATCATAGTTCTCTTTTTTAATTCGTAAACGTCTTATGTGGTAGCCATGTAGAAATACAGCAATAGTGCATCCTACAATTATAGGAGTTGCGATAATTAATACGCCGTATATAATGTAAATTACATTAGCGATTAATGAGATTAGCCTTAGCTTATATTCACCTTTAGTAGACATTGAATATAAGTTTATGACTAAACCTCCGTAACCAATACAATCAATCAAAAATGGACTCATATATTATCTTCTTTTTGGTGAAACATTTTTAAATTGATCTGAATTTAGTTTTGCTTTTTCTAAATCTTTTGGTTTGAATATTTGTTTGGTTGAAGCTGGATATAACGTGATTTCTTTTTGTGGTCTTATTGGACGTTCAACAAAATTTCCACTGCAACTCGGACATACATTTTCAAAGATTTCTAGAGCACATGTTTTACAATATGTACATTCAAATGAACAAATCATGGCTTCAGTTGAAGTGTTTGGTAAATCTTTGTTGCAATGCTCACAATTAGGTCTTATTTCTAGCATATTATAAATAGTTGTTTTGTATGACTTCCATATGCCAAATATCATGACCTATAACAGTAAAAGCGGCAGCTCTTGCAGACATAGGATATCCGCTAGAATTGCCTACAAAAGACAAGTCTTCATCGGATAAACTATTTAGCAATGAAATGGAGTGCTTGCGATTTACTGTAAATTCAGTCAATAAATCATCTATGGACTTATTATCAGCTTCAGATGGTTTTATGTATACATCTTGATCATATCCTGCTAAGGCAGTTTTATCTCTCCTAGCAATTCTAAAACAGCGATACATAAAAATACGTTCTGTATCTATTAAATGTTGAAGGACTTCTTTTATAGTCCATTTTTCGGGTTGATAACGGTAACTCCATTTGTCTTTAGGTATGGATTTCAAAAAATCAATTAGTGCTATTTCGCCATCCGCAAATCCTTTTCTAAGATCAGTTTTATTAGATAACTTATCGATATATCTTAAGTAATAGTCATCAAATTCTGATGGATTTAAATCTAATTTTGTCATTTTGTATGTTTTATACTTCAAAAATACTATATTGGTGGACTAACATAATCATCCAGAATAAATATTATTAATAGTCCAGATGTTTCCGTTTAAAACCAGTATTAAATTCGATAGAGAGTGCAATCAAGCCTTGTATTTACAATTATCTAATCAAATTATTCAATTAATTAAAAATCAGACTTTAGCTCCCAATACTAAATTACCAGGTAGTAGAACTTTGGCAGAACAGTTAGATGTGCATAGAAAAACAATTGTTGCGTGTTATGACGAGTTGCTGCTGCAAGGTTGGGTAGAAAGTATTCCTAAAAAAGGAACTTTTGTACATAGTAGTTTGCCTGTATTAGAGCAGCAAAAATTAGACAACGCTGTAGTTTCTGATTTAAAAAATAATACGGGTTTTTCTTTTTACAAGTATCCTATTTTACCTAAAAAGGCTCCAAAAAAGGACAGAACCATTATGTATTTAAACGATGGAGTTTCGGATGGACGCTTAACTCCAATTGATGAAATTGCCAGAACCTACAGAAGAGTGTGTTCCAAAAAAAACGTGTTCGATCATTTGTCTTATGGTTCTACGTATGGCAATGATACGTTGCGAGACGTTTTAGTTGATTATTTAAACACCACTAGGGGTTTACATATTACTAAAGACAATGTGTTGATTACGCGTGGTAGCCAAATGGGCATTTGGTTGTCGTCGCAACTATTGTTTCAAAAAGATGATATTGTTGTAGTCGGAAACACCAATTACGGAGCTGCTGATGCTACGTTTTTAAACCAACATGCAAAACTAGAACGCGTTATGGTAGATGAACATGGCCTTTCTACGAGAGACATTGAAAACCTATGTAAACGCCAACAGATTAAAGCTGTTTATGTTACATCGCATCATCATCATCCAACCACAGTAACGCTTTGTGCAGAACGAAGAATTCGTCTGTTGAATTTAGCGAAGCAGTATAATTTTGCCATTATTGAAGATGACTACGACTATGATTTTAATTACAATCACGCTCCGATTTTACCTTTAGCAAGTCACGATAACAACGGAAACGTCGTTTACATAGGTTCTGTTTGTAAGACGGTAGCTCCAGTGTTTAGAATTGGGTATTTAATTGCGTCTAGAGACTTTGTAGATGAAGCCTCTAAATTAAGAGGCTATGTAGACCGGCAAGGGGATGCCTTATTAGAATTAACTTTTGCGGATTTTATAAAATCTGGTGATTTGGATCGGCATATTCGTAAAGTGATGAAAATTTATAAGCAAAGGCGCGATTTGTTTTGTAAACTTTTAAAGGATGAATTAGGTGATTTTTTTGCCTTTGAAATTCCTAAAGGAGGCATGGCAGTTTGGACAAAATTGAATCCTAATTATTCTTGGGAAACTATTTCTGTGGTTGCACGAAACTATAAATTAGAAATTGGTGACTGGCAACGTTATGATATTGAAAAATTAAATCATAATTGCATAAGAATTGGTTTTGCAACATATAACGAAGAAGAGATTTATGAACTAATAAATAGATTTAAGGAAATATTTAATGAGATTAAAACTAAATGACCAAAAGACTAATTTTAATATGTCTTTAGCTTACAGCTATTTTATAATAAAATCATCTTCATCTTCATAGGTCTTTAATTCTTCTATTAAATAATGTGATGAGAATATCTATTTAAATCGTCTCTTTGTTTTAATATTTCTGGTATTACGATTACTTTTCATGAGTTTCATTTCGTAATCACTATAAATTCTTCTGCTTTTGTATCAAGTATCAAAGTACTCTCATTAAACGGCTGATTTCCAAGCCAGCCACCAATTCTTGTAAAAGGAGTTACCAAAGGTTGAGACCAAGAGTACATGTCAACATAGCTAACACGTTTTAAACTTAATTGGGTGTTTCCAATGCCAAATAGCTTGTCACTAGTTTTACTTCGAATAGGAATACTGCTTTCCCAGCTTTTTGCATCGTAATTAATTTGTTTAGTACTTTCTTTCGTATAGTCGTCAAATCGACTTTTTATGGTAATTAATCCAAAAGCACTGCAACCAGAATCATAAAGAAATTCATAATCTTTATTATCTAAGGTTACAGGTAGCATAATACGTCTTCCTATATAATCGAAAGATTTGAACTCTGGTAATTCTGTCATCCAATCTGGACGCTGATTAAATAACTGTATTTTCTGATTTTTAAAATCAATTGACGTAATGCGATTCTCCATAAAATCACTACCAATAGTTCCTATGCCTATTCTGCTTATAGTATCGTTTCTATTAAAAGAGTGCCCATAATTAGGGTATATTTTAATCATAGACGCTTTTATATGATTATCACCGAACATAAAATCTAAGTGTTCTACATAACGTGCATCGTCTTTTACGACTTCTTTTATATCTAACCCCATATTACGTAAAGATTTTAAATTGTTTTCATAGATAAACGAGTCGTAGGCTCCTGTATCGAATTGCATATAGAATTGATGTGCGAAGCCTTTTATTTTTAATGGAATTATTAGAGCAGCCTGGGCTTCATAAATACCAGCTATAGAATCTCCAGCCCAATCAAAATGAATAGGTTGAGACCCAAAAGTATAGTCTAAGTAGTTCGATTTTTCTCTAAAGATGGTGTTGTTAAATTTCCAAATCCCGATAGATGCAACGATGACAAGGAGAACAAGAATGGTGAGTAGCGTGTAACCGATTTTTTTCTTCATGATTAATGATTTTTGATATGATGAAATTGTATGAACTTAAATAAAGCTCAGTCTCTAATGTAATATTAAAAGTGAGAGCATGGACATCACTCCTTTCTTTTACCATTGGTAATATAGCTTGCTCCTGGTCCTAATGTTTCGCCTTTAAATTCGTCATTGGTAAATACACCTTTAAATTCAAAAATTGTACCCTGAACATCAAATTCGCAAGACATCACTCCATTTTTTAAAACGAGGTTTCTCATATCAAATTCACCCATCATAGACTTAAGCTCTCCTGTAAATAGTCCTGCTTCATTTTTTGTAATAGTCATGCTTACAGGCACGTCTCCTTGAGGTGTCCCTTCAGCAATAAGACTCCAGTCACCTACAAGTTTATCATCGGTATTAATAGCAGTTTTAGCAGATCCGCAGCTTAATAGTAAACCAGTAAGAAGGAAGATGTAAATAATGTGTTTAGTTTTCATAATAATAGATTTTTTAATTGATTACTACGAAATAAATACAATGCGTTGAGATATGGTGACTCAGAATACCGCCAATTTTACGACAATTGACTATTTATGGTCTTATATAAAGCGAAGTGGACTATTTAGAAAGTTGAAATTATTGCGTTGTAATTTCATTGCAATACGGCAAACAATAATGATATTAATTACATAAGCTAAAAACAAAACCATTAGAATTATTGGTGTGTTTGAGAAAAATGTACGACCAATAAAAGGGGAGAGGCATAATAGAATAGAAAATATAATCCACCAAATAATTTGAAAATTGATAATACGCCTTCCAACTTCATCAACCAGCTTTGATTTTCGATTTTTCCACCAAAGTATAAACGGAAAAATGAGGTTTCCGAATGGAATTCCTATAAAAGCGAGTATCGATAAATTAATAAGTTGAATCGAGGTTTTTTCAGATGCTTGTGCTTTTCCAATATTCTGAAATTCTTCTTTTAGCAATTTAGGTTCCATTTTAAAAACATCAGCGAGTACTTTTAAAGTATGGCCTTTAGGCTCTGTATTGTTACATTCTAAACGCTGAATAGTCCTTAACGATAAGCCACTTGTGCTAGCTAATTCAGCTTGTGTAAATCCTAATTGCTCTCTTATGTTTTTAATGATTTTCAAAGTGTCTTTGTAAAAGTTACACAACTAATTTAATGAAAGAAAACGTTTTCTTGAAATTTTTAAGTCATTTTAGAATAATATTGCGTTAAAACATCAATACCCAACCATAATAAATAGATACTAGCGAAAGGAAAATAACACCTATATATGTTAATAATTGTAGTCTTCTTTTTGGACGTTGCTTCTCAAGAAGATCCTCGCTCATTACATTTTTTAAGTTCATATAACCTACAATAGGAGCCAAGACAAATGACACTGTCGTTGCAAAGGCAAGAATTAATCCCATATTGGCACTTAATACAAAAAGGACAATCAGGCTGACAATAGAGATAACAATGATACCCATAGCATAATATTTCTTTCCTTTGAACTTGTTGTGTTCATCAACTAATAATCCAATAATATCAATACTAACACGAGCAGTTGCATCATGATTAGTTAGGCAAGTACTATACATAGTTGCAAAAGCAGAAATAGCAATTAAAACGTATGCCCATTCACCAATATGGGTTGTAAATAGATTAATGACCTGATCTGCAAATGTTATGGCATTTCCACTGAGTTCTGTCCCAGAACCATAAAGGGTCATACAACCAATAATTAGAAAGAAAATAGCCAGAATAGCTGTTAAAATATAACCGAGATTAAATTCTTGAAGCGCATCTTTTAAAGCTGGTTTTGTGCCATTCGTTTTATATTTTTCAACACTCCAAAGACTTAACCAGCTACTGGCTTCTACAGCAGTTGGCATCCAGCCAATCAGTGTTATAATAAATAATATACCTAATTCATCAAAGATTTTTGGTGGTTCAAAATTAGTGACAGGAGTAATGGCTCCTTTATTGATTACTAAGATTGTAGTTGCTAATAAAGCGGCAAATAGAACAGGTATCAAAAATTTTAGAGTGGTTTCTAATAATTTGTATTTACCAATAATTAGAATAATACTATTAAAAATGAATAGTCCAAGAGCTACTAGAGCTAAGGACACATTCTGAAGCCCTAAAAGATTTATCAAAAGTCCGGCCGTTATAGAACAAAGCGCAGCAGGAGTCGCTAGACCTGTTGCAAGCGTAATAAATGCGTAAAACCATAAATACCCTTTTCCTCTATTTCGGTAACCTTCAATAAGGCTTTTGCCAGTGGCATTGGTGTAGCGAATTCCAAATTCAAAAAAGGGATATTTTAGAACGTTGGCCAAAACGATCGGAATTATCATCAACCAGCCATATTGAGCACCAGCTTTTGTAGAAAGGACTAAATGCGATGTGCCAATGGCCATACTAGCAAATAAAAGCCCTGGCCCCAGATTTTTTAAAATTGTGTTAAGCTTAAGCATGGTGATTGGTTGGTCGTTAGTTTAAATAAATTAACTATAAAAAAATAATCGTTTCAAGATACAAATAAATCATAATCTGAATTCTGCGCTCATAGAATCTTAAAAGTTTATTAAATTCTTATTTGCATCAACATAAGAATGATTTGCGCTAAGATTATGAGATGATTCAACCTAATTTTGGAATGAACCAAAAAACATAAATCATGTCATTATTAACAATAGTATTAAGTATTATACTGCCACCCCTAGGAGTTTTTTTAAAGCAAGGAATGGGGTCAGAATTTTTAATCAGTATCATATTAACTGTAATCGGATGGTTACCTGGTGTCATTTATGCTTTTTATGTAAATAGTAAATAAATTATGGAAAACATATTAGTAGCAGGTGCCAATGGTACCACAGGAAGAAAAATAGTTAATCTTTTAAAAGCATCACAATATTTCAATCCAATTGCGATGGTTAGAAAAGAAACGCAAATAAACCAATTTAAATCTGAAGGTATTGAAACTGTTTTGGCAGATTTAACCAAGGATTTAACTCATACAATAGAAGGTGTCGACAAAGTTATTTTTGCAGCAGGTTCTGGCGGAAAAAATGTGGTCGAAGTCGATCAGGAAGGTGCTAAACGTTTAATGGCAGTTTCTAAAATGGGAAATGTCAAACGTTTTGTAATGTTGAGTTCTATGGGAGCAGATAATCCGGAAGCAGTTGAAGATTTAAAAGATTATATGAAAGCAAAGCAAAATGCAGATGAACATCTTATGAACATTGGACTTAAATACGCCATTGTAAGACCAGGAACTTTAAATAATTCTGAGGGAAAAGGAAAAATTGAATTAAAGGATAAATTGAATAGACAAGGAGAGATTAGCAGAGCAGACGTAGCTCAGACTTTAGTTAGAGCGTTGCATGATGATGCTCCATACAATAAGACATTTGAAATTTTAGAAGGTGATACTTTAATAGGTGAAGCGATGAAAGAACTAAAAACAAATGTTAATTAGGTTGAGCCTATGTATGTTGAATGATTGAATAACGAAAAAAAGAACACGAATTTAAAAGTATAAAAAATAAACAATGGAAAATTTAAATAAAAAAACAGTAGCAATACTAGCAACAAACGGATTTGAAGAGAGCGAATTAAGAGAGCCAAAAAAAGCATTAGAAAAGGCAGGCGCGGATGTACATATCGTATCCTTAGAGACTGGTGAAATCAAAAGTTGGGCAGATGGGAACTGGAGTAATACATACAAAGTTGATAAAACTTTAAATGATGTCGATCAGAAAGATTATAATGCTTTGATGTTACCTGGTGGTCAAATCAATCCAGATATTTTAAGAAATAATAAAGACGCGGTGAGTTTTGTAAAATCGTTTTTCGAAAATCATAAACCAGTAGCAGCAATATGCCATGCACCTTGGTTATTAGCCGAAGCAGGAGTACTAGAAGGTAGAAAAATAACATCATATGGTTCTATTAAAACTGATATGATAAATGCTGGTGCCAAATGGGTAGACGAAGAAGTAGTTGTAGATTCTGGATTAGTAACGAGTAGATCACCAAAAGATTTACCTGCATTTAATGCTAAACTAGTTGAAGAAGTTTATGAAGGAAAGCACGATGAGCAAACTGCATAATCAAAATTTATCATGAAAAAGAAGAGAAGAGAGGTGTTTTATGCACCTCTTTTTTATTGTGACTAATTTGTTAATTAACAATTCGTCAAATTACTTTAACAACTTTCTAACAGCCTTGCTTAGAAAATGCGAGTAGATTGGTGTATTAATAGTGAGTAGACTATTAATTTTCATCAGCAAAACACGATTACTTATGTTTTGGAGGTCTGGTCTTAGTTGGTTGATCAGACCTTTTTTTGGTCAGTATTTTAAACAGGTAAAATTAAATAGAAAAGTACAAAAGTCTTATAGATTAAACTAATTTTCTTTTAGTCAATTGGTACTATGAGTGTTGGTATATCTGACTCTTTTATGATTTTTCGGGTTACACGACCAAAGATGGCTTTATAAAGAAAACTGCGTTCAGAATGACCAGCAATAATTAAATCGATGTTTAATTTTTTCGATTCTTCAAGTATCATTTCGATTGTAGCCCCTTGAACGAGTAAGCCCTCAGAATCAACATCTTTTTCTTTTAAATTGTTGGTATAAGACTCTAAAAGTTTATGTTCTTTCCTCAGCTGTGTGGCGCGGTTATCTCTTATGAATTGTGGACCAGCTTCGTAGCCAACATAATCAGGATTTGGGGCTGCAATATGGATAAGCCAAATTTTTGCGTCAAATGCCTTCGCAAATTCATATGCTTTATCAATTAATAATTGCTCATTTCCTTTAAAATCTATTGCTACTAATATATTTTTCATAGCGCTTTGTATTGAAAGTTTGTAAAGGATAACGTTTTAGAACCTAATTAAACGCTCCACATACTAAGTTAGTTTTTTTTAACTATAAAATCAAGAAACGTACTGAAAATTAACGTCTTACTAACTAATATAGTTCCAAATATTTCGATACTTACTCATTTGCCGATAAGTATTTAAAATGACTTTGTGCTCAGGTAGCGTAAGACTAGGATCTAAGTTTAAAACCGTTTTAGCATAATACCTGGCTTGCTCCAAAATGTCTTTATCTTTTACAATGTCTGCAATTCTAAGATTTAAAACACCACTTTGTTGTGTGCCCATAATATCCCCTGGTCCGCGTAGTTTTAAATCAACTTCAGCAATTTCAAAACCATCACTACTTCGTACCATGGTTTCTAATCTGGTTTTACTATCCTGACTCAGCTTATGACTTGTCATTAAAATACAATAGCTCTGTTCCGCACCACGTCCAACACGTCCGCGCAATTGGTGCAATTGCGATAAACCAAAGCGTTCTGCACTTTCGATAATCATTACTGAAGCATTTGGCACATTAACTCCAACTTCAATAACTGTTGTGGCAACCATTATATTGGTCTCACCTTTTACAAAACGTTGCATTTCATAATCTTTGTCTGCTGGTTTCATTTTGCCATGAACAATGGAAATCTGATACTTTGGCATTGGGAATTCTCTAGAAATACTTTCGTAACCATCCATTAAATCTTTATAATCCATTTTTTCACTTTCTTGAATCAATGGATAGACAATATAAATTTGCCTTCCTAAAGCGATTTCATCTTTCATAAACTTGAAAACCTTCAGACGATTATTGTCATAGCGATGTACCGTTTTTATCGGTTTACGACCTGCAGGTAATTCATCAATTACTGAAATATCTAAATCACCATAAACAGACATTGCCAAGGTTCTTGGAATTGGGGTAGCAGTCATTACAAGTACGTGTGGAGGAGAAGTGTTTTTGTGCCATAATTTGCTTCGTTGTGCGACTCCAAAACGGTGTTGTTCATCAATAATTGCGAGCCCTAAATTTTTGAATTTCACCTTATCTTCGAGTAGTGCATGCGTGCCAATCAGTATCTGTAAATTGCCATTTTCTAGATTTTCATGAATTTCTTTTCTTTCTGAAGTTTTACTTGAACCAGTTAATAATGAAATACTGATATTTAATGGTTTACATAGTTCAAGTAATCCGTTATGGTGTTGAACTGACAAAATAGCAGTTGGCGCCATTAAACAGCATTGAAAACCATTGTCAAGTCCTATGAGCATTGACATAAACGCTACTATGGTTTTTCCAGAGCCCACATCTCCCTGTAAAAGCCGATTCATCTGTGCATTACTTCCTAAGTCTTGTCTGATTTCTTTTAAAACGCGCTTCTGTGCATCAGTTAATTCGAAGGGTAAATGTTCATTATAAAAGGTGTTAAAATAATCACCAACGTTGTTAAAAGTGAAACCTTTTATTTTTGATTTATGAATGAGATTTTTAAGAATTAATTGTAATTGTATGTAAAATAATTCTTCAAATTTTAATCGAAATTGAGCTCTCGCCAAGAGCTCTGGAGTCTTTGGAAAATGAATATTAAAAAGTGCTTCAGATTTTGAAATTAATTTTAATTCCCCTTTAATTGTTTCAGAAAGTGTTTCTACAAATTGCCCTTTAGTTTCTAAAAATAATTGCTGCATTATTTTGGTCACTACACGATTAGTGATGCCTTTATTCGATAATTTTTCAGTTGAAGGGTAAATGGCCTGCATGGCAGAACGCAAATTATTGTCGTGTTCAGATTGTAATTCTAGTTCAGGATGTGGTATACTATATTTTCCGCTAAACCAATTGGTTTTTCCGAAAATGACGTAAGGTTGACCGATTTTTAGACTTTCTCTTATCCATTTCTGACCACGAAACCACACTAATTCCATCATGCCTGTATCATCTTTAAAGTCGGCAACTAAACGCTTACCGCGTTTTTGAGCAACTTCTCTAAAGCCTGTTATAACACCAATTACTTGAACTTCTGCGTTATTTCGCTGTAGTTCTCTGATTTTATAATATTTAGTCCGATCTATATAGCGATTTGGAAATAGATTGATGAGGTCTTGATAGGTTTTAATGCCTAATTCTGAGCGCAGTAAATCTGCTCGGTTGGGGCCAACGCCTTTGAGATAATCAATGGGAGTTTGTAAATTAACGCTCATAGTTGCGAATTTACCAATTTCCTGCGAACGCAGGAATATTTTTGTTATTGAGAGCAAAGTGAAGAATCTTTAAAATTATGTTATTTATAACTACTAACTTTTAAGTAATGATATAAAATCTTTACTTTGGTGTTATTCTTGATTTTAAATTATTTATGAAGAAAATTCCTGTGTTTTTTTGCCTTTTTATTTTGAGTATGTCCTTTGCTCAGCAATCTGATATAGTGGATTTTAAGAGGGTTGAGGCTTTGATTGTATTTAATCAATTTGAAGTTGATAGTACAAATTACAACTCATACGATGTTACCTTTGATATCATTAAGTCATCAGATTCGATTTATTTGGATGCAATCGATATGAAAATCAAGCATGTTGCTTTAGATGGTGTTGCGGCTAAATACCGTAATAATGGTAAGAAGCTTATTGTTTATAATGACTTTGCAAAAGGAAAAAGTCATAAGTTGAGTTTTATTTTTTTTGCTTCTCCAAAAAAGGCAATGTATTTCTTGGGTTGGGAAAATGAAGGGAGAAATCAAATATGGACGCAAGGCCAAGGAAAATATACTAGTCATTGGTTGCCGAGTTTAGATGACACCAATGATAAAATAGAATTTGATTTAAAATATGCGGCGCCAAAAGGATATAAGGTTTTGTCAAATGGTATTTTAAAATCAAAAACCGATAATACTAATCATGTTTTATGGGAGTATGATATGGTAAAGCCTATGTCTAGCTATCTTGTTGCTGCAGCTATTGGGAAATACAATAAAAAAACCGAAACCTCTAAAAGTGGTATTCCTCTAGAATATTATTATTATCCAGAGGATTCAATGAAAGTTGAACCAACTTATCGTTACTCTAAACAAATGTTCGATTTTCTAGAAGAAGAAATTGGTTTCGCTTATCCTTGGCAAAATTATAAGCAGGTTCCTGTACACGACTTTTTATATGCTGGTATGGAAAATACGAGTCTTACGATTTTCTCAGATGCTTTTGTGGTAGATTCTATTGGGTTTAATGATAAAAATTTTGTCAATGTCAATGCACATGAATTAGCGCATCAATGGTTCGGCGATTTAGTAACAGCTAAATCTGGTGATCATCATTGGTTGCAAGAAGGTTTTGCGACCTACTACGCATTATTAGCTGAGCGTGATATTTTTGGTGATGATTACTTTTATTTCAAACTTTTTGAGTCTGCTTTAGATTTGGGTCGACAAGATATTTCAGGAAGTGGTACATCACTTTTAAACCCTAAATCGAGTAGCTTAACGTTTTATCAACGTGGAGCTTGGGTTTTACATGCTTTACGAAGTGCTGCAGGAGACGCGGTTTTTAAACAAGCGGTAAAAAATTATCTTGAAAAGCATCAATTTGGTAGTGTGGAAACTTCAGATTTTATTCGAGAAGTTGAGCGTTTGCATGGTAAATCTTTATCTGGCTTTGTTAATTTTTGGATAAAGCAAAAGAATTTCCCTGTGGATAATGCTTTTGATTTGCTAAAAAAACAATCAACTTATGTAAATGAGTATTTAATGGTAGATTGTCAAGCAAAGTCATCTAAATGTGCTGACTATCTTAAGTATTATGTTTCTGATGATGCAAAAGTTAAAATCATATCGCAAGTTCCAGAATTGGTTACTGCAGATACATTCAAAAACAACATAAAAGTACGACAGGCAATTTCAAAATATGTAAAAAAGATTCCTGAGCATCTAAAAGAAAATTATGAATCGCTTTTGGATGATAAATCTTATATCACCATCGAAAATGCCTTATACAACCTTTGGACTGCCTTTCCAGAAGACCGTTCAAAATACCTTTTTAAAACAAGAGAGATTGTTGGTTTTAGCGATAAAAATGTGAGATTATTGTGGATAGTTTTAAATTTGAATACACCATTTTACGAAGCGGATAATAAACAAGCCTTGTATAATGAGTTGGTGAGTTATACGAATCCAGAAAACAATGCGGATCTGCGTATTAATGCATTTAATTATCTCAACTTAATAAATGCTTGTAATGCTGATTGTAAATCTAATTTAGAAGATGCAAAATCACATCATAACTGGAGATTGGTTAAGTTTGCAAAAGAGTTTTCAGAACAATTAGAGCAAAAACAAAATTGATGCGAGCATTAGTAATATCTGGTGGTGGGAGTAAAGGTGCATTTGCAGGTGGAGTAGCGCAGTATCTCATGGAGCATGAAAAGCGTGAGTATGATATGTTCTTGGGTACGTCTACTGGTAGTCTTTTGGTGCCGCATTTGGCTGTTAATGATATTTCTAAACTCTACGATATTTTCACTAATGTTCAGCAACAAGATATTTTTAGTGTGAGCCCTTTTGTGCAACGTAAAAAAGGTGATAGAGAATTTGTATCTATTGATTTTGTAAATTCCTTATGGCAGTTTATTAAGCGAAAACGAACCTTTGGTGAAAGTAAAGCGTTAAGACGCAAGATTCGTAAAGACTTCACTTTTGAGGAATATCAGAAAATAAAAAAGGAAAAGAGTGATGTGGTAGTTACTGTTTCTAATCTTTCTATGAATAGAGTAGAGTACAAGTCTATACAGGATTGTTCTTATGAAGAATTTTGTAATTGGATATGGATTTCTTGTAATTATATTCCGTTTATGTCTTTAGCTAAAGTCAATGGTTATGAATATGCTGATGGAGGTTTGGGTTGTGTTATTCCTATTAGAGAAGCTATATTAAGAGGTGCTACCGAGATTGATGCTGTAGTTTTAGAAGCGGAAAATTTAGGTAAACAAAGGGTGTTAGGTAAAAATCCTTTTTCTTTAATGATGAATTTGTTTGGGCACTTAATGGACCGCGTGGAGCGTAACGATATTTTAATCGGTAAATTGGCAGCAAAAAATAAAAACGTAAAACTTAACCTCTATTATACTCCAACTACATTAACAGAGAATTCCTTAATCTTTAGTAAGCGTCTTATGGAAAAATGGTGGCAACAAGGTTACGAACATGCAGAGCAAAAACACTCTAAGTAATTACCACATTTCTCCAACCTCTTTCTTTATGTAAGATAATGCTGCACCACTTGGAGGCTGCTTGTCCATTAAGTCTGTTAATATAACTTCTCTGAGCTTATTCGCAGAATCTGTTTTTTCAGTCATATTAGCTTTTCTAATCAGCTGAATTGTTGCGTTTTTAGCAGCTAAAAGAATGTTCCAACATTCATCACTAACATAGATTTGCTGTGACAAATTATGTTCAAATTCTTGTTCAATTGTTGCTATAAGTAAATTCTCGTAATCTTCTTTATTTGAAGATGTTGGGTTAATTCTTGTGAGTAATTTGGATGGTGAAATCCGTTCTAAGAAAAGTGCCATACGTTCGTAGGCTTGTAGGCGTAAAGGGAAGGCCTCTTTCTGCATATTTTTCTGTAATAAAAAACGTCTTCTGCGTTCTTCATTGTCTGTATGTTGTTTAAAGAAATAAAAGGCAACTGCACCAACAATAAGTGCTGGTATTAAGCTTAAGATAACCTCTAATATTTTGTCAAAATCCATTTACGTTTCTATTTTATTTGTCCGCCAAGATACTCACAATCTTTTAAATGTTGCAAGCTTTTAAATTTAACAGGAGATTTTTCATACTTGAAAGTTAGGCTAAAATCTTTAGCAAGATTATGGTCATCAACATTCATTTCAACATCATCCATGGTAAACTGGCATGGATGTTCATAACCAGCAGCATGAGTAATTTCAATCAATTCTTTTCTAAAGGTTTTAAAGTATTGTGCTAAGCGCTCAGATTTCAAAGGTATATTGATTCCGTTTTGTAGCCATTTGCTTTGAGTAGCTATACCAGCAGGACAGCGATTGGTGTGACAAATTTGAGCTTGGATGCATCCAATACTCATCATCGCTTCACGAGCCACATTAATACAATCTGCACCCATTGCAAACGCCATAGCTGCTTTGGCTGGAAAGCCTAACTTTCCGCTACCAACAAATACAATTCGTTCAGTTATTCCTCGTTTTTGAAATAATTTATAAATGTCACTAAATCCATAAATCCAAGGTAACGATACATGATCTGCAAAACTTGGTGGTGCAGCGCCAGTGCCTCCTTCACCACCATCAACAGCAATAAAGTCTGGACCACGATTTTCAGCTTTCATAATGTCAGCTAATTCTTCCCATTGGTCTAATTTTCCGATTGCGGCTTTAATTCCAACAGGTAAACCTGTGGCTTCAGCTATGGCCTCAATAAAATCTACTAATTCTGGCACATTAGAAAAAGCCTTATGATTCGGAGGCGATAATACTGTTTTACCAACTTCAACTCCTCTTATTTCCGCAATTTCTTTAGTGATTTTTTTTCCAGGTAAAACACCTCCTTTTCCAGGCTTGGCACCTTGAGACAATTTTACTTCTATAGCTCTAATGAACGGATTATCGTTAACTAGTTTTACCATTTTTTCCATAGAAAATCCGCCATCTTCGGCACGTACACCAAAATATCCTGTTCCAAAATGAAAGACAACATCACCACCATTACTGTGGTAAGGCGATAGACCACCTTCACCTGTATTATGATAGGCTCCAGCAAGTTTAACACCTTTATTTAAAGATTCTATAGCTTTTGCTGATAAAGAACCAAAGCTCATTGCGGATACGTTAATAATAGAAGCGGGTCGGTATGGTCGTTTACGCCTATTATATGCTCCCATAACTTTTGCACATGGTGCAAAAGAATTATCTAAGGCATTTGGGTGATTGTCTTCTACTTTGTATGGCATCATGGCATTGTTAATAAAAATATGCTGATGCGCATAAATGTCTCTATCTGTCCCAAAGCCTTCGTAGTTGTTTTCTTTTTTTGCCGAGGCATATATCCAACCACGTTCTATACGGTTAAAAGGTAATTCTTCTCTATTGTTAGCGACAAAATACTGTCGCATTTCTGGACCAATACTCTCTAACCAATAGCGCAAATGCCCAACTATTGGAAAATTATGACTTATAGTGTGCCCTTTTTGAAAAAAAATATCTCTAATGGCTAAACATACTAGTGAAATAATAATCCATAACCACCAGGATATTGATCCTAAGAATTCTAAAACGGAATCCATATAATTAGTTGTTATTTAAAAAATCTAAAGTAATTTGAGTAAATGCTTTTACACCTAATAGCATACCACTATCATCAATTTTAAAATCTGGTGTATGATGAGGGAAAGATTCCTCTGTACCAGGTGTCATACCTCCTAAAAAGAAATATACTCCAGGAACCACTTCTTGGAAGTATGAAAAATCTTCTCCACCAGTCGTAGCTTTCATGATTTGTACATTCCCTTCTCCTGCAACTTTTTGAAGTGATGGTAGAATTTCAGATGTAAGTTCAGCATCATTAAAGGTGATTGAAGTATTGTTTTGCCAATCAATTACTGCACTTCCATTATATGCAGTAGCTAAATCGTGTGCCATGTTATCCATACGTTTCATAATTAATTCACGTGTTTCTGGATCTAAAGTTCTTACAGTTCCAATCATTTCTACCGATTCAGGAATAATATTAAAACGTGTGCCACCAGTAATCTTACCTACCGTAATTACAGCCGCTTCGTCTGTTAGTTTTACTTCTCTACTTATGATAGTTTGAAAACCATCGATAATTTTTGCAGAAATTAAAATAGGATCGACGCCAGACCATGGCTGAGAACCATGCGTTTGTTTACCTTTAACTGTAACCACAAAGCGCTCTACTGAAGCCATAATGCCACCAGTTTTATATTTTATAGTACCAACTGGAGTTTGAGAATTGATATGCAATCCAAAAATAGCATCTACTTTTGGGTTTTCTAATACCCCTTCTTTGATCATTAGTTTTGCACCACCTTCTTCGCCAGGAGGTGGACCTTCTTCAGCGGGTTGAAATATAAATTTAATAGTACCATTTATTTTGTCTTTATGTTTTGATAATACTTCGGCTGTAGCCATTAAAATAGAAATATGTGTGTCGTGTCCACAGGCGTGCATCACTCCGGTTTCTGTGTTTAAGAAAGTTGTTCTTACTTCAGATTTAAATGATAAGTCATTTCGTTCTGTAACAGGAAGTGCGTCTATGTCTGCTCTAAGTGCGACTACTTTGCCAGGATGGTTACCTTTTAAAATACCAACAACGCCTGTTTTGGCTATTCCTGTTTCCACTTCTAATCCAAGAGATTTTAAGTGCTCTGCTATCTTTTCTGCAGTTTTAAATTCTCTGTTCGACAACTCGGGATTTTGGTGAAAATAATGTCTCCATTCTATCAATTTGTCTTCAATATCTATGATGTCTTGTTCAATAGAATTTTGAGCAAATGAAAATATTGATAAAAATAAAAGGAGGAAAGATAGGTTTTTCATGAAATAAAAATTTGCACTAAGATATTGAAATTTAATCAACTTAATTTTTTGATAGTTTGTTTATAATTAATGTAATTTCTATATGGAAAAACCTGTGACAATTCTTAATTTCACAGTTCGAAAAAAAATGCATTTGGAAAAGTATCTCAGTCAACTAAACGACGCACAATTAGCACCGACTTTACAGAAAGATGGCCCAATGATAATCATTGCTGGTGCGGGTTCTGGTAAAACACGTGTACTAACGTATCGTATCGCCTATTTAATGAGTCAAGGTGTTGATCCGTTTAATATTTTGGCGTTAACATTTACCAACAAGGCTGCCAAAGAAATGAAAGGCAGAATCTCTGATATTGTTGGTGATAGTGAAGCAAAGAATTTATGGATGGGAACTTTTCACTCTGTTTTTGCTAAAATTTTGCGCTTTGAAGGACATCATCTAGGATTCCCTAGCAACTTTACGATCTATGATACTCAAGATTCCCAGAAGCTGCTTGGTTCTATTATCAAGGAAATGGGACTAGATAAAGATATCTATAAAACAAAACAGGTTTATAGCAGAATTTCATCTTATAAGAACAGTTTAATTACAGTTAAGGCTTACTTTAAAAATCCTGAATTGATGGAGGCTGATGCTATGGCAAGACGACCAAGATTAGGAGAGATTTATCAAGAATACGTAGAACGATGTTTCAAGGCTGGCGCTATGGATTTTGATGATCTTTTGTTACGAACAAATGAGCTATTAACGCGTTTTCCAAATGTGTTAGCTCAGTATCAAAATAGGTTTCGATATATTTTGGTAGATGAGTATCAGGATACAAATCATTCTCAATATTTAATTGTAAGAGCTCTAGCAGATCGTTTTCAAAATATATGTGTTGTCGGTGATGATGCGCAAAGTATCTATGCGTTTCGCGGTGCAAACATTAATAATATTCTGAATTTTCAAAAGGATTATGATGGTGTTAAAACCTACCGTTTGGAGCAGAATTACCGTTCTACAAAAAATATTGTTGGCGCGGCAAACTCTGTTATTGAACATAACAAAACCAAGCTCGATAAAATTGTTTGGACAGCAAACGATATTGGTGAAAAAGTAAAAGTACATCGTTCATTAACTGATGGTGACGAAGGCCGTTATGTAGCGAGTACTATTTGGGAAACCAAAATGAATCAGCAACTACATAATAGTGATTTTGCAGTTTTATACAGAACTAATGCTCAATCTCGTGCTATAGAGGATGCATTGCGCAAACGCGATATTCCATATCGTATTTATGGTGGTTTATCTTTTTATCAACGAAAAGAGATTAAAGATGTAACGGCATATTTGCGGTTAATTCTCAATTCTGCAGATGAAGAAGCACTGAAACGTGTCATTAATTATCCAGCCAGAGGAATAGGGCAAACGACTGTTGATAGATTAATAGTTGCAGCTAATGCAACAGGAAAAACTATTTATGATGTTTTAAAAGATATTGATTCTATAGAAATCAATATTAACAGTGGTACTAAGAACAAGCTTAGAGATTTTGTAACACTAATAGAGAGTTATAAAGTGATGAATCAGAATGCTAATGCATTTGATTTAGCAGAGCATGTCACTAAAACGAGTGGATTGATTAGAGAATTAAATAAAGATGGTACTCCAGAAGGTGTCACTCGAATGGATAATGTTCAAGAATTATTAAACGGTATTAAAGATTTTGTTGAAGGTCAGATTGAATTGGCTGATGCAGGAGATTCTTTAGCAGAATTCTTAGAAGATGTTGCTCTAGCTACAGATTTAGATGCAGATAAAGGTGATCCAGACCATGTGGCATTAATGACTATTCACTTAGCAAAAGGCTTAGAATTTGGTCATGTATTTATTGTTGGTATGGAAGAAGATTTATTTCCAAGTGCTATGAGTATGAATACTCGTAGTGAGCTCGAAGAAGAACGACGATTATTCTATGTAGCTTTAACAAGAGCCGAAAAACAAGCCTATTTAACCTATACTTTGTCTAGATATCGCTGGGGAAAACTGATTGATGCTGAACCAAGTCGATTTATTGAAGAGATTGATGATGAGTTTGTAGATATTGTTACACCATTAAAAGAGCAACGTTTTAATCCAATGTTAGATGCGTCCATATTTGGTGATATTGAGCCTAATAAAGTGCGATTTGCGAAACCCAAAATAGCAAAAATGGCAAAAAAGAAAGCAAAAGAAAAGCCTGAAAATTTCACAATTAGTACACCTAAAAAAATGAAGCCATTAACTAAATCTGACGATAACTCAAATTTATTTGATAGTAAGTTGACTGTTGGTAATATTGTAAACCATCAAAGATTCGGTAGGGGGGAAGTAATGAAAATTGAAGGTAAAGGAGGCGATGCTAAAGCAGAAATTAAATTTCAAAAAGGAGATACTAAAAAATTATTGTTGCGTTTTGCGAAGCTTACAATAATGCGGTAATTAATTATTGCATATGTGTTTCAATAAAGGTTCTTAATTTTAGGGTTGTATCTAATAAATTCAACCCAACCCAACCATGGCCTTCGTCTGGATAGAAGTTAAATTCATGAGTTACGTTTAGTTCTTCAAGCTTATCTCTCATATCTGTGCCTTGCGTTGTTGGTATTAATGGATCTTGCCCTCCGTAAAACATAATTGTAGGAGGTGATGACACTGTTGCTCTATGATAAGGACTTACTTCTTCTAAAAACGGTATGGATGTGTCAGTTCCTATGGCATCTAATATTTCTTGTATTAAAGGATTTGTATTATTTAAATATACTGGATCTGTAAAGTTGGTTGGACCAACAACACTGCATACCATTTCACTTTGGTTTTCAACATCAAAAGCATAACACCATAATAATGACAAATGTGCACCAGCACTAACTCCTACAAAACCAATATCATTAGAAATAGTATAGTTGTTTTGATTAGTTTCTAAATAATCCACAACAGTTGTTATGTCATTTATTTGCATTGGGTAAGGTGGATTGTTTTCGTCTGCCAATCTGTAATTCATGTTCACAATAGCATACCCATTCATTTGTGTCTTTATATATTCCTTAAATGGGTTCATATCTGCTTTGTCACCAGATGTCCATCCACCACCATGAATAAGAATCACGGTTTTCGTAGCACTAGTTCTATTAGCGGGTAAATATAAATCGAAAACCTGATCGCTATCACTTCCATAAGAAATGTCTAATTCTTCATAGGCAGCTAATGGATTTAATATATCTAGATTGCCATCATCTGAACTCTCAGAAGAACATGATATAAATAGTACAATGACAAATAAACTATTGAATATAAATTTTAAGGATTTCATGTTGAAAAATTATTTACATTGTAAACGTATTTGTAAGATACATATTATGGCCGAATTTATTAAAATATATCCTGAAAACCCTAATCCTAGAGAAATTCAGAAGGTAGTTAAAACCTTAAAGCGTGGAGGTTTAATCATCTACCCGACTGATACTGTTTATGGTTTAGGTTGCGATATTACTAATGTTAAGGCCTTAGAACGTATTGCAAGAATTAAAGGAGTGAAGCTCGAAAAGTCTAATTTTTCATTTGTTTGCGAAGATTTAAGCAATCTTAGTGATTATGTGAAACAAATTGACACCACAACATTTAAAATTTTAAAACGCGCCTTACCTGGTGCATATACTTTTATTTTACCAGGTTCAAAGAATCTTCCAAACCCGTTTAAAAAACGAAAAACAGTTGGTATTAGAGTACCAGATAATTCAATTGCTTTAAATTTAGTTGCTGCTTTAGGAAATCCAATAGTTTCTACATCTATCAGAGATGAAGATGATGTTATTGAATATACCACAGACCCAGAATTAATTCTAGAAAAGTGGCATAATTTGGTAGATATCGTCGTTGATGGAGGTTATGGTGGTAATGAAGCTTCAACAATAATTGATTTATCAATTAGTCCACCAGAGATTATTAGAGAAGGGAAGGGAAGTTTAGAAATTTTTTAAACCGTTTTTAATAATTTTCTAAGGGTACTGCTATTAAAATAGAATAGTACTATAGAAATGACTCCGCATACCACAAAACCAATAAAAAGTGGTACAACTGAATCTTTTACAAAACTTCCTATATAATTTGCAATTGGCACTGCCATAACTGTAGAAATAAAACCATTTAAAGCCGACCCGATACCTGCAATATGTCCCAAGGGTTCCATGGCTAAGGCTCTAAGATTTCCAAATAAAAAGGCTACACTTGCAAATTGCAGACTTAAAAATAATAATAGTACTTCAATACTTGGATTTTTCCCAGACCAATGAAGTAAAACGTATAGTAAAGAAATAATTATGAAGGCAATTAAAGCAATATTCACTAAGTTTTTCATTCCAAATCGCATTACCAAGAGACTATTAAAATAAGTGGCTAAACCTATGGTTATGGCTAAGCTCGCAAAAATATAAGGGAAGTATTCTGCTAAATCATATTGTTGCTGAAAAATTTGTTGCGAGGTACTTAAATATACCATAAAAGAACCAGTGATAAAGCCGGATAATAAGGTGTAAATTATTGCAGATTTGATTTTAAAAAAAGCTATTGTACCTGTTTTAAAAATAGAAAGACTAAAGGATTTTTTATATTCTTTATGAAGCGTTTCTGGTTGTCGTCTCCAAAACCATATAAGTACCAAAAAGCCAAAAGCTAAGTTGAAAGTAAATATAGATTTCCAACCAAACTGAAATAATAAAAACTGTCCTAGCATTGGTGCAACTACAGGTACTAAAATAAAGGTCATTACTACAATTGATAGAATCTTAGCCATATGGTCTCCATTGTAAGAGTCTCTAACAATAGCAATGCACATTGTTCTTGGTGATGATAACCCTATTCCTTGTAGAATTCGCCCAAAAAGCATCATTTCGAAGTTTTTAGTAGTAATACAAATAATGGAAGCTATGACAAAAACGCCAAAACCAAAATATACCATTGGTTTGCGTCCAAAACTATCTGAGAGTGGTCCAAAAATAAGTTGGCCAACACCAAGCCCTAAAAATATAAGCGTAATAATTTTTTGATTTTCAACATCACCTAAGCTGCTTAAATAATTGCCAATTATAGGAAGTGCAGGTAATACGGCATCAATTGATACGGCTACGATAGACATTAAAGCAGCCATTAAGACCACAAATTCTAATTGCGAACGTTGTTGGTTTTGCATGGCATAAAAGTAAGGCAATAAATGTCTATTTTTGATTGGAAGTAATACTAAAATCAGATATTAATATATATTAAATACATTGCATGTTAACAGAGACATTAATTAAACTATTTAGTAGAGATCTCAATAAGTTAAAAACGGAAATCCAGTTATATAATGATGAAGCTAATCTTTGGAAAACAGATGGTTCGGTTTCAAATTCTGCTGGAAATCTGTGTCTTCATCTCGTTGGAAATTTAAATCATTTTATAGGTGCAATTTTAGGAGATTCAGGTTATGTAAGACAGCGTGATTTAGAATTCTCTCTCAAAGATATTTCAAAATTAGATTTGATTAAGCAGATAGATAATACTGTTGAAGTTGTAGAAAAGACTTTAAGTAAATTAACTCAAGAACATTTGCAGAAAGAATACAAGCCTCGCGTATTCGAATATACGATGACAACAGAATATTTTTTAGTACATCTCACAACGCACTTAGCATATCATTTAGGTCAAATTAATTATCATAGACATTTGCTGGATTAAGAATTGAGTTTCTATTTTCAAAATAAATTATAAAACACAATTGATTCATTGTTCTGTAGTTTCAGACAAACGTATATTTACATAAAAATTAAATGCAACACTTAAAAGATAGTCCTAAAAAGTTCAAAAAAGACAAGCCAAAGGTTACAATGGCAACTGCCTTTAAGACCATAATTTGGCCAAGACGTAATTTAGTTCTTATAGGTTTAGTATTAATCGTAATTAGGAGCTTATCTGGTCTTATTTTACCATGGCAGAGTAAAGTATTGTTAGATGATGTAGTGCCAAATAAAGATTTTAATGGATTATACATGCTTATTGGTATCGTGCTCACAGCAATTTTAGTTCAGTCTGTAACTTCTTTTTTATTAACTCGAATTTTGAGTGTTCAAGCCCAATTTCTAATTTCAGAATTGCGAGCACAAGTCCAAAAGAAAGTACTTTCATTGCCCATTAGTTTTTTTGATAATACTAAATCGGGTGCTTTGGTATCACGTATTATGAGCGATGTTGAAGGAGTACGAAATTTAATAGGTACAGGTTTGGTACAATTAGTTGGTGGTTCATTCACTGCAATCGTTTCCTTAGTCATTTTGATAAAGTTAAATGCATGGATGACGTTATTCGTTTTTGTACCATTATCGTTATTCGGAATTGTTGCATTAAAAGCATTTAAATTTATTAGACCAGTTTTTAGAAACCGAGGTAAGATAAATGCAGAGGTCACGGGTAGATTAACTGAAACACTCGCAGGTGTTAGGGTAATTAAGGCATTTAATGCTGAAGAACAAGAGAATAAAGTGTTCGAAAAAGGTGTGGAGCGTTTATTTGAAAACGTTAAAAAGAGTTTAACCGCAACAGCTTTAATGACAAGTTCTTCAACATTTTTAATAGGTGTAGCAACTACAGGAATTATGGGGATTGGTGGTTATTATATGATCCAAGAGGCAATGACCACAGGTGAATTTTTGTTTTTTACTTTAATCCTTGGGTTTATGATTGCCCCAATTGTACAAATGAGTAACATTGGTAGCCAATTAACGGAAGCATTGGCTGGCTTAGACCGAACAGAAGAGCTCATGAATTTAGCTGCCGAAGATGAACAAGAAGATAGAACCATTCAATTAGAAACTATAAAAGGCGATATAAAATTTAATGACGTGTCTTTTGCCTATGAAGAAGGTAAACCAGTATTGCATAATATTAATTTTGAAGCACCTTCTGGTTCAGTGATTGCATTAGTTGGTAGTTCGGGTTCTGGTAAATCAACAATAGCAGGTTTATCAGCTACATTTTTAAATCCCGAATCTGGTATGATTACCATTGATGGTCAAGATTTATCAAAAGTAAAGTTGAACAGCTTTAGACGGCACTTAGGTGTTGTACTGCAAGACGAATTCCTGTTTGAAGGTACAATTAGAGAGAACATTATGTTTCCTCGACCAGATGCAACAGAATCCCAACTACAGTATGCGGTAAAAGCGGCTTATGTCAATGAGTTTACAGATCGCTTTGATGATGGTTTAGAAACTCTAATAGGTGAACGTGGCGTGAAATTGTCTGGAGGACAGCGACAACGAATTGCTATTGCAAGAGCCATTTTAGCGGACCCTAAAATCATTATTTTAGATGAAGCGACTTCTAATTTAGACACAGAAAGTGAAGGCTTAATTCAAAAAAGTTTATCAGAATTAACCCATAATAGAACCACCATAGTTATAGCGCACCGTTTAAGTACAATAAAAAGGGCTAATCAAATTTTAGTCATCGAAGCTGGACATATTGCAGAGCGCGGTACACATGATGAATTAATAAAAGCTAAAGGACGTTATTATGATTTGTACACTTTTCAAGCGAAAATATAAGTGTTAAACGCATCATAAACTGTCATAATCATCAAGCGTTTTATATAAATTTATATTTGATAAAAATTAATCTATATGAAAATCAGAATTACAGTATTCTTATTAATATCATTACTCATTTCAAACACTAGTATAGCTCAAGACTTAACTTTCGAAGCATATAATCCTAAATCAACTCTTGTAGTACCTGGTAAGATCGTAAAACGTGCAAAATTCCCATTTATAGATGTTCACGGTCATCAATTTAGAATGGCTACTCAAGATTTGAAACCTGTAATTACTGCCATGGATACCTTGAATCTTCAGGTAATGGTCAATTTAAGTGGAGGAACAGGTGAAAATTTAGTTAAAGCTTTGGCTAATGCAAATACCAATTATCCTGGGCGTTTTATGGTATTTTGTAATATTGATTTTGAGGGAGCTGGAGCGGATGAATGGATAGAAGAAAAAGTAAAACAGTTAGAAGTAGATGTTAAAGCAGGTGCTGTTGGTCTTAAAGTTTATAAAAGTCTAGGATTACGTAATACTGATTCTGAAGGAAAGCGTTTAGCCATTGATGATGCTCGATTGGATCCAATTTGGGCTAAGTGTGGTGAATTAGGTATTCCGGTATTAATACATTCTGCAGATCCAAAATCTTTTTGGGATGATTTTGATGGTGACAATGAACGTTGGCTTGAACTGAAAACACGGCCAAACAGAAAACGTGGGGCCAATAACCCAGCGCCTTGGGAGCAGATTATACAAGAACAACATAATATGTTTAAAAAGCATAAGAATACCACTTTTATTAATGCTCATATGGGTTGGTTTGCTAATGATTTAGGTAAGCTGGCTGAGCTGTTAGATGAAATGCCAAATATGAATGTAGGCATTGGTGCTATTATAGCAGAATTAGGACGTCAACCAAGATTTGCAAAAGCATTCTTCGAAAAGTATCAAGACCGAATCTTATTTGGAAAAGATAGTTGGAAACCAGAAGAATTTCCAACCTATTTTAGAGTTCTAGAATCTGATGATGAGTATTTCCCTTACCATAAAAAGTATCATGCATTTTGGCCAATGTATGGTTTAGATTTATCAGATGAAGTATTAAAAAAAGTATATTATAAAAATGCACTTCGAATTGTCCCAGGAATAAATAAAAGTAAATTCCCAGAATAGTATGAAAATGATATTTGATAATTTTAAAATTGATTTACTCCAACCTAATGAAGGTGAAGAGCTTTTCAATTTAATTGATAATAATAGAGCAAGACTAGAAGATTTCTTTGCAGGTACAGTTTCTAAAACACGCACTTTAGAAGATACTTTAGCTTACGGAGTTGAAATCCAAAAACGTATTAATTTTATAAGTTATTTGCCTTATATGATAACCGATGTCAATACCAACAAATTTATTGGTTTAGTAGATGTAAAAAATATTGATATGAATGTGCCTAAAGCAGAATTAGGTTCATTTATAGATGAAGATTATGAGGGTAGAGGTATAGTATCAAAAGCAACAAATTTAGTCATAGATCATATTATTGTAGAGTATAAATTTATAAAACTACTGTGCAGAGCTAATAGTAGAAATAAAGGAAGTATTGCTGTAATCCTTAAAAATGGATTTGAGCTCGAAGGTACCATCAGAAAAGATTACAGAACAACAAAAGGTGAAATAGTAGATTTAAACTATTATGGCCGCATATTTGATTAAAGCGGAATATTCCCATGCTTACGCTTAGGTCTATTTACCTCCTTATTTTCAAGCATACTAAATGCCTTTATAAGTTTACGTCTTGTATTTTTTGGTAAAATAACTTCGTCAACAAACCCACGTTCTGCCGCACTATACGGATTGGCAAATAGCTCAGCATATTCAGCCTCCTTTTCTTTCCATTTTGCTTCTGGGTCTTCAGCAGAAACAATTTCGCGCTTAAATATAATTTCCGCAGCACCTTTAGCTCCCATTACGGCAATTTCTGCATTTGGCCATGCAAAATTCATGTCAGCACCAATATGTTTTGAGTTCATTACGTCATAAGCTCCGCCATAAGCCTTTCTGGTAATTACAGTAATTCTTGGCACTGTAGCTTCACTAAAAGCATAAAGTAGTTTTGCCCCATTCACAATAATACCATTCCATTCTTGATCTGTTCCTGGTAAGAATCCTGGAACATCTTCTAAAACTAATAATGGAATATTAAACGCATCACAAAATCTTACAAAACGTGCACCTTTTTTAGAACTTTTTACGCCAAGAACACCAGCTAAAAACATAGGTTGATTAGCAACAATACCTATCGATTTTCCTCCTAGACGAGCAAAACCTACAATGATATTTTCTGCATAATCTTTATGAATTTCGTAGAATGAATCTTCATCAATAATGCCTTCAATAACCTGATGCATATCATAAGGCTTATTAGGATTTTCTGGCACTATATCAGATAAGCTTTCTCTAATTTCTTCTTTTAATTGAAATGGTAAATCTTCTACTGTTTCTCTATTGCTTTGTGGTAAGTAACTTAACAAAGTCTTTACATCTTCTAAGCATTCAATATCATTGGTTGAGGTTTTATGTGCAACACCAGATTTTGATGAATGAACACTTGCTCCACCTAACTCCTCACTTGTAACTTCTTCATTGGTTACTGTTTTTACAACATTTGGTCCAGTTACAAACATATAACTTGTATCTTGTACCATTATAGTAAAATCTGTCATGGCAGGTGAATATACAGCACCACCAGCACAAGGTCCCATAATTGCAGAAATCTGCGGAATCACTCCAGATGCTTGTACGTTTCTATAAAAAATATCGGCATAGCCACCTAAAGAACGAACACCTTCTTGTATACGTGCTCCACCAGAATCATTGAGTCCTATTATTGGTGCACCGACATTCACGGCCATGTCCATAATTTTGCAGATTTTTTCTGCATGAGTTTCTGATAATGAACCACCAAAAACAGTAAAGTCTTGAGCGAATACATAAACAAGTCTTCCATTTACTGTTCCATAACCAGTCACAACACCATCGCCATAAAACTTTTGGTTAGCCATGCCGAAGTCTTTAGTTCTATGTGTAACTAACGCACCAATTTCTTCAAAGGAACCTTCATCTAGCAAATACAATACGCGTTCTCTTGCAGTTAGTTTTTTCTTTTGGTGTTGTTTATCTATTCGGACTTGTCCACCTCCTAATTGAGATAATGCTAATTTTTCGTTTAGTGTTTTTATTTTGGAATTCATAATGTCTTAATTAGGTAATCTTAATAATTTCTGATCTTCTAAATATTTTTTCAATGCAATTTTTGCCGCAATTTCAGCTTCAATTTTATGCTGTTCTACAAGTAAGCTAGGTGAGTAGTAGTTTTTTACAAAATGTGTGTCAAAATTACCGCTTCTAAAAGCTTCATGCTCACAAACAAAACGACCGAAAGCTAATGTTGTCTGTACTCCTTTTACATGATAATTATCTATGGCTTTAATCATTAATTCTATTGCTTCCTCTCTAGTGTCTCCATATGTAATAAGCTTTGATAGCATCGGATCGTAATAAATAGGAATGTCCATACCTTCTTCAAATCCATTATCAACTCTAATGTTTTTACCAACAGGTAATTTGTAAACCTCCAAGTTACCGACACTCGGTAAGAAATCATTCATAGGATCTTCTGCATAAACACGAAGCTCTAAGGCATGACCATTAATTTTTAAATCTTCTTGTTTAATGTCTAATTTTTCACCTCTAGCAACTTTAATTTGAAGTTCTACCAAATCAACACCAGAAATCCATTCAGATACAGGATGCTCTACCTGAAGTCTTGTATTCATTTCTAAGAAATAGAAATTGTGATCTGCATCTAATAAAAATTCCACAGTACCAGCTCCAAGGTAATCACAAGAGCGTGCCACGTTAATCGCAGCTTGTCCCATTTCTTCTCTCAGTTTTGGAGTTAAAACAGCAGAAGGGGCTTCCTCTACCACTTTTTGATGACGGCGTTGTACGGAACATTCGCGTTCAAAGAAATGTAAAATATTTCCATGGCTATCTGCCATAACCTGTATTTCGACATGTCTGGGTGAAGTCACATATTTTTCTACAAAGACTGAGCCATCACCAAAAGCTGAAGTTGCCTCGCTAATGGCACGCTTCATTTGTTCTTCAACATCCTTTTCTTTTTCAACAACTCGCATTCCTTTTCCACCACCACCTGCTGCAGCTTTTATTAGAATTGGAAACCCAATCTCTTTAGCTATCTGAACGGCTTCAGTTGGATCTGTAACTGCTCTATCAACACCAGGAACCATTGGGATATCATAATCCTTAACAGCATCTTTAGCCGCTAATTTATCTCCCATCATCTTAATCGCTTTGGAGCGTGGACCAATGAATATGATATTATTTTTTTCTGCTAATTCAGCAAAATCAGCATTTTCACTCAAAAAACCATAGCCAGGATGAATACCATCTACATCCAATGCTTTAGCAACGTCTATAATTTTATCTCCTCTTAAGTAAGATTGGTTAGATGGAGCGGGACCAATGCAAACTGCTTGGTCTGCATACCTTACATGTAGCGCATTTCTATCTGCTTCAGAATATACAGCAACAGTTTTAATACCCATTTTTTTTGCTGTTCGCATCACACGAATGGCAATTTCTCCTCGATTAGCTACTAATATTTTTTTCATACTATTCGAATTCTATTAAAAGTGCATTCTTATCTACAGTCTCTGTTTGTTTCACTTTGATTGATTTTATAACTCCGTCTCTAGGTGAATTTATCACATTTTCCATTTTCATGGCTTCAAGAATCAGTAAGGCTTCATCCTCTTTAACTTCTTGTCCTTCATTGACATTAATTTCTAAAATCAATCCTGGCATTGGTGCTTTTATATCATTTACTTTTTTAGATTTTCCAACTTCAAAACCTAAGGCTTCAATTTGTTGATCTAAAGCATCATTAATATTAACTTCATAAATATTATTATTCACTTTAACAGTATAAAGTTTTTTATTGAAGTTTGTATCTAAGATAGTAGCTTTAGTAGAACTGTTCTCTTGAAGTATATGATAAGTATTGTCAGTAATTTCAATACAGTCAAGGGCTTCAGCATCTGTTTTGGTAAGATCAAATTGATGCGAAGCATTCACTTTAATTTTATACATAGTTACATTTTTATGAGGTTAAAATTATACATTAAAAGGCTCTAAAAACATGAAATTAATCATGTTCTTCAATTGTTTTTTGAGGCGTTTTAAAATGCGAATTATCCTGATGTCGTTTTATGGCTTTTCGCGATAAAAAGATACCAATTATTAATGATATAAATGCTCCAATAGAAATACCAGGAATAAATCCTATAAATAGGAAAAAGTCATAGGCTCCATGAAACAAAACGGCTAAAAATAGTCCAGCCATATTTAATTTAAATCTATTGTTTGAAAATTTCGCCTTTCCCATAAAATAGCCCATCAGAATTCCAAAGGTTGCATGTGCAGGCACAGCAGTAAAAGCCCTTAAAATTGCAGTTTGATAACCTCCTTCTAGCACATACATAATGTTTTCGGTACATGCAAAGCCCATGGATACCATAACGGCATATATAATTCCGTCATAAGGCTCGTTAAAGGCTTTTTTTGGTTGGTTAAAGTATTTTACGATTACATATTTGCTAAATTCTTCAGACAATGCAACCACTACAAAAGCTTGTATGAATTGCTGCCACACACTAAATTTATCTGTGATAGGAATAAAATGCCCTGTAAATAAATATAAGATTGTAACAATGATGATGCTAACTATTGCACCAAAAAGAAAACTTGCAATAAGTAAGCCTGCTGGTTCTTTTTCGTATTTATCTTGAAAATAAATATATATTATAATCGTAAATACTGGTGCAACTGCTAATAAGAGTAAATTCATGTTTTCAATCGGTCTTTAATGGCATTCAAAACAAATGAATAGTATGATTTGTTACTCGGTATAAAATGATGATTAGATTCACTATTGGTTAGTAAGTCTTCAAATTCTTCAAAAGATACGAGTTTTAATGCTTCCACTTCATCTTCCTGAGGTAATAGTTCATTTATATCGATGTGTAACTCTGATATATATACTTGATGATATTCATTATCTTTGATTTTGCCTTCAGCATAATTTGTTTCATGAAGAAAAACACCAATTTTTTGAAGGTGATTTGCTTCTAATTGCAATCCAATTTCCTCTTTAGTCTCTCTTAGTGCAGCACTAATAAACGTTTCACCAGAATCGATATGACCTGCAACCGAAACATCCCAAAGTAAAGGATAAATCACTTTTTTGTGAGAGCGCTGCTGTAATAAAATTTCACCTTTAGTTGTGTAAAGCCATAAATGAATAGTGTTATGGTACCAACCATTTTTATGCGCTTCAGATTTTAAAGCGCTTTTGCCTGTTGGTTCCCCTGATGAATTCACTATGTCGATATATTCATCCATTATTGGGTGACTAATGTTATAGTTTTAACTAGTTTTTCAAAATGTGCTTTGGTATTAAATAAGTGACAAGACAAACGAATGTAATCACCTCTGAATGATACAATGATATTTGCATTTTTCAGTTGGTGCTTCAATTTATCTAGATCAATAGTTTTTGGAATCTTAATACCTAATAAATGTTTTGCTCTAAGTTCTGGCGATTCACTTCGAAAACCAATATTTTTTAATTTTTCTAACGCATCTTCTGTGATAGAATTGCAATAATCTTGTAAATCTTGAGGATTGATGTTTAAAATTTCTTTTAAAGCTGCTATTTGCATTTTTATATAAATAAAACTTGCAGATTCTCCTGCAGCATAGCGCTGAGCTTTTGGTTTGTATTCGGATTGGTATTGGGTTAAACCAGACAGATTCTCGCTTCCTAAGCGAATAGACCAATTTTGCTCTATTGGTATTCCATCATCAAAATAGTCACTGTAATAAGCATAGGCACAACCGTAAGGACCAAATAGCCATTTATAACCAGCACAAATTAAAGCATCTGGTTGAATGTCTTTAATAGAGAAGGGTAGTGCACCAATAGATTGGCTTCCATCAATAATTAATAATGCTTTGTGTTGTTTTGTTTTTTCTCTAATAGCTTTTAAATCGAATATGAAACCATTAGCCCAATGGATTTGAGCTATAGCAACAACAGCTGTTTTTTCTGTGATAGCCTCAAGAATTTTATGATTCCAATCTGCTATATATTTCGGTTGTTTTATGGTAATAATTTTAGCTTCAAATTTATCCGCTAGTTCCTTCCATATATAAACATTACTTGGAAACTGCTCTTCTACTAAAATTATTTCATCTCCTTTTTGAAGCGTAATATTTCTGGCTGCATTCGCCATTCCATAAGATACTGAGGGAATTGTAACTATACGATTGTAGTCATCTGAATCAATAACTTTTGCGAATAATTTTCTAAGCTCTATTACTGGATCAAATAAATCTGAAGATTGAAAATAATCAGGACGAGATTTTGCTTTTACTGCATTTAAACCAGCAGTCTTAACCGATTTAAAGGCAGGTGAAAAGCTAGCCGTATTTAAATAGACAATATCTTCTGGAAAGTCAAATTTATCTTTTTGGTTAGTTAGTGACATATAAATATTTAAAAGCTTTTAAAATCTCTGTCAGTTTGAGCGCAGTCGAAAACTATATATTTTTGACTTTCTAAGCATTTCGACTGCGCTCAATGTGACAGTGTACCATTTATATGCTTTAGTATTATTATTTAAAATAGCTAAACGTTTCTCCGTCTTCTATTTTTAAGAGTGTTTCGTAAATCAATTTTATAACGTTTTCTACATCACTTTTATGTACCATTTCTACAGTAGTGTGCATATATCGTAATGGCAAAGAAATTAAAGCCGAAGCTACACCTCCATTACTGTAGGCAAAGGCATCTGTATCTGTACCAGTAGCTCTTGATAATGCTGCGCGTTGAAAAGGTATTTTCTTTTCTTCAGCAGTATCTGTGATTAAATCCCTTAGTTTTTGTTGTACAGCTGGTGCATAAGCGACTACAGGCCCATCACCAATTTTTGCTAAACCTTGCTTTTTAGGATCAATCATTGGAGTCGTGGTATCGTGCGTTACGTCTGTAACTATAGCAACATTTGGCTGTATGGTCTCAGTAATCATTTGAGCTCCACGCAAACCAATTTCTTCTTGCACAGAATTGGTGACATATAATCCAAAAGGCAGTTTCTTTTTGTTTTCATGAAGTAAACGTGCAACTTCAGCAATCATAAAACCTCCCATTCTATTGTCTAAGGCTCTACATACAAACTTGTCTTTGTTCAAAATATGAAATTCGTCAGGATAGGTGATTACACAACCTACATGAACTCCCATTTTTTCTACTTCTTTTTTATCCTTAGCTCCTATATCAATACAAATATTGTCTGGTTTAGGTGGTTCTTCTTTTGCTCTGCTTCTAGTATGTATTGCTGGCCATCCAAAAACGCCTTTTACAATGCCTTTTTTAGTGTGAATATCTACAATTTTACTCGGAGCAATTTGATGATCACTACCACCATTTCTTATCACATAGATTAAACCTTTGTCAGAAATATAGTTGACATACCAAGAAATTTCATCTGCATGACCTTCAATAACCACTTTAAATTTGGCCTTTGGATTAATCACGGCAACTGCTGTACCATAAGTATCTGTAATAAATTCATCTACATAAGGTCTTAGATAATCCATCCAGATTTTTTGTCCTTCCCATTCATATCCTGTAGGTGAAGCGTTATTTAAGTATTTTTCTAAAAAGTCCATGGACTTTTTGTTTAGTAATTGCTTTTTAGCCATGTGTGTAAAATTTTTCTTTAAAAATAATAATATTAATACGAATTTAAGGTTAAAGGATATATTAATTCTTAATTTTGGAATGGTTTTAGTATAATATAAATTCATGAAATATATTACCTACATAGCACTGTTTTTTTCACTGGCTATTTTTGCCCAAGAAGATCCTGTAAAACAAGATTCAACTCAGGTACATTACATGATTATTGAAGGTGATTCTATTCCTGTTACAGCTGTAGAATTAGATGAGGTTATGGTGCTACCTAACTTAAATTTTGAGGATAGAGATGCACGAATTCGATATATCATACTACGTCGAAAAACATTAAAAGTTTATCCTTACGCCAAGCTTGCTGCGGAACGTTTAGAAGCACTACAAAAACGATTAGATGAATTAGAGCGAAGAAGTGATAAAAAACGCTATGCTAAGATTATTCAGAAATATATAGAAGACGAGTTCTCTGCAGAGTTAAAAAAATTGACAAAAACTGAAGGTCAAATTTTAGTGAAATTGATTCACAGACAAACAGGGAAAACTACCTTTCAACTCATTAAAGAGTTACGGAGTGGTTGGCGTGCCTTTTGGTTTAATAATACTGCTAGTTTATTTGATATTTCCCTAAAAAAAGAATTCAACCCCTTAGTTGAAGAAGAGGACTATTTAATTGAAGATATTTTGCAACGTGCGTTTCAAAATGAGCGATTAAAGCGTCAAGATCCTGCTTTTGATATCGATTTTTATGCCTGTGTTGATAAATGGTCAAAGCCCAAATCTGAAACTAAATCTAAACCCAAAGGTTAAATGCGAACACAATCAAAGTTAGAGGAACAACTCAACACATGGACACATGGTATTGGTGCTGCTCTTGGAATTGTTGCTTTGGTGTTGCTGATTGTGTATGTAGATACTGATATACCTTTTAGTCTATTTAGTGTTATTATTTATGGAATTTCAATAATAATTCTGTTTTCAGCTTCTACATTTTATCATGCCGTTAAAGATGAAAAAAGGAAGCATTATTTTAGAATTGTAGATCATATTAGTATTTATCTGCTTATTGCAGGAACTTATACTCCAGTATTACTAATTAGTCTATCAAATAGTTTAGGCTGGACACTTTTTTGGGTAGTTTGGGGAGTTGCTACGTTTGGTGTTATTTTAAAACTCTTTTTTACGGGAAAATTCGAAATTTTTTCAACCCTTCTATATTTAGTGATGGGTTGGCTTATTGTATTTGATTTTTCAAACTTGTCCGAAACAATTGGTCCAAATGGAATTTTGTGGTTGTTTGCTGGTGGTTTATCTTATACTGTGGGTATAATTTTCTATGCTATTCAACGTATTCCATACAATCATGTGATTTGGCATTTATTTGTTTTAGGCGGAGCTATAGGCCATTTTTTTATGATATTCTTTCACGTGATTTAATATTGAGTTATCATTTTATTTAGAATTATAATTTGCCCCAAATGATAATGTGTGTGCTCAATTAAACCCATAAGATTAGTAGCATAAGTGCCATACTTCTTATCAGTAAAAGGCTGATCTAAAATGGAGTCTGGTAATTGTTCTAATAACTCTGTAAATCGCTCTGCATCTTGCCACATCACTTTATGTAAGGCTTCCCACTCAGATTGCGATGTAATATTTGGATGGTTATAACTTTCACTGTCTTTGCCTTCTAAAATACCTTCTTCTAAAACGCGTAATTGAACTTTCGTGAAATAATGAATGTGATAGGTGAGTGCTAGAATTGAATTAAAACCTTCTTTTTTTTGACTTGCAGTTTTATATGAAATATTAGAGACCGTGTCTTTTAAATTAACTTCTGTCCAATTACCACCAAAATAGACTTGGTAAACGTGTTTTGAAAGTTGTTTTGAAGTTGGCATTTTGAGTTTTTAAATTTTATAATTCATGTTATTATAAATATTATTTGGCCCAATAGTCTATAACCAAAACATCCTCTAAATGAGGACCAAGTATATCTACAAAGGCTTTGTGGTCTGGATGTGGTAAATATTTTGATCTTGCCTCTTCACTATTAAATGTTACAAAAAAGCAATGTGTAAAACCTTTATCCAATCCTTCTGGACTATTGTTTAGACCCCATTCAAAATCCTCTATTTCTTTTATTTTATCTGGTAGTTCTATGAATGCAGTTTCTATTTTTTTGATATCATCTTTTGTTGCAGACTCCTTAAATTTAAAAAGAACCACGTGACGCAATTTTTTAGCTATGATTTCCATACCATCTAAAGTGGTTTTTTCATTAGACTCTTTTTCCTTTTTTTGTTCATCAATACAACTAGTTAAACATAGTCCAAGGGTAAATATTATAATCGTTGTTTTTAATCTAAAACGGTTTAGAATCATGTAGAATAAATTATTTATTGGCTTTCAAAGCTGTTAACTCAGCAATTTTACAAATCACCTCAACAGCCTTTAGCATACTTTCTACTGGTACATACTCATAACGACCATGAAAATTATGACCTCCTGCAAAAATATTAGGACAAGGTAATCCCATATAGGAAAGTTGCGAACCATCTGTCCCTCCTCTGATAGGTTTAATTAAAGGTTTAATATCTAGTTGTTTCATGGCTTCTTCAGCGATATCAACAATATGCATAACTGGTTCCACCTTTTCTTTCATGTTGAAGTATTGGTCGGTGAGTTCAATTTTAAAAACTTCGGCTTCAAATTTTGTGTTGAGATCTAATACCACTTTTTCCATTAGTGCCTTACGCGCATCAAACTTGGCTTTATCGTGGTCTCTAACAATATATTTTAGTATAGTTTCTTCAACTTTGCCTTCTATGCTATGCAAATGAAAAAAGCCTTGATAACCTTCTGTATGTTCTGGTGTTTCTAATCGTGGTAAAGCATTAATAAATTCTGTAGCATAGTACATAGAATTTACCATTTTTCCTTTTGCATAACCTGGATGGACAATTTTGCCTTTGGCTGTAATTGTTGCGCCAGCAGCATTAAAATTCTCATATTCTAATTCACCGATTTGACTGCCATCCATGGTGTAAGCCCAGTCTGCATCAAATTTTTCTACATCAAATTTGTGTGCTCCTCTCCCAATTTCTTCATCTGGCGTAAAACCTACTCTTATAGCACCATGTTTAATTTCTGGATGATTAATAAGATACTCCATCGCTGTAACAATCTCAGTAATACCAGCTTTATCATCGGCTCCCAAGAGTGTAGTACCGTCGGTAGTGATCAATGTCTGACCTTTGTATAACAACAAATCTTCAAAATAATCTGGTGATAATATGATATTTTCTTCTGCATTAAGTACTATGTCTTTACCATCATAATGCTCTATAATCTGCGGTTTTACATTCGCTCCTGTAAAGTCTGGTGAGGTATCAAAGTGAGAAATAAACCCAATGGTTGGTACATCATGTTCTACATTACTTGGTAACGTTGCCATAATATAAGCGTTGTCGTCTATTGTGATATCGCTCATACCAATTGCTTTTAGTTCTTCCGCTAATTTATTGGCCAAATCCCATTGTTTTTTGGTGCTTGGTGTGGTTTTAGAATTTGGGTCAGATTCTGTATCAATAGTAACGTAGCTGATAAATCTTTCTATAATGTGCTGTTTTGAAGTCATTGGATTTGGTTTGTACTCAAAAATAATCAACACTTTGTTAAGGCACAAGTTTCTTTTAATTTGATTCTATTTGGTTTATTTTTGCAAAGCAAAAGCGTTCTCATGTATAAAGCCATTATTCGACCTGTTTTATTTCGTTTCGATCCAGAGAAAATTCATCATTTTACGTTTTCTTTAATCAGAACTATTTCTAAGTTACCTGGAATAAAAAGCTTATTTAGAAGCTTGTATTTGGTTGAGGACAAAAGACTAGAGCGCGAATTATTCGGACTAAAATTTAAGAACCCAGTTGGCTTGGCTGCAGGTTTCGATAAGAACGCCGTTTTATATAATGAATTGGCAAATTTTGGCTTTGGTTTTATTGAAATAGGAACCGTAACACCAAAGGCCCAAGAAGGAAATCCTAAGCAACGTTTATTCAGACTAAAAGAAGACAAAGGTATTATTAATCGAATGGGATTTAATAATGAAGGACTTAAAGCTGCAATTGCCCAACTGAAAAAAAATAAGGGACAACTCATTATTGGGGGAAATATAGGTAAAAACACACAAACACTTCCTGAAGATTATACAAAAGATTACTTAGATTGTTTCAATGCTTTACACCCTTATGTTGATTATTTTGTGCTTAATGTAAGTTGCCCAAACGTGGGAAGTCACGCCAAATTAAACGACAAAGATTATTTACTAGAGTTAATTTCTGCTGTACAAAAAGCAAATTCTACCTTTAATGATCAAAAGCCAATTCTCCTTAAAATTGCACCAGATTTAAATGATATACAATTAGATGAAATTGTAGAATTGATAGAAGAAACTAATCTCGATGGTGTTATTGCTAGCAATACTTCAGTTGATAGAACAGGCCTAAAAGCTAGTGACACAAGACTCAAGGACATTGGTAATGGTGGTTTAAGCGGACAACCAATTAAAGATAAATCGACAAGAGTAATTCAATACTTAGCCGAAAAAAGCAAGAAGTCATTTCCTATCATTGGAGTAGGAGGTATACACTCGGCAAAAGATGCTATTGAAAAGCTTGAGGCAGGAGCCGATTTGGTACAGGTTTATACAGGATTCATTTACGAAGGCCCTAAGCTTATAAAGGATATAAATAGAGCTTTATTAAAAAAGGCACAATAAATGCGCCTAACTATTTCAATATAATTTTTAATAAAGATAATACCTGACGCGAATTGTCTTTAATCAATTTGGGTAATTTATTCCTTAATTTATGATTAATTTTTTGCTTTCAGTATTTCCTGAAATATTCTTCAATCTAACAATGTAGATACCTTTGTTTAAATCAGAAACGTTAATAATGGTATTATCCTTATTATTAATATTATCTAATTGCTTAACGTTTTTACCCAGAATATCATAGATAGTTATTTGATCCAATGAGTTTGAGTTAGTTACTGTAATTTTACCAGTATTAGTTGGATTCGGAAAAATTCTAACCTCATTAGTGCTTGCAAAATCATTTGTGCTTAGCGTTGTACTTTTAAAAGTAATCGTTAAAGTTCCAATTTTTGCTGAATTAAATGGATAACCAGAGACTCCAGCAATATTGGTTATAACACCTTGTGGATTTGTTTCGGGATTATTTATAGAATAACCAAAACCATCTTCAGTACCAGCATCGTAAGGGAATAAATCTACAGTAAATGTTTCTCTCCACTTGTTTAAATTTTGGTCCCACAAATCCAGATTATTCACTGCAATTATCCAATCCGGACTTGGAGCTATCATTGATACCAGAGTTAATAGTGGAAAATCTTGGGATACTGTAATATCACTTAATGTGGCGGAGCTTATGGCAGCAAACGGAGAAAAAGACTGTTGTAGCCATTGTTCTGCTTCACCATTAATAATAGCAGATTGGACTTCGGAATTAAAGGCCGTATTTGATCCGGTTTCTGCAACATTCTCAATGCCAGTAGTTGCAGTACCTCCTAGTTCTAAAAAGGTAATATTACTATTGTGATTTGCTCCAACTAAGTCAGACCAATGTGCATTACTTGGCAGAGTTCCATGGTCGCTAGAATTCCATGTGCTGGTAAAATTAATATCATAAGTCGCTGTAGATTGGGCTTGGGTACTAATAGAAAATAAAAATGCTAAGGGTATTAAACCTATAAGAGTAATTTTTTTCATAGTGTTTTTACAAATTTGGTCGAGAGTAATTACGCAACTTTACAAATAATTATGTTTTAATGTATTTTAGTACAAATTTTAACTTTGAACTACCAGATAATTCTATCATTTGCCTTAGCAACATCTGCATTGGCTATTTCGCCTGGACCAGATAATATATTTGTATTAGTGCAGAGTATTACTAATGGAAAATCTTATGGATTGGCAACAGTTTGCGGTTTAATTACTGGCTGTATAATTCATACAACGTTATTAGCTTTTGGTGTTTCTGCTATTATTGCCTCAAATGAATCAATCTTTTTCGTCATTAAACTATTAGGTGCCATGTATTTAATTTACTTGGCCTATAAAGTGTTTAAATCTGATGGACAAATCGATTTGGAATCTAATGTTGCTCCAAAGAAAAGCTTAAAAGGTTTATTTATTCAGGGATTTTTTATGAATGTTCTCAACCCAAAAGTTACCATTTTCTTTTTAGCTTTTTTCCCAGGTTTTTTATTTAGTGATTCAATGTCTACTGTTTGGCAATTCTATATTTTAGGTGGAATATTTATGCTTATTTCCTTTGTCATTTTTTCTATGATTGCATTACTAGCAGGACAAATTAAAACCTATACCTTAAAGCATAAAAACTCTGGGCTGGTTTTTAAATGGATTCAGATTTTAGTATTTATTGGTATTGCGGTTTTCATTTTGTTGTAATAAATACGAGATAGAAAATCAACTTCATAAAAGCATTTTAAATAATCAAAATATTATTTAGTTTTGTACATATTTACTGACCCAATTTATAATATGAATTTAGTATGAAATATTTTTACACTTTATTACCATTCCTTTTCTTAACTCTAATATTACAAGCTCAAACAACAAATTTTGTTAGTATCTCTGACATGCCAAGTGCAAAAAGCGCAACTAGTTCTGCCAATGATGGTACGCATATTTATGTGACTAACGGATTTAGTTTGGCTGGTGGCTACACTATGGATGTGTTTAAGTTTGATATTGCCAATAATTCTTGGAGTGTTTTAACCAACAGTACCATAGCCAAGCGTTTTGGTTCGGCGGCAATAATGGGTAATAACTTATTTATTTTTAATGGTTATGTCTCAAATAACGTATTTAATGATGCCATTGAGGTTGTAGATGTATCAACAGGAACAGTAACAAATACTGGTCTGGTAAATCCACAACCAGCTGCTGCCGCTGGAGTATCGGTAGATGGTAATATCATCTATTCCTTTGGTGGAAGCACAGCTACAGGTTTTTCTAATAAATTGTATGCTGTAAATACGGCAACATTAACTTTAACTGAATTAGCTACGATGCCAGTTGCGCTAGAGACTAAAGGCGAAGTTGTTAATGGTAAGCTTTATGCCATTGGTGGCTTTAATGGTAGTGTTTCAGATAAAGTTTACGTCTATGATATTGCAACTGATACTTGGACAGATGAATATACTTTACCACAAACATTGTCTGCAAATGCAACAGCTGTAGTAGGAACAAGGATTTATGTAGTGGGTGATTTTTCTGATCAGACTTTTACAGGATATTTTGATACGGCAACAAATACATTTACAGAAACAACAAGCAACTTAATAAATCGACGACATGCTTCTGCTGAAGGTGTAAATGGGGAGTTATACGTTATGGGTGGCAATACATCATCAAGTGGAAGTTCAGCTCTTGCAAGCGTTCAAAGTACTAATACGACATTAAGTATTGATAGCTATAAAGAAGAATTAATATCTATATTCCCAAACCCAACATCAGATTATATAAATTTCTCAAAAGAAATTAGTAGACTAACATTATTAAATATTTCAGGTAGCATCATTAAAAGAGCTTCTGATGTTAAATTTTTAGATGTCCAAGATCTTCAAAAAGGGATCTATTTTCTAAACGTTAAAGAGGGAAAAAATGTAGAAACTTTGAAGTTGATAAAGAATTGAAAATACCTCTAAAAAACTTTTTAGGCTTTTATAATTTTTTGGATTTTAGTATGGTTTAATTTCCACTATATTTGGTGTTAATGAACAAAGCCGTAAAAATCATAGAATGTCCACGTGATGCCATGCAAGGCATTAAGGAGTTTATACCTACGGAAAAGAAGGTCCAATATATTCAGTCGTTGCTGCGTGTAGGCTTTGATACTATTGATTTCGGAAGCTTTGTTTCTCCGAAAGCTATACCACAAATGGTGGATACAGCTGCTGTTTTAGCGCAACTAGATTTAAGTAAAACAGAAAGCAAACTTTTAGCAATTATTGCCAACACCAGAGGTGCTAATGATGCATCTCAACATGCTGAAATTGATTACTTAGGCTTCCCGTTTTCAATATCTGAAAACTTCCAGATGCGTAACACTCACAAAACGATTGCTCAATCTGTGGTGACCCTTAATGAGATTTTAGAAATTTCAGATAAAAGCAATAAAGAAGTGGTCGTTTATATTTCCATGGGTTTTGGAAATCCTTATGGTGACCCTTGGAATGTGGATATAGTAGGTGAGTGGACTGAGCGTTTAGCTAAAATGGGAGTGAAGATTTTATCACTGAGTGATACCATTGGAAGCTCAGACCCAGAAAATATTGATTATCTGTTTTCAAACTTAATTCCAGCCTATTCGAACATAGAATTTGGTGCACATTTGCACACCACACCAACAACATGGTTCGAAAAAATTGATGCAGCATACAAAGCAGGTTGTAGACGTTTTGATGGAGCTATACAAGGTTTTGGTGGTTGTCCTATGGCAAAAGATGAATTGACTGGGAACATGCCAACCGAAAAAATGTTGTCTTACTTCACTCAGAAAAAAGCGCATCATCTTAATGCGATGAGTTTTGAGAGCTCTTACAATGAAGCTACCAAGATTTTTACACGCTACCATTAAATTTAATCCAGAAAGGATCATTAATTTATCATTAGAGTTAAACTTAATGACATTTTAATCTTATATTTGATTCCCTTTTTAATAACAAAATAGCTAATAATGAAAAAGATTCCCCTAAATCTAGTCATTGTCTTATGCCTTATTATGGCCTCATGTTCTAATAACGATGACAACAGTTCTAATGATGATCAACTTATAGTCCCTTCAACTTACCAATATTTTCGAAACGGTTCATCATCCATTAATTATAAAAAGCAAACTGACGAAATATTGATGTCTGATGCATTTATCTTGAGTTTCAATGATAATAGTAGCTCAGAGCCACAGTTAAATGGCCTTTTTACTAATACAGGAGATTATTTTAGTTCTCAAGCCTTAAATCAATCAAATACAAGTATCAGAGAAAACTTAGCAGTTTCTGAAGACTATTTTGGTAATAATATGACGCTTTCAAATAGCATAAAGTCAGATTTTGATGGTTGGATTACTAAGCAATTGAGTGAAGTTTTTCCTAATTGGACTATAGATGCAACTCCAGGAAATTCAGGTAAGCTAGCCGAGTCAGATGGTATTACTGTAAAACGATTTAATGCTAAGGGTTTACGATATGGTCAAGTGATTGGTAAAAGTTTAGTTGGTGCTCTAATGATAGATCAAATTCTAAATGATAAGTTAAGCATTTCGGTCTTAGATGCTGGAAATAATAGAAGTGACAATGACAATGGTATTTTAGTACCTGGTGAGAACTATACTAAAATGGAACATCTCTGGGATGAAGCTTTTGGATATGCTTATGGAACTGACAATGCGTTGTCGCCTCAATTACTTCAAGATTTTTTTCTTAATAAATATATATCTCGAGTTGAAAATGACTCTGATTTTTCAGGTATAGCAGACGAAATCTACAACGCATTTAAGTTAGGAAGAGCTGCTATAGTAGGAAAAGATTATGATCTCAGAGATCAACAAATTGAAATTCTAAGAGAAAAAATCTCTGAAATTGCAGGAATACGATCTGTATATTATTTGAAACAAGGCGGTGGAAACTTAATAGCTAATAAAGCAAAAGCTTTTGACGATTTGTCTGAAGGTTATGGGTTTATTTATTCCTTACAATTTACACGCAAACCTGGCACATCCGCACCATATTTCACAAAAACCGAGGTTGATAATTTCTTAGGTCAATTAATGGTAGACAATGGCTTTTGGGATATCTCTAATGAAACTATTGACGAAATGGCTACATCTATCTCAAGCCGTTTTGACTTTAGCGTTGAACAAGCTGAAAACTAATATTTTTTCGAAATAGCTTCGACTTACTAAGTCCGTTGAAAATTTTTGATTGAATTTATAAAATACTTACAAAGAATTAATAAATAAAAAAGCACTACTTGTATTTTAAGTAGTGCTTTTTTTGAACCAACCAATATTAAATTTAGAATCTAAATTCTAATCCTAGGTTTGCACCAAAAGGATGTCCTGGACGAAGACCAGCTGGTACTCTCGATACTGCATAGACCTCATCGAGCATATTTATGATATTTCCTGTTGCAGTTAAATTTTTTGAAAAATGATATTTTGCCGAAAAATCTACTATAAAATTTGAGGCGACAAGTTCGTTATCTGGTATACTACCAGAACCAGCTAATGTTCTAAATTCACCATTGTAGCGACCACTAATATTCAATTCATATTTCTTATGCTCTAAGGATAGCATTAGATTAAACTGATGCTTCGGAATATAAGGTAATTGATCACCTTCAGTAACTTCTCCCCAAAGAGCATCAGTACTCCCAAAACTGTTTAAAAATTCGGTATTAGTAAATGTGTATCCAAAAGTCAAAGGTAAACTGAATTTGTTATTTTTAGATAATAAATCATAATTAAGCAGAAGTTCTAAACCGCTAACTGCAACTTCACCAGCATTAAATTGTTCTAAAGATCCTGTACCTCCTGTTGCAGCTAAATCACTACCCAATAAGTTGCTGTAGTCATTGTAAAAACCAACAAGCTCACCACGCACATTTCCAATAACAAAACGTGAACCAAGTTCATAGTTAATACTCTCTTCTGGTTTTTGACCCTCTTGATTGCTAGGTGGAGAAAAACCTTTATGCACACCGCCAAAAACAGAGATTTCTTTGGTAAAAGCGTAATTAAAACCGATACCTGGAATAAAAATATCTACTTTGTTTTCACGAGAAGATAAACCAAAACCTGTTCTACTAGGATCATCACTGTAATTATCGCGTTGTAAAATAATATTTTCATATCGAAGTCCAGGTGTTAATGTTAGGTCATTATATTTTACTTTGTACATTATAGAACCAGCAAAAGCAGTAGCACTGCTAATGCGATTGCCTTGGGCACCTCTTTCACCCAAAGAGGTTAATGACATATTACCATTAAGTATATTGTAGCCATCTTCCCATTGAAAACGATCTTCCTCATCGTAATGATAACGAAGTCCGATTTCTAAATCGTGAAATATGTTTTCGCCATACCAATGATAGTCTAATTTTGTCTGTATACCTTTTGATATATATGCCCTATTGTTAGCCTTAACTAATAAAGCATCATCAGAAGAATTTATATTTCCTTTTAAAATCTCTAAGTGATTCGTAAATGATTCAGGATTTGAAACAACATCGGCAATTTTCTCCTTTTCACCATTAAATATAACATCATCTAATTTGTACCAGTTTCTTTTGAATTTGTTGTAGTATCCATTTGTGGTAATTCTAAAGTTTTTATTAAACTGTAATTTATGTGTTAGCATTAATTGCAAATGCTCTGCATTCATTTGGTCCTCTTGAGAAGATGCGTATCTAGAAAAAGGTGAGCTGTCGAAATCTTCCTCAGTTAAGCCTAAATAAGTTTCATTAGAGATTTCATCGGAATATTGAAATTTTATTTCTAAAGCTTGTTGTGTTTTAGCTTCGGCCTTAGAATTAACTCTAAACTTAGCAACCACTTCATTAATATCAAAACCAGTATTACTATTATCGGGTAAATCTTTGAAACCGTTAGAATTATAATTAAGATACTCTACCATATATCCAAGAGTAGGTTTGCTTTCTCCGACTCTAGCATGAAATTGGCTAGTATTAAAACTACCGTAATTGGCCCTAATTTCTCCGCTAAATGAATCAGGTATCTGTGCGGATATCATATTTATTGCACCACCAGTTGTAAAAGGACCATACTGTACCTGACTGCTACCTTTTAAAATTTCAACGGCTTGCATCCTTGCTACAGAAGGGAAGTAATATGCGGAAGGCGCGCTATAAGGAGCAGGTGCTATTAGCACACCATCTTCCATAAGAGAAATTTTCGCACTTCGTTCTGGCGACGTACCTCTTAAACTAATATTTGGCCTTAAACCAAAACCGTCTTCTTCATAAAAGTTGACTCCGGGAACAGATCTTAAAGCTCTATTAATATCGGTATAGCTAAATTTTTTGAGCTCTTCAGGTGATAAATAATAGGCAGATCCTGTTCGGTTTCTAGCGACATATTTACTGCCAAAAATTGTATTTGCATTAATAATGACCTCATCTAAACTTGTTATAGAATCTTTTGGCTTTTCTTTAGTTTTTTCTTGTGCTTGCAGGTTTACTCCAAGTATTAATCCGGGCAATAATAGGGCTAATTTAACATTCATTTATTTAGACTTATTAAAAATAACGTTTTTTAGAATGTGCAAATTTAAGGTGTGATTTTAGTTTAAACAAGTTTATTTAGAATAAATAAAAATAAAATTTATAAATATTTGATTCAGAAAATATTAGCCTTTAGTACGATTTTAGTTCTTATTGAATTTAACTCTAAATCCATGATTGCTATTTGAAAAAAGATGTATATTTATTCATATAATGTCTATTTAATTTATACGTCTTCATGAATTTATACTTAAATGTTCATAGTTGCTTTAAATGAAATAAAATGTGTAAATTTGCATGCAATTATATCTTAATTGCATCATGAAAGCACACGAAAATAAAATCTTAGGTGAAGGTCTCACTTACGATGACGTCCTATTAGTTCCAGCATTTTCCGAGATTCTTCCACGCGAAGTCAATATTCAAACAAAATTTACGAGAAATATTACCATTAATATTCCAGTGGTTTCTGCTGCTATGGATACAGTTACGGAAAGTAAAATGGCAATTGCCATGGCTCAAGAAGGCGGTATTGGTGTGCTACACAAAAACATGACTATTGAGCAACAAGCCGATAAAGTGCGTCGTGTAAAACGTGCAGAAAGCGGAATGATTATAGATCCAGTTACCTTACCATTAACAGCAACGGTTGCAGATGCTAAGCAAAATATGGCAGAGCATAGTATAGGTGGAATTCCTATTGTTGATGATAATGGCACCTTAAAAGGTATTGTGACTAATCGCGATTTGCGTTTTGAACACCAAAACGACAAACCAATCATAGACGTTATGACTAAAGAAAATTTAGTTACTGCTGCTGTTGGAACCTCGTTAAAAGATGCGGAAAAGATTCTTCAACAAAATAAGATTGAAAAATTACTCATCGTTGATGACAATTATAAGTTGCAAGGTCTTATTACGTTTAGAGACATTACTAAAGTGACACAAAAACCAAATGCCAATAAAGATTCTTACGGAAGACTGCGTGTCGCAGCTGCAATAGGAGTAACTGGTGATGCAGTGGACAGAGCAGCCGCTTTAGTAAAAGCAGGAGTAGATGCCGTAATTATAGATACAGCACATGGCCATACCAAAGGTGTGGTGATGGTATTAAAAGACATTAAAAAGAAGTTTCCAAAACTCGAAGTCATAGTTGGAAACATTGCTACAGGTGAAGCCGCAAAATATTTAGTAGAAGCAGGAGCAGATGCTGTAAAAGTGGGTATAGGACCAGGTTCTATTTGTACAACAAGAGTTGTAGCAGGTGTTGGTTTCCCACAATTTTCAGCCGTATTAGAAGTCGCTAATGCTATTAAGGGTTCTGGTGTGCCAGTGATTGCAGATGGTGGTATTCGTTATACTGGTGATATACCAAAAGCGATTGCAGCTGGTGCTGATACAGTGATGTTAGGTTCGCTTTTAGCAGGAACTAAAGAAAGTCCTGGTGAAACCATTATTTATGAGGGCAGAAAATTTAAATCTTACAGAGGCATGGGTTCTGTGGAAGCCATGAAACAAGGCAGTAAAGATCGTTATTTCCAAGATGTAGAAGACGATATTAAAAAGTTAGTACCAGAAGGTATTGTTGGTCGTGTACCTTATAAAGGCGAATTATACGAAAGTATTCATCAATTTGTTGGTGGCCTCAGAGCTGGTATGGGTTACTGTGGTGCCAAAGACATTGCGACTTTAAAAGAGCATGGACGATTTGTGAAAATTACAGCTAGTGGAATTAACGAAAGTCATCCGCATGATGTGACTATTACTAAAGAAGCCCCTAATTATTCTAGGTGATACTTTTTTTTATTTATAGACTTTATTGTTTATAAACTCTTTCTCAATCCAATTCGGCTACTTCCATCAGAATACCAGTTCTCCATTTCTGTGAATTGCTTGTAACCATGTCTGGTGTAGAATCTCAATGTAGGTGCTCCGGAGGTCCAAAGCCAAATGTTTTGAACTCCTATAGTTCTTGTGTTTTCTTCTAATTCTTTTAGTAGATCGGAACCTAAGCCTTGATTGCGAAATTTCTTCTCAACAAATAGATCTGTCAAGTAGAACCAACCTGAATAGTTCCCTCCATTCTTATGAGCTAAACCTGACGAACATCCAATAAGACAGTCTCCATTTAATGCCACAAAGCTTATGCGTTCTGTACTTTCTAATTCTATACCTTCCTCAAATGAAAGGTCATCAAATCCTGAGTTTACATGTTCAATTTCGTCTGAAGTCAATTCCCGATTTACAATGTTGATAGCATTCATTTCTTTCAATTAGTTATTGGTTATCTAAACACTGAGCATCTTGGTTTTATATATAGTTTTTTATTCAATTATTAAATCCACATATACTTTTCCATCTGTACCGATATATTCACGGTTGAATATCTTTTTCCCAATAATCTCTCTTTTTGCAGTGGATATTCCTTTTAGATCACCAGCTAATTCGATTTTGAATTTTTTAGTGCTCTCATTAGGCGTAGTTTTATAAAAATCGGATACGTGCAATAAATATTTATCCAGAATATCTTCTAACGGATATTGATTATTGGTTTCGTCTGATTCTAATTCATAAGATATAGTCATTCTGTATTTATCTAAGCTATCATCTTTTGAGTCGAGATAAACTCCATTCTCCACAAGCTCATATCGTTTAGAGTTTTCGTATTTCTCACATTTTTCTAATGAGATGTTGTTCATAACATTAAATTCCAATCGTAGTTCCTGTTTATTTGAAGATTCAGAACTATTTTTCTTTGATTGACCGAATAAATTACTGAATAGTCCTATTATTAGGGTTAACATCAATACTTTTCTCATTTTTATAGTATTTACTAAAATTACACACAACGGTCAGGCTATGGTATAGTACCGTGGTTAAGCAACTAATTTAGCAAATAAATCACAGATAGAAAGTCTGTATGGACTTTTGTAAGTAGGTTATAATCTAGCAACTAGTTATACACGTTTTTTGCTCTAGTTTTACTAATTCATAAAAATTTTATAAATTTATGTAAAGAATTGAAAGTGAAATAATTATGAAATTTAGACTGTTGTTTTTTGTACTGATAATTGTTGCTTGTTCGTCTAACAATAACAATGATGAATACCCGACTCCAGATCAATTTAACGGAGAGGATTTGTTTTTACAATCTTCGAATTTAGAAAGGATATTGATAGGTAAGTGGTATTATGGGTATGGTTATAATGAAATGCAAGATGGATCTGTTGAGATTAGTTACGAAACGGGAACTCATTGGCCGACAGGTGATAGAACAGATACAATACAATTTTATTCAAATAAATTGGTTGGCTTTAGTTGGGACTGTCCATATGAAAACCCCTCTAAACCCCTTGTTAAACTTGCAGTGTCCGAAGCAGCATCCTATTTTCATTGGTGTTTTCCGAGCGGAGTAAATGGTTGGCTTATTGAAAATGATTCTCTTCATTATTACAGAGGATTCGATACAAATGATTTTATTTCTTATCCAATTATCGAAATTAATAACGATTCGATTTTTTTCATGGTTAGAGATTGGCCAGTAAACAATAATAATGGAGTTGATAAGGAATATGCTATTTTCTTTAAAAAACAAGAATAAAGCTTAAACTAATAATTAGAAAAAAATAGATATTATTTTAAAGCTAGCACAATCAAGGTTTTGTTAATTACTGCCATGGTGCTATGTAAGTTTAGTTCCGTCGGCTAGTTTGAAATAAACTATAACAAACCAGAGGGAAATTCGAAGGGTTTTCTGGGTTGATGTAAACTTTATTACCTGTTGGCTTTTCTTATCATGCACTAGTTTAAATTGGGAAGAAAGAATTTTTGATTAACTTTTTCATATGCTAATTGTTACTTCTTATATTTTGATGGTAAAACACCATAAGCTTCATAAAAACATTTTGAAAAATAAGCAGGACTACTGAATCCTGTTTGATAAGCAATTTCAGAAATATTTGACATATGTTTATCTAATAATTCAAGCGCTTTATTCAATCGAAACTCCTTAATGAAACTGTTTGGTGACTTCCCAATAATTGGCATTATAGTTCTATATAGTTTTGATTTACTTAAGCCTAAATTCTTGTTATAGTTTATGGCACTTATATTCGAATTTGTCCAAACACTTTCAGTATAATGAAATAAGCGAATTACAAATTCCATTTCAGTAATACTTAATGGTTTAATACCATTAATATTGATTGGATTATTTTGATTCTCACTTTCGTATAGATCTTTAACTTCTGGCGTTAATATTATTTTTCCATTAGTAACATAAGTCAAGTACTCCGCTTTTTTAATTGTATCTTCAAATATGCTTTCTTTGTTAGTGACAGGTATTCCTGCACTTATGCCAATTTTGAAATCTAAATCTGGTGTAATAACAGAATTATGTAATTCTTGGATTTTGATAGCACTTTCAACAGCATTAGTAGCAGAAGTAAATGACATTAAAAATGAATTAGATTCCTGCTTTACCATCCGTCCTTTGTGCTTACTAATAATATTGATTACTGACTTTTTATAACCACGAATAGCAGCATTTAATGTTCCAATATTTTCAGTTCTTAGTATTTTCTTTTTTAAATGAGTAACCATCAATATTCTAAATGCAGAATCATTAATGATATTTAGTTCGGTATTTTGAGTGTTCTCAGGATCTTCAATACGACCTAAAAAAGATTCAACAAGAGTGTCATTTACCTCTATTATCCGTTGAGGAACAGCTCCATGAGATTTTTCGTGAAGTTCTTTTATTGCTTGTTCATTAGGCGCTTCTATTAAACAAAATCCTGTTCGTCTTTTTTCATCACACCAATAGGTTAATCCTCGACAATTGTATTTGTGCTCAATTTTTAAATCCGCTTGATGCATTTCTGCTACATCTTTAGCAGTTACTCCATCTGGCAAATCATGAAAATCCATATATATTGGCATGAGAAATAAGTTTTATGTAATATACTATTTTAAATAAGAAGCTGTCTGCTGTGATAGTTTGACAGCTTCTTAAAAGAGTTTTAAGTATTTTTAATGTTCTGCTGTTGCAGGGCTAATTACTGTTGTGACTTCACTTACCGAATTTACTGGAAAGCCACCTTTCTTTGCATGTTTTTCAATTAATTCTTTATTCTCTGCTTTGTAAACACAATACACTTTGTCACCAGTAACATAGCTGTGTTGCCATTCAATTTTTGGCCCCATTTCTTTTAAGACTGAACATGATGTTTGAGATATACCTTTCAGTTGTTCAGCTGTTAAGTCTCCTGCTCCTGGAATAATACGCTCAATTACATAAGTTTTCATGGTGTCATTGTTTTTAATTGTTTTCTGATTTTCTTTTTGTTGTGCTTGTGTATAATTAAGTGTAAACACAATTAGGACTAAAACTAATTTCATTGTTTTCATTATAAATGTTTTAAAATATTAATAATTCAAAACTAAAGCACTTTATAATCAATGAATTATGCTTTTAGTCCAAAAAATCACAATTTTGGTTCAATACTTTTTTTTAGCTTGCAGAGCGGACTCACATGACATCAGTTACCGGTTGATATGTATTACTTTTCGGTTTAGCACTAATGTTAGTAATTCCGAGTGGATTCGGCCGTAATAAAATCCACAGTAATTGTGGTTATACTTTGATGTGCACAGTTATTTTTAATGTTCGTGTCCGTGATTTTCACTATTCATTTGCTTTACCTTTTCTCTTTGTTGAGCCAAAGTTTCTACTCCATATCTGATACGTTCAGTATCAGAAATTTTCGTAGTGTCAATGTCTCCAAGTTTCCAAGGTTCATCACCCATTTTTTGATATTGAGTTCCGTAAATTTGTGGCTCCCCTTTACTTAATAAATATCTGTCTGTTGCGGCAGCAAAAAGCCATTTATTTATCGTGGAATCTTTTTCAATTGCATTTTTCATTAATCTTACGGCCAATCCGTAATCAGTAGAATCTTTTCCATGTTGAAAGACCATAGCAGCATTTTTAAAATCCTTTCCTGTTTTAATTTTTCCGGAATCTAAAAGCTGATGTACTCTTTCTCTCCTTATACTGTCTCTTTTATTCACTTTAGACCAATCAATATTGTCAGTCATTCGGTCGTTCTGGTCATTTTCATAAATTTCAATCAATTCAGTATTGTCATTGTCGATTTCGACAATTTCATTTTCTGGTTTCTGCTTCTTTTCAGTTTTACAACTCAAAATAGTAATTGCTAAAATCAGGTAGAATGTTTTTTTCATCTGGTCTGGTTCTATTATTCCCAACGTGTTTGTGTATTGTTAGTTATGTGGTTAAGCAACTAATTTAGTAAACAAAAACTAACGCGTGAAAATTCCTAAAGAATTTTCCAAATAAGCACTTGTCAAAGCAACTAATTATACACGGTGTTGTGGCTAGTTTTTCTTTCTAATGATTTTTACAATTCGGTTAATTGTAATTTCCGATAAGTTCCATTCATAACCATTAAAATCATTGGTATTGATGAATTGGACCACTACTGCATCTATATCTTTGTGGTATTCTGAAAGACTTTGATAGCCAACTACCAGGCCTCCATGATTATATTCATAAGGATAGATCTCCTTTTCTTCCTCGTCAAACACCGAACCATCGTTTAAGGCTCGCAAGAATATACCCACGTCTTCTGCTGTAGCCATCATTCCATATTCACGAGCTTTAAAATCCTCCTCATATCCTACATAATATCCACTCATAACATCATCTAAATCGACTTCAGTAATCGAAAAGAAAGTGTTTTTCAGCTCTAATGGTATTAATATTTTCTCTTTGATGTACTCATCGTGATTATATCCTAATACTTTATCCATAATCCTGCGAAGCAATAAATAATTTGTGTTCGAATATTCATATCCTTTATCAGGTTCAAAACTAGCTGGTAAATCAAGGGCGAAATCTAAGGCTCTTTTTCCGTTTGCCTGTTCGTCTTTCCAATATGCGGAATTATCGGTGAAATTGGGAATTCCAGACCGATGTTGTATCATAGTTTTCAATGTGATTTTCTCAGCATTTTCAATTCTACCTGCAAGCTCTGGAAAGTAATCGGCAAGTGTTTCATCTAAAGACAAACGCTTTTCTTTGACCATTTTAGTGATGGCAACAGCCGTGTATAACTTACTAATACTCGCAATTTTGAATAGTGAATTTGGGTCGGCTGATATTTTATTTTCTCTATCTTTCCAACCACCTGTGTAAAATGCTGGTGGTTTTCCTGCTTGATCCACATAAACAATCATGCCATCAAATCCATGTCCAATTGCTTCATCTACTTGTTCTTGTACGTTATCTGGTAGCGGTAAAATCCAAGCTTTTACCAATATCCAAGGCACGAAGTACAAGGAAATTAAAGTTCCTGCCAATAATACTATTCTAAGTATTTTTTTTTTCATAATAATATTTGCTTTTAAGTGGAGTAGGATGGTATTTATGTAAATTCTACAAACAAAATTTCATTTTTATATTAATAATAGAAATAATAGATTTCTGAATTGTTGAATATTCTTGATGAGCTGTTCATTTTTGTTCAATGGGCAGAGACATACTCAAAATTGGCTACAACGGTGTCGTATGAGAATAGTTTCCCGGTTGAGCACTCAACTTTCCAAAGTAGGCGAGAATCAGCAATTATTTTTAGCCCTTATTGTGTTAGTACTTTTAAAACTACTTTAGAACTAAAAAGATATTGTACTCATACTATTTCCATTTAATATTACAACCCATACTAGGTTTTTGGTTTGTACTTACTGTTTCATTGTTAACTAGAGCATCCATAGCAGCTCTAAGATCTTTTCCTGTTACAGGTATGCCATTTCCTGGTCTAGAGTCGTCTAATTGCCCAGCATAAACCAATTCTAAATCAGTATTAAACAAAAAGAAATCTGGAGTACAAGCCGCATCATAAGCTTTGGCGACATCTTGGGTTTGGTCATATAGATACGGAAAAATATAGTCGTTGTCAATAGCGTTTTGTTTCATTAACTCAGGTCCATCTTGTGGGTAATTATCAACATCGTTACTAGAAATTGCGATGCAGTTGATACCTTTTGAGATATAGTCTTTGGCGAGTTGCGATAATTGAGAATTGACGTGTACCACAAAAGGGCAGTGGTTACAAATAAACATCACTAATGTACCAGTAGTACCTTTTAATGCGTCTAGCGACTTTGTTTTGTTGTCAGTTGTATCTATTAAGTTAAAGTCTGGTGCTTTAGTGCCCAAAGGCAACATATTTGATTCTGTTCTTGCCATAGTTTTTATTATATTTATGTTTTAATTAAAACGATTTCAGTTAACACAGAATGCGATACTGAAACAAGCGTAGCATAGGATGGATAATATAATAACATTTGAAGACTTTACCAAGGTAGATTTGCGTATCGGAACTATTATTAAGGTTGACGATTTCCCTAATGCTAGAAAGCCAGCATATCAACTTACAATTGACTTTGGTGATTTAGGCGTTAGAAAATCCTCTGCTCAAATTACAACACAGTATACAAAGGAAGATTTACACAATCGCCAGATTGTTGCTGTGGTAAACTTCCCTAAAAAACAAATTTCTGATTTTATGAGCGAATGTTTAGTTGTTGGAGCTGTAAAAGAGAATGATGTGTTTCTTCTGCATCCTGAGACCAAAGTTAAAAATGGAATGGTGGTGTCTTAAATGAAGGTCTTGCTACATTTCATCTCTAAAGAAAATAGCATTCATTAATAACTTATTAGTACCATACCAAAAGGCTCTAAAATTAGTGTTGTCTGTAAAAGCAATAATATGTCCTCTACCAACACCACCAATTTTTAATGGTACAGTGCTACTTATACTATCTAAGTTTTTATCAGAAATATAACCACTCAATAAAGGGTTTTTAGTATATTGAATAGGGTTGTTGTAGCTGTTTTTATCTGCATTTATAAATAATGTGGTATTCCTAAACATGGCGAGTTTGTTATTATTATACCCAAAATTTATAGGATGTGAGCGGTCTAATTGAGTTTCAAAAATAGCACCACCAATAACTTGTGCTCCTCTAAAATCTCCACGTTCTTCGAAACTGATATTTTTTGCTACAAGTTTATTTTTCTTAAAATCAATTTTCAATAATTCTTTAGAATTGAGGTAACGCAAGGCATTTCTATAGGCTACCAAAGTACCACCATCTTGTATCCAGGTTTTTAATTTTTTTGTATCACTTTCATTGAGGCCAGATGAAGAGTTGACCATAATAATAGTGTTGTAGCGACTTAAATCTGCGCGTCTAAAATTTTTAGTATCTAGCTTAGTAGCAATAATATCATAACGTGTATCAAACAAATGCCATATTTCGCCAGCATCGGATGAGGTAATACCATCTCCAACTAAAATGGCAATTTTTGGTAACTCTAAAGCTCTAAAATTTCTACTTCCTAAATCAATACCATCGGTTAGCCCTGTCGTAACGGCATCGATTTTAATATAACTTTCTTGAGCAAGATCGTTTAAGAATGTATAAACCTCTGAAGTGGTAATATCCTGGTTTTTTGCAGGAATCATTATAGTGCCGTAGTCATAGGACTTTCCATTGGCCTTAAACGTTTTTAGACTCACTTTAGCTCTTAATCCTTTCTTTAAAATAGCATTCAATAATTTAGGTGCATAGTATTCGTTCCATTCAAATAAATAGGCATACTCACTTTTTGCATCCACACCACCTTTAAGGTGCTGTAAGTCGGTAACTTGTTCGCCAGCATTAGCAGTCGATGTCGTCGTATAATCTAAGTTAAATGCCAATGGAAATGTCCAAGCAGATACGTCATAAAACAAGCTATCTTGAAACGTAGTTCGCTTTTCGAACATAGCATTTATCAATCTCGTATTCTTCTGGTTCTTTGGGACAATGTAGCTATAGCCTTTTTTGTAATTTTTTCCGTTGAGAGTGAGATCAGATTTAATGTCGTGAAATTTAATACGGTGTCGCTTTAAAATTTCAGCTAAATGATAGGTTTTTGCAGCATCTTTTTCGTCTCCAAATACAATCGCTTTATTACCTTCTCTAGACCCTTCATTTCGTGCATTCTTATAAAAATTGTGTTGGTAATCTAAAATTTCTTTTCGCATGTTATATGCTGCATCTAGAGTTGATAAGGCTGCAGTAAATTGATTTCTTATGGTAAACGGAAAGGTAAGAAGACCATTGTCACTTTCTTGAATATGGCCTCGGGAACTCGCTTGTTCAAACAAAATACCAATACTTCCATTTATATCTGGAAACGTAGAGCCTTTGCCATAATAGAAGTCATCAAAACTTTCTTCAGAATAATATAATGAGCCTATTTTATCAAAGGCTTTGGCATGATAATTTGCAATGCCTTTGGTTAACTCTTGGTTTAATTTTGGAGTTAAAGGATGTGTTCTAGAGGGAATACCTGGTTGAAAAAAGAAGCTTGAATTGGTTCCCATTTCATGATGATCTGTTAATATATTTGGCAACCAATTATGAAAGGTTTCAATACGTGCTCGAGACTCCGGTAATTGTACAGGCAACCAATCTCTATTCATATCAAACCAATAATGATTGGTACGACCACCAGGCCAAACTTCGCGATATTCTCTATCATTCGGATCTGGATTGAGGTTAATATTTTTATTGGTGTTTGCCCAATAGGCGAAGCGTTGTAAGCCATCTGGATTTAGCGAAGGATCGAATAAAATAACTGTATGCTTTAACAAATCATCAATTTCAGAACCTTCAGCAGCAGCCAAATAATATGCCATTACTAAAGCTGCATTAGACCCACTTGGTTCATTACCATGAATTGAAAATCCTTGATAAACTACAATCGGTCTTTCTGCTGAATTGGCTGTATTGGTTTCGGTAGCAGCAATATGCTCAGTTTGAATGGTCTCTATATTTTGATGATTTTCTGGCGAGGTTATAGTTAATAGGAGCAACGGACGATCTTCAAAAGTTTTACCACGATTTTCTATTGAGATACGATCTGATGCCAATGCTAAGGCTTTCATGTATTCAGCTAGTTTATCGTGAGTAATATGCCAATCTCCTACATTATGACCTATAACACTTTGTGGAGTAGGAATACTAGGGTTATAACCTACGTTTTGAGGGAGATAGTAAGATAAATCTATTTTTGATTGAGAAAATAAGTTTGTAGTGGCTAATAACAGTATTAGTGCAATGCGTTGCATATATTTAGAAGTTGGTTAAGCACTAAAAATAAAAAAACCGTTACAAAGGGTAACGGTTTTTATTATAATTTAACAGAAGTTAATTTTAAATATCGTCAAAACTAATATCGGTAAAATCTTCTGTGCTTTTTGTGTCTTCTGGTGTTTTAGCTTCTTGAGCTACGAAGTTATCTTCGCGTTTGTAATCTTTTTGGTGACGATCACTAATCACTTCTTCACCTTTTTCATTAATGATGTAATCCGTCATTTCGGTTAAAATCTCTTTAAACTCACTAAAATCTTCTTTGTAAAGATAGATTTTATGCTTTTTGTAGTGAAAAGAACCATCATCATTGGTAAACTTTTTACTTTCAGTAATAGTTAAATAATAATCTTCAGCTTTAGTGGCTCTAACATCAAAGAAATAGGTTCTTCTTCCAGCACGTAATACCTTAGAATATATTTCTTCTTTGTCCATCATTCCATAATCACTCATAACTCAATTTTTTTTTAATTTCAATCCAAAAATCTAAAAAAAAAATAAGGTAACCAACAAATTAGTAGTTTTCTTTTTCTGAGAGTTGTTTGGTATATAATTCCTTGTAGTAACCATCAGTATTGACAAGACTTTCATGACTTCCCCTCTGAATAATTTTACCATCTTCTAGAACAATTATTTTATCTGCATTTTTAGCAGATGACACTCTATGGCTTACAATTATAGTGGTTTTACCTTTAGTAAGTTTTACTAGGTTTTTGAGAATTTTTTCTTCGGTTTCAGTATCTACAGCAGATAGGCAGTCATCGAATAGTAAGATATCTGGCTTTTTTATAATTGCTCTTGCAATAGAAACACGTTGTTTTTGTCCACCAGATAAGGTAATGCCACGTTCTCCTAAAATGGTCTCATACCCTTTATTAAAACCAATGATATTTTTGTGAACTCTAGCATTTTTCGCAGCTTCTATAACTTCATCTTCGGTAGCATCTTCTTTTCCGAATTTAATGTTATTGCCAATAGTATCAGAAAATAAGAAAGCATCTTGTGGTACATAACCAATGCTTTCTCTAAGACTAGAAAGATTTAATTCAGAAATGATGGTATTATCAACTAAAATTGAACCATTGTCTATATCATATAAACGACCTATAAGGTCTAAAATGGTTGATTTTCCTGAGCCTGTTTTTCCTAAAATAGCTAGTGTTTCACCAGACTTTAAGGTAAAGCTCACATCTTTTAATGCCTCAATATTAGTATCTGGATATACAAAAGACACATTTTTAAACTCAATATCTCCTTTTATAGGTGTAAGCGCTTCAGCTGTGTTTTTAATATCAGGTTCGGTTTTTAAGAATTCATTAATACGTTCTTGAGATGCTTCTGCTTGCTGCACTAAAGAAGTTACCCAACCGACTGTTGCAACTGGCCAAGTCAACATATTTACATAAATTATAAATTCGGCAATAGTACCGATTTTTTCAATTTCACCATTCATGTATTGCATTCCACCAATGTATATCACTATTAAGTTACTGATACCGATTAATAAAATCATTAATGGAAAAAACAAAGCTTGTACTTTGGTAAGGTTGATTTGCTTTTGGCGATTTTCTGCTGAAAGTCCCTCAAATTCTAAATTAGTTCTAGGTTCAATACCATAAGATTTTATTACAGAAATACCACTAAATGTTTCTTGCGAATATGTAGAAAGTGTAGATAGTGATTGCTGTACAATAGTACTTCGTTTATTAATAAGTCTGCTTAGTTTATATATAGCAACAGATAGAATTGGAAGTGGTAATAAAGTATATAAAGTTAATTTAGGGGCTGTACTTGTCATATAGATTATAGCTACAGTAAACAAAGTCACTGTATTTATAGTGTACATTAATGCTGGACCAACATACATGCGCACTTTACCAACATCTTCACTAATGCGGTTCATTAAGTCTCCTGTTCTATTGGATTTATAAAAATTTAATGATAATACTTGGTAGTGTTGGTAGATTTCATTCTTTAAATCATATTCAATATAGCGCGATACATTTATAATAGTTTGACGCATTAAAAAAGTGAACAAACCAGCAATAACAGCTGCTCCAATTAAATAAAGAATATTAATCATTAATTCACTTCTAAAGACTTCTTCCGTGATTATCCCATTTAAACGGTCAGAAACAACGTTAATTGATGCTCCAACAAGTCTAGGAGTAAAGAGTGCAAATATCTTGGCAACAATAGTAATAATAACGCCAATTATGAGACGATATCTATATTTATAAAAGTATTTATTAAGATGTTTTAATGCTTTCATATTGTATTTCGTAGGTCAAAAGTATTACGATAATCGTATTTTATAGTTAATATTTTGCTAATCCTCTATTAATAATTTATTTTTGCACGCTGTTTTTAGATTATCTTCAAACACCCTAAAATCTAACATGCATGACTTCGGAAATTATTAATTCAAAAGACCTAAAAAAAATGGATCCAGTTTTTGGACAACATTCTTTTGACGATCATGAGCAAATTGTTTTTTGCAATGACAAAGATACTGGTTTAAAAGCTATAATTGGTATACATAATACAGTTTTAGGTCCTGCTTTAGGTGGTACCAGAATGTGGAATTATGCAAACGAGTGGGAAGCACTTAATGACGTTTTACGCTTGTCTCGTGGAATGACCTTTAAGTCTGCAATCACAGGTCTAAATCTTGGTGGAGGTAAAGCTGTTATTATAGGTGATGCTAAGACCCAAAAGACTCCAGAATTAATGCGACGTTTTGGTGAGTTTGTACATTCCTTAGGTGGACGCTATATTACAGCTGAAGATGTTGGTATGACAACAGGAGATATGGACACGGTAAGAGAGGTTACTCCTTATGTTACAGGTATTTCTGAAAATAAAGGTGGTGCTGGTAATCCATCACCAATAACAGCTTATGGTGTATTTATGGGAATGAAAGCCGCTGCACAGTTTCAGTTTGGCTCTGATATCCTAGAAGATAAAAACGTATTTGTACAAGGTATTGGAAATGTGGGTGAAGCATTGGTTGAGCATTTAGTTAATGAAGGAGCCAATGTAACTATTGACGATATTAGCCAAGAGCGCTTAGAGGAAGTACAATCTAAATATGGGGTAACCATTTACGGCGGTAATGATATTTATAGTGAAAATATGGATATTTATGCGCCATGTGCTTTAGGAGCTACGGTTAATGATGACACCATCTACAAGTTAAATGCTAAGATTATTGCTGGAGCTGCAAACAATCAGTTAGCTGAAGAAAATAGACACGGTAAAATATTGCAAGAAAGAGGTATTGTTTACGCACCAGATTTTTTAATTAATGCAGGTGGAATTATCAACGTGTATGCAGAGCTTGAAGACTATGGAAGACAAGAAATAATGCGTAAAACAGAAAATATTTATAACACCACACTAGAAATTTTAGACAATGCGAAGTTGAACAATGTTACTGCCCATACAGCGGCTTTGAATATTGCCAAAGCACGTATTGAAACTCGTAAAAGAGAAAATTCTAAATAATTTTTTTACGATATAAATAATAGTATTTTTGCAAGGTGAGTTAAAGCTCACCTTTTTTAATAACAGATAATTAAAGTAGTTCTTATACATGCTAAGCCGAAGACACATCAGAATAAAAGTAATGCAATCTATGTACGCTTTTAAAGGTACAGAAAGTGATGATCTTTCAAAAGATGAAAAGTTTTTATTACACAGCTTAGATAGCATGTACGATTTGTACTTATCAATTTTAGCCTTACTTACCGAACTTCATAAAAAGAGTAAGGACCATAATGAAAAATTACAAAAGAAGCTTGTAAGATCTGATTCTGATAAAAACCCAAATACTAGATTTCAAGACAACCAACTTTTGAATCTTATTAGTAATAATAAAATGCTACAAGAGCATATTGCCAAACAGAAGCTGAATTTTTGGGATTTAGATTTTGAATATGTAGATATCCTTTTTAAAGAGATTCTAAAAAGTGATTTATATGAAACTTATAGTAATGATTCTGAAAGTTCATTTAAGAAGGATAAAGGTTTCATTTTAGATCTTTATACTGAGATTATTGCACCAAATGAAAAGTTATACGATTATTTTGAAGATAAAAAACTGACTTGGGTAGATGATCTTCCTGTTGTAAACACAGCACTTTTAAAGGTTTTAAGAAAATTAAAATTAACATCTCCTGAAAGTTTTTTATTACCAGATTTGTATAAAGACGAAGAAGATATAGAATTTGCAAAAGACTTATTTAAGAAGACCTTGCTAAATAGTTCTAAGTTTTCAGAAGAAATTTCAGCAAAAACCACAAATTGGGACAGTGAACGTTTAGCTAGTTTAGATGGAGTATTGTTAAAGATGGCACTTTGTGAGTTTCAAAAATTCCCATCTATTCCTTATAAGGTAACCATAAATGAATATTTAGAAGTTGCTAAAGAATATTCTACACCAAAGAGCAGCAATTTTATTAATGGAATATTAGATAAGATTGTTAAAGAGTATCAGTCTAAAAATATTCATCAAAAATCGGGAAGAGGTCTTATGTAAATTCCTACAGGTTTTTGTTAACAACGGCTTAAAAATTTTAATTGGTTGAAATAATTACTACCTTTGCAAGCTGAATAATTTACGTAAAAAATTAATTAAAAAATAAAGTAATGAAAAAAGTAATTTTAGGACTTAGTGCATTATGTATGGTAGCTTTTACGTCTTGTAAAGAAGATGCTGCTAGTAAAATTAAATCTGAAAACGTAGCAATTGCTGCAGATAGAGATGCTAACGCTGGCGATTTTCCAGTTATTGCTTTCGATAAAACAGAGCATGATTTTGGTACTATTGCTAACGGAACTCCAGTAGAAACAACATTTACATATACAAATACTGGTAACTCAATGTTAGTGGTAAGTAATATAAAGAGTACTTGTGGATGTACTGTACCATCTAACTGGACAAAAGAAGTAGCACCAGGTCAAAAAGGTGAATTTGCAGTAAAGTTTAACGGTAAAGGAAACGGAAACAAAGTTTCTAAATCTATTACTATGACTACTAATACTGAAAAGGGTAAAGAAATTGTAAAGATTTCCGCTTTTGTAGAGAAGGATCCTAATGCGCCAGCTAAGGCTGCTGTTCCTGCTCAAAAAGCAGGTTCTGCAACGATAAATCCTTTATCTACTGCAACTCAAAAGACCTCTACACAACCAGGTCACGAAGGTCATAACCATAACTAAAATATTTAGATGGAAGGTATAGGATCATTTTTACCATTTATTGCCATATTCGCAGTGATGTATTTCTTTATGATTGCACCACAGATGAAACGTGCTAAACAAGAAAAGAAATTTGCTGCTGAGTTAAAGCGTGGCGATCGTGTAATTACCAAAAGTGGTATGCACGGAAAAGTCGTAGAGCTTAATGATAAAGATAACAGTTGTGTTATTGAAACATTAGCCGGGAAAATAAAATTTGACCGCTCTGCAATCTCTATGGAAATGAGTAGAAAATTAAATACACCAGCTGTTGTAAAATAAGCTGATTGCTTTAAAATAAAAAAAGACCGTTCATTACTTGAACGGTCTTTTTTTATAGATTAAAACCAACATCACTTATACTTATCGTTTAGTCCGCTTCCTTTTAAAATCATAGGTGTAATTTTATCTAGACGTCTTTGTTTAGTTTTCTCTCGTTTGGCTTCTGCGATGTATTCGCAGTACTCACGTTTGCAAGATGGAGTTAGTGTATTAAAAGCACTTTTTAGTGCCACATTGTTACTTAGAGCGTCTTTTAATTCAACAGGAATTACAACAGGTTTTTTAGTTTTTGTATGGCGTACTGGCTTTATTTCTTTGCCTAATCGCTGATTTTCTATAGCTTCTTTTACATACGCTAAAACGGCAGCTTTATTAATATCTCCTTTAGTTTCAAAACGCATTTGTCGAAGTGCTTTTGTTTTATTTTCCTGAGCATTAATTAGTAGATTGTATTGATCTTTTAGAAATACTCCGTTATGAAACCACAAACAAAAATGGTTTTTAAAAGCACCAATACCTAGAACATTTTTACCATTAAGACAATACGTTGGCATACTCCATTTTACGGTTTCTTCTAGTTCTGTAGAATTTATAATTCCTCGTAAAATAGCTAATGCTTCTGCGTAATGCGGATTAATTTCTATGTATTCTTCTACCGAGTATACCTTTTTCATATCTCTGATATTATGATTGTTACTAACTGTTTACGGATAGTTTAGTATTTAAATTTAGTAAATAAAAACCGAATAGAAAATCCGCGAGGATTTTTGTAAGTAAGCTGGAACTAGCCATTAATTATACACAGTGTTAGGCATTGGTTTTTAGTTCTTATTCTCCAAATCAGAAATTAAACTTAATGTTTTTCTTCTGTTAACATCTAAATTCTTTTTATTAAAGATGTAAGCTACAACAAAAAGAATGACTGTCGCTAAATGAAAAAACATTCGATTTTCGTCGTTAATCTCAAAATTAAATATTGTTCCATTTTTGTTTAAACCAAGCAATGCTATATTTAAAGCCGTTATTATAACTGACATATATATCAATAAATGTTTAATACTGTAATCCATTTTCTTAGTCAGGTTTTGAATGAAGTCACGATTGTTAAAATCTGATTCATTATAAATAACTTCATATTTGCTTTTATAAAGAGGTAATAGTTTTATGAAAACACCAGTTAATAACATTATAAAGGATATTAAATAATACTTATTTGCTAATAATTCAGAGGCTCCAATTGAACAAGCTGTTATAAGAATGATTGATACAACAATTAATTTAGTTCTTTGGTTTTGAGCGTCTCTTTCCATTTGATTTAATCTTTCAATAAGTTCATTCGATTCAAGTGTATTTGATTTTTGTTCTTGCCACATATTTTTCCATTTTATTATTTGTGTTTCCATTTTCTTAAATTTTAGTGATTAATTTCTTCTTAATTCTGTTTATTCTCGCACCTACATTAGATGTACTAATTCCTGTTATTTCCGCTATTTCTTTGTAGGTATTATCTTCTAACAGTAAGCTAATTATTATTCTGTCTATTTCTTTTAGAGTTGAAATAGCTTGATACAATTTTTTAATCTGGTCTTGTTTGTCAGATTCGACTACTTGAGTAGTTTCTGTTTTTAAATTATTGGGTAATAGGTTTGTTTCCCTATATTTAGATTTATTGATTTTATTTATTGATAACAGAGCAGTATTTGTCGTTATCCTATAAACCCAAGTATTAATTGAACTTTCTTGTCTAAAACTGTCTAAACTTTTCCAAATTCTAATTAAAACTTCTTGAAATAGGTCATCTGCATCAGCTGTATTTCCCATAAAACCTAAGCAAAGACGATAGATTTTATCTTTTAAATCTGCATAGATTTGGTCAAAATATTTTTCTTTATTTTTCATAAAATTCAGCAAAATTACTACGGTAAATCGAACTGATTTTATGAGAAGTATTAAATGATTTCTGTGTAATTATTGCTGTTTTTTTCATCTAATTTGTTTGAATGATTTACTCTTTAGATTAGCAAATGAAGTTTTTATTACACTTTTTCTTGACGTTTTTTATTCGAAGTGGTTTTCAGCTTGTGCCTAAAGTGTTTGTGTATGATTTCGTTGCGTGGTTTAAGCAACTAATTTAGCAAATAGAAACCGAATAGAAAATCTACGACGATTTTCGTAAGTGGGCTAGAGCTAGCAATAAATTATATACGGTGTTAGCTACAGATTAATTTACAAAATACATTTCCAAATTCCCTTTTCCTTTTGCAAAGATCTTTCCACGAGAAAGACATGTAAAGTCATTTTTAATCTGTTCATAGGTGGATGAAGATATATTGATCTTACCTGCCTCACCAGCGGATTCTATTCTGCTGGCAGTATTTATTGTGTCTCCAAAAAGGTCGTACGCAAACTTCTTTTTACCTACAACACCTGCTACTACAGTTCCTGAATGTATCCCAACCCTCATTTTCCATTTTATTTCATGGCTTTTATTTCTCTCCTCAAGATAGGATAGCATCATTTGTGCTGCTCTAATACAGTTAGTAGCGTGATTTGTCATTTCTTTTTCAAGGCCACAAGCTGCCATATATGAATCACCAATTGTTTCAATTTTTTCAACTTCCGTTTCTTCCATTATTTCATCGAATCGACCAAAAATATCATTGAGTTCATTGACCAAAGTGATTGCCGATATGGATGCTACAAGCTTCGTAAAATTTTCAAAATCAGTAAATAGTACAGTGATATTCTTATGTCTTTTAGGAATTGTTTTACCGCTTTCTTTTAAGTCTCTGATTATGTTTGCTGGTAGAATATTATGCAGAAGGTCATCTGATTTTTTCTGTTCAGCCATTAAAGATTCCTCTGATTTATCAATTAGAACAGACAAACTGGATATGAGTATGAGGCAAATGAATCCAGTAATACTGATATTAACTATTTGCGATATGTAAGAATCTAATCCGTCAAAATGAGCTGTTATATTTGATTGAAATATTACAGTAATAATCAAAGTCAGGCAAGCTAGAATACTAAATACACGGGCTATATCCCTTGCCTTTCTAGGGAAAGTCATGTATGGTAGGATAATAATCAGAAAACAAACGATTGCAACGCCAGAGGAATATCCCAACAAATAAAGAAACAAGATAACAGACATATAAGATGCCAGAATAAGCCATATGGAAGCTAGGACCCGCCACCCTTTCCTGTTGAAAATTAAGGCCATAAGAAACATTAAACCCAACAAAGCATTACTCCCATAAATCACCAATTCGTCTGTGAGAAACAATGCAATTAGCATCCAAATTACATTATAAATTACACCTAAAATCGAAGCGATATTCGTTACGCGCAAATATCTGATTTCAGTATAGGAAGAGTTATAATTAGCACCAATGTCAACCATTCTTTGAAAAAATCCAGATTTTTTTTTATCATAAGTTGACATAAGCTCTTCTTAATTTCTATGGATTATTCTCGTATTCTATTGTAGCTAACGCTTAAAAATAATTTAATTATTAAAGATATATATATATTCTTACGAATAAAGTAATTCCGTGTATTATAATAGTTAAAGATGTAAACAAATGGTCATTTTGTATATCAAAAAATTAGGTATATTTCTATATGATATACAAAATGAACATAATATTTTTGGTGTATAAATATTTGCATATTACTTAGCCATATTTATAAACTAAGTAGAACTTTTATTGTGATTTACGATTTAATTATATCTCGGTATTCCTCAAAAAAAGCCTCAAATAAAGTCATTTTTTCATTAAAGAATTCCATAACATTGCGCCAAGAATTTTTGTTATGGATAGATACTTTTTGTTCTAAAGGTATGTATATACGTGAAATTTCTTTACCGTTTTCTAAGTAGTATTCCTCTTCGTAAATAGCTTCTGGTAAGTATTCACTTTGTAGAATGTTTTTAAGAGCAACTAGCTTTTCCCAACAGTTAATTCGGTTTTCTAAATCATCTTCTAGATCTAATGCAACTAGTGCAGATTTGGTATCGAAATTAAATTTAAAAGCGACACCTTTTATTTTGGTGTCATATAAAATCCACTTTTTTGGAAATGATTTTCCGAAGCTGGTCCAAAACTCTTGTCGTAGTTGTCGACTTTCTTCTTTTGAAAACATTTAAATAAAATATGCAATCACAATACCTAAACAAATCGCAATCAACTTAGATAAATTGAATTTATGACCTTCACCAGTTTCAAACAGAATCGTTGTAGAAATATGTAAAAATATACCAATGACAACTGCATTTATAACATCCACATAATCCGCAACAAAAGCAGTATTATTAGAAACGTATGTTCCTAAAGGTGTCATGGCTGCAAATATGATTATAAAACTTGCAATTTGCGGTTTCGTATAACTAGACTGTAATAAAAAAGCTGTGATCAAGGCTGCAATTGGTATTTTATGGATTAAAACCCCATACACCATATCATTGTGCTGGTGAATAGGAAACCCTTCTAAAAAACTATGAATACAAAGGCTTATGAACAATAACCAAGGAAATTGTGTATCTTCTTTATGAATATGCACATGACCATGCTCAGCACCTTTAGAAAAGAACTCTAAAATAATCTGAAGCAGAATACCGCACATAATGAATAAGCCTGTTTGCTTTGCTTCTAAATGTTCATATACCTCAGGTAATAAATCAAATAATGTGAGTGCCAATAAAAAAGCTCCACTAAAAGAGAGTAATAATTTAGTGCTGACGGATTTTTGCTTTTTGGTTAAAACCGCAATAACAACACCAATAATGATAGCATATATTGGAAATAGATACTTATTCATATCTGCAATTTACTTAAATATCATAATCAAACGTTCTGATGTTTTTGAATGGTATTGACGTAGTTTGTAATCACCAAATACATCTAACAAATAGACTCCAGCTTCTTCAAATAATGTTTTAAAATCTTCTAAAGTAAACGCCTTTACACGTTCCTGAAATTCGTAATGTTCGCCATCAGCCTCAAAGCTAATATCTTTTATAATATAACCATCTTTGACACTACGTTTTTGATGAAAGTCAATCCCTTCAACCGTCTTTACATTTTCTTCCACTAAATTTTCAATAATGTAATTGACATTCATAAAGTCAATGACACCAAAACCAAATTCATTTAATTCAGCTTTTATTGACTTTATGGTCTCAAGATTACAATTTTCGTCTTCAAAATACCCAAAGCTTGTAAAGAGGTTAAAAACAGCATCAAATGTTTCAGGATAGGTTTTACTCATATCATGTACATCGAACTTTAGGGTTTCATTTTCAAATTGCTTGGCGTGAGCAATGCTTTGTTCAGATAAATCAACACCAGTAACATTATAGCCAAGTGTATTAAGATAAACGGAATGTCTGCCTTTACCACATGCTAAATCTAAGATTTTACCGCCTTCAGGAAGGTTAAGGTAGTTGGTGAGATTATCCATAAACCCTTGTGCTTCTGAATGGTCACGATCTTTATATAGAATATGGTAGTAAGGCGTGTCAAACCACGACGCGTACCATTGTTTTGTTGATTTAGTCATAATCTTAAATGTCCTGCAAAAATAGTGTAAATTTGCAATCTCTCAGACGTAATATATGGACAATAATTTCAAGATGGTTGCCAAAACTTTATTTGGCTTCGAAGATATTTTAGCAAAAGAACTGACACAGCTTGGTGCCATGGAGGTAGAGAAGGGTGTGCGTAACGTTAGTTTTGTTGGTGATAAAGGCTTTATGTACAAAGCCAATCTTGGTATACGTACTGCTATTAAAATTCTTAAACCAATCAAATCTTTTAGAGTCACTAGAGAAGATGATTTGTATAAGAATGTTAAAAACATGAAGTGGGAAAACTATCTAAAAGCCACTGGTTCTCTTGCTGTTGATGCGACTGTACATAACAGTATTTTTACACATTCGCAGTACACAGCTTTAAAAACAAAAGATGCAATTGTAGATCGTTTTAGAGAAAATGATGGGACAAGACCAGATGTAGATTTACGTTTTCCGGATTTAAAAATTAATGTGCATATAGATCGTCAGCGCTGTACCATTTCATTAGACACCTCTGGTGAATCCTTGCACAGACGTGGTTATAAAACAGCAACCAATATTGCACCAATTAACGAAGTGCTTGCTGCTGGACTAATTATGATGAGCGGTTGGGATGGACAAACAGATTTTATGGATCCTATGTGCGGTAGTGGAACCATGTTAGCAGAAGCTGCTATGATTGCGTGTAATATTCCACCAAATTTGATGCGTAAGGAATTTGCTTTTGAACGTTGGGAAGATTGGGATGTCGATTTATTTGAAAAGATTGAAGAATCTTTACTAAAGAAAACACGCGATTTTCATCATAAAATATTAGGCTATGATAAGTCACCTTCTGCTGTTGCTAAAGCTAAAGAGAATATTAAGAATGCGCATTTAGACGAGTTTGTACATATTCAACATGAAGATTTCTTTAAAACTCAAAAAGCAGGAACAGATAAATTGCACATGGTGTTTAACCCACCTTATGGTGAGCGTTTAGAGAATTTGAATGTTGAAGAATTCTATAGTAATATTGGTTCAACACTAAAGCATGGTTATCCTAATACAAATGCTTGGTTAATAACATCTAATCTTGAAGCTTTAAAGTTTGTTGGATTACGTCCATCTCGAAAAATAAAAGTCTTTAATGCAAAGCTTGAAGCACGTTTAGTAAAGTATGAGATGTATGAAGGTAGTAAAAAGGCTAAGAAGCAGAATCTTTAATCAACGCTCTAATTCATCTAATTGCAAATTATAATCGTATTGCAAATCTTCGTGTAATACGCTAATCTTTTTCTTGATAGATAATATTTGCCTTTCGTAAAGGTTACTCAACGTCGTATTTCTGTGAATAGATGGTCTTAATTCATTTAAACGATCGCAGAAATAGAGTAGAAGTTCTACTTCAGTAGATTTTTTAAGTGAGTAACGACTGTAAACTCTAATTTGTCTTAGAATCTTTCTAATGGTCTTTTTCATGTAGAAGTAACTATCTGAGTTGATACCTTCAAACAATTCATCTAAGGTAGACTTTACACTTGCAATGTAAACATCTTCATCATGAGACTCAAATAACAAATAGGTGAGTAGTGCTTTGTTCTCTTTTTTAAATTTTCCTAAGCGTAAGCATAATTCTAATAGCTCTTCTTGCGGTAGGTGCTTTAGTTCTTTTTTAATAGTGACTATGGATTCAATCTTCATGGTATAAATTTAGAACTAAAAAACAAAGAAGGCAAAAATGCCTTCTTTATTATAATGTAATATATTGTCGAGATTAGTTTTTACAATATTCGTCGACAATTAGCTTTAAGTTGTCAAAGTTGCTTAAATCAAATTCTCCATTCTTTAAGTCTTCAGCTAAACTCTTACAGTTATCAATATACTTAGCCAATTTTCCTGAAACCTTTTCATTTTTTCTACCGTCAATCATAAAGCCTTCTTTTTTATCTGAGAACTTTAAAACATAAGTACCTTCTTCACCTGGCTTCGACAATACCATATGGCCATTATTCTCATAAATGATTTCATAGAAGTACGAATTGTCAAATCCGAAGTTAGATGCATTCGACATTTTTTTAAGTGCATTTCCTTTTGTTTTCATTCCCATAAAACACTTTTCTGTGCCTTTATCATCTGCACAAAACTTCACCTTATTTTTTGCAGCAAACTTTTTTGTTCTTGGTCTATTTTTTTCATTCATATACTTTACACTAACAAACTTTCCGAATTTATCAATAGTATTCATTTCGGCATAATCGCTTTGTTGTTGCGCAGGATTGATCTCTAGTTTTTCGAAAATTGCATAGACAGTGCCTTTATAGGTTTTGCCATCTTCATCTGTAATTGAACCTTCAACACCATATAAATTAATGCTATTTTCTTTGGCTACTTTTACACGCTCATTATGCAACTTGGCTTTGTATGCCTTAGCTTCGTGTTGTAATTGATATCCTCTCCCTAATAACTCTTCTACAAATATTTGTGCAAACGATCTTGAGAAACGTCCTGTCATCATGGTACGAGAACCATAGTCGAATTTAAACTCTTCATCAGTATAAGTAGTCGCATCTACATCAGTACATGTAGAACAACCTTTTGCAGTACCAATTGTAATACCATCTAAATCTTTAACTGTGTATGTATTTTGAGAATAAGATACACGACCAGCAATTTTTGTACCTCTAGATCCACCAAATAGAATTGTACCATCGTCTTTTACAAACGGATCGTATTTGCCAACGGTTTTTTGTCTCTCAGCTTCATCTGCTTTTGCAGACACAACAGCTTTAGCATATTTATCGCTTAATACTTCGCGCTCAACAGCAAAGAATTCATTGACCTTAGCCATATCAATACCGTTTGTTGTGATGAGTTCGTATTTTTCGCTAAGTAGTTTAATTACGAGTTTTGTAACACTAAATGAAGTCATTAAAACTTCGTATGGAATCTCAGTTTTTTTGCCATCTGCAGAAGTTAATTCTAGCCATTGAAACCCTTCAAGGTTTGAAGCTGACATACCTTTAAACGAGACATTGAAAGCCTTTTCGTCCTTAAGAGTTGAGAATTTCCAAAAATCTCTTGTATCGTCATCTACTTTTGCAACTGCTGTACCATCAAAAGTAATGATACCTTTTTTTACTTTAATTTTTTGCCCGAAACTTAATAACGGAAGTGTTATTAATAAGACAAGAATAATTCTTTTCATCTTTTTTAAAATTATTGATTAAGATTGATGTTCTGAATTTAAGTCAGAATTTATCAGCATGCGAAAATACAATAATTAAGCCATAATCATAAAGTTCAGATTTTCATGAAATTATTTTAAGTATTATGATAGAAAGTAGTGTTTTACTAAAATAAGTTCACGGTTTTGTTTTCATCTTCTTTTTTAATAGTGATTAATAATTTTCTGAACCCTAGGCTATTAACTTTGTAAACCTTAGTGCCAACGGTCCAGTTTTCTTTCCTTGTGGCGTTTGGTATCATAGGAAAGCCATAGCCAAATTTTGAGCCGTCTGACTTAGGGCCAACAACTTCAAAATGATTGCGGTTAGACGAATTATTTTTAATCTTGAATTTAATAAATATAGCTTCCGGATTCTTTAGTTCTTCGCTGTTATTTAGCACATATACTTTTCCTCCTTTTTTAGTCTTAACTTTTAGTTGTTTTGGTTTTTCTAAATAAATTAGTTTTCCATCATTAGAAACATCTGCCCATAGTAGGTCAGTAACATTAACGGTGATTTTTCCCCAACTCCAAAGATTAACATATGCTTTTTCGGTTATGAGTTTTGAGGCATCAATAGTCGCCAATTCACTTCCTAATCTTAATTCTTTGGTTTTGCCTTCTATAATAATGTTGCCCACAGGTGCATTAACTCTTAGTTCATCATTATCTACGTTAATAATCTTAGTAGTATCATGTGTCCCAGATTCTACACGTCTTAAGTTTGGTGCTCCAATTGTTATGATTGCATTTTGTGATGGTGAAATCCATTCTTTTTGATTGAGATGTAATACACCATCTACAACTTCAGTGTCAATTAAATCGAATAAATTACTGTCTGTAGTGATTTGCATACCTGCTTTAGCTGATTGGTCGATAGTAACTTTTGCATAAAAATTAATTTTTATATGGTCTAAGCTGTCAACATTAAAGCTTCGCGTTTCAATGGCTTTATTTCCTTTTATTTGAGCTATTGCTGTCATTCCAACAAGCAATAACAATAATGTTATTTTAGTTTTCATAATTCAATTTTTTGTAATCTTTTCTTCAGGATTATTGAATACTGCTTCATAGATTATTGTTTCTGGTTTGTAATCAAAAGTGATACTTCTATTGTTTTGATCTTGTAATTCGAACTCAGAATCATTATTTACAAATTTGAATTCTATAGTACTATTTGCTGTATAAATTTCGAAGGTTTCTTCGTATATTCCATTATTATCTTCATCGCTTAGAAATGTGGTTTCATCCCATGACAGCGGGTAGTTCCCTCTAATACCTACTTTGGAATGATTTTTAATTTCCGTCATATCCAATTTAACGATAATCGTCTTTGGCTGTGTTTGTTGAACACAACTAGCAGTTAATAAGATCAGTAAAATTGTGCTAAGTTGTTTTAATAATTTCATGCTGATATAAATTAGATTTTTGTGAATTCGTAAGTGTTTCTTATAAAGCGTTCATCTGCATTTTTAAGTAAAACTTCTTTAGTTTCCTTATAACTGGTCTCACTAAATTGACGTGTTATAAACATGGTTGCTTTTTTACCATTATCTTTACCTTCGTAAGAGGTTACAAAGATTCGTGTACCATTTTCTAGTGTATTGCTTACCACTTTCTCATTACCATAGTAGGTGCCATTCTTTTTAATCTTTACGGAAGACTTATTATTTTTCTTAGGCTCGTAAGTGTATTGAATATTGTATGTTATGCGTTCTCCTTCAATTTTAATTTGTAATGTTGCATCAACACTTGAAGGATTTCCTGATTGATAATCTTTGTAAGTAAGTTGCCCTTTCCAACTGGTGTTGTTCAAAATTTCCAAATCTGATAATTTTAGAGTGTCTTGAGCATTACAAGTAAAAGTAAGAAGAGAAAGACAAAGACAGAGTGTTGTAAATAGATGTTTCATAATGTTTGTTTTTTTGATATTATTGTTTTAATTTTTTACTAATGAGATAATCGATACCGAAACGCCCAGAACCTAAGCATAAATTGTAAATAGAAACCCATAAGAATCCAATAGCAGGTAGCATTGACCATAGGCCTTGGTTCCATTTTTGCATAAATATGGCAACGAGCATGGTACACATAATTAAGAATGAAGCTAAACGAGTTTTTAGGCCTAGCAATAGAAATAATCCTCCTACAGCTTCGCTAAATGCTCCCATCCAAGCAAAGAAAATTGGTGCAGCAGCAAAAATACCTCCATAGGATGCGACGTCTTCAGGAAACCATGCAGCCACTTCAAACAGGTTTAAGTTTTGCTCTTCTGCTGTCCATGGCATTCCAAATTTATCTGCGCCAAACATCGTAGTAAGCCAAAGACCACATAAAACTCTTGGGATAGCAAAAATGAGATCTATAGCCCAATGTTTTTGAGTTATTGGAGTAACTAAAAATTTTAGTATTGTGCTTAAGTGTGTCATAACAAATGGTTTTAATTGTTGTTGACACAAATTTCGGTTGTAAGTTTTCGACAGACGACTTATTACGTACTAGAGCGTCCCAAATACGATTTGAGACGTCTTAATTTAATTGAGAATTTAAATATTCGGTAGGTGAGTGGTTTGTTAGTTTCTTAAAAACCCTATTAAATGTTGCTTTACTATTAAAACCACATTCTTGAGCAATACCTAATAATGACAATTGCTTATGCTTATTTTCTCTTAGCATAGTTTTAAAGGCTTCTACACGATACTCATTTACAAAGTCATTAAAATTCTTTTTAAAGGCTGTATTTATGATTTCTGAGAGTTGCCCTCTAGACATTTTGGCCATTTTTGCCAAATCTGATAAATTAAGTTCAGGATTGAGATATGCTTTTTTAGTTTCCATTAAGTTTTTTACGATGGTAATATCTGAATCTGCAATAGCTTTTTCTTCAAAATCATTAATCTCTTCAGGTATACCAATAGTTTTAGGAGTAAATGTAAAGTCAAGCTTATTAAGCTTTGTAGTGTCTGTAAAGTAGCCTTTAATGCCTACATAAAGTGTTACAAGAGCCATAAATAAATTTAACCACCAGCGTTGTTGGTAACCAAGATCCATAAAACGAGACCCTATAATATCTTGAATTGTACCATACAAAAATGAAAGACTAAATAGTACAAGAAAACTTAGAATCCAATTGAGCTCTAATTTATAGGTGTTAGAAAAGTATTGAATAATTTTTTTCCTATAGCTATAAAATAGCTGAAAGGTAAACGCCAGGTATACTAACATAAACGGAGTCTCTATATAACTCATTATAGATTGCACGTAGGCTTCATCTAATTCAATTTTTAAAATACCATTTTGGGTATCATTAAAACCAGGTTGTAGAGTATCATACGTATATATACTAAATCGATATACAATGACTGCAAAAGCCAATGCAAAATGCCACCAATATGATTTTTTAAATCTGAAGTTAGAGGTGGTTATAGATTTAACGTACAGATAAATCAGTGGTGCTAAGGCTACACCTATATTGATAAGGAAATAATTGATTTTAGTCGTTCTAAATTCATTATACCAACCCATAAACCCGACAGTATAGCAGATTTGAGCATAACAGGTTAAGAGTAAAATAAGGCCTAGAAATAAGTCTGAGATGTTACGTTTCTTAAAATACCGAGTCAATAAAAGTATTACAAATATGAGTCCTTGTAATACTAGAATTAATAGAGGTAAACTCCAACGGTTAAAATCTGGAAACATATTGTTCTTATTGAGAAAACTAAAATAATATTATTATCTCGATTTAAGAAAATCAATAGGTCTCAATTTGTAATTAATACCTTATAAAGAGGTGAAAAAACAACTGATTCTTAATTTCTATTCATTTAAAATTGCGCGTAGTGATTTATGACGAATAGTTTCCAAGTCCTTAACTTCGTATGGTATGCTTTTAAGGATATATTCAAAAGCTGCAATTCTTGCGCTTGTTTTTCTATTCGCTTTAATAATTTTCCAAGGTGCATTAACCTGTGTTTCCTCAAACATCTTTTCTTTATAGGTTGTGTAATCGTCCCAAAGCAATAATGCGCGCTTATCAACTTCACTATATTTCCATTTTTTTATAGGAGTACTCACAATATCTTTAAAACGACGTTCTTGCTCTTTCTTTGTAATGGAGAAATAAAATTTCAATAAATAAATACCTGAGTCTTGTATCATTTTTTCAAAAGCATTAACATGGCTCATAAAGATGTCGTATTCCTTCTTAGTGCAAAACCCATTAACAGGTTCTACTACAGCTCTATTATACCAACTTCTATCAAAAAATACAATTTCGCCGTTGTTTGGTAAACGATTAATGTAACGTTGAAAATACCATTGGCCCATTTCCGTTTCATTGGGTTTTGGTAAGGCAACAACTCTAATGGCTCTTGGTGGTAAATGCTGAATGATACGTCTAATGGCTCCACCTTTTCCGGCAGCATCTCGGCCTTCAAAAAGAATCACTACTTTTTTGTTATGCTTTGCAACCCATTGCTGAAGAATAAGCATTTCTACTTGAAGTTTTTCGAGTCGTTTTTCGTATTTAACATTATTAATAGTCTTATTAATATTCAGGTTTTTTTGACGTAATAAAGCCTCTAAACCTTTTTTTGTGTTTATAATAGATAAGTTCTTTTCTGTCATGGTTAAAGGTGATTTTATTATTGGTCTAATTGAACAGTATTTCTAAAATAGCGTTGTACAATGTTGGGATCTGGCAAAAGTGCTTTGCAGTTACTCCCTTTATTATCATAATCAAAAAGGCTTAAAACGTATTTAATACTTTCTAAACGTGCACGTTTTTTATCATTAGACTTTATAACTACCCAGGGACTAAAAGAATTATGTGTTCTAGAAAACATTTGATTTTTATAAACCGTAAAGTCATCCCAAAGTTCTTGTCCCTTTTCATCAACAGGACTGAATTTCCACTTTTTTAGCGGATTTCTCAACCGCTTTTCAAAACGACGTTGTTGCTCTTCCTTAGAAACAGAAAACCAAAACTTAATAATTTTTGTATCAGATTCAAAGAGCATATTTTCAAATTCTGGTACCTGAATTATAAAACGGTTATATTGTTCTTTGGTACAGAATCCCATTACAGGTTCTACAACCGCTCTGTTATACCAACTTCTGTCGAAAAACACAATTTCTCCAGCATCTGGCAATTCTTTGATATACCGATTGAAGTACCATTGTCTTTTTTCAATCTCTGTTGGTTTATTTAAGGCTACAACACGCCTTGCTCTAGGATTAAGGTGCTCTATAAAACGTTTTATGGTTCCTCCCTTACCAGAAGCATCTCTCCCTTCAAAAATGATAGCTATTTTTTTATTTTCTTTTTGAACCCATCTTTGAAAATCAACAAGTTCTGCTTGCAGTGGTAGTAATTCTTGTTCGTAGGCATATTTGTCTAATGCAGATTGAAACGTTGGATTATCAGCTTTGTTTTTTTCAAGGTAATTTACCAAATCTGCCTTTCGCTTGAAGGTACTTAGAATGTCTTGTGTTAGCATATAGTGTGGATTAGTCGTTGCCTTTCAAAGCTAAAGATATTTCAAAACATAGTTTATGACAAATGTCATACATAAAAAAGACCTTCGCTTAATTTAAAGGAAGGTCTTTCTTTTGATTTTAAATAAGTTTTATCTCAGTTTTGGAAAATCCATAGGACTCAACTCATGCATTACACCATAAATAGCTTCAAAAATGTCTTCAACCGAAGGTTTTGAGAAATAGTCGCCATCTGTTCCGTAAGCAGGTCTATGTGGTTTTGCTGCTAATGTTTTTGGTTGACTATCTAAATATTGAAATGCATTTTGGGTATTTAATATTTCATTGAGAATATAAGCAGAAGCACCACCTTTAATATCCTCATCTATAACCATAACCCGATTGGTCTTTGCAATACTTTTAACGATATCATGATTAAGGTCAAAAGGTAACAAAGACTGTACATCAATAATTTCGGCATCAATACCAACTTCTAATAATTCTTTAGCAGCTTGTTCTACCAAGCGCAGAGTGGAACCATAAGACACCAAGGTGATATCTTCACCTTCTCTAACCGTTTCAACAACACCAATTGGTGTTTTAAATTCACCAATATTGTTTGGTAATTTTTCTTTAAGCCTATAGCCATTTAAGCATTCTACAACTAAAGCGGGTTCATCACTTTCTAATAAGGTATTGTAGAATCCTGCAGCTTTGGTCATATCTCTTGGAACAAGCACGTGGATACCTCTAATAAGGTTTAAAATACCACCCATCTGAGAACCAGAATGCCAGATGCCTTCTAAACGGTGACCTCTCGTTCTTACAATCAGTGGTGCTTTTTGACGACCTTTGGTTCTGTACTGTACAGTGGCCAAATCGTCACTCATTATTTGGAGCGCATACATCACATAGTCTAAATACTGAATTTCGGCAATAGGTCGCAAACCACGCATGGCCATACCAATGCCTTGACCAACAATAGTAGCTTCTCTTATCCCTGTATCTGAGACTCTAAGTTTACCGTATTTTTCCTGTAATCCTTCTAAACCTTGATTAACATCTCCTATATATCCAGCATCTTCACCGAAAATCAATGCCTCAGGATATTTACCGAAGATAGCATCAAAATTTTCTCTTAAAACCACACGTCCATCAACATCTTGTGAATCGGCATCATAGGTTGGCACCACTGCAGATTGATTTAAGGCATTGAGATCTGATTGGCTATGTAAGTGAGAACTATATTTTGGTTGAACTTCATTGAGATAATTATTTATCCAAGCTTGAAGTGCTAGTTTTTCTGAAGAATCTTCCGAAACCACATAGCGTAATGCTTTACGGCTAGCGGAAAGAATATCTCTTCTTAACGGTTCTTCTATCGCTACTAAATCGTTTATTAATTTTTTAATGAACACACCATTATGACTCGATGAGGCTAATTGCTCTAATAAATGTATAGCATGTTTACGCTCAGCCAAAATAGGATTTATAAATGAAGTCCAAGCTGCTTTTTTACCCTCTCTAACGGCCTTTTTAATACTGCGCTCTATGGCTGTCAATTCTTCATCTGAAGAAATATCATTGCTTATCATCCACTTTCGCAGTTGTGTATTACAATCATATTCTTCTTCCCAAGCCAAACGCTCACTATCCTTATAACGCTCATGAGAACCCGATGTAGAATGACCTTGAGGCTGTGTTAGTTGTTGTACATGGATCATTACAGGTACATGTTCTTTTCTAGAAATTTGCGCTGCGCGTTGGTAGGTATCTATGAGTTCAGGATAATTCCATCCATCAACTCTGAAAATTTCATAGCCTTTTTCGTTGGTATTACGCTGAAAACCTTTTAAAATCTCAGAAATGTTTTCTTTTGTGGTTTGGTGTTTGGCATGTACTGAAATACCATATTCATCATCCCAAATACTTATTACCATTGGCACTTGTAGTACACCTGCTGCATTTATAGTTTCAAAAAACAAGCCTTCACTTGTACTTGCATTTCCAATAGTTCCCCAGGCAATTTCATTACCATCTTTAGAAAAATTGGTGGTGTCTATACCTTTTACTTCTCTGTAGATTTTCGATGCTTGTGCTAAACCTAATAATCTTGGCATTTGTCCTGCTGTAGGCGAAATATCTGCACTAGAATTTTTTTGTTGGGTAAGGTCTTTCCAATGTCCATTCTCATCTAAACTGTGTGTTGCAAAGTGTCCACCCATTTGGCGACCAGCAGACATAGGTTCTTCTGTAATATCTGTATTGGCATATAAACCAGCAAAGAATTGCTCTATGGTAAGTTCACCTATAGCCATCATAAACGTTTGATCTCTATAATAACCAGATCTAAAATCACCATTTTCAAAAGCTTTTGCCCAGGCAATTTGTGGGACTTCTTTACCATCACCAAAAATCCCAAACTTTGCTTTACCAGTTAAAACCTCTCTACGACCAAGTAAACTACATTCGCGACTTGTAACAGCTAATTTGTAGTCGTTTAAAACTTCAGCTTTAAAATCTTCAAATGTAATTTCAGTTTTGGCGTTAGGGTTTATATTCATAGAGGTTGCTTTTTTGGTCAAGCAAAATTACGAATTTTTGAAATTTTATGCAACAGTAAAAAACGTTATATTATTGAATTATTCTCAATTAAAAGGGGTTTGGTTAATATATAATTCAATAAATCAAAAAAAATTAACTTTTTGATAAGAATTTGTTAATACCACTTTCTTCTAAAAAGACCTAGAAGTACTTGTGGGTCTACAGTGAACATAAAGCGTATACGCTGATCGTAATTTGGTTGCGCAATTTCCCAGCCTAGATTAGAATAAATTGGTAAATAAATTTCAAAATAATCTTCTACAAGATTGAGTCTTATACCAGAATCATAAACAAATTTTGGGTCTATATTTTTATTTTTTACTAAGCCTAAATCAGTATAGGCTTGTATGTAGCGCCATATGGAAGTACTAAAATTAACTGTGGTCATCCATTGATTTGCAAACTCGGCATCTAATTCATCTAATTGCGATTTAAAGCCACCTTCGGCTATAATTATTTGTTGGCTAAAAAGACCAGAATCTTCCGAACGTCCTAAATAGTTAAGGTCAAATAAATAATCTTGAGGTCTGTCTAAAGCAAAACTAAAATAGTCAGATGCTGGATCTGAGTTGTTCTTTAAGAAAAAACCTGCAAAAAGCCTTAGGTTTACATTTCGGTTGCCTTGGGTCAATTTTCTGAACTCGTAATTTAAAGAGAGCTTACTAAATTGGTTTGAAACTTGAAAATCGGTATTGAATGAAGAAAAGTTAATAATTCCAGGATTGGCGTGTGTGTATCTTAAATTAAATACTCCATAGTCTGGCTCGTCAATTTCTATGACAGCGTTTTCACCAGCTGTTCTATTGATACTGACATATCTTGCTGAAATCACATCTATTTTGTTAGATCTAAAGTTGTCGTCATCTCTAAATGCGAATTCAACTGAAGGTCTAATCCTAGTAAAAAAAGCATCTTCAGCAAAAGAACGATAGCCGGCAGTAAGACCGTATGTGACGTTAAAAAGATTTTGATTTTCTAAATTATGCGTATAAAAAGCACTGACACTTCCGGTTAAGGATTTAGATTTTGTGGCATACTGCGGTGAGATTCTATAATTTAATCGTTTCCTTAAAATTGTTTTGTTGTACACCTTTGTACCCAATGTTAAACCGTCATATATATTATTAAATTCTACTAAGGGCATAAAGAAAATCTGATTATAGTCAGGGTCTTCAATATCCTTAAAAAGTCTAAACTGTAGAGGTTTGTTATTAAGGATAGATCCGTTTACAGATTTATAATTATCACGTTGATTGAATTCTGGGATGTTGTTATCATAATCTATTACAAACTTATCTGTGCTGTCTTTTGGTAATAGAATAGTCTTTTCTCCTTTAATGTTTTCCACCCATAATTTACCGATAACAGAGTCGTTACTTAGCTTAAAAATAGAAACAGGCATCTTATTATCTCTCTTATTTTTAATGGTAAGTCTTATCGAATCTTCAGTAGTTTCAACAGATTTTATTTTGAAATCTATCTTTTTTCTTGTGCCTATAAAATCCTTAAAAAACCAATCGATATCCTTTGAGGTCTTGGATTTTATAAAGCTTTCAAAATCGCTGATCTTAATAGGTTTTAATTGATTTTTTGTTAAGAATTCTGTAATGCTACTAGTTAAATTTATATCATCGGTAAACTGGTCCAAATAGTTCAACCCAACACCAGCTTTATATTTGCCAGCAATATTAGCATTGAATTTTGTTAAAGAATCTTTTGAAGTATTTAATGGTTGATCTCTGTTTTTTCTTGCAATTTCCATGGAGTACAAAAAGTACTGAAAATTGAAATCTAAGTCTGCAGCATGAAACGCTTTGATTCCCCAAATATTAGCTAAATTCCCTAATAATTTCATGTCTGGATAGTATGTGTCTACATACTTCATTAAGAAGTAAATCTGTAAACCTTCGATGAGCCAATGTTCTTTTCGAGGATTTAGGAGTATCGTATTATCGAGATATTTTTTTGTAGCTGTTTTTAAAAGTTTTAATTCATATTGAAATTGCTCTGGAAAAGGGCTTAAAAAACTAGGAAGTTGATTAAGACCATACAACGGGTTCTTATTGTAATCAATTTCAGAAACAACTAACATATTATGTGGATAGGCACCAAGGTTATCAGTTAAAAAGCGTGTTATTCTATCTGTTATAAGCGCTTTTTCTCCACCAGTTAATCCTTTTTCATTAATGTCCGAAAGCACAATAAAATCATCGGTCTGTATAAAGCTGAATCTCGGAAATTTTCTAAGTGATAAATAGGTGTCTATACGATCTTTACCACTTAATATTGAGGTTTGCGTACGATTTGGAACGTCAGATTCTAAAATAAGACCATCTAACTCCGAAGTTACTCTATAGTTTAAAGGATGCGTAATCCTTAAGCTAATATCTGCTTTTGGAATAAATAAATCGTCTAAATTCTTGTTACTATAATAATGCCATTTACCATCATATATCGTTGGAGTGATATACCAATACTTCAACTCAAAATCTCCATTCTTTGTAAAGCCATAATCGGTAAATGTGGCATCAGGAACAAAAAGATTATAGTTAAGCTTTATAGTATAAGCTTCACCAGGTTGCAAAGGATCTTTTAAGACCACCTTTATAACGTCGGGATGTGTCTTAAGATTATTGTATTCTAGTGATGCATTGTTTTTATCTTTAATGGAGGTTACCACAGTGTAGCCACGCTGTTCACTTTTTGCCAAATGAAATTTTGTACTGAATTCTTCTTCAAAGCGCTTAGCAAGTGGTGTGGATTTTGTAGAGTAGCTGTTATTCCAATCGTTCAGGTATATTTCAGATAATACATCATTCGATTCGTTTTTGTAAACGATGGTTTGAGAAATAGAAATAGTTTTAGTTTCTACTGCTACAACAGCGTCAATTTCAATTCTATTTTGAGCAACAAGGAAGTTGCAAAAAATGAATAAGACAAATGATATGTATAGGGTTTTTATCAATTAGAAATTAGGAATTTAAGCGATTTTATTTGTTGATTAGGGCTTGTTAAATAATATAACCCACTTTGTAAATCAGAAACATCGAATTGTTGATCATTTTCTGAATTGAGCTGCAATGATTTTACCTTTTGACCTAGGCTATTATAAATATTTAAATATTCATTAAAGAGTTGAGATGAATTAACGTAAATATTTAAATAATAATCAGTTATGCTATTTTTTAATTTAAAATAACTAGCAATTTCAGTATCAGTAATGTTGAGTAAAGAAGCATCTGTTTCTAGTAATACCGTAACGGGAAGATGATCGCTGAAATTGTGCAATGCATCTCTTATATCAAAAGAAAATTGTGAGGTGGAATTGCCACAATTCGTCGAATTAATACGACTGTTATAACAAGACACTAAACCATTATTACCATACACTTGGTAAGAGTCTGGTACATAAGTTATGTTAGCTGTACTAATCATATTTTCTGATGTTAAAATAAAATCAAAACGGTCATCAAAACCACCTGTGGAACCTCCCAAACCTGTTTGAGTTCTTGTAGATTGCGTAAAGACATCAACAAAACTTGTATTATTATTCCAACTGCCAATGCGATTTGCAGGATCAGCAAATGTAATGTTGTTAGAGCTATCTAAGAGTTCTTGAAAAGCGGATTCTGATGCTGTATAAAGGTTTAGGTCGCCTCCCAAAAGCACATTAGTGTCCGCTGGTAAGGTATTTAAATAGGTGTCTAAATCTTGTACCATTTCAAAGCGTCTTTGTGCGTTTGTGGTTCCACTAGAGGCTTTTAAATGACAAATAACGACATAAAAGACTACCGGATTGGTATCTTGGTCAATCGTATTCAATTTTAGCTTATAAAGGTTAAAGTCTCGCAAATAGGTAGGCACAATAATCTCTTCTTCGATTATAAATTTGGTAGAATCATAATACAATAAGTTTTGTAAATCATTTTGATCACCAGTAGTGTCATCAGAAGTATTAGAGACATAGGTGGCCATTTCAAAGTTAGAATTGATGAAGGTTCGGGTAATGCCTAACACATTATTAGCACCAGCAATATTATTGAGCTCACAGACTAAAAATAAATCAGGTTGATAATCTGATAATATAAACTCTAGATCATCCTCACGATTTGGTACAGCATCTTCTAAGGGATAGTTCAACAAATTATAGAACATCACCTTAAATGTTTCTTGGGCAGAAGCATTTAAAACGCATAACAGAGTTATCGTAAAAAAAACCAATATTTTCTTCTTCATAGCGGTGAATATAAAAATGGTTTTCTTAGAAATTAGGACTAAGATCGTATTCTTTATAAAAATCGTTGAGGACCTCTAGGACTTCATCCGATGTGTCTACCAAATGTATTAAATCTAAATCTTTTGCGCTAATATTACCTGCATCTAAAAGGGTGGTTTTTACCCAGTCCATTAAGCCTCCCCAAAATTCTCTTCCAACCAAAATAATAGGAAAGGTTTCTATCTTATGGGTTTGGATAAGTGTTATGGCTTCAAACAATTCATCTAAAGTGCCAAAACCTCCTGGCATAACAACAAAGCCTTGTGAGTATTTTACGAACATCACCTTACGAACAAAGAAATAGTCAAAGTCTAAGCTTTTGTCATTATCTATGTATGGATTATCGTGCTGCTCAAAAGGCAATTCAATGTTAAGACCTACAGAAGTTCCTCCTGCAATATGAGCACCTTTATTACCAGCTTCCATAATACCTGGTCCACCACCTGTAATAACACCATAACCATGATCTACTATTTTAGAAGCTACTTCCTCTGCTAACTTATAGTACTTGTGGTCTGGTTTTGTTCTTGCTGATCCGAAAATGGAAACACAAGGGCCTATTTTACTCAACTTTTCATAACCATTGACAAACTCTCCCATAATCTTGAAAATCGCCCAAGAGTCATTTGTTTTTATTTCATTCCAGCCTTTATGCTTATTTTCTTTTCTCATAATACCTTTTAAAATTTAGTCTAAACATTATAAAAGCCATATAGACATATGGCTTTCATAAAATGTGGAGCTCAAATTTAATGTAAATTGAGCGAAATAGTCCAGTTATTAACAAAAAAATAAGCGTACAGATTATAAATCCGTACGCTCTTTTATTTCTAATGTATAATTAGCCTATAGCGGTTTTCTACCACTAATTATATTGTACAATATAACGACTACAGCAATTACCAGTAAAATATGTATTAAGTTACTAGAACCTAATCCAGGAACAATTCCTAATAAACCTAATAACCATACAACTATGGCAATTACAGCGACAAGCCAAAGAATATTCTTCATAATGTTTTGTGTTTATGTGTTAGTATAATTGAATATAAATACACTTATCGACATAAATGAAAATTTGAATCGTATGGGTTAAGATTTGGACGGAAGCAGTTCATATTAGTAGTTTAGTGCTACTTAATTCAGCTCTTTCTTCAAAAATTGTGCGGTATAACTCTTCTTATCTTTTATGAGTTGTTCTGGTGTACCTTTGGCGACTAACTGTCCACCACCTTTACCACCTTCGTATCCGATGTCAATGATGTAATCTACTGTTTTAATTACATCTAAGTTATGTTCAATAATTAAAACGGTATTCCCTTTATCCGCTAGCTTATTAAGCACTTTCATTAATACTCTAATATCTTCAAAGTGCAAACCCGTTGTTGGCTCGTCTAAGATATAAAACGTATTACCAGTATCGCGTTTACTCAACTCTGTAGCTAACTTAATACGTTGCGCTTCACCACCAGAAAGCGTGGTACTTTGTTGTCCTAATGTGATGTAGCCTAAACCGACATCTTTTATGGTTTTCAGTTTTCTATAGATTTTCGGAATATGCTCAAAGAAACCAACAGCCTCTTCAATAGTCATATTTAAGACATCGCTAATCGATTTGCCTTTGTAACGAATCTCCAAGGTTTCTCTATTAAAACGTTTACCTTGGCACGTTTCGCATTCTACATAAACATCTGGTAAAAAGTTCATTTCTATTACACGCAAGCCACCGCCTTTGCAGGTTTCGCAACGTCCACCAGCAACATTAAAACTAAAGCGGCCAGGTTTATAACCTCTTATCATTGCTTCTGGTATTTTAGAAAATAAGCTTCGTATTTCGCTAAAAGTACCTGTATATGTTGCAGGATTACTTCTTGGAGTTCTTCCAATTGGTGATTGGTTAATATCAATCACTTTATCTAAATGTTCTAGGCCTTTTATGCTTTTGTAAGGCATCGGTTTACGAACTCCGTTAAAATAATGTGCATTGAGAATAGGGTAGAGGGTTTCATTAATTAAGGTCGATTTCCCACTACCTGAAACTCCAGTCACTCCAATCATTTTACCTAACGGGAATTCCACATCCACGTTCTTCAGGTTATTACCAGTACAACCTTTTAGAACTAATTTTTTACCGTTGCCTTTGCGTCGTGTTTTAGGAACTTCAATTTCCTTTTCGCCGTTTAAGTAGGCTGCGGTTAAGGTATGATGCTCTAGTAATTCTTTTGGTGTGCCTTCACTTATAATTTCACCTCCATGCTTGCCTGCAAAAGGCCCAATGTCAATGACATGGTCCGCACGTTCTATCATGTCCTTGTCGTGTTCTACAACAATAATTGAGTTACCAACATCTCGCAATGCCACTAAAGAATTAATTAATTTTTCATTATCGCGCTGATGCAAGCCAATACTAGGTTCATCTAAAATATAAAGGACTCCAACCAACTGCGAACCGATTTGAGTAGCCAAGCGAATCCGTTGCGCTTCTCCACCAGAAAGGGATTTAGAACTTCTGTTTAATGATAAATAGGTTAAGCCGACATCCAATAAAAACTGAACGCGATTTCTTATTTCTTTGATGATTTCAGCAGAAATTTGTTGTTGCTTATTCGTTAAACGTGCGGTTAAGCCATCGAGCCAATCTCCAAGCTCTACGATATCCATCATTACCAATTCGGCAATGCTTTTACCATCCACTTTAAAATACAAGGATTCTTTGCGCAAACGCGAACCTTCGCAAACCGGACATTCCACCTTGTCCATATACGTTTTTGCCCAACGTGTTAAGGATGTAGAATCAGATTGGTATTGACTTTCAATGAAATTAGCAACCCCTTCAAAGTCAATTTTATAATCTCTGCTCACACCAAGTAGTTTACTTTCTACGGTAAACTTATCTTTTCCTCCATAAAGAATGATTTGTTTCGCTTCTTCAGGGATGTCTTTCCAAGCATCATTCAATGAAAACTCAAAACGCTGTGCTATGGTTTCAAACTGTTTAAAAATCCAGCTTTTTTTCTGTGGACCATGTGGAGCTAAAGCACCATTTTTTATGGATAAGCTTTCATCAGGAACTAATTTACGAGCATTCACCACATGCAATTCGCCAATACCATTACAATTAGCACAAGCCCCTTTTGGTGAGTTAAATGAAAAATTGTTTGGTTCTGGATTAGGATAGGAAATACCAGACGAAGGACACATTAAATTACGGCTAAAAAAACGCGGTTCGTTAGTCTCTTGGTCTATCACCATTAATACATCATCACCATGATACATGGCGGTGTTAATAGATTCCGTAAGACGCTTTTCGTTGTCTTGTGGGTCGTCTATCTTTAGTCTATCAATAACAATCTCAATATCATGCGTTTTGTAACGGTCTAATTTCATGCCTTTTTCAAGGTCAACGATGTCTCCATCCGTACGCACTTTTACAAAACCTTGTTTGGCAATTTGCTCAAATAATTCGCGATAATGGCCTTTACGAGAACGCACTACAGGCGATAAAATATTAATGCGTTTGCCTTTATACGATTCTAAAATTAAATCTTTAATCTGTTCGTCATTGTAGCTCACCATTTGTTCACCAGTCTCATAACTGTAAGCATCTGCAGCTCTGGCATAAAGTAAGCGCAAGAAATCATAGATTTCGGTAATGGTACCAACAGTAGAGCGTGGTGATTTACTCGTTGTTTTTTGCTCTATGGCAATAACTGGTGAGAGGCCATCAATTTTATCCACATCCGGACGTTCCAAACTGCCCAAGAATTGTCGTGCATAAGCCGAAAAGGTTTCAATATAACGACGTTGCCCTTCGGCATAAATGGTGTCGAAGGCTAAGGATGATTTTCCACTTCCTGAAAGTCCGGTAATGACGACCAGTTTTTCTCTAGGAATAGTAACATCTATATTTTTTAGGTTGTGAACGCGTGCTCCTTTTACTTCAATGGCATCGTTAAATTGACTCATAAATGGTGTTAATCAGCTTGTGTTTTTAGCAAAAGTGCAAAGGTACAATTTTTAGATGTTAATTTAGTGTGAAGATATAAGCATAGATGCAAAAGAAAAAGCCTTGAGTTAATCAAGGCTTTTATAATAAAATGTGTCTCTGTCTTACTTTGTTAACGACAGTTCTTTACTTTCAATAGCTTTGTTGTAATTAGCTTTTACGGTAGACTTTAAGCCAAAAAACTTTGAGCCATCTTTTTTCTTTAGCGTTACATAAGTGCTACCATCGGCCTTAGTCATAACGTCATCAACAACAACTGTAGCGTTATAGACGCTTTTGTAATTGGCAATTTTACCACGTTTTACTAAGATATTTAACTTTGGAAACTTTATATATCTATAATTCTGTGCAGTAGGTTCTTTAACTACAAGTTCATCACCAACTTTAGGAGTCGTTTGCGCACTAAGCATAAAACAGAATCCGAAAAATAAAAGGGTTAAAAATATTTTTTTCATAATTAAATCCATTTAAATTAGTAATACTGCAAAATTATTGAGAATAAATAAGAATGTCAACATTTTAGAGGTTTTTTAGCACCAAAACACTAATAATAATTTCCTTGTCAACCCAAGGGCTTTTTATATATTTAAAACTTATAGATTAATTACTACCAATGTCTAAGCAAAATAAGTTAGCCGACGCCATACAAAAACTAATAGAAGCCATATTATCTGCTTTAGGTCACAGTACTAAAAAGAAAAGAACATGGCACCAACACGTTGTGCCCAATGATGACGGTTGGGCTGTAAGACGAGAAGGTAATAAACGGATTACTTCTAAGCACCGCAAACAAAGCACTGCGATACGCAAAGCCAAAACCTTAGCTAAACGTTATAAAGCTGATGTGATTATTCATCGTGAAAGTGGAGGTATACGCGATCGGATAAGTTATAGAGAAGATTAGTAAGAAATACCTTGTAAACAATTAAATTTTTGAAAACATCATTGAATTAAAACAAAAGCTCCCCAAAAATAGGGGTTAGGATACTTAGTTTTGATGTTTTTTTGTGTTTTAAAAAAAGCCTCTCGTATCGAAAGATTATTCGTAAATATATTGGTGTAAAAATCTTCCATATACTCTTGAGTTACATTATCATCAACTTTCCATAATGAAAGTAGTAAATTTTTTGCACCTGCAATTTTAAGCCCCCTTTGAAGTCCAAAAACACCTTCATTACCTTCAGACTCTCCTAATGCTGTCTCACAAGCTGATAAAACAACCAGTTCAACATTTTTCAAATCTAAGCTTGCTATTTCATTTGCAGTCAGTATACCATCTTTTCTGTTATTGAAATTTTCTCCATATTGCCAAAAATAGTTTGCCTTTGCTAATGCTAAACCAGATCTATTCATTGGATTTTTGTCATTAATAAATAAAACAGACCCAAGCATTTCGGTGAAACCGAATTCATTTTTTAAAGGTTTTAAATAAAAAGCATGTGTTCCAATATGAATGATTTCTGGTTTTAAGAATGTGGAATTTATAAAGTTCTCTTCGGATGCGTCAAAACCTATCTTTTTATGGGTAATTATATTATTTGATTTTAATATTTCTTCTAAAGCATTTACTTCTTTTAATGTGCCGGGCAGTTCTGTGAATTTGCTACTCCTTGTCTTTACATTGGTTTGATCTTCTATTTCTTGGTTAAGTACGTAAGTAATTCCACCAAAAAGTAAAGCTTGATTGAAGTTTTGGGATATATTGGAGTTGGCGATATCTTTAGAGCTATTTATCCTAATTATATTGTATTTCTCACCCAAGCTAAGTTTAGAATTTATAGGTAGAGCTGAAAATGCAATATTTTGTAAAATACCAGTTGGGGCAATATAAATTTTATGAGACTCATCTAAAACCTTTTCAATGGGTAGCCAAATGTAATTATAAAGCAAACTTCCTTTTGCTTTGTACAATTCTGTAATTACGGACTTTGGATCTTTAAATTTTTGAGTTGTATTTTCTATAATTTGTCGTAATTCCAATTCATTAAATAAAGAGACATATGTCGGACTTTTTGAGTTTTTTGATAAAACAAAGGCACCATAATTGATTTTATGATTTTTAATATTAGACGTGTCTTTAAATTTTACAAACTCAATTACACTTTCATCTTTATTTAAATTTTGTTTTACAGTTTGCCAAGTGATAGTGTTTTCTTGAAGTCTTTTAAGAATGACTTTTTTACCTCGTTTTAAAAGTTCTTTTTCATAGACTCTGGCATAGTCCATTAGCGAATCTCTATTTAATACACTTACATTTCTTAGTTGATTTTTAACCAATTTCCAGTTCGTATTAATGGAGTCTAAATCTGTAGATTTGTAATCTTCTGATATACTATTACTTATGCTTTCAGTTGTATTTAATAATAACTGTTTACTTAATACAGCATAATCAAAACCATGTCCAATAATCTTAGATGGCCATTCATTTGATTCATCGATAAACCTAAATAAAGTCTCGGGTCCATAATCATTTTCTAAATTCTTTTTTCTTTTCTCCTCTGTAAACTCTAAAAGTTCCTCTAAGTAGATATCAGTAAAAGACTCACAAAACGCTATCATATTCTTATTCGCCATACTCACATTTCTTTTTTTTAAATAAAGGTTTGCAAAATCTGAAGAAATAACAGACTCTAAATATTTGAAGTCGTTGCTCTTTTCAAGGTCTTTTAAATTAGTGATTGCTAATTGTAAAAAATATTCGGCTTTATCAAAATTATTTTTAGCTAAAAAAGAAAGACCAATAAAATGATAAGCCTGAGATTGTAGGTGAGTTTTATTGCTATCCTTAGATTCCGTTGTTAAATACGTGATGTACTTTTTAAACCAAATTATAGCATTGTCAAAATCTCTATTATAATAATAAGCCTTTGCCATGATATCATAATTGATTTTTGCTTTGTATTTTTCAAGCTTAAGAATTTTTTTGCCATAGTCTACTGCTTTATCATATTCCTTACTAGATATGTATAAAGTCTGATAAGCATGATATATATCTAAATAAGTTATAGATACATTAGGTATATACTTAGTTGTTTTTTCAGCTAATTTCAGATATTTTAATGCTGTCTCAAAATCACCTAAAAAATAATTAACAACGAATAAATTTGAGTACATCCTTCTCTTAAACATAAGATATGTAGTAATGTCTGATTTTAATCCTGAGTCATCTAATTCTTCGATAGTTGTTTTGAGTGTTGTTATAATTTGATTATACATTTCTAACTCATAAAGATGTTCAGTTTCTTTTAACTTAGAGTGGTAATAACTAAAAAAGTACTTAGAGTTATCATTGTTCTTAATGCGCTCATCATTGATAGTTTTGTAATCTTGATAATTACCTTCAGATACAATAGATTGATCTATTTTGGCTTCGATTTTATTAAGCACATTACCTATTTCGGTACTTAATGCCCCACCTGCGTTATAATTGGTATTTTGAACCTCTTTCAAGAAGTTCTGCATGGTGTTTTCAGTATTTTCATAATACGCTTTAGAGCGTAACTCTTCAGAATATGAAAAAGGATTTATCAAAATAAACCTGTAATTCATATATTTTTTTGATGCAGACCATATGCCCCTCTGTCTAGTTCTTGGATCCAATATTTTACCAATGGTATCGTAGTCGTCCAATAAATCTTTAAGGTAAACGGTCGCTTTGGACAAGGTAATAGAATCTTTTCGCGAATTAACAAAGTTATCTATAGCATCTTCTTTAAGTCTAAGATAATATTGGCTTGGTAACTTTTTGTTTATAATTGATCCCTTAATAGCATTTGCGCGTTGAAACTGTAATTTTGATGCACCGATTGTATCTTTTTTTTTAAGGTAGATTGACATCTCTAAACCAACGATTTCAGCATAGCTATTGAGTATTTTTTCATTTTTAAAATCAAAATTTTTTAGCAATTTTTTTCTTACTGACTCAAGAGTATTTAAGGAGGTTTTTCTTATGTTTTTCTCGAATAGTAATTTGTACTCTTCAACAATAATAGTGGTAAAGGTCGCAAACACATCTGACTTTTTTAAATCAAAATGTTCTTTTAACTGAGTCTTTAAATCAGTAATGATTTTTAATGCTTCATCATACTTTTTCTGCTCTCTTTTAATGGTAATATCAAGGACCATAATAGAGCAATGAAACTCAAAGTCTTCAAACTTTTCTAGACTTGCTTGTTCTGATACTACATCTTTAATAGCATTAATATAGGGTATAGCATCAACAAAATGTCCCTTATCAATTAAGTATTTTGCTTCAGTATAATCTTTAATAGTTAGACCTGTTAATCGAGCAGATTGCGCATAGGTATGCGTCTGGATTATTAGACAAAATATGATTATGTTGTTTTTATTTAGCAAAGTATAAATGATATCATAATTACTGTATCAAAACAAAAGCTCCCCAATAATAGGGATTAGGATATTTTGTTTTGATGTTTTTTTGTGTTTTAAAAAAAGCCTCTTGTATCGAAAGATTATTCGTAAATATATTGTTATAAAAATCTTCCATATACTCTTGCGTTACAGTATCATCAACTTTCCAAAGAGAAACCAAAAGCTTTTGTGCTCCAGCCATTTTTAAACCTCTCTGAATACCAAACACACCTTCATTATTATTAGACGCTCCGAGTCCCGACTCACATGCTGATATCACAGCAAGTTTTACATCGCTTAAGTTTAGTGTTGATATTTCATTAGCAGTTAAAATACCATCTTCTCTATTTTGGGTTATTTTATTGCCATATTTCCAATAATAATTAGCGTCAGCTAAAGCCAATCCAGATCTATTCATAGCATCTCCGTCTTGTGTTAAAATGGTAGATCCAATCATATCCGTAACTTCAAAATCATCCGTGCTTGGCATTAAATAAAACGCATGTGTTCCAATATGGACAATATCTGGTTTTTTCAACATAGCTTTAACCAAGTTCTCTTCCGAAGCTTTATTTTGGCTATATGTCAAGCATTCGATTTGGTTGTCTTTTAGTAACTTTTCAATTTGTTCTATCTCTTTTTTGGTGCCTGGTAAAGCTCTAAAATCTCTACCTCTGTTTGCTCTATTCGTTCTAATCGGTGTCAATGGATCTATGGTTTTTTTAGTATAGTTGTAAGCTATGTCCCCAAACAATGCCGCTTTTGTAAAGCTGTGAGTCGTTTCTATTTTAGCTATATCTTTTGTGCTTCCCAATTGAATTAAATTAAATTCTTCGCTGAGTCTTTTGCTATTTGTTGAATCGATAAGTGCTGGGAAGGATATATTATGTAGTATTCCAGAAGGTGAAAAGTAAACAGTTGTGATCGTATTTAAATATTCATTTAATGGTTGCCATACAAGATCATATAATTCATCACTGTGTTGTTCATAAATCTCTGTGATAACAAGTTTTGTATCTGCTTTTTCATATCTTTTTTTATTCAAAATTGTGTTAAGTTGGTCTTCATTACATAGAGGAACAAATAAGGGTGCTTTAGCATCTTTTAGGAGTATAAATGCACCATATTCTGTGTTATTTTGTTCTTGTAAGAAGTAATAAGGGTTATAGGATACAAACTCTATCACCGCATCACCTGTTGTAATATGTTGTTGAATATCTTGCCATTCTATTTTAGAATTTTCAAATAATTCCAGAATAGACGCCTTACCGCGTATGATGAGCTCTCTTTCATAAACGCGCGCATAGTCCATCAACGAATCTCTATTAGCAATATTAACGTCTTTTAGTTGATTTTTTATCGCTTTCCATTTAGTGTTAATCGCCTTTAATTCTGGAATCTCATTAACTGAGGCATTCGTTCTAATGGTCTCAGACGTATTTAATAATAATTGTTTTGACATTAAGGCATAGTTATAACCCATAATTAAAATAGCATCCGAATGCATGTTGTTTTGAGATAAATAATAAAACAAGGTATTTGGACTATGTGCTTGGGCATCATTTATTTGCAGACGGCTCGTCTCGTCCATATTTAGTAGTGATTCAAAAAATGGTATACTGTACGTTTGCGCAAATTTTAGCATATAATCTTCTGCACGTTGCGGTAAACCCAATTCAGAATACAATATGCCAAGATCAGCATATAGCGTACCTAAAATATAGTCTTTAGATGGATTATTATACGTTGATTCTGAAAACCCTTTTAAAGCTGTTTTAAAATGCGTATTGGCCTCATCGTATTGTTTCGACGCCAAATAGTATTTACCAAGGTTATGATTTGCAAAATTTATGGAGTAAGCATAACCTGTATTTTCTTTTTGAAGCTCTAAGAACTCAAGATATTTTTTTTCCCAAATAAGTGCTTGCTCGTTATTATTTAATTCAAAATAGATACTCGCCATCATACTAAATTGCGACCATGTTGATGCGGTTGGGTTCTTTACTGATCTCTTAATATACTGAAGTGCTTTTTCATAATTCTTAGTTTGAAAATAAATAGAACCATAATACATATTAAAGCTGTTAATTATATCCTCACTAATTTTCCCATCAGGCTGCATTTTGTAGGCAATGGCCGCTTGGTCTAAATGGAATAGGGCTTTGTTGTAGTCTTTAAGCTGACTGTAAACAGTATAAAAATTTAAATGGATATAGTATATGAGTTCAAAATAAGAAGCGCGGTCTTTTTCTTTGAAATTAGAGTTATTTACTTCGACCAATAATTCATTTAATTTCGATAGATACTGATAATACATTGTCGAGATCATCAGCACATCGAGTTCTCCGAATTTATTTAAGTAATAGCCATAGTCTTTAGTAACGCTAGTTGCTTCTTTTTTTTGTTCCGTATTAAGGACCTTCTGATATCGGCCTTCTTGCAGTTCTTTATTGGAAATGGACTCATCAATATCTATAAGAGTTTCTTCAATGGATTCAATTAATTCATTACGATCTTTTTCGCTTAAATCTTTATTGTTTTTAATTTCCTTGGCGAGTTCTGTTAAATCGGCTTTGCCTTTAATTAGTTGTAGTTTACTCGCGCTATAATTTTTTGTGAACGGATTAACAAATTCTTCTTGAAATTCGAATATGTTATTGGCTAACTCGCCACGTAATTTATTATTGGTATAAGGATAAGATTTAAACTCTTTCAATAAGTCTTTAGATTGTGTTATGGATTCTTTTAGGGCTTTTTTGTACTCTTCTTCTGAGTCATTGAAATTGGCTAAATGACCTATAATATCTGCCTTTTCACTAAAATAGAAATCTATCATGTCTTCATTGCCGTCCATCATGCTTTTAATCTTATTCAGTTCATCGCGTTTTACCTCAAAAGCAGATTGTTTATCTGTCAAATTCATAAGGACTAAGTTTTCCAAAGAAGTCATCGTTTCAAAGGATGAAAATGCATTTTTATCTCTGAGGTCATACGTGTTAGTGATGTAAGTTTTATAATTTTGTAAGAGTTCCAGAGCATCATCATAACGTTGAGCATCTATCAAAATGCTATTTTCTTGCATAATTAAGATGCCATTTAATGAAAATACATCTGCTTTAAATACATCAAACAGATGCTTTAAATCTTTGCGCAAACCTTGTATTAAACTTAGTGCTTTATCATAATCTTTTTGGCCAGCATAGATATTACTTTCAATACTACTTATGGAAACAAGCGTGCTAAAGGCATCGAAAGATTTAGGGTTTTTGGATTTACTGATATGTGACTTCACTTTATTAACATACACCAAAGCTTCTTTGTAATTTTCATCGTTACAATGGTCTCTGGCGAGCTTATAATCTTCATAAGTGTCAAGGTATAAGCTATTACTCTGTGTATAGCCTAAAAATACAGAACACCATAATAGCGCTGCAAAAAAATATTTATGCATAGTGTTGGTAATTTGCTTAAATTTAAGGCTTTTAGTAAAACGCAGATTAATGTACAGGCTATTATTTTTAATTTTTTGTTTTTGTAGTTTACAGTCTTTTTCTCAGGAAGCCTTCTTGGTTTTAGAAGTAAAAGGCACTATTACCTACGATAGTATTAACAAGCCTATTGCTGCTAATGACGAATTTTTTGGCAATCCTAAATTTAAATTTGCTTCTAATGAGGCCTCTGCCGTTATTTTAAGTACTACACAAGGACGCGTAATTTTATTTGCCAATCAACCAGAACCAAAAGCCACCAGATCGGCATTGGTTTACTATCTTCAAACTAATATATTACCAGAAAAAAAGTATAATGCCACAAGAGGAGGAGATGTAGCTACCATAAATGTTTACTTTAAAGGCAACAGCTTATATCAAAACAAAACCATTGGAGTCATGTCTCGTGCTCAAAAGACAGGCGACTTCTACCTGTCGTATTTAAAAAATGATAATATCTACCTCACTAAATTAACAAGAGAAGAACGGCTTATACATATAACTGCTGAGACATTTACGCAACCAGATAACGATAAAACCTATCCCATAAAAACGATTAACCTACATTATCAAGATAAGGATACGAAGGAATTCACTACAATTAATAGTTTCACTTTTCAGATTTATAATATAGAACATATTCAAGGCACTATTAAGCACTATAAATCTTGGTTAAGTGGTCATAACACGCCCGCAAAAGAGCAAATTGCGTTCTGTGAAGATTATCTTTTACAAAATTTTGGTAGTGATCTAGACCTAAAAGACTTAGGATTTGATTAAGATTTTAACAAAAAAGAACATCTGGTTTGTTGTCCTCAATTCTATTGTTGCACTCGTTTTGTTCTTTCTTATTCAAAAGGTTTATTTTCTTCCTGGTGATGATAGTAAAGTGTTCTTTTTAGGACCAGTGATAAAAAACTACCTCTCTAAAACATCGTCTGCGCCAAAAGCAGATGATATTTTATTGATAAACACCCATTACGATAATGAGGTCATCACTAAATACGATTCTGTCGGTCATGTATACGGCAATCAAGTCGTGGTTGATCGTTCAAAACTCCTCACATTCTTTAAGAAGTTAAAAGCCACAAATTCGCATAAATATGTGATTTGCGATATTATGTTTGAGGATAGTACAGCTTATGACAGCGAATTGGCCAATGTGCTAAAATCTACAGAACGCTTGTTGATACCACGTACTGATAGCCTCGGAGCTATAGCAGCACCCTTTAGAGCTGTAAATTCAGGTCTCGTGGAAGTCTATGCGGTGGCCAACCTCTTTTATAAATATAAGTTGTACGATCGCCAAAATCATTTAAAATCAATGCCTCTAAAACTCTATGAGGATATTCATAAGTTGCATTACGAAGATTACCGTCTCTTTGGAAAACTTGGTGATAAATTTATTCTAAATGACTTTGTGCCCGAGCATTATATTAATAGCTATAACGTGTTCGAAACCAAAGCCTATAAGGTCAACAATTTAGGTGATGTAAGTAAAGCCAACCTCATTTTTAATAATTTCGTAGAAGACAGAATTATAGTCATAGGTAATTTTAATGTAGATACCAGAGGTACTATTTACGGAGATATTCCGAGTTCTTTAACATTACTCAATACCTATTTGGGGATGGAGAAGGGCAAAAATGTAATAAGTTTTGGTTTAATACTGGTGTTATGGCTTATATGTTTAGGATACTCATTTGCCGTTATCATCCCTAAAGCCACCTTCAAAAATGTTCTATTACGAATACCGTTTGTAAGTGGCATTTTAATGGGCGTATCCTATGCCTTTGTGATGATCGTCTTATCTCTGCTGATATACTTTGTTTTTAATGTTAATTTAAGCCTCATTTACTTAGCAGCGTTTTTTTATTTAGAGAATTTAATCTTTCATAGAAAAATACACTGGAAACGTTTTAAGAGTAATTTGCAACCTGAAGACACCAACCAACCCTTATAAAACAAATGTGATTATTCATCGCGAAAGTGGAGGTATACGCGATCGGATAAGCTATCGCGATTAAGACGCATCAGAGTTATAATGTCGTAGGATTTTCTACTAAGCGGCAACTACCAGCCACCACCTCCGCCTCCTCCGCCTCCTCCGCCAGAGAAGCCTCCTCCACCCGAACCACTGCCACTGCTCGATGGTGGTGTTGCAGATCTACTAATTGAATTAGATAATGATGAATTTAAACTATGGTTAAAGCTTGAGAAGTTGGTCACACGACCAGCATACCATGTTGGTTGATAACTTTGGTCAACCATAGCTGTGTTAATGAGCCTCTGAAATTTTGCTCCCCAAACATCTTCAGCACCTAACACAATCGCATAAGGCAAGAGTTGTTCAAAAATTTCTGGTGTTAAATCTGGTGGATTAAAATGTGCAATTTGCTTTTCTTCTGCAGCACTCATGTATAGTTTAAAGCCTTCAATCGTTGATTTCAACTTCAACTTTTCTATACTAGGTTTTCGTATGAGGTATTGGTAAATCAAAAAGCAAATAATATTCAATGCCAAAAATACAGCGAATATTACACCATCATTGTCACCTTCAAAGTATTCAGAAACAAGAACGACAAACGCCACAACATAAGCCACTATAGTAATGAATGGTAGTAACCAGAATTTGTAATTAAAACCTTCATAAATCAAGCTGTTATGTTGTTTTTTTAATGAAGTTCTGTATGCTTTGACGGCACTACCGATATCAGAATCGTACTTACCATCTAATTTAAGTTGGTCTGTGCCAGCAAATAATTTTGAGAATAGCACCTTTTCCTCATTCATCAGTAGACTGGTATCGTCCTTTAATTTATGGATGATAAATAGTTGATTTTTAAACAACCCAAACACGTAGTCCTGCGTTTTTTCTTCAATTTTAAGATAGCCTTTAACAGCCAAATTTATAATAGTACCAGTGATTAAATCTCCATGATAGCGCAGCTTATCTATCATACCTACAGATGCAGGCGACATATTATTTGGGATTTCCCACTGTGGTATTACAGTTGGTTTTGGCGGATCAATTCCAAATCGTAACCAGGTGTAGCCATAATAAAACAAGAGCGCTAAACTGATAAACGCACTTAAAATAAGCGCCCCAAACTTCTGAAAAAATGTGGGTGGTGGAGGTGGAGGTGGTTGGGTAACGAGACCTTTGTTAAAACCTACAGCCACAGTTAAGTTTTCGCCAGCGTTTAATTGACCAGCATTAAAACGTATGCTATTATCCGATAGCGTTGTAGCATTGCAGTTGCTACTACGGCTGCCATACCGTCCTGTATAACACGCATTTTGAATAATGGTGCCACCTGATGGCAGCGTGATGTCACAAGACACCTCACCAAAACCTAAGGCCCAATCAAAACCATTGACATTCCAATAGAGTTCATCATAATTTTCAAAAAAGCGAATTTGTCCTGTCATTCGGTACGTAATTGTATAGTCGTACGTGCCTTCACTTAAAAACACATCGCGTTCACCAACATATATGGTGATGGAACCATTACTACTTTTAGTATGGTATTTAGACGACCGTCCATCTCTTTCTACAGATAGTATCTTAACATCGTGCTTTACCTTGTTGCCAGAACTATCAATACGCACCGTTGGGATGGTGCGTGTAATACCACGTTTAAAAATAGTACCATTGGCATAAATTTTAATAGACTCTGTTACCGCAATGGTACTTGAAGGTTCTACGTTGATAGCAGAATGAAAAGAAAGCACACGTTCCATTTGCGTCAACGACGCCAATGAGTGACTTACTAATAGTATAAGACATAAGAGTTTTCGCAACGCTTAAAATTTTACTTGTGGATTCTCACGTTCTGAAGCCATTTCAATTTCAAAAAATTCTGCTTTTTTAAAGTTGGTCAGTCCTGCAATAATGTTAGATGGAAACGAATCAATAACAATATTATAATCTCGTGTTGTACCATTATAATAACGTCGCGCTTTTTCAATATCACCTTCTATAACAGATAATTCGTTTTGCAGGTTTAAAAAGTTTTCATTGGCTTTTAAATCAGGGTATTGTTCTGCAACCGCATATAAGTTAATTAAGGCCTTGTTTAATTGATTTTCAGCAGCCTGTTGTTCGTCTACTGTTGTTGCATTCTGAGCCTGACTTCGGGCTTTAGTCACATTTTCAAACGTTTCCTTTTCATGGCTGGCATAGCCTTTTACCGTTTCCACTAGGTTAGGTATTAAATTATAACGTTTTTTTAATTGCACGTCAATACCACTCCAGGCTTCATCGACGAGAGTGCCTAATTTTACCAATCGGTTGTAAATGCCAATGCCATAAAATGCGGACAACACTAGAAAACCTAGAAATACATATAATACGATCATAGAAATGAATTTTAATAAGACTTAAAGGTATTGAAAAATTACCAATATATCTTACGGAAGTTTCAGAGTTATCAGATTATTGCCATGCAGATGCTTAAGGGCTAAAATCGTAGCCAAACCTTATAATGCCTATGTTGTGATACACAGAGAAAGTGCAGGGATTCGGGATCGGATGAGTTATAAGGATGATTAATGTAATTTGTTTCAGAATCCCTTTGTGTTTTGTAGTACTTTTTTTATTTTTAGCTATTCCCTTAATTAACAACAGCGACTCAATCAGAGCCGCTTTATTTATGCAATAAAACCAATGAAATAGCAAAGCTTATTACTGGTAAACAACTTACTGTTCAATTATGAATCATTTTTCAGACAAAGAATATCAAATTCTAAAACAAGATACGGCCGAAGTTAGAGCATCCATAAACCGATACATAGGGTATATTATCACTATAACAGGTGTTTCAGGATTTATAAAGTTTTATTTCGATAGTGAAATTGGCACCTCTGGCACCTTAACCATGTTTTTTGTGTCATTACTGGTTTTAACACTGTTGTTCGAAGTGGTATGGTATAAATTTAAATCGCACAACCGCATGGTGGGTTACATGCAATTATTAATGCAAGAAGTAGATGCCTTCCCTTACCATATTATTGATACAAACAAGCATTGGAAAAACAAGGACTATATAAAATATTGGAAAATATATAAGGAAGAACCCTACGATAAAGGCCTTAAACACTGCTTTAGTTGGGAATTTGTAATGTCTAGATTAAATAGCAACCAGTTTAACAAAAATAAAGATTATGATGACGAATTAAAATCCTTTACCAACGCCTTAGATAAAAGTAATTTTATTTTCAGTCTACCAACTAATTTAATGGCCTATACAGGCATTATGGATTGTTATGATGACGAGAATAATAAAATTGACCGAGATGTCGATTTTGTTTCAAATATTGTGTTTCCTATACACAAAAAGAACAATTCGATCGCTATGTGGAGCTTGCCTCCGTTTAAGTATTTAAGATTTTTATATTTCAATAAGAATAAGGATATAAAATTAGACCATATCACTGTAGAGAAGAGATACTTGGTTTATGGTTGGGGCTATCCAAGAAAAATAACTCAAATTGCATTTATGGCGGTGTGCCTAACCTATGCCTTTTTTACGTATTATATAGTCAATAACTATGAGTGGTATTACAAGTCTCCAAACGATGTAAATACAGAGGTAAAAGATAACTTAAACCTAATAAGCGACGCTTTATCTCAATTAACATTAGACCTCTCCCTACCCTTAATTCTATTTATAGGCTCTAGTTTTATTCTTAGATTCTGGTTTATGAGATATGTTAAAGGCTTAAAAGAGCTCGTTTATGGTAAACATTCTATAGATTATTACTGTTGGGATTTCTTTGTGTACAGAGTGCAAATGCTCAATAATAAAGATTTAGTACCCATGTATTATTCCAGAGCTTATATAAGGTATTTTAAATCTAAACTCTATCTAGAAGTTTTAGAATATAATAAGAATAAGAAAACGATACTTAAGATTATAGGAGACGAAAATAGTCAGCATTTAGAGACGTATATAACAGATTTAAAAGCGCATAAAGAATTTTCTGAAACTACAAAAAGCAAAGCACTGCACTCAGCTTTAGTCAAAGCGTTTAAAGCCATGAAAAAGAACGCTAAAAAGCCTGGTGAGAAAAATATCTCTAAAGTTATATTGCAACGCTATTTTGAACCTATTGAGTTTGCATCTAAAAAAACGTAACGAAAATGAAACACCTCCAAAGGATGAAGGTGCTCAAAACATAGAAAACAAAGCACTGCCATAAAAAATGCTAAGGTTTTAGCTAAGCCTAATAAGGCAGATATGATTATTCATCGCTAAAGTGGTAGGGTTCGGGATCGGATTAGTTATAGAGAAGATTAGTTAAAAAATAGCTTGTTTATTTAGCAACTATAATTTCACTACCTTATAAATTCTAACAAATCCGTTAGATTAAAACAAGTTACCATGGCTAAATCAAAAGATTCAAAGAAAAACGTAAAAAAAGAAGCAGCATTAACACCTAAAGAAAAAAAGGCAGCAAAACGTGCTAAAAAAGCAAATCGCCAATAAAGACTTAAGCATAGATTAATAAAACCACTTCATTTGGAGTGGTTTTTTGTTATAAAGCTATTACCTTTAGTAACAACTAAAACGCATAACAGTGATAGACATAAAATTAGCCGTACTCATCGATGGAGATAACATACCATCAGCTTACGTAAAAGAAATGATGGAAGAGATTGCTAAATATGGCAATCCTACTATAAAGCGTATTTATGGCGATTGGACAAAACCGCATTTATCCAAATGGAAAAATATGCTCTTAGAAAATGCTATTACACCTATACAGCAGTATGGCTATACCACTGGTAAAAATGCCACCGATTCTGCAATGATTATTGATGCTATGGATATTTTATATTCAGAAAAAGTGGATGGTTTTTGTTTGGTCTCTAGTGATAGCGATTTTACACGTTTGGCAACGCGTTTGCGTGAAGCTGGTATGGCAGTGTATGGGATTGGAGAAAAGAAAACACCAAAACCGTTTATTGTGGCCTGCGATAAATTTATTTATATAGAGATTTTAAAAGACCAAGTTTCAGACTCTGAATCTGAAGCCACAGAAATTACTAAAGGCCGTAAAAGTAGCTACGATAAAATTACCCAAAAAGAGATTCGGTTTATCGCATCAACCATAGATGATGTGTCCGATGATGATGGTTGGGCGTTTTTAGGTGATGTTGGGAGTTTACTGCAAAAGAAACAACCCAATTTTGATTCTCGTAATTATGGCTTTCAGAAATTAACTCCGTTGATTAAATCCATTCCCAATTTCGAGATTGAAAGACGTGAAGACTCAAGAGGGCACAAGAAACTGATTTATGTAAAAATTAAAGAGGTGGCATCTAAAGGTAAACGACGCTAAACCATTATTACTCTGCAGAAAGAAATAGTCTATTCAAGGGATCTAGATGCAGATTACTACGTCCTTCGTCCTCGTAATGACGTAACTAGTAGTTTTTATGTTAGAACATTTCTTGTTTAAGAAGGATTAAAAAATAGGAATTGGACGTAATTATATTAAATGAATTATAAAAAAAATGTCGTCCGTATCTCCATAACAGTTAAGGGTCTTATCTTTGCAAAAAAGAATTGCATTTATGTCTAAAGCCAAAAAACCAGATCAGATTGTATTTAATGAAGATACACAAAGCTATGATGCGGCTTTAAAACCGTATGCGACTAATGTTGGTGCACCTGCCATTAGAGTTACGGATAACTCCACCTGGAAAAATAGAAATATCGATAAGGCCAATAAGCAAATTAAATCTAAATATTTAGAGCTTAAAGCGGAGTACGATAAAATGATTGAAGAGTTAGAGTATAATACCTTGGTGTATAATTCGCGCTACAATTTTGAGCCTATTGTTGGTGAGACCTATCATTTATATCGCGATAAAAATGAAGACGCCTTTTTATCTATTATAGCTCCGTCTGAGAGTAATTTCGATTTTATAGGAAGCTTTACATTAAATAGCGAGTTTGTTTGGAAAAAGAGTGCTGACTAATTTTTTTATGTCGGTTCTATAGATTCAAACCTTTTACATTTCCCATTTCTAAATCCAATACTAATAATTTATGAAACGTTGGCAATTGGGCTCCACTTTCTGTGGTCGTCCAGTTCTCCCAAGAGGCTTCTAAACCATCAATAGGCAAAATCTGTGTCCACATTTGGTAGCTTTTTGGTTTTCCACTAGCATCAAAATGCCATAAATACGAATCACCAGGTGTGCTGCCGCCAGAGGTGTAGGTAACAAGTAAAGCCTCTTTGTTATCTTCTGTGGTGACTAAGCGACGTTCTACACCAGCATCAAAGACTTTGTATGGAGCAACGAGCCAAAAGGAGTCGTTGTTAAAGTAGCTTTCTGCTTTATGGATGTAATCGTGTTTTTCAATACCATTATACTCCTGTTTGGCTACAAATACCTTAGAGTTGTCATGGTTTTCTAAATCTAAAATCACAGTGATTTCATCCCAAGTGACTTCGCAAGTCTTGTCAGTTTTGTACCATTTGTAATGGTGTATGCCTTTGAAGGTCCACTCTAAGTAATCGGTATTATGATAGGCCTCTTCGTTTAATGCGGTTAGCATTCTGGTTGCGAGTTCATCCGCTTTTGCTCCTTGCTGTCCTGTTGGTAAAGGTTCGTTGTATTTGAGATATAGGAATCCGAAGAGTAAGAGGGTTGGTAGGGTGAAGAAGATAATGACTCCTCCTATGATTTTAAGGATGCGTTTGGTTTTTGATTTTTTTGCCATGAATTATTTTTTTGTAAAGTATTTAAATTTTTTATTGAGTTCATTTTTTTCTTGATAAAAAAACGAACCAAAAAAATCAAGACTGCCGATGATTTAGCTAAACATATTGTTCGCTACGGCACAAAAATAATGTGTTTCGATTAATATGGTAATTAAGTTCACCAAAAAATCAATTCGTAAAGTATATTATGTTCTTATACCATCGATTTTTGCTTTTTCCTTCGCTTCACTGCATGTTTTACGCTAAATAATCGAAGGTCGGGTTTTCCGACTTTGTCGGAATTTCAAGTACATTATTGGCTTAAAGGTTTTGTCATGCTGAACTTGTTTCAGCATCTATTTGCCTGTGAGATCCTGAAACGAGTTCAGGATGACAAAGTGAATAACTTTTCTTTTATGGCTTTAGCCAAAACATTTGCGGCTTCAGGATGATGTCTGAACCATAATTCAGGTTCTATGAGTTCTAATTCTGCTAAAGCAATCTTTCCGTTATTATCATTAAAAATATCAACGCGTGCATAAAGCGGTAATTCATCGCAAGCGTTCACAGCATGTATAGCGAATTGAATTTCTGCTTCTGTTGGAATATAGTCATAAACAGAACCTCCAAAATCATCTTGCACTCTAAAATCACCAGCCTTTGCCTTTTTGAGAATAGCATGTGTAAACTGCCCATTAAAGACCATCATAGACACTTCACCTTCGGTTACAATATTGGTTTGAAAAGGTTGTAGCATCATGGCTTCGTTAGCAATCAGTGTTTTAAATACCGCTTCGTGCTTATCTAAATTTTCTTGGTTGAGCTTGTAAGTATGTCGCGCTGCACCAGAGACGCAAGGTTTTACGACGGTTTCTTTCCAACCTGTTTCAGTATGTAAATCTTTTAAAGTTTTAGATGAGCCCACTTCAATAAACACCGTTTCTGCAATATGAACTCCATTTTTTTGAATGTCTTGTAGATAGTGTTTATCGATGTTCCAACGAATTAATCGTTCAGAATTTATAAGTTGTGTTTGTTTAGAGACCGTAGTTAACCATTCTGAGAACTCATCAAAACGGTCGAAATAATCCCAAGTGCTTCTAAATAAAATTGCTTTGGTAGTTGACCAATCAAATGTTGAATCATCCCAAGCTTTTCTATCAACGTTGAGGCCTTCAGCTTTTAGAGTATTTACTACTAATGCGTCTTCATAAAAGACATTATGTTTGTATGGATCATCACTATCATTTAAATAGCGATGATCTGTTAAGACAACGACGTCGTATTTTCGCATACTGTTTCTATGTTTTTATGTTCATTTTGCCTTGATGCAAACTGCGAAGCATATCATGAGCTCCATAAAGTAAGTATCTGCGAATAAACGAACCAAAAATTACTCAATATTCTATTTTATTAAATTGGATTCCGTGAATCTTCGATTTCAAAACGATTTATAATGAAATTGCTGAAGCACCATTCGCTGATGCATTAAAGTCACAAGATATTAAATAACTAATTATATTCAATCCTAGATACAAGTATTCAGCAAAGTTTAGTACTCATTATTTCTGAAAATCGTTGCTTCCGACGTTGTCGGAGTTTCAAGTAAATTATTGGCTTAAAGGTTTTGTCATGCTGAACTTGTTTCAGGATCTCAAGCTATATGAGATGCTGAAACAAGTTCAGGATGACAATATAATTGGCTTTATTTATTTTTAATTATCAGACTTATAACCAGCTGGTCGTTTCCAACGTACTGGCGCTGCTGGTTCAGGTTTCATTTTAAATTCATTGGCTTTCAATAATTTCAGAGCTTCTTGTACACCACGCTCTAACTGAGGATCGTTTCCTTTTGATGTTAATTTTGGATCTTGTATCACTTCAATATCTGGCGCAACTCCTTCGCCTTCAACAGCCCATTCGCCATCAACATCATAAAAACCGCCACGTGGTGCGACCATACGTCCACCATCAATAAAACGCGGAGTATCCCAAGTGCCTACTAAACCTCCCCAAGTTCTGGTGCCTATTAATGGTCCAATGTTTTTCATCTTAAACATATATGGTAGTAAATCACCACCAGAACCTGCACGCTCGTTAATGAGCATTACTTTTGGTCCCCAAATTCCTGCAATCGGAGTGGTCCAAGGGCGTTTGTCACCAGCTTTACTATTAAAATATCCGAATAACTCTCGCGACATAATATCAATCATATAATCTGCAGCTGAGCCACCACCATTATTACGCTCATCAATCACAACTCCTTTTTTGTCTTGTTGCGAAAAATAGTAACGGTTAAAGGATGTAAATCCACCACCACCAGTGTTTGGTACATAGACATAGGCGAGTTTTCCATTGGACAATTCATCAACCTTTCTACGATTGCCTTCAACCCAATCAATGGTTCTTAAACCACGTTCGCTACTGACCGGTTTTACCAAAATGGTTCTGGCATCAGTCATGTTTGGTTTAGAGTTTACCGTAATATTTATTTCGCGTCCAGCAGTTTGTTCTAATACACTATAAGGATTTACACCAGAGGACAGCTTCTTGCCATTAATAGCCAAAAGATAATCACCTTCATTAACATTAATTCCTGGCTGCGCTAATGGAGCTTTTAGATTCGGATTCCAACGTTCTCCATTATATATTTTAGTAATCTTATAGTTACCTTTTTCTAACACAATATCGCAACCTAATAAGCCAACTGGTACACCATCTACATCAGGAAAATCTCCGCCAGACACATATGAATGCCCTACAGCAACTTCACCACTCATAATATCCACCACATAGTTTAAGTCGGTTCTATGACGCACATGGTCTATCCAAGGTGAATACCACTCGTAAACATCGTCCCAAGGAGCTCCATGCACATTGTCTACATATAAGAAGTCTCTCATATATCTCCAACCTTCTTTAAAGATTTGATGTGCTTCTGCTTTTGGGTCGAGCTTAATTTTAAGATTCGTTTTTAAATTGTCTTTACCTGGTTTTGGTGGTGCAGCAGCACTGGTTAAAACCCAACTTCTATTCTGAAAGAGTAAGACTGAATTCCGATCTTCTGATGCTACCATTTGATTAACACCATCAGCAAAATCTTCTGCCTTATCTTTTTCAATATCAAAAGCATGCACTTTTAATCCCCTTTCATTAGGAATAGCTTCTGCAACAAATACCTTATTCTTAGGGCCTTTGAGTAGTGCTACATAATTTCGAGCAGGAAGATTTAAAGCTACAGCACGATCGAAAATACCATTTTCGTCTATAGTAACTGTAATAGCTTTGTCACCGTTTGATCCATTTTTTTTGTCGTCTTTCTTATCGTTGTTTTTCTTTTTGTCATCGGCATCGTCCTCTTTTTTCTTGATTTCTTCCATATCATTCTTTGGAAGATTAGGTGCTTCATCTTTGGCACTTAATACCACAGCATACAAGCTCCGTGTTAAATTAGCGGCAGGATCGTAATTACTCATATCTAACCAACCTGTTTGTAATCCATAATTAGTACTTGCTAAGGTGTAAAGATATTTTCCTGAGGCATCCCAAACCGGAGTAATAGCATCGGCTATTGGATCCGTAATTTGAATCGTTTTTTTAGAATCTACATTGTAAGCAAAGATGGCTTTAAAATGACTTTCTTGTTGCTTCGCAAAGGCTATCCATTTGCTGTCTGGTGACCACACCGGATTCATAGAACGGTTAGGATGTGCATAGCGATCGGTAGCCACTTTAATGGTTTTTTTAGTATCTAGATTAAGAATCCAAATATTATAATGTGTATCTGTGTAAGCAATATGCTTTCCATCTGGTGACCAATCAGGTTGAAAGTAAAACGTAGGATTGGGTAATGAAATAGCTTCTGCATTCTGTCCGTCTTGATCAGCAAGCATTAATTGATATTCTCCGCCTTTATCAGAAAACCAAGCAATTTTATCTCCTTTTGGTGACCAAATAGGACTGCGATCTGCCACTCCAGGTGAGTTGGTGATATTGGTCCAAGTTCCATTTTCTTTAGGTACAGTGAAGATATCTCCTCTATGTTCAAAAATGGCACGTTTACCTTTTGGTGAGACATTAGGATTGGTTAAATTATTTGCTGAAACATCATCCCATTTTGTGCGATAAAAATTTAAGTCGGCTTTAACGTCTATATTTAATTGGTTACTACTTCCTGAATTTGGATCATACACATGAAGATAACCTCCTTGTTCGTAAACAATTTTATCTTTACTGGCATCTAAACTTTTTACATCGAATTTCTTATGAAGGGTAATTTGTTTTTCTTCCTTAGTTGACGGATTGAAGGACCAGATATTCATGGTATAATCGCGCTCAGACATAAAATAAACAAGACCATCTAACCACACAGGATCTAAATGACGCTCTTTAGTGGGTTGCGAGGTTCTGGTTAGTGCTTTAGTTTTCATATTCACTACCCAAATTGGCATGGCTTGTCCACCTCTGTAGTTTCTCCATTCGGCATCCCAACCTGTAATTGGTGTATAAGCGATATGTTTGCCGTCGGTAGACATTTCGCCATAGGCAGCTCTCGGAATATCTAAAGCTTCTGGTAAACCTCCTGTTGTAGCTACTGTAAAAAATTTATTAGTCATGGTTGGTTGACTTTCCCTGCCGGAGCGGAACAATACTTTTCCATCTGGTGTCCAACCTTGTACAAAATCTCCTGAAGGATGATATGTCAATCGCTTTGGTTCTCCTCCTTCAGCTGGCATTACATAGACATCTACATTACCATCGTATTGTGCCGTAAAAGCAATCTGTTTTCCGTCGTTAGAAAAATGAGGACTAGATTCGTAACCTTCGTCACTGGTAAGTCTAATGGCTGTGCCTCCGTTTATAGAAGCTTTCCATAGATCGTTAGCATACACGAATGCTACATCGTCTCCGTGTAATGTTGGTTGTCTTAATAGTTGTGTGCCTTGGGAAAACGTGAATAGTGAATAGCATAAGGCTAAAGTGAAAAAGATTTTTTTCATTTTTTGATTGGTTTTAGAAAGTTGATTTGTTGTAAGATTTGGTGATTATAAATATACAATTTACAAGATGAGAATTTTAGAAAACAATGTTAAAAACTTTTATACGTTCATTTTGCCTTGATGCAAAACGAACCAAAAGATCAAAACGATTTGTTAGGAAATTACTGCGTATCGCTCGCTAAGGCATTCATGTATTAGTGAATAGTTTTAGTACTTATTTCAATCCTTGATTGATTTTCAGAATAATTTATGTTGCTCGCTATTTCTGAAAATCGTTGCTTCCGACTTTGTCGGAATTTCAAGTGCATGTTTGGCTTACAGGTTTTGTCATGCTAAACTCGTTTCAGCATCTTACTATTGATTTAGATCCTGAAACTAGTTCAGGATGACAAAGTATAGCGGTTTTTTATTAAAACCCAACTGCAGTATCATCACCGCGATAATCTGCTCCTCCTTCTAAAGACCCATCGTCTAAAACAAGAATGGCTTCGACCCTTGCTGTAATTGGTGCTGCTTCTTCATTAATAAAATAGCCTTTTTCTGTGAGTTTTTGTTTTAAGTCTTCAGAAAATAAATCGACTTCCATACGTATTTGGTCTGGTAACCACTGATGGTGTAGGCGAGGTGCATCTACGGCGTCTTGCATTGTCATTTCAAATTCGTGGACATTCAAAATGGTTTGCAAAACAGAAGTAATAATTGTTGAACCTCCTGGAGTTCCTAAGACCATAAATAGCTTTCCTTCTTTTTCTATAATTGTAGGCGTCATAGCACTTAACATTCGCTTTTCTGGTGCAATGCTATTAGCTTTACCACCAATGAGACCATACACATTCGGAACACCTGGTTTACTGCTAAAGTCGTCCATCTCATTATTTAAGAAGAATCCAAGATCCTCAACAAATAGTTTTGATCCATAACCGCTATTTAGGGTTACTGTGACTGCAACTGCATTCCCAAATTGATCAACGATAGAGTAGTGCGTGGTTTCTTCGGGCTCTTGGTAATTAGCAAATTCGGAAACTTCCATAGTGTAATTCGGAATTATGCCATAAGAAATAGAATCTGAAGGTGTTATATTTTCAAATGAAAAACTTTCCATTCGCTCGTTTAAGTATTGAGTATCTAATAACTCTTTCATAGGAATATTTACAAAATCTGAATCTCCTAAATAGTAGCTACGATCGGCATAAGCTCTTTTTTCGGCTTCTACCATAACTTGAATAGCTTCAGGCGAATTATGCTCATATTGTCCTATATCATAAGGTTCCATCATTTTCATTATTTGTGCCAAACACAATCCACCACTAGATGGAGGAGCCATGGAAATAATATTGAGATTATCGTAATTAAATTGAATAGGTGTTCTCCATTTGGCTTCATATTTTTCTAAATCTTCAAGTGTAATGATACTCCCTTTAGATTGTAGATAATTGATCAGTTTTTTTGCGGTTTCACCTTTGTAGAATTCGTCGCGTCCATTTTTAGAGATACGCTTTAAAGTTTCTGCTAAAGCTTTATTTTTCAATAATGATTCTGCTGCAACCGACTTATTAAACATAGTTTGTTTTCCATTTACAGCCGTAATAATACTGTCATACAATATAAACTTATCGTGTTGTTTTTGAGTCACAATAAATCCTTCTTGAGCTAATTCTATAACAGGCTTCAACAAAACATCTATTGGTAAGCTGCCGAATTTTTTGTGTGCTGCAAAAATACCAGCTATAGTTCCAGGTATTCCAACAGCATGCACTCCTACAGTACTTTTATCTTTTACGACATTACCAGCTTCATCGAGATACATGTCTTTGTGAGCCGCAATAGGAGCTTTTTCGCGATAGTCAAGAGATCCGACCTCACCTGTATTTAGACGATATACCATAAATCCACCACCACCAAGATTGCCAGCGTAAGGATAGACTACTGCGAGTGCCATTTCTGTAGCGAACATAGCATCAAAAGCATTGCCACCTTGTTTTAAAATATCAACACCAATTTTTGAAGCTTCAGCACGAGCACTTACAACCATTGCTTTTTGGGCCATAAGCCCTCTGTTATTTGTTTTAGAATTAGATTGTGATTTATCAGTTTTGCAACTTGTTATACAAAGGAGTAATGCAATTAGTAAGACAAGGACACGGTTCATATATTAAATTGTTTTTCTATTTCTAAACGTTTATCGGTGCTGAATTCAATAAGGTCTTTAAAGAAAACTATAAAATCTTGTTCAAAAGCTTTGTAGTTTTCTTGCAGTTCTTTCGTGGCCTCATTCATTTTTGAGCGTCCTTTAGTTCTTCTGTTCATTCCATTTAAAACTAGTTGAATACCATCAATAGTAGCATAGCTTAATAACCAATTACCTTCTACCATTATTGGAGTCATTCTTTTAAAACGCTCTGGTAACATGTCTATATGATGAGTTAAACTTTTGTAGAAATCATCAACATATTTTTCTAGAGGAATATGGGAATAGGTTGTCCAGTTTTTTGCTAAAAAATGATCAAAAAAGATATCTATAATGACACCACTGTAATGCCCATAATTTTTGTGTAATCTTTTAGTGCATTGTCTAAAGACAGGATGCGCATCTGTATAGGAGTCAATTCTCCGATGCAACTGAATACCAACTTGTATTTCTGTAGGATACAACTTGTATTTATTGCCTCTAACACCATCTCCAACAAAGTTTCCGATGGTGATTAATTCGTTATTTCCCGAGAGGTAAATGTGCGCTAAGAAATTCATTTGTCGAATTTACAAATTCGTAATCACATTTTTGGATGAAGAGAGGGTTTAAAAACAATACTTCGATTTTGTTATGCGTCTTTTTAAGCCATTTTTCGTTCCTTTAATTCTCATTTAGCTATGGCTAAACTGCGATTTTGGTGCCTTAACTGACTCAAAAATTCACTATAACAAATGTCAAAAATCATTTTCAAACCGTCTCTAAGATATTATATTTGCTGAAAATTAAAACTATATGACTTTAATAAAATCTATTTCAGGAATTCGTGGCACTATTGGTGGAACCGTTGATGACAATTTAACTCCGATTGACGCAGTTAAATTTGCAGCAGCATATGGCACATGGTTAAAACAACAACGCAATAAAGATAACTATCGCGTAGTCGTTGGAAGAGACGCTAGGATTTCTGGTGAAATGATTCAGAATTTAGTAATGAACACTTTGGTGGGTTTAGGAATTCATGTTATTGATTTAGGTTTGTCCACAACTCCAACAGTTGAAATTGCTGTACCTATGGAGCATGCTGATGGAGGAATTATTCTTACTGCAAGTCATAATCCTAAGCAATGGAACGCGTTAAAACTTTTGAATGCTAAAGGTGAATTTTTAAATGGTGAAGAAGGTCAGAAGATTTTAGAGATTGCTGAATCTAATACTATGAACTTTGCTGAAGTAGACGATTTAGGAAAAATCACCAAAAACGAAGCTTATATAGATTTACATATTGATGAAGTTTTAGAATTACTACTAGTTAATAAGAAAGCCATTGAAGCAGCTAACTTTAAAGTGGTTGTTGATGGAGTGAATTCTACAGGTGGTATTGCTATTCCTTTATTGCTAGAGCGTTTAGGAGTACATCCTGTAAAATTATATTGTGACCCAACTGGTCATTTTCCACATAATCCAGAACCACTTAAAGAGCATTTAGGAGATTTGGCTGAAGCTGTAGTTAAGGAACGCGCTGACTTTGGTATTGTAGTAGATCCGGATGTAGATCGTTTGGCATTTATGGATGAGACTGGTGAAATGTTTGGTGAAGAATATACTTTGGTGGCTTGTGCAGATTATGTATTGAGTAAGACACCTGGAAACACTGTAAGTAATATGAGTTCTACTAGAGCTTTACGAGATGTTACTGAAAAGCATGGTGGCACTTATGAAGCGAGTGCTGTTGGCGAAGTGAATGTTGTTAATTTGATGAAGAAAAACAATGTGGTTATTGGAGGCGAAGGTAATGGAGGTATTATTTATCCTGAATCACATTATGGACGTGATGCTTTAGTTGGTGTAGCATTGTTCTTGAGTTTATTGGCTGAAAAGAAAATGAAAGTCAGCGAATTAAGAGCGACGTATCCTAATTATTATATGAGTAAAAAGAAAATACAATTAACTCCAGGATTAGATGTCGATGGTATTTTAAGCACAATGGAATCTAATTATAGTCACGAAAAATTAACGACTATTGATGGTGTTAAAATTGACTTTGCTGATAGTTGGGTACATTTACGCAAGAGTAATACGGAGCCAATAATTAGAATTTATACGGAGGCTCCATCTCAAGATGCGGCTGATACCTTAGCAGATCTTTTCATTGCTGAAATTAAGGCTGTTGCTAATATTTAGTATCTTTGAACTACTAATTAAACCCATAAAAGGTCTATGATTTCTGAAACTAATACTATCGAAGCTATTGATTTAGAAGCTTATTTTGGTAAGTTCAGAAAACATATTATTGGTCAGAATCAAACTTTTATCTCACCTTACGGTGAGCAAAAAATCATCTACACGGATTGGACAGCTTCAGGTCGTTTATATAGACCGATAGAAGAGAAGCTTTGTAATGAATTCGGACCTTTTGTGGCTAATACGCATACCGAGACAACGGTTTCTGGTACAGCAATGACCAAAGCTTACCATAAAGCCAAACAGATTATAAAAGATCATGTAAATTGCAATGATGATGATGTCTTAATTGTATCTGGTAATGGTATGACTGGTGTAGTGAACAAGTTTCAACGTATACTAGGTTTAAAAGTTCCTGAAAATTTAAAGGATTATACGAATATACCTGATGAGATGCGACCTGTAGTTTTTGTAACACATATGGAGCATCATTCTAATCAGACGTCGTGGCTAGAAACTATGGCTAAGGTTGAGGTTATCCCACCAGATGAAAATGGTCTGTTTAGTCTTAAAAACCTAGAAAAGTTATTAATTCAATACAAAGATTGTACTATTAAAATTGCCTCCATTATTGGTGGCTCTAATGTTACAGGCATTCAGAATCCACATCATAAAATTGCTAAATTAATGCACCAACATGGTGGAGTTTGTTTTGTAGATTTCGCGTGTTCTGCGCCTTATGTTACTATTGATATGCATCCTGAAGATGAAGACGAACAATTAGATGCGATTTTCTTTTCTCCTCATAAGTTCCTTGGTGGTCCAGGTACTTCGGGTGTTTTGGTTTTCAATAAAAAGCTATATAAAAATATGGTGCCAGATTGTCCAGGTGGAGGTACTGTAAGCTGGACTAATCCTTGGGGCGAACATAAATACATAGATAATATTGAAGATAGAGAAGATGGTGGTACACCAGGTTTTCTTCAAACTATAAAAACAGCCCTTTCTATTCGGTTAAAAGAACAAATGGGAGTTGCCAATATGCTAAAGCGCGAGCACCAATTGGTCACTACAGTATTTGAGACGTTAAATGACGTAGATAATATTAATATTCTTGCTAGTCAACATAAAGAACGTTTGGGTGTCATTTCATTTTATATTGACGATTTACATTATAATCTAGGAGTAAAGTTATTGAATGATAAATTTGGAATTCAGACGCGTGGTGGGTGCAGTTGTGCTGGTACTTATGGACATTTTTTATTACATGTAGATCAGAAAATGTCTCACGAGCTGACCAATGAAATTTCAATAGGAGACTTAGTGCGCAAACCAGGTTGGATACGAATGTCTATTCATCCAACAACAACAAACGCAGAAATTGAGTTTGTTTGTGATAGTATTAAAGATTTAGCAAAAAATCATAAAACTTGGGCTCAGGACTATGAATACTCAAGATCTAATAATGAGTTTGTTCATAAATCACTTTTAGACAAACCTTGCACGGCTACTAATGTCGATAATTGGTTTGATTTATAATAAAGTCAGTTGTGGATTCAAAGCCATCACATCATTCAGATGAAATCTTAAAAAGACGATATATTGATGGTAAAAGCTATAAATATCTTAAAAAGCATTTAATGCTTCAAGGGTTTAGCAATAATGCGTCTGTAATAAAATTAAAGTCAGTTGATAATCAATTTAAAACTCTAAGATTAAAAAGGGCTAAAAAGGATTTACTGATAGCTATTATTTTGATTTCAGTTCCACTGATGAACTTTATAATTTTCTATTTTGATTTAGTAAGCGATTTTCGGTACAAAATAGGTCTTATACAAATATGCTGTATCCTAGCTTCTAGAGTCTTTTTTCTATCTTACTATAGCGTTGTGCGAGATAAGGATAAATTTTAATCTTATTGAAATTCAGCTGGCACTTTATCTCTATGTTTCCAGCGTTTGTGTGTCCACAAATAATATTCAGGTGCTTCCAAGATTTGCTCTTCTAAAAGTTTAAAGAATATATCTGTGATTTCATAATTTTTATATTCTTTTGGGTGTTCTGTAATCGTATTAAAAGTTGTTTCATAAAAGCCACGTTTGATGCGTTTCACACTGAAAAACACGACTGCCATATCCAATTTTTTTGCCAACATCTCTGCACCTGTATACATAGGTACTTTAATACCCATAAATTCATTCCAGTGAAATGCTTTATTGACTTTTGGCGATTGGTCTGAAGCGAATCCGTTAATCGTTAATTCTCCCTTTTTCTTGCACTCACTTAAAACCGAAAAGGTTTCTTTAGTAGTAATAAGATATGTATTGTGCCTTGCCCTAATACGCTTCACTAACTTGTCAAAATATTTATTAGCTAAACGTTTGTATATCGCGTAGCCTTTGTGCTCTATATATTTTTGCAGTATAAAAATCCATTCCCAACTACCATAATGGCCACACATTAAAATAATACTGCGTTGTTTTTTTTCGAGATCGTTAATAACTTCTATGTTAGTGAATTTATAGCGCTTTTTTAACTCAGCTTCTGAAATAGATAATGATTTAATTGCTTCTACCATCATATCACATAAATGGTGATAAAATTTACTTGTGATAATAGAAATTTCGTTTTCAGATTTATCAGGGAACACTAATCTTAGGTTTTCTTTTACTGTAGATTTTCTATAACCAAATACGCGATAAAGTAAAAAATAGAGTACATCAGATAAGCCATAAAGTAGCCTAAATGGAAGAATAGAAACTAACCAAAGGATAGGGTAAACTAATATATAGGCAATAAGTTGCATAGACGCATGTTCTTTCTAAAGCGCAAATATATTATATTTGAATCAATAGATAGTTTTATGAACTTAGATCCGGTTACAATTGCAATAATAGCAACGAACGTCATAATGTCTTTTAAAGGATTTGGTGATCGTTTATTTTTTGAAAAATATAAATTTAATGTAGGAAGTATAAGAAGAGGTGAGCAGATACGCATGTTTAGTTCAGGTTTTTTACATGTAGATACTACACATTTATTTTTCAATATGTTTACGCTTTATTTCTTCGCAGATGCTGTAATATTTGAACTTGGTCAATTAAATTTTATAATCATTTATGTTGCGAGTTTAATATTTGGTAATTTACTATCGTTATATTTTCACAAGGAAGAGTATTGGTATAACGCGGTAGGTGCTAGTGGAGCAGTAACTGGTGTCTTGTATGCAGCAATACTTTTACAACCAGAAATGAATTTGTATATGTTCTTTGTACCTATACCAATTCCGGGCTATGTTTTTGGTATTGGCTATTTGTTATACTCTATTTATGGCATGAAAAAAAGAATAGGAAATATTGGGCACGATGCTCACTTTGGAGGAGCAGTAGGCGGTTATGCCGTCACACTTATACTATTACCGAGTTTATTTGAAACTGATTTAGGTCATATAGGCTTATTGGCGATACCTATTATTATTCTTTTTGTTTTGTATAAAACAGGAAAGCTCAATTAACTCTAATTGAGTCTCCTAATAATTTTAGATAAGATTAATTATTTAAAGAATCACACAATTTCATTGCCTTACACTTAATAAGACTAAGCAGAAAAATTGAAAGATACTTTGCGAAGTAAATCTTAAAATAGTTCCTAGCCATTTTATAAGAATCATAATATTTTACAATACTTTTGTAGTAAAGCAAAGAACTATGCATAACGATACTATTGTAGCTTTAGCAACTCCTTCTGGTAGCGGAGCGATTGCTGTAATACGTTTATCTGGTGATGATGCTATTGCTATTGCTTCACAAAACTTTAAATCAGTTTCTAATAAGGTTTTAAAACAGCAAAGTACGCATACCATCCATTTAGGACATATCGTTGATGGTGAGCGAACAATTGATGAGGTTTTAGTCTCTATTTTTAAAAATCCAAATTCCTATACTGGTGAAGATGTCATAGAAATATCTTGTCATGGCTCATCTTATATTCAGCAGGAAATCATTCAGTTGTTTTTAAGACAAGGTTGCAGAATGGCAACTGCTGGTGAATTTACGCTAAGAGCTTTTTTAAATGGTAAGTTAGATTTGAGTCAGGCAGAAGCTGTAGCCGATTTAATATCAAGTGATAATGAAGCTTCTCATCAAATAGCTATGCAGCAAATGCGTGGAGGCTTTTCTTCTGAGATTGCTAAACTTAGAGAAGAACTTCTAAACTTTGCATCTTTAATAGAGTTAGAGCTCGATTTTGCAGAAGAGGATGTAGAATTTGCAGATAGAAAACAATTTAAAGAGCTTATAGAGCGGATTAACTTTGTGTTGAAGCGTTTGATAGATTCTTTTGCTGTAGGTAATGTGATTAAAAATGGTATACCTGTAGCCATTGTTGGAGAACCAAATGTTGGTAAATCCACATTACTTAATGCCTTGCTCAATGAAGATAGAGCTATTGTATCTGAAATTGCAGGAACTACAAGAGATACTATTGAAGACGAGATCTCCATTGGAGGTATTGGTTTTCGATTTATAGATACAGCAGGTATTCGTGAGACTCAAGATATTGTTGAGAGTATTGGCATAAAAAAGACCTTCGAAAAAATAGAACAATCTCAAGTGGTCATTTATTTGTTTGATGCTCAAATGAATATTAAAAATTTGGAAGCTGTAAGAGTTGAGATTGAAAAAATACGAAACAAACACCCGCAAAAACCTTTATTGATTATAGCGAATAAAATAGATACTCTTGACGATATTCAATTAGCAGAAATTAATGCATCAATTCCAGATGTCTCATTATTATCTGCTAAAACTGGCTTTGGTGTCGAGCAATTGACAAATTCACTTCTTAACTTAATAAATACAGGTGCATTAAGAAATAATGAAACCATTGTCACTAATACACGTCATTACGATGCTTTGTTGAAAGCTTTTGAAGAAATACAAAAAGTGCAACATGGATTAGAAACAGGACTCTCTGGTGATTTGTTGGCAATTGATATACGCCAAGCCTTGTATCACTTTGGTGAGATTACGGGAGAGATTACTAATGATGATCTATTAGGCAATATTTTTGCGAATTTTTGTATTGGGAAGTAACTTACTTTCTTTTATTTGTTAATCCCTTGTTATTGTAGACTTTATAGTGTTTTATCTTCTTTTATTTGTTGCTTATTTGCTCTTTTTTGATTAAATTTGTTGTGTATCTGTTGCCTTAAATACAGATTTGTTGCCCAAATCTGTTGGCGAGATTAAAGGCGAAATGATGCACCATAACGCACCACGTTGCACCATTGCGCTACATAAAGCACCATTTATGAGCAGTAATTTATTCATTCCTAAAACTTGTAAGCATTGTGGTAATGCGTTCACAGCACGTACAACAGTTACCAAATACTGTGGCGATATTTGTGCAAAAAGAGCTTATAAGGCACGCAAGCGTCAAGAAAAAATCCAAGCTACTCTTACTGAAGATATGCAACAACAAAAAGAAATTGTTGAGGTTCACAATACTAATGCTGTAAATAACAAAGATTTTTTAAGCGTAACAGAAGCCTCACAACTTATTGGGGTGAGTAGATGGACCATTCAAAGAATGATTCAACAAGGACGTTTAAAAGCGGTTCCTTTTGGTAGAAAGCGTATTGTGGCCAGATGGCAAATAGAAAACCTCTTTAATTAATTCCATTATGAAAGTAACATTAAGACAACGCAAGAAGAACGACAAAATAAGCCTGTATTTAGATTACTATCATAAAGGCAAACGTAAAACAGAATACTTACGCTTATACCTTACACCTAATCCTAAAACAAAAACGGAAAGAGAGGTTAATAAAAAAACCAAACAATTGGCTGAAACTATATGTGCACAGCGACAAATTGAAATTCAAAACGGTATTTATGGCTTTCAAGATATTGAGAAGCTAAAAGGTAGTTTTATTACTTACATCACAGCTTTAGCAGAAAAGAAAAATACAAGCTCTGGCAATTATGGTAATTGGAATAGTATGCTAAAACATTTAAAAAAGTTTTGTCCAACAGATGTTAGTTTTCAAGACATAGACAAATCGTTTGTTGAGCGTTTCAAAGAGTATTTAGATAAAGATGCAATAGGTAGAGCAGGTAAGCAACTGTCTCAAAATTCAAAATATTCGTATTACGGTAAATTTTCAGCTGCATTAAAACAAGCGGTCAAGGATGGCATATTAAAAGTAAATCCTGCAAATGGTGTAGAGTATTTTAAACAAGGTGAACCTCAACGAGAATTTTTAACGCTTGATGAATTACAAAAGGCAGTTAATACAGAATGTGAACTGCCTATTTTAAAGAATGCTTTTATTTTTTCAGCTTTAACCGGATTACGTTGGTCAGATATTGAAAAACTAATATGGTCAGAAATCCAGCACTCAAAAGAAATGGGATGTTATATCCGATTTAGGCAAAAGAAAACTAAAGGAGTTGAAACCTTACCAATATCAGACCAAGCAAGAAATCTATTAGGAGAAAAAGGTAATCCAGACGATAAAGTATTTGATGGCTTACATTATAGTGCCTGGTCTAATTTAAAATTACAACAATGGATGATGAAGGCAGGTATTACTAAAACTATTACGTTTCATTGTGCGCGTCATACCTACGCTACCTTACAATTAACTTTGGGTACAGACATATATACTGTATCAAAATTATTAGGTCATAAAGAGTTACGCACTACACAGATATATGCCAAAGTAATTGACGATAAAAAGAAAGAAGCTGCTAACCGTATTCAACTGGATTTATAATGAAAGGAAGTATATTTTCAAGTTTGGTTTCTATAACCAATGGCTTACATAGAGATAATAGACAGGAAAAGGATTTTAAATACCTACTGTCTGATTTTAAATTGAATCCAAAAGCCAATAATGCAGTTTTTAAAGTAAACTTTAAAAAGCCTTTAAATGCGAAAAAAGAATACTATCAAAAGCTAATATTTAATGAAACAGAAAATACAGTAGCATCATTTGCGAAGGAATTTCCTAAAAATGCAACTACACCAGAAAATAAATACACCTATATCATTCTACTTAATAAATTTGATAAGTACTTAAATGACATTGCAACTTATATCAATAAAAGAGGAATAACAGCAGATTTAAATAATGATGACAATTATATCATAAACAACCTAAAAGCGTCTGTTATGAGGTTGTATGCTGAACTACAAGAGCAATACGGACAGTTTTCGGAAAATACAAAATTCTCTATTTCTGAAATTGCAGAAAAATACTTTAATGATGAAACTTTTGATGTTAGCTTAATAGAAAAGAGCACCACTAAAAAAGTTGCTACCAAAAAAACATCAAAATCTAAAGCAACACCCAAGACTTCTTTTGGATATAAAAGTAATGACACTTCAACTTTGCTAACTGTACTTAAACAAGTAAATCTAAAAATCGATTTGTTAGATAACCGCACAACTGTTGAACAGTTGCAACAATTGTTATTAGCAAAAGATTTTGCAAATACAGAATCGCAAATTTATCTTCAATGTGAAACTACACAGTTTAGTTACCTTGTAACAAAACTTAAACCGTTTTTTAATGGTTTCAATCCTACCTCAATAGAACGTTCTGGAAAATTTATTACTAAAACAGGTACGCTATTAAAGGCGAATAATCTTCACAAAAACAAAGTTCACAACCCAAAAGAAAAGGAAGAAATAGATAAAATCATCCAACAACTGCAATAAAAAACAGTAAGAATAGTAAGAAACCTTACTGTTGTCTTACCCTTGTTTTACACTCTTACTAAAATCGGAAAGCCAATTTTGAACCTTTGTCCTGTTCTTGAAAACCAAGAATGACATTTGGCCAGATGTCCATTTACTATAAACTAAAATTTTATTAGTTATGGACGAAATATTAGAACGTCTCAAAATTATCGAACAGCACGTTTTAGACAGAAACATTATTGTAAAAAACGTATTGAGTTTTAACGAAGCGTGTAAGTTTTTGGAATTATCACAATCCCATTTATATAAACTTACAAGCACAGGAACCATTCCACATTATAAACCGAATGGTAAGAAAATTTATTTTAACAGAGTTGAATTAGAACAATGGTTATTAAGTAACCGTGTTGATTCACAAGACGAAATCGAACAGCAAGCTGCCGATTACCTCATTAAGAAAGGAGCGGTGAAGTTATGACGGAAATAATCGATTTACTCTTAACGCTCTCACAAGATATTAAGGACTTAAAAGCACGTATCGAATTGTTGCGACAATCGAGAGCAGAAGTATTAAAAGATACGTGGATAGACAATCAATATGTATTGCAGACCTTACATATAAGTAAGCGAACACTACAAACTTTAAGAACCAATGGTACTTTGCCTTACAGCAAAGTAAAAGGTAAATTTTACTATAGAGTTGCTGATATAGAGCAATTGCTTCAAGACAACTACTACAACCATAATTTCAAGCAAGATGGAAATAAGTAGAGAAGCAATTTTAGACAAAACACATTATGGTTTAAAAATCTATGCCTATGTGTTGAGACAGTATTATCCTAATCAAACAGTCCTTTCTGTAAAAGGAAGGGACTGTGGGATAACTCGCAATCCGTTTAACGGTGGTAAAGAAACCTTACATATTCATATTGATGGTATAATAGCAACACATCGAGATACAGAATTAGAAGCCTTTAAAGGTGATGTATTTGATTTTGCACAATACCATTTTAGAATAAACGATGAAGAAGAATTATTCCAGAAGATAAATCAAGAGTTACATTTAAATTTAGAAATAAAAGAGAAAGACGAATTAGAATGGCTTAATGAACCAGATGATACCTGGTATGCTAACTGTAGCTTTTTCAAAGCACCTGTTCGCAATGTGTTTCCTTCGGAAACTCTGCGATTACATCAAGTATTTGAATTAATCACAAGTGATAAATACAAAAGAATTACTGAAGAGTTAAGAGCAATTACCAATGTAAAAGAAGCACGTAAATTCAAAGCGAATCGCTTTGATTACGTAACACTTTCAGGAATATTTGAAAAACGTAGTGATAGCAATTTGCTAAAGCATTCTAATTTATTAACTATTGATTTTGACCATTTAGAGAATCTACAAGAGTTAAGAACACAACTCTTAAATGATGAATATTTTGAAACCGAAATGCTCTTTATTTCACCATCTGGTGATGGCCTAAAATGGATTATTAGAATAGATATTTCAGAAGTATCGCATTCAGAATATTTCACAGCAGTAGCAAATTACATTAAACACAATTATAACATTGAGGTTGACCAGTCAGGTAAAGACGTTTCCAGAGCGTGTTTTTTACCATACGACCCAACAGCCTTTTTACATAAAAGACATCAAGCATTATGAGTAAAATATTTAATCCAAAAGATTGGTTAGAAGTTCCTAAAGAGCAACCTCAACCAAAAAGCAACACAGCAACAACCAATGTTGTTGCTGTTGCTGATAACGACATTGAACCCTACATTTCAGCAATCGAGCAATCAGGTACAGACATAACAGGAAGTTATGCCACTTGGAGAGATTTAGGCTTTGCTTTAGCAGAAGAATATGGAGTAACAGGAAGAGATTATTTCCATCGTATAAGTAAAAATTATGCAGGTTACGATGCTAAAGAGTGTGATGAACAATTCAACAAATGCTTAAATGCAAAAGGACACGGAATTACTATTGCTACCTTTTACCATAACGCACATCAATCAGGTATCAAACCGACCAAACAACAGTACAACAACGAAGTTGCAACAAACGTTGCAACTATTGTTGATACACCCAACCAAGCAATGCCAACAATACCGGATGAGGTATTTAATACCTTACCGCAGTTTTTACAACAAGTTGTAAATCCAGCGAGCAGTCAAGAGGAAAAGGACATTTTGTTGTTAGGAGCTTTAACGGCTTTTAGTGCCTGCTTTCCTAAACTCTTTGGTATCTACGACCAACGTAAGGTGTTTGCTAATTTATATCTTTTTGTAACTGCACCTGCATCTGCAGGTAAAGGCAGGCTTAATCAAATTAAAAATTTGGTAGAACCTGTTCACAAGTTAAAACGTGAGCAAGCCAAAGTTCTAAAGCAACAATTTAATACAGAAATGGCAACTTATAATATGAACAAGGGTAAAGATGAAAACTTGGAAAAACCAAGTAAACCACCAGAAAGAATGCTGTTTATTCCTGCCAACAATAGTGTAACAGGCGTATATCAATTAATTTCTGATAATGATGGTAGAGGATTAATTTTTGAAACCGAAGGAGATACATTAGCACAAGCCTTTAAAAGCGATTATGGTAATTATTCCGATGGATTTCGTAAAGCCTTTCATCACGAAACCATAAGTTATTATCGTAGAACCGATAGAGAATATGTAGATATAGAAAAACCGTGTTTATCAACAGTATTATCAGGGACACCAAAACAAGTGGCAACCTTAATACCTAATGCAGAAAATGGTTTGTTTAGTCGTTTTATGTTCTACTATATGAATATCAAACCAACTTGGAAAAACGTGTTTCAAAATAGCAATAAAGTAGGTTTAGACGATTACTACAACCAATTGGGTAGCGAGTTTTTAGAACTGTACAAAACGCTAAAAAACAATCCAGAGATTGAAATACGGTTAACCACAACCCAACAACAGCAATTCAATACGTTTTTTGAATCTTTACAGACCAAATACATCAACCTACAACCCGAAGAGTACATCGCAACGATAAGGCGTTTAGGCTTAATTGCGTTTAGGATAATGATGCTATTCACAGCATTTCGTATTATGGAAGATGGTGATGTAAACCCAACCAAAAAATGTGAGGATATAGATTTTGAAAACGCACTAACCATAATTTCAATTTTAGTAAAACACAGTAGTAAAGTTTTTAACGACTTACCTATTGAGCAAAAAGCAACAAAACGATTAAATAGAAAGGAACGCTTTTTAGAAAGTTTACCAAAGCAGTTTAGCAGACAAGAGTATTTAGATTTAGCCACAAAACAGAGCATACCACATAAAACCGCAGAAGGTTATATTACCAAATTTGTTGATGCAGGATTAATACACAGAGAAGCACACAATAACTACTCAAATCCTGCAAAGACATAGTTAAGGATTTCGAGGATTTAAGGAAATGATTAAATGGATTTCCTCAAATCCTCAACTTCCTCATTACCTGTTAATAACTGTTTATATCTTTTTACTTTCCTTTTGTTTCCTTTTCTTAAATTAGACAAATATTGACAAGTCTAAATAATTCTATTATGGAATTTGGGGAATACATACGCTCATTGCGTGAAAAACGCAATTTGCTATTAAGGGAAATGGCTGCAAACCTAAATATGGACGTTGCCTATTTAAGCAAAATAGAAAGAGGAAATCGGATGGCAAGACGCGAACAAGTAGTTGCTTTTGCCAAAACATTAAAAGAAGATGAAAACGAATTAATTAAGCTATGGATGTCCGAACAAATTGTACTAATGCTCAAAAATGAAAAGGAACATACGGAAATCCTCAAAATAGCGGAAGAAAATTTAAATAGATTGACAAAAAAATAATAGTCTATGCAAGAACACCTCAAAACGAACATACTCAACTTTAAATGGCCTAATAGTGCGCCTACTATTTATTTAACTTTAGAGGATATGGAAGAAGGTAGCCATCCTATACATAATTCTAAATTTTCAAGGCAGATTAAAGAGGTGTTTCCAGATGTAGACTTATCTAACACAGACCAAATATTTACAACATTTACAACAGAAATACCAGATGCACCAAGTATTAAACTAAATTTAGTAGATGGTAGAGAATTGAGAATATACAAGCAATTCCTTAAACACCAATTAAGAAGCTATTTTAAATCTAAAGACTATATAGTAGTAAAAAACTTCGTTGGTGATGTACAAGTGTGGATGCCTTCTAAAAAAGGAAATACAGCAGACTATAACCTCTACTATAAATTTTCATTTAAAATACAGTTTGCAAAACTCACAGACTTACCAGAGTTAATTGTTTCATACGATGGTACTTCAAAAGTCCTTACAACTTCGGTTAAGGATATAGAGGATTCAGAGTTAATAAAGCGTTGTGTATATGGTCAAAAAACGTTCAATTACCAAATGGACCTCGATACAGAGGAAAAAGAAGAATTTTACAATGCTATTCAGTTTGACCAGGCATACCCAATTTTTAATTTGCCATTAGCACGGGCTTTAGATATACCTATTGAAGAACCTGTAAGACCAGCTAACAAATACCAAAAGTATGTAGCACTTATTAATAATTTTGCTACCAATTATCTGTTTACAGAAGATTTTAAAGCCATATTTCCTTTTAAGACTGATGCTTTTATTGATGTGCCACTCAATCGTATCAATCACATTGACCCACAAGTAGGATTATTAGAATTTGGTAAAGACCAATACGGTAACAAGAAAACCCATTTAGTGCCTAAATTGGCAATGAATAATCTTAATCCTTATAAGAGACCAAACAACCAAAACATTAAGTTTTTCTTTGTGTACCATACGTCTCACAAAGAAGCAATTAAAACCTTTTACAACAACCTTAAAACTGGCGTTACTGCGGATAAAAAGTATTTTAAAGGGATTGAGGCTTATGTAAACATTAAGGCTTCAACGTCTAAAGAACATTTTATTGAGTTTACCAATGAAAGCGACCCAATTCCAGAAATAGTTGAAAAGTTAGAGAGCTTAACCTTCGACCACGATAATATAAAATATGCAGCGTTCTATTTAAGTCCTTTCGATAAGTTTACACCAAATCCCGAAGACCGAGACATCTATATTCAAATCAAAGAATTGTTTTTAAATGAAGGCATTGTTACGCAGGTAGTAGATTATGAAAAAATGGTAGTAAATATCGAGAATCAATACAACTTCCAATTCACATTACAAAATATGGCATTAGCTATTCACGCTAAATTAGGTGGTGCACCTTGGAAACTCGCAGTAACCGATAAAAAAGAATTAGTAATTGGTGTTGGTGCTTTTACCAATCAAGGCGAAAACAGACGGTATATAGCAAGTGCCTTTAGTTTTCAAAACAATGGTTTATTTAGAAAGTTCGAATATTTTGACCAAAGCGAAACAGACCTATTGGCAGGAAGTATATGTAAAGCCATTAGAGATTTTACATCGGTTGCTGAAGCAGATAAAGTAGTCATTCACTTTTATAAGGAAATGAGCTACGAGGAACTAAAACCTATTATAAGAGGGATGCATACATTAGGGTTGAAAATTCCTCTTTACATTTTAAATATCAATAAAACAGAAGCAGAAGATATTATTGCTTACGACCTCAATTGGGGTAAAAAGTTAATGCCTGTAAGTGGCACATACATACGTATTAGCGAAAATCAATTCCTACTGTTTAATAATGCACGTTATCCTAATTCACAGCGATATGCAGATACAGATGGTTATCCGTTTCCAATAAAAATTAAGGTAAGCAGTCCAGATGAAGATGCTTTTGAAGATGCAGACGTGGTTTTAGAGTTATTAACACAGGTATATCAATTTAGCAGATTGTATTGGAAATCACTTCGACAACAAAATGTACCTATTACCATAAAATACCCAGAAATGGTAGCACAAATAGCACCACGATTTAATAATGGTGTTCCAGACGATGCTAAAGATGCCTTATGGTTTTTATAAAATAATGATATGTCAAGATTAAGAAGAAAAGAAACACTTGCATCTATAATGGGATTTGGTTTTATCCATTTTGAGTTTCATTTAATTGAAGATTATATGAATCATATGGAAACTCATTTCGAAAGGGAATTAAAAAATATTGAGGTTGAATATGATAATTTTCAAAGTTCCAAAGAGATAGATAAATCAGAATATTCAGAAGAATATTTAGACCACATACAAGATTCCTTTATTGACAATGTGTTTATGTTTAATGATGTTTACATCAAAAATTACAGAAACGCTCAAGTCATACAGCTGTATTCTTTTTTTGAAGATGTTTTAAAACGTGGCTGTGATAGGTTCGCATCCTATAAACAAACAGATTATAGAGTAGATGATTTAAAGGGTAATAATGATATTGATAAAGTAAAAAAGTTTTTAAAGCAGTCTGCTAAAGTAGATTTTTCTATCCTCAATCCTGAATGGAGTTTTATTGATAATTTTAGACAAGTACGTAATTTAGTTGTGCATCACAAGGGTATAATTAAAAACAACGATACTGTCAATAATAGCGATAGAAAGTTCAATAAAATTAAGAGTTTTAGCAAAGGTCGGTTTACGCTAAAGGAATATGTGTCTTCAAAAAATAGATTTGAAATAATATTTGATAATCCACAGTTTTTTAAAGAAATAATAAACAACATCGAAAGTTTATTAGATAAAATAGGAAGTAAAGAAATGCCTTTAAACGAAGTAAAGTAGAGTATGTCAAACCCAATAAAACAACATTATATCCCACGTTCATATTTAAAGAACTTTGGAATTGAAGGTAGAAAAAGAAATTATTTTGTTGATGTTTACAAGTTAGATGATGATATATTATTAGAACAAATAAGTACAAAAGATATTTGTTTTGAGAAGAACATTTATACAATACCGGCAGAATCAGATGAGGTTAAATATGCTTTAGAAAAACATTACGCTGAAAATGTAGATAGTGAATTTCAAAAGGTCTATTCCCTGCTTATTGATGAAAAAGTTTTAACGGTAACCCAAGAACAAAAAATACAGATACTCTATGTTTGTCTCTCACTATATTTTAGAACACCAAGAATTCTAAATCTTCAACGGAGTATGAATAATCAAATTTTTGATAGAGCAACTCATACAGCAGATGAAGAAGGAATGATAAAAATGAACTTATATGGCGAAAAAATAAAGTTTCACATTGATGATATTGAAGCTGTAAAAAAAGAACATAACGAACGTTCAAGAACGGTTTTTTTAGTAAACCATTTAGAACAATGGGGAAATTTTGTAAAATATAAATATGACTGTACTATTAATGTTATTAAAATTAATGATGCGAATGCACCTCTCATAACTTGCGATAATCCTGTATCCATCAGGCATTTTGAAACAAATCGTTTTCAAGGGTTATATGACCCAAGAGCAGTAATAACTTTACCATTAGACCGCTCACATTATTTAGAAATTCATCCCAATGACTATGCAGATGGCCAAACAAGAATTAATCGACTTACACAAGATAGAGACTATGTATTCACTACAAATGGAGTAACCCAACAGAATGCAGAAAAACTATTAATTGGTTATAAAGGCGATATTGATAAACATTTCGATATTCAAAATCATTATGAAAAACCAGAAAATGGTGAGGAATTTCTCAAAAAAGCTAAATATAGAGCAGAACAAGCACTTATTTTGTTTGAAATTTTAAAGAAAAAAGGATTTGTCTCAAAGGAATTTATTGGTAAACTTAAAGAGCTGTTAGAGCATCCTTATTGTAAGGATGATATTCAAATGCTGAAGTATAAAAAAGTACTTTCTAAAATGGGTAAATGGTGATTTGGTTAATAATAGAATTTCATAAATCTTTTGCACAACCATTGCATCATTAAATTTTTATCTTTGTAATTGTGAAATTTGTAACAATCATATTATCATTAATTATACTATTGCTTTCAGCAAAGCCTTGTTCTGATGGGCAAAATATAGAAGACCAGCAGCATCAAGACGAGATAAGTACAAATCATAATCATCAAGAAGATAGCGACGATTCTTGTCCTGTAACTTGTATTTGTAATTGTTGCGGTATGACAATTACTTACGAACCCATCAAGACATTTGATTTAAAACTTAATATTGAAATCTCAACGGATTTAATTTCTACATATCAACCTATTTACGGGTTTAATTTCCTTTCCAATATTTGGCATCCGCCACAAGTAATCAGCTAAAACAAATCGATTTTAAATCAATTATTTAGTTAATTACAAATACAATTCAATGAATAAATACCTATTGAGCATAAAGCTCATATTAATACTTTGCCTATCGTTACAGGCACAAACATCAGACATACAAATAAAAGTCCTAACAGAAGCTGAAAACGAGCCTTTATTGGGCGCAACGGTTTATTTTGAAGTATTAGAAAAAGGAGCAGTAACCGATTTTGATGGTATTGCAACTTTTACAGAAATACCAGATGGTCAGCATCAAATAATAATTTCCTTTTTAGGCTTTGAAGCATTTGAGACAACAATTCAAATTCCAAGTAATACAGCGTTAGTCTTTAAATTAAAAGAAGGTGGTAATCAATTAGATGCTGTAGTACTGCAATCTTCAAGAAGTACGAGAACCGTTAGAAAAATACCAACACGTATCGAGTTTATCGGTGCAGAGGAATTAGCAGAAAAAGCAATAATGAACCCTACTAATATTTCTATGGTGCTTCGTGAAAGCACAGGAATACAAATGCAACAAACATCATTAAGTAGTGGGAGTACCAATATTCGTATTCAAGGATTAGATGGTAGATACACACAACTTTTAAGAGATGGATTTCCATTATATGGTGGTTTCTCAAGTGGATTAAGTATTCTACAAATACCACCTTTAGACTTACAACAATTTGAAATTATAAAAGGAAGTTCATCAACCCTTTATGGTGGTGGTGCTATTGCAGGATTGGTAAATATGGTATCTAAAACACCAGACTTTGAACCTGCTTTAGATATAATGCTTACACAAACACAAGCGTTAGGAAGTACAGCCAATGTATTTTATAGCAAACGAAATGAAAAATTTGGTATTTCACTTTATGGCTCTGGTCATTACCAAAAAGCATACGACCCAGAAGATGATGGTTTCAGCAATCTACCAAAAACAACATCAATTTCTTTTAATCCTAAACTGTTTTACTATCCATCAGATAAAACAACACTTTGGTTTGGATTAAATGGAACGTATGATGATAGAATTGGTGGAGATATTACCAAAATTGAAAGTGGTGCGGATGGTATTCATCAATATACAGAAGAAAACAACTCAAAACGATTAAGCAGTCAATTTGTATATCAAACACAATTAGATTCCGTTAGTTCATTAGAGTTTAAAAATAGTGTCTCTTTTTTCGATAGGAACTTAACTGTTCCGGATTTCAATTTTGATGGCAAACAAACAAATACGTTTACTGAAATATCTTATAATACAGCATCAGAAAATACGGATTGGATAGTTGGAGCTAATCTATATACCTCAAATTTCGATGAAAATGATAACGCACCATTACAAAGAGACCAAAAAGATGTGACCTTTGGAGCATTTGCAAATAATATTTACGACATATCGGATAATTGGATATTAGAAACAGGATTAAGAGCAGATTATAATACGGATTTCGGTTTCTTTCCACTTCCAAGAATTTCATTACTTTATAAAAACAATAGTGGATTTTCAAGTAGAATTGGTGGAGGTTTAGGGTATAAGATTCCAGATATTTTTACAGAAGAAGCAGAGTATATCAATTTTGAAAATGTGCTTGCTATAGATAAATCTACAGTAGATGCAGAACGTTCTTATGGTGTTAATTTTGATTTGAATTATCAAACTCGTCTATCTGATGAGATTGGTTTTTCGATAAATCAATTATTCTATGTTACCGCTATTAATGATGGATTGCTTTTAAATTCAACAGATAACGGATTATTTCAGTTTGAAAATGCACCAGATGAAATCTTTAGTAAAGGAGCAGAAACCAATATAAAATTTACATACAAAGACTTTAGATGGTTTTTAAACTATGCACTTATTGATACCAAACTAAATTATTTACCTGGTAATCCACAAAAGCCATTAACAGCAAAGCATAACGCAGGTAGTGTTTTAATGTACGAATCTGAAAAATGGCGTATTGGTTATGAAACCTTTTATACAGGAAAACAATTCTTATCCAATGGTACAGAAACTACAGACTTTGTAACTATGGGTTTATTGGTGATGCGTAATTTTAAATTAGGAAGTGTATTTGTGAATTTTGAGAATTTTACAGATAGAAGACAAAGCAGGTTTTCACCTTTAGTTTTACCGCCACACGACAATCCTGTTTTTCCAGAGATTTATGCACCTACAGATGGTTTTATATTTAGTGTAGGTCTTATTATTAAACCATTTGGAAACGAAGACCACGATTAAATATGGAAACAATAGAACAAGTATTAGAGTCAAAAAATATTCGTGTTACAGCAATGCGTATGTTAATTTATAAGTTTCTTGCAGAAAAAGAGATAGCGGTAACATTGAGTGATATTGAAAATGCTTTTGAAAAAGCAGATAGAACTACCTTGTACAGAACTATTAAAACTTTTGAAGAAAAGGATATTGTGCATCAAATAGACGATGGCACAGGGATAACAAAATATGCGTTATGCGAAAAGGGATGTAATTGTGATATAAAAACCGATTTACACTTACATTTCCATTGTAACAATTGCAATGAAACCATTTGCTTAACAGACTATAAAATACCCCAAATTAAAGTGCCTGATGGCTTTGTTTCGGAAAATGTAAACTTGGTTGTAAAAGGTATTTGCGATAAGTGTAGTGGCTAATAATTGCACTTCCATTGCACTTACTATTAAAGTACATTTATCCAAAATTAGTGAATATGAAGTTTAATACTAAAATACCTAAACATCTTAAACAGGCGTATAACGAAGAATTAAAACTATACAGTTTCTGTTTAGAAAATAAGCATTTTGGCAATGCTTGGTATCATTTAGAACGCAGTCATATCATAGGGCAATCTTATCCAATAGAACATACCTATTCACATTGGTTAATGCTAAAATTTGGATTTAGACAAAAAGATACTAAAGAAGTAATAGGTCAAATAGTTAGGTTGTTTGTGGGTGGCTGGAAATCATTTATAAATCACGTTCCACTTGGTAATACAGGTGGCGCAAACGTGCCACCATTAAAACGGATGCCTATTCCAAATGACATTGAAAAAGTATTAGATATAGAATGAAAAATAAATTAGCGGTTACAAGTATCCTAACAGCAATCACAGCTTCATTGTGTTGCATCACACCAGTTTTGGCATTAATTGCAGGAACAAGTGGTGTAGCTTCAACTTTTTCTTGGATAGAACCATTTAGACCTTACTTAATAGGGCTAACTATATTAGTTCTTCTCTTTGCTTGGTATCAAAAATTAAAACCAGAAAAAGAAATCGACTGTGGATGTGAAACGGATAAAAAACCAAAATTTATTCAGTCAAAAACCTTTTTAGGAGTTGTAACAGTATTCGCAATAGTGATGTTGGCATTTCCATACTACTCAAGTATGTTTTATCCAAATTCAGAGAAACAAATTGTTGTCGTTGATAAATCAAATATCAAAACAACAGAGTATAAAATAAGTGGAATGACTTGTCCCAGTTGTGAAGCTCACGTAAACCACGAAGTAAATAAACTTAACGGAATTGTGAACTCAAAAACATCATACAAGAATGGTAACGCAATCATTGAGTATGACCAAACTAAAACTAATGAATTAGAAATTGAGAAAGCAATTAATTCTACAGGTTATAAAGTAACTGATAAAAATTAAAATTGATGCAAACTATATTAAAATCTGAAATCACTTGCCCAACCTGTGGTCATAAAAAGGAAGAAGATATGCCAACAAATGCCTGTCAATTCTTTTATGAATGTGAGAAATGTAAAACAGTTTTAAAACCAAACAAAGGAGATTGTTGTGTGTATTGTTCTTATGGTACAGTTCCTTGTCCACCAATTCAACAAAACAAAAGTTGTTGTTAAAACTAACTTGATGAAAAAAAAGAAAATCAATTTAAAAGATTTAAAACCAAATTCAGAAGCACAACATTCTCACGATGATGGTCATAATCACGGTAATGGAAGTGCATTCAAAACATACATTCCTGCTATCATAAGTTTTGTTATGTTAATGGTAGGTATCGCTGTAGATTATTTTGATGCGATTCCTCAATTTCAAGGATTGATTCGAGTAGTTTGGTACACTTTAGCATATATTCCAGTTGGATTTCCTGTAATTAAAGAAGGATGGAAAAGTCTTATAAAAGGCGATGTTTTTACCGAGTTCTTTTTAATGTCTATTGCCACCATTGGTGCGTTTATCATTGGTGAATATCCTGAAGGTGTGGCAGTAATGCTATTTTATGCAGTAGGAGAATTATTTCAAAACGCAGCAGTTAATAGAGCAAAAGGAAATATTAAAGCCTTATTAGATGTTCGACCAAAAGAAGCCAATGTATTTCGTGATGGTGATTATGTTAGTGTGTCGCCAGAAGCTGTAAATATTGGTGAAAAAATACAAATTCGAGTAGGTGAGAAAATACCGTTAGATGGGATTTTATTATCCGAAAAAGCATCTCTAAACACCGCAGCGTTAACAGGCGAGAGCAAACCAGATTCCATTCAGAAAGAAGCAAAGGTTTACGCAGGTAGTATCAATTTAGAAAGCGTTATTGAAGTTGAGGTAACTAATAAGTTTGAAGATAGTTCTATTGCCAGAATATTAGAATTGGTTCAAAATGCTACTGCACGTAAATCTAAAACAGAATTATTCATTAGACAGTTTGCTCGTATCTACACGCCAATTGTAGTATTCTTGGCTATTGGTGTTATTTTTATACCTTACTTTTTTGTAGATGATTATGCTTTTAGAGATTGGTTATACAGAGCATTAATATTCTTGGTGATTTCTTGTCCTTGTGCGTTAGTGATTTCAATACCATTAGGTTATTTCGGTGGTTTAGGTGTAGCTTCAAAGAATGGTATTTTATTTAAAGGGGCTTCATTTTTAGACGCTATGACCAAGATAAATACATTGGTAATGGACAAAACAGGAACCGTTACCAAAGGTGTATTTAAAATCAAAGAAATAAAAACTATTGGTTGGGATGAATCTGATTTTATGAAGTATTTAATGGCTATGGAAGAACAATCCACGCATCCAATAGCTAAAGCCATAATGGTATATAAAGGAACTGAAAATAGCTATGAAGCAAAAGAAGTTTCTGAAATTGCTGGTAAAGGATTAAAAGGTATAGTAAACGGTAAAACTGTTTTAGTAGGTAACCAAGCCTTAATGATTGCCAATAGTATTGATGTTCCAACTGAAACGGAATCTATTGTAGAATCGATAGTATTAGTTGCAATCGATAATCAATTTGCAGGTTATGTAGTAATAGCAGATGAATTAAAAGAGGATGCAAAAGAAACAATTACAGATTTACATAAAGTAGGCATTAAAAATATTATGATGCTTTCTGGTGATAAAGATTCTATAACTCAACAAGTCGCTAAAAAGTTGAATATTGAAAATGCTAAAGGTGGTTTACTACCAGAAGATAAATTAAACGAAGTTGAATCTTTAAAGAAGAATCCTGAAAATAAAGTAGCTTTTATAGGTGATGGTATTAACGATGCACCTGTTTTAGCATTAAGTAACGTTGGTATTGCGATGGGTGGTTTAGGTAGTGATGTAGCTATTGAAACAGCAGATGTCATTATTCAAACAGACCAACCATCAAAAGTAGTGAGAGCCATTAAAATTAGTCGTTCTACACGCAAAGTAGTTTGGCAGAATATCATTTTAGCGTTTGGAGTTAAAGTTATTGTCTTGATATTAGGAGCAGGTGGTTTAGCCACAATGTGGGAAGCTGTTTTTGCAGATGTAGGAGTAGCATTATTAGCAATTTTAAATGCAGTTCGATTGCAGAAAATGAAATGGGATTAAGCAGATTAATCAATTAAACTTCTGTTAAACAAAATCAATAGTTGTTAAAATTTCGTAACTTCGCAATCAATATGAAGCAGATTTTCCATAAAATAATGTCTTTAGCAATGACTTTTGTAGTGTTATTCTCTACAATGTCATTTACTGTGAATATGCATTATTGTGGAGATACTTTAGTAGAATCTGCTATCTTTCAAAAAGCCAAAGGTTGCGGAATGGAAATGGAAAAGCCTTCAACCGAAGAATGTTCTATTACCAAGAAAAATTGTTGTGATGATAAACAATTAGCAATTGAAGGTCAAGACGAATTACAATTGCAAGTTGACAAAATCACGTTTGAGCAACAAGTATTCATCGCTTCATTTGTTTATACTTACATTAACCTTTTTGAAGGTTTAGACAGTAATGTATCTACCTACGAAGAATACAAACCACCACTCGTCATAAGGCAACTCTACAAGATTGACGAGACATACTTAATTTGATTTTTAAACAATAGACTCTTTTATCCTATGACTGCAATGTCGTAAGGATAATTTACTGTATTCGGTGTTTTTACAACACTATTGTCTAATTGTTTAAAATCAATCATATGCTAAATAAAAGCATCAAATTTTTAATAGAAAACAAACTCGTTGCAGTTTTACTACTTGTCCTTTTTATTGGATGGGGAACTGTTAATGCACCTTTTAATTGGGATACAGGATTTTTGCCAAGTAACCCTGTAGCAGTAGATGCTATTCCCGATATAGGTGAAAATCAACAAATCGTATTTACCAAGTGGGATGGTCGTTCCCCACAAGATATAGAAGACCAAATAACCTATCCATTAACCACATCATTATTGGGTATTCCTGGAGTGAAAACCATTCGTAGTTCCTCTATGTTTGGCTTTTCAAGTATCTATATCATTTTTGAAGAGAATATAGAATTTTACTGGAGTAGAAGTCGTATTCTCGAAAAACTTAATTCCTTACCAAGTGGTTTATTGCCCGAAGGTGTTAATCCTGCTTTAGGTCCTGATGCCACAGGGTTAGGACAAATATTTTGGTACACTTTAGAAGGTCGTGACGAAAAAGGAAATGTAACTGGTGGTTGGGATTTGCAAGAGTTACGCAGTATTCAGGATTACTATGTAAAATATGCTCTATCTTCTGCAAGTGGTGTTTCAGAGGTTGCTTCTATTGGTGGCTATGTTCAGGAGTATCAAGTGGACGTGAATCCAGAACTAATGCGTCAATATAATATAGGATTGCATCACGTTGTAAAAGCGGTTAAGGAAAGTAATAAGGATATTGGTGCACAGACTTTGGAAATTAATCAAGCAGAATATTTAGTTCGTGGTTTGGGTTATGTTAAATCCATTTCAGACATTGAAAATGCAGTAGTCACTTCAGAAGATTATACTTCAATTAGAATAAAGGATATAGGTAAAGTTTCATTAGGTCCTGCAACAAGACGTGGATTATTAGATAAGGAAGGTGCTGAAGTTGTTGGTGCTGTAGTTGTGGCTCGTTATGGTGCTAACCCAATGGAAGTCATCAATAATGTGAAAGAGAAGATTAATGAATTAAGTGCAGGATTACCTTCAAAAGTATTGGCGGATGGTAGAACTTCCCAAGTAACAATAGTCCCATTTTATGACAGAACAGAACTGATACAAGAAACTTTAGGGACTCTAAATGAAGCATTGACTTTAGAAATCTTAATTACCATTCTTGTCATTATTATTATGGTGTTTAATCTTCGAGCTTCTGTCTTGATTTCAGGATTATTACCAGTTGCAGTCTTAATGGTATTTATTGCGATGAAACTCTTTGGCGTCGATGCTAATATTGTCGCATTATCTGGTATTGCAATTGCTATCGGAACAATGGTCGATGTTGGTGTTATACTATCAGAAAATATCATTCGGCATTTAGATGAAGATGATGGAACACAATCCATTAATACAGTAGTTTACAACGCAACAGCTGAAGTTTCTGGTGCAATCGTAACCGCAGTAATGACTACAATTATAAGTTTCATTCCTGTATTTACAATGATTGGCGCTGAAGGTAAATTGTTCAGACCATTAGCATTCACAAAAACCTTTGCATTAACAGCTTCTATAATAGTAGCGTTGTTTTTAATTCCACCGTTTGCTGCATTTTTATTCAGAAAGAAAAACATCAAAAACACTTTTAAATATGTTTTAAATGGTGTTTTAATAGCATTGGGAATCGTAGCCATAGTCTATGGATATTGGTTAGGATTAATTTTAATTGCGTTTGGGATTACAGCAGGTCTTAATCTTCAAAATAAGATAACAGACAAACAAGCGAATCTTACCAATATCATTATTTCAGCATCAGCAATAGTGTTCCTATTAGCGGAATATTGGAGACCTTTAGGAGTTGATAAAAGTATCTTCTGGAACCTCATCTTTGTTGGTGTCATTTGCTTTGGTTTATTGGGTGTTTTCTCATTGTTTATCAGGTATTATACTCGAATTTTAAAGTGGTGTTTAGATAATAAATTACTATTTCTTTCAATTCCAACTGCAATTGTCATTGCTGGTTTTTTCATTATGAAAAACACAGGCAAAGAATTTATGCCATCGTTAAATGAAGGTTCTTTTTTATTGATGCCTACTTCTATGCCACATTCTGGTGTAGAAGAAAATAAGCGTGTTTTACAGCAGTTAGATATGGCAGTTGCCAGTATTCCTGAAATCGAAACTGTAGTTGGAAAAGCAGGTCGTACAGAATCTGCATTAGACCCAGCACCACTATCAATGTATGAAAATGTTATTCAGTATAAGTCAGAATATATGCTGAATGAAAACCGAGAACGTCAACGCTACAAAGTGAATAATGATGGCTTGTTTGAATTAAAAGATGGTCGATTTATCGCAAATCCAAATAATACAGAAAATGTCACCTTGAGCACAGTCGAAAGGTCTCAACTCATTCCAGACAATAATGGAGAGTTCTATCGAAATTGGAGACCTGAAATACAATCACCAGATGATATTTGGAACGAAATTGTAAAAGTGACCAAATTACCAGGCGTAACGTCTGCACCAAAGCTACAACCTATTGAAACCCGATTGGTAATGTTGCAAACAGGAATGCGAGCACCAATGGGTATTAAAATAAAAGGGCAAGATTTAAAGCAGATTGAAGCGTTTGGAATGCGATTAGAAGATATTTTAAAACAAGCTGAAGGTGTAAAAGATGAAGCTGTTTTTGCAGACCGTATTGTAGGTAAACCCTATTTGTTAATTGATATTGATAGAGAGAAAATTGCTCGTTATGGCGTAACCATTGAGGAAGTTCAAAATGTTTTGAAAGTGGCTGTTGGTGGTATGGTATTAACACAGACAGTAGAAGGTCGTGAGCGTTATGGTGTTAGAGTTCGTTACCCAAGAGAATTAAGAGCAAATCCAACCGATTTAAAACAAATCTATGTGCCTGTTGAAAAAGGAAGCCCTATTCCTTTAAGTGAATTAGCGACTATAAAATATGAACAAGGTCCACAAGTAATTAAAAGTGAAGACACTTTTTTAGTTGGCTATGTGTTATTTGATAAAATGGATGGTTTTGCAGAAGTCAATGTGGTAGAAAATGCACAAACCTTAATTCAAGAAAAGATAGATAGTGGCGAATTGGTAGTCCCAAAAGGTATCAACTACCAATTTACGGGAACGTATGAAAACCAATTAAGAGCAGAAAAAACCTTGTCGGTTGTTGTGCCTTTAGCGTTGGCAATCATTTTCTTAATTCTGTATTTCCAATTTCGTTCAGTAGGGACATCACTAATGGTATTCACAGGTATTGCAGTTGCTTTTGCTGGTGGTTTTGTAATGATATGGCTCTATGGTCAAGATTGGTTCTTAAACTTCAATGTCTTTGGTGAAAATCTGCGCGATTTATTTCAAATGCACCCCATTAATTTAAGTGTAGCGGTTTGGGTTGGGTTTATTGCACTATTTGGTATCGCAACCGATGATGGAGTTGTAATGGCAACTTATTTAACACAAACATTTGATAGAAATACACCAGAAAATAAAAAAGAAATCAGAGCATCAGTAGTAGAAGCAGGAGAAAAACGTATTAGACCTTGTTTAATGACAACTGCTACTACCATATTGGCATTATTACCAGTATTAACATCTACAGGAAGAGGTAGTGATATTATGATACCTATGGCAATACCAAGTTTTGGTGGAATGTTAATCGCTTTAATAACACTATTTGTAGTCCCTGTTTTATATAGTTGGAAAGCAGAAGTTAAACTTAAAAGAACAGTATAATGAAACATATAAAATCACACATAAAGTCAGTCATTTTTCTTTGTTTTTTAATCTTTGTTCTCAAAGGAAATGCGCAACAATTAGATGTGCTCATTAATGAAGCATTAAATAACAACCCTGAAATTCAAAAATTTGAATTGCAATACAAAAGGGTTTCAGAAAAAGTAAATGAAGTAAATACGGTTCCTAATACAGAATTTGGAGTTGGTTATTTTGTAAGTGAACCAGAAACTCGAACAGGTGCTCAACGCTTTAAGGTGTCTGCAAAACAAATGTTACCGTGGTTTGGTAATATTTCGGCAAGAGAAAATTACGTTAGTTCGTTAGCAGATGTTAAGTATGAAGATATTGTAATTGCGAAGCGAAAACTAATGTCTTCAGTTTCACAATCTTATTATAGACTATATGCTAATAAAGCAAAACAAAAGGTATTAACAGAGAATATCAATCTGTTAGAAACATATGAAACAATGGCTTTGACTTCTGTTGAGGTTGGTAAAGCATCAGCGGTTGATGTATTGCGTTTACAAATGCGTCAAAACGAAATGCAACAACTCAAAGATGTGTTGCAACAACAATTTTTAGCAGAACAAACTAACTTCAATAATCTATTGAATAGAGGTAATGATGTTACCGTGAATGTGGTAGATAGTTTAATGATACCTTCTGAAGACTTTGATATTACTTTTGAAAAATTAGTATTACATCCTGAATTACTAAAATTTGATAAACTCTATCAATCCATAGAGCAATCAGAATTATTGAATCAAAAAGAAAGCAGTCCAATGATTGGTTTTGGGTTAGATTATATCAATGTTTCCGAAAGGCCAGATATGAATTTCTCGGATAACGGTAAAGATATTGTAATGCCAATGGTTTCGGTATCTATCCCAATTTTCAATAAAAAATATAAATCGCAAACCAAACAAAATGATTTGCAACAGCAAGAAATAACAGCTCAAAAACAGGAACGTTTAAATTCTTTGGAAACGCTTTTAGATAAAGCGATTAACGAACGCATTTCTGCAAGAATAAGTTATGCTACCCAAACCAAAAACCTAAAGCAAGCTAAAGATGCAGAAGACATTTTAATCAAAAGCTACGAAACAGGAACGATTGATTTTAATGATGTTTTGGATATTCAAGAGTTGCAGCTAAAGTTTCAAATGAACCAAATAGAATCTGTGAAGACCTACTATGTGCAAAGTACAATCATTAATTATTTAACACAGCAATAATGAAACACACATATCACATACACGGAATGACTTGCAACGGTTGTCGCAGTCACGTTGAAGAAACGCTCTCTAAAATAGAAGGTGTTTCAAAAGCAACAGTCGATTTAGATAAGGCAGAAGCTACCATCGAAATGGAATCGCATATTCCCATAGAAACTTTTCAAGAAGCCTTAAAAAAGGATGGTGATAGATACAGTATTCATAAACAAGGTGAACAACATCAGCATTCAAATGATAAAAAGAAAGAGCAACCCAAAGGAAAAGGCACAGGCACATTTTATTGTCCTATGCATTGCGAAGGCGATAAAACTTATGATGCACCAGGCGATTGTCCTGTTTGCGGAATGGATTTGGTGGAAGAACAAAATCTATCAGCAACTTCAAAGGAACAATGGACGTGTCCTATGCATCCAGAAATTGTCAAAGACGAAGCAGGTTCGTGTCCTATTTGTGGGATGGATTTAGTGCCAATGGAAGCAGATAGTTCAGCAGAAGAAAAAACGTATAAGAAGCTATTAAAGAAATTTTGGATAGCATCTGTATTCACATTACCTATTTTCTTAATTGCTATGAGCGAAATGCTTAATAACAATCCATTGTATAATATAATGGAACAGAAAAATTGGAATTGGATTCAATTTGCACTATCCATTCCAGTTGTTTTTTATGCTACTTGGATGTTCTTTGAGCGTGCTTATAAAAGCATAAAAACGTGGAATCTCAATATGTTTACACTCATTGGAATCGGTGCAGGTGTGGCTTGGTTATTTAGTGTATTTGGGATGTTGTTTCCAGATGTATTTCCTGAACAATTTAAAACTGAATCAGGTGCAGTTCACGTCTATTTTGAAGCAGCAACAGTTATTCTAACGTTAGTGCTTTTAGGTCAGTTGTTAGAAGCTCGTGCGCATAGTAAAACCAATTCGGCAGTAAAAGAGTTACTAAAGTTAGCACCTAATAAAGCCATAAAAATAGTAGATGGTGAAGAAATTGAAGTCAGTATTGACGAGATAGAATTAAATGATATTCTAAAAGTGAAACCAGGAGATAAAATTCCTGTGGATGGTGTGATAACTGAAGGCGAAACAACTATTGACGAATCTATGATTACAGGAGAACCTATTCCTGTAAACAAATCTCAAGAAGATAAAGTAAGTAGCGGAACAATTAATGGTAATCAATCCTTTTTAATGAAAGCCGAAAAGGTAGGAAGTGACACGCTATTATCGCAAATCATTCATATGGTTAATGATGCCAGTAGAAGTCGCGCACCTATTCAAAATTTAGCAGATAAAGTTTCAGGTTATTTTGTGCCAGTTGTAGTTCTTATTTCTATTATCACTTTTATTATATGGTCAATTTGGGGACCAGAACCAGTTTATGTGTATGCGTTTGTAAATGCGATTGCAGTACTAATCATTGCGTGTCCGTGTGCTTTAGGTTTGGCAACGCCAATGTCAGTAATGGTTGGTGTGGGTAAAGGCGCTCAAAATGGTGTTTTAATTAAAAATGCCGAAGCTCTCGAAAAAATGGATAAGGTCAATACACTTATAGTAGATAAAACTGGCACTATTACCGAAGGAAAACCAACCGTTGAAAAAGTAGGTGCTTTTGGCAATAATTTTAATGATAATGAGGTACTACAATATATCGTGTCATTAAATACAAACAGCGAACATCCTTTGGCAGAAGCTACTGTTAAATACGGAAAGGAACAGAATACTGAAGTCATAAAATCTGAAGATTTTAGTGCAGTTACAGGAAAAGGTGTTGAAGCTATAATTAAAGGTAAAAATGTAGCGTTGGGCAATCCTAAAATGATGGAATATGCTAACGCTGATATTACTTCAAAAATGAAAGAAGAAGCCAAAATCTATCAAAAGCAAGGTAAAACGGTTTCCTATTTAGCAGTAAATAAAACAGTAGTCGGTTATGTTGTTATTGGCGATAAAATAAAAGAAACAAGTGCCAAAGCTATTAAAGAGCTTCAGGACAAAGGTATTGATGTAATCATGCTTACAGGCGATAACCACGATACTGCACAAGCAGTCGCATCAGAACTAAATCTTGCAGATTTTAAATCCAGTATGTTACCAGAAGACAAACTCAAAGAAGTAGAAAAACTACAACAAAAAGGTAAAGTCGTTGCTATGGCTGGCGATGGTATCAATGATGCACCTGCATTAGCAAAAAGCGATGTTGGTATCGCAATGGGAACAGGAACAGATGTAGCAATAGAAAGTGCTATGATAACCTTGGTAAAAGGCGATTTACACGGTATTGTAAAAGCAAGACATTTAAGTGATGCTGTTATGAAAAACATTAAGCAAAATCTGTTTTTTGCACTCATATATAACACATTAGGTGTACCTATTGCAGCAGGTGTTTTATTTCCGTTTTTCGGAATATTACTATCGCCAATGATTGCAGCTTTAGCAATGAGTTTTAGCTCGGTTTCGGTTATTGCCAATGCATTACGATTAAGAACAATTAAAATTTAATTATAAAATCAAAAAACATGGAAAATTCAAAAGAACACTCAAATAAAGGAAATTACAAAACATTTTTTTTAATGCTAGGGTTGTCGTTTATAGCAATGTACATCACAATGTATTTAAATACATATGCGGTTGACCATGTCTATTTTAGTATGACACGTTTTTATATGGTCTGTTTAGGGATTTCAACTATGGCGGTTATTATGTTATTATTTATGTTGAAAATGTATAAAAACAAAAAGAAGAACATCGCTATTCTTGTTGGAAGCCTTGTATTGTTTTTAGGTGCATTAGGTTTAGTTAGAGCGCAAAGTCCAGTTGTTGGAGATGTACTTTGGTTAAAAGGTATGATTCCGCACCATTCTATTGCCATTCTAACAAGTGAAAGAGCAGATATTCAAGACCCAGAAGTTAAGAAATTAGCAGAAGACATTATAAAAGCACAACGTAAAGAAATAGAAGAAATGAAAGCAATGATAAAACGATTAGAGAATGAAAAATAATAATACAGTCATATACGCAGGCATACTCGTAGTAGGTATGTCATTAGGTTGGTTGCTTTTTGGTGGCTTATCAAATGAAGAAACAGACCATAATCACGATGCGGTTTCAGAAACCAATCAACTATGGACGTGCTCTATGCATCCTCAAATTATGCAACCCGAATCTGGAGATTGTCCTATTTGTGGTATGGATTTAATTCCTGCGGAAAGTAGTACAGATGGTTTATTAGCAGACCAATTCAAATTGACCGAAAATGCTATGGCTTTAGCTAATATTCAAACATCTATTGTTGGTAAAGGCAATGTTGAAGGCAATACTATCAAATTATCTGGTAAAATTGCTGAAAACGAAGAAGCCAATGCAGTACAGGTAAGTTATTTCGCTGGAAGAATTGAACGTTTGAATGTGAGTTTTACAGGCGAAGAAGTTCGTAAAGGTCAACTTTTGGCAACTATTTATTCGCCAGAATTGTATGCAGCACAACAAGAACTCATTACAGCAGCATCTTTAAAAGAATCGCAACCTGCTTTGTACAAAGCGGTTCGTAATAAACTGAAATTATGGAAGCTCTCTGAAAATCAAATCAATCAGATTGAAGAAACTGGAAAAGTGAAAGAAAACTTTCCTGTTTATGCAACCTTTTCGGGTACTGTTACAGAAAAATTGGTAGAGCAAGGCGATTACATTAAACAAGGTCAACCCTTATTAAAAATTGCTAATCTCAATACGGTTTGGGGAAATTTTGATGTTTATGAAAATCAGATTGACCGCTTTAAAAAAGGACAGGAAGTGATGATAACAACCAATGCTTATCCTAATAAAGAGTTTAAAGGTAAAGTAGATTTCATTGACCCAGTTTTAAACACGAAAACAAGAACTGTAACCTTACGTGTTGTTTTAAACAATAAGGACGATGTATTTAAACCAGGAATGTTTGTAACCGCAAATATTGAAGGCAGTACAGCTAAAAATGACGAAGTATTAACAATTCCTACATCTTCTGTGTTATGGACAGGTGAACGTTCTGTGGTGTACCTTAAAACAAATCCAGACCAATCTATTTTTGAAATGCTTGAAATTAAATTAGGCAATCAAATTGGTAATGAATATGAAGTTGTAGAAGGTTTATTTGTTGGAAATGAAATAGTGACTAACGGAACATTTACAGTTGATGCAGCTGCACAATTACAAGGCAAAAAATCTATGATGAATAAAGATGGTGGTAAAGTAATGACTGGACACGAAGGTCATTTAGGTATGGATAACAATTCACCCAACAAAGAAAGTGACCACACTACTATGAATGAGCGTTTGAAAGTATCAGCGAAATTTCAAGAGCAGTTAAATAGTGTTTACAATGAGTATATCAATTTAAAAGATGCTTTAGTAAAAGAAGATTCAAAAAGTACTTCAACGAGCGCATCAACTTTACTAAACAATTTAACCAAAGTAGATATGAAATTGTTGTCAGATAATAAGGCGCATAACCATTGGATGTCATTAGAAGGCGAAATAAAATCTTCTGCAACTTCAATTTCTGAAACGTCCGATATAAAATCACAAAGAGACCATTTTAAACACTTATCATCACATCTAATCAATGCTGTACAACTATTTGGTGTCAATGAAAAGGTCTATGTGGAATTTTGTCCAATGGCAGATAACAACAATGGTGCATATTGGTTGAGTAAAGAAGAAAAAGTAATCAATCCATACTTTGGCGAAGCAATGCTAACCTGTGGTGAAGTAAAACAAGTAATAGAATAATAAATCAAGTAATAACAATTAAATTTTAAACAATGAAGAGAGTAATCTTAAGTATCGCTGTAATAGCAGCATTAGGTTTCACAAGTTGTAAAAACGAAACCAAAAAAGAAACAGAAACCACAACTACTGAAATGTCAAAAGATATGGCAATGACAGACCTGTCTTTTGGTGTAAGAGGAAATTGCGGAATGTGTAAAAGCACTATCGAAAAAGCAGCTAACGGTGTTGAAGGTGTTGCAAGTGCTAATTGGGATGTCGATAAAAAGAAGATTGACGTGTCTTTTGATGATACAAAAACCGATGTAATGGCAATCCATAAAGCAATCGCAGCTTCAGGTTATGATACCGAAAAAGTAGCAGGTGATGAAGAAGCATATGATGGTTTACCAGGTTGTTGTAAATACGACCACGAAATGATGATGAATCAATCTGGTGAAGAAGAAAGTGATGACCATTCAAATCACGACCATTAAACAAAAATGAAAGAGTCTTTTTCGGAAGGCTCTTTTTTTATTCCCCACAACCCAAAACCCAGTTTTTTCGTACCTCAAAATCCTCTGTCTTTTGTGTTGTTCCGCACGCCAATGCATAATTGGTTTTATGTCATAATACTTGTAGCCAACACTATAATAGCACATTTCTTTTTTTATTTAAAAGTATCCATTTTAATAAATTGGTACAATAAAAAAGACAAATGCGCAGCATTCACGAACACCTTAATTTAAAATAGAAGTGACGTGAGTAAAGAGCCATTGCCAACGCTCAAACAATTATTCCGCCACAAAACCAATCCCAAGCTATGTTACATAATAGAAGTTATAGGAGCAAAAATCCTTTCAGAGGTTGCCTACGGCGTGTTATTATATTTTCGTCGCTATAACTGCTATTATGTAAAATATCCACTCACCATCCGCACAAATCGGAACTAAAATTAAACTGTGGATATTCACGAGTACATTAATTTAAAATAAAAATGAAACGAGCTAAATATCCGCTATTCCAACGCTCACATTCGTACTTTTAAACACATTTTGAATTATAATTAAACAGTAGAAAGATTAAGTCAATTATAATATCAGTTATCTCACTCATCTGCACAAAACCATCGTTAAGTCCAAGTATTCCTTACCTCAAGTCTTTGTTTGTCTCATTTCGTTAACAAATATTAAAGACCACTTTTCCCCACCACCCAAGAAATAGGATATAAAAAAATAGGTTTACAATATTTTGTAGTACGCCATAGCACATTACTTTTTATCGTGCCTCAAAAAAGCAATAAGCTATTGTCTAAAAGTCCTGTATAAGTAGCTTGTTTAAATGCTGTTTTATCAAACAACTATTTAAAACGCTACCCATACAAACGCTTCATCCAAAACTCAATAAAGTACAGCAACCTATTTTTTTAAGTGTTAATTCCCCAGAAAAGTTAAAGGCTATTTAAATCCAATTTGAAATATTAAAATAAAAAAAGATGGCAAATATATGTGGCTACCTCTGCCAACCGCACAAGGCTATAAAGGTCAAGCCCTACGGGTTTTGAATAAAACTTTTTTCAATACCCTTTTTCTTTTGATTTAGACATTCAACTCAAAAAACTTTTATCCAAAAACCTTGACAGCCTTACCCACGCCACAACAACTATGGCTATCTTTTTTCTTTTCAAAAAAAATAATGGCGCGAAGCGTAGCGAAGCAATTTTAAATTGGATAGCTATGTCAACTTTTGAACTAAAAACACACCAAATCGGAAGAACCTACTCGAACCCTCATTTTTTCATTCTAAATAAAGGTCTAAACAGCGGAAAACCACTCTTAAAACCCTGTGCTAACTGTTTCGTTGTCACTACTACAACAGAAGAGGTAAAACACACACTTTTTCACTTATCTATGATGTTGCAAATAGGCGGTTTTTACGCTTACTATTTAAAAGGTAGTGTTATTCCGTTTATTTCAATAGATGATTGTAGGAACATTTTGAAAAACAGCTACAGCTCATTGTTTTATGATGCAATTCAGTTGCAAAAACATATTAATATTGTGTCAGCAATTAATAAAAAGGAAAAGGAGCTTCATAAAATCATTTCAAAAATGGCAGATTTGAAAGTATCATATATTCAAAGTTTATTTTCTAAAATGCAAAAAGAAGCAATCTAAAGCAATAAAATCCATATCAAAAGAATAGCATAAAACTTGCCATATATTTCAGCGGAAGGTACAACTTCGTGTTAAGTCCGTACCAAGTCCGAAGAAAATTATGTTTCATTTAAATTATTTATGTTATGGGTAAAATTGCTCAAGGTATTTTAGGAGGTCTTTCAGGTAAGGTTGGTAACGTTATCGGTGGAAGCTGGAAAGGAATTGATTACATTAGAATTAAACCTTCAAGTGTAGCCAATCCAAGAACTGTTGGTCAAGTAAACCAAAGAACTAAGTTTACTGCCACTTTAGAATTTTTACAGGCTGTAAAGCCTTTTATTAAGTTAGGATATAAAGGGTTAGCTGTTAAGAAAACAGAATTTAATGCTGCAATGTCGTATGTATTGAATAATGCTATTACAGGTACTGAACCTAACTTTGTTGTTGACTATCCAAACGCTTTAGTAAGTCGAGGAGGTTTATCTGGTGTGCTAAACCCAACGACTGATTTAGCAACTGCTGGAGAAGTAACGTTTGGTTGGGATGATAACTCTGCTGAAGGTAACGCAAATACTACTGACAAAGCAATGTTGATGGTTTATAATCCATCAAAAAAGGAATCTATTTCTTTACTTGATGGTGCGGACAGAACAGTAGGTTCTCAAATTGTTTCAATCCCAACAACTTATGCAGGAGATACAGTAGAGCTATTTATGGCTTTTATTACTGCTGATGGTAGTCAAGTATCTAATAGTATTTATTTAGGCTCTGGTACAGCTAATTAATGCTTGGTGTTTTTATTTAGAAACCGCTCTAATCGAGCGGTTTTTTTTATGCTATATTTGTTCAGCTATTTGTTAATAGTTGTTACTAATCTTTTCTTATTATGTATTTTTTGTATGCTATTTGTTGCCCAAATGCAATAGTATCAATGGATATAGGGTTAGTTAAATATTGTATTGGGAAGTAATTTTTCTCACCATGCGAACTATTATATATTAAGAAATCAAGAAAATAATGAGCATTAACATTAAATCAATTATTTATAAGGTACTTACTAATACTTTAGGGAGCTTATTAGTTTTTTTTCAACCGAAAAGAGCACGTAAGTTAACTGAAAGTGGTATGACATTGTCTATGAGTCGTAATTTGAGTTTCACAGAGAACTTAATGCGTAATGCGATATTGAAAAAAGTCGAAAAGAAAGAAGATTATAATACTTTAGAACAGTTTCATAATAATTATTGGAAAAATCAAGGAGATGATTTTTTTTCGGCAACAGATGATTCTTTTGAAAAAGATTTTCTTCCAAATTGTGCTTTTATTTTTGATCTTCTACAAGAACAATTAACCAACGAATCGGATACTTTTAATACACTTGTTGAAATTGGCACAGGTAATGGAAAAGTTTTGAATTATCTAAGTTCAAAGTTTCCTTCAATACAGCGATTTGTGGGTATAGATTTAAGTCTAGTTCAGATACAATTGAATACAGAGAATTTTAAAAGTAATGAGAAGCTAGAGTTTGTTGCTATAGATGGCTTTGATTGGGTAAAGGAATATGGCCATGGTAATATCATTTTTGTAACCTCAAGAGGCGTTTTAGAATATTTTACAGAACATAGATTGACAGAGTTTCTAAATAAATTAAATGGGTTAGGGAAAACAATATTTGTTGCTATTGAGCCTAATGGAATAAAGCATGATTTTAAAACTAATCCAAATTCTGAACTCTATGGCTATGAACGTTCTTTTTCGCATAACTATGCTAAGCTTTTCAAAGATGCAGGTTTTGATTTATGGCATGTTTCTCAGAAACCTTGTGTACCTGACTCATACAACCAGAGTTTTATAGGTGCTAAAAATTAATTTTAGTGTACAATTTTTTGCAAAAGAATTAATAGCTGTAGCTCTAGAATTATATAAAACCATTGTTTTCAGCTAGTTATTAAGTCTTTAGTCTGTTAAAGTTAAATAATAAGGTTTAAAGGAATATATGAGTTAATTTACCTCAATTAAACAAAAAAATATACCATATAACTAATTTATTTTTTATAATTTGAAGCATGCTCTATTTTCCCTTTATAAATGCGAATTCTGTTAATTTATAGAATATTGAGATACCTACTAACCATATTCGCCTTAACATTTATTAAATAGAAAGGCAAATATTAAGAGTTATATAAAATGCATTCAAGTGATGAGAAATTTAACAGTTTCTTAGAAATTGTTAATAATACAGCCCTAAATTACCCCAAAGATAAAACTGTTGTAGATTTATTCTTGGATCAAGTGCAACGTACCCCAAATAACATTGCAGTAGTCTTCGGTAATTCTAAACTTACGTATAAAGAATTAGACATTCGTTCTAATCAATTAGCAGATTATTTAATTAAAAATAAAAATATAGCTCCTCGTGACCTTGTTGGCTTAATGCTAGAACGGAGTGAGTGGCTTATAGTTGCTATTTTAGGAGTACTAAAAGCTGGTGCTACTTACATACCTATTGATGTGGAATACCCTGAACAAAGGAAAAATTACATTAAAGAAGATAGCGATTGTAAGATTGTTTTTGATATATCGTTATTAAACGATTTCCAAGATACAAGTGAAAACTATTCTATTAATTTGCCTCAAAATTTAAACACTAAATCTGAGGATTTAATTTATATCATATATACTTCTGGTACTACAGGAAACCCAAAGGGTGTAATGATTGAGCATAAGTCAGTAGTAAATCTTATCTATTCTCAGACAAAACGCTTTAAAGTTGATGCAACTGAAAAAATATTACAATTTTCAAGTTATTGCTTTGATGCTTCAATAGAACAAATATTCTTAGCATTATTTAATGGGGCAACATTATGTGTGATCAGTAAAGAAGAATTAAAAAATCATCTATTACCTTCATTTATAGAAAAGCACCTTATTACTCACCTCCATGCGACTCCAAGTTACTTAGGTACTTTGCCAGACCTTTCAAAATTTAAGTCACTAAAACGAATCATTGCTGGTGGTGAAACCTGTACGATTAAATTAGCTGATGATCTTAGTACTAATTGTGATTTTTACAACGAATATGGTCCTACTGAAACTACTGTAACATCTATTATACACAAATATTCAAAAGAGGACTTAAATAAAATAGCATTGCCAATCGGCATACCCATTGGAAACACAAAAGCGTATATTCTATCTGAAACATTAGAGCCATTACCTATTGGAGAAGTAGGGGAATTGTATCTTTCTGGTGATGGTTTGGCAAGAGGATATCTTAATCAAGAAGAATTAACTTCGACCAAATTTATATCTAATCCTTTTGAGTCTAATCAAAAGCTTTATAAAACAGGTGATTTTGGTAAATGGAATAAAAACGGAACGCTTGAGTTTATTGGAAGACAAGACGACCAAGTAAAAATTAGAGGCTATAGAATAGAATTAGGAGAAATTGAAACAACCCTCAATGCTTTACCAGATATAAAACAGGCAATTGTTGTCACTAATGATACAATAGTAAATGAAATTAAGTTAATAGCATATGTGCAATCTAAACATAAAGATGTAGATTCAGAATCATTTCGTGGGCAGCTTTTAGAAGTTCTTCCAGAATATATGGTGCCTTCACAGTATATAATGATTGATGAATTTCCTGCAACGTCAAATGGTAAAATTGATAAAAAGAACCTTCCTAATCCAATAAATCAAAGGCCAGATACAGCCCCAGTTTTAAGAAAATTCAGAAACGAAACAGAAAAGGGAATTGTTGCGATATGGAGAGAACAATTAGGTATATCTGAAATAGGTATAGATGATAACTTTTTTGAAATGGGTGGTACGTCACTCTTAACTCAAAAAGTAGTAGCGCTTTTAAAAGAGGAACTTGGTTTAGAAGTGCCAGTTGCTAAAATATACCAATATCCTACAATTTCTGAACTTTCTGAATTTTTGAATATTGAAAAGGATAATTCAAAGACTAAAAAGACAATAAAGAAAAAGAAGACAAAAGGAAATGGTGATGTTGCTATTATTGGTATGGCAGGACGTTTTCCAGGTGCTACTTCTATACAAGAATTATGGGAAGTACTCAGAGACGGAAAAGAAACCATTTCATTTTTTACACCAGAAGAATTAGATAAAACCATACCAGAGGGTTTAAGAAACGATCCGCTTTATGTAGGCGCTCGTGGTATAATACCTTCTGCAAAAGAATTTGATGCTAAATTTTTTGGTATCAACCCTAAACTTGCAGAAGCTATGGATCCACAGCAACGGGTGTTTTTAGAAATAGCATGGGAAGCCTTAGAACATTCAGGTTATTTACCAAAACATTATGACGGAAGAGTTGGAGTATATGCTGGTAGTGGAACAAATACGTATTATACTAATAACGTACTTCCTAATGAAGACGTTTTAAATCTAATCGGTCGTTTTCAAGCAAACACTGTTAACGACAAGGATTATATTGCGACGCGTACTGCATATCATTTAAACCTTAAAGGACCAGCTGTAAGTGTTTATTCTGCTTGTTCTACGTCACTTCTTGCTATTGCAGAAGCTGTAGAGTCTATAAGAAATGGTCAATGTGATGTCGCTTTGGCTGGTGGATCTAGTGTTACGTCTCCAATACATAGCGGTCATTTATATCAAGAAGGTTCTATGTTGAGTTCTGATGGACATTGTCGTTCATTTGATGCTGAAGCAAAAGGAACTGTATTTAGTGATGGAGCTGGAGTTATATTATTGAAAAGTCTGGAAGAAGCCATAAATGATGGAGACGTTATTCATGGTGTTATTAAAGGAATAGGAATTAATAATGATGGTGGAGATAAAGGTAGCTTTACAGCTCCAAGTATAGAAGGAGAAGCAGGTGCAATTAGCAATGCTTTGAATGATGCAGGAATTAATCCATCGAGTATCACTTATTTAGAAACACATGGAACAGCCACTCCTATGGGAGATCCGATTGAAATAGAAGGACTTAATAAAGCTTTTGGTCATCAAGATGTTAAAGGTTATTGTGCTATAGGCTCTGTTAAAAGTAACATGGGTCATCTCACAGCAGCTGCTGGTGTTGCTGGTGTTATTAAGGCTGTTTTGGCTATGAAATACCAAAAATTACCTGCTTCATTAGGCTTTGAAAATCCTAACCCAGCTATTGATTTTGAGAATAGTCCATTTTACGTAAATAATAAGTTATCAGATTGGAATCCTGATGGACCAAGACGAGCAGGAGTAAGTTCTTTTGGTGTTGGTGGAACCAACGTACATGTTGTTTTAGAAGAACATAAAAATAAGCCAATATCAGTTAGTACAGGAAGACCTCTACAATTACTGACTTGGTCAGCTAAAACAGAAGTAAGTCTAGAAGGCTATAAAGTTAAATTAGGGAATTATCTTTCATCATCCGAAGACTCTTTAGCAGATGTTGCTTATTCTTTAAGCATCACAAGAGATAGTTTTAGACATAGAAGCTTTGCAATTGCTGATGCAAAAGATACTGCTTCTAAGGATTTATTATCTGAAGAAAAAAGTACTGCAAAAAGTGACGTTTTAAAAGTTGTGCCTACCGAAATAGGATTTCTTTTTCCAGGTCAAGGGTCACAATTCTTGCAAATGGGGAAAGCACTTTATCAGCACGAAAACGTTTTTAAAGCATCAGTAGATCATTGTGCAGAATTATTATTAAAGAATCAGAATTTAGACATTATAAAAATAATATACCCAAAAACCAATACAGTTGATGCAGAAAATCAGTTAAAAGATACTAAGTATACACAGCCAGCATTGTTTGTTATTGAATATGCTTTGGCTCAGTTGTGGATGAGTTGGGGAATTAAGCCTTCTTTATTCTGTGGGCATAGTGTTGGTGAGTATGTTGCTGCACATCTTTCAGGTATTTTTACATTAGAAGATGCTCTACGTTTAATTACTTTAAGAGGACAACTCATAAGTGAGCTTCCAAGAGGTAGTATGTTGTCTGTTCGCACTAGTGCTGAGGATTTAACAGATATGCTAACAGAAAAGGTTTCTGTAGCTGCCATAAACTCAGATAATTTATGTGTCCTTTCTGGTCCGAATGAAGCCATTGAAAATTTTTCAAAACGATTAGATGAAAAGGATATTCCAAACAAACTTTTAAAGACAAGTCATGCGTTTCATTCAAGCATGATGGATCCCATTTTAGAAATATTTGAAAAAGAAGTCAGTAAAGCAACATTAAACGTACCTCGTTTACCGATTATTTCTACAGTAACTGGTACTTGGCTTACTGATGCGGAAGCAATTAATCCAGAATATTGGTCAAATCATATAAGAGCGGCTGTACGTTTTTCTGATGCAATGGATACGGCAAAATCGCTTGACGATTCTATTTTGTTAGAAGTGGGTCCAGGTAGAGCGCTATCAACGTTATCGAAACAGAAAAAAGGTAAAACATATACATCAATTTCAAGCCTATTGATTCCTAGTGAAAAGGAAGGATCTTATCATTCTATATTACCTGCTTTAGGCCAATTATGGCTAAAAGGAGTAGATGTAGACTGGAATGCTTTTTATGAGGATCAAACACGACAAAAAGTATGGTTACCATCTTATGTTTTTGATCGAAAACTGTGCTGGTTAGATCCACCTAGCCGCAATTTCACAACAGAAAATGCGGTAGTTAATAATATACCACAACCTATAGAGATAAATACCCAAATTAATACACAACCCAAAGTAATGCGATCTACTACTATCTTGGAAAAAATTTCTGAAATAATTTTGAATACCTCTGGTATAGAAATAGAGCCTTCAGAATATGATTATAGTTTTTTAGAACTTGGATTAGACTCCCTAGTTTTAACTCAAATGTCTATTACCTGTAAAAATGAATTTAATATTCCAATTACATTTCGTCAGTTAAATGATGAGTTTGGTACACCAAAACTTTTGGCAAGCTATTTAGATGAAAACCTACCAGAAGAGCAGTATAATGAACAACCAATACCTAAGTCAATAGTTGAATCTACAACAAATATAGTTGCTAATCCTTTGGTTAATGGTAATACGAGCGGACAAACTAATGGTTATACAAACGGTCATGTCAATGCTAACCAAGATGTAGCGTTAAATATCATTGCTCAACAATTACAGTTATTAGGAAAACAATTAGAGACTTTACAAGGTGGAAACAATTCAGTTGTAAATACTGTTAAAGTAAATAATAGTAAACAGGACGTTTCTTTAAACGCTTCAAAAGAAAAACAGTTGACTAATGAAGAAATTGTCGAACATAAAAAGCCTTTTGGCGCATCACCTAAGATCGATAATCAATCCTCGGATTTAAATGCAGAGCAAGAAGCATTTTTAAAAGAATTAACAGTTAGCTACAACAGTAAAACTGCAGCAAGCAAAGCTTATACACAAAAGCATCGTACACATATGTCAGATCCTAGAGTTGTATCTGGTTTTAAACCTAATACAAAGGAGCTTGTTTATCCAATTGTAATAGGTAAATCTTCTGGTAATCGCTTATGGGATTTAGATGGTAACGAATATTTAGATGCTTTGAATGGTTTTGGATCTTGTCTTTTTGGCCATCAGCCAGATTTTATTAAGGAAGCATTACATAATCAAGTAGAACTTGGTTTCGAAGTTGGTCCTCAACATCCATTAGCAGGAGAAGTATGTGAGTTGCTTTGTGAAATGACAAACAATGAACGTGCAGCATTGTGTAATACAGGTTCTGAAGCTGTTTTAGGAGCTATGCGTATAGCTAGAACTGTAACAGGACGTTCACTTATAGTAGCGTTTTCTCGTTCATATCATGGTATTAACGATGAGGTAATTGTTAGAGGTTCTCGTATTAAGAAAACTTTTCCGGCCGCACCAGGTATCATGCCAGAGGCTGTTCAGAATATGCTGATATTAGACTACGGTACCGAAGAAAGTTTACAAATCATTAGAGAGCGTGCTGATGAAATAGCTGCTGTTTTAGTAGAGCCTGTACAAAGTCGTAGACCAGAATTTCAACCAATAGAATTTCTTAAAGAAGTTAGAGCTATTACTAAAACGTCAAACTCTACACTTATTTTTGATGAAATTATTACTGGTTTTAGAATGCATTTAGGCGGTACACAATTTTTATTTGATATTAAAGCAGATATTACTACTTATGGAAAAGTAATTGGTGGTGGAATTTCTATCGGAGCTATTGCAGGAAGTAAGAAATATATGGATGCTTTAGACGGAGGATCTTGGCAGTATGGTGATGATTCAATTCCAGAAGTAGGTGTAACTTATTTTGCAGGTACATTTGTACGTCACCCACTAGCATTGGCATCTACAAAGGCATCTCTTCTTTATATGAAAGAGCAAGGTACTGCATTACAGACAAGACTAAATGCGATGACTGAAAGATTAGCTTTTGAGCTTAATTCTTCATTCAAAAACAGAAATCTGCCAATTGAAATTACCTATTATTGCTCTTTATGGCGTTTAAAGTTTTTAGAAGATATACCTTTTTCCGAACTATTATTTGTTTTAATGCGTCAAAAAGGTATCCATATTTGGGATGGTTTTCCATGTTACATGACAGTTGCCTATACAGATAATGATATAGACTTCTTGGTAAAATCATTCTTAGAAAGTATTGAAGAGCTAATTAAAGTCGGTATTTTTAAAGAAGAACTGAATAAAAATTCTAATTTCAAATTTTCCGATGAGTTAAATACACCACCTGCATATGGAGCACGCCTTGGACTTGATGAATCTGGTGATCCTGCATGGTTTATTGAAGATGAAAAGAATGGTAATAAATACAAAAGGATAGAACTTTAAGACTTAAATATTCGACTATTAATATAACTTGATATTGATTAATAGCTAATGAATGAATCGATAGACATAATAGAAAACAATAAAGCGTTCAATCCTTTCTCTGGACATGAAATTGAGCGTATAACTCATACTATACCATCCCAAACTGAAATTTGGTTAGCTTGTAAAATAGGTGAAGATGATGCCAACAGAGCGTATAATGAGTCATTTTCTCTTGTTTTAACAGGTCAATTGCATAAACAAGCTTTAGGTGATGCTATCCAAGAATTAATTCAACGACATGAGTCTTTAAGAGCTACTTTTAGTGCAGACGGTCGGTTTATGACAGTATTTAAGACTTTTTCATTAGAGCCTCATTATTCTGATATTTCAATTAATCTATCTAACGAAAAAGACCGTATTCTAAAGAATTATTTATTAGATGAGGTTAATCATGTTTTTGACTTGGTTAAAGGACCATTATTAAAAATTAGTTTAATTAAAGTTGCAGAAGAAGAGCATCATTTAATAGTTACAGCACATCATATTATTTTTGATGGTTGGTCTGCGGGAATTCTCCTTGAAGAACTAGGAAGTCTTTATTCTTCTAAAATAGATAACAGTTTGCTTTCATTGCCTAGGGCAGAAAGTTTTATTTCATATACTGACAATCAATTTAAATATCTACAAAGCGATGTATATGAAGCAACAGAACAATTTTGGCTCAAAAAATTTGAATCTAGTGTTCCACAACTATCATTACCAACAGATTTTCCTAGACCTGCGTTAAGAACTTTTAAAAGCGGACGTTTAGATTTTTTATTGAATAAAAACTTAGTTTCTGATTTAAAAAAGGTTGGAATAAAAGCAGGCAGTAGTTTTGTAACCACATTGATGACCGCTTTCGAAGTATTTTTATACAGTCAAACAGATCAGCAAGATTTAGTTATTGGACTACCCACTTCCGGACAATCCGCAAGTGGTATGACACAACTTATTGGGCATTGTGTTAATTTACTGCCCTTACGAAGTAAAATCCCCGTTAATACTAGTTTTAATACTTACCTAAAAGAAAGAAAGTCTGCACTTTTTGATGCTTACGAACACCAAGGATTGAGTTTTGGTCAGTTATTACAAAAGCTTGTAATTGCGCGAGATCCTTCTAGAATTCCACTAGTACCTGTAATGTTTAACATAGATGTTGGTAAGGATGATAAGGTTGTTTTTAAAGGATTAAATCACAGATTGAAAGGTAACCATAAGACTTATGGAGCTTTTGAAATGTTCCTAAATATTAGTGGACCTACAGACGAACTTATCATAGAATGGTCATATAATTCATCACTTTTTAAGGAAGAAACCATAAAAAAGATGATGGTTTCTTTTGAAGAGATAATTAAGAAAATAATTTCAAATCCTGAAATTATAATAAGTGATTTGGTAAAGGCTGATATTACTGCATACGATAAGCTTAATAATACTAAAGTAGATTATCCTCAGTATGCTTTACACGAATTAATTGCAAAAAAGGCACAAGAATATTCGAACAAACAAGCTATAAAATTTGAAGATAAAGAAATTTCATTTGAGCAATTTAACCAACAAGTAAATCAACTGGCTAATCAATTTCATGAGATTGGTGTTAGTTCTGGTGATGTAATTGGCGTTGTTTTACCACGATCTATAGAGCTCGTAGTAACCTTAGTTGCAATCATGCAATGTGGTGCTGCATATTTACCATTAGATCCTAGTTATCCTCAGAATAGACTAGAATATATGCTAGAGGATTCTCAGGCGAGTTTTATAATAACATCAAAAGCAACTTCACTTCACTTGGTAACAAATGCGGACCAATTAGATTTGGAAGAATTATTTTCTAAGCTTTATGAATACACTACAAAACCACTAACGTTAAAAGTTAGCAATGAGGCATTAGCGTATTTGCTATATACTTCTGGTTCAACTGGCAAGCCAAAAGGGGTCGCAATAACTCATAAAAACTTAGTTAATTTTCTTTATAGTATGCTAGAAAAACCTGGGATTGGTGAAAGCGATAAACTGTTGTCTATTACAACCATATCCTTTGATATTTCTGGACTAGAATTGTATATCCCATTACTCTCTGGTGCTTCGTTAGTATTAGCTAACGACGAAACTGCAAAAGATGGTCGTATAATATTAGATGTTATAAAAAGAGAAGGTATCACAATGATACAAGCCACACCTACTACTTGGCAAATGATGTTAGACTTAGGTTGGAAAACTCCATTACCTATTACTGCACTTTGTGGTGGCGAAGCTTTACCGATAAGTCTGGCTAAACAGCTAGTAACTAAAGTAGATGCACTTTGGAATATGTATGGCCCTACAGAAACTACAATATGGTCTTCAGTTAAACAAGTATTGAGAGATGATAAAATAGTTACTATTGGGAAACCTATTGCTAATACTCAATTTTATATTTTAAACGACCAAAAAATCTTAATGGAACCTGGAAAAACAGGTGAGATTATTATTGGTGGTGATGGTGTCTCTAATGGATATTTGAATCGTCAGGATTTAACAAATGAAAAATTTATAAATAACCCATTTAATTCAGATATTGAGACTAAATTATACAGAACAGGTGATTTAGGTCAATTACTTCCATCAGGTGAATTATTGTGTTTGGGTAGAATTGATCAGCAAGTAAAAGTTAGAGGACATCGTATAGAGCTTGAAGAAATAGAAGAATCCTTAGATACTTTAGATGGTATTCAACATGCTTTGGTAGTTGTTAAAGATGATAACCTTATTTCTTTTGTCATATCAGATACACTTAATGATTTATACAAAGAACAAATTGATTTATGGAAGGAGGAATTAACTAAGCAACTGCCAGCTCATATGATACCTCACGAATTTCACCTTATAAGTGAATTTCCGACTACCTTAAATGGAAAAGTAGATCGTAAAGCATTATTAAATAATTCAAGAAAACAATCTCAAATTGCAGACTATACTGCTCCTCGTACAAAGACTGAACAAACCGTAAGTGAAATTTGGTGCAAAAGTTTAAATAAGGAAAAAATAGATATACATAGCGACTTTTTTGAACTAGGTGGACACTCTATAATAGCCGTAAAAGTTATTGCAAGTGTAGAGAATATAATGGGTAAAAAATTACCTTTATCTGCTTTAATGGTGCATCCAACCATTGAGAAATTATCAACGTTTATTGATGGAGATATCGAAAAAGAAACATGGAGTTCATTAGTGTCTATAAAAACAGAAGGAAATAAAACTCCACTTTATGTTGTGCATGGCGCTGGCCATAATATTTTGTTTTTTAATTCTACAGCTAAGCACCTAGATAATAACCAACCAGTTTATGGATTACAATCAAAAGGCTTAAATAAAAACGACAAGCCTCATGATAAAATTGAGGAGATGGCATCACATTACATATCAGAAATTTTACAAAAAAATCCAGAGGGTCCATATGCATTAGCAGGTTATTCTTTTGGTGGTATTGTAGCATATGAGATGGCAAGACAGTTGTTGGCACAAGGTAAAAAGGTTGAAACGGTAGTACTAATTGATACATATGTTTTTCCAAAATATTATTTTTCAGATGCTTTCAGAAGAAAATGTGCGAATGTATTTTATACTATAGGTAAAGTATATTTTGCAGTTAAAAATATGTTTAGCAGTGTAAAGAATTTTAAAACAAGAATAGATATTTTTATGACAATTGCTCGGAATTTATTTTTAAGAGTTACAAAAAGCAATAATAACAATAGAACAATATCTGATACTGAATTATTAGATTTATATGAGTTAGACAGAAATCAAGATATTGCACTAAATCAATATACAATAACTCCAGATAATGTTGAGATAGATCTGTTAGTTGCAGATGATAATGTCTATTTTAAACATGACGCCAAAAATTTTGGCTGGAAAAACATAGCCCTTGGTGGAATTACCAGGCATATGATTCCTGGTAATCATGCCAAAATGTTTACAAGTCCAAATGATGAAAAATTGGCGAGTATTTTACAAAACATATTAGATACTAATAATAATCCACTTTAATACCAATGCCGCTGCCGAAGCTGTAAGTGGTAAAACATTCAATTAATACAAAGTTTTAGTTTGTAATCTTCCAACTTCTGCGGAATAATTAATGTTATTAAGCAATATAGATAAACTTTAAACTTAGTCATTAGCAACAAATTTCAATTATATTACATGGCATTCTTCAGTTATGTAGAATGCGTTTTTATGTAACAAAGGTTACGAATGAGTAAGGTCCATTTAGCTAATTTTGTATTTCTAATAATTAACAATAAAGCACATTAATCTTATGTCATTTTTATCAGTATTATTTGGGTCTAATACGCAACAAAATAGTTCTGTTAGAGTACTTTCAGCAGAAGAGTTTAAAACTCATATTGAAAATAAAAACGTTCAGTTAATCGACGTTAGAACACCAAGAGAATTTAAATCTGGCCATATTAAAGGTGCAAAGAATATTGATGCATTTTCAGGAAACTTCAATGTTGAGTTTAATAAATTAAATAAAGAAAAAGCGGTCTTTGTGTATTGCAGAAGCGGCAGTAGAAGCAGGCAATCAGCCAATAAATTAGCACGAATGGGGTTCACAGAAATCTATGATTTAAAAGGTGGTATATTAAGATATAGTTAATAGATAGAGAAAATAAGTTGTGGCAATATGGTTAATATTAACAAAATGGAGTATTGGTAAGCTTTCAAAATAATTAGATATGAAAAAAATAGTATTACTAGTGTTATTAACAATTTTATATTATAGTTGCAATAACTCCAAAAGCAAAGATTATTCTGCTTTTGAAAAACAAATGGAAGTCAACGATCATCCTGGGAAAAAATTAATGGAAACTAACTGTTATACGTGTCATAGTCCAATGGGAAGTCATGATGATAGAATTGGACCACCAATGGTTGCTATAAAAAAGCATTATATTAATAGTGAAACTTCTAAAGAAGAATTTATTGCTTCTATACAAGCTTGGATTAAAAACCCAAATGCAGAAGACGCGAAAATGTTTGGAGCAGTAAAACGTTTTGGAGTGATGCCAAAACAACCTTTCCCAGAGGAAACCATTGAACAGATTGCTGATTATATGTATGATTACAAAATTGACCAACCAGAATGGTTTGAAGATCATTTTAAAGAGGAAAAAGGAAAGCGTAAAGGAAAAGGCATGGGCCATGGCAAAATGAAAGGTATATAAAAGCAGCATAAGCAAGCTAATTTTTAAGAATTACCATCTAGAGCATTGCTTAGAATAGAATAAATAAAGGCATATATGAGCAAATTTTCAGAATTAATAAACCAAGACAAACCCGTGCTTGTAGATTTTTTTGCAGATTGGTGTGGACCATGTAAAATGTTAAGTCCTATATTAAAACAAGTCAAAGAATCTATGGGTGAAGGCATCAGTATCATAAAAATTGATGTGGATAAAAATCAGGCTTTGGCATCAAAATACCAAGTTAGAGGTGTGCCAACAATGCTGTTGTTTAAAAATGGTAAACAAGTTTGGAGACAATCTGGTGTACTGCAAAAAGAAGATATCATAAATGTTATAAAATCTTCTAACTAGTTTCATAAAGAAAAATCGACAATTTTTTCGTTAATGACAAATGTCATGTTCCATAAAAAATTAAGTAGCTACTTTTATAATCTGTAAAAATAAACACAAATATGTTAAACCTATTAATAGCATTATACAGTTGGACTAACGGAGTAATAATGATAGCAATATTTGCATTAGTTTGTATTACTTTAGTTGGTATACTAATTAATTTCATGTCCAAAGGGAAGAACAAAGACGCGTCTAACAATCTTAATAAAGATGGGAGCTCAGAGTATTAATTAAAAACTAATTATAAATTTAGAGAGAGGGTGGTCCATAATTAACTACCCTTTTTTTATACAATCCAGATTACACTTTATTCAAAATTATACTACAATGATTTAAGTTGATTATATAACGCTACTTCAACTGACATCTATCATTTTATATTATATAATCTTAAGTTAGTTTTGTTATAATCTAGTAGATATTTGTCTTAGGAATATCAAAATAATAACTATTGTTATTTCTAGTGGACATAGGAAACTAAAAAGTAAACTGATGTGGTTATCAGTTTTTGGTTGGTTAGTAAAAAGGCATTTATAAGTAATTATAAGTGCCTTTTTCATGTAACAAATGTTACATAACTTATTGATTAACAATATCTACTGATATATATCAGTGTGCAAAATTACAGACTTCAATACTTTCATATAATTATTAATTAAAATGATAAAAATGAAAAAAATATTGATTTTTATAGCTTTCGTTGTTTTTGGAACAACAGCTATAGTAGCACAAGAAAGAGATCAAGATAGAATTCAAGATCAAGACCGTACCAAACTTGTAATGGTAAATGGAGAAATGTTAGAAGTTAGAGAGCGTGCGCATAAGAGATTGCAAAAGAAACAAGAGCTTAACGATGGAACTATCGTAAGTTCAGATGGAACTTATATAACTAGAGCTCAAGAACGTTTGCGTTTAAAAGATGGACAATGTTTAGATATGGATGGTGTAATGTATCGAAATGAATACCAATATAGATACAAAATACAACAAGAAAACAAAGGCTTAACTCAAGCTCAAATTCAGGAAAGAAACCAACACAGAGTTCATTATATGCTGGTTGGTGGTGAAATGTTCCAAATAAGAACTCAATCTCAAAACAGATTGGAACAACAACACAAACTTAATGATGGAACTGTTGTAAATCCTGATGGAACTTACCAAGCAAGAAATCGTAAACAATTACAACTAAAAGATGGTGAATGTCTTAATATGGATGGTGAAATGTTTAAGAACACATACCAACACAGAAAAAAGGTTGCAAAAAACAAATTGACTAAGAAAAAAGTTCAAAAAAAGACTGGAATTCTGAAAAAGTCATCTAAAAAAGGGGCAAAAAAAAGTTCATAACGGGTTAATGAAATAGGGGGATTTTCAATTAAAATAGGGAGTTCCCTTATTTAAGAGCCAAAAATCTAATATCATGTCTCGCTTTAATTATCGACTTATAATGTTTATAGCTGTGTCTTTCTTTAGCAATTCACTGATGTCTCAAGATGAAGAGCCAAAAAATACAGCCAAAAAAATATCTGATTCATCTTTCGTAGCCTTAAGCTTAAATTATATCAGTGATGCGATTTTTATGGGCAGAAGAGATTCAATTTCGGCACCTTATCTATATTCAACGTTGATGTATCATTATAAATCTGGATTCTATGCTAGTGGTGCAGTATCATATCTAACAAGAGCTAATGAAGGTAGAGTCGATTTATTTTTATTAACTGGAGGGTTCGACTTTACGATAAAAAAATTAAATGGTGATCTCTCTTTTACAACGTATTTTTTTAATGAAGATAGCTATAACGTAATTTCTGAGGTATCAACAGATTTTACTGCACTTTTAGAATATGATTTTAATTTGATAAACCTAGGGTTGTCAGCGAGTTCATATTTTAGTAATGACAGTAATTCAGACTTTTTCTTATCTTCAGAAGTAAGTCATGATTTTATAACTAATGATAACAAATTTCAATTTTCACCGACTATTGGAATGTCCTTTGGTTCACAAAACTTTTACGAACAATATTATATAAATAATCGATTTGGTAATGGCAGAGGACAGGGACAAGGAAGTTCTAACACTTTACAATCTACAATGGTCGAACTTACAGAAAGCGAAAGGTTTAATCTTATGGCAATTGAGATGAGTTTACCAATTTGGTATATACATAAATCATTTGGTGCTGTTATTGTTCCAAGTTATGTTATTCCACAAAATGGAGCAACGCTTAGTTTTAATGACGAGTTGGTTGAAGAAGATTTAGATAACACATTCTATTTTATTGTCGGGATAACTTATATGTTTTAAAAACATAGCAGTTAATTATTTACTAGCTGCTTTTAATTGGTTGGAAAGGCATTTACAAGACATTATTAATGCTTTTTCATATGTAACTTTAGTTACTGATAACCTCTATTTTATTAACTAAATTTATTTGTAAATTAAAATTTTAATAAGATGAAAAAGCTACGATTATTTCATGCAATGTCCATTATAATGTTAATTTTTTCAATCATACAATTATCTTCTTGTAGTGACGATAATGACGATATTATTTATGATGACACAACAAGCCAAGTATTATCCGATGCAGATAAAAGTGCCTTGTTATTTATGCTAGAAGAAGAAAAATTAGCTAGAGATACGTATTCCTATTTAAGTAATTTATGGTCCATAAATCAATTTGCTAATATTAGAAACAGTGAACAAACACATATGAATTTGGTCGAAAATTTATTAATTCAAAACAACATTGATTATACTGTACAACCTGTTGGAGTGTTTAATAACCAAGACCTTCAAAATTTTTATGATCAGTTTGTAATTGATGGAGCTGTTAGTGTAGCTGAAGCCATGCAAATAGGTGCAACAATTGAGGATTTGGATATTAAAGATTTACAAGATTTTTTGGATGTAACAACACATCTAGATTTAATAGCTGTATTTGAAACATTACAATGTGGATCTAGAAATCATTTGAGAAGTTTTGTTCTCGGTATTGAGAATGGAGGCCATACTTATGTGCCTCAATTTATAACCCAAGAAGAATTCAATATAATTATTGCAAGTAGTCAAGAACAATGCAATTGATTTTGAAATGTCAGTTTTAAAGCATCCTTATATGGATGCTTTTTTTTCATAACTAATGTTATTTACTTAGGATTTTTATGAATGCAAAATTGATTAATAGCAAATAGAAGCACTCCATAACTTGGGTGCTTTTTTGCTTTAAATAGGACTTCTTAAAACATCTTATCTGATGGATATCATTGCGCTATTTATACATCTCAAGTACTTTTAATGGTAATTTAGATAGTATTGAATACAATGAAAAAGTCTGTATTAAATTTTACCATAAATGCCACAATGACGCTATGTATGTCTGCAATTATAGGTATTGGATTTCTTATAAAATACACATTAATCTCCGGACAAGAACGTTGGGACGTTTATGGCCGTAATGTTGAACTTTATTTGTTAGGAATGGATAGACATCAATGGGGAATGATACATCTCATCTTAGGTTTAGTTTTATTGGGCTTATTGATAATACACATTTTTTTGCACTGGAAAGTGGTTGTATCTGTCTATAAAAAAATTATTAAAGAACCATTGACCAAAAAAATTGTAGCGCTGTTTTTTATAGCCCTTTGCACCATTCTTATTTTGGTTCCATTTTTTATTGAGCCAGATGTAGAATCGAGTAAAAAAGAGAGAGGACATAAAGTAACATTGGTTACACAACCAGGAATTAAGTAACAACAGTTACAAACTTGCAATAGCAGTCAATCTAATTTTGTCCAAGAAATTTAAAATAATGAATACATACAAATACATAACGATTTTTAGTTTTTTATTAAGCTTTACGGCTATGCTTCAGTCTCAAGAACTCAGAAAGATTTCAAAGTCTGAAGTATTATCCAAAGTTTCAGAAAACAACATAAGTCTTAAAATTTCTGAACAGGACTTTAATCAGGCTAGAGCAGATTACAGACAAACCAATGCGGTGTTTCTACCAAATATTTCAGCCAGTCATACCGCTATCTCTACTACAAATCCTTTGATGGCTTTTGGTTCTAAGTTAAACCAGGAAACGCTTACACAAAACGATTTTAATCCAGCCTTATTAAATGACCCTTCTCAGATTCAAAACTTTGCAACAAAAATTGAAGTTCAGCAACCACTAATCAATTTAGATGGTTTTTACCAGCGAAAAGCCGCCAAATCTAAAATGGAAGCGATGGCTTTGCAAACAGAACGCACACAAGATTATTTAGAATTTGAAGTAGACAAAGCATACATGCAATTACAATTGGCTTATAAAGGGGTTACTGTTTTAGAAAAATCCTTAGAAACTGCAAATGCTAACAAAAAACTGGCAGATAATAGCTTTAAACAAGGGTATTTACAACGTGCAGATGTATTGAATGTTGAAGTCCGCGTTACTGAAATTCAAAATCAATTGCATGCTGCTAAGAGTAACGTGCAAAATGCCTCTAATTATTTGTCTTTCTTAATGAATGATGAAGCTTATGTCGTATACATTCCAGCTGATGAATTATTGGTATCAACCTTTACAGTTGCAGAAAAAACAGTTTCAGAAAACAGATCGGATATTAAAGCTATGCATGTGGCATCCAATGCTTATGAAGCGATGAATAAAGCTGATAAAATGGCTTTTTTACCAAGTTTAAATGCCTTTGGAAGCTACGAGTTATACGACGATCAAATTTTTCAGGCTGGTGCCAATGGGTACACATTTGGTGCCCAATTGCGTTGGGACATTTTTCAAGGGTCTAGACGTTTAGGGAAAGCACAAAAGAGCAAGGCAGAATTAGAAAAGTCTAAACTAGAATATAATCAATACCTATCACAAAGTCATCTAGAACTAAACAAAGCCAAACGAGCATTTTCAGATGCAGAAAATAAATTAAAACTAACGGCATTAGCCTTAAAACAGTCTGAAGAATCATTAAGAATAAGAACGAATAGATTTAAAGAAGGTTTAGAAAAAACGTCAGACTTATTAATGGCTGAAACTCAATATGCACAAAAGCAATTAGAATATTATCAAACCATTTTTGAATACAATTATGCGCAGGCCTATTTACAATTTTTAACTAAAGCATAACCTCTCAACTGCGCTCGAGGAGACTAAATAATGTCTGGTCGAGCGCAGTCGAGACCTAAAGAATAAACAAATAATAAAATGAAATATATATATAAAATCTTAATAGTATCTGTCGCTCTATTTTTGGTGAGCTGTGGTAGTGAAGACAAAAAAACTACTACAGATAATTTACCAGCAATTGCTGTAAAAGTGAACCCAGTAGAAGCAAATCAGAATAATGCGTATTTAAGCGTAAGCGGTAAAATACAGGCATCAAATAGTGCAGATTTAAGCACTAGGATGATGGGTTACGTTAACAAAGTTCACGTAAATGTCGGAGATAAAGTCCGTAGAGGACAATTGCTAGTATCTATTAATAATTCTGATTTACAAGCGAAAAGAGCTCAAGCAAATGCAGGAATAACTGAAGCTACTGCTGCTTTTAACAATGCGCAAAAAGATTATAACCGTTTTAAAAACTTATTTGCAGATAACAGTGCTTCTCAAAAAGAACTGGATGATATAACAGCAAATTTTGAAATGGCAAAAGCCCGTTTAGAAGCCGCAAACCAGATGAAAAACGAAGTTAATGCGCAGTTTGCATATAGCAATATTACAGCACCTTTTAGCGGGACTATAACCAGTAAAAAAGTGGATGAAGGTGATATGGCAAATCCAGGTGTGCCTTTAATAAGTATAGAAACACCAGGAAAATTTGAAGTCATGGCGATGGTACCAGAAACTGAAATATCTGAAATTAAAGCAGGAACTTCAGTAGATGTTTTGGTAAAATCCATCAATAAAACTATAAAGGGAAAAGTTGCAGAAGTAAGTACATCTGCAAAAAATACTGGTGGACAGTATTTAGTAAAGATAGATTTAGAAAAAACCGATACTCAAATTTTATCTGGCATGTTTACTACAGTGCAATTTCCTGTAGAACGTCAGTCTAAATCATCAATGATTTTAATACCGAGTGACGCCATTGTAGCTAATGGGCAATTGTCAGGTGTATATACTGTGAGTCAAAGCAATACAGCTCTGTTACGTTGGTTACGTCTAGGAAGAACTTTTGGCGATCAAGTAGAAGTTCTATCTGGTTTAAAAGCAGATGAGAGTTATATTGTTTCTGCAGAAGGCAAACTTTACAATGGAGCAAAAATCTCAATTCAATAATTAGATTATCATGAAAGAAGGAATAGCAGGTAAAATTGCCAAAATATTTATGCAATCTAAGTTAACTGTGTTGTTAATGATTGTATTTATGGTAGTTGGTGTATATAGCTCATTTTTAATTCCGCGAGAGGAAGAACCACAGATCGATGTGCCAATTGCAGATATTTTTGTGGGATATCCAGGAGCAAGTCCTACTGAAGTTGAATCTCGAGTAATTAAGCCTTTAGAGCAATTAATATCCAATATAAAGGGTGTGGAATATGTCTATTCTACATCGATGAAGGAACAGGGCATGGTCATTGTTCAATTCTATGTTGGTGAAGACATAGAGCGTAGTTTCGTTAAATTATATAACGAAATTAATAAGCACATGGACGAAATGCCTGCAGGTGTAACATTTCCATTAGTAAAAACACGTGCTATTGACGATGTGCCAATGTTAGGTCTAACCTTATGGAGCGAAAATTACGACGATTATCAATTGAGCCAAATGGCGCAAGAGTTAGAAGCTGAAATACAGAAAGTAAATGATGTTGCCATAACACATAAAATTGGTGGAAGAAATAGACAGTTACGTGTTGTTTTAGATAAAGATAAATTGGCAGCAAGCGGATTGGATTTCTTGTCAGTTTCTCAAATGATTAAAGCCAACAATAGTCAATTAAATTCAGGAAGTTTTGATAAGAATGACAATGAATATTTAGTAAACACTGGTAAATTTTTAGAAACTGTTACTGATGTCGAAAATTTGGTAGTAGGCGTACAGCAAAATCTACCTATTTATTTAAAGCAAGTTGCTAAAATTATTGATGGTCCAGAAGTGCCACAAAATTACGTGAGTTTAGGTTTTGGAAAGGGGAGTGAAAAAGCCGTAGATTTAAAATCTGAATATCCTGCAGTTACTATTTCTGTAGCTAAAAGAAAGGGAGCTGATGCTATGAAGCTATCAGAAATTATTTTAAATAAAGTGGATCATTTAAGAAGCACTTTAATTCCTGATGATGTTCATGTAGAAATCACGCGAAACTATGGAGAAACCGCATCTCATAAAGTATCAGAACTATTATTACATCTTATAGGTTCTATTTTTGCTGTAACCATTGTTGTAATGTTAGCGATGGGCTGGAGAGGTGGATTGGTAGTGTTTTTGTCTGTTCCTATAACATTTGCACTCACCTTGTTGAGTTACTATATGTTAGATTATACACTAAACAGAATTACACTATTCGCTTTGGTTTTTGTAACAGGAATTGTGGTTGACGACTCTATTATTATTGCCGAAAATATGCACAGGCATTTTAAGATGAAACGTTTGCCATTTAAACAAGCCGCTCTTTATGCTATTAACGAGGTTGGAAATCCGACCATTTTGGCAACATTTACTGTAATTGCTTCTGTGTTACCAATGGCATTCGTATCTGGTTTAATGGGGCCTTATATGGCACCAATGCCTATTGGAGCTTCTATAGCAATGATTTTGTCATTGTTTGTAGCATTGACAATTACACCATATTTAGGCTATATTTTCTTAAGAGAAAAAGATAAAAAAGGAGCCGAAGAAAAACCTGAAAAAGCTGTAGAAGACACCCTTATCTATAGAATCTATAATAAATTTGAGCGTCCGTTACTAGAAAGTAAAGCTAAGCGTTGGTTGTTTTTAGGTGGAACATTTTTATTATTAATGGGTACGATGGTCTTATTTTTTACCAAATCGGTAGCAGTAAAGATGTTACCTTTTGATAATAAGAATGAGTTTCAAGTAGTGATAGATATGCCAGAAGGCACTACGCTAGAACGAACAGGAGTTGTTGCTCAAGAAATAGCACAATATTTATCGACTAGACCAGAAGTTGTTAATTATCAGAATTACGTTGGTACTTCTGCACCAATAACGTTTAACGGATTAGTACGCCATTACGATTTACGTGGTGGAAGTAATATGGCTGATATACAAGTCAACTTATTAGATAAAGGAGAACGATCTGCACAAAGTCATGATATTGCTAAACTATTGCGTCCTGACATCCAGAAAATTGCAGCTAAGTACAATGCCAATGTAAAATTAGTAGAAGTACCACCAGGACCACCTGTATTATCTACTATTGTTGCAGAGGTTTATGGACCAGATTATACAGAGCAAATTAACATTGCAAATAATATTCAGAGTATTTTAAAGAACACTGATGATGTTGTTGATATCGATTGGATGGTAGAAGCAGACCAAACCGAATACCAATTTGAGATAAATAAGGAAAAAGCCATGTTATATGGTGTTGCTCCACAACAAATTGCTCATACCATGAATATGGCATTATCTAATAGAGCCATTACTAATTTATATGATGAAGATGCTGTAAATCAAATTGGTTTAGTTTTAGCATTAGATGAAAAAGAAAAATCTACGGTTACAGATATTTCTCAACTAAAAGTAAAATCAACTCAAGGTAATATGGTGCCAATCGCAGATTTGGTTTCTATATCAGAACATACATCTGCGAAAAGCATTTATCGAAAAAACCAAAAACGTGTAGTTTATGTTATTGCGGATATGGCTGGTGAATTAGAGAGTCCTGCCTATGCTATTTTAGGAATGGAAGAGAAACTAAAAGAAATTCCACTACCAAAAGGCTACGAGATTAACGAAATGTATTTAGGGCAGCCAGATTTTGAAGATAATTATACGGTAAAATGGGATGGAGAATGGCAAATCACCTTAGAAGTATTTCGAGATTTAGGAATTGCCTTTTTAGGGGCCATTATCTTAATTTATATATTAATTGTTGGATGGTTTCAAAACTTTAAAGCACCAATTGTAATGATGGTTGCAATACCATTGTCTTTAATCGGAATTATTTTAGGACACTGGATTATGGGAGCATTCTTTACAGCAACTTCTTTTATAGGTATGATCGCTTTAGCAGGAATTATGGTAAGAAATTCAGTTTTGCTAATTGACTTTATTAACCTAAGAACTGAGGAAGGCGTACCATTAAAACAAGCGGCAATTGAGGCAGGAGCCGTCCGTACAACACCAATTTTATTAACTGCAGGGACGGTTGTTATTGGTGCATTCGTCATATTGTTTGATCCTATTTTTCAAGGGTTGGCAATTTCATTAATGGGTGGAACTATTGTGTCAACGGTGTTGACTTTACTCGTTGTACCATTGGTGTATTATATGATTGAGAAGAAAAATTATAAATAAACTGTCCGGTTGAGCGCAGTCGAGAACTATTTCTGACTCAACAGCACAAAGAGCTCTTGACTGTGCTCGAACTGACAAAAATCATAAAAAAAATGAAATTAATCATAGTTACAGCAGTTGAAGAGTTTCAGAAAGAGGTTTTGAAACTTTTTAAACAAGCAAATATTGAAAACTTTAGCACTTCAGATATTGATGGATATAAAATTGGATCTTCAATTCTATCAGCTTCCAGTTGGTTTTCTGGTGTTAAAGGTGGTAATGAGTCCAACTTGTTTTTTTCTTTTACAGATGAAAAGCACATTGATGACTTATTCCGTTTAGTGAAAGAATTTAATGCAAATTTAGAAACTAACAATCCTTTAAAGGCTGTTGTGGTGCCTATTGAAAAATTTATATAAACTTAAAGATAAATTGAAATGTTAAATACATATTTTAGAGTTATTGTCGGTACAATGGTATTATTAAGTGTTGCATTGACGTATTACGTAAATCAGAATTGGATTTGGTTTACTGTATTTATTGGAGTTAATTTAATACAGTCAGCATTTACAAAATGGTGTTTATTGGAAACCATATTGATCAAGGTAGGTGTAAAAAAAGAGGGAGGTAATTGTTCTATAAATTAGTTTTTTCAAATTCATTATGTTATAACGAATATGGCAATGCAAACTTTAATTATTCGTAGTTTACATTGCCACACGTTGCAAAGACTGATACATAAAATTAAAACGTCAATAGAAACTTTTTAGTTATCAATCTTTTTATTGAATGTATAATTTAATCCAACCATTATCATAGATGTTGTCATGTCATAGGATACTGTTGTGCCTGGTATAGCACCTAAGGGGTTGTTAGGTGAAATTTGGCTAGGATCCAGGATTTGTCCTTGTGTTGCATCACCACTTGTTCCATAGTGATAAACACTATCAAATCTCCAAGTGTCATTTATCTCATAGCTTAAACCAAATTGATAAGCATTTTTGATAATTGCTGTTGCTGGAGTAGAGAAAAAAGCTAAATCTTCATCAATAGGATTAGAACTATAGGTATAGCCAATACGTAATGGTAATTTGTTTATTCCTTTATATTGAAGACCTGCCGAAATTATGGACATATTTTTCCAACCAAAACCATTAACCGCGCCCGTTGGGAAGCCATTATCAGCAAATTCCCATCCACTGGCCTCAAATCCTTCAGTATCTTCATACATTACGCGTCTAAAATCTAATGCAAAGTCTATCTGACCAGCAGAATATCCTAATCCTAAAGACATTATTGCTGGATAATCCATTTGAAAATTAACATTTGGTGCTGCACTACCATCTAAATAGGTGTTATTAAATTCAAACTCTTGAAATGTCTGAGCTGTTTTATAAGATGCTCCTAATTTTATACCATTCCCAGAATCATAGAATATTCCAAATTGTGCTCCATATCCAATGGCAGAAGCCTTATCAGATGTTGGATAACCTTTACCAGTTCCACCCATTTCTGGAGGAAAATCTGGTGAAGCCAATGGATTAGGTGCTAACTCTAAAGCTGCATAATTTATATTAGGTTGTATACCTATAGATAAATTTGAAGTGATTTCATATGCCCACGTTCCACTAACTTGTAGTAACATATAATCGGATTCTATATGGCCAAACCCTCTAAGACTTTGCGGCCAATTGATAGGGTTAGAATTATTTGGATTCCAATTCATATTAGGATTACCTAATTCGTCCATTGGTAGATTAGTTTCTTGTGGGAAAGTAACACCAAAACCACTAATCCCAAAGGCTGATGCACCAAAAGTATGTTTACTGTCCTCTTTTCCCCAAACCATTGCTAAAGCTGGCATTGGAGAAAGACCACGATCATCTTTAGTAGAGCCAAATACAGAAGGTGATGCCGGTGAACCTGGCCCAAAATCTCCAGCTTGCCATAAGGCTCCCGAAGGTAAACTAGAGCTCAATTCTGGTGATGAAAAGAATAAACCAATATCAAACCGAATGATTTTATCATTGAAGGTTGATAAGGCTGCCGGATTCCAATGCAATGCACCAGAAATATCTAATGGCTGCGCAGTTGCTGCTCCACCCATAGACATGTTTACAGAACCAACGCCTTGCATAATATGTCCTGCTTGGGAGAATAAGGCGGTGGAAAATAGTAAAACGAATAATTTTAGAAAAGTTGTTTTCATAATTATAGTTTTTAAAACATTTTGCAAATAATTCTAACTTAATTAAGTAAAAAATACTAGCTCATGTCATGTTGATTTATTGTAAGCTATAACAAAATTAAGTGCTTAATAAATAGATAAAGATGACATTTATCATAGATGAAAAACCGACTCAGTGAAGTTGGACTGAAATAGGTTTAAAAATCTGAAAATGAGTATTTTACGCTAGTGTGACTAATGTTACAATAGCATATGACAAAAATCATGAAAGTTCGTTAACATTACGAGTAACTTTGTTATGCATTAAACTGTTAAGTCTTTAAAGACGAACATTTAAATATCTAAGAGATGAAAAATTTAGTAATATTAGGAGCAGGTACAGCAGGAACGATGATGGCCAACCATATGATAAAAAAACTTCCAAAAAAAGAGTGGCAAATTACCGTTGTTGACCAATACAAGACACATTATTATCAACCAGGTTTTTTATTCTTACCTTTTGATATCTATACTACAAGTCAAGTAAAAAAGAATGGCAAAAAGTTTATACCTAAAGGAGTAAACTATATCCAAAAAAAGATAGAACTTATTATTCCTGAAGCCAATAAAGTAGAACTTGAAAATGGAGAAGCTTTAAACTATGATATTTTAATTATAGCAACTGGTACAAAGATTGCACCTGAAGAAATTGAAGGGATGTTTGGACCAGAATGGCATAAAAGTATCTTCGATTTTTATACTTACGAAGGAGCGAAAGCATTACGTAATAAATTAAGAGAATGGGAAGGCGGGAAACTTGTTGTTCATATAACTGAAATGCCAATTAAATGTCCTGTAGCGCCTTTAGAGTTTGCGTTTTTAGCAGATTCTTATTTCAAAAATAAAGGTATACGAGATAAAGTGGATATCACTTACGTAACGCCCTTAGGTGGCGCATTTACAAAACCAAAAGCTACGAAAGCACTTCATCATTTATTAGAAGAAAAAGGAATAAAAGAAGTAACCGATTTTAATATTGAGCGTGTAGATTATGAAAACAATAAAATCATCGATTATGCCGATACTGAAGTAGACTATGATTTATTGGTAACTGTTCCTACCAATATGGGTGATGCACTTATTGAACGTTCTGGGATGGGAGACGATTTAAACTTTGTACCAACTCATAAAGCTACACTCCAAACCAAGAATTATGAGAATATTTTCGCCATTGGTGATGCTACTAATTTACCAGCATCTAAAGCCGGATCTGTAGCGCATTTTGAAGCTGAAATTTTAGAAGATAATATTCTTCGCTACATTAATGGAGAACCTTTAAAAGAAGAGTTTGATGGGCATGCCAACTGTTTTATAGAAACAGGTGGTGGGAAAGCCTTATTAATCGATTTTAATTATAACCACGAACCTGTAGAAGGTACATTCCCTTTTCCTGGAATAGGACCCTTAAACTTATTAAAAGAAAGCCGAATGAATCATATGGGTAAAATGGCGTTCCGTTGGATCTATTGGAACATGCTCATAAAAGGAATTTCAATTCCTTTTGTATCTGCTACGATGTCAGAAAAAGGAAAACATTTTGAAGAAGTAAAATAAAACTAATTATAAAATTTAGAAATCATGAAAAAGTTAATTGCAAATAGAGAAATCGATGTTAATGAAGAAGGCTACTTAGTAGATTTTAAGCAATGGGACCGTGAAGTCTGTGAATGTATTGCAGGTGAATGTAACGTTGTTATGACCGAAAAACACTGGGAAGTTGTTGAGTACCTTCAGGATAAGCATCACAAAGAAGAACCATTGTCAATAAGGGGTATCAAAAAAAGTGGCGTTATAAACATTAAAGAATTTTACGCGTTGTTTCCTGGTGGCCCTTTAAAGAAGTCAACATTGATTGCAGGTATCCCAAAACCCAAAAGTTGTATTTAAACTAATCAAGAATTAAAAACATAGAAATTATGAGCACGAAAGTAAAAAAGATGCTTTTTATACTATCTAAAGCAACAATTGAAAACGCATATGCAGCTTTTGTAATGGCCAATGGTGCACGAATGGAAGGTATAGAATCTGAAATATTTTTCACCTTTTTTGGACTAGAAGCCATTCAAAAGAAAAAACTAGAGCATTTACATGTTGCTACCGTTGGAAACCCAGGAATGCATATACCAACTATGCTTGGTGGCTTACCTGGAGTAGAAGCATTAGCCACAAAAATGATGAAAAAAGAAATGGAAAAACTCGATATGCCACCAATTGGTGAGTTTTTAGAAATTCTTTCTGATTCTGGTTGTAAGCTTTGGGCTTGTAAATTGGCTGTAGATATGTTCCATTTAAAAGAAGAAGATCTTATTGATGACTTAGATGGTATTTTAACCATTGGTGACTTTTATAGTCGTGCAGATCAAGAAGGAACGCAACTTCTGTTTATATAAAGTTATTGGCTATTAAATTTAGACATATATTTTTGTTTTAATTGTAACATTTAAAAACAATTTGCGTCATATTAGTGTAAAATCATTAATCATGGAATCAAATTATCACACGCTTAAACGCACAGACAATCAATTGTTAGTAATTACACATTTATCTCAATTACTAACCTATGTTACAGGTTTTGGTGGACTGATTGTACCTCTAATCATTTGGGTAACACAAAAAGATAGGGTAGAATCTATGGATGCTCATGGAAAATCTATATTAAATTTTCAGTTAAGCATTATAGTATATTCAATTCTAAGTGTTCCTTTAATTCTTGTTTTTGGATTAGGAATTTTAACCCTGATACTTGTAGGAATCTTAGCATTTGTAATGCCAATAGTAAACGCCATAAAAGCTAGTAATGGAGAATTACCTAGCTATCCATTATCTCTTAATTTTGTTAGTTAGTTATTAAAGAAATGGAAATGAAAAGGCTCACCAATAGGTGAGCCTTTTTTATGTTGAGAAAAATTGCAAGAATCTCTACTAATTGTTGAGCATCACAGGCATAACTAGCATAGTCACGTGCTCGCCTTCATCTAGACCATCAATTGGTGTTAGAATACCTGCTCTGTTTGGTAAACTCATTTCTAACTGTACGTTATCTGAGCTTAGGTTGTTAATCATTTCTGTTAAGAAACGAGAGTTAAAGCCAATTTGCATATCATCACCTTGGTAATCACAGGTTAAACGTTCTTCGGCTTTGTTAGAATAGTCAATATCTTCGGCAGAGATATTTAATTCTGCACCAGCTATTTTTAAACGTATTTGATGTGTTGTTTTGTTAGAGAAAATGCTAACACGACGTACAGAATTCAAAAACTGGGTTCTGTCAATCACCAATTTATTAGGATTCTCTTTAGGAATTACAGCTTCATAATTTGGATATTTTCCATCGATTAAGCGACAAATCAATTCTGAGTTTTCAAACGTAAACTTTGCATTAGATTCGTTGTATTCTACTAATACATCATCATCGCTTCCTGCTAAAATACCTTTTAAAAGATTTAAAGGTTTCTTTGGCATTATGAATTCTGCTGTCTCAGTAGCACTAACATCATTTCTTGTGTATTTAACCAATTTATGAGCATCAGTAGCTACAAATGTTAAATTATCTTGAGAAAACTGAAAGAATACACCACTCATAACAGGTCTTAAATCATCATTGCCTGCAGCAAAAATTGTTTTGCTAATAGCAGTAGCCAAAATATCTCCAGAGATATTTGTTTTGCTAGCATCTTCAATAGATACAGCATTTGGGAACTCAGCACCATCAGCATATGCCAAAGCATATTTACCATGATTAGAGCTAATTTCAACTGTATTATTTTCTTCAACAACAAAGGTTAAAGGCTGCTCAGGAAACGTCTTTAAAGTATCTAAAAGCAGTCTTGCAGGAAGTGCTATATTACCTTCAGAATCACTTTCTACATCAATCGTAGAAGACATTGTTGTTTCTAAATCACTTGCAGAAATCGTTAATTTTGATTTGCTAAGTTCGAATAAGAAATTATCTAAAATAGGAAGCGTATTGCTATTATTAATCACACCTCCTAGTACTTGAAGTTGCTTTAATAAATATGTACTTGAAACAATAAATTTCATGCTGAATATATATGTGTGTTTACTTTTGGTTTGTCTTACAAATATATCTCAATAGATGGGTTTAATAAAACAAACTTATTAACAAATTTTTTCTATCAAAGTGGTAATCCAGAAGCAGTAAAGACTTAAATCAACTAAGTGTACTTTTTCTTTCTAAAGTAATTAAAAACAAAACCAAAAAGCGCAAGTATAGCTAATGGTAAAGCAATATTTATAAGTTGCCATTGACCTTTATTTTCTTTTATTTTATCAGAATCTAAAAACGCAATGTTGATTTCTTTAGCTCTAATGTTTATAAGTCCTGTATCAGCATCATCTAAAAGATAATTAACTGTATTTAAAAGAAATTCTTTGTTCCCAAAAGATTTTCCTGTTAGTTGGTCAAAACCTAATTCCAAAGGTCTGTTTCTAACGACTTCATTCTTAATGATATCTCCATCTGAAATGATAACCATTTTAGTAGGCTTACTCTTAGCTTGAAAATTAGAGACATTAAATGGTAATATACGCTTGTCATAAACAGAAGTAAATTCACCTTCTAGCAAAATTGCTAAATTCTGAGGGCCTAAGTTATAAGTACTTTCATCTGGCGCTTTAGTGACATCTGCCAAAGAAATTGTTGTTGGAGCACCTTCTAGCTTTGATTTTGGTGAACTCTGAAGCAAGATTGTTTTTTCTATATCGTTTTTTAAAGTGTCAATCGGACTTGCAAAATCGAATTTTACTAAGTTCAAATTCTTAGTTATTGGATGCTTAGGATTTGAAGCAGCCAAAGGAGAGTATTGCCATTGAATTGGCTGCATTTGTGCTTGGCTCCCTTCACCGATTGCTAACATTATAGGAGAAGAGTATAAATCTTTCACCAAAGTAGGATTAACTCTAAAACCATATTTAAAGAAAAAGTCATTGAGTTTTAAATCTCTCATAATGGAAACACTAGTTCCAGCATCATTGTAAAGACTGTCTTTGTCCATTATTACAGATTCCGTAAGCCAAAGACTTTTTCCGCCTGACATGGTATATTGGTCTAGAACTAATTTTTCGTTTTCAGAAAATGGTACACTTGGCTTGGCAGCTACAATTAAATCATATTGTTTTAAGTTATTTAAAGTGCCTTGAGCATTAGTTGCAACACTATCTAAGGTAAACTGACCTAAGTTGTAATAAGGTTGCATTGTTTTTAGAAAGTCAGCAATGTAGAGATCATCTAATTCGCCATTACCTTTTAAAATGGCAATCTTTTTCGCTTTAGTATTTACTAGTTTGCTAAATCCGTCAGCAAAAGCATATTCCAAGGCTTGTACTGAATTATTGATTTGTTCTTGCAGACCTAGTGTAATACTTCGTTTTAAAAGTGGAATTTTAACTCTCTGATCTTTATAGCTTGCATAAGCCCAAGGAAAAATAATGTCTTGTGTTACCTTACCTGTACTATTGTCGTTGTTGATGTAAGGTTCTAATCCTTGTTTGGTTAACTCTTCAATGTATTGTTGACGCGTATTTTCGTCTTCAATAGGATTGATGTAATTGATAAGAATTTGATCGGTTTCTAATTGAAATTCTTCTATAATTAGTTTCACTTCCGTTTTAAGCAATCGGAACTCTGAAGGAAAATCACCCTCTAAAAATACATCGATGATTAATGGAGAATCTAAATCTTTTATTAATGATTTTGAAGTGTCTGAAAGTGTATAGCGATTATCCTTAGTTAAATCAAAACGTTGATAAACTTTGCTAGCAATAGTGTTAACGATAATTAACCCAACAATAACAGCAAGTATGTAAATTATAGCTTTATTCTTCTTCATTCTCAAATATTATTTCTTCTTGATAAGTTTTAATTGAAATCACCTTATCATTTTTAAAGGTTATTTCAACACAGTCTTTTTTGTCATTGAATGCACCAGGTTCTATACCAAGGGCATAATTCCATCTGTTATTATCGTGTGCTTTTTTTGCATCATCCCATGAAAGCCATTCCTCTTTCCCTAAAAGACTAACTATTTTCTCTTTTGAAGCACTAATTAGAGTATCTGATTCAATAGTACTGTCTATCATCTCATAACGCAATGAGGGCTTTTCTATCCAAGCCTCACTATCAAAGTACTTTTGATGATGATAGTTACTTAAAATATTTACAAAAGGATAAAACATATAGAAATACACAAAAGGCGTTAATACTAAACTTATTAAAGCCGATAGCCATTTGCGTTTATCAACCGTATTCAAAAACAAAAACAGTAGTACAAAAACAACTACCATAAATATGACTAACAAAGGAGTAATAATCATCGTTATTGTTTTTGAATTCTAAATTTAGTGAATACTAAAAAGGCCAGAGTTATACTTATAAAGTAAACTAAATCTCTAGTGTCTATTACGCCTCTACTCATACTATTATAATGAGCAGCCATGCCCAGATTTTCCATATAAAAGAGGTCACCAAAAACATTGTAGTTCGATAAACCTTCAAAACCGAAATACAAAAAGAAACAGATAAATACTGCAATAATAAATGCTACGATCTGATTATCAGAAAGGGTAGAAGCAAACACACCAATTGCTGTGTAAGCTGCGACCAAAAACAACAATCCAAAATAAGAACCAATAGTACTTCCCATATCCAAATTTCCTTCTGGGTTCCCTAATTGGGAAACTGTATAAACATATAATAAGGTGGGAATTAGAGCCATTATAATAAGGACAAAAGCGCCAAAATATTTACCTAACACAATCTGAAAGTGAGATATTGGCTTTGTGACTAACAACTCCAAAGTACCTTGTTTTTTTTCATCACTAAAACTGCGCATAGTTACTGCAGGAACTAGGAAAATAAGAATCCAAGGTGCTAATAAAAAGAATGATGATAAGCTTGCTAAACCATTGTCTAAAATATTGAATTCGCCTTTAAAAACCCATAAAAAGAGTCCATTAAGTAATAAAAACACACCAATGACCAAATAACCAATTGGCGAGGCGAAGAAGGTGTTTATTTCTTTTTTTAGGATTGCAAACATATTATTTTTTTAAATTTTGTTTAGCCAGTCTTTTTAATTTTCTTAATTCTCTCTTCTTTACAATCTTTAGTTTCTGATTTCTATCACAAAGACTACTAACAAAGTCTAGTTTATTTTTAGTTATTGATGAAAATTGTTCAGATTCTCTTCCATAAACTAGATAAGATTTGCCAATTTCAAAACTGTAACCACAGCTAGAACCATCTCTTGGGGAAGCAATAGCAACAATACGAGTATTTATGTTGCCTTTGATAATATTTTTGATTTCGAATCTATAAATAATTGGATCAAATGAAGACTGAGATTTATCACTGCTTCTTTTGTCTTCTTTCGAAATGACTTTTCCAGTTAAAATAAAATCTGATTGGTTGAATGATTTAATTACTTTCTTAGAAAGAGATTCATTGATAACTATACAAGTACAAGCTACACTATTTGTTGTAACGAAAATTGATAGCAGTATAGTTAGTATTATTTTATTCATTTTCTGATAGAGAGTTAAACTTCATAGCTTTTCGAGATATAGTTTTAATTCAAACACACCAATTTATCCACACTCCAAGCTTCGGGCTTAGCATTAAACAAAGGTTTAGTTTTTGCCCAAACACTTTTAAATAATTTAGAGTGTCTGTAATTATTCAAATCATTTTCAGAATCCCAATAACTATAAGTAAAAAAGATATTGGTATTGTTCTGATCTCTATATAATTCTAAAAAGTTGCAACCTTCAAAATTGCGAATCTTTATTTTATTAGCTTCAAAATTAGCTAAGAATTCTTCAATCTTAGATGGTTCAAAACTCATTTTTACAATTCTTACTAACAATACTTAAGATTTAGAAAAATTAATAGTTACAGTATCCATCGTCTTTAAACCCATCAAAGTAGAGGCTCCACCGACTGTAGTACAATTGCTTTTGTAAACGGCAATTTCTAAATATTCGGAAGAATTAAAAACAACTAAGCCTTTGCCTTCATCATTACGTTTAGATTCTTCAACATTAAAATCTATGATATCACTATACTTATTATATATTTTTTGAAATTTATAACTACGAGCAGATATTTCGTAGGCTCGAGTTTTTTGTACATTTTCAAAAAACTTGCGCCTAATATTCGTTACTACATTACCATAATTATCGACATAAATAATGGTACCAATAATTTGATTCTGTTCGTCGTTAACAAACGGTATTAAATTTTTTATTGGTTTTATGGTGTTAATAACTTTTCCGATAATCTCTAAAGTACCTCCTCTTGCAATGTGGCAAGCTACTTTTACAAAAATATCTAGTGAAGGAAAACTAGTCTGTACTTTATCATGAATATTTATCTCTACTATCTTTTCTGGAGCAATTTCAGCACAAATCATACTCATTATGCCATTGTTTGCACATATAAAGTAATGGTCGTCTAACTTAATCGCAATATGCTTATTTTCAGGACTTAACTCAGAGTCAATTCCTATGATATGGATGGTTCCTTTTGGAAAACTACTATATGCATTTTGAATAATATAAGCTGCTTCAGAAATATTAAAAGGTGACACCGAATGCGAAATATCTACAATTCTTATATCCTCAAGTTCGCTGTAAACAGCTCCTTTTATGGCTCCTGCAAAGTGATCTTTTTCTCCAAAATCAGTCGTTAAAGTGATAATTGCCATGGATAGATTGTTGATATTTTTTTAAGATTTATGGTCGTAAAATTGTTAGATTTGTGAGTACACTAGTGATTCACAAAACTAAGAAAAGAAAACAGATTAACATACTAAAAAAAGCAGGCTTTTGAACGAACTTATCCTAGAACTGGAAGAAATAACACCAAAAGAATTCTTCGGTCCACAAAATGCTAATATTGAACTTCTAAAAAAATATTTTCCAAAGCTTAAAATTGTAGCTAGAGGCAATAAATTGAAAGCTTATGGCGATGAAGATTTGCTTGAAGAATTTGACCATAGAATGACTATGTTGATGAAGCATTTTGGAAAGTATAATAAACTTGATGAAAATGTTATAGAGCGTGTGCTCACAAGTAATAGTAGTGATGATTACAATACCTCTGCAAAAAGCGGAGAAGTGATCGTTCATGGAGTCGGTGGTAAATTGATTAAGGCACAAACTGCAAATCAGCGTAAGTTGGTAGAGAGTATGCGCAAAAATGATATGGTATTTGCTATTGGTCCTGCAGGAACAGGAAAAACATATACTGGTGTAGCGTTAGCGGTACAAGCCTTAAAAAGTAAAGAGGTAAAACGTATTATCTTAACACGTCCAGCTGTTGAAGCAGGAGAGAACCTTGGTTTCTTACCTGGTGATTTAAAGGAGAAGTTAGATCCGTACATGCAACCTTTATATGACGCATTACGCGATATGATTCCTGCTGAAAAACTAGAGAGTTATATCGAAAAAGGTGTCATACAAATCGCTCCATTAGCTTTTATGCGTGGTCGTACCTTAGATAATGCTTTTGTGATTTTAGATGAAGGACAGAATACAACCCATGCACAAATGAAGATGTTTTTAACACGTATGGGCAAAAACGCTAAGTTTTTATTAACTGGCGACCCTGGTCAAGTAGATTTACCGAGACGTACTATTTCTGGACTAAAAGAAGCACTTTTGGTATTAAAGAATATTGATGGTATTGGGATGATTTATCTAGATGATAAAGATGTAATCCGCCATAAATTAGTTAAGAAAGTGATTTCGGCTTATAAGAGTATTGAGAATAGAGACTAAGAAATATGAGTAAAACCATAATAGATACCAATTTTAACTTTCCAAACCAGAAAAGTGTTTATAAAGGAAAAGTAAGAGAAGTTTATAGCATCAATGATGAGCAATTAGTGATGATTGCGACAGATCGTTTGAGTGCTTTTGATGTGGTAATGCCAAAAGGTATTCCTTATAAAGGACAAATCTTAAATCAGATTGCGACTAAAATGATGAAGGAAACTGAGGACTTGGTACCAAATTGGTTGGTTGCTACACCAGATCCTAATGTTGCTGTTGGTCATTTATGTGAACCCTTTAAAGTTGAAATGGTAATACGTGGTTATATGTCTGGTCATGCGGCACGCGAGTATAAAGCTGGAAGACGAATGTTATGTGGAGTTGAAATGCCTGATGGTATGAAAGAAAATGATAAGTTTCCTGAGCCTATTATTACACCTGCAACTAAAGCTGAGCATGGGGACCATGACGAAGATATTTCTAGAGAAGATATTATAAAGCGAGGCATCGTTTCTGAGGAGGACTACAGCGTACTAGAAGATTATACCAGAAAACTATTCCAAAGAGGAACAGAAATCGCTGCAAAACGCGGTTTAATTTTAGTAGATACAAAATACGAATTTGGAAAAACAAAACATGGTAAAATTGTATTGATTGACGAAATTCATACACCAGACTCTTCGAGATATTTTTATGAGGATGGTTACCAAGAGCGACAGGATAGAGGAGAGGCTCAAAAACAACTATCTAAAGAATTTGTGCGCCAGTGGTTAATTGCTAACGAGTTTCAAGGTTTGGAAGGACAAACGGTTCCCTATATGAGTGATGAATACATAGAAACTGTAAGTGAACGTTACATTGAGTTATATGAAAATATTACAGGCGAGACATTTGTAAAAGCAGATGTTTCTGATATTCAAAGTCGTATTAATAAAAATGTTCTCAACTATTTAAGTAAATAATTAGTCCTCAGATTTTAATTCTTCTAATTTTTTTCTAGAAAACGGATTTTCTTCTAAAGCTAGCGCCTTTTTAAAATTTTCCTTGGCTTTTTCTTTATTTTCAACAGCTAAATAATAGTCACCTAATGAATCATAAACATTGAAGCTCTTTGGGTAATAGTTGACATTCATTTCAAAAAATTGCTTGGCTAAATCGTGTTTATCCATTTGCATTAATTGATAGCCCATTCCATTTATCATATTTTCATTAGGTTTATTATCATAACCTAATATTTCTGTCACATTAGAATAATGTGCTTTCATTCTATTAACAACATCTGAATTTGGCGTCATTACATCAGAAAACTTAACTTCAAATTTATAAAAGTCAAAAATAAATCTCAGACCATCATAGGTTGTTATAAGGGGAGCCGAGCCATGATCGTCATTTTCATAATATTTAGAATTAAACTTAATAGCACTTTTGTCTGAACTTCTTAATAAATTTCTAGTTTCAAATATCGAATTAATATGGCTTACCATTGGGCCTTTGGCTTTTTTTACAGAGATTGTATCCATACCTTCCTCGAGTGTATTAGCTATTCCTAAGTAAAGTGATTTGTTTTTATACTTTTCGTCTTTAAGATTTGTTTCGCTAAAGGCATTTAATAACTTTTTGTCATCCCACCACATGGAAGGATCAATAGAAATATAACTCGTAAATAAGTCTGGCTTTTCGTAAAGTGCATCCATTACTAATAATCCTCCAAATGAATGACCAATAAACATTCTATATGGAGATGTTGGGTAATTTTTTTCGACATAAGGAAATAGTTCTTTTTCCATAAACTTTAAGAAGTTTCTACCACCACCAGATTGTGAGACCAAATCTTGAGGAGCCATTGGAGGACTTGGTTCTGCCTTTGTAGGTGTTAGATCGCGAGTACGGTTAGTATTAGGTATCGCAACAACTATCATATTTGGAATAACATTATTTGCACTTAATTGTTCAACCATACCAACAACAGATGTAAAATGCGCATCACCATCTAATAAATAGATTACCGGAAAGTTTTTTGATGCTAGAGGAGGTACATGAATCAGTATTTTTCTTTCTTCATTTAGAATTTCAGATTGAACACTATCTATTTTTCCAATGATAACATCATTTTGTCCAAAGGCTAGTTGACAAAAAGCTATAATACTTAGAAATGTCAGAATTGTAGTATTTTTCATTAAAATTTTGATTTACAGATTATTAAGTTATAAAAAAAATCTGAAATATTGAGACATCAATACTTTTCTTTTAAAGTTTTAGTATGATGCTCTACATGATGAGCTGTCCACATAATAATTTCACGTACAGGCATCTTACCCATAAGAGGATGTGGCAATATAACTGTATCTAAATTCTTATCGCTTATCTTTTTAGTTTTGTATTGTAGTTTCTTACTTTCAGTTTGTAAACGATTTAAAATATAATGTTTGTCTTCAAAATTTGGAATCTTCATATTTTGAGAACCTTTAAACGTTTTACCTTTGGCATCTTCTAAGCGTTCTTGGTAACGGTTTACTATTGCTTCGTAATTTCTAACAGGTCTATTAGCTTTCCCGAATTTGAATCGCAATAAAAACTTAGGCATGCTCAAAGCATCATTAAGTGGTTTTATACTTTGAAGTAAGTGCAAAGCTTGCTGTCCAGTAGTCCATTTCCCTTCTGGTCCTTTTGTCCAAGACTCTTCAGGTTGATTTTCTAACCAGATAATTAATTCAGAATGTTTTTTTTCTAGTAAATCTGCTATTGCTTCTTTATCCATGTAGCATTAATTGATAAAGAAAAGATAGGAAATTTTGTTGACTTGTTTATTTATTAGGCAGTTAAATTGGGTATATGTTTCTTAGCCATTGGGTTATTCTTCAACTTCTTTTTCTTGAATTACAATTTTATCTTTCTTAAAAATAGGAACTAGATAAGATAAATTAAAGCCATAACCAGCGCCAATTCTCCCACTGTCATAGGTTCTGTTGAATCCTGGAATGTAGAGATTTTCGTAATTAGTTGGTTGGGTATCGGTAATTAAGCCTTTGAGTTGTACATTAATGCCTGCAAAAAAATTGTTAAAAAGTTCTGCTTTAAGTCCAATCTGTAGTTCTATCCAAATTGCTGTTAAACCACTAAATTCTTCACCATCTTGTACCGAGAACAAATCATCTCCCCAGTATTGGTTATTAACATCATAAATCTTATAACTATTACGTGTTTGACTAAATGAGCTTGCACCAACTCTAAAACCAGTATAAATCATGTTCTCCATGTCTAGCCAGTTTTTATACAAATTAAGATCTATACCACCCTTAAAATAACTTCCTTTGGTCGTATTATTTAAAACTTCGTTTTCGATTGTGCGCTCTTCATTACCAATTTCACCAGCCAAGTACATGTTTTTTGTAAGACGATAATCTCCCATGATTTCAAAGCCAGAGTAGTTGTCTTCAAAAAATGTGCGTGTAAGTTTACCAATATCTGCACCTAATCGCAATCCATACTTTTGTTTATAGATTAAGGTGTCAGTAACAGTTTCTTTCTTGTCTTGTTGTGCATTAACCATTGCAGAAAACAACAGTAAAATTATAGCACTTCTAATGAAAGATGCGTACATGAACTGTGTTTTCATTTTCTATTGTTGTTTCTAAAACTTCTATATTACTAATCCAATTATCAGTATCATTCTCTACTATGACACCTAAACCATTAAAAACACTTTTATAACCACAAGCTCTAGATACATATATAAATTCTGTGGTGTATGTAATCTCTAAGATATCAATATTAGATTCTGTAGTATTGTCGGTATCTAAACGCAGATTAGTGTCTTTTTCTAATATAAAGCGTGTTGTTGTTTCTTCATTTTCATTGGCAATTATTAGAGGTAATTCAGCAGAGCTTAAATTAGCATTGTACACGCGCCCAGTTTCAAAAGGGTCTATTAGAATGGCTCCTGAAGAATCTTCATCATCTGGAATCGAAATATTTGGACTATCCCCATAAATGGTTAATCTTGGGACACTTTTTAAATCATCTGGACTTGTGGCATCATAAAACTCTATCGATAAACGTGATGTTGTGAGTGTTGATTCTGCACAAATATCATCACGTTCGCAATTAATTAGTACAATTGCTATAAATAGAATAAAGAATTTTAGTTTTCTCATGTATTATTTTTCAAACAAAACAACCGTTTCAATATGTGCTGTGTGAGGAAATTGATCGACCAAACTTAGTTTTTTAATCTCGTAACCTGCTTCCATTAATTGCTCGGTATCTCTTGCTTGTGTTGCAGGATTACAAGATACATAAACCAAACGTTCTGCATTTAGGTTTATTATTTTTTTAAGAGTTTTTGGCGCTATACCAGCTCTCGCAGGATCTAAAATAATAGTTCTTATTTTATTAGTGTATTCTGGATGTTCGTTTAAAAACTTTCCAACATCTGCTGCATAAAACTCTAAGCCTTTTATATTGTTCCGCTTGGCATTCTCTTTAGCATCTTCAATAGCGGCAGCCACGATGTCTACACCAACAATTTTTGTATTATGAGCTTTGCTGGCAATAATTTGGCCTATGGTACCTGTACCACAAAATAAATCTAAAACAACACTATTATCAATAGCTTCTTTATTTTCTAGTGCATAATCAACCACTTTAGAATATAGCTTTTCGGCACACTTTGGATTTGTCTGAAAAAAGCTTTTCATGCTAATTTCAAAATTCAAGTCGAGAAGCTCTTCAACAATTTTATCATCTCCATACACCAGTTTTATGCTTCCTGTTGTAGCAATGGTTCTGTCACCAATTTCATCATTAATAGTATGCAATAAACCTGCTACACGATCTCCGAATAATTCCACTAAATAGTTGGCAAATTTGTTTAAATCGAACTTTGGTAAATCGCACGATGTTGTTACCAAATTGAATAATAGCTTGTTCGTTTTATAAGATTTTCTAACAACAAAATATCTAAAGAACCCTTCTTTTCTTGGTGCATGCCAAGGATCCAATCCTGTTGCTTCGCAGTAGGCTCTAATGTCTTTAAGCTGATTTTCAAATTCAGCATCGAACAATCCAGAATCGCTATTTAGATTATCGCCGCACCACCAAGTACCACGTTTTTTAAAACCTAGTGTAAATTCATCAACATCAGTTTTTAGTTCGCGATTGTATCCGATAGCAGAAAAACCATATTCCATTTTATTTCTATAATGAAATGTATTAGGTGAATCTACAAATTCATCGAATTTAGTTTCTATATCTTTAACTTTTCCTATACGCTTAAATAGCTCTAGTGTACTTTGCTTTTTGTATTGATGTTGTTTTGCAATTGGTAATTGCATATAAGGAGCACCTGGAATATCTTGAAAGGGCATCTCAACTTCGTCTTCAGAAGATTTTAGGACTTCAAAGAGTTTTCCCTCAGCATATTTTTTGCTCGATTTTTTTATCTGTGTCTTAACTAATTGTCCTGGTAATGTATTAGGTACAAAAACAACAAATTCACCATGGTCATTACGAATACGGCCAATGCCTTTTCCACCAAAAGCATAGTCTTCAATTAAGATATCTATGACTTGCCCTCGTTTTACAAATTGGTTTCGTTCTCTTCTTGGCATTTATACAATTAATTTGGGTGCAAAGATATATAGATAGGCCAAAATGTATGAGTATATTTTAGTTTATCTTTAAAAGAATTTAGTAAAAATTGAACCTTTCTAAATATTCTGCGTCTTTAGAGTATGAGAGTTATAAATATTCATAAACGTATCATCAATCAGCCTATAGGTAAGGTGTCACAATTATTTAAAACATTATCTACTCGGAACGATTTAGTTTGGCCATATGAAAACTGGCCAGCTATTCGATTTAAGGATGGATTGTACGTTGGAAGCAAAGGTGGTCATGGTCTGGTGCGTTATTCTATTATTGAGTTTAAAGAAGGTGAGCATATTAAATTTCAGTTTTCAAAGCCTGTAGGATTTATTGGTACGCACGAATTAAAAATTGAAGAAATAAATCAGAATAAGACAATAATTAGTCATGAAATTAAATCCAATCCAACCTTTAAAGCTACTTTACTTTGGGTATTCGTTACCCGTTGGCTTCATGACGCTTTAATTGAAGATGCTTTTGATAAAGTTGAAAATCATTTTTTAACTGGTAACAAAAAAGAAACAAAATATAGTTTTTGGGTTAAACTCTTAAGAGAGGCTTATAAAGGAAAATCATTTCAAACTAAACATGCTTAATTGAAAACTGACCAAAGCATAGATGAGAAATTAGTTGAAGCGTATAAAGCTGGTGATAAAAAAGCACTTGCTGAATTGGTAAAGCGATGGCACAAATCATTCTGTGATAAGGCTTATTGGCTAGTTAAGGATAAGGATGTTGCAAAAGATATAGCACAAGATAGTTGGGCAATTATTATCAATAAGATAGCTCATTTAAAAGAGCCTAAACAATTTAAATATTGGGCTTTCAGAATTGTATGCAATAAAGCAACAGATTGGTTACGATTACAATCAAAAAAAAGAAGGAATACTCTTGAATATGAGGTTGAAATTCAAGGTGATGAAACTAAGTATTCAGAAAACGATCAGTTAAAGCTAATACTTTTAAAAGGGGTAAATGAATTGCCAATTAATCAAAAAACTATAGTTAGACTTTTTTATATAGAATCCTATAGTTTAAAACAAATAAGTGATTTGCAAGACATATCAATTGGTACTGCCAAGTCGAGGCTGTTTCATGCAAGAGAAAAATTAAAAACAATTTTAAAACATACAGATTATGAAAACTAATATGGAAGACATAGACAAATTAATTAAGGACACACTAACGCAAGAGGAAGCTAAGTTTTATGATTCTCTAGATGAACAAGGAGTATTTGCAATGATTGCAGGTTTATATAAGGGAAAAAACTTATGGTTTACAGTCGTTATGCATATAATAAATATTATTGCATTTGGATTAATGATTTACTGTTTGATACAAACCTTTGATGTCGAAAACACTAACGATCTAATACTTTGGATAGCAGGATTTTTTATTTGTTTTATGACAATGAGTATGCTAAAGGTTTATGCTTGGATGCAAATTCATAGAAATGCTTTGACTAGAGAAATAAAAAGACTTGAACTGCAGGTTTCATCTCTCTCAGGAAAAATATCAGACTAAGTTTTAAATCACAGTTATATTTAGTAATTTGCATGCCTCTAGGGATGATTTCTTTCCCACGCTGAATTTTCGGACTCTTCGAAAGGATAAAGGTAGATAAGGAATGGACATTTTATATATCCATTTTTATGGATAGTAACCTTTAAAAACAAATTAAAATGGCTGTTTTAGACCACATTTCATCGCAAGAAGCGATGGCACTAGAAAACAAGTACGGAGCGCAAAATTATCATCCATTACCAGTAGTATTGAGTAAAGGAGAAGGTGTTTACGTTTGGGATGTAGAAGGTAAAAAGTATTACGACTTTTTGTCCGCATATTCTTCATTAAACCAAGGACATTGTCATCCAAAAATTGTCAATGCAATGACCGAACAGGCTCAACGTTTAACTTTAACGTCAAGAGCTTTTTATAACGATATGCTTGGGCGTTATGAAAAGTATGCAACTGAGTTTTTTAAGTTCGACAAGATGCTACCAATGAATTCTGGAGCAGAAGCAGTAGAAACTGCTTTAAAGCTTTGTAGAAAATGGGCTTACGAGGTAAAAGGTATTGACTTAAATAAAGCTGAAATCATTGTTTGCGATAACAATTTCCATGGTAGAACAACAACAATTATATCGTTTTCTAACGATCCTGTAGCTCGTAAAAATTTTGGACCTTACACAGATGGATTTATAAAAATAGAGTATGATAACTTACAGGCTCTTGAGGATGTATTAAGTTCTAATCCAAATGTTGCTGGTTTCTTAGTAGAACCAATACAAGGTGAAGCAGGTGTTTATGTACCTAGCGAAAACTATTTAAGAGACGCAAAAGCTTTATGCGAAAAATATAATGTATTATTTATCGCAGACGAAGTGCAAACAGGTATAGCACGTACAGGACGTTTATTGGCAACTTGCGGTAATTGTAGTTGTGCAGATAAAAATTGTTCTGGTACACCAGACGTTAAACCAGATGTTTTAATTCTTGGAAAAGCACTTAGTGGCGGTTTATATCCAGTATCTGCCGTAATGGCTAATAATGAGATTATGAATGTTATTCAACCAGGAAACCATGGAAGTACATTTGGAGGCAATCCAATAGCGGCTGCGGTCGCAATTGCTGCTTTAGAAGTTGTTAGAGATGAAAAATTGGCTGAAAATGCAGATTATCTAGGTAAGCTTTTTAGAGCAGAACTAAACAAGTATATTAAAACAAGTTCTATTGTAAATCTTGTAAGAGGTAAAGGATTGCTTAATGCTATTTTAATTAATGACGATGAAGATAGTGATACAGCTTGGAACATTTGTTTAAGGTTGAGAGATAATGGTTTGTTGGCAAAACCAACACATGGTAATATCATCCGTTTTGCACCTCCTTTAGTAATGACTGAAGAGCAATTACTAGATTGTGTATCTATTATAATTAATACATTGAAAGAATTTGAAGTTTAAATTTTAGCTTCAAGATATGGATAAAAAAAAGCGATTTTCAATTAAGAAAATCGCTTTTTTATTAATGTTTAAAATATTATTCTATTTCAATACCCATTTGTCTGTAAATATCTTTTGTTTGTTCCATATAAGCTTCCCATCCACCTATTGAATAAATATTATAAATAGTATATAGAAGAGTTAACACAGCTATCACTAAACCAATTATAGCAATGATTTTTGCAGTTTTTACTTGACTAAAATTACTGTAAAGATCTGGTTGTTGTGCATATAAGCTTTCATCCTTTTTGGTTAAGAAAAGCGCAATACCAGATAGTATTATACCTCCAATACCAGCACTAAAGCAGCAGCATATGAATGAGATACTTCCGAGTACAATAGATGTGGTTGCATTAGGTAGTTTTTGTTGTTCCATAATTTATTTTAATTAAGATAAAGTTTAAGTAAATAACTGCCTATGATAGTAAACACGTTCAGCAATGCCAAGATAATAATAATTTTATTTCCAAATTTAAAATTTTTGAAATGATTGACGATTAGAAAACCGAAGAGGGCAATTATGGTATAAATTGCTGGATACATTAAAAAAGCATCTACAAATTGTCCTTTTACAAGTAGTACAGCAGAGCGCTGAAGTCCACAGCCCAGACATTCAAAGCCAAAATACTTTTTATTTATGCATGGTAGCATGTAGTCTTCAAGTCCTTTTATAAGTAACTGCATACTGCTAAATTAAGAATTTGCTAAATACTTTTATAATATCATCTCTAAATTATTGTAAACCGTATTTTTGTATTGTATTTCAATTCTATATTATGAATATTTCTAGACTTATAAACTTTATATGTATCGTTGTTGGTGGTGCTATTGCTTTATATGCACAAGCTGAAGTAAGGCAAAACACCTATTTATTGATGGGAGGCATTGTATTACTGATGTTCGGGATTTATAGAGTTTCTCGAAATATTCCCAGTAAATACGATAATGAAGAAGAGGAAACTTTTATTAAGTCTGAAGATGAAGATTAAACTTGGCGATACCGTTGAAACTATTGATGACAATATTTCTGGAGTTGTAACGAAGATCTTAGGAAATACAATTACTATAGAAGATGATGATGGATTTGAATTTCAGTTTGAAGCTAATGAGTTGATGATTTCTTCTAATGAGGCCACCATAGATAATGCAATCTATAATTCTGACATTGAGGCTGTAAAAAAAGAAAAGGAGACTAAAAAAAGAAGAACTGTACCATCAGTAAAACCAAAGGAGCGACATGCTCCAAAATTTGAAGTCGACTTGCATATCCATCACCTAACGGAATCTACAAAAGGTATGACGAATTACGATATGCTAAATCTACAATTAGATACGGCTAGAGGACAATTAGAGTTTGCCATAAGAAAGCGCATTCCTAAAATTGTGTTTATTCACGGAGTAGGAGAAGGAGTACTTCGTCAAGAACTAGAAACCTTATTTGGTCGCTATAATAATGTAAAGTTTTATGATGCAGATTATAAAACTTATGGTTTAGGAGCAACCGAAGTTAGGATTTTTCAAAATGTTGAACCTTAATCTTCTTGTGGGTAATCTGCAATTGTGGTTATTAATGTGCCTAGGTCTACTTCTGTAGCTCTTAAAATTTCAACATCTATATCCTTTACAAGGAAGTGAGTAGTTACTGTTCTTGTGTATGCATTGTCATCACTTAATCCAGGATCACCATAATCTATAACCTCTATATTATTAAGATAATGAGCAATTAAAACTCCATTGTTATCACTAGTATCGTTTAAAGGATTCATATCTCCATCTTCATCTTCTAATCGTGTTAACACACCATCTCCATCATCGTCAGTATCTAAATAATCAGGTATTTCATCACCATTTGGCAAGTCACCATCAGTATTTAATGGTGCTGTAGTTGGATCATTATCACCATCACTATTATCAATTTCATTAATAGTTTTTACATTATCATTATCATCATCTTCATCTAAATAATCAGGAATACCATCAAGGTCTGAGTCTTGAGGATCGGCTAAACCTCCAGGACCGTATTCAAATTCACTTGGAATACCATCATTATCATCATCTACTATCGTAACTGTAACGTCAACAGTTCCGCTATCGGCTTCATAGTCTTCAACTATAGTTAAATCTCCAGGAGATACAATTGCACATATATCGTTTATATTAACAGATCTGTTATATGATCTGTAAATAAATCTAACATTAGTCTCATTAATCAGTAATTCTTCAGGCACATCAACTGTTGTTGGTGTTGTAAACAAAGCATCGGTAGTGTCATTTCTGTCAAATATTAAAATAAGAGCTTCATTAGGATCGCTACGCGTATCAAAAACTAAATAAGAATTCTCAAAATCATCACAACTTTCTAAATCACCTTCAAAGTTAAGATCAACAGTCATAATATCACCATCATCACAAGCCACCAAAAAGATTAAACAAAAGAGTAAAGAAAAACGACGTATCATAGCTTCAATTTTGAACAAAAATAAACGATTTGTAAAATTATAACGCTCCATTGACTAAATAATTTTATTTACAATATTTTTGCAAGATGGACTCAGTATATTTAGATAACGCAGCAACGACAGCATTGCGACCAGAAGTGGTTGAACGAATGACACAAGTACTACAAGAAAGCTACGGAAATGCTTCTTCAATCCATAGCTTTGGACGTTCATCAAAAGCACTTTTAGAACAATGCCGAAAAAATATAGCAGCTCATTTTAATGTGTCTGCAGCTGAAATTATTTTTACTTCTGGGGGAACTGAAGCAGATAATTTGGCTTTGCGTAGTGTTGTAAGGGATTTAGGTATTACTGAAATTATTACTTCAAAAATTGAGCACCATGCCGTTTTGCATACCGTGGAACAATTGAAAAAAGAGTATGATGTAGAAATAATATATGTTGATTTAGATGATTGTGGTTTAGTCAATTACGAACATTTAGAGCAGCTTTTGCAATCTTCTAAAAAGGCTGTTGTAAGCTTAATGCACATTAATAATGAAATTGGCAATATTTTAGATATTGAACGTGTTGCCAGCTTATGTAAAAATAATGATGCATTGTTTCATACAGATGCTGTGCAATCTGTTGGACATTATAAGATTGATTTAGACAAAATTTCTATTGATTTTTTAGCGGCAAGTGCTCATAAATTTCATGGTCCAAAAGGTGTTGGATTTTGTTTTGTAAGAAAAGATTCTGGACTAAAACCTCTAATTTTTGGTGGTGAGCAGGAGAGAGGTTATAGAGCAGGTACAGAATCTATACATAACATTGTTGGTATGGACGAAGCACTTAAAATAGCATATAAAAATCTTGATATCGAAAAGAAGTATGTATCAGATTTAAAAGCATATTTCATTCAAAACGTGAAAAATAATATACCTGGACTAAGTTTTAATGGAGGTTGTGAGAACGTTTCAAATAGTACCTACACATTAGTGAATATATGTTTACCTATTGCTCCAGAAAAAGCACCAATGTTGCAATTTCAGCTCGATTTAAAGGGGATTGCTTGTTCTAAAGGAAGTGCTTGTCAGAGTGGAAGCTCACAAAACTCTCATGTGCTGACTGCTATACTTGATGAAGAAAGTCTAAGTAAACCTTCAGTGCGCTTTTCTTTCAGTATTTTTAATACGAAGGCGGAGTTAGATTATGTGATCTCTGTATTAAATGCGTTTGTTAATTCTTAATAGAGCGTGCTTTTAAAACTTAGCAGACAACCTCACATTAAAAACACGAGGTGTTAAAAAATTCGGAATAGCAAATTGTCGCTTGGTATATACATCTCTCACCCAAGTATTGGTAATTGAGTTTTGGTTATTAAACATATTATATATTTCAAAACCAATAGAAAGTGCTTTAAAGGATTTTTTCCAATTCGAATTATATGTTTTTTCAGGATTGATTAATTCATATGATATACCCAAATCTGCACGTCTATAATCACGCAATCTTATTTGATAGTCATAGGGATCTGCATAGCTAGGCGAACCGCCAGGTACACCTGTGTTGTAAACCAAGTTTAAATACATCTTTAAATCTGGCATATTTGGCACATAATCCTGAAACAACACTCCAAACTTTAAACGTTGATCGGTTGGTCTAGCTATATAGCCTCGATTATCAATATTCTCTTCAGTTTTAAGATATCCAAAACTAAACCAAGATTCTGTTCCTGGAACAAATTCCCCATTAAGTCGCATATCTAAACCATAAGCATAGGCCTTTGCATTATTATCTGCTCTATAACGAATTCTAACGTTTTCAAGCGTGTAAGGGTTTACATCAGATAAACCTTTGTAGTAAGCCTCAGTGACTAATTTGAATGGTCTGTCCCAAATCTCGAAACTGTATTCGTTACCTAATACAATATGAAACGATTTTTGTGCTTTTACATTAGGTTGAACGACACCTGATGAATCTCTTAATTCTCTGTAAAACGGCGGTTGATAATATAAACCACCAGCAACTCTAAAGAGCATATCCTTTTCCCAATCTGGCTTTATTGCAAATTGCGCTCTAGGACTAAAAACTGTTTGAGAAGAACTTTCAGTACCCTCACCATTAACTGTCCAACTATGTGTTCTTACACCAACATTATAAAACACTTCATTATTTCCCCATTCAGTACGCTTACTATATTGAACAAATGCTTGTAAACGGTCTATTTGAACTTTGTTTAATGCTCTTATATTCTCAAAAGCTGTTAAAGGCCCAGAAAACGGTTCATAGGGTTGAAGGTTGGGTTGACTAAAATTAGGAGGACGAATAGAGAATCCGGCAGAATCAATGACTTCGTATTCCACGAGTCTATCTCTTATATCTTCGTGAGTGTATTTAGCAGACCATTCGATAGTACTTTCCTCACCGATTTTGTAGTCACCTCTGTGTTCTGCATTAACTATAAAGGCATCTAAATCGTTACGTGCATGCGTTAATTGCGAGCCAATACCTTCACTAAATTCTACTTCACCTAAATTCTCATCACCAATATTAGTATTTACTTCGCCTAAGCGGTATTGTGCAAAAATATCGAAGTATTCTTGCTCAACTGTGTGATAAGCTGAAGCAATTAATTTTAGAGTTAAATCATCATTTGCAAAGTAACTAGCTTTAAATGCACCAAAATACGTTTGATATTGATCTTTTTCTTGTCCATCGTAAAAGACTAAAAGGGCTACAGGTTCTTGTAATGTGCCAAAATTAGTTTGTCTATTTTCTGGTTGAAAGTTATATTTGTTTAAAGAAATATTCCCTAAAAAACTTAAATGAAACTTGCTCGAAAAACGGTACGTTAAATATGTTTGTGCATCTGCAAAAACAGGTTCTACATTGCCTTCCGTTTCAAGATTATTTAAGATTAAACTATTATCTCTGTAGCGCACACCTGCAATTCCAGAAAACTTACCATCTTTTGATACTGTTTCGGCTGCAATGCTTCCGCCAAGTAAACTTAAATCTGTTCTAATTCCAAAGTCAATAGGATTTCTATAAGAAATATCTAAAACTGAAGATAGTTTATCTCCATATTTTGCCTGAAAACCACCGGCGGAAAAATCTACATTTTGCACTAAATCCGTATTCACAAAGCTTAAACCTTCTTGATTACCAGAACGAATTAAAAAAGGTCTGTAGACTTCAATTTCGTTAACATAAACAAGGTTTTCATCAAAATTTCCACCTCTTACCGAATATTGTGTACTCAATTCGTTTGAAATATTAACTCCAGGTAAGGTTTTTAAAATATTCTCAACACCAGGTTGTGCTCCTTTAATTGTTCTAATCATTTGTGGGGAAATGGAAGTGACTCCATCAACAGATTGCCTTGTGTTTGTATTAATAACAACAGTTGCGATTTGTTCTACTTCAACTAGCATCACAGGATTATACTCTATTTCCTGACCGTTTTTTAAATTGAATTTCTGCTCAATTCGTTTATGAGAAATGTGTGTGAATACCACTGTAACTTCAATGCCAAACGGAATCTTAAGCTCATAAAAACCGTTATCATTGGTTGCAGTACCTTCACCAGTGCTGGCCTTAATGTTAACATCCTTAATTGGGTTATTACTTTCGTCTAAAATAACACCTCTAATAATTGCAGACTGTGAGAAGGATAGCGCACTAAAAAGTAAGCTCAATAGAACTATAAAATGTAAGCGTTTCAAATAGTTTAGTTTTATTTTCTAAAAAATGTTGCTTCAAATGTAGAGCTATTTCCAACATTATCTGTAACAATTATTTTTAATTCGTTCTTAGTGTCCTTAACGATGTTATCATTAAAATCGTGTGTAAGCATCTCGGTTTTATAATCGTACTCCATTAAAATCCACCTACCATTTACCGTAGCTCGGTATTTACTAATTCCAGATAATTCATCTTCAATTTTCACTTTTAAGAAACGATATTTACTTAACCATTTTTTATCGTGAAAGTTGACTGGTTTTATGGTTGGTGCAACAGTATCCATTGCTAAAGCATAAGTCCCAAACTCTTTGCTGCCAGCACTTATGATATTACCTTTTCTTTTAGTGGAAACATAATAAGGCTTTTTATAATATCCATATAATCTAGCAATATAAATTTTATCTTGATGTTCAGATTTGTAGTTACTTAAATCATAATTTATATAAAAATTCTTTTGTAATGGGATATTGTCTTCGTGCAGATACAACGTGTCAGAAGCAACTTTAAAATCTATAAGGGTGTCGTCGTATAACGTGTTACCATAAAAGTTAACAGTAATATTTTCAGAGTTTAGCGTTGTGGCCTTATCGCTATAAACCAACGATTTATTTGATAGATCTTCATCGATTTCTTTTTCAATAACCTCATATTTGCCGTTAACAGGAATTGTTATCCAAGTCTCATTACCCTTGAAATCTCTTATTCTAACTTTATAGATTGAAGACGTGCTGTCTTCAACCTTAATATAACCATTGTCATTAGCATCTTTATATAAACTCAAAGGGTTGTTTTTTTGAATAAATAACTTCTGGATTCTAGATTTCTTATTTTTAAAATACTCATAATCAATTAAGCGTTTAATGTGCTTAGATTCATCAAAGCTAAAACGCTTAAAATCTATTTCTAAACTTTTATTACCGTTAAAAAAAGTCTGAATATTACTAACACCATTATTATTTGGCGCTAAATCTTGCTTATCGTAAGAGGTAATACCAAAACCAATATTTCCATAAGCAGAAATTTTTTCAACCTCGTAGTCGCCAGTTTTTTGAGGGATTAATCGCAGCGGAACACGTTCATTCTTACCGTTAATTATCGCGTTTTCATCCTTAGGATAGGCATATACTGCCGAAACGAAAGGTGCTTTAGTGTCTTTTACATCGATACCAAATAGCATAGGATTCATTGGTCGTTCTTGATTATCTCTTATTTCAAAATGCAAATGAGGACCACCTGAACTGCCAGTATTACCTGAATAACCAATAACTTCATCCTGTTCTACCAATAATTCTTCTGTAGTTGGAAACATTTCAACTTCAAAGCTTTCTTTTTCGTATTGGCAGTCTTTAATATATTGCTCTATACGTTTTGAGAATTTTTGTAGATGACCATAGACAGTTGTGTAACCATTAGGATGAGTAACATAGATTGCTTTTCCATACCCAAAATGAGAAACCTTGATTCTGCTAACATAACCTTCGGCCGCGGTATAAACTTTTAAGCCTTGCTTTCTTTGAGTCTTAATATCTAGTCCACCATGAAAATGAGACGAGCGCAACTCAGCAAATGTCCCAGAAAGAACAAGTGTAATATCTAATGGATTTCTAAAATAATCTTGAGGATATTCTGATTGTGAGTAAACAGAACAAGATATAAGAAAAAGGAGCAAAATTTTTTTCATACAATGACAATTGTAGCTAAAATATTAATTTGATAGCGATATACAAATGTTAATAGATTATTATTTTAGTTAACGGATTAGTTTTAACGATGTTATTCATATTAAAAATAATTGTAAAAGAATTGTGTTTTTTGATTAGGTATGTTAACTTTGTTTAAATAGTATTGAATTACTTTAATGAGTAAAATAGAAGACATTGTTGATGCATTAGAGAATAAAATCAGTAAGATTTTACACAAGCAAGAGGTTTTAAAACAAACCAACGCTAAACTCTCAGAACAATTAGAACAGCAACAACAAAAACTTTTAGAACAACAAGAAGAATTAGGATCTTGGGTAGAAAAGTATGATACGCTCAAAATAGCAAATTCAATGCTTGGTAGTGACGAAAATAAACGAGAAACGAAGCTCAAAATAAATGCACTTATTAGAGATATTGACCATTGTATTGGACAACTCTCAGAATAATGTTGTAAATTAGACTAAATGTCAGAACAATTAAAAATTAAACTTTCTATAGCAAATAGGGTTTATCCATTAACGATTAATCCAAGTCAAGAAGAAGGTTTACGCAAAGCCACAAAGAAAATTGAGGCTATGATTGGACAGTTTGAGCAGAATTACTCTGTAAGAGATAAGCAAGATGTTTTGGCCATGTGTGCCTTGCAATTTGCAGCTCAAGTAGAGCAAAAGTCAATAGATAAAGAGTATGTAAATGAAGAAGTGCAAGAAAAGCTAGAGGCTTTAAATGAACTTTTAAAACAGCATATTTAACTCGTACGTTCTTTAAAATAAAAGGTTACTGCCTACATTAGTTACATTTTTTGATAAACTCAACGTTAATTCTTTAAAAAGGGTGAGTTGAAGTTGTAAAATCGTGCTGTTAGTGCTGAACTTGTTTCAGTGTCTTAGACAGATTTTTGATCAGCTTGTTAGCCCTAAACTTGTTTTTAAGGAGTTTATACAAAACCGATAACTGATGTAGGCTTTTTTTATATACTAAACTAAACAATAAACATGGACACTAACACAATTATATATATAGTTGGAGGAGTAGTATTAGGAGTGATACTAGGATATATTATAGCAAAATCATTAGAGAAAGGTAAATCTTCAAAACTAATTTCTAATGCAGAAAGCGAAGCAAAATCTATATTAAAGCAAGCAAAATCTGATGCTGAATCCTTAAAAAAAGATAAAATACTTCAAGCAAAAGAAAAGTTTATCGAGCTAAAAGCTGAGCACGAAAAAGTTATTCTCTCTCGTGACAAAAAAATGGCAGATGCTGAAAAACGTATTAGAGATAAAGAATCTCAAATTTCAAATGAGCTTTCAAAATCTAAAAAAACCAATCAATCACTGGATGCTAAAATCAAAGACTATGACTTCAGGCTTGAGTTTATAGAGAAGAAAAAAGATGAACTTGAGAAGGCTCACAAAAGCCAAATAAAACAACTAGAAGTTATTTCTTCATTATCCGCAGAGGAAGCCAAAGAGCAATTAGTTGAATCTTTAAAAGAGGAAGCTAAAACCGATGCAATGAGTTTTATACAAGATCGAGTAGAGGAAGCAAAATTAACTGCTCAACAAGAAGCTAAGAAGATTATTATTAATACCATACAGCGTATAGGGACAGAAGAGGCTATTGACAATTGCGTATCTGTTTTTAATATAGAGTCTGATGATGTAAAAGGTAGAATCATTGGCAGAGAAGGACGTAATATTAGAGCTATTGAAGCAGCAACTGGAGTTGAGATTATTGTAGACGACACACCAGAAGCTATTATTTTATCGTGTTTTGATTCCGTGAGGCGTGAAATTGCGCGTTTGTCTTTACATAAATTGGTAACGGACGGAAGAATACATCCTGCACGAATCGAGGAAATTGTAAAGAAAACAGAGAAGCAGATTGAGCAAGAAATTATAGAAGTTGGTAAGCGTACAGTTATAGATTTAGGAATTCATGGATTAAATCCTGAATTGATTAAAATGGTAGGACGTATGAAATACCGTTCTTCTTATGGACAAAACTTATTGCAACACTCTAGAGAAGTGGCTAAACTGTGTGGTGTTATGGCAGCAGAATTAGGCTTAAATCCTAAATTGGCAAAGCGAGCAGGACTTTTACATGATATAGGAAAAGTACCTTCTTCTGAAGCAGATATAGAAACACCTCATGCCATCTTAGGAATGCAATGGGCAGAGAAGCACGGAGAAAAACCTGAAGTTTGTAATGCTATTGGCGCACACCACGACGAAATAGAAATGACGACGTTATTGTCTCCTATTATTCAAGTATGTGATGCTATTTCTGGTGCTAGACCTGGTGCAAGACGACAAGTTTTAGATTCTTATATACAGCGACTTAAAGATTTAGAAGATGTCGCTTTTGGGTTTACAGGAGTTAAAAAAGCTTATGCAATACAAGCAGGTAGAGAATTACGTGTTATTGTTGAAAGCGAAAAGGTATCTGATGATAAAGCTGCAAGTTTATCTTTTGAGATTTCTCAGAAAATTCAAACGGATATGACGTATCCTGGTCAAGTTAAGGTAACCGTAATTAGAGAAACTAGAGCTGTTAATATTGCAAAGTAAGAATTTATCGATTTCATTTATTAAAAGGCAATCTACAAATAGATTGTCTTTTTTATTTTCGAGGATGAAACTTGTTTAGGACATCACTCAAATGAGAGCGATCCACATGCATATAAATTTCTGTCGTAGTAATACTCTCATGACCAAGCATCATCTGTATAGCTCTAAGGTCTGCACCATTCTCTAATAAATGTGTCGCAAAGGAGTGTCTAAAAGTATGAGGTGAGACATTTTTATTTAAGCCAGATTTTTCTACAAGCTTTTTTATAACTGTAAAAATCATAGCACGTGTTAGCTTTTTTCCTTTATAATTTAAAAATAAAATATCTTTGGAGTTTACATCTACTGTAATGTGATTTCTAATGTCTCTCCAAATAGTAATATACTTTTGTGTAGTCGGTCCTATAGGCACAAAACGTTGCTTATCACCTTTACCAGTAACTTTAATAAAACCTTCATCAAAAAATAAATCTGAAATTTTAAGTTCTATAAGTTCACTTACTCTAAGACCGCAACTGTACAAAGTTTCTATGATTGCTCTATTGCGTTCCCCAAGATTCACTCCATTGTATTGATAGCTTAAATCTATAGCGTTTATTAAATTGTCAATATCATTTACTGATAATGTATCCGGCAATTTTCTTCCAATACGCGGCGACTCAATTAAGTCTAAAGGATTTGTTTCTCTATAGTTTTCAAAAATCAAATAGTCAAAGAAATTACGAAGACCAGAGATTAATCTAGCTTGCGACCTTGCATTAATCGATTTTGAAATGGAATAAATGAACTGTTTAACTATATCATTATCAATATTTACAGGAGATACAGCTATGGAATTTTTATTTAAATATCGTATCAATTTTTTTATATCATAGCTATAGTTTTCAATGGAGTTTTTAGACAAGCCACGTTCTATTTGTAGATAATTTCTATAATCTTTTATTGCTTGCTCCCATTTCATGGTTAAATTTAGTTATTTAAAGGCTAGAATTATGAAAATGCCTGTGTGGTTTTATTAAAATTGTTAATAACCATTTAAGTAATTTACTGAAAAACAACTATTTAAAATATAATGTTCATATTATTGTTAATAACCTCTATAAAAAACTTAATTATTAGGAAAAAAAGGCTTTAGTTTGTGTTAATCAATTTTAAAACTTAATAATTATGAAAAAATTATTTTTAGCTGCGTTTGCAGTTTTTGCTTTTGCAAATGTTAATGCGCAAGAGAATGTAGTAAAAGTTAATCCTCTGGGACTAATATTTGGATCTGCTCAATTTTCTTATGAGCGCGTGTTAAATGAGGGTAGTTCTGTGGAATTATCTTTGGCTTACACAAATCTTAATGCTAATTTTTCTAGTGGAGAAGAAGCTAAGGTTAATGGTTTTGGAGCAGAAGGAAAATATAAATTATATTTCTCTTCTTCTAATGACGCACCTAGAGGTTGGTATGGCGCACCTGTTGTAAGCTATTCTAGTATTTCTGGTGGATCTGGAAGTGAAGAAGGAAAAGTTAATATTTTTGGTGCTGGTGTCATTGGTGGCTACCAATGGGTATTTGGTGGAAATGCAACTGGTTTTGCATTAGACCTTAATTTAGGTGTACAATATATTAATGTCAGTACAAGTGGAGATATTGATAGTCTAACGGTAGATGGTATACTTCCGCGCTTAGGATTATCTATAGGTTACGCTTGGTAAGACATAAGCATAATTATATTTTATTAAAACCGAAGTTAACGCTTCGGTTTTTTTATGCTTAGTAAAAATGATGGTGTTAAGAGACCTAAATATTGTCTTAGTGAGAATCTTATATTACTTAAAAAAACAGATAAAAAGAATATTTATTAGGATAAAGTGAATTAATTTATAGGAATTTACTTGTTTGTAATCTTCTTATTGTATAGATTTGCCGTCCAAATTAATTTTAAACAAAACTTACAATTATGAAAAAATTATTACTTATGGCTGCTGTTGCAGTTTTCGGATTTACAAACATTAATGCACAAGATGATAAAACTACAGGTGGTTTTGCTAATGGCGATGTCTATGCTAGTGGTTCAATTGGATTTAATAGCGCTAAATTTGGTGAAGCTAAATCTAATTCTTTAGAGTTTTCACCTGCGGTTGGCTTCTTTATTTCAGATAACATAGCTTTAGAAGTTAATTTATTAATCGGTTCTGGAGAAGATGCAAATGACGATAAAACATCAAGTTTTGGTGGCGGATTAGGTGCTACGTATTTCTTTACTCCAGCAGGTCAATTTTCTTTTACTCTTGGAGCTGGTGTAGCTTATCAAACATCTAAAGAAGAATTTAATGGTGGTGGTGAAGCAAAATTTAACACTTTTGGATTTGCTGTTGCGCCAGGTGTGAACTATTTTGTTTCAGACTGTATAGCTTTAAGAGCTTCAATTGGTGCATTGTCTTATGCTAGTTCAAAATTAGATGGTGCTGATGATGCTTCAACTAATTTTGGATTAAATTTAGATTTATCTAATATCGATTTTGGTATTACTTATAAATTCTAATTTTGTCAACCTTATAATTTAAAACCGAAGCTAACAGCTTCGGTTTTTTTATAGCCTAAATTTTAAAATAGCACCGTTTTCTCTTCACTACATTTAGACTGACCAATATCATTGTAGTTGCTTTAAACTACTTCTAGCTTTGCATAATATTAATCAATAAACTTTTATTATGAAAAAAGTACTATTATTTTTTGTTTCAGCAATTTTTGGTATTGCTGTTGTAAATGCACAGGTTACTTTTGGTGCTAAAGCAGGTGTAAACTTATCGGATATTACAGGTGAGATGGTAGATAGCTTTGATGGTAGAACATCATTGTTTTTTGGTGCAGTTGCGGAAATAGAAATTTCAGAACAATTCTCATTTCAACCAGAACTGTTGTTTTCTTCTCAAGGATCAGATTATAAGGAAATCTTTGATGGTGAAAGTTTTGAAGGTACCGTTAAAGTAAATTACTTAAACGTTCCATTAATGGCAAAATATTATCTAGTTGAAGGTTTTAGTGTTGAGGCTGGACCACAAATAGGATTTCTCTTAAGCGCTAAAGATGAATATGGAGACCAAGAGGATGATATTAAAGACTCCATAAAAAGTACTGATTTTGGTATTAATTTTGGACTGGGTTATAAACTAGATAATGGATTAAACTTTTCAGCGCGTTATAATTTTGGTTTGTCAGATAATATAGATGATCCTGATTTAGAAACTAGTGGCGCGGAATATAAAAATAGTGTTATTCAGATAGGTGTTGGTTATTTCTTCTAGATTATAAAAAGTATATTGAAAAAACCGAAGTATTTACTTCGGTTTTTTTTGGTTATGCCTGTCTGCTTGCCAACAGGTTTTATTATCTTTACCCTATGAAAAAACTAATAATCATAAATGGACCAAACCTTAATTTATTAGGTAAGCGTGAAACAAACATATACGGTAATTTAAGCTTTACTGAGTTTTTTGATACTATCGTAAAAAAGTATCCAAGCGTTTCACTAGAGCATTTTCAATCTAATGTTGAAGGTGAACTCATTGATAAAATACAAGAAGTTGGTTTTTCTTATGATGGTATAATCTTAAATGCAGCAGCTTACACACATACCTCAGTAGGTATTGGTGATGCAGTTAAGGCTATAACGACTCCAGTTGTAGAAGTGCACATTTCTAACACATTTTCAAGAGAAGAATTTAGACATCAATCCTATATTTCACCTAACGCGAAAGGAGTAGTGCTTGGATTTGGTTTACAAAGTTATGAGTTAGCGATTCAGAGTTTTATGGATTGATATGAAAAAGCGATTTCTCCTCTTGATATTACTTTTGCTTTTGAGTTTATCAATACAATCACAAACAGAAATAGGTATTAAGGGAGGTTTGAATTTCACCTTTTTTAAAGTAACTGAAGGGGATTTTGGTACAAATCCAGATACAGAAGTTGGTTATTACGGAGGTGTTTTTGCGGACTTTGAAATTGAAAATGGATTTCATCTCCAGCCAGAATTGTTATATATAGGTATTAGCGACTTTAGATTTTTAAATGCACCTATATATTTAAAATATGCTATTAGACCCGATTTTAATATTCTTGTTGGTCCAAGTTTAAATTATTTCTTCGATTTTTTCTCAAACAAATTTAAAGTTAGAGTAGACCTTGGTTTAGATTATGAATTTTCTTCTTCATTAAGCTTACACATGAAATATGCACTTGGTTTTGAAGAACTTTCCCCAAATATAGTGTTCTTAGGATTTGGCTATAAACTATAGAGTTCATCTAAATATTAACCTTCTTTTGCGATTTACTTATAACTCTTTAACACTTTAGAGTTGTAAATTTGGTATCTAACCAATTGATATTAAAAATCATGAAGTATCTATTCGCAATATTTTTATTTTCAAATATTGTAATTGCACAACAACAGCAAAACATATCACATTTTAAAACTTTACAAGATGATTTAGCAAATCAAGATTGGAACTTAGCAATTAACGGTATTTTTTTAACGGATGATATCGCTTTAACAGCAAGACAATTTGAATTTGTAAATGCCGAAGTTGGATTAATAGAAGTGCCTCTACTATTAAAAGTAAAGTTGTCAGATAAATTAAGTCTGTTATCTGGTGTAAAGTTAGATTTTTACAGAATGCAACAAGGTATATCAGCAGATGTCGGAGTTTCAGCTTCCACTGGGTTGCAATACGATGTCAACAGAAATACCTACATTCAAGGAGTGTTTAGTTACCAAATCAACAACACAGGTAGTGTTTATAATTACAACTACGGAAACAAAAGTAGTTTTATGCTAAGGTCTGGTTTTAAGTTTTAAACTAAAAAATGCGATTCATAATTGAATCGCATTTTTATATTTTCTTCTAGTTTCTAGTTTCTAGTTTCTAGTTTCTAGTTTCTAGTTTCTAGTTTCTAGTTTAAAGATGAATAACTTCATCATAAGCAGCTGCAACAGCTTCCATAACAGCTTCACTCATCGTTGGGTGAGGATGTACTGCTTTTAATACTTCGTGTCCTGTAGTTTCTAACTTTCTGCCTAAAACAGCTTCAGCAATCATATCCGTAACACCTGCACCAATCATATGGCAACCTAACCATTCGCCATATTTAGCATCAAAGATTACTTTTACAAAGCCATCTTTATTTCCACCAGCACTGGCTTTACCAGAGGCAGAGAATGGAAATTTTCCAATCTTTACATCTAATCCTTGTTCTTTTGCTTGAGCTTCAGTTAAACCAACGCTTGCTATTTCTGGTGAGCAATACGTACATCCAGGAATATTTCCGTAGTCTAATGCTTCTACATGCTGTCCTGCAATTTTTTCTACACAAAGAATACCTTCAGCAGAAGCAACATGTGCCAAGGCTTGTCCAGGAGTAACATCTCCAATGGCATAATAACCTGGAATATTTGTTTGATAATAATCATTGACTAAAATTTTGTCTCTGTCAACAGCAATACCAACATCTTCTAATCCTATATTTTCAATATTAGATTTAATACCAACAGCAGATAAAACAATATCAGCTTCTAATACTTCTTCACCTTTTTTAGTTTTTACAGTAGCCTTAACTCCTTTGCCAGAGGTGTCAACCGAAGTTACTTCTGCAGAAGTCATTATTTTTATTCCAGACTTTTTAAAGCTGCGTTCTAATTGTTTAGACACTTCATCGTCTTCAACAGGTACAATTTTATCTAGGTATTCTACTATGGTTACTTCAGTTCCCATCGAATTGTAGAAATATGCGAATTCAACACCAATAGCACCAGAACCAACAACAATCATCTTTTTTGGTTGTTTTTCTAAAGTCATGGCTTGTCTGTAGCCAATTACTTTTTTACCATCTTGAGGTAAGCTTGGTAATTCGCGCGAACGCGCTCCAGTAGCTATTATGATATGGTCAGCAGAATATTCTTTTCCATCAACATCAATTTTCTTTCCAGTTTTAAGTTTACCAAAGCCTTCAATAACATCAATTTTATTTTTCTTCATTAAGAATTTAACACCATTACTCATACCATCTGCAACACCACGACTACGTTTTACAACAGCATCAAAATCATGCTCAGCATCCTTAACTTTTAAACCGTAATCTTCGGCATGTTTAAGGTATTCAAAAACTTGAGCAGATTTTAAAAGGGCTTTTGTCGGAATACAACCCCAATTTAAGCATACACCACCTAGACTTTCTTTTTCCACAACAGCAGTTTTAAATCCTAATTGTGATGCTCTGATTGCAGTTACGTAGCCACCAGGACCACTTCCTAATACTATGATATCGTATTTACTCATGCGTAAGTTTTTTTAGTTGAATTTTTCGAGTTACAAAAATATGAAATTCAAATACTAAAATCTAAATTCCATGAAGAAAAGCATTTTAACCTAAACCTCTTTTTTAATTTACTGTTCTTAGGTATTTAAAAATAGGTTTTGATAATTGAATGTCATTAAAGATCGTCTGTAAAATGCTTACGACTTTTATCTTGGTCAAACTTAGTTTTGTTGAAAGCTTTAGATCGCCCTTTTGCTATTGATAGAGACTTCCAGTTTTCACCTTTAATTAATTTTCCAATAAAAACAATCTGTCCAACATGATAGGCATAGTGCATCATTTGTCTGTTAATAGCCTCAGTTACTGTATGACCTTGATTTCTTATATGAATAATTTTCTCTAAATCTACTACGGATAAAGGTCTAATGGCTTCAAACAAACAATTCCAACCGTTGTTCCAAGCTTCTAATAATTCAGTTTTAGATGTAAATGTATCCATAAATTCTTCATCACGCTTTCTCCATTCTTTCTCACCATCTTCTGTTAAAAAGTTAGTCCAGCGACTAAGCATATTGCCAACTATGTGTTTTACAATAATTGAAATTGAGTTAGAGTCTTCAGCAAATTCTTTTTGTATATCTTTAAACGTAATTTGTTGTATTGTTTTGTCACCAAGACTTTTATAGTATTCAAATTGTTTAATTGCACTAGTTAAGTAAGACTGTTCCATAACTTTAGATTTTATACTATAAAATTAGCGATACAATATCTATTACACTAAGATTTAGAATAGTTAGATATTATATCGCTATTTAGCTTTCGTATTATTAAGAAAACTTTACTCTTCAGACGGAACAAACTTCAAAGCAACTCCATTTATACAATGACGTTTTCCTGTAGTTTCTTTTGGGCCATCATTAAATACATGTCCTAAATGACCTCCACATGTAGCACAGTGTTCTTCGTCTCTACTATAGCCTAAATTGTTGTCCGTACCGTAAGCTACATTGCCTTTAATTTCTCTGTCAAAACTTGGCCAACCCGTGCCAGAATCGAACTTATGTTCACTCTTAAATAAAGGAGTGTCACATGCCGCACAATGATAAACTCCTTTTTCATAGTTCTTATTTAATGGACTAGAAAAAGGGCGTTCTGTACCAGCTTTTCTTAATACATAATATTGTTTTTCTGTGAGTTGTTCTTTCCATTCTTTATCTGTTTTTGTAACAGGGTAAGTTTCTTTCTCTTTTGTCTCATTTTTTTGAGCTGAACCATTACAGCTAAAAAACAAGACTAAAACGAATAGTGATATTGCTTTTTTCATATTTTAAATTTAATGCTTTTTTAATAATATATTAAGTCGAAAACGATATTACTTCATTACGAAATCGATTTAATTTTTAAGATTGACATTTTTTTATGTATCACAGTAGTGTTTAAATAATTTGTTTTAAATTTAAGCTATATTTCCAACTATATGCAGTTTTTATAGGTCTTAACTAAATTAATAACTTACAGTACCAAATACTCAATGAAGGCATTATTTTTTACCAGAGAATTTCCTCCTTACGTTTATGGTGGAGCAGGAGTACATGTTGAATATTTGGCAGGTGAGCTTGCTAAATTAATGGAAATGGAGGTCAGAGCATTTGGTGATCAAGACGTTTCAAATAACAATTTGAGTGTAAAAGGGTTTCCGTATGAAAATTCAAGTTTTGATAATGCAGACGATAAATTAAAAGCGATATTCAAAACATTGAGCACAGATTTGCTAATGAACGCAAATCCTATAGATGCTGACATCGTGCATTGTCACACTTGGTATTCGCATTTTGCAGGTATTTTGGCGAAATTGTGTTATGGTGTGCCTTTAGTAGTTACAACACATTCTTTAGAACCTTTACGACCATGGAAACGAGAGCAATTAGGAAGAGGTTATGATGCGTCCTCTTGGATTGAAAAAACCGCTATTGAAATGGCAGATTGCTTAATAGCTGTATCCGAAGAGACCAAAGAAGATGTTTTGAAGCATTTTGATGTAGATGAAAACAAAGTTGAAGTCGTATACAACGGTATAGATTTAAAAGAATATGTTGTTGTCGATGAAACCTCAGTTTTAGAGGAATACGGCATTGATAAAAGTAAACCTTATGTCTTATTCGTAGGAAGAATTACACGTCAAAAAGGAATCATACATCTTGTAAACGCCATAAAATATATTGATGAAGACACGCAAATAGTTTTATGTGCTGGTGCACCAGATACTCCTGAGATTGCTAAGGAAATGGAAGATAGTGTTAAAGAAGCATCAAAAACAAGAGACAATATTATTTGGATAGATAAAATGCTCGATAAAAAAGATGTCATTCAACTCTATTCTCATGCAGATGTATTTTGTTGTCCTTCTATTTATGAGCCTTTCGGCATTATAAATATTGAAGCCATGGCATGTGAAACAGCAGTTGTAGCAAGTGCAGTTGGTGGTATAAAAGAAGTTGTTGTTGAAGGCGAAACCGGATTGTTGATTAACTTAGAACAACAAACAAGTGCTCCTTTTGAACCCGTAAATCCAGATCAATTCTCAAGAGATTTAGCCGAAGGTGTCAATAAAGTGATTGATAATAAAGAATTACAGAATAAAATGGCAAAAAATGGCAGAGCAAGAGTTGAAGAATATTTTGACTGGCGAGCCATTGCAAAACAAACAGAAACTATATATAAATCTCTAATAAACAAAAAATGATAAACGATAAAGTCTTAAGTATTATTTTGGGAGGTGGTCAAGGTTCGAGATTATATCCTTTAACTGAGAACAGATCTAAGCCAGCTGTGCCAATAGCTGGAAAATATCGATTAGTGGATATTCCTATATCAAATTGCATCAATTCAGACATCAAGCGTATGTTTGTATTAACCCAGTTTAATTCGGCTTCACTAAATAAGCATATTAAAAATACATATCATTTTAGTTTTTTTAGTTCAGCTTTTGTCGATGTTTTGGCTGCAGAGCAAACTATTCACAGTGGTGAATGGTTTCAAGGAACTGCAGATGCAGTGCGTCAGAGTATGCATCATTTTTTGTCTCACGATTTTGAATATGCTTTAATACTATCTGGCGATCAATTATATCAGATGGATTTTAATGAAATGATTGAAGCACATGAAGCAAGTGGAGCTGAGATATCAATCGCAACTTATCCTGTCGATGCTAAAGACGCAACGTCATTTGGTATTATGAAAACGGATAAGAACAATATTATTAAGTCTTTTATAGAAAAACCTGATGCTTCTTTATTACCAGACTGGACGTCTAACGTAAGTGACGAGATGAAAAATAAAGGAAGACATTATTTGGCGTCCATGGGTATTTATATTTTTAATAGAGATTTGTTAGTAAAGTTGATGAAAGATGATGGAACCGTAGATTTTGGTAAAGAGATTATTCCAGGGGCTATTGAAACGCATAAGACTTTAAGTTATCAATACGAAGGTTATTGGACAGATATAGGAAATATTGATTCTTTTTTTGAAGCTAATTTAGGCCTTACAGATGCTATTCCTCAGTTTAATTTGTACGATAATAAGCAACGTATATATACCAATGCCAGAATATTGCCAACATCAAAAATTTCTGGTACTTTATTAGATAGAACTGTAATCGCTGATGGCTGTTTAATTCATGCAGCTAAGATAGAACGTTCTGTAATAGGTATTCGTTCAAGGATAGGATCAGAATCAACTGTCATAAATTGCTATATGATGGGTAATGATCATTACGAATCTTTAGATGATGTTCAGGCTCAAAAAGTAAAAACATTTATGGGTATTGGAGAACGCTGTTTTATCAAAAATGTGATTTTGGATAGAAATTGTAGAATAGGAGATGACGTTAGAATAAACGGAGGAAAAAAGCTAAAAGATAAAGAAACCGATAGTTACTTAGTCAAAGATGGGATTGTAGTTGTAAAGAAAGATGCTCATATCCCCTCAGGAACCATTATTCAGTAGCTAAATCGTATTTTTTTAAAAAGTTATCCAATTCAAACGTTGTAGTGTCTTTTTCAAGGATATTATTTTTTAGTTATAGATAATGTACTTTAATTTAGCAATCGAAACAACAATCAACCAATAGTATGCAAAACCAAAGACGAGTTGTTATTGACTCAGTTAAACCTCAAATTAACTGTGGAGAATTTTTCATAAAACGTATTGTAAACGAAATTGTAAATGTAGATGCGCATGTTCTTGTAGATGGTCATGATGTTATTGCTGCTTCAGTTTTATTTAAGCATGAAAAGGCTAAAAAATGGAGTGAAGTTAGGATGCACGGTGCTGGTAATGACGAGTGGAAAGCTTCTTTTTCTGTTGAAAAGCAAGGTTTTTATGCATACAAAGTCCAAGGTTGGGTAGATCATGCGCTTAACTGGCAGCATGGTATTGAACGAAAAATTGACGATAACCAACATGTAAAATCAGAATTACTTGAAGGTATTACTTTGTTAGAGCCTTTATTAAAAAGCGGAACTAAAGAAGAAAAAGACTATTTGCAGTATTGTATGGACTGCTTTAAACATGATGCTAAATATGACGATGCAATTAAAGAAGCGATAAGTTCTAAACTTCATGATATATTCATAAGATATCCTGAAAAGGATCTAGCTAATGAATCTAAAGAACTTCAGGTTTATGTTGATAGAAAGAAAGCCAGATTCAGCACATGGTATGAATTTTTTCCGCGTTCAGCATCGGAAGTTGAGGGCAAACACGGCACATTTAAAGACTGTGAACGGTTATTACCTAGAGTGGTAGAAATGGGATTTGACACGTTGTATTTTCCTCCTGTGCATCCCATTGGTGAAGTGAATCGAAAAGGAAAAAATAATACTACTGACGCGAAGGAAGGAGATGTAGGTTCTGCTTGGGGAATCGGATCAAAAGATGGAGGACATAAAGATATTCACCCTCAATTAGGTTCTGTCGAAGATTTTAAGCGATTAATTAAAAAGGCGAAAGAACTCAATTTAGAGATTGCCATGGATTATGCTTTGCAAGCTGCACCAGACCATCCTTGGGTTGAGTCTAATCCAGATTGGTTTAAATGGAGACCAGACGGAACGGTTCAATATGCAGAGAATCCACCAAAAAAATACCAAGATATTCTCCCTATTTATTGGGAAAGTAAAGATTACAAAAACCTTTGGAATGAGTGCTTAGATACAATGCTCTATTGGGTTGATTGTGGAGTTGACGTTTTTAGAGTAGATAATCCACATACCAAACCTTATTATTTTTGGAATTGGTTGATTGATAATGTGAAGAAAAAACATCCAGATGTAATATTCTTAGCAGAGGCGTTTACAAAGCCAAAAGTGATGGATCAACTTGCTAAAAATGGATATACACAGTCCTATACATATTTTACTTGGAGAAATACAAAGCAAGAATTTATTGAGTATATGAATGAGTTGACACAAACGGATCAGCGCGAATATATGCAACCAAATTTTTGGCCTAACACTCCAGATATAAATCCGTATCATTTGCAAGGCGCTAATGAATCCAAGTATCTCCAGCGTTATGCGCTAGCAGCAACTTTAAGTTCTAGCATCGGAATTTATGGACCTGTATTTGAGCAGATGATAGATGAAGCCATTCCTGGGAAAGAAGAATATTATATGTCTGAGAAATTTCAAATTTGCCATTACGATTGGTTTAAGGAAAGTAAGTTGACGTTATTAATATCAAAAATCAATGCAATTCGTCATCAAAATGAAGCGTTGCAACAAACTAATAATATTAAGTTTTGTGAAATTCAAAATGATAGCCTTATAGCATTTTATAAATGGAATGATGACAAGACTAATGAACTATTAATAATTATTAGTTTAGATCAATATTATGCACAACAAGCCAATATTCAATTGCCTTTAAGTGATTTGGGCATAAATTCTGGTCACCGAGTGCAAGTTGAAGATTTAGTAACGGCAAGCAGTTACAACTGGCATAACGAATGGAATTTTGTAGAATTGCACCCAACACTACCTTTTCATATCTTTAAGATAAATAAGTAAAGATGGCAAAGAAAGAGACAAAAACAATAGCACAACCACCACTTTATAATTTTAATAATAAGTGGGAAGAACTCTTGGAAAATAAAGAGTTCATTAAAGTGTTTTTGTCTGATGTTCTCGAAGACTATATTGTAAAACAACGCTGGTATGGTGGTAAAGCGAGTAAATTAAAATATATAGAACTTGCTGAATCTTTCCGAATTCAAAAAGATGGTGAGGTTTATTATGGATTGATTTTAGAAGTCAATTTTACAGAAGCTTTTTATCAACATTATTTTTTACCTATTGCATTTGTTTCTGATGAAAATTTTGCAAAAGATGATCGTATTTTACCGATAAGTATTCAAAATCAAAAAGGTTACATCATTGATGCTATAAATCTTGAAGCCTTTAGAAAAGTTGTTTTCGAGCGTATTTTAACTGCTGTCCCTAAAGACAAAACACGTGTGCGTTATCATAAGAGTGAACTTTTTAAAGATTGCGTATACGAATCTTCTCGATATATGGGCATGGAGCAAAGCAATACCTCAATTGTTTATAACGAAAAGTATGTCTTAAAATTCTTCAGACGAATTTATTCTGATCGCAATCCTGATTATGAAATGAGTCGTTTCTTATCCGATAAGAAAGATTATAAAAACACACCAGCTTATTTAGGAAGTGTTCAAATTAAAGATGCTGATAATCTAAACATCACTATAGGTTTAATGCAGGAGATGGTCGAGAACCAAGGTGATGCTTGGGAATATATGCTTATGGAGTTTCATAAGGTATTTTCAAATTTAGAATATAAGAGAATAGACATTTCAAAATTACCTAGAACTGAAGATTATGGACGGTTGGAAATCAAAGATGTACCTGCACAAATTATAGATTGGGTTGGATTGAATGTTTTTACAAAAATTCAAACTTTAGCAAAGCGAACAGCAGAAATGCACATCGCCTTAGGTAGTGAGTTTGAGGACACAGCATTTACCCCTTCACATTTTAATGGAGATTATGAGGTTTGGTTAAAGAATAGATTATTATATCAGTTTCAAAATAGATTAAATACCATTGAAAATAATTTGCATAAGCTAGATGGATTAGCTTTGGAGTTGGCAAATGAGTTTTTAGAACAAAAGAATATCATTAGAAAACGTTTTGTAGATTTTGATTGGACGAAATTAAAAGGAGAGCGTATTAGAGTTCATGGAGATTATCACTTAGGGCAAGTCTTAGTAAAAGATGATGATTTTTATATCCTCGATTTTGAAGGCGAACCAGAAAGTACAATTAGAGACCGTAAGGTAAAACAGCCACCACTAAAGGATATTGCTGGTTTATTTCGTTCTTTCCATTATGCTATTTATGCAACAATTTTCAATAATTTAGATTTATACAAACACGAGCAACACCATCTTTTTGAAGCAGGTGAAGTTCTTTATCAATATCTAAAAAGTGTGTTTCTTGAAACTTATGTTACTAAAGTCCAAGAAGCAAATCTCAATATAGGTTACAACCAAGAGCGTATTTTTCTTTTAAAATATGCAATGCTCGAAAAAGCAGTTTATGAATTAGGCTATGAGCTCAATTCTCGACCAAAATGGGCAGTTATTCCATTAAAAGGAATTTCAAATATAATTAACAACTAATTTATGGCAGAAGTAATCGTACACAGTCGTTTTACAGATTTTGATATCAACCTTTTTAAAGCAGGAAAACACTATCGGTTATATGAAAAGTTTGGTTCTCATATGATGACAGTAGATGGAGTAGAAGGTGTATATTTTGCGGTTTGGGCACCAAGTGCAAAAAATGTATCTGTAATCGGAGATTTTAATTTTTGGGTAGAAGGTGAGCACCAACTTAATGTACGATGGGATTCCAGCGGAATTTGGGAAGGATTTATACCTGGTGCAGGAAAAGGAAGCAAATACAAATACAAGATTCAGAGTAACAATAACGATATAAAGACTGAAAAAGCAGATCCTTACGCTAGACGTTCTGAGCACAATCCTAAAACGGCATCAATTGTTTGGGATGAACCTTATGCATGGAAAGATAGTAAATGGATGAAAAAGCGTAAAAAGCATAATGCTTTAGATGCTCCGTATTCTGTTTATGAAGTGCATTTAGGCTCATGGAAAAAACAAGTAGAAGAAGGTCGTTTCATGTCTTACGTTGAAATGGCAGATGAATTGGTGACGTATGTAAAGGAAATGAACTTTACACATGTAGAATTGATGCCAGTGATGGAGTTTCCATATGATCCATCATGGGGTTATCAGGTAACGGGTTATTTTGCACCAACGTCGCGTTTTGGTTATCCTGAAGAATTTAAACTTTTAGTTGATAAATTTCATCAAAACGATATTGGGATTATTCTCGATTGGGTACCATCTCACTTTCCAGAAGATGCGCATGGACTTGGTTTTTTTGATGGATCTGCCCTCTATGAGCATCCAGATCCAAGAAAAGGCTATCACCAAGATTGGAAGAGCTTAATTTTTAATTATGGACGTAATGAAGTGAAATCATTCCTTATTAGTAATACTATTTTTTGGTTAGATCAATATCACGCAGATGGATTGAGAGTAGATGCAGTAGCATCAATGTTATTTTTAGATTATAGCAGAGAAGATGGTGAATGGGAACCAAATATGTATGGCGGACGAGAAAATTTAGAAGCCATGTCATTTTTGAGAGAAATGAATGAAGCGGTTTATGCTTCGTTTCCAGATGTGCAAACTATTGCTGAAGAATCAACTGCATTTCCAATGGTATCAAAACCAACTTTTATGGGAGGCCTAGGTTTTGGTATGAAATGGATGATGGGTTGGATGCATGATACACTTCAATATTTTGCAAAAGAACCCATTTATAGAAAGCATCATCAAAATGATTTAACCTTTTCTATGACTTATGCATTTACAGAGAATTTTATGCTACCGTTAAGTCATGATGAAGTCGTCTATGGGAAAAAATCAATTTTAGGAAGAATGCCTGGTGATGAATGGCAGCGTTTTGCAAATTTAAGATTGTTATACAGTTATATGTTTACACATCCTGGAGCCAACCTTTTGTTTCAAGGAGCAGAGTTTGGACAAAGTAGCGAATGGAATTTTGAAGAAAGTCTAGATTGGCACTTGTTGCAATATAAGCCTCACCAAGGAGTGCAAGAATTGCTTAAAGATTTAAACAAATTTTACAAAAAAGAACCTGCTCTTTATCAAAAACAATTTTCTGCTGAAGGTTTTGAATGGATAGATTATAACGATTCTGAAAATTCAGTATTTACATACATTAGAAAAGGAAACGATGAAGAGGATAATTTAATTATTGCTTGCAATATGACGCCAGTTCCTAAAGAAAACTACAAATTGGGCTTACCAAAAAAAGGAAAGCTCAAAGAAGTTTTTAATAGTGATTTAAAGAAATACTTTGGAAGTGGAGAATTCAAAAATAAAATGAAAACTACTAAGGCCAAAGCTTGGCATTTTAGAGATCATTCTGTGGATATTACTATTCCTCCGTTAGGAATGGTGGTTTTTAAGTATTCTAAATAAAGAGGATTACCTCTTATTTAATATTTAGACCAATCAGATTATAAAAGCTAATACGTTTTTTACTTTTTTATCGATCATTAGATGCAAATTCAGTAAAATATCTTTTAAAAATTCCTATAATCGCAAAAACTCTACCCGAAAACGAAATAGTTAATAACAATGCTTAATATCCGTTGAGAACCCTTTCAATTGTTTGATTTTTTCCGTTTTTTTGCATCTAAATTTTGCTATAAAATTTACCTATGATTGTAAATACAGAATTAGAACACAAAGGGAATCTCTTTCCTTCAAAAATAATAGACTTTAAAAAGGATGTTGATAAATTATACTTTACCACAGACAATGATGTCATCTTAGAATTGACAGTTGTAAGAGATAGTTTATTACGTTTCCGATATACTACGGTTGGTAATTTTGATAAAGACTTTTCTTATGCCATAACTAAATATGCGAGTATTGGTTATAATAAATTGGAAATTGAAGAAAAGAAGGAGTATTATGAAGTAACAACCTCGAAGCTACGTTGTGAGATTTCTAAAGCCAATTTAAGCGTTTCCATTTACGATGCGATGGACGGAAAACTCATTAATCAAGATGAAACTGGTTTTCATTGGGAAGAAAGTTATGAGTATGGTGGTAACATTGTTAAAATGAGTAAGGTCTCTAATGATGGAGAAAGTTACTATGGTCTTGGTGATAAGCCTAATCATTTAAATTTAAAAGGTAAACGCTATAATAATTGGGTGACCGATTCTTATGCTTACGGAAAAGATACCGATCCAATTTATAAAGCAATTCCTTTTTATACAGGTCTGCATCACGGTAAGGCATACGGGATTTTCTTCGACAATACATTTAGATCTTCTTTTGATTTTGCACATGAGCGTAGAAATGTAACGAGCTTTTGGGCACAAGGAGGTGAAATGAATTATTACTTCTTCTACGGTCCAAAAATGAATGATGTTGTAGAAAGTTATACAGACTTAACTGGCAAACCACATCATTTACCACCACTTTGGGCATTAGGCTTTCATCAATGTAAATGGAGTTATTATCCTGAAAGTAAAGTAAAAGAGATTACTTCAACGTTTAGAAGACTTCAAATACCTTGCGATGCTATTTATTTGGATATTGATTACATGGATGGTTTTCGTTGTTTTACTTGGAACAAAGACTACTTTCCGGATCCTAAAAGAATGGTAAAGGAATTAATGGATGACGGTTTTAAAACTGTAGCTATTATTGATCCAGGGATTAAAATTGATAAAGATTATTCAGTTTTCAGAGAAGCTTTAGAAAAAGATTACTTCTGCAAACGTGCAGATGGCGATTACATGAAGGGAAAAGTATGGCCTGGAGAATGTTATTTCCCAGATTTCACAAATCCAGAAGTTAGAGATTGGTGGTCTGGTTTATTTAAAGAGCTCATTGAGGACATTGGTGTTAAGGGTGTTTGGAATGATATGAATGAGCCTGCCGTTATGGAAGTGCCTAATAAAACATTTCCAGATGATGTACGTCATGATTATGATGGCAATCGTTGTAGTCATAGAAAAGCACATAATATTTATGGAATGCAAATGGCAAGAGCGACCTACCAAGGTTTAAAAAAGTATTCTTATCCAAAGCGACCTTTTGTAATAACACGTGCTGCATACTCAGGTACACAACGTTATACCTCTACTTGGACAGGAGATAATGTAGCAACTTGGGAGCATTTATGGATAGCTAATATCCAAGCACAACGTATGGCTATGTCTGGCTTTTCTTTTGCTGGCAGTGATATTGGTGGCTTTGCTGAGCAACCGCAAGGAGAATTATTTACAAGATGGATACAGCTTGGTATTTTTCATCCATTTTTTAGAGTCCATTCTTCTGGTGATCATGGTGACCAAGAACCTTGGGCTTTTGATGAAGAAGTAACAGATATTGTTAGAAAATTTATTGAAATTCGATATCAGATACTACCCTATTTATATACTGCATTTTGGAATTATGTAGATCATGGAACACCATTATTAAAGTCTTTAGTTTTATATGATCAAGATGATGTTCAGACACATTACAGAACAGACGAGTTTGTTTTTGGAGAGCAGATATTAGCTTGTCCTATATTAGAACCTAATGCAAAAGGTAGAAGAATGTATGTGCCTAAAGGAAATTGGTATAATTTCTGGACAGACGAGATTGTTAAAGGTGGTAAGGAAATGTGGGTTGATGCAGATATTGATAGCATGCCTGTTTTTGTAAAAGAAGGTGCTATTATTCCTAAATATCCAATTCAGCAATATGTTGGTGAAAAGGAGATTAATCAAATCACATTAGATGTTTACTATAAAAAAGGTAAAGAAAAGAGTGAGTTGTATAGCGATGCAAATGATGGCTTTGATTACACAAAAGGACGTTTTAGTCTAAGAACCTTTAATTTAACGGGTAGAACTAAAGAATTAATTATTAACCAACACAAAGAAGGTAAATTTATTACTCCATACGATACATTTAAGGTTCAAATTCATGGACTTCCTTTTGAAGTAGGTGAAATTCAGTTAGATAATGAAATTATTTCTTTAAAAGAGCTAAAATCTAATGGAACAAGTTCATTTGTAATTGACAAAAATTTCTCAGAATTACATATCATAAGTAAATAGATGATGTGACTAGTTTGCAAATTTTGGGTCTGATAATATGATTTGATTTTTGTATTTTAGTAATTATTATAAAACCATTCGTTATGAATTTAAAGAAGACAATAGTATCATTTGCTGTAATTGTCATTATTGCATCTTGTGCAACAAACCCTTTTACTGGTAAAAAAACTATGGCATTTGTTGGTAATGATCAGTTATTTCCAATGGCTTTTGCTCAGTATAATCAGGTACTAGGAGAGAATAAAGTTATAACTGGCACTAAAGATTCTGATATGATAACTCGCGTTGGTCAGCGTATTGCGGTTGCTGCAGAACGTTGGTTAAATGCAAATGGTCATCAAGGGTACTTAGACGATTACAAATGGGAGTATAAACTTATACAATCTGAGCAAGTTAATGCTTGGTGTATGCCAGGAGGTAAAATAGCATTTTATACAGGTATTCTTCCAATTGCACAAAACGAAACTGGTGTTGCTGCCATCATGGGACATGAAGTTGCACATGCATTAGCAAATCATGGACAACAACGTATGAGTGCAGCTTATTTACAACAAGGTTTAGCTGTCGCTGGAAATATTGCACTTTCAAACGATCAGCAAGCATTAGGAATTTTTAATCAATCATATGGTGTTGTTTCTAACGTGGCTGGTATGTTACCTTTTAGCAGAGGGCATGAAACTGAAGCAGATAAAATAGGAGTAATACTTATGGCAATCGCTGGTTATAATCCAGATGAAGCTGCTGAGTTATGGAAGCGTATGAAAGCTAATAGTGGAGGACAAGCACCACCAGAATTTTTAAGTACGCACCCAAGCAATGATACTAGAATAAATAATTTACAAGCCTTAGCTCCAACAGCTAAATCTGAAGCCAAGAAATTTGGTGTTACTAGCTTTAGACCTATAAATTAGTATTAGATTAATAAATATTTGATTACTTTAGAAGCTGCTCAATAAGAGCAGCTTTTTTATTTTAATATTTATGAGCAAACTCAAAAAGGGAAGTAAAAAACTTCTCAATGCTTGGGCTTTTTACGATTGGGCAAATTCTGTTTATACTTTAACAATCGCATCTTCGATATTCCCAATATTTTACTCTGCACTTTTTTTAGGGCAAACTGAAAAAACTGTTCTCGCTTTCGGAATCGTATTTAAAAGTACCGCTTTAATTACGTACGTTACAGCATTTACGTTTTTGGTTGTAGCATTTACATCTCCAATATTATCTGGTATTGCAGATTATGTAGGGAACAAAAAGAATTTTATGAAGTTTTTTTGTTATGTAGGTGGTTTAGGTTGTATCGGATTGTATTGGTTTGGAATTGAGCCTGATGAAATTCATTTGAGCCTTCTATTCTATTTTATGGGATTAATAGGATATTGGGGAAGTTTAGTGTTTTACAATTCTTATTTGCCAGACATTGCGTATCCAGAGCAGCAGGATAAAATCAGTGCCAAAGGCTTTAGTATGGGTTATTTAGGTAGTGTTATTTTATTGCTCATAAATCTTGCAATGGTAATGAAACCAGATTGGTTTGGTTTTGATACAAGTATTTCGGCAGAAATAGCAGAAAGTGGTGATAAGGAAAAAATTGCCATTGCTATCCAAAAAGCTAAAGATAGTGCTTCATTTGAGGCAATGAAGATTTCTTTTATAACTGTAGGTCTCTGGTGGATTCTCTTTAGTCAATACACTTTTTGCGTACTTCCAAAAGGGAGTTCTAAAGGTCATAAAGTAACAAAGGCTGTTGTTTTCAATGGACTAAAAGAATTAAAACTAGTTTGGATTCAATTAAATGATAATTTAAGATTAAAACGATATCTTATAGCATTTTTTGTATTTAGTATGGCTGTACAAACTATTATGTTAGTTGCAGTTTATTTTGGTGAAGAAGAAATAGCTTGGGGAAGTTCTGATGCAAAAACCCAAGGTTTAATAACAAGTATTTTAGTCATTCAACTTGTTGCTATTGCTGGCGCAGTATTAACATCTAGAGCATCTTCAAAATTTGGAAATATTAAAACACTCATTGTTGTTAATTTTATTTGGATGGCTTTGTGTTTCTATGCTTATTTTATGGAAACGCCTATGCAGTTTTATATTGCAGCATCATTAGTTGGTCTTGTGATGGGAGGTGTACAATCGTTAGCACGCTCAACATATTCTAAGTTTTTGCCTGAAACGGAGGATACAACATCCTATTTCAGTTTTTATGATGTTGCAGAAAAAATTGGTATAGTAATAGGTATGGTAATTTTTGCCACTATAGATCAAATTACTGGTAGTATGCGTAACGCGATTTTATTTTTGGTTGTCTTTTTCCTTGCCGGAATATTATTACTCTTCAGAGTGCCAAAAGAAAAATTGTAAAATAATACGTAACTTTATCTCGCTATGATGATAAAAAAACGCTTATTGCGTCTTCTTTTTGTACCCTTATTTCTTGTTAATTGTGATAATGAACCCTATGAAGGTGAACTTATTGTTGAAGATAACTCATGCGAAATAGCAACTCAAGCCTCTGTAAGTGCAGCAGAAGATTATGCTTTAGCTTCAGAGGAGGATTTCAGCATTTTATGCCAAGCTTATAGAGATGCCTTAGAAAATCAGATTGAAAAATGTGGTGATGAAGATGGAATGTTACAAACTTCTATAGATAGTTTAGGGGAGTGCTCAATAATTAATGAGTTATGTGATGAAGCCATTATTGCATCACAAATAGCACGACAGAATTATTTAGCTGCTCAGGATGATAATTTCGAAGGGCTATGCAACACCTATAAAGATACTTTGGAATATCAAATTGAAGTTTGTGGTGATGATGGTTCGTTACAAACTCTAATTAATGAACTAGGTAATTGCGAATTAAATGCGGATCCATGTGAAGAAGCCATAGAAGCGACTGGGATTGCTGAGGAAGCATACAATAATTTTACAGAAGATAATTTCGAAGCTATATGCAATGCCTATAAAGATGCATTGATGAGTCAGATAGAAATTTGCGGTGACATTGATGGCAATTTACAGCTTATTATAGATCAATTGGGAGATTGTGTACCTGAAGATATCGTACCAATTGAAGGCACATGGGTTTTGAATTTTATATTGATAAGTAGTCAATTAGATATTGATAATGATGAGCAGGAAACAATTAATATATACGCTGAAATGAACTGCCATGAAATAGAAACTGTAGAATTTTACGAAGATGGGACAGGTGAGTTTTATCGATCTACATTAGCTAATTATTCTTATGTAAACAATTCTGGTTCTGCAGATGGTGTTGATTTCATAGTTACTTGTAGTGAGTTAAATACGGCTATAAACTTTAATTGGGTTCGGGTAGATAATAATATTTTTGCTATGTTAGAAGGAGGCACAACAATAACTTTTCTAAAGAGCCCTAATGTTTTATCATTGTTTATTCCAGATGGTTTTTCTGCTAATAATGTGGATAATATATCACCGAACATTATTCATGATATCTCATATGTGTATTATAAAGAATAAAAAAAGGACAAGCAAAACGCTCATCCTTTTCATTTTTGGTTGGATAATAAATCTTAGTTACTTACACTACCTGAGCCTGTAATCTTAGTATCTTTATTTGTAGGCTTACCAGAGTATTTGACATCTCCAGAACCTGTAACTCTAGCTTTTAATTCTCCATTGCATACCACATATATATCACCAGAACCAGCGATTTTTGCATCAACGTTTGTGCTTTTTAAACTTTTACCATTAAAATCACCAGAGCCAGCTATTTTAGTAGTTAAATCTGTAGTAGTACCTGTTAATTCTATATCACCAGAACCAGCAATAGCACTCTCTATACTTTTAGCAGATACATTTAAGTTAATATCACCAGAACCAGCTAATGACACTTTAAATTCATCTGCTTTTATAGTCCCAGAATTTTCAATATCACCTGAGCCAGCAAGAGAAACAGAGTTGATAGACTCATAAGGTACTGTAACAACTATGGTTTGACTAGGCTTAAGATTTATCCCTTTCTTTACCTTTACCACAAGTTTATTGTCTTTTATTTCTGTGACAATATATTCCATAAGATTTGCATCCCCTTTAATAGTAATCTCACCTTCTTTTCCTTGCACTAATTTAAAGTCCATAGGTCCTGCAGCTTTTAGGCCTTCGTATGAGCTAGTAGATCTTGTAGTAGTTGTGATATTGTTATCACCTTTAATTTTTTTACCATTTCCCCATTGTGCACATGATAATGTTGTACTTAAAAGAAATGCTAACACTGTAATTGATTTTAATAGTTTCATTTTTCCGTTTTTTATTTAATTGATAGTTATATTTTTTTGAAGCTAACGCTTCCATGCTGAGATTTAATTTTTACAAAATTTCCAGAATCTTTAGAACCATAGTAGCCATTATACTTTTTACTAGTATGATTAACTTCTTTGTTGGTAAAATTGAATCCTTCAGAATCCCTTAAAGAACCGTGCTGAAAGTCTAAGTCAAAATTGAAATTAAAATCAGTATCAAATCCTATAGTAGTACTTGTAAATCGAGAGTCAATCATAATAGAACTTGCTTTACTTGCCACGCGACCAATTTTTAAAGAGCCATGACTAGTACTTAATTCTAAATCTTTAAAAATAGTACCTATTCTAACGGTTAAGTGGTTGCTCTTACCATCTAAATTATTGACATTATCTACTTCTATAGAACCAAAGTTGCAATCGTATTTTACATTTTCTACATTTTCTATTGTAGATTTTGTATGATTAGCTTTAATAGTTATTTTTTCAGTTTTTGCTACTGTAAAACCACTATGATTAGCTGAAATTTCACCTTCCTTAATATATTCAAAATAACAATTTCTTGTATGATTAAAATTAATTACATTACTATTAGATAATAATTCTTTAGTAGTGATTTTTCCGTGATCACACCTAATCTTACTAGAGCCTTTTAGTTTATCTAAATCAATTGATCCAAATTTATTGGTAAGATCTACATTATTGGTCATAGGCATTTTAATAATATAGTCAATCTCCATTTTAAGATTCATCTTCTTTCCCCAATTCCACCAGCTTTTTTCATTTTTACCAATTTCAGTTATAGCAGAAACCAAATCATTTGAAGACGAAAACTCTACATCAATTCTATCGAGACGTTCTTGTACTTTTTCAGCGTTATTACCAGTTACTTTGATCGTAATATCAAATTCTACTCGGTTTTTATCCCAAGTAATAATATTTAAGTTTCCAAAACTATTATTCACTTTTACAGTAGCGCTAGAAGAGACGTTAAATGATTTTTTAATGTTTCTTTCTTTGGTCGTTTTAGCAAATTCTACACCTGTATTAGCTAATGCAATAAAAGGCATTAACATAAGTAATAGAACTAATCTATATTGTATTTTTAGGTTCATCTGTGTTGATTTTTAATTCTTTAATCGTTTCTATTTGTTCTAGAACAGCATTTAAAATATCTATTCTACTTTGAAAGTTGGAAATCATCGCATAAATAATACGCTGATCGTTTCCATTTTCGGTTAAATCAGTTTTTAGATTTTGATAATCTGTTTCTAAAATTTTAATTTGTTCTAAAGCATCAGTAATAATTTGTTCGGTTAATGGCGAACGTTCACTATTGAGCTTCTTTAATTCATTTTGTATTGTTGCTGTGAAAAAGTCTTGTGTTTCAGCCATTTCTGGTGATACACTTGCCAAGTCTAAAGCTTCAGGATCGTTATTTAATGTTATAAATACACTAAAGCAAATCACTAAAGAAGCAGCAATAGCTAAAAATGGTTTCCAGTTAAAACCTGATGATTTTTTTGCTTCATGTGAAACCACATCATTTGCTTTTAGCTTATCCAAAAACCGTTGTTCATGTCCTTGTTTAGGTTCGTTTATATCAAACTCACCTTGTAGGTCATCAAATAAATTTTCTATAGTATCTTTTTCCATAGTTGCTTTTTATTAAGCGGTTTGTACCAGTTTTTTTCGTAAACTTTCTTTAGCTCTAGATATTAATGTTCTGCAATTTGCATACGATATATCCATAATGCTACAGATCTCTTCATAATCATAGCCTTCAATAAGATGTAAGGATAGCCCTAAACTGTAATTTGGTTTTAATGTTTTCATTACACGCATTATTTGCTTTACTTTTTCGTTACTATGACTGCTTTGATCTATGCTTTGGTCATCTTCAACTTTATAAATTATATTTTCTAAAGGCACTTCATTTTTCTTTATAGTTTTGTTATAGTGCGCAATACTATTATTTACAACAATACGTTTTAACCATGCTCCAAATAATTTGGTATCCTCTAGCGTTTTTAGCTTTGTAAATGCCGTTAAAAAAGACTCTTGCATAATGTCTTCAGCCTTAAAAGAATCTTTTACAATTCTAATTGCTGTGTTGTACATCGCTTTGTTATATCTGTTGTAAACCTCTAATTGTGCACGTTGGTTACCAGAATTACAAAGCAATATTAACTGTTCGATATCTTGATTGGTTGATGTCAAAAAAACAAATGCTTTAGTGTATAGATAAGACGTTTTATTTATTGTTACAGTTTGACTAAAAAAAGTTTTAATTTTTATAAAGATAATGGCATATTAATTGAAAATATACTAGTGTGAATAACTTTAAATATCTTATAACTATCTGATATTCAATATAAAGTTAATTATTAATACATTTAAACAAATGCTATTCTGAAAAATATAAATGACAGAATGGCTCAAAAACATATATGGGAAAATCTAAATTTATAAACCTTGACAGTTTGTCATTTCAGGATTTCGATGAGAATTCAGAATTAATTCCGTTGATGACTCCAGAAGATGAGGAACAGATAAATAATGAATCTTTACCAGAATCACTTCCAATTCTACCGCTTAGAAACACGGTATTATTTCCTGGCGTTGTAATTCCAATTACCGCTGGCCGTGATGCATCAATTAAGTTGATTAATGATGCGAATAAAGGCGGAAAAGTAATAGGTGTAGTTTCTCAGAAAGATGAATCTGTTGAAAATCCAAGTGAGAAAGATATTTACAAAACAGGAACTGTTGCTCGTATTTTAAAAGTTCTTAAAATGCCAGATGGTAATACGACTGTCATAATTCAAGGAAAGAAGCGCTTCGTTATTAATAAGGTTATAACTAACAAACCTTATTTAACAGCAACTATATCTGATATACCTGAAGCTAAGCCAGCTCCAGATAATCAGGAGTTTAAGGCAATCATAGATTCTATAAAAGAGCTTTCACTAGATATTATTAAGGAAAGTCCAAATATTCCTTCAGAGGCTTCTTTTGCTATTAAGAATATTGAAAGTAATTCGTTTTTAGTCAATTTTGTTTCTTCTAATATGAATCTTAAGGTTGAAGAAAAACAAAGGCTTTTAAAGATTAATGACCTTAAAGAGCGTGCACTTCAAACATTGAAGTTCATGAATATGGAATATCAAAAGCTAGAGCTTAAAAACGATATTCAGAGTAAGGTTCAGAGTGATATGAACCAGCAACAGCGCGAGTATTTCTTGCACCAGCAAATGAAAACCATTCAAGAAGAATTGGGTGGAGGAGTGTCATCTGGGGAAGAGATTGAAGAGATGAAAACACGTGCCAAATCCAAGAAATGGGATATTAAGGTAAAGGAGCATTTTGATAAGGAATTGTCTAAAATGCAACGCATGAATCCTCAGGTAGCTGAGTATTCTATTCAACGAAATTATTTAGATCTGTTTTTAGATTTACCTTGGAATGAATTTACCCAAGATAAATTTGATTTAAAAAGAGCTATGAAAATCTTAGATCGAGACCATTTTGGTTTAGATGATGTTAAGAAACGTATTATAGAATATTTGGCAGTATTAAAACTTCGTAACGATATGAAGTCTCCAATACTTTGTCTTTATGGTCCTCCAGGTGTTGGAAAAACGTCCTTAGGTAAATCTATTGCTGAAGCTTTAGGTAGAGAATATGTAAGAATTTCATTAGGTGGTTTGCGTGACGAGTCTGAAATCAGAGGTCATAGAAAAACTTATATTGGTGCTATGCCAGGGCGAATAATTCAGAGTCTAAAGAAAGCAGGCACATCAAATCCTGTATTTGTATTGGACGAAATAGATAAATTATCTACAGGTAATCAAGGTGACCCATCATCTGCAATGTTAGAGGTATTAGATCCAGAACAAAACAGTGAGTTTTATGATAATTTCCTAGAGATGGGTTATGATCTTTCTAAAGTTATGTTTGTAGCTACGGCTAATAGCTTAAATACTATTCAGCCTGCATTGAGAGATCGTATGGAAATCATTAATGTTACAGGTTATACTATTGAGGAAAAGGTAGAAATTGCGAAACGTCATTTATTACCAAAGCAATTAAAAGAACATGGTTTAGATGATAAAGCATTAAAAGTGGGTAAACCTCAATTAGAGAAAATTGTTGAAGGTTACACACGCGAATCTGGAGTTAGAGGCTTGGAGAAGCAAATTGCTAAAACGGTACGCTATGCAGCCAAGAATATTGCCATGGAAGAAGAGTATAACATTAAAATTTCTAATGAAGATATTATTCAAATTTTAGGAAGCCCAAGATTAGAACGCGATAAATACGAAAATAATAATGTCGCTGGCGTTGTTACAGGTTTAGCTTGGACTAGAGTAGGAGGTGATATTTTATTTATTGAATCCATTTTATCCAAAGGAAAAGGTAATTTAACTATTACAGGTAACCTAGGAAAAGTAATGAAAGAGTCTGCGACGATTGCCATGGAGTATATTAAAGCTAATGCAGACGAATTCGATATTAATCCAGAAGTTTTCGATAAGTATAATGTGCATATTCATGTACCAGAAGGGGCTACTCCAAAAGATGGACCAAGTGCAGGTGTTACAATGTTAACAAGTTTAGTATCTTTGTTTACACAGCGTAAAGTGAAAAAGAGTTTGGCAATGACAGGTGAGATTACATTACGCGGTAAAGTGTTACCAGTTGGCGGAATAAAAGAAAAAATCTTAGCAGCTAAACGTGCGCGGATAAAAGAAATCTTGTTGTGTGAAGACAACAGAAGGGATATAGAAGAAATAAAACCCGAATACCTCAAAGGACTTACTTTTCACTATGTTACGGATATGAGCGATGTTTTAAAACTCGCCTTAACCAATCAAAAAGTGAAAAATGCAAAGAAATTGTAAATTAATAGTATCTATTATTGCTCTCGCATTAACTAGTATAGGTGTTTTTGCGCAAGATGAAGTTGAATATAAAGATGTTATTTTAGATGGAAAGCCAGCTAAGCTAAATGTTGCAACTGGTGAAATTACTTTGGTTAAGCCAGAAACTAAAAAGTCGGTTAATTTATCTGCAGTAAATGAAGTGTCAGCTGCCGAATCAGATTTCCATGTTGTAAAAGAGAATGAAACTTTATTGGATATTTCTAAGAACTATAATGTGTCATTGACAGAATTAAAACGTGCCAATAACTTAGAAACAACACTTATTGATAAAGGGCAAAGGCTTCGTGTTAAAAATTTAGATGTTCATATAGATTCAATCATACAAGAAGAAAGCAATGTATCTGATGAAAGCTATTCTGAAAACAATAATTCAAACTTTTATATAGTTGAAAAGGATGACACCTTATTTAGTTTAGCTAGACGTTATAATCTAAGTGTAAATCAGTTAAAAAGTATCAATAACTTGAATTCTAGTTTAATTTATATAGGTCAAAAGCTTCGAGTTACTGAGTTTGGTTCGGTAGATAATTCTGTATCAGTTTGGACAGTAGTATCAGGAGACACATTATTTAGCATTGCGCAAAAAAACGGAACTTCAGTTGATGCCCTAAAACAACTAAATGGATTAACCAGTAATCTTATAAAAGTGGGGCAAAAATTGAAGTTAAAATAGAAAAGAAGACCTCTCAAAAAATAAAAAAATCATATCATCGTTTTAAGATAGATTTAGTTATTTTGCAAAATCTATGATTAAGCGAATTACCACCTTATGTTTAATGCTTTTAGCATTGCCTTTGTTTGCACAATTGGGAGGTGAATCGACTTATCAATTTTTAAATTTAGTTTCCTCTCCAAGACAAGCTGCTTTAGGCGGAAAAATCATTACTAATTTCGACCATGATGTCACTGAAGCACTTTATAATCCGGCTTCTATTAATTATCAAATGAACAATCAACTAGCTGTAAATGTCTCTAATTATTTAGGAGGAATTACCTACGGAAGTGCAGCCTATGCTTATACTTGGGATAGACATGTGCAAACCTTTCATTTTGGTATCAATTACATTAATTATGGCTCGTTTGATGGCTATGATGTTAATGGTAATTCTACAGGAACTTTTAATGGAAATGAAGCGGCAATATCTGCTGGTTACAATTATAATATTCCGTATACAGATTTTTATATTGGCGCAAACGTAAAGATTATAACATCTGCTTTAGAACAATATAACTCCATTGGTGGTGCAATAGACTTTGGCGCAATGTACATTAATGAAGATTTAGATTTTCATGCAGCACTTACGGTTAGAAATATAGGAACTCAGTTTACAACTTACGCAGGTCAAAACGAACCTTTGCCTTTTGAAGTTAATTTTGGTATGTCGCAAACCTTAGAGCATGTACCAATACGCTGGCATCTCACCTTAGAGAATTTACAGAAATGGCCAATTGGTGTTTCTAACCCTGCGAGAGCAACAACAGATTTAGATGGTAATCAAACCCAAGAAGAACTTAGTTTTTTTAACAAAGGCTTACGTCATCTTATTTTGGGAGCAGAATTATTTCCTGAAGGTGGATTTAATTTAAGATTAGGTTATAACTTTAGGCGTGCAGAAGAATTACGAATTGTGGATCAAAGAAATTTTTCAGGACTTTCTGTGGGTATAGGTATTAAATTAAACAAAATGCGATTTAGTTACACGCATGCCAGATATACGAGTGCATCAAATACTAGTTTTTTTGGACTTCAAATAGATTTACGCTAAATATGAATAAGATTGTTATAGCAATAGACGGATTTTCATCCACTGGAAAAAGCACTATCGCCAAAAAATTGGCTAACAAGCTTAATTATATTTATGTAGATACAGGTGCTATGTATAGAGCTGTAACATATTTCGCTTTAGAGCATAATTTTATTGGTGATGATTTTTTTCATTCAGAAGAGTTAATTAAAAAATTAGATGAAATTACCATTACATTTAAATTTAACGACATCAAAGGTTTTGCTGAAGTTTACTTAAATGATAAAAATATTGAATCCGATATTAGAACGCTTAGAGTCTCTCAGTTTGTAAGTCCTGTGGCAACATTATCTGAAGTAAGACGTAAGTTGGTTGAGCAGCAACAGCTTATGGGTAAGGACAAAGGTATTGTGATGGATGGACGCGATATTGGAACGGTAGTTTTTCCTGATGCTGAATTAAAGATTTTTATGATAGCTTCTGCTGAGACTAGGGCTAAACGCAGATATAATGAGTTAATAGAACGAGGTCATAATCTTAGTTATGAAGATGTATTAGAAAATGTAACGACAAGAGATCGAATTGATTCTACAAGAGAAGATTCACCTTTAATAAAAGCAGAAGATGCAATTGAAATTGATAATTCTGAGTTAACAATAGAAGAGCAGCTTGATACTATTTTAAATCTAGCTAGTCACAGTATATCTAAATAAAAAAAAGCGACCCTAAAGTCGCTTTTTTTAATTTCTATATTCTTATTAAAGATTAGGAATAATTAATTCCTGATCTGGATGTATCATATCCGGATTCTTTAAAATATCAGAATTAGCCGCAAAAATTTCTTTGTACTTCATGGCATCACCATAATAGTGCTTAGCGATTTTTCCTAAAGTTTCACCAGAAGAAACTGTATGTCTTGCATACACAGATTCGTCTGCAACTTTGATATCTGCCATAATATCTGCTGGATTATCTCCACCTGCCTCTTTAATTTTATCCCAAATTAAGTTTTTATCATATTGTGTAGCTGCTGTACCTTTTACTTTAAGTACTCCGTTGTCTTCACTAACATCACCGTTTTGGATGTTTAATTTTTCGCCTAAGTCTAATACACCTTGGTATTTAGCTCTAACCATAATTGTAAGTTTTTTAAATTATTAATTAATGTAAATATACCAAATTATGTTCCAAATTTTAAGATTATGTCCATCATTTTGGCATACTATTATTTTGACACAAAAAATAAATTAAAGTCACTGTATTTAGTGTTTGGTTTTCAGAGAAATATATAGTATTTTTGCGCTCCTTTTTAGCGGATAAGAAAGAATAAAAGGAATAAGAAATCATAAATTAATAACTTCTGTAGAATTTTTCGCAAATCTTTCAAATTTTACAGAATACAAAGTTTAATCAGCAATGGCTGAAAAGAAAACAAAAAAAGCTGAGGTAGCAGTAGAAGCAACTGAGGCAGCAACAGTAGAAGCTCCTGTAGTATCAGAAGCTCAAGCAAATCCAGAAAAATTCTTAAAAGAGTTCGATTGGCACAATTACGAAGAAGGAATTGAGCAAGTAGCGGATAAAAAATTAGAAGAATTCGAAAAGTTAGTATCAGAGAATTTCGTTGACACTTTAGATGATGAAGTTGTAGAAGGTACTGTAATTACTATTACAGATCGTGATGCAATTATTGATATCAATGCAAAATCTGAAGGTGTAATTTCTCTTAACGAGTTCCGTTACAATCCAGATTTAAAAGTTGGTGACAAAGTGGAAGTATTAATTGATGTGCGTGAAGACGCTACAGGTCAATTAGTATTATCACACAGAAAAGCTCGTGTAATTAAGGCATGGGATAGAGTGAATAACGCACATGACACTGGAGAAATCGTAAATGGTTTTGTTAAATGTAGAACTAAAGGTGGTATGATCGTTGACGTATTTGGTATAGAAGCTTTCTTACCAGGTTCTCAAATTGACGTTAAGCCAATTAGAGATTACGATCAGTATGTTAATAAAACTATGGAGTTTAAGGTTGTGAAAATCAATCACGAATTCAAGAATATAGTTGTATCTCATAAAGCCTTAATTGAGGCAGATATTGAAGAACAAAAGAAAGAAATCATTGGTCAACTAGAAAAAGGACAAGTATTAGAAGGTATTGTAAAAAATATCACTTCTTATGGTGTGTTTATCGATTTAGGTGGTGTAGATGGTTTAGTTCATATTACAGATTTATCTTGGTCTCGTATCAACCATCCAAATGAGATTGTTGACTTAGATCAGAAATTAAATGTTGTAATCCTTGATTTTGATGAAAATAAATCAAGAATTCAATTAGGTCTTAAGCAATTATCTAAGCATCCTTGGGAAGCTTTAGGTGAAGAGGTTAAAGTTGGTGATAAAGTAAAAGGTAAAGTTGTAGTCATTGCAGATTATGGTGCTTTTGTTGAGGTAGAAGAAGGTGTTGAAGGGCTAGTTCATGTAAGTGAAATGTCTTGGTCAACACATTTACGTTCAGCTCAAGATTTCGTTTCTGTAGGTGATGAAATTGATGCTGTAATCTTAACTTTAGATAGAGAAGATCGTAAAATGTCTCTTGGTATTAAGCAATTAACACCAGATCCATGGACTGATATTACAAAGAAATATCCTGTAGGTTCTAAGCACACAGGTATAGTACGTAACTTTACAAACTTTGGTGTTTTTGTTGAACTAGAAGAAGGCATTGACGGATTAATTTATATCTCGGATTTATCTTGGACTAAGAAAATTAAGCATCCATCAGAATTTTGTAACGTAGGTGATAACTTAGATGTAGTAGTATTAGAGTTAGATGTAGAAGGACGTAAATTATCTTTAGGTCACAAACAAACTACTGAAAACCCTTGGGACAAGTACGAAACTGAGTTCGCTTTAGATACTGTGCATAAAGCTGCTATTACAGAAATGGTAGATAAAGGAGCAACTATAGAATTTAACGATGATATCGTTGCATTTATTCCAGCACGCCATTTAGAAAAAGAAGATGGTTCTAAGCTTAAGAAAGGTGAGGAAGCAGAATTCAAAATAATTGAGTTCAATAAAGAATTCAAACGTGTTGTAGCATCTCATACAGCAGTATTTAGAGAAGAAGAAGCTAAAATCGTTAAGAAAGCTGTTAGAAAACAGGAAGCTCAAGCGGCAGAAGCTAAACCAACTTTAGGCGATGCCAACGATGCTTTACAAGCACTTAAAGATAAAATGGACGGGAAAAAGTAATTTCCTTCAATTCCTGCGAAGGCAGGAATCTCATTAATCTATATTATAAAGCCTCTCGTTTTACGGGAGGTTTTTTACTTTCTATAAATAGTTGGTGACTTACATTTTATCTTCAAAAATTTTAACTTAACTTTGTATACCAACAACGCTTGGAAACCAAATGAGTCAAAAAGTACTACTTAACTCTAAAGAAGTCAATATTACCCTTCACAGATTGGCTTGCCAACTTATTGAAAACCACGATGATTTTTCAGAAACTGTTTTGATTGGTATCCAACCAAGAGGACGTTTTTTAGCTGACCGTTTAGCGAAAATGCTAAAAGAAGAATATAAAATTAAGAACGTTCAACTAGGTCAATTAGATATCACTTTTTTCAGAGATGATTTCAGACGAGGAGAAAAACCTTTAGAAGCAAATACCACAGAAATTGATTTTATAGTAGAAAATAAAAATGTTGTTTTTATTGATGATGTTTTATATACAGGCCGCAGTATAAGGTCTGCGCTTACTGCAATTCAGTCTTTTGGAAGACCAAATAATATAGAATTATTAACCTTAATTGATAGGCGTTTTAGCAGACATTTACCAATTCAACCTAATTATAAAGGCAGACAAGTAGATGCTATCGATAATCAAAAGGTGAAGGTAAAATGGGTAGAGAATGAAGGAGAAGATGTAGTTTATTTAATTGATAAATAGAACACTGAAATTATGAGTGAATTAAGTGTCAATCACTTATTAGGAATAAAATATCTTACCAAACAAGATATTGAACTTATTTTTGAAACTGCTGATCAGTTTAAAGAGGTTATTAATAGACCTATTAAAAAAGTACCTTCCCTTAGAGACATTACAATTGCCAATTTATTTTTTGAAAATTCAACACGTACCAAGTTATCCTTTGAACTTGCTGAGAAACGACTTTCAGCAGATGTTATCAATTTTTCAGCATCGCAATCTTCAGTAAAAAAAGGCGAAACACTTATTGATACGGTAAATAATATCTTATCTATGAAAGTAGATATGGTTGTGATGCGTCATCCAAACCCTGGAGCAGGAGTGTTTTTATCTAAACATGTCAATGCAAGTATAATAAACGCTGGTGATGGAGCACATGAGCATCCTACACAAGCTTTATTAGATTCGTATTCAATTAGAGAAAAACTTGGCAGTGTAAAAGGTAAAAACGTTGTTATTGTAGGTGATATTTTGCACAGCAGAGTAGCGCTTTCAAATATATATGCATTACAATTGCAAGGTGCTAACGTTATGGTTTGTGGTCCTAAAACGTTACTTCCAAAATATATCAAAGATTTAGGAGTAAAGGTAGAGACGAATCTTAAAAAGGCTTTAGAATGGTGCGATGTGGCTAATATGTTAAGGGTACAAAATGAGCGTATGGATATTAGTTATTTTCCTTCAACACGAGAATATACACAGCAATTTGGTGTCAATAAGGAACTGCTCGATAGCTTAGATAAAGATATTGTAATTATGCACCCAGGGCCTATAAATCGTGGTGTAGAAATTACTAGCGACGTTGCAGATTCTAAACAGGCTATTATTTTAAATCAAGTTGAGAATGGAGTAGCAGTAAGGATGGCTGTCATTTACTTACTCGCTGCCAAAATAAAACAATAGATTATGATCATAGATAGAGATGGTAACATTACCATAATTACTCAGGAGAAAGCATCGGTAAAGACATTGGTCAATAATATTGAACAAGACTATGATAAATATAAAAACTATCATTTAATTGTAAATTTATCTAGTATAGATAAAATTACATTACAAGATGTTATTGAATTCTTGCGATTATCAAATAATCATCGAGGTGATAAAAAGTCATTTGTAATTGTTTCTGATAAGGTAAATTTAGACGAGATGCCAGATGAGATAGTTGTTGTACCTACCATGCAGGAAGCTTACGATATCATTGAAATGGAAGATATTGAACGTGATTTAGGGATTTAATTAATGAAATTAACAATCCTAGGCTGTCACAGTGCCACTCCTCGTATTAATACCAATCCTACCTCTCAGGTTTTAGAAATTAAAAACCACATGTTTCTTATTGATTGCGGTGAAGGTACTCAGGTAGAATTGCGACGAAATAAAATAAAATTTTCGAGAATTAAACATATTTTTATTTCGCACCTTCATGGAGATCATTACTTTGGATTAGTGGGCCTAATCAATACTTTTAGCCTATTAACTAGAGAAACTGAACTTCATATTTATGCACCAAAAGGATTAAAGGAAGTCATAACACTTCAAATGAAATTATCTAATGGTTGGACCAAATACCCTCTTATTTTTCATGAATTAACTTCAAAAACGTCAGAACTCATTTACGAAGATGATAAAGTAGAAGTGCATACCATTCCTTTAGATCATCGTGTCTATACCAATGGATTTTTGTTTAAAGAAAAAGAGAATGAACGGAAATTAGATATTAATTTAGTTAATGAAGCCAATATAAACGTAGCTTATTTTAGAAAGTTAAAGCAAGGTTTTGATGTAGAAAATGAAGATGGAGTTTTAATAAGTAATGAAAAAGTAACTAAAGACCCAATAGCAGCTAAAAGTTATGCTTTTTGTAGCGATACTGCTTATGATGAAAGTATTGTTCCTATAATAAAAAACGTTACTGTATTATATCATGAGTCTACTTTTTTAGACAAAAATGAAGCCCTTTGTATAGTAACCAAACACAGTACTGCCAAACATGCAGCTAAAATTGCTAAAAAAGCAAATGTAGAAACTCTAATTCTTGGGCATTTTTCTACACGTTATAATGGTTATGATGATTTTAAATCAGAAGCAGAAACTGTTTTTGACAATGTATTATTAGCAAAGGACGGTAAGACTTTTGATTTTTAGTTTAATTCTTTCAATTGCTGCACCCAATTAATGGCTTCTTCTAGAGTTTTAGACCTTTTTAAAGGAATAGATGAGAGTTGTTTTTCAATATTAGCACTTAAAAAAGTAGAATCTCTATAGCTAACAATAGAAGCAGCAATTAAAATACTATCATCTTTATCAAAATAAGACCAAAGTAAAGGGTCAATTGAATAAGAATTGACTCTATTAGCAATATAAGCTACTGTCTTATGAAAGCCATAATGCTCTCTTAAGATAGAAATAACTTTATTTAATTCATTCCAGTCAAAATGTTCACCTTCATTGACTTCCATAATAAAAAAATTATCTAGTAAGTAATAAGAGCCAATATCTAGAACTACTTTTTCATATTTTAATGATTTTGATAGGGAGGATTCTTCAAAGCGCATAATTAGGGTTATAAATTTTTGTTAGGGTTTAAGAATTCAAATCTACTCTTTTTTTGATATAAACAAAATAATAAACTAACTTCGTAGGTCTATGGAAAAAGACCTAAGCAACTACAGGAAATCTTACGAAAAGGGGGAGTTATTATTAGATAATGTTCCAGAAAACCCATTAGAATTATTCCGTAATTGGTTTATTGAAGTTGATACACATTTTAACATTGATGAAACCAATGCAATGACTATTTCTACCTTGGGCTTAGATGGTTATCCAAAAAGTAGAGTAGTGCTATTAAAGAAATACACTTATGAAGGATTTATTTTCTACACCAATTATAATAGTGAAAAGGGAAAAGCCATTCTTGCCAATCCTAATGTGTGCTTATCTTTTTTTTGGCATGCTGCAGAGCGACAAATCATTATTAAGGGAAAAGCCGAAAAAATTGCAGAAAACTTAAGTGATGGCTATTTTGAATCACGACCTCGCGGAAGTCAACTTGGAGCCATTGTTTCTAATCAAAGTGAAGTTTTAAATGATAGGGCAGAACTTGAAGCTAATCTAAAAGCTTTAGAAACTAAATATGAAGGTAAGGATATTGAGCGTCCAAAAAATTGGGGAGGATACATAGTAAAACCTGTTGAGCTAGAATTCTGGCAAGGCAGACCTAATAGATTACATGATAGAATCCGCTATCAACTTCAAGAAGATTTTGATTGGAAAATAGAGCGTCTTTCCCCATAGTTACAAACTATCGACTAAAGGTAATTTTAAACGTCATAATCCATTTTTTTTATTCTAAAACGTGCATTTAATCGATGTTTGGCATAAAAAATCGATAAAATACATGTATTTCATCGAATTTTTCTAGATTTTCTTTTTTTTTAGTATTTAGGTTACTAGCTTAGATATCCCAAACCTAAATAACCTACTTATGAGATTGTCTAAACTATTGCCATGTTTGGCTATTGTTGCCGTCTTTGGCTTTACATCTTGCTCAACTGATACTGTCGCAGAAGATGCTATAAATTCGATTGAAGTGCCTATTGCTCCTCAAGCTAAACAGATTGAAATCGAGATTATGGAGCTCATAAATGCTTATAGAATTGGTGAGGGATTAAGTGCATTAAATCAACATAATACTGTAAAAGCTGTTGCCTATACTCATACAGATTATATGATAGAAGTAAATAACGTATCTCACGATAACTTTTTTCAAAGAAAGCAAAGTTTACAAGTTAATGCAAATGCTAATATAGTTTCAGAAAATGTGGCTTATGGCTTCAATTCTGCACAATCTGTAGTTAATGCTTGGATAAATAGTCCAAGTCACAGAGATAATATTAAAGGTAATTATACAGATTTTGATGTCTCTGCTGAACAAAATGAAGCAGGTAAGTGGTATTTTACCAACATTTTTATAAAAAGATAGAAGAGATTACAACTTTTTAAAAGCCTCTATAAGCCACAATTTTTGTGGCTTTTTTATTCAATTGCTTGGATTTATTGGCCTCCAAGCTTGCATAAGCATATTATTCAATAAGTCTATATAATCCCATCCAATTTCTCTGGAAGCCAATAAGGTTAAACTATCTTGATTTTGTCTATGTGGTCTTGACGGTCCTGTCATATTGGGTTTCATATTCAGATCGAATAAAAAATAATTTCCATTTTCTTCTGCACGGCAATCTATTCTTATAGGTGCTTTTATATTTAATAATTCACCTGCTTTTTCACAATGATCGCAAACTTTAATAATAGTCTCTGAATTTAGTTCACTATGATTAAGAACTGAGCTGTTTTTTATTACTGCTACTATACCATTGTAAGGTGCAATTCCGTTTATATGGTTAAACCTTTTTACAGCTGGAAGGCTCCAAGGTTTTTTAAAAGTTCTTTTTTGATTTTTAATTAAATAAGTACCTGATGGCATTACCGTAATTGTTATTTCTTGGCCGCTCAAAAATTGCTCTACATAGATCATATTTCCGTAGATCTTATCAGAGAATATTTCATTTAGTTTGGTGTCTAATTCTTTTTGATTTTTAACCAATGAAACACCTTGGCTTCCTCTCCCTCTTATCGGTTTAACAACTAAAGGAAAAGGAATATCCAATTCATAATCGGCCATATTATCGATTGAAATCAATTTAGTTTTGGGTATGGGAATTTTGTTTTTCCGCAAAAGCTCATTTGTAAAATATTTATCATCATAAGCATCTACTTGTCTTGGTATTTGCCCAACAAACTGAATATCCAATCCAAAGAAGCTTTCTATGACGTGATTTTGGTATAAAATAGTATTTAGCCAAAATGTATTGGCACCTTTATCCAAAGCATCTTGAATTCCATTTTTAGTATCAGGAAAAACCCAATCAAAATCATTATTAATATCTGGATTTTCAGAAGGTGTAACTATCGAAATATTATGCTTTATCAATTCGCAAGCGATGTCTGCTCCGCTATCGGAGTATCCGCCTGGCTTCATTGGTTTCTGAATGCCATCATTAGTTGGCGGAAGATTGGCTTGGTATAAAATTGCTATAGACTGCATTCTTTTTTTAACTTATTCTTTTTACATTTTCATTCCATAAGTCTTTTTTGCACTTTCAATTTGTTCTACTTCTGTTGTATTAGGATAGAAAATATATTTAGGTGCAATAATTGGTTTCACTTGCTCAATAGATATTTCAGTAATTGTCCTGAATGGAAATTTTCCTTCTGTCATTTCAGTCAAAATATTTTCCATTTCCGAGAATTTTGAATCTATTCCTGTAATGATTTTAGCTTTTCCTTTAATTTGAAATCCTTTTTGTTTCAAAATATCGATAAAACTCACACAAACATTTTGGTTATCCTTTATATTTCGAACCGTTTGAGGTGAAGCGATATTTGCGATAATTATTTTATCAGTTTCAAAGTAGTTGAAAATTTCTTTTGGTGAGACATTTGGTACGTTTTCGACAGAGACTGTAGCAAGCCAGCAAAGGACACTTTTATCTACATATTCCTTTATGTCTTTTGTCAGTTCCATTTTTTTAATTTGAAATCCGTTGAGAATAAAGATAATACAAAAAAAGCAAGCCTATAAAAGCTTGCTCTTTAAAAAAAGTTATTTTTTGAGGTCTAAAACTCGCTTACAATGTAAAAATAAGAACGTCTGTTTATTTGATGCTCCTCTTCAGTACATTTTACACGATTACCACATTTATTTAAAAGTTTTGTTTCACCATAACCAATAGCACTTTCTATTCTACTAGCATGAATACCTCTAGAGATAAGATAATCTTTAGTAGATTTAGCTCTTCTGTCAGATAATTTCATATTGTATTTATCGCGTCCTCTACTATCCGTATGCGATTCAATTTTAATTATCATATCCTCATGCTTTCTTAGTACATCAACAATATTTTCTAACTCATATTGTGCATCTGTTCTTATATTTGATTTGGCAAAATCAAAAAATATTGGATTAATGACGATTTGATTATCAGTAATTAAAGGAATTAAGAATAAGTCAACAGTATTTTCCTTCTCATTATCGTATGCTGTTGCAAGTGTCTCTTTATCATCCTTGTAATCTGGTTTACTACCAAGAATAGTATAGGTTTTATTACAGTCAATTTCAAAAGTATATGTTCCATCATCTTCAGTTATAACCTCTTCAATGACCTTGCCTGTTTCATCGATTAATTTTACTGAGACTCCGGGTAATTCCATGTCAGATCTATCATCTTTGGCAACACCTTTAAGCTGCTGCTTACATAAAACTGCATTAAAGCTGTAAATATCGTCACCACCATTACCTTCTGGTCTATTAGAAGAGAAATATCCTTTTTGGCCTGATGAATCTGCAAAGAATGCAAAATCGTCATATCCACTATTATATGGCGCCCCTAAATTCTCTGGTTCAGAGCGATCGCCTTTTAGGATGTTTGATTTAAATATATCCAACAGTCCTAAATTTAAATAGCCATCAGAAGAGAAGAACAATGTATTATCTTGACTAATAAAAGGAAACATTTCCCGTCCCTCAGTATTAATTTTTTCACCAAGATTTATAGGTTCTCCGTAGGATCCATCTTCGTTAATTGAGACAGAATAAATATCTGTTTGACCAATACCGCCTTCACGATCTGAAACGAAGTATAATGTCTTATTATCAACACTCAAAGCGGGATGACCTGTTGAGAATACATCATCATTAAATGGAAGTTCTACAGCATCTGTCCATTGATTATTTATTAAAGTCGCTTTATAAATTTTAAGATGTGTAGTGCCTTCTTTGTCATATTGCAATCTATTACGCTTATTGATGTTATCTCTTGTAAAATATAGAGTTTTGCCATCATTAGTAATTGCAATAGAGGCTTCGTGATAATCGGTGTTTACCTTTTCACCTTTAATTTCTTTCGGTGAATCAAAAGAAAGAAAATCATTACTATCTATAATATTTACTTCAAACAAATCCAAAAAAGGTTCTTTGTTCCAGTTATAAACTTTTTTGTCGTCACCTCTTGCAGAAGCAAAGTACAGCTTGCTGCCGACCACATAAGGTCCAAAGTCTGAATATTCAGAGTTGAAAGGTAGATTTTCAATGGTGACAATTATATCTCCCTCAGCGGTTAATTTACTGTACAAATCTACTTCATCAGGATTATAGCCTTTTAATCTGCTATCGCCTTGTTGAGCAGCACTTAATTCCTTAAACCACTTGTCAGCTTCTTTGTAACTACCTATGCTTCTTAATGATTGAATATATTTATATAAATATTCGGCTTCAATTTTTTTATGCTCTTTTAAAGCTTCGCCATACCAATAAGCAGCTTTCTCAGATTTAGAATTATTGTAGTAGGCATCTCCTAACCGCGTTAGAACATGAACACTATTATCGCCTTTTGAAATTGCCTTTTCGTATAACTCAATGGCTTTTTCATAAGAGTAATTATCGAAAAACTTATCTGCCAATTTCGTTTGGGAAAAAGATAACGAACAGCTTACAATAAGAGTAATAATTAATAATCTTGTCTTCATAATGCGTTTCTTTTTAGAAATATCTTGGCGATTTAATTCGTTTACTTTTAAAGATTTCGAACATCAATAATATTTCGTGTGTACCACTGGTATATGCCCTTAAGTCCGAGAATGGAAATTCATAAGCATAACCAATTCTTAATTGTTTTGATATTTGAAAATCTGCAATAGCACCTAAAGCAGAAGTGTTTTGATCTACTCTGTAGCCACCACCAATCCAAAATGTTTCATTAAATAAGAAGTTTGCAGAAATGTCAAAAGAAAGTGGTGCACCATTTGTTGCTTTTAATAATACTGAAGGTTTTAGCTTAGTCGTTTCATTTAAGTCAAATACATAACCACCGGTTAAATAGTAACTTATACGTTCTAATGCAATATAATCTAAAGTGCCCTGACGTCCTTTATTGTAGTCGGTATTTAATATTCTAGGTGCTGATAATCCAACATACCAACGCTGAGAGTGTAAGTACAGACCTGCACCAACATTAGGACTCCAACGGTTAGATACATCATTAAAGAACGGGTCATCAACAACAGAAGGATCATTAAGTAGCTCTTGATCTAAGGTATAGTGTGTAAAACCACCTTTAATACCAAAAGCTAATTTTGTAGTTTCACTAGTATTAATTGTGTATGAATAATCTGCATATAAATATGAGAAATTTTCATAACCTAACTTGTCATTAATAAATGAGATACCTAAACCCATTTTTTCGTTCCTCATTGGTGTATGAACAGATAGGGTCTGGGTTTCTGGTCCACCTTTTAAACCAACCCATTGGCTTCTATGCAAACCAACTACACTAAGTGTTTCTCTACTACCTGCATAAGCCGGATTAATAGAAATAGTATTAAACATGTATTGCGTAAACTGAGGTAATTGCTGCGCAAAAGCAGTAGAGACACTCAATATGACTATGGCAATACTTATAAATTTTGATAACTTCATCGGTTAAGTTTTAATTTGTTGCCACGTAGATAGGACCTGTAAATGGTGCTAATCCACTATCTTTTATATTAATAATATAATAATATGTACCTGTTGGAACTTTGCCAGAATTTCCTACGGAAGATCCATGAGCATTACCATTCCAATCGTTTTGGTAATTATTAGATTTGTATATCTCAGCTCCCCAACGATTGAATATTTGTACTTCAATAACGAAGCCACATTGCTCAATAGAGTCTACTGTAAAATAATCATTGATATTATCGCCATTTGCAGTCACAGTCTTAGATATGACTACATTATCTTCAGAACTACAAGGTAGTACTAAACAATCATCATCCATTGTAACTGTAACTTCTACTTCTTTAGGACATGGTCCTTCAGTAATAGAGTACATAAATGTATATATACCAACATCAGCTGTTGAAGGATCAAAGAAACTTCCGTTTAGAGTTGTATTACCAGTTACGACACTCCATGCTCCATCCATGCTAAAATCACCGGATAATAAATCGAATAAATCAAATTCAATATCAAGGACACAACGTTCGGCATCCATAACGTTAATGACATTACTTATTTCTACTGTTATATTTTGTGTGAATACCGCTTCATTACCACAATCATCAGTCACTGTCCATGTTCTTATGATTGAATAATCATCAAAATCATTAACCTGAGTTGAAACTTCATCGAATACTACATCTATATTATTAGAACACGAATCTTCAAATACTAAACTTGGAACTTCAGGGATATCATCACAAGCAACCGTTATATTTTCATCGAATCCTGTAACTACTGTAGGTGCAGTATTGTCTTCAACAGTTATTATTTGTGTATGTACAGTATCATTGTTACAACTATCTGTAGCAGTCCATGTACGTTCTATAATATAGTCACCAATACAAGCTCCATTCGTAATCACTTCAGTAAATTCAACTGTTGCATCACCGCAATTATCACTAGCAGTTAATGTTTCTGCTGTTGGTACATTATCACATTCTACGTTAGCATCTGCAGGTAATGTTTCGTTGAACATTGGAGCAGTTGTATCTTGAATTGTTATAGTTTGAACAAAAGTTGTATTATTTCCACAGGCATCAGTTAATGACCATGTGCGCGTAATAATATATTCATTAGAGCAAGCTCCATCTGCAGTACCATCAGTGAAAGTAGCTTGTAAACCACTATCACAATTATCGGATTCATCAGTAACATCACCTGTAAGCGCCAAGTCTGTAGCATCAACGTCACATTCAATAGTGATATTAGCAGGGACAGAAAATGTAGGTGGTGTTGTATCTTCAATCGTTAACGTAGCAGTAAGAGTTGAAGTGTTACCACAATCATCAGCTACAGTATATAAGACAGTAATTGTACCACCAGCACCACATGTTGGGACTAGATTAGCAAAGTCATAATCTGAAGTCACTACGTTTGTTGGGTCTACATCACAAGCATCTGTACCACAAGTTTCAAGTGCAGCAATATTAGCAGCATTCCAAGCCATAGCAAGAGTTTCGTTATCATCACCACTACATTCTATAGTTTCATCAACAACAGTACATGCTGATAAATCAGGCCCAGTTGTATCTTGTAGTGTAAGAGTAGCAGTGAAAGTATTAGCATTTCCAGTTGCATCTGTAAGCGTATAAATTACAGTTATTGTTCCACCAGCACCACAATCAGAAACTAGATTTCCAAAGGTATAGTCTGAAGTTACTATAACATTATTATCACAAGCATCTGTTGCGCAATTTTCTAAAGCCATAATATTAGCGGCATTCCAATTATTAGCAATTGTTTCATTCTCTGCACCATTACACTCAATAACTTCATCAAGAACAGCACAATTAGAAATGTCAGGTGGAGTAGTGTCTTCAATTAAATCAGTTATAGTCTGAGATGAAGCGGTTATAATTGTTCCATTTACAACTTCTTCTGCAGTTACGGTCGCTGTATTAATTACTTGAGTAGCATCAATATCTATTTGAGTAACTAAATAGGTAGCATTATATATCCAAGTTTCATCTGGATCTAATTGATTATCGCTATCTGTATCTCCGGAAACAAAGTTAATACTCACAGGTGGTGTTGCATTTTCCAATAAAGGATCAGAAATAATTACATTTCCTAATGCTATATCACCATTATTGGTTACAGTAAAGGTGTACGTTATAGTCTCACCAATTTCAGTACAGTCATTTCCATTTTCATTGTTGAACACTCCAGTTTTTATAAGTTGTAAACCAGATTCATTACAAAGTGTCACATCCGGATTATTAGCATCGATTACATAAGTATCCGTAGCTTGAACCGTAGTTGTTCCATCAGGTTCTAAACCTTCAGCTGTTACATTGTTGGTAATATTACCAGCATCAACATCAGCTTGTGTTATTGTATAATCTGGTGCAGTAAATACCCATGTTTCAGTTGGGTCAAGAATACCATCACCATTATCACCAGTAAGAGTAAGCGTAGCTGTAATATCACCACCTAATAAATCATCAGTGATAGTAACAGAATTAATCGATACATCACCAGTATTGGTTACTGTGAATGTGTAAGTCAC
>NZ_CANMCZ010000005.1 GCF_947496485.1 uncultured Winogradskyella sp.
TGGTTTATGGTAGAGTATGACGAACCAATGACCGGTAACCGAAAAGAATTTAAAGCCCATTTTACCTTGAAACGATAAAAAAATATGAGATTAAAAAAATATTGTTTAATAGCATTAATAACTTTACTGGCAGATTTTAGTTTTGCTCAAGAAGGTATTCCTATTTATTCGGATTATTTAACTGATAATTATTACTTAATCCACCCTTCTATGGCTGGTGTAGCTAATTGTGCTAAGGTAAGATTAACAGCAAGGCAGCAATGGTTTGGTGTAGATGATGCACCAAGTTTACAAACATTAAGCATGAACGGAAGAATTGGAGATTCACCAGTTGCAATAGGAGGTGTTCTTTTTAACGATGCTAATGGTTACCATTCTACAGTTGGTGGTTATGCCACATTTGCTTATCATTTGATGTTTTCAAGAAATGAAATTGATTTGAATATGTTATCATTTGGTTTGAGTGCAGGTTTTCTTCAATACAAATTAGATGAAACAGACTTTTTAGCACCAGGAGAATTTGATCAGTTAATAGCTGGAATAGAACAAAGTGCTACAAATTTTAATATTGATTTCGGTTTTTCATACCATTTCGTAGATTTTTATGCTCATTTTACGGCTAAAAATATTTTGAAAAATGAAGGCATAAATTTTAATAATCAAGGATTTGAGTTTAGAAACTTAAGAACCTATTTATTATCTATGGGTTATACATTTAGCAAATTCGGAAGCGATTGGAGTTACGAACCTTCACTTATGTACATGTATAGAGATGCAACCGAGGAGTCTTCAATAGATGCTAACATAAAAGTATATCGGGAAATGGATTTTGGTAAAGTTTGGGGAGGATTATCTTATAGACGTAGTCTAGATGGAGCAGAATTTCAAGATGGTTCTGGTATTAGTAGTCAAAAATTACAGTATATAACTCCATTTTTAGGTGTTGATTACAATAACTTTGTTTTTGCTTACACCTATTCTTACCAAGCAAATACAGTAAACTTTAATACAGGAGGTTTTCACCAAATAACATTGGGTTACAACTTTAATTGTAGAAGAGAGAAATATGAATGTAATTGTCCTGCAATAAACTAATAAAAAAGGCTCAATGAAAATTGAGCCTTTTTTGTTTTTAGGACTTTTCCCATTTATAATTTTTTTGTTTAGCTTGTGTTTTTATGGCTTTAATCAAAGCGCTTTCTAACCCATTTTCTGAATCTTTGGTTTTGTTCGAAATAAAGTCTCGACGTTTAATGTTAAGCTCAGCAATTTCTTTTTGAAGTGTTTCACGTTCTTTGCGTTTCTTTTCAATATAAGTTTTAATTTCGGATTGAGACTTTCCTTTTAATTCTTCAGGAAGTTGTTCATCTTTTAATTTTTCATAAGAGAAGTCATCTTCTTTTTCGGCATCAACTAAATCCCAAGAACTATTTTTATACAAACGTGAACTTTTACTAACCGTTCTACTTACGGCATTTGCTTTATTATAACTTCTAGCGTTAGAATCTTGTTCTGCTTGCAGTTCCATTTTCGCTCTTCCCTTTTTTCCATAGGCAACATATGTTCTATTTAATTTTTCATTCAACTCTAAGATTTTATCATCATAAGGTGATGCTACATGTACAGTAGCTTTATTATGATTAATTGCCATATAGTTTCCATGTGTTAGGTCTGCACCATCTTTCCAGTAGGTTGAAATACCTTGATTATAATCACCACAAAAAATAGTATTCACTGTAACATCATTTTGATGCGCCAGTTTTGAGGCATCTTTGTAGCTAACAGTTCCTTGTGTGTAAGGTTCATTTCCTGCTATGAAAATAAGTTTTAAATCATCTTTATCTTTTCCCCAATCTAATTGGTTTAAAGCTGTTGTAATCACCTTTCCACAGTATTCATTTCCGCCATTGGTAGTGAGTGAAAAGAGTGACTTTGAAATTTCATCTAAATCGTCACTAAAAGTGATTACTTGTCTTAGATAACCTTCATCAGCATTGAGATTATCATTACCGTATTCGTAAAGGGCAATTTTAAGATTAGGACTTTCATCTTCACACTTTGCATAAGAAAGTTCATTTACAACCTGCCAAAGTTGTGCTTTAGCTTGGTCTATTAAACCATCCATGCTATTACTTGTGTCTAACAATAATGCTACTTTAATTTCTGGTTTTTCAGATTTCGAATTTGTTTCAATTACAGTTTCAACAACTGCTAAATCTTGCTGATTCGATTTCGAATTTGCGTTGCAAGTCATAAGTGTAATAAGGCTTAATGTGAGCAGTATAGGTTTAAATTGTGTTTTCATAATTTTAATTTTTAGTATTTAATTCTTTTACATCTATGGTTCCATTTGGAGAAATTACATAGTATTTATGGTCAATTTTTGTTTTAACAATCGGTTGTTCTTTTTTCTCTTTTGGTTTTGGAGTAAAGAGCAATTTTATATTCATTCCTATTTGAACAACTGGTTCTAAGATTGAAGGGTTTATTACGACATCATAGCTTTCATAAGTTAATGGTTGGTAGTAATAAGATGTTTGCTTTTTTACCGAAGTAATGGGTTTCTTTTTCTCTAAAGCATCGAATGAGACACTGTTATAAGCCTGATAGCTTTGGTAGAAATCTTTTGGAAAGTAACAGTATTTATCATCTGCAATGGCAACATTATATTCAGACATATCAAAACCTAAAGTCGTATAATAGGCTTTCTTTTCTTCAATAAGCTTTAATAATTGGTCTTGAAGATTTTTATAGACCGTTTGAATGTTTTCAATAAAGTAATCAACTTTAACCAAGTTATAAACTTCGCTTTTTGCACAAGCCTCTAAAATTGCTTCAAACTGATTAGTCTTAGTAAATTGAATATGAATATTTTGCTGAAGCTCAAAACCTTTCGGTACTTCAGTGTAGGTTTTGCTGAATAGTTTTTTAGTCACTTCAACTTCATAGTTTGGCACAAAAGAAATAACATCAATAGCAATATCCTTTTTAGTGATACCTTTACTAATAAGACGATACTTAATACTATCAATACGTTCTTTCATGAGCTGATTTGTTTTTTCTGCCGAAGGACCAATTTGCGATATATTAAATATGGCAGTATAAGTTGTAGCACTTACATTCTGAAGTGCTTTTACATCAATAGTCAAAACATTGCTTGGATGTAATACTTTGTTTATTTGCTGTTGAACAACCGGATTGTAAATATTTGCATTTCCAGAAGTTAAAATATTTTGTCGAGAAATATCTCGAGTAATTTGATTGTAGTTTCCTTTATGCTGAGCCGATAAGAAATAACAGCTAAGTAATAACATTACAAATGCTAAATTGCTTTTTTTCATTTTGATTTATGTTTTTGATTAATGATGCTGTAAAGCTCAGTTGAAAAAACTTTAAGAAAAAACAGCAATGAGTAAAGTGCCATTTTCAATGAGTGAAGAGAATCATATATTTAGTGACGATGGCTTTTTAGTGGTAAAAAAGACTCAAATTCTAGATAAGCCATTTTTTGAAACCAAATAAAGTATGTAAGTTTATTCCAATTAATAAAACAGATTGGTGAAAACATTCAAAACATATAGTATAACTCTACTTTTTCTATTGCTTGGTAGTTTTGTTTTTGGACAGATAAACGAAAGAATAAAATCAGAGAGGGATAAAACATTCAATCTTAGAGGATCTGTTTATGATGAGGAGTCGAGAAAACCCTACAGTAATGTAGAAATCCTAATAAACGGTGGAAGATATACCACCACAGATATTAATGGTAATTTTAATGTGAGTGCAAAGATTGGTGATGAGCTGATTATAAGACACGAGGATTTTGAAACCATATTCCATACCATAGAGAATAGTGAGCGTATTACTATAAAGGTGAGGTCAGAAGATAATTGGAGTTCGAGAAAATCCAAAGATTATACCGCTATAAAGCGATTTAACCAAATGATTGATTCGGCTGATACCTATCTCAAAAAGGATGCCGAGAAAAGCATAAAATTTATTGGCGATGCCTTAGATGTAGAAATTAGTTCCAAACAGAGAGCAGAAGCTCGTGAGTTGTTAGGTGATGTTTATGTACATTGGAAACAGTACGATTTGGCAATTTCGGAGTATAAAATTAGTCTTGAGAATGCTAAAACAGCTTCGGCAAACCTAAAATTAGCAAAAGCCTATTTCAGTGATGGTGATTTTCAAATGAGTATTTCTACATATGAAAATCTTAATGAGAAGAAGTTAACTAACTATGAAAAAACAGTTCTATATGAAGGCATTGGTGATGCGTATTTAAAACTTAAAAATATTCCTAAAGCAATCTCATCTTACGAAGAAGGTTTAGAAGTAGCGGAAAAACATTTGATAGCACCAAAAGTAACGGACTTAAATTCTAAAATAGCCAAGGCTTATAATGAAAAAGGTGAAAAAGATAAGGCTAAGACCTATTACAGTAATTCACTTAATCTAGCCACAAAAGAAAATAAAAAACGTGCAGTTGAAGAACAAATTGAAGTTGCTGAATTCAATAGTGATAATCAAGATTATGAAGAGGAAATTGTATTAAGAAAGCAAGCGATTGAAGGCATAAAGGATATTGAAAAAGATTCAATTATACCAAACGAAAGTCCAATAACTTCTCAAAAACAGAATTATAAGATTGGTAATGCACTTATTTTACAAAATAATTATGCAGATGCGATACCCTATTTAGAAGAAAGTAGGAAAGAGGCAGATGAAAAGGAGGATCTTGTGGTAAAAAAAGATGCCACGAGAAGACTTTCAGAAGCGCTTATAAAAACAGGTGAGACTGATGAAGCACTTGCTATGATGGATAATTATAAAATTGTAGTAGATGAGTTATACGCTAAAAAAGAACAAGAAATTTCAAGAGCAGCACGCTTCAGTAGAAATATAGCAGAGCAACAAAACAGAATTACGTCTTTGGAGAGCGATAGAGCGCTATCTAAAAGTAAATATGAACTTACTCAAGAGCGAAACAAAAGTCAACAACTCATTATATATTCACTTATTGGTGGCTTAATATTATTGTTGGTCACCGCATATTTCATGTTTAAATATATAAAGCAACAAAAATTAGCCAATAATTTACTGGCGTTAAAATCGTTGCGAAGCCAAATGAATCCACACTTTATATTTAATGCCTTAAATTCAGTAAATAGCTTTATTGCATCGAATGATGAGCGTACTGCAAATAAGTATTTATCTGATTTCTCACGTCTGATGCGTTCAGTATTGGAGAATAGCGAAGAGGATTTAATCCCACTTGAAAAAGAAATTGAATTATTAGATCTATACACTAAACTAGAGCATTTTAGATTTCAAGATAAGTTCGATTATTCAATAGATGTCGATGAAACTATTGATGTTGAAGAATTTCAGATTCCGCCAATGCTATTACAACCTTATATTGAAAATGCTGTGTGGCACGGTTTGCGTTATAAAACAGAAAAAGGACATTTAAGTATAGCAATAAAGCCAAAAGCCAAAGATGAAATAACTATTACCATTTCAGACGATGGTATTGGTAGAGAACGCTCTAAAGCCTTAAAAACAAACAATCAGAAAAAGCAGAATTCTAAAGGTATGAACAACATTAAGAAACGTGTTGCAATTTTAAATGAAATGTATAAAGACAAAGTCGATGTAACGATTGAAGATTTTCAAGATTTAAAAGACGTAGGAACAAAAGTAGTCGTGACTTTAAAAAAAGATTAAATATGAAGTTAAATGCAATTATAGTTGAAGACGAAGAAACAAGTAGAGATATTCTTAGAAATTATCTTACCAAGTATTGCCCAAATATTTCAATTTTAGGTGAAGCTGCCAACGTAGATGAAGCCCTGGTATTAATAAGAAATAACGACTTAGATGTGGTTTTTCTAGATGTAGAAATGCCTTATGGTAATGCATTTGATTTATTAGATAAAGTGGGTGATATAAATTTTGAGACTATTTTTGTAACGGCTTATAATCATTATGCAATTGAAGCTTTAAACGCACACGCTTCTTATTATTTAATGAAACCTATTTCAATTGATGAGTTGATTAAAGCTGTGGATTATGTTACTGAAATTAGAACTAAAGAAGATGCTTTACAAGATCAGGTTTTAATACCTAAAACAAATTCAGTTAATGGTAAAATCACAATACCACAACAAGATGGTTTTGAAGTTTTAGAAACTGCAGATATAATGTATTGCAAAGCAGATGATAATTATACAGAGATCTTTCTTAACACTAACAAAAAGAAACTTGTGAGTAAAACATTAAAGTACATAGAAGAGAGCTTAAAAGATGCCAATTTTGCTAGAGTACACAAAAGCTATTTGGTGAATGTCAATGAAATAGTAAAGTATGTAAAAGGTAAAGGTGGAAGTGTGGTGTTGAGCAACGGAAAAGAGATTATGGTTTCTGCTTCTAAAAAGTCTGATTTATTATCTTATTTTAAGTAATTATGCCAATTATAAAACCAGTAAAAGGAAAACATCCTCAAATACCAAAAGATTGCTATGTGGCCGAAAATGCAACCATAGTAGGTGAAGTTTCTATGGGTAGTGATTGTAGTATTTGGTTTAATGCCGTTATTAGAGGAGATGTACATTTCATAAAAATGGGAAATAAGGTGAATGTGCAAGATGGAGCAGTTATTCATGCAACATATAAAAAATCGCCAACAACTATTGGTAATAATGTCTCTATTGGACATAATGCTATTGTGCATGGTTGCACTATAGAAGATAACGTACTCATTGGTATGGGAAGTATTGTTATGGACGATTGTGTAATAGGGAGTAACAGTATTATAGCTGCAGGTGCTGTTGTTACTAAAAATACTATTGTAGAATCTGGTAGTATTTATGCAGGTGTTCCAGCAAAAAAAGTAAAGGATATTAGTACAGCATTAATTTCTGGAGAGATTAATAGAATTGCTGATAACTATGTAAAATACTCAAGTTGGTTTAAAGACTAGATTTCAGCTTAGCTATCAATGCTTCAACATCTGGAATTTCATTCAAAATATCATTATTTAAAACCATTGTGAGTTGGCTACCTTCAAGTTTAAGAATTGCAGGATATATCATATTTACATTAGGAAAAGTCCTTTCAAATTCATCTTTATGGTAAAACTCCATTATTAGGTCACTTTCTTTTCTGAAAGCTTTCCACGTTTCATTTTCAGTAAACGTATCGTAGGTTAACGCGCACAAACTGCATTTATAAGTTGAAGGGTTAAATAATTTATGTCCGGCATCAAATATGGCATTTAATTTTCCTGAATTAGCATTGTATATGAAAATTAGCTTCATGCTTTATAAGTGTGGGTTAAATATCAAAGCTTACTAGAAATCTAAATAAGAAACATCAAATTCATTATTTAAAACTGAATTCAATACGCTAATATCTCCGTTAGAAAATAATTTTATAGTTGGTTTATCGATAGAACTGTTCAATAGGTTCTGACGTGTTAAAATAGCCTGAGTTTGCTTAGCAACTGCCAAACCAGAATCGATAATCGTTATATTTTCTGGAAGCATTTTAGTAAGTGTCGGAATGAGATAAGGATAGTGCGTACAACCTAAAACCAAGTAATCTATGTCTTGTTTTAACATAGGTTCCAAATAGGTTTCTAACAATGCTTTCATTTCGTGAGAATCTAACTGACCAGTTTCAATAAGTGGCACAATACCTTCACCAACCTGCTCAATAACTTTTATTCCACTCGCATACAAGTCTGTTGTTTTATGAAATAACTGACTGCTCAATGTACCTTTAGTTGCCAAAATTCCGACAGTTTTAGATTGTGTATTTAAAGCAGCTGGTTTTATAGCTGGTTCTATACCAATAAAAGGGATATCGTAATTAGCCCTTAAATACGAAATTGCATTAGTAGTTGCAGTATTGCAAGCAACGACTATAATTTTACAGCCTTTATCCAAAAGATATTCTGTATTTTTTATACTGAGCTGAAGAATCTTTTCTTCAGATTTATTGCCATAAGGAGCATTTTTGCTATCTGCTAAATAGATGCAGTTTTCATTAGGTAAAAGTGTATGAATCTCCTTAAAGATAGATGTACCTCCTATACCAGAATCGAATATGCCAATAGGTTTTTTACTCATTATTACAAAAATAAAAAGTCGCTTAATTTAAAGCGACTTTTTAGCTGTATATTTTAGTTGTAATTATATGTTCAGGTGTTTTTTAACATCTGCCATAAGGTCTTTCCCATCTGCTACAATTAGCATTGCAGAATCCACTACATATTGAAAACCTTGAGCTTTTGCAACACTAGCAATTGCCTTATCTGCTTCTTCAACGATAGGCTTTAGTAGATTATACTCCTTTTCTTGTAAATCTTTTTGCGCTTGCTGCTGGTATTGACCTAAACTTTGCTTCATACCTTCAACTTCTTGCATACGTTTCTGGTTTTCTTCTTGAGTTTGTCCTTCAGCTTCAGCATTGTACTGCTTTAACTTTGTGTCTAACTCTTTAAGAGAACCTTGTATCGTTGCCTGATAAGTTTCACTTAGCTTATCAATTTCTGCTTGAGCTTGCGTGTACGCAGGCATAGCTTTAATTAGCTCTTGTTTATTAATATGAGCAATTTTACTTTGGGCAGATGTAAAGCTTGTAGCTCCTACAAAAAGTACTGTTGCGAATAGTAATGTTTTTAAATGTTTCATTGTTTCTAAATTGTATTTGTGTGTTATAAATTATTATTTGTTGTCTTCTTTTTTCTTAGCTTTTGCTATAGAATCATTCTTTTTTATTTGTTTCTCACGCTCTTCACGTGCTTTTTTTCGTTGCTCTAAAATTTTCTTCTTTCTATCTTCTAATGCTTTTTTACGAGCTTCTCTATCTTTTACTTTTTTCTGGCGTTGTTCTTCTAAAATTTCAGCTTCTGTCTTTACTTTTTTAGTACTGGTTGAATCTTTTTTAACCGCAGCTTTTGCTTTTGTACTATCTGTTTTTACAATAGATTTTTTTATTGTTGTTGAATCTTTAACTGTTGTTTTTGCTTTATCATCAGTTGTAGCATTCTTATTGTTGCGAGCATCTATAGCCTTTTGACGACGCTCTACGGCTTCACGCTTTTTCGCTTCTCTTACAGAATCTTGTTGGATTTTTCTAGCTTCTGCGGCTTTTTCTCTCTCAAGACGTTTTGCTGCCAATTCTGCCTCTCTTGTTGCTTTTCGTTCGTCTAATGCTTTTTGACGATCATCTTTTTCCTCACTTACTATAGGAACAACTTCTTCATCTTCAAGTGCTTTACGCTCTTTTTTGTTTTTTGCTTGTGTTCTTTTAGATGTTCTGGTAATGGTCCGCAAAACTTGCTCGCTCATATCATAACGTTCTGCTGAATATAGCATTACAACATCTGCAGATTTATCGAATACGAAATCATATTTCTTAGTTTCAGCAATTTCTTGTACTGCTGAAAAAATTTGATCTTGTATTGGTTCAATAAGTTGGCGTTTTTGAATCATCAAATCTCCATTGGGTCCAAAGCGCTTTTGCTGATAGTCTAAAATTTCAGCTTCCTCAAACGAAATATCTTCAAAACGTTCATCATATAGCTCTTTAGTTAAAAGCACTCTTTCATTATCGAGTTCTTTTTTCTTCTGCTCAATAGCATTTAATTTTGTTTCTATTTCAGTTTTCCACTTAAGAACTTTCTTATCGAGTTGTGTTGAAGCTTCTTGGTACTCTGGGACATTTTGCAAAATATATTCTGTATCAATATAACCTATTCTAACACCTCGTTGTGCATTCGCACTAAAGCTCATTAGACTTATTATTGCCAGTAAAAAAAGAACTTTATATTTCATCATTAATGTATTTTGTTATTTGAGACTTATATTGGTAAAACCAAAATTTGTCGTTTTAGTATTACTTTGCTTCAAATTTAACGAAATATATTCTTAAAAATTTTAGCACCATGATGAAATACTCGATTAGCTATTAGAAAATATCGTGCCAAACTTAAAATTGTTGTCCTATAATGAAGTGAGTTTCCCATCTTTTTGGAGATGATCCATCTGGTAATTTGTCGAAAGCATGTCCAAAATCTATACCAAGTAAACCAAAAGCTGGCATAAATATTCTTAAACCAAAACCTGCGGATCTTTTGAGATTAAATGGGTCAAATTCTCTAAAGCTATTTACAGATTGACCTGCTTCTAAAAATGATAATGCATATATCTTTGCTTGTGCTCCCAAAGTTATAGGATAGCGCAACTCTAAAGAAAACTTGTTGTAGATAGAACCTCCGTCTGTAGTTGAAAGAGATTGATTAGGATAGCCTCGTAGTTGCACAATTTCTCTACCATCAAGAGAAAAATTACCTAAACCATCACCACCAACAAAGAAACGCTCAAATGGAATAATACCTCTGTCATTATTGTAAGCACCAAGGAATCCGAATTCGACGCTTGGTCTCAAAACTAAGTTGTTTTTACCAAATTTTGCGAGAGATGTATACCAATCTGCCTTGAATTTTATTTTGTAAAATTCTAACCAGTTGTAACGTTCTTGATCGATTTCTCCAATACGTGCAAAATCATCGACATCTGTAGGATCTAATGAATCGCGTTCATCTTTTAAAGCTTTATAGTCTACACCATTTACTAATGAGTAAGGGAATGAGAATTTGGCTGAAGCAGTAAAACTAGAGCCACCAGTTGGGAAAATTGGATCTATGGTTAGATTATTTCTACTTAAACCTATGGTATACGATAGATTATTTGACGTTCCGTTTCCAAAGGTGAACAAACCTGTATTATAATTATTAAGAGCGTAGTGTTGGTAACTAATGGCTTGTGATAATATAAAGAAATCATCTGGTTCTGTAAGCCTGGTAGATAAACCAAGAGTTAAACCTGTAATATTAAAACTTCTACTTTTATCGGGTCTTCTAGTTGCTTGATTAAATAAAAATTGTTTTGAGTGAGAAAGTGAAGTTGATAATTGATATGGTTTTTTGCCACCTAGCCAAGGCTCACTAAAAGAGAAGCTATAAGTTTGAAAAAATTGACTTGCTTGAAGCCTTAATGCTAAACTTTGCCCATCTCCTCTTGGAACTGGTTTGTATGCTTCTTTTTTGAAAATATCCTTTATCGCGAAATTATTGAACGATAGACCTAAGGTACCAATGAAACCACCTCCACCATAACCACCTTGTAGTTGTATTTGACTAGATCCTTGTTCTACTACGGCATATTCTATATCTAAAGTACCATCAACTGGGTTTGGATTTTTAATGTTTGGAGTTAATTGTTGTGCATCAAAGAAACCAAGTTGCCCGAGTTCTCTCATGGTTCTAATAATGTCAGATTTACGGTATAACTCACCAGGTCGTGTTCTAATTTCCCTGTATATAACATGGTCATTTGTAACATCGTTACCTACAATAGTTACATTATTATAATATGCTGGTTTACCTTCTGAAATACGAATTTCCATATCAATAACATTGCCTTCAGCACTAATTTCGACAGGATTTATGGTAGAGAACATATAACCATAGTTCTGATATAAATTGGTTAAATCACTAGCGTCAGGATTGTTCTGATCTGCTATTCGTTCTCTAAGTTCAACTCCATTATAAGTGTCACCTTCTTTAATTCCTAAAACAGCAGCTAAAGTTTGATCAGAATAAACTGAATTACCTACAAAAGATATTTTTCCAAAAGTGTATTGTTGACCTTCTTCTACTTTGATATGAAGATCTATAGTTTTTTCATCGAGATAACTAATAGAATCCGAAATAATTCTAGCATCTCTATAACCATTTTCCTTATAATAATCTACAACACTGACTAAGTCTGTTCTAAAGTCTTCTTCTATATATTTTGAACGTTTCAAAACTCTCAATGGGCTAAGGCTCTTTTTCTTCGTATTCTTCATAGCTTTACGAAGCTTTTTATCCTTTATCTTTTCGTTGCCTTCAAAATTGATTGCTTTAATTTTTACTTTTTGGCCTCTGTCTATTGCGATACGCATATCTACACGCTCTTTTTCCACAGAATCAATAACCTGAGAAGTAGTGATATTTACTTTAGTATTTAAGAACCCTTTCTTTTTGTATTTGTTAGTAAGGTAGTTCTTTGTTGTTGCAATAAGGTTTTCTGTAACTTTTTGACCTGTTTGAAGCTTATTTTCATTAACAATTTCTTCTTTTTTACCTTTTTTAACACCCTCAATGGTAAGGTCTTTTAGTTCTGGCAAATCAATAAGTTTAATTTCTAAATCCGCTGTGTTTCCATCGATATTAGTAACATAGATATCTATACTGCTAAATAAGTTAGACTTCCACAAGGTCTTTACAGCATTAGCGATTTTTTCTCCGCCGATTTGTATTTCTTCATCCTTTCTAAGCTTAGAATATGCGATAATTGTTTGTGCACTAAAATTGGTGTTACCTGTTACAGTAATATTTTTAATAACATATTTTTTACCACCTTCTACTTGAGCGTTACCTATGGGTGAAATTGTAAAAAGAAATACAGTACAAATTAGTGTAATTAATGACTTCAATACTGTTGTATTAGGTAAGTTGTTCGCTTGTTTTTCCAAATCTTCGTTCTCTGTTTTGATAATTTATGAGCGCCTCATATAGATTTTCTTTCTTAAAATCTGGCCATAAAATATCGGTAAAATATAATTCTGCATAGGCAATTTGCCAAAGCAAAAAGTTACTAATACGTTGTTCCCCACTTGTGCGAATAAGCAGGTCAACATCTGGTAAATTTTGCGTGTAAAGATGCTTATTTATAATGGATTCATCAATACTTTCAACAGAAATTATATTATTTTTAACTTTAAGTGATAATTCTTTAATAACATTAACAATTTCTTCACGAGATCCATAGCTTAAAGCTAAGGTTAATGTCATATTTGTATTATTTTTTGTCTTTTCTATAACATCTAAAAGTTCTTGATGAGCCTTTTTAGGTAAATCATTTAAGCATCCAATAGCTGATAACTTTATATTATTGTCTTGTAAGGTCTTTATTTCTTTCTTCAAGGACTTTACTAAAAGCTTCATTAAAGTTTGTACTTCGAGTTTAGGTCTATTCCAGTTTTCTGTAGAAAAAGCATAGAGTGTTAAGTTTCTAATACCTAATTCAGCTGAAGCTTCAACAGTTTGCCTCACAGCTTTTGTTCCACTTTCGTGTCCAATGACACGCAAAAGACCTTGTTGTTTTGCCCAACGCCCATTGCCATCCATAATAATTGCTATATGGTTGGGAAGCTTTTCTTTGTTTATTTGTTCTTTTAAACTCATCTAAAAATTGCAATAGCAAGGTCTTCTACCAAAGGTGTAAGTTAGTGTAATTCCTGAAAATACATACCAATCATTACTATTAGTATTTCCAAAGCTTAAAGATTCTCTCCCTGCAGAGTCTGGTACGCTTCCATCTAATTCGTCAGAGAAGGTATAACGAGCTCCAACTTCTGCTGCCAAAACTAATTGATTCGACATCCTTGTTTTGTAACCTAAAACCATAGGTATACCATAAGCCCAACTACTTGTATTTTCTGATGTATAGTCTCCTGTCGGCGTAAAATAATAATTGTCATGATTAGCAATAGTGATACCTGAGTATATATACGGAGTACCTTTAAAACCAATTGTATGCAAATCAAAATCCATAAATGTAAATTCCATTCCTAAAGATATCTCTAAAAGACCAGTTTCAAAACCATAATCTCGTTGTACACGCCTGGGATCATTGGATTTACTATCAACACCTTCTAAGTCAGTATATATAATAGAAGCTCTAAAAGAATGTCTAGGACTTCTGTTCCATTTTACTATAGCACCCATTGCTGGCTGATTAGGCGAAATGTAATTTGTAGAGCCAACATCTCCAACAAAATTACTTCCACCAAAGAAAACACCAACCTCATAAATTTGAGCGTCAACATTTTTGGATATAAAAAGGCCAAATAAAATTAGGATAAAGTACCTCATAATTTTTTAAGAGTTTGCAAATATAGTAATTAAGATTTGTGTTCAATAATTTGACACAAATTGGTATTACAGATAAACAGAATTTGAAGGTAATTATTGTATAATTTGGCTTTAGTTACGACGATCTTCTCCCCAAAGTAATTTTTTTCTAAGCGTATCCAAAAAAGTCTCTTCTAAACGTTCTACCATCTTAATAACAAAATTTGCTTTTTCTATGGTTACAGTTGTTGTATTTGGTAAGGTCGCTATCCTAGAGTCTAGAGATATTAAAAATTGATCTTCACGACCATTTACCTTTAGAGTTACTTTAGTATTATCTGGAATAATCAAAGGACGCGCGCTGAGGTTATGTGGTGCAATGGGTGTTAGTGCAAAATTGTTAGCATCTGGAGTAATAACTGGTCCACCACAACTCAGTGAATAGCCAGTGGAACCTGTTGGTGTAGATAAAATGAGCCCATCGGCCCAGTAAGACGTTAAATACTCATCATTAAGATGGGTTTCAACAGTTATCATTGATGTTGTATTCTTTCTGCTTATGGCAATTTCGTTAAGTGCAAAATTAGTTTCTTCTATATCATTATTTTTAGGAGATGCTGATACACTTAGTAGTGTGCGTTCAGAAATCTTATACTTACCTTCGAAAATCTCAGAAAGTGCAGTTTCAATTTCATTGGTCTGTATGGTAGCTAAAAACCCTAACCGACCTGTGTTAATTCCAACTATAGGAATCCCTAAATTTCTAACATAGGTAATAGCTCTTAAAATTGTTCCATCGCCACCAATGCTAATTAATAAATCGAAACTACCATCTAGTTTGTTAAATTTTCTTATTGAGGAACTATTTTGTATTGCAGAATTTTGAGTTTTAATAAAATCTTGTTCAAAATAAACAATAGCCTCTTTCTCCAATAAAAAGTACAGAAGTTTTTCTACTACTTCTTGAGTGTTATCCTTAATGTAATTCTGACCATAAATTGCTATTTTCATTCTTACATATTTAGGTATTTATCAAGATATTGAGATCTTGATTTTAGGCTTTCTATGTAGGAATCATCTTCATGACCAGATACAATGTTATAACTGTATCGTCTAAAGGTTTGAATGATTTCATTGAGACTCCCGTTACCAATTTTTATAGTTACTCTAACTAAATCACCATCCATTTTAGAAATAAACGCACCTAAAAGTTTGGCATCATTAGATTCTACAATTTGACTGATTTCGCTAAATGAATAATCATGTATTCCTTTTTCTACAATTAATATGCCGCCAGGTTCAGAGAAGAAAGGTGTTTCATTAAATAAATGTATAATATCATTGAGCTCATAATACCCAAGGTATTTATTATTATGGTCTAATACTGGCATTATGTTAGAATCGTTTTGAGCAAACGCTTCAAGAACATCTAACCAATTTGTAGTTTGTCTCACAAAAAAACCTTCAATAGCATAATTACAATCACTTACTATCTTAGCACTTTCAAAACAATGTACGTCAGTTTCTGAAATACAGCCTTGATAAATTCCATCCTTCTGAATAGGAATATGTGAATAAGTAAGCTGATTAAATAGCAATTGTAAATCACCTATTTTATCAGTAGTACTAAGTGGTTTTACATCATTAATTACAAAATCCTGTAGTTGCATAGCTAAGCATTAAATATGTTGCAAATTAATCAAAAATTACCATAAAAAGCGTTCTCATGTTTGTATTTTTGTGATTCAAAACCTATTGATATGACCAAACTTAGCGTTAATATAAATAAGATAGCAACCTTAAGAAATAGCAGAGGAGGAGACGTTCCAAATGTCGTTCAATTTGCAAAAGATGTTCAGCGTTTTGGAGCTGAAGGTGTTACCATTCATCCAAGACCAGATGAGCGTCATATTCGTTATAAGGATGCATATGATCTAAAACCAGAAGTTTATAGCGAGTATAACATAGAGGGCAATCCAATTCCAAAATTTGTAAATATGGTTTTAGAGATAAAGCCAACACAGGTAACCTTAGTCCCAGATGCTATTGATGCAATAACCTCTAATGCAGGTTGGGATACTTTAAAACATAAAAATTTCTTAGTTGAAGTAATTAAAGAATTTAAAGGTAATGGGATTAGAACGTCAATTTTTGTAGATCCGGATTTACATCAAATAGAAGGTGCTAAATCTACTGGTACTGACAGAATAGAATTATATACTGAAGCCTTTGCACACCAATATGGCATGGGTAATAAAGAGGCTATAAATCCTTACATGGAATGTGCTGGTTTGGCAAATGCGATAGGTCTTGGTATTAATGCTGGCCACGATTTGTCATTAGATAACATAAAATTCTTTAAAGAAAATATTACAGGCTTATTAGAAGTGTCAATCGGACATGCTCTCATCGCTGAGAGTTTGTATATGGGAGTTGAGACTGTTATTGGTAAGTATTTAGATAAGTTGAAATGATATTACACTCTAACATTATAGGTGAAGGTAAACCTTTTATTATTCTTCACGGTTTTTTAGGAATGGGTGACAACTGGAAAAGCTTAGCTAAGCAATTTGCCGAAGCTGATTTTGAAGTTCATCTAGTTGATCAGCGCAATCATGGACGTAGTTTCCATTCAGACCGTTTTGATTACGAGCTAATGGCTGAAGATTTGAAAAACTATTGTGATGATCATAATTTAAGTGATATTATTTTGCTAGGTCATTCCATGGGAGGAAAAACGGCAATGTTGTTTGCAACCAAATATCCTGAACTAGTTAGTAAACTTATAGTTGCTGATATTTCACCTCGTTATTATCCTGTGCATCATGATGCTATTCTAGAAGGACTAAGTCGTTTAGATTTTTCAGAACTTAAGAGTAGAGGTAAAGCAGATGAATTTTTGAGTGATTATGTTCCTGAAATGGGAACACGTATGTTTTTGCTCAAAAATTTATATTGGGTTGAAAAAGGAGAATTAGGATTGCGAATTAATTTACCAGTTTTAAAAGAAAATGTTTCAGAAGTTGGTGAAGCATTGCCAATACATGCAACTTTTAAAAAAGACTCTTTGTTTTTACGTGGTGATAAATCTGAGTATATAGGACAAGGTGACGAAGCAATTATTCAACGACACTTTCCAGATTCAAAAATTATTACCATTTCTAATGCAGGTCATTGGTTACATGCAGAGAATCCTAAAGATTTTTATGAGAAAGTAATTAATTTTGTATCTTAAATAAAAACAAAATTATATCATGAATTTATTAATTAGACTTTTACTTAATGCAGTTGCAGTTTTTGTTTTAGCACATGTTTTAAATGGAGTAAGTGTAGATGGGTATTTAGGTGCTATAATAGTTGCAGTAGTACTATCCATACTTAATTTGTTGGTAAAACCAATTTTGGTGATACTAACCTTGCCAATAACAATAATTACTTTAGGCTTGTTTCTGCTTGTTATAAATGCATTAATCATCTTATTAGCAGATAAACTTATAGACGGTTTTGGAGTAAGTAGTTTTTGGACAGCACTTATTTTCAGTATCCTCTTATCTATACTGCAATCATTGTTACAATCGTTCTTAAAAGAAGATAAAAAGTAGCTCAAAACCAAACGTCTAAAACTGTTGTTGGGTTGCAAAAAATATTGTATTTTTGCAGCCCAATTTTAGTTTCAATAATAATGAACATTACAAGAGAAAACATCGATGCATTAAATGCAGTTGTAAAAGTGGATATCGCTAAAGAAGATTACAGCGACAAAGTAGAGAAAATCTTAACAGATTACCGAAAGTCTGCTAACATTCCTGGTTTTAGAAAAGGTCATGTGCCAATGGGAATGGTTAAAAAACAATATGGTAAAGCTGTATTGGTTGATGAGGTAAACAAATTGCTTCAAGATGCACTTGGTAAGTACTTAGTAGAAGAAAAATTAGATGTTTTAGGTAATCCTTTGCCAAAAGCACAAGATGATTTAGATTGGGATGCAGATGCCTTTACTTTTGAGTTCGAATTAGGTTTAGCTCCAGAATTCGATGTAAACCTTAAAAGTAAAAAAGCAATTACGCATTACAATATTGTTGCAGATAATAAAATGATTGATAATCAAATTGAGCATATTCAAAAGCAATATGGTAAGATTATTTCTCAAAATGAAGTTACTAAAGATTCCGAAATTACGGGAACTTTCTTCAATGAAGAGAAGAATATTGATAATTCTACTATGATCACTTTAGATAAATTAAAAGGGAAAACAAATCCTAAGAAATTTATTGGCGCCAAAGTGGGAGATGTTATATCGTTAAAAACTAAAGGTTTGTTTAATGATGACCATGACTTAATGACATTTTTAAAAGTATCTCACGACGATGCTCATGGTTTAGATGTTGAAGTTAATTTTGAAGTTACCGAGATTAATGGAAGAGAATTAGCAGATTTAGATCAAGATTTGTTTGATAAGCTTTTTGGAGCTAAAGCAGTAACTTCTGTTACCGAGTTAAAAGAAAAAATCAAAGAAGATTCAGAAAAGCAATTTGCACAACAAGGTGATCAGAAATTATTAAATGATGTTACTGAATATTTAGTTGAAAATACAAAATTCGATTTACCAGCAAGTTTCTTACAAAAGTGGATGCAAACAGCTGGTGAAGAAGAAATGAGTGAAGAGCAAGCTAAAGAGGAATATGAAAAGTCTGAAAAAAGTATGCGCTACCAGTTAATTGAAGGAAAATTAATCCAAGAACATAACCTACAAGTTCAGTTTGAAGACTTGAAAGCGTATTCAATGGAAATGATTAAAGGGCAAATGGCTCAATTTGGTCAAATGAATCCTTCTGAAAAAGAATTAGAGGACATTGCAGCACGTATTTTAGGAAACCAAGAAGAGGTAAAACGTTTGTCTGAGCAGTTAATGAGTCAGAAATTGTTAAACTTATATAAGACTGAAGCGAATATTAAAACAAAAGAAATCACTTATGATGATTTTGTTAAAGAATTCTACAGTTAAACGATATTGAATAAATTAGTATCTTTAAGGCGTAGAACTGAAATAGTTTTACGCTTTTTTTTTAATCAAAAAACAATTTAAAAATATATGGATTACGGTAAAGAATTCGAAAAATTTGCGATAAAAGATCAAGGCATCAATAGTAATTATTATAGTAAGATTATTGAGAGTATGTATCCAACTAACTTAACGCCAAATATTATTGAAGAGCGCCAGATGAATATCGCTGTTTTTGATGTATTTTCTCGTTTAATGATGGATCGTATTATCTTTTTGGGAACTGGTGTAAATGATCAGGTAGCTAATATTATACAGGCACAGTTATTATTCTTACAAAGTACTGATGCATCTAAGGATGTTCAAATTTATATCAACTCACCTGGAGGTTCAGTATATGCTGGTTTAGGTATTTATGATACAATGCAATTTATAAAACCAGACGTAGCAACAATTTGTACAGGTATTGCAGCTTCTATGGCGGCTGTGTTATTGTGTGCCGGTGAAAAAGGGAAACGCTCTGCATTAAAACACTCTCGTGTAATGATTCATCAACCAATGAGTGGTACGCAAGGGCAAGTATCTGATATGGAAATTGCAGTTCGTGAAACTTTAAAAATAAAGAAAGAATTATATGATATTATCTCTAGCCATTCAGGTAAAACATACGATCAAGTTGAAAAGGATTCTGACCGTGATTACTGGATGACTTCGAATGAAGCGTTAGATTACGGAATGATTGATGAAGTATTAGCACGCAAGTAATTACCTTTAATTTCGACTATATAATTCCTAATTAGAATTTAAATTATGGCAAAAGAAGAATTAGAATGTTCATTTTGTGGAAGGAAAAAGCCAGAAACAAATTTATTAATTGCAGGACTAGACGCACATATTTGTGACCGCTGTATTGAGCAGGCTCATGGTATTGTAATTGAAGAATCAAAACAAACAGGCAACTCTGAATTAAGCGCTGAGTTAATGCTCAGAAAGCCTAAGGAAATTAAGGCATTTTTAGATGAATACATTATAGGACAAGAATACACTAAGCGTGTAATGTCTGTTGCCGTTTATAATCACTATAAGCGTTTATTACAACCGCCATCTGATGATGATATAGAAATACAGAAAAGTAATATCATTATGGTTGGCCAAACAGGAACAGGTAAAACACTAATGGCTAAAACTGTTGCTAGAATGTTAAATGTGCCTTTAGCCATTGTTGATGCAACTGTGCTCACAGAAGCAGGTTATGTAGGTGAAGATGTAGAAAGTATTTTAACGCGTCTGTTGCAAGCTGCAGATTATAATCTAGAAAAAGCAGAACGAGGTATTGTCTTTATTGATGAAATCGATAAAATCGCACGAAAAAGTGATAACCCTTCTATTACTAGAGATGTTTCTGGTGAAGGTGTTCAACAGGCTTTGTTGAAATTATTGGAAGGAACTGTAGTTAATGTACCACCAAAAGGTGGTCGTAAACACCCTGATCAAAAATTCATTGAAGTAAATACTGAACATATCCTATTTATTGCAGGTGGTGCATTTGATGGTATAGAACGTGTCATTACTAAGCGCTTAAATATGCAGGCAATTGGTTATAGTTCTATTAATTCTGATGATAATGTTGATGATGATAATATTCTTCAATATATAATTCCAAAGGATTTAAAAGATTTTGGTTTAATACCAGAAATTATTGGGCGGTTACCTGTGTTAACTCATATGGATCCGTTAGATGCTAATACCTTAAGGGCTATTTTAACTGAACCTAAGAATGCCATTATAAAACAATACAAAAAGTTGTTTAAAATGGATGAGGTTGAGTTGACAATTACAGAAGGCGCTTTAAATTACATTGTAGGAAAAGCTATTGAATATAAACTTGGAGCTCGAGGATTGCGTTCACTTTGCGAGGAAATCTTAACAGAAGCTATGTTTAATTTGCCAGGTTCTGGTGATACCAAATTGAATGTCACCAAAGCTTATGCAGAAGATAGATTGTCTAAATCTACATTGAAGAAGTTAAAAGCAGTATCTTAAAAAATAAAAATTCGTATTAAAAATAAAACCACAATTTCTAATTTAGAAATTGTGGTTTTTTAGTTAGGGATTGATTAATATAATATTGCTTGCAATATCTTTAATGTAATTGTAATAAATAGCACATTTATTTGATGCTAATATATTAGCTTCGGTCTGAAACAACAGAAGTTTGATTTGTTTATTAGTTAAAACTAATTTAATCTTCGTTGTATGAAACTTTAATGCATTTTTTAAGGATAAAATGTTTAAGGTTTACTTTTATTGTAAGTGACGTTAGGAGTTAATCTTAAGACAGCTCTCAATTTATTTTCTTCAGATTCAAACCGAAGGGCATAATCGTCAAATCCTTCTTTAACAGCAACCAGCTGGTAATCACCAAAAGCTTTAATTTTAAAGCGGTAAGACGCGTCAATACTTGTAGTTTGTCTTTCTATTTCTTTACCTTCATCATTTAGTAATACAACAGTAGAATTAGGTAATATTCTATCATCTTCAGTTACAACCACACCTTGTAATTCTCTGTAAATGGCTTCTGCTTTAAAATGGTACATATTAAAGCCATTGGTAGCATGGTTTTTATCAGATGAGAATACACCTGTTTTATCATTAATAATCATAAAGCCAATTTCGTCTTTTTGAGAATTAATAGTGGTTCCCAAATTTCTGGGTTTAGAATAATCTCCTTTACTCATGTTAGAAATAAAAACATCATAGCCACCAATACTATTATAGCCTGTAGATGAGAAAAAGAGTTCTTTTCCTCGTTCCGAAGTATGAGGATATTTTTCATCAAAGGCTGAGTTAACGAAACTTCCAAGATTTATGGGATTACCAATGCTTCCATCTTCATGTATATCTGATTTATATAGATCAAATCCGCCAAAACCTCCAGCCATATTAGAAGAAAAATACAGAAAATTACCATCTGCAGAAATGTGTGGATTTTCTACAGAATAATCATTACTACTAATAGCTAGTTCCATATGATTCTCCCATTTACCGTAAGAATCTTTTTCTAAAGTTGCCTTATACAATTTATAGTTTTTTGTATTTTCAATATCACTTCGTGTGTAGTATATAGTATGTCCATCTAACGAAAATGCTACCTGACCTTCATTAGCTTTTGTGTTCAATATTCTGCTGAATAATAAAGGTGGTGAAAAATCACTGTTTTGCTTTATGTCCATGCAAAATAAATCTGTGTATGGCTCTTTGGTAATAGGATCAATATTTTTGTTTAAGCCACCAATTTTTTTTGATGAAACAATGACGAGTTTATTTCTAAAAACTGCACTAGCAATTTCAGAGTATTTTGAATTTATTCTTGAGACATTGACATCAAAAACATAGCCACTCTTATTCAATTTATCAACTGTAATGTTTTTTACTGGGTCTGTTTTGTAGGACGAGCCATAAATACAAAACATAAGTGCTACTGAGAGCAGGTTTATTGTAGATTTCATAACGTAGGGATAATGGATTAATAACACAATTTACCATTAACTGTATGAAGCCAATAATTTGATGATGTTTCTTAGATAAGAATCAGGATTTTCCGATAATGATAAGAATAATACAAATTTTATCGATGAAATTACTTACTATTTAAGTGTAATAATGCATCAACATAGTCTCTAGAATTGGATAAACGAGGTACTTTGTGTTGACCACCAAGCTTGTCATTTTCTTTAAGCCAATCATAGAATAAGTTTGGTCTTGCACTATGAATAGAAGGTCTATTTAAGGTCATATTATTATAACGCTTGGCTTCGTAATCAGAGTTTAAAGATTTTAGTGCATCATCAAAGAGTTTTTCAAAATCAGACATGTTTTTTGGTGGGGTTTTAAACTCTATAATCCACTCGTGAGCACCTTTTTCTTTACCTTTCATAAAGATTGGTGCAGCTGTATAGTCTACAATTTCAGATGAGGTGTGTTTACATACTTTTTTAAGTGCTTCTTCGGCATTTTCTATAATTAACTCCTCACCAAAGGCATTGATATGGTGTTTTGTTCTTCCCGAGACCCTGATTCTATGTGGACTTAAGCTTACAAATCTAATAGTATCTCCAATCTTATAGCGCCAAAGACCTGCATTGGTAGTTATTACAACAGCATAATTGACGCCAAGCTCTACTTCACTCAATGGAATAACTTTTTGTGTATTGGTTCCATAAGTATTCATTGGTATAAACTCATAGAAAATCCCATAATCTAACATCAGTAATAAATCACTAGAATAGTTTTGATCTTGAATAGCGAAAAAGCCTTCAGATGCATTATAGATTTCGTAATATTTAAACTGATGAGATGGTAATATAGCTTTGTATTGATCTACATAAGGATTGAAACTCACTCCACCATGAAAGTAAGCTTCCAAATTTGGCCATATGTCAAACAAATTATTTTTTCCTATTTTATCTAAAACATTATTAAGAAGTACCAGCATCCAAGATGGTACACCAGCCAAACTTGTTACGTTCTCTTCTATAGTTTCGTCAACAATGGCTTGCATTTTAGTTTCCCATTCACTCATTAAAGAAACTCTACTGCTGGGAGTACTACTAAATTCTGCCCAAAATGGCATATTATCAATAAGAATGGCACTTAGGTCACCGAATACAGTTCCATTTTCTTTGTACAATTCTTTACTACCTCCAAGGCGCAAACTTTTACCTGTAAATAATTGCGAATCTTCATTATTATTCAAATACATACATAGTAAATCTTTACTAGCAGCATAATGGCAATCTTCTAAAGATTCCGTGCTTACAGGAATAAATTTGCTTTTTGCATTTGTAGTTCCACTAGATTTTGCAAACCACTTTATAGGTCTTGGCCAGTAAATATTTTGTTGACCTTCACGAGATCGCTTTATAAGAGGTTGAATTGTTTCGTAGTTAACAACAGGAATACGTTCATTAAATTCTTTATAAGTTTTTATTGAAGCAAAATCATATTGTTTACCAATTTCAGTGTCCTTTGCAATTTTTAGTAAACTAAAGAGTAACTCGTTCTGTACTTCGTTAGGGTATTTTAAAAACAATTCAATTTGATGAAATCGCTTTTTTAAAAACCACGATGCAATAGAATTTACAATAGGGATTGGCATGGATTAGCTATCTTTAGCCGTTAAACGGCATTTGGCAATTATTCGTTTTTACTTATTTTCAGATTTAGTTTTCTAAATTTGAAAAGTTAAATTTACTAAATTTCTTTTATGGTCTACACAGGAGTTCTCACTAAAATGCAAACTGAGTTTTTAGAACCAATTCAGTATTATTTGGTTTTTGAAAGTGATTTTATTCATATGAATCAATTATTGAATAAGTCTATTGACATTAAACTCGTTGGACATCAATGTTTAAGCTGTGGATTTGATAGACCGATATATAGACAAGGATTTTGTAAGACGTGCTTTTTTGATAAGCCATTAGCTGGGGATTGGATAATGAGACCAGAGTTAAGTACAGCACATTTAGGAAAAGAGGATAGAGATTTAGAATACGAAAAGAAAGTGCAGTTACAACCTCATATAGTATATTTAGCTAATTCTAGTAATGTAAAAGTTGGAGTCACACGGAAAAGCCAAGTACCAATCCGCTGGATAGACCAAGGAGCACATGAAGCTATAGAAATTGTTGAAGTTCCTAATAGATATTTGGCTGGTATTACAGAAGTCGCTTTAAAAGATCATGTGGCAGACAAAACCAATTGGCGAAATATGTTGAAAAATGATATTAAGGATGAAGATTTATTAGAATGGAGGCAGAATTTAAAGCAATATATTCCAGATGAAGTTCAAGATTACTTTATCGAAAATAATTCTGAAACACATTTACAGTTTCCAGTAGATAAATATCCCGAAAAGCCTAAAAGCTTAAATCTAAAAAAACAGATTGAATATTCTGGTAAGTTAGTAGGTATAAAAGGTCAATATCTTATTTTCGACGATCAAACCGTTTTTAATATTAGGGCTAATGAAGGTTTGGTTGTTGAGATAAATATTTGATTAACATCTTTTAAAATTGTTAGAAATCCGTTAAATCATATTTTAGTCACTCAATTTTTAGTTAACTTAAATAAAAAAATTGAGTTATGAAGAGTTCACCATTCCCTTATGTTATCATTACCACACTTTTATTAGTTACAATTACTATAATGTGTGCTATGAATCTTCCTTTTAATTGGATCTTTTATTTAACTGTTGTTGGTCAAGCGTCGGTCGTATTGATGGTTTACAAAGTTTTAACTGATAATTATTCTACAGATAAAACGTTTGAGCATTTTTATGAAGATTTTCCTATTGACCCGGTAAAAGCGAAGGCTATGAATGAAAAATTTAGATAAAGGGAATTATTTTAAAAAAAAAGAGCAACAGTTATGTTGCTCTTTTTTTACTTTATATAAAAAAGTCTATACGTTTTCAGCGTCTCTTAAACCTTGAATGTATTCAGCTTTCTGAATTTCTCTTCTTCTTTTTACAGAAGGCTTAGTAAAATAACGAGACTCTCTAAGGTTCTGCATAATCTGTACATTTCTGTGTTTACGCTTGTAACGCTTAAGAGCACGTTCTATATTTTCTCCTTCTTTAATTTCGATTTTAATCATTATATCGATACTTTTTTGTTATCTAATCCTTCAAATGGTCGGCAAATATATGCTAACTATTTGAAAATAAAAAATTAAATGAGCGTTTTAGAAATTATTTTTTAACCCAAATATGTTTTTAAGATTTTACTCTTACTAGCATGGCGTAATCTTCTAATACCTTTTTCTCTTATTTGTCTTACGCGCTCTCTTGTTAGATCGTAAATACCTCCAATTTCTTCAAGTGTCATAGGTGGTTGATCTCCAATACCAAAGTTTAAGCGAATAACATCACTTTCCTTTTGTGTAAGAGTTTCTAGAGCACGTTCAACTTCAGTATTTAAAGACTCTTTCATTAAGGCCTTATCTGGTCTTGGTGATTCTGTAGCACTTACAACATCGTATAGACTAAATGTTTCTCCATCCTTTAATGGTGCGTCCATAGATAAATGACGACCAGAATTTTTCATGGATTGTTTTACTTCACGAGCACTTATATCTAATTCGCGTGCAATTTCTTCTGCATTCGGAGGTCTTTGATGTAGTTGCTCTAAATGAGAAAATGCTTTATTGATTTTATTGATAGTTCCAATTTTATTTAATGGCAAGCGTACAATACGAGATTGTTCTGCTAAAGCTTGTAATATAGCTTGTCTAATCCACCATACTGCATAAGAAATAAATTTGAATCCTCTAGTTTCATCAAATCGTTTAGCTGCTTTTACCAAACCTGCATTACCTTCATTAATTAAATCTGGTAATTTTAAACCTTGGTTTTGATATTGCTTAGCCACCGAAACCACAAATCTTAAATTCGCTGTGGTTAATTTATCTAATGCAACTTGGTCACCTTTTCGTATAAGTTGTGCAAGCTCTACTTCTTCTTCTGCTGTAATTAGTGGTATTTTACTAATGTCCTGAAGATACTTATCCAATGATTTATCTTCTCTGTTGGTAACTTGCTTGGTGATTTTTAATTGCCTCATGTATCCGTTTTAAATTTAGTGAACCTACATTATAACTTAATTATTTAGAAAAGCAAGGAAATAGGTAATTATTAACGAAAATTAACTAAAATTGAGTGTTTTTGAATGAGCAACACTAATTTTTAGTCGAATCTTGGGCTTTTTTGTCTTTAGATTTTTTCTTTCCACCTAAAATGCCTCCCAAGACATCTTTTACTCCTTCTTTAATTTTATCGTTAGTGTTTGCTTTGATACTATCTGTTTTCTTAGTTGTAGAATCAGTTTTAGTGTTATTAGAATTTCCACCTAGAATTCCACCTAGCAGATCTTCAATTTTGTTACTACCTTGGTTAAGTAATTTTTGCTTTTGAATTTCAATGAGTTGTTTCGTTAAATTTGAAACACCACTTGTTAAATCAGTTTTAATTTGAGGACTTGAAAAAGTGCCACCAATATTCGCTGTTACTGGTATAGTAATTTTATTGACTTCAGCATCATTTATTTTTCCAATCAATCGATTTACATCACCACCCAAATATTTTGCTGGTACTTTTAATACAGCACTATAATTCATGGTGTTAGAAAAACTATGTGAGCCAGAAACTTCAATGGGAATGTCTTTATAATTTATCGTAAATGGTTTTACCGAAACCTCTCCGTTTTCAAAACTCAATTTGGTTTTTATAGCTTTTAAATCTAATTCATCGAAATTAATAAAGTCTAATTTGCTGCCTAAGCCTGATAGTATTGGACTGTTGCCAGCATTAACCTTATCGGTTAGAACTTCGGCTAAAGCATTGCCTGTAATAGTTGCTAAATCTGGTGAAAAATTTTCATCTAAAACACCACTTAAATCTATTGTAGAGTTGAGTTTGCCTTGTAATACTTTAGCAATAGGTGCTAAGAATTTCAACATTTCTAAATCCTTAAATGATTGCGAAATATCAAATTGTTGCATGGCTAATTGCATATCGAAACTTGGTTTCGCTTCTTTTGTAGATACGTTACCTGATATGCCTAATTTACCATTAAACAGATCTGTGGTCATATTTTTAAGATTAGCATTCTGATCTTTAATAAGTAATTGACCTTTTACATTCTTTAAATTTAAGTTGTCATAGATAACTGTGTTAGCATTAGCAACTATTGTGCAATCTAAAAAATCAGGAATTTTCAAAGACTCTTTATTAGACGTTGTTTTATTAGAAGTCGCACTGGCAGTTTCATCTTCTACCATAAAATCCGAAATCGCAAACGTGTTAGATTTTACGTTAAAATTTCCTTGAAGCTTTTTGTCGCTCAATAGAAAGCCTAGTAAATTATTAATGGTTCCTGTAGCAGAGAAATCACTCTTCCCAGTCAGAGCATCAAAATTATTTAGACTGACTGTTCCTGGTTTAAAGGTTAAATCTGCTTTATTAATTTGAATAGGGTTTACTATGTCCTCAGAAGAAAATATAAAATCTGAAATTGAAACACTACCATTATTTTTAATACGCTGGTAAGCATTGGTTTCAATAGCGTTCATATCAAAAGCAGTATTTAGTTGTCCTTTTAAAATGCCACTTAGTTCATTTTCTAACTCAATAGGATAAGCTTTGGTAATATTAGCTAAGTTTAGAACTCCGTCTAAATTGGCGTTTACTAACATATTACCAGTTAAGTTTTTTATATGAGCTTCAGATTTAAACACATCTTGATCAATCTTAAAATCGAGTTGATTAACGTCTACAAACGTATCATCTACGTTACCAGTTGTGTTTTTTACAGAAGCATTAATATTAATATTCTTAACGCTTTTAGGAAGATTAGGATATTTAAATGAGGCATTATCCGAACGCATGTTAATATCTAAAGTAGGAATGGTTTCTTCTGAAACCAACCCTTTTATGATACCATTGACTGTGAAATTTCCAGTTGTGGTTACATTTTCAATATTCTTAGCGTATTCCTTGGGAATAACTGCTAAAAAATCCTTGAACGAAGATTCAGGGTTTTTAAAACTTATATCAATTTGTTGACCTTCTTCAACCATTTGTACGTAACCCTGAAACTCTAAAGGGAGTTGATTTATAAAGCCTTTGTTATCCTTGAAGGTATATTTTTCTTGTTCTAAATCTAAGTCAATTAAAGCTTCTAACTTAATAATATTATTACTTAAATATTCAGTACTGTCAATAGACATGCTAATTCTAGCCTCTGTTTCGGTGTCTAACTCTGAAAGTTCACCAGAAAAGATACCCTTACCACTATGATTAATTTCTGTAGCATATAGATTTGTATTGGATTCTTCATTGATGTATGTAAATGCACTATTATTAATTTCATAGTTTTCAATATCGAAACTAAAACTACTAGTGCCAGAATCTGTTACTTCATTAATGTTTTCTTTTTCTTTAACAATATCATAATTAACAGTACCATTATTATTAGTCTTAAGAGTCAAAAGCATCTCATCTGCGATAATTTCGTTTACTACAAGTGGTTCTTCTGTACCCTGAAATAATTGACCTATTGACATTTCAAAAGACAATGATTTTGCAGTGGCTAACGTTTCATCTTCAAAAGGAGCTCTCGTCTTTATCTTTAAGTTTTCAACACTCACTTCAGCCTTTGGAAAGCTACTGATTAAGCTGAGACTTATATCATCAAAACTTAATTCAGCATTAAGATTTTCATCTGCATAATTCTGAACGATGGTATCTATTTTGGATTCCAAAACAAAAGGGATAGCGATAAGTATAGCGATGAAAATTAATAGGACGATTCCAATAATTTTGAAAATTTTCTTCATGAGGTGTTTTATGATTTTATAGAATAACTTCTAATTGATATACGCTAAATTCAGCATAATAGTTGCTATTAGAAACAAGTTTAAGAAGATTTTAGTGTTTTGGTTAGCTCTTACAGTAAATTTATTTCCTCATTTACTTTTAGGTTGAATCGTCTTCGGAAAACATAAACACCTAAGTATAAAAACGGTGTGTCTAAGGCTGCGACAATAACCTTAAAAAGGAATCCGCTGACCAGTAAGCCTTTAAAATTTGCCCAATCGATGATGCCAAAAGAACAAAGTAATGTTACAATGGTAAAGGTGTCTACAAACTGAGAAAACCACGTGGAAAAATTATTGCGAAGCCACAGATGTTTACCTTTGGTTAAGCGTTTCCAGAAATGATAAATTTGAATATCCACAAACTGAGCGAATAGGTAAGTAATCATACTTGCAAATACTGCGATAGCTGAATTTCCGAAGACTTTATTAAATATCGTGTCATCTACATAAGACCAAGAGGTTGCAGGAACTTGAGACCCTGTGTAGATGATTAATAGAGAAAAAAGCGATGCAAAAATACCAACCACAACAACATCATTAGCTCGCTTTTTTCCATAAATTTCACTAATTAAATCTGTAATTAAAAATGTGATAGGATAAGGCAATATGCCTACAGAAATCTCAAATAGTTTAGAGCCAAAGATTTCAACATCAACAGGATACCAATAAAAGAATTTCTGAAATATTAAGTTTGAAACGACAAGCGAAGTCATAAAAAGTCCACCAAGTAATAGGTAAATACGCTGGGCTAAGAGCTTGTCTTTTAATGCCATTAAAAATGGTTGATAAATAGTTTCAGTAAAGATATAAGAATAATATTTGTTTTAGTTATTTTGTTGTTTCCATGAAATCAACCAAAACCGTTTACATAGCATTAGGAAGTAACAAAGGCAATAAATTGCAGTTTTTGCAATCTGCTGTGGATGCTATTTTTGAAACGATTGGTACAGTAAAGAAGATTTCTAAAGTGTATGAAACACCCGCTATTGGCTTTGAAGGTGATGATTTTTACAATGCTTGTATTAAGGTTGAAACAGATTTAAAACCTAAAAAAATACTCAAGGCACTAAAGTCTATTGAGAAAAACCTTGGAAGAACTAAGAAAACTACTAAATACTATGAATCTCGGGAAATAGATTTAGATATTTTGTTTTATGATGATGAGATTATAGACGAGAAAACTTTAGTAATTCCACATCCTCAATTGCATAAGCGCAGATTTGTACTTCAACCACTTTTTGATATAGCAAAGGACATTGAACATCCTATTTTAAAAACATCTATTGAGGCTTTACTTCAAGAATGTAAAGATGAATCCGTTATAGAGCCTATTAAGATTTGGTTAAAGAATCCTGTAAAGCAATTTAGTTTTTCTAACTACAACTTTATAGCGATTGAAGGTAATATTGGTGCAGGTAAAACAAGTTTAGCAAATAAAATTGCTCAAGATTTTAATGCCAAATTAATTTTAGAACGTTTTGCTGACAATCCGTTTTTACCAAAATTTTACAAAGAACCTTTGCGTTATGCCTTTACACTAGAAATGTCATTCTTAGCAGATCGATATCAGCAAATTTCTGATGATTTATCGCAATTAGATTTATTCAAAGATTTTATGGTGAGTGACTATGATGTTTTTAAGTCCTTAATCTTTTCTAAGATTACATTAGCTGAAGATGAATTTCGATTGTATAGAAAATTATTCTACCAAGTATATAAGGATATTGCTAAGCCAGATTTATATGTTTACCTCTATCAAAACACTGAACGTTTACAGGCAAACATTAAGAAACGTGGACGTAATTACGAGAAAGATATAAAAGACGATTATCTAGAAAAAATCAATGCTGGTTATTTAGATTTCTTAAAAAGCCAACCTGAAATGAATGTGAAAATAATTGATATTTCTGAAAAGGATTTTGTTAAGAATCGCGCGGATTATTTGTGGTTGTTGGGTGAGATAAATATTTAGTTGATTAGTGTGTTGTGTTTTTAATTCGATAAAGTATGATAATTGTAAAAGGTTTATTTAGTCTAATAATGTTTTTTAGCTTAAACTCATTATTAGCGCAGGATACAACTATTACTGATTTAGATGATTTCAGTCAATTAAAAATCGGAGAAGAAAATTATATATACACTGGTTTCAAGTCATGGTACAGGAGTGATTGCCTTTACGACCAAGAAGTGACATGTAGAAATGTAACAAATGGAGGAGTGAGGTTACTTATTAAAAGTAGAGATAATTATATAGAGGAAAAATTATTGATTGGTAATAGGGCTGGATATCAAAGGCCTGGATTTGACTCATTAATTTACAAAATTCCACATAAAGATTTGAACAATGCTCTCTTAACTAGAAAATTGTATGATGAAAATTTATATACAGAAGAAAGCCCTTTTGTAATTGATACATTAAACTTAAAACTCATTGATAGTATTGTTTTTAAAAAAAAGAAATATATTCGACGCATCTTTAAGAAAAGTTATCGAGATAGTTTGAGAATATATGTCTTTTCGTCTTCAGGTAAACCAAACGATAGTAAATTGCATTTTTGGGTTCAAGGAATAGGTATAATAAAAGTAGTTGACCAAAATTGTTGGAATTGTTCTTTCGAACTAAATTATGAAGACCGTTTAACACAACGAAAAAATAAACTATTTAGTAAATTACTGATAGCGATTAAAGAAAAGTATAAAGACCCAAGTTGGATTATTTAGCATAAGTTTAATTAGTACTTTTAATCAAGAATATTTAAAAGCAAGTGTATAGTGTTGTTAATATTTTTCCTTGATTCTCTTCTAGAATACTCTCGCTTAAGATTTTCTCTTCTCTAACTTTCAGGTTAAATGGAGATTTCAACAAATCAACACCACTATTTTGTTTTAGTCGTATCCCTTGACCAGAAAGAATATCTTTATTGGGAATGAAATTCGCCATTGGAATATGCTCAGTGAGAATCACAAATTTATAAGTACTTAGTTTTTTGACGATGTCTTGAATTTCAGCATTAGACAAGTGTTGAAGTACTTGTCTCAAAATAATACAATCTGCTTTTGGTAGTTTGTCTTTAGCAATATCCAAACAATGAAATTCTAAGTTATCATCTTTGAATTTAGATATATTTCTTTCAATGAGATGTTCTACTATATCAACAGCAATATATTTTTTAGCGTATTTGGTAAGATGTTTTCCAATATGGAAATCACCGCAACCTAAGTCGCAAACGGTTAAAGAATTGTTATGTGTTTTTAAGAACGAAATGACAGTATCTAAATAAGGTTTCACAATTTTATAATTATGAGAACCATCACCAGAATAAAAATCAAAATCTTTTCCACCCCAAAGATGCTGTTCATAGATTTGACTCATAGCATCTTTTGTTGGCCAAGGTGCTTTTGATTTTTTTGTCAACTGCTTTAGAGGTTTGAAATTTTACTAAACACATCCCAAATCACAACGCCACAACTCACAGAAATATTTAAAGAATGTTTAGTCCCAAATTGTGGAATCTCAATAACGACATCACTCTCATCAACTACTTCTTGTGTAACACCTTTTACTTCATTACCAAAAATGAAAGCGTATTTAGTATTAGGTTGAAGTTTAAAATCATTGAGCATTATTGCGTTTTCAGCTTGTTCAATAGAACAAATTTTCACACCTTCATCTTTCATCTTTTTAACTAAATCAATTGTGCATTTAATATATTCCCAATCGACAGTTTCGGTGCTTCCTAAAGCTGTTTTGCGAATGTCATTATGTGGTGGTTGTGCTGTTATGCCACAGAGATAAATTTTTTCAATTAGAAAAGCATCACTGGTTCTAAAGACAGAACCAATATTATTTAGGCTTCTAATATTATCTAGAATTATAATGATAGGAGATTTTTTAACTTTTTTAAATTCTGATACTTCTAATCGATCTAATTCTTCGTTTTTTAATTTTCTCATATTTATCAACAACTGTAGATAACTTATAGCTTTTAGGCTTCAATAAACCTTAAATAATAAGTAAATTAGCATTCTTATAATTTCAACAAAAATAAAGAAAACAGTTGGCTAAAAAGGCAAAAAAAGTAACACCATTAATGAAGCAGTATAATGCGATTAAGGTTAAATATCCTGATGCATTATTATTATTTCGAGTAGGTGACTTTTACGAAACTTTTGGTAGTGACGCTGTAAAAGCGTCTAAGATTTTAGATATTATCTTAACTAAACGTGGTGCTGGTAGTGAGAGTGAGACTGAATTGGCTGGTTTTCCACACCATTCATTAAACACCTATTTGCCAAAATTGGTAAGATCAGGAGAGCGTGTTGCTATTTGTGATCAGTTAGAAGATCCAAAGCAAACCAAGACCATTGTAAAACGGGGTGTTACAGAATTGGTTACACCTGGTGTGGCCCTTAATGATGATATTTTACATTCTAAGTCTAACAATTTTTTATGTGCGGTTCATTTTGACAAGAAATATATCGGTGTTTCATTCTTAGATATTTCTACAGGCGAGTTTTTGACCTCTCAAGGTAATGCCGAGTACATCGATAAATTGCTTCAAAATTTTAATCCGAGCGAAGTTTTAATTTCAAAGCAGTGCAGAAAAGAGTTTATCGAGACTTTTGGAAATGATTTTCATACTTTTTATTTAGAGGATTGGGTGTTTCAAGCTGATTATGCCAATGAAACGTTGATTAAGCATTTTAACACAAAAACATTAAAAGGCTTCGGAATTGAAGATTTATATGAGGGTATTATAGCTTCTGGAGTTGTATTGCATTACTTAAGTGAAACGCGTCACAATAAGTTAGAGCATATTGCTACGATTTCGAGAATTGCAACCGACGATTACGTGTGGATGGATAAATTCACGATTAGAAATCTTGAGCTCTATAATTCTACAAATGCTAATGCAGTTACTTTAATTAACGTTATTGATAAAACGATTTCTGCAATGGGAGGCCGAACGTTAAAACGTTGGTTGGCATTACCATTAAAGCATTCTGAAAAAATAAAACAGCGGCATGAAGTTGTAAAGTATTTGTTAGAAAATGAGTCAGTACTTCAAAAGGTTCAAGAGCAAATAAAGCATATTGGTGATATAGAACGCCTTATTTCTAAAATAGCAACAACTAAAGTATGTCCTCGGGAAGTTATTCAGCTTAAAAACTCATTAGAGGCAATTGTGCCTATAAAATCGGTTGCTGAAACTTGTGATAATGAAGCCTTAAAAATTTTAGGCGATAATTTACATCGTTGCGATTTATTGCGAGAAAAAATAAAGGAAACATTAAATGAAGAAGCACCAGTTAATGTTCTTAAAGGCAATACAATAACTGAGGGATTTTCTCAAGAATTAGATGAGCTCAGAGGTTTGTCAAAATCTGGAAAAGATTATCTAGATAATATGTTGCAACGTGAAAGTAATCGCACAGGCATCACATCTTTAAAAATTGCCTCAAACAACGTTTTTGGTTATTACATAGAAGTCAGAAATTCACATAAAGATAAAGTTCCAGAAGAATGGATACGCAAACAAACCTTAGTTAATGCAGAGCGTTACATTACGGAAGAATTAAAAGAATATGAAGCAAAAATTTTAGGTGCTGAAGAACGTATTTTAGGGATTGAGCAGCAACTATTCACTGAATTGGTGACATGGATGCATCAATTTATTGTGCAAGTGCAACAAAATGCGCAACTGATTGGTCAATTAGATTGTTTATGTGGTTTTGCAAGTTTAGCAAAAGCAAATAAGTATACCTATCCACAAATTGATGATAGTTTCGATTTAGAGATAAAAGATGGTCGTCACCCAGTGATTGAAAAGCAACTACCACTTGGTGAGCCTTACATAGCTAATGATGTTTATTTAGATCGAGAATCACAGCAAATTATTATGATTACGGGTCCTAATATGTCAGGTAAGTCGGCTATTTTAAGACAAACGGCTTTAATTGTATTATTAGCGCAAATAGGAAGTTTTGTACCTGCAAAGGAAGCAAGAATTGGATTAGTAGATAAGATTTTTACTAGAGTTGGAGCTAGCGATAATATTTCAATGGGAGAATCTACCTTTATGGTTGAGATGAACGAAACGGCATCAATTCTTAATAATATTTCAGATAGGAGTTTAGTATTGCTAGATGAAATTGGACGAGGAACAAGTACTTATGATGGTATTTCCATAGCTTGGGCCATTAGTGAATACCTGCATGAGCATCCTTCAAAACCAAAAACATTATTTGCTACACATTACCATGAGTTAAACGAGATGACTGAAACATTTGGAAGAATTAAAAACTTCAATGTCTCGGTAAAGGAGTTAAAGGATAATGTACTATTTGTTCGAAAGTTGGTGGAAGGTGGAAGCGAACATAGTTTTGGGATTCACGTCGCAAAAATGGCAGGAATGCCACAACAAGTGATTAGAAGAGCAAACAAAATTCTTTCAAAATTAGAGAAATCGCATTCTAGCGAGGAATTAACAGATAAAGTGAAGACATTGAAAGACGATTTACAATTAAGCTTTTTTAATCTCGATGACCCATTACTTGTTGAAATAAAGGACGAAATTTTGCATACAGATATAGATACCTTAACGCCTGTAGAAGCGTTGATGAAACTCAATGAAATAAAGCGAATGCTAGTGAAGAAAAAACAAGCCTAAAACTTTTTTTATTTATTTATAAAAAAGGCTTTGCTTTTCTAAGAAATATTTTAAATTTGCATCCGCTTTTATAGCGAACAAGTTCTTTAAAAACTGCGAAAGTAGCTCAGGGGTAGAGCATCACCTTGCCAAGGTGAGGGTCGCGGGTTCAAATCCCGTCTTTCGCTCTATTCATTAAAATATACCAATTTGATTACATTGCTGTAATCAGGATGCTGAAGTGGTGGAATTGGTAGACACGTTGGACTTAAAATCCAATGTCCATTAGGACGTACGGGTTCAAGTCCCGTCTTCAGTACAGATGAAAAGCCGAAACGATAGTTTCGGCTTTTTTATTTCATGTAATTTGCGCTAAATTTATTTTAATTTATACTATACAATACATCTTTTTAACACTACAATTATGTTTTAACCCTTTTATTTATATATATTAGTACCTTAACATAACTTATTCTTTTATTTATTTCACCTAATTATAACAGTGTTAAGATTGTACTGTTAAAGTGGTTAATTGATATGAATTTAGTTAAAAGAAATCTTCTTTTTACATTATTTTTAGTTGCGACGAGTTCTTTTTCGCAAGAGATTCCTCCTATTCAAGTTTTTACACCTCGAGATTATAATGCTGATGATCAAAACTGGTCTATTTCTCAAGATGAAAATGATATTATATATGTAGCAAATAATAAAGGTTTATTAGAGTATAATGGAGAAAAATGGAATTTATACACTACTCCAAATAAAACTATTCTTCGGTCTGTAGAAGTAATTGACGGAATCATATACACAGGTAACTATATGGATTTTGGTTATTGGAAGCGTAATGAATTTGGGCTCCTAGATTATACATCATTGGCAGTTAATATAGAAAATGGATTAATAGAGGATGAGGAAATATGGGAAATAACAGAATTAGAGAACTGGGTTTTATTTCAATCTTTTGACAGAATATACATATATAATACAATCGATAAAGATTTTAAAATTGTAAAGTCTCAGACCAGAATTAACAAAATGTTCAAAGTTGATGATGGTATTTATTTTCAGAAGATCAACAAGGGTATATTTAAGATAGCCAATGGGAAGGATGAATTACTAACCTCTAATTTTAATATTAGAGACAAAGAAGTAGTTAATATATTTTCTAATGATGGAGAGTTGCTATTTGAAACTAAAGAAGATGGTTTTTATATTTTTGATGGCGAAAATATTCAGAAATGGAATATCGATGCTAATGAACTTTTGTCTAGGGTAAGTGTTTATAATAGCATTAAACTCAAAGATGGAAGTTTTGTCTTAGGTACAATTTCTAATGGTATTATCCAACTCAATTCAAAAGGTGAAGTAATCCTAAGAATTGATCAACCTAGAGGCTTAAGTAATAATACAGTATTATCTATTTTTGAAGATACTTTTGGTGATATTTGGTTGGGGTTAGATAATGGCATTAATAACTTAAGTTTAAACTCTCCTTTTAAAATTTATAGAGATAATGAAGGTATTTTAGGAACTATTTATGCTTCTGCTAAAACGGAAACTAATTTATACCTTGGTACTAATCAGGGCTTATTCTATAGGCGATTAGGTGCTGATGATAAGTTTCAATTTATTGAAAATACAAAAGGACAAGTTTGGAGTTTGCAAAATATTGATAATACATTGTTTTGTGGTCATGATAAAGGGACATTCATTGTTAAGGGCAATACTGCTTCCATGATTTCTAATGAGAAAGGAACATGGTTTGTTAAGGAAATTGAAGGGAATTCAAACTTACTGATTCAAGGAAATTATAGAGGTTTACATATTTTAGAAAAAAATAGTAACACTTGGCTGTTAAGAAATAAAATTGAAGGTTTTGATATCTCTTCTAGATATTTTGAATTCATAAGTACTACTGAACTTCTAATGAGTCATGAGTATAAAGGAGTCTATAAATTACAACTAGATACTGAATACACTAATGTTATTACTTATAATAAGCTTGAAATTGATAAAGGGATTAGTACTAGTATTATAGATTATAATAATAAACTCTATTACGTTTATGAAGATCGTATTTTTCGGTATGACGATAAAGAGAATAAATTAAAGATAGATACGCTACTAGGATCCCTCTTTAAAAATAAAAAATTCACTTCAGGAAAATTAATTAATGATAAAGAAGCGAACAGGCTTTGGAGTTTTTCAAAGGATCATTTACTATATGTAGAACCTAGCAAGCTAACCAATGAACTAAAAATAAAATCAGTTCCTCTGTCAACTCAAATGCGAAAAAGTAAGCTAGGTTTTGAGAATATTCTTCATTTAGATAATGATAATTATTTGTTAGGTACAACAGAAGGATTAATAGTTATAGATTTAAATAAGGTTGAGGATAAGACTTATAGTATTGTCTTGAACACGGTGTCTTATAACTCTTTGCACGAGGAAATGACACCTTTGCGATTATCTGAAATTGCAGAATTAAGGAACAAAGATCGAAACATTTATTTTACTTATAGTGTCACTGGTTTTAACAAATTTGCATCGCCATTATATCAGTACCGATTAATAGGAATTTATAACGAATGGAGTTCTTGGTCAACTAACTCTGAGATATTATTTGAAAACTTATCGCATGGTGAATACAAGTTTGAAGTAAGAGCTAAAGTAGGTGGTAGTTTAACTGAAAACACACTATCATTTTCTTTTAATATAGCAAAGCCATGGTATCTAAAGCCATTAGCCATCGTTTTGTATATCATAATATTTCTATTACTAATATACTTATTGTATTATTTCAATAGAAGATATTATAAAAAACAGCAGCAAAAGCTTTTGGCAAAAAAAGAAAGAGAATTAGAGTTAGAACAATTTCAAAATCAACGGCAAATAATGGAGATTAAAAACTATAATTTGCAATTAGATATTGAGAATAAAAATAGAGAGTTGGGAACAGCTACAATGAATTTGGTTAAGCGGAACGAGCTACTAAATAATATTAAAGAAGAGTTGAGCAGAACTAAATCAATAGATGGTATTAAAGGGGTCATAAAACTTGTAAACTCCAATCTAAACGATACAAGTGATTGGAAACTTTTTGAAGAAGCTTTTAATAATGTCGATAAAGACTTTATGAAAAAGATAAAAACACTTCACCCTTCCATTACACCAAATGATTTAAGATTATGCGCCTATTTAAGGCTAAATCTATCTTCAAAAGAGATAGCCCCTCTCCTTAACATATCGCATAAAAGCGTAGAAGTTAAGCGCTATCGTTTACGAAAAAAAATGGGCTTAAATCACGATCAAAGCTTATCTAACTACATTATCGACCTGTAAAACCTATACAAACAGATTTTTCACCTATACAAAACCCATACAAAAGGCAAATCTATAAATTTTTGGTTGTATAATTTATGTTTTCGAAATCTTCTTGTTAATTCGAAAATGCCGAAATTCAAGTAGTTTACTTAAGAATTCCTTATTAATTTTGTATGTTTTTTAGATTGTATGTTTTTTGTATAGTCTTTTTTTGCGAATTCAACATTTTTTTATGTTAGGTTGCATTATCTAACATATGAAACTATGAAAATAAAACTTTTTATGCTCTTTGCTTTTTTCTTTACGGTTGCAATGCATGGGCAAAATGTCAATGTTAAGGGAACAGTGACTGAAGTTTCTTCAGGACAACCCTTACCAGGTGTTAATGTAATTATCAAGAATACATCTACAGGAACAGCCACAGATTTTGATGGTAATTTCACCTTAAATGATGTCCCTTTAAATACGGTAATCGTTATTTCTTATATAGGTTTTATAACCCAAGAGATAACAATCACCAACGACAAACCACTTACTATTTTATTACAAGAAGATGCAGAATCTTTGGATGAAGTAGTAGTTATAGGTTATGGAACTCAATCTAAAAAAGAAGTAACAGGTGCAGTATCCGTAGTTTCTAGTGAAACAGTTGATGCATTAAAACCAACACGAATTGAACAAGCGTTGCAAGGTCAAGTTGCTGGTGTAAATATTGTATCAAATTCTGGTTCTCCAGGCGCAGGTTCAACAATAAGTATTAGAGGAGTTTCCACAAACGGTGCAACGCAACCTTTAATTTTGGTAGATGGTACTGTTGTAGAAGATTTGAGTGTCATTAACCCAAATGATATTGAGACTATAAATATATTAAAGGATGCAACTGCAGGTATCTATGGCGTTAGAGCTGCAAATGGTGTGATTCTTATTACGACCAAATCGGGTAGAAAAAGTATGCCATTGACTGTTGATGTAACAGCTTTTGGTGCTATTCAAGAAACGACCAGAGAAGTTCCTTTGTTAAATGCTACAGAATATGCATTATTACTTAATGAATCGTTTGCAGCTAATGGGGAGGCAATACCTTATCCAGACGTTTCAGGTTTAGGTCAAGGAACGGATTGGCAGAAGGAAGTTTTCCAAACTGCACCACTATTTAGTAATGCCATAACTTTAAGAGGTGGTGGTGAAAAATCAACTTATGCCTTTGGTAGTTCATTTTTAACTCAAGATGGTATTGTTGGCGGAAATAAATCAAATTTCTCCAGATTAACGAAAAGATTAAGTTACAGTTTAGATTTTTTAGAAAATTTTAAAATCAATACTGGTATAACTTGGACACATACCACTAGAAAAGCATTACCAGAGAATGGAATTGGTTCTGTACTCTTTAATGCCGTGAACATGGCTCCAACACTAGGCATAAATGATGCTGCAACTAATCTTGGTTTTGAAGTTGTAAACCCATTAAAGCAAATTGATAACACTTACAATAGAGGTTTAGTCGATAAATTAAATGGAAACATTAATTTATCGTATAATTTTTTGGAACATTTTACGGCTCAAGCGAGTTATCAATTTAACTACTCTCAGGAGACCAATACGTCTTTTTCTCCTTTTGTGGATTACGGTATTGAAGGAACGGTTGATAAAGTATTTGATTTGTTACCGAACGATGATGTGGATAATAATTCAACTTTTAGAGGCAAAACGTACCGCAGAGATTATACCTTTGATGCCTTTATTAAGTATGAAAATACTTTTGGTGACGACCATAACCTAAATTTATTATTAGGGACTTCAGTTTTTAAAACTACTGGTGATTTTAATTTTTTCGCAGGCTTTGGTATTAGAGATAATAATATTGCCTTTGCAAATTTAGATGATGCGCTTAGAATAGAGAATCTCAATCCTAATGGAAATGATCTAAGTTATGATTCTAGGTTATTATCTTATTTTGCAAGAGCACAATACGACTATAAAGGAAAATATTTATTTTCCGCCGTCGTAAGACGTGATGGTTCCAGTAATTTTGGTCCAGAAAATAAATTTGGTATTTTCCCTTCTGGTTCTATCGGTTGGGTGGCTTCAGACGAAGCATTCTTAGAAGATAGTGATTTTATGAACTTTCTAAAATTAAGAGCTTCTTATGGTATTTTGGGTAACGATAGAATTGGTGCTTTTGGATTTGTTTCGGTTCTGGATGGAGAAGCAACTTATGTGTTTGATGACACCTTAGTTTTTGGTAATGCTGCAGGAAGAATTGGTAATCCCGAAATACGCTGGGAAAAACAAAAAACATTCGATGTTGGTTTAGATATGCGTTTTTGGGATAATAAAATAGATGTAACGCTAGATTACTTTGAAAAACGTACAGAAGACTTGTTGGTGCAACCTGAAGCTTCAGGTATAATCGGTACAGGTGCTCCAGGCGCATCTCCCCCAATAATTAATGCCGGAATTGTTGAAAACAAGGGTATAGAATTCGCCATAGGCTATTCAGAACAACTGAGTGATAATGTTAGGTTCAACCTTAAGTATAATATTACAGCCATAGATAATAATGTCGTCTCAGTAAGTCAAGAAGGTGGATTTGTACCAGGGGGTGCATTTGGTATAGGTCAAGAACCACCATCACGTATGGAAGCTGGTCAGCCAATAGGCTACTTTAGAGGTTTTAGAACTGATGGAATTTTCCAGAATCAAGCACAAATTGATAACTCGGCAGTGCTCAATAGTAATACACAACCTGGTGATCTTATTTTTGTAGATATCAATGGTGATGGCGTTATAAACGATATGGATAAGACAAATATTGGAGACCCAATACCAGACGCCACAATGGGATTAAACTTGTCTTTCGATTTTTATAATTTCGATTTTGGAGCCTATGCTTTTGCATCAGTAGGAAATGAAATTGTAAGAAACTACGAGAGAAATCTTCCTTTAACCAATAGAACTATACAGTATTTAAACCGTTGGACAGGTGAGGGTACAAGTAATAGCTTCCCAAGAGTAACCACAGGTGCTACTAATAATACCTTATTCTCAGATTTTTATGTAGAAGACGGTTCTTTTATTAGATTACAGAATGTGCAGTTAGGTTATACGATAAACGCTGAGACATCAGAAAAATGGGGAATTAGTAAATTGAGATTTTATATATCTGCTCAAAATTTAGTTACATTAACAGAATATACAGGTTATGACCCAACAACATCAAATGGTGCGCCAATTGGTGGTGGGATTGATTACGGATTTTATCCTAATCCAATAAGATATGAATTAGGAATGAACTTAAAATTTTAATAGAACGATGAAAAATTTAAAAATCACTTATATTTTTATAGCATTGTTTGTCATGGCTTCATGCAGTGATGACTTTGTAGATGTAGATTCTAACAATGAAAATTCAGAAGATTATTTTAATTCAGAAGAGGATTATCAAGACGCCTTAATTGGTGCATATGATTTATTGCAATCAACATACTTAAATGTCATGTTAGGCGAAATTGCGTCGGACAACACATTAGCTGGTGGCGAAAATGCCAATGATGTCCCAGGAATTCAAGAAGTAGATGATATGATACATACTCCAATAAATGCTCAGCTAAGAGATATTTGGAGTTGGATGTACGCTGGTGTTAACAGAGCCAATTACATTATGGAATTTCAAAATAAAACAGATTTTTCTGGTAAAGAAAGTGTTTTAGCACAAGCTAGATTCTTAAGAGCATACTATTATTTTGAATTAGTTAAGTGGTTCGGAGATGTACCTTTTGCGGTTGATCAACGTATCCAATTTGGAGATCAGTTTTCAATTGGTAGAACACCTAAAGCAGAAATCTATGCACAGATAGAACAAGATTTAATATTTGCAGCAGATAATTTGCCTTACATTCAGTCTCAAAAAGGTAGAATAACTAAAGGTGCTTCACAGGCTTTATTAGGTAAAGTGTATTTGTTTCAAAATAAATTTCCTGAAGCTGCAACTGTTTTAGAAGATTTAATTGATAATGGACCATACGATTTATTATCTGATTACAGTACTATGTTCGAAAATGATAATGAAAACAATATAGAATCAGTGTTTGAGGTACAGTACACAGATCAAGAAGGTGCTGGTTTTGGATGTTTACAATGTAGTGAAGGAAATGTGGCAGTAGGATTTAATGGTATTAGAAACTACAATGGGCCTAACTTTGAATCTGGTTTTAGTTTCAATGTACCAGTGCAAGAGGTTGTAGATGAGTTTGAAGATGGGGACATGAGGTTAGAAACTGCAATTTTAGATATTGAGGCTTGGGCTGCAGATACTGGTGCTACATTTGGTACTGGTTTTGAACATACAGGCTACTTCAATAGAAAATATATTTCAAGAGAAGGAGATGCAAATATTGGAGATGCAAATTTAACTAACCCTAATAATTACAGAGCAATACGTTTTGCAGATGTATTATTAATGGCTGCAGAAGCTCTTAATAGAGGTAGTATTAGTGATATGAGAGCGCAAATGTATTTAAACAGAGTTAGAGAGCGTGCTTTCGGAAATTCAGATAACAATGTAAGTGCTACAGGTGCTGCATTAACTGAAGCTATTTATCATGAAAGAAGAGTAGAATTAGTTGGTGAAGGCCATCATTTCTTTGATTTGGTTAGAACAGGAAGAGCAGCTTCAGAAATTGATGGTTTCCAATCTGGTAAGCACGAATTGTTCCCGATTCCATTAATAGAAATACAATTAGCTGGTAATCAGTGGCAACAAAATCCAGGATATTAAAAAAGAGCAACATGAAAAAAATAAAATTAATTTTAGCAAGTTTTCTGTTCATAGCTTTTATCGGCTGTGAAGAAGATGAACGTGGAACACAATTCGTAGATAATGCTGATGCACCAAGCGAAGTTAATCTGCAGTTTACAATTGCACAAGATAATTCAGGCTTAGTAAGCATCACTCCTAATGGAGTGGGAGCTACAAAGTTTAACGTTGCATTTGGTGATGGGACTGGAAACACTGCAGATTTAGAACCTGGGCAAACTATTGATAATGTGTATCCAGAAGGTACATATACAGTTACAACTATCGCGACCGGCATTAATGGTTTAGAAACTCAAGTAGAGCAACAATTAGTGGTATCATTTAGAGCACCAGAAAATTTGAATATCACGGCAGAAGTTGACGCTTCGAATCCGTTTCAGGTTAATGTTTCGGCGACAGCAGATTTTGCAGCATCATTCTTGGTTTATTTTGATACTTCAAATCCAGATGAAGAGCCTACACCTTTAGGAGTAGATGGTACTGTCAGTAATATTTACCCATTAGTAGGTGATTACACAATTAGAGTTGTAGCTCTAAGTGGAGGTAATGAAACAACTGAGGGTTTAGAAGATGTAACGATTTCTTCACCAACAGAATTACCGATAGATTTTGAAGCTTTTGATATAACAGTATTTTTTGGGTTTGGTGGTGCTTCAGGTGACATTATTGCCAATCCGGATACAAATGGGAATGCTTCTGCGACTGTTGCTAGAACTGTTAAGGGTGGACCAGAACCTTGGGCAGGTAATGTGATTGAGCTTTCTGCACCAATGGATTTTAGTACTCAAAAAATTATGACCTTAGATGTTTGGTCACCTAGGGCTGAAGGGACATTTTTAATGAAATTAGAAAACTTGACGGACAATGGAATCTTTATTGAGAAATCAGTAACCTTGCAGGGTAATGGTGCTTGGGAAGAAGTATCTATAGATTTCTCTGATATTGATACTTCACAAGAGTATCAAAAAATAGTTTGGTTTTTTGATTTTGGCACTATCGGAGATGGAAGTACTGATTGGACGTTTTATCTTGATAATATAGATCAAACTGCTCCAGTAAATCCTGTTTTTGATGACGGATTACTAACGAATGGAGATTTTGAAAATGGAAGTGATTCATGGCTTGTTGGGGTAGATGATTCTAGTTCAGCTCCTGTGGTAACTAATGGCGGAAACACCTATTATTCTGTAGATGTAACTACCGCAGGAAATCCTTTTGATGTAAACCTTAGTCAAAAACTTGAAATTATTCAAGGGGAAACATATACTTTAACTTTTGATGCCTGGTCTGATGTAAATAGATCAATAATAGCAGGAATCGGTTTAAGTAGCGGTGATTTTTCTAATACTAATGAAACAGTAAATATAACACCGACAGTAACCAATTATACACTTACACTGACTGCAACAGGTTTTGGAGCATTAGATGCGCGTGTTCTCTTTGATGTAGGGGCAGAAGTTGGTATGGTTAATATTGATAACGTATCATTAATAATACCTACCAATAATTTATTAACCAACGGTGATTTTGAAAATGGAAGTGACTCTTGGATAGTCGGTGTAGATGATAACAGTCCGGCTCCAGTAGTAACCGTTGATGGAAACACCTATTATTCTGTAGATGTGACTTCTGCAGGTGATGCATTTGCTGTTAACGTAAGTCAAAAACTTGAAGTTATTCAAGACGAAACTTATACATTAACTTTTGATGCTTGGTCTGATGTTAATAGATCAATAATAGCCGGAATAGGTCTAAGTGGTGGTGATTTCTCTAATACTAATGAAACTGTGAACATAACACCAACAGTAACTACATATACACTCACATTAACGGCAACAGGTTTTGGAGCATTAGATGCACGGGTTCTTTTTGATATAGGAGCAGAAGTTGGTATGGTTAATATAGATAATGTATCATTATCACTTAATTAAGTTTAGAACGATTTGTGTTTTAAAATTAACAATAGAAAAAATAGTTAAAACAATTAACATGAAAAATTTAAAATATATAGTATTGAGTTTATTCTCATTGTTAGCAGTGACAAGCTGTCAAGAGGAAGATTTAACCTTTGGGGATATAACAACACCAGCAAACATACAAATAGACGTTGATATTGCAGGTGCAGATATAGACAATCCAAATGGTGATGGCACTGGTATTATAAACTTAACAACTTCTGCGGATAACGCATTATCAATACATTACAAGATATTAGGCGAAACCGTCTTGGCGGATGGAAATGGTAGTGCTACGTATCGTTTTACAGAATTAGGTCTAAACACTTACACTATAACTGTTATTGTTTTTGGAACTGGTGGTAATTCATCTAGTCAAAGTATTGATGTAGATGTACTTTCGTTATTTGAAGCACCAGAGGCACTATTAGCAAAGATAGAAGGATTAACTTTTAGAATAAAAGCTGAATTGGGAGGCGTGAACGGTGTAACGGGTCATTTTGGTTTAGGTCCAATTGGAGGTTCAGGTTTTGGTGAATTCTTTTCTGCTGGTGCTTTTGACAAAAGTGAAAGCGGTATGTACGATGATAGATATATCTTTAACGCAGATGGTACTTTTACACATATAACTAATAGTGAAAATGATGACCCAATAATAGACACATCTGGTACTGTTTTTGGAAGACAAAATTTAATTGACGAGCTTAATGAAGGACCGGGTAATGCTGTAGGAGCTGATATTGAGCAATATGCATATTCAGATTTTTCTGGGAATTGGCAGCTTATTCCTTTTGGGGATGAAGGAGTTGCTCTGCGCTTATCTGGTTTAGGTTTTATTGGTTATTATGTTGGTGGGGACCATACTTACGAACTTTTCCAATGGGACGATGTAAATTTACCAAATGAAGATTTAGTTCTAAGAACAACTGATGGGAATAATGAATTTGATTGGTGGTTTAGAATAACTAGTAGTGACTAAACGCTACGATTGGGGATTTGTCCTAATTGCTGAATAGAAGCGGACATAAATATGTTTGATGTAGAGTAAAAAATATTGAGATAATGTATAATTTTCTATATAAAAACAGATATAAATATCTATTAATAAGAAAGTTATAAATTAATTTTAATCATTTTGCTCCTTTCAATCTTTACTAGTCATATGATTGTTAAAATTATATTGTATTGATTTTGTATAGGTGTTTTTTTGAGAAATTAATATTTTTTTAACCTAATTTTATCAAATCAACAGCTATGTTGTCAATTAACTAATTAATATCCAACTTAAAAATTAAGATTATGAGAAACTATTTTCTGAGACTAATATTAATACTAATTACAATTCCGGGATTTGCACAAGCTGATAAAGTTACCGTTGTAAGAAATGCGGACGGAATGAAATTAGTAGTAAATGGAGAGGACTTCATGATAAACGGAGTCAACTGGGATTATGTGCCAATTGGAACTACAATTACCGATGCAGGTATTTGGGGTAAGTCAGATGATATCATTAAAGCGGCTCTGGATGGGGAAATGCCCTTATTAAAAAATATGGGAGTAAACGCTATCAGAACATATGGTCTTCCTCCTAAGTGGATAACTTACATTTACGAAAACTATGGCATATACACGATGCTAAACATAACCTTTGGGGCCTACGGACTTACAATTAATGGTGCTTGGACACCACAAACAGATTACAATGACCCTGCAACAAAAGAAGTTTTAATGGCAGAAGCTACTAACATGGCTAATACCTACAAGGACACTCCAGGTTTACTTGTATATATGATTGGTAATGAAAATAATTATCACTTATCATGGACTGGAGCAGAAACTGAGGCTATTCCTATAGAGCAAGACGATTATTCTGTTGCTGCAAGATATTTATATAGAACGATGAATGATGCGACAAAACTGGTAAAAGAGATCGATTCTAATCATCCAGTAGCGATATGTAATGGCGATGTAGGCTTTATAGATATAGTAGCTGAAGAATGCAAGGATGTAGATATTTATGGTACTAATATGTATAGAGGGGTTTCATTTGGTGATGCATTTCAAGTAATTAAAGACAAATTAGATATGCCAGTTCTTTTTGCTGAATTTGGTGCAGATGCCTTTAACGCCAGAGACAATGAAGAAGATCAATATTCTCAAGCTTATTATAACGTTGGAAATTGGAAAGATATTTATCAAAACGCTGCAGGTTTAGGGAAAGTTGGAAATTCGCTAGGGGGATTTACATTTCAATTTAGTGATGGATGGTGGAAATACAAACAAACGGAAAATTTAGATGTTCATGACAATGTCGCCGTTTGGCCAAATGGAGGTTATGCTAGAGATCAAGCAAAGGAAGGCGATTTGAATATGAATGAAGAATGGTTCGGTATCTGTGCAAAAGGACCAACTGATGAAAGAGGTCTTTACACACTGTATCCTAGAGCTGCTTATTATGCATTAAAAGAAGTACATCAATTGAACCCTTATGAAGAAGGATTATCCTTAGAATTCACTGAGAATTATTTTAATAATATTCAGTTAATGGAGGCGGTTTTAAAAGCACGTGGCGATAAGGCAGCGCTTGATGGCGGACAAAGTCAGAAAATTAGAATAAGTAATCTAAGTGCGAGATTTACAACATTCAATACAGGTGGAAGTCTTATAACTACGCCAGATACACCAGAGCCAGATGGAATTATATTTCCCAATCAATTAGGGTTCGATCATATGCAATCCTACTTTATAGGTGTCGAAGGTAATCCTGCGCCAAATATGAGAGCTAATGTAAATTTTAATATTGTTGGTAATGTAGCTCAAAACCCAATCGATGAGATTTTTTATGAGAATAGATCTAGACCACTTACAGTAAATTCTGATAATGGAAACGTCGTTTTAGGGGATGTAAATAAGGTGAATGTTTACAATGCAGAATTTGAGTGGAACACCAAGCATGCTGATATTAGAGGTTTTTACAGAACAGGTCATTATCATTGGGGATATGAAGGTGACTTTTTTGGTCTATATCCAGAAGCGAATTATGGGCCTAATTTAGATATATATGGTGGTGAAATTTTAGGAATGGAATTTGACGGTAAAGGGGATTTAAATGGTTTAAAGGCAGCGTTTGGTCCACAACTTTGGTGGGGAGCAAACCCTACAGCGCTATTAAAATATACAAAAAAAATAGCAAATTTTGATGTTACAGGAATTTATCATAGAGATATACAGACAGAACTCTTATTTGATGAAAATGGCCAACGTGTTTTAGATGCAAATCAACTTCGAAGTGGTATTATTCCAGCATGGCCTACTGAAAGAGCAACAATTGTAATAGAAAGAGAATTCGATAAGTTTGGTATTACACTTGGTGGTATTTGGGGCGGAAGTCCATTAAATGGAAGTGCTTTTCAAGATGTTACTGGTGAACCAGGAAATTATACGGTCTTTGAAGACAAAATTACGGGCAAAGATAATTGGGGAGGAAAAGCTAAAATCACTTATCAAGGTGGAAAAGTTAATGCTTATGCTCAAGCTGGTGTTATGGGCTTAGTTGCTAATGGTGGTGCAGATCAAACTCAAATGTTTACAGGATGGAAATTAAAAGACAACGGTAGTGGAAACCAATCTAATATCCTTGCAGGATTTACTTATACAATAGGTGATATTCAAATAGCACCGAATTTTTTATGGCAAAAACCATTAGTAGACGCTATGCCAAGTGATGTTGATGCACCTGGGAGATTGAGAAATGTTATTAGTGACCCTTTCGCAGTAAGAGGTAATAGAGAAACTACGGCTGGTGAAATGTTAATTACTTTCGATCCAACTCCTGGTACATGGATGTATGAGTGGAATAACGATCGTGCTGAAGATGCAAAGTTTGCAATGAATCTTGGTTTTGTTTATCGTCATTTACCTACACAGCAAGATGCACATATTGGTTTTAATGCTAATCGTACATTTTTTGCTTTTCCAAATACAGTGCCTGCAGAAGATTTATGGGAAATACATTCAAGGATGGTATCTAAATTAAATCCTGATTTAGGCATTATCGGAAATTTCTACTATGGTAATGCTCAAGCTAATGGTGATAGTGAAAGGTTAATTAAGCGTTTTGGCGGTGATATAAGAATGATTTATAATAAAATGAAAGTGGAAACTCATGTTAAGGTTAATGATTGGGGACCTTTTGATTACCATCGGGATTTTAACTTAACGTATCCGTTACAGTTAATGTTAGATGTTTCTACATCATTAGGAAAACCAGATTGGTTTATTTTACCAAGTACAACAATAGGTATAAGAGGAACATGGCGTTCAATGGATGAGTTTTCTCCAAGATATCTGCCAAACCAAGCCCCTGAATTCGGAGTTCCACCAGTTAGTGCTGTTGGGTTTCCAAATGGTAATGAATGGGAAATAAGAACTTATGTGAACATTAATATTGGAAAATAAAAATCAGAAAAATGAAAAGTATAAAGTTTAACAATTCAAAAATCACATATGTCTTAGGATTGGTTTTAATCTTAAGTTTTGGATGTGAAAGAGATCTTAGTGATGATGCGGTAGAAGCATCATTTTCTAGTGAAGGTGAAATATTTATAGATAATTTTGTAGGTATGGGAACTAATTTTTATTTACCGTTTGCAGACTCAAAATTAGATGCATTTTCCGTAGATAATGATGAAGGTTTTGAAAGTTCAGCATCTTATCGTGTTGATGTACCAAATGCAAGTGATCCAACAGGAAGTTATGCAGGTGCAATTCTAAGAGTTGATGGCGCAGGTAGAGATTTATCAGGTTATGATGCGCTTACATTTTGGGCAAAGGCATCTCAAGGAGTGAATGTAGATGCCGTAGGTTTTGGTCAGGATTTTTTACAAAATGAATTCCAAGTTACTGCAAACAATTTGAGTATAGGAACTAATTGGGCAAAGTATACAATTCCAATTCCAGATGCTTCAAAATTAGTAGAAGAACGAGGCGTATTTTGGTATGCTGCTGGGACTCAAGCAACAAATGGTTCGGGATATGTTATTTGGTTTGATGAAATTAAGTTTGAAAGCCTGGGAACAATAGCTCACCCTCGACCAAAAATATTTGATGGCAACGATATGACACAACAAACCTTTAATCTGGCTACTATTAATATATACGGTTTAACACAAACATTTAATTTAGCTAACGGTATTAATCAAACAGTTGCAATAACACCTGGTTATTTTGAATTTACGTCATCTAACCCTAATGTAGCTACTGTTAATGAATTAGGAGTGATTACAGTAAATAGTCCAGGTACAACAGTAATTACAGCAACATTAGATGGTGTTGATGCACAAGGATCATTGACTTTAACCTCATTAGGTGATTTTACTCCAGCTGACACTCCAGACGAAGATCCGGCGAATGTAATTTCAATCTTTAGTGATGCTTACAACAATGTCCCTGTTGATTATTATAATGGATTTTTTAATGGTGATGGACAAACAACTCAAGGTGGTGTTGGTCCTGGTGGCGCAGATATTAGTATTAATGGAAATGGTATTATAAATTACACTCAATTGAATTTTGTTGGTATAGGTACATTTTTAAATGTTCAACCTATTGATGCAACTCAAATGACCCATATACATGTAGATATTAATGTTCAAGAGGCCATAGATTCTGGTGATCAATTAACGCTACAATTACTTAATGGTGTTCAGACTGCTAATGAACTTTCTGGTTCTGTAGTTTTAAATAGTTCTGAGCTGACATCAAATGGCTGGGAAAGTTTTGATATACCCCTCGGTAACTTCGGATTAGGTGCCAGAGACGCTCTTGGACTACTGTTTTTTAATTCTACGAATAGTGCTAATGTTCCAACGATTTCAAATATTTATGTAGATAATATTTACTTCTACAAAGAGGTAATAGATCCATCACCCAATGTTGATGATTCTGCTGCGACTGAAGTTTCATTACCTGTAGGTTTCGAATCTACTACATTAACTTATCAAATTGGTGTATTTGGCGGAGCAGATTCTGCAGTTGAGGTAAATCCTGATCAATCAGGTATTAACCCAACATCTACAATTCTTAGAAGCACAAAAACTGTTGGTGCAGAATTCTTTGCAGGAACCACGTTGCAGTTAGATGCACCAGTTGACTTTTCGACATCTCAGGTGTTTAGAATGAAAGTCTGGTCTCCAAAAGCTGGAATACCAGTTAGGATAAAACTTGAAAATTCTGCCAATTCAGCTCAATTTATTGAATTAGATGCTAATACAACTACAACGAATGAATGGGAAGAATTAGAATGGGATTTTAGCAACGCTAACTTTAATGTTGGACCTTTAGATATAGTGGTTATTTTCTTTGAGTTTGTGCCAGGAACTTCAGGAGATGGTTCTGTTTATTATTGTGACGATTTAAAAATTTTAAATTAAAAAGAGATAGCTATGAAACATTTAAAAAAAGTATGTTTACCAGTATTATTAGGTTTAACATTGATTTTCTTAAGTTGTGATACTGATGAGACTCAGACTGTGACCAATTTTAATAATCTCGTTATGGAAGATAATTTTTCAACCGCTGGTGTTCTTGATTCAAACCTTTGGAATTTTGATATAGGTAATGGAGCAGCACAAGGGATTCCTGGTTGGGGAAATAATGAACTTCAATATTACACGGATAGAACTGAGAATGCTGTTGTAGAAGATGGGATGCTTAAAATTACAGCTAGGCAAGAGTCTTTTGAAGGATTGGGTTATACATCAGCCAGAATACAAACTAAAGGAAAGTTTCAACAAAAATATGGGCGTTTTGAAGCTCGTATAAAATTACCATGGGGTCAAGGTCTATGGCCAGCATTTTGGATGTTAGGGGATGACAATAATGGTAATGAGGTATGGCCACAAATAGGTGAAATAGATATTATGGAGAATAGAGGTCAGGAGCCAACGTTAATTAATGGCAGTGTTCATGGTCCAGGATATTCAGGTGGTGAAGCAATTACAAAAGCTTTTGAGCTTGAAAATGATCGTTTTGATACAGGTTTTCATATTTTTGGTATAGAATGGGGTGAAGACTACATTAATTACTACGTGGATGATGTATTATATAATCAGATAACACCTTCAGATGTGACAGGTCAATGGGTATTTAATGATGAATTTTACATTATAATGAACGTTGCAGTAGGGGGAAATTATGTAGGCTCACCAAATGCATCAACTGTATTTCCGCAAGAAATGATTGTCGATTATGTAAGAGTATATTCGGCAAATTAAATCTAATTAAGCTATGAAAAGGTTAAGACGCTAAAAATCTTGACCTTTTTAGTCAATACTAACCAATTATAATTTCAAGAGTAAATTTATAATTAATCATACCAAGACATTGAATTCTACTAATACACTAAACGAAGACATTGCATTAAAATCTGTTTCAATAGATAATGAAGCTTATTTTAAGATTTCTAACAGTAATAGAATGCGTCCTTTTTTTATGAGCATTGTCAGTGATTCTAATCACTGGATGTTTATATCTAGTAATGGAGGTTTAACAGCAGGACGTAAAAATTCTGAATTTGCACTATTTCCATATTACACAGATGATAAAATTACAGAATCTGCTGATATTACAGGTAATAAATCAATTTTTCAGGTAAATAGAAATAATCAAAAGTTTGTTTGGGAACCTCTAGCTATAAGACCTTCAGGTGGATATTATATCACTCAAAACCTGTATAAAAATAAGTTTGGAAATAAGATTATATTCGAAGAAATTAATCACGATTTAGAATTAATATTTAGATACCAATGGAGTTCTAGTAATAAATATGGATTCGTAAAGAAGTCTACTTTAATAAATACATCCAAAGAATCTGTTAGTGTTAGACTTATTGATGGGATTCAAAATATTGTGCCTGCCGGTATCGGTAGCTATATACAAAATCAATCAAGTAATTTGGTTGATGCCTATAAGCGGAATGAATTAGAAGAACCTACAGGACTAGGAATCTTTGCGCTTAGTGCTATTCTTGTTGATAAAGCTGAAGCAAGCGAAGCCTTAAAAGCAAATGTTGTTTGGTCTTTAGGCTTAGACAACCCAAAATATTTAGTGTCTTCTTTGCAATTAAACAAGTTTAGATCTGGTGAACACGTTAGACAAGAGGTAGACGTAAAAGCTGAAAAAGGTGCTTATTTTGTGTCTGCAGAAATTGAATTAGCTGTAGATTCTTTCAAGGAATGGATGATTGTTGCAAATGTAAACCAAAATCATTCAGATATTGCGTTATTGTCTAAGCAAATAAGAGAAGATAAATCGTTGGCAAATAAAGTCAATGAAGATATTAATTATGGAACCGATAAACTCGTTGAGTTAAGTGCGGCATCAGATGCTATTCAAATTACTGCAGATAGTTTAAGAGATACACGTCATTTCGCCAATACATTATTTAATATAATGCGAGGTGGAATTTTTGATGATAATTATAGAATTGAAAAATGGGATTTTAGCAATTACCTTGAAAATGCCAATAAAAAAGTAGCACGTACATCAGAACCTATTCTAGCTGATCTTCCAGATATTTTCTCTTTGGCAGAAATACAAAAAATAGCATACAATAGCGAAGACAAAAACTTTAGACGTCTTTGCTTGGAGTATATGCCATTAAAATTTAGTCGCCGTCATGGCGATCCAAGTCGTCCTTGGAATAAATTCTCTATTAATACGAAAAGTGAAATAGACGGCTCTAAAATTTTAGATTACGAAGGGAATTGGAGAGATATATTTCAAAACTGGGAAGCCTTAGCGCACTCGTATCCGGAGTTTATAGAAAGTATGATTCATAAATTCCTGAATGCATCTACGTTTGACGGTTACAATCCTTATAGAGTAACAAAAAGCGGCTTCGATTGGGAAATAATCGAACCAGATGACCCATGGTCTTATATTGGCTATTGGGGAGACCATCAAATTATATACTTGCTTAAGTTTTTAGAATTTATCAATAATCATAAGCCAGGTAAATTAGAAAGTTTCTTTACAGAAGATCTCTTTGTATACGCTAATGTGCCGTATAAAATAAAACCATACGAAGACTTATTAAAAAATCCAAAAGACACTATTGTATTTGATGATGCATTGGATCATAAAATCCATGAAGAGCGCGAACAACTAGGTGCTGATGGTGCTTTGCTTAGAGATGAGAACAGATTCATTGTAAAAGCAAATTTTATTGAAAAAATACTGGCAACATCTTTAGCAAAGCTATCAAACTTTATACCTGAAGGTGGAATTTGGATGAATACACAGCGTCCAGAATGGAATGATGCAAACAATGCATTAGTTGGCAATGGAGTCTCAATGGTAACACTTTATTATTTACGTAGATTTTTCAACTTCTTTGAAGATTTACTAGCTTCAACACATATTGATGATGTAGAAATTTCTAATGAAATTTATGACTTCTTCAGTAGGATATTAGAAACTTTTGAAAACAAAAAAGACTTATTATCAGATTCAATAAATGATGTTGATAAAAAAGTAATATTAGATAGTTTAGGAAAAGCAGGTAGCGACTATAGAACTCATATTTATAACCATGCCTTTTCTGGAAGAAAAACGACACTTTCAATTAATAGGTTGAAAGCCTTTGTTACCATTAGTAAATCTTATTTAGAACATTCTATTAGAGCAAATAAGCGTTCAGATAATTTATACCACGCCTATAACTTAATGACTGTTAATCAAAATAACTCTATTTCAATTTCATATTTAAGTGAAATGCTTGAGGGTCAGGTTGCTGTTTTAAGTTCTGGTTATTTAACTTCAAGAGAGTCATTAAAGGTTCTAGATGCTTTAAAAGGCAGTAAGCTTTTTAGAGAAGATCAATACAGTTATTTATTATATCCAAACAAAGAATTAAAAGGCTTTTTAGAACGAAATACAATTCCACAAGAGGCTGTAAATTCTTCAGAATTAATGCAAGTATTAGTCAATGACGGTAATAAACAGATTTTAGAAAAGGATATTAACGGCGACTATCATTTCAATGGTAATTTTAAAAATGCCAGTGATGTTTCTGATGCTTTGATAAAACTTTCCGAAACCAAATACAAATCTTTAGTAGATTCCGATTCAAAATTAATTTTAGAAGCTTTTGAGTCCGTTTTTAACCACAAAGCATTTACAGGAAGATCTGGTACTTTTTACGGTTACGAAGGGCTTGGGTCTATTTATTGGCATATGGTTTCTAAGTTATTATTGGCCGTTCAAGAGTGTTGTATAAAGGCTGTGAATGATGGAGAGAACGAAATTATTGTAGGTCATTTATTAGAGCATTTTTATGAAATCAACGAAGGCATCGGTGTACATAAATCACCTGAGTTATATGGTGCTTTCCCTACTGATCCTTATTCGCACACACCAGGAGGCAAAGGTGCGCAACAACCAGGAATGACAGGGCAGGTAAAAGAAGATATTTTAAGCAGATTTGGTGAATTAGGAATCTTTGTTTCTAATGGTAAGCTTTTTTTTAATCCAAGTCTATTGAGAAAAAATGAGTTTTTTACTGAAGCTACAGTTTTTGAATATGTAGATCTCTTTAAGGAAAGAAAAAGTATTCAAATGGAGTCAGGATCATTAGGATTTACTTATTGTCAAGTACCAATTGTATACCAAATATCAGAAAAAGACAGTTTAGAGATTTATTTTAAAGTTGGTAGTTCTAAAACGATGGAAAGTTTAATAGTAGATACTTCAATAAGCGAGCAAATTTTTATGAGAACGGGAGAAGTAACTAAAATTATTGCTAATATAAATTCTGCTTATTTAAAGTAAAAATAAGGTCAATGAAAAAAAGAACATTTATATTACTGTCTGTAATTACAGTATTTATGATGTCTTGCAATGAAAGTAAAAAAGATAAAGATTCCTCAAATAAAAAAAGAAGTGACAGCTAAAGATATATTAGGAAACCCAGATTACTTAGCTATTTCATATGGCGGTTATAGAGAGAAAACGAGAGAGGTTCAGCCATCAATTGAAGAACTAAAGGATGATTTGAGAATACTATCTGCGATGGGTATAAAAATTATTAGAACGTATAATGTTCAGACACCATTGCCGCACGCTTCAAATATATTGAAAGCTATTTCTGAGCTTAAGAAAGAAGATCAAAACTTTGAAATGTATGTAATGTTAGGGGCTTGGATAGATTGTCTTAATGCATGGACGGAGTATCCGGTTAATCATGATGTTGAAAGTCCAAATAATTCTGGTGAAATAGATAGAGCAGTAGCGTTAGCCAATCAATATCCAGATATCGTAAAAATAATTGCAGTTGGTAATGAAGCCATGGTAAAATGGGCGACGAGCTATTTTGTTCAGCCTAGTGTAATTTTAAAATGGGTAAATCATTTGCAAGACTTAAAGAAGTCTAACAAACTTCCTAAGGATTTATGGATTACAAGTTCAGACGATTTTTCATCTTGGGGAGGCGGCGATTCGCAATATCATGTGGAAGATTTAAACGAATTGATAAAGGCCGTAGATTATATTTCGATGCATACATATCCTTATCATAACACACATTACAATCCTGAATTTTGGGGTATTCCTGAAAGTGATAGTGAACTTCCAAGTATTGAAAAAATTAATAGGACGATGGAACGTGCCATCGAATTTTCAAAAAAACAATACGATGGCGTTAGTAATTACATGAAAAGCTTAGGAGTAAACAAACCAATTCATATTGGTGAAACAGGCTGGGCGAGTATTTCTAATGGACATTATGGACCTGAAGGTTCTAAAGCTACAGACGAGTATAAACAAGGATTATTTTATAAACAAATGGTAGAGTGGACAAATAAAATAAAAATATCATGTTTTTATTTTGAAGCTTTTAATGAGCAGTGGAAAGATGCCCATAATCCTAAGGGGTCAGAAAATCATTTTGGTTTATTCACTATAGAAGGAAAAGCGAAATACCCAATTTGGGATTTAGTGGATAAAGGAATTTTTGAGGGGTTAACAAGAAATGGTAATACCATTACTAAAACCTATAATGGTGAGTATAAATCATTAATGGTTGATGTATTAGTACCACCATCAGAAGAAGAGATTATGGCAGGTAGGTAAGAATTATAAAACTTATAAAAGCCATACATGTTAAATAAGTTTGGGTTATTAAATAAAGAAAAGCGATAAAAGGAAATTAATAAAAACTAAATCATGAAATTTATTAAATACATTTTTATAACTGCAGTTGTATCGATTTTTATTTGGTCCTGTAATCAAAATCCCAAGTCAAAAGAACAGATGCAAACGGAAAGTCAATTAACAGCAAAGGATATTTTGGGTAACCCAGCATATCAAGCGATGTCTTATGGTGGCTACAGGCATGCAGACCATAGTATCGAGCCGACATTAGATGAACTTAAAGAGGACATGAAAATTTTGTCCGCAATGGGTATAAAGTTAATCCGTACCTACAAGCTTCTTAAACCGCAAGCTGCTAATCTGGTAAAAGTCATTAGCGAAATCAAAAAAGAAGACCCTAATTTTGAAATGTATGTGATGTTAGGAGCATGGATTGATTGTAAGAATGCGTTCAATTCGGGAAATGGAGAACCAGATCACAATCAGGAGAATGAAGAAAATCCCGCCGAGATAGAAAGAGCCGTAGCACTAGCAAACAAGTATCCAGATATTATAAAAGTGATTGCTGTAGGCAATGAAGCTATGGTTAAATGGGCTGCTAGTTATTATGTTCAGCCAGGTGTAATCTTAAAATGGGTAAACCATTTACAAGGGTTGAAAAAAGATGGAAAGCTGTCTAAAGATTTATGGATAACGAGTTCAGATAATTTTGCCTCTTGGGGAGGAGGAGGTAATGAGTACCATGTCGAAGATTTAAATAAATTAATAAAAGCGGTAGATTTTATTTCAATGCATACCTATCCTATGCACGATACGCATTATCAGCCAGAATTTTGGCAAAAACCATTTGCTAAAGAAGGTATGACAGATATAGAGAAAATTGATGCTTCTATGTTAAGATCAAAAGAATATGCCATTGCACAGTACGAAAATGTTAAAAAGTACATGGAAAGCCTTGGTCTAAATAAACCAATACATATTGGTGAAACAGGATGGGCAAGTTTTTCAGATGGCTATTACGGCCCAGATGGATCTAAGGCATGCGATGAATATAAAGAAGCATTTTATTACAAACACATGAGAGATTGGACAAATGCAGCAGGAATGTCTTGTTTTTATTTTGAAGGCTTTGATGAACCTTGGAAAGGTGGGGACAATCCTGGAAATTCAGAAAAACACTTTGGACTATTTACAGTTGATGGAAAAGCAAAATATGTACTTTGGGATGAAGTAGACAAAGGTACATTTGATGGATTAACAAGAAACGGAAATCGCATAACTAAAACCTATAATGGTGAGAAAAATGCAGTAATGAAGGATGTGTTAGTGCCGCCTACAAAGGAATAAGCTTTAATGCATAAAAATTAATTAATAACGATATGAAACTAACTAACCTATTTTCGATTTTATTCTTAGCCTTATTAATTATGAGTTGTACTGAAAAACAAGAAGAATTAAAAGTTGAAGTTTACGAAACATCAGCTAGCGGCAATAAGTTAGCACTTGTAACAGATTTTACAACATCAGATAGTGTCTCGACAATTAGACTAAATCCGGATAAAAAATATCAAACTATAACAGGATTTGGCGGTGCATTTACAGAATCATCAGCATATTTATTAAATAAGTTGAGTAAGGAAAACAGGGCAAAAATTATTGAAGCTTATTTTGCGGAGTCAGGAGCTGCATATTCACTAACAAGAACACATATGAATTCTTGTGATTTTTCATTAGGTCAATATTCTTATGCACCTGTTAAAGGAGATAAAGCGTTAGAGCATTTTACAATACAAGAGGATAAAGATGATTTAATACCATTTATCAAGGATGCTATGGCAGCATCAAAAGAAGGCTTTAAAATATTTGGTTCTCCATGGACAGCATCACCTTGGATGAAAGATAATAACGAATGGGTAGGCGGCAAGTTACTGCCAGAATATTATGATACTTGGGCATTATTCTTTTCAAAATACGTTGATGCTTATAAAGCTGAAGGCATTGATATTTGGGGTTTTACTGTAGAGAACGAACCTCTCGGGAATGGTAACAACTGGGAAAGTATGCATTATTCGCCTGATGAAATGACCAACTTTGTTATGAATCATTTAGGTCCAAAACTGGAAGCAGATGGTAAAGGGAATTTGAAAATTTTAGGCTATGACCAAAACAGAGAGCATCTAAAAGAATGGGTAGATTCTCAATTTAAAAATGAAGAAACCTCAAAATATTTTGACGGAACAGCCATTCATTGGTATGCTAGTACATTCGATTACTTCCCTGAAGAATTGCAATATGCGCATAATAAAGCACCGAATAAATATTTAATTCAATCCGAAGCCTGTGTAGATGCAGAAACACCGGTATGGAAAGATGATGCATGGTACTGGAAAAAAGAAGCTACGGATTGGGGTTGGACATGGGCACCAGAAAAAGACAAACATTTACATCCTAAATATGCACCTGTTAATCGCTATGCAAGAGATATCATTGGGTGTTTGAATAACTGGGTTGACGGTTGGGTAGATTGGAACATGGTTTTAGATAAACAAGGTGGGCCAAACTGGTTCAAAAATTGGTGTATTGCACCTGTGATTGTAGATCCGGATGCAGATGAGGTGTATATGACACCAATCTATTACACTATGGCTCATTTTAGCAAATATATAAGACCTGGAGCAGAAGTAATAGGTGTCGATAAGACAGATGATGACTTAATGGTGACTGCCTCTAAAAATCCAGATGGCTCAATTGCAGTAGTCATATTTAATGAAGGTAAAGATCCTAAAAATTTTGATTTAAACCTTAATGATGAAAAAATAAATATAGGAATAAGTGCACAAGCTATTCAAACGATTTTGATTCCAACTAACTAAAAATAATTATTATGTCAAACATTAAAACTGCCGCAAAAGATAAAGTCCCAGTTGGGCAAAAAGCCGCCTTTGGTGCTGGTCATTTTATATTAAATATTTTACCTGGAACTCTGGGCGTTTTTATCCAATTCTTCTTACTTACAGCTTGGGGAGTAGACCCCTTGTGGGCAGGGCTTTTAGGTGGTTTACCAAGAATATTTGACTCAATAACGGATCCTATAATGGGTTTCATTTCTGATAACACTAAATCTAAATGGGGACGAAGACGACCTTATATTTTCGTTGGTGCAATTATAAGTGGAATACTCTTCTTTTTAATGTGGCAAATAGATGATAATGCTTCACAATCGTATATTATTTGGCATGTCATGGTAGTTCAATTATTGTTCTTAATTGGTAATACTATGTTTGCAACACCATTGGTTGGACTTGGATATGAAATGACCTCAGATTATAACGAGCGTACACGTTTAATGGCTTTTTCTAATACTATGGGCCAAATAGCTTGGATGATTGTACCTTGGTTATATGTTATCATTCCAGATACAAATACGTTCAACACACAAACCGAAGGTGTTAGAACAATGGCACTTATTGTTGGTGCATTGTGTGTAGTTTTTGGAATACTACCAGCCATATTTTGTAAGGGTATAGATTCTTCACACATGGAGAATCGAAAAGAGATTAACTTTAAAACACTAGCAGCCAATATGAAAGAATTATTGGCTGGTATTAGACAAGTTGCTAAAAACAAACCTTTCATGAAGTTATGTGGTGCAACGTTTTTAGTTTTTAACGGATTTCAACTTGTAGCAGCTTTTGGCGTTTTCATAATAGTATTCTACATGTATAGTGGTAGTTATGAAATAGCCGGGACATGGCCCGCTTGGTTTAATACCATTAATGCAATGATTACAGCATTTATAGTCATACCAATTATATCAAAAATGGCAAATAAATGGGGAAAAAAGAAGGCTTTTATAATTTCTACAACTTTATCAATTATTGGCTATATTCTGAAATGGTGGGGCTTTGATAAAGAATTAAACAGTCAATTTAATCAAACAGGATTAGGGAAGAGTTTAAATTCTGGAGTTGGTTCTTTATTTGAATCATTAAATCCAGTACTTGATAATATCGGAATGTCATGGTTTAGTATAGATCCAAATGGTGAGGTGCCATGGTTAATATTCCTGCCAATTCCTTTATTTGCTTTTGGTATGGGTGGATTATTTACATTGATGATGTCAATGACGGCAGATGTTTGTGATTTAGACGAGTTAGAAAATGGGATGCCTAGAAAAGAAGGTACGTTTGGAGCAATTTATTGGTTGATGGTTAAAATTGGTCAGTCAATAGCACTTGTTTTAGGAGGTGTGATTTTAAGTATTGTAGGCTTTGACCCTAATGTTACAGAACAATCAATAGATACCATGAATAATCTTAGAATAGCTGATATTATAGTGCCATCCCTTACTGCAGCTCTTGCTATATGGGTGATGTGGCGATATGATCTCGATGAGGATAGGGCGAGAGGAATAAAGGAAGAATTAGTTAAACGAAGAGGGGAATTATAAAAAATTAAATTAATAAATAAGTAAATGTCTTACAGAGAAGAATCGTATTACAAATATAAGAGCTATAGCCAAATCGCTACACAAGGTATTGATGTATCAAAACTCTCATTAGAAGAATTAAAAAACCTATGGCGTAAAACTATGGAAGATGGTTTTCATGGTATATGTTTTAGTATGTATGAAGATGGCCAAAACCCAGGAGATGATATCAGTTTTGAACAGGTTGAACGTCGTGTGAAAATTTTAAAACCTCATGTGAAAGCTATACGTTCTTTTTCATGTATTGAGGGCAATGAACATGTGCCAGTAGCTGCTAAAAAACAAGGTTTGAAAACCCTTGTTGGTGCTTGGTTAAGTGACGATAAAGAAGATAATGAAAAGGAAATAGAAGGTTTAATCGCTCTTGCTAAGGCAGGTCATGTAGATGCAGCAGCAGTAGGAAACGAAGTGTTATATCGTAACGATTTGTCGTTAGAAGAGCTGTTGGGTTACATTAAGCGTGTTAAGGACGCATTGGCTGGTTTAGATATTCCTGTTGGTTATGTTGATGCTTATTACGAGTTTTCGCGTCACCCAGAACTAGTGGAACATACTGATATTGTATTAGCTAATTTATACCCATTTTGGGAAGGTTGCCCAATTGAGTATGCTCTCGGGCATATGCAAGCCATGTACGGACAAGTTGTTGATGCTGCGCAAGGTAAACCAATCATTATTACTGAAACGGGTTGGCCTAGTGAAGGTGGAAGTTTTAGAGGTGCTGTCGCTGGTGATTCTGCCGCAATGAAATATTTTATAGATACTATTAATTGGACTAAAGAGAATGACATACCCATATTTTATTTTTCATCGTTTGATGAATCATGGAAAACTGGCGATGAAGGAGATGTTGGGGCCTATTGGGGACTTTGGGATAAACATGAAAAGCTTAAATATAGCTAAGAGATAAGCGTGTTGTTATGTCTTTAAGGAAAGAAAAGTTTTTTGCATTAGCATCCATCCATTATGAAGGGATGTCAATTGAAGATTTAAGAAAGTTGTTCAGGAAAACCTTAAGATCTGGTATGCATGGTTTATGTTCTAGTCCTTATGAAGAAGGACAAGAACCTGGTGATCTACTGTCCGAAGAGCAAATAAGACGAAGATTAAAAATAATAAAGCCATATACACAGTGGACTAGGTCTTTTTCATGCACAGATGGTAATGAAATAATAGCAAAAGTTGCTAAGGAGCTTGGCATGAAAACTTTAGTAGGTGCATGGCTAGGTGATGACCCAGAAATCAATGAAAGAGAACTAGAAGGATTAATCAGTTTAGCAAAACAAGGTTATGTAGATGTTGCTGCAGTCGGCAATGAGGTCATGTATAGAGGTGACTTAAGTGAAGACGAACTTTTAGAAAAAATTTATATTGTAAAGGCAGCTATTAAAGATTTGGGTATACCTGTTGGTTATGTTGATGCTTATTATGAATTTGAAGAAAGGCCTGCTATTACTGACGCTTGTGATGTTATTTTAGCCAATTGTTATCCATTTTGGGAAGGCTGTGATTTAGACTATTCATTGCTTTATATAAAAGATATGTATAATAAAGCATTACGAGCTGGAAATGGCAAAAAGGTAATTATTACTGAAACGGGTTGGCCGAGTCAGGGAAGTAGTTTACAAGGTGCTTTTCCGTCTGAAGAAAATGCTATTAAATATTTTATAAACACCCAAAAATGGTCAAAAGAGGAAGATATAGATATCTTTTATTTTTCTTCATTTGATGAGTCTTGGAAAGTTGGTAGTGAGGGTGATGTAGGTGCTTTTTGGGGGATTTGGGACAAAAATGAAAAGCTTAAGTATTAAAAAACAATAAATAGGTTATTATTAAACACAACATTACCACTACAAAATAGCATTTTCGCTATATTAATTAATTATGAAAAGATTCATTACACCTTTATTTATGTATAGTCATGTATAAGTCGAGTTATTTGTTCAGTCTTTTTTCTGTAACGCAATTGATGTATGTTTTTTGTTAAGGTAATATTAAGAAGTATTAAAAATACATTTAATACCTTTAATGAATCTGTAATTATTTACGATGAAGATTATCAATAATTAAACAATAACTAATTAAAAATTAAAAATTATGAAAAAAACTACTCTTTTAATCCTTTCACTTTCATTAGGTTTGTTAGGATATTCTCAATCATTACCATTAGATTTTGAGGTCGCTGAAGATGACAATTTTGGTGGTTTCAACGGTACAGCCGCGAGTGTTGTGGTAGATCCAACTGATGGAACTAATCAGGTTTTAGAAATGGTAGGTGCTGGCGTTGATTTTGATGGTGCTGCAATTACTCTAGATACCTATATAGATTTATCTGATGACAACAATAACACCATTACAATGGAAATTTGGGCACCTGACGCTACAACTAGAACCCATTTGTTAAAGCTTGAAGGTGGCTCCTCTGGTGCTACAGAATTATTTTTTGACACGACCGTGTCAGGATGGCAAACTGTAAGTGTTGACTTTGGAGCAGGACTAGGTAATGAGTATCCGGTGTTAGTTATTTTTACAGACTCAGGTTCTGGAAATACTGCTACAGGTACATATTACATAGACGATATAGATGGACCAAATGGTGCGGCTATTGCTGTTGATCCAGTACCACCTACCGTAGCTCCAGTGCCAAATGTGCCTGATGCTGAAGTTTATAGTATTTATAATGATACGAATGGTTATACAACTAATTTTCCAGTAGCTTATGCTTTCGGAACATCACAGGGTGAGGTTGACTTAGATCCTGCGGCTGGCGTCAATAATGCATTAAAAATGAATTTTACTGTGGCTGGATGGGGACAAGGTGAAGGTGGTCCTGATGATCTTACTGCTTATGATTTTGTTTCTTTTGATTATTGGGCTTCTTCAGGAACTCCAGGGTTTAGGTTTGTACTAATTGATAACGATGGTGCTGTGGAAGAATTTAATTATGAAGTAGGAACTAATGAAGCAGTTGTTAATGAAGCGTGGACAAGCGTTGAGATACCAATGACTTATTTCACAGGACTAGGTTTTTCTCAAGCTAACTTATTTCAATGGAAGGTTGATCCTTTTATGCAGTCTGTTGCACAAGGTGGAATAGTTTATTTTGACAACATAATTTTTACCGCCAATAGTTTATCTACGAATGAGTTTGAAACATCTAAGTTTGAAGTTTTTCCAAATCCTACAACAAACGCTTGGAATTTAAAATCAAACAATGATATAACGAGTGTGGAAGTGCATGATATTTTAGGAAAACGAGTTTTAGCTTTACAGCCAAATCTTTCTGAATTTACAATTAATGCATCAGAGTTAAATGATGGTATTTACTTAGCTAAGATTACTACAGCTAATGGAACCAAGACCGTAAAGTTGGTTAAAAACTAAGAACTTATTTTTTAGTAGAGAGAAAAGGGTGTATATTATACACTCTTTTTTTATTAAAAAGTATTATTTATAATGACAACACTCAAAGAGTTAGCAGCCCTTCTTAATATTTCTGTTTCGACAGTTTCAAAAGCTTTAAATGATAGCCATGAAATTAGCGAAAAAACCAGAATACGTGTTAAAGAATTGGCTGCTAAGCTAAACTACAAACCTAATAGGATAGCGCAACAACTAAAAACCAATAAGACTAAAACAATTGGTGTTATATTACCAACGGTAACCAATCCGTTTTTTGCTGAGGTATTGCATGGTATTGAGATGGCTGCTACCAATAACGATTATGATATTATTGTTTGTCTATCTAACGAAACTATGCACAAAGAAGAACGGAGCCTTGAGTTGTTGTCAAATGGAAGTGTAGATGGATTTATTATGGCTGTAGCAAGAGAGAGTCAGGTAAAAATGCAAACAGGGCATATTAGAACTATTTTGGATAATAAGATTCCTGTTTTAATGTTCGATAGGGTAGTTAATGACATTAATTGTGATAAAGTTATTGTAGATGATTTTAAATCTGTTTATGAAACTACTGAGTATTTAATTAAAGAAGAGAACAGAAAAAATATTCTTCTAGTAAGTAATATTGAAGAGCTTAGTGTTGGAAAGTTAAGAACTAAAGGATACTCAAAAGCATTACAAGACCATAATTTAGAAGCAAATATTTTAAGACTTGATAATGCGCTAGATGTTGAGCAGAGTATTTATGATTTTTTGTCTAAAAACAATAAAATTGATGCCATCATTTCGATAGATCATGTTACAGGAATTGTAGCTATTAACATGGCTAAAAAGTTAGGTAAAGAAATTCCTAAAGATTTATCTGTCATAGGCTTTGGTTATGAGCACACTCAACTCTTATCTAGTCCTAAAATTTCAATTGTTCATCAAAAAGCACACAAAATAGGAGAAATGTCTATGAAACTACTGATTGACAATATAAATACAGAGGAGCATCAATTGCAAACCATAGTTGTACCTAGTGAGCTTAAATTAAGTGAATCTACTAAGTAAGTATTTCACATTTAGTATCATAAAAAAAGCCTGATTAAAATCAGGCTTTTTTATATTATTCGGATAAGATATTTAGTTACCCTTAGCTTTATCTACAGCATCGTTACCGGCTTTTTTAGCTGCATCAACAGCATCATTACCAGCATCTTTAACTTTGTCTACTGCATCATTTGCAGCATCTTTAACATCGTCAGCCATGTCTTCTGCTCCTTCTTTTACGCTATCAGCCGCGTTTTCAATAGCATCACCAGCGTCATCTACTGCATCTTCTATTGCATCACCTGCGTCTTCCATAGCGTCACCAGCATCGTCCATTGCTTCTTCAATAGCGTCTTCTGCCTTTTCTTCTTTTGTTTCTCTACAAGAGTTTAATGATAATCCTAGAAAAGCAACTAATGCTAAACTTAATACAACTTTTTTCATTTTAATAGTTTTAGTGTTAATTTATGTTAATATACGAAAATACTAAATTCATTGAATTTTCAACGAATTTATTGAATTATTCCATATATACGTTTTGCTATATACGTATATAATTAAGTATTTGGACTACTGCTCCCTTATTTTTATCTATATAGTTTTTGTTAATTAGGCCTTGTGCTGTGCGCTTAGGTTTATCTTCAATTAGTTTATATAAAACGGATTCCAACTCAAAAGAACTTAAAACTGATTTTACACCTCCTAAATTTATAAGCGTTTTTGCTTCAGGAAATTTTTCATAGTTTTTTCCAATAAGTATTGGTATACCAAAGACGGCTGGTTCTAATATATTGTGCAATCCCGTTGAGCCAGCTCCTCCACCAATGTAAGCAATATGAGCATAGCTATAAACTTTGCTTAAATAACCAATAGTGTCAAGAATAAATACTTTATAGTCAGGTAGGTTTTCGCTAGGCAATTCTGAATAACAAATTGTTTTAACAACTATTTGCGATTTTAATGATGTAATATAACTGCGCTTTATGTTATGTGGTGCAATCACAAATTTAACGTCTAAGTCAAGATTTTTATTTATAAAATCTAGATATAATTTATCATCATCTGGCCAAGTACTACCTAATACAACACATAATTTATTGACCTTAAAATCTTCAATAAACGAAACAGAATTGTCAATTTTTAATTGATTTGAAACCCGATCAAAACGTGTATCACCAGAAACAGTAACACTGTTATAATCAATATTTTTGAGTAATGATTTAGAATTTTCATCTTGCGTAAAAATATGACTGAATCCAAATAAAGCAGATTTCATGTAACTACCATACCATTTAAAAAAAGTTTGGTCTTTTCTAAAAACAGCAGAAATAAGAATTGCCTTTAGCTGACACCTTTTTATTTCATGTAAAAAGTTAGGCCAAATATCATATTTAACAAATAGAATATAATCCGGACTGACGAGATCTAGAAATCGTTTTGCATTCGCTTTGGTGTCGAGAGGAAGATAAACTACGACATCTGCTATTTGGGCATTTTTTCTAACCTCATAACCCGAAGGGGAAAAAAATGACAAAACTATTTTATAATCAGAATACTGGGCTTTTAAAGCTGCAAAAACAGGTAAACCTTGTTCATATTCACCAAGCGAAGCACAATGAAACCAAAATGTTTTGTCTTCTGGTTTAATAGCATTTTTAAGCTTTGTAAAGGTGCTTTTTCTACCAATGACCCCTTGTTTCAATTTAGAATTGAATAATCCTGCAATTTTAATCGCAAAACTTGCAATGTAAATTCCTATGGAATAGAGTCCTTTCAAAAACAAAGATTTGTGCTAAAATACAGTTCTTTCAATTAAAAGCATTGGCTCAGCCATTACAATTTCGTATTTTCGCTAAGAGCTTTAGGCTTTTTTACACATACACTAAAAATGTTGTCTTAAGAATGAAAAAAATTCAAATGGTTGACCTTCAGGGTCAATATGCAAAAATAAAAGATGTTGTAGATCCTTCAATAGAAGAGGTGATGAATAGTGCCTCTTTTATCAATGGACCGAAAGTACATCAATTTCAAAAAAATCTTGAAAATTACTTAGGAGTAAAACATGTTATTCCATGTGCTAACGGAACAGATGCTCTGCAAATTGCTATGATGGGCTTGGGATTAAAACCTGGTGATGAAGTGATAACAGCAGATTTTACCTTTGCCGCAACTGTTGAAGTTATTGCGTTGTTGCAGTTAACACCCGTTTTAGTAGATGTAGATCCTGTAACATTTAATATAGATATTGACGCTATTAAGAAAGCAATTACTCCAAAGACAAGAGCGATTGTGCCTGTTCATTTGTTCGGCTTAGCTGCTGAAATGGATGCTATAATGGATTTAGCGAAAGAACACAATTTATATGTTATCGAAGACAATGCGCAAGGTATAGGCGCAGATTACACGCATCAGGATGATTCTAAAACAAAAACTGGAGCTATAGGTCATGTGGCTTCTACGTCATTTTTTCCATCTAAAAATTTAGGATGTTATGGAGATGGTGGAGCTATTTTTACAAATGATGATGATCTTGCACATACAATCAGAGGTATAGTAAATCATGGTATGTATGAAAGATACCATCATGATGTTGTAGGAGTGAATTCGAGATTAGATTCTATACAAGCGGCGGTTTTAGATGCAAAATTACCGCATCTTGATGACTATAATAAAGCAAGGCAAAATGCTGCACGAAAATACAATGAAGCTTTTGGAGATCACCCAAAAATTATAATCCCAAGTGGAAGAACTCAATGTAATGGTATCTGCGAGACATGCGACTGTCATGTGTTTCATCAATACACTCTAAACCTAAAAGAAGTAGATAGAGATGCTTTAGTTGCGCATCTACAGGAAAAAAATATTCCTTGTGGAGTATATTATCCTATACCATTGCACAGACAAAAAGCTTACGCAGATGAACGCTATAACGAAGCAGATTTTACAGTTACAAATTCCTTAGTAAAGTCAGTGATTTCCTTACCAATGCATACCGAATTAGATAATGAGCAGATAGAGTTTATTACATCTACAGTTTTAAGCTTTATTGATAGGAATTCTTAATTATGAAAATTTTAGTCACTGGTGGTTTAGGTTTTATTGGTTCGCATACCGTTGTAGAATTACAGAATGTAGGCTTTGACGTTGTTATCATTGATGATTTGTCTAATTCTTCTGTTGAAGTTATAGATGGTATTACTACAATAACTAACAAGAAACCACTTTTTGAAAAATTAGATTTAAAGATAAAGTCAGAAGTTAAAGATTTCTTTAACCGTCATAATGATATTGCTGGAGTTATTCATTTTGCTGCAAGTAAAGCGGTTGGTGAAAGTGTAAATGATCCTTTAAAGTATTATGAAAACAATATCAATGCATTAATTTATGTACTCCAAGAATTAACTAAGCTCAATAAAAAGAATTTTATTTTCAGCTCTTCTTGTACAGTATATGGACAAGCTGATGAATTACCAATTACAGAAAATGCTCATGTAAAACCTGCAGAATCTCCTTATGGTAACACTAAACAGATTGGTGAAGAAATTATTAGAGATACATGCAGAGCAAATGGAGATGTAAATGCAATTGCTTTACGTTATTTTAATCCTATTGGTGCACACCCAACTGCCGAAATAGGTGAATTACCTGTTGGAGTACCTCAAAATTTAGTGCCATATATAACACAAACGGCAATTGGTATACGAGAGAAATTATCTGTTTTTGGTGGTGATTATGCTACACGGGATGGAACTTGTATCAGAGACTATATTCATGTTGTGGATTTAGCTAAAGCACATGTTGTTGCTTTGCAGCGCTTAATAGGTAGTAAAAACGATTCTAATTTTGAATTTTTTAATCTTGGAACCGGAACTGGAAGTTCAGTTTTAGAAGCTATTCAATCTTTTGAGAAAGTTTCAGGTAAAAAATTAAAGTATCAAATTGAGGATAGAAGAGAAGGGGATGTTATTTCGGCATATGCAGAAACCTCTAAAGCTAATAATATTTTAGGTTGGAAAACAGAACTGACCTTAGATGATGCCATGGCTTCGGCTTGGAAATGGGAACAAAAAATTAGAAATAAATAAATTTAATATGCAAACTTTACTTAAAATCCTAGTCTTAATATTTACAGTGTCACTTACTGCACAAAATACATACTTACATTGTGGTAAATTAATCGATACCAAATCCGGTAAAGTACTTACAGAGAAAACGATTGTAGTTTCAGGCAATAAGATTATTTCTGTTGAAAATGGTTATATTAACTCAAAGAATTCAGAAGATACAGTTGTTGATTTAAAATCTAAAACTGTAATGCCAGGCTTAATTGATATGCATGTTCATATTGAAAGTGAAACCAATCCAAAATCGTATTTAGAAGATTATACATTGAATGATGCTGATGTGGCTTTTAATTCTGTAAACTATGCAAAAGTATCTTTAATGAATGGTTTTACAACTGTTAGAGATTTAGGTGGTTCTGGTGTTAATGTTGCCCTAAGAAATGCAATAAACTCAGGAAAAATAGATGGTCCGAGAATTTTCACAGCTGAAAAAGCATTAGCAACTACAGGCGGGCATGCAGACCCAACAAATGGTGCTAAGAAAAGTATTATGGGTAATCCAGGACCTAAAGAAGGCGTGGTTAATGGAGTGGAAGACGCAAAAAAAGCGGTGAGACAGCGTTACAAAAACGGTGCGGATTTAATTAAGATTACAGCAACAGGCGGTGTGTTGAGTGTTGCGAAAAGCGGACAGAACCCTCAGTTTTCTATTGAAGAAATAAAAGCAATTTGTGAAACGGCAAACGATTATGGTTTTCATGTTGCGGCACATGCACATGGAGATGAAGGAATGCAACGTGCTATTATAGGCGGGGTAAAAACAATAGAGCATGGTACATTGATGAGTTCTGAAACTATGGAACTTATGAAAAAGCACGACGTATATTTAGTGCCAACAATAACTGCAGGAAAATTTGTTACTGAAAAAGCAAAAATTGCAGGATACTACCCTGAAATTATAGTTCCTAAAGCTTTAGATATTGGTCCTAAAATTCAAGATATGTTTGGTAGAGCATACAAAGCTGGTGTAGGCATTGCCTTTGGTACAGACGCAGCTGTTTTTTATCATGGAGATAATGGTAAAGAATTTGGTTATATGGTAGAAGCTGGAATGCCTGAAATGGAAACCCTACAAAGTGCAACAGTTACAAATGCTATGATTTTAAAAATGGAGAATAAAATTGGGCAGATAAGAGCAGGTTATTTGGCAGATATTATTGCTGTTGATGAAGATCCAACTAAGGATATTTCTACTATGGAAAATGTTTCTTTTGTTATGAAAAATGGCGTGATTTATAAAAATCAGTAGTTTCTCTATTTATCTACGAAAGTCACCTAAAAAAGTACTTCCTAAATATCGTTAAGCGTATTATAGCAAAGTTAAGTATTGTCTAGACTGCTAACTGACACATTAAGCTATTTCTTGGATTTTTACTCTTTTATTGTGTAAAATGCTAAAAAAAGGTAAACTTCTATCGGTTTTTACACATTTATGTCATTTTTAAGAAGGTTTTAAGATTTTATTTCGTCTGTTGGATATAACTTTAAGATATATCAACTATCTTTTAATCAACTAAAAACCTAAAAATGGCTTTTCTAAGACGAATAGTAATATTTGTAGTCTTATTCTTGTTTTTTAATGAGAGTAACGCAACAGTCTATGGAAAACCGTATAATAATTTTAAAATCGAAGAATTATCAAATAAAGAATTAGATAGTATTCTCGAATATCAGAAAGCGAAAGACTCTCTAAAACGTGAAAACTTGATTAAAATTAACGAGTCTTTGCTGTCTAAAAACACAATAGATTCGGTTTCTGTAAATAAGACTCTAGCCATTTTGTACTCTGAAAATAATAATGCAGAAAAGGCTTCAAAGCACATAAAAAAGTATATAAAATATACTCAAGATTTGTCAATCTTAAATGATCATGTGTTCTCAGACATAAAAAAAGAAGCATCATACAGTGATTTAATTAATGAATATAAACCACAGTTTAATTTTCTTGCCATTATACATGCATTAACAGGTATTATAGGAATTTTTATGGTCATAGTACTTTTTGGAAAAAAGAACTTAGATAGAACATCAGTTATGCTAATAGGGTTGTTCGTACTATTTCATTCTGTATTTATGTTGCATATAAGTCTGTTTGTCTCAAATTACAATTTAAAGTTTCCTCATTCTTTTTATATATCAACACCTTTTTCCTTTTTGTATGGACCGTTACTCTATTTTTATTTTAAGAGAGTTGTTCAGAATTACAGATTATCGTTTAAAGATTCTGTTCATTTAATACCAACATTAATATTGATAATTTGGCTCATACCATTTTATACCTTAAGTGGTACTGAAAAGTTTTACTTACAAATGGATAATACACAGTCTGTTTTAATTGGCACTAAAGTAATAGTTTTATTAAAAGCTTTGTCATTATGCCTTTATGCGGCAGGAATTTATATTGTTTATAAAAACAAAACAGACAATAGAAAATTAGAAAATTCTGAAGTCAAAAGTAGAGCGCTGTGGGAGCGAAGCATTATGATTATTTTTGTGTGTTATGCCTTAGCTTATATCTTACATGGCGCAGTTGTAGTTAGATTTGTAGAATATACACCTTTTACTTATTTAAAAGCAATTTTTATGATTGCTATGATTTTTTATATAGCATTAATGTCAGGTCTTAGACCAGAAATTATTATGAATGCAAACGGCAATTCTAATAGTAGTAATAAATTACCGATAAAATACCAGAAGTCTAACCTTACACCTAGTCTTTCTAAAGAACTTAAAGAAAGGCTTATGGGTATGCTTACTAATGATAAAGTTTATAAAAATAATGATATAAGCTTGGAGTTACTATCAGAGACTTTAGGGACAACAAGACACAATACATCACAGGTTATCAACGAGCATTTTGACATGAGTTTCTACGATTTAGTAAATTATTTTAGAATTATGGAAGCAGTGGACATTTTTGATAAAGACCAGAAGCGTAACCTAAATATTATAGAAGTGGCATATGAAGTGGGGTATAATAATAAAGTAACTTTTAACAAGGCGTTTAAGAAGCACATGAATCAAACGCCTTCCTCCTATTTAAGATCCATGCGTTTTGCTTAGAGTCCTAAATATCAATCTTACTTTTTTTTCTTTCTTGAGAATAGTTGAATTATGTAATTGAGAACTATTCTCTATCTACACATTTGTTTTATTAAGTAGGTATAAACTTAAAAAAACTAATAGATAATGCTTATAAGTTATTACTATATGTGGCAGATATAGAAAACTTGTGTCTTGAGGGTAAACTCATATAATTATCAAAAATAGTCTTTAGGGATTATTTTTAATGACTCTTTACTTTTCAGAAATTTCACTCTCAATTTTATCTAAAAACATTATACTGTTTTTAATCTTTGTCTCCAACCCTTCTCTTAGTGTCGTTAAAATGGTAAATACATAGTAATTATCTATCGGTATTAGTAAATCTTTATAGTCATTAACCTAAATATAATCTCTTCTTGGTTCTTTTACTTAAGCAATTGCAAAGGGAGGCAGTGTAGCCTTGCTTTAATTATGAAATATCCATGTTAACTTTAATTTCATCAGAGTAATTATTTTAAGTTAGTCTTTAAAATATACTTCACTGCCAACCTTTCTTTTTGCAACAAGCTAACTGTATAATTTAAATTAAAATTTATGAAAGTAAAAAATTATGGTTTGGTTCTGTTGTATTTATTTCTTGGAATTCAAATGGGATTTGCACAAGAAAAGATAATTACTGGAACTGTTACAACCGCTTCTGATGGATTCCCATTGCCAGGGGCTAATGTTATTATTAAAGGGACATCAAGAGGTGTACAAAGTGACTTTGATGGAAAGTACTCCATTACGACATCGGTAGGTGATATTTTGGTGTTTTCATATGTAGGTCAAAAAACTGTAGAGATAACAGTTGCAACAGCAAATGTGATTGATGTAAGTATGGAATCGGACAATGAATTGGATGAGGTCATTGTAGTAGCTTATGGTACCCAAAAGAAAGAGGCTATTGTTGGTTCTGTTGCCGTAGTTTCAAGTGAAACACTAGAGAAACAACAAGTTACCTCACCATTAAGAGTTTTACAAGGAACTGTGGCTGGTATAAATTTAATTACAGCTGGCGGTCAGCCTGGAAATAATCCAAATTTTGTTATTAGAGGTTTCGGTAGTTTTAATGGAGCAAATAGTCCACTTATTGTAATAGATGGCGCACCATTTACAGGTAACCTAAATACGATTAGTCAAGATCAAATTGAATCTATATCTGTTTTAAAAGATGCATCTTCGGCTTCACTTTATGGGTCACGAGCTGCCAACGGAGTTGTTTTAATAACGACTAAAAGAGGAAAGAAGAATACTAAAACTAGCGTAAGAGTAAGAACTCAGTATGGTATTTCTAATCCTGCTGTGGGTATTCATGATATTGTAAATTCTGAAGATTATTTAAAACTAATGTGGTCTGCACTTAGAAATGATAACTTATATAATTCAGGTCAATTATCTACAGATGCGGCTAACAATGCTTCAAACAATTTGATTCCGACTTTAGGTTATAATCCATATAGTCAAAATAACCCAGTAGGTCCAGATGGTAATTTAATTCAAGGAGCTAATCTATTGTGGGATACTGATTGGGAAGATGCGGTGTTAAGAGAAGATGTTCCAAGGATTAATCACAATATAAATATTTCTGGTGGTACAGAAAATACGAACTATTTTTTCTCTGTCGATTACTTAAGTGAAGACGGACCAGTAATTAAATCAGATTTTGAAAGAATAGCTTCAAGAGTCGGATTAGATACACAAGTTAATGATTGGCTTAAATTAGGAATTACAAGTGGTTATTCGAGGTCTTATTCTAATAATCCTGACCAAACTTCTGGAAGTACTACGCAAGCTATCTCATGGATATATAATGTTAATGGTATTTATCCACTCTTTGTAAGAGACGCTAATGGTAGTTTAATTTTGGATGATAATGGTAATACTATATATGATTTAGGTAATGGTAACGGAAGGCCAATTGGTCAGCCAGTTAACTTTAATAGGCCAACTAACCAAGGTGAAAATATTTTAGCTTCTATATTATTAGGTAGTGAACAACGAATAAGAACAAACTTTCTAGGATCTGCATATGCTGAAATGAAATTCTTAAATAACTTCACTTTTAGAACTACGCTGAATTACGAAAATTTTGTTTTTGATAGTCATAGTTTCAATGATGATGAGATTGGTGCTGCTTCTAATGTAGGAGGACGTGTTAGTAAGGCTAGAAACGTTACAACCGGTCTAAATGCAGTACAAGCGTTGAATTATAAAACGACTTTAGGTGATAAACACTCAATTTCATTTGATGTAATTTTTGAAGCTAATACTACAACAGCGGATACATTTAGAGCATCTGCCACAGGATTTTTGCCTGGCCAGGAAGAGTTAGGTAATGGAACTGTAGCTGAATCTTTTGGTGGTTTTAGAACTGAGCGTAGAATAGTTAGTTCGCTAGGAAGACTTGCTTATAATTATGATAGTAGATATTTTATTGAAGGGTCTTTTAGACAAGATAAATCGTCTCAATTTAATGAAGACTTTAATACTGGTGAATTTTTCTCTATAGGTGGATCGTGGAATGTTTCAAATGAGAGCTTCATGGAGGATCTAGATTGGTTAAACAGCCTTAAGCTTAGAGCATCGTATGGGGAATTAGGTAATATTAGTATTCCAGGTGGATTTTTCCCTACTAGTTTCTTGTTTGGAGGAGCAAATTTTGGAGGCGTAGTGATATCTCCTGTAGAAGGCCAGCCAGCTAATTTGCCATCTGGCACTTTGCCAGATCCATCTCTACAATGGGAGACTTCTACAAACTTTAATTTGGGTATGGATTTTACGATATTTAATGGGGCACTTAGAGGAACTGTAGAATATTTTAAAAGAAGAAGTGAAGATTTAATTCAGGATATTACAGCTACTCCATCACCAGGTGTGCCAACTGTTAGAGCAAATGCTGGTATAATTGAAAACTCTGGTTGGGAAGTTACTTTAAATAGTAATATACTTTCTAAGAATGATTTCAGTTGGAGTGTAGGTGGTAATTTTTCTTTATTGAAGAATGAGATTATTCAAGTTTCTCCATTTACAGATAGACAAGTTCAAGGCACCAAGTTATGGGCTCCAGGAAATTCACTTTTTGAGTTTTTTATCAGGGAATGGGCTGGTGTTAACCCGGCAAATGGTGATGCACTATGGTATCAAGATGTTCTAGATGCAAATGGAAATGTTACTGGAAGAGCGGTTACAAACGACTATGACCAAGCAACTCGTTATGAAACAGGAAAGGAATCCTTACCTGATATACAAGGCGGATTCAATACAAACTTAAGATACAAGCAATTTGATCTTAGTGCTTTGTTTAATTTCAGTTTGGGTGGGTATTTGTTAGATACCGATTATTCTGGATTGGTTAATAATTTTGATGCAGTAGGAGCATCAGCTCATCCAGACAACTTTAACGCATGGTCTCAACCAGGTGACATTACTGATTTCCCAAGGTTAACTACTTCTAATAATAACTTTAACTCTCAATCAACAAGGTGGTTGTTTAAAAACGACTATGTGCGTCTTAAAAGTTTAACTGTTGGTTATAATTTACCTCAAGTTGCTTTAGAGGATATAGGTTTATCGTCCGTAAGAGTTTATTTCCAAGGAGATAATTTGTTGACCTGGCAAACGCATGGAGGTATAGATCCAGAGCAAGCATTTAATGGGCTTACAGCCAACAGATCACCTCTACAAAGAACATTTACGTTTGGGACATTAATTGAATTTTAAAAAATAAAAATGATGAAAAATAAGAATAACAAATTTTGGTTTATACTGCCAATTGTAGTTGTAATCGTTACAAGTACTTTTTTGTCTTGTGAAAAAGATTTTATTGAAGAACCTTCAGACACTACAGGAGTTACTGATGAATTAATTTTCTCTACAAGGGATAATGCTCAAACTTTTGTAAATGGGATTTTATCAAATTATAAAGGCCAATATGGAAATGTAGATGCTGGAGGCTTATACGCTATGTATTTTGCAAGAGCTGTAAAGGGGAATGATATAATTCAAGATTTTAGTTGGTACACATTTGACTATGGACATGAAAATAGGGAACCTAATTTTAGAAGAACAAACTTTACTTGGGATTTTAATTATGAGAATATCAATTTTGCGAATACATTAATATTTGGAGTTAATAATAGTAATGGATTAAGTGATGACGATAAAAGAGAGTTTATTGCAAAAGGTAAGTTTTTTAGAGGTTTTCACTTGTTTGAATTGGCTTTAGATTTTGCTCCAAATTACAACAATGATAGAAGTTTAGAAAGAATACCTATTTATACGACTCCTACATCATTAGAGACCGTTGGAGGTAATCCTCCAATGCCTATGAGTGAAGTTTATGGGCAAATTATTCAAGATTTAGAAGATGCTGTTGCAGATTTACCAGATTCTAGATTAGGTAAGAGTTTTATTAATAAGGCTGTTGCTCAAGCCGTTTTAACTCGTGTGTATGCTGTAACTCAAGACAATTGGGCGAGAGTTTCAGACTTAGCTAGAAGTGCCTATGGCGGCAATGCTATGCAGGCAGTCCAATCATCTAACTGGGGAGCTGGTTTTGGAGATATGCAAGACCAAGAATGGATATGGGCTTTATTTCAAAATGGATCAGATGAGACTAACTTTTTCTGGGGGCATGCCGCTCCTATGATGGATCACTTAACTTTGAGTTATAATGCCTCATACATAGATCCAGATTTTGTATCAGAATTCTCTTCAACAGATGTTAGAAATACTTTTATAGATATATATGGTGTCTCAGCTACAACACCTTGGAGAGAGTTTGTTTCAACCAAATATGCATTTACTTTTAGTTCTGATATTCCATTAATAAGAAAGTCAGAAATGGTTTTGTTTGATGCAGAAGCGCAATACCATCTTGGAAATATACAAGAAGCCAGAGACCTTTTGTTTGCTTTGCAATCTGCTAGAGATTCTAATTCTATTGTTACGACCAATTCTGGACAAGCACTATTGAATGAAATTTTGCTAGAAAGAAAAAAAGAGTTTTATGGAGAATTTGGACCTCAATGGTTTGATGCTAAACGCTATAATCTGCCTATAAATAGAAATGATATTCATAGAATTTCTATTGACATACCTTCTAATAGCAATCTATTTTTCTTAAAAATCCCAGAGGATGAAATAGATTTAAATGAGAACTATGCAGGATTTAACAATATTTAATTTTAAAAAAAAATAATATGAAAAAAGTTTTATTAGGAGCTTTGGTTTTATTTGCTTTATTAATTGTTGCTTGTGACAATGATATAGAACCTGATGTTCCAAGTGTTTCCGATTATGATTTCATAAGTTTTCAAGATGATAATTATGCTTTCGAAGTCAACCAAGGGGATTCTAGTACACATCCAATATCAATTTATAGTTCTAGAATTTCTTCTTCAGATAGGGTTATAGAATTGGCAGTTGTACCATTAGACCCTAATGATCCTAGCCAAGGAACAAATATAGATGCAAGTCTCTATACTGTGCCAGCTTCAGTAATAATTCCAGCAAATCAAAGTTCAGTTGAGTTTGATGTGACCATTACAGATGATGGTCTCGACTCTAGTAGTAGATTGGTTTTGGATTTTGCTAATTCTGTTACAGATTTATCTCCTCACTCTATTGTCATGGGTATTGAAATAGTATGTCCTATCAATGAATTACTGTTTGATATAACGTTTGATAATTATGCCGAAGAAACGAGTTGGGAGCTTTACGATCTCAATGGAGTATCTCCAGTCTTATTAGAATCAGGTGGCGGTTACGGGGATTTGGATGATCAAACAATACAAATAAGACTATGTATTGGCAGTGGTAATTTTGGTTTCGTTATTTATGATGCTTATTCTGATGGTATTTGCTGTAATTTTGGCTCAGGATCTTATAGTTTAACACTTAATGGTGAAGAATTTTTTACTGGAGGTTCCTTTGGTGCTAACGAAGCTACAAGTTTTACTGCACCATAAAGTGTTTATGCTAAGCTTATAAATCAAAAAAGGGCCTCGTGATAATGAGAACCTTTTTTGATTTATTTTTATTCTAAACTATAACTGGTTATAATTGTAATTAAATTTTTATACTAAGAATTGTTTTAGGCCGTTTTCTTTTTACCAAAAAGACCACTGAATAATAACATAATCATTCCAGTAGTAACAGAGAGGTCAGCAACATTAAAAATACCAGTTTTAATTGTTTCTGTAATTTTTATAAAAAAGAAATCTGTCACTTCACCAAAAACTATACGATCAAAGACATTTGCAATACCTCCACCAACAATACAACAAAAGGCAATTAAACTCAAACGATCTAATTCTTTTGTTTTAAAGATGTAATAAATTACATAGCCAAGAACTAAAGTAGGTAATATAAGAAGAAAAATAAGTTTTAAAGTTGGATTCATATCACTACCCATACCTAAGAAAGCTCCTTGATTTTCAACCCAAATTAATTGAAAGTAATCTTTTATAACATTGATTTCGCCTTTACCTCCTCTAACCATGGTTGTTCTAACTATAATTTTTGAAATCTGGTCAATAGCAATATTAAATGCTATTAGAAGTACAATAAATAAGTTTCTATTCAAAACAATAGGTGATTATGAGTTAGTTTCAAATGTTGCAGAAGCGGTTTCGGCTTCTCTATTTATTTTCCTAACTAGGCCTTGTAGAACTTTGCCAGGACCAACTTCTGTAAAATGGGAAGCGCCATCTTCAATCATTTGTTGTACAGATTGTGTCCAGCGTACAGGTGCAGTTAATTGCGAAATTAAATTCGCTTTTATTTCGTTTTCATCTGTAATCGCTGAAGCTGTTACATTCTGATATATTGGGCAGTTTGGTTTATTAAATATTGTATTTTCTATTGCAGCAGCTAATTCTTCGCGAGCTGGTTCCATCAATGGTGAGTGAAATGCTCCACCTACTGGTAAGACCAAAGCACGTCTTGCACCTTCTTCTTTCATTGCTTCACAAGCTCTATTAATAGCATCAACTTCTCCAGAAATCACTAATTGACCAGGGCAATTGTAATTTGCAGCAACTACAATACCTTCTGTCATTGCGCATATTTTTTCTACCACGTCGTCATCTAAACCTAAAACAGCGGCCATGGTACTTGGTTGTAATTCGCAAGCTTTTTGCATGGCTTGAGCACGTTGCGAAACGAGCTTTAAACCATCTTCAAATGTTAATGCTCCAGCCGCAACTAATGCCGAAAACTCACCAAGTGAGTGACCAGCAACCATATCTGGTTTAAAACTATCTCCTAGAGTTTTAGCTAAAATTACAGAATGTAAAAAGATAGCAGGTTGTGTGACTTGAGTTTCCTTTAAATCTTCGGCAGAACCTTCAAACATCACATCAGTGATATGAAAACCTAAAATATCATTAGCTTTTTCAAATAACTCTTGAGCTAAAGGTGAATTCTCGTATAGGTCTAATCCCATTCCTGAGAATTGAGCTCCTTGACCCGGAAATATATATGCGTTCATTAGTTTTAAATTTAAGATGCAAAAATAGGAATAATATTAAACTTATAAGTTAGAAGTAGCAGCTTCTGCACAACGCTCTCCATCCATAGCAGCAGAAACAATACCACCAGCATAACCACCACCTTCTCCACATGGATATAAGTTTGTGATTTCTGGATGTTCTAAAGTTTCAGTTCTTGGAATATTTACTGGAGATGAAGTACGAGATTCTACACCAACTATATTAGCTTCCTCAGTATAATAGCCCTTCATTTTTTCGCCAAAAGCTTTAAACCCTTTTCGTAAAGAACTACCTATTAATTTAGGTAGTAAGGAATGTAGCGGAGAAGATTTTAAACCAGGTTGATAAGAGGTCTCATTTAAGTTCGAAGATAACTTACCTTCTACAAAATCCGTGAGACGCTGGCCTGGTGCTGACTGTCGTCGTCCACCAGCTGTAAAAGCCAAGCGTTCTAATTTTTTCTGATATTCTAAAGCCTTTAAAGCTCCAAATTGTTCGTATTTATATAAATCTCTATCGATATTAATTTCGGTAACGATACCAGAGTTTGCAAACTTATTATTTCGTTTTGATGGAGACATACCATTGACTACCACTTCACCATCTGCCGTAGCTGCCGGAACTATAAATCCGCCAGGACACATACAAAAAGAATAAACGCCTCTGTTATTAACTTGCTCAACTAAACTATATGCTGCAGCAGGTAATAGGCCATCTCGTGGTTCTCCTTTGCAGTGGTATTGAATACCATCTATGATTTCTTGTGGATGCTCAACACGAACTCCCATAGCAAATGACTTCGCTTTTAGTGCAATATTTTTATCATTCAGTAAATAGAAAATATCTCGTGCTGAGTGCCCTGTTGCTAAAATGACTTTTTCAACATTGAGCTCATTTCCGTTTTGAAGTTGAATAACAACAATTTTATTATTCTTAATAGTAAAGTCTGTAACCCTGGTTTCAAAATGAACTTCTCCTCCATATTTCAAAATAGTTTCTCTAATATTCTGAACCACTTTTGGTAATTTATTCGTGCCGATATGTGGATGTGCATCCACTAGGATTTGATCTGTGGCGCCATGAAACACCAAATTTTCAAAAATTCGTCTTACATCCCCTCTTTTTAAACTTCGGGTATAAAGTTTACCGTCACTGTAAGTGCCAGCTCCACCTTCTCCAAAACAGTAGTTAGAATCTTCATTAACAATGTGATCTTGATTTATAGCTTTTAAGTCACGACGACGCTCTTGTACATTTTTACCACGTTCTAAAACAATTGGTTTAAAACCTAGTTCAATACAACGTAATGCTGCATACATTCCTGCAGGTCCAAAGCCAATGATATGAATAGGCTTTGCTTTTGAGACGTCTTTGTAATCAAATATATAATCTGATGTTTCAGGAACAGGCTCGTTGATGTAAACTTCAACTTTGTAGTTAAACATAATTTGACGCTTGCGTGCATCAATTGATTTTCTCAGAATTTTAATTCCAGAAATATCAGAAGTTTTCATACCCAAGTCATAAGCTGCTTTGTTAAGCAATCCATCAGGTTTTCCTTCTTCATGAAGATTAATACGTAATTGCAAGGCTTTTATCATAGTGCGAAATTAGTTATATTTATTAGGTATAAAAATCTAACCAACGAAATATAAAAACTTAGACTTATGGAGTTTACATTAACAACTAATATTAAAGCAACACCCAAACAAATTTATAAGTCCTGGTTGAGTACACAGCGTCATAGTAAAATGACAGGTGGTGCAGCTTTTGTTTCGGACAAAGTAGGTGATACGTTTACGGCTTGGGATGGTTATATCAAAGGAAAGAACTTAGAATTAGAGCCTTACAATAGAATAGTACAAGCTTGGAGAACAAAAAACTTTGAAGATAATGAAGGTGATTCTCAAATAGAGATATTGCTATCTGAGCAAGGAGAAGAAACAACATTGACCTTAACGCATACAAATGTTCCAGAATCTGGTGAGCACTACAAAAAAGGTTGGAGTGAGAGTTACTTTGAGCCTATGAAGCGTTATTTTGAAGTTATAAATAACGATTAAATAAAGAGCACCCTTCCTAAATTAATAGGAAGGGTGCTTTTTTTAGATGAATTGTTTTATTCTTCTAGGCTAATACTTTTAATATTATCCTTATAAACGCGATCTATTAAAATATGTCTTGGATCTATTGCAGCTTTAGCAGGAAGTGAATCTAACTGCATAGTATAAGTTGTTTTTTCTTTATTAAATTTTAAACGCTTTTGTTCGTATAAATTTTCCTCATCATCATCCATAAAGAACCCAACATCAATCCAATCATTAATAGCAACTCTTGTTTCGTTACCTAAACTATCTGATTTAATCTTTGCGCTTTCAATTTCTAAAGTCACTTCATACTTGCCATTATCTAACGCTTTATAATTAGCTTCTTTTAAGCGGTTATCATATAATGTAATTTCCTTAAACCAATCAGTGATTAAATATTGTAAAGAATCAGGAACTTGTGGTTCTAAATGTTTTAAGAAATCTAACGATGTTGGATAAGGTGGTTTCTTATAGCGATACTCTTCTAAGAAGTTTTTCATAGCCAAGTTAACTTTATCTTCACCTATGTAATCTTGAAGGGCATATAAAATGACACTACCTTTTCCATAATGAATATAACCTTGATTTTCTACCTTATATAATGGTACTTCTTTAATACGTTCACCACTTCGACCTCGTAAATAACGATCGTGATCGTACTTTGTGAATTGACGCATTTTCATAGGATTCTCGGTGATATTCTTAATAGTCATTAAAGAAGAATATTCAGAAAAACTTTCACTCATCATCGTACCTCCTTGCATATTAGCGCCAATAACTTGGTGTGCCCACCATTGGTGACCCATTTCGTGAGCAATAACAGCATCTACAACATTGTTTTCGGTTTCATCTTCAAGATTAATAACGAAACCTATAGCTTCAGAATATGGCATCGTTCCTGGGAATGCTTGCGCAAAAGAGGCATAACGTGGAAACTCTATAATTCGACATTGTTTATGAAAATATGGTCCAAAATTTTCTGTGTAATAAGCTAAAGAGCGTTCTACAGCATCCAGCATCATGTCAACATTTTCAGGATGTTTTTCATCGTAATAAACCTCGATATCAATACCATTCCATTTGCGTTTTTTAATTTCATAATCAGCTGACATGAACGAGTAGAAATTCAAAGATGGTGTATCTGTTTTATAATGATAATAACTTCTATCGCTCTCTTCCCACTTTTTAATTAAAGAACCTGGCGCAATGGCCGTTTGCTCTTTAATTGTAGAAATAATAGTTTCAACATTTATAAAATCGGATTGTCCATTGTTCAAATAATTACGATTGTGTAATTCTGAAAGTTCAGCAGTTAATTCTGGCGTACGCTCTTTTGGTTCTAAACCATACTTCTTACGTATGTTTTTTTCACTAAGCTCATAACCTTCGTTATATCCCATAGTTGGTAGAATTTCTCTGTTATTAAAGAAAGTTCCATTTTTTATAATCATGGTATTACCAGTACCATTTTGAAAGCCTTTAGTAATATATTTATTTTCTACTTGCATTACAATTGTGTCTCCAGGTTGTAACGGTTTACTTAATTTATAAATATTATATAAGTACGTAGTGTCTTTATAAACAATGCTTGCACTAGGTATATTTAGTTTAGTATCCCATCCTTCACCATCGAAAAAGTGCAGCGAATCAATAATACTATTAGATTCATTTACTAATTCTATATCTGCTTTTACATGGATATCTCTTTCGTTGGGAAATATGTCAATATAGTATTTTGCATTAGTGACCTTAGGATGTGTAGCATCTCTATATTTACTATACTTCTTTTCAAAATCTGCCATAAGCTGCTCTTGCTCATCACCAGTGCGATACGGATTTACAATTTGCGTATTGTAATACACAAAGCTTGCAACTCCAATCCAGACAATTGCAGAAATTGCTATAACAGCTCTATAACTTTTAGGCACTTCTTTTCTAGCTGTTTTTATTCGGGTTAAAAGCGAACTTTTTGAACCACGATTCCAGAGTGCACCAGCAATTAATAAGGCTATTACTGAGAATAAAACCCAATAAAGATTAAACCATAATGCACCCTTTACTCCGGGTCCAAAACGATTCATATCCGAATAAAATGTAGATGGTCCACCACCAACATCTAACATGTTAGAATTTAAGTCTAATATACTTAGGACAATTTCCCACACAAGAAGGATTAATATGGCAATAAAATAGCCTATGTATTTATTGCTAGATAATACTTGCACCAATATTGTTACACCAGCAAAGGCAATAAATAAGGGTAAATTATCATAGAAAAAATCTAACAGATAAACATCAATCTCTATACGCGTAAAGCCGTGAAGTAATTGGTAAATAACACCAAAGCCTAAAAAGAAAATGTTTATTATAGAAGCAATACTTACCAAAGACAATCCTTTTGCTGCCATTGAAATGAAGGATGTGTGCGCAGTAGCATCTACAACTTCATTAATTTTATAGTCTCTATCGCGCCATATTAACTCACCACTGAAGAACACAACAATGATAATGATGAATATATCTGTGTTGTCTTTAATAGAGTCAATAAGTTTATAAGTTAGCGGATAAGATTGCAATCCAAAATACTCAAAACCACCACTCAAATCTGCTACCAATATGATGATACAGAATAAGAATAGTATTTTAAACGTGATACTCTTTACAATACTCAAAAAGTTGGTATAGAAGAAACTTTTAAATTGAAGCCAGTTCGTTGTTTTTGAAAATGAAGGATTAAGTTGAGGTAAAGAAAATACGGTTTCATTACTAGAAGCGTTTACCTTTTCTTTTTTCACTTTTTTATTCTTCTTTTTGAAAGAAAAACTAAAGTAGGACAGCATTAAAATAATGATTCCGACTCCCGTCCAAATCAATCGATTCCAGAAGAGTACTCCGGAAAACCCTGGACTAATCGTATTTTTTTCAGCAGGAGTAAAATATTTGGTTTCTATAGAATACGTGTTAATTCCAAAGATATCAGATAAACCAGCAATGGATTCATTATCTACATCAGACATTAATGAGCCAGAAATAATATAGGCTACAATAATAACTAAGCCACCAACAAATGATATGACTGTGCTTTTCCATTTATTCGCCATCGCAAAAATTATTGCGCCAGCCAAGAACATATTTGGAAGAATAAATAGCAGGTAGTTATTTACGAAGGTCTCAAGATAGAATGGTCCAAAACGAGATTCATCTATCCATCCGAAAATAGAATTCATATACGTACCTAAAAGCATTCCTATAAATACACCTAGCAATGGTAAAGTAGATACGAAAAGAGCACCAAAAAAGCGACCAAAAAAGTAACCTGGTTTGCTTAAAGGTGTTGTAAATAGTATTTCGTTGAATTCGTTATTATGATCTCTTAATGCAGCATTATTAAAGAATGCAGCTGCCATAAGTAAGCTGAAAATACAAAAGATGGTCACATGAAGTGTTAGTGTATATGGCGAATTACGATAGACATTACCTATAGCCCCACCAACTTGTACATTGTCACTTACTGTGGCAAAAAACTCCATCAGTCCTAGGATGAAGATAAATATATACACCATAGGTTGCTTAAGTGTATACTTTAATTCCGAAAGAAAAAATGTTTTAAACATAACTAAAATGGTTAGGATTGATTAGACAAGTACGTTAGACGTGTTGATTTTAGAAAAGAATACATCCTCTAAATTAGGAGCCACTTGTTCAAATCCATTTTGCGGATGTTTGTCGTCATATACATGAATAAGCGGTTGTCCACCTACCATTTTATTTGAAATAATTTTATATTTATTAGCATAGTTCTCAAGTTCATCTCTGCTAACTATTTTTTGAAATACTTTACCATTAAGAGCTTCTGTTGCATCTTTTGGTGAACCTTGATAAACGATTTCGCCAAAATTCATAATTGCCATTTTGGTACATAATTCGTGTACATCTTCTACAATATGTGTTGAAAGAATAACTATGACCTCTTTACCTACGTCAGCTAACAAATTATAAAAACGATTACGCTCACCAGGATCTAATCCTGCAGTTGGTTCATCTACAATGATGAGTTTGGGGTTTCCAATAAGTGCTTGTGCAATGCCAACACGTTGTTTCATTCCACCAGAAAAACCCTTTACTGATTTTTTACGCTTATCGTAAAGATTGACTTTGTTCAACAAGTAATCTACAAGAAGCTTGCGTTCTTTGGAATTGGTAATTCCTTTTAGAATGGCTAAATGAGTTAATAATTGTTCTGCTGTAATACGTGGATACACTCCAAATTCTTGTGGTAAGTAGCCTAATACTTTTCGTATTTCTGCAGGTTGATTTAAAATATCGATATCATCTAAAGTGGCTGTACCAGAATCAGCTTCTTGTAAAGTGGCGAGTGTTCGCATTAAAGACGATTTACCTGCGCCATTTGGACCTAAAAGACCAAACATGCCATTTTCTAATTCTAAGCTTACATTGTCTAAGGCTTTTACACCGTTAGAATAGGTTTTTGATAAATTATTGATTTTTAATTTACTCATAGGAAAGTTATTTTTGATTGATTAGTTTGTAATAAGACGACCTAAATTGAAAAGAGTTACAATCCAATTCGATTTTCATAAATCACAAGATATGTCTGTCTCTATATATAGACGCTAGAAAAAGAGAAATGGTTGTCTATTCATTTTACAAATAAGTAAAATAATTTATTTTCTCAAATACGTAATAAAAGAAAACGCATAGGTATGCTTATCATCAGCATCATGAGTTGTTCTGCTAACTTCTGTCCACTTGGTGTTATCAATCTCAGGGAAAAATGTATCAGCATCTTCAAAAATTGAATGTACTCTAGTGATTTCAAGTTTATCGACCAAAGGCATGGCTTGCTTGTAGATTTCACCACCACCTATAATAAACGGTTGCTTATCATTTTTAGCTGCATCAACAGCGTCGTGTAATGAATTAACTACGATAACACCACTCGGAACCTCATAATCTGTTTGTCTGGTTATAACAATATGAGTTCTGTTAGGAAGCGGTTTTGGGAAACTTTCAAAAGTTTTACGTCCCATGATGATATGATGTCCATTAGTTAAGGACTTAAAACGCTTAAGGTCATCACTCAAATGCCAGATGAGACTATTATCTTTGCCAATAGCATTATTTTCTCCAGCGGCAACAATAATAGTTAATTCATTGGAATTTTTTTTTTCTGAAGGCTGAGGCAAATCTTTAGCTTCATTATAAGCTTGTGTTTGCGCTATTTTTGTTTCCTCTTTTAAGAAGTTTTGTTTTAGCTTATCAATACGAGCTTGTTGTAGATTCACTAATTTATCGAGCTGTTGTTTTTCCCAGTCTTTACCCATAAATTTATTAGTGATAAACACATTAATAAAGTGGTATAAGAATAAAATTAGCCAAGCCAGAATTGCATAGACAAACCAATTAATTCCTGCGATGGTAAAATCCTTACCAATACCCAAAACTGTGTTGGCAATAATTAAAAATACAGCACCAATTAAAAAGATGACAAAATGAATATACAAACGCTTTTTCTGTTTAATGCGTTTTTGGGCATTTTCAATGAGCTCTAATTGGTCTTTATCTATAGTTGAAACTTGCTTTTTCTTACCGAACATAGTCACTAATTTGTAGAGTAAAGATACTTTTTTTTCACTAAAACGTTATCGTAAAATCTAAAGTTTGAATATTTCAATTTTTCGAAAACGATATAGTTGAAAATCAAGCAGTAAGGATATTTTAGGGTGTTACTAATCCGTTAAAATTACTGTTTAAATTTTGCAGACTTAAAGAAAAAGTAATCTCTATTTTATGAAATTGATAATTCTTTAATCTTTGGGCTTTTAATCGATATTATCTGCAAATTTCTTTTATACTTTTGCTATGTAATTAAATTTATTATTATGGCAATTAAAAAGCAGTATTTAAAAAGTAAGCCAGTTTGTAAGGTGACATTTTCTGTTCCTGCAGAGGAGGCAAAAAGTGTAGCGGTTGTTGGAAGCTTTAACGAGTGGAATACTAAAAAAGCTACAAAATTGAAAAAATTAAAGAACGGTACTTTCAAAGGCACTGTTGATTTAGCAAGTGAAAATTCTTATGAATTTAGATACCTAGTTGATGGTAAGACTTACCAGAACGACGAGCAAGCAGATTCTTATGCTTGGAATGACTTTGCAGCAGCAGAGAATGGTGTTATAAATTTATAGGATATTCCTTTAAGAACAAGACATTAAAAAAAGCGTTTCGATTTATATCGAGACGCTTTTTTGTTTTTATAATAATCTAAAAAAATTAAACTGCAACAACTCCTTTTATGTGTGGGTGAGGGTTATAATCCACAAGAGTAAAGTCTTCGAAATCAAAATCAAAAATATCTTTAATTTCTGGATTCAAAATCATTTTAGGCAATTGTCTCGGTTCTCTAGATAATTGTAATTCAAGTTGTTCCATGTGGTTATTATAAATATGCGCATCACCAAAGGTGTGTATAAAGTCACCAGCTTCAAATCCACAAACTTGAGCCATCATCATCGTAAACAAAGCATAAGATGCAATATTAAATGGTACACCTAGAAATATGTCTGCACTACGTTGGTAGAGTTGACAAGATAGTTTACCATCAGCAACATAAAATTGAAAAAACGCATGGCATGGAGGCAAAGCGGCTTTGCCATTAGCTACATTTTCAGAGAACGATTTAGACGTATCTGGTAACACCGAAGGATTCCAAGCCGAAACTAACATTCTACGACTGTTTGGGTTATTCTTTAAGGTGGCTATAACTTCTTTAATTTGGTCAATCTCTTCACTTGCCCAATTTCTCCATTGATGTCCATAAACTGGTCCAAGGTTGCCATTCTCATCAGCCCATTCATTCCAAATACGTACTCCGTTTTCGGTTAAATATTTTGTATTTGTATCTCCCTTTAAAAACCAAAGCAATTCGTATATAATAGATTTAAGGTGCAACTTTTTAGTTGTTACCATTGGGAAACCCTCACTTAAATCAAATCGCATTTGATAACCAAAAACACTTTTCGTTCCTGTGCCTGTTCTATCTCCTTTTTCGTTGCCTTCTGCTAAAACGTGTTTTACTAAGTCGTGGTATTGTTTCATAATTTTTCCCACGAAAGTGGGAATCTCTTTAATTAAACTTAATTTTTTGCGGGTGATAAAAATAAAAAAAAGCTTCAAAATTTTATATTTGAAGCTTCATTAGATATAAGAAGTTATTAACTATAATTTATAAGATTTCTGTTTTCACAGGAATTGGGTTACCCAATTATCATTCCTGCAATAGTTGCAGAAATCAATGAAGCAATTGTACCACCAATTAAGGCCTTCATTCCAAATTTAGAAAGTTGTTTACGTTGACCTGGTGCCAACGATCCTATACCACCAATTTGAATACCAATAGAAGCAAAGTTTGCAAAACCACAAAGCATGTAAGTTGCCATAATTATAGACTTTTGGTAAGTAAGGTGAGTCGCATTTGTTGCGTTTTTTAAATCTGCTAGCTGGATATAGCCAACAAATTCACTAGCTGCCAATTTAATTCCTAAAAGCTGTCCCATCATCATCATATCTTCTTTAGCAACACCAATTAACCACATTAGAGGTGCGAAGACAGTTCCTAAAATAGCTTCAAGTGAAAAATTCTGATATGGTGTGTTTTCTGCCATCCAACTATTAAGAGAAGTTACATCTCCAACCCAACCTAAAATGCCGTTTATCATGGCAATAAAAGCAACGAATACTAGTAACATTGCTCCAACATTTACGGCTAATTTTAAACCTTCGGTTGTACCGTTTGCTATGGCGTCTAATAGATTAGTACCTATTTTTTCTTGTGATACAGATACATCTGTATTGATTTTTTCTGTTTGCGGAAATAATATTTTTGAAATGACAATAGCACCTGGTGCTGCCATTACTGATGCGGCTAATAAGTGTTTAGCATATACCAAACGTAGAACCGGATCATCTCCGCCTAAAAAGCCAATATAAGCTGCAAGTACGGCACCTGCCACAGTTGCCATACCTCCAATCATAACGAGTAGTATTTCGGACTTACTCATTTTTTCTAAATAGGCCTTAATCAATAAAGGTGCTTCTGTTTGTCCTAAGAAAATATTACCTGCAACACTAAGACTTTCTGCACCAGAGATTTTTAAAGCTTTAGATAATAACCAAGCCATGGCTTTTACAACCTTCTGTATAATTCCAAGATAGAACAATACCGAAGTTAAAGCAGAGAAGAATAGTATGGTAGGTAATACTTGGAAAGCGAATATGAAACCATAAGAATTTACATCCATAACACCACTAAACAGAAATTCACTACCAGCTCTTGTAAAGTCTAGGATGTTAATAAATACTTGTCCAATAGCTTCAAATACATTTTTAATAAAATCTACTCTTAATACACCAATCGCAATTAGTAATTGAAATGCTAAGCCAATTCCCACAGTCCTCCAATTGATAGCTTTACGATTACTACTAAATAAAAAGGCAATGAATATTAATGAAACCATGCCTAATACACCTCTCCATAAACTGGTAAACGTAAAACCTTGACTTTCAATTATAGTATCAGTTGAGGTTTCTTGTATAACATAATTCTCATGCTTTTCTGAAACATAGGTTAAGACCTCATTTCCATTTTTTATTTGAAGCATATTAGAATCTTGCTTAAGAATCTCATAATAAACATCTACAGTGGATGGTACTTTTTGTTTAAAAACTAAAAGGTTGTTATTTTGAAGCCAAACCCCTTTTTTGAAAATGCTGTTAAGAACAGATATGTATTCACCATTTTTATTAAGGTTTAAAAATTCTTTACCTTTTATAAATTCTTTCTGGTCTAAAATACTATCAGGATAGGTTTCATAGATTACATATTCAGATAATTGCCAATTATTGAGTTTAGAATCTTCAATTTCATCTATTTGAATAGGAGAGTCTTTTACAACTCCAATGTATATGGAATCATTTTTAGGTTTTTCAAGCTCTTGTGCTGTAATTGTTGAAAGTCCAATAAATATAGCAAATAGGGCTTTGAAAAAATTAGTCATAAAAGTTGATGTTAATTAACGTTTAGAAATTTCGTCTCTTATTTTAGCAGCTTTTTCATAATCCTCATTATTTACAGCTTCGTCTAAAAGGGTGTTAAGTTCTTCGAGAGATTTATCTTTGTAGCCTTCTTGTTCAACTGTTGCAGCTTCAATTTCTTCTGCAATAAGATCGTCAACGAGTATGCTATCTTGTTCTTCATCTTCCTTTTTAGGATTCACTTTAAGATAGATTCCGGCTTTATCCAAAATGTTTTTATAGGTAAAAATTGGTGCCTGAAAACGTAAAGCCAAGGCAATAGCATCGCTTGTTCTTGCATCAATAATTTCTTCAATTTTATCACGTTCGCAGATTAAACTTGAGTAGAAGACACCATCAACTAATTTATGAATAATCACTTGCTTCACCACAATATCAAAGCGGTCAGCAAAGTTTTTAAACAAATCATGTGTTAATGGACGTGGAGGACGAATTTCCTTTTCTAATGCAATAGCAATAGATTGAGCTTCAAAAGCTCCAATGACGATTGGTAATTTTCTGTCACCATCAACTTCATTTAGAATTAATGCATAAGCACCATTCTGGGTTTGACTGTAAGAAATTCCTTTGATATTTAAACGAACTAAGCTCATAAATTAAAAAACACAAAGAACTGTTTAAATTAGGACTTTACCAAACTGCATCGTATGATTTCGATTTGGTGCTAATTTAAACAGCCCTTTTGTAATTACAAGGTAATAAAATTATGCGTTTTGAGCTTTAAAAGCTTTTAATTTTTCTATTAACTGCGGTACAACTTCAAAGGCATCACCAACAACCCCGTAGTCTGCAGCCTTAAAGAAAGGTGCTTCTGGATCTGTATTGATAACAACTTTTACTTTAGATGAATTAATACCAGCTAAATGCTGAATTGCACCAGAAATACCAATAGCAATATACAAGTTGGAAGCTACAGGTTTTCCTGTTTGCCCTACGTGTTCACTATGAGGTCTCCAACCTAAATCAGAAACTGGTTTAGAGCAAGCTGTTGCTGCACCTAATACTTCTGCAAGTTCTTCTATCATTCCCCAATTTTCTGGTCCTTTTAAACCTCTGCCGCCAGAAACAACAGTCTCTGCATCTGCAATACTTACTTTATCAGTGGCTTTATCAACAGATTCTACATTTACGCCAGAACCTGGTAATGATGGTGAAAAATCTTCAACTGAAGCCGTTCCACCGGATTCAACCAAACCAAAAGAATTGTTAGATAAACCAACAATTTTTACATCTGTATTAATTTCTGTATTTGCAAACGCTTTATTTGTAAAAGCCGAGCGCTTTACTGTAAATGGCGATACACTAGATGGTGCTTCTACTACATTAGAAACATAGCCTGCATCCAATCCTACTGCTAATAATGGTGCTAAATACTTACTGTCTGCACTAGAACTTACCACAACAACTTTTGCATTTTCACTTTTTGCTGCACTTTCAATTGAAGCCGCATATGTTTTCGCATTAAACTTACTTAAAGCATCATTTTTTATAGAAAGTACTTTTGAAGCTCCATAGTTTCCTAGGCTTTCAGTACTATCTGCATTAATAGCAACAGCTGTAACTGTTGTTCCCATTTGGTCTGCAATTGCTTTTGCATAAGACACAACTTCTAAAGCTGCTTTTTTAAATTTTCCGTTTTCTGATTCTGTATATACTATAACTGACATAATTCTTTTTTTAAATGACCTTAGCTTCGTTATGAAGTAAGTTTACTAATTCATCGATATTATCTGAATCAACTAATTTTACAGCACCTTTTGGAGCTGGTTTTTCAAAACTTACAGCTTTAGTTTCTGCGCTCGCATCAGTTGGCTCAACAACCGTTAAAGGTTTTTTACGTGCCATCATTATACCTCTCATATTTGGGATACGAAGGTCACTTTCTTCAACCAGTCCTTTTTGTCCACCTATAACTAAAGGTAGAGATGTGCTAACCGTTTCTTTTCCGCCATCAATTTCTCTTACCGCTTTTGCACTAGTTCCATCAACTTCAAGACTTATACAGTTGGCCACAAAATTAGCGTCAGTCATAGCAGCAAGCATACCTGGTACCATTCCACCATTATAATCAATAGATTCTCTGCCAGCAATTACCAAATCATAACCACCATCGTTAACTACTTTTGCTAATTGCTTAGCAACTGCATAACCGTCAGTAGCTTCAGTATTTACTCTAATAGCAGCATCTGCACCAATAGCTAAGGCTTTTCTTAACGTAGGTTCAGTTTCTGCTCCACCGACATTAACCACATCTACACTTGCACCTTGTTTTTCCTTAAACCACATGGCCCTTGTTAGGCCAAATTCATCATTCGGATTAATCACAAACTGAACACCATTTGTGTCAAATTTAGTGTCACCATCAGTGAAATTAATCTTTGAGGTTGTATCTGGCACATGGCTAATACATACTAATATTTTCATAAAAAATGATTTATTTTAAACGTCTTTTTCTTCAGAGCACGAAGATAAATATAAAATTTTGAATTTTACTATGCACGCATAGTATTTTTTATTAAAATCTATACTTTAGATGCTAAAAATCATTAATTCTTTAAAAATTTGAAGATTTTTTGCTGATTGTTTAGGTTAGAGAGTCTAATGAAGTAAAGTCCTCTGGAAAAGCTGGAAGTATTAATTGTGTTGTTATTAAATGGTCTACTCGTAAGGATTTGTTGTCCTGAAAGATTAAATATTTCAATATTGTAGACATTTTCAAACTGATTTGAAATATTCAAATAGTCATTGCTTTCAAAAACCTTATTGAGTCTGAGGAAAATTCATCGACGGAAAGATTATCTTCTTGAAACTTCATAAAGTCAGTTGAAAACACACCTGTTTCTCTTTCTATTATGATCTCACCTGATTCATCTCCAGGATAAATCTTTATATTTCCAATATTATACACTTGGCAACCAATGTCTAACATTGAATATAGCCATTGTTCAATTGAATGACATGGTCCGCTATCATAGTCTGTTTCAGTAGAAATACCTAAATCCGTTTCCCAAAGTTGTAATGCAATATCCACAGGATAACAACATTCGTCAACACCACCTTTTAGGCCTATAGAAAATACATTACCACAAGGTGATATATTTACAGTTTCGGCAAATATCATATCTTCATTCTGGTCATAATTGAATTCAATTTTTAATTCGAAACCATCAGGTACACTTTGCTCATTATTTATACAGCTTTCACCAACTTCTGGGATATCGCTACAAAATTTAGAGAGTTTATAAGTTTTTCCATCCAATAAAGCTATCATATTAGAACTTACTGGTGTGAAGTCATATTCATATTCAATAAAAAACACATCTGATGAAACAGTATTATAAAGCTCATTAATTAAATCTTTATTTTTATGAACAATATCATAATACTCAAATAACACACCTGTAGAGTTAGGAAAAGCTTGATAAAAATCATAAATAATATAATTAGCAAAAATATCAGTAATGGTTTGATCTTGGTGTGTAAGTGTAATTGTACCATCAGAATTATTTGTTACTGTAGGAATATTGTCCGAATTTTCAATTTTTATGTAATCCTTTTGCAAAGGACAAAGCACAGCTTGTTGCGCCGAACCAACTAAAGCAAATAAGATAAAAACAATACTAAAAAAATAATTCTTATAACTCATAGAATCCTAATTATGGATTTAATAATCAAGTTACAATTTTTTTCTCTTTTTCGCATGAGATTTAATATCATTATGTAATCAATAATTATTATTTTTGCTATTCGTTTAAAAACAAGATAATGAAGACAATTCAATTTAGAGAAGCTATTTGCGAAGCCATGAGCGAAGAAATGCGCAGAGATGAAAGTGTTTATCTTATGGGTGAGGAAGTAGCAGAATATAACGGTGCATACAAAGCATCAAAAGGAATGCTCGATGAGTTTGGTGCTAAGCGTGTTATTGATACACCAATTGCTGAACTTGGTTTTGCAGGTATTGCAATTGGTTCTACAATGACAGGCAATCGCCCAATTGTAGAATACATGACGTTTAACTTCTCTTTAGTTGGAATTGATCAGATAATAAATAATGCAGCTAAAATTAGACAAATGTCTGGCGGACAATTTAAATGTCCAATAGTATTTAGAGGGCCAACAGCTTCTGCTGGTCAGTTGGGTGCAACACACTCACAAGCTTTTGAGAATTGGTTTGCTAACACACCAGGTTTAAAAGTAGTTGTACCTTCTAATCCTTATGATGCTAAAGGCTTATTGAAATCTGCAATTAGAGACGATGATCCAGTTATCTTTATGGAAAGTGAGCAGATGTATGGTGATAAAGGTGAGGTGCCAGAAGGAGAATACACTATTCCTATTGGAGTTGCAGAGATAAAACGTACAGGAACGGACGTAACAATTGTATCTTTCGGAAAGATTGTAAAAGAAGCTTACAAAGCTGCTGATGAATTAGAAAAAGAAGGTATTTCTTGTGAGATTATAGATTTACGTACGGTTCGTCCGATGGATAGAAAAGCTATTTTAGAATCGGTTAAGAAAACCAATAGATTAGTGGTGTTAGAAGAAGCATGGCCTTTTGGAAATGTGGCTACTGAAATCACGTACTTAGTTCAATCGGAAGCATTTGATTATCTAGATGCTCCTGTAGTAAAAATAAATACAGCAGATACTCCTGCTCCATACTCACCTGTTTTATTAGCAGAATGGTTGCCTAATAGTGACGATGTTGTTAAAGCAGTTAAAAAAGTAATGTACAAATAAATAAATTGCAGTTTTCTGCGTTTAATAAACTTCATTTGTAACCCTTAAGCTATTGTAGCATGGTTATTGATGAAGTTTGTTTTTATATATGAAAATACAACTACTTATTGCTTTTATTTGCCTCAATATTTTTTCTGCCATTGCGCAGACAAAAGTTAGTGGACATGTTTATGATGAGAATAATCAACCTATTGCTTTTGCCAATGTTCTATTTAAGGGTTCAACAGAAGGTACTATAACTAACGAAGATGGCAAATTCTATCTAGAGTCTGATGAAAAATGGGAAACACTTATTGTTTCTTTTTTAGGTTTCGAGATTTTAGAGGTGTCACTTACAAAATCCGTTAATTACGATTTAAAATTTATTCTAAAAGAAGAAGCCTCTTCGCTTAGTGAAGTTGTAATTATTACAGGAAAACAATCCAAAAAAGCATCCGAAAATCCTGCGATAAGAATCTTAAAAAAAATATGGGAGCGAAAGCGTAAAAATGGTGTAAAACAGTTTAATCAATACGAATACGACCAATACGAAAAAGTTGAGTTTGATCTTAATACCATCGATAGCGCACTCATAAAAAGTAAGCTTTTTAAAGGTATGGAGTTTGTTTTTGAAGAAGTCGATACCTCTAGCGTTACAGGAAAAACGTATTTACCTATTTTTTTAAACGAATCTGTAAAAAAGATTTCTGGTGATAACATCATCAGCAAGGAGCGAGAAGATTTAATAGGAAATAAGAATTCTGGTTTCAGTAACAACCAAGTCATTATAGATTTTATAGATGATTTATATTCAGAATATAATATCTATGACAATTACCTTAAGTTTTTCGATAAAAGCTTTGTAAGTCCATTAAGTAGAACAGGAGTTCAGACCTACAACTATGTCTTGTCAGATAGCGCATTTATTGATGATAAGTGGTGTTATAATATTGTTTATTATCCAAGGAGAAAAAATGAATTGACTTTTAAAGGTGATTTTTGGGTGAATGATTCCACCTACGCCATAAAAGACATAAATCTTCAAGCGTCTAAAAGTGCCAATATTAATTGGGTAAAGGAAATATATATAGAGCAAGAATTTGAAGTATTAAATGATTCTGTATTTCTTATTAAGCGCGATTATTTTCTGTCAGACTTTGCCATTAATAAAAAGGAAAAGTCGAGAGGAGTTTACGGTAAGCGAACAACACTGTACGATAATTATAAATTCGATCAGCCAAAGGATAACGAATACTATGATAAGGTAGTTTATAACTATGATGAAGATGTTTATAATAGAGAAGACGACTTTTGGCAAAACAATAGGCTTGAAGCTTTAAATAAAGACGAAATAGGGGTTTACAAAATGTTAGATACCCTAAAAACTGTTAAGAAATTTAAACGACTTTATAATCTGGGAAGTATTCTAGCCTCAGGATATATAGAGTTTCCAAGTATTAACTTTGATTATGGCCCTATATTTTCAACGTTTGGATTTAATGAAGTTGAAGGTTTGAGACTCAGAACTGGTGGAAGAACTTACTTTGGACCCAATGATTTATGGAGACTCGAAGGGTTTTTGGCATATGGGTTCCGAGACGATAAATTTAAATATGGAATTTCAGGCAAATGGTTATTAGATAAACGGAGTCGATTAACCATTTTTGGAGGAAACCGACGTGATGTTGAACAAATAGGCGCGAGTTTAACGAGTTCTACAGATGTATTAGGCCGAAGTCTGGCATCTTCTGCTGTTATTGGAACTGGTGCAAATGATAAGCTTACTAATATTAATTTGACTAATTTAGGATTGGCGATTGAGCCTGTAAGGAATTTTGAAGTTCGTTTAGATGGAAGTTTCCGCACATTAAGATCAGCATCACCAACCTTTAGTTTAGATTATAATGACACAGAATCTCTAACAGGAATTTCATCTGAAGTCAAACAATTTGAAAGCAGATTATCATTGGGCTATTATCCAAAACGCCAAATGACTGGTTTTGGGGTAGAACGTAAATTTAAGAACGACAATTTTGCACGTTTGTTTGCACAAGTCAGTCGTGGTGATCGTAATTGGTTTGATAGTGATTTTGATTATACAAAGGTTCAATTTTCATACATACAACCATGGCAAGTAGGTGGTTTTGGTAGGTTAGTAACCTCTATAGAAGCTGGTAAAACCTTTGGTGAAGTGCCTTTAGCATTATTGAGTGTTGTACCAGGAAATCAAACGTACTTTTCAATATACAATACCTTTTCTCAGCTCGACTTTTATGAATTTGTAACTGATACCTATACATCAATGCACGTAGAGCATAATTTTAATGGTCGTTTATTTTCTCGTATTCCGTTCTTAAAAAAATACAACCTCAGAGCTATTGCTAGTATAAGAGGTGTTTGGGGCGAATTGTCTGATGAAAATATTGCACTAAGTACTACTGGTAATATAAATGAGTTTCCATTAGTTGCACCAGATTCTCGCATCTATTATGAGTATAGCGTAGGAGTTGGTAATATTTTCAAAATACTACGTATAGACTTTAATTTTAGAGGGAATTATTTAGACAATCCTGATGCTAGAAAGTTTGGTATCACTGGTAGTTTTGGCTTTTATTTTTAATGCTCAAATAGTAAAAATGTCCTTAGAGATTTTGAACGGTCTCATATAGTCGTCAGTTAAAGGTTTATATGTTTTAATTTTCAGTTTAAAACCGACTTTAGGTATTCTGAGTGATTGAGCATGTAGTCGAATCCTTCATAATTTGCGTTATAATTGTTGTTACAGTTTTTACATCATTGATTAACTATTTCTCTCAACTTTATTTAAGTAGACAAACACAACGAGATAAAAAATACAGAAGAACCAATCATTGAGTCCATAAATGGTAAAAAAGATTCCAGCCATTGTATCTGCTTCATACACGCAAGAAAGTTCATTATTTATCATCCATTTAGTCCAAGTAAATCCGTATATAAGTTTTTCAATAACAAAAACTCCGATTATCCATTTGAGATGTTCCCATTTAGAAGCCATTGCTAAAAAGGCAAATCCCCAAACTACTATCATTAGTAATCCAAAATTGGACATAACGACAGGATCGGCTTCATTAATAACCTTATTAGTAAAGAACCTAGAAAATACTAAAACACCACCAATATTCATTATGCCCGACAAGTACATTCCTTTTTTAACAAGCTCTTTATTCAATTTCATTATTAGTTATTTATGTTAAATTATAACAAGATATTTATTTCATTAATTCTATTTGAAATTTTGTAGCTTCAAATGCCATTTTTAAACCTCTCAGATTGGGATCAGATTTATTAGTATCAAATAGTTGATTCAGGTATTCAGTTTGCTTAATTAAATCGTCATTATCTTTTTGAAAAATCTGATATTTCAAGAGTATTAAATTAGCCATAATGTTATCTGACACACTCAAGTCTATTTCATTGAGACTTTCGTCTATTGTGCTTTTTATATCGGAATCGTTTTCAGATAGTTCGTCGAATAGATATGCATTGGCTAAGTCAGATTTGGTCATATTTGAATAGTCATTCTCATTAGACATATCTTTTCTATAGGTCATTTTCGTTCCATTGAGAAAATACCATCTCGTGTAGGAATCGTTTTCCATTTTTATTTCTTTTTCAAATATTTTTTCTTTTGTACTCCAGTTTGTAAATGCAATCAAGAGTTCAGTTCCGTCATCTTTTTTTAATATTGCAAACCGAATTAGATAATTTCTCTTTCCTGGTTTTTCAATTTCAATATCTAAATTAGTTTCTACTGAAACATATTTTTTTAGTGCTTGTAATATCGAGGAAACATCTTCTGGATTTGCATCTGGAAATAAATTTTCTCTCAAAAATAAATCGATATACAGATAATGGGTTAAGTAGAAGTCATCCATTTTTAGATAATTCGATTCGGTTAAATTGTCTGTTTTTATATCAATTTTATCTGATTGAGAAAATCCGATGCTAGTAAAAAGGGTTAAAACTAAAAGTGTAATTAATTTTCTATTCATTGTGTTTGTTTATATTGTTCGCAAAGTGTTGGTGTATGGTTAGTTGTGTGCGATCCCAGACAGTAAATAAGTAAAAACTCATTGTTCAGCAGCGTGGAAATTCTGAAGACAATTTTAGACGCAGTGAACTGTTCAGCTGTTGGCTGGCTGGTTGTTGTTAATTTCTACAAGCACACTCGTGGTGTTCATTGAGATATGTAATTGTTTCTGAACATAGTTTTTCTAAGATCTTAATATCAATATCAGAAAGTTTCTTAACATAAATGCATGCTTTTCCCATTTTGAATTTACCAAAGTCTTCTAATAATTTTTTACTTTTCTCTGTTTGAGAATAAACGTATAGGGAAAACTGTGCTTTTCGCGGAGAGAAACCTAGTAAGGGTGCATCACCTTCATGACCACTAGCATATTTATAATGATAACTTCCAAAACCAATAATTGTTGGCCCCCACATTTTTGGTTCAAAACCTGACCATTCACTCATTAATTCTATTAGTTTATGACTATCAGCTTTCTTTTGATCATTGTCTGCATATGATTCAATAAAATTAAAAACGTCTACTTCTGTTTCGGTAGTTTTATTTTTTGCCATTTCCGTAATTGTTTTAGTTGCTTCGCAATGCCTGCCAAAGTGTTTGAATATGTTTTAATTCCCCAGTTCGCTGAGCGTTTGTGTTGCGTGGTTGAGCAACTAAATTAGTAAATAAATCACAGATAGAATATTCGGCAGAAATGTTTACAAGTCGTCAGGGACTTGGCAATTACTTATGAAAGGTGTATCGCGTAGTTTTTATTCTATTTTGATGTATTCCGATAATGAATCATATTTGAATCCAGCTTCGAAAATCAAAATTACTGCACCAAATTCATGCTTAATTCTGTCAATAATTATAGAATTGTCTTTAAGTATTATGCGTTTCTTATCGTTCGTAAAAGTTCCAAAAACGTATGGTAAACCTGAGATGCTAAAGTTTTGATTTAGATAAAACATTCCATCCTTCAATTTACCTTTAATTGTTTCATTTTTAACCAGAACTTCATTTTTGAAGAGTCTGAAGTCTAATTCGTTTTCATTGATTAGTTTGATTTCTGCATAATATTCGTCATCTTCATTATTAAGTTCAAGTTGAGAGTCCTCCGAACGCCACCAAACTCCAAGGAGGTTTTCGTATATATTGTCTTTTTTTAATGTATCAGAAATTGAATAAAACAGATACTTTCCATTTATTTTTTCAAAGTCAGAAACAAGTTGTGATTTAGAATGCTTTTCGATTGGAATTTTTGAAAAGCTGGCGCAATTCGAAAAAGACGAAATAAAAACTAATACTATAAGTGTATTTATTAGTCTGTTATTCATTTTTTAAATTTGGAATTCAACCAAACCTCTAACATTTCCTTTTTGTCAGATTCGTTGTTGTAATTTATGTTTACTCCAAAGTCCAATCCATTTATTAATCTACTGTACATTATTTGATTAAGAATAATCTCTCCTTTAGGACTGTAAATGGTAAATCCGTATGACTGAAATTCAAGACCATCGATTTTAATAGTTTTAGTTTCCGTTGAATCCGTTTTTATCCCTCTTTGCTGATATGTATTATAAACCAGTTTCTTTAATCCAGCATTATTTTCTTCCCATTCGCCATCATATTCGAGTTCAAAAGGTTCAGAAGTTGATTGGAAAATATTGAATTTGTCTTTTTGGAAATTCAAAAGTTGTTTTAATTCACTAGCGTCATATTCAATTTCAGCTGTTTCATTAATAGCATCTAATCCTTTTTCAATTCTTTCATCTAAAATGCTCTTATGTGTGACATTCCAACCTTTAGGAATTTCCATCGTCCAACCAATTTCTTTACTGTGGTATTTGCTTTCCGTTATTTTTCCCTCGTCAATTTGTTTATTTGGGTAGGTTTTGCAAGAAATCAAAACAGTCAAAAATAGTAATATGGTTAATTTAATTTTCATAATTTTCTCAAATGTACTATAACTGGTTGTATGAGGATAAAAATTCATCTTATCCTATCTATTCTTACTGATAAAGGGAACCATTAAGATTATATTTAATTTTTATTCTTGTCTTTAAATTTATCAAAATCAGAAGCTTCCTCAACTTTTGGGAAAGAATTGTTATTCATTTCAGTATCAGCATACTCAAAGTTAGGATCTAAGACTACTTTCTTAACTTCCTTAGTTTTAATAAATGTTTTAGTAATTTCATATTCATTGGTTCTCCAAATTTCAGCAGGTAAAGTGTCGATTTCACTTGTACCATCAGTGTATTGCCATTCTATAGTCAATGGCATTACTAGGCCTCCAACATTTTTCACCGTAATTTCATAAATGTTTTTACCGTAAAGTTGTTTTCTTATTTCTGGTTCATCCATACGCGATAAAAACTGCCCATAAGCTTGGTCTGGTGTGGTAACCATAGTTATTTCTTCTGGACCACTTGTAAAATCTTGGGTGTTTTCTCCTGCGTTTTCTGCTTCAATATTGGCTTTTACGGTTTTACCTTTGTTTTCAATATTTACCTCGTTACTTACTGTAAACCATTTTACATTAATAAGTTCCATGTCTACATTATCAGTTGTAAAAAACCAACCTCTATAAAACCAATCGAGATCAACTGCTGTAGCATCTTCTAGCGTTCTAAATAAATCCGCTGGATTTGGATGTTTATATTTCCAACGATTAGCATATTCTTTAAACGCTTGGTCAAAAAGTTCTTCGCCAACAATAGATTGACGAAGCATTTGTAATCCTACGGTTGGTTTTTGGTAGTAATTGGCTCCAAATTGTGAGAGTAAATCATTATCTGATGAGGTCATTATCGGTCGCATAATACTTTTGTCTCCGCTCATAAACGGCACAATACTTTTTGGTTGTGTATGCGGATAATCAGGATAACGCTCTTTCATGGTACGTTGATGAATAAATGTGTTTAAGCCTTCATCCATCCACATCCATTGGCGCTCATCAGAACTTATAATCATTGGAAACCAGTTATGCCCAACCTCGTGCACAATGGTGCTTATCATTCCTCCTTTTGCTCTGTCACTTATCTTTCCATTGACTGGTCGTCCACCATTAAAGCTAATCATAGGGAACTCCATACCAATGTTGGACGTATTTACCGAAATACAAACAGGATAAGGATATTCAAAAACAGCTTCAGAATAAACTTCTAATGCATTTTTTACCGCTCGAGTTGACGATTCGTTCCAGACAGGTAATCCTTCTTTAGGATAAAAAGACATTGCCATAACTGTATGTGTTTCTAAAGGTACAGCTTGAGCATCCCAAATAAATTTTCGAGATGATGCAAATGCAAAATCCCTCACATTTTCTGCTCTAAATTTCCATGTTTTAGTTTTTATGGTTTTATTCTTTTCGTTTGTTTCAGCTTCTTCAGGTGTAACAATCATCAGTGGCTTGTCTACGGATTTTCTGGCTTTAGCTAAGCGTTGCTGTTGTGTTTTGGTAAGCACCTGAGCTTCATTTTTTAAATCGCCAGTGGAAGCTACAATGTGGTCTGCTGGCACCGTAATTTCAACATCATAATCACCAAACTCCAGAGCAAATTCGCCTAGTTTTTGAAATTGTTTATTCTGCCAACCTTCAGTATCATTGTAAACTGCCATGCGTGGAAACCAATGTGCAATGAGGTAAACCGTATTGTCATCTTCAGGGAAATATTCATAACCTTCGCGAGACAATAAATACATACTTCTATCTGTAATATGATATGACCAACCAATGGAAAACGTTAGCGACTCACCTGATTTTAAAGGTTGACTAAGTAACACCTTCATCATGGTATTATTGACTAAAGATTCTATAGCGTTGCCATTAGCATCTTTAATATATTTAATTGTGTATCCTGCAGGAAAATCAATAGCACGTGTTAAAAATTGCATATGCCTTGTATTCATTGAGTCACGCACATTTCCAAAGGCATATCCAAAATCTTCGTTTTCTTTTTTATTTACGTTTTGCTCTAATTGAATCCACAAATACCTTAAATCATCTGGTGAGTTATTGTAATATGTAATAGTTTCATCTCCACTCAGTATGTTATCTCTTTCGTTTAGTGCTGCTTTTATTTTATAATCTGCACGTTGTTGCCAATATGCTTTTCCGGGCGCACCACTAGCAGAACGATAGACGTTTGGTTGCGGTATCATATTATCAATAGGCTCAAACTTGCCTTGGTATTGTTGGTTTTGAGAAAATAAGGGAAGAGAAAATAGAAATGATAATGTAAATAATGATATAAATTTCATCTAGATTGAATAATATTAATTAATAGATTTAACAAGGTAATGAATTCCAAAGAAATGAATTTAATAAAGGTTGAAACTGATGTTAGTTTTTTGTTGCTCAAAGTTAAAGTCTTAGCTATATTTGCACCCTCAAATTAAATAAAGCATTATCCTGTTTTTGGGTAATAATAAAAGAAATGAAGATGTCAAAAAAAGAAAAATTATCTTTCGATGTATTAATAGAAATTCCAAAAGGGAGTCGTAATAAATATGAATACGATTTTACATTAAATAAAATCCGTTTTGATAGAACACTTTTCTCATCCATGATGTATCCAGGAGATTATGGTTTTGTACCAGAGACTCTTGCACTCGATCAAGATCCTTTAGATGTGTTAGTACTCTCTACAGAACCATCATATCCTATGGTTGTGATGGAAGTAAGACCAATAGGTGTATTTCATATGACTGATGAAAAAGGACCAGATGAAAAAATAATATGTGTACCAGTATCAGATCCTGTTTGGAGTAAGAGATCTGATATAGCAGATTTGAATCCACATCGTTTAAAAGAAATAGAACATTTTTTTCAGGTTTATAAAGACTTAGAAAAAAAGAAAGTTGACGTTGGTGGTTGGGGAAATGCTGAAGATGCTACAAAAATATTTCATGAATGTGTGAAGCGTTATAATGAAAGTGAGCATAAAAAGAAGCGTACATTTACGATTTAAATATGACGATTTAAGAATCATAGATTATTTAGCATATAACTATCAAAAAAGCAATATCGATTAATTGATATTGCTTTTTTCGTAAAATTTAATTCATTTTACTACTTTAGCGGACGATAAAAATTTAACTAACCTAATTTAAAACGTATGGAATTTATTGTAAAGTTTCTACCAGCATTTGGTGTATTGGCATTGTTGTTTGTATTCATCAAAAATATGTGGGTATCAAAACAAGATGCTGGTGAAGATAAAATGGCAAGAATTGCGAAGAATATCGCTGTTGGTGCCATGTCATTTTTAAAAGCAGAATATAAGGTATTGGCCATTTTTGTTGTCGCTGTCGCTGTTCTGTTATTCTTTAAAGGTAATTCAGAAGAAGGCTCTAATGGAATGGTGGCTGTATCATTCATAGTAGGTGCTATTTGTTCTGCCTTGGCCGGATTTATAGGTATGCGAGTAGCTACCAAAGCTAATGTAAGAACAACACAAGCTGCTAGACATTCTTTAGGTAAAGCTTTAGAAGTTGCTTTTGCTGGTGGTGCTGTAATGGGCTTAGGTGTTGTTGGTTTAGGTGTTTTAGGTCTTAGCGGACTTTTTATGATATATAGTGGACAAGGATGGGAATTAGGTGAAATATTAAATGTTTTATCAGGATTTTCATTAGGTGCATCTTCAATTGCATTATTTGCGCGTGTTGGTGGAGGTATTTATACCAAAGCTGCTGATGTTGGTGCTGACCTTGTTGGTAAAGTAGAAGCTGGTATTCCAGAAGATCATCCTTTAAATCCTGCTACAATTGCAGATAACGTTGGTGATAATGTTGGTGATGTTGCAGGTATGGGAGCCGATTTATTCGAGTCTTATGTAGGATCAATTATAGGTACAATGGTATTGGGTGCTGTTTATGCAACTTTACCAGAATTTCAGTCACAATTTGATGGCTTAGGTGCAGTTTATTTACCATTAGTACTGGCTGCAGTTGGTATAGTAATGTCAATTTTAGGAACATTCTTTGTACGTGTTAAAGATGGTGGAAATCCACAAACAGCATTAAATATTGGTGAATTTGGTTCGGCAGGTTTAATGTTAGTTGCTTCTTATTTTATTATCAACCAGATGTTACCAGAAACTTGGGTTGATGGTGGTGTAACTTATACTTCTATGGGTGTATTTTGGGCGACCATTGCTGGTTTAGTGGCAGGATTGTTAGTTGGTAAAGTAACAGAATATTATACTGCAACTGGTAAAAAACCAGTGATGTCTATTGTAAAGCAATCTGAAACAGGATCTGCCACAAATATTATTGCAGGTTTAGGTGTTGGTATGATGTCAACAGCTATTCCAATTTTATTAATTGCTGCTGCAATTATGGTTTCACATAATCAGGCAGGTCTTTATGGTATTGCAATTGCTGCTGTTGGGATGTTAGCTAATACAGGTATTCAATTAGCTGTTGATGCTTACGGACCTATTTGTGATAATGCAGGTGGAATTGCTGAAATGGCGGAATTACCGAGTGAAGTACGTGAACGTACAGATAAATTAGATGCTGTTGGTAATACAACCGCAGCTATAGGTAAAGGATTTGCTATTGCATCTGCAGCATTAACTGCTTTAGCGTTATTTGCTGCCTTTATGAAAACAGCCAACGTCACTTCAATTGATGTTTCTAGACCAGATATCATGGCAGGATTATTAATTGGTGGTATGTTACCATTTGTATTTTCTGCATTATCTATGAATGCTGTTGGTCGTGCTGCCATGGCAATGATCGAAGAGGTTCGTCGTCAGTTTAGAGATATTCCAGAATTAAAAGCTGCTTTAGAAGTGATGCGTAAGTATGATTCTGATATGACAAAAGCGTCTCCTGAAGATAGAAAGATATTTGATGCTGCTGATGGTGTAGCTGAATATGGTAAATGTATTGATATATCGACCAAGGCTTCTATTAAAGAAATGGTATTGCCAGGATTATTAGCAATTGCTGTTCCTGTAGCAGTAGGATTTATTGGTGGTGCTGAAATGCTAGGTGGTTTATTAGCAGGTGTAACCACTTGTGGTGTATTAATGGCAATTTTCCAGTCTAATGCTGGTGGAGCATGGGATAACGCTAAGAAAACGATAGAAGAAGAAGGTCGTAAAGGAACAGATGCTCATAAAGCAGCCGTTGTTGGTGATACTGTTGGTGATCCATTTAAAGATACTTCAGGTCCTTCGTTAAATATCTTGTTGAAATTAATGTCTGTTGTAGCCTTAGTTATTGCTCCGAGTATTGCAATAATGGCAGAAACAGGATTAGCAACAAATGATCAAGATGTTTCTATTGAAATGACTATTGATTCTAAAGATCTAGCAAAAGCAACAGTTGATTACTCAACAACAAAAGATGGTGAAAAAGTATCTGAGACCATTATTTTTGAAGGCACGAAAGCTGAAGTAGAGAAAAAGTTAAATGATTTTGAAGCAACATTAACCAATGATGCTGGTGAAGTTGAAAAAGTCATCGAAAAAGTCGATATTACTAAAGAATAGACTTTAGAAATAGAATTTGCAAGCCCTCATAATTATTTATGAGGGTTTTTTATTTAATAAAGTTTGTTTAAAAATTGGTAGGAATTAAATACACTTAGCTGTTATATACAAAAGAGATTAACAACTCTAACAGACAAACTTAATTTAATCAATACATTATGAAAATCATTAAAAAATTCCCCAATCTTATTTTAGTGCTTTTATTCGCTTTGGTGAGCTTAACTTCTTGTCAAAAGGACGATAGTCCTTCGGGAGGTGAACAACAAGAAATTATTCCAGACACGTTTTCTGAATATTTTGGAAATGAAATTTCAAGGAACTTCCTTGGTAATGTCATTGACACTAATAAAAACCCAATTGAAGGAGTTACAATTACCATTGGTAACGAAACAGCAACAACAGATATTAATGGTGTATTCATCATAAACAATGTTAATGTAAAAGAGCGTTTTGGATATATTAAAGCAGAAAAAGCAGGATATATTCATGGTTCTCGTAGCGTTGTGCCATCTAATGGAACTAATAAGGTAACAATTATGTTATTGGAAGCTACAGTCGTTGGTACAGTGAGTAGTGGTTCTGCTGAAACAGTTTCTATGGCTAATGGAAGTTCTGTAAGTTTTGATGGTAATTTTGCTAAAGAAGATGGTTCTGTGTACACTGGTTCTGTTAATGTGATAATGCATCACTTAGATCCTGCAGATGATGATATGTCAATGCAAATGCCAGGCATGTTATATGCAGAAAATATAAATGGAGCTGAACGTATGCTACAAACGCTTGGGATGCTAGCTGTAGAATTGAGAGGTGATAATGGTGAAGATTTAAACTTGGCTGATGGTTCTACTTCTGAAATTAAAATTCCTGTAGATGCTAGTTTAATGGGAATGGCACCAGCTACAATTCCACTTTGGTATTTCGATGAAGTCAATGGGTATTGGAAAGAAGAAGGCCAAGCGACCTTACAAGGTAATATGTATGTCGGTAATGTATCTCACTTTTCTTTCTGGAATTGTGACATACCAGCTGAGGCTATTACATTATGTGTATCTGCAACAGATGACGATGATAATATTTTAAGTAATCTTTATATAAGTATTACAAGTGCAACATTTGGATCTCGTGGTGGCTATATTGACGATAATGGAGAAGTTTGCGGATTTGTGCCTAGTGGAGAGACTTTAGAGTTAGGTGTCTTTAGTTATGGTATCTGCGGAAATGAACCGTTGTATTATCAAGTAATTGGACCTTTTTCAGAAGACTCTAGCATTTCAGTGATTGTACCAGAAAATGCAGACCTAATTGCTGAAACAGTTATAGGAAGCTTCAATACTTGCGATGATAATGCTGTAACAGATGGTTATGTACAGTTACTTTATGCAGGGCAAACATTTACAGATGCTGTAAGTGATGGATCCTTCGAAATAAATTTGTTACGTTGTGAAGAAGATAGCACGTTTAAGATTAAGGCTAGTGATTATGTTAATCTACAAACTACAGATAGTATAAGTTATACTTTTACAACACCTCTAACTGACATTGGTACTATAAGCGCGTGTAATGCAATCACAGAGTTTATTCAATATACTATTGATGATGGTGAAACGATTTTTATAATTGATGGTATTCAAACCGGATTTTCTGAAGTTTCTGATGCTGTTAATGGACCAAGGCTAAACATTAGTGGTTTTGGAAATAGTACTGGGAACAATACTTGTTTTTATTTGATGGGAGTATTGGATGATACAAATTATGAAGGTACTTACGATACTTTCGATTGGAACGACCCTAACGATACAGGCTTCAATATACAAGAATGTATAAACATGTCTAATACCAATAATAACATAGTCTACAACCTAACAAGTTTTGGTGGAGTAGGAGAATACATCGATATTAATTTTAGTGGTGATTACGAGGACTATGATGGAAATCCGCATACTATTAATGGTATAGTTCATGTATTCAGAGACCAGTAAATAAATTCCTTGAAAAAAATAAGAAAGCCTTCATTCTAACGTTATAGAATGAAGGCTTTTTAATTTGTGAGAAATTTAACGCAACCTTTTTACAGTTTCAGTATCTTACAAGTAGAAACCATCATCAATCATCAATCAAAAAATGAAGTCAGTTACCTCTATATGGCGAGTTATATCTATATGTTTTCTTTTAGTTATTTCTTGTGAAAAGAATAGTAAACCTCCTAATGAAAATAAACTAAAAGAAAATCCAGAATTTTTAACTGATTATCTAGGCGAAAAAATAAAAAGAGATTTTACAGGTACATTAACAGATAGTGATAAAAACCCATTAGAAAATGTAACCATCACCATAGGAAATAAAACTTCTACGACTGCAATTGATGGTGATTTTTATTTAAGAAACGCTGATGTAAATACCAATTTCGCTTATATAGAATTTAAAAAAGAAGGCTATAAAGATTATGCTATAAGTATGAAGCCTGTAGACTCAATTAATGAGTTGACTATTGTACTACTAGAAGAAAGTGAGCTATGCTTATTTTGGTTTTGTAAACACAACCACAATCTGCCAAATTCTAAAAATTAATAAATTTTAATAAGATTTTTCACGCAACCATTTGTTGATTTCAGTATCTATTAAGAAAGAAAACTAAAATCAATCGCTATGAAATCAACGAAATTTATCTCTACCTTATTATTTGTTCTACTCATTATTCTTAATGGATGTCAATTAGATGATGGACCTTATGACTACAATAATCAACAAGAAAACATTCCAGATACTTTCTCAGATTATTTTGGTAACGAAATAAATAGAGATTTTATTGGTAATGTAGTGGACAAATACAATCAACCACTGTCAGGTGTGGCTATTACTATAGGAGGTGAGACCGTGCAAACAGATATTAATGGAATATTTATATTGGAGGATGCAATTGTCAATGAACGTTTTGGGTATGTAAAAGCAACAAAAGCAGGCTATTTAGATGGTTCTAGATCAATAGTACCTGCAGAAGGCACAAATAAAGTAGAGATAATGCTACTAGAAGCAAATCCTATTGCCACTATAAATAGTGGATCTGCCGAAACTGTTAGTTTAACCAACGGAAGCTCGGTAAGTTTTGATGGCAATTTTGTTAAGGAGGATGGTTCGCTTTATGACGGGAGCGTCGATGTAATTATGCATCATTTAGACCCAACGGATGATGATATGGAAATGCAAATGCCTGGTATGCTATATGCACAAAATGAAGATGGTGCAGAACGTATGCTACAAACCTTAGGAATGCTAGCAGTAGAATTAAGAGGTTCTGGCGGTGAGGATTTGAATTTAGCAGAAGGGTCTACCTCAGAAATTAAAATTCCTGTAGATGCAAGTCTAATGAGTATGGCACCTGCAACCATACCTCTTTGGTATTTTGATGAAATCAATGGGTTTTGGAAGGAAGAAGGCCAAGCTATTTTACAGGGTAACTTTTATGTGGGTATTGTAAGCCATTTCTCATTTTGGAATTGCGATATACCAGCTGAAGCAATAACGCTATGTGTCATAGTAACAGATGCTGAAAACAATCCTATTAATTATTTAACCATTAATATTACTAGTTCTGTATTTGGTACAAGGAATGGATTTACGAATGAAAGAGGTGTGGTCTGCGGGCTTGTACCAAGTAATGAAACACTTATACTTGAAATATACCAAACAGAAGTATGTGGTGATTTGTCGTTAATTAGTGAAAATATTGGTCCTTTCTCCTCTGATGATACTATTTCAATTGTTATTCCAGATAATGGAAACATATCCACTGAAACAATAGTTGGAACAATTAATAACTGCGAAAATGAAAGTATTGAGAATGGCTACGTAATTTATACTCACAACGATAACAGCACATATCAATTAGTCAGTGATGGAAATTTTGAATTTAACGTCTCAAGATGTACAACTGTAGATACTTTTAGTTTAAGGGCAATCAATCTAGATGCTTCTGAAACAACTAATACTACTGAATATGAATTTGATACACCGATTACAAACGTAGGTGCCTTAAATACATGTATTTCTCAAGAAGAATATATTATTTATTCTATTGATAGCACGACAGAAGTCTTTTTTGAAGATAATATTGATGTTGATTTAAACGAAAATAATTTTACAATTATTAGATTATTTGATAACAGTACAACTTCTAAGTTTTTAGCCGATTTGCCAAGTCAAACTGGTAATTATGTCACTTCAAGCACAAATACCATGATTTTCAATTTTGCATATTTGCAAGATGGCTATCTTCAATATATTACGGCATCGACTTATGGAATCTCCATAGATGTAACATATATAGGCTCTGGTATTGGGGATTTCATAGATATTGGATTTAATGGTACCTTTTTAGATCCGCAAGGTTTGTCTCATACCATACAGGGCAATGCACATGTACGAATAGACGAATAAAAATTTAAAAGCCTTCTCAATTGAGAAGGCTTTTAAGTTTTATAAAGTTAATCGATATTTCTATAAAGTATAAGTCAACCTAAAAGTAATAAATCGCGGCTGAATAAACGTTTCTGAACTAAATACAGAGATGTTGCCTGCTCCATTACTAATATTAGAATCGATATCTAATAGGTTAGAAGCTCTTAGAGAATATTCCCATTTAGCGTCTCTATCTTTTCTATAACGTAAGGATGCATTCCAGGTTTTGAAATCTTCAACTTCTCCAGCATTTTCTTGTTCTGTGTATGTGAAGTCTGTTATAAAAGTCACTGAATTCCAGATGTAAGCATCAAACTCAATTGAAGGTGCTCTTGTAATAAATTTATTAGTATTTGTTCCTTGGTCATTGTTTCTAACTGTGTAACCATAGCGTAATCTTACGTTAGGTGCTTCTCTAAAATTAGTACGAATTTCTGGTGTATAATTTTGTGTAAAGCTTTCATTAATCGTAGGGTTTGTTCTAGTTTGTATAAATTGGTTAAACTTACTGTAACTAAAGTTAGCTCTTATACTTGCTCTTATTTTTCCAAAAGTTCGTTGCACTCTTCCAAATAATGAAGCGTTTTCATCTGCAAACTGTGAGTTGAAAAATGTACTGGTTCTAATAACGCTTTCAAAATTTGTTAGTGATCTAATTTGATCCTCATTCTTGCTATAATTGAAACCTGCAAACACATTGGTGTAATTAAATAAGTTAAAACTACTATAGAACAAACGTATATTGTGTGATAACGCATTTTGCAATTCTAGGTTTCCAAATTGTATGTTATTAAAGTTATTTAGTACTAGACCTTCAGCAATATTAGTAACATCAGTAAACGTGTTTGTCATATTGTAATTTAACTGTAGACTTTCACTCTTCTTAAATTGAATACGTGCTTCAAAGTCAGGGAGTACGTTAAAGAAGTTATCTTCAAAAGTTGTTCCTCCTTGAGTATTTTTATTGCCATAAGCATGAAACGATACACCAGGTGTAAATGTGAATTTCCCTGTTTTAAATCTATAGTGTACACCTAAATAAAAGTCTCTAAAACTGTACTCAACATCGTCATTGGTAGCAGATAATAAATTACCATCTAAATCTGTAGTAGTTGGCGTTGGATCTAATCGTGTACCATCATCCAAAAGTTGAAATATATTAGAATTAAACTTTTGGTTACTCAAAATAGTTCCTAACGTAAGGTTAATATTACTCTTGGCATTCAAAATATTATAGTAATCTAATTTGGCGTCTAATTGATTAGATTTAATACGTTGTTCTTGGTTGATATTATAACCAGGCTGTGTTGTATCTAAACCTAAACCTGAAGCTGTTGTGTCAAAAGTATCATTATCAGGATCTAGTAATGCGTTATAAAAAGGGTCTTCGTCTTTTATTAAATGTTGGGCTTCTAAAGCAAAAATGTTATTTTCATCTAAGGTGTAGTAATAATTTAAGGTCTGATTAATACTAAATGGCTTAACCTCATTCACTTGATTGGTATTGCCTAAAATAGAGGAGAATAAATTTTGACGTTCTTGATCATCTGATATACGACCTAAAAGATCATAGTCTAATTGATTATTGACATTTGGCTTATATGATGCACTTAACTTAGCAATAGCTTGGTTTGAAGCTTCTCTTCCTCTTGAGACTGTCGCTTCGTCTGGTGGTAAACTTTCAGATTCGTCAATTGGTGTTGTAGGGTCATCTTCGAGTTCGATGTAATCTATAAAACTATCTTCGCGTGTTCTTAATCGACTACTGTTATATATTACAAAGCCGCTTAAATCTAAAGCCTTGTTAGGTGAATAACTGAAGTTTGCCGTCGCTAATTTAGTGATAACTTCTTGCGAGTTTTGAATATTAGTAAGACCACCAAGCCCATTATCTCCAAGGTTTATATTGGTTCCGCTAGTACGGCTGGGTAATCTAAAGCCAAATCCACCACCAAAATTTCTTAAATCTCTATTGGTTAGAGCTACTTCACCTATATTATTCATGTCACCAATAATATTAACACTATATTTTGGACTGTAATAGAATAGCTTTGGCTGAACAAGGTACAATTCGTCATTTGGAGATGGTGCTGTACCAGCACCAGCAGTAACATCACCAAACCAAAAGTTTTCTTTACCTTCTTTTAATTTAATATTGATGGCAACATTATCTTGATTATTTTGCACACCTCTTAACTGTCCAACCTCTGCATAGTTTCTTAAAACTTGTACTTTGTCTACAGCATTGGAAGGAATATTTTTAGTCGCTAATTTAGTGTCACCATCAAAAAAATCTTTTCCATTTACCATCAATTTATTGACTGTTTTGCCTTCAACTTCAATTTGCCCGTCCTCATTAATTTCTACACCAGGCAGTTTCTCTAAGATGTCTTCTAGTTTTCGTTCTGAGCCATTTTTAAAAGAGTCAGCATTATAAATTAACGTATCACCTTTTATAGTAACTGGCATTTCGTAAGTTAACTCTACAGTATCTAATGAATTATCTGGTAGTAATTTAAAGTCTCTTGTAATATCTACTTCTTCAGTAGTAATTAGTGCTTCAGAAGTTTTTAAACCAATGTAACTTACTTGTAGTTTGTATTTTCCATTTTTGCCAAGAGATAATATGTATTTACCTTTATTATCTGTGATAGCATAAGACTCTAATGCATTTGTTTCTTGATTGATTGCGATTACATTAGCTAATTCTAACGGTTTACCAATACTATCTTTTACAACACCTTGCATTTTAATTTGAGCAAAAGAGTTGCCTGTTACTACTAAACATAGTAGTATTAATAATTTTTTCATCTTTTGATTATTTCTTGTTTGATTGGTTAATGAAATACGCTTTGTAAGCTTACTTTCATCAAATTAAAATAGATTTAATTTTTAGTTTCTTCTACCTCCACCGCGTCCTCCGCGATTTCTACCACCATACATTTCGCGCATTTCATTCATTTTTTTGGTGATAATCTCGTTGTATTCTGCCTGAGTAACGACATCTCCTTTTTCTGGCTTTTCAATAGCTTCCTTCTCTTCAGGATTCATTACAATTTTTGTGCACAAAATTGTAGTTCGGTCAGCATTTATTTCTAAGATTAATCCTGGTAATCCCCAATAATCATCTGGACCTTGATTAACAGGTATCTGCACTGTATACCAAGCAACAACTTCTATGGTTTTAGGCACTTCTACTTCACTCATAGGATCGACATCTTTACTAGCTTGGTCATCAGTTTTTGTGGAATCTTTAGCCTTCTTTCCTTCTTCTTTGTCAGAGTTGTCTCTATCTCTACCACGTCTTGGTCTCATACTTCTCCAATCGAATTCATCTACAGTTTTTGTTGCTGTTGCCTTAAAACAAGTGTATTGTCCAATCTGCTTGGTTTCAGTTCCCATTTTCCACTCTAAAGATTTCAATTCATCTTTGATTAAAAATTGCTTCCCAAAAAACTCTTGATCTTGGATGAGCTCTTTGCTTTGTACATTCTTATATTGAGGTCCACCTGTTAAACTAGACCCAAAACCACCAAAACCTCTTCCACTTCCTGGTGCTTCAAGTTTTTCATCTTCTTTATAAATAGATTCTGTTTTATTAAAAGTAAGTATGTACTCTTTTTCTAAGAAGCTTTTCATACGCGCTTCTATTTGTTTCTTTCTTTCTGGACTCATTTCGCGACCGCCAAAATCGTCTAAGTTCATAGTTGTCTTAGACATATAGTAGGCTTTGCCTTGAAAATCTTGCTGAGCAAATGAAATTGAACAAAGGCAAAATAATAGTAATGATGTTAGTTTTAAAAGTGGCTTTTTCATCTTAAATGGTTAATGTTGTTAGGCAAATGTAAGTTTATAATTTTAAGAGTTTCTTAAAAAAAAGTTACATAAATTGGTTAACAACAATATTAATATAAGCTTAGACTTATTTAGATGCTAAAGGTTAAATTTGCTTGCGTTAAACTTGTGTTAATTAATTAACCTCTTCTACGCCCACCACGATTATTTCTAAACTCTTTCATTTTCTCAATAATAGTTTTTTGATATTCCGCTTTGGTAACAACTTTCCCCTTTTCTGGAGCTTCAATTTCAATCGTTTCTTCAGGGTTTAATACTATTTTTGAACATAGCATAGTGGTATTATCCGCACTCACTTCTAATATCAATCCTGGAAGTCCCCAATATTCTAATGGTCCATGGCCTACTGGTATTTGAGGTGAATACCAAGCTTCAACCTCTGTCATTTTAATTTCAGAAGCTGTCGAATCGGTTTCTGTATTATTTCTTAATCTATCCCAAGAGAAATTATACCAAGTAAGTTCGTTTGTCGGTATAGAAGCTGTAGCTTTAAAACAGGTATAGTTTCCGATTTCTTTAGTTTCAGTTTCCATTTTCCATTGTATGTCTTGCAAATTATCTTTAACCAAGAATTGTTTACCGTAAAATTCTTGTTCTTGTATTTGAGAATTTGATTTTACATTTTTGTATTGTTCACCTGGAGTAAAATTCTTTCCCCAAGAGTCAGTTGCACCAGACATTGCGTCTAATTTCTCATCTTCATAGAATACAGACTCTTCTTTGTTAAAAGTTAAAACATATGTTTTTTCTAGTCTATTTTTTAGTCGTGCAGCAACTTGCTTTTTTTGTTCCTCACTTAATCTTGCTCCCCAATTACCAAGCTCCATTGTAGATTTAGAAAAATAATATGCTTTGCCCTGAAATTCTTGGACATTAGAATCTACAGTTTTACCTTCATATGTGATAAATGAAAGTAATATTGAGAAAGTCAATACGCTGGTTTTTAATAGGATGGATTTCATGATAATTAAGGTTTAAAATTTACTATGTTTAACAATATTATTAAATTATTAAACAAAAGTATTTTAGTTTATCAAAAAATTAACACTATCAATTTGCAACAAGGCAGCATAAAATAAAGTCTTACAGCCTTTAACCACCAATAGTTATTGAGATACCTTCTCCCTCTCTACCTTTTCTTGGTTTGAAACGCTCCATCATTTCTTTAGCCTTCTTATCCATGATTTCATCGTACTTTTCTTGATTGACTTCTTTACCTTTTGTTGGTTTTTCAATCACTACCTTATCCTCAGGATTTAATACAATCTTGCTACAAATCACAGTAAGTTTACCATCATGTACTTCTAAGATTAGACCTGGTAAACCATGATACATTGCAGGACCATTGTTTACTGGGATTTGAGGTGTGTACCAAGCCGTTACTACACGTGTTTCCATCTCTGGCTCTTTTTCTTCCTCTTTTTCATCCTCAGCATCACTAGAAAATCCTGAATCATCAAAAACTTCTACTTGTTTTGTATATGTAGCTTTGTAACATTGATACTCACCTATATACTTAGTGTCTGCTTCAAGTTTCCAATCAATTTTTTCAATATCATCTTTGACTAAGAAAATTTTTCCCATAGTGTCTTTTTGATCTACGTAGCGTTGATCTTTAGTATTTTTATATAACACATCAGATCCACCTCCACCTCCTACCATGACTACTTGAAATTCTCCGCCCATGGCTGCTTGTGGTTTATCTAAAGCAACATCTTCTTTATATAAAGATGCTTCTTTACTAAAAGTTAATTGAAAGGTTTTTTGAAACTGTTTTTTCATCATCTCCATCATTCTGGCATGCATTTCAGAATTCATCTGTGTGCTATCCATTTTAATATCAACACTTCTTTGTGTCTTGTAAGTCGCTACACCTTGAAAATCTTGTGCATTAACAGTTGTTAAGGTAACTGTTAATGCTAAGATTACTACTCTAATAATTGTTGTCATTTGATTGAATTTTAAATTAAAATATTTTCTTTTAATAGCCATATTTAGCTTTTGTTAAACTGTCCTTTTTTTCTTGTAACCATATGGGAGGTAAACCTATTGATATTCTATTTTCATTAACTTTTTCTAGATTGGTAATCATATTAGAATAACTACCATCTGGTTTAGTATAAGTTCCATTAACTTGTGGCTCGCCATTATATAAATAATACTGATCAATTACAGGTCCCAAAACACTTGGTGAACATTCTCCTTTTTTTATATACTCTTTCAATTTAGGTATAAAATAATTTACTCTAATAGAGTCTGATGTATGCAATAAAATGCCATCTATAGATACTGGTGTCTTGTCGATGTTAAAACCACCAATAACTTTTTCATTAGGATACCCGAAGTCATCAAAAATTTCAATGAGTCGTTTAGTATTGTAATCATCAATTTCTTCTTGTTTTGCTTTCATTTCATCACTTTTCATAAAGCCAGCTTGTGCTCTGTATTTTTGATCATTAGCTTTCATTTCTGCAATTTCTTGCCTTAAGTCTAAATTTAAACTAGATAGATACTCTTTTCTTAAAGTGTCATAGTTAGCAATTAACTCTTTACCTCCTTCGGAAGCAAATACGTTATCGAAATTTGAATTCCTTTGCATACTCTCTAATGTAGAACCATTAGCAATTTTCTTTTTCATAAAAACTAATGCCAAATCGTCTTTTTTCAAAATAGCACATGTTTCAGCAAAATTAGAAATCTCATAATACATTTGGGTGTTAATGGGCACACAAGAGTAAAAAGCAGACTGATACAATTCAAAAGCTTTTTCATAATTCTCGGTCATATATTCCAAATCCGCTTTGTAAATGTTTTGATAATAATCATCTATATAATTCTGCTCGTTAACTTTTTCCTTTTGTAGAAAAGAGTTTAAAATAACTAAAAGTATAATTGTAAAATGCTTCATAAGTTTAATATTTTTATTGATTGATTTCACAAATATCAAACATCATTTTCAATTCTAAAGTTAACCAACGTTAACGTGTGTTAAGCGATTAGTTTTAATACAATTTTACATCTACATTTGAAACATGAATGATAAATTATACAGATATATATTATACATTATTATCTCTGTTATTCTTATAACAATAGGAATTCAAGTTTATTGGAACTATAAAAATTACCAAACCAATAAGCAGCAATTAATTAGAGATGTGCAGATAAGTCTTGATAAAGCTGTAGATGATTATTATGCCAGTTTAGCTAAAGAAACTTCTTTTGCCTTTACAACTAGTGATTCTGTACCACAGCATTTGTTTAAAAACGATTCTAGCACATCGTCTTATATAAAATCTTTTGAGAGGAGCTTTGATTCCTTAGATTTTGTTGATATTAAAAATATTGAAGGAGTGCGAGTAGTTAAAGGTTTATCATCTGATTCTTTGCGAATTAATTTAACTCAAGATTCATTAAACTTTCATAATATTGAATTGTTAACCACAAAGGTTTTTATTTCATTAAGAAACGATTCTTTAGATGTTAGAAAAGTGAACAAACTACTTTATGACGATTTAAAAAGAAAGGGTCTAGACCTTGACCATCATTTAGCCTATTACCATTCTATGCCAGATGAAAATTCGAAACTTTACAAGATGAGGAGTAATCCTAGATTTAGTAAAATTTTTAAAGAGAAGAAATTTAACATTTATGTAAAGTCAAAATCAACGTTTCTTCCAACAGGAAGCCTCCTCAAATTAGGGTTCTCCAATGAAACTCAAAATATACTAAAACGCAGTATTGTTGGTATTCTAACCTCGATACTATTAGTACTAGCTGTTATAAGTTGTTTATTCTATTTACTAAAAATTATTAAACATCAGAAGCAATTAGCCGAAGTAAAAAACGATCTTATCAGCAACATTACACACGAGTTTAAAACACCAATTGCAACAATAGGTGTTGCCTTAGAAAGTATTAATAGCTTTAACGCAATAGAAGATAAAGAGAAGACAAAAAAGTATATTAATATGTCTTCAGAACAGTTGGGTAAACTTAACATTATGGTTGAGAAATTACTAGAAACAGCAACTTTAGATAGTGATAATTTAGAGTTGAATAAAGAGTCGGTTGATGTTGTAGAATTATTAAATTCTTTAGTTAATCGTTATAAAATTCAGTTTCCAGAAAAGGAATTCAACACGAGTTTTAAGGTTGAAAGTTTATTAGCTAATATTGATGTATTTCATTTTGAGAATGCAATAAATAACATTTTAGATAATGCGGTTAAGTATGGAGGGCAAATAATCTCTATTGATTTAATTCCTAAAGCTTATATGTTTGATACATTAATTTCTGATAATGGCAATTCATTATCCAAAGCGAATAAAGAACGAATTTTCGAAAAATTTTATCGCGTACCAAAAGGTAATACACACGATGTAAAAGGTTTTGGTATAGGGTTATATTATACTAAAACTATTGTAGAAAAACACCATGGTTCTATAACTTTAGATTTAAATAAAAATCTTACGACATTTAAAATTACACTTCCAAATGGCAGATAGTATAAAATTATTATTAGCTGAAGATGAAGCGGCTTTAGGACAAATTATAAAAGAAAGTCTCGAAACTCGAGATTTTGAGGTTGTACTTTGCGATAATGGTGAAAAAGCCTTTGAAGCTTACAAATCTGAGTCTCCAGAAATTTTAGTGCTAGACGTAATGATGCCAAAAAAAGATGGCTTCACTTTGGCAAAAGAGATCAGAACTATTGATGATGCTGTTCCTATAATATTTTTAACTGCAAAATCACAAACGGCTGATGTGGTTGAGGGATTCTCAATAGGAGGAAATGACTATCTTAAAAAGCCTTTTAGTATGGAAGAGCTTATTGTTAGAATTCATAATCTTATAAGCAGAACCAAAGTTCAGAAAACATCTAAAGTTTTAGAATTGGGTAATTATACATTCAATTTTCCTAAGCAACAATTACAATTTAAAAATGAAGAGCCTTCACAATTAACACATCGTGAGGCACACTTACTATTTCATCTTATAAAAAATAGAAATGAAGTTTTAGATCGTTCTCTTATACTAAATAAACTATGGGGAACAGATGACTTTTTCTCAGCCAGAAGTATGGATGTGTTTATTACTAAGCTACGCAAAAGGCTAAAAAAGGATGAGAATATTCAGATTATTAATGTTCGTGGATTTGGGTATAAGTTGACGGTTTAGACAAGTTAATTTTTTAAAATCAAAAATTACTTTTTACATAAACTGGATCAATTTTTGTACTTTTCTGAATCCTATGCAAAAGCTATTTTATATAATTTTCTTTTTAAGCTTTACATGCCTTGCCCAAGAACAAATAAAAGCAAGTATTGTAGATTCAACAAAGTTAAAAGCTGAAAGTGTTTTTGGTATTGATACTTTTGGAACACTCTATTATACAACTGAAGACAACTCTTTTCATAAAAGAACAAAAGATACCACAATTACTTATACTAATTTTCAACTAGGTGAAATCACTTCAGCAAATACCTTTAATCCGTTAAAAATAAATCTCTTTTATCAAGATTTTAATACGGTTGTAATTTTAGATAATCGATTGGCAGAAATCTATAAAATTGACTTTAACATTATTCAGCCATATAAAAACGTCTCTCATGTTTCAACGGGTTTTGATAATACGATATGGGTTTTTAATCAAGATTTGCAACAGCTAGAATTATATGACTACAAAACTAATAAAGTAAGATTGAAAACAGTACCAGTGCAGTCTAGCGTTATTGACTTAAAGAGTGATTACAACAATTGCTATATGCTAACAGAAAACTATTTATACATTTATAGTTATTTCGGAAGCCTAATTGCAAAATATAAAAACAAAGGTTATGATAAATTGGCTTTTAGTAAAGGTCATTTGGTATTGAAAATGGAAAATCAACTCTATATATTACCAAAAAATGCTTCTGATATTGAACTCGTAGAACATCCAAAAATGTTAATAAATCAGTTTTTGGTAACCAATGAAACCTTGTATATTTACGACGATGAAACTCTACGTCAATACCAATTAAAAATAGAATAAATTATGCATGTTGCTGTTGCAGGAAATATAGGGGCTGGTAAGACTACGCTCACAAAATTACTAGCTAAACATTTTAAATGGGAAGCGCAATTAGAAGACGTAGTTGACAATCCTTATTTAGATGATTTTTATAATCAGATGGAACGTTGGAGCTTCAATTTGCAGGTTTATTTTTTAAACAGTAGATTTCGTCAGGTCAATCAGATACATAGTAGCGGAAAAGATATTATTCAAGATAGAACCATATATGAAGATGCACATATTTTTGCTCCCAACCTTCATGCTATGGGTTTAATGACTAATCGTGATTTTGAGAATTATTCTTCGCTTTTTGAGCTTATGGAATCTTTTGTAAAAGGTCCAGACTTATTAATTTACTTACGAAGCTCTATTCCGAACCTAGTCGCGCAGATTCACAAACGTGGGCGTGATTATGAGAACACAATCAGTATTGATTATCTTAGTAGATTGAACGAGCGCTATGAAGCATGGATTACTAAATATGATAAAGGAAATCTATTAATTATCGATGTAGATAATTTAGATTTTGTTGCCAACCCTGAAGATCTAGGTGGTATTATCAATAGAATTGATGCTCAGATTAATGGGTTGTTTTAATTATTGAATAAAACCATGTTCTCGGGCATGATCAATAGCTTGTGAACTACTCTCTACCATTAAAACTTCTGTGGTTTTATAGTTTTCAATAAGTCCTCTAACCCGTAACATTTTCTTTTTGTGTTTTACACTACGTAGATAAATTGCCAAAATACGATCAGGAAATTCTTCAGCTATTTCCATGTAAATATCTGGATCGTGTTCGCCGCTGTCTCCAATTAAAATAAAATGTAAATCTGGATATGTTTTTAAAAGATTTAGAATTTCTTTTTGTTTTTGTGGCTTATCGTTTTGAGATTTTTTCTTCAAAAAATTACTCATACTTCTTAATAGAATGGGACCTTTAGGAAACTTGTTTTGTTTTAGAAACAATTCTAAATAACGATATAAATTCCATGGACTGTGGCTTACATAAAAAATAGGATTAGCATTCTTACCAGATTTACCTCTGTGAAGCATATGATAAAATTCGGCAGCACCTTCTAAAGGGCTTCTGTTTTTAGCATGCTTAAAGATGGAATTATAAATCACTTTCCATTTTAATGTAGACACTACTCCTGTATGTAAAATAGTATCATCTATATCGCTTGCTACGCCAAACTGTGCATTAGTTGATGGGATTAATATTTCACCTGGAAAACGATTTTCATTCTGTATAGTCCTCTTTATGTTTACATCATTATAGGACAACTCAAAGGAGAGCCAGCCTTCTTCATTAGTTAATGCTTCTAAATTTTTTAGATTGCCTTCAACTTTATAATAGCCATTATTATCTGTAACACCCTTTAAAATTTTGTTGTTAGGTAACTTAATATTAATACCAACGTTTTTAATTTCATCGGTTTCAAAACGTTTCCATGTGTTTATAATAAGATGCCATATGTTTTGAGATTCTAAGTCTATAGATTCATCTTCTAAGGCTCTTCCACGAGCATAAAAATGAGAATCTGTGCCATAACCTTGAAAAGCAATAATCTGTAAAGGATCTTTTTTAAACCAGCTCAAACTTAGATTTTAATTAGAATTTTCAAGATACTAAAATCTATAGTTATCAATAGTATTTTGAAAGATCAAATATTCCAAAATTGTTAAATATTTCATTAAATTTTAGATGTATGACAATTTCAAGGAAATACCGATTAAAGATTTATTATTTTAGTACCAATATCTAAATATTATCCTAATTCAAACCAACCGTATTATGAATTCGAAGATTCACAACCGCTTAAGTTTTAAATACACTTTAATTAAAAAAGTATTATATACACTAATTATCGTATTCGTTTTTAATTTTAGTGGAGCTCAAAATGAAGAAAGCAATGCAACTCCATCACCCAATTATAGAGCTGCAGCGAAATATTCTCCAACTAATTTGGGCAAACTAATACATTCAACTTCTGTAAGACCACATTGGTTAAAAAATGGAAATCGATTTTGGTATCAATATAAAACCACTGAAGGTTCTAAGTATTATATTGTTGATGCAGATAATCGAAGTAAAAAAGAACTTTTTGATAACGAAAAAATGGCACGTTGGTTAACAGAAATGACCAAAGATCCTTATGATGCAAAGCATTTACCTCGTTTCGATTTTAAATTTGTAAAAAACGAAACTGCTATTCAATTTTATGTCACTTCAACGGAAAAAGTAGAAGAGGAAAAGGATGAAGAGAGTGAAGAAGATACTAAAGAAATAGATTCAACAGAGACTAAGAAAAAGAAAAAAGCTAAGCCAAAGATGGTAAATAAGGTTTATCATTTTGAGTATCGTTTGGGTAGTAACACGCTCACACTTTTAGATAATAAAAAGAAAGACAAAGAGGATTGGAAAAAATGGGCCAATATTGCCCCAGACAGCTCTATAGTTCTATTTTCTAAGCACTACAATTTGTATTGGATGGATAAGGAAAATTTTCTTAAAGCAGTAAAAAATGAAAAGGATACAACTATAGTTGAAAATAAATGGACTAAAGATGGTGAACTCTATTATTCATACGGTGGAGGTAGTGGAAGAGGCGAAACCAATGAATCCATGAAAGAGGATAAAGACAAACGCAAACGTGTGTTTGGAATTTGGTCGCATGATTCTAAAAAGTTTGTATTTCAAAGAACAGATTCGAGACATATTGGTGACCTTTGGGTAATAAATACTACTGCAAGTAAGCGTCCTACTTTAGAAACTTATAAATATCATATGCCGGGTGAAGACGAGTATTATAAAACAGAACTTCATGTTTTTGATATCCCTTCCAAGAGCAGTATTCAGGTAAAGCTCGATTCGATAAAGCAGCAGAGTGTCTGGGTATATAGAGAACCGTTAAAAAAATCGAGTTATGATGATGACTTTAAACCTTCATTGCTGCTATCTAAAAAGGGTAAAATCTACTATAGCACTATAAGTAGAGATCGCAAAAAAATGGATATCTGCGTAGCTGATATTGATACAGGAGAAACTAAAGTTTTAATTGAAGAGCGTTTTAATACATACATAGAGTCACGTCCTTTAGTGCTCTTGAATAATGAAACCGAAATGCTACACTGGGCAGAACGTTCTGGTTGGGCACATTATTATTTGTATGATACCGAGGGTAAGTTGAAAAACCAGATAACAAAAGGTTCTTACCACGTGGAAACTGCTATTGGTGTCGATGAAAAATCGAGAACGCTATATTTTTCAGCTCATGGAATTCCGAAAGATCAAGATCCATATTATGAGCATGTCTATAAAATTAACCTTAATGGTGCTGGTCTTAAAGCCCTTAATCCAAGTGAGTTTAATACAAGAACAGACATGGCAGATTCTAATGGTTTTTTTGTGAATAATTATTCAAGAGTAAATACTGTACCAAAATCTGAATTAAGAAACAGTTCTGGTAATGTTGTAATGCAATTGGAAGAAGCAGACCTATCGCAACTCTTTGCTACTGGTTATAAATTTCCTGAACCATTTAAGATGAAAGCAGATGATGGTATTACGGATATTTACGGAGTAATGTACAAGCCATTTCAAATGGATTCTACAAAAAGATATCCATTATTAGAATATGTATATCCAGGTCCTCAGACGGAAGCTGTCAACAAATCCTTTTCTGTACGTATGGATCGCTTAGATAGAATGGCACAAGTTGGTTTTATTGTCGTTACAATGGGAAATCGTGGTGGACATCCAGACCGATCAAAATGGTATCATAATTATGGTTATGGAAATCTTAGAGATTATGGTTTAGCTGATAAAAGACATGTTGCAGAACAATTAGCCGATAAATATGATTTTATTGATATTGATAAAGTGGGTATTTATGGCCATTCAGGTGGAGGTTTTATGTCAACAGCTGCAATGTTGGTTTATCCGGATTTTTTTAAAGTTGCGGTTTCTTCAGCTGGTAATCATGACAATAACATCTATAATAGCTGGTGGAGCGAAACGCACCATGGTGTACAAGAAGAGATTGACGATGATGGAAACGTAAAATATAAATACATGATTGACAACAATCAATCTTTGGCTAAAAACCTAAAAGGAAAACTGATGCTTATTACAGGAGATGTAGATAATAATGTACATCCAGGTGGTACTATTAGAATGGCAAATGAATTGATTAAAGCTAACAAACGTTTTGATTTTATGCTAATGCCAGGTCAGCGCCATGGTTTTGGCAATATGACTGAATACTCATTTTGGCTTAGAGCAGATCACTTTAGTAAACATTTTTTAGGTGTTGAAGCTTCTAGTGTAGATATTATTGAAATGAATAGAGACAAGCCAAAAGCGAAATCTTAATTACAAATTAAATGTATAAAAAAACCACGCTTATTAGCGTGGTTTTTGTTTTTATTTTGACCATTATTTATATTCCAAAGGCAGTTTTCACCTTATCAACATAATCTAATTTTTCCCATGTAAATAATTCTACATCAACTGATATCGGTTCTCCATTTAGTTGATTAAAATTTTTGGTAACAACTTCATTATCTCTTCCCATATGTCCATAAGCAGCAGTTTCACTATACATTGGTTGACGTAATTTTAAACGCTCTTCGATAGCAGCTGGTCGCATATCAAAAAGTGTTTCTACTTTTTTTGCGATTTCACCATCGGTTAGATTAAATGGACAAGTGCCATAAGTATCAACAAATATGCCCATAGGTTCTACAACACCAATAGCATAAGACACTTGCACTAATACTTCTTCACACAATCCTGCTGCAACTAAATTTTTAGCTATATGTCTTGTAGCATAGGCTGCACTTCGATCTACTTTACTAGGATCTTTACCAGAAAATGCGCCACCACCATGTGCACCTTTTCCTCCGTAGGTATCAACAATAATTTTTCTTCCTGTTAAACCTGTATCTCCATGTGGTCCACCAATAACAAATTTCCCTGTTGGGTTAATATGATATGTAATAGAATCATTAAATAAGTGTTGTATTGCTTCTGGTAATTTAGCAACAACCCGTGGGATTAAAATTTCAACAATATCTTTTCTGATTTTGCTTAACATAGCATCGTCAGAATCGAATTCATCGTGCTGAGTAGAAACTACAATGGCATCAATACGTTGAGGTGTATTGTCATCACCATATTCAATAGTTACTTGGCTTTTAGAATCTGGACGCAAATAGGTAATCTCTTTATTTTCACGACGTAGATCAGCCAATTCTTTTAAAATCCTATGAGATAAGTCTAAAGCCAAAGGCATAAAATTTTCTGTTTCGCTTGTAGCATATCCAAACATCATTCCTTGGTCACCTGCCCCTTGTTCTTCTTTAGAAGCTCTATCAACTCCACGATTTATGTCTTCAGACTGCTCGTGGATTGCGGAAAAAACACCACAAGAATTACCATCAAACATATATTCGCTTTTAGTATAACCAATCTTGTTTATAGTATCTCTTGCAATTTTTTGTACATCTAGATAAGTAGTAGATTTTACTTCACCAGCAAGAACAACTTGTCCTGTAGTTACTAAAGTTTCACAAGCCACTTTAGACTCAGGGTCAAAGGCTAAAAAATTATCAATTAGAGCGTCACTAATCTGGTCCGCTACTTTGTCTGGATGACCTTCAGAAACACTTTCTGAAGTAAATAAATATGACATAATTCCTATTTTAGGTATAGTTAGTATGAAAAAATTTGAGATTGCTTGGTCGCTAGAGAAGTACAAAACTTACTGCTTTAGCATTTTTTATTGAGGTTGCAATCAGACAAATTTTTCCTCTTAAATCTGTGCAAAAGTACAGATTAAAATTAAAACTGAAAACCAAAATGTAATAAGAAAGTTTTTAAATTAAATATGGTGCTTTAATAGTCTTCCTATTTATTCTAAAAAGTCTTAGTTTTACGTTATGCTTTCAAAGAAAACAAAATACGGAATAAAAGCCTTAGTCTATTTGGCTAGGCAAGAAGATCGTGTTCCTGTTCAAATTTCTGTTATTTCTAAATCAGAAAATATATCTCGAAAATTTTTGGAAAGTATATTATTGACCTTAAGAAAAAATGGCATTTTAGGATCTAAAAAGGGAAAAGGAGGAGGTTATTACCTATTAAAAGACCCAAAAGATATTCCGATGACTACAATAATGCGGCTTCTTGAAGGTCCGATAGCAATGGTACCATGTGTAAGCCTCAATTTCTATGAAAAGTGTGATGATTGTCCAGATGAAAATGCTTGCGCTGTACATAATGTAATGCTGAAGGTACGTGATAATACTTTAGAGATATTCAGAAATACAACATTAGCGGATTTATCTGATTAACAGATTCGCAAAAATACCTTATTACTTTTATGAAATTAGTACTAAATAATTATAAAAGAAGTTTTATGTTTGCATTATCCTACTAAATCGATAGGAATAAAGGATTAATAAAATAATAATATATTATGGATAATGTCATTCAGACAGATTTAAGCTTAGCAAAAGAAGAACAGACCTTCACTGAGCCTCAAGAAAATATAAAAAGAAGTATTGTTAAGACAATAAGCTGGCGAGTCGTTGGGACTTTAGCGACAGTCACGATTTCGTATCTAATTACTGGTACAATGGCTTTAGCTTTCTCAATTGGAGGTATAGAATTAGTATCTAAAATGGCACTCTACTTTTTTCACGAACGCACTTGGAATAACATAAAATGGGGAAAATGATACATATAGACATCGACGATTGGAATAAAAAATTGAAATATAAAACGCCTATTGAAATTGCAGAATGGGCATTAAAATTGTCAGACAATTATATTGTAACCACAAGTTTTGGTATTTACTCTTCGGTTTTATTGAGTACAATGTCAAAACTAGATAATGATATACGAGTTGTTTGGTGTGATACTTTATACAATCAACCAAGTACTTACGAGCATGCGTCTCGTTTAATAAGAAAGTATAATCTTAATATTCTTAAATACCAATCTTTATATACTAAGGAGGAAATTGACGCAACAATTGGATTACCGAGTTTAGAGGACGATAATCATGCAATTTTTTCTGAAGCTGTAAAACTTGAGCCTTTTAGACGCGCTTTAAAGGAGCAAAATCCAGACGTTTGGTTTACTAATATTAGAGTAAGACAAACCGAATATCGTAACAAGAAAGATATTTTGAGCTTCAGTAAGGATGGAATACTTAAGGTTAGCCCTTTTTATTATTGGAGTGATACAGATTTAGATGCTTATATAGCAGAAAATCAATTAATAAAAAACGGATACTATTTCGACCCTATTAAGGCTTTGCTTAATAGAGAATGTGGAATACACTTCCAATAATCAGAACAGATGCAAAGTTTTAGAACAGAATTAGAAAATCCTGTAGTCGAAAATGATATTTTGGAATTAGCAGACAAAATTGAGCTTTTTCATAATGGAAAAATAGACGGAGAAAAATTTCGAAGTCTGCGATTGGCCAGAGGTGTTTATGGACAACGTCAAGAGGGTGTTCAGATGATACGTATTAAGCTGCCTTATGGTAAAGTATTGAGTCATCAATTACGTCGAATTGCTGAGGTTTCAGATGAATATTCAAGAAGTCGATTGCATATTACTACGCGTCAAGATATTCAGATTCATTATGTGGATTTAAATAGAACACCAGAGCTTTGGGCAGAATTAGAGCGCGATAATGTGACACTTAGAGAAGCATGTGGAAACACAGTACGAAACGTTACTGCCAGTGAAACTGCTGGAATTGATATTAACGAACCTTTCGATGTTTCACCCTACGCAGATGCATTGTTCAAATACTTTTTGAGGAATGCCATTTGTCAAGAAATGGGTAGGAAATTTAAAGTCTCTTTTTCAGCCTCTGACGAAGATACGGGTTTGTCTTATATGCATGATTTAGGTTTTATTGCAAAGATTGAAAACGGAATAAAAGGCTTTAAAGTAATGTTAGGTGGTGGCTTAGGGTCGCAATCTAGACATGCAGATGTGTTTTACGATTTCTTACCATCTGATAAAATAATCCCTTTAATGGAAGGGGTTTTAAGAGTTTTTGATCGTTATGGAGAGCGAAAAAGCAGAGCCAAAGCAAGATTAAAATTCTTAATAAAAGATATCGGTTTAGAAGCTTTTAAAGATTTAGTTGAAGACGAACAAAATGCCATAGAACACAAAACCGTAATAATTGACGAAACTAATTATACGGCTTCAAAACCTGTTTCTATTGAAGCACCAAAAGTAAAAGTCAAAGATACTGAAGCTTATGATCTGTGGAAATCAACAAATGTAATTCCCCAAAAACAAGAGGGTTATTTCGCTATCGGAATTAAAGTTCTGCTCGGTGATTTCTATACAGATAAGGCACGTTTGTTAGCTGATTTAGTTGAGCAATATGCAGCAGGAGAAATTCGATTGAGTCTGCGTCAAAATATTTTAATCCCTTTTGTTAAGGAAGATTTGTTACCATTTTTCTACACTGAATTAGAAAAATTAGGTTTTGTTGAAGCGGGTTATAACAAAGCTGTCGATATCACAGCTTGTCCAGGAACAGATACATGTAATTTAGGAATTTCGAGTAGTACTGGTATTGCAGAAGAATTAGAACGCGTCATTAAAGCCGAGTATCCTCAATATTTAAAAAATGAAGATTTAGTTATAAAAATTAGCGGCTGTATGAATGCTTGTGGACAACATAATATGGCAAATATTGGTTTTCAAGGCATGTCCATACGCACTAAAGATAAATTGATTGCACCAGCATTACAAGTGCTTTTAGGTGGAGGAAATTTAGGAAACGGAAACGCCTATTTTGCAGATAAGGTGGTTAAAATACCTAGTCGACGAGGTCCGGAAGCCTTACGTAGAGTGTTAAATGATTACGAAGCGAATGCAAACGGAAAATTATTTGTAGACTACTACAAAGAAAAAGGCGAAAAGTATTTCTACCAATTACTTACAGATTTATCAAATATAGACAACCTCACTCAAGAAGATTTTATTGATTGGGGAACCGAAGAACAATACGTAAAAGCGATAGGAATTGGAGAATGCGCTGGAGTGGTAATTGATTTAATCGCAACGCTGTTCTTAGAAAGTGACGAAAAGATTTATGAAGCTAAAGACGCATTTCAAAATAAAGTGTATTCAGGAGCCATTTATGAAGCTTATCGTTCTATGGTAAATTCTGCCAAGGCTATTTTACTTTCAGAAAACATAAAAACAAATACCCAAGCAGGCATCATCAAACAATTTGATGAACTTTTTGTAGACACTAAAAGAATTGATTTAGGAACCTCTTTTTCTGATATTATTTATCAGATAAAAGTTTTTCCACCAACAGAAGATTTTGCAATTAATTATATAAAAGCAGCAGAGCAATTTTTAGGAAGTGTTAAGGCTTTTAGAGAAGAACAAGTAGTGGTAAAAAGTTAGAATTATGACACCAAGATTAACAGTAGTCGGAGCAGGCCCAGGAGATGCAGATTTAATTACATTAAAGGCGATTAAGGCCATAAAATCTGCGGATGTGATTTTATTTGATGCTCTCGTAAATGAAGAATTATTGCAATATGCCTCACGTAAAGCAGAAAAGATTTTTGTTGGTAAACGAAAAGGTTGTTATGCCTATCAGCAAAGTCAGATTAATGATTTAATTGTTGAGCGTGCCTTAAGATGTGGTCATGTGGTAAGACTAAAAGGAGGTGACCCGTTTATTTTTGGTCGTGGAGCAGAAGAACTTGAGTATGCTAAAGATTATGCCATTGAGGTGGCAGTTGTTCCTGGAATCTCATCTGCTGCTGCTGTACCAGCATATCAAGGTATACCATTAACCAAGCGTAATGCTTCAGAGAGTTTTTGGGTCATAACTGGAACAACAAAATCGCATAAAATATCTAGAGATATTGCCTTAGCTGCAAAATCTACAGCAACAGTTGTGATTTTAATGGGAATGAGCAAGCTGTCAGAAATTGTTCAAATTTTTGAAAACGAAGGAAAATCGGAAACTGCTGTAGCTGTCATTCAAAATGGCACTAGAATAAACGAAAAAGTAGGTGTCGGAACAATAAATACCATTGAAGAAATCGTTGAGAAAAAAGAATTGTCTAATCCAGCCATTATCATTATTGGAGAAGTTGTTAATCAGCGTGTAGATTTAACTGATATCTATACAAAAGCAGATTTAGCATTGTTAAATTCAAGAAAAGAAATCGCTTAATTATGGAAAGAAATAATCTATATCCAATCTTTCTAAAAGCAAAAAACCTTGATATTTTAATCTTAGGAGGTGGTTATGTTGCTGAAGAAAAATTGACCTTTCTTTTAAAATCGAGTCCAGATGCAAATGTGACTATGGTATCGCCTATGTTTAGAGAAGGTACCATTAAAATTGCAAATACTGGAAATGTAAAACGCATTGAAGATGTCTATAAAATTGACTATTTAAAAGACCATCATATAGTCATTGCAACAACAGATCAACCAGAAGTTAATATAAAAATATACGACGATTGTAGAGCGCAAAGCAAATTGGTAAATGTGGCAGATAATCCGCCATATTGCGATTTTTATATGGGAGGTATCGTCACAAAAGGCAATGTAAAAGTCGCCATTTCTACTAATGGAAAATCGCCAACAACGGCCAAGCGTTTGCGACAATATTTTGAAGATGTGATCCCAGAAAACATAGATGATTTGGTAAAGAATCTAAATATTTATAGAAAAACAATAAAAGGAGACTTTGAACAAAAAGTCGAAAAATTAAATGAATTCACTAAAGGTTTAGTGGAAAAAATATAAAACGATGATTAAGACAGATATACTTATTATAGGAGCAGGACCAACAGGGTTATTTACTGTTTTTGAAGCTGGATTGCTAAAATTAAAGTGTCATTTAATAGACGCATTGCCTCAACCCGGAGGTCAATGTTCGGAGTTGTATCCTAAAAAACCGATATACGATATTCCTGGTTTTCCTGAAATATTAGCTGGAGATTTAACATCGAATTTATTAGAACAAGGTAAGCAGTTTCAACCAGGATTTACTTTAGGAGAACGCGCAGAAACTATAGATAAACAAGATGATGGAAGCTTTGTTGTAACTACAAATAAAGGCACACAGCACCATGCGCCAATTATAGCTATTGCTGGTGGTTTAGGAAGTTTTGAACCAAGAAAACCTAAATTAGAAAACATTGAAAATTACGAAGATAAAGGCGTTGCCTATTTTATTAAAGATCCTGAAGTCTATCGCGATAAAAAGGTAGTAATTGCTGGTGGAGGAGATTCTGCATTAGATTGGAGTATTTTTCTCGCTGATGTGGCATCAGAAGTAACCTTAGTGCATAGACGAAATGAGTTTAGAGGTGCTTTAGATTCTGTAGAACAAGTTCAAGAACTGAAACTACTCAATAAAATTAATTTAATTACACCAGCGGAAATTATTGCCTTACATGGAGAGCATAAAATTGAAGGTGTTTCGGTTACTAAAGACGGAGAAACTCAAGTGATTGAGACAGATGCCTTTATTCCACTCTTTGGATTATCGCCAAAATTAGGACCAATCGGAGATTGGGGACTTGAGATAGAAAAGAATGCCATAAAAGTAGATACGCTAGACTACCAAACCAATATTCCAGGTATATATGCTATTGGAGATGTAAATACGTACGAAGGAAAATTAAAATTAATTCTTTGTGGTTTTCATGAGGCTACATTAATGTGTCAGTCTGCATATAAGCGATTAAATCCTGGCAAGAAGTTTGTTTTAAAATACACCACTGTTAGCGGTATAAATGGCTTTGATGGTACACGTAAAGAATCACCAAAAGCAGTTGTAAAAGCTATTGTATAATGCAAGATGTTATCATACATATCACAGACCGAGAAGGCGAAAAACACACTGTTTTAGCACCAACTGACATGGCAATGAACTTAATGGAGGTTGTACGTTCTTATGAGTTAGCACCAGAAGGTACAATAGGAGTCTGTGGTGGTATGGCAATGTGTGCCTCATGTCAATGCTATGTAAATTCTGAACATGAATTAAATACTATGGAAGATGAAGAAGATGCCATGTTAGCCGAAGCCTTTAATGTTAAATCTAATAGCAGATTAAGTTGTCAAATTCCAATTACTGAAATATTACACGAGCTGGAAATAGAATTAGCTCCTTAGGATTAATATTTCTTAATTATTATATTTTTGTCTACAACCATTTCTATAATGGAAAACTAGTATTTCTTAATATAAGTGTTGAGCATACCATCATACGGATGAGGTGATTTAATGAAGGAAAGTTTGCTAGTTTATTAACGACAATATAACTATGGAAGCAGCATTACAGATACCTCTTAGATTTAAAGAACAAGTCGAAGTCTTAGCACAACAATTATTTTATTGCGTTTTGGAGTCTCCTGAGAATCAAATAAAGCAATTGGAAGTAATAAAAGGTTCTTTTTTCAAAGTTTCTGAAGGTTTAGAGTGCGGACTATGTAATACCAAATGGAAAGCATTTAAAACCGAGATAAAAACCTTAAGATCGCTTTTATATTTAGATGCTAAGGCAGCTTATGACAATGATCCTGCTGCCAAGAGTATTAAAGAAGTGTACCTGGCTTATCCAGGATTTTATGCAATTACGATGTATCGATTAAGTCACATTTTATGGAAGCTCAATATTCCTGTTTTACCAAGAATGATAAGTGAATATGCACATAGCGTGACTGGCACAGATATACATCCTGGAGCAAAAATAGGAGAATCCTTTTTTATAGATCATGCTACAGGAGTTGTTATTGGTGAGACATCAATTATTGGTAATAATGTTATTATATATCAAGGTGTAACACTAGGAGGAATTAAGGTGGAAAAAGTATTGAAAGATGTAAAAAGGCATCCAACGATTTTAGATAATGTAACCATCTATGCTAATGCAACTATTCTTGGTGGCGACGTTATTATCGGTGAGAATAGTATAATAGGTGCTAATGTTTGGATTACACAATCCATTCCAAAAAATTCTATTGTAACTTATAAATCTGATATTAAAATATCCAACTTGTAAAGGCATGAGCATATTAAACCAAATAGGGAATACACCTCTTGTAGAGGTTGTGAATTTAGTAAACAAACCTCACGTGCAACTTTTTCTAAAACTAGAAGGAAACAATCCTGGTGGAAGTGTTAAGGACAGACCTGCTTATAATATGATTTCTGAAGCCGTTAAGCGAGGAGATATAAAAAAAGGGGATTGTTTGGTAGAAGCAACAAGCGGTAATACAGGAATCGCTTTAGCATATGTAGCTCAGTTATTTGGTTTAAATATGACATTGGTAATGCCTGAAAATTCTACAGAAGAGCGTGTAAAAACAATGCGAGCATATGGAGCTGAAGTTATTTTAACCTCTGCAGATTCTGGTATTGAAGGTTCAAGAGATTTAGCATTTAAAATGAGAGATGAAGACGACTATACGTTATTAAACCAGTTTGAAAATAATGATAATTGGAAAGCGCATTACAAAACGACAGGTCCAGAGATATGGAGAGATACAGATGGTAAGATTACACATTTTGTCTCTGCAATGGGAACAACGGGCACTATAATGGGAACATCGTCATTTTTAAAAGAAAAGAATCAAAAGATTCAAATTATAGGAGCTCAACCTGAGGATGGTTCACGAATTCCTGGAATTAGAAAATGGTCACCAGATTATGTGCCAGGCATTTTTAATCGTTCCAAAGTAGATCAAATTATAGAAGTGAGCGAATTAGAAGCCACTCAGATGACGCGACGATTAGCAAAAGAGGAAGGCGTTTTTGCAGGTATGAGCAGTGGTGGTTCTGTTTCAACTGCTCTAAAACTCATAGAAACTATTGATAAAGGTGTAGTTGTTGCTATAGTTTGTGACAGAGGTGACCGCTATTTATCCTCTTCATTATATGATGTTTTATAAGTTATATTGTAAAGCAAATACACTTTATTATTTTACTTTTGCGAGTAACCATCTATCAATGAAGTACTGGCTTACTTTTTTAGTTTCCTTAATTGGATTGTTGTCTTTTTCGCAAGAAGAGCAACTATCCAACACTTATTTGGACCTGAATTATTTCTCTGGGAATATTGCACTTCACAATAACGATATTCTTCATCTTATTACTGGTCATCCAGAAGGTTTAATTTTTAGTTGGAATAAAAAAACGTTTGGAAACGACCCTTGGGAACAACGTTTTAATTATCCAGATTACGGCGCGTCTTTTGTATATCAAAATTTAAAAAATGATGTGCTTGGTAATAATTATGGTTTGTACGCACATTATAATTTTTACTTTTTTAAGCGTAACCTAATGCTGAGAATTGCTCAAGGTTTAGCATACAACACGAACCCTTACGATAAAATTGAAAACCCAAAGAATGTGGCTTTTGGTTCTCATTTGTTAAGTTCAACTTATCTAATGTTGAATTATAAAAAGGAGCAACTATTTAATCGTTTTGGTTTACAGGTTGGTTTATCTTTAATTCATTATTCTAATGCCAATGTAAAAGCACCAAATACAAGTGTAAATACGATTGCTTTGAATGCAGGATTGACTTATAATCTCGATAATGAAAACCCTGAGTTTATTGATAATTTGAATGATGAAAAATTTACTGAACCTATAAAATATAATTTTGCATTTAGAACAGGGATTAACCAAAGTGATGTCATTGGAAGTGGTCAATTTCCATTTTATATTCTTTCAACTTATGCTGATAAACGATTAAGTCATATAAGTGCTGTACAATTTGGAGCAGAAATCTTTTTCTCAAACTTTTTAAAAGAATTGATTTATTATCAGTCCGTCTCATTTCCTGAAGAAAATGTAAGTGGAAATGAAGATTATAAGCGTGTTGGATTATTTGTAGGCCATGAGTTATTTATTAATAAAATGTCTATTGAAACACAGTTAGGCTATTATGTTTATTATCCTTTTGATTTTGAAGGCAAAACTTATATTAGAATTGGCTTAAAACGGTATTTTGGGAACACATTTTTTGGTGCTATGACCTTAAAATCACATGGAGCTAAAGCAGAAGCTGTTGAATTTGGAATTGGAGTAAGATTATGAAAAAACTAGTTTACATATTCGTAGTACTACTTTTTGCTTGTAATAGCGAAGACGCAAACGATTGTTTTCAAACCTCAGGTGAGATTATTCAACAAGAAATGGATGTTTCGAGTTTCGAACGCATTTTTGTTAATAGAGATATAGAGCTAATAATTAAAGAGGCGCCTAACTACAAGGTCACTATTGAAACCGGAGAAAATTTGATTAATGACGTTAAAGTTGAGGTTATTGGTGATAGATTAATATTAACTGATAACAACACTTGTAATTATGTTAGAGACTATGGAATCACTAAAATATATGTTGATACTCCAAATCTTACAGAAATAAAGACATCATCTCAATATGAAGTATCATCTGATGGAATTTTGAGTTTTGAAAGCTTAGATTTGATCTCTGAAGATTTTAACGAAGATGTTGAGTTTACAGTAGGTGATTTTAGATTAACTGTTGCTTGTGAAAATATAAACATAGCGTCAAATAATATTTCATTTTTTTATTTAGAGGGAACAGTTACTAATTTATTTATCGGTTTCTATGCAGGTTCTGGTCGTTTTGAAGGTGAAAACTTAGTGGCTCAGAATGTAAATATCTATCATCGCGGTAGTAATGATATGGTTGTGAATCCACAACAATCTTTGTCAGGAGAACTAAGAGGAACAGGGAATTTAATTTCAGTTAATCAGCCACCACTTGTAGATGTTGAGCAGATTTATATTGGTCAATTAATTTTTGAGTAGGTTAAAAGCTTGTTTCGCAATTTCTAATTCTTCATTAGTTGGTATTACCAATATTTTTACTTTAGAATCTTTGCTGTTAATGGCTCTAATCGTTTTCAGGCTTTTGTTGTTTTTTTCTGTGTCTAATTTTATTCCTAAAAAGTCTAAATCTTTACAAACAGATTCTCTCATATAGTTTGAGTTTTCACCAATACCTGCTGTAAAAACAATAGCGTCTAAACCATTTAAAATAGCAGCATAGCTTCCTATATATTTTTTAATACGATACGTATTCATAGTAAGGGCTAATTGGCATGCTTTATCTCCTGCATTCGCTTTGGCTTGTATATCTCTTAAATCACTATAACCAGTTAATCCAAGCATTCCACTTTTCTTTTGTAATATGGTGTTTATCTCTCTTAAGCTTAATTTAAATTTTTCAGCTAAATGGAAAATTATAGTTGGATCAATATCACCTGAGCGCGTTCCCATTATTAATCCTGTAATCGGAGAAAATCCTAAAGAATGATCAATACTTTTGCCGTTTTTTATAGCAGACATACTACAACCATTGCCTAAGTGAATTGTAATTATTTTAGACTCTTTTTTACCTAAAAACTCAATGGTTTTTTCACTTACATATTTATGGCTTGTACCATGAAAACCATAGAGACGTATATCGTGCTCATCTGAGTATTCTTTTGGTATAGCATATTTATAGGCATATTCTGGTATAGTTTGATGAAAAGCTGTATCAAAAACAGCAACTTGTTTTGCATTTTTAAAAATAGATTCTGCAACTTTAATTCCTTCTAAATTAGCAGGATTATGCAATGGAGCTAAAGATGATAATACTTTTATTTTAGCTTTAACATCTGGGGTTATTTCGGTTGTATCGTTAAAGTAATTTCCACCATGCACTACTCTGTGACCAACAATATCAATTTCTTCAGCAGATTTTAAGATTCCAGTCTTTTTATTTAATAATTGTTTTACTAATAATTGTAACCCATCGTTATGATTAGCGATAGGAGTAATCACTTCAATTGAAGTCTCTTCTGTTTTGAATATAAATTTAGCATCATCAGAACCTAAGCGTTCGATTAAACCAGAACACAAAACAGTTTCATTAGGCATTAAGAATAATTGAAATTTTAAAGAAGAACTTCCCGTATTAAGGACTAATATTTGTTGCATGGTCTAAAAATCTTGGGCTTGTATCGCAGTTATGATTACTGTGCTATAGATATCATCTGTGGTACAGCCTCTACTCAAATCATTTACAGGTTTATTCAATCCTTGTAGCATTGGACCAATTGCTAAAGCACCAGTTTCTCTTTGTACAGCTTTATAAGTGTTATTGCCTGTGTTTAAGTCTGGGAAGATCAGAACACTTGCTTGTCCTGCAACTTCAGAATTTGGCAATTTACTTTTTCCGATGCGCATATCTACGGCAGCATCGTATTGTATAGGACCTTCAATTTTAATATGTGGAGCCTTTTTCATTACTATTTCGGTAGCTTCCCTTACTCTATCTACATCTTCGCCTTTTCCTGAGGCACCAGATGAATAGGATAACATTGCTACTTTAGGTTCTATACCGAAATCTTGAGCGGTTTTGGCAGACGATATCGCTATTTCTGCTAATTCTTCAGCATTAGGATTAGGATTTATAGCACAATCTCCAAATATGGATATTCTATCGTCTAAGCACATAAAAAATACAGAGGACACTATTTTTACTCCGGGTTTTGTTTTTATAAATTGTAATGCAGGACGCAATGTATGTGCTGTAGTATGAATAGCTCCAGAGACCATACCATCTGCATGACCTTTATAAATCATCATTGTAGCAAAGTAAGAGACATCGGACATCATATCCTTTGCCATATCTAAATTTACATTTTTATGCTTTCGTAATTCATAGAATGTGTCTACATAATCTTCAAAATGCTCAGATTTTTGTGGTGATACAATGTTAACCTTCGAGGTGTCTAATGGAATATCAAACTTTTTAATCCTTTCTAATATTTTGTCTTCATCTCCGATTAAAGTTAAATCCACGACATGGGCATCAATTAATCTTGCTGAAGCTCTTAGAATACGCTCATCATAACCTTCTGGGAGTACAATATGTTTCTTGTCTTTCAAAGCTTTTTGCAATAAATTATATTGAAACATTCTTGGTGTAAACCCTTCAGACTCAAAGGTGATTAAGTCATTAGATAGTTTGTCAGTATCTACAAATTTTTCGAATGTCGCTATAGAAGTTTCTATTTTTTCAGTGTTTTCGGCATAAATTTTAGATTTAATTTTACCAATAGCGTTTGCTACACCAAAAGTACCTTCTTTAACACTAATTATTGGTGCTATGCTAGAGAGCCCTTCAATAAGTTTTAATATTGATTTTTCTGGTATTAATCCACCTGTAAGTACTATGCCTGAGATTTTCGGGTAGTTTTTTGAAATATTAGCTTGTAGCGCACCCAATATAATGTCTGCTCGATCACCTGGTGTTATTACCAAGGTATTATCTTTGAGGTGAGTTAAATAATTTCGTAATTGCATAGCGCCAACACCAAAGTGCTCAGATTCGTTATTTAGCATGTCTTCTCCAAAAAGAATTGTTCCATCTAATGCTTTAGAAATTTCCTTAATGGTAGGAGACGATAAACTCTTTATTGTTGGTATAACAGCTACGTTGGTATTTTCTTTAATACGTCCTATTAAAAGTGCTTTTAATGTTTTGACGTCATCGGGATTATTTTTATTGACAATTATTGAGAGCACTTTAACTTCTTCTTTAAAAGTATTGTAAGCTAATTGAGTATTATCTACAATAATATCAAGTGGTTTTTTATAGCCGTTGGCCACTATAATTACAGGAAGGCCAAGGTTTTTGGAAATAAGGATATTAATATCTAATTCTAAATTGGTGTTTTCATTAGAAAAGTCTGTACCTTCTACAAGGATAATATCAAAGCGATCTTCTAAATACTTGTATTTCTTTATGATCTCATCTATTACTTTTCCAGCCTTACCGTTGTTGTATAAATCCAGTACCTCGCTTCTGGTAAAAGCAAATGTTTTTTTATAATTTATGTCTAATTCAAAATAAGATAGAACAGTATTGATATGGTTATCTAAATCACCATTTTTATCATCTTCTATAATTGGTCTGAAATAACCAACCTTTGCTGTTTTACCTAAAAGCATGCGCATCAGCCCTAAAACCACAACAGATTTACCACTGTTTGGTTCCATGGTAGCTACATAAATTCCTTTGCTCATTTTACCTGTAATTTTGTTATAAAGATATGCTATTGCTTATTATTAGATAGTATATCTACCGTCATTTGATTTACTAAAATATGGTGTAAATTTAATATAGCTATGCTTTTTTAAAGGTGATATTTGTCATGGTTTAAGCGAAATAACAAAACTGGTTAACCAATTACTTGTGCTATTTACTTGTTAGGTCTCTAAACAAACTCTCTAAACTCGCATTTTTCTGATTTAATTGAAGAATTTTTAATTCATTATCATGTGCAAAATCAAATACATGAGATCTCATATCTTCTTTTGTAGAGAATGTAATTTCATAGATAAAATCGTGCGTATTTTTTACTGAAGTTACTTTTGGTAGTTTTAATAAAAAAGTGTCTTCAACTCGGTAATCAAATTCTACAACAACTATTTGTTCTTGCCCTTCTCTCAGGTCCTTTAAATATTTGTCAGCAACGATTTCACCTTTATTAATAATAATAACACGATCGCACATAGCTTCTACTTCTTGCATAATGTGAGTAGATAGAAAAACTGTTTTTTCTTTGCCTATATTTTTAATGAGATTCCTAATATCTACCAATTGGTTTGGGTCGAGACCTGTTGTAGGTTCGTCTAAAATCAATACTTCAGGATTATGTAATAACGCATTTGCTAAACCAACACGTTGTCTGTAGCCTTTAGATAATTGACTTATTTTTTTATGTGCTTCTGGTGTTAAGCCAGTTAATTCAATAACCTCTGCAATTCTAGATTTAGAAGTGCTATAGACATTCGCATTAAAATTTAAATATTCCTTAACGTACAAATCTGTATAAAGCGGATTGTGTTCTGGTAAGTAGCCAACACTACTTTGCACACTTTTTTTATCAGAAGTTACATTAAAGCCATTTACGTTTGCAGAACCCTCAGAAGCTTCAATGTATGTAGTAAGGATTTTCATCATAGTCGATTTTCCAGCACCATTTGGGCCAAGAAATCCAACAATTTCTGCATCATTTACTTTAAAAGAAACATCGTTAAGTGCTTTCTGGTCTTTATATAGTTTCGTAATGTTCTGGACTTCAATAGACATAAAGAAATAAATTTATTCAAAAATACTAGTTTGCCTAAAAACAATTGACAATTTTTTAATCAATCTCTATAATAATCAGAATTTTGTATCATAATTATTGCTAATTCTCTAAAACTTCATAGATATCAATAAAAAAAGCGATGTTCACATTTTGATTTGTAAAAATTATAATTACATTAGCCACATATTAATAACAATGAACATATCTAAAACATATTATAACTGGTTTTACTTCTTTTTTAGCTAAAGGAACGAGACTAAGTATGTTTTATTTAAAATATAATTTATAAAGTCTCGATTTAATCGAGACTTTTTTCATTTTTATCTATCTAGTAGTTCTGAACTTGTTTCAGGATTTAAAAAAATAAAATTTGAATAAACCAATAGCAATACAAGGAATTAAAGGATCGTTTCATCACGAAGTCGCTCAGTTGTTTTTTAGTGCAAATACAGATGTGGTTGAATGCATGACTTTTGACGGTACTGTAGATAGTCTTCTAAAAGGGGATTCAGATTATATTGTAATGGCTTTAGAGAATTCTATTGCAGGTTCAATAATTCCTAATTATGCCTTAATAGATAGGCATAATCTGAGTATTGTTGGCGAGCACTATTTAGATATTCAGCATAACTTTTTGGCATTAAATGGGCAAACTATTGCAGATATAAAAGAAGTACACTCACACCCGATGGCTTTATTGCAATGTAAAGTCTTTTTTAAAGATTATCCTCATATAAAATTGGTAGAAGCTAAAGATACTGCAGATGTTGCTAAGCAAATTTCAGATAAAGGTATAAAAGGTATTGCGGCAATAGCTAGTAAAAATGCGGCAGAGTTATATGGGTTAGAAATATTAGCAGAAAGTATTCAAACTATAAAGCATAACGAAACACGCTTTGTGATTGTAAAGCTTCAGAATTTTGAAACTGATAAAAAAGGACTAAATAAGGCTTCTATAAAATTTGAATTAGATCATAAACGAGGTAGTTTAGCTACTATACTTAATGTTATGAGTGATTGTAAGCTCAACCTTACTAAGATACAGTCTTTGCCAAAAATTGAAACCCCTTGGAAGTATGCTTTTTTTGTAGATGTTACTTTCGAAGATTATAAATATTATGAAAAAGCCTCATCAATTATGGAAATAATGGCAGAGAATTTTAAAGTACTAGGCGAATATAAAAATGCAAGACTATGATTGAAGTTGCTAAGCGTTTAAAAAATGTTGAAGAATACTACTTTTCTAAAAAGTTGAGAGAAGTTGCGCTTTTAAAATCCCAAGGAAAGCCAATTATCAATTTAGGTATTGGAAGTCCGGATTTAGCTCCACCTTTTAAAGCCTCTGTTTCGCTTCAAGATAGTTTATTAGACGAAGGTGCTCATAAATATCAAAGCTATCAAGGTTTGCCAGAATTACGAGAGGAAATTTCAAACTTTTATAAGAAACAATATAGGGTAGATGTTAGCCCTCAAACTGAAGTGTTGCCTCTATTGGGAAGTAAAGAAGGAATTATGCACATTTCTATGGCATTTTTAAATAAAGGAGATAAAGTGTTAGTACCTAATCCTGGTTATCCTACATATTCTTCAGTAACTAAGTTACTAGAAGCAAAACCCATTTATTACGATTTAAAAGAAGACCATAATTGGTTGCCAAATTTTAGTGCTTTAGAACGATTAGATTTAAGTCGTGTAAAGATTATGTGGATTAATTATCCTCATATGCCAACAGGTAGCAATGCAGATAATAAGTTTTATGATAAGGTTATTGCATTTGGAAAACGACATAATATTTTAATTGTCAATGACAATCCTTACAGTTTTATTCTCAATGAAAAACCAATTAGTATTCTGAGATATAAAGATGCTAAAGAGGTGTGTTTAGAATTAAATTCTTTAAGCAAAACATTTAATATGGCTGGTTGGCGTGTTGGGATGCTAGTAGGTAATTATGATTTGGTAAATGCAGTATTGAGGGTGAAAAGTAATATGGATTCAGGCATGTTTTATGGTATACAAAAAGGAGCTATTGAAGCTCTGAGATGCTCAGATATGTGGTTTCAAAGTTTAAATAGTGTGTACCAAACACGACGACAATTAGTTTGGAAATTAGCTGATAGTCTTAAATGTGTATATGACAAATATGCAACAGGATTATTTGTTTGGGCAAAATTACCGCCAAATATTAAATCAGAAGAATTCACGGATTTAGTATTGAAAGAACATTCAATTTTTATAACACCAGGAACCGTCTTTGGAAGCAATGGAGAAGGTTATGTCCGCTTTTCATTGTGTGCTTCTGAAGACATTATAAAAGAAGCAATAGCAAGAGTATAGTTAGTATGAATAATATTTTTATCATAGGAGTAGGATTAATTGGCGGAAGCTTCGCTTTAGATATTAAGAAATTATATCCACAAAGTAATGTCTTTGGTATTGATAAGAACGAAACGCATTTAGATGAAGCTATAAACCTTAAAGTTATTGACAAAAAAGCAAATTTTGAAGATTTGAAACTTGCAGATATTGTCATAGTTGCCATTCCTGTGGATGCTACATTAACTGTTTTGCCAAAAGTCTTAGATTATGTTTCTGATAATGCCATTGTTTTTGATGCTGGTTCTACCAAAGAGGATATTTGTCTTAAAGTGAAAAATCATCCCAAACGCAGAAATTATTTGGCTGCTCATCCTATAGCTGGTACAGAATATTCGGGTCCAAAAGCTGCGATTCATAATTTGTACAAAAACAAAACGAACATTATTTGCGAGGTAGAAGAAACGGCATTCAAGCTTCAAGAAAAAGCATTAAAATTATTTGCAGAATTAGGAATGCGAATTCGATATATGAATCCTAAGGCGCACGATAAGCATATTGCTTACGTTTCGCACTTATCACACATTAGTTCATTTATGTTGGGTAAAACGGTAATCGAAAAAGAGAAAAACGAACGCGATATTTTTGATATGGCAGGTAGTGGATTTGAGAGTACTGTGCGTTTGGCAAAAAGTTCGCCTGCTATGTGGACACCAATTTTTGAGCAGAATAAGACCAATGTTATAGAGACTTTAGATGAGTATATCAATAATCTAAAACATTTCAAAAAGCTCATGGAAGATGGAGATTTTGAAGCGGTTTATAACGAAATGGAAACAACAAATCATATAAAAGATATATTAAACGGAATACAATAGATAATAAGATTAATAAGCAAAAATGGAGAATAACAAAGAAATGAGAACATGGTTGGATGATATGAAACTAGATCATCCTTTAGTAATCGCAGGACCATGTAGCGCAGAAACTGAGGAACAAGTATTAAAAATAGCCCACCAGCTAAAAGATACAGATGTTAATTATTACCGAGCAGGTATTTGGAAGCCAAGAACGCGACCAGGAAACTTTGAAGGTGTTGGTGCATTAGGTTTAAAATGGTTACAAAAAGTAAAAGAAGAAACGGGTTTAAAAACGGCTACAGAAGTTGCAAATAGAAACCATGTAGAATTGGCTTTAGAGCACGATATAGATTTATTATGGATTGGAGCGCGTTCTACTGTTAGCCCTTTTATAATGCAAGATTTAGCTGATGCTTTAGAAGGAACCGATAAAATAGTGCTGGTTAAAAATCCAGTAAATCCAGATTTAGCTTTGTGGTTAGGTGGTATTGAAAGATTACATACTGCAGGAATTAAAAAGTTAGGTGCTATACATAGAGGGTTTTCTACTTATGAGAAATCTAAATATAGAAATATACCAGAATGGCAACTAGCAATTGAATTTCAAAATAAATTTCCGGACTTACCATTAATTAACGACCCATCTCATATTACAGGTAGAAGAGACATGATTTTAGATGTGTCTCAAACAGCTCTAGATCTAAATTTTGATGGTTTAATGATAGAAACGCATCACGATCCTGATAACGCTTGGAGTGATGCAGCACAGCAAGTTACACCAAACACATTGGTTAGAATTATGGAAGATCTAAGAATAAGAAAAGAAACAGATCCTGAAGCAGCATACAATACTGAACTTAACAACTTAAGAGCTCAAATAGATGTTGTAGACAACCAAGTTATCGATTTACTTGGAAAACGTATGAAGGTTGCAGATGGTATCGGTAAACTTAAGAAACAAAAAAATGTTCAAGTCTTGCAAAGCAAGCGTTGGAACGAGATTTTAGGTAAAATGGTTTTAGAAGGCGAAGAAAGAGGATTGAGTGAAGAATTTATTTTACGCATGTTTAAAGCGATTCACCAAGAATCGATTAATCATCAGGAAAAGATTATTAATCATTAAAAATTAGTAATAAAAAAAAAAGGCTCGCAATTGCGAGCCTTTTTTAATTTTTAAAAATTCATAATGAGTTTAGATATTTTTAAAGTATATTTCAGTCACATATCGAATTCCTTGAGACTAATTAAATAAAAATGCTATTTTTGGATTGAAGTGCTATTAATCTCTATATGCTAAAAAATTACGTTGCCCCTATTTTATTCTTGTTATGCTTTTGTTTTTCTCATTCACAAAAAACTTCAGACAATCAATATTTACCAAAGGATATTGAAGCTTTAGAGGATTACTTAGAACAAATTAATTCAGACTATATAAAAAGAATAGATGGCTCTCATGCTTCTAAGATTAGAAAGATCTTCAAGAATAGAGATGAAAAAGTCCTAGAATCAATAAATGATAGTGTTTATATTTTCAATGATGACATAAATATTTATATAGATAGTATACTTTCGAATATATATAAGGCTAATCCACAAATTGATAATACAAATTATAAGTTTTTTGTAAATACATCTTTCATTCCAAATGCATCATGTTATGGAGATGGTATGTTTGAGATTTATTTGGGTTTGTTTTCAACTTTGAGTTCAGATGACGAGGTAGCTTTTGTCATTTGTCATGAAATAGCACACAAATTATTAGATCACCCTTTAGATAACGTCACAAATGTTATTTCAACAATAAATTCTAAAGAAACGAAGAAGAAAGTCAGGGAAATAAAAAGGCAAAAGTATGGACAGACAAGAGCAGCACTTTCTGTAATTGATGAGCTTAGCATAGATATTTTAGACCATTCTAAAGAAACTGAAGCACAAGCTGATTCACTCGGATTTGTCTTATTTTCAAAGACCATATACAATAAATATAAAGCACTTAGTGCTCTGTCTAAACTTCAAAGAGATGATGATATGCTACTAAGTCATAATATAAGAGTTGATAGTATTTTTAATTTTGAAACTTACCCATTTAAACCATTTTGGTTGAAAGAAACCGTTTCTATTTTTGATACAGATGAGAAAATTAATGAATTTAGTCTAGATTCAGATACCCTAAAAACGCATCCAGAAATTGAATTTAGAATAGAAAAACTAAAATCAGATTTTAGTATTATTAGTACAGATAGTTCAGGGCAAGAAAATAATATGAGACTACTTATAAATTTGGCAAATTTAAAAATGATTGAAAGTGCCATTGACAAAAAGAATTTAGATATTGCAATTTATCAGTTGGTAGAATTATTTCACAATAAACGGATAGGTTCAGAGTACTATCATATTACAATGGCTAGTGTTTTGAAGCAAATTTATAATGCCAAAAAAAATCACGAATTAGGTAAGTATATACCTCCTAAAAGTAAATTTTCAGACGAAAAGCAGCTTAATAAAATACGTCTTTTTCTACATAATCTAGAATTAGGAGAAACGAAGAAAATGGGATTAGCATTTTGCAAGGCCAATAAAGATGATTTAATGGCTGAAGATAATGGTACAGAAATTTTCAAATTTTTTAAATCAATTAATCAATAATACATTAACATGAAGAAACTATCGGTAATACTACTTACAACTATTTTTTGTTTAAGTGCTTTTGCACAGCAAAAATCACTTGACGAAATCACATCATTTAGAATAAAGAATTCAGGATCCTTTATGGATAAGAATAATGACGTAGACGGTTATTATTTTTATTATGAAGTTGATAAATTGAAGAAAGGGAAGCGTGAGTATGCAATTAAAATGCTAGATAATAATCTTAATGATATTGCAACAAAATCTTATATAGATGATAAGAATACCATATTAGCTCAGAGTAAATTTAATAATCAAGCATTGATGTTTGCTATGATTAATATTAAAGAAAAGTTCTATAAACTCGTCACTTTTGATAAATCTGGAAATCAAGGTAAGGATATAAAAATTGACGTCTCTAAGAAAGATGTACGTTGGTTAAGTATGATGATGAAAAGCGGTAATTTTAATTTGCTTTTTCCGGTAGATGATAATGGATTTTTGTTCAATTATACTAAGAACAACAAAAAAATGGGTTACGGTTTAAAATATGTATCTACAAATGGAGGTGAATCTTGGGATTACAACTCTCCAGAAGATGCAAATCAGCTTATGTTTCTTAACCCTATTGAGGCTAACGAAAAAGTTGTCGTGGCAATAGAAAGCTCAAAGAAATCTGCACTTAGCAATACAGTAAATATGAAGATTGTAGTTTTAGATATTAACACAGGCAAGAAGCTATTTGAGAAAGATTACAATAGAGATGATAATCCCAGATTGATTACTAATGCTTTTCTTACAGAAGAGAAAAATCTTGTCTTATTGGGTGAATATTTTAAGAAAGGAAAAAATATTGTTAAAGATAAAAGTGAAGGTTTATTCGCTCAAGTAGTTGATATGTCAGGTAATTTAATTTCAGATGTAAAAGCAGATTGGGAAAATACAATTAACAAATTGATGCCAGCAGATTCTAACGGAAAAAAGAAAAAAAGTACTTATGTATATTTTCATGATGTGATTCGTACACAAAATGGATCTTATTATGCCATAGGTGAAAAATATAGAAAAACTGTGAGTTTAAAAGGTACTTTACTTACGGGTCGCATAGGTAGTGGTATGACACAATTAACAATTACGGATGCTGTATTTTTTGAGTTTGATAAAAGTTTCAACCTCAAAGAGATTCATAAAATTGAGAAAGGTAAATCTAGAGCACCAAATTTAGCTGATTTTGGTAGTCCTCAACTTAATGCACATGCGTTGAAGACTTTTGGAGCTTTTGACTATGAATACACTCAAATTGATAAAGATAGAGATCGCTTTTACGCTATGTTTATAGATTATGAAAGACTGAAAGGTGAGAAGAATAAACTAGCATTTAAGGCAGTCATGTATAATGATGGAGAACTATCTCAGGATAAAATTTATTTAGAACAGTCAAAAGGTAGAGTTAGTTTTAGAGTGCTTCCTGCAAAATTAGGTCATGTTATGATTGTAGAATATAATAAGAAGGAAAAAACCTTAGATATACATTTAGAGAAATTAAATATCTAATCGAAATTATTAAATTCAATTAAAGACTGTCTAATGGCAGTCTTTTTTTGTTCCATTAAACAATAATAGTCATCTTTGTAATAATGACAGGAACAGTATATAAATCTACAGGTAGTTGGTACACCGTTAAAACTCTGAACGGTAAGTTCTATGAGTGCAGAATTAAAGGTCGTTTTAGATTAGAAGGTATAAAAAGCACCAATCCTATTGCAGTAGGTGATAAAGTGGAGTTTGAATTAGAAACAAAAAATAATACAGAAACAGGTGTTATTAACCGTATTGAAGAACGTAAAAATTATATCGTTAGAAAATCGGTTAACCTTTCCAAGCAAACACATATTATCGCTTCTAATATTGATCAACTTTTTTTATTGATTACCATTAATAATCCACCAACACTTACCAGTTTTATAGATCGTTTTTTAGTGACCGCAGAAGCGTATTCTATAAAAACAATTTTGTTGTTCAATAAGATTGATACTTATGATGAAGAAACCTTGCTAGAGGTAAAATACTTGGCAAGTATTTATAGAGCTATTGGATACGAATGTATTAACATATCAGCCACTACAGGCGAAAACATAGACAAAGTAAAAGCCTTAATGGTTGGTAAAGTAAGTATGTTTGCAGGTCATTCTGGAGTAGGAAAATCTACTTTAGTAAATGCTATTGAACCTTCTTTAGATTTAAAGACAAAAGCTATTTCAGAACAACACATGCAAGGGCAACATACAACGACCTTCGCAGAAATGTTTGATTTAAGTTTCGATGCTAAAATTATTGATACGCCAGGTATAAAAGGATTTGGAGTTGTCGATATGGAGCGAGAAGAGGTTGGTGATTATTTCCCAGAGTTTTTTGCTCTAAAACAAGATTGTAAATTCAATAATTGTTTGCATTTAAAAGAGCCAAAATGTGCTGTAAAAGAAGCGCTAGAAAAAGATGAGGTGTCTTATTCTAGATATCGAAGTTATATGCAAATTTTAGAAGGTGAAGATGAACATTATAGAACTGATAATTGGGATAGTGAATGAAAAGAATAATTCCATATATTTTAGGAATGTTTTTAGTTTCATGTGGTATGGATGAGCCTTATTTTATGTCAGTAGATATTACAAATTGTGATATACACATAATAAATGAAAGTTTCATGGAGCTATCTCCAGAAGCATTACAGTTAGAGATTTATCTAAAAACAAAAGACTTAGATTCTTTACAACGGTCTAAATTTTTTGTAAAATTGAGTATAGCTCCTAAGGCTAGAATGGAAGATGTATCTCTTGTTCAAAGAGAATTTCAAAAAGCAAATATTTTGAAAATTAAATATTATGAGATTGGAAATGTAACTTGTGGAGGATTCTAAAACATGAAAATAGTTATTCAAAGAGTTGCTGAATCAAGTGTTACAATTGAAGACCATAGAGTTGCAGAAATTGGTAAAGGCCTTCTTGTTTTACTTGGTATTGTAAATGAAGATACTCAAGAAGACATCGATTGGTTATGTAATAAAATTGCCAATCTTCGTATTTTTCCTGATGAACATGGTGTGATGAATAAGTCCATAATAGATTCTGAAGGTGATATAATTTTGGTAAGCCAATTCACGCTTCACGCCAGTACCAAAAAAGGAAATCGTCCAAGTTATATCAAAGCGTCAAAACCAGATGTTGCGATTCCTTTATATGAAAACTTCAAGAAAACACTTCAAAATACCCTTGGCAAGACTATACAAACAGGCGAATTTGGAGCTGATATGAAAGTGCAATTGATTAATGATGGGCCAGTGACCATTATTATAGATTCAAAAAGTAGAGATTAATGGCATCACTATTTGGACATGGATTGGTAGCTTTTACAACTTCAAAAGTTATAGATTCAAAGTCCAATAAATTGCTTTTATTTTTAGCTATAGGTTCAGCAATATTGCCAGATTTAGATGTTTTGACTTTTAAGTTTGGCATTTCATATTCTCACCCTTTCGGTCACAGAGGCTTTACACATTCAATTTTATTTGCTGTACTCTGGAGTATGCTTCTAACATTCATTTTTGGTAAGACCAGAAAATTGATTTTTGCAATTATATTGTTTTTATCAACCCTTTCTCATGGAATTTTAGATGCGATGACCTCTGGCGGTAAAGGTGTTGGCTTTTTTATTCCTTTTGATAATTCTAGATATTTCTTTCCATTTCGGGAAATCAAAGTCTCACCAATTGGCGTTGAAGCATTCTTTTCAGAATGGGGACTTAATGTTATTCTGAGTGAGCTAAAATATATTGCAATGCCTTGTTTTATAATTTTAGCAGTTTTGTTATTGGTCAGAAAATCAAATTATAAGCATTGAAAATCTAATAAAATCGCCGATAATCGAAAAAATATCAAGTGTAAGAAATTTATGATATAAATCATATAAAGAATTTAATTAAGTTTTTATATTGTACGTCCTAACTTTATAATAACGCTTAATGCTTAAATTAAAATCAACAGTTTCCCTTTTTTTATTGTTCATTTCTTTAATCAACTACTCACAGACAGAAGATGCTTACACTGCTTTGCTTGTGCCATTAGAACTCAAGACTAAAGCTAATGCCGTTGTACGATATGAGAAAAAAACGGTAGAAATACTAAGTAGTGACGAGATAAAAGTGACTAAGAAACGCATTACAACTGTATTCAATGAATACGGAAATAGGCATATCAACGCCGTTGAATTTTATGATGATAATAGTACTATAGAAGAAATAGAAGCACACATATATAATGACTTTGGTGAAGAAATAAAAAAGATTAAAGAGAGAGATTTTGTAGATGCTAGTGCAGTTAGCGATTTCTCTATATATGACGATAATCGTATAAAGTACCTAAACTATATTCCACTTAAATATCCTTATACAGTTGAGTATACTTCTGAAGTTGTGTATGAAAACACTGCTTTTTTTCCGAATTGGCAACCTATTGATGATTATTATGTGAGTGTTCAGCATGCAGAATATGAAATTTTGAATACGGCTGAAGTTGAATTGAAGTTAAAAAAAGAAAATTTCGATAATTATAACATCCAAGAGATTTCCGAAAATCATTTCATTGCAGAAAATATTCACGGTGTCAAGTATGAAGCCTATACACCAGAGTTAAAAACATTTGTACCACGTTACAAAGTTGCTCTAAAGGCCTTCAAAATGATCGATGTACAAGGTGTTAATAATAATTGGAGTGATTTCGGTAAATGGATGTATGATAAATTATTAACTGGTACGGACGAAATTCCGGAATCTACCAAAAATCATGTAAGACAACTTACCGCTGGTGTTGATGACAAAATAGAGCGTGCTAAATTGATTTACAAGTATATGCAAGATAAGACCAGATATATCAGTATACAGGTTGGTATAGGAGGTTGGAAACCAATGTTGGCAAACGATGTTGATAAATTGGGTTATGCAGATTGTAAAGGACTAACTAACTATACAAAAGCATTACTAGAAGCAGTAGATGTTCCATCGTATTATACGGTTGTATATGGAGGTCGAGGTTTAAGAGATATAGATAGTGAGTTTTCTTCAATAGAAGGAAATCATGTGATTCTTTGTGTTCCTAATGCAGATGAAAATATATTTTTAGAGTGTACGAGCCAAACAAATCCTTTTGGCTTTACTGCAGGTTTTACAGACGATAGAGATGTGTTATTGGTAAAACCAGAAGGTGGTGAAATAGTGCACACAAAAATTTATGAAGCTGATGACAGCGTACAAAAGACTTTAGCATATATAGCAATGGATAATTCTGGTAGTATAATAGCTGATGTTGATATTACTACTACAGGTTATCAATATAGTATTCATGAAGGAATTGAAAACGATACGGAAAGAGATCAGCAGTTACACTACAAAGACTATTGGGATTATATCAACAATATTACTATAGATAATATCAGTATTGAAAATGATAAAGATAATATAGTTTACAAAGAAAAGGTAAAACTCTCTTCTACTAATTACGCTTCTAAAAGTGGTACTAGGCTTATATTTCAACCTAATATGTTCAATAAGGTGACCAATATTCCGCCACGTTATACAGAACGGAAATTAGAGTTTACAATTAATCGCTCCTTTAAAGATGAAGATGAATTTATAATTCAACTACCAGAAGGTTTTGAAGTGGAGGCAATGACGGAAACTAAAGAACTTAAAACTAAATTCGGGATTTATAGATTTCAAATGGAAAAACTTGAAGGGAACAAATTAAAATACGTTAGAACTTACATCCTCAATAAAGGAAACTACGAAAAAGAGGACTATAAGGCTTTTAGAAGCTTTAGAAAACAAATTGTAAAGCACGACAAAAGTAAAATTGTTTTAACCAAGTCGTTGTAAGCCTTTATTATACAAATCAAATATTATCAATAACCAATAAATTATGAAACACCTATTATTAATCATTACTCTTTTTCTGAGTTGTAAAACCATTAACAGTCAAAATTATGAATTCGGAAAAGTATCTAAAGCAGAACTTGAAGAAAAATACCACCCAATAGATTCATCATCATCAGCAGCAATATTATATAGAAATGAAAGAGTAAGTTTCTATTATTCTTCAAGTGAAGGTTTTATGCAACAGCGCGAAATCCATGAGCGAATTAAGATATACAATAAAGATGGTTTTGATTGGGCAACTAAGAAAGAATATTTATATCAAGGTAGATCAAACAAAGAATCTCTTTCTGGATTAAAAGGGGTTTCATACAACCTTGTGGATGGTAAAATTGAAAAGGTTAAATTAAAAAGTGACGGTAAATTTGTAGAAGATTATAGTGAATTTACAAAAGTAAACTCTTTCACACTACCAAACGTAAAGGAAGGTACTGTCATCGAATATAAGTACAAAATTACGTCGTCTAGATATAGTATAGACGATATTATTTTTCAATATAGTATTCCAGTTAATAAGTTAGATGTCAAAATAGCCACACCAGAATATTATATTTATAGTAAGCAGCCTAATCTTGCGGCTAGTTATATGCCTAAAGTAAATGAGACTATAAAAAATATATCCAATCCTTTTGATTATAAAGTTAATATTATCAATGTTAATGAAGAAAATATACCTGCACTAAGAGCTGAAGCTTATTCCGGAAATATAAATAACTACAGGAGTAAAATGGCTTTAGAACTTTCAGCAGTTTTGAATGGCAATAAAATAATAGAGAAATCATTTTCAAACACTTGGGAAGAAGTCTCTAAAACAATCTACGAAAGTTCTAATTTTGGTGGGCAATTAGATAAATTTAGTTTTTATAAGGATGATTTAGAAACACTATTAGCAGGAGTTGAAGACGATTTTGAAAAGGCATCCTTAGTAGAAAATTTAGTAAAGTCTAAAGTAAAGTGGAATGGTCGTTATGGGAAGTATGCTCAAAATGGTATACGTAATGCATATAAAGTAGGTGAGGGTAATGTCGCTGACATTAATTTAATGGTTGTTTCTATGTTACGTTCTCAGGGTGTTAATGCTAGCCCGATTTTAGTGAGTACAAGAAACAATGGTATTCCACTTTTTCCAACACATGACGGGTTTAATTATGTAGTATGTAGTGTCCAAAAAGGTAATGAGTATTTACTTATAGACGCTACAGAAAAGTATAGCGCTAATAATGTACTACCTCAACGTGTACTGAACTGGCAAGGAAGGTTGATTGAAGACAAAAATGTATCGCGATGGTTTAGTATGATGCCTAACAAAAAATCTGTTGAAAAATCAATGCTCAATGTAAAAATTAATAATGATTTTACAGCATCAGGTAAAGTTTCAAAACAACTTACAGATTACATCGCCTATTTTTACCGTGATAAGTACGCAAGTATGACGCCAGAAGATCATATTAAGTCATTGGAAAAAGACAAAGGTGATATAGAAATAAGCGAATTGAATTTCGAGAATGGAAAAGAAATTACTAAACCTATTAAAATTAGTTATCAGTACGAACTATCTGATGGAGTTGATGAAATCGGTGATAAATTGTATTTCTCTCCACTTTTATTTTTGGCAACGAAAGAAAATCCGTTTAAACTAGAAGAACGTCAATACCCAATCGATTTCGTTATTCCTTATGTAGATTCGTACCTCGTAAACATTATGTTACCAGATGGATATAACATTGAGTCTCTACCAACATCTGAAGCATTAGTATTTATGGATGCTAGCATAAAGTTTTCGTATATTATTAAACAAAACGGAAAGTATTTACAATTAAAAGTAGATTTGGATATAAATAATCCTATGATCCAAGCAAAGGATTATAAGGCTTTTAAATCTTTTTTTAGTAAAATTGTAGAGAAACAAGGTGAACAAGTAATACTTACTAAAGCACAACCATGAAGATAAAAAACGCGCAAAAAGAAGTTGACGATTGGATTAAGGAGCATGGAGTGCGTTATTTCAACGAGCTCACTAATATGGCGCAACTTACAGAAGAAGTCGGCGAAGTTGCTCGTATTATTGCAAGACGTTATGGTGAACAGAGCGAAAAAGAAAGTGATAAGGATAAAGATTTAGGCGAAGAATTAGCAGATGTTATGTTTGTTGTTTTATGCTTAGCCAACCAAACAGGAATAGATTTACAAGACGCTTTTGATAAAAAAATGGATAAAAAAGCAAAACGAGATCACGATAGGCATCATAATAATAAGAAATTAAAGTAGCTTTGTAGCTTCATTATATTTCAGAGTTCCCTTATGGAAATCAGTATCCAAAAATCAACGCTTAGCAATCACCAAACAATTCAGATAACAGGTTCAAAAAGCGAATCGAATCGTTTACTGTTACTACAGGCGCTTTATCCTAAAATTAGTATAGAAAATCTATCTAATTCAGACGATTCTGTATTGATGCAAAAAGCATTAGCATCTAATGAATCTGTCATAGATATTCATCATGCAGGTACTGCAATGCGATTTCTTACAGCATATTTATCTGTTCAAGATGGAAAAGAAGTAGTGATAACAGGTTCTTCTCGTATGAAAGAACGACCAATAAAAATATTAGTCGATGCTTTAAAAACACTTGGAGCTGATATTTCATATTTAGAGAATGATGGTTTTCCACCTTTGAAAATAATTGGTAAAAAACTAACTAAGAATAAAGTTACCTTAGATGCAAATGTAAGTAGTCAATATATTTCGGCTTTGTTGCTCATTGCTTCAAAATTAGATGATGGTTTAGAATTAACACTGAATGGAAAAATAACATCGGTTCCATATATTAAAATGACATTGAGCTTGTTAAACGAAATTGGTATGGAAACTAGTTTTGTGGAAAACACCATTTCAGTAAAGCCTAAACTTTCAGATATTGAACCTCAAACCTTAACCGTTGAATCCGATTGGTCTTCGGCATCTTACTTTTATAGTGTCATAGCTTTAAGTACTATTGGAACAGAAATTACAATAGGATCATATAAAAAAGAAAGCTTACAAGGCGATTCGGTTCTAGCCAAAATCTATAAAAGTTTTGGGGTGACTACATTTTATGATGAAAATAGTATTCGATTGGTGAAAACTGAAGAATCAAAAACATCTCATCTAGAATTTCATCTTAGTGATGCGCCAGATATAGCTCAAACTATTGCTGTTACAGCTTTTGGTTTAGGAGTAGAATGTTACATGACAGGTTTGCATACTTTGAAGATTAAAGAAACAGATCGTTTGGTTGCGCTTAAAACCGAATTGGATAAATTAGGTGCAGAAATAGATATTACGGAAGACTCATTAAGAGTAAATGTTTCAAATGATATTAAAAGTAATATTTCAATTGCTACATACAACGATCATAGAATGGCAATGGCATTTGCTCCATTGGGTTTAAAGACTTCTATTATCATTGAAAATGCTGATGTTGTGAGTAAATCATATCCTCAATTTTGGGAAGATTTTAGTAGTATTGGTTTCAACTTAAAATAAACACGCTTTTACTTGACAAGGCCTATGTTGAGATTGTATATTTGCGACTTGTAAAAAAATAAAAAAACATACATGAAATTATCACACTTTAGTTTTGACCTTCCAGACGAATTATTAGCCGAACATCCTGCAGAGCACAGAGACGAAGCAAGATTGATGGTACTTAATAGAGAAAAGCAAACTATTGAGCACAAACAATTCAAGGATATTATTGATTATTTTGATGAAGGTGATGTGATGATTCTAAATAACACTAAAGTTTTTCCTGCACGCTTATACGGTAATAAAGAAAAAACTGGTGCGCGTATCGAAGTATTTTTACTACGTGAATTAAATCAAGATCAACGTCTTTGGGATGTATTAGTTGATCCTGCACGTAAAATAAGAATTGGTAACAAACTTTATTTTGGTGAAGATGAAACATTAGTAGCTGAGGTAATTGATAATACAACATCTAGAGGGCGTACACTGCGTTTCCTTTACGATGGTTCATATACAGACTTTAGAAGAAAATTAACTGAATTAGGGGAAACACCATTGCCAAAATATATTAAAAGAGAAGTAGAGCCAGAAGATGAAGAGCGCTACCAAACTATTTTTGCAAAAAATGAAGGAGCAGTTGCAGCACCAACTGCAGGTTTACATTTCTCAAAGCACTTGCTAAAGCGTTTAGAAATTAAAGGTGTAGAAACAGCAGAAGTAACTCTGCATGTTGGTTTAGGTACATTTAACCCAGTTGAGGTAGAAGATTTATCTAAGCACAAAATGGATAGCGAAGAGATTGTTATTACCCAGAGAGCAGCAGATATTGTAAATAGAGGTATTGAGAATAAGAAACGTGTTTGTGCAGTTGGCACAACATCGATGCGTACCATAGAAAGTTCAGTATCATCAAATGGTAGATTAAATGAATTTGATGGGTGGACCAACAAATTTATCTTTCCACCTTATGATTTTAGCATTGCCAATTGTATGATTACAAACTTCCATACACCAAAGTCAACGTTGTTAATGATGACTTCTGCATTTGCTGGTCATGATTTCATTAAGAAAGCTTATGAAGAAGCTGTAAAAGAAAAATATAAATTCTATTCGTATGGTGATGCTATGCTTATCATCTAATTATGATTTAAAATAATATAGAAAGCCTCTTAGTTGAGGCTTTTTTATTTTAAGAGAAAACCGAATTCATTTAAGTACTTTTGCATCAAATGGAACTGAAAAAGAAAGATATAAGAGCGTTAACCAAAGAGCAACTAAGAGATTTTTTTGTTGAACAAGGAGATAAAGCGTTTCGAGGCAACCAGGTGTATGAATGGTTGTGGCAAAAATCTGCTCATAGTTTTGAAGATATGACTAACGTATCATTAGAAACTAGGCAAATGCTTAAAGATAATTTTGTAATCAATCATATCAAAGTAGATCAGATGCAACGAAGCTCTGATGGTACCATTAAAAATGCCGTAAGACTTCATGATGATTTAATTGTGGAATCGGTTTTAATTCCAACAGCAACAAGAACTACAGCTTGTGTGTCCTCTCAGGTTGGATGTAGTTTAGATTGCAAATTTTGCGCTACAGCACGATTAAAACGTATGCGAAATCTCAATCCAGATGAAATTTATGATCAAGTAGTTGCTATTGATAATGAGAGTCGTTTATATCACAACAGACCATTAAGCAACATCGTATTTATGGGTATGGGAGAACCACTCATGAATTACAACAATGTACTTAAAGCTATAGATAAAATTACATCACCAGAAGGTTTAGGGATGTCACCAAAGCGAATAGTAGTTTCGACTTCTGGCGTACCAAAGATGATTAAAAAAATGGCTGATGACGAGGTGAAGTTTAAGTTAGCGGTTTCGCTTCACTCAGCAATTGATGATGTAAGAACTTCAATAATGCCTTTTAATGCTACTTTTCCATTAAATGATTTGCGTGAAGCACTGCAATATTGGTATGCCAAAACAAAGAACAGAATTACCTACGAATATGTGGTTTGGGATGGCATTAATGATAAACGTAAAGATGTAGATGCTTTAGTTGAATTCTGCAAATTCGCACCAAGTAAAGTAAATCTTATAGAGTACAATCCAATTGATGATGGAGAGTTTCAACAAGCCAATTCAAAAGCGATAGATATGTATGTAAATGTTTTGGAAGCGAATAACATCACTGTTACTGTGCGAAGAAGTAGAGGCAAGGATATTGATGCTGCTTGTGGACAGTTGGCGAATAAAAGTTAAGAAATAAAAAAAGCGGCAATCTGCCGCTTTTTTATACAATAATTATCAGGTTAATTCTTTACAAATCTAATTGTCTTAGAATAACCATCAATATTTACCTTAGCTAAATAGACTCCATCATTTAAAGATGAAACATTAATAGACTCAGATGTACTTGATAATGGTTTAGAAATAACAGCCTGACCTAAAATAGAATATATTTCAATATTTGTCATAGCCATATCAGACGAATCTAAGTTAAGTGTTTTAGAGATTTTATTATAGTTATGTGTGAAAACATTAGATTCAAAATCTGCAACGCTTAATGACACATCTATATTAGAATCAAACATAAGTACAAATCCAGAATCTCCTGCACCAAATGAACGATAAGCAATATGATAATCACCTGAATTACTCACTGAAAATGTATTAACTTCTTCATATGCCATAGTTTCTAAAGTAGCAAAATCACCTTGAGTTACAATACCAGTATTAGAAAATAAAGTAGCGAGTTGTGTAGCAGTAGAAGAAGTTGCATCTACGATGAAAGCTTCAAGACTTGCATTTGGAGTTCCACTAAATACGTTATATCTTGTTGTAACTTCATAAGTAGTACCACCAACTAAAGCCAAAGGAGGACTAAACATCCAATCATCTTTCATTACAGTAGCCGGATCTCCATTAGCATTTGTAGCAAATGTTTCAGGAATCATGTCACCATCTAAATCTAAATCTTGTTGAGTAATCCAAGAAAGTCCGTCACCATCAGCATCTTCCGTTGCGTAACAATTAACAAAAGCATTATTGTTATCAAATACCTCCGTAGATGGTATTGTATAATTTGTACAATCAAAAGCTGTTAAAAATCCTACTGGACCAACTTGTGCACTATCTCCGTTGCCACCACTACAATTTGCTGTAATGTAAAGTTCATAATTTGTGTCTGGCATTAGGCCTGTAATATCGTAGTTTGTAGCTGCAATGTCATTTACTATTGTCCCAGTACCTAAGGTGAATCCTAATTCACCGTACTCAATATCAAAAACAGTACCAGCACCATTTGGATCAGTCCAGGCAACGTCTACGCTTGTGAGAGTAATCCCGTTTGGTCCAATAGCAAAGCTAGTGGGATCAGCACATGAAGGTATTTCTACAAAATCAACATTATCAAGTCCCCAGGCATCACCATCATTGTTCTCCATAACAAACGCAACATATATAGAGCTTCCGACGTATGCTGATAAATCTACTGACCATGGCTGAAAAGCACCACCATTTGTGTCTAACTCGTCTATTGTAAATACAATATCCGTAAATCCAGCAATATTAGTTTGTGTTGGATCAGTTGATACTCTAACTTTAACTTCCGAGCCAAAGTCTGGAGCGTTAAAATCAGTCATATCAAAAGTTAAAAGATTGTTCATAGTTGTAATGGCAATTTGAGGAGTAACAATCCAGTCTTCTGCTATCTGACCAGCTGGAAGAACCTCTGACCATCTTACAGAAACATAATCGTCTGTATCGTTTACAGTCCATGACCAAGTTGTTCCAATACCATTATCAAATACTGCCCATCCTGCGGGAATATTAGGCCCTCCATCAAAACTTTCAGGGAATTGGGCATAGCTTACAAGGCTTATACAAAGTGTTAATAATAACAAAGTAATTTTTTTCATGCGTTTTCGTTTTTTTGGATTAATAGCTTTAAATCTACGAATAATTGCTCAAAAAAAATGTTAAATCCCTAATATTCAATTTTTGTCGATATAAACTACCTTTATTCGTAATTTTGCAATGGTTTAGATGCATTTATGAAAATAACCGAACAAATAAAACAACCCATAGCTTATGAAATGGAACTTTTTGAACAAAAGTTTCAACTCTCTATGGCGAGTAAGGTGGCACTCCTTAATCGTATAACGCACTACATTGTTAATCGTAAGGGTAAACAGATGCGACCAATGTTTGTGTTCTTGGTTGCTAAAATGATGAACAATGGTGAGGTAAGTGAGCGTACCTACAGAGGGGCATCAGTTATTGAGTTAATACATACAGCAACATTAGTACACGATGATGTTGTAGATGATAGTAATAGAAGACGTGGCTTCTTCTCTATTAATGCGCTTTGGAAAAATAAAATTGCTGTACTTATAGGTGACTATTTGTTATCAAAGGGCTTATTGCTTTCAATTGATAATAATGATTTTGACTTATTGAAAATCATCTCCGTTGCAGTACGCGAAATGAGTGAAGGTGAACTGCTTCAAATTGAAAAAGCCAGACAATTAGATATTACTGAGGATATTTATTATGATATCATTCGTCAAAAAACAGCAACCTTAATAGCAGCTTGTTGTAGTTTGGGTGCTGCTTCGGTAAAACCAAATTCACCAGATGTAGAAGCCATGCGAAAATTTGGTGAGCTCATAGGTATGGCATTTCAGATCAAAGATGATTTGTTCGATTATGGAGAAGAAGCCATTGGGAAACCAACTGGTATTGATATTAAAGAACAAAAAATGACACTGCCTCTAATTCACGTTCTTAATAACTGCTCTAAAAAGGAAAAGGCTTGGTTGATTAATTCAGTAAAAAATCATAATAAGGACAAAAAGCGAGTTAAAGAGGTTATTGCTTTTGTAAAATCTAATGGTGGGTTAGAATATGCAGTTTCAAAAATGAAATCTTTTCAAAAAGAAGCCCTTGATTTACTGCATAGTTACCCAGAATCGCCATATAAATCTTCACTAATACTCATGGTGGATTATGTTATTGACAGAAAAAAATAAAATTTAAAATACTGAAATACAGTTTATTAAAAATAAATTTCAATTATTTTCACTCTCAAGACAACCCTTTGTAATAAAATTGCGTCTTTATAAATAGAAGCGCAATACAAATCAACTTAATGAAAGTTATTCAACTTCATAAAAACGAATCTAAACTCATACAGAGAGCTGCGAAACACAATCGCGAAGCACAACATGTATTGTATGAGTTACATGCGCCAAAAATGCTAAGTGTATGCAGATATTATATTAAAGATGTACACCAAGCAGAAGAAGCAATGTTAAATGGTTTTTTTAAGGTTTTTAAATACCTAAAAACATTTAAAAATAAAGGAAGTTTTGAAGGTTGGGTAAGGAGAATAATGGTAAGAGAAGCAATTTCGTATTTGAGGCAGAAAAAGAATATTGAATTTGCTACAGAAGATGAATATTTAGAGCACGATTATTCTAATAACATTAAAACAAATATTGAAGTTGCTGAAATACAGCAGCTCATTGATAGCCTTCCAGAAGGTTACCGAATGGTATTTGTAATGTATGCGATAGAAGGTTATAAGCACAATGAAATTGCAGAATTATTAAACATTTCTGAAGGCACATCAAAATCGCAATTATTTAAAGCACGACAAATGCTTCAAAAGAAAATTAAAGAATTAAATAACAATAGTTATGGCACCAATTAAATTCGAAGAAAATATAAAAGACAAGCTTGAGAAGCGAACCTTGTCACCATCGTCAGAAAGTTGGTCTAAGCTATCTGATCGATTAGATGCTGATGAAAAGAAGTCGAGAAATCCAATCTTTTGGTGGTTAAGTATTGCTGCAGGATTGATTATAATGATTGCTGTATCTGCACATTTTTTTAAATCGAGTAATACAGAAGACACGTTACCAAAAATGGTAAATGATGAACCTAAAGTAGAGCAATTAGAAGATAAAACACCAAAACTAAACGATACTAATTCTTTAGAGTTAGCAAGTGAAGAAGAAATTGTTGAAGATAAAAATGAAAGCTTGCAAAGTACTAAAGAGCCTCAAATTTTAGACTATAAAAAAGTAACAAATAAAAAAACGCAGTCTAAAATTCAACTTGCTGAGAATGAAACTCTAAATGGTGAAAATAATGAACCTAAGAAAACAGAAGAATTAAATATGAATCTGCAAAGCCTAACTAGCGACGCTATAATGAAGGAAGCAGTTGCAGAGGCATTAAATAATTTAAAATCAGAAAACACAACAGTTGCAGACAGAGAAATAGATTCTTTATTAAAATTAGCGAGTAAAGAACTGTTTAAAGAAAAATTACAAAAAGAACCCTCAAAAACTGTAGATGCAAATGCACTATTATTGAGTGTGGAGGATGAAATGGGACAATCTTTTAGAAGCAAAGTGTTTGAAGCACTAACGGAAAGTTACGAAACCGTAAAAACGGCAGTTGCAGATCGTAATAACTAACAAGTTCCTGCGAAAGCATGAATCTCATAAAAAAGAACCAAAAACGAGAATCAAATTAATAAACATCAATAAATCAAAAAACGAACAGTTATGAACACAATTACAAGATTAGTAGTATATGCAATTTTAGCATTAACATTTACTACAGCACAAGGACAAAACAAAAAATTAGATTCATTAAGGAAAGTTGACATGGATCAGAAAGTCCTTAACTTAGAAGAGGAAAGAGCCAAAATAGAAGATCAGGAAAAATCTATTTTAAAATTAAAAATATCTAAGATTAATAAGCGATTAGATAATAAAGAAATTACAGCTGCTGAAGCAGAAGACCTAAAAAAAGAAGCTGCAAAAACAGCAGCACTTAATATCGAAAACCGAAGAGCAATAATCGATCAGAAGATAGAGTTATTGAAAAGAAATGGTTACGAAGACTATCAATACAGAAAATATGATGATGGTGATGGAGTAATTATAAGAATAGGTGGAGATGAAAATACAAATGAAAGTTTTATTTATATTGGTGATAAGTCAAAAGACAAACCTAGAAAATACGACCGAAGGACGACTGAAGATGTTGTATTTGCAATAGGATTTAACAACACACTAATCGATGGACAAGATTTAGATGATTCACCTTACAAACTAGGAGGTTCTGGTTTTGTAGAATTAGGTTACGCTTGGAAAACCAGGATTTTTGACAACACTAACTTTTGGAGATTAAAATATGGTTTCTCGTTTCAGTGGAATAAGTTAGATATAAAGGATAACAATTTTTTAGTGAACACAGATGGTGATATTTCTTTACAAGAATTTCCAACGGATTTAAATAAAGGTAAATTCAGAACTACAAATTTGGTATTCCCATTACATTTAGAATTTGGACCATCTAAAAAAATTGAAAAAGAGAACTATTTTAGATATTCTACACATAAGAAACTAAAAGTTGGTTTAGGTGGATATGCAGGTCTAAATATTGGCAGCATGCAAAAACTAAAATACAAAGAAGATGGAGAACGTGTAAAAGATAAGCAACGTGGTGGGTTTGAAGTCAGTGAGTTTGTTTACGGTCTAAGTGGCTATGTAGCTTTGGGTGAAATAGCTTTATATGTTAAGTACGATCTCAATCCATTATTTAAAAACCAAACGATAGATCAAAATAATATTTCAGTAGGTCTCCGTTTTGATATGGACTAAACCAATCAATTTTTTGAGTGTTAAAAGCCTTAATCTGTTTTTGGATTAAGGTTTTTTTTATTGATATCGTTTAACGTTTTGGCTAAACTGCATTTTACATGCAGTTTAGGTATTGTTGTGCTTAGTATTTATTAATTCACCAATATTTGGAATCAATGGTCTGAAAAATGATTTTAGTTTTTCTAACCACTCAAAGTCGTCTTGAGCATAAGCTAATAATACATCAATCGGTCTTTCTCCATTGTCATCTTTTAATTCTATATCCGCACCGTTTTCTAAAAGAATTTTAAGCATTTTCAATGCTTCTGGGTAGGGTGAATCAAGATTGTTTTGAATCATTCCATCAATACAATAGTCAATTGTTTCAGAAAGAGGTGCTCCATAATCAATGTTGACATTAGCGCCTTGATCAATTACAAATTGTAAAGTTGAAGGGTTATCACTATTAATAGCAGAGGAAATTGGTGTTATTCCAATTCCATATTTAGCATTAATATCTGCACCCTCTTGTAACAGTTTATGGGCTCCCTCAATATCAGACTCAAATATGTAAGAATTAAGTTCTTTCATTCTATTAAGCGCAACTTACTGATATAAGTCCGTTTTAATGACTTATATCAGACGTTAAACGAAGTTCGGTGTTTCTAATGAGAAAGTCAAGTTAATTTGGGTCATAAATTTTTAAAACAAATAGTTTATCTTAAATTTACAAACTTGCTAAAATTCTAATTTTTGATTTCACAAAACACCATAGCTCAAGTATTTGAAACCTCTCGCGTAGAAGAGGTGATTGGTGATTTTGTACAACTCAAAAAATCGGGCAGTAACTTTAAAGGTTTAAGCCCTTTTAGCGATGAGCGCTCTCCAAGTTTTATGGTCTCACCTGTGAAACAAATCTGGAAAGATTTCTCTAGTGGTAAAGGTGGCAATGCTGTGACGTTTTTAATGGAACACGAGCATTTCACGTATCCTGAAGCGATTAAGTATTTAGCAAAAAAGTACAATATAGAGATAGAAGAAACCGAGCGGACTGACGAAGAAAAGGCACAGCAAAATGCAAGGGAAAGTCTGTATTTAGTGAGCGAATATGCTAATGAATATTTTCAAAAAGTATTACATAATACAGACCAAGGTAAAGCTATCGGTTTAAGTTATTTTAAAGAACGTGGTTTTACTGAAGATACGATTAAAAAGTTTCAATTAGGGTATTCCTTAGATGAATGGCAAGCGTTTACAGATGATGCTTTAGGTAAAGGTTATAATATAGATTTTCTTTCTGCTACGGGTCTTACTATTGTGAAAGATGAAAAACGCTTCGATAGATTTAAAGGTCGTGTTATGTTTCCTATTCACAGTATGAGTGGTCGTATTCTTGGCTTTGGAGGACGTATTCTAGTTAATGATAAAAAAGCGGCAAAATACCTTAATTCGCCAGAAAGCGAAATCTATCATAAGAGTAAGATTTTGTATGGTTTATATTTTGCCAAGCAGAGTATTGCTAAAGAGGATAATTGTTATTTGGTTGAAGGCTATACCGATGTTATTCAGTTTCATCAAACAGGAATTAAAAATGTGGTGTCTTCTTCTGGTACAGCCTTATCTGCGGATCAGATTCGCTTAATTAACAGACTAACAAATAATATCACAGTACTTTTTGATGGTGATGCAGCTGGTATTAGAGCTTCGATTCGTGGTATAGATTTAATCTTAGAGCAAGGAGTTAACGTTAAGGTCTGTACGTTTCCAGATGGTGAAGATCCCGACAGTTTTGCAAAGTCGAATACCTTAGAAGAACTTACAGCATATCTTAATGAAAACGCAAAAGATTTTATTCAATTTAAGGCCTCACTTCTTGTAAAGGAAGCCAATAACGATCCTATTAAAAAGGCTGAAACTATTAGAGAAATTGTAAATAGTATTGCTAAAATTCCAGATTCTATAAAGCGAGAAATTTATATTCAGGAATGTGCTAGGATTATGGACATTAGTGAAAATGTGCTGTTTAGTACATTAGCACAAATAAGTAAAAAAGATTTTCAAGAAGCCAATAAAAAATATAAGCAAGAGCAAAAGGCTTTTCAAGTTGTAAAGAACGAACCCAAACCAAAGCAAAAAGTCGATGTTCAATACGAACTTGAACGAAAAATTATTGAAATCTTAATGCTTTATGGTGATAGAACAGAACAGTTTGAAGATTTAATATTGAAAGAAGACGAGGTTACAGGAGATTTGATGCTAGAACCAACCACGCAAGAAGCTAGAGTATTCGAAAAAATATACTTAGACCTTCAGGAAGATGAAATGCAATTTACCAACGAAAAGTTTAAGGAATTATACTATTCTATAATTGATAGGTTAAACCAAGACGAAAACTTTTCTACCAAGGATTTTATTAATCAACTCGACCAAGAATCTGCAGGTACAGTAACTAGTATTTTAATGGAAGATGAAAAATACAATCTTCATGACTGGGAGCGCAATCAAATTATTCCAAAGGAAAAAGAACATTCTATTTCGCTATTGGTAAGCCAAACCATTTTGAGTTTACGTTGTTATTTAATTGACCAGAAAGTAGCAGAATACAAAAATGATACGCTCAGAGAAAACACAGACACTAGAGCGATTATAGAAGATGTAAAAGACTACTTAGGTCTAAAGATGCTACTCTCTCGCAAACTAGGCAAAGTGATTGGCGGTTAGGCGAGATTATGATGCTTAGCTTGGTGAATAAGGTCTACAATATTATTTACATTCAATTTCTTAAAAAGTCTTGCTTTATAAGTACTAACTGTTTTTTCGTTAATATCTAACTCTTGAGCAATTTCTTTGTTTTTTCTTCCTATAGATAAAAGTTTTAAAACTTCAACTTCTCTAGTAGAAAGCTTCTTGAACATACGGCTTCTACTTTTACGAGTATCTTCATAACGGAAATGTTTATCCATTTTTTCGCTAAGAGAAGTCTCTCCAGAATGAATTTTTCTTACGGCAGTTTCTATATCTTCAACACTTGCAGTTTTGTTGAGGTAGCCAGATGCACCAGCCTTTAGTGTACTAATGGCATAAATCTCTTCGGGTTGATGACTAAACATCAAAACATTAATAGATTTATACTCCTTTTTAATTGCTCTGAGTGCAGTAATACCATTAAGTTCTGGTAGATCTATTTCAGATATAATGACATCTACTTTGTTTCTTCTTACAAATTCAAAGATTTCAATACCACTACTTAAATTTCCTACTATTTTAAAATCTGGCTTACTACCTAGGTATAGTTCTAGGCCGGTTCTTACAATAGGATGACTGTCAACAATCAAAATATTTATCATGATAATTGATTTTTTTGGTTAGGGTTAATTATAAAAAAACTAAGTCAAGAAATTAGTGGAGATTCGTTAAACAAAAATAATGAAAATTTAACCATTTAACGCAATTTATTCGATAAAATGCAATGTTTATTTTAATTTATTAGGAATTTCGCAAATTGGTATAGGAATCATCTTGTGTTTGTTTGATTTGTTATATCGCATAAAAATCTCATAGGCTTCACGTTTTCTACCTTCAAAATCTTCAGCTGTTTTACCGTCATCTTTCATTTGCATTGCCCATTCTAATTCATCATATGATGCGCCAATTTGATCTTCGTCGCTACGAGCATCACCAAATAAACCATCACTAGGAGCAGCTTTCATAATGGACTCAGGTACTCGTAAGTAGTTTCCAAGTTCATAAACTTCAGATTTTAATAAATCAGCAATAGGGCTTAAATCTACTCCTCCATCACCATATTTAGTATAAAAGCCTACACCGAAATCTTCAACTTTGTTTCCAGTTCCTGCAACTAATAAGCCTAATAAACCAGCATGGTAGTACAATGTCGTCATGCGCAAGCGTGCTCTTGTATTGGCCAAAGCCATATCTACTGTAGCTTGTTTGCCGTCAAGGCTTACTTCAGTTTTGAATTCTTCAAAAACTGGTGTTAAGTCTACACGTGTATCTTTTACGTTCGGAAAACGCTTTTTTAATTGTGTAATGTGCTCTTGTGCTCTTGTGACATGGCTTGCAGCTTGATGTATAGGCATTTCAATACATAGTAGGTCTAAACCCGTTTTAGCACACAGTGTTGAAGTAACTGCAGAATCAATTCCTCCCGAAATTCCGATAACAAAGCCATTAACTTTAGCATTTGTCGCATAATCTTTAAGCCAATCTACAATGTGATTTACAACCTTTTCCGTTTGCATAATTTTTGAATTTTTAAAACAAAGAAGTGTACCTTTGCACAACAAAAATAACGGAAACCTTTTAGGATTAAAAATGTTTTACCATATGCAGATGAGATTTTATATAATTTTATTACTAGGATTAACTCTTGTGTCTTGTAATGACGAATCTAAACTCGAAGAAGAGATTGCAAAAATTGAAGTTGATTTCGTTGTAGAACGCTTTGATAAGACTTTTTTAGATGCTGAACCTAAAGATTTGCCTAAACTAAAAGAAGGGTATCCATTTTTATTTTCTAAGCATACACCAGATTCTATATGGATCAATAGACTAAGTGATACGCTACATAATGAGATTTTAGAAGAGGTTAATAAAACCTTTGATGATTTTAAAGACACCAAAGAAGAACTGATAGGTTTATTTCAGCATATTAAGTATTATGATAAGGTATTTTCAGTGCCTAGAGTAGTAACACTAACTAATTACGTTCAATACAGAGATAAAGTGATTGTTACAGATAGTATTGCCTTAATTGCATTAGACAATTACTTGGGCAGAGATCACAGATTTTATGTTGATGGTGGTATTCCAGATTATTTGGCTAAAAACTTTAATAAGGAGCAAATCGTGGTAGATTTGGCAGACGGTTTTGGGCAAAAATATGTGTATCAAAGCAATCGTAAGACTTTGCTCGATGAAATGATTTACTTTGGTAAACTACTATATTTTAAGGATGTAATGATTCCTTTTAAGACAGATGCAGAAAAAATAGGCTATTCCGAAGAGCAAATCAAATGGGCTGAGGTCAATGAAAGTCCGATTTGGAGTTATTTTATTGAAGAAGAACTATTGTATAGTTCTGATAGTAAATTATCGAGTCGTTTTATCGCAAATGCACCTTTTTCTAAGTTTTATAGAGCATTTGATAATGAGTCTCCTGGCAAATTAGGGCAATATATAGGTTGGCAAATTGTAAAAGCATATGCGGATATTACAGATGAAGATGTAATGGCAATTTTACAGAAAGAGCCTGGAGAAATTTTCAATAAATCAAAATTTAAACCCAAAAAATAATGTCTAATACTATACACTCTAAGATAGAATTAAATGTTGAACTCGATGAGAATCGTGTGCCAGAAAAGCTAAATTGGTCCGCACAAGATGGTGGAGTTACTAATGAAGAAGCTAAAGCTGTAATGCTATCTGTTTGGGATAGTAAAGCTCAAGAAACCTTGAAGATAGATTTATGGACTAAAGACATGCCTGTAGATGAGATGAAACTATTTTTTCATCAAACTTTGGTCACTATGAGTGATACCTTTTTAAGAGCAACTCAAGACGAAAAAATGACTGCTACCATGAAAGATTTTTGTGACTATTTTGCAGATAAGCTAGAGCTTAAAAAATAGCTAATTAAGGCTCTGGTGTGCTCGGGTTTTTTCCAGTTTTAAAGTATGGTACTTTATTAAAACATTCTGCCTCTTTACTATAATCATCAGGGTTTTTCATTTTGTATTTCAAAAATGCTGATACGTCATAGATTTCCCACACAGTTAACTCATTGTCTTTACCTGCTACTGTTCTCTTATCTAGGTTAATGTGCGAAATCATTTTGTCCACCAACGCATCGTCACCAAAGCGCATTTCTCTACCAGAGCTATGTCTGTTGTTTGTCTGATAGACAATCCAGTAAGCTTGCACTCTTTTGTTTGCTGAATTTGGTTGTAGGTTATGAGCAGATGATAAACGGTTATTATTAGCGGGTCTTTTTAAATCTATAACTGTAGATTCTAATTCTAAAAGAGATTCTCTAGGTTTTAATGAGGTTAAATTTCTTGTAGCTCTAACAATTGGCTTTTTCTTTGCTGAAGCTACTTTTCGGTTAATTTTTATTGGTTTTTTATCAATTACTTGCTCTTTTTTATTTACAACTGCTAACTTAGGTTCTTCTATTTTAACTTCTGGTGTAGTAACAGATGTATCATTTGATGCTAAGGTTGTATCACCAAATAATGACACTTTTCTATTTGGTCTGGTTATGTTGACAGGATTATTTATTATTTCGTTTCTTAAAAGCGTAATAACAATCAGTCTATCTGGTAAAACAGCTTCTACAACAAATCGACCAACAGGAATATCTTTTAGAGGAATTTTTACCTTAGAGTCTTTTACGATCAAAGATTTTTCAAAATCTTTGTTAAAAATTTCAACTCTGTAAATAGTGCGTTCACACTTTAGAATAAGACTATCTCCAGTATCGTTTAACTTGTGTTTTAGTTCTTTTGCTCTTGTGTTAACATTTTGAAGTAATGTTGATTTTTGACCATACCCTAAAGTTGTCAATAGCAAGAATGCGAATGTATATAATCTTCTCATAATAAGTAGGTTTTGTTTTTGGGAAACAAATTGAACATAAAATATCCTGTTTAGAATATTCATTGTTCCCTACAAATTTACGTGCAATCATTTTGGTAATACTAAAACTTAGACGCTTGGCATTTTTTTTAGTTAATGTGTATAGCGCTTCGGTATATTGCAAAAAACAGGGCACATATGACATGTTTTTCGTTGTTAATCAGTAGTTTAGGTTTGTGAATGGTCAATTTATTAATGCGATATCAATCAATATTTACCTACATTTTGATGTATTTTAAGGATTTATTGGCCAGATTGTCTCAAATCTTTCGCAAACTATGAGCATTTCTTCAGTCGGTTTCTTTCCGTTTTCCTCCATTGTACTTGCAAAAAAGTCCCAATGTGCTTTCCTCCATTTTTTGAGAGGTTCAATTGTGGTTCCCATATCCATTTGGGCATAATCTTCAGAAATTTTATGAAACGGAATTGTATCTACCTTTTTAATTTCTATTATCGCTTTTGCTTTTCCCTCAAAATCTGTTATTATATGTTTAGTTCCGATTTTTGGTAAATCTGCATTGGCATCTTTGTACCAAGAATATAAACCAGAGCCTGCTCTCTTTTTTCCACTCACAACTAATTCTGCTAATCGATTTGCGTCTTCTTCATTATTATGAAAATACCAAGATTCTGGCAATTGATCTTTACTAAAATCTGGATTAGCTTTGGTAAAGCTATTCCATATTTCATAAACAGTTTTGTCAATTCCTTTTTCTGTTTTTGTTTCGTTTTTACAGCCAATTAAAACTAAAAATAGAATGATTGTTATTCGTTTTTTCAAAGTTTTGATTATTTATTATACCAGTAAAAATAATTAAAAAAACAGATTATGTATCACTTTTATAGTTTTCGGAAAGAGCCTTAAACTGGCGCAACCATTTTTCTGCAAGCTTTTTGTCCATACTGGGAAATAGAATTGACATAGGTTTTGGAATTACCCAATTAATGCGTTTGTACTCATATTCATATGCGTATCTGGTTTCATCATCACTAAGTGTAGTAAAATTACATTTCATGCTATTATCTATGTGTTTATGGTGATAATGAGCTTCAAAGGTATGCGGTAAATCATTTTTTGTAATGGTTTCGGTTAATTCCATTTCGTTTTTACCATATTTATAATACATATTAGAAATTGCACCATTTTGTCCTTTATCTCCGCTCAGGTGCATTTTTCTTATAAACCCATCTTGATACTCTTTGAGGTTATTTGGGCCTGCAAATAATTTTGTTACTATGTCCTACAAGACTGATTGATGTCGATAAACCCCGTATGTTTCATTTTGTGATAGTTTTATTAAATGCAACAGCTTTGTCAATCCAATATTCCAAATCTGAATCCATGTCAAAACCTTGAGGTGTTATAAATATGTAACCTTTCATAGGTCTGCCTGTAAAATCCATTGGTAAACATTCTTCTTTTTCGATGTTTTGGTTATAGGCTTCTTCACCTATTTTAGCCATTAATAAACTATCTCCATATTTTTTATCAATATGAATACCACAACACATTTTATCGTTTACCATAAACACTAATCCTCCCATCATTTTCTTATCGTAAAAAGGAACGTTTTTAGTTTGTAAAATTTGTCGGATTCTGTCTCCCAAATGTTCATCGTAAGCCATGAATAAAGATATTAATTTATTCATCAATGTTTTGATAAGAATAAATTAGGTACGGACAAGAATGGTGTCTTGGTCTAATTAAATAGTGAAATAATTAGATTTATAAACTCTGAACACTATTCTTTGTAGAGTAATGAGGTGTAGTATTAAAATACTCCGAGTTTGGTGAATAAATGAAATCAGGATTTGATACTTGATGCTCCATGAATTTAGTTTTGTTATAAACCTCCCAAACAATTAATTCATTTAATTTATTAGACGAGCCCTTATTTACGATTTTATTCTTCACAATCATTCGTTCAACGGATTCATGATCTACTAATCGCATCGTTTTGATAGAGCCAATTTCATTGTTGACTATAGTTATCGTCCAATAGAATTTTTGTTTTTTCTGACTTTGTTTTTTTGTTTTTCCACGATTGAGCATAAATCCTACACTTCTTTTAGGAGTGCTTTTTACTAAGTTAAGACTTTCGTCTAGCATCATGCCTCTGCCTTCTGCCACATCCTTTTTTTCGAACGGAACGGCAGAATTAGTTGTTTCATTAAAATCTTCATATTTAATCAAATCCATAACAATTACCTTATCGGTCAATTTCGCCTCAACAACAAATTTACCAACAGGAAGTTTATTTAAACCGATTCGTGCGTTATGGCCTTCAACTACAACGACATCTTCATAATCTTCATTAAAAATTTCAACTTTAAGAATTGTATTTTCACTAACCAATATTAAACTATCTTTAGTTTTGTTTAAACTATGTTTTAGTTCTTTAGCCTTTGGATTATAATTTTTCAACAATGTTATATTCTGTCCAGAAAGAATGAGGGCTGAAAATAGGATAAGTAGAGTGGATATGGATTTAATCATAATATTCACTTTTAAATTTGAGGGTTTTAAATATTCACTTTATAAAGACGAATACTTGCTTAACTAATACTAAGGTAGAATGTAAAAATTCATTTTTCATAAAAAAAAGATGTTTTACGTTTTTTAAGGGTTGACGTACTGTCAACTACGATGTAAAGCAAAAAAACAGGATTTAAAAATCCATATCTTTCTGTATATTGATTAGTAATTTCTTTAAATTAGCCTATGCGAAAAATACTATTTGGTGTTATTATTACTTTAATTGTTCTCTTTACATTTAAATATTGTGGAGATAGAAAAGAAGACAAAATTATATTACAAGAAAACTCTGCTTTAATACAAGAACAACTCAAAAATGTGAGTAAACTTGTCGTTACCGAAGGTCACTTTAGTGAAGTTTTTAGCTATAAGAATTCTAAAGCCATTTTTGGTGATTTATTAGAAGCAGAGAAGAAAGCCTTAGTTGTTGTAAATGCAGATGTAACTGTAGCATACGATTTAAGTAAGATTGAATACAACGTAAATGAAGAAACTAAGACTTTGGAAATTTTAAGTATTCCAGAAGAAGAAATAAAAATCAATCCAGATTTTGAATATTATGATATTCAAGCTGATTTTTTGAACCAGTTTGAAGCGAAAGACTACAACGAAATTAAAGAGACGGTTAATGCATCATTGATGAAAAAGATTGAGGCTTCAGATCTAAAATCTAATGCACAGAATAGGTTGATTAGTGAACTTTCTAAGTTTTTTATTCTAACTAATTCTTTGGGTTGGACATTGGAGTATAATCAAACACCTGTTGAGTCTCTTGAAGTTTTAAGGTCCCTAAAATTATAGTTTGTTTTTTAAGCTTACCCAACCACCACCATTAATGGCATCAATATTTTTGAGCGTTAAAAATTTTGCCGCTTTTGCAGACCGTACTCCACTTGCACAGCAAGCTATGACCGGTTTATCTAACTTTTTGACTTCATCAAATCTATTATTTAATTCGTCTAATGGAATATGTACTGCGTTTTCAATGTGTCCAGCATCCCATTCGCGCCGTGATCTTACATCTAAAATAATGGCTCCGTTTTCAATATAATCTTCAACGCGATGCTTTTTAGCTCCAAAAATAAAATCTAAAAACCCCATAGCTTCTTTTTTGCTTAAATTTACGAATTATAACACCATATTGTAATAGTTGAAGCCAGAAACACGTAAAGAGGAAATTATAAGAGTAGCTGCTAAGTTATTCAAAGAAAAAGGTTATAGTGCTGTAACCATGCGCGATTTGGCAAAGGCTATGGGAATAAAAGCTGCGAGTTTATACAACCATATTAATTCAAAACAAGATATACTAAACGCTATTATTATCAATTTGGCAGAAGAATTTACAGCTGGTATGAAACTGGTTCAATCTTCAGGTGAAAATTGCATCGGTAAACTCAATCGAATAATAGAACTGCACGTTAGAATTTCTAGTCAGAACATTTACGGAATGGCATCGTTAAATAATGATTGGATGCACTTGGAGGAAAAACTTGACTATTATCAAAGATTGCGTATTGATTATGAAGATGATTTCAGAGCAATTTTGAAGCAAGGAATAACGTCAGGTGAAATAGTAGATGTTAACCCAGAAGTTATGATGTTTTCAATATTAACTACACTACGTTCACTCTACCTTTGGATCCCTAAAAAGGAAGAACTTAACTTAGAAGAATTGTCAAATACCTTAAATCAAATCTTGATTAAGGGTATTAACAAATAGTTAAGATTAAATTTTATAACTTTGTCAAATAAACTAACACTTGTTAGTTTAATCTTTAAAGATTAAATATGGCAGAATTTCATAATCTAAAGGTTGAGAATATTTATAAAGAAACAGAAGATACTTCAGTAGTTACTTTTGAAATTCCTACTGAGCTACTTAATACATTTGAATTTAAACAAGGTCAACATTTAACCTTAAAAGCTGACATTGATGGCGAGGATGTGCGTAGGTCTTATTCGTTATGTTCGAGTCCCTATGAAAATCGTTGGCAAGTAGCAGTTAAGCAAATTTTAGGTGGAAAATTTTCAACCTATGTCAATGAAAGACTAAAAGCAGGTGATACTATAGAGGTGATGTCACCAAGTGGAACATTTGGTGTCGAGGTAAATCCTGAAAAAGCTAAAAACTATTTATTTTTTGCTGCAGGAAGTGGTATAACACCAGTACTTTCAATGATTAAAGCACATTTAAAGTCTGAACCAAACTCTACTTGTAAACTTTTTTATGTCAATAAAACAGCTAAATCTATTATCTTTAAAGAAGAATTAGAACAGCTTAGAAACACCTATTTTGGGAGGCTTGAGATTTATTATTTCTTAACCAAAGAGCGTCGAGATATAGAATTATTCAACGGAAGATTTGATGATGAAAAAATGCAGGTGCTTACTAAGACGTTTATAGATATTCCAGATACAAGTGAAGTTTTCCTTTGTGGACCAGAGAAAATGGTTAACTATGTGAGTGAATATCTTATTAACGCTGGTTTATCAAAAGAATTGGTGCATTATGAATTGTTCGTCACTGGGTTGTCAGAAGAAGATATAAAACGACAGGAACGCTTAGCGCAGCAAAATGTTGAAGGTACAGAAGTTATTATTGTAGATGGCGGAAAAGAATTTGCATTTACAATGACAAAAGAGTTTGATAATATTTTGGACGCAGCATTAAACGCAGGAGCAGATTTGCCATTCGCATGCAAAGGTGGTGTCTGTAGTACGTGTAAATGTGAGGTAAAACAAGGTGGAGTTGAAATGAAAATTAACTATGCACTAGATGATAAAGAAGTAAGTCAGAATTTAGTATTAAGCTGTCAAGCAGTTCCGACGACAGATAAAGTTGTTGTAGATTTTGACGTATAAAATATATAGAAAAAGAAAAATCGCTTATGGCCAAAAGCCAATAGCTAAAAGCTAAAAAACTATGAGTGAAGAACAAATTAGAAGTTTAGAGAAACAATTCGAAGAGCGTATCGCAAGAGACGAAAAAATCGAACCAAAAGATTGGATGCCAGAAAAGTACCGTAAAACACATATCAGGCAAATGTCGCAACACGCGCACTCTGAAATTGTAGGTATGCTTCCTGAAGGTAACTGGATTACAAGGGCACCATCTTTAAGACGAAAAGTAGCATTATTGGCTAAGGTTCAAGACGAAGCTGGTCATGGATTATATCTGTATTCAGCAACTGAAACTTTAGGTATTTCTCGAGACGAAATGTACGAGCAATTACATACTGGGAAAGCAAAATATTCTTCAATATTTAACTACCCAACAATTACTTGGGCAGATATGGGAGCTATTGGATGGTTAGTAGATGGTGCAGCAATAATTAATCAAGTGCCATTATGTAATACATCGTATGGACCATATGCAAGAGCAATGATTCGTGTTTGTAAAGAAGAAAGTTTTCATCAAAGACAAGGATTTGAGATAATGATGAAACTGGCGAATGGTACATCAGAACAAAAGGATATGGCACAAGATGCCCTAAATCGTTGGTGGTGGCCGAGTTTAATGATGCTAGGCCCAACAGATGATGTTTCTGTACACACAGCGCAATCTATGAAATGGAAATTAAAACGTAAGTCTAATGATGATTTGCGTCAGCAATTTATAGATCAAACAGTTCCTCAAGCAGAATTAATTGGACTTACAATTCCAGATCCAGATTTAAAATGGAATGAAGAGCGTGGTAGTTATGATTTTGGTGAAATTGATTGGGATGAGTTTTGGCAAGTAGTTAAAGGTCATGGACCTATGAACAAAGAACGAATGAAAGCAAGAGTTGGAGCCTGGGAAGAAGGAGAATGGGTTAGAGATGCAGCCATGGCTCATGCAGAAAAGAAACAAACTAGAAAAGAAAAACAAGCAGTTTAAAATATAAAATTATGTCAACAAAAAACTGGCCACTTTGGGAAATCTTCGTAAGAAGTAAAAACGGATTAGAACACAGGCATTGTGGTAGTCTGCATGCTGCAGATGCCGAAATGGCGCTAGAAAATGCTCGTGATGTATATACCAGAAGAAATGAAGGGGTAAGTATTTGGGTTGTAGAATCTAAAAATATCACAGCTTCAAATCCAGAAAATAACGGTGAGTTATTTGAACCTGCCCAAGACAAGGTGTATCGTCACCCAACTTTTTACGATTTACCAGACGAAGTAAAACATATGTAATGAAAGATAATTTATATAATTACTTATTGGGTATTGCTGACAATTCTTTAATTCTTGGTCAAAGAATGGGAGAATTGTGTGGTCATGGTCCGAGTCTAGAAACTGATATCGCATGCACCAATATATCCTTGGATTTATTTGGACAAGTACGTAGCTATTTTCAATATGCTGCCAAGATAGCTGGTGATGGAAGAACTGAAGATGATATTGCAATGCTACGTAAAGAGCGAGAGTACAAAAATGTATTATTGGTAGAGCAACCAAATACAAATTTTGCTTACACAATTGGAAGACAATTTTTATTTGATGTATACCATTTAGCTTTTTTATCAGAGTTACAGAAGAGTAAGGATTTAACGCTTTCAGCTATTGCAAATAAATGCATTAAAGAGGTAAGCTATCACGAACGTTTTTCATCAGATTGGGTAAAACGTTTAGGTGACGGAACTGAAGAGAGTAAGGGGAAAATGCAAGAAGCGATTAATGATCTGTGGACTTATACGGATGAATTGTTTCATCAAACTAAAGTAGATAAAGCAATGGTTATTGAAGGTATTGGCGTGGATGTTACTAAATTAAAAGAGAGCTATTATAGACAAGTCAGTGAACTTTTAGAAGAAGCAACACTTCAAATACCTGAGTCTAAATATTTTCAAAAAGGAGGTAAAGAAGGTATTCACACTGAACATTTAGGTTATATTCTAGCTGAATTACAGTATATGCAGCGTGCTTATCCTAATATGGAATGGTGATAAAACTTTGATTTGTTATCCTGAACTAGTTTCAGGATCTCATTATTAAAATATGACAAGCACTCAACAAAATATAGATAAAGAATTAATAGGAATACTAGAACAGGTTTCAGATCCTGAAATCCCAGTTTTGTCTATAATGGATATGGGAGTTGTGCGATCTGCTGTAATAATTAATGATGTTGTTAAGGTTGAAATTACACCTACCTATAGTGGCTGTCCTGCAATGGATGTTATTGGTGATGATATAAAAAAAGCACTAAAAGATGCAGGTTATGAGTCTGATATTGATTTGATTTTACATCCTGCCTGGACGACAGATTGGATTACACCTAGAGGTCGTAAGGCCTTGGAAGATTACGGAATAGCGGCACCATTAGATGCTGAAGCAGATAAGGATGTGTTGCTAAACGGTAAACGCATGGTAAAGTGCACCAATTGCGGTTCTCAAAACACAAGATTAGTAAGTCAGTTTGGTTCTACGGCATGTAAAGCACAATTTCAATGTGATGATTGTCAAGAGCCATTTGATTATTTTAAATGTTTGAAATGACAATATGTTATCATCCTGAACTTGTTTCAGGATCTCATGAAGAAAAATAATTTTTAAAAAAATTGAAGTCCAATTAAGGTATGAGCGACAATAAACCTTTGATGTTAGGATTACGAACAACTATTTATATGGTTAGTGATATCGTTGAAGGCACAGAATGGTATTCAAAAGCTTTTAATACAAAGCCCTATTTTAATGAACCTTTTTATGTTGGCTTTAATATTGGTGGATACGAATTAGGTCTACAATCCGAAGAAAGAGATATCAACTTAAAAACGGAGAATGTATATTCATATTGGGGAGTTGAAGACATAGACGAGGCCTATCAGCATTTAATAAATTTAGGCGCATCAAAACACGAAGAACCGAATAATGTAGGCGGTGAACTTATGGTTGCAAGTGTTTACGATCCTTGGAAAAACATTATCGGCATTATATATAACCCTTATTTTAAATTACCAGAATAATATGAGTCATTCAATTGAATTAAAAATTGAAAATAAAGTAGCGTATATAACACTAAACAGACCAGAAGTATTTAACAGCTTCAATCGTGAAATGGCGTTAAGTCTTCAAAATAATTTGGATGCTTGCGAAGCAAATTCAGAAGTCCGAGCAATTGTTTTAACTGGCAATGGTAAAGCATTTTGTGCAGGCCAGGATTTAAAAGAAGTTACAGATCCGGAATTAAATCCAGGTTTTAAAAAAATATTAGAAGAGCATTACAATCCTATCATCACAAGATTGCGTTCTATTAAGAAACCTATCATTGGTGCCGTAAATGGAGTGGCTGCAGGAGCAGGAGCTAACATTGCTTTAGCTTGTGATATTGTCGTTGCTCATGATAAGGTGAGTTTTATTCAAGCCTTTAGTTTAATTGGTTTAGTTCCTGATAGTGCAGGTACATTCTTTTTACCACGTTTAATTGGTTTTCAAAAAGCACAGGCATTGGCTATGTTAGGAGACAAAATTTCGGCGGAAGAGGCAGAAAAAATGGGAATGATTTATAAATCTGTTTCTTTAGATGAATTTGAAGACACTATAAATCAATTAGCAGTGAAACTGGCTAATATGCCAACAAAAGCGTTAGGTCTTATCAAAGAATTGTTCAATAAGTCCATGACTAATACTCTAGTGGATCAATTAGCTTTAGAATCTAAATTGCAAATTGAAGCAGCCAGCAGTAATGACTATGCGGAAGGTGTTTCGGCTTTTATTGAAAAACGTAAACCAAATTTCAAAGGGAATTAATTGAATAAAGAAACCCTCATAGAAGTTCACAATAGAATAAAACCATTTATTCATAAAACACCAGTTTTAAGCTCAAGCTTACTAAATGATATGGTAGGAGCAAATATTGTGTTTAAATGTGAGAACTTTCAAAAAATGGGAGCTTTCAAAATGAGAGGTGCAGCTAATGCCATACTATCGCTTTCAAATGAAGAAAGAGAACGTGGAGTCGTAACGCATTCTTCGGGTAATTTTGCACAAGCCGTATCCTTGGCTGCTAAAAAATTAGATGTTAAGGCTTATATCGTCATGCCAGAAAATGCACCACAGGTTAAAAAGGATGGTGTAAAGACTTATAAAGGCGAAATCATAGAATGCGAATCTACACCACAAGCAAGAGAAGCTACAGCTGATAAAATAAAGAAAGAAAAGGGAGCGTCTTTTCTACATCCTTCGAATCAAGATGAGGTTATTTATGGCAACAGTACTGCTGCTATGGAATTGTTAGAAGAATGTCCAGAATTAGACGTAATTTTAACACCAGTTGGTGGTGGTGGACTTATTGCAGGAACTGCTTTAGCAGCGCATTATTTTTCGGATAACTGCAAAGTTATTGGTGGAGAACCGATGGAAGCAGATGATGCCTATCGCTCTTTGATTTCGGGTAAAATAGAAACGAATGAAAGTTTTCATACCGTTGCTGATGGCTTAAGAACGCATTTAGGAGATCGTAATTTTCCGATTATACAAAAACATGTCGATAAGATTATCCGTGTTGAGGAATATGAAATTATAAATGCAATGCGACTCATTTGGGAGCGCATGAAAATTATTATAGAACCTTCTTGCGCTGTACCCTTCGCAGCTGTATTGAAGAATAAAGGAGAATTTAGAGATAAAAATGTCGGCATTATTTTGTCAGGCGGAAATGTAGATGTCAAAAATCTACCATTTTAATATAAAACTATGAACGTAGGAATTATAGGTTCTGGAACCATGGGAAGCGGTATTGCACAAGTGGCTGCTACTGCTGGTTGTCAAGTAAAATTATACGATACAAATCAAGTAGCTCTCGATAGAGCTAAAGCGTCATTAGAAAAAATTCTTCTGCGTCTAATTGAAAAAGGACGAATTGATTCTGATGAAAAAAATAGAATTAAGTCAAATATTAGTTACGTAGATAACTTGAAAGATTTATCGGATTCAAATCTAACGATCGAAGCCATTATCGAAAATCTTGATATTAAAAAGAAAGTCTTTTCAGAGCTTGAAGGTTATGTGGCAGACGATTGTATTATAGCTTCAAATACATCGAGCCTATCTATAGCATCTATTGCCGCGTCTTTAAAAAAACCAAAACGTTGTGTCGGCATTCATTTTTTTAATCCAGCACCATTAATGAAATTAGTTGAGGTTATTCCTGCTATTCAAACATCTTATGAAGTGCTCGAGAAATCAATCGATACCATTACTAGTTGGAAAAAAGTGGTTGCCGTTGCAAAAGATACACCTGGTTTTATAGTCAATAGAGTCGCAAGACCATTCTATGGAGAAGCCTTAAGAATCTACGAAGAAGGTATTGCAGACTTTGGAACTATAGATTACAGTCTAAAAACGATTGGTGGATTTAGAATGGGACCATTCGAACTCATGGATTTCATTGGTAACGATGTAAATTATACGGTTACAGAAACTGTGTTCACAGCATTTTATTTCGATCCAAGGTACAAGCCGTCGTTTACTCAAAAACGATTTGCAGAAGCCGGTTATTTAGGTAGAAAGTCTGGAATTGGCTATTATGAATATGATAATAATGGAAAGCGTGTGACTCAGAGCGATAGCCAAGAATCTTATGACAACGTACTAGCAGAAAAAATATTCAACCGTGTTTTAGTGATGCTCATTAACGAAGCCACAGATGCTCTATTTTTAAATATAGCTTCTGCAGAAGATATAGATAATGCCATGACTAAAGGTGTCAATTATCCGAAAGGATTATTAGCTTGGGCAGACGAAAAAGGAATAGATTGGTGTGTTTCAAAATTAGATGAACTTTATAACGAATACCATGAAGATCGTTACCGTTGTAGTCCACTATTACGCAAGATGAACAGAGAAAATAAGACCTTCTTTTAATGAAAGGAGAACAGATTCCATATAAAATGCTTTCTCAAGATGCTTTTAGCCAATGGTTAGGTATTGAGATTTTAGAATGTGAAATAGGACGTTGTAAACTAGGAATGACTATTAGAAAGGACATGCTTAATAGCATGGATAAAGCTCATGGCGGAGTAAGTTATTCGTTGGCTGATACGGCTTTTGGTTTTGCAGCTAATACGCATGGCAAATATGCCGTATCGATAGAAACAAGCATCAATCATATTGAAGCTTTAAATGAAGGTGATTATTTAGTGGCTGAATCTGTAATCGAAAAAGTAAATAACAAATTAGGTTTTAATATCATCGAAGTAAAACGAGGTGATGAATTAGTGGCCCTTTTTAAAGGAATAGTTTATAGAACTCAAAAAGATTGGAAAGAGTAATGAAAGAAGCATATATAATAGACGGAATTAGAACACCAATAGGAAATTATAAAGGGACATTGTCGGCTGTGCGTACAGACGATTTAGGAGCTTTAGTGATTGCTGAAGTTGTAAAACGAAATCCAAATATTCCTAAAGAAGCTTATGATGACGTGATTATGGGTTGCGCTAACCAAGCTGGTGAAGATAATCGTAATGTCGCACGTATGTCATCTTTGTTAGCAGGTTTGCCATTTACAGTGCCAGGTGAAACCGTTAACAGATTATGTAGTTCTGGCTTATCAGCAATCATTCATGCCAATCGTGCTATTAAAGCAGGTGATGGTGATGTCTTTATCTCTGGAGGTGTAGAGAATATGACAAGAGGTCCATATGTTATCGCGAAGCCCTCAACCGGATTTGGTGGCGATTCTAAAATGTACGATTCCACATTTGGCTGGCGTTTTATCAACCCAAAAATGCAACAGATGTATGGCACTGACGGAATGGGCAATACTGCTGAGAATCTTGTCGAGAAATATAATATCTCTCGAGAAGACCAAGATAAATTCGCCTATAGGAGTCAATTGAAAGCCTCAAAAGCTCAGGAAAATGGGCGACTAGCAAAAGAAATAATTACTGTTGAAATTCCGCAACGCAAAAAAGATCCAATTCAATTTTCAAAAGATGAATTTGTAAAACCAAATACATCTTTAGAAGTATTAGGGAAACTAAGAGCAGCCTTCAAAAAAGAAGGAGGAAGTGTTACTGCAGGAAATTCATCTGGATTAAATGATGGAGCAGCAGCAACTATTATTGCTTCAGAAGATGCTGTAAAAAAATATGACCTAAAACCATTAGCAAGAATTGTAAGTTCTGCTGTGGTTGGTGTAGAGCCAAGAATTATGGGAATTGGTCCAGTTCAAGCTTCTAATAAAGCATTAGAAAAAGCCGGTTTGACCATGGATGATATGGATGTTATTGAATTAAATGAAGCCTTTGCAGCTCAGGCTTTAGCATGTACGAGAGCTTGGGGATTGGCAGATGACGATGCTAGATTAAACCCAAATGGTGGCTCGATTGCAATTGGTCATCCATTAGGAGTTACAGGAGCAAGGATTGCTTATTCTGCAGCTGTAGAATTGCACGAGCAAAATAAAAAATATGCATTAGTAACCATGTGTATTGGTGTTGGACAAGGTTATGCAGCAATTATAGAAAAAGTATAAATGAAGATTCTAGTTATAGGAGGAAACGGAACCATAGGGAAAAAGGTTAGTGAACGACTAGCTCAAAAACATGAGGTGCTCATTGCTGGACGAAATTCAGGTGACGTAACAGTGGATTTTTCAGATTCAAGTTCTATTAAGTCGATGTTTGATTCTGTTGGTAAGCTTGATGCTATTGTTGCCATTGCTGGAGATGCAAAATGGGACAAGCTTGATAATTTATCGGAAGATGATTTTTATATAGGCATAAAGAGTAAAATGATGGGTCAAGTTAATGTTGTCCGAATTGGAAAGGACTATCTTAATCCAAATGGTTCAATAACATTATCAACGGGAATTTTAGCAGACGACCCTGTTGATATGACAACAAGTGCTGCCATGGTCAACGGAGCCATAAATAGTTTTGTGAAAGCTGTCGCTTTAGAGTTAAAAGACGGAAAGCGTATCAATGTAGTATGCTCAGATTTAGTAGAAGACTCATTTGAAAAATATAAAGATTATTTTCCGGGAAACACACCAGTACCAATGCATAAAATTGTAGATGGTTATGTGAAGTCCGTCGAAGGGAAAATTACAGGAAGAGTTTTAAGAATAATGGCTTAAGTTATTATGGAAAAAATACAACATTACGTTCAAGGAAACTGGACAACAGGTAAAGAGGAGGGAGCACCAATTCTAGATGCTGTAACTGGCGAAGCATTTACTAGCGTGGCAATAGAAGGGTTAGATATTCCTGATATTCTTCAATATGGAAGAACCAAAGGTGGAGAAAAACTTCGAAAAATGACGTTTCAAGAGCGTGGGAATATGCTCAAGAGTTTAGCCTTATATCTCACCAAAAGAAAAGATGCCTTTTATGACTTAAGCTACAGAACAGGTGCGACAAAAGTAGATAGTTGGATAGATATTGAAGGTGGATTCGGAAATTTATTTGCCAATGCGTCCTTAAGAAAGTTATTTCCAAATCAACCGTTTCATGTTGAAGGCGATGCTATCGATTTGTCTCGTGGTGGACGTTTTATGGCGCATCATATAATGGTACCTAGAAAAGGAGTAGCTGTACATATCAATGCTTTCAATTTTCCAGTTTGGGGAATGTTAGAAAAATGTGCGGTGAACTGGATGGCAGGAGTACCAGCTGTGGTTTTACCAGCACCTTCATCATCATATTTAGCAGAAGCCGTAGCGAGAACAATTGTTGATTCTGGCATTCTTCCAGAAGGTGCGCTTCAAATCATTAATGGAACTGTAAAAACGATATTAGATACAGTAGAATCTCAAGACGTAGTCACATTTACTGGTTCTGCCCAAACAGGACGTTTACTGAAAGCACACCCAAGATTGATTCAAGAATCTGTGCCATTTACGATGGAAGCGGATTCATTAAATGCGTCTATTTTAGGAGAAGATGCGGTTCCTGGGACACCTGAATTTGACTTGTTCATCAAGGAGGTGAGAAAAGAAATGACTGTAAAAGCTGGACAAAAATGTACAGCAATCCGTAGAATCATGGTGCCAGAGAATTTAGTTGAAGATGTTCAAATTGCATTAGGAAAAGCACTTGATAAAGTGACTATTGGAGATCCAAGATTAAAAGAAGTACGCATGGGATCTTTAGTAAGTCAACAACAAGTTCAAGCTGTAAAAGATTCTGTAAACGATCTAGCTAAAGAAGCACAAATCGTATATGGAGATGTAGATAAAATTGAAACCATTGGAGCAGATGCTAAAAAAGGTGCTTTTATTAGTCCTATTTTATTAAGAGCTGATCATCCATTTCAGAATACAGTAATTCACGAACGTGAAGCATTTGGTCCTGTAAGTACCATTATGCCTTATAAAAATTTAGATGAAGCAATTACGCTTGCTCAAATGGGTAAAGGCTCATTAGTGTCTTCAATAGCAACAAATGATGATAAAATTGCTAAGGAGTATGTCGTTAATGCAGCATCTCATCATGGTCGAATATTAGTACTCAATAGAGAGAGCGCTAAAGAAAGCACAGGTCATGGTTCGCCATTACCATATCTAGTCCATGGAGGTCCAGGACGTGCAGGTGGCGGAGAAGAAATGGGGGGAATGCGTGGTATAAAACATTATTTACAACGTACCGCAATCCAAGGTTCGCCAACAACGATTACTGAGATTACGGGAATCTATCAGCAGAATGCAAAATATAAAGAAGCAGAACAACATCCTTTTAAATACCATTGGGAGGATATTGAGACAGGAATGTCAATGAAGACGCATAAGCGAACCATTACAGATACAGATATCATCTCATTTGCTAATGTCACTTGGGATCATTTCTATGCGCATACAGATATCACATCTCTTGATGGAAGTATTTTTGAAAAGCGTACAGCTCATGGTTATTTCATTATTTCGGCTGCTGCAGGATTGTTTGTGTATCCAAATAAAGGACCTGTATCAGCTAATTATGGTTTAGAAGAATGTCGTTTCCTTAGACCATTATATCATAACGATACTATTTATGTACGTTTAACCTGTAAACAAAAAATAGATCGTGATGTAGCCTCTGCTGAACATCCGAGCGGAATCGTAAAATGGTTTGCTGAAATTTTTGACGCAGATGATGAACTTGTGGCTTTAGCAACTGTATTAACTATGGTGCAAAAGAAACAAGAAGTTTTTGTAGAAATGACTGATGAAAAGATTGACGAATGTTTATCTAAATTGACCGAAGACATGAAACCAAAATGGGGAATCATGACACCACAACACATGATTGAGCATTTGGAGTTTACTTATAAAATTGCGGCGGGTGAAATTCAGGATTTTGAAATTTCAACACCAGAAAAGATTTTGGAAAAAGTAAAAAATAGCCTTTGGAATTATAAAAAATTCCCTCAGAATTCGCGGTTCCCTTTGTTAGATAAGGAAACACTGGATGATTTAAAGCACTCAGATTTAGCCACTGCTATTGAAAAATTTAAGACGCAACGAGAAGCCTATTTAGAATATTTTAAAGAAAATCCAGATGCTAAATTAAAAAATATGGTATTTGGTGAATTAAATAGATACGAGTGGTATTTAATGGAAAGAAAACATTTAAATCATCACTTTGAGCAATTCAATTTGTTATAGCAAATTGAATTGCTTAAAGTTCCCACGAAAGTGGGAATCTCTCAAAATGCGAGTTTGAAATATGAAATACTTAGTTTATATAATATCAAATAAAAAGCAAGGTGTTTTATACATAGGAAAAACAAAGCGATTAAAAAAAAGAATATATCAACATAAAACAAAAGCACATCCAAATACATTTTCAGCTAGATATAATTTAGATAAACTTGTTTATTTTGAAGCGTTTGAAACTGAAGATGAAGCTAATTTGAGAGAAAAAAGAATGAAGAAGTGGTATAGAGCTTGGAAAATAGAGCTTATAGAAAAGTCGAATCCTGAGTGGAAGGATTTGTATGAGGTATTAAAATAGTAATTAATAAAACGAGATTCCCGTTTTCACGGGAACACATAAATGTGATGACCAAACCATACGTAAAACAAACCATAGAAAATGAAGTAGGATATATCGAGTTTTTTCATCCTGCTCATAATTCATTACCAGGAGATGTTCTGGCAAAATTAGCTAATATCATTACTGAAGCTGGGTTGAACGATGACATAAAAGTGATTGTTTTAAAAAGTGGTGGTGACCGTACCTTTTGTGCTGGAGCAAGTTTTAATGAATTGATTAATATCAATGATGCGGCTACTGGAAAAGTATTCTTTTCTGGTTTTGCTAACGTTATTAATGCCATGCGAAAATGTCCGAAATTTATTATTGGACGTATACAAGGTAAAACTGTAGGTGGAGGAGTAGGTCTTGCGGCTTCAACTGATTATTGCATGGCAACAAAATTTGCGGCAATAAAGTTGAGTGAACTTAATATTGGTATCGGACCTTTTGTTGTCGGACCAGCTATAGAACGTAAAATGGGCTTAAGCGCAATGTCTCAAATAGCAATTGATGCTAATACGTTTTATTCTGCGGAATGGGCCAAACAAAAAGGTTTATTTACTCATGTCTATGAAAGCACTGAAGAATTAGACGAAGCTGTAAAAGCAACAGCAGAGCATTTATGTACTTACAATACTGAAGCGATGCTAGAAATGAAAAAGGTGTTTTGGAAAGGTACTGATCATTGGGATGAGCTTTTAGCAGAGCGCGCGCAAACAAGTGGAAGATTAGTGCTGTCAGAATTTACAAAAGAGAAATTAAAAGGGTTTAAATAAAATGATATACAGTTTTAATGGCTATACACCAGTAGTTCACGAAAGTAGTTTTGTGCACCCTTTAGCTGCTGTGACAGGCAATGTGATTATAGGCAAAAACTGTTATATAGGTCCTGGAGCTGCAATTCGTGGTGATTGGGGACAAATCATATTGGAAGATGGTGTAAATGTGCAAGAAAATTGTACAGTCCATATGTTTCCAGGAAAATCAATCATTCTTAAAGAAAGCGCGCATGTTGGACATGGAGCTATTATTCATGGAGCTAATTTGGGCAGAAATTGTTTAATAGGTATGAATACGGTTATTATGGATGATGCTGAAATTGGTGATGAATCTATAGTTGGAGCCATGGTATTTGTTAAGGCAGAAACTAAAATTCCAAAGCGTAGTTTAGTAGTTGGGAATCCGGCAAAAATTGTAAAGGAAGTTTCTAATGAAATGATAGCTTGGAAAACGAAAGGGACGGAGCTTTATCAGCAATTACCAGCAGATTGTCATAAATCTTTACGAGAAGTTGAGCCACTAAGAGAAGTTCCTGAAAATATGAAAGTGCAAGATGATATTTATAAGACGCTTAGAGAGACTTTTAAAAAGTAAAATCAAATTCTACTTAAATCAATTTCATTGGTTTCTTTTCCAGTTGAAAGCGTAATTAAACTTTGTACATTACCTAAATATGGTAGAAGTGTTAATTTTGAAATAATAAACGTTTCATAAGCTTCAATATCTTCAACAACTAGCTTCAATAAATAATCGAAATTTCCACTTACACGATGGCATTCTACAATTTCAGGAAAATCATTAATCTCTTTCACAAACTTTTCCAAATAACTTCTTGTATGACCTTGTAAAGTGATTCCAATAAATACCTTAAGTTTTAAACCTATTTTCTTATGGTCTAATACTGCAACATATTTCTTAATATAACCTTCTTTTTCAAGCTTTTTAATACGTTCAAAAATTGGTGACGTAGTCATGCCGAGTTCCTCAGCAATACTTTTAGTGGTCCTATTGCTGTTTTTTTGAAGAATAGCTAGGATTTGTGAGTCTATCTTATCAAGAACGTATGGCATAAGAAAATTATTTTTTAAAATGGCTTAAATACAAATATAAAAAGAATAAAAAACTTTTAAATAATAATAATTTAGAATAAATAATTTTTTATAGTTAATAATAAAGTTTTTAATAGTAGATATATTCGATATGAAGTATCTTTATTTCTTATATAAAAACTATTTTTGATTTGGAAAATTTCGAATTTAAAATGCCCAAATTGGGTGAAAGTATCACTGAAGCGGTAATCATTACTTGGTTTAAAAATGTTGGTGATACTATTGAAGACGATGAAATGTTGTTAGAAGTGGCTACTGATAAGGTAGATTCAGAAGTACCCTCAACAGTTTCAGGTGTAATTGTAGATATTTTGTATAATGCCAATGATGTTATTAAAATTGGTGAAACCATTGCTATTATAAAAGCAAATGGTAAATCATCATCAGCGAAAAAGGAAACTAAGAAAAAGGATAATAAACCAAAAAAATCAGATAGTGTAAAGCAGAAAGTTCTTAAAATTCCAAAGGCAATTCAGAGTTCTTCAACTTCTTTTTCAACATCAAATGCTAACACATTCTTCTCTCCATTAGTTATTTCAATTGCCAAAGAGCATCATATTAGTTTTGAAGAATTAGCTCGAATTCCTGCTACAGGAAAAGAAGGACGCTTACGTAAAAGTGACCTTTTTCAATATATCGAAGATGGTCGACCATACAAATCTGCTCAACCCTTAACCAAAGACCCAACGGCTTATAGAATACCGCAACTAACATTCGATAAAGGAGAAGGTAAAGTCATTGAAATGGATCGCATGCGTAAGATGATTGCAGATCATATGGTGTATTCAAAGCACACGTCACCACATGTTACTGCATATGTGGAAGCCGATTTAACCAATGTGGTTAACTGGAGAAATGCTAATAAAATAGCTTTTCAAGAAAAATATGGTGAGCGTTTAACCTTTACACCATTATTTGTTGAAGCGGTTGCAAAAGCGGTTAAAGATTTTCCAAATATAAATGCATCAGTCGATGGTGATAATATTATTGTAAAAGAAGATATAAATATTGGTATGGCAACAGCATTACCGAGCGGAAATTTAATTGTTCCTGTGGTGAAAAATGCAGATACTAAAGATTTGAAACAACTTGCTGAAAATGTAAATGAATTAGCAAATAAAGCCAGAGAAAATAGGCTTGTAGGAGATGATATAAAAGGAAGTACGTTTACCATTTCTAATGTCGGAACTTTTGGAAGTGTTATGGGTACACCAATTATCAATCAACCCGAAGTGGCCATACTGGCATTAGGAATCATAAAGAAAAGACCAGAGGTTATCGAAACAGAAAAAGGAGACGAAATTGCAATTAGAAGTATGATGTACTTATCGCTTTCTTTTGATCATCGTGTTGTTGATGGCTTTTTAGGTGGAAGTTTTGTGCGCCGGGTGGCTGATTATTTTGAACAATTTGATTTGAACCGAAAGATATAATGTTATGAAAAATATAGACATCAAAAGAGTAGAAAATTCAAAAGTTGAAAATATCGATTTCAACAATATACCATTAGGAACCACTTTTACGGATCATATGTTTATATGTGATTATGAAAATGGTGAATGGATTAATCCAAGAATTGTTCCTATGGGAATGATACCAACACATCCAGCGGCAATGGCATTGCATTACGGACAAGCTATTTTCGAAGGAATGAAAGCTACTGTTGATACTGATGGTAACCCAATGCTTTTTCGCGCAGATAAAAATGCAGCAAGATTAAATAAAAGTGCAGATAGAATGGGAATGCCTCATTTTCCTGAAAGTATGTTTATTGAAGGATTAAAACAACTCGTCGATTTAGAACGCAATTGGATTCCGCCAACAGACGGAAGTGCACTCTATTTAAGACCGTTTATGTATGCTGATGAGCCATTTATTGGTATGCGTGCAGCAACATATTTTAAGTTTATTATTATGGCATCACCAGCGGGTCCATTTTTTAGTAAGCGAATTAAATTATGGGCAGAAAGAGAATATATACGTGCTGCAAATGGTGGTACAGGTGAAGCTAAAGCAGCTGGGAATTATGCAGCAGCTATTCGTCCAACAGAGTTGGCAAAAGAAAAAGGTTACGATCAAGTATTATGGTTAGATGCAATTGAGCATAAATATATTCAGGAAGTTGGGACTATGAATATTTTCTTCAAAATAGGTGGAAAATTCATTACACCAAAACGCGACGGTTCCATTTTAGATGGTATTACTAGAATGAGTGTAATTGCTATTTTAAGAGATAAAGGTTATGAAGTGACAGAGCGTGCAATCACGATAGACGAAATTCAAGAAGCTTCAAAAAATAATACCCTAGAAGAAGCATTCGGTACAGGAACTGCGGTTGGGATAGCTTATATTCAGGAAATTGGATTAGATGGAGAAACAATTCATGTGTCTGATGCAAGCCCAGTTGGATTGGAAGTTAACCACTCTTTAAATGCAATTAAAACTGGAAAAGTTGAAGATAAATTTGGCTGGATGATTAAAGTTGAAAAAGAATTGGCTTAATGAAAAAAGAAATACTAGAGAAAGGATTTGCAAAGCTCTGCATGGCAAAAGCAATGACAGAATTGTACGAAGCTAATTTTAAACAGGTTTCTAAGTATGTGCACGCCACATCGAGAGGGCATGAAGCAATTCAAATAGCTTTAGGGCTACAATTATTGCCACAAGATTATGCTTTTCCATACTATAGAGATGATGCTATGTTATTGTCTTTTGGATTGGAGCCTTATGATTTAATGTTGCAATTATTGGCCAAAAAAGATGATCCGTTTTCTGGAGGCAGAACTTATTACTCACATCCAAGTTTAAAAGATGATGATAAGCCAAAAATTCCGCACCAATCGTCAGCCACAGGAATGCAAGCGATTCCTGCAACTGGTGTTGCTATGGGAATACAGTATAAAGAAATACAAGGTTTAAATGATACTTCAATTGAAAATCCTATTTCTGTATGTTCGCTGGGTGATGCTTCTGTGACGGAAGGAGAAATAGCAGAAGCTTTTCAGATGGCCGCTTTGAAGCAGATGCCAATTCTGTATTTAGTACAAGATAATGGTTGGGATATTTCTGCGAATGCAGCTGAAACGAGAGCACAGAATGCGTTTGAATATGCTCAAGGATTCCATGGATTAGAGGCAATTTCTATTGATGGGGCAAACTTTACAGAAAGCTATGAGGCTATAGAAAAAGTGATTGCAACAATTCGAAAAGAGCGTAGACCATTTTTGGTGCATGCTAAGGTACCTTTACTGAATCATCATACATCTGGTGTTCGTATGGAATGGTATCGTGATGATTTAGATGAAGCGCGTTCCCGTGATCCTTATCCAGTTTTAAGACAGCAACTCCTAGATAATGGCTTTTGTGAAAAGGAAGTTAATGACATAGAAGAATCTGCTAAAGACAAAGTAGCTTCAGATTTTGAAAAAGCATTAAAAGCTGAAGACCCAAAACCTGAGGATCTATTTACACATGATTTTGTACCAACACCAATAACTGAAGAAAAAGGAACTCGTGAACCAGAAGGTGCGGATAAAGTCGTGATGGTAGATTGTGCGCTATTTGCTGTTGAAGAGTTAATGCGAGAACATAAAGAATGTTTACTCTACGGACAAGATGTTGGTGGTAGGTTAGGTGGTGTTTTTAGAGAAGCAGCAACCTTAGCGCAAAAATTTGGAGACGATCGCGTGTTTAACACACCAATACAGGAAGCTTTTATTGTGGGTTCAACAGTTGGAATGTCTGCGGTTGGGTTAAAGCCTATTGTTGAGGTGCAGTTTGCAGATTATATCTGGCCAGGTTTAAATCAGCTATTTACTGAGGTGAGTCGCAGCTGTTACTTATCTAATGGTAAATGGCCTGTAAGTATGATTTTACGCGTGCCTATCGGTGCCTATGGAAGTGGTGGGCCGTATCATTCGTCTTCTGTTGAAAGTGTTATCACAAATATTAGAGGAATTAAAATAGCCTATCCAAGCAATGGAGCTGACCTTAAGGGCTTAATGAAGGCCGCTTATCACGATCCTAATCCAGTAGTTATTTTAGAACATAAAGGATTGTATTGGTCTAAAGTACCAGGTACACAAGGAGCTACTTCTGTTGAGCCAAGTGAAGATTACGTTTTGCCTTTCGGTAAAGCTTGGGTTTTACAAGAAATCTGGAAACAAGAAAATGTTGAGACCTTAACCATTGTTACTTATGGGATGGGAGTGCATTGGGCGTATAATGCTTCAGGAGAACTAGGTATGAGAGACCAAATTGAAATTATTGATTTGAGAACTTTATATCCTTTAGATGAAGATACCATTATGAAATCTGTCAAAAAAACGGGCAAATGTTTAGTCGTTACAGAAGAACCTTCAAATAATAGTTTTGCTAGAGCCTTAGCTGGAAAAATTCAAGAAGAATGTTTCAAATATTTAGATGCACCAGTAATGACTATTGGAAGTGAAAACATGCCAGCAATTCCTTTAAATTCGACGTTGGAGCAAACAATGATTCCTTCGACAGAGAAAGTGAAATCAAAAATTGAAGATCTATTGAATTACTAGGTGATTATTTGATGTAAGATTTTTATTATCTTACATCAAATAATCATAACTAAATGCTTACCAAAAAACGTTACTCAATCAAAGACATGGTGCTTTGGACGCGTGGAGAGACATTGATTTATCTTCTTTATGCTGGGATTATTACTATTCTTTATAAAGTTTTCGGATTTACATTTCTAAATGTACCATGGACACCAGTTGCCTTGATTGGTACAGCAGTGGCCTTTTTGGTGGGTTTCCAGAATAATTCTGCTTATGGACGTATTTGGGAGGCTCGAATGATTTGGGGAGCTATAGTAAATACATCTCGTACTTGGGGAATGAAAGTCCAAGATATGGTTACAAACGAATACTGTGGTCATCCAGTCTCTGAAGATGAATTAAAACAACACAAAAAGAGACTAGTCTATCGTCATATTGCTTGGATGACTGCGTTGCGGTATGCCATGCGACAACGAAAATCTTGGGAGACTCAGCACAAATCAAAAACTAATCAAGAATGGAGAGATATGATTCATATACCAGAAGAAGTCTCTACTCTAGATGACAATCTTATGATGTATTTATCAGAAGAAGAAAGAGCATATGTTTTATCTAAAGGAAATAAGCAGACTGCACTTTTATATTTACAATCTAAGCATATAAGAGAATTGAAGGAGAAAGGTCTAATTTGGGAATTTGCTTTCTTAGAACTAGAAAATGTATTAGAATCTCTTTTTACCCATCAAGGTAAATCAGAACGAATAAAAAACTTCCCTTACCCTAGACAATATGCAAGTTTGGGCTTATACCTTACTAGAGTTTTTACCATTTTAATACCCTTTGGTTTAATTCCAGAGTTTGCAGAAATTGGTGAAACCATGGTAGATGATTTTTTTCTTGTAGGTAAATATTTTATTTGGATTGCAATTCCGTTTTGTGCTGTGGTGTCATGGGCATTTCATACCATGGAGCGTTTGGCCAGAACTGGAGAAAACCCATTTGAAGGCGGGCCTAATGATGTTCCTATTTCTACTATTTCAAGAGGTATTGAAATTGATTTAAGACAAATGCTTAATGAAGATTTGGATAGCATTCCTAGTCAATTTCCTGAAGAGCAACATGTTCAAATGTAAGTACTAAAAAAGCCTATCTAAAAGATAGGCCTTATTCTTAAAAAGATTGTAAGGTATATAATTATATAACTTTTACATTTACTGCGTTTAATCCTTTTTTTCCTTCTGTTAAATCAAATTCTACATTGTCACCTTCTCTAACCTCATCGATTAAACCAGAAATGTGTACAAAATGCTCTTTGTCGTTTCCTTCTTCTGTTATGAATCCAAAACCTTTAGAGTCATTAAAAAATTTTACTGTACCAGTACTCATATTAAAATATATTAAATTAAGGTGCGAAAGTAGTCTAATTAATTGATTTTCAATTATTTTCACCCCTTTATTTTTGTAAAAAGGATGAAAATTGTAGTTAATCACTTAACACTTAAGTTATAAGCGGTAAATAAAAAAAGTAAAGTTGACTTATATTTTATATTCAGAAAGAGGTTTTGTGAATTTCTCTGGATCTGCGGCTAAATGATATCTTGGATCATCAATATCTTCAATAATGACTTCTTCAAACTTAGGACTTGCTTTTCGAAGCAATACTTTACAATCTTCACTCAAATGTTTAAGTTTAATGGATTTTCCCTCAGCCTCATATTTTTCGACTAAATTAAAAATAGCTTCTAAAGCAGAATGATCACTAACGCGAGATTCTACAAAATCTATTTCAACTTTATCAGGATCATTTTTAGCATCAAATTTAGAATTGAAATTCTGAATTGATCCAAAAAATAATGGCCCCCAAATTTCATAAGTTTTAGTACCATCTTGTTGAATGCGTTTTCGAGCTCTAATCATAGTTGCATTCTTCCACGCAAAAACCAGAGCAGAAATTATAACACCAGCAATAACAGCGATTGCTAGATCTTTCCACACTGTAATTGCAGAAACAGCAATTAAAACTATGGCATCAGAAACAGGAATTTTTCTTATGATTCTGAAACTACTCCATGCAAATGTTCCTATTACTACCATAAACATTACACCAACTAAAGCAGCAATTGGAATTTGCTCAATTAAAGGTGCTCCAAATAGAACAAAGCAGAGTAGTGCAAGAGCAGCAACGGCACCAGATAATCGACCACGACCACCAGAGTCTACGTTGATTATAGATTGGCCAATCATGGCACAGCCTCCCATACCACCAAAAAATCCATTTAACATATTTGCACCACCTTGAGCAATACATTCTCTGTTGCCATTTCCTCTTGTTTCGGTCATTTCATCAATAAGATTCAATGTCATTAACGACTCAATTAGGCCAACTGCAGCTAATATAAATGCAGTAGATAATATTAAATCCCAGTGACCGGAAAGTGTACTAAATAATCCAAAGATTTGATCTTGGAATTCAGGTAAACTGCCCTGCAAGCCTTCTCCTCCTCCTTCTTTGATGAATGAACCTACTGTACTCATTTCTATTCCACCAAAAATTGTAATACAAGCCACAACTATAATTGCTATTAAGGCAGCAGGAATCTTTTTTGTAAGCTTAGGTAATCCATACATTATTCCCATAGTTAACGCTATGAATCCCATCATTTTCCAGAATGCTGCATTTGTAAATAATGCTGAAAACCAATCTGATGGATTACTCCAAATAGAAATATCTTTTGGGACTGCATTTGGAAATAAACCTAATTGAGACAAGAATATAACAATAGCTAAACCATTGACAAATCCCATCATAACTGGGTGTGGAATCAAGCGAACAAACTTGCCAAGTTTAAAAACACCTGCTAATATTTGAATACCACCAACAAATAATAAAGTTATAAATAGCCATTGTAGACCAAGGTTTTCAATTGGTGTTGCGAGTGTGATACCTACTTCGTTTCCTTTTTGAATAAGATGGACCATAACAACTGCCATTGCTCCTGTTGCTCCAGAAATCATTCCGGGACGACCACCAAAAAGTGCTGTAACAATTCCCATCATAAAGGCTCCATAAAGTCCAACTAGAGGATCAATACCTGCAACAAAGGCAAATGCTACTGCCTCTGGAACTAATGCTAAAGCAACAGTTAATCCTGAAAGAATATCATTCTTTGGATTCTGAGTAAAGTTTTTTCTAGTAGTTTGACCTAAAATCATAATATATGTTCTTAAAAGGCGCCAAAGATATAGTTTTTAGATTTAAACACTAAGTAAATACTAGAAACAAAAAAAGCATCGAAACAACGATGCTTTTCTATTATATTATGGTAGAAATATCATTTTACGGGCGGAAATTGTTCCATGGTTTTTGATACAAATTCTTTTATACGCGCTTCTTTCTTTTCTACATTTCGAGTAACAAGATAGCCTGTACCGGATCCTTGCCAAATCAATTCTTTTTTGCTTGCGTCAATGAAATCGATGAAAAGAACACCTTCAGTTTTGGTGGAAACTTGATTTCCTCCCCAACCAGGTCCCCAACCCCAACCCCAACGATTGAAACCTCCCCAGCCCCAGGCACCTGCGCCCCAAGCATTGTTGTAAATATCAACACGTTGGTTCGATTTGGTGAATATACTAACAAGCATATCTGGATTTTCGGATTTAGTCATCCCTTTTGCCATCAATTCTGCTTCGATAGCTCTAAGAATTCTACGTTTGTCGATATCATTTATCTCAGCCTTATCAATACCTGGTTTAAAGAATGCAAATGTTTTGTAAGTGTCAAAATTTGCCTCTTTATCATAATCTGCTGCAACTCTAACAGAACTACAGGAAGATAGAAGGATGGCAAATACTAAAATCGGAGTGAGTTTAATTAGTTTCTTCATATCGCTTTTTTTTAATTATTTACAATAAATTTTCATCAACAGTATTCGGTAAAGTTATTTTTAAGTTAGGTTCAACTTCCATGGCTCGTTTTATGGCGAAAATTGCTCCTTCGTTTCTGGCCCAACTACGTCTTGAAATTCCGTTGTTGACATCCCAAAATAACATTTGTTTTAATCGTTTTGATGCTTCTTTAGTACCATCAAGAACCATACCAAAACCACCATTTATAACTTCTCCCCATCCAACACCACCACCATTATGAATACTTACCCAAGTGGCTCCCCTAAAACTATCTCCGATAACATTATGTATGGCCATATCAGCGGTAAAGCGAGAACCATCATAGATATTACTAGTTTCTCTGTATGGTGAGTCTGTTCCGGATACATCATGATGATCTCTACCAAGTATAACATATCCAATATCACCTTTTTCAATAGCTTTATTAAAAGCCTCGGCAATTTTCATTCTTCCTTCTGCATCTGCGTATAATATTCTTGCTTGTGAGCCAACAACTAATTTGTTTTCTTGTGCGCCTTTTATCCATTGGATATTATCAGACATTTGTTGTTGAATCTCTTTAGGAGAATTCTTCATTATTTCTTCAAGAACATCACAAGCAATTTTATCTGTTTTTGCTAAATCTTCAGGTTTTCCTGAGGCACATACCCAACGAAATGGTCCAAATCCGTAATCAAAACACATTGGTCCCATGATATCTTGCACATAACTTGGATATTTAAACTCGCGACCTATTGTTGGATTTTCAGACATTACATCTGCACCAGCTCTAGAAGCTTCTAATAAAAAGGCATTTCCATAATCAAAAAAGTATGTGCCTTTAGCAGTATGTTTGTTTATAGCTTTAGCATGACGGCGTAAAGTTTCTTGAACTTTTTCTTTAAATAATTCAGGATTATTGGCCATCATTTCATTGGCATCTTCAAAAGATATATCTACAGGATAGTATCCACCAGCCCATGGATTGTGAAGCGAGGTTTGGTCGCTTCCTAAATCAATGTGGATATTGGCTTTGTCAAATTTTTCCCATACATCAACTATATTACCTAAATAGGCTATTGAAATGGTTTCTTTTTTAGTTTTTGCATTTTTAACTCTAGAAACTAATTCATCTAAATCAGTTATGTTTTCGTCTATCCAACCTTGGTCTAAACGAACTTGTGTAATCTTAGGATTAACTTCAGCACAAACTGTAATACAACCTGCAATATTTCCAGCTTTGGGTTGAGCGCCAGACATTCCGCCTAATCCAGAAGTTACAAAAAGATTACCTTTAGGTGATTTGCCTATTTTTCTAAACCCATTTAAAACGGTTATTGTGGTGCCGTGTACAATACCCTGAGGACCAATATACATATAACTTCCAGCAGTCATTTGTCCATATTGTGTTACTCCAAGTGCATTAAACTTTTCCCAATCATCGGGTTTGGAGTAATTAGGAATCATCATACCGTTTGTAACCACAACCCTAGGTGCTTCTTTATGAGAAGGGAATAAACCCATTGGATGACCAGAATACATCACAAGAGTTTGTTTATTATTCATTTCAGCCAAATACTTCATTGTGAGCCTGTATTGCGCCCAATTTGAAAATACTGCTCCATTTCCGCCATAAGTAATTAACTCATGCGGATGTTGTGCCACTGCATAATCTAAATTATTCTGAATCATTAGCATAATACCTGCTGCTTGTTTTGACTTTGCAGGATATTCTTCGATTGGCCTTGCATACATTTTGTAATCTGGTCGAAATCTGTACATGTAGATTCTACCGTAGGTTTTTAATTCGTTTTTAAATTCAGGTAGTAGCTCTTTATGATGCTTTTTATCGAAGTAACGTAATGCGTTTTTAAGTGCTAATTTCTCTTCTTCAATAGAGAGAATAGCTTTTCGTTTTGGTGCATGATTTATAGAAGAATCATAAGATTTTGTTTGAGGTAACACATTTGGAATGCCCTCTAGTATTTGATCTTTGAAAGATAATTTTGTCATCTGCATCACTTCTTTTTTAATGTATTTTTATCAAATCCATAAGGACAATGTCTACAACCACTTTCACAACAATATCCTCGTTTTAAGTGATATTGCTCTGTGAAACAACGATAGCCTTCGGGTGTTAGATAGTAGTCTCCGTCTTCAATTGGGACATATTTCTTCATACTTAACAAAGATAATGTAAATTGGTGTGATTTTTGAAACGAATAAAATATGATATTGATTTCAAAATACATTGTACCAAAAGGTTATATTGGTATTACTATTTTTCCTTTTATGTTTTTAAAGTACAAAACTTTAAAAGGCAATGCTATTTTTATAAATCATGAAAGAATCCATTTGCGACAGCAAATAGAACTATTAATTATTCCCTTTTTTCTGGTCTATGGACTAGAATTTTTAATTCGTTTGATTCAATATAGAAATTGGCATTTAGCCTATAGAAATATTTCTTTTGAGCGCGAAGCTTACAGAAAAGAAAAAGACCTTGACTATTTAAAATCAAGGTCTATATTCAGTTTTTTAAATTATTACATTAGATAATAACTTTCTTTGATACTATAGCACCATTGGCGAGTAAAACTTGTACAATATAAGTACCCTCACTCAACCCATTGGTTTGATAAATATAACTTGTGTTATTTACGTTTATGTTTTTGTGAATTGTTCTTCCTGTAATATCAAACACTTCGAATTTTTTAATTACACTAAGTGAAGAAATTGCATCAATTGTATTATTAACTGATCTAATTCTTAAGTCGGTAATAATATCTTGATCTTTAATACCTAAAGTAGTGTTATTAAATCTAAGGACAAACCTTTCATTAAAAGTTCCTGATTCTGTAGTAAATGAATACGGATTTGCTCTTAAATCATGAATTATATTGAGTTCTTTATCTTCAACATATATACTTTGATTTGAGTCGACAAACAAGCCGTCTAGTTGATTTATTGAGATGGTGAAACCTCCAGGATTAGATGTTTGATATCCTAGTGCAATAGTTTTTGAATCTTCAAAAGGTAGTGCCTTAGCTTGAATTGTAAGTTTTTGGTCAGATAACACAGAATAGAATTGATTTTCAGATTTATTAATTGAAATGCCATCATATAATCTATCCATATTATCTGAAGCTCCATCTGCAAAACCAACTAAGATGGATAGAGCTGTATTATCTTCACCAACTAAATCCAACCAAATGCGATGCTTACTTTGTACTCCAGGGGCATCACGATAAAAACCATCATTAGCATAAACTCCTCTCATAGTATTATCAAAGTTAACGGTATTAGGAGTAGTAGCTGAATCAAGCATTAAAGCAAAAAAGCCTTGACCAGAAGCTATATAGTCATTAAATCCTGGTGGAGATGATCCAAAACTGTTAGCGGCTATATAATCACTATCATTATAATTATATGCATAATTTTCGTAAAAAGGGTCATTTATCGCAGCACTAGCTGCATTAAGGTGTCTCCAAAAATATAATGTGCCGTCAATCGTTGGATTTGCATCGACAAAATCTTTTAAAGAAATTGCTGAAGGATACGGATTACCCAGTAAATTCCAGTTGTCATCTTCTGCCGTTGCTGTATTACCTATACCAACATAATCTGCACCTGTCCATGTCCCTCTAGAAATAGGAAACGAAATTTTTCCATTATTTATAGTACCACTGAACTCAGCTGTATTTGCAATTGAAGTACCAATTAATCCACGTATAATATAGCCTTTTCCAGGTATCATATTCTCTGAAGTATTAATCCACGTTCCATGCTCACCTGCTGTACCATTGGCAACGGTAGGTTCCCAATTATATATCAAAGAATTTGAACTACCAGGTGATATATCTTCTACATCAAAGAGATCTACAGGCGAAGACCAATATACATAATCATATGAGTTTAATCCATCTACTTTTCGTTGCACTCTTGCAGATCCGTCATTTTTATTAGTGGTTACATCTATAATTTGTATAACACTAGCACTATCTCTTACTTCTAAATCTCCATTTGGCTCAATCCTAATATCGTCTTCTATTGTGAGTGATGAATTAGATTGCTGAGTAAGCAATGCACCATCTAATATTTCCATATTATAACCAACGCCATCCGTTGTGCCTAACATTATTGGGTCATTTGCGGTGACAGGAATTGTGATACAATCTGATGAAATTGGAACTCCAACAGGAGTCCAATTATTTGCATTTTCCCATGCTGTGCTTACTGAGCCATTCCAAGTTTTATTACCACTTACAGTTACAGTTGTAGCATCAGATTCAACAATTGTGCTACCGTTACACAAAGTGTATGTTACTTCTGAAAAATATGTAGTAGTAACTGCTGGGTTCACTGTTATTTCACCATCATCATTAGGATCAATAATTTCATTGGCCGCAGATATTGAGTTTTGATACCATTTCAAATCTGTAATTGATGCACCAGAAGGTACAAATCTCCAAGCTTCTTGTGAGACACTCCAATCAGTGCTATTTGTATTTCTTCCTGGTGGTACCGTTGCTACTGTTGCATTGGCCTGTAATCCTACAGAGGCTCTTTCATTATTCCAAGTAGGATCTAAATTTTTTTCTTCTATGTATATTTCTATAACATTAGTATCCTCATAAAAGACCATCATGCCAGAATATAAAATGGAATTGTCAAGATACATAGGGACATCTTTCCATGCTGTAACAAGAGCTTGACAACCTGTGTCTAATGTAATTAGTTGGTAACCTATTTCACCTCCAATACTTGGGTCTACATCATGATGTACCCCATAGATAGAAGGGCCAAAGAAATAGGTATTTGTGCCACTATTATAGTCTCTAGCATTTTCAGCATTTGGTATAGGATAGAGCATTCTCCATCCAGACGGTCCGTTTGCCAAACTAGTATCAAAAGAAATGACACCATTTGAACCAATAACACAAGAGTTATAAGTGTTTCCATAAAAACAGAAATCGAAAGGCAAATTAACAACAGGGGAAAACACATCATCAAGATTTACACTTACAGGATTAGCCAAACAACCAAATTGATATGGTGGATTATAAGCTATAGATTCTACATCGTAACTAGAAGTATCTCCTAATTCTAAATAATTAGCTTCTATAACTGTATCTTCATAATAGCAATCGACTGTAGGATCTCCACCACTTAATCCTAAACCTCCGGCATCTACTGATGGACATGCTAAATCCGATGTTCCATTAATTGTTGTTGGTGAACAAAAATCATCTGTTGTTATATTATCAGTTAAAGGTGAGGTAGTCAAATAATCTGGACCACCTGAGCAAGCCGAGTTGAAAGAGAACACATAAAAATGATAAGTAGTGTTATTTGTTAATCCGGTAATATTAAATGAAGTATCACTATTATTACTTAAAACCGTATTCCCAGAAAAAGTTGAGCCAATTGTATAAGTTGTTGTATCATTTATTGTTGGAGTCGTGCCAGTCGTGTTATACAAAACCAAGTAGCCATCTGGTGAACTTGTGGCTGCTGTAAAACTCATATTCATGGTTGTTTCTGTAACACTATTAAATGATAAATTTGTAGGCTGGTCAGCTGGTTCAGAACATAGAGCTCCGCCCGCTTCGGTTATCACAACATCATCAAAATAATTGTACTCATTGTTATCATTAGCAGTTCCAGAAAATCTAAATCTTGAACTTGCTGAGAAGTTATAAGTTGAAGACAGTATGGTTTCTGAGAAACTATGTGGATTACCTTGTCCGTTATTAGTGAAATCAGTACCTCTTGCATATGTTCTTACAGTATTCCATGATGTTCCATCAAAAAATTCTAGATTAAATCCTTCACCATTGTCAATTCTTTGTGATTTGTGGCAAAAAGAAATTATTACCTCAGTGTAACTACTCAAATCTATAATTGGGGATGTCATTCTATTATTACCTGTATCATTATCTTTTGAAAATATTGCAGAATTGTTTGTACCACCGCAAGACCAATTACTACCAGTTGTTCTTCCTGCATCGGATCCACCATCTGTCCAGCCTTGTAAACCAGATTCAAAATCATAAGATACTGGCAGTTGAGCATAAGCATTAGTGCTAGCTAGAAGGAGACTCCCAAAAAGCAATAAAACCAAGGTTTTTTTGTTGACTTTTATGCAGAAATTAAATAAGCGAAATAACGGAGAATGTAGAGTATTCTTCATAATTAGTAGGTTTTAAGATCGAGGGACATCTTTAAAATAAACGTAAATTGTTTTATGTCAGTTTTAAATAGGTGCTTTTATGCTATTATAATTTTGTCAAACGTAGTAAAAAAAAACTAAAAAAAATAATTTTTTATCGATTAAACAACAAAAAACATCGTTTAATGGTTTAATTGTGGTTTTTTTACTACATAGAAAGAACTTTTGCAGTTAGAATATGTTGCTTACTTTTGTGAAAAACCATACTTGTTTAATAATATTACTCATAATCAGAATATTCTAAATTCTTCCATTAAGCTAGTAATAAAGCGGGAGGATTTAATACACCCACTTATTTCTGGAAATAAATATCGCAAGCTAAAGTATAACTTTATTAAGGCTAAAGAAAATAATTCAAAAGTGTTGCTAACTTTTGGAGGTGCATTTTCAAATCATATAGCTGCAGTAGCCTTTGCAGGTAAAGAGTATGGCTTTAAAACTATTGGTGTTATCAGAGGTGAAGAATTAGAACTAAAAAAGGATTTAAATCCTACATTGCGATTTGCTAAAAATTGTGGAATGGATCTTAAGTTTGTAACCAGAGAAGACTATAGAAACAAAACGAATAGCAATTTTATCGATGATTTAAAAAGTGAGTTTGGTAATTTTTATTTAATCCCAGAAGGTGGCACAAATAATTTAGCGGTAAAGGGTTGTGAAGAAATTTTACAGCCAAAAGACATGGGTTTTGACTATGTCTGTTGTTCAGTTGGAACAGGTGGAACAATTTCTGGCATAATAAATACTTCCCAAAGGCATCAGAACATACTGGGTTTTCCAGCATTAAAAAATGTTAGTTTACAACAAGATATTCGTAAATTTGCAAATCAAGAGAATTGGGAATTGATAACAGATTATCATTTTGGAGGTTATGGTAAAATAAAGCCAGAACTGATAACGTTTATCAATAGGTTCAAGAAAACTTATGGTATTCCATTAGATCCAATATATACTGGTAAAATGATGTTTGGCATATTTGATTTAATAGAAAAAGGATTTTTTCCTAAAGGTTCAAAAATATTAGCGATACACACTGGTGGTTTACAAGGGATACATGGTATGAATGAAAAGTTGAGTCGAAAAAAAACTCCTTTAATTGAATTATGATAATAGAATTTAGATACATATTATTAGTATTAGTTATGCTTTCTATAGTTAGTTGTGGTCCCAAAAAAGGAATAGTAACAAAGAAGGACGGCAGTTCAAAAAAAGAAGTGATTATAGACAACCGTAAAGAGGATAGTGGCAAAGAAACTGAAAAAACAGTTGTTAAAGATGATGGCCCTCGTAATGCGGTAGATATATATATTGATTTGTATTCAGGTATTGCTAAGGATAATATGCGTACCCATAAAATACCAGCGAGTATTACACTAGCACAAGGTATTTTAGAATCTGGATCTGGCAAAGGTAGATTAGCTAAAAAGGCCAATAATCATTTTGGTATTAAATGTCATGGTTGGAAAGGTGCTAAAATTTACCACGATGATGATCGTTCTCAAGAATGTTTCAGAAAATATAGAAAGGCAGAAACGTCTTATGAAGATCATTCAGAATTTTTAACAGGACGAAAGCGTTATGCTGGTTTGTTTAAGCTTAAACCAGATGATTACAAAGGTTGGGCAAAAGGTTTGAGAGCAGCTGGTTATGCAACCGATAGAAAATATCCTCAAAAACTGATTAGTTTAATAGAGCGCTATCAGCTTTATAAATATGATGAAGAAGTACTTGGGAAATCGAGAGAGACAAGTGTGTTAGAAGAAAATTCTACCTTAAAACATATTGTGGTGAGAGGCGACACCTTATATTCACTTTCAAGATTTTATAAGACAACTGTTGATGCCATAAAAGCTAAAAATAACTTAACATCAAATGACCTGACTATAGGTCAACAACTTATTATTCCTAATTAATTTATGTTATACCAAAGAAGTAGTGCTTTATTTAAAGCTGCTAAAGCAGTTATTCCTGGTGGAGTAAATTCACCAGTAAGAGCTTTTAATGCTGTTGGTGGGACGCCAATTTTTGCTAAATCAGCTAAAGGAGCTTATGTTTATGACGAAGATGGTAACCGTTTTATAGATTATATTAATTCTTGGGGACCAATGCTACTTGGGCATGCATATCCTCCTGTTGTAGATGCAGTAATTGAAAAAGCAAAAGCAGGAACCTCTTTTGGAATGCCAACTGAATTAGAAACCGAGATTGCTGAGTTGGCTATTTCTATGGTGCCAAATATTGACAAAATTCGTTTTGTCAATTCAGGCACAGAAGCTTGTATGAGCGCTATAAGATTGGCAAGAGGTTATACTAAAAAAGATAAAATTATAAAATTTGCTGGTTGCTATCATGGTCATAGTGATTCGTTTTTAATTGCTGCTGGCAGTGGAGCGGTAACCTTTGGTACACCCAATAGTCCAGGTGTAACACAAGGGACTGCAAAAGACACCTTATTAGCTACTTATAATAATATTGAAAATGTAAAGGAACTTGTTAGAGCTAACAAAGATGAAATTGCTGCTATTATAATAGAACCTGTTGCAGGTAATATGGGGTGTATACCTCCTGTGGATGGTTTTCTTGAAGGTTTGAGAACTTTGTGTGATGCTAATAATATTTTATTGATTTTTGATGAAGTAATGACTGGCTTCAGATTAGCCAAAGGAGGAGTACAAGAACTAAAGGGCGTTAATGCTGACATTGTTTGCTTCGGAAAAGTTGTAGGTGGTGGTTTACCTGTCGGTGCTTTTGCTTCCAGAGATGAAATTATGAATCATTTGGCACCTCTTGGACCAGTATATCAAGCAGGTACTTTAAGTGGAAACCCATTAGCAATGGCAGCTGGATTAGCAATGCTTAAAGCCATTAATGTTGATAAAGGGTTGATAAATAGATTAGAAGAGAAGACTAAATACCTTCATAATGGCATTACAGATGCACTTAATAAAAATAATGTAACTCATACTATAAACAGAATTGGTTCTATGATTTCGGTTCATTTTTCTGAACACGCTGTTGTAGATTTTGATTCAGCTGCGAAAGGGAATAATGAAACTTTTAAAAAATTCTTTCATGGTATGTTAAATGAAGGGATTTATATTGCTCCAAGTGCTTTTGAAACTTGGTTCATTACAGATGCGTTAACCTACCAAGATTTAAATGAAACGATAACAGCTGTTGAAAAAGTTGCAAAAATGTTATAAAGTAAAAAATAAAAAAGCCTCGCAATTTGCGAGGCTTTTTTTTAATCTTCTTCACTGTAGGTTTTATAGCGCTCGTATTGTTCATCCGATAAAATCGCTTTGACTTTATCGTCTAATTGTTTTTCGATTTTAGCATCTTCTTCTTCATTTTCAGGCTTTCCTTTTATGCTAGCTTTAGCCTGCCCATAGGCTTTTAAGGCTGTGTAAATTTCATCGCGCTGCTCATTAGTAAACTTTACAAACTTCCTTAAAGCTTCAGTTTTTTTCGAAGCAACATTATTTATTTCAATTCTATCTTCTAGTTTGCTATTTTGAGCTGTCACTGATTCAGTTCCTAGAATCATCATAAAAGCGAATAAACAAAATGTAATTACCTTTTTCATTATGGACTATTTAATTATTTGCCACTAATGTAATAATTTTATTTAATTAAATGAAAAAGTATCGCTTAAGCGATACTTTTTACTATAAATAAATTTTCAGTTATCTGTTTTCATCATGCTTTTTACCACGTCTAGCTCTTTTTTTATGTTGTCTTGGTTTCATTTTTTCAAATTTAGAATACTGTTCTGCCGTTAAGATGGTCTTCATTTCACGCTTCATTTCAATTTGTTGATCTAGTCTATGATTCTGCATTTTCACAATTTCATCTTTAGAAGGCTTTTCTTTTTTCTCACCATCTACTGCTTTGCGTTCTTTTCTTAAACTTTCGTTTTCCTTAGCTTGATTTAAAATAACAGAGTGTACCTTTTTTTGTTGTGCATCCGTAAGATCTAATGATAAAGTCAACTTTTTTGCTTTTAAGTCGGCAATTTCGTTAGGTGTCATTTGTTTTCTTAATTCAGAACCTCCTTTACGATCTGCTCTTTGTTTCTTTCTTTCCTGTGCCACACCAGTTAAAGTAAAAAGTGCTAAGGCAATCACTAATAATTTTTTCATTTCTTTTAAGTTTTATGTTATATCAGTTTAGACCTTTGATGAATTATAAAGTTTAAATGAGGTTGTGTTTTTAACACGAATTTTAACACTTGCTACATTTTTACTAGCCTAAGTGTGGTTTTATATAGGTTTCTACCTTCCATTTTATTTTTCAACCAAGCATAAAAACTCATTACAAATATATCTTCTTCGTTTACCTTGGTCCATTCAAAAGCGCTTTCTACTCTGTTTTTAAAATCATCACTTGTAATATTTTCTGGTTTTAGATAGTATAGTTCTGCAAAATTTAAGAATGTAAAGATACGGAATTGACCTATTTGTTTTAGATAGCTTGTATATCGACGCTTAAAACTTTTTAACCTTGAGTAAAATAAATCGTCTTCTTGCAATTCTATGTACAATAATAATTCAGCCAAGTTCTTTTTAATAACCCAATCAATTCCTGCTTTTTCTATGTACCATTTATCTGTGTGATAAAACTGTGATAAAATTGACTTTGCTTTTAAAAAATCCTCCTTCTGAAAATAAAACATTAATAGTGATAGGTGAAGATCTAGAAGAGACTCTAAATCGTTATGTTTTACTTTAATGGTTGATTCTACAAGTTCTATAGCTTCGTTTTGATGATTATTGAAGTTGAGATTTAAAGCTTCTACCAAGGTTTTCTTTAGAACAAAATCTTTAAAATAAATACGTCGTTTTAAAAGCATCAGTTGCTCCATCTCCTTAATGTAGCGTAATGAGATATCGAATTTTTTATTTCTGAATAAGGTGTTTGCAATAATATAAACAATGTGGATTTGATAATAAAGCTGTTTGTCTGTGTCTTTTTTGTTTTTTAGAATCTCATAACTTTTCAAGACAAAATCTTCAATCTGAAAATATTGTGTTGTAACTAAGGCAGAAATATTTGCGATAGCTAAAATTTGATAAAGTGATTTAAAGGACAGCGATTCACTAATTTTTATGTTATTATCCTTTAAAGTGTCTTGTAAAATTTGTTCAAAGTTTATGACTTTACCTTCATAACTAATAGCATTTAAAACTGATTTCAATTTGGCATACACAACATTCAATTGGTCTTCTAATTGATGTTTTTCCTGGTTTTCCTTTTGTTTTATTATTAATTCCTCTAAATCTATTTTTGGATAATTAGCAGCATACTGAATTTTGGTATGGTAAATCTCATTAAGAATAGGAAATAATAAATGCTCATCTGCTAATCGTTCTGCTTTGTCTAAAATTTTATAAGCAATCTCGTAGTTTTTTTGAAGTAGATAAGTACGTGAAGCAAGTATATACTTAATAATCTGCATGTCTATAGAATTCTCATCTTCAAGATTTTTGTTGGCTGTAAAATCTATTAAAGACTGAAACAAACGTTTTCTAAGTGCATGATAAGCATTGTTTTGATTAGAATTATATAAGTGATTACATATAGCCTTAGAGTCTGCTTCGCCTTTAGTCAATAGTTTAAATAGCTTTATGTTTTTAGTGTCTTTACGTTTGTTCTTTTGTTCTAAATAAGCAATAAACTTTTGCTGATCTTCAGAACTAAATGTATCGATTATAGATTTAATAGCTATCATTTAATCGTCATTAATTTATTTATTTATATAATAAATATAGGTATAAATAATTTTACTTATAAAAATATATCGTCATTTTTTATTAATAATTGTTTTTTGTGAATAAAGATTTAGTCGCAGATTTGCTTCACAATCATCAAAACAATTATCATGAAAAATCTAATTAGAGTTAGTTTATGTATTACCGTATTAGCTTTAGTAACTATTTATTCAGCATCAATTTATAGTTACATGATTGAGACCTATAGCGAAAGTGTAGAATTCTTAGCGAACAATACAGTAAAGACTTCTAATCCATTAAGGTTTTAACATGAAGTTAAAGAACTTAAATATTGCTTTTTTTGTTACCACTGGAGTCTCTATTGTTGTGTTTATCTATCTCGTGTTTTTAGGATACGATGAAATAGAAACACCTAAAGATGTCATTAAAATTATTGCATCAATAGTGTTCCCGATTCCAATGTTGTTTTTTATGAGATTTATTGTCATTGAACATTTTCTCCCAGAAAACACAGATGAATACAAACTGAAAAACCAAAAACCAGCAACACTATTTTTAGTTGTGACTATAGCAGGCGGTATTTTAATGATGCAATTCCTAGAGTTCCTCACTCAAAAAAAATTGGAGGATGCTCTAGTAATAGCTCATCTTATCAACTCTACAACAATCAGTTCTTATGTGATGAATTTTTTGTTGTACAATAACCTAAAAGCCAATGGTATATTAAGTGGAGTGCTTATGGCTTTAGCAATACATGTTTTCTTTTTATCTGCTTAAAAATCGTCAAAGTTTAATCATCAAAAATTTTAAATTATGAATGTTATCAAAACACCAAAAACCCAGACTAACTCTGGGAAAAGAGAATTACTATTTACGTTTCAGACGATAATAGTTACAGGATTACTCGCTTTTACGGCAATTGCATTTTTCTGTTATAATGATTTATCAGTTGTTAAAGGCATTAAGGTGATTTTTGCACCGTTTTTATCAGTTGTTCCTTTGCTTTTTATTTTATCCATTTTACGCGATTTGAGAAAAGGATTTATAGAAGGGAATTATACAAAAAATGAAATTTTAAAATTCGGTTTAATTACTATTGGAATAACAGCAGCTTTTACTGGGATTACTTTATTACTCTCAAAGATTGATGCTTTAGAAATTCTGTTAGCAGGAATTATAGCCATTTTAAGTACTGTATTTTTTTTACGAAGTAAAATAAAGGATATTCTAGGAATGTCTATAGTTACGGGAATTGCTGAAGGTATTATTGTCTATATGATTTTTTTGTTTTGATGATAGGTTAGTTAGTAACCCAAAACCTCGCAGATTGGTTTTAGAGCTGCGAGGTTTTAAATTAATATGATCATGAAACAGAGACTCACAACATTCTTAGTTGAGTTTTCCAATTTAAAACTCACAAGACCAGCTTCAGATAAGATTAGATTTATAGAAATTATTGCAGTAGCATTAACAGCAATTGGTAAATTCATTTTTGTAGATTGCCTTAATTTAAGGTTACCTTTTGTCATTGTGACAATACTAGCTTGGTCAATATATGTGGTTTACCGTTATAAAAAAGATAAAATGGTTCTTAAAGATTGGGGATTTAGAACAGATAATTTTAAATCGGCTATTAAACTCATCGTTCCGTTCGTAATTGTATCAATTCTATCTTTTTTTATTATCGGATATTCTCGAGGTACTTTAAATATGACTTGGCATATTTTGCCACTTCTAATAACCTATCCCATTTGGGGAAGTGTACAGCAGTTTTTAACCATAGCTTTAGTTGCTGGAAATTTGAATAATCTCAAAAGCATGAAACTAAAAAAGATCTCCATCATTTTTATTACTGCTATTTTATTTTCAGTAGTTCATTATCCATCAGTTTGGTTAATGATTGGTACGTTTATTTTGGCTCTATTTTATGGCTATGTATATTTAAAAGTTAAGAATATATATGCACTTGGCTTATTTCATGGTTGGTTAGGCGCATTATTTTATTATACAGTTGTAAATCAAGATCCATTTGCAGATGTGTTTCTTAAATTTCTCTAAGTTTTAAATTTTCCTATCTTGTAAGAAGTAATATTTCATTTATGGCATACTGGGTTTCCACAGCACTTTTAATTTTAGCAATATATATTGGGATAAGCATCGCATTATATTACTTGCAAGATTATATGCTCTTTAAACCGGAAAAATTACCTGAAGATTTTCAGTTCGATTATGAAAATCAGGAAACAAAAGAGTACAACTTAGAAACTAGAGATGGAGCAGTTATCAACGGTTTACGTTTTTTTCCAAAAGGAGAAAGTAAAGGTGTAGTATTATATCTCAAAGGAAATTCTAAAAGCATTAAAGGTTGGGGAAAATTTGCTGTAGATTTCACAAGACATGGTTATAATGTACTGATGGTAGATTATCGTGGCTTTGGTAAAAGCACAGGAAAACGCTCTCAAAAAGCAATAAAGCGCGATTTACAATTGGTATATAACAAGATTAAAGAGCAAACTACCGAAGACCGAATTATTCTTTATGGTCGTTCATTGGGTTCTGGTTTTGCAACAAAATTGGCATCGATGAATAATCCTAAAATGCTAATTCTTGATGCTCCTTATTATAGTTTAACAAAAGTCACGGCGCGCTACGCTCCTTTTATGCCATTGTCTTTATTGCTTAAATATCCATTACCAACTTACAAATGGTTAAAATATGTACAATGTCCTGTTCACATTATTCATGGTACGAATGATAAGCTGATTCCTTATAAATCTAGTGTTAAACTATCTAAAATAAAACCAAAGCTCACAAAATTACACACAGTAATAGGAGGTGGACATAAGAATTTAAATAATTTTGAATCCTATCACAAAATGTTAGATGATATATTAAACAGCCAACCAAAAACTATCGATTTAGAAACCACAAGTATTAATGTCATTCACTCTTCAAAGAAAACTAAAAAGAAGGCTTAAAAAGTTCGTCATTGTAATTTTTGGCTTATATGTTATGATAGGATCTGCACTTTACTTTTTTCAAGAAAAAATCTTGTTCTTGCCTACAACTCTAGAGCAAAATTATCAATATCAGTTCAACTATAATTTTGAAGAATTATTTCTAAAAATTGATGATAATGCGACTATAAATGCACTACATTTTAAGATTGAAAATCCCAAAGGGGTTATATTATATTTACATGGCAATGCAGGCGATTTAAGTCGATGGGGAAATATTGCAGAATATTTTGTAGCCATGGATTATGATGTTTTAGTAATTGATTATAGAACTTATGGAAAAAGTACTGGAAAGTTAAGTGAACAAGCTCTATATGATGATGCACAATATTGTTATGATTATCTCCTAAAACATTATTCTGAAAATCAAATTACACTATATGGTAGATCTTTAGGAACAGGCATGGCTTCACAATTAGCATCAAAAAATTACCCTAAACAGCTTATTTTAGAAACACCATATTATAGTATTCTAGATGTGGCAGAACATCGATTTCCTATGTTTCCTGTAAAACCATTATTGAAGTATCAGTTTCCTACGTATCAATACTTACCTAAAACAAGTTGTCCGATAACAATTATTCATGGTACAGATGATAGCGTGGTGCCATATACCTCAGGTGAAAAACTTTCAAAATTAAATCTTGAAAACTTAAACTTTGTTACTGTTAATGGTGGAGATCATAATAATCTTATTGATTTTGAAAGTTATCATGAAGCCATTAAAGCTATACTCTTTTAAAAGCTTACTTTACGCATTCAAAAGTACCGTACACTCATTTTAGGTTCATTAACCTAAACTTTCATAATACTTTTAGTTGAATCAAAAAACAAAATATTATGAAAACAAAGACAAAAAAGTTAGTTGGGATTACTGGTGTTATAATGCTATTTATTGCAACAGCTTTATCTGTTAACAAAACTTCAAACGAGCAACCAATTGCTGAAGTGAGTAGAGAAAAGGGTTGCGTGTTTATGACCACTTTTGGGGAGCAACCTTCTGAAGGTTATGCCCAATTCAAATTAAAAGAAAATATTCAACCTGTTGTCAATGACGGATTAATTTGGCTGGCAAAAGCACAACTAGAAAATGGAGGTTATGGAGCAGGTAGTCATAGCAGACAAGGCGAAATGAACCCTCATGCAGTAAATGCAGATCCTGCAACAACATCTATGGTTGCCATGGCCATTTTAAGAAGTGGATCTACATTAAAAAAAGGTGAGTATAAAGATCAGCTTAATAAAGCATTAGAGTTTTTGCTCGAGCAAGTAGAAGGCCTTTCTAAAGATGATGAATTTATTACTCAAGAACGCGGAACACAAATACAATCTAAACTTGGAAATAATATTGATGCCGTTTTAACTGCTCAATTTTTTTCAAATATATTAAAGGATAAAATAGATAATAAGACGAAAAAGCGTGTTGAAAAATGTTTAGATATTTGCGTAGATAAAATTCAACGAGCAACTGGTGCAGATGGAAAAATGAAAGGTGCAGGATGGGCTGGTGTATTGCAATCTGGCTTGGCAACAAGTGCTTTAGAATCTGCAGGATCTGTTGGTGCTGAACTAGATGAAGTTGTGGTAACAAGTCAAAAGAATTATCTTAAAGGTAATTATGATGAAGAGTCAAAATCTGTTAAAACAACAGATGGGGCAGGTATAATTTTATACTCGGTAAGTAATTCTGCGAGAGGATCTGCTAAAGATGCCAGAAAAGCAAAAGAACTAATCGCTAAGGCTAAAAAAGAAGGAAAACTAAAAGAAGATGATACTGTCACTGTTGAAAATTTACAAGATATTGGTATTCCTGAAAGTGAAGCAATTGGATATGTATCATCTTATAATGTGTATAATGCATCCAAAAAACAGGCACAACGTAATGATGTAATGAGTGGATTTGGTAATAATGGAGGTGAGGAGTTTTTAAGTTTTTTACAAACAGGTGAATCTATGGTTGTTAATGACGATGACGATTGGAAAACATGGTACGATAATGTTTCTGGTCGTTTAATGAAAATACAGAATGAAGACGGGAGTTGGAATGGACACCACTGTATTACAAGTCCAGTGTTTTGTACAGCAACAAGCTTATTGATTTTATCAATAGAAAATGATATTGAGAATTTGAAACAGACAGGCGAGGATTAATAAAAATAAAACCGAAGCTCAAAAGCTTCGGTTTTTAATCAAACACTAGATCAATAGTAATTTATACCTTCAATAGGATTATTATCCTTCTTAACTGTCTTACCTATGCAGCCCAATAATAAAAAAGTATCCTCTTCGAGCGCATATGTTTCAAGAATATTTTTTGGGTTTAAATAAATAGTCTTTGTATAAACATTAGATTTTTTTTGAAAGTTTGTTTCTTTTAATTCAATTTTTAAAGACTCGAACTTCGGATGCAATATCTCAATAAAGTATCCTTTCTGTTGGCTTGTCTTAAATTCTATAATATGATTACTCTTTTTAATTTTTTCTTTAATTTCTTTTCCATTTCGTGTCAACTTTATTGTTATATCACTTAATGGTGAACGCGTGTTAGAGAAAACAGAAATTTTATAATTGTTTTGCTTTTTTAGTCTTAAAACATGTTTTGCTTTAATATTGATGATTTTTCCTGTCACAGGATTTCTTCCTACTCTAGCTCGTCTAGTTTTTAATTCATAATGTTCTAAATTCAAATTAGGTTGTAGATTTAGTTTCAGCGAATTAGGAGTTACTTTTTTTAATATACTTGTTTTAGCCTTTTTATCTGCATTTCGAGATAAATATGCTTTATGAGCATCATTTTTACCTGCTGTTTTAAAATTAATTGGACTTAAAAACATAGGGCTTAAAAATGTACTAAGCATAAAGTTTGTGTTAATAGGTCTAATATCCTGATGTTGTTTTTGAGTATACTTTACATTTCGTATAAACATTAATTTTTTAGGATAAGTTTCAATGGCTCCTTCGCTAATCCATAATGGGGATTCAAGGAAAGAATGATGTAGCCAATCTCTAAAAACATTTAGAAAACAACATTCAAACTCTATAGAAATAATGTCATTATCAAAATTCTTAGGAATTTTAAACTCATCAGTATTAGAGTCAATGAGATTTTTTATTTCATCCTTGGAAATTTTGTAATGTGTCCACTCAGAATTAGAAGAATAGAAGTTTTTTGGATTAAAGGCAGTAGCAACAATATCATATGTTGGCTTAGTAATTATTGTTGTGGTGTTTATGTCAATTTTATTTTTAATTTCTTCTTTTTCATCCCATAAATCCTGAATTCTTTTTTTGAGGAGTTCTTTTATTTTTGTCTCTACGTTGAGTTTCTTTTCGTCTTTTTTCCATGTTTCTGAGGCAGCTTTATAGACCAGAGAGTCATCGCCATATTTTTCTTTAATTTCTTTGAGAGCTATCCAATTTTTATAATACTCTGAGTAGCTCTCTTTAATGATCTGTTCAAAATAATCGGATTGAAAAAAATCTGAAGATATCTCATCATCTTGATCAGGTAATTTCATTTTTCTCTCGATTAAGTTTCCTAGTTTATTATATAGAATTTTATCCGATTCACCAGCAGAAGTATTCCATAATTTTCTTTCCTTATCAAATTCTAAAGAGTTTGCACTCATGGCGAAATCTCCTAGATCTTTATAAAATTTATGAGGGTCACTATTAATAATATCCTCCTCCAAGAAAGTGAGATCGTTTTTGCTATATGATGCTGGAATCATATCGAAGTAGATATCTTCAGTTATACCTAAATCACTTTTTGAAACTTCCCTTAGCTTGAAGAAGATGATATTATTAACGTTTTGGTTGATTATACCCATTTTTCTATTTCTGGATTTGGATTAGGTGATTCTTTTAGTAAGTGACATTTGAATCCAATAAGCTGCATTCCGTCTACTTTTATCTCATTACTTGTACGATTTCTTTCGCGATTACCGCTAGATTCACTATTGTTATAATTGAATTCAGACTTATGGAATATGCTTCTTGTTTTAACTGATACGTCAGTTTCACTTAGATTTTTCTCAAACTCACTATGATATTTTCCATAATTCAGTCTAAGGTCTCTTATAAATATGCATTGTGTGGTAACTGCTGGCATTCTTCCCTTGGCAGGAATGTTACCATCTGATAGCAAATCGTCTTTATAATTAACGTCATTAGAGTCAAACTTCCAGCTTGTGTTGGTTAAAAAGGTTTTATGAAACCATGGTCTATATATTTGTACGGCACAGATTTGAAATTTTAAATAGAATCCTTCAAAATCACTTTCACGTTTTGCGTTGGTTTTTGTATGACTCGCTTCCACACTAGCTCCTCCAAGAAATGTTCCACCACCAGCACTACCTCCAATAGTTTGAGACTTATTCTTATACTTACTTTTATAGTCACTAAACGTATATTCAAATTGTGTCCAACTGCTAGTTTTAGCAAAAGTTCCAGGGACTAATGATGTATATTGAAACGGTAATTTAGAGCCAGACATAGCAGATACTTGAGCGTTTTCAAAGTCTTGTTTGTACTTATCTATTAGGCTTACCATATGTCTTCCTTCAACGTGGCTTATAAAGTTGGTGATATGCTCGTATTGTTCCTTGTAACCATTGGATATCCAATCTCTCAATGCTGCATCTTTTTTAGATTGTAAGACTTTTGCATTTCCTGTACTCATAGCATGAATATTATTTTCGTTCGTTCCAACAATGGCCTCTGCGACTGAATCATTATATTCTTGGCATGCTGCGTCATAGGCATTCTTTTTCTGTTCATATAATAAGACCATTTTAGATGGTTTTTCTACTTCTTTTTCCAGGATATCGTCATATTCTTTAGTAACCATTTTGCTTTTGTATTTTTCAACTTTGGCTTTTGTTTTTTCATCCATTTCGTAATCAGCTACCATACAATGATTTAATACTTCGTGATAAACCGATGAAATCTTGCCTTCACTACTAAAGACGTTTATTGTGCTAGAGTTCATGCCATCAACATCTGGTATATAATCTAATAAAGCGGCAATGTTTTCTGCTTGGAGATACTTTCTGTTAGCATCAATAGCTATAAGATCTTCTTTAGACATTTCATTCTCTGATGATTCTGAGATATTAGAGGATTGATTGTCTTCATTTGACTCTCCATCACTATTTTCTTCATTGGTATTTTTTGTTTTTTCAACTGAAGTCATAGTATTATTTAAAGGACTAAATATTGGTTGACGAGCATAACCTTTAAAGCCTTCATTCATAAAATCGAAGTCACTTTTATGAAAGGGAATTGGCACAGATAACCATGCAAAATGATTATCTGGTGATTTTGTAACCACATCTGGGTCGCCTTCAACTAATTTGTCATAGATTTTGCCTAATACTCCGTTCATTAGGTCTCCTGGATTTATTTTTTCATTCATGATTTCTTGTTTTTAATTTTTTTGTTATTATTTGTTTTGTTGTCAGTTTTAGTTTGTAAACAAATGAATATTAGCTTTTAATAATTCCATTTGTGCAAAAACCATATTAGCCAAAGCCTTTTTGTAATCTTCGTTTTTATTTTCTTTTTTAAACTTTAACATTGTTTGTTGTAATAGTTGATTTGTAACTTCAAACGATTTGCATAAAGCATTAGTTACGCCTTCATCACCTTCTAATTGAAGAATGTCAACTACAGCTCTATCCGATAACGTTTTAAATTCTGTGATTTCACCAGGACTAAGTTTTGAATCACTGTATATTTCTGATATTTTTTTTAATGTACCTTTCATAATTATATATTTATTAGATTATTATTCAGTTAGAAATTAAAGGATCTTATAACATCCCATTTAGCATCACTCATAGGTGCTCTTCGGTTTCTAGTTCCATGCCAAACCCACCAAATTATACTTTGGTTTGTTAGATGTGGTGCGGTAATTTCTAATAGGGCACGAACGTGAGTAGCAGTTTTTCTCCCTCTAGTCATTGTGGCAGAGGCAACAACAATTTTGTTGTTAAAGCCCCTTGTGTCATCTTGCCATAATTCTACACCTCTCCTTATATAATTTCTATGCGTTTGTTTTACACTACCTGAACTGTCAAATATTTCGTTCAAAGGGGAATACAATTGAGGAATTCCAAAATCAGCTCTGCTCATTTCTGACCAAGGAAAACCTCTTACAGCTGTTCCGAAGCTAGATACAGCTACTGTCATATTTCTTTGATGAGCTTGTTCTAAAGCATAGTCCATAAGAATCCTCATATTTCTTGTATTATCACCACGATTCCATCCTGTAGCTCTTACTCCTCGAATAGGTCCTTCAATATCAAGTATAATACCATCACCATTAACCCATTCAACTTTTCTAATCATCCTATCAATGAAGAGCCTATATTGTCTTGCGTTACTATTAGCAGTTGGCCAACCCCAAACATAAACTTTTGCATTATCTACATTGTTTTTAAATGTTTCTATATAATCTTGGGTAATGCGTTGACTTTCATTTTGATCTCCTTGAGTAATGCCTCGTACATCTTGTGTAGCACCTTTAAAGGCTATCCAAGTAATTCCGTTTTGTTGTGCTCTATTAGCAAAGCCTTCAGCAGTAGGTTCAGCACCTCTAAGGTTTTCTACGAACATACCTTTACCCATTGGGATAATGTTATTTTCTCTGTAGTTGGAGTCTGTATTATTATTTGACGTTTCGTTCTCAGAAGTATCTACATCATTGTATTCGTAATTACTACCATCTCCATAAATGTCATCAGTACTATTAGATTCTTCCGAACCTCCATTTCTTTGTTTTGATATTACTTCAGAATTATTGTCGTCTTCTCTTTCATGACTATTGTTTTCGGAATAATTTGAATTATTATTCACAGAATCTTTTCCATTACTGTAATTACTGTCATAATCATCATATGGTGGGTCATTTATAGGTTCTTCGTTTCTATATTGATTATGCTCTTTTGAATTATTATTACTTCCAGAATCATATCCATTATCATTGTAATTAGAACTATTAGTGTCTTCTTTTGATGGATAATGACTTGAATTGTTGTAAGACTCAGAATCATATTCGTTAGAACCGTTATTATCACTAGAACTATGCTCATAAGAATGATTAGGTTTAGTGAAGTTTCTACCTGTAGGATTTTTTGAACCAGAACTTCTTCGGTTATTAGATCTTGTATTCTTAGAATTGTTATTATTACTATTCTTTGAGCGTGTTGTGTTATTTCTATTTTTTGCTGCCATAATTTTGTTTTTTTAATATTATACTATTTGTCTTGTGATTTTACTTCTTGGATATATGCCTTGGTTTTACTGTCTAGAATACCTGTAATTTCAAGGTTTTCAGAAGTAGCTTGTAGATCTTTTATACATTGTTCTGTTTTTGGACCAAAGATGCCATCAGACGTGCCGCAATTAAAACCAAGTTGCTTTAAGATGTCTTGTAGTTTAACTACCTCTGTACCTCTGTCTCCTCTTTTGAGGTTTTTTCTTGAAAATGTAATTTCATTAACAAAGCGCAATCTTCTATAGCCTAAAACTTGTTCTATAGGTTTAGCAGTAATGGAAACCATATCACGTTGATTGCCGCCTAAACAATAAACGCGAGATTTATCTTCGGAGAATCCTTGAAAGAAGCCTACGTGACCTTTACGAGAATTACGACTTTCTCTCCAAAAGACAACAATATCTCCTGGTTCGGGATCGCTTACCGGAACACCAACATTTAGCCATGATCTAGCCCATAATGAGTTTGTACGTTCTAGACCTGCTTTATAAGCAACCCAGTTAGTGAATAGACTACACCAAGCAGTTTCGTCTGAACGGTAATTGTTAAACCCAGATTCTTCAGCGTATCTAATTATTTGAGGATTAGATCTAGAACCTCGCACTTCTTTAACACCAATTTCGGCTGATGCTATCTGCATTAAATTTCCCATAATTTTATATTTTAATGATTAATTACACTCTTTTATAGAAAGCTTTTCAAAAGGTTAACATTTATGAAAAAGAAATATTAAATTTGAGTGAATGCGTTAACCATTAAACCTATCAAAACATTAATGCATAAGGAAGACTATATTACACTTAAAGATTTAAAAAAGGGTTCAGATGATATACTGCGATTGGTCTATGAGGATAATAGACCAAAGTTTTTAAATTTTGCTAAGCGTTATAATTTACCAGAAGAGGATTTAGTAGATATTTATCAAGAAGCATATATTGCTTTTTATGATAATGTAATGAATGGTCGAATAAAAGAATTTACCAGCACTATCTCAACATATATTACAAGTATTGGTAAGTATATGATTTTTGATAAATTGAAATATAATAAAAGAATAGTGCATCCAGATTTTGATATTTCTGTTTTAAATAATAAAGACGATTTGATTGATACGCTAGATATAGATAATGAGAACCTTACAACTGAGCAACAATTGTTATATAAGCATTTCTCTACATTGGGAAAAAAATGCAAAGAACTATTGGACTTGTTTTATTATCGAGGATTTACCATTAAAGATATTTTGATGCATACAGAATACAATTCAGAAAATGTAATTAAAAGCACTAAGTCTAGATGCATGAAAATCCTTAAAGAGCGTATCCTTAATACTAACTAATAGCGTGAATAAAAGCGAATTACTATACCACTATTTCTCTAATTCTTTAACTAAAGATCAAGAATTACTTTTTGATAAATTATTAAAAGAAGACGAAGAATTTAAGAAGCAATTTGAGTTTGAGAGTAATTTAAAACGAGTGGTTAAAGAAAAACGTCATAAAGAGTTGAAGTCTAAATTAAACCAGTTTGAGACCAAAGCGAAAATTGAAAAAACAGACAAAAAACCTTCTTTTTCTTATCTGAAAATTGCTGCTTCAATTATTATTTTAATTACAGCAGGTTGGTTTGGGTATCAGAATTTTTTTAGTATAAATTATGAAAACCTTTATTCAGAAAATTATAATTCCTATCCTAATACTGTGTATTCTATAACAAGAAGTGATAGTACTAATTCACCAGAGCGAGAAGCTTTTGTAGCTTATGAAGCAGCTAATTATCAATTAGCTATAGAAAAGTTTGACAAAGCTAAATCAAAAGATTATTTCAATTTTTATAAAGCACAATCTTATTTAAATATAAAACAATATGAAAAAGCCAAGCACTTATTGGAGACTGTAATTAAAACCGACGAAGAGTTTGTTGCAGAATCTCATTGGTACATAGCTCTTATATACATCAAAGAGGAGAATAAAACTAAAGCTATAGAGTATTTAAATCAATTGGTTGAAAAGTATAAGTACAAAACAGAAGAAGCCAAATTATTAATTAAGGCGTTAGACTAGTAAACTAAATTCTATTTTTCTTTCGTTTAAAAAATACACTTAATATAAAAACGAGTAGTATTCCAAGTCCAAAATAAATCCAATTCTTATTATTGATGACCAAAGCTTCAGTATTTCCTGAAATAATAAATCCAGACCAATAAAACGGATGCGCTAGAGCATTATCTTTATTTGTGGATATAAAGTCTAGTTTTGCAAATTGTAAGGCTTGGTCTTTAGTTTTACCTTGAGAAAGATTTTTATAGAAATTATCCATTAGTTGTGATGATGAAGCATCATTGACTTTCCAGAGTGTGCTTGCAATACTTGTTGTACCACTAAAGTAAAACCCATGAGCCAAACTCATCATACCTTCACCGCGTTTTAGTTTGCCAATACCACTTTCACATGCACTTAGGGTAACCATACTGGCATTTAATTTAAGGTTATACAAATCGTTAGTATATAAGAGGTTTTCACTTCCGGGATTTGGTGTAAATGCTAAATAGGAATATTCTGGACTTTCATCATTAAAAATGGCATGAGTTGCCAAATGAATGATACCGTAGTTCTTATTATTGCTATTAAAATTACTTAGAGAAGCATTTTCATTCATGAATAACTTGCCTTTAAAATGAGATAAAATATATTCAACCTCTTTTACATTGTTTGGGAGTGCCAAAAGTGCAGAAGAACTTGAATTGTTAAAACTAGGCGCAAAAGCCAAGATTTTAGTATTACTCTTAGAACTAAGTTTTAGTTGTTTTAATAATGTAGCAGAATTAGTATAGCTTATGGAATAATCTTCAATTAAATATTTTGAATTGTTACCAAACAAACTTTCAAAGGGTAGATAGTTTAATAAACCATCTGGTATTATTGTAAGTTGCTGATTTAAGGTGCCTAATAAGTTCTTAGGTATCAGTTTTTGGTAAAGTTTGTTTGATTTTTTTTGTAACAGTTCAATATCAGATTTAGGGTTGGATACAATAGCGTAATAATCTTTTAATAGATTTTCAAAATCATCACTTAACTCTAGTTTTTCGAAATGTTTTGAATTTTTTGAAACCGAAAAGGTGAAGATGGCATCATTTCCATAAAAATAAGAGAGCACTAAGGTGTTGTTATCTATTTGATTTTGTAATTCTGATAGTGTCGTGACTTTAGTATTGTATTTTACATCGTAATATTGCGTATAATCAGATTCAATAGTATTAACTAATTGCCTATACTGTTGTTTTAAATCAAATAGTTGGTCTTGTAATTCTGATGTAGATTTTTTATTAATTGCTTTTTCGATATAGTTGATTTTAGCTTTTAATAAGCTTTCGTTGTCGATAAATTCCTTTGGAATATTGGCAAATGAATTCGCTTGAGTACTAAGAAGAGATTCTAATAACAAGGTGCTTTTACTTTTCTCAGAATAGAAAAAAGCCTTGTCAATAAATTTTGAATCTGATGTCTCTAAAAATAAATTGTAAGCTGCTTCAATACTATTTTCAAATAGAGGAAATGCATCTTCAATTAAAAATAATTTATCAGCATTATTCTTAAAAGAGGGTTTTATACTATCTAAAATTGAAATGGCTTTGTCCGAGGCTTCTATTGTTAGTCTATATTTTTTTAAGTCGTTTAAGGATTTTACTTTATACTTTATTGTTTTAAATTGTATTGTTTTGTTGATGACAGAACTAATAGTATCTTTTGAAATATATAATAAAGCAGTTTCAAAATTATCTATAGCCTTCAATGGAATATTTTGTCTTTGATAAAGTTTTCCAATTAAATTATAAGATTCTGAAACAACTTGTTGGTTTTTTCCTCCCCATTTATCTAGTGACAGGTCTCTATTTTTTTTGAGTAAGTTTAGTGCTCCTTCAGAATCATTATTTGCTTCATTAAACCTAGATGCTATTTGACAATAAAGGTGGAAAAAATGATTCTCCTTAGGAATTTTAGCTCTTAATTTATGTAAATAATATTTTGCACTATCTAACTGATTTAGCTTTGTATAGTTTTCAATAATATTTGCTGTAGTGGTTATTATACTGTTTTCACTTTTTATTTCTTCGTGATAAGGAAGGGTTTTTAAAAAAAAGTAGTTAGATTTCTTGTAGTTTTTCTCTTCTTGTAATAGGTCTGCATATAAGTTATAAATAGAAAAAAGTAAATCCTTATCACTAGCATAGCGAAGGGTCATAAACCTAATGGTTTTCTCATAGACAGACTTAGAAGTACTGTATCGTCCTTCATCTGCATAGATTTTTGCTATAGAACTGTAAGCAGCAACAACTTCATATTTATTATCAAGACTTAATAAAGAGTCTGGCTTATTTTCTGTTCTAGAAATAATCTTTTGAAAATTGATTAGTGCATAACCATGATTAGCTATTTTATAGTTGTAAAACCCTTTTTGATAATTTATATAATTTTTAAAATAAAGACTATCATTTGATTGGTTTATAAATCGTTTTTGGCTAATAGCCAAAGAGTCTATAAGATTTAAATTAGTTTTTATGGATTCAAAATTGTTTGAGTTTAGAGCTAAATCATTTAATGCAAAATACGCATCAAAAACTTCTGACCAATCTTCATTTATTGTTGAAATTTGTGCAATTTTTTTATAAAGATTATAGCTCAAGTCTGGCTTGGAATAAAAAAAGAGATCAGCTTTCTCCTTATAAATACTTAATTGACTTTTATAATCTTGAGTTTGTGCTAATAATATTGGCCATATATATAAAAGTTTAAAGATGATACATAGCCATGTTTTCATGAATTGTTTTTATAACTAGTTTAAGGTTAATAAATACTTTATTTAAGCTTCCTTTTGTATCTAGTAAAAATCTATTCTAGATTGCCTAAAGATTTGGTGTTAATTTCTAAATAGCTAATTCCATCTATTTTTATAAGTTCAAAATCATCTTTAAACTCATCTGAAATATTGAGTGATTTTAGTATTTCTAACTTGGTTTTATCCTTAAAATCAGGCCCAATTTTTATGAATCTTAATTTTGGACAACATACAATTCTAGGCCTTTTTGGACAAAATATGCAAGGTCTTCTTTTTACATTAGGACCGATAATAGACTTTAAGTCACCTATTTTTATCTTCAACCCTTTTTGTTTATGACTAAGTTTTTCTAATTCTGTAAACTTATTTTTATAAAGAGTAGAATCGTTAACTGATTTAAGTTTAATTTTTGCTTCAGATATCAAGTTTTCATTATCTGTTTTTTCAGACAATAATTCATAGTATAACAATTCATTGAAAGTGATTGTGTCTTCTTCAGTTGGTTTATTTTTACATGACGTAATTGCTAAACACGTAATAAACAATAATAGTATAAATCTCATAATTAATAATTTTTAAGGTTGATACATCCATTAATGATTGAAGCTTTTATAAAGTTAACATTTTTTGTAGGAGTTACTATAGATCTGTCAATTATTTATTAAACTAATAAACAGGTACTTATAAATAAAAAAGGCTTCAAGTTTACTTGAAGCCTTTATACCCTAATGTGCTATTGTATATCACATTAGTTCTTAGGATCTAAAATATTATTGATACGTTCAATAGCGTCTGCTATATGAATTCTACTCATAGAATCGCCACCACGTGCATTTCTTAACTGAGAACGTAATGTTTTTAATTCAGCTCTTACAACGGCTCTGATATCAGATTGACTGGTATTTACAGCAGTCATTTTTACGTAAGGACTAAAAGTTCTTCCACTTTGATTTTTAGCTGTCATTAAATAGGCTAATCTATCAATATGTGCACGTTGTAAATTACGTCTATAGGTGTCAATTTTCTTTCCGTTACGCAATTCACTCCAAACACCTTGGCGTAAATCTCTCATCATTTCTGGCAAAGAATAAGCTGTATTATCATAAGTGTGAGCTTCAGTTAAGCGTTGCATTTTACCTAAGCTTAGAATAGTATTAATTCGTCTGGCTTGTAGCGCACGTATACGCTCTACAGAACCTGTAAATTCAATACGATCAAAAATTTCTTTATTGACTAACCATTCTGGTGTTGTAAATAAATTATCTTGAATCCATTTCATTGCCTTTTTTTGATGATCTTTAGGTACAGCTGTGTAAACAGCACCTTCTTGGCCTGCCGCTTTGTAGTGTTCATAAACTCCACCAATATTATTAGCAACATGTCCTGTATAACGATTAAACTGAGATAAGACATGGCCATACATTTCTTGTAGATCATCATAATCTTCACCAGCTTCTGTTGTCCATTCGATTAAGTTTGGTACAATACGTTTTAAATTTTTAATTCCATAATCACTAGCTAACATTGCGTCGTCACCTAAGTCCTCAGTTTGAGAGCTTGGATCTACTACATCACCTGCTTGTTGGTGACCAAAACGGTACATTGGATCACCAGCATGTTCTGTAATCCATTGGTTAAGAATCGGTTTTTCTTCTTCAGCTGTTTTATCTAAGATAGGTCTGTAACCCCAAGCAATAGCATATTTATCATACACACCAATATCTGGCATTAAAGCTACTCCTTCATCTCCAGGTTGTGCAACGTAGTTAAAACGTGCATAATCCATAATTGAAGGTGCAGTTCCATATTTTTGTGTAAATGCAGCATCGCGTAATTTTTCTACGGGATAAGCAACACTACTTCCCATATTATGAGGTAAACCTAAAGTATGTCCAACTTCGTGAGCAGATACAAAACGAATTAAACGTCCCATAACTTCATCCTTAAACTGTGGACTCTGCGCATCTGGATTTATCGCTGCTGTTTGTACAAAGAACCAACCACGTAATAAAGACATAACGTTATGATACCAATTGATATCACTTTCTAAAATTTCACCTGTTCTTGGATCACTTACATGAGGACCATTTGCATTAGGAATAGGTGATGCTAAATAACGTACTACAGAATAACGCACATCCTCTGGACTCCATTCTGGATCTTCTTCAGCCGTTGGTGGATCTTTAGCTATAATGGCATCTTTAAAACCAGCAGCTTCAAAAGCCACTTGCCAATCTTCAATACCTTGCTTAATATATTTTCTCCATTTTACAGGTGTAGCTCTATCAATGTAATAAACGATTTGTTTTTTAGGAACTACTAACTCACCACGTTTAAATTTCTCTATGTCTTCATCCTTAACTTCTAATCTCCAGCGATCTAAAAATGTTAAGCGTTTACTCTTTTGATCTTCTTGGCCGTAATCTGTCTGACTTCTTGCAAACCATCCTACACGCTCATCAAAATAACGACGTTTCATTGGATTGTCTGGCAGTAAAATCATTGAGTTGTTAATTTCAATTGAAATACTACCTGTACTAGAGTTTGAAGGTGGACGTCCTGCAGCATATGTTTTTACATGACGTGCTTCAATATTTCTTGGATAACTTTTAATGTTTTCAATAAATGATTTATCACTTTCTAAACGCGTTACTCTGTATGGCGTTCTTCTAAATTGAGGTAATCCTAAAGACTTTACATCTTTTTCAAATAATGGAGAAGCATCAATTACTGTACTGGTAGAATCCTTGCTATATGCTTTGATTGGAAAAGTGTATAAAACAGGTTCAAAATTAGAATTTACAACAGCCTCTTTTACAGGAAGAGAATCAGCAGCTACTACATTGTATGACACAACACGTAAGACTACTTTTTTTCCTTTTTTCTCCCAACGTAAAACTTGTGTATTTTGTTTTCCTCCGCCAAAACCTAAATTACTTGCGGTTTTAGAGATGCGCGTTACCATTAACATTTCTCTGTTAAAAAGTGAATCTGGTATTTCGTAATAAAACTTATCATCTAAAGTGTGAACTGTAAATAAACCTGCATCACTTTTAGCATCTTTAGTAATAACTTTGTTGTAAGGTTTTGGGTCATTTTTACCAGGTTTTTTTACTGGAGGTTTTGCCATTGTTGTGGCATCTTTTTTTGATTTACTGGCTTTTTTTGCTGTTGAACATGAAAAAGCCAAAAAAGCTGAAACTACAAGTAGTAGCTTGATCGATAAATGTTTCAAAATAGTCGGTTTTTATTAAATTTTGATGAAAATACGGATTCCATTAAGAATCTGTTAATTTAAAAACTGATTTTAGTATTTTTTTAACGGATTATTAAAGTGTGTCTAGGTAGTCATTTATTAATTGTACACCTTCAGTGTGGAGTATTGATGTACCTATAAAGGGCATGCTTATACCGTCATTATAGTCTGAAACCCTAAATCTGATGCTCTCTTTTCTTTCTACAATATCAGAATTCTCTAATAATGTTTCATATGCAAAATCTAAAGTTGATTCATTTTCGCATTGACCACCAGGAATATGACAACTTGCGCAATTGACAGCTAAATATGCTCTTGCGCGCTCTTCCAAGGAAAAAGTATCATCTTCCCAGTTAGGAAGTGCTCCAATGCTTGAAGGATTTGCTATACCACTTAACTGATTATTATTTATAAATTGTTGTAATTGGTTACTACCGTTTATATCAAAATTCATATTTCTCAATTTTGGACCAATAGGTTTAAGTTCATCGAAACTTTGGTGACATGTAAAACAGTCATTGTTTGATGGAATTTTATAGTTTACAGATTGTGTAACTCCATCATTATCAATCCAAGATACAGGCAATACACTACCATCTAAATCCAAAATAGCGTCAGTTTGACTGTCATTCCATGTGTAGTTTCCTGATTCCCAATTTCCATTGAGTTTTATTAAAACTCGTGTTTCAATGATTTGCTTTCCTAGATCTAAATCACGGTCGTTTACATTGTAATAAAATGTTTTTGCTATTACCGTATTGTTAGGAAAAACTGGCAATCCATCTCCATCATATGTCATACTTGCACCTTCTGGCAAAGCAATAATGCGTTGTTTGCTTGCGTAGTCTGAAAACAATGTTGTATTCAGATTATATTCAAAAGCTAAGGAAGTAATATTTAACTCATTTAAATTACTGGAAAATAAATTTAATTCCGATAAGTTATTCCTAAATTCAGGTATAACTGGAGGTGAAGAGGTTGTAAAGCTATGGACATCTGTATACGCACTTAAATTGTTTGAACTACATTCAGTTTGAATATAGACATCGTATACTGTATTTGGTTGAAGTCCATTAAGTTGAGCTGACGAACCAGATTCGCTAACAGTAGTTCCGTTACCTAAGGTGAATCCTGAAACACCAAATTCTAGGTTATATGTTGCTGAAGCATCAAATTCATTCCATGTAATTATTGCGGAATTGCTAGTAACTGAAATTGAAGATACATTGGTGACAGTATTACAAACTGGAGTAATTCCGTCATCCTTATCACAAGCAAGTAAAATAAATGCAAGTACAAATAAAAGAGTCAGTTTTTTCATTTTTGGGGTAATTTTCTTTTTCCAGCGATGACAATTTACTAAAAATGAATGAATTCGCAAGTTTTGGAATGTTATTGAAAACTTTTTCAAAAATATATGTTTAATTGTTTTATACCATCTCAACAAACAAGCCGTCATCAGTTTTTTCAACCTTAGTTAGACCATGTTTACCTAAACCTTTAATGCCTTTATCCCAACCTTTGTTACTTAAGCCAGATTGAGATTTTAATACTGTTAAGTCCATACGTTTCTGTGATTTAAGGATTTCGAAAATGGCCTTTTCGTTATCACTTAAGTCCACTTTTTTCTTCTCAGGTCGCATTTGAGGGAAGAATAAGACTTCTTGAATACTCTGATTATTAGTTAAAAACATAATCAAGCGATCCATACCAATTCCCATACCAGATGTTGGTGGCATTCCGTATTCTAAAGCTCTTAGAAAATCATAGTCAATGGTTCCTGTGGCTTCATCATCACCTTTCTTTGCTAATTCTAATTGATGCTCAAAACGTTCACGTTGATCAATTGGGTCATTTAGTTCTGAGTAAGCATTTGCAATTTCCTTACCACAAACCATAAGCTCAAAACGCTCAGTTAACTCCGGGTTTTCTCTGTGCTCTTTGCATAGCGGACTCATCTCCTTTGGATAATCTGTTATGAAGGTTGGTTGAATGTAATTTCCTTCACATTTCTCACCAAAAATTTCATCAATCAACTTACCTTTACCCATAGTGTCGTCAACTTCTATGTGCATGCTTTTGGCAGCAGTTCTAATCTCGTCTTCAGATTTATTGTAAATATCAAAACCTGTGAATTCTAAAATGGAATCACGCATCGTGATGCGCTTATATGGTGCTTTAAAGTTGATGTTGTGTTCTCCAAACTTTGCTTCCGGTGTTCCGTTCACCGCAATAGCACAATGTTCTAACAATTGTTCGCAGAAATCCATCATCCAGTTATAATCTTTGTACGATACATAGATTTCCATGGCTGTAAACTCAGGGTTATGAGTTCTATCCATACCTTCGTTACGGAAGTTTTTAGAAAACTCATATACACCATCAAATCCACCAACGATAAGTCGTTTTAGATACAACTCATTAGCAATTCGCATATACAAGGGAATATCTAAGCTATTGTGATGTGTAATGAAAGGTCGGGCAGCCGCTCCTCCTGGAATAGGTTGTAAAATTGGAGTTTCAACTTCAAAATAACCTGAATCATTAAAAAACTGACGCATGGCATTAAATAATTTTGTACGCTTTACAAAAACCTCTTTCACGTGCGGATTTACAGCCAAATCAGCATAACGTTGTCTGTAACGTTGCTCAGGATCTGTAAAAGCATCATATGTTACTCCATCTTTTTGTTTTGGAATAGGTAATGGCTTAAGTGCTTTACTTAATAATTTAAAATTCTTAACCATTACGGTCTTCTCACCAACTTTAGTTGTAAAAAGCTCTCCTTCAATACCAACAAAGTCACCTAAATCAATAAGTTTTTTAAAGACATCGTTATACAACGATTTATCCTCACCAATACAAATTTCATCTCTATTAAAATATACTTGAATACGACCATCGCTATCTTGCAATTGCGCAAAAGAGGCTTTTCCTTGCACGTTGATAGCCATTAGACGACCAGCTATAATAACTTTTTTACCTTCTTCATAGTCAGACTTTATCTGTTTAGAAGTATGATTAACTGGAAATAAATCTGCTGGATAAGGGTTAATCCCTAAAGCTCTAAGCTTTTCTAACTTTTGGCGTCTTACCAATTCTTGTTCTGAAAGTTGCATTCTTACTATTTTAGAATCCTACCTTTTTCGGTAGGCAGATGCAAAATTACATTATTTACAAGAATTGGAGAACTGCTTTCTAATTTGATTTTATGACCTCTAGATTCTTTTTAAGATCTTCATTGTCAGGATGCAATTTTATGGCATCTTCAAGTACTTTAATAGCATCTTCTTTTTTACCAGAAACACCCAAGGTATTTGCTAAACTCATAAAAGTTCTAGGTTCATTGGGAAATAATTCTGTGTTGAATTTAAAGACAGCAATAGCCTCATCTACACGATTTGTTCCGTATAAGATACGTCCATAGGTATTCAATTCAAACATACTGGTAACTTCGTCCTTGTATTTTTTTAAAAGTTTTTTACGCTTCTTTTTTAAGCCTCTTATTCCTTTTTTCTTTAAAATATCATCAACAGCAGCAACGATTTGATAGTTTGATTCGTAGTCATTTACAGTAATGATATTCTGAATATCTTCTTCAAAACTCTTGACTGGATGTTCCACAATTCGGTTGATTTCATTTCCGTCTTTATAAAAAATTATGGTTGGCACTCTGTGGATATTTAAACCAGCTTCCTCGTGTTGAGGGCTTTGTTTATACATGTTTCGTTCTCGACTTACGGCGACAACTGTCAATTGATCCATTGGGAAATTACAAGCTTCTAAAACTTTGTATAATCTTGGAACTTCTTTTTTGCTGTCTCCACACCAAGTACCCATAAATAGTGTTATAGAATATGATTTTAAATCAGAAGCGATGGTGTTGATAATGGCTGTATTTGGCTCATAATCTTCATGATTTTTAGTAAACCAAGACGTGTAATTATCACCTTCTAACCCACTTTTGTCAATTTTTCCAAGTAAATAAGGTATTTCTCCATCTTTTGAGATTTCTTGGTTGAGTTGTTGTGCATTTACTTGCAATGTAAATAACAGAACGATTGCTATTATTGTAATATTCGTTTTCATTTTGATGATTTTTTGAATGAATTAAAAAGACTTGAATAATTGCCATTCTGAACTCGTTTCAAAATCCTGAGTTACTAACTTAATTGATGCTTTTAGGTTTTAAAATAAAGACAGAATGACAAAAAATAATCTTGTTGGCTATTAGAGCATTTTATTTTGCAGCAACAATATTCCCTTTGATCTTTAGGATTTTGTTACCGCCTTCTGCATTAGACATTACTGTTACAGTTTTTGTAAAAGCTCCTAACTTTTTGGTGTTGTACTTAATGTTTAATTCTCCTGATTCACCTGGCATAATAGGCGCTTTAGAATAGCTTGGTACGGTGCAACCACAAGTTGTTTTTACTTTTGTAATTACTAGAGGTGCGTCACCTGTATTGGTAAATGTAAAGAGTCTTGTACCATCTGAATGTTGTTCTACAGTGCCATAATCAACTACTTCTATTTTAAATTTAATAACAGCGACTTTTGTGTTATATTTATCAAATTCAGTTGATGTAGTATTAAAAAAACTTAATGCTAAGATTAAAAGAATTGCAGTGTTTAGTGTTCGTTTCATGATAAAATGTTTTATGATTAATAATGAAACAAACATCAAGGATAAAGATGTGAATTTTGAAAAAAAAAGGTTGGAAATCGGTACTAGTACTAGGGTTGAATTTTTTAACTATTTGATAAACAAAGACTTTACATCTTCTCTAGACTGGGCATTTAACTTTTTATAAATGTTATTAGTATGTGATTTTACCGTACTCACACTTAAAAAAAGAGCTTCTGCAATGTCTTTATTGGTTTTATTTTCCAGTAAGTGTTCTAAAACGACTTGCTCTTGTTTAGATAATTTGGCTTTTAAATTTTTAGTCTTAGATTGTTTTTGTTTCCAGATACGATAAAACAATATTGCATTTAATATTACAGAACTGATTAAAAAAATATACAGATAAAAACTCGAGTTAAGACCAGTTTGTCCTTTTGTAGCTGTCAACATATAGCGATCTGCTTCTAATTCATTAACATATTGTTTCGTGTAAGGAGAATTAGGGTAAGTATCCTCTAATCGAGATTTTAGCTTATCATAGTATGCATTGTTTTTCAAATCTTCAACATAATAGCTATGTAAATCACTACTTCTGTCTGATAAATAGGAATAAATATAGAGCTCAGCAATTGGTTCGTTTAAAGCTTCACCAAAATATTGTAAAGTTTTAAACCATTTTTTGTTGTTTAGTTTTCGGTTAGCTTCACTTCTAAATTCACCATAGGCAAAACGCATATCATGTTTAAGTGAATCGATTTTCACAAAGGCATTTGCTTTTGGGTTATTAGATTCAATAGCACAAAACACTTGATTTCCAAAAGAAAAAGGGAGATTTAAAGTGTCAGTATTTTTGGCAATAAATAATAGTTCTTCGCTATCGCTACAATGGCCATTAAAATGATTGAAATCTTGTTGAACATCAGAACATTTATCGACATGAATACGATAAATACGATTTTCATTATCTAGCATATTACCTTTAAATTCGAAGAAACCAGTTTCATCCGCTGTGGTTTTAGCGATAATTTGCTCAGAGTAGACGCCAGACATTTTTCTGTAGTCTTCAACAATAGATAGATAAACCGAATTTTGCCATTCATCAGGATTTATATAGCCTGAAAAAGAATATTGTGCTTGGCAAAATGCAGAAACTGCTAAAAAGATCAAAAGAATTTTTAATCGCATATAGCTAAACTACATAATTTTCATTGACTTTAAAATATCAGAAATACAAATACTGTAACAATTTTATTGAAAGTGCGTCATATCATTACATCAAATCATCAAACGAATTATGAGTATCTGGCGTGTTATACTGTCCATTATTTGCCCACCTTTAGCAGTTTTAGATAAAGGCTGTGGTTCTATTCTAATTACTTTTTTATTATGGCTATGCGGTTGGGTTCCGGGAGTCATTGCAGCATTAGTTATATTAAATAATCCTGAGCGATAAATTCTTATATTTGTGCTCTATAAAACTCAATAAAGTACACATGAAAAAAGTTATCCTATTATTTGTTTTTGCTTGTTTTTTAGCAAGTTGTAATGTTACCGAATCTATTGTTTTTAATGAAAATGGTTCAGGTCAGTTTTTAGTCACTTACGAAATGGGTGAAGCTATGAAAGCTATTGAAGAATCAATGGGAGGTGGTAAGTCTGATGCTGAAAAAAAGAAAGATGGAAAAGTCATGGATACTACCATGGTTTTTGCCGATATCATGGAGACTTATAAAGATAGCGTAGCTGCATTACCAGAGGAAAAACGTTTAGCGATGGAGGCTGTAAAAGATATGTTTATGAATATGAAAATGAATGAAGAAGAAGGAATAATGAACATGGGTATAGGTCTAAATTTTGAATCGATAGAGGATTTAAAGGATATCAATGAGAAAATAAGAAAGGCACAAAGTTTAAATTCACAAGGTAACCAAGTTGATTCTATGAAAGACAACTCACCACTTGGTAATTTCTTTGGGAGTGAAAATAATAAAACTACTTATGCTTTAACAGAGAATGGCTTTTCTAGAATTACTAAATTAGATATTCCTGAAGGCTCAGCAGAGGATTCTATGGAGGAATTGTTTAATGAAGAAGATGAAAGTAATCAGCAGTTTATGGATTATTTTGAGAATGCCTATTACAACGTTAAATTGACATTCCCTAAAGCTGTAAAGTCAATAGATATTGAAGGTGCTGAGTTTTCTAAAGACAGGAAAACAGTGACTTATAAAATTAATTGGATTGAATATCTTAAGAATCCATTAGCACTAGATGCTAATGTTAAGCTCGTAGATGAATAAAACCGTAAATCTTAAGGATTTAGGCTTAAAAGATTTTAAGGACACTTGGGATTATCAAGAAACACTTTTTAAGGCTATTTTAGATACCAAAATCAAGAATAGAAGGGAAGATGCTGGTTTGGAAACTGACAATCATTTTCTTTTTGTAGAGCACCCGCACGTTTACACTTTAGGCAAGAGTGGAGACTTATCTAATTTGTTACTTTCTGAAGAACAGCTAACGGAAAAAGGAGCGACATTTTATAAAATTAACAGAGGCGGAGATATTACCTACCATGGTCCTGGACAAATTGTAGGATATCCTATTTTAGATTTAGATAATTTCTTCACCGATATACACAAATATTTACGTTTTTTAGAGGAGATGATTATTCTCACTTTAGCAGAATATGGTTTAAAAACAGAACGTAGCCCTGGTGAAACAGGTGTTTGGTTAGATGTTGGGACACCATTCGCCCGTAAAATTTGTGCAATGGGAGTAAGAGCAAGCCGTTGGGTTACCATGCATGGTTTTGCACTTAATGTGAATGCAGATTTAGGGTATTTTGATAATATTATTCCATGTGGTATACGGGGCAAAGCTGTGACATCATTAAATACTGAATTAGGTGTGACTAAAGTTGATGAAGCTGAAGTGAAACGGAAGCTTTTGAAGCATTTTAGTGCTCTTTTTGAGGCAGAGTTTATTTAATTGCGTCAAAAAACTATTGTCTTAAGTGTTTGAAATCAGATATTTAAAAGATTTATTCAGAATTCAATACTGTCTTTAGGTATAGCATGAAAACCAGTGGTCATAACCCTTTTTTCTAAATCTTCAATACTCACAAGCTTAGATGTATAAACTTTAATTTCTCTTGGAAAAACTTCCATATTTATCTCAACTTTCTTAATGCCATCTAAACTAAGAATTCGTTTTTTTATGCACTCTAATTCTTTTTTCTCAATAGCGTCAGTTCCAAAAATTTTGCCTTGTTGCCCTGGAATAATATTTTCTGAAATTAAACTCATGATTTGATGATTTAGTATTAATTAAAGTTTACAACTAGAACAGGTATATTACATTGGTATTAGTACCTACGAATTTACTTAATTTTACTAGTGAACGAATTTACAATACAAAATAAAATTATAAAGTGATATTGGTCAGTATTACTAATTTTTTGATTAAATTTTTCTTGTTTTTTGAGTTGAAGTTAGATTATGCCTCAGCGTTAAAAAATACCTTATAAAAGTGCATCTTTTTATCTTCATCATAACCACGTTCTAGGTATTCTGCTGATGCATCAGGTGCATCTACATCGAGTTTAATTTGTATGTTGGTGTCTAGTTTTATTTCAGTTTTAATCTTTTGTTTTTGCTTTTTTAGAACACGTTCTGAGACATCAAATTGGTTCCTAATGAGGACTTTATTTTCAGATTCATAGCTTTTTTTGTAGTCTTCGAAGAGTTGTATCTGATCTTCTTCATCAAAAACTTCTTCTTTAAAGGTTTCAATGTTTACAATTTCATTTTCTTTAAAAAAATCGACTGTTTTTGCTAAGAAATTACTTTGTTCTTGGCCACCAAAATTGGGCTGTAAAACTTCTTTAGAAAATTCTCTACAAAGTTCAATACAGTTCTTAGTGTGTTGGTTGCTATCATCAGGATATTTAATATTTAGGAAGCTTTTAATCCAGTATTGCGTGTCGTAAGTATTGTTGTCTACACTAAACACAATTTTACCCTCCATGTCTGACGTATTTAAGATTAAACAGCCTTTATCCACTTTCTTAGCCTGTATTCCCTTTTGTACCAGAATATCATAGTTTCCAGATTCTAAATAGGTTTGAAAAAACTCTGTTTTATTTTCAATTTTATAAATACCAATAGCATCTGTAAAATAGTCTTCGTATTGTACGTTCTCAAAATGGCAAATGAGTACATCTCCTGTTTTTATTTGAGCAGAATTACTTTGCTCAAATAAGTGTGTAACGATGTGTTTTGAGACGTCTACAAAATCTGCTTCCTCCTTAAAAATTTGCTCAGAATAGGTGTTGATTTCATTGAGACCAACATCGCTATGGTGATGAAAACGATAGCTTTCAGCAACGCTTACGAAAGGCTTTAAAAGATAGGGTAACATTAAATTGTATGTAGCTTCATCAAAATCTACAGTTGTATCTGAAAATGCATTTTTTGTGTCATTAAATTTGTTGCCGACTTTATGGATAATGCAGCTTTTTATCGAAGCCTTTTGTCGTTTTATCATAGTAGAAATACTTAACTGTTTTTCAGTGTACAATACTACAAAACCCTAGGCTTAAAACTAAAGAAAACGCCAAAATAAATTTGGCGTTTTCAGACTCGAGGACTTAGATTTGGTTATCGTTATATTTTTACAAATTCTACACGTCTATTTTGTGCTTTTCCATTAGTGGTATTATTGTCTCCAACAGGTTGAGTTTCGCCTTTCCCGTCTGTAGTTAAACGACCTTCAGAAATATTATATATATTTATTAGCACATCTTTAACAGCAGCAGCTCTGGCTTTAGATAGTTTTAAATTAGCATCATCTGTACCATCTGAATCTGTATGACCAATAATGTTCAGTTTTATGTTATCATCTTGCATTAAAACTTGTGAAATCTGTCTTACAATTCCAAGACTTTGTGGTTGAATATTTGCTGAGCCAGAATCGAATAAAATGCCATTGGTAGAAATTTTACCCTCATTTAATAGTTTTCGTCTTAAATCTTCACCTCCTTCTGCAATTTTAAGATTTGAAATAAACAAACTTTCTTTGCCTTCTGTTTTAAAACCACTAAGATGGAATTTAAGAGAATTTATAGGTGAATTTACACCAATCATTTTTGGAATATCAACACATTTTTTTTCATTTATCCATACTCTTAGACGTTCTTTGTTAACAGCAATGGAGATGTGAGGTTTGTTTAAAACCGCTTTTCTAATATCTGCTTTGATACTATTATTTATCGTGTTTTTAGCATCTAACTTATTTATTACGCGAAAATTAGAAACAGTATATTGAACAAATGGGATTTGGACTCTAGCATTGTCACGCCCAGTTTTAAATTCATTATTGTCTTCTAATTTAACCTCTAAATGTGCGCCAATTGAAGTTTTCTGACCTATGCCTAATGTCATAACATCAAATTCAATTGTGTAATTCTCCGGAAGATTTCTTGGAAGATTTGGAATATAATAAGTGTTAGAGCCCCCTTTTAGCTCAAACCATCTGCCTGAAACTTTGTTAAGTGTAACAACTTCTCCTGAGCCATTTGTATTCCATTTAGCAGGGAAATCACCAATAAAATCATTAGAAAAATCATCATAAAATATGAGTTTATCACCTGGGACAAAATCGTATTTACTGTAGACTTCTAAACCATCTGAAATGTTTGAAGGTTCTTCTTCAATTTCTCTGTTATTTTCTTCGTCATCTACATCAGAATTGGTGTCTGATTTCTTATCTGAATCATCTTTAGATTCATTACTTTCCTTATCGTCATTATTATCACCGTCATTATCACCTTCTCGCTGACCAAAAAGTAATTCTTTGGCAGTTTTTATACTATATTTCAAAGCTTTTTTAGCGCGATTAATCTGTAGTGTCGCTTTTCCTTGTTTAAGCATACCAGCACCATCTAAATCTCCTAAAATATCTGGTGCACTTTCGCTCAAGGCAGAGACGTCTTCTAAAGCATCTTCTAAAACATCAATATCTTCATCTTCTAATGGAGTACCAGCTTCAGCATATCCATCGTATTTGTATACTTTATCGTATAAATCGAAAGACTCTTGTACAAATCTATCTACGCTAGAAATACCAACTCTATTTTTTGGGCGTTTTATTTTTTTTGTTTGCGCATCAATAATTGGTGTTGTGAAAATGAAGAAACAAAATGTAACTATGAAATGTTTTAAAACTGTGGGATAATTCATTTTAAGTAATTGATTAATAGCAGGATAAAAATAAGTATAACTATTGATACTAAAAAATGAAATATGTAATTGATAAGGATTTTAGTGTATTTTATAAACTACAAGTGTTTTATCATCACTCTGTGTAATAAGTTCTAGGCCTTTTTCCTCATCTAATTCTTGCAGCTCTGCTGCAGAAGTTCCAAAAACTGGAAAATTAGCTATAGGCTTGGCTTGGCTATCAAATAGATATACTTTTTTAGATTGTAAATCTGTAGTGGATACATATATTTTGTCATTGAGATAGAAGATCTTAGGAGCTGTGTATTCGCCGTAATCTAAATCTACTGTTCTAGACTTTATGTTGAGCTTATTTTCTGTCAAAGAAACTAAAGTTTTACTGGTCGCTTCAACTTTGTGTTTGTCTGGAAGAATTAAGTTTTTTGTACTCAATTTTCCTTTAGCGTCTACCTGTACAAGTTGACCAAGTGTATTGGTTGTAGTGAATTTATTTTTATATAAATACAGTTCGTTATCAGAAAACCGAATTTTATCTTTTACGCTAATACGAACACTTCCTTGACGGTTTAACAACTTCAGTGTTTCCCCAGCAGCAAAAGCAATATAATCTTTACTGCCTATTCTAAAGTGCTTTGGTTGACTGGAAATAGTAAAACCATTGTTTTTATATTTAAAACCTGATATTGATGCTCCTTTAGCATCATACATCAAAAGATTTTTTCCTTGGGTAACTAAGAGCCTGTAGTTTTTTCTTTTATCGTAATCAAATACGGAAAGTGGTTGGGTAATTACATCGTTAAATTTTAAGGGAAATGGCGATACGTCTTTACCATTACGATCTAAAACATAAATTCGATTTGGCGTTGCAAAAGCAAGTTGTAATCGACCGTTTTTAAACATGTCAATTTGTTCAATATTGCCTAGAATTTTTCCTTGTAATTGTTTTTTCCAAAGAATATTGCCTGAATTTGAAATAAGGTAAAGCATATTGTTTACGTCTTGTACTGCAATATCGCGAGCACTTGTAACATGGTTTTTAAGTGTTTGCGGTACTGAGATTATTTCTGCTTCAATTTCTGTGGTAAAAGCTTCTGTAATAGAAAGAGAAGCTGCTTTTCTCTTAAATTTTTGAATGATGCCATTGACATGTGCATAATTATCCTCATAAATATACTGTACGGCATTGGCATTATAACCTTTGTTGTCTTGATCTAAAATTTCAGCTAATCCTTCAGCATCTTTAAAAATAAATAAAGAGGACTCATCACTAAGATATTCGCTAATATTAGTAAAGGCATCTGAATTTGCCAGTGTATTACCATTTAGGGCACTTGTAAGTATAGTTTTAATGGCTTTGGTTGAATTTGAAAACACAATAAAGTTATCAAAGACTGAAAAATACTTTGCATTCTCAAAAGTGATAAATGGTTTTAAACTTGATTTGAAAAAATCTGTGTTTTCGGATTCGAATATTTCAATATCCCTAAACGTTTCTGCATTAGATTTTTCTTCAATAGATTCTAAGACTAAGTTTGGATCTAATGTATGTAATAGTACAGCATTATCTATTAAGGCAATTTCGTTGGTGAAACTCAAAAACACTACTGAATCATCATTGTCTTGTTGATTTAATTGACTAAGGTTTTTATTAAAAACTGTAAAGTCGTCATAAGTAATACTTAATAATGACCTTGTATTTTGGGGTGCTATTGCTGGCGTATTTGTTTTCTGGGGAATTGTATGTTTAAAAACATCTAAATTATTAGTAATAGAGTCTTTTGAAGTCAATATCCCATTGTATTGAAGGCTATTCGCTAAGTAGTTAAAATCTAAAACTGTAAAACTAGAAGTAATGTTCTTATCTTTAATATTAGTAAAAAGTAATTTTGAATAATTTTCTGAATCAGATTTAAAAACTATTGAAGCAACAGATTTGTTATCCGTAGTTTCGATCAATTTACTCAACTCAGTGTTTTCTTCTTTAGGATTTAGGCTTTTTAGAATTTCTAGATTATTAGATGCAGCAAAAACATGTCCAACAATTTTATGATATATAATTGTGGTATCTATTTGACTTTTTTCAATTTCGAAATTGATCAAGGTTTCCGATATGTGATTAGAAATAGAGTCAACTACAAATAAAGTGGAATCATTTTCTGTAAGAATTACATAGTCCGAATTATTTTCGCTTGAATCAGAGAAACCTATAAAAACCTGTTTGGTTGTATTCAGATGTTTTAGAACCGCAGAAGCGTTTGTTAACTCCTTATTATATATACCAGAAAGTATATTATGATTTTCAATACTATTATTAAAGTCATTAAGTTCAGATACCTTTATCACAGAGGTAACGTTATTTGGTATGAACTGAAAGGCTTGTTTGTTTTTATTATAATCTTTTTTACAGGCTAATAGAAAAGATAGTAGCACTATTAAAAATCCGAATTTCTTCATTAATATAAAATTGTTATCACAAATATATAAAGTTATATATCTAAACGGTATTGCTCTGGTAATAATCTAAATGATTTTCTGTGATATTTTGTGACACCAAATTCTTTAATCGCTGCCCTATGTTCTCTTGTTGGGTAACCTTTGTTCTGTTTCCAATTGTACATAGGAAATTCTTTATGAATTTTTTCCATGTATTCATCTCTATACGTTTTGGCTAAAATTGAAGCAGCTGCAATGCTAAGATATTTACTATCTCCTTTTATTATAGTTTCATGTGGAATTGTTTTGTAAGGTTTAAACTTGTTTCCGTCTACTATAATATAATTTGGAACCGTTTTGAGTTTATCAATAGATTCATGCATTGCCTTTATGGAGGCGTTCAAAATATTTATAGTGTCAATTTCGGTTTCAAAAATATGTTGAAATGCAAAGGCAGTTGCTTCTGTTTCAATAATTGGTTTTAAAATATTTCTTTTTTTTTCTGAAAGTTGTTTAGAATCATTTAATATGTCATTGTTAAATGATGGAGGTAAAATAACTGCTGCTGCAGTAACAGGACCGGCTAAACAGCCTCTGCCTGCCTCGTCAGTACCACATTCTAGATCAAAAGAGGAATATTGAATTTTAAGAGACAAAATGTAAAAATTTCAACAAAGTTAAAATTTTAACGCAACCCTTTTGCAGTTTTTGCATCTAAGTAATGAGTTAATGGTTAAAACATTGAAAATATAATTTTGTGTGCTGTTGGCGAAATCGATTTAGTATTAACATTTTTTTGGCAAAAACACTTGCTTATTTAATATTTAATTAAGATGTTTGCAACTAGACTAACTCAAATAATTGTTTTATGAAATTAAAGTTAACATGGTTATTGACGCTTTTTATGGCGTTCGTGATGCAATTTTCTTTTGCACAAGAGAAAACTGTCACAGGGACAGTTACAACAGCAGATGATGGTTTACCCCTTCCTGGCGCTAGTGTAATTGTGAAAGGTACCTCAAGAGGTCAACAAACAGATTTTGATGGAAAATATTCCATATCTGTTAATACGGGCGATGTCCTGGTAATTTCATACGTGGGTATGAAAAATACCGAAGTTACTATTGGTGCTGCAAGCACTTATGATGTTGCGCTTGAACTTGACAACGCTTTAGATGAAGTTGTTGTTGTAGGTTATGGTACAACAACTAAAAAAGCTTTTGCCGGAACAGTTACAACAGTTTCCACAAAAGATATTGAAAATAAGAATTTCGCAAACGTAACTCAATCTCTAGCAGGTGAGGCGTCAGGTGTTCAGGTTATTAATACTACTGGTCAGCCAGGTTCGGTATCTACTGTACGTATTCGTGGTTATGGATCAATAAGTGGTAACAGAACTCCACTTTACGTAGTTGATGGTGTTCCAATTACTGCTTTAGAGACTTTAAATGCTATCAATCCGACAGATATTCAAAGTACGTCTATATTAAAGGATGCTACGGCGACAGCTATTTACGGATCAAGAGGGGCTAATGGTGTAGTTTTAATTACTACAAAATCAGGTTCTTCTAGCGAAAGCTATATTGAAGTAGATTTTAAAACTGGTATCAATACGCAAATAATACCTCGTTACGAAACAATTACGAACCAAGAGGAAAACCTAGAATTAATATGGGAAGGTTTGAGAAATGGACGAATGATAAATAATGGCGAAAGTTTAGCAGTTGCTAGTACATGGGCTACTGAAAATTTAGTTAGTAATAGTGGTGCTACAGGTGTTTTACCAACACGTTACAATATGTGGGATGCTCCTGGTAACCAATTAATAAACCCAGCAACTGGTAAATTTACAGGTGTTGCTAGAAAGTTTACTCCAGAAAGCTTTGAAGATTTAGTTATACGTGATGGATTACGTCATGAAGCTAATGTAAGATTTGGTGGTGGTAACGAGAAATCTCGATATTTTATTTCTGGTGGTTTCTTAGATGATAACGGAATTGTAGAATCATCTTCTTTTAAGAGATACACAGTAAGAACTAATGTGTCTTCTCAAATTAAAGATTGGTTAAAAGTTGGTGCTAACATTTCTTATTTATATGCAGAACAAAGAGATAATACTGCTCTAGGTGGATCATCAGCTATTTTTGAGTTTATTGACAAAGTGCCAACAATTTTTGGTGTATTTCTTAGAGATGACAATGGTAATAAAGTGCCAGATCCAATATTAGGTGGTTTTATACCTGATTATGGTGCTATTAGTACTGGTGGTACTGCGCCAGGTAGACCTTCTTCAGATGGTGTAAGTCCATATGGTAATATACTTTACGATTTCAGGGGTTATGACAGAAACGAACTTGTTGGAAGTGCTAACATCGATATTGATTTAGCTAAGGGTCTAACTTTTGAAAGTTCACTAAGTTACCAATATAGAGGTAATATTTTTAAGAATATGTCAAACCAATTTTATGGTTTTGGAGCTCCTGCTGGAGGTCAATTGAATCAAATAAATTCAACTAATGAGACTATTAACTTTTTAAAGTTATTACGCTATAATACAGACTTTGGTAATCATTCTTTAGAAGTATTAGCTGCTCATGAGAGTAATAATCTTAATATTGCTATAATCGATGCTAATAAGTCTGGTGCTGAAGTGCCATTTGCATTGGAATTAACACAATATATTGAAAGCATAAGACCAGCTGAAGGTTTCCAAGAAGGAAGAACTTTAGAATCTTATTTTGGTCAGGTGAATTATGATTATGATGACAAGTATTTCTTTACAGGTTCTTTAAGACGAGATGGGTCATCAGTATTCTTTAAGAATAAGTGGGATACATTTTATTCATTAGGTGCTGCTTGGATTATAACAAACGAATCTTGGGCTGAAAGTGATTTCTTAAGATTTTTGAAACTTAAGGCTTCATATGGCTTAGCTGGTGATGAGGCAGGTGTATTCTCTGCAACAGGATCTTACTATGTAGGTCAAAATTTATTTGATGTTACAAATTTAGATGGTGGATTTTCAGTTGCACTAGAAGGTAACATCGCAAACCCTGATATTACTTGGGAAAGAAAAAAACAAATTCAAACAGGTTTAGAATTCACACTTGGTGATATTGTTGATGGTAGCATAGATTATTATATCAACGATACTGAAAATTTATTCTTCAATAAACCAGTAAATCCTGCATCTGGTTCAGCTGGATTGTTAGTTAATGACGGTGAATTAAGAAACGCAGGTATAGAATTTGATTTAAATTTCCATATCCTGAGAAAGGATAATATAACTATGGACTTAGGTGTTAACGGAACTCATATTGATAATGAGTTACTTGCCTTACCAGCAGAAACTCCTAATGAATTTATTAACACAACTTTTGGTGGTGCTAGAGTTGGATATCAAGTTGGTAGATCTATTTTTGATTTTTATTACAGAGAGTATGCTGGTGTTGACCCAGCAGATGGTTTACCAATGTGGTTTGAATACTTTGATGATTTAAATGATAATGATGTATTAGATGCTGGTGAAGAAATTGAGCAGGCTTCTTTAGAGGTTCACAAATTTAATAACCCAGGTGCTAATAATTTTAAAAGACAAGTAACAAAGAATTATGATGATGCAACTCAGAAGTATGTAGGTAAGTCTTTACTTCCAGATCTTTCAGGTGCATTTAGATTAAGCGGTAATGTTCATAGTTTTACTTATGCTTTACAGTTTACTTACCAGTTTGGTGGACACGCGTTTGATAATAACTACCGTGAATTTTTTGAGCGTGGTTTTTCAACAGCCAGTGGTACGTTACATGCTGATATAAGAGACAGATGGCAACAACCTGGCGATATTACTAATGTTCCTAAATTAGGAAATGGTTCTGTTGCTAATGATGTTGGTGCTAGTGATAGATTCCTTATCAAATCTGACTTCATTGGTTTAAACAGTGTTAATATCGGTTATAACTTAGGTGGTAAAATGTTAGAAAATACTGGTATAGATAATATTAATCTTTTCGTGTCTGGTGATAATTTATTTATCAGTACGGCGAGAAAAGGTTATAACCCTTTAGTAAGAGAAGGTGGAAACACGCGTAGAAATCAGTATGCGCCTTTATCATCTTTTACTGTTGGTTTAAGAATGAAATTTTAATTTAAAAAAAAGCGATATGAAAAAAAATGTATTAAAATTAATCGGTTTAGGTGTCCTTATGTTTGGACTTCAAAGTTGTGAGAATGATTTTCTAAACACTCAACCTACAGAATTCCTTTCAGAATCTGAATTAAGTGATGTTGTAGATTTAAACCCTGCTTTAGTTGCGGGTACAGTTGACGGTATTTACACACAAATGTTTACTAGTGGTTCTGGTGGAACAACAGGTCATGATGATTTTGGTCAAAAAGCATATGATGTTTTCTCTGATATGCTTTGTAGTGACATGGCTTTATCTGGTAGTGTATATGGATGGTATAGAGCATCTATAACTGAAATGCAAGCTACACAAGATTTTACATTTGGTGATAATTTTCAGACTTGGTCATATTATTATGGGCAAATTCTTAATGCCAACTTAGCGATGTCTAATCTTGGTGGACCAGATGGTGATCCAGAAAATCCTGAAGCAAGAGCACTCTTGGGGCAGGCATTGGCATCTAGAGCACATTCATATTTTATGTTAGCGCAATTGTACGCTGATGATTATGATGCTGATCAGCCTATTATTCCACTTTATGCGGAACTTACGGCAGAAACATTGCCTAAGGCAACTCAAGGCGAGGTGTATGCTCTTATAGAGTCAGGTTTAAATAGAGCAATTGAATTATTAGAGGGTTATAACAGAACTTCTAAATCTAAGATTGATCAATCTGTAGCAAAAGGTATTTTGGCTTATGCTATAGCGGCACAAAGAACTAGATGGAGCGAAGTGGCTGCACTTGCTGGAGATGTTTTAGCTGAATCTGGTACTGTTTTAATGCCATCTACATCTGATCCTTACGGAATCTTAGGTGGTTTTAATGATGTTGGAAACCCTTCATGGTTATGGGGTGTTGATATCAACGAAAACTCTGGTGTAGGTTTAATTTCTTGGTGGGGACAGGTAGATTATTTCTCATATAGCTATGCTGCTGTTGGTGATACAAAAGCAATAGATGCTGGTTTATATGAGAGTATGAGAGCTGATGATATTAGAAGAGATCAATTCTTTAATGGTGCAGGTGCTAATTACTTACAACCTTTGTTTAAGCAATATGATGTAGATCGTGTACCATTTGGTACATCAACAGCAGTTAAGGCTGATTATGTTTACATGCGTCATGCAGAAATGATTTTATTAAAAGCTGAAGCAGAGGCTAAACAAGGTATGGATGCTCAAGCAAGAACAACTTTAGGTTTACTTGTTGATAATAGAATAAGTGATACATCATACTTGGCTGGTTTAAGTGGACAAGCTCTAATTGATGAAGTATATAAACAAACTAGATTAGAATTATGGGGTGAAGGGAAGTCATATTTTGCTATGAAAAGAAACCAAGCTTCAATTGTAAGAGGAACTAATCATTTATCTTTTGCTGGTGAAACTATTCAGCATAATGATGATAGATTAACTTTTGAAATTCCACAAAGGGAAATTCAGGATAATCCTTTCATAAATGATCAAAACTAACTAAATAACATTTTACTAATGAATAAATTTTTAAATTACACGGCATTTTGTTTGCTTCTACTAATTAGTTTTAGTTGTGAAGATGAAAACGGAATCGGTGAGAGCGTAAATTATGTAACTTTCGAATCTGAAGAAGTTGGATTTCAAGTTGCTGCAAATGGTACTAGCGCAAAGGATATAGTTGTATATACAGGTAATAAGACTGGGTCTGATAGATCATTTAGTGTATTAGTTAATGATGCTTCTACTTTGTCTGCTAATTATTCTGTGCCAGCAACGGTTACTGTTCCTGCGAATTCAAACGAAGGAGTTTTAACAATATCCGTAACAGATGATGATACTTTAGCTTTTGAGGCTCAAACTCTTATTGTTGAGTTTTTACAAGGTGATGGCATATCAGTTGGTGAGCCTATAACTCTTAATGTAGCAGAGTTATGTCCTGGTTCTTTAGTTCGATTTAATTTGACTTTAGATACTTGGCCAGATGAAACAACTTGGGAGATATATGATTTATCAGGTACTCCTACTGTAATTTATTCTGGTGGTCCTTACATTAATCCTGATGATGATTTCGCAGAATTATCTTTTGAATATTGTATGTTACCAGGTGAATACGGTGTAGTGGTATATGACTCTTATGGAGATGGTGGACCAACTTTCAACGTAACATCTGATGCAGGTACTTTAGTGGAAGATACTACTTTAGGTGGTTCTCAAGCTTCAGCGACTTTTACAGTTGATTAATTTATTACTTATATTTATAAAAGCCACCTTTTACAGGTGGCTTTTTTTTTAGAAAAAAATAAAATATTCATATATTGCAATAAAAAATAATAGCTATTAGAATGAAGAATATTTTACTCACCATTGGTCTGCTACTAACTTATAGTTTGATAGCCCAGAATCCCAATTTATCCAAAGAAAATAAAGAATTATTAAGAGAATTAAACGAACAAGAATTACTTCGTAAAAGCAGAGTAAATAATTATCTTCAAAGTCACCCTGAGAAGACGGCTAGTCTTATTGATGACGGGTTTAACTTTGCATACATCTATGATGTAATTAATGGTAAGGCAGTATACAGATCTACAGACAATTTAGAGGCTGCAAGAGGAACAAAAACTGTAGATTTATGGACAGGTGGAAGTCTTGGTTTAACCTTGGATGGTTCAGGAATGACTGTAGGGGTTTGGGACGGAGGCTCAATAGATAACACGCATCCTGAATTTGGAACTGCATCAGGAACTGAATCTCGTGTTACAATTATAGATAATTTTGATAGTAACATAACTTTTAGTTCGCATGCAACTCATGTTTCAGGTACTATATCAGCTAAAGGTGTAGATCCAAATGCTGTTGGAATGGCACCTAATGTTAATATCAAATCTTACAATTGGACAGATGACGAAGCAGAAATGGTTACAGCTGTAAATGACCCAACTAATCCAATTATTCTTTCTAATCATTCTTATGGTATTCCAATTAATCAAGATAATGGTCAACTAGATGCCTCTCAAATAGGTGCTTATACACAAGGTGCAAGAAACGCAGATAATATTGCAAAGAATAATCCTAAATATTTAATAGTAACCTCTGCTGGTAATTCAGGCAATGTTAGTTATCCAGGAGGAATGTATCCAGATTATGACAAGCTAACCTCAGAGAAAAATGCCAAAAATACGCTTATTATTGCTAACGCTAATCCCTCTGTAACTGAGCAACCTTTATTTAGTGGTAACTATGAACTTTTTAGCCTAGCAATAAATTCTGGCAGTAGTCAAGGACCTACTGATGATTTAAGAATAAAACCAGATATAGCTGCTGATGGCTCAAATTTGTATTCTACGGCTCTGGATGGATCTTATAGAACTACTTCAGGGACTTCAATGGCTTCACCTAATACAACAGGTACACTAGTATTATTACAGCAATACCATAATCAACTCAATGGTTCTTATATGAATTCTTCGACATTAAGAGGGTTAGTATGTCATACAGCAATAGATGATAGTGTTACAAATGGACCAGATCCAATATTTGGATGGGGATTTTTAAATGCCAGAACTTCGGCGACAACAATAATGGACGCAAATAACTCTGCGGCTGTAATGGACGAATTAACTTTGGGAGAAGGTGAAACCTATACTTTCACAATATCAGCAGAAGCTGGGGATAAATTATCTGCTACAATGTGTTGGACAGATATGCCAGGTCAAGTTTCAGACGGAACAGTGAATGATCCAACTCCAAGACTTGTCAATGATTTAGATTTAAGAATTTCAGATGGAAGTACAACTTATCTTCCATGGAAATTAGATTTTAATCCATCGAGTGGTTTTTCTAATTCTAAAGGGGATAATAATGTGGATAATATAGAAAGAATAGATATAGAAGCTCCAACAACCGGAATGTATACATTTACAGTGACCCATAAAGGAACTTTGCAAGGTAATGTTGGAGGACCTTTTGATCCACAGAGCCAAGATTTTTCTATAATTGTAACAGGTAATAACCTTACGCTGGGTGTTGATGAAAATGATTTGGCTAGGAGTTTAGTTGTTTATCCTAATCCTTCTAAAGGAGAATTTACAATTAGTTTTGAGTCTAATTTAAGTAGTAACAATAATAATGTTAAAGTAGATATATATGATCTTCAGGGAAGGTTGGTTTATAACAATAACTTCAATAATATATCATCAATTTTTAACGAGACAATTTCTTTAGATAATGCAAAATCTGGTGTATATATGCTGAATATATCTGATGGTAGTAGAGTCACTTCACATAAATTAGTGATAAATTAACTTAAAAATTAGAAGAGAAGATTGTCTTAAATTTCAATTTTCACTTTATTATAACAGCTTAGAAAGCTAGCTTTCTAAGCTGTTATTTTTCCGAAAGAGATTCAAAATATTCATATATTGCAATAAAAAATTAAAAAATTATGAGAATGAAGAATATTTTACTCACCATTGGTCTGCTACTAACTTATAGTTTGATAGCCCAGAATCCCAATTTATCCAAAGAAAATAAAGAATTATTAAGAGAATTCAATCAACAAGAATCGCTTCGTAAAGAAAGGGTTAATGCTTATCTTCTAAGTCATCCTGAGCGAAAAGCTACTCTTATTGATGACGGGTTTAATTTTGCATACATCTATGATATAATTAATGGTAAGCCAATATATCAATCAACCTCCAACCTAGAAGCTGCCAGAGGAACAAAAACAGTTGATTTATGGGCAGGAGGTAGTCTAAATTTAAATTTAGATGGCTCTGGAATGACTGTAGGTGTTTGGGATGGAGGTCCTGCGGATAACACCCATGCTGAATTTGGTACTACCTCAGGAACAGGGTCTCGGGTTACAATTATAGATAGCCAAGTTGTTGATGGTGATACAGGCTCTAGTTCTCATGCAACTCACGTCGCAGGAACTATATCAGCTAAAGGTGTAGATCCAAATGCTATTGGAATGGCTCCTAATGTTAATATCAAATCTTACAATTGGTCCAATGATGAAGCAGAAATGATTACAGCTGTTAATGATCCAACTAATCCAATTATTCTTTCAAACCATTCTTATGGTATTCCAATTAATCAAGACAGTGGTCAGTTGGATGCTTCTTTCATTGGTGCTTATTCTCAAGACGCAAGAGATATTGATAATATTGCAAAGAATAATCCTAAATACTTAATAGTATGGGCTGCTGGTAATGATGGAAATGTAAGTTATCCAGGTGGACTTTATCCAGATTATGACAAACTAGTTGCAGAGTTAGTTGCTAAAAATAATTTAGTTGTTGCTAATGCTAACCCCTCAGTAACGGAGCAACCTTTGTTTAGTGGTAATTATGAATTATTTAGTTTGGCTATCAATTCTAGTAGTGGTCAAGGACCTACAGATGATTTAAGAATAAAACCTGATATAGCTGCTGATGGCTCAAATTTGTTGTCTCCTACTCCTAATGGATCATATTCAACGTTTTCAGGAACGTCAATGGCTTCACCAAATACTGCAGGTACTTTAGTGCTTTTACAACAGTATTATAACCAATTATACGGTGAATATATGAATTCATCGACATTAAAAGGTTTAGTATGTCATACAGCAATTGATGATAGTGCTACAACTGGCCCTGATCCAATATTTGGATGGGGATTTTTAAATGCCAGAGCTTCGGCGACAACAATAATGGACGCAAATAACTCTGCGGCTGTAATGGACGAATTAACTTTGGGAGAAGGTGAAACCTATACTTTCACAATATCAGCAGAAGCTGGGGATAAATTATCTGCTACAATGTGTTGGACAGATATGCCAGGTCAAGTTTCAGACGGAACAGTAAATGATCCAACTCCAAGACTTGTCAATGATTTAGATTTAAGAATTTCAGATGGAAGTACAACTTATCTTCCATGGAAATTAGATTTTAATCCATCGAGTGGTTTTTCTAATTCTAAAGGGGATAATAATGTGGATAATATAGAAAGAATAGATATAGAAGCTCCAACAACCGGAATGTATACATTTACAGTGACCCATAAAGGAACTTTGCAAGGTAATGTTGGAGGACCTTTTGATCCACAGAGCCAAGATTTTTCTATAATTGTAACAGGTAATAACCTTACGCTGGGTGTTGATGAAAATGATTTGGCTAGGAGTTTAGTTGTTTATCCTAATCCTTCTAAAGGAGAATTTACAATTAGTTTTGAGTCTAATTTAAGTAGTAACAATAATAATGTTAAAGTAGATATATATGATCTTCAGGGAAGGTTGGTTTATAATAATAACTTCAATAATATATCATCAATTTTTAACGAGACAATTTCTTTAGATAATGCAAAATCTGGTGTATATATGCTGAATATATCTGATGGTAGTAGAGTCACTTCACATAAATTAGTGATAAATTAACTTAAAAATTAGAAGAGAAGATTGTCTTAAATTTCAATTTTCACTTTATTATAACAGCTTAGAAAGCTAGCTTTCTAAGCTGTTGTTTTTTTAGAAATAAATATCAATCTATTTATTTTTATTCTTTAAAACTATTAGAGAGTCTAGTTTTTGTTTTGTTTTAATTCCCTTCGGCGAGTCTTTAAGTTCTGGACTCAAATTTTCAAAAGCTTCACGAAACGCAATAGCATCAAAATTAGGTTTGTTAGCTTCTAAGCCAATAAGATTTAGACTAAAATAGTTATCGTTGTATTTTTTTACATAGGTTAATGGATAGTCTTGTGTTGCAATACTTGATTTTTCTAAAAGTTTATGAAGTGAATCCCTGACCTCTTTACCAGAGGAAAGACCTTCAGAGCGGTATTTGTAAACAATTTTTCTACTTTCTTCCCTAATCGAATCCATTCCAGCTCTAAAAAGAATGAAACCTTTATTAGATTTTGATCCAGTAATTTTTGAAAGCATCAAATTATCTTTGTTTAAATTAATGTCAATATTGCTATTTTCTAACATGAAAATTAATTGTCCTTGCATCTTATCTGACGACATAAAATGTATAGTTGGTTCTGCCACTTTACCAGACATCCTAAATTTTCCGTCAGCAATAATTGCTGTGTCTTTTATATGTTCTCTACCATTTTCTGTTATTCTTTTTAAATAAATTTTAGCACCATCAGATACGCCTTTAGCTGTACCGTCTATTTCATAATTTGATCTAGTTCCCTGACAAGAAAATAAAACTATGCTAAGGACAGATAGAATAATAAGTTGTTTCATTGAATTTTGCATAAGTGTTAATTAAAAAAACATGGTTGTTTAAAGTTCAAAATATGTGTTGTAAAAGATAAATTTATACAATATAACTTCCTTAATATTTAAATAGAGTAAAGATTACTTCAATAGTGCCTTTGACACAAGGAGTTAGTTATAAATCATTATACGAAAATAGAAATTTTATGATGATTGATATAATTTATACAAAACTATAGATTAAAACTTTTTAATATTAAAAAAAATAAATTTAAAAAATGTCTAAAAATAAGAGTTAATAGTCAGTTTTACTTATGAGGTAAAAAATAAAACTAATTGATGGCATCTATCAGAGAGTGATAAACAAAATTGTATTTTAGCGAAAAAAATATAAAATACTTCAATACCAATTTTATACAGAAACAATAATTTACAATAAACTTTGTTAGAGTATATATTAATCTAAAATGCAAATAAAATATATAATAGCAATTGCTTGCCTTTTTTTACTCAGTGAGATAGACTGTCAAGTAAAGTTAAATAATACAAACGCTCCTCCTGTCAACGATTTATTCGGTAAAGATTCAGCCACCGTTAAGCGTTCTAAAGGCTTTAAAAATTTGGCTACTATAGATATGTATCTACAGTTTACCAGTACTATAGATTCAATTGAAGTAGATACTACGATATCAATTAAAAAGGATTATAGATTTAATTATCTACAGAGAGATAATTTTGGTCTAATGCCGTTTGCAAATATTGGGCAAACATATAATACTTTAAGTTTTAATGCCGCAGATGATAACACTGTACCGTTATTTGGAGCAAGAGCACGTCATTTCAATTATTCAGAAAGTAATGAAATAAAATATTACGAAGTTCCTACACCTTGGACAAGATTGACTTACAAAACAGCATTTGAACAGGGGCAAATGTTAGATGCTTTCTTTTCTCTGAATCTATCAAAACAATTCAACTTTTCAATTGCTTATAAAGGATTAAGATCTTTAGGTAATTATCAAAATGCACTTACCAGCTCTGGAAATTTCCGTTTCACATCAAAATACAAAACAAAGAGCGAAAGATACAATGTAAGGATGCACATTGTTATGCAAGATATATTGAATCAAGAAAATGGTGGATTGAAAAATGAAGACATATTGAATTTTGAATCTGGTGAAGAAGAGTTTATAGACAGATCCGTATTTGATCCCAATTTCGTAAATGCAGAAAACATTTTAAGGGGTAAGATGTTTTATATTAATCACTCATACGATATAGTAAAGAAAATTGATTCAATTAATCAAAACAAGGTTTCTATTGTCAATACTATTTCTTTGGAAGACAAATATTATCAATTCAATCAAACATCTCCAGTAACAACTTATTTTGGTGATGCTTTTACAGTTGGTATAGATGATAAGGTTAAATTGGAAAATTTTAAAACTTCTTTAGGTCTTAATTATTTTAATGATACACTAGGGGAAATAATGTTTGCTGTAAATTATACGGATATTAATTATGGATACGATAGTGTTGTTTTATTTCCAGGTGAAACCATTCCAAATAGAATAAAATATAATTTTTTTGGAGTAGAAGGATCTTATTCTAAATCATATAGAGGTTTTAATATAGAAGGCCAAGGGGGATTGAATCTATCTGATGAATTTGTTGGAAGCTATGTAAAAGGTATTATAAATGTAAAATTACTTGATGACTTTATAGTAGGAGGAGGTGTTAATATTAATACTAGACTTGCTAATTATAACCACCTATTGTATCAAAGTGACTATGTTAATTATAATTGGTATAATTTTAATGACTTTAAGAATATCAATACTCAACAATTGAATTTTAATGTTAAATCTGAAAAGTTTTTTAATGCTAATTTAGATATATCTAATATAGAGAATTATACATATTTTAATCTTGAAGATACGATTGATGAAGTTAAAATTGTAGCACCAAAACAATACGATAAGTCGCTTCAATATTTAAGATTAAAAGTGCAAAAGGAGTTTAGGCTTGGTAATTTTGCTTTAGATAATACTATAATGTATCAAAATATAGTAAGTGATGATAATGTGCTGAACGTTCCAACCGTTATAACAAGAAACACGTTGTATTATTCAAATCAGTTATTTAAAAAAGCAATGACTTTGCAAACAGGTGTAACCCTTAATTATTTTTCAAAGTATAAAATGAATGGTTATGATCCTCTGTTAGCAGAATTTTACAATCAAAATGAAACAGAATTAGGTGGTTTCCCAAGATTAGATTTTTTTATAAATGCAAAAATTAGGCAAACTAGGATATTTTTTAAAGCTGAACATTTCAATTCGTCATTCACTGGTTATGAATATTTTTCCGCACCCAATCATCCATACCGAGACTTCACAATTCGTTTTGGGTTAGTTTGGGATTTCTTCCTATAAGGTATTTAAACAATAATTAATTACCGTAGTATATTATTTGATTCGATTTGAATAAATATTTGGTTATAATTCCTTCATAATAAGCTTATTAAAAAGGTATTAGAAATAAAGTAGAAAAAGTTGTTGTAGGATTAAAAAGGAGTTATATATTTGCGCCCTCTTAATGGCGATATAGAGTCAAAGAGGGTAGT
>NZ_CANMCZ010000006.1 GCF_947496485.1 uncultured Winogradskyella sp.
CAGGTGGTGGTCGTGTTTTCTAAACGAACAAATAGCGTTTGGGCCGTCATTGCCGTATTGGTGTAACCATCAAATACCTCTGCGGTAGCTGTATCCGCCCCTACTAAGGTTTCATGGAACGATACCTCTACACCTGTTTGGCCATTTAATAACTCCGCTACTTTGGTGTCTAATGGAAAACTTACAAATCCATCCATATCATCATCACAAACCTGTAAAGGGGGCACTGCAACAACCTGAGGTAACGGGTCTACTACTAAATCGAAACTGGTAGTGCTATAACAGTCTGGATGTAAAGAATCTTCTACTCTGACGTATATGGTCTCTTGGTTTGAGGTACTGTTTGGATAGCTTGTTGATATTGCTGATAGATTAGAATCCGCATCCGACTGGCTATTATGAAAGGATACATTATAAATGCTTGGGTCTTGTCCACCTAAAATATCTGATTCTTGGGTGCTCAAATCAAACGTTGCCAGACCGTCATTGCTAGGATCATCGCATACCACCATATTCGTTGGTGTATTAGCAATCGCTCTAGTATTGACCACTAAATCAAATACAGCTGTCGCTGAGGAATTGTAACAGTTAGAATCCCCTACATTTTCCACTCTTACAAATATAGGCTGTGGGTTCATGGTATTGGTGTATGAACTTGGTAATGCGTTTGTGCCTGAATCCGCATCTGCAAAATTTAAGTAATACGTTACTGCATAATCCGTAGAGGGCTGACTACCCAATACTGCTGCCGATTGCAAACTCAAATCAAACTCCTCTACACCATCATTACTAACGTCATCACACAACTCTAAATCAATAACTGGATTAATCGTGGGTTGTCCCGCTACGTTCAAAGTGAAGGATAAAACTTCATAGCAACCAGAAACTAAATATTCTACTCTAATAAATATTGTTTCACCATCAGTACCAGAATAACTACCTGCACCAGCAATTGCCGCTGAATCAGAATCAGCATCGGCTAGTGAATTATGATAAGTAACTACTAAATCAGAAGTATTAGTTGCACTAGCAAGAACGATAGTCGTATTAGAATCTAAGTCAAAAATATAAGGAGGGCTACCAGTATCGCAAACAAATAAATTATTTGGAGTTTCTGTAACTATCTCTGGTAATACATCTATACAAACTTCTTCCGTATATTCACAACCAAAATCATCTGTAGCTCTGTAAGTATAACAGAATTGTCCTGCTGTGGTAGGTTGCACAGTTATTACATTACCAACTGTATTTGTTATTGTAGGATCAGTATCCCAAGCTTCAGAAGTAATCACTGGTGTAAAAGACAATTCTGGTGGTTGCAAAGCAGGGTCGAATTCAATACTCCAAGCAAAAATATGACCATTGTCAGCACCAATATTATCAACTACTCTAATCGTCCAATCACCGTTAAGAGGTGAACCTAATAAACCATCTAATGGGTTAACAGAACTATAATTTCCAGCAGGCACAAAAGAATCCGTGTATGTACCAGGTCCATTACCATCTGGAAATGTACCACCCGCTTGTATACCACCAACTAAAGTTGGAAAGCTTCCAGTTGGAACAAAACAGTATTGGCTTCCTGTTCCTGGTGTAGTATTATTACTTTGACCATCTACAGTGCCAGTTGCCCATGGAATACCCAAATTGGCACTACCACCTCCTTGATCATGCATTCTAACAACCTGTCCATTAGGAGAAATAATTTCTATATCTAAATCCCCTAGATAGGAATGTTCCATGGTTAAACATATACTTACTAATTGATTTACATCTGTTAACGTTTGTGCAGAGTCATAACAATCTACAGTAACCGATGTCTCATAAGTAACTCCGTTTCCATCAGGAAGAAATGTAATACCACTTACTGGTGGAGTACAATCATTTATAAATTCTACAGCTTCTACCTCACCAGTAATATCTGTACTTTCACCAAAACACAGCGTAGTATTAGTAGCTTCTGTACCCATAAAATTTGGTTCAGTAGCTACTTGAATAACTTGATTAATTAAATTATTATTTTCACACCCTAAGGGATCGATTGATGTATTTGCATCACGGATATTGAGATTCACAATATATACACCTGGATCTGGATAAGAAAATGTAGCTGTTTGACCAGAAGCTGTATTTCCATCACCTAAATCCCATTCATAAGTAGCACCAGTTCCGTCGATTGAAAACACTCCACTTCCTGTTAATGTAATCTCTTCATTTGGACATACTCTTATATAATTATTTGCATTAGGAGTTGGACTAGCAGAATCAATTTGCGAATTAATAGTTTGACACGGAGTTAAACATGAAATATTTGCAGCCCAACCATCAATTGTACCTGAAGCATTAGACACAAATTGAATTGTAATACAACCTGAGGTATTATCTTGTGTGGCTTGAACCAATCCTGGACTATTTGTTCCTGAAAATTGACCAAAAAGAGGTTCTGTAACAGAATCACCATTATAAATAGTCATTATATCTTGATTCAACTGCGTAGAGAAAGCAGTAAAATCTATTTGTATTTTCTGACCTGCATTTTCAGGACATATGGTCAATACGAAGTCTTCATTATCTGAGTAGAAACCAAACTCCCCACCAGAATCGTAAAACACACCACCACATTGATTAACAGTAGCAGTTTGCATATTTACATCTTGCGCCAATAATAGCGATGAAAATAGAAGAGGGATTATAGTAAATAAATATTTCATGCTAGAAGTTTTATTGATATTGGGACTTAATAATGATATAATAATTGGTGTTATCTACATGATACATACCTGCAGCTCTAGAATGAAACTCAAAATTATATTTTAATGGATTAAAACTATCGGGATTAAATATTTTGTCACGCTCTAAATCTGAAACGAAACCTGTAAGAATAGAAACCTCAGATAATTTTGTACACGGTTTCTTATCATTTTCATCTGTTATCAATTTAATTACTACCCTATTTCTAAGAATATGCTTTATACTCTTAAGCATATTTGGGTCACTAAAAACATACTTTTCAGCATAATTACCATAAACCTCAATAATTTGAGCGCGTTCTTTTACTGTTAAAGGCAATTTTACATTATCATTATACTTTGCTAACGGCAGAGGATTTCTTTGCTTTGACTCTTGACCGCCAACAAATAATGGGATGAGAATCAAAGTAAGAATTGTTAGTAATTTTTTCATGGATTAATCTGAATTATTGAATTTCGAAAATTAAGAAAATTTTAGGTAAACCGCTGTTAGTTCGTCAATGATATTAGCATTTTAACGGTTTTAACTATATAACAGTCGTAATATTAAAACTCCTACCTCAATGAAACTATTTTTATTGTTTATCTTTGGCTCTTATTTTAAAAGTTGATTAATAATTTTTTACGATGAAAATTGAAAGTGATTTTAATGATATAGATGCTTTAGGTGATGACCATTTAGGCTCGTCTAGCGAAACTCCTTTGAGAGCTGATGCTTTTAAATTATCTAACAGCGAAAAAGTAGATATTATTAAAGACGACGTAAGACATATATTAGAAACCTTAGGTTTAGATCTTAATGATGATAGTCTTAAAGGAACACCTAATCGTGTTGCAAAAATGTTTGTTAATGAAATTTTTGGCGGTTTAAATCCTGATAAAAAGCCTAACGCTTCTACATTTGAAAATAAGTATAAATATGGTGAAATGCTGGTAGAAAAAAATATCACAGTTTATTCTACTTGCGAACATCATTTATTGCCAATTGTGGGACGAGCACACGTGGCCTACATTTCTAACGGCACTGTGGTTGGCTTGTCTAAAATGAATAGAATTGTCGATTATTTTGCAAAACGTCCTCAGGTACAAGAGCGTTTAACTATCCAAATTGTAAAAGAGCTACAAAACGTGTTAGATACTGAAGACGTTGCTTGTGTTATAGATGCTAAACATTTATGTGTCAATTCTCGTGGTATAAAAGATATAGAAAGCAGCACAGTAACTTCAGAGTTTGGCGGAAAATTTAAGGAAAAGACAACTCGTCGTGAGTTTTTAGACTACATACAATTAGACACTAAGTTTTAACTTGGTTTCTGCAAGTTAGTTTTTTAGCTTTGTTTATACATTTTTCAAATTTGCATCATGCCGTTATACGATACACATACTATTAAAATATACAATTCACTTTCGGGTGAAAAAGAGATTTTCAAACCTATAACTAAAGGTTATGTAGGTATGTATGTTTGTGGTCCAACCGTATATAGCAATGTGCATTTAGGTAATGTTCGTACCTTCATGTCCTTCGATATGATTTTTCGCTACTTTAAACATTTAGGTTATAAAGTAAGATATGTTAGAAATATTACAGATGCAGGACATTTAGAAAACGATGCCGATCTTGGCGAAGATAAAATTACAAAGAAAGCACGATTAGAGGCTATAGAACCTATGGAAATTGTGCAGCGATATACTGTAGATTTTCATAATGTATTAAACACTTTCAATTTCTTGCCACCTAGTATAGAACCTACTGCAACTGGTCATATTATTGAACAGATTGAGTTAATTCAAACCATAATAGATAATGGTTTTGCTTATGTTGTAAATGGTTCGGTCTATTTTGATGTACATAAATACAATGAAACTAACGAATATGGCATTTTAAGTAAACGTAAACTTGAAGATTTAATTCACAATACGCGCACGCTTGATGGTCAAAGTGATAAAAAAAATCCACAAGATTTTGCACTTTGGAAACGCGCAGAACCAACACATATTATGCGTTGGCCTTCACCTTGGAGTGATGGATTTCCTGGATGGCATTTAGAATGTACAGCAATGAGCACCAAATATCTTGGGGAACGATTCGATATTCATGGTGGTGGAATGGATTTAAAATTTCCGCATCACGAATGTGAAATAGCCCAAAATAAAGCGGCAAAAGGACAAGATCCTGTAAAATACTGGATGCATGCTAACATGCTTGAGCTTAATGGTGCTCGTATGAGTAAGTCTACAGGAAACTATATTAATCCTGCAGAATTGCTTTCTGGTGAAAATGACATCATGTCTAAAGCCTATAGCCCAAGTGTGATTAGATTTTTTATGATGCAAGCGTCATACAAAAGTGTATTAGATCTAACTAATGATGGTTTGCTTGCTGCAGAAAAAGGTTTCCATAGACTAATGGATGCTATTAATTTAATAGATAATTTAAAAACTAGTGACTCATCATCATTTGATGTTGCTGCATGGAAACAGAAATGTTATGATGCCATGAATGATGACTTTAATACACCTATTCTAATAGCCCATTTGTTTGATGCTGCAAAATTTATTAATCAAATAAAAGATGGAAGTGCTAGTATAACATCAGAAGATTTAGAGCTTTTAAAACAAACTATTGAAACTTTTGCTTTCGATATTTTAGGTTTAGTCAATTTTTCTAAAGATAATTATGGTACAGACAAACTTTCTGGAGCAGTAGAAATTTTAATCAACCTCAGAAAGGAGGCTAGATTGAATAAAGACTTTGCATTGTCTGATAAAATAAGAGATGAGTTAGCTGAAGCTGGTATTCAACTTAATGACAGTAGGGATGGGACGACTTTTACGACTAACTAATCGTGAAAAAAATCCTTACATATCCTCTTTTATTTCTTATTAAAGTTTATCAATCTTTAATTTCGCCTATCACACCAGCGACTTGCCGTTATCAACCTACCTGCTCTCATTATGCCAAAGAAGCATTAGAAGTTCATGGGTTTTTTAAAGGAGGTCAATTGGCTATAAAACGAATTTTTAGTTGTCACCCTTGGGGAGGAAAAGGTTTTGATCCTGTACCACCAAAAGAAGATTAATATTACGTTAATCTCATTTTGAATATCTTTCAAAATATTATATTTACCGCATAAATAGAATATATATGTTTTTATTACAGATGGATTGGGATCCAATAAAGTATATTGATTTAAGCTTCTTTAAACTTCATTTTTATAGCATGATGTGGATAATTGCCTTTATATTAGGCTTCTACATTACAAAACGCATATATAGAAACGAAGGACAATCTGATGAATCATTGGATTCGTTATTCATATATTCTGTGCTCGGTATTATGCTTGGTGCTAGACTGGGACATGTTATATTTTATCAGTCAGAATTAATTACAGAAGATTTTTTTAGCATTTTTCTGCCATTTAAATTTAAAGGTGGTTTTGAGTTTACTGGCTTTCAAGGATTGGCAAGTCATGGTGCAGCAATTGCCATGATTATCTCCATGTACATTTACAATAAAAAAGTATTACATAAAACGGTGCTTTGGATACTAGATCGTGTGGTGATTCCTGTTGCTTTAGGTGCTGTATTTGTTAGGATAGGAAACTTTATAAATTCTGAAATTATTGGAAAATATACAAATAGCGATTTTGGTGTTGTATTTGTTCAACTCAATGAAACTAAACCAAGACATCCTTCACAATTGTATGAAGCTTTCTGTTATGTTTTTGTCTTTTTAATCCTCTTTTATTTCTATTGGAAAACAAAGAAGTCTGAACAGCTAGGTTTCTTATTTGGACTATTTTTAGTTTTACTTTGGTCTGTTAGATTTGTTGTGGAATTCACAAAAGAAGCTCAAAACATTGAGCGAGCGGATTGGGTGTTGAATACCGGACAACTATTGAGTATTCCATTTATTTTCATAGGACTTTACTTTATGTTTATCTATAAACCGAAAACGACATTGAGCTAATGCGATTACAACTGTTTTCAAAATATTTAATATTAATTGTTGGGCTTGTAGTTTTTTCTTCATGTAAAGAAGAAAAGGCAATTAAAAGACAAGAAAAAGTTGTGGTTAACTTTAAAAAAGAAGGTGTACTTACCATAAAAAAAACAGATTCGGACTCTATTATAAAGACGTTAGATATTGAAATTGCAGACAATGAATACGAAACCCAAACAGGTTTAATGTATAGGACAAAGCTTAAAACCAATCATGGTATGTTATTTATATTTCCTGATGAGGATTTTCGAAGTTTCTATATGAAGAATACTAAGATTCCTTTGGACATCATATATATTGATACAAACAAAACCATAGTTAGTGTTCAAAAAGATGCTCAACCTTTTGATGAGACTTCTCTGCCATCTGATTCACCTGCAAAGTATGTTTTAGAGATTAATAGTGGACTTTTTGATGAGTGGCAAATTAAAGTTGGAGATATTATTGAATTTTCAAAAATTAATTAAAAAAATCACTGAGCTTTAAGCGTCAGAAACTGCTTTCATAAGTAAACCTTTTAGGTTTAACTAATAAGAATCTATAATTTAATTAATTTCTTTATAACATTTAGACCGAGCTTCTTATTAGATAATTCTAATAAATATGTAGCTTTTTCTAACCTATTGAGATTACCAATTCTAAGTTGACCATTACTATCTATCAGTATATTTTCATAGACAGTACGACCATTCAAATCGTAAATACAAATACTTAATGGGGTTCCTGTTAAACTAGATGGTATATTAATTACTATGCTGTCATTAAATGGATTTGTTATCACCTTAATATCATTAACGAGAATATCATCTATACTAAGAAGATCACCATCAACACCATCACAATTCTCATCGATTCCATTACCTTCAGAATCAGTAGCATCTGGATTTATACCGTTATTTGTATCGTTACAATCTAAACCATTAATAGCATAGCCAAAAGGAGGTATATTAGAACAATCTTCTATTGTAATATTAGGATCTCCATAACCATCACCATCTAAATCTTCATAAAAGGTAGTAGGCGGTTGACCTTCGGCCGTCATCGTAACACATATATCTTCTGCATATTCACAACCAAATTCATCTACAGTCCTAAAAACATAACAATGCTCACCTGCAGATTGAGGTGCTACAGTAATTATATTTCCGTTTATTTCTGTAATACTTGGGTCTGCATCCCAAGACTGAGATACAATTGTTGGAATATAACTATAATCTTCTAAAGCTAAACCTTCATCAAAGTTGAGCTCCCAAGAAAAAATATAACCATTATCTGCGCCCAGATTGTCAACAATAACAATATTCCACTCACCATTTAATGGTGAACCGATAAGGCCATCTAGCGGATTGATAGAACTATAGCTACCTGCAGGCACAAAAGAATCAGTATAAGCACCTGGACCATCACCTTCAGGAAATTCAATAGTTCCTTGAATACCACCTACTAAAGTTGGAAATCCACCATTAGGTACAAAACAATAATCTGACCCTACTCCAGGTGTAGTATTTGCACTATTACCATCAACAGTACCTGTAGCCCATGGAATACCTAGATTAGCAGAACCTCCACCTTGATCATGCAGCCTTACAACTTGCCCGTTAGGAGATATAATTTCAATATCTAAATCCCCTAGATAAGAATGTTCCATATTTAAACAGATACTCTCTATTTGACTTACATCAGTTAAAACTTGTGAAGCTTCAAAACATGTTACATTAATACTAGTGCTATATGCTACCCCATTTCCATCAGGTAAAAACGTTACAACGCTTTCTGGTGGTGGGCAATTATAAACCAAAGTCAATGGGGTTACGACACCTTCAATTGTTGTAGTATCACCAAAGCATAATGTATTATCCGCAGCTTGAGTACCCATAAAATCAGGACGACCAGATACTCTAATAATTTGATTAACCGTATTAGTATTTGGACAACCATCCATAAAATTATCCATGTTAGCATCTCTTATATTTAAGTTTACCAAATATACTCCAGGTGCATTATAAGAAACATTAACACTCTCACCAGAAACAATATTTCCATCTCCTAAATCCCAATTATAACTAGCCCCTGTTCCATCAACCTCAAAAATACCGCTTCCATTAAGGCTAATCATATCACCTGTACAAACTTCTATAATACCTTCTGTATTTGCAACTGGTGTCGTTGAGTCTATTAGTGCAGTTATATCTTGACAAGGTGTTGTACATGAAATATTAGCTGACCAACCTACAACATTACCAGAATTGTTAGAAATAAATTCAATAGTTAAACAACCACTTGTATTGTCAAAACCAGCAGCAACTAGCCCTGGTGACTCTGATCCTGAATAAGTTCCTATAATTTCTGCTGTGGTACCATCACCATCATAGATATTCATGAAGTCCCCGTTTAGCTGGGTCAAAAACTCCTGAAAATCCAGCCGCGTTCGTCCTTCTGCATTGTCTGGACATATAGTTAATATAAAACTTTCATTGTCAGAATAATTAGAAAATTCCCCTCCAGAGTCATAAAATATACCTGAACATGTCGTTACCGATCCATTTTGCATAATTATATCTTGGCTAAAACAAAAGCTTGAAATTATAGAGAGTAATAGGAGTAGTTTTTTTTTCATGTTGATTATTGGATTGATTAATTAGAAAAGTAAGAGTTTTATCTTACTAATCTTTTATAAGATGGATAAAACGTAAAAAGGTTGCGTCTAAATACAAAAATGCCTCTCAATTAAGAAAGGCATTTTAGATTCTGAAATAAATTCAGATGACGATTTTATCAAAGACTTAATCTTCGTCTTCTTCTTTTACTTTATTCTTTAAAGATTCAGCGGCATCTCCTTTTTTAGCAGTATCGTACATTAACGGTGTTGCAATAAACATAGATGAATATGTACCAACGACTACACCAACTATTAATGCGAATAGCAAACCTCTTAATGAATCTGCACCAAAAGCAAACATAGCTAATAACACCACTAACGTAGTTACAGATGTATTTAAGGTTCTACTTAAAGTACTATTTAATGATGCATTAATGGTTTTTCCAAATTCCCATGATGTATGTTCGTTTAAGAATTCTCTAATTCTATCGAACACAACAACCGTATCATTCAGTGAGTAACCAATAACCGTTAAGATTGCTGCAATGAAAGCTTGGTCAATCTCCATACTAAATGGCATAAACTTCCATGTTAATGAGAATATTCCTAACACAATTAATACATCATGGAATACTGCTGCTACCGCACCAAGTGAGAATTGCCATTTCTTAAATCTAAATAGGATATACAAGAATACAACTACTAACGAGCCTAATACTGCCCAAAATGAAGACGCCTTAATATCATCCGCAATTGTGGGACTCACTTTACTGGAAGACATTTTACCAATTTTTGCCTCACCAGACCCATCTAAGAATTCATCATAAGTAATTCCTGCTGGAAGATACTTTTGTAAAGCTCCAAACAATTTAGACTGTACTTCTTCATCTACTTCAGTAGAGTTTTCGTCAACCTTATATTTTGTAGAAATCTTTAATTGATTATTACCACCAATAGTTTTAACTTCAGCGCTTCCAAAAACAGTATTAAGATCACCTTTTACTTCTTCAACACTTACTGCCTGGTCAAAACGTACTTGATATGTTCTACCACCAACAAAATCAATACCTTGATCTAATTTGTTAGTAAATAAAGACCCTAAACTAGCAATGATAAATACTCCTGAAATCACATAAGCAATCTTACGCTTCTTTAAGAAGTTGATATTAACATTCTTAAATAATCCTTTGGTCATAGCCGTAGAGAAATCTAAAGATCCACCTCTATTTGTCCACCAGTCAATCAATAAACGTGTAATGAATATTGCAGTAAATAATGATGTTAAAATACCAATGATTAATGTTGTTGCAAAACCTTTAATTGGCCCTGTACCAAATACAAATAAGATTAAAGCTGTTAAACCTGTTGTAATATTTGCATCTAAAATTGATGATAATGCATTAGAAAAACCATCTTTAATAGATTCTTTTTGAGATTTGCCTTTTGCCAATTCTTCTCGAATACGCTCAAATATAAGGACATTAGCATCTACAGAAATACCAATCGTTAAAACGATACCTGCAATACCAGGTAATGTTAACACAGCACCTAAACTAGATAATACACCAAAAATTAAAAGAATATTGAATAATAAAGCAATATCGGCAAAAATACCTGCCTTGCCATAGTAAAATATCATCCATAATAAGACAAATGCTAAGGCGATAAGAAATGATTTCATACCACTATCAATTGCTTCTTGTCCTAGCGAAGGCCCAATTTCTTCTGCTTGCTCAATTTCTGCAGAAGCAGGTAATTTACCAGCTCTTAAAACGTTGGCTAAATCTACAGCTTCTGTTAATGAAAACGATCCAGATATTTGAGAATTACCACCTGATATAGGTCCAGTAGAAACACTTGGTGCAGAATACACAATATTATCTAGAACAATAGCTATATAACCTTGTGTTTCATATGCCTTCTTGGTCATTTCTTCCCAGATCTTAGCCCCTTTAGCATTCATACTCATACCTACTGCAGGACGACTTACTTGGTCATATTCCTGTCTTGCATCAGTAATTACAGAACCACTTAACGGTGGAATATTGTCTCTGTTTGTTTTAAGAGCATATAAATCTGAAAACTCAGAATCTTTTTCCTGAATTCCCCAAACGAATTTTACATAGCGCATATCTGGTGATAATTTTGCTCTGTTTTTAGGGTCATTTAAGTTAGCCATTACCTTTTCTCTATCCTTAGATAAAAAAGTACCAACAACAGATCCACCTCCGTAACCCTGAAGACCTAATGGGTTTGTTTCTGCAACACTTGTAGAATCTGCTTCAATTTGTCCTGTTAGTTCATCTATAGCATTAGATGTGCTATCTTGTACTTCAGTTGCTTCTGTAACCTCATCTTTAGTTTCTTTTGCTTTGTTTGCTTCAACCAAAGCTTGATTTACTTGTAAAATATAAGGCACAATTTCTTGATTCTTATACGTTTCCCAAAACTGTAATTGTGCTGTCTTTGTTATTATATCTACAACACGCTTTTTATCTTTTGCACCTGGCAATTCAATTAAAATACGACCAGAATTTCCAAGGCGTTGAATGTTAGGAGACGATACGCCAAAACCATCAATACGATTACGTAAAACCTCAAATGCAGAGACTATAGATTCATCTATCTTTGTTTCAAGGACACCTTTTACTTCGTCATCAGACATATCGAATTTAATTACATCACTCAAATCACGATTTGCAAAAATATCTGGAGATGCCAATTTTGTATCTCCCTTAATAGCATCAAAAGCTCTAAAAAATGACTCTAAGTAAGATTCTTGAGCATTTTTTTGTAATTCTTCTGCATCATCTAATGCTTTATTAAATACAGGATCTTTACTATTGTTAGCTAATCCTTTTAAGATATCCTTTACAGAAATTTGGATAATTGCATTAATACCACCTTTAAGGTCTAAACCTAGTTTCATGGCATTGTTTTCAACTTCAGAGTAAGTATATTGTGATACACCTAAGTTGTAAACTTCTATAGGTTCAAGTTCTTCACCTACTTTTACTTTAGTAGTCTTAAGAGAATCTAGATAACGAATTTCTTCTGTATTTCTCTTAGACTGATAATCGTCTTCTGTATCAGCATACTTCGCTACTGCTACTTCTTTTGCTTTATCTTCTATCTGGTTCGCTTTGAAAGTAAATGATAATTGGTAGATACTTACCAAACCAAATAAAAGTGCAAAAAGTTTAATTATTCCTTTGTTTTGCATTGTTATTATTGTTTAATGTCGAATATTATAAAACGCGCAAATATAGAGTTTACACTATTAATCGACAATGTTTTTAATTAAATAGATTTTAGCCTTTTGATTGATAAAAAAGACTTGAAATGAAGTGGGAATTATTTCAGATGTTATAATTCCTTAAACGATTGGTCCTGCTCTAACTTCAGGAATTTTATAAGATGCGTTATCTATTGCAATTACAATAGTAGTATGACACTTAATAGCAATATTAATTATACTATTACTATGTTTAGTATTTATGTATTCACCTGAAGTCTTAACTTTATGATTATAAGAATGCTCGCTTTTTTGATTAAGCTCTACAACTTCAATCGTTTCAAAATCCCAGTTAACATCACTATTGTTCTGAATTTCAGAAATATTGAGTTTATAATCCTTTGATATTTTTTCTGAAGGAAAATCATTTGAACTCTTACTTTGAGAGTCATTGGCTAATTCTAAACCTTCAGCACTAGAGAGAATGTGTTGAATTTTATCTACATCTGCATTGCTGAAATACGTAATCTTTAGTTGACCATTTTCACTCTGACCAATTTGAATTTGTTCAGCGCCAATCCTTTGTAGTTTTGCATGAATGGCTTCAATAGTATTTTCGGCATCTTCTACAGAAATATTCTCATCCGAAAACTGAATAACCATCTGTTGATTAGGCACAGTAGAGTCCTCTAATTGCCTACTTAAAAAGGCTAAGAGTAAAACTAAAATTCCAAACTGCAATTTGGTTTTCATGCGGCAAATATAAAAAAATAATCCCGATAGCTATCGGGATTATTTCTACAGTCTTAATTAATTATAAAGAATTTATAATTCTAATAAACCATTAGTTTTCTTAACGCCTTCAGCGCTTTCTGCCATATGTGCTTTCTCAGCAGCACTTAATGGTACATCTACAATTTTTTCAATTCCATTTCTACCTAAAATTACCGGTACACCAATACATAAATTACTTAAACCATATTCACCTTCTAAAAAGGTAGAACAAGGGAACATTTTCTTTTGATCACAAGCAATGGCTTGTACCAATCCACTTACAGCAGCTCCAGGAGCATACCAGGCAGAAGTTCCTAATAATTTGGTTAATGTTGCTCCACCAACCTTTGTATCTTCTTTTACTTGATTTAAACGTTCTTCTGAGATAAATTCAGAAACGTTAATACTGTTTCTAGTGGCATGAGATGTTAAAGGCACCATTCCTTTATCACTATGTCCGCCAATTACCATACCGTCAATATCGCTAATCGGAGCCTCTAAAGCTTCAGCTAATCTATATTTAAAACGTGCAGAATCTAATGCTCCGCCCATTCCTATAATTCTATGCTTTGGTAAATCTGTTGTTTTATGAACCAAATATGTCATCGTATCCATAGGATTACTCACAACAATTAAAATTGTATTAGGCGAATGCTCAACCAAGCTTGCAGATACAGATTTCACAATACCAGCATTAATACCAATTAATTCTTCACGAGTCATTCCAGGCTTACGAGGAATACCAGAAGTGATTACACAAATATCACTATTTGCTGTTTTAGAATAATCGCTTGTGCTTCCTGTTATTTTTGTATCAAATCCATTTAAGGATGCACATTGCATTAAATCCATTGCTTTGCCTTCAGCGTAACCTTCTTTAATATCTAAGATTACAACTTCTGAAGCAAAGTTTTTTATAGCAATATACTCTGCACAACTTGCTCCAACTGCGCCTGCTCCAACTACTGTTACTTTCATTTGTTATTTTTATTTTAATGTGAAACTACTTGTTAAAAAGGATTGTAAATTTACGAATAAAATTGCTGTAAAAGAAGAAAGCACAAGAGTAAATCTTGTGCTTTTTTCATGTTTTAAAATTTGTATTTAATTATCTAAATCCGAAACTTATACCTGCCGAAAATGTATCGAATTCTGACAAGTTATATTCAGCATTTAATCTAAAGAATCCTAATTTTAGTTTTGTTCCTATAGTAGCTCTTAAAGCAGTAATATCGCTAGATACTGAAAATGGATCGACAATATTTTCTGAAGTTAATGGTCCGTTAGTTACTCTGTAGGTTCCTAATAAATCTGATTCTGAGGTTCCGTTGATATAACCTATACCTCCATAAAAGTTAATTATTGGTAATTTTGTAGAAGCGACTAGTTGAAATAACCATGTATTTGTGTTATTTTCTAAACGTTGATTTTCTCCTTCAATTCCAGAAGATTCAGTAATATTATAAGAACCATCTAAATGATTATATGTAATTACACCAGATAATGCCACAGGCCAAAGTTTACTTGCTGGTAACCAATCCGAAATTTCTAATTGTACGCCAGCACCATACATACTTAAACTGACATCGTCTCTATCTATTTTAGGAACATAACGGGCTTTTATTTCAATGCCACTACCTAAACCAATTGCACCTTGAATAAATGCAGTTGGTAAAAGATTTTTACTCGCATCACCGATTCCTTGTGGTAATTCTAATTCTACGGTTTGAGAACCAAAAATAGGATCATCATACTCTACCTCTACAAATATAGCTGGATCGTTCTCACCTAAAACAGAAGCAACCATCTGAGAAGCTGGCCCTTGTACAAATTGAACATTATTATAATCTGCTGTATTAAGATTGAATATTTTATTTTCATCTTTAATCAAAGCAGCATTTGCAATAATCGATATTTCAAAACCACCTAGCGGTTTTACTTTAGCAGAATTAAACCAATTTGCACTCATACTGTGCATTAGACCATTTGTACCTGGTGCTAAGTAGTCATTGGCAAAACGTTGAGCATCTTCAACACCTGCTGTTAGTAAAACATCTAAATCATTTTGGGCTTGGGATATTAGAGATCCCATGCACAATGTCATTAAAAGGAATATCTTTTTCATTTGGTTAAGTTTTAGATTAAGGTTACAAATATATCAAAATATCATTTAAAATGCACTTTATCGTGTTTTATTGCGTTTTATCGTTATTTTAAAAACAAAAAAAGCAACTACGTAATTTACGTAATTGCTTTAAATTCAGTTTTGGAAGTGTTTATTTATGCATCAATATTGGCATAGATAGCATTCTTCTCGATAAACTCTCTACGTGGTGGCACTTCATCTCCCATTAACATAGAAAAAACTCGATCTGCCTCTACACCATTTTCTATTTGCACCAAACGCATGGTTCTAAACTCAGGGTTCATAGTAGTGTCCCAAAGCTGCTCAGCATTCATTTCTCCAAGACCTTTATAGCGCTGAATCTTAGCTCCATCACCAAACCCTTCAATAATTTCATCACGCTCCTTATCTGACCAAGCATATTGCTTTTTCGCTCCTTTTTTAACTAAATATAAAGGCGGAGTAGCAATATAAATATGTCCATTCTCCACTAATTCTTTCATATATCTAAAGAAGAATGTTAAGATTAATGTCGCAATATGACTACCATCAATATCGGCATCACACATAATGACTACTTTATGATATCTCAATTTTGAAAGGTTTAATGCCTTACTATCTTCTTCAGTACCAATAGTCACACCTAATGCTGTGAAAATATTTTTTATCTCTTCATTTTCAAACACTTTGTGTGTCATGGCTTTTTCAACATTAAGAATTTTACCTCTTAATGGCAATATAGCTTGAAATGCTCTATCTCTACCTTGCTTAGCAGTACCACCTGCCGAATCTCCCTCTACAAGGAATACTTCGCACTTTGCAGGATCTTGCTCAGAACAATCCGATAATTTACCCGGCAAACCACCAATACTCATAACAGTTTTACGTTGCACCATTTCACGGGCTTTCTGCGCTGCATGACGTGCTTGAGCTGCCAAGATTACTTTTTGTACAATGATCTTAGCATCGTCCGGATGTTCTTCTAAATAATCCGTAAGCATTTCTGAAACAGACTGACTTACGGCTGCAGAAACCTCTCTGTTTCCTAATTTAGTTTTTGTTTGTCCTTCAAATTGTGGTTCTTGTACTTTTACAGATACAATAGCCGTTAAACCTTCACGGAAATCATCACCTGCAATGTCAAACTTTAACTTGTCTAACATTCCAGATTCATCAGCATACTTTTTAAGCGTATGTGTTAAACCACGACGGAATCCAGAAAGATGTGTTCCACCTTCGTGAGTATTAATATTGTTTACATATGAGTGTAAATTTTCTGCATATGAGGTGTTATAAACCATAGCAACCTCAACTGGCACACCATTCTTTTCACCTTCAAAAGCAATAACATCCTTCATTAAAGGTTCACGATTACCATCTAAAAATTTGATAAACTCCTTTAAACCTTCCGTAGAATGAAAAGTTTCCCCTTCAAATTCACCATCATCTTTTTTATGACGCTTATCTACTAAATGAATTGTAATGCCCTTATTCAAGTAAGCCAATTCTCGTAAACGACTCGCTAAAGTATCATAGCTGTACTCTAAGGTTTGTGTAAAAATTGTTGGATCTGGCTTAAAAGTAACCGTCGTTCCTCTTTTGTCTGTATCACCTGTTTGTTTTACAGGATACATAGCTTTACCACGTTCGTACTCCTGCTCATAAACTTTACCTTTTCTATAAACCGTTGCTTTTAGATGTTCGGATAAAGCGTTAACACAACTTACACCAACACCATGCAACCCACCAGAAACTTTATAAGAATCTTTATCAAATTTACCTCCAGCACCAATTTTAGTCATTACAACCTCTAATGCAGATACTCCTTCTTTTTTATGTAAATCTACCGGAATACCACGTCCATCATCTTCTGTGGTGATAGAATTATCCTCATTGATGGTTACTGTAATGTTATCACAATGACCGGCTAAGGCTTCATCAATTGAGTTATCTACTACTTCGTATACTAAATGGTGTAAACCACGTGTACCAACATCACCAATATACATTGAAGGACGCATACGCACGTGCTCCATTCCTTCTAAAGCCTGAATACTATCTGCTGAATAATTATCTTTATTAAATTCTTCTCTTTTTTCGCTCATTATTTTGAATGATTTTAGTTCGATTTATGGCATAAAAAAATGACACCATTGTATCATTTTTGAATACTAGCAAATATACGAATTAAAGACGCTTTTTGAAAGCTTTTTATAGACTGAATACGATAATTATCAACATTTGTTAATTACTTAAAAGTGTCTTAGAATGACTAAAAAGTGGTTTAAATTAGATTTTAGTGATTTTTTATATGCTCTAGAAAATAAAATATACAAAAGTGGCTTAGAAGCGAAAAATTTAAATTATTTTAATCTAAAATTCTGCTTTTTGAAGCGGTAAAAACATCTTTTAAATCTTCTGAATTTTTTTCTGATTTTAAAATCGGAAGCAATACCGAATTCCACTTCATTTTCTAATAAGCCTAAACGACCAGACATAAACTCTCTCCACATGATATTGTATAGCATATTTGGTTCTGAATCGTGGTAAATTGAACAGTTTAAAGCTAAATTCTTATAGCCTTTATTAATTTTGAATTTTAGATCATCTTCTAAATTCACAACAAAGAAACTTGAATGACCAAAAAAGCTTGATTCGCTTTTAATTTGTCTTAATAAATCAAAGTGAATATAGTATTGATTAATATCAAATAATAACAACAAATCTGCCTTATTCAACCTTGTGTTATTTTCCCAATGGGTAACACGTTCTGCCCATTCTGTAACTCTTTCTCTAGCCCATTTCTCTTCCATAACAAAATAATGAATCTCTGGCTCATCTTCCGAAGCTTCGCTAATAATTCGATTTTGAGTTGCAATATGCTCATTACAGAATTGCTGATTAACATTATAAAGGCAATAACCAATGTTATGAGGAGAGTCTAGAAGCTTATCCCAATCTTCCTTGGTTTGTGAATAACTTACTACACTGAAAAAAAATAAGCCATAGAAGAATAGGTATTTCATATTATGAAAATAAAACAATATCTTGTTATTATAATGACATTTAACATATACAACAGTCTTATATTAGCCGGAATTATACAAGGTTTCATCTTTGTAATAGTTGTGTTGCTTTCAAAAAAATATAGATCAAAAAGTATTTATTTCTTAGTTGCTCTTATTCTATGCCTTACACTTAGTAATCTAATGCATTTTATTCCTGATGTCAGTTTAATTACACTAACAGAAATGTATAAATACGTCTATATACCCTTGGCTGCATTGTTTCCACCATTTTATTACTTCTATGTTATAAATTTTTTATACCCAAACCATAAAACAACCATTAAAGAAAAACTCTTGTTTTTACCTTTTGTTGTTTTTTTAATACTTAACATCGCTTGGAGAATCGGCATATTAATTAACTATGAAAAGGAGAGTTTTTATACATTTTTTGGAAACGTTTTAAATTTTATTGAAATATTTTCCAATGTTTTTACTATTGTAATGCTTATTTACTTATTGAAAAAGTCATTTGATTACGAAAAACAACACAAATCTTTCAATATTAACACTATATATAATCGAATTAATTGGTTAAAAATCACATTGTTTATTCTTCTTACAATATCATTTTTATGGTCGTATTTAGTATATAAAAATCTAGCCTACGGCATATCTTTTTACTCATTATGGATATGTATGTCTGCAGTAATATATTGGCTAGGTTATCTGGGTATCTACAAATTCGGAATCATCGAAGATCGAAAAAATATAAGATTACACCATAATTCTCACATCACTAGTTCCAAAGAAAATATCACAAAAAACAAACATATAATAGCATTAGAACAGCTCTTAAATGTTGACAATATATACTTAGACCCTAATTTAACATTAGATAGTGTCTCTAATGCTCTAAATGTTAGTTCTGGACACTTATCTAGAATTATAAAAACTGAACTAAATACCAATTTTAACGATTACATAAATAGTTATAGAGTTAATCAAGCGAAAGCTTATTTAAAAAATCCTGAGTTCTCAAAATACACAATTACTGCTATAGGACTTGAAGCTGGTTTTAATTCTAAATCTGCATTTTATTCTGCATTTAAAAAAGCGACTGATAAAACTCCGTCAGCTTTTAAAAAAATGACATTAAATCAAGTTAAAATCGCTTAATATATTTATTAGGTTTTCTCATCAAAATCTTCATTTCACACCTTTTTATTTAGTTCTAATTTCTGATAATATCAAAATCTAGGAGTCCAAATACCATTACTGTAATTACTTTACCATAGTCTTAGCAAGAATATAATAGATAAGGAGCTAGACAATTTTATTTTGATCAACTCTACATTTAAAAACTACACTCATGAAACGATTTTTACTCTTCTCAATTATTTATTTAGTTCCTTTAATAGGCATTGCACAAACTTTTAATGGTAACGGTGATGGCACCTCATGGTTTGATCCCGATAATTGGAGTGGTGATATGGTTCCCATTAGCAATGGCAATCCGGTAATACCATCTGGATTTACAGTTAATCAAAACGGACCATTTATATCGGTAAATTCCATAACGCTACAAGGGTTTTCTGTATTAAACACAAACAACCAAATATCCACAACAGGCACCTCAACTTTTGGTCCAGATTCCACAATAAATGTTAGCGGTAATAGCTTTGGAGGAAGTGGAATAATTAATGCACAAGGGACAATAAATATACCTGCGACGAGCGCTTTTTCGGGAACTTTAACGGTAAACAATACTGGTGTGATTCTAATAAATGGTGGAGCATTACAAATTAATACTGGTACATTAAACAACTTACCATCAGGAACTATTGAGATACAAAGTGATGGTGGAAATATCACTGCTTCAAATTTTGGTATTGTAAATAATGAAGGGCTTATAAAAAAAACAACCACCACCGGATCAGCTAATCTACAATGTTCACTTAACAATGATAATGGAACGATACAAGTAGAGAATGGTACCTTGGTCATTGGCAGTTCTCCTGGAGGAAATTTAACCAACGGAACATATAATGTCTCTCAGCAATCAATACTAGATTTAGCTCTTACTTTCTCTATTTCTGGAACACTACAAGGTAATATCGATGGCACATTTAATCTCGGAACAACAGGCCTTACAAGTATTTTTAATATCGCCCCTAACACAGAAGCTATTTTTGATTTTTCGGGCAACGGGTCCATTAATTTTGTAAATCCAACATTTCAAGGAGGAGGCACTTTTACCAATAAAAATGAGGTTAACCTTATTTCAGTTGCATCAAAAAGAATTGAAGAAAATACAACCTTTAATAATGAAAATACTATTCATATTTCATCGATTGGAGACTTCGTTATCAATGATGGCACATTTAATAATTTACCAAATAGCGTCATAGATATGCAAGCCGACATGGGAAATATCACTTGGACTAATGGACCTACACATGTTTTAAATAATGAAGGGATTATAAAAAAAACAACGTCATCTGGTGAAGCACGAATACAAGTTGAATTGAACAATAATAATGGTGAAATAAGTGTTGAAAGTGGAACTTTAACCTTTCTAGGCACTAGTATAAAAAACTTAATTGATGGTACCTACAACGTCAATTCCAATGCGGTTTTCAATTGGACTTCAGATGTTCATCTGAAAGGGAATATCTCAGGGATTATTGATGGAGATCTAAATTGGAATAATGATGTTATCGTTACAAGTCCCAATTCAGCAACATTCAATTTTACAGGTTCAGGAAATTTTAATTGGACTAATAACGCTCTGAGAGGTGGAGGCTCATTAACAAACAATAGTGTACTTAACCTTACTGGTTCTGGATTAAAAAAGATTCTTGAAACGACTTATTTTCAAAATACCAATACCATTAATTTTACTTCATCGGGAAGATTAGATATTGCCGACGGGTTCTTAACCAATTTCGCTTTTGCCTTGATTGATTTACAAGTAGGTAATGGTAGCATTAGTGGTGCACAGATTACAACTTATCCATTTACTAATAATGGCACCATAAGACGATCTAACACAGCTGGAAGTTTCTTGATTTGGGCACCAACTATTAACACTGGATTTATTGAACTTTTAACAGGAGAACTAGAATTTTTTGGCACCAATGTTTTTGAAAACACCAACAACAGCTACATTACAGGTATAGGTGCTATAGATGTGCCTCAATTAACTGATTATATCAATGATGGAACAATTTCACCTGGATTATCACTTGGATTATTACCAGGAACATTGACAATTGAAGGTAATTTTCAATCTTCAAGTGCGAGCGATTTATTGATAGATATTAATGGTCACACCTCAGGTACTGAATACGATGTAATGCAAATTCAAGGCATCGCTAGTGAGGGGAATGCAATATTTGAAGGCACCATTTATGTCACTCTTGGTTTTGAACCCTCTATAAATGATGAATTTGTTATCGCAACTACCACAGGGATTATCTCCGCTTGTAATTTAACAAGCCCGACTATAGCATCATTTAATGGAAATCTCTTCACTTTTGATGTCATTTGTCGAAATAATAACGAAGTGGTTTTAACTGTCGTTGATCCATTAGAAGTAAATGAATTTGATGAAGAAATTATTTCCATCTACCCCAACCCAACAAAAGACGTATTACTTATTGATGATGTAAAAAACAAGATAGAAACCGTAGAGATTGTTTCTCCAGCAGGCCAACTAGTTTTAAGAGAGAAGTTAGCCGGAAATAGGATTTCACTGTCACAGCTATCTAAAGGTATTTATCTCATTAGACTGCACAGCAAGGGATCGTTGATTACCAAAAAAGTAATCAAACTCTAACAGAACAAAAAAGACCAACAAATGTTGGTCTTTTATATTTTATATTAATTACCCTAATACGCCTCATCATGTACATTAGCAATAGCTCTACCAGAAGGATCATTCATGTTCTTAAATGCTTCATCCCATTCTAAAGCAGTTGCAGTACTGCAAGCCACACTTGCTTCTTGTGGTACACTTAATGCCGCAGCATCGCTTGGGAAGTGTCCTTCAAAAATAGTTCTATAGTAGTACTCTTCTTTATTTAGAGGTGTATTTATTGGGTAACGGAATTTAGCATTTGTCATTTGCTCATCAGTCACTTCTTTCTCTACTAATTCTTTTAAGGTATCAATCCAGCTGTAACCTACACCATCACTAAACTGTTCTTTTTGTCTCCATGCTACGCTTTCAGGTATCATATCTTCAAAGGCCTTACGTACAACCCATTTTTCCATGCGTTCTCCGTTAATCATTTTATCTTTTGGATTGATACGCATTGCTACATCCATAAATTCTTTATCTAAAAAAGGCACACGACCTTCAATTCCCCAAGCTGCTAAACTTTTATTTGCTCTTAAGCAATCGTACATGTGTAACTTATCTAATTTACGAACGGTTTCATCATGAAACTCTTTAGCATCTGGCGCTTTATGAAAATATAAATACCCTCCAAAAATCTCATCTGCTCCTTCTCCTGAAAGTACCATTTTAATACCCATAGACTTAATAACTCTAGCCATTAAGTACATTGGTGTTGACGAACGTATCGTCGTAATATCATACGTTTCAATGTTATAAATTACATCTTTAATGGCGTCTAACCCTTCTTGAATTGTAAATTTAATTTCGTGATGAACAGTACCTATGAAATCTGCTACTTTTTTTGCTGCAGCTAAATCTGGTGAACCTTCTAAGCCAACGGAAAATGAATGCAGTTGAGGCCACCACGCTTTTTCTTTATCATCAGCTTCTACACGTCTCTCAGAATATTTTTTAGCAATTGCAGAAGTTACTGAAGAATCTAAACCTCCGGATAATAAAACTCCATAAGGCACATCACTCATTAATTGTCTATGCACAGCATCTTCTAAAGCCTGCTTAACTTCTGCAATACTTGTTTCGTTGTCTTTAACTGCATCATAATCTGTCCAATCGCGTTTATACCATTTTACAAATTCGCCGTCTTTACTAGACATGTAATGTCCTGGGGGAAATAATTCAATTTTTGTACAAACTCCTTCTAATGCTTTTAACTCTGAAGCCACGAAAAATGTTCCGTTTTTATCCCATCCAATATATAATGGGATAATTCCCATATGATCTCTAGCGATAAAATATTCATCCTTTTCAGTGTCATAGATAGCAAAGCCAAAAATACCATTCATATCATCTACAAAGTCAACACCCTTTTCTTGGTATAACGCCAAAATTACTTCACAATCACTTTCAGTCTGAAAATCATAATCAGGAAATTGTTTACGTAATTCTCTATGGTTATAGATTTCTCCATTAGCCGCTAAGATTAATTTCTTATCTGGACTAAACAGAGGTTGCTTACCAGATGCTGGATCAACAATTGCTAGACGCTCATGAGCCAAGATAGCTTTATCATCGCTGTAAATTCCACTCCAGTCTGGTCCGCGATGACGAATCGTTTTTGCCATTTCTAAGACTTTTGGTCTTAAATCGTCAGTTTTTTGTTTTATATCAAACGCACATACTATTCCACACATAACTATTTTTTTAATTATTAATTATGAAGCAAATATGATGCTAAACTTTCATATTTTAAATACATATAACTAAAATGATTACAAATAATAACTAATAAATAGTTTTTAATTCTAATTATAAATAATAGAGCTGTAAAATTGATACTTTAACTTTTAATCTGTAAACTTTAATATTTAATTACGACCATTTGCCATTATTACAATTACTTTTAACAAAACAATACACACTACTAATTATGAAAAAATCGAATTTTATTACCTCAATTACTTTTGCATTTTTAATGCTTTTATCTTTTAGTACAAATGCTCAAGAGTTTAAACCCTTAGACAAAAGTCCTATGGATGCTGCTTCTTACCCAAGTTCTTATAAAGAATCTGATAAACTTGCGAAAATTACGTATAGTCGTCCTCAATTAAAAGGACGTTCTGTAGATGAGTTAGCACCTGAAGGAAAAGTATGGAGAACAGGAGCAAATGAAGCTGCAGAATTAACATTATACAAAGACATGAAATTAGGTGACACAACAGTAAAAGCTGGTACTTACACCTTCTATGTGATTCCTGGTGAAGATGAATGGACTGCAATAATAAGTACGGATTTAAATGTATGGGGAAGTTATTTTTATAAAGAAGAGAACGATGTAGCTCGTTTAAATGTTCCGGTGTCAGAAGGAAAGGATTCATTAGATGCATTTTCTATTGCTTTCGAAGAATCAAGTGATGGTATTCATATGCACTTAGGCTGGGGAACAGTAAGAATTGCAGTACCTTTTACTAAATAAATAAAAGATTTATTAATAAGAAAACGCCTTGATCTCTCAAGGCGTTTTCTTATTATGGAATATTCAAATACTTATGAGTCTGTAATGAGACTTTCCATTTAGGATTCTTCATCACATAATCTACAATCTGGGGCATCATTTTATCGCGCTTGCTCCACTCAGGTTGCAAATAAAGAATACAATCTTTATTTAATTTAGCCGCTTGCTCTTCTGCAAACTTAAAATCATCTTTATTGTAAATGATACACTTAAGTTCGTGTGCCTTTTCGTAAATCTCTTCGGTTGGTAATTTCATCTTTTTAGGTGAGAGACAAATCCAATCCCATTCGCCTGTTAATTTATAAGCACCAGAGGTTTCAATATGGGTTTGTACTCCTTTAGCTTTTAGCTGTGTCGTTAAAGGGTTCATATCCCACATTAAAGGCTCACCACCTGTAACCACAATGATGTCACTATATTTTACGGCATTCTCAACTATCCTTGTAGTCTCCGTAGCAGGATGCAATTCTGGTAACCAACTCTCCTTAACATCGCACCAATGACAACCCACATCACAGCCTCCAATTCTAACAAAATATGCTGCTGTCCCTTTATGATAACCTTCACCTTGTATGGTGTAAAACTCTTCCATTAAAGGCAATAAATGCCCTTGGTCTATAAGGGCTTGTTTTTCTCTTTTCGTCATAGTCGGCAAAGATAGTTTTTAAAGTTAAAAGATAGAAGTTATTTAGCAGCGATAACATCAATCTCAATACTTGCACCACCTGCTAAACCAGCTGCAGCAAATGTAGTACGCGCTGGTTTCTTTTTGAAATAAGTTGTATAAATAGAATTGAATTCTTTAAAATCTTCAATGTTTTTAAGGATAACTGTACATTTCACCACATGATCTAAAGATAGATTGTGATGCTCTAACACGTCTTTAATATTTTCTATGACTTGTTTGGTTTCTGCTTTTATACCACCCTCAACCAAGCTACCTGCTTTATGATTTTTACCTATTTGCCCAGTTAGAAACAATAAATTATCTGTTTCTACAGCATCACTAAAAGGCACATCTGCTCGACTTGGTTCATGAGATTTATGAAAAATAATTTCTGATTCTGAATTTTCGCAAGATTGAAAACTCATCAAAATAAAAAGACTTAAAATTGAAAATATTGACTTCATTCTATTTGGTTTTAAACTTGACTAAAATTACAGTATTTTTATGCAAATTTTCTGATTGATTATGAATTCTGATACTTTTATAAAAGATATTGCTGATGGCAACACATTCAAAGGTGATTATATCACTTTAGGATCTGCGATGTTAGATGGTGAAACGATGACAAATGCGTATGTCAATGTACCATTAAAAACCATGAATAGACATGGTTTAATTGCTGGTGCAACAGGTACCGGAAAAACAAAAACACTTCAAGTTTTAGCAGAAAATCTTTCAGAAAAAGGTGTCCCTGTTTTGTTAATGGATATAAAAGGTGACTTAAGTGGCTTAGCAAAACCGAGTCCAGGTCATCCAAAGATTGATGAACGTCACAAAAAAATAGGCTTACCATTTGAGCCAAAAGCATTCCCTGTAGAAGTGATGACACTTTCTAAACAAGATGGTGTTCGTTTAAGAGCTACAATTAGTGAATTTGGACCAGTATTGATCTCAAGAATACTAAACGTAACTGAAACACAAGCAGGAATCATTTCTGTGATTTTTAAATATTGTGATGATAATAAACTACCTCTTTTAGATCTCAAAGATTTCAAAAAAATGCTGCAATATGCTACAAACGAAGGCAAAAAAGAGTTTGAAGATTCTTATGGTAGAATATCTACTGCTTCAACAGGAGCAATTCTTAGAAAACTTATAGAGATAGAGCAACAAGGTGGCGATATATTTTTTGGAGAAACTTCTTTTGATACGCAAGATTTACTTAGAGTTGATGAAAATGGTAGAGGATACATTAACATTATCAGGCTTACAGATATACAGGATAAGCCAAAGTTATTTTCAACATTTATGTTGAGTTTACTGGCTGAAATTTATTCAACATTCCCTGAGCAAGGAGATAGTGGACGACCAGAACTTATTATGTTTATTGATGAAGCACATTTAATTTTTAATGAAGCTTCAGATGCTTTACTAAATCAGATTGAAAGTATTGTGAAACTCATACGTAGTAAAGGTGTTGGTTTATATTTCGTAACTCAAAATCCAACTGATGTGCCTGAAGCAGTTTTAGGACAGTTGGGGCTAAAAGTTCAACATGCTCTAAGAGCATTCACAGCAAAAGATAGAAAAGCTATTAAGTTAACTGCTCAGAATTATCCTGACACTGAATATTATGACACAGCAGAGGTATTAACCTCTTTAGGAATTGGAGAAGCGTTAGTTTCTGCTTTAGATGAAAAAGGAAAACCCACTCCACTCGCTGCTACCATGATGCGTGCACCAATGAGCAGAATGGATATTTTAACTGAAGCTGAATTGGCAAACTTATTAGCACAATCTAAACTCGCAAAAAAGTACAATAAAGAGGTAGATAGAGAAAGTGCTTACGAAATGCTTAATGGAAAGATTGAACAAGCAGAAGCTGAGGAAGCTAAACAAAAAGCAAAAGAAGAAAAAGAAGCACTTAAAAAGGCAGAAAGCAAACGAAAAACAAGCTCTAGTAGAAGACGAAGCTCTAGACAAAACCCTATTGTTAAAGTCCTTTCTAGTCCAACAGTAATACGCAGTGTTCTAGGCATACTAACCAAATTACTTAGATAATTAAACCCTAAATCTTAAAATATGAAAAATACACTTTGCGCCCTTTTAATATGTGTACTACTACTAGCAAGCTGTGCTAAAGACGCAGCACCAAATCCGTTTTTAATTTCTAAAAATCATATTGGATTACTAACAGATTCTACTCAAGTAAGAGATTTAGAGACTATTTTTAGTAATGATTCTGTAGTACGATATATTGCTGGAGATGAATTTACTGGATCTGTAAATACTATCGAAGTTTTTGAAAAAACTGGTAAAAAATTGTTAGACTTATCTCCGAGAGAAGCACTAGATTCTACTTCAGTAATTTCTAGCGTTAGAATAATTGATGAACGTTATAAAACAGAAAAGAATATATCAACGCTAAGTACGTTTAAAGATATTAACGAAACTTATAAAATTTCAAAAATCGATAATCTTATCAATGCTATAGTAGTTTCTGTAAATGAAATTAATGCTTCATTTACTATAGATAAAACAGAACTACCAGCAAGTTTGCGATTTGATATGGATATGACAATTGATCCGATTCAAATTCCTGGAAAAGCGAAGATTAAATTTTTTATGGTGCATTGGTAAGTCGTAAGCAAAAATGAAAAAATACAAAATTCAGAACTCGCCATTCATAGTTCCTACTGATGATGGTAAGATCATAAAGGAACACTTTGGAAATGCTAGTGATGGTAATTCTGAAATCAGTATTGCGCATATGGTTGCACCTGCGGGTTGGAGCGAACCCTTTCAAACTCCAGAGTTTGATGAATATACTTTTATTATCAAAGGCAAAAAACAATTCGTTATTGATGATGAAACCATAGTGTTAGAAGCTGGTCAATCCATTAAAGTAGAAAAAAACACAAGACTCCAGTACTCCAATCCATTTACCGAACCTTGTGAATATATAGCAATCTGCTTACCTGCATTTTCTATGGATTCTGTAAATCGTGAAGATCAATAATATGAGCAGTTTCGTTATTAAATCTATAGGAAATGTACTCAATGCCACGAGTTTTATTTCGTCAAAATATGCTACAAAAAAAGCTTTAAATTTATTTGCCTCACCTCGTAAGGGACGTTACACTGATGAACAAATACCAACTATAGAATCAGCTTTTTTTGAAGAGTTGGATTTTGATGGTGGCTCTATAGCTACTTATCGCTGGATTGGCAAAAACAAGACTATTTTATTGGCTCACGGTTGGGAGAGTAATTCTTCTCGTTGGAGTTATACCTTAAGCGCACTAAAAGCAGAGGATTATAATATTATAGCTTTAGATGCTCCAGCACATGGAAAATCTAGTGGACGTCAATTTAATGCTGTTTTATATTCAGAATGTTTAGCTCTAGTGGCTCAAAAATTTAAACCTGAAGTTATCATTGGTCATTCAGTAGGCGGTATGGCTACAATATTTAGTATGCATAACCATGATTTACCTTTCGTAAAAAAGATTGTTTTACTTGGTGCACCTGCACATTTTACGGGTGTTTTTTCACGCTATAAATCAATGATGGGCTTCAATGGTAAAATCTCTAATGGTTTAGATCGCTTGGTTTTAGAACGCTTTAATAAGCCTGTGGATTATTTTTCTGCTGCAAACTTTTCTGAAAACATATCTGCTGAAGGTTTAATTATTCATGACAAAAAAGATAGAATCATCCCTTATGAAGATGCTTTGCTTTTTGCTAATCGTTATAAAAACTCCGAGTTGATTAGTACATCTGGCTTTGGTCATAGTCTAAAAGACACTTCTTTAATTCCAAAGATTATTGAGTTTATAAACTAGATTAACTATCGTACTTTTACATTATGTCACAAGAACTAAAACGTCTCAATAAATATCTAAGTGAAGCTGGTTACTGTTCGCGTAGGGAAGCTGATCGTTTAATCGATGCTGGTAGAGTAACGATTAACAATGTGGTTCCAGAAATGGGTACTAAAGTAGCATCAGATGATGTAGTGAAAGTTGATGGTGAAATTATTGGTCAGCGAGAACAAGATTTTGTCTATCTGGCTTTTAATAAACCTGTCGGTATCGTTTGTACAACAGATACTCGTGTAGAAAAAGACAACATCATAGACTATATTAATTACCCTAAACGTATTTTTCCAATTGGTCGCTTAGATAAACCCAGTGAAGGTTTAATCTTATTGACAGATGATGGCGATATTGTAAACAAAATTCTAAGAGCGAGTAATAATCACGAAAAAGAATATGTTGTTACAGTAGATCAGCCTATTTCGCAAACTTTCATTGAGCGTATGGCTGGAGGAATTTACCTTGAAGATTTAGGAAAGCGCACAAAAAAATGTGAAGTAAAAAAGGTTGATAAATTCACTTTTAGCATAATACTTACTCAAGGTTTAAATCGTCAAATCCGTAGAATGTGTGAGTATTTGAATTATGAAGTTCAGACATTAAAACGGGTTAGAATAATGAATATTAAACTCGATATGCCGCTGGGAAAATACCGAGAACTTACCAAAGAAGAGTTTAAAAAATTGAGCGAATTAATATTAGATTCTAAAAAAACCTTCGAAGCCCAGCAACATACTCCACGTAAAGATAGACGTTAATTAAATCCTAATTAACAGAGATATTGAGCACACGATTTTTAATTTTAAGAAAATCAACTCAATATGAAATCAATAACTTATCTAATTCTACTATTCTCTGTAGTGGGCTTTTCTCAAAACAATTATTCAGCTTCTGACACAAATCCATATGGCTTACCCAATCCAGAAGCACCCGAACAAATTAAAGATTACGAAGCTTTAATAGGCAAGTGCAATTGTAAATCTGTAGCTAGAAATCAAGACCAGACATGGGCAGATGCTGTTGATATGACTTGGGAATGGAAATACATAATGAATGGCATGGCTGTGCAAGACGAAACCATAAAAGCTGACGGCAAACATTCTGGAAGCATACGTCAATTCATTGCAGATAGTAGCAAATGGTATGTACACTATTATGCTTCAGGTTCACCTTCAACTAAATTACCAACTTGGGAAGGTAGTAAAACCGAAGATGGTAAGATTGTTTTATATCGTGATCAAAAAGCACCTAATGGCACTGAAGGTTGGTTCAGATTAACATTCTACGATATTAGTGATTTAGGCTACAAATGGGTAGGAGAATGGACAGATAAAACTGAAACTACAACATTTGCAACATGGAAAATTGATTGTAAAAGAGACACCGGAAATAGTTCGGATTTAGAAGTAATAAATAAAAATATATCAGCATTCTCACAAGCCTATATGGATGGAGATATTGCTGGTTTAGTGAATATGTACACTGATGATGGAATGATATTTCCAAATAACAGAAAAATCATGGTAGGCAAAACAGATTTGTTGTCTTACTGGACTATTCCTGAAGGTGTAACAATTCTTCATCATAAGGTTACACCAACCGAAATACATATTGAAAACGAGACTGCTTATGATTATGGTTATTACGAAGGAAAAACATTAACTAAAGACAAAAAAGAAGTGTCTTGGCAAGGCAAGTATGTCATCGTCTGGAAAAAAATAAATGGGATCTGGAAAATATATTTAGACATATGGAATAGTGTTGCTAATTAATTTTTATTTTTATTTTTAATGATAATCTATTTCAATTCTTAAAAAATGTCAAAAATATCCCCTTTTCATCTGGCAATACCTGTTCATAATTTAGAAGCATGCCGTAATTTTTACACTAACATTTTAAATTTTGAAGAAGGTCGAAGTGGTGACCATTGGGTTGACTACAACTTTTTTGGACATCAATTAGTTATTCACTACAAACCAAAAAGCAAAGAAGATTTACACACTAACACAGTAGATGGTAAAGATGTACCTGTTCCCCATTTTGGAGTTGTTTTAGATTGGAAAATATTTCAAGAATTTGCTGAATTATTAAAATCTAAAGGTATTATATTTATTATTGAACCTTACATTAGATTTGAAGGGCAAGTTGGTGAACAAGCTACTATGTTCTTTAAAGACCCATCTGGCAATGCTTTAGAATTTAAAGCTTTCAAAGACATGAGTCAGTTATTCACTAAGTGATTTTCTTTCTGAAAGATAAAATGGCAAATAGATTATTAGAAATAGTGGAATAATAATTAACTGACCAACCAGAATATAATATGGCCATTCACCAAAATAATCTAAAACAGAAGCTGATTTAGGTTTTTCATTTAAGTAGAAATAATTGGCATCTAAAATGTAATTTACAACCATCATCAACACTACATATACCTGAAGTGCTAAAAAGGATTTGAATACACTTTTAAATTTTGGTTTCATTTTAAATGCAAAAATGAAGTAAAATATAATAACGAGTAATCCTAAATGTGCAATCCAATATCTAAAATAATCAAAGCTAGGGAAGCCATCTGTGATATCTGGAGTAATAACAGCTTGCAGTGTTCCGCCTATAATCCAAAAGACTAAAAACTCAAACATAAGGTATTTACGATAATATGTGAATACAGGAATGAATAAAGCCATTAAACTACAGAGATAAAGCGGTAAGTCGGTTTTGAAGTTATAGTTATCGAAGAACATCCGATACAAATGAAAACTAACAACTGTAATAGATACAAACCAAGCAAAATAATGAATTACTCTTTGTTTCTGAACTTCATTAAAATTGTGATTAGAATATCTTATTAACCATATTGTAAAACCAATTGTAAAAATTATTGGCAACAAATGTTGTATACTTCCTATCGATACTGAATTTAGTGCGATAGAAAGTAGCTTAATAAACATAAGAAAGATTATCTATTATGCATTCTGTGTTGCTCTCTCGCTAATAACGTATTCTTCAATAACATGGCAATAGTCATTGGTCCTACTCCACCAGGAACTGGTGTAATAAAACTTGCTTTTTTACTGACATTTTCAAAATCGACATCACCAGTAATATGGTAGCCTTTTTCAGAATCATCTGGCACTCGCGTTATACCAACATCAATGATTACAGCATCATCTTTTACCATTTCCGCCTTTAAAAAGTTTGGTATACCCAATGCAGAAATAACTATATCTGCCTGTGAGGTAATTTGAGTAATATTTTTAGTATGACTATGTGTTAAAGTCACTGTAGAATTGCCCGGAAAGCCTTTGCGTCCCATTAAAATACTCATAGGACGACCAACGATATGAGAGCGACCAATGATAACCGTATGCTTTCCATCCGTTTCAACACCATAGCGATCTATTAATTCTAAAATACCAAAAGGTGTTGCTGGAATAAAGGTTGACATATCCAATGCCATTTTCCCAAAGTTGGTAGGATGAAAACCATCTACATCTTTATTAGGATCTACTGCCATTAGTACTTTTTGAGTATTAATTTGGCGTGGTAGTGGTAATTGGATAATAAAGCCGTCGATATCGTCATTTTTATTTAGCTCATCGATTTTATCCAACAACTCAATCTCACTTGTTGTATTAGATAAGCGGACCATGGTAGATTCAAAACCCACACGCTCGCAAGCTCTCACTTTACTACCAACATAGGTTAAACTAGCACCATCATTACCAACAATAACAGCAGCGAGATGTGGTACTTTCTCTCCATTAGCTATCATTTTATCAACTTCAGCTTTTATCTCATCCTTTATATCTCTGCTGGTTTTTCTTCCGTCTAGAATTGTCATGCTTTTTTAGTTTTCAGTCGCAGTCGCAGTTTTCAGTTGCTTTCTCTTATGTTGAAAATAGAAATTATTCTTCTTTTACTCCGAATTTGCCTGGATTGTTAATCATATAATTTATTAATTTACCAACTTCGAGTCCTCGGTTTGATAAATTTCTGTGTTCTTCTATTGAAATATAGTTACATTCTAAAGCAAAATCTAACCAAGTGCTTGTTTCAGAATTTTCACTATCTGCATCTGTAAGTTTACTAACAAAATGTTTAGGATATCTTCTTTTCCTATATGATTCAGATATATTAGCACAAACCGATCTAGAACTTCTTCTTACTTGGTCAGTTAAAGAATAGGTTTCTTCTTTAGGAAAAGACTTCGAAACTTTAAAAATATACATAGCCAAATCAAATCCTTTTTGATAAGCTAATAATTTCTTGAAATCCATATCTTTTAGTTTATTAATACTGCAAACTGAGACTGAGACTGCCGACTTCTAGCGCGGCATATTTTTCATAGCCTGCATCATACGTTTTCCGCCTCCGCCTTGCATCATTTTCATCATTTTACTCATTTGGGTAAATTGCTTCAATAATTGATTTACTTCTTGTACTGATGTACCAGACCCTTTTCCAATTCGTTTTTTACGACTTGCATTTATAACTGAAGGGTTAGAGCGTTCTTCTGGAGTCATAGAATGAATAATGGCTTCAATACCTTTAAAAGCATCGTCGTCGATATCCACATCTTTCATCATTTTTCCAGCTCCAGGTATCATGCCTATTAAATCCTTCATGTTACCCATTTTCTTAATTTGCTGAATCTGCTTTAAGAAATCATCAAACCCAAACTGGTTTTTAGCAATCTTCTTTTGAAGTTTGCGTGCTTCTTCCTCATCAAACTGCTCTTGTGCACGTTCAACAAGTGAAACAACATCTCCCATTCCAAGAATACGATCTGCCATACGAGATGGATAGAACACATCAATCGCTTCCATCTTCTCACCAGTACCAATAAACTTAATAGGTTTATTAACTACAGATTTAATTGAAATAGCTGCACCACCTCTCGTATCACCATCTAATTTTGTAAGGATAACACCATCAAAATTTAAAATATCATTGAAGGCTTTTGCTGTATTTACAGCATCCTGACCTGTCATAGAATCTACCACAAATAAAGTTTCTTGTGGCTGAATAGCTTTATGAATATTAGAGATTTCAGTCATCATAGCTTCATCAACAGCTAAACGACCAGCTGTATCTATAATAACGACATTATGTCCATTGGCTTTTGCATGCGCAATACCTGCTTGGGAAATTGCTACAGGATCATTGTTACCTCTATCACTAAAGACCTCAACACCTATTTGATCACCAACAACATGCAACTGATCTATTGCCGCAGGACGATAGACATCACAAGCCACCAATAAAGGTTTTTTTGTTTTTTTGTTTTTTAGGTAATTGGCAAGTTTACCAGAAAATGTTGTTTTACCAGAACCTTGTAAACCAGACATTAAAATAACGCTTGGTGTACCCGAGAGATTAATACCTTCAGCATCTCCTCCCATTAATTCAGTCAATTCGTCCTTAACGATTTTAACCATTAATTGACCTGGCTGAAGTGTAGTTAGTACATTTTGACCTAAGGCTTTTTCTTTAACTCTACTAGTAAACTCTTTAGCAATTTTAAAGTTAACATCGGCATCTAAAAGCGCACGTCTTACTTCCTTTAGAGTTTCGGCAACATTTACTTCTGTAATACTACCATGACCTTTCAGCACATGTAACGCTTTATCTAACTTATCGCTTAAATTATTAAACATAATCTTTATCTCTTTTTACAAGTTGCAAATTTAAGAATTTAGAAGAGATAAACGAATTCGATATACATAATTATATCTCTAATATGCTGAGAATTTTATAACAGAAAAGAGCTGCCTGGCGGTTGGCAACTCTTTTCATCAACTTAAACATACTAAAATTACTAACTTCTAGCGGTTCCTTTTATTAATTACAGTTTCTTTCTAAAACCAAAATATCATTTTCTCTATGCAGTTCTAATCTATCGGCTTCACATTCTACAACTAACCATTCTCCACTTATAGCCTGTATATTTGGACCAGCAACATTAGAGAATGTTACAATTACTCCTTCATCAGATTGTGATGTAGTCCACACGGCATCAATGGTGATTTCATTTGTGTAAATAACTACAATTTGACTATTGGTCTCAAAGTCGAAATTGTACTCCATTAAGTTATCACTTCCGTTATAATTAACAGCATTCCATATACATTCTGTTAGAAATGAATCTACATCTGTTTCAGAACAAGTTTCATTACAATTTATTACGAACAATTGTATAGGAAAAACTTCAATTTGATTATTGATTTCGACTCTAGTATAGATGGTTGACGAAATATCAGCTGTATTATATTCCGAAGGATTTACAATCGCATTTGTACCAGCGTCAGCATCTGCTTGTGTTTGATGATAGGTTACCACATCTGCGCTTGGTGTACAATTTGCAAAAGCTATTGTAAGGTCAAATGAATTTGGTCCATCAGTACCATTATCGCAAATTTCTATTACTGCATCAAAGCTTTGGAAACATTCAAAAAGGTTACAATTTTCAATAATTAAGGAGATTGTAAATATGTGCTCAACTGTATTAGTACTAACATTAATTACGGCACCGAAAACTGTAGTTGGATTTGCTGTATTTGTGTATGCTTGTGGATTAGAAATTGGATTCATATTATTTTGTGCATCGTTTAGAGTTTCAAAATAATAAATTCCATATATGGCAATATCTGGACCACATTCTTGGTTTGCAACAGTTAAATCAAAGGTTGCAAAATCCTCGTTATTCTCGCTACATGCAGTAATTTCGGTATCCACAAAACAGTCAAAATTATTGCACTCTTCAGTATTTAGATATATTGTAAAAACTTGGAAATTTCCACTTTCAGCTTCAATTCTTAAATATACCTCACCTTGTGCCGACACATATGATTCTGTATTTGAAATCGCATTGATATTATTCTGTGCATCAATTAAGCTTAAATGGAAAGATGCTAGAAAACTTGCATTACAGTCTATTAAACCAATTGTATTTGCACTTAGGTTGAATTCTGCTTCACCATTGGCAGTAATGCACTCTACAAGTTCAAAATCACTAAAGCAATTAAAAACTTCGTAGTCATTTTCTAAATCACAATTTTGATCTAATAGGATATAATTATTTCCGCTAACCAGATATAATTCTCCTTCTTCGCATTCAACAATTTGCCATTGTCCGTTTAAGACTTCAAATCCTTGTTGTAGTGTAAACTCAACAAATAGATTTGAAGCAATAGAAACTAAACTCCAAGTTCCTATTTCATTTTCTGTTCCATCATTGTTATCAGATAAGACTTGACCGTTAGGTGTAAAATAAACATATATAGGAATGACAGAATCTATGAGATTTGTTTGTAACTCCCATGCACATTCCTGAAGGTTAACTTGTATGTAATCTATAGAGCACCCTAAATCACCTTCACAATCTTGTTCTAGAACGAATGTGGAATCACCACGACTAATTTCTATACGATCATCATCACATTCTACTATTAACCAATCACCTCCTAGACTATCTTGAAAAGCCGTTAATTCCGAAAGTGTTAATATTAAACCATTATCTGTAGCTGACAAACTCCAAGTTCCACCAATTGCAGATGTTGCTGCTCCTTCAGTAATTAATAATTCGCCATTGGCATTAAATATCATTTGATAATTATTAAAATTACCTGTATCATTACTGAAATCCCAAGGACATTCTTGTAAAATACCACTGATTTCAGCTAGTGAACAATCTAAATCATCTTCACAATCTTGATCAAAAAACAAACCAGTTCCATCTACTGTGAGATGTTCAAATTTTAAGTCGTCATCGTCACATTCTACAACTAACCAATTCCCAAACTGTTGTTCGAAATAATAGAAAGAAGCGATATTAAGTTCTAAGCCATTATCGGTTTCAGTAAGTGCCCAAGTCGTAGTATACGAGTCTGCAAAAACTCCTTCTATAATTACATTCCCATTTTCATCAAAGTTAAATGTATAAGGACCGCTTAAATTCTCTAAATCATCATTGCTGTATAAATAGACTTCCCATGGACACTCCACTAAATTTAAAGCTACTTCTTCTTCGATACATTCATCTTCCTCTTCGCAATCGTCACTAGCTGCTTCAATAGCGTCTGCTAGTTCTTGGTTGGTGCTAACCTCAATAGTTTCTCCATTAGCATATTCTAGTGATACAGGATAGTTTAAACTTACAATCAATACATTTTCATCATCCTCTAATTCATCTAAGAAATTATACAAGGCTTCATCATTTTCAATAGTAACTGTATCGATTAAGTTAAACTGTGAATCAAATACTGAAAATGAAATCGGATAGACAAAATCTACACACTCAATGACATCATTTTCATCATCGCTACACTCATCAATTAAGTTTTCTAATTGGTCTTCGTTTTCTATAACCAATTCTGAGTAATCGCTAAAAATAATCGTGATTGGAAAGACAAAATCTAAAAAATTATTATCTTCATTAAAATCATCGAATAAATCCTCTAATAGTTCTAAATCTGTTTCGGTTTCAATTACGATAGTGATATCACTTACTATTATGGTTACTGGCAATTCTATAGAAAAACAACTCGACCCATCTAAAATGTTATCTGTAGCACCAAAGTGAGCTGATGTCCTACTCATAAGGTTAGACAAAGTAGAATTTGAAACAATGGTTTCTTGTGCTGTAGGATTATCAACATCTGATATCTCATCTTGACAGGTTGTAAAACTTAAAAGAGCAAAAAGGGCAAAAAGGGATAAGTAGTTGATTTTAGTTTTCATAGCTCAAATCTTTTAATCGATTTATTATAGAACAGATGAGACTAATATTCTCCTACCCTCTTATTTAAAAAATTTATTTATAATTTGTAACGGTCAAAACAACTATGAGCCAACCCATAAAAGATAACATTTGCGACGATTTGCTATTTGAGCGTTTATATAAAAAGCATTCAAAGAATCTCCATGATTTTCTATATTATAAATATGGTGATCATTTAAATCCGCAAGATAAAATGCAAGAAGCATTTATAAAGCTATGGCAAAATTGTGGCAAAATTATACCATCAAAAGCAAAGAGTTATTTATTTACCACAGCAAATAATCTAATGCTAAATGCGGTTGCACACCAAAAAGTTGTATTGAGATATAGCAAACGGCCTCAAAAAAATTCTACTAACGAATCACCAGAATTTGTACTACAAGAAAAAGAGTATCATGAAAAATTACAAAAAGCATTAAGTAATTTAACCGAAGCTCAACGTACTGCTTTTTTACTCAACAGAATAGAAGGCAAACGCTTTAAAGAGATCGCTATACTTTTAAACATTTCTAAAAAGGCCGTTGAAAAACGTATTTATGGAGCTTTGAAAAAGTTGCGTGAAGATATTGATGGAATTTGAAAAGTTTTAAATCTCAACTTTGGAATTTACCAAGGGTAGGATTTTTTTAGATTAAGCTGTTATATAAATGAAATCATGTTATGAATAGAGAAGAACTCATAAAAAAATGGTTAGATAATAACCTTAATACTGAAGAGCAAAAAGCTTTTGAGCAACTAGAGGATTATAACAAATTAATCCAAATGGATAATGCTCTGAAAGATTTTAAAGCCCCTAAATTCTCAGTTGATGAAACCTACAAAACCTTACAACCCAAACTTAAATCAAGTTCTACAAAATTTAATCGTTGGCTCAAACCGTTGCTAAAATTAGCCGCAGTTTTAGTGATTGGTATTACTATAAATTATTATACTTCTGCCATTGATACTAAAGTAGATACAAGTATAGCTCAGAAAACCTCAATTGAATTACCTGATGATTCTAGCGTAAAATTAAATGCTAATTCCTCAATAGCATTCAATGAAAGCAAATGGCAAGATAACAGAGTAGTAAAATTACAAGGTGAAGCTTTCTTTAAGGTAGCAAAAGGGGAAAAATTTGATGTTATCACTAATGATGGTATAGTTGCCGTATTAGGTACAAAATTTAATGTAAAACAACGCGAAAACTATTTTGAAGTGACATGCTACGAAGGTTTAGTTGCTGTAACTCATAGCGACAAAACTGTAGAATTAAAACCAGGATATACCTTTCAAATTATAGATGGGAAACTACTTGCAAATGAAAAAGAAAACACTACGCAACCTAGTTGGTTGCGTGATGAAAGTAGCTTTAAAAGTGTCCCTCTAAAGTATGTTATTTCTGAATTTGAAAATCAATACAATTTAAAAGTTAGCTCAGGAGATATTGATACATCACGATTATTCACAGGAAGTTTTACACACAAAAATTTAGATTTAGCATTGCAGTCTGTTACAATACCTTTAAATTTAAGCTACAGCAAATCTGGAAAATCTATCTTACTAAAGCGTGAATAAACTATTACAAGGTTTAGTTTTCTATTTTATCTTTATTACCTTTTGTAATCTTTCTTACAGTCAGACCCAACAGGAAAAACAGCCACTTGCTCAAATTCTTATTCAACTAGAAGAACGTTATGATATTAAGTTTTCTTTTGAAACCAAAACAATAGAAGGCATAATCATTGATTCTTTATATCCAGAACTTTCATTAGATCAAGCATTAAAGCAGCTTAGACAAGTTACTAATCTTAAATTCGAAATATTAAGTGATCGTTTTATAGCGATTACACCAAAAAAAGATGCTGAATTGAAAACAGCTACTCAACGTTTAGAAGAAGTTGTAGTCACTAATTATCTTACTAAAGGTATTTCTAAAACTAACAGCGGAACTATAGAAGTAGATACCAGAGCTTTCAATATTTTGCCTGGTTTAATAGAACCAGACGTCTTACAGATTGTACAAAATCTACCTGGAATTATAAGTGTAGATGAGCGTATTTCTAATATCAATGTAAGAGGTGGCACTAATGATCAAAATCTTATTTTATATGAAGGCATAAGGATGTACCAAACAGGTCATTTTTTTGGTTTAATTTCTGCATTTAACCCTTATTTATCGGAAGAAATTAACATCTCTAAAAATGGTACTAGTGTTAAATATGGTAATGGCGTTTCAAGTACAATTTCTATAAAAAATACGGACAATCTAGATCAAAAATTTAATGCTGGCATTGGAGGAAATCTGCTGAGTGTTGATGGGTTTGCTAAAATTCCGACATCTAATAAAACAGAGTTACAATTATCTCTTAGGCGCTCTTTTACTGATATTGTTGCTTCAACCACATATGATGCATACTTTGATCGCATTTTTAGGGATTCTGAATTAAATACATCAAACAATATTAATACATTGTTATCACTAGACGAGCGCTTTTTATTTTACGACTTTAACGCTAAATTTTTATATGACATAGATAAAACATCTAAGCTACGCATCAATGTGCTGAACATGTACAATAATTTGGATTACAATCAGGTATTTACAACTAATGAAAATAATTTTCAGGAAACTAGAAGCGCTCTAAACCAGATAAGTTATGGTATTAGCGCAAATTATTCAAAAGCATGGAAAGACGATATTAGTACTTCCGTTGAAGCCTATTATTCCAATTACGATTTAGATGCTGAAAGTAATGATGTTACAAACGAGCAACGCTTAAGACAAGAAAATAAAGTTGAAGATTATGGTATTCGTTTAGATATTTCTAAACTGGTCAGTGATGCTACTAAATTTAATGGAGGCTATCAGTTTAATGAAGTTGGTGTGACTAATTTAGAAGATGTTACAAATCCTAATTTCACAAGTTTAATAAAAGAGATTATTAGAACCCATGCTATATTTGGAGAGATAGAATGGTATTCTCCATCTCGCGACACTTACATACGCGCTGGCTCAAGAATTAGTTATTTTGAAAAATTATCTGAAGTATTAATAGAGCCAAGATTTACTATAAATCAGAAATTAGGGAAATACTTTAGATTAGAAATTTTGGGTGAACTAAAAAGTCAATCTATTGCTCAGATAATTGATTTACAACAAGATTTTTTTGGTATAGAAAAAAGGCGTTGGCAACTCGCCAATGGGAGTGATGTTCCTTTAATAACAAGTGAACAGATATCTTTAGGTGTGAGTTATAATCAAAATAATTTGTTGGTTTCTCTAGAAGGCTATTACAAAGGGGTAAATAATATTACATCTCGTAGTCAAGGTTTTCAAAACCAGTTTCAATTTACAAACGAAATAGGCTTTTATACTGTTAAGGGTATTGACTTTCTCATCAATAAACGCTTTAATGATTTTAGTACTTGGTTAAGCTATTCTTACAGTAAAAACGATTATCAATTTCAGAATTTGAATAGTGGCAATTCTTTTCCAAATACTTTAGATTTAAGACATGTTGCCAATACATCTTTAACTTATAATATAGATAATTTTAAAGTTGGTTTTGGCATCAATTGGCATTCCGGAAGACCATATACAACTCCTTTAGTGGTTCAAAATGATAGTAATTCTTCAATAGAATATGAATCTCCTAACAACTCAAGATTACCCGATTATTTTCGAACAGACATTTCAGCAATTTATGATTTTGAACTTTCTAGGGGTATAAACGCGGAAGTTGGAGCTTCAATTTGGAATATATTTAATCAAACCAACATTATTAATCGTTACTACACGTTCGATTCTGGTAATTCTGTAGTTGAAATTAATAATAGATCTTTAAAATTTACTCCTAATTTAAGTTTTAGAATCAATTTTTAGTTGTTAATTGTAACACCAACCAACCTTAATCAATGCGTATTAAAAGTTTTTTTAGACTCTTTATAACCTTCGCTGTACTCTATTCTTATCAAAATTCTTTTGGGCAAACAAAGGTTGATAATGACTATAAATCTATCTTTTATATACCCGAAATTCTTATCGGAAAAACATTAGACGCCAACTCGTTTTTTCCTGAAACTAAGCTACAAAAAAATCTTTTTTTAAGTATTGGACGTTATAACTTTGATAAAGACAAAGAATGGGCTGCTAGATTAAACTATCCGAAAACTGGAATTTCTTTTGGCTACACAGACTTTGGAAATTCTGTTAAAGTAGGCCATGCCTATTCCATATTACCATTTGTAGAATTTTCAATATTAAAAAAACGAATTAAAGGTTTAAACTTACAAATTGGTTTTGGTGCCTCTTATATGGATACACAATATAATGCCACAACAAATGAATTTAATAAAGCCATTACAACTAAAGTTAATTGGTCTTTTAGATCCTTTTTGTATTACGATGTTTTTAAATCTAATAAAATAACCGATTGGAGATTTGGACTAGGTTATCTACATCATTCTAATGGACATACCAGATTACCAAACCAAGGGTTAAATTCACTGGCCGCAAGTGTTTCTGCTAAAATAGATACTAAATCTGGTGAAACTACAAACTTAGAAAAACCATCTTTCACCTCTAAATCACAAAACTATTTATCATTTAGGTTTGGTATAGGACAAAATGTTCTTTCAGAAAAGTTCAATGTAAAAAAAGAGGTTTTCACCATTTCCGCTTCAGCTGGTAAAATTCTGAACAATACATTTAAATTTGGTGGTGGATTTTACTATAGGTTTTACGAACATTACTACGATTACATAAAAAATAATGAGACACTAGTTGATGAACAATTACCTCATTTTAAGGATAATCCTTATGGCTATGCCACAAATTTTGGGCTTTTCGCGACATCTGAATTATTACTAGACCACATCGGTTTTGAATTTGACCTTGGTGTAAACATATACAAACCATTTTACAAAATAGATTGGCAACTTAACCAAGGTTATTCGTATGAAAATGCAAATGGTGAAACCGTTGAAATTTTAGGAGAACTAGATTGGTATTACGAAATAAAGAGAACCGTATCTGCTAGAATGGGATTAAAATATTATTTATGGACAACTAACAAAGCACCTAAACATAATATATTTGTCGGAGCGCATATAAATGCCAATCTTGGTCAGGCAGATTTTACTGAATTAAGTATTGGTTATGTTTATCGTTTTAATTTAAAAGATTCAAAATTATGACAGAACAAGACTTATATAAATTAAGATTTCCCATTGGCGAGTTTAAAAAACCGGATGTAATAACTCAGCAATATATTACTGACTGGATAACATCCATTGAAGCTTTACCAAAATCTATTATCGCATTTACAAAAGGCCTCAGCGAAGAAGAATTGAATTATAAGTACAGACCAGATGGATGGACTATCAAACAGGTAGTTCATCACTGTGCAGACAGCCATATCAACAGTATTTTACGATTCAAATTGGCACTAACGGAAGATACACCAACCATTAGACCTTATTTCGAAGACCGTTTTGCCAAATTAGCTGATTATGATACATCAATAGACACCTCAATTTCCATTCTTACAGGCGTGCATCAAAAATTAGCTATTCTACTAAAAAAATTAAATAAAGAAGAGTTGAAGCGTGAGTTTGTTCATCCAGAACATGGTAAACACTTTTCTTTAGAAGAAACGATTGGAACATATGCTTGGCATAGTAATCATCATTTAGCACATATCAATCAAGCATTGAAGTATAAAGGAAAATTCAAATAAAAAACCCTGAAATAAATTCAGGGCTTTTTAATAAACATATATTGCTAATTAGTTAAGGTCTTCCATTAACAGTTTTAGACTTTTCCTTTTCTTTTTGCTTTTTGATATTTTTTCTAATTTTCTCAATAGCGGTTTCTATAGACTTATCTGGTTCAATTAAATTATATTCACCCCAAAAATTTGGATCTGAAAACCCAGAAATAGCATCTGTTATTATAACAGTTGGTCTCAGTTTATCTTTATTCTTAATTCGAATATCATTAGTATTAATTTCCCAATCAGTTACAGCCATTTCACTTGATAGAGTATATACTTTATTAAATATTTCTCTTTTTTTATTCACTTTGAACTTTAAGCTTAAGTTAGAATAACTGTAATACCATTTGTTTCCTTTAGCTTTATAATCTACTTTGTAAAGTGCCTCTAGAGGATATACTACCACATCACTAGGTTTCTTTTTAACTAATAAGTTTTTAGATTTTTTCATATTGCTAACGTCTAGTGCATAATTAGCACTAACTAATGCCAACGTTTGAACGTCTACAAACAACTTCCCGTTGTAATTAGCACTTAAGCTATTATTCTTGGATGAGAAATTAACAACATAAACGTTTCTGTTATTTATAGTAGAAGGTTCATCGAAAGAAAAATAATAACTAGGAATTGTTTCTTCTGTAAAAATATATTCAGGATACTTCATCACATCCAAATATATAGTAGAAAACGGACCACCTTGCAGTTTTACAGAAACCGTATCTAAACGTCTATAATCTGTACTTTTCCTAGCTTTACTTAGCTGTATAGCGTCACGTTGTTCTGATGCATTAGGTTGCTTTAAAATATTTACAACAGCCTCAGTTAAGGAAACATTTCTATTACGGCGCTTAATAGTTTCTCTGTAGAAAGCAGTCATATAAACTGACTCTTTATCCTTATTTCTATTCTTTTCCTCAAATATTCTTCTTACTAAATGCTCTGCATTTTTATAGGCAGAAACACTCACAGGAGATAATTGTGTTACAGCTTTATAAAGCTTTATTTTGTTATCTGTTCTAGACAGTTCAGATAAAGGTATAACACGTGTATTATAACCCAATGTTGACACCATAACTTTTGAATCTAGATATTTATTTAGCACCTTCAGTGTAAATTCTCCTTCGGAGTTTGTAATGGTGCCAATATTAGTTTCATTTATATTGAGACTTACTGCCTCTAATGCTTTATTAGAACTACCGTTAATTACTTTTCCACTAAACTCAGTAAAATCTACCTGAGCATGTAATGAAAACGCAACGAAAAACATGGCAAAGCATGTGCTGGCATAAAATTTTAAAAAGTGATATTTTTTCATAACAATTCTCATTTATTAAACAATTAAATTAGTCTATACTAAGATACGATAAAAGCATCAAGTTCTTCGTTTACAAAATGTTAAACTGTAAACAATAATTATTATTCACTCTTTTTTTGTTTTCTGAATGCAGAAGGTGTTTGATTTGAAAACTTTGTAAATGCCTTATAGAATGTCACCTTATTATTAAAACCACTTTCTAATGCAATGGCTTCAATCTTAAAATTACTGTACGCTGAGTCATGTAAATATTTTTTAGCAATTTCTACACGATGTTTATTAAGATAATCGTTAAAACTCTCAGATACATATTCTGAAAATGTTTGAGAGACATGATGCGGTTTTTCATCCAAAATCTTACCTAGTTTCGAAATGCTTAAGCCGCTATCTAAAAACAATAAATCCTCAGTAAATGCAGTTTCGATTTTAGATGTAATACGTTGCATGTCCTTTACTGAGAGGTTAGAACCAAAGTATTTTTTTCGTATTTGTTTTAAAAAATCTGGATTTTTAAAAAGTAGATAACCAACACCAAAAATTAAAAGTGTGAGAATTAGATAGTACGACGCAAAATCCCTCCAGTTATTTGCAAAATGCGTTAAATAAGAAATTAATATTGTAGAACAAACATATGCTAACACCATAAATAGTGAATAATTTTGTTGCTTTTTTGTTAGCTCAAACCTTTTAAGATAAAGCAAAAATGAACATCCTATAGCATATATTACCATTTGAAAAACCAAAAAGTAATTCCATAGCATTGTCCTATTGATAAAGTTTTCATTTATATATTCTCCACGTAACTTCCCCTCCATTAATAACACATCGCCATAACCAATCCAAAAAATTAGTATTGGAAGCAAGTGCAATGCATCTATAAATCGTAATTTTTGTTTATTCTGAATTAAACACTGCAAATGAACAAACAACAAAGGACCAAAAAGAAAAGCAACTTCATAATAAAACCAGCTTCTAAACTCTGGATATAACAATGAAAGTGAGCCAGAGCCGTAAAGGAATAATAAAATATGAAAACCTACCAAAGCAATGAGCAAAGACAATGTAGTAATTCTAAGCGTACGCGCTTTAAAAAACACACCTCCAGCTACAAAAAAGGCAATAAAAACTTGAGTAAATAATATGTAGCGAATAATTTCCAATGTGTCCTATTTGAGTTAACACAATGTAATATTAAATTTTGGAGTTGACAAGAAGTCTACATACGCTCAGGCACGTCTATCCCTAAAACACCAAATGCATTTTTAATGATTTGACTAACGGATTTAGACAATGCAACTCTAAAATCTCTTTCCACATCAGTATCTGCTCCAAGAATAGAAACATTTTGATAAAATGAATTGAAATCTTTCACCAAATCATAAGTGTAATTGGCAATCAATGCAGGACTATGTTGCTCTGCTGCATTTTGTATCACTTCAGGAAACAGCTCCAGTTGCTTTATTAGTTGTTTTTCTTTTTCGTGTAAGACAATCTGGTTGTTAAGCGAATTCGAAGCTTTATCTAATTTAGAATCAGCCTTTCTTAAAATAGACTGAATTCTAGCATAAGTATATTGAATAAATGGCCCTGTATTCCCTTGAAAATCTATTGATTCTTTAGGATCGAATAGAATTCGTTTTTTCGGATCTACTTTTAAGATATAATATTTCAAAGCTCCTAAGCCAATAGTTTTATAAAGTGTTTTCTTTTCGTCTTCTGAGTAGTCTTCGAGTTTACCTAATTCGTTAGAAATCTCTTCTGCAGTATCTGCCATTTCTCGGATTAAGTCATCAGCATCTACAACAGTTCCTTCTCTACTCTTCATTTTCCCACTTGGTAAATCTACCATACCATAACTTAAATGAAATAGATGTTTTGCCCAATCGAAACCGAGTTTCTTTAATATTAAGAACAACACCTTAAAATGATAATCTTGTTCGTTACCAACAGTGTAAACCATTCCGCCAACATCTGGATAATCCTTAATACGCTGAATAGCTGTACCAATATCTTGGGTCATGTACACGGCTGTACCATCACTACGCAATACTATTTTTTCATCTAATCCATCTTCGGTTAAATCGCACCAAACCGAACCATCGTCTTTCTTAAAGAAAACTCCTGTTTTAAGTCCTTCCGCAATGAATTCTTTTCCTAACAAATAGGTTTGGCTTTCGTAATAATATTTGTCAAAGTCAACACCAATATTTTTATAAGTTTCTTCAAAACCTTCATATACCCAAGCGTTCATTTTTTCCCAAAGAGCAACGACGTCTTCATCACCGGCTTCCCATTTAATAAGCATTTCTTGGGCAGCAAGCAAAATTGGCGCACTCTTTTTAGCTTCTTCTTCAGATTTACCTTGAGTTACTAATTCTGAAATTTCAGCTTTGTAAGCTTGGTCAAACTTTACATAATAATTACCAACCAGCTTATCACCTTTTAATCCAGTGGATATCGGTGTTTCACCATTTCCAAATCGTTCCCAAGCTAACATACTCTTACAAATATGAATGCCTCGATCATTAATGATTTGGGTTTTGTAAACCTTCTTACCTGAGGCTTTTAAAATTTCAGCTACACTATAACCTAAGAGCACATTTCTCACATGTCCTAAATGCAAAGGTTTGTTGGTATTTGGTGAAGAGTATTCTACCATAATGGCTTTATCATCCTTTGGTTCAGCAAAACCATAATTTTGATTACCATTTATACTTTTAAAAAAGTTAATGTAATACGAATCATCAATTTCAATATTTAAAAAGCCTTTAACAACGTTGAACCCTTTAACTAAATCTACATTATCCTGCAGATACTGTCCAACTTGCTCGCCAATTACAGCTGGATTTCCTTTTACCACACGTAACATTGGGAATACCACAACCGTAATATCTCCAGCAAACTCTTTTCGAGTGGCTTGAAACTCTACCGATTCTAATTCTGATTGAAACAAAGCTTTTATGGCTGCTTTTACGTGTAATTCTAAAGTCTCTTGAAGATTCATTCCTTGCTTCTGTTTAGGTATTTAAAACGCTTGCAAAGATAGAAGTTTTATTAAGATTTTATACATCTAAGTTTCTTAACTAGATAAGACTGAAATATGACTAAATTCGAATAAGAATTATCGGTTTAACTCTACTATTAAAAATTGAAAATTAAACAGAAACCCAACACTCAGATCATGTTAAATAACTATATATCAACATTTTAAATAAACCATGCATTTCATCGATGATTGTGTAGTTTTTCTATGATTTATGCCGTTAATCGATAGAGCATTTTTTTTCTGAATTTCGTCTGTCACTTCGTCTAATTTATTGGTAGTAAATCCTAAATATTAGTATATTCGAGCACTAAGTGGCACTTTTGGAAGGCTATTAATCAATGTCCCAAACATTAATGAGGCTTAATTATAAAACATTAACCCAGTTGTTATTGTTTAGTGTTGACTTACTTTTGGCATCCCTCTATAAAAGTTTTACACACCAAAACATCGCAATTCGTTTTAACGCTATCAAAGCATGAGGCAGTTACTGACATTAGCTGCTAGTATTTTGTCCTTATTTATTTTTTCACAAAACGAAAAGATAGATGAGCTAAAGGTGCAGTTAGCGTATCAAAAACAAGACTCTACTAAGGTGGATATGTCGTTAATGCTCATTAGCGAACTATATGCCATAGAAGATTATAATATAGCACTACTCTATGTTAATGAAACCTCAAAACTTTCTGAAGAAATAAATTATACTAAAGGACTTGCAGAAAGCAACTATTATAGAGCTTTAATATATGCAAATCGCAACGATTATTTTAACGCCATAGATAATTATAACAAATCTAAATCGTATTATTCTCAGATTAGAGATACTCTTGGAGTAGCTAGAGTGAGTAATAGCATTGGTCTCTTAGAGATTAAGCGTGGAAATTATGGAGTTGGTCTTCAAAACTCGTTATCTGCAATTGATATTTTTGAGAAACAAGATTTAAAAGAGGAATTAAGTACAGCTTATAACAATCTTGCTGAAGCTTATTTCAAAACCAATCAAAATGATAAAGCGATAGATTTTAATCTCAAAGCACTCGAAGTTCGCGAAAAAATTAATGATAAAGCTGGTATTATAACTTCTACTAAAAATATAGCGGAATTGTATTCCATACTCAAGGAGCACCGTAAATCTATTGAATATTACGAAAAGGTATTAGACCTTTTAAATCCTGAAACTGATAAAGATTTACGAGGTGAAATTCTTCCTAAGCTAGGTAGTGAGTACTTGCGTTTTAAAGAATATGATAAAGCGTCAGAATATTTGGTAGAAGGTTTAAAATATAATAGAAAACAAGGTAATAGTGAAGGCATTTTAAGAGCCTTGAATGCCATTGGAAATTTAAATCTTCAGAAAAAGAAAGTAAAACTAGCTGCACAACAATTAGATGAAGCCTATAAAATTGCTCAAAAAATTGATAATAAAACCGAGCTTTTAGAGAATTATAAACTTCATGTAGCATTAGATTCTACTCGTGGCTATTTTGAAAATGCATTCTTCTGGAAAAATAAATATCATAGTTTAAAAGATTCACTTACTCTGGTCGATCAACCTGTTTTCCCAACAGATATAGATCCACTGGATTTAAAAATGAATAATCCTATTGAAGAGAATATTAATAACTTCGAAAATAAAACCTCAAAAACCACCTGGCTTAATAATCCTTGGGTATTATATGGAACTATTGCAGCACTAGCAGTTTTATTATCACTTTTGATATTTAGTCTCTTAAAAACTAAATCTCACAAGGACGAACTAATAAAGCAAAAAGATATGCTGGCCAAAGAACAGAAAAGAAGTGAAGCTATTTTAGAACAAACTCATCATTTAGAAGAAGTTAACCAAGTAAAGGATAAATTATTCTCTATTGTTTCTCACGATTTAAAAGATTCTATTTCATCAATAAAAGCATTTTTAGACTTATTGAAAGAAGATAGTATTTCTAAAGATGAATTTTACGAATTGATCCCAGAATTAAGTGAAAATGCCAATAACGCATCTTCGCTTTTATTTAATTTATTAAACTGGTCTAAATCGCAAATGCAAAATTTAGAACCAAAACCAGAGCTGTTTAATATTCAGGACGTATTTCATAATAAAATAGCATTAGTTGAGCAAAAAGTTGAAGACAAACGAATTGTGCTTATTGATGAGTCTCAGCACGATTTAATCTACGCAGATAAAAGCATGGTAGAAATTGTTATTCAAAATTTAATTACTAATGCTGTTAAATTTAGTAGAACTGGAGATGTGATTACAGTATCCAACCAGGATGTAAATGGTAAAGCACTCATATGTGTGGAAGATACTGGAGTAGGTATTTCTAAAGAAAATATAGACAAACTCTTTAATGCCAACAAAAACTTTACTACTGTTGGTACTAAGAACGAAAAAGGTACAGGTTTGGGCTTAACTATTGCCAAAGATTTAGTTGAACTAAATAATGGTAGAATTTGGGTAGAAAGCACTCAAAATGTAGGCAGCAAATTCTTTGTTGAACTTCCAAAAACTACACCAAAGGCTTAGTAAATATTGTCTATATTTAGATTCTAAAATATAGAATCATGAAAAACTTATTTCCAATTTTAATTGTACTTTTTTCTATTTACGGTTGTAAGAACGAAACAAAAGCAGAAGCCAAAGAAGATGCTGAACTCAAGGAATTATTCGCTTTAATGCAAGGCTCATTTAATTCTGAAATACAAGCACAAGTTGATTCTTCATATTATAATATATCTCTTCACATGTATCCTATATGGGAAGAAAAAGGAAATTTTCTATATGTAGAACAAGCAATGAATAGCAGGCAAAGTAAACCTTATCGTCAACGAATCTATGAAGTGACTAGGCAATCAGATACTACATTTAGCTCTGCTGTCTATAAGCTGGATGTAGATTCATTATGGATAGGTAAATGGAAAACACCTAAAGCTTTTGATTCTATCTCATTAAAAGATATTGCCTTAAAAGAAGGTTGTGAAGTTATCCTTAAACGTATTTCGTCAAATCATTTTATGGGGAAAACTGGAGATGACACTTGCTCAAGCACAATGAATGGAGCATCCTTTGCTCGAAGTGAAGTTGAAATCTTAGAAGATAAGATTATTTCTTGGGATCGTGGTTTTGATGCTAATGGTGAATACGTTTGGGGAGCTGAGAAAAGTGGTTATATTTTTAATAAACTAGACTAAACTTTAGGTAAAAATACCTCCGCCATCATACAACGTGCACTTCCGCCTCCACAAGTTTCAATAGTCTCCAACGAACTAGATAGTATAGGGCAATATTTTTCTATACTTTTTACTTGGTTAGGAGTTAAACTGTTATGAGCGGCTTCGCTCATCACCAAGTAACGTTTATCGTTATGACCCCTTAGCTGTAGCATATTACCTGCAAATTGATGCATTTGTGTTTCGGTAATAGAAATGATCTCTTTACCATCTTGCTTTAAATGCTTTACCACATTTTTGCGTTCTTTTTTATCATCGATAGCATCTAAACAAATTACAGCAAAGTTCTCAGCCAAACACATCATTACATTAGTATGGTATATAGCTAAACGCTTCTCTTCAACAGTTTGATATGCTGTAAAGATCACTGGAGTATACTCAAAGTCTTCACAAAATTCTATAAATAAATCCTCGTCGGCTCTTGGAGATAATGCACAATAAGCTTTCCTATTTGCACGATCTAAAACTATACTTCCTGTACCCTCTAAAAAAATCCCTTCGTGCTCGGCAGAGGTATAATCGATAATGTTTTCAATTTTAAAGCCCTCCTCTTCTAACCTAATAAATACTTCATCTCGTCGCTCTCGTCTCCTGTTCTCAGCAAACATTGGATATTTTGCCACATCACCGTTGCTATGAAAACTCACCCAGTTATTAGGAAAAATAGAATCTGGAGTGTCCATTAATTTATCATCATTTTCTACAATCACATTAATACCAACAGCTCTTAGTTTTTCAACAAAAGCATCAAATTCCTTCTGCGCTTTTTCATTAATTTCAGTGTTTTTTAAACTTAAATCTTCCTGAAAATAATTGTTTACAGCCGTTTGTTCATTCATCCTAAAATTTACAGGACGAATCATTAAAATAGTATTTGTGGTTTGTTGCATTTCTAGAATTTTGAAGGTGATGCAAAATTAATCTTTTTTACGATTTGAAAATCACCTCAACCCGCTTTATTTAGTTAAAATCATTAAGTTTGAAGTACAATCTAGTACATCATGAAAAAACTCTTAATTCTTTTTTTATTAATCACCTCATGTTCAGATAAAAACGAACAAAAAAATAAAGCTGAATCAAATACAGATTTTACAACTGTTTTTGAAAAAAGTAACGGACTGGAAACTGCGACTTACGATGAAACGATTAAATATTACAGCGACTTAGGAGATAGTTATGATGAAATTTCAATTCAAGCCATTGGCGAAACCGATTCTGGAAAACCTTTGCATATCGTTACTTTAAATATGAATGGTTCTGAAGACGATTTTGAAACTATTAGAAAAAATAACAGAATACTTCTGATAAATAATGGTATTCATCCTGGAGAATCTGATGGTATAGATGCTACCATGATGCTCTACAGAGATATTGTACAGGGCAAAATTAAAGCTCCTAAAAGCACAGTTTTAGTAACAATTCCTATTTATAATGTAGGAGGAAGTCTAAACCGAAATTCTGGAACACGAACCAACCAAAACGGACCAAAAGAATATGGCTTTAGAGGCAATGCTCGTAACTATGATCTCAACCGAGATTTTATAAAATCAGATACTAAAAATGCCAGAGCTTTTGCAGAAATTTTCCATTTAGTCCAACCAGATGTTTTTATAGATAACCATGTAAGTAATGGTGCCGATTACCAATATACATTAACGCATTTATTTACACAGCACAACAAATTAGGTGGTCAACTAGGTAATTATATCCATACCGAAATGATGCCAAAATTAGAGCAAAAACTAGAAGCAAAATCTTGGGATATCACACCTTATGTAAATGTATTTAATCGTACACCAGAATCTGGGTTTAGACAGTTTATGGATTCACCGAGATATTCCACAGGTTACACCACATTGTTTAATACGTTAGGAATGATGGTAGAAACACACATGCTAAAACCATACAAACAACGTGTAGAAGGCACATATGAGTTAATGAAAAGCATGATTGAAATTACCGAAGAACAAGGTGATAAAATCACACAGCTAAGAAAAGAACAAGCTAAAACATGGTCCGCCGGAAAAACATATCCTTTAGCTTGGACTATTGATACCACAAAATCCTCTACCTTAAAATTTAAAGGTTACGAAGGTAATATGATACCAAGTGAATTGACAGGAGCGCAACGTTTAAAATATGATAGAACAAAACCGTTTACTAAAGATGTGACTTACCAAAACTATTTTAAAGCCAAAGACTCAGTTACTATACCAAAAGCATATGTAATACCTCAAGGCTGGCATAATGTGATGGATTTATTAAAGTTGAATAATGTAGAGTTTACCCAATTTAAAAAAGATACCATATTTAAAGTGGATTCATATAAAATTGAAGACTATGAAACGCGCAGAAATGCTTATGAAGGCCATTATGCTCATTATAACACTAAAGTAAAAACCATTGAGCAAAAATTAACTTTTAGAAAAGGTGATTATTTGATTTCAACAGATCAAAAAGCGATGCGTTATTTATTGGAAACTCTAGAGCCAACTGCACCAGATTCGTTTTTTAACTGGAACTTTTTTGACACCATCTTACAACAAAAAGAAGGCTTCTCTCCTTATGTTTGGGAGGATAGAGCTCAACTACTTTTAAAAGCAAATCCAAAACTACAAATAGAATATAATATCAAAGTAAGCTACGACGAAGAGTTTGCTAACAATTGGTTTGCTCAACTCGACTGGATTCATAAAAAGAGTAAAAACTACGAAAAAGCTCATTTGCAGTATCCTGTGTATCGCCTAAAGTAAGCTTGACTATGTAAAAATTTTCAACTAACTTCATTAACGTCTGATATTAAGTCATTAAAACGGATTCATATCACTAAGTTAGCATTAATTTGGAGTAACAATACGATGGAAATACCAAAATTCAAACTACAAACTGTTAATCCTATTGAAAAAAGCAAAGTTGAAAAATATTTCAATCCACTAATTGAATTAAATGGAAACCGAAATTCAGAACTTTATTTAGCTAAAGATGGTTTTCTTCTTAAGTTTATAAATACTGAAACTAAAAACTCTCTTATTGTTGAAATTCATTGCGCAATAAAACCATTGGAAAAGTCTGCTGGATATAGTTTATTTGGATTAAAACATTTTTTAGTTTTCTGCCAAGCAAATCAAACTGGAATACTCAATATTCAAAGCGGAATTGAAGTCCAAGCTTCTGAAGGTGCTTTAATGTCTGATTTTTATACATTTTTTAGTTCGAATAAATTTAGAAAAGCCAAGCATTATTTAATGAATCCTAAAGACAGGAAAGAATGAAAAACCAATGCTAACAACGTGTATAATTAATTGCTAGGTGACTGCCGACTTACGAAAATTCCGCTGGAATTTTCTATCTGTGATTTGTTTATTAACTTAGTTGCTTAACCACGCAACTAACCATACACAAACACGTTAACGAACTTCAAAAATCATCCAAGCAAATCATTCACATTAGTCTTATATGTCTTACCAATAGGTATATAACTATCCTTAATTTTTATACGATTGCCTTCAATGATTTCAATATGTGATTTAGATACAACATAAGATTTGTGTACTTGTATAAAATTCTCTTTAGATAAGCGTTGTAGTAAGTCCGATATTTTTTCTCTTGTTAAGAGTTGTTCTTTTGTAGTTATTACTTTCACATAGTTTCCAGCAGCTTCAATGTAAAGAATGTATTTAATCTGTACTTGTATATATTTCTTATCTTCATAGATAAATATATGGTTCTGAGCCTTTTTAGATTCCTTTGTAATTGATTTGGTTTCACTAGGCTTTACTTCAACAGCTTTTTGTATCGCTTTTAAAAAGCGCTCAAAACTAAATGGCTTTAGTAAATAATCTACGATATTTAATTCGTAACCTTCTAGCGCATATTCTTGGTATGCGGTAGTTACAATAACTTTTGGAGGTGAGACTAAAGTTTTAAGAAACTCGAAGCCTTTTAACTTAGGCATGTTTAGATCTAAAAACATTAAATCTACTTGGTGTTCTCGTAAATAATCTAAAGCTTCTAATGCATCATAACAGTGCTTTGCTAATTGCATGTTTGGCAACATATTGCAATAGCCTTTTATAATATCGTGAGCAATATACTCATCATCTATAATAAGATATGTTATCATAACTGAAGCTCTAAATTTGCTTTATAAACGTCATCACTTTTAGTAAAAGTAAGCTTATGCTTATTAGGATAAACTAATTCTAATCTCCGCTTTAAATTTTTAATACCAATACCAGAAGTATCTGGTAATAGCGAAACGTCAAAATTATTTTCAATTTCAAAATAAACGGTGTTGTTGTCAGACTTTAAATTGAGATATACAAAAGAGGTATCTCTTAAATTCTCTATACCATGTTTAAAAGCGTTTTCTAAAAGAATGATAAACAACAAAGGCATAATTCTAAGATTATTATCTTCAATATCTATATTACATTGTACATCTATAGCCTTATGATAACGCATACGATGTAATTCTATATAATTCTTTAAATACTCTACTTCTTCTTCTAATGACACTGTATCTTTTTCGCCTTCATAAATACTATAACGCATCAACTCAGATAGCTTTAAAATAAGTGCTTTTGCTTTTTCAGGATCTACATCTACTAAACCATATAGATTATTCAGCATATTAAAGAAAAAATGAGGGTTTACCTGACTTTGAAGATGTAATAATTCGTTTTTAGTTTTTTCATTCTTTAGTTTAAGAACAGATTTCAATTGTATGACTATCCAAAGAACACCTGCAAGCAAAAGAATACCATAATACACCAACACAATAATTGCGACAGCTGGGTGAAAATCACCAAGAAACAATACTGTATCTTTTTGAAGTACTATAATTTCATAAGCCGTAATGCCTAATGGAACTAATATGGTTATTACGATTATAACCTTTAGCAAAATCCAATTATTCTTCTTTAGAATTACAATCATACTGCAAAGTAAAAAGAATCCTTTTGCCTTTCTACAGAAAAGTGACAAACTCAAAATTCAGCATCATTAAACTTTTAGTTCTAGGGATAAACGTCAATACTATCATTACAAATAAATAAGAAACAGGTTCATCACATAAATTTATTTAGAAACAACTTTAAAGTCACATTTGTACCAATCAAAAAACGAACAGTAATCATCATAAATCTATTACAATGAAAAAAAGAATCTTACGCTATTTGAAGCACATCGTTGGAACTATAACTGTCCTTTTACTAATTGCTATTTCAATTTTACTATATGAAAATGGAAGTGTTCACTATGGAGACAATCCACAAAAAATGAATTGGGAGAATGAAGGGCCATATGTTTTTTACAAAAATGATAGTACTCTAAATATCAATTACATAAAAGGGAATAAAAAAGATGGCTTTTATGTAAATCAAAATAATATTTCTACTAATGAATCTAAATCTTTGAGTTGTTTTTTTCCTTTAGATTCAACACACTTTAATTTTAACCTCAATACAAATTTTAAAGTACCAAAATCAATTTACAATGACAATCAAAAAATTATAGCCATATCCGATATTGAAAGTGGTTATAAAACTTTTAGAGATTTCTTAATCAATAATAATGTTATAGATCAAAATTTAAACTGGACATTTGGTAAAGGACATCTCGTCTTAGTTGGCGATTTTGTAGATAGAGGCTTTTCTACAACACAAGTTTTATGGTTTATTTATAAACTAGAGCAAGACGCAAAAAAACATAGTGGTAATGTCCACTTTATTATAGGAAACCACGAACTAAAAAATATGTATGGCGATTTTGGAGCGGCATCTTTAAAATATACTTTTGTAACTTCAATCTTAGGTAAAACTCAAGCGAACCTATATGATAAAAACTCATTTTTAGGCAACTGGTTATCCAACAAAAATGCAATAGAATCTATTAATGGATATTTATTTGCTCATGGTGGTTTACATCCAGATATTGCAAAAGTTGACATGTCATTAGATGACATCAATGCCTTTTTAAGAACCACTTATTATACGGCACCTTACCCCAAAGTAAAGAAAAGCAAAACTGACTTATTAGTATCGTCTAAAACAGGTATTTGTTGGTATAGAGGTTACTTTAAAGATGATAACTTAACCCAAGAGGAAGTTGATTTAGGTTTAAATAAATTTGAAGCTAAAACTATTATCGTTGGACACACTGTTCGAAACAAAGTGAATACCTCTTTTAACAGAAAAGTTATAGGTATAGATGTACAACATCCTAAAGATTACCATAAAAACTGGCCAAGTAAATCTTCTGAAGGTTTACTTATTGAAAATAACACTTATTATCGTGTTTTAGCAAGTGGTGAGAGAAAGGAAATCTAACAAGTAGATACTGGCTTTAGATAAACTAGACTAAAATCTTAATATTAGCATAGCTATTCTCTAAAGCCTTTTGAGTTTTCTTGTCGTCTAACCATTTTACTTTGGTGATACCCTCGCTTTTTTCCGGAGAAAGTTTCCCTTCAAAATCTGTTTTCATTTCATACCAATAGGTAACTTTTATTTTGTGCTTACCATTACGCTTAAAAATATGGTAAGTGGTAGATAATGGTTTTGTGATTTTTAGACCTTTAACACCAGTTTCCTCTTCTACTTCTCGTATAGCAGTTTCTTCAATCGATTCTTTACTTTCTGCCTTTCCCTTTGGTAAATCCCATTTATCATTTCTATAAATAAAGAGAATTTCGTTTTTAGAATTATAGACTTTTCCTCCACCAGCGACCACATTAGGTAAGAGTTTCAAAAACTTTTTCAGTAATTTATCTGGGTTTTTATCAATTAAATGCACACCTTCTAAGTCTGTCTTATTAAGTGTTTTAATAACTTTACCGATGTTTACAGATTTTAAAAGAAAAGATTTAAAATCGGTTTCTCTTTCAACCTCAGTAGTTAAAATAATAGGTTTATCACCTACATATATGGTGTACATAGATTAGATATGTTTCAACTTTACAGATGTAAAAGTATTATTTTTTATGACATCTGGTAAAAGTTGAAAAATTTAATTAAAATTAAAATTTATCAACTATCAAAAATCATTAATTTTGCAGCATGATCTTTAATAAGGAAACCGCTAAAAAAACTGCAGAAGTTTTATTGCAAATCAATGCGATAAAACTACAACCAAATGAACCATTTACTTGGGCTTCTGGCTGGAAATCACCGATTTATTGCGATAATCGTATTGTACTCTCTTATCCACTTATTAGAAATTATGTAAGAGAAACTATGGCACGAGAAATTGAGGAACTTTATGGTAAACCAGACGTTATTGCCGGCGTTGCTACTGGAGCAATTGGCATTGGTGCTTTAGTTGCAGACTACCTTAATCTCCCTTTTGTATATGTTAGACCCGAAGCAAAAAAACATGGTCGTCAAAACCAAGTAGAAGGATATATTGAAAAAGGACAAACTGTTGTGGTTGTTGAAGACCTTATTAGTACCGGTAAAAGTAGTCTTAATGCGGTAAAAACTCTTAACCAAGCCGAAGTCAATGTAAAAGGTATGGTTGCAATTTTTTCTTATGGATTTGATGTTGCTAAAAAGAATTTTGAAGATGCCAAAGTAGAATTACATACACTGGGTAATTACGAAAATCTTTTAGAACAAGCATTAGACACCAACTATATTACAGAAAAGCAACAAGACATATTAGCAAGATGGAATGCCAATCCTAGTGAATGGAACGCTAATTGATATACACATTTTATAAACAAAAAAATTATGAATTTAGAATCACCAAAGGTTACCTTAGATAAATCAGCAGAAGAAACATTCAACTTCTTATCTGATGTGAAAAATTTTGAAAGTTTAATGCCTGAAAATATAAGCAAGTTTGAAGTTTTAGAAAACGACAAATTTCTATTCGCATTAAAAGGTATGCCAGAAATTATCTTAAAAAAGAAAGAAGCCGCTCCAAATAGTAAAATTGTGTTAGGTGCAGCAGGCGGAAAATTAGATTTTTCTCTAACAGCAAATATTACTGAAGTCGAAACCAACAAAAGTGAAGTGAAATTAACTTTTGATGGCGAATTCAATGCCATGATGGCAATGATGATAAAAGGTCCTATTAGCAAATTTATTGAGACCCTTGCTACAAATATGAAAACTGTGGTTTAATACAGTAAAGTAACTTCTTTAAGATCGAAGGTTTTTATAATTTCATCTTCTGTCCAAACTTTTAATTTTCCTTTTTTAGTAACCCCTTGTATAATACCAGAAAAAGTAGCTAAATCATTGGTTTTAAATGTAGAAGGTCTATCTATTCTAAATAGAAGACTCTCGTATTCTGATTTAATTTCTGAAAACCGTTCAGCCTCTAACAATTCAAAATAAATTTCAAGATGTTTTAAGATTTCAGAGAGGACTTCATCTTTGTTATATATTATGCCTGTTAGTAAACTCATTGATGACGCTTGTGGTAAATCTTCAAAGTATTTTTGATTTACATTAAGTCCAAAGCCAACTATAGAACCTTGTACTTTGTTGCTTTTAACAATATTCTCTATTAGAATTCCACATATCTTTAATTTTGCTGACAAAATGTCGTTAGGCCATTTTATAACTAATTGAGGAATTTTAAATGCTTTTAACGCTTTGCAGATAGCTAAAGAAACTACCATACTTATATAAAACTGGTTTTCTAACTCAAACCCAGAAAGTTCTTTAAATACACTAACCGTCAAGTTTTTACCTCGTTCTGCTTGCCAATTTGTTCCCATTTGCCCGCGTCCATTAGTCTGTGATTCTGCAATAACTACGGTAAAATCTTTAGGTAATTTAGTAGCACACACCTCCTTTAAATACGAGTTTGTAGAGTCAATGGCATCAAGTTTGATTATATACATTGAAAAGGGAATTTTATTTTATAGTTTTCTTATGACAATTAGGACTTACAAGAACTAAAAAAATAATAACTTTGCATAAAATTAATTCAATTTAATGACGAAAGAAAAAACCAATGCGGACCAACTCATAACTACTATTATCGGAGGTATAGAGGAAGTCAAAGGAAAAGAGATTACAATTTTAGATTTAAGAGATATAGAAAATACAGTTTGTGATTATTTTATAGTTTGTGAAGGAACTTCAAATACTCAGGTTAACGCAATCGTCAATTCCATACAAAAACAAGTTAGCAAAACCCTTAAAGATAAGCCCTGGCATGTTGAAGGTACAGAAAATGCTGAGTGGATTTTACTAGATTATGTTAATGTTGTAGTACATGTTTTTCAAAAACATATAAGAGAATACTACGATATTGAAAGTCTTTGGGGAGATGCAAAAACAACCGTAATAGAAACAAGTTACTAAAAAGAGAAAAGCTACTAATGGCAAAAGACAATAAAAATTTAAATAAAAAACCTAAAGTAAATCCATATTGGATTTACGGAGTTATCATTGCTGTATTCTTATCAATACAGTTATTCTCTGGAGGTTTTGGAGACTCTTCTGGAAGTAAAACAACACCAACCGAATTTTTTAACTACTTGCAAAATGGTGATGTTAAAGAAGTTGAGATCATTAACAACCGTATTGCGAGAGTTTATTTGACAAAAGAAGCTCAAGAACAAGAAATTCATAAAAAGTCAAAACCAAAATCTATTCTTCCATCAGTTTCACCTGTTCCAAACTATACATTCGAGTTTGGTGATTTAAAGCTATTTCAAGAAGAAATTGCAAAGATTAAATTAGAGAATAACCTTGATACTCAAGTTGGTTTCGATACGGAACAAAATGTTTGGGGAGACTTTTTAATCACTTTACTTCCCTTTATACTAATCATTGGTGTTTGGATATTTATAATGCGTCGTATGTCATCTGGCGGTGGCGGAGGTGCTGGTGGACAGATTTTCAATATCGGAAAATCTAAGGCTAAACTTTTTGATGAGAAGTCTGATACTAAGACATCCTTCAAAGATGTTGCTGGTTTAGAAGGTGCAAAAGAGGAAGTACAAGAAATTGTAGATTTCTTAAAATTTCCAGAAAAATATACAGCACTAGGTGGTAAAATCCCTAAAGGTGCATTATTAGTAGGACCTCCAGGAACAGGTAAAACCTTATTAGCTAAAGCCGTTGCTGGTGAAGCTAAAGTCCCTTTCTTCTCTCTATCTGGTTCAGATTTTGTTGAGATGTTTGTAGGTGTTGGTGCTTCTCGTGTAAGAGATTTGTTCAAGCAAGCAAAAGAGAAATCGCCTTCAATAATATTCATTGATGAGATTGATGCGATTGGTAGAGCAAGAGGTAAAAATAATTTCTCAGGATCAAATGATGAGCGTGAAAACACCTTAAACCAACTACTAACAGAAATGGATGGTTTTGGCACCAATACCAATGTAATTGTGTTGGCTGCTACAAACAGAGCTGATGTTTTAGATAGCGCTTTAATGAGAGCTGGTCGTTTTGATAGACAAATTTATGTCGATTTACCTGATGTAAGAGAGCGTAAGGAAATTTTTGAAGTACACTTACGTCCACTTAAAAAAGAAGAGACTCTAGATATTGATTTCTTAGCTAAACAAACACCTGGTTTCTCAGGTGCAGATATAGCAAATGTTTGTAATGAAGCCGCCTTAATTGCTGCTAGAAAAGGTAAAAAAGCAGTCAACAAACAAGACTTTTTAGATGCGGTTGACAGAATTATTGGTGGACTAGAAAAGAAAAACAAAATTATAACACCAGACGAGAAGCGTGCTGTTGCTTTCCATGAGGCTGGCCATGCCACTGTAAGTTGGATGCTTGAACATGCTGCGCCACTGGTAAAAGTAACAATCGTTCCAAGAGGAAGATCTTTAGGTGCTGCGTGGTATTTACCTGAAGAACGCTTAATTGTGAGACCAGAACAAATGCTAGATGAAATGTGTGCTGCATTAGGTGGTAGAGCCGCTGAAAAAGTAATTTTTGATAAAATTTCCACAGGAGCATTAAGTGATTTAGAAAAAGTGACAAAACAAGCTAGAGCTATGGTCACTATATATGGTCTTAGTGATAAGGTAGGAAACTTAACTTATTATGATTCTTCTGGGCAGTCTGAATACGGGTTTACGAAACCTTACAGCGAACAAACAGCAGAACTAATTGATAAAGAGATCTCTGACATTATTGAAAAGCAATATCAACGTGCACTTGACTTATTAGAAAATAATAAAGATAAGCTTACTGAATTGGCTGAAGTACTGTTAGACAAAGAAGTGATTTTTAAAGATAATCTTGAAAAGATTTTTGGAAAACGTCCTTATGATAAGCCAGAATCTATATCAGAAATTATAACTGAAGAGGAAGAGTAGACCTTTTGAAAAACCTATAAAAAACTTAAATTGACCTTATGTTAATTTAAGTTTTTTTATATTTGAGAAAATCGCCTAAGTTAAGATTAACAGCAACAATTGAATGAGCTTATTTCGTAAATTCTTCGGGAAAAAATCTGATCAGCCTGAAGAACACATACCAAATCAAGAGCGAGGCAAATACATGCCCGAAGTTAAGTTACCTGCTGATGAACGTTTTACAATAAATTTTAAAGCCAATGGTGGAAAATTTTTGTATTGCGAAAATATGGAAGAGGTAAAGGACAGTTTCAATTCAATTCTTGCTGAAAACAAGTGGCACAACGATAAAGTTTTTCTAATTGATCAACGTTTATCAGAATTATTTAAGGATTTTAACCTCAACAGCACTAAAAAGGTATCAGAAAGCTCCTATTTTTTATCAACCTGTGAGTATTTAATATCCGATGATGGCTCATTATTAATCTCATCGAATCAAATTGCTGAAAAAAAGTTAATAGAATTACCAGATCATTTTATCATATATGCTACAACAAGTCAGTTTGTTGAAAATATTGGTGAAGGACTTAAAGGGATTAAAGAAAAAAGTAAATCTACAATACCTACAAATATTACTACGATTAAGCATTTTAAAACTGATGATGATAAGGACTTTCTAACCTATGGTAGTAGTTCTAAAAATCTATACTTACTTTTATTAGAAGATCTATAGTGAAAGAGTTAACCATAAGAGCCATTTCTGGCGTTATTTATGTTTTATTGCTAATAGGGTCCCTTTTTATACAAGAAGCCACAATAGCAATACTTGCATTATTTGGTATCATAAGCTTAATAGAGTTTTGCAGCCTTATAAAGCTCAAATCTTTTGTTCCCTATATTATTTTTGTTTTACTCTATGGCGCATTTGGTTATATATATTTACAAAATATTAATTTAGCTGATATTGATAAGGTTGTGCAAATTATATTGGTAATTACCATATTTGTTAATCTTATTTTAATGAAAGATTTATTTACAGTAAAGAAAATACCGCTTTTTGCATCGAAACGCTATATAGCAACCACATTCTATTTATCTACTGGGTTTGTTTTTATGTTGCTGATTGCTAACTTTCAAAACAAATTTACTCCACTATTACTTTTAGGAGTATTTATACTTATTTGGATTAACGATAGTGCTGCATATTTAGTAGGTAAGAATTTTGGCAAACAAAAACTCTTTCCAAGTGTATCACCAAAAAAAACTGTAGAAGGCTTTTTAGGAGGTTTATTTTTTGCATGTATTGCTAGCTTTTTCATAGCTAAATACACTGAAACACTCGTGTTTACATCTTGGTTAATTATTGCAATTATTGTAAGTGTTCTAGGTACTTTCGGTGATTTAATTGAATCTAAATTTAAACGTCAAGCGGATGTTAAAGATAGCGGAGTTATTATGCCTGGACACGGAGGGTTATTAGATAGATTAGATAGTATTATCTTTGCATCACCATTTATATACTTATTTTTAAGAATTATACAATTTTAATAATTACACTTCATGTTTCATAAAGAAGGTCATAAAATTATATTGATAACGTTAGTTATCGTAGTAGGTTCATTCTTTTTAATCGATGAATTTGTAGCAAATGAATGGATAAGAAAAGGTTTGCTAATAGCTGTTTTGATATTCTTTTTACTAATTCTACAATTTTTTAGAAACCCTAAACGAAACACGCATCCCAACGAAAAACAGGCTTTATCACCTGTAGATGGAAAAGTTGTGGTTATTGAAGAGGTCATGGAAAACGAAGTTTTTAAAGACAAACGTATTCAGGTCTCTGTATTTATGTCACCAATAAATGTTCATGTAACGCGTTATCCTATTAGCGGAAATATAAATTATAGCAAATACCATCCTGGTAAATATTTAGTGGCTTGGCATCCAAAAGCAAGTGAAGAAAATGAACGTACAACTGTTGTTGTAGAAAATGACCATTTTGGAAAAGTATTGTATCGTCAAATTGCAGGAGCACTTGCCAAACGAATTGTTAATTATGCTAAACCAAATACAACAGTAACCCAAGGAGCTGATTCTGGATTTATTAAATTTGGGTCTAGGGTTGATTTATTTTTACCTTTAGATGCAGATATAAAAGTAACACTGAATCAAAAAGTCCGTGGTGGAGAAAGCATCATTGCAGAAATGAAATGACATCTGAAGAGTTAGACATAGAGTTTAAGGCAGCTGTGGACCGTGTAAACGATCATACAGAACCATTTCCTGCAGATTTCTTATTACGTCTTTATGCTTACTATAAAAAAGCAACTAACGATTATGGTAGGCCTAGTAGTAAAAAGCAAATCATAAACGCATTTAAAACCAATGCGCTATTTCAGGTGCAACATATCAGTGAAGATGAAGCCAAACAAGAATATATTAATCTTGTGAATAATTACTTTTTGTATCGAAAGTAATCAGTCTCTAATCAAAGGCATTGTAGAACATCTTAGTAAACCTTCTTGCTTTGCAATCTCAGCATAAGGTACTTCTTCTACAGTAAAGCCATTTTCTCGTAACCAAGCATTTAATCTCGTAAAGTTTTTTTCAGAAATAACTACCTCTTCAGAAATAGAGAATACGTTACTATTCATATTGTACATTTCCTCTTTTGTGATTTCGAATATGTTCTCCTTTCCAAAGAAGTTTACTAACCATTCATATTCCTTTTCAATTAAAAATCCATTTTTATGAATTATGGCTTTATCTTTTCCAATAGGTTGAAAACAACAATCTAAATGCAAGGCATTCTCTTTAGCATTGGTATTAGACTTACGTAGCTCAAAGGACTTTACCGTTTTATGAGGAAATAATTCCTGAATCGCTATTACAGCATCCATGTTAGTTCTGGCTGTTATATAATCTGGATAATCTTCACCAGAATAGGTGCCTATAAAAATATAATCATTCCATGGCATTACGTCTCCACCTTCCACATGGCATTCATCAGGAAGAATGATTCTGTTTTTTTTGTCAACGTTTTCCCAAACATACTCTGTAGCTTCTACTTCGCGCTTTCGATCTGGTAAAATATTAGCAATGATAATTTTATCTTCAATGACAAACGATATATCTCTCGCAAAAATCTGGTTATAGTTTTCAATAACTTTAGGTCTATATACCTTAACGTCATATTTTTCTAAAACCCGTGCAACAGCTTCCATTTCAGCAATCATGTCGTCCTCTAAGGGATAAGTACCTGCCAAGACATGTTCTCGACTTTTTGGATCGTAGCAATCTTCTAATTTCGGTGTAGGACCATTACTTTCTGCAGTTCCTAAAACAACTGCTCTTAGTCGTGATGTTTCGTTTTGTATGTTTAGTTTCATTGATTTCGAAAATACAAAAAAAGCTTCATAAAATTTATGAAGCTTTTTCATTCTTATCAGTATAATTTATCTTTTATCTATAGTCTTAAATGCTCTGAAAGTTTCACCAGTATATAACTGTCTTGGTCTACCAATTGGCTCTTTGCGTAAACGCATTTCTCTCCATTGCGCTATCCAACCTGGTAAACGGCCTAAGGCGAACATAACCGTAAACATTTCTACAGGAATACCCATTGCTCTGTAAATTATACCAGAATAGAAATCAACGTTTGGATATAGTTTTCTATCCACAAAATACTGATCTTCCAAGGCTTCCTTTTCTAATCCTTTAGCAATATCTAAAATTGGATCTTCTACACCTAAATCGCTTAAAACTTCATCAGCAGCAACTTTAATAATTTTTGCTCTTGGGTCAAAGTTTTTATAAACGCGGTGACCAAAACCCATTAAACGGAAAGGATCTTCTTTGTCCTTTGCTTTTGCCATGTATTTTTTAGTATCACCACCATCTTCTTTAATAGCTTCAAGCATTTCTAAAACGGCTTGGTTAGCACCACCATGTAATGGTCCCCAAAGTGCAGAAATTCCCGCAGCAAGAGAAACAAATAAACCTGCATGAGATGAACCTGTAATTCTTACAGTAGATGTAGAACAATTTTGCTCGTGGTCTGCATGAAGGATCAATAATTTATCTAATGCATTAATCAAAATAGGGTTCTGTTCATAATCACTTGTTGGATTTTTAAACATCATCTTTAAGACGTTTTCCACATACCCAAGTGAATCATCACCATAATCTAGTGGTAATCCACGCTTCTTTCGCATTGTCCAAGCAACTAACACAGGGAATTTTCCTAATATTCTAACGATAGCGTTATACATTGCTTCTTCAGAATTAACATCTACTGATGTTGGGTTAAAAGCTGTAAGCGCACTTGTTAATGAAGATAAAACTCCCATTGGATGCGCTGATTTTGGAAACGCATCTAAAATCTTTTTAATATCATCATCTACTACAGCATGAGATTTTATATCTGAATGGAATTTATCTAATTCTTCTTGGGTAGGAAGTTCTCCAAAGATTAACAAATAAGCAACTTCTAAAAAGTCAGCCTTTTCGGCTAATTCTTCTATTGAGTATCCTCTATATCTCAATATGCCTTTTTCACCATCTAAGAATGTAATAGCACTTTCACAGCTTCCTGTGTTTTTGTATCCTGGATCTATAGTTATAACTCCACCTGTTGAACCTCTTAGGCTCTTAATATCGATTGCAACTTCATTTTCAGTTCCTACGACAATAGGAAATTCATACTTTTCACCATTAATTTCTAAGGTAGCTTTATCTGACATATGTATATATTATATTTTGAATTTTAAGGATTGTAAATTTACGAAATCTCAAACGATTTCGGAAGTGTATTTACAACCGTTTTAACATTTAGATAAATTATAGCAAGCAATAAAAAAAGCGATTACTTTTTACAGTAATCGCTTAAATTGAACATTAAAAATTCTTAATCTTATTTCACCTTAAAAGCATTCTCACCCGGAAAATAAGCCACATCTCCTAATTCTTCTTCAATACGTAATAACTGATTGTATTTTGCCATACGATCACTACGAGATGCAGAACCCGTTTTTATTTGACCAGTGTTTAATGCTACAGCTAAATCTGCAATAGTATTATCTTCCGTTTCACCAGACCTGTGTGACATTACAGAAGTATAACCTGCGTTGTGTGCCATATTAACCGCTGAAATCGTTTCAGTTAACGTACCGATTTGGTTGACTTTTATTAAAATAGAATTAGCAATACCCTCAGAGATACCTCTACCTAAACGCTCTACATTGGTTACAAACAAATCATCACCTACTAATTGTACTTTATCTCCGATTTGTTCAGTAAGATCTTTCCACCCATCCCAGTCGTTTTCATCCATTCCATCTTCTATAGAAATAATTGGATATTGAGATGCTAATTCAGCAAGGTATTTAGCCTGTTCTGCACTAGTTCTCACCACACCTTTATCTCCTTCAAAAAGTGTATAGTCATATTTTCCATCTTTATAGAATTCTGCTGCTGCACAGTCTAAAGCGATTTTTATATCCTCGCCAAATTTATAACCAGCTTTCTCAACTGCCATCTTAATAGTATCTAAAGCATCTTCCGTTCCACCAGGCAAGTTTGGTGCAAAACCTCCTTCATCTCCAACAGCAGTGCTTAAGTTTCTGTCGTGTAATACTTTTTTAAGGTTGTGGAAAATTTCAGTTCCCATTTGCATGGCATGCGTAAAGTTTTTCGCCTTTACTGGCATTACCATAAATTCTTGAAATGCAATTGGCGCATCACTATGAGAACCTCCATTAATGATATTCATCATTGGTAATGGTAACGTATTAGCAGAAACGCCTCCAACATATCTGTATAATGGCATACCCAATTCGTTAGCTGCTGCTTTAGCTACTGCTAAAGACACACCTAAAATTGCATTTGCGCCTAATTTAGATTTATTTTTTGTACCATCTAATTCTATCATTAACTGGTCAATTGCATTTTGCTCAAAAACAGAAACTCCAAGTAACTCTTGCGCAATGACTGCATTAACATTCTCAACCGCTTTTAAAACACCTTTTCCCATATAGGTGTCACCACCATCTCTTAACTCTACAGCTTCATGCTCTCCGGTTGAAGCACCAGAAGGAACTGCAGCTCTTCCCATAATTCCGCTTTCAGTTACTACATCGACTTCTACTGTAGGATTACCTCTTGAGTCTAAAATTTGTCTTGCGTGTACATTAATTATAATGCTCATTATTTTTGGTTTTAGTTAACTTTCTATAAAACTAACAAGGTTTTTAAAGCCTTGTAGGTCAGTCAAAATTACGAAAATCTGAAGCTTAAAACAGAACAAAAATCATATTTCTGATTAATATTTACGATAACGTTTTTGTAACTAAAAAAACGCAATAAAAGGATTGTTTTATTGCGTTTTCCGTATTAGTTATTCTTGATATTCTCTATAAATTGATCAAATAAATAGACCGAATCATTAGGACCTGGACTTGCTTCAGGATGATATTGAACCGAGAAACAGTTTTTGTCTTTAATTTTAATTCCTGCAACTGTATTATCATTGAGATGCACATGTGTAATTTCTACATTAGCATTAGCCTCAGTTTCTTCTCTATTAATAGCAAAACCATGATTCTGAGAAGTGATTTCACCTTTACCTGTTAATAAATTCTTTACAGGATGATTAATTCCTCTATGACCGTTATGCATTTTGTAAGTTGAAATTCCATTAGCCAGTGCAATTACCTGATGTCCTAAACAAATACCAAACAATGGTTTATTCTTTGCGATGATTTCTTTTGCCACAGCTTGTGCTTCTAATAAAGGTTCTGGGTCACCAGGACCATTAGATAAGAAATAACCATCTGGATTAAATGCCTCTAAATCTTGGAACTTAGAATTATATGGAAATACTTTGATATAAGCATCTCTCTTAGCTAGATTTCGCAGAATATTCTTTTTAATACCAATGTCTAAAGCGGCTATTTTATAAGTTGCGTTTTCATCACCAAAATAATAAGGCTCTTTAGTAGAGACTTTTGACGCTAATTCTAAGCCTTTCATTGAAGGTACTTCCGCTAATTGCTTCTTTAAACCTTCAATATTATCTACCTCAGTTGAAATTACCGCATTCATTGCACCATTGTCTCTTATGTAGCTTACCAAAGCTCTTGTATCTACATCTGCGATGGCTAGTGTGTTATGCTTTTCAAAATACGCTTCTAATGACGAATCTGCTGCTGGTCTTGAGTATTCGAAACTAAAATTTTTGCAAATTAAACCAGCAATTTTAACGCTATTAGATTCATCTTCGTCTTCTTTAGTTCCGTAGTTACCAATATGTGCATTGGTCGTTACCATTAACTGACCATAATACGAAGGATCAGTAAAAATTTCTTGATAACCAGTTGTACCAGTATTAAAACATACTTCGCCAAATGCTGACCCTTCTTTCCCTATGGATTTACCATGAAAGATTGTACCATCAGCTAATAAAATAAGAGCTTTTTTTCTTTGTTTGTATTTCATCTGTAGTAATTAAAAAGGTTTTACAAAATTCCAAAAAAAAAGGATAAACCGAAACAGTTTATCCTTGATATTTATTAATGCTTATTAACATTTATTCTTCTTCGTTAGAAGCGTTAGTATCCACTGGTGGAGTTATAGCCGCTTTTTTACCGCCTCTTCTACTTCTACGTGTTGTTTTCTTCTCTGGCTTACCAGCATTATAAAGTTCATTGTAATCAACTAACTCTATCATTGCCATATCAGCATTATCACCTAATCTATTTCCTAATTTGATGATACGAGTATATCCACCTGGACGATCACCAATCTTTGGTGCCACATCTCTAAACAATTCTGCTACTGCATCTTTTTGTCTAAGCTTAGCCATTACGATACGTCTGTTGTGAGTTGTATCTGTTTTAGACTTAGTAATCATTGGCTCTACAAACTGCTTTAAAGCTTTCGCTTTTGCAACAGTAGTGTTAATACGCTTATGCTCAATTAAAGAACAAGCCATATTAGCTAACATAGATTTTCTGTGTGCTGTTTGCCTTCCTAAGTGGTTGAATTTTTTTCCGTGTCTCATGACATTTGTTTTATCATCTTGCTACTAAACTCGTAAATCGAGGAGCAAAATATGATTAATTAATCTTTATCTAATTTATATTTACTTAAATCCATTCCGAAGTTAAGACCCTTTACATTTACTAGTTCTTCTAGCTCAGTTAAAGACTTCTTACCGAAGTTTCTGAATTTCATTAAATCATTTTTATTGAATGATACTAAGTCACCTAAAGTATCTACTTCTGCCGCTTTTAAACAGTTTAATGCACGTACAGAAAGATCCATATCAACTAATTTAGTCTTCAACAGTTGTCTCATGTGAAGAGATTCTTCATCATAAGTTTCAGTTTGTGCGATTTCATCAGCTTCAAGAGTAATACGCTCATCAGAGAATAACATGAAGTGGTGAATTAATATTTTAGCGGCTTCAGTTAAAGCATCTTTTGGATTAATAGATCCATCTGTTTGAATTTCAAAAACTAATTTTTCATAATCCGTCTTTTGTTCAACACGGAAGTTTTCAATACTATATTTTACATTCTTTATTGGAGTGTAAATAGAATCTGTAAAGATGGTTCCGATTGGTGCAGATGCCTTTTTGTTTTCTTCAGCAGGAACATAACCTCTACCTTTTTCGATAGTAAGTTCCATATTGATGTTTACTTTTGGATCTAAGTTACAGATTACTAAATCTGTATTTAATACTTGGAATCCAGAAATAAACTTCTGAAAATCACCAGCAGTGATTTGATTTTGACCTGAAATAGAAATTGTAACAGTTTCGTTATCAACTTCATCAATTTGACGCTTAAAGTTAACTTGTTTTAAGTTCAAAATCATTTCAGTAACATCCTCAACAACACCAGAAATTGTAGAAAACTCATGATCTACACCTTCTATTCTAACTGAAGTGATTGCGAAACCTTCTAAAGAAGATAATAATACTCTTCGTAAAGCATTACCTACTGTTAATCCGTATCCTGGTTCTAAAGGTCTGAATTCAAACTTACCTTCAAAATCAGTAGAATCAATCATGATTACTTTATCTGGTTTCTGAAAATTTAATATTGCCATATTTTCTTCGTTTTAATTGTTATTTAGTTGCGCGGTTTATAAGTTTGAAGAACACCAATAAACCCTTTGGCTAAATTCCAATATGATTAATTATTATTTAGAGTAAAGTTCAACGATAAATTGTTCGTTGATTTGTTCTGGAATTTGAATTCTAGCAGGAACAGAAACATAAGTTCCTTCCATAGTAGATGTATTCCAAGTAATCCATTCGTAAACATTACTAGAATTAGCTAATGAATTTTGAATAGCTTCTAATGATTTAGATTTTTCTCTAACACCAACAACATCACCGGCTTTTAATTGGTATGAAGGTATATTTACCTTTTGACCGTTTACTGTAATGTGTCTGTGAGAAACTAATTGTCTTGCACCACTTCTTGTAGGAGAGATTCCCATTCTGAAAACAACGTTATCTAAACGCGATTCACATAATTGTAATAAAACCTCACCAGTAATACCTTGAGCTGCAGTTGCTCTTTTAAACATATTTCTGAATTGACGCTCTAAGATACCATAAGTATATTTCGCTTTTTGCTTCTCCATTAACTGGATAGCATATTCAGATTTTTTTCCTCGACGACGGTTATTTCCGTGCTGTCCAGGAGGATAATTTCTTTTTTCGAAAGCTTTATCGTCTCCGAAGATAGCTTGACCAAATTTTCGAGCTATTTTAGTTTTAGGACCAGTATATCTTGCCATTTTTAATTGTTTTTAAGAGTGATTAATGAATTAAGGTCTTAATCTTATCCTTCAAAAATCGTTGATCTCTTTATGATACTTGTTAATTATTTTTTTCAGTTTGCAAATTTACGTATAAAAAAACTAATATCAACTGTCTAAAACAATTGATATTAATCTCTTAATTCGTAAAATTATACACGACGTCTTTTTGGTGGGCGACAACCATTGTGTGGTAATGGAGTAACATCAATAATTTCTGATACTTCAATACCTGCATTGTGTATAGATCTGATAGCAGATTCTCTACCATTACCAGGACCTTTTACATAAGCTTTTACTTTCTTTAATCCAGCTTCTTTAGCTACACCTGCAGCATCTTCTGCAGCTAACTGTGCAGCGTAAGGTGTATTCTTTTTAGAACCTCTAAAACCCATTTTACCTGCTGATGACCAAGAAATAACGTCACCTTTTTTATTTGTTAAAGAAATGATGATGTTATTAAAAGATGCTGTGATATGAGCTTCTCCAATTGCATCAACAATTACTTTACGCTTTTTAGTACTTGACTTTGCCATATTATTTTTTAGTTTTTAGTATTAGTAATAGTCGCTAGAATCCTAAACCGTTAAATTTCAAACAGATTCTTTCCAACGTCTAAAGACTAAAGACTATTTATTATTTAGTTACTTTTTTCTTGTTAGCAACCGTTTTTCTTCTACCTTTTCTTGTACGAGAGTTGTTTTTAGTACGTTGTCCTCTTAATGGAAGACCTGCTCTATGACGAATACCTCTGTAACATCCAATATCCATTAATCGCTTAATGTTCATTTGTGTTTCAGAACGTAACTCACCTTCGATTTTGAATGTACCAACAGCCTCACGAATCGCTCCGATTTCGTCATCAGTCCAATCTTCTACTTTAGTGCTTTCGTCAACTTTAGCAGTGGCTAAAATTTCTTTTGCTCTACTTCTACCTACTCCGTAGATATAAGTTAAAGAGATTACTCCTCTTTTTTGTTTTGGTATGTCTACACCTGCAATTCTTGCCATAATTACCCTTGTCTTTGTTTGAATCTAGGATTCTTTTTGTTAATGACGTAAAGTCTACCTTTTCTGCGCACTAATTTACAATCTGCGCTTCTTTTCTTTACTGATGCTCTTACTTTCATCTTGTGTTTCTATTTACAACTATTGTAAGATGGAACCATACGGTTTCATCGTATTAGTATCTATAAGTTATGCGAGCCTTAGTTAAATCGTAAGGACTCATTTCTAATTTTACCTTATCACCTGGTAATAGTTTTATATAATGCATACGCATTTTACCAGAGATATGTGCCGTCACAATGTGACCATTTTCTAATTCTACACGAAACATAGCATTTGATAATGCTTCTATAATTGTCCCGTCTTGTTCTATTGCTGCTTGTTTTGCCATAAATAATTTTTAGTATTTAATCTTCAATTAGCAAATATCTTGCCTAAATTTCATAGATTAAATTCTCTAAATTAGTTTTAAATTATGAGGTAACAGATTTTCTGTTTTTACCCGTTTTCATCAAGCCATCATAATGCTTATTTAATAAATAAGAATTGATCTGCTGCATTGTATCAATAGCCACACCAACCATAATTAATAATGATGTACCACCAAAAAATAGTGCCCAACCCGCTTGAACATTCATTAACTTCACAATGAATGCAGGAAAAATTGCAATCAATGCTAAGAAAATAGAACCTGGCAAGGTTATTTGAGACATTATCTTATCTAAATATTCAGAGGTTTCTGACCCTGGACGTATACCTGGAATAAATCCACCACTACGTTTTAAATCATCTGCCATTTTATTTGTTGGTACGGTAATCGCTGTATAAAAATACGTGAATATAATAATCAGTAAAGCAAATACTAAATTGTACCAAAATCCAAATATATTATTTCCAAATTCAGCCTGCATCCAAATACCAGCAGTTGTATCTTTTAACCAAGATGATTCACCAATAAGACCAGGAACAAACATAATAGCTTGTGCAAAGATAATTGGCATAACACCTGAAGCATTAAGCTTTAAAGGTAAGAACTGACGTGATCCAAACACATTCTTTTCATACCCACCTGAAGCAGTTCTTCTAGCATATTGCACAGCAATTTTTCTTACTGCCATTACCAAAAATACAGACGCTAATATAATTAAGAACCAGACTACTAATTCAATTAATATCATCATAAATCCACCATTACCACCTTCTAATCTGGATGCTGAGTTTAAAACAAATGACTGAGGTAATGTAGCAATAATACCAACCATAATTAATAATGAAATTCCATTACCAATACCTTTATCTGTGATTTTTTCACCTAACCACATGGCGAACACACAACCAGTTACCAAAATAACTACTGAAGAAAAATAAAATATATTTTCATTAAACCCTGGTAATAATAAAGCACTCATTGAAGTTGCCCCAGATAATCCTGGTACACTTGCCAAATAACCAGGCGCTTGAACCAAACATATACCTATAGTTAACCAACGTGTAATTTGAGTAATCTTCTTTTGACCACTAGCACCTTCTTTCTGAAGCTTCTGTAAATAAGGAATCGCAATACCCATTAACTGTACAACAATAGAAGCAGATATATAAGGCATAATACCCAGTGCAAATACTGATGCATTAGCAAACGCACCACCAGTAAAAGCATTTAACAAACCTAAAATTCCTTGTGCCGTTCCATCTTGTAGACCACCCAATGCATCAATATTGATTCCAGGTAAAGGTACCTGAGCACCAAAACGATAAACCAATAATAAACCTAGGGTTAGAATAATTCTATCCTTTAGTTCTGTGATTTTCCAAACGTTCTTTAATGTTTCTATTATCTTCATCCTTAAATCTAAATCTTATAAAGTTACAGCTTCACCACCAGCAGCTTCAATAGCAGCTTTTGCAGTAGCAGTAAATTTATGAGCAGTTACTGTTAATTTTGCTTTTAATTCACCTCTACCTAAGATTTTAACCAGATCATTTTTTCCAGCTTTTCCTAATGACATTAATGTTTCAAAATCAACACTACCTTTTATTTTTTTCTCATCTACTAACTGTTGTAAAGTATCAAGATTAATACCTTGATATTCCACACGGTTAATATTTGTAAACCCAAACTTAGGAACACGTCTTTGTAAAGGCATTTGCCCACCTTCAAATCCTAATTTCTTAGAATAACCAGAACGCGACTTCGCACCTTTATGTCCACGTGTTGCAGTACCACCTTTACCAGATCCTTGACCACGACCAATACGTTTACCTTGATTTTTTACTGAACCTTCTGCAGGTTTTAAATTACTTAAATCCATTTAAGTTATATTTTTAAGCTTCTTCTACAGAAACTAAATGTTCAACTTTCTTAACCATACCAAGGATATTTGGTGTGGCGTCATGCTCTACAACTTGTCCAATTTTTTTTAAACCTAAAGCTAATAATGTTAGCTTTTGCCTCTTTGTACGGTTGATTGCACTTTTAACTTTTTTTACTTTGATTTTTGCCATCTTGTCCTATCGATTATCCGTTAAATACTTTTTCAAGTGAAATTCCACGCTCTCTAGCCACAGATTTAGCATCTCTTAATTGTAATAAAGCATCGAATGTTGCTTTGACTACATTATGAGGGTTAGATGAACCTTGAGACTTAGATAATACATCATGTACACCTACTGCTTCAAGAACAGTTCTAACAGCTCCACCAGCAATAACTCCTGTACCAGGTGCAGCTGGGATTATGTTAACTCTAGCTCCACCAAATTTACCTTTTTGCTCGTGAGGTAATGTTCCTTTGATAATTGGAATTCTTACCAAGTTCTTCTTAGCATCTTCTACAGCTTTAGCAATAGCAGTAGCTACATCTTTAGATTTTCCTAAACCGTGTCCTACAACTCCTTCTTCGTCACCTACAACAACAATAGCAGAAAAACCAAATGCTCTACCACCTTTTGTTACTTTAGTTACACGCTGTACACCAACTAAGCGATCTTTTAATTCTAATCCGCCTGGTTTAACAAGCTCTGCGTTTTTATATTTTTGATACATAATGTCTTAAAATTTAAGTCCTGCTTCTCTAGCACCTTCTGCTAATGATTTTACTCTTCCATGATATAAATAACCACCTCTATCAAAAGAAATAGTTTCAACACCAGCTTTCATCGCTTTTTCTGCAACAGATTTACCAACTAAAGCAGCAACTTCTGTTTTATTACCTTTAGACTTTGCAATGTCTTTATCTCTTGAAGATGCAGCAGCTAAAGTTTTACCAGATACATCATCTACGACTTGAGCATAAATTTCTTTATTACTTCTAAAAACAGCTAATCTTGGTCTTGCTTCAGTACCAGATACTACCTTACGGATTCTGCTTTTAATTCTTGTTCTTCTTTCGTTCTTTGTCAATGCCATAACTTAATTATTAAGCTGATTTACCTGCTTTTCTTCTAATTTCTTCACCAACAAACTTGATACCTTTTCCTTTGTAAGGTTCTGGTTTTCTAAAGCCACGTATTTTTGCAGCTACTTGTCCTACCAATTGTTTGTCGAAAGACGTTAATTTAACTATTGGATTTTTACCTTTTTCAGAAATTGTCTCAACTTTTACTTCTGGAGCAATATCCAAAACAATGTTATGAGAAAATCCTACGGCTAAATCTAATTTTTGTCCTTGATTTGATGCTCTGTAACCTACACCAACTAATTCTAGTTCTTTGGTCCAGCCTTTAGAAACACCTTCTATCATATTAAAAATCAATGATCTGTACAGACCATGTTTTGCTCTTAAATCTTTCTTATCTGAAGCGCGCTCTAATGTAATAGTATCACCTTCATGCTTTATAGTAATCTCTGAATACTCTTGAGTCAATTCACCTAATTTACCTTTAGCGGTAATCATGTTATCCTTAATCTCAAGTGTTACACCTTCAGGAACTGTTATTGGATTTTTACCTATTCTTGACATAATTTCCTGTTTTTAGTAAACGTAACATAATACTTCGCCACCAACGTTTTCTCTTTGCGCTTGCTTACCTGTCATCACTCCGTGAGACGTAGATACAATTGCAACACCTAAACCATTTAAGATTCTTGGCATTTCGTTAGAACTAGCATACTTACGTAAACCTGGTTTACTGATTCTTTGAATTTTTTTGATTACAGACTCTTTAGTGTCTTTGTTATATTTCAAAGCAATTTTAATCGTACCTTGAACTGAAGAGTCATCAAACTTGTAACTTAAAATATATCCTTGGTTGAATAATATCTTAGTTATCTCTTTTTTTAAGTTAGATGCAGGAATTTCAACCACTCTGTGATTTGCCTTAACTGCATTTCTAACTCGCGTTAAATAATCCGCTATTGGATCTGTATACATATTTATTAATTTGCGGTAACGGTTTTTGACATTATTGTCAAACCTGAAACCAATTTATAATTTTACTGGATAATCGAGATTTACCAACTTGCTTTTTTAACACCAGGTATTAAACCTTGGTTAGCCATTTCTCTAAACATTACACGAGAAATTCCAAATTGTCTCATATAACCTTTTGGTCTTCCTGTAAGTTTACAACGGTTGTGCTGACGTATTGGTGAAGCATTTTTTGGTAACTTTTGTAATGCTTCATAATCTCCAGCTTCTTTTAAAGCCTTACGTTTTTCAGCATATTTAGCCACCATTTTTGCACGCTTTACCTCACGAGCTTTCATTGATTCTTTAGCCATAATTAATTCTTATTAAAAGGTAATCCTAATTCTGTTAAAAGAGACTTTGCTTCCTTATCTGTATCAGCAGAAGTCACAAATGTAATATCCATTCCTGAAATTTTATTGATTTTATCAATATCTATTTCTGGAAAAATGATCTGTTCTACAACACCTAAGTTATAATTTCCACGTCCATCAAAACCAGTAGCTTTGATACCGTTAAAGTCTCTAACTCGTGGTAAAGCCGAAGTTACCAAACGATCTAAGAATTCATACATTTGCTCCCCTCTCAAAGTTACTTTGGCACCAATTGGCATCCCTTTACGTAACTTAAATGAAGCAACATCTTTCTTAGACATTGTATGTATAGCTTTCTGTCCAGATATTTTTGTAAGTTCTTCTACTGCGTGATCGATCAATTTCTTATCCGCAACAGCAGCACCAACACCCTTAGATATTACTATCTTTTTAAGTTTAGGTACTTGCATTACATTTTTATATCCAAATTCTTCCGTAAGAGCAGGAATTACTTTGTCCTTGTACTCTTGTTTTAATCTTGCAACGTAAGCCATAATTAAATTACTTCATTAGATTTTTTAGAAAATCTCACTTTATTATCGCCATCCATTCTATAACCTACTCTTGTTGCTTCTCCTTTTGAAGTTAACAACGATAAGTTTGAAATATGAATTGATGCTTCTTTCTCTACAATTCCACCTTGAGGGCTTTGTGCACTTGGTTTAGTATGTTTCTTAACCATGTTTACACCTTCAACGATGGCTTTGTTCTTATCTGTTAATACTTTAAGTACTTTACCTTCTGAACCTTTATGGTCACCAGCAATTACTTGTACTGTATCTCCTGATTTTATTTTAAGCTTTGTCATCTTATTTATCAATTAAAGCACTTCTGGTGCTAATGATACAATTTTCATGAATTGTTTATCACGAAGTTCTCTAGCTACAGGACCAAAAACACGTGTTCCTCTCATTTCCCCTGTAGGATTTAATAGTACACATGCGTTGTCGTCAAATCTAATGTAAGATCCATCTGGACGTCTTACTTCTTTAGCTGTACGTACAACAACTGCTGTTGAAACAGCACCTTTCTTAATACTTCCATTTGGAGTAGCATCTTTAACAGACACAACAATTTTATCTCCTACAGAAGCGTACCTTCTTTTTGTTCCACCTAATACACGGATAGTTAAAACTTCCTTTGCACCAGTGTTATCAGCTACTTTTAATCTTGATTCTTGTTGTACCATAATTACTTCGCTCTTTCAATTATTTCTACTAATCTCCAACATTTAGATTTACTCAAAGGTCTTGTTTCCATGATCTTTACAGTATCTCCTTCGTTGCAGTCGTTTGTCTCATCGTGTGCGACATATTTCTTAGTCTTCAACACGAACTTTCCATACATAGGGTGTTTTACTTTTTTAACTTCAGCAACTACAATAGACTTCTCCATTTTGTTACTCGTTACGATCCCTATACGTTCTTTTCTTAAGTTTCTTTTTTCCATCTTTCAGCAGAATACAATTATTGTACTTCTCTATTGGTTAATTCTGTTGCCACTCTAGCTACTGTGCGACGCGCAACTCGTAACTGAATTGGATTTTCTAAAGGAGATATAGTGTGAGCCATTTTTAGGTCTGTATAACTCTTTTTAGTCTCACTAAGTTTCTCTTGTAACTCAGCTGTTGAAAGCTGTTTAATTTCTGATTGCTTCATAATATCTTTTTATTAAGCTTCGTAATCTCTAGCTATGATAAACTTAGTCTTCACTGGAAGTTTCTGTGCTGCTAAACGCAAAGCTTCTTGCGCTACGTCTAATGGCACGCCACTGATTTCAAATAACATACGTCCTGGTTTTACAACAGCTGCCCAATATTCAACGGCTCCTTTACCTTTACCCATACGTACTTCAAGAGGTTTCTTTGTGATAGGTTTGTCTGGAAATATCTTAATCCATAACGATCCTTCTCTTTTCATGTAACGAGTAGCGGCAATACGCGCTGCTTCTATTTGACGTGCAGTTATAAAAGACGAGTCTAATGATTTAATACCGAAGGTACCATTTGATAACAAATGACCTCTTCCAGCATTACCTTTCATACGACCTTTCTGCTGCTTACGAAATTTTGTTCTTTTAGGCTGTAACATTTTTTCTTTTCTTTAAAGAATTACTTTCTACGACGAGATTGGTTCTTATTTCCACCACGTCCACCTTTACCTTTTTGCTTAGATAGACCAACTAATGGAGAAAGCTCTCTTTTTCCATATACTTCGCCTTTCATAATCCAAACTTTGATACCCAATCTACCATAAGTAGTATGTGCTTCAACTAGAGCATAATCAATATCAGCTCTAAAAGTAGATAAAGGAATACGTCCTTCTTTATAGTGTTCTGAACGTGCCATTTCAGCACCATTCAAACGACCACTAATCTGAATTTTGATTCCCTCAGCATTCATACGTATTGCTGCTGCGATTGCCATTTTTATTGCACGTCTGTATGAAATTCGGCTTTCAATTTGACGAGCAACACTCGCTGCAACAAGGTATGCGTCTAGTTCAGGTCTTTTAATTTCAAAGATGTTCAATTGAACTTCCTTACCAGTAATCTTTTTAAGCTCTTCTTTTAACTTATCTACCTCTTGACCACCTTTACCGATAATAATACCAGGTCTAGCAGTAGTGATAGTAACGGTTACAAGTTTAAGTGTACGCTCAATAATTACTCTACTTACACTAGCTTTAGATAAACGTGCATGGATATACTTTCGGATTTTATCATCCTCAGCAAGTTTGTCACCATAATCGTTTCCTCCGTACCAGTTAGATTCCCATCCTCTGATAATTCCTAAGCGATTTCCGATTGGATTTGTCTTTTGTCCCATATCTCTATCTTAGCTTTGTGTTTTATTTAATGCATCTACAACCACAGTAACGTGATTAGATCTTTTTCTAATTCTATGTGCTCTACCTTGTGGAGCTGGACGCAATCTTTTTAACATAGATCCGCCATCTACTCTAATTTCTTTAATATAAAGCTTTGCTTCTTCAACGTCTGCATCTTCGTTTTTTGCTTGCCAGTTTGCTATTGCAGACATAACTAATTTCTCTAAACGACGAGACGCTTCCTTAGGGCTAAATCTAAGAATCTGAAGCGCTTTATCTGCCTTTTGACCTCTTACTAAATCCGCTACTAAACGCATTTTTCTTGGAGATGTAGGACAGTTATTTAGCTTAGCAAAAGCAACTTGCTTTTTCTCAGCCTTAATAGCTTCCGCCATTTGTTTTTTACGACTTCCCATGATTCTTATTTTTTACCTTTATTCTTAGCACCTGCATGACCTCTAAACGATCGTGTTGGTGAAAATTCTCCTAATTTATGACCTACCATATTCTCAGTAACATATACTGGAACAAATTGACGACCATTGTGAACAGCTATTGTCTGCCCTACAAAATCTGGAGAAATCATTGATGCTCTAGACCAAGTTTTGATAACCGTCTTTTTGTTTGAAGCTACATTTTCTGCAACTTTCTTTTCCAATTTATAATGGATATAAGGTCCTTTTTTTAATGAACGTGCCATACTATCTTAATTATTTCTTTCTACGTTCTACAATATACTTATTACTCGCTTTCGTCTTAGAACGTGTTCTGTAACCTTTAGCAGGAATACCGTTTCTAGATCTTGGATGACCACCTGAAGATTTTCCTTCACCACCACCCATTGGGTGATCGACTGGATTCATTACTACTGGCCTAACTCTTGGACGTCTTCCTAACCATCTGCTTCTACCTGCTTTACCAGACACTAACAATTGATGATCTGAATTAGATACAACTCCAATGGTTGCCAAACAAGTTGACAAAATCAGTCTTGTTTCGCCGGAAGGTAGCTTAACTGTAGCAAACTTACCATCTCTTGCCATTAATTGAGCAAATGCACCTGCACTACGCGCCATAACAGCACCTTGACCAGGACGTAACTCAATACAAGAAATGATTGTACCTAAAGGTATTTCGCTAAGTGGCATTGCATTTCCAATTTCTGGAGCGATACCAGTTTCACCAGACACTATATTTTGACCTACTTGCAAACCATTCTGAGCGATAACATAACGTTTCTCACCATCTTGGTAATTAAGTAAAGCAATAAATGCTGTTCTGTTTGGATCGTACTCAATTGACTTAACTTCAGCTGGAATACCTGCTTTGTTACGTTTGAAATCGATAATACGATACCTTTTCTTATGACCACCACCTAACTGGCGCATAGTCATTTTTCCTTGACTGTTTCTACCACCAGATCTTTTTTTCGGAGCAAGCAAGCTTTTCTCCGGCTTATCAGTAGTGATGGCGTCAAATCCATTTACTACTCTAAATCGCTGAGCTGATGTGATTGGTTTTAATTTTCTTACTGACATAAGTCTAATTACATGTTAGCGTATAAATCTATTGTTTCACCTTCCGCCAGTTGTACAATTGCTTTTTTAACAGCATTTGTTTTACCATGTTGAACACCCGTTTTTGTAAAACGAGTTCTTCTTTCTGGACGGACATTTATCGTACGAACTTTTTCAACAGAAACTCCATAAGCAGCTTCAACCGCTTTTTTGATTTCTACCTTGTTCGCCTTTGTATTCACTTCAAATGCATATGCATTTAACAACTCACTTTGCATGGTTGCCTTTTCTGTGATTATAGGTTTTATTAAGATACTCATCTGTTCTATTTACTTAAATTCGATTCAATTCCTTCTAAAGCACCTTCTAATAGAATAACTTTATTAGCATTCATTATTTTATAAGTGCTTAATTCTGAGGCTGTTACAACTTCAGAGTCTTTAAAATTGCGTGATGACAAATATACATTATTATTTAAGCCACCCAACACAATAAGAGATTTTTTGTTTTCAACCTCTAGGGCCTTTAAAACATTGACAAAATTTTTGGTTTTTGGAGCCTCAAAATTGAAGTCTTCTAATACCATTATTGACTTATCATTTGCCTTAATGCTTAATGCAGATTTACGTGCTAATCGCTTTACGTTTTTATTTAATTTAAAACCGTAATTTCTTGGTCTAGGACCAAACATACGACCACCACCTCTAAATACACCAGACTTAATACTACCTGCTCTTGCAGTACCAGTACCTTTTTGTTTTTTAATCTTACGTGTACTTCCGGTAATTTCTGCTCTTTCTTTTGCCTTATGCGTTCCTTGTCTTTGATTTGCTAAGTATTGCTTAACATCTAAATAGACTGCATGATTATTAGGCTCTATAGCGAATACGTCTTTAGAAAGCTCAGCTTTTCTACCCGTATCTTTTCCGTTTATATCTAAAACTGCTACCTTCATTACTTCTCAATGATTACATAAGAATTCTTGTGACCAGGAACACATCCTTTTACCACTAGTAAGTTCTTTTCTGGAACTACTTTGTAAACTCTTAAATTTTGAACTTTAACTGTTTCACCACCCATTCTTCCGGCCATCTTCATTCCTTTGAATACTCTCGCAGGATAAGAAGCTGCACCAATTGAACCTGGAGCTCTTAAACGGTTATGTTGACCGTGTGTTGCTTGACCTACACCAGCAAATCCATGACGCTTTACAACACCTTGAAAACCTTTACCTTTTGACGTTCCTGCAACATCCACAAATTCACCTTCGATGAATTGCTCTACTGTGATTGAATCACCTAATTTGTACTCCGCATCAAAACCTTTGAATTCAACAACTTTGCGTTTTACAGAAGTACCCGCTTTTTTAGCATGACCAATGTCAGCTTTAGTAGCGCTTTTTTCTGTCGCGTCATCGAAACCTAATTGAAGTGCATTATAACCATCCACTTCTTCAGTTCTGACTTGGGTAACGATACATGGTCCAGCTTCGATTACTGTACATGGAATATTCTTTCCATTTTCATCGAAAATGCTGGTCATACCGATTTTTTTTCCAATTAACCCAGACATATTTATTATTTATTAATTATTATTCGTTATTTAAAATTCAAGGCTGAAAATACGTTTCAGCCTTGAATTGTATTTTTTACCGTTTTTCCTTCGCTCGCAGCTCTGGACATGTCTTTGAGCAATACGCTCAATTACTAATTACACCTTAATCTCTACTTCAACTCCACTCGGCAATTCAAGCTTCATTAACGCATCAATAGTTTTAGAAGATGAAGAGTAAATATCTAATAATCTCTTGTAAGAGCTTAATTGAAATTGTTCTCTAGACTTCTTATTAACGTGAGGTGAACGTAACACAGTGAAAATTTTCTTGTGAGTTGGTAATGGAATTGGACCCGTTACTACAGCACCCGTACTTTTTACTGTTTTTACAATCTTATCAGCAGACTTGTCAACTAAATTATGATCGTAAGACTTTAATTTTATTCTAATTTTCTGACTCATTTTCTTTTAGTTTTAAGCTTCTACGCCTTTAGCCGCTTTGATTACTTCTTCTGATATGTTTGATGGAGTTTCAGCATAATGTGAAAATTCCATTGTTGATGTTGCTCTACCTGAAGATAATGTTCTTAATGTTGTAACATATCCAAACATTTCAGATAAAGGTACAGTCGCTTTGACAGTTTTTGCACCAGCTCTATCTCCCATGTCACTTACTTGTCCTCTTCTTCTATTTAAATCACCAACGATATCACCCATATTCTCTTCTGGTGTAATTACTTCCAATTTCATAATTGGCTCCATAATTACAGCTTTAGCAGCTTTAGCAGAATTCTTAAAACCTAACTTTGCGGCTAATTCGAAAGATAATTGATCTGAATCAACATCATGATAAGACCCATCCTTTAAAGTGACTTTCATAGCATCAACTTCGTATCCTGCAAGAGGACCGTTTTGCATAGCCATTTTAAATCCTTTTTCAATTGAAGGGATAAATTCCTTAGGAACATTACCACCTTTAATTATAGATTCAAACTGCAATCCTACTTGACCTTCATCAGCAGGTTCTATAGTAAATACAATATCAGCAAACTTACCGCGACCACCAGATTGTTTTTTGTAAACTTCTCTATGATCAGCAGGTTGTGTAATTGCTTCTTTATATTCTACTTGTGGTTGACCTTGGTTAACCTCAACTTTAAATTCTCTTTTAAGTCGATCTACAATTACATCTAAGTGCAACTCACCCATTCCAGAAATAATAGTCTGACCTGAAGCTTCGTCTGAACGCACAGTAAATGTTGGATCTTCTTCAGCTAATTTAGCTAAGCCCATACCTAATTTATCTACATCTGCTTTAGTCTTAGGCTCAACTGCGATACCAATTACTGGATCAGGAAAATCCATAGATTCTAAAACTATAGGATGTTTTTCAGATGTTAATGTATCTCCCGTTTTGATAGATTTAAATCCAACAGCAGCTCCGATATCACCAGCTTCGATAAAATCAATTGCATTTTGCTTGTTAGCATGCATTTGGTAGATACGAGAAATACGTTCTTTTTTACCAGAACGATTATTTAATACGTAAGAACCTGCATCTAAACGACCAGAATATGCTCTAAAGAATGCTAAACGACCAACGAAAGGATCCGTAGCAATTTTAAATGCTAAAGCAGCAAATGGCTCATTAACACTTGGCTTACGAATTTCTTCTTGCTCTGTATCTGGATTCATACCAACGATACCTTCCTTATCCACTGGAGAAGGCAAGTAACGACATACAGCGTCTAATAAGAATTGTACACCTTTATTTTTAAAAGCTGAACCACAGATCATAGGAATGATTGCCATATCCATAACAGCAGCTCTAAGTGCAGCGTGCACTTCGTCTTCTGTAATTGAATCTTCATCTTCCATGAACTTCTCAAGTAAGTTCTCATCGTAGCTAGCTACTTCTTCAATTAATAAAGCTCTATATTTTCTAGCTTCCTCCTTAAGCTCTTCTGGAATCTCAATAACATCAAAAGTTGCCCCTTGCGTTTCATCATGCCAAACAATAGCTCTGTTCTTAACTAAATCTATAATACCTTTAAAATCTATCTCATCACCAATGTTTAAAACGATTGGTACTGCGTTAGATTTCAACATGTCTTTAACTTGTTGACAAACTCCCAAAAAGTTAGATCCTTGACGGTCCATTTTATTAACGAAACCAATTCTTGGAACTTTATAGTTGTCAGCTAGCCTCCAGTTAGTTTCAGATTGTGGCTCAACACCATCAACTGCACTAAATAAGAAAACTAATCCATCTAATACACGTAATGAACGGTTTACTTCAACCGTAAAATCTACGTGACCAGGAGTATCAATAATATTAAAATGGTACCCTTTAGTATCTGGAGTTGGCTTTCCATTTTCAATTGGAAACTCCCATGTACAAGTTGTAGCAGCAGAAGTAATTGTAATACCTCTTTCTTGCTCTTGCTCCATCCAGTCCATTGTTGCAGCACCATCATGTACTTCACCAATTTTGTGAGAAACACCTGTATAATAAAGAATACGTTCTGTAGTTGTAGTTTTTCCAGCATCAATATGTGCTGCAATACCTATATTTCTTGTGAATTTTAAATCTCTTGCCATTTCTAATTAAAATCTAAAGTGAGAGAATGCTTTGTTTGCTTCTGCCATTTTGTGAGTATCAACTCTTTTCTTAACAGCTGCACCTTCTTCTTTAGCAGCAGCTAATACTTCTGAAGCTAAACGTTGTGCCATAGATTTTTCGTTTCTTTTACGAGAATAGCTAATTAACCATTTCATCGCAGTTGAAACTTTACGATCCGGACGAATCTGCATTGGAATTTGGAATGTTGCACCACCAACACGACGACTACGTACTTCTACGTGAGGCATCACATTAGACAAAGCGTCTTTCCAAACTTCTAAAGCTGTTTTTTCTTCGTCATTCTTTTTCTCCTCAACAATATCAATTGCATCGTAGAATACTTTAAAAGCCACAGACTTCTTACCATCCCACATCATCATGTTAACAAAACGTGTTACTAACTGATCGTTAAACTTTGGATCTGGTAAAAGCGGTCTCTTTTTTGCTGCTCTTTTTCTCATGTCTTCTTCTTAAAGTTTTAAATTACTTTTTAGGGCGTTTTGCACCATACTTAGATCTACGTTGTGTTCTTCCAGATACACCTGCTGTATCTAAAGCACCACGAACGATGTGATATCTAACTCCTGGCAAATCTTTTACCCTTCCACCTCTAACCAATACTATCGAGTGCTCCTGTAGATTATGACCCTCTCCACCAATGTATGCATTAACCTCGTTTCCGTTTGTTAAACGAACCCTTGCCACCTTACGCATTGCTGAGTTAGGTTTTTTAGGTGTTGTTGTATAAACACGAGTACATACACCACGTCTCTGAGGACACGAATCTAAAGCAGCCGATTTACTCTTCTTGGTTATTTTGGCTCTTCCTTTTCGTACTAATTGTGAAATTGTTGGCATATATTTCTATATAAAATTTTATTAACCCTCACTTTTGAGGGCTGCAAAGGTAGGAATTAATATTAATTATTCAAATAGATGAGAATTTATTTTTTAAAGAAATTTTATGATTCATTTTATACATATATATAATGGTCTATTTTTACGTTACATTATATCTATGTTCCAATTTTTATTAATGACCAAATTGCGTTTTTTTTCTTTATCTCTTTTACTACTAGTTTATTCTAATGAGCTAATAGCGCAATCGATTAATTTAGAACTTAAAGCTGAAACTGAATCAAAAACAAAAACTATAGACTCTGTAGGTTATAAATATAATTTTGATAATTATAAAAGTCTTGAAGTAGAATTACAGTCATTAAAAAAGAAACTGACAAGACGTGGCTATATTGATGCTTTCATTGAAAATATTAACAAAAAAAACGATACCGTTTTTACAGCTAAATTTTTCCTTGGAAAAAAAGTAAAATCTATAAGGATATATTATGACTCAAGTTTTAAAACTAAATTCTTAAATCTAATTGACCATACAACTGGAAATGGTTTTTTTGAGCTTGAAATAAATCAGCTTGAAAATTCTCTAGACAAATTGAACTCTTTAATAGCAGAGCAAGGTGATCCATTTTCTACATTACAATTAATAAACATTTCGAAATTGAATTCCGATTTAATTTCAGCAGAATTAAAAATTGTAAACAATCAAAAACGACGCATTGATAAAATAATAGTTAAAGGCTATGAAAAATTTCCGCAATCTTTTGTAAAAAGATTTCTCAAATTAAGAACTGGAAAATCTTTTAACTTAAATGACATAAAAGAGAAAGTTGAATTATTAGAAGATTTGCGTTTTGCAAGCAAAATTAAAGATCCTGAGGTTCTTTTTACAAAAGACTCTACTACACTATATATATATGTAGAAAAAATAAGAACTAATAACTTTGATGGTTTTCTTGGTTTTGGTACTAACGAAAACACTAATAAAATTGAATTTGACGGTTACTTAGATTTAAGACTAATCAATAACCTCAATTTTGGTGAGACTTTAAATCTATTTTATAAAAGCGACGAAATAGATCAACAAACATTTTTAGTGGATGCTGATTTACCTTATTTGTTTGGCTCTCCTATTGGGCTTCAAATCGGTCTTAAAATTTTTAGAAAGGATTCAACTTTTTTAAATGCCAATCAGTATGCGAAATTAAATTATCAAATAAATGCGCAACATAGAATTGGTTTTGGAATTTCTTCGACTAATTCAACAAATTTGCTTGAAAATGACACCGCTACTTTAAATGATTATAAATCTAATTATTACACTGTAAATTATAATTACAGTAAGCCTCAATTTTACGACCCTTTGTTTCCAATTAATTTTTGGTTCGATTTATCATCTGGTTTTGGTGATAGAGATAATAACTTTGGGAAACAAAACCAAAATGTATTTAATTTAGATACTTATAAAATATTCAACCTTAATAATAAGAATAGTATATACACTAGACTTAATGGTGCAGTATTAACTTCTGATGATTACTTGGATAATGAGTTGTTTCGTTTTGGTGGCATCAATTCCATTCGTGGGTTTGAAGAGAATAGTTTAGTGGCTAACCTATATGGACTAATTAACACTGAATATCGTTACCGTTTAAGTAATAGCATATATGTACATTCGGTTATTGATGCAGCTTATTTTGAAAATCAACTTACAAATAGCAAAGAAAAACTTTTTGGATTTGGATTTGGTTTAGGGTTGCTAACCAATGCTGGATTATTTCGTCTGAATTACTCTAGTGGAAAGACAGAAAACAGACAATTTAAATTATCTGATTCTAAAGTTCATGTGAGTTTAACAGCTACTTTTTAATAAATGTAAATTAATATGGTAAATTTGCGGTGCTATAAAAAAGAAAGGCTTCTATGGTTAGAAAATTACTTTTTATTCTATTACTAGTAATCAACTTTACTCATTCTCAAAACACTGTTGGTACAACGGGAATATCTCAAGGTTTTTTTGAAGGTTTCACTTTATTTACTACATCTACTGAGACTTATCTTATCAATAATTGTGGTGAATTAATAAATCAATGGTCTAGTAGTTTCCCACCTGGAAATGCTGTTTATTTGTTAGAGAATGGCAGTATTTTAAGAGCTGGCAGAACTTCTAGTTCTGATATCACATTTGGAGGACAAGGTGGAGTTATAGAAATTTATGATTGGGATGGTAACCTAACTTGGCAATATTTTTATGATACACCAATGATGAGACAACATCATGATATATTTCCAATGCCAAATGGAAATGTTCTCATTTTAGCAGCTACAAGAATGACAAACGCTGAGGCTATTCAGGCTGGTCGAAACCCTAGTTTACTAACGGAAACTGATCTATACAATGAGCAAATCATTGAAGTGACACCTGTTGGAGCTAGTAATGCTACTATTGTATGGGAATGGAACATAAAGGATCATCTTGTTCAAAATTTTGATGCTACAAAGGATAACTTTGGAGATGTAAGTTTAAGCCCAGAAAAATTAGATATCAATTTTTTAAACGGTGGAAATGGTGGTTCTAACTGGCTTCATTTTAATTCTATTCAGTTCAATCCTGTTTTGGACCAAATTGTTATAAGCTCAAGGAATTTGAGTGAAATTTACATTATAGATCATTCTACGACATCTGGAGAAGCCGCAACAAATTCTGGAGGAATATATGGCAAAGGCGGTGACTTTTTATACCGTTGGGGAAATCCTCAATCTTATAATCAAGGTGGCGAAACAGATAGAAAACTATATGGACAACACTACCCTTATGTTATTGAAACTGGCTTTGTAGATGAAGGTAAAATAATATTGTTTAATAACGGTAATGGCAGAAGCCCTATGTTTTCTGAAGTTTATATACTTAATCCACAAACAGATAGTCCCGGAGTTTATTCATATACAACTGATACTGCTTACGGCCCTACAGCTCCCGATTATACATATGAAGATCCTTTATCACCTATTGAATTTTTCTCAGCAATTTTAAGTAGTGCACAACGTCTTCCGAATGGAAATACTTTAATTTGTGAAGGAATTAATGGTCGGTTTTTTGAAATCACACCGAACGAAGATATTGTTTGGGAATATGTAAGCCCAGTACGATCTGACAACGGAGGAATATTAACTCAAGGTGATGACCCTTCTACTTTTTCTAATACTACATTTAGAGGTATCAAATATGCGCCTGATTATGCTGCATTTACAGGACGCGATTTAACACCAGGCACACCAATTGAATTGAATCCAGATTTAACGCCTTGTAATAATTTGAGTGTTATAGATTTTAATCAGATGGCAATAAATTTATATCCAAATCCAACCAAGAGCAGAATTCATATCAACTCAAATGTGACAATAGACAAAATTGAAGTTTATAATGTATTAGGGACTAAAGTAAATGAGTTTTACACAAAAACTATAGATTTATTAGAACAACCTAATGGAATATACTTCTTGAGAATTCATTCAGAATCTCGAATATTCAGTGAAAAAGTAGTAAAAAATTAAATTAAGTTGATAGAATATATTTAATAAACCATCTAATAATCAGGATGGTTTATTTATACCTTTACACCATGAAAAATGAAACTACAATTTTTGGAATAAGAGCTATTATAGAGGCTATTAAATCTGGAGAAACCATAGACAAAGTTTTTGTTCAAAAAGGGCTGCGAGGTGAATTATTTCAAGAACTTGAGCAATTGTTGCGTACTGAAGGCATAAACTTTTCTTATGTGCCAATTGAAAAGCTAAACCGATTAACTAGAGGTAACCACCAAGGTGCAGTAGCACAGATTTCACCTATTGAATTTCATAATATAGATGATTTAGTATTGCAAGTCATTGAGTCTGGCAAAACACCTTTATTTTTACTTCTTGATCAACTAAGCGATGTTAGAAATTTTGGAGCCATTGTCCGTACCGCAGAATGCACTGGAGTAAATGGAATCATCATTCAGAAAAAAGGTGGAGCTCCAATAAATGGTGACACAATAAAAACAAGTGCTGGAGCCATTTTTAAAATACCAATTTGCAAAGTAGATCATATAAAAGATGCAGTTTTTCACATGCAGTCCTCAGGAATAAAGGTAATAGCAGCTACAGAAAAAGCTGATGACTTTTTATATAATGTATCTTTTAAAGAACCATGCGCTATAATTATGGGCTCAGAGGGCAGAGGTATTAATCCTTCGGTTTTAAAAGTGGTGGACGACCAAGCTAAGCTTCCTATTTTAGGTGAAATAGAATCTTTAAATGTTTCCGTGGCTTGTGGTGCTTTTTTGTATGAAGTTGTTAGACAACGTAGTTAGTCTTCTCTTTCCCTAAAAATATATTTAATTTTTGTGGTATTTTTTAATTCAGATTCTAGTTCAATTTCAACATCCACTTCTGGTTCTGGTTCAAACTCAATAAAGTTTCCATTTTCATCAAAATGGCGCATAAATAGATCATCCTCTTCATCGTAATCTGATTGTTCCCATTTATAGCGTTCTGGTTTGGCCACCTGTTTTCTAAATATTAAAGCAAAGACAAGTCCTGTAATCAACCCACTTAAATGTCCTTCCCAAGACATGCCTGCTTTTATAGGAAACACATACCAAATCATACTTCCGTATAAGAATATTACAATTAAAGATAAGGCAATTAGCCTATAATGTTTTGCAAAAATACCTTTAAAAAAAACAAAGCTTACCAGCACATATATCAATCCACTTGCACCAATATGATTACCATTACTAGCAATTAACCAAGTCAAAAATCCTGATATAAGAATACCATACAAAATAACTTTCCAAGCGATTTTTTTATAGAAATAAAACAGCGCTAAAGACAAGACAAAAAGAGGTATTGAATTATTGTAAATATGACCTATATCTCCATGCAAAAATGGACTTGTAAAAATTCCCAGTAAACCTTCAAGCTTTTGTGGTCTTATTCCAAACGCCTTAATACTATAATCTATACGCACTTGATACCAAAATACCAACCAAATTGAGAATAGAATCATCAAAGGATATAAGATGACGTTATTGGAATATTTGAATTGCTCTGATGACATATTGTAAATTTAATAAGCTTTCTTCAAATTTACAGCCAAAAGTTAATTGTATGAAATATTGTCAGAAGTGTTTCTTTTATCCTCTAAATTATCAACCACATTTTGTAATTTTGAAATATGAATACTCCGTTAGCTGAAAGACTTCGTCCAAAAACATTAAATGACTACTTAAGTCAACAACATTTGGTGGGAAAAGATGGTATGCTCTACCAGCAAATTAAAAGTGGAGTTATTCCTTCTCTTATACTTTGGGGACCACCAGGCATTGGTAAAACAACGTTAGCCAATGTAATTGCCAATGAATCTGAGCGCCCATTTTTTAAACTCAGTGCTATTAACTCTGGTGTAAAAGATATTAGAGAAGTAATTGATAAAGCTAAGAAAAGTGGTGGATTATTTACGGCAAAAAACCCCATTTTGTTTATTGATGAAATTCATCGTTTTAGCAAATCACAGCAAGATTCACTTTTAGAAGCTGTGGAGAAAGGTTGGGTAACTTTGATTGGTGCAACTACTGAAAATCCCAGTTTCGAAGTTATTTCCGCATTATTATCTAGATGCCAAGTTTACACCTTAAATGCTTTCAGCAAAGCTGATTTAGAAGCACTATTACAACGTGCTTTGAAGGAAGATGAAAAGATTTCAAAATTAAATATTGAATTAAAAGAAACTGAGGCCTTATTGAGATTATCTGGTGGAGATGCAAGAAAATTGCTTAATATTTTTGAATTACTTGTTACGGCTTTCGAAGAAGAGCCTATCATTATTACTAACGATTTAGTAATGAAACAGGTACAAAATAAAGCGGCACGATACGATAAAACTGGCGAGCAACACTACGATATTATTTCGGCTTTTATAAAATCGATTCGTGGAAGTGATCCAAATGCTGCTGTTTACTATTTAGCTCGTATGATTGAAGGTGGAGAAGATGTAAAATTTATTGCCAGGCGTCTTTTAATTTTAGCTAGTGAAGATGTTGGTAATGCTAACCCAACAGCTTTGGTGATTGCAAATAATACATTTCAGGCGGTTTCTGTAATTGGTAATCCTGAATCTAGGATTATTCTAAGCCAATGTGCCACCTATTTAGCGAGTTCTCCTAAAAGCAATGCAGCTTACGAAGCCATAAACAAGGCTCAACAATTAGTAAAAGAAACAGGTGATTTGTCTGTTCCGCTTTCCATTAGAAATGCCCCAACCAAACTGATGAAAGAATTAGGATATGGTGACCAATATAAATACGCTCATAGCTATAAAAATAACTTTGCCGAACAAGAGTTCCTTCCTGAGGATATAAAGAATATCAAACTTTATGAACCTGGAAGTAACGCTAGAGAACAAGCACAGCGTAATTATTTAAAATCACTTTGGAAAGAAAAATATGGATATTAAAATATAATACTTAAAAATTTTCTTGACATAACATCACCATCATTTTCTGAATACACCCATTTACCATTTTCCTTGAATACTATAGCGTCTTTTCCTTTGACAATAAAGACATTTTCTGCTGCTGTACTCAGCAATATCATAACATCTTTATTACTCTGATCTACTATTTGATAACCATTATCAATTGTTGTAGCCAATAAAAGGTTCTCTTTTTCCTTAATTACTGGTTGTTTTTCTGATTTAGTACTAGGAGTTTCAATTTTGTTCTCGGACTCAATAATCTCTTCTGGTTTTGACTCAACAATTTCTTCTACTTTCTTCAACTCCTTAGCTTTCTCTGTCGTTTTAGATTCATCTTTTAAAATCGGATGGTACTTATAATTTAGTGTTTCGATAGATTTAAAAGCACTCCTTAAGGCAATCTGATGTCTTTTTTCATGATTATTCTCGCCAGATTGACCTACATCAGATTTAAAAATTAGCTCACCTTTACAATCCCTTAGCGTGATTTCAAGTCTTGTTTTTCTAAATCCTCCGTCTACATTTTTAACATCAACATATAAAGCCATACATCTATCCTTAAATAAATCTTCTGGAAACTCTTGCTTTTCAAAATAAACATCAAATTTACTTTTCTTAAATAAAAATTTGGTCAGTGTGTTTAATCTATAAACATCTTGTCCTTTCAAAAAATCGTATTGTAAGGGCACAACTACGTATTTATAGTTATTTAAATCTGTTTGACATTCAGCTTTAAACGCGAAGCAAAACAAAATACTAAGTATTATTAAATTTCTCATCATCTAATATTTTCCTTTTGAATTAAAACTTTATATCAAGTTCTTTTCTAATTTTCTTGTTATCGTTATGCTCATAGTAAATCCACAAATCACCTTCCTTATAGACAATTGCATTCTTATCTTTAACTATAAAAACATCTTTAGCACTAGTATTAAATAAAATCATAATTACTTTAGGCTCTGAATCCACTAATTGATAGCCATCCACTATTATCTGAGCGTAATAAAGTCCTTTACTATCTTCTTTAATATTTATTTTTTTTACTTCTTGCTTTTTGTCTTTCACTTTAGTTTCAACTTCTGGCTCTTTTACCTCTTCAACTTTAGGTTCTTCTATTTTATCTTTTACTCCAGAGACTTCAACAGAATCTTTCATTGGTGCATATTCATAATCTAAATTCTGAAACGTCACAAAAGCATCTCTCAAAGCTTCATTATAGGCTTTGTCATATTCTTTCAATCGAGACTCACCAATTTGTGAGATCATAATTACTGAACCAAAGCAATCTTTGAGTTTAAATTCTAACTTCGTTTTAAACATACCGCCTTTTTGTTTAAAAATTTCAGATGTCAGTGCCAAACACCTGTCTTTTTGTAAATCTTCGGGTAAATCATCATCAACAAAGTAGGCTTCAAAACCATATTTATTGAATAAAAATTTAGTCAATGAATTCAATTGATATTCATCTTCGCTATTTGAAAAATCAAATTTCTTAGGTACAATAATATACTTGTAATTATGAATATCTTTTTGGGCAGTTGCACAAAAACTTACAATAAGGAATAAAACTGTAAATATTATTTTTTTCAACATGTCTTTTAATTAAAGATGGTTTACAATAGCTCTTAAATTAGTAATTCTTTTATAATTATGGTCGTTGTGGACGTCTTTATAATCAAAATGAATGGTGTCCATACCTATCTTATGAGCTCCTTCAATATCCGCTTCTACACTATCGCCTATCATTATGCTTTCACTAGTCTTTGCATTTGCAATATGTAGTGCATGATTAAAAATTTTTGGATTTGGCTTTTTTACTCCAACCATTTCAGAATTAGTAATAGTTTTAAAATAATTTCTAATATTTGAAGACCTCATTTTACGTTCTTGAGCTTCCTCAAATCCATTTGTAATAATATGTAAATGGTATTTATCTTTAAGATAGTCTAAAATTTCAAAAGTACCTTCAAACAAATGATTGAAGCTAGTTAGATGTTCAATATATTCCTCAGATAAATGATTAATCATATCATCTTCAATAGCAATATTTATAGCATCAAACGCTTCTTTCAACCTCCCATATCTCAAAGCTGATTTTGTGACTTTTTCCTCTCTATACAATTTCCAATAGTTAAGATTTATAGGCTCATAAACTTCTAAGAAATCGTCAAGATTTGTATTTATATTATTGATTTTGAAAATTTTATCGAAAGTTAATCCTGAATTTTTATCAAAATCCCAAAGGGTATGATCTAAATCAAAAAACACATGTTTTATTGTGTAACTCATTCCGCTGATTCTAAAATTAAATTAAAAAGAGATCTAAAGCCCCTCCAGTTACTTAAATCACTGAAAGTATAATTGTGAAATACTGGTGTAAAAGTTCCGTTAACTGCTTTTACTTCATCAATTAGTTTTTGTAAATGTTCTGTTTTATCTAATTCTGATTGGTATTTCAAAAGTGCAAAATCCAAACAATGATAAGGGTTAATCTGCAACGGTGTTTGCACTTCGTAATCTAGGTCATAAAACTGAAAAGGTGTACAAGTGCCTGCTCTAAAACCAAGCGTATCTATATAACCCATTGTAAAATCTTGATTGATTTCTAATTCAACTAAATTTCTGTAAGAGGTTGGTAAATTCAACTTAGAAAACGAATGCCTAATTGCTTTTAAATCTGTATTTATTATAGATTCCATTTTAAGCTTTTCTTTCTTCAAAATTGACACATCATCCAAAGCAAAATAGGAAGCCTTTATTCCAACATTACAATAATCTGCAATTGATTTTATAAGTGAAACGAATTCCTTTTTATTTGTGTTTACATTTTTATCGTAAGTAGAATAATCTCCAATTAAAAATAATACTACAAACTTAAAGTTGCATTGTTTTTGCTTGGTTATAATCCACTTAAATGTATCGTAAGGATCGCGTTTAAAACCCATAAGCACTGAATAGCGCTGATAAAGTTGCTTTAATTTAAAACGCACTAAATCGTTGAGAGTACCTCCAACGGTTCTTAAGAGTCCTTTTTTTCTGAAATAGAAAGCCGTAGGCACGTCTACCACTGGTTGAATCTGGTACTGTCGCTTTGTAAATTGAAACTTAGGAAAGCGTTCTTGTAAAACATCACGGAGTTTATAAGACCAAATGTCTATGACTGGTTGATTTAAAAATCGATGGTTATAGGCTAAACTTTCTGTCGCCATAAACCTACCAAAACTATCATTTACATGAGGCAAATACTCTTCATAACGACTTAGTAAATAAAATGATGACGCAAAAATATCAAAAGGTAAATGACTGCGTTCTCCGGTCGCAAAAAAACCTTTTGTATTATCCCATTGATGAACATTAATATCTAAATCTGACAAGCCTTGTTCAAACAATAACTCGTTACTTCTTACAAATAACTCATTGCTCAAAGGTTGTTTTGTATATGACATTTTAAGGCTATCGTGTGCAATAAAATCTTCTATTTTAGAAGTAAAACTAACTTCTAAACCGAGGATACGTTTGCAAATATGCTTAAACGTATAGGTTAAACGTGGTGTGATTTTATGCGTGTAAACTAGTAGCATTATAATATTTCTTCGTCTGCGAAACTAAAATACGCTTTATGAGTAACAATGAGGTGGTCTAGTACTTTTATATCTAAACTTTTCGCAGCAGTTTTTAACTTTTGAGTAATGTCTTTATCCGCCTGACTTGGTTTTAACGTGCCCGAAGGGTGATTATGACACAGAATCAAAGCTGTAGCTCCAACCTCTAAAGCATTCTTAAGTACCAAACGTACATCAACTAAAGTACCTGTAATTCCACCTTTACTCAATTGGCTTTTATGAATCACTTTATTTGAATTGTTGAGATATAGAATCCAAAATTCTTCATGAGGTAAATCTCCTAAGATGGGTTGCATAATATCAAAAACTGAACGACTAGATGTTATTTTTTCTAATTGACGTGCATCTTCGATTCGTCTTCTTCGCCCTAATTCTAATGCAGCAGCTATCGTAATTGCTTTGGCTTCGCCAATACCCTTAAAAGTCATTAATTGCTGAATGGACAATTTACCTAAGGCATTTAGATTGTTTTCTACACTCGCAAAAATACGTTTACACAAGGCAACCGCACTCTCTTCTCTATTACCAGATCCTATCAAAATTGCGATGAGTTCAGCATCGCTCAAAGCAGTTCTGCCTTTATCTCGCAACTTTTCTCTTGGCTGGTCGTCTTGCGACCAGTTTTTAATCGAAAATGAAGTCGGTTTTTCTGACATGCGTTAAAGATAAAAAATTGTAAATTTAAGCATCTAATAAAAGTAATTAATTTGAAGAGCTATGAAATCATTTTTTGAGGATGGAGTTTATGAAGAAATTACATCTCGTGTAAGCAAACTAAATAAAGATACTTCACCTATCTGGGGCAAAATGAAAGTAGGACAAATGCTTTATCATTGCCAAATGCCACTAAACATTATTTTAAAAAAAGAAGATTATGGTGTAAAGCCCAACTGGCTTGTCAATTTACTTTTCAAAAAATCAATGTATAATGATAAACTATGGAGAAAAAATTTGCCAACTGCTCCAGGTTTTAAAATTACTGATGACAAAGATTTTGAAAGAGAGAAAACAAAAATCACTAATCTAATCAATGAACTTAATGCACAGCGCGCGAAGGAAGAATGGCATCCGCATCCAGCCTTTGGGGAATTGACTAAAGACCAATGGGGAAAAATGCAATACAAACATTTAGACCACCATTTGAGACAATTTGGAGTTTAATTTTGAAGTCATTTTAAGCACAGGTAAAAGCAAATAAAATACATACGTAATACATGAGATTCTGAAACTTTCGAAATTTCAAGACAGGATGACAAAATATGAACTACCCACCAAAGCATCATCAAGACGATAACATCAATCATATGATTGACGTTATTAAGACTTATCCCTTGGCAACTTTAATTTCCGTAAAAGATAATGTACCATTAATTACGCATTTACCATTGATTTATGAAGACGGAAAACTAATTGGTCATATTGATATTTTTAATCCACAAGCCAAGCTTCTAAAGGACAATAATGATGTAACACTCATTTTTGCTGGACCAGAATGTTATATTTCTCCAAGTGTCTACTCAACAACTCAATTACCAACTTGGAACTATATAAAAGTGCATCTTAAAGGTAAAGTAAGAGCCATTGAAAGTAAAGAAGCTCTAAAACAATCATTAATTACTATGACTGAGTTTTTAGAAGCTCCGGATCATAAATATATTTTAGAACCAGACAATCCTCGTTTAGACAAAAATTTAGGCTACATAGAGATGTTTGAAATTGAGATTACCAATTGGGAAGGTAAATTTAAACTCTCACAAGATAAAAAACCGAGTGATACCAAAGCCGCAAGAGAAGAATTAGTAAGAGCTAATCAAGAGAGTATTCGGTTATTTTTAGATAAGGTCTTTGAATGAAAATTATATTAATCATACATATTGTTACAACTATATTCATGACTGGTTTATGTTGGTTCGTTCAAATTGTACATTACCCGCTCTTCAGAGTCATAGAAAATAATAAGTTTCCTACCTATGAGAAAAAAAATGCAATTACAGGTTTTATTACAGTACCTATAATGACGATTGAGCTCATAACAGGATGCATTTTATTGTATAATTATCAAGAAAGTTTATACTTACTAAATATACTTTTATTGGTTATCATTTGGTTAAGCACGATTATTTTTCAGGTTCCAATTCATCTAAAACTTATGCATGAAGGTTCCCCAAAACTCATTAACAGAGTGATTAGAACAAACTGGATTAGAACATTGAGTTGGACAATTAGAACCCTATTTATAGCTTACTTAATGTGGAGACTCTTTCAATTTTGATAGATGTCTAAAAAAAGAGTATTACTGTAAAATCAAAACCAAGAAAGTATAAAACAATTTTTAAATTTAGACACATGAAATATTTATTTACCTTTTTTATTATTCCTTTATTAATTAACTCTACAAACCAAAAAGAAGACTTCATCGGTAAATGGAAGGGAGACGACAATGGTGAAATTGGCTATATTATTTTTGATGAAGAAGGCTATGCTGCCTTTGAAATAGAAGGGCAGATTATGGGAGGAAAAGAATTTGTTATGAATGATCAAAAAGGCAAAATGACTTACAGCATAAATGACAAAGTCAATCCTATTGAAGTAGACTTTATACTTACAAAAATAGAATCTGGAGAATCCAAAACTTTATTAGGTATCGCAGAATTTATAGATGAAAATACTTTAACTTTTGATATAAGTTTTGGTTCTATAAGACCTTCTGAATTCGGTGAAAATTCAATAACACTGAACCGTGTTAAATAATCATGAAAACTAAGTTATGATTTTTAAAATTTATAACTTAACACACTGATATACTACAAATTAAAGCACTGAACTTATGAAAGACTTAAAAAAAGAAGATATCAAACAAGAAGTATTTGACCTTTATGATGATTATGCTCACAACAAACTCAATCGAAGACAATTTGTTGAAAAACTTGGAATATATGCTGTAGGTGGTTTAACCGTTTCTTCACTTTTGAGTTTTATGTCACCAGATTATGTCAACAGTTTAATGGTACAACCAGACGATCCAACTTTAGATTCAGAATATATCTCTTATGAATCTCCTAAAGGTGGTGGTACCATAAAAGGTTTGTTATCCCAACCAAAAGATAATACAACGAAATTACCCGGAGTTATTGTTATCCATGAAAATAGAGGATTAAATCCATACATTGAAGATGTTGGAAGAAGAACCGCAAAAGAAGGCTTTATCTCACTAGCTCCAGATGCCTTATCACCACTTGGAGGTTATCCTGGTAATGATGATGATGGAAGAGCTATGCAAAAAAAGCGCGATAGAAATGAAATGCTCGAAGATTTTATTGCTGCATACAACCATTTAAAAAATCACGAAAACTGCGATGGCAATGTTGGTGTTGTAGGCTTTTGTTTTGGAGGTTATATCTCTAATATGATGGCAGTTCGCTTACCAGATTTAGGTGCAGCAGTACCCTATTATGGCAGACAACCTTCTGATGAAGATGCGGCAAAAATTAAAGCTCCACTTCTACTCCAATATGGAGAATTAGACACCAGAGTTAATGCTGGTTGGCCAGCATTTGAAAAAGTATTAAAGGCTAATAACATAGAACACCAAGCCTATATTTATCCTGGAGTTAATCACGGGTTTCATAATAATACAACTCCACGTTACGATAAAGAAGCCGCTAATTTATCTTGGGAGCGTACCATAGCTTTTTTTAGAAAACATTTGAAAAATTAATTGAAATTTTCAATATTTTAAACGACCTTCGTTACAGTCCTTACAACTGGACTTTATCAGAATATCAAGACATTTTAACTTTGGTATGTCGACATATCAAATGACTAATAAATACAATGAAAAAGTTAAATATAGTAGTGTCTGGAATTTTAGTGTTTTTGCTATTTTCCTGCTCAACAGATTCCAATACTAACACCATTCCTCCACCAACTGTTAATGCAAAGTTATTAAGACAAATGAGTGATAGCGATGGCTACTGGAGTAAATTCTTCTATAACGACAATAATGAGCTCACTCTTATCACTAGAACGAGCAATCAAATAGATCTCGACTCTACTTACTTAGAATATGATGAAGGAGTTTTAATAAGATCTTTACAAAGAAAATATGAGCCTGTAACTGGCATTGTAAATATAGAGTTTAATTACAATACTTTTAATTCTACTAATGCAAATGGCACTTACAAAACTTACCTCGATGATGGTACAATTCTTCAGGATTTAACTTTTGAACATAGTTATTTAAACAACCTCATTAAAACTATAAAGTTTTTTAATTTAGACGGCACCTTATCAGAAGAGAGAACATACAATCATGATGTAGTTGGAAACCTCACCAGTCTGAGGCAAATCTGGTATAATTCTGATGGCACAATTGATACCGATAGACAAGCTACATTCTCAGAATGGGATACTAATGGGTTTAGAACAAAAAGTTTATTCTATTGGAATTATAAAATAGATGATTTACCTAACATATTTTTATCAAACAATAATTGCTTAAACCGTATCGAAGAAGGTGAGACCTACAACTACTCATTTGAATATGATGATGATGGTAACGTAACAAGATACAATTCTTTAAATGACCAAAAATTTGTAACGTTAGAGTATTACGAGTAAACCATTAATCACTTCGATTATAAAATTCTTTACAGTACATAAATACACATTAAGAGTTAAATTATCTCCTGAATTTAGCTAGAAATACACTTTAATATTTTAATAAAAAGTGAACTACTGTATCTTTGCACAACATTAGAAAGGAAAAGAAAATGCAAGACTCTAAAATAGTTAATTATATAAAAGATGTATTAGAAAACATCCCAAAAGATTGGCTAAATCTAACAACACACAGACTAGATATCTACAACGAAGCTCTGGCCAAAACTCAATTTTTAGAACAATTTGAAACCTTATATAAAAGCGGTAATTCAAAAACTTCTTCGCTTAATATATTACCAACAGCTTACGATTATATTCGATTAGGACATCCTCTGTCTTGTGTATTAGAATGGACTATATCAAACTTGCATCAGCTACAACCAGAACAAGTCATTAGTTTTTCATCACAAACCACTCCGATTTTAGCAATTCTTAGAAAAAATTTACTCGATAATAAAAATACTCAAATCCTCTATACTGATGAGCTACCAGAATCTTTTGATGCTGAAGTTGTAAAGGGTGTATATGGTTATAATTTTGAATTAAAGAAAGTTGAAAACATCCATTCGATTTCTAAGTTTGATGGCAGTGTAATTTTCATTGCAGGTAACGGTAATATTAAAACTATAGAACTCAACCCAAATGTTGACTTTTATATTAATCTATATTCAGAGCTAGGAAGTGTTATTTTAATTCATGGTGAGCATAATGACAGTTACATTTCGGAAATTCAGCATGTGCGACGAAGAGAGACAATTGCAATGACTCCAGCTAATTGTGTTATTGCTTTAAAGACTTTGGCAGAACAAACTTCTATTAATACTCAAAAGAGCAATTACGAGACTAACAAAACTAGTGTTTTAAATTCCATCAAAGCTTTTACTGGCACAACGTCTAAGCCCTTAGTGGGTTCTAGTGGACTTTCTGTGCAGTATGCCATTATGATGGGACTTATTCATGATGCGCTAGAAAATCACGAAGGAAAAGCCATTAAATTTATAGTACCCACAAATTGTTATGGTGGTACAAATGACCAAGCCAGACGTGTTGCCGCATGCTTAAATAATGTAGATGTGGTAGATTTAGAAGTAGACGGTGATAATAATATGGTGACCAGTTTAGAAACTGTTTTAGTCAAAATCGCTAACGAAGACGCTATTCCATATATCATTGCAGAAATACCAACCAATCCACGTGTAGAAGTTCCAGATCTCGAAGCATTAAAAGCCACTTTAAATAAAACACGTAAAACTGCAACTGGTGCAACTGCTATTGATCCTGTTTTTATTTTAGACCAAACCTTTTGTCCTAATATTCAATTTTTGAGTGAAAGAGAAATCCTTTCAACAGTTAGATCTATTTCTTATGCGAGTGGCTCAAAATTTCCGAGTGGCGGAAAATGTACTGCTGGTTATTGCGTAGGAAATCAAAAAGTGGATGCATTGATGGAAAAGATCGAACTGCATCTCAACCTTTGCGACAATGAAGCAACGGCTTTACAATACGAGATTTTAGCAAAGCAAATGCCATCAATGAATCAAAGGATTTCGGACGCTTATATAAACACCCGCGAATTTGTAAACTTTATCCATCAGACCTTACCAGAAGCAAAAATCAACTTTGTATCAGAGGAATTAGCTCAACAAGGCTTTACACCTTCTGTATTTTCATTAGATCTTCCTACAAAAGGTAATAGTCCTGAAGAAAGAGAAGCCTACAAACGACAATTGAATCATAAATTAATCAATTTAATGATTACAGAAATCCCAAATGAAAGTAAGTATTGTGTGAGCTACGGACAATTAAAAGGCTGTTATTGGACTATACCTGCAACTTCTACACAAGGAACCACTAAAGAAGGTGATAAAGATTATATTGCTCGTGTTGCCCTATCTCCTGACATGGATTTAGAACGTCATACGGACGTGTTTCTAGAATTCACTAAAGGAATTAAAAAATCCTAATTACTAATTAGCGAAAACGCAAAAAAGTAATTAGGACTTAATTAAATTTTATCAACTCTAAGAAGGTATTTAATCTTCTATTTCGATTTGAATAACGCTACGCATTTTTAATTTTTTACCCCCTAATCTTGCTTGAGAGAAAAATTCTTTAGCTATTTGTTGTTCGTTCATAAGCTCGGCAATCCTACCATTGTCATAAACACATTCATCTTTATCATTCCCTTCAGTGATAGATAAACGTTGAAATTTATGAAAGTTTATTTTTACTTTTAGTACAGAATTAATGATATCTGAAGCTTCTGAAGCCGTGAATGAACCATTAATTAAATCTATTTTTTGAGTTGTTTTAAGTTGTTCTAACGTTTCCATAATTTTTAATTACTTTAAGTTTATTTATTGCAAAATTGCGTATTTATTTTAATATATTTTTATTTATATAATTTATATTAGTTATTAATTTATTTTATGTAATATTTATGATACATAAATACAATGGCATTCCTAAGGTGATATTAAACGGAAATGTTATTGCCAAGGCCATTGGTATATATAAACTTGGATTTGCCTTTGGAGCCGCAATCTTCATTGCTGCAGGAACCGCTATGTAAGATGCACTTGCCGCAAGTATTGCGAAAAGCAATCTATTACCCACGCTTTCGGTTAAAACACCACTCATAACAGCTACCAAGCAGCCGTTTATAACAGGAATAATAATAGCAAATAGTAATGCGAACCATCCTTTTTTAATAAAATCCGATAATTTGCGCCCACTTGTTATACCCATATCTAATAAGAATACTGCAAGAAATCCTTTGAAAATATCTGTAGTAAAGGGTTTAATGCCTTCTGCTTGCGCTTCACTAGCCATAAAACCTATAAAAAGACTTCCGATAATAATTAGTACACTCCCATTAGTAAGTGCATGATGAATCACCTTTTTCATCGGTACAGTTTCTTCCCCTTTTTTACTCTTCTTGTAAAAAGTCATAAGCAGCAAACCAACCATAATAGATGGCGCCTCCATGAGCGCCATTACAGCGACCATATGTCCGCTAAACGCAATCTGCTCTAACTCTAAAAATGATATGGTTGTTACAAACGTTACTGCACTAACAGATCCGTAAGCCGCAGCAATAGCCCCAGAATTTTGCACATTAAACTTTCTTCTAAGAATGAAATAAGTATACAAAGGAACAACTACGGCTAATGTGAGTCCAAAGAGTAATGACCACAATATTTCCATAGAAAAATCACTATGAGAAAGCTCTTGACCTCCTTTAAAACCTATTGCTAAAAGCAAGTATAAAGAAATAAATTTTGAAGAATTTTCTGGGATACAAAGATCACTCTTTAACTGAACCGCAATGACACCTAGAAAGAAAAATAGCAATGCAGGATTAGTTAAATTATCAATTAATAAATGTAAATCCATTTAACTAAGTGATTGTTTTTTAGATTGAAGTTTCAAACTATCGATTAGATAAAATATGAATAAAAAATACCAGAGATAAAATGCCACCAGAAACTAAAATCTCATTGAGCATCAAATTATTACTACTAATTAACATATAAATAAGCCCTGAAAAGGCAGCTATAAAAAGCACAGTCTTTAAGACAAAACCAAATTCTTTTCTAGTTAGTTTTACAGAAGATAACGTCTTAACCTTAGACGTTCTTTGTTCTTTTTTACGAATTACAAAATCACTCATACCTTTACGTTTTAATATTTTGTGCAAATATCTCATCTATTATTCATAAATTTTTATTTATTTTTGTAATGAATTATATTAATATTCTTTATGAAATATACATTGCATCAATTAGAAATCTTCCATAAGGTCAGTGAACTTAAGAGTGTTACTAAAGCATCGGAAGAATTATTTTTAACTCAACCTGCGGTTTCTATACAGTTAAAAAATTTTCAAGATCAATTTCAAATTCCTCTATTTGAAGTTGTAGGACGCAAAATGTATATCACTGAGTTTGGAGAAGAGATAGCTAGGACTGCTGAAAATATTTTAAATGAAGTAAAAACCATAAATTATAAGGCTTTGTCATTTCAAGGCGAATTAGCAGGCAAACTTAAAATCGCAATTGTGTCCACAGCAAAGTATGTTATGCCCTATTTTTTAACTGACTTCATTAATCAAAATAAGGGTGTTGACCTCTCTATGGATGTTACCAATAAGGCAGAAGTAGTGAGATCATTAGAAAACAATGAGATTGATTTTGCCATGGTATCCACTATACCGAAGCACCTAAAAATTAACCGTATACAACTCATGGATAATAAACTTTATCTCGTTGGTGGCAAGCACTATAAATTAACCGAAAAATATCTTACTACTAGAGAATTTGAACAACTGCCTCTCATCTACCGAGAGCAAGGTTCGGCCACACGAAATAAGATGGAATATTTTATTGCTTCTAATAATATTTCAACCTATAAAAAAATGGAGTTAAAATCTAATGAAGCCTTAAAACAAGCTGTAGTTGCAGGCTTAGGCTACTCAATAATGCCTTTAATAGGAATTAAAAATGAACTTAAAAATGGCGACTTACAAGTTATTCCGGTTAAGAAACTCCCAATGACAACCAATTGGAATTTAATCTGGTTAAAATCAAAAAATCTATCCTCAATAGCTAAAAGTTTCATTGAAAACATCAACGAAAACAAAGATGATATCATAAAAAAGCACTTTGATTGGTTTGAAAATTATCATTTAGCGTAAACACAAAAAATAAATGGAAATCTTAAACTGAATACAAGATTGGCTCAAACAACAGTGAGATGGTGAATGGAGAAAATGAAGTCATTCAAATCACAACTTTGGATCCTCTTGGATGGGAAGTTGAAATGAACATCTCCCAAACCTCTATAGCCAATTTAGAAATAAAGTGGATTCTTAATAGTATAAATAGACAAGATTGTTATAGTCCAAGAGTAGTTTTGATATAACTTCGTTTGACAAATCATCAATTTAAATTTCTGAAAAACAAAACTAGGTTATATATTACATGAGTTAAGAATTATGGAACAATTCATTGGTATATTTTATATCCAAAATCTTAATATTTTATAACCCTAGACAACTAAATAAATGGAAGTTACACCCAAAAAAGGCTTTAAGGGCTTAATTGAAAATTGGAAAAGTGATTTAATTGCAGCAGTGAGTGTTTCACTCATTGCCTTACCGCTTTCGTTAGGTATAGCGCTAGCAGCTGGTGCTCCTGCAATGTCAGGTATCATTTCAGCAATTGTTGGTGGTGTTGTAACAACCCTTTATCGTGGTGGACATATCTCAGTTAACGGACCTGCCAAAGGTGTCATTGCGGTCATACTTTTAGGGATTGCATTGATGGATGATGGTTCAGGGCAAGCATTTAATTATGTATTGGCAGCAGTGGTTGTTTCAGGTGCAATTCAAGTCGTATTAGGATTATTGAAATTGGGTCGATTAGCTGATATCTTTCATTCTTCTGTGATTCATGGTATTTTGGCAGCCATCGGAATCATCATCTTTGCAAAACAAATTCACGTTGCCTTAGGTACGCATTCTGATAGTCCTAGCATTATACAAAACCTTGTAGATGCTGTTTTACAGCTACCGCAAGCGAATCCATTTGTGGTAATCATTGCTCTAGTAGGCTTACTTTTACTATTGTTTCATTCCAAAATCAGTAATAGAATTTTTCATATTTTACCAACTCCAATGTGGGTCGTTGGGCTTTCTATTCCATTTGTGTATATTTTTAATTTCTTTGATCCACATACACTTTCATTTTTTGGAAAAGCATACGAAGTTGGACCTGAATTACTGTTAGATATTCCAGATAATATTATGGATTCAATAATGCATCCAAATTTTGGTAAAATTAATACGATTGAATTCTGGACAACTGTAATATCCATCTTAATCATAACTAGTATTGAGTCATTAGCCATTGCGAAAGCAGTTGACAAAATCGACCCTTATAAACGAAAGACAGATTTAAATAAGGATTTGACAGGTATTGGATTAAGTACGATAGCAGCAGGTATGATTGGAGGTTTGCCAATTATTGCTGTGATTATTCGAAGTACAGTCAATATTCATAATGGAGCAAAGACAAAGTGGTCTAATATGTATCAGGGACTTTTGTTGCTACTTTTTATTGTGGTACTGAGCCCAATAATGAGACAAGTACCACTATGTGCATTTGCCATTTTATTAGTTTACACTGGGTTTAAATTAGCCTCTCCTGCCGTCTTTAAACAAATTTATAGTCAAGGCATTGAACAATTAATATTTTTTACTGGTACAATGGTTTTAACCCTTTACACTAATTTACTAATAGGATTACTTGGAGGATTATTATTAGCTATGGTTAGTCATATGCTGTTAGCGAATGTGTCCATACCTCAATTTTTTAAAATGGTATATCGCTCGGGTTCTAATTTAACTATGAAACCAGATGGCAGTTATGATATAAATATTAAAGGGATTGCTAATTTTTTAGGCATCTTAAAAATTGATAAAATGGTAGCTCAGATTCCTTCTGGCGCAAATGTGAATATTGATTTATCAGAAACAAGATTGGTTGGTATTACCTATATGGATTATATAGTGGACTATCTAAAAATGCAAAAGAATACAGGTGGTGAAGTGATAATCAAAGGACTAGATTCGCATGTGTCGTCCTCTACGCATAATAGAGCTTTAAAAATTGCTTTAAATAATCAAGAAGTAAAATTATCACCAAGGCAAATTCGATTACAAAATTTAGCCAATGAAAGAGATTATCAATATACTAATCGCATAGATTGGAATACGACTTATCTAAAGAAATTTCACTTTTTTGAAATTAGACCCATTGAACGTAAATCTAATTGTCTCAAAGGAACATTTAAAAATTTAGATGTGTCTTGGGAAATTGCGGATGTGACTTTCAGTGAAGGTTCAGCTTTTACAGCTGAGACATTTAATATGACGCTAATGGTCTTAAAATTGCCTAAAAAACTGCCTGTTTTTACAATGGAAAAAGAAGGAGTATTAGAAAAATTATTTGACCGTGTAATGGCATATACAGGCTATAAAGATATTGACTTTGAAATGTATCCAGATTTTTCTAAGAAGTTTCTCATTATGGGAAATAAGGAATCTGAAATTAGATCATTTTTTACAGATGAAATCATTCGCTTTTTCGAAAATCATCAGATTTATCATTTAGAAAGTAATGGTGAAGCACTAGTTATTTTTGATAAAATCAAATTAGCAAGGACAGACGAAACCATTGCATTTATAGATTATGGTAAAGAATTAGCCACGCTTTTAGATAAAAAATAAATGGAAATTTTAAACTGGATACAAGATTGGTTCAAACAACAATGTGATGGTGAATGGGAAAAAAATGAAGTGATTCAGATTACGACATTAGATACTCCAGGATGGGAAGTTGAAATTGATATCTCAAACACCTCCGTAGCCCATTTAGAAATAAAGTGGATTCTTAATGAAATCAATAGACAAGATTGGTATGGGGTTAAAGTTGAAAACCAAAGGTTTTTAGCAGCTGGTGATGCCGGAAAACTGATTTTCATATTAGACTTGTTTAAGCAAATGATTGATAAGATTGAGAATGAGTAAGCTACTTAAGCCCATTCTAATCAAGTCAAAAACGAAACACCAAAACTTAAGAATTTAGTCAAAACATTAAGCTAACTGCTTAATATTCTTCTTTATACAACTATAAAATTTATAACATACAATAAATCATTGTATTGAGTAGTTATTAACCACTAGTATTATAGAATTTTATTAACTTTAAAAATCGCATGGTAAAACATTGCATTGTCTTTTTCATATTCCTATACATTAATACCACCATAGGCCAATCGGTTACTAAAACTGTGATTGCTAAACCTGGAGATGGCATTTATTCACTTTTAAGAGACAACGATATTGCACTCTCATATCTTGATGAGTTTATAAAACTCAATAAAACAAAATTAACTTCTGACAATAAATTAATTTTAGGCAAAACCTATGCACTGCCTATTATAAAAAAGGATTCTGTCACTAATTTAAAAACAATTAAATTAGATAGTATTTCTATTAAGCCTGAAGTAAAAAGAGAAATTTCTTTATTTGGAAAAGATTACAGCACTGTTGTTATTGAAAATGACACGCTTAAAAACGCTGTGTATTATTTAATTTCTGGGCATGGAGGTCCTGACCCTGGAGCGATAACAACCTACAAATCTAAATTAATTTCTGAGGATGAATATGCCTATGATGTCACTTTACGACTAGCCAGAAAATTAATATCTAGAGGAGCTAAGGTGTATATTATTATACAAGACAAGAACGATGGTATAAGAGATCAGCGTATTTTAGAAGTCGATTATGACGAAGTTTCTTATCCTAACAATAAAATTCCACGAAGTCAAAAATTGCGATTGCAGCAACGGACAAATGCCGTTAATAATCTATACTTAAAGCACAAAGGTGCTTATCAAAGACTTATAGTAACACATGTTGATAGTAGAAGTATTAGTAAAAATATAGATGTATTCTTCTACCATCATAAAAACAGTGAAAACGGAAAACGTTTGGCAGAACATATTCATACGTCATTTACAGAAAAATATGCAAAACATCAACCCAATCGCGTCTATTCTGGTACCGTGAGCTCTAGAAGCGGGCTGTATTTAATTAAGAATACCTTACCTGCTATGGTATATATAGAATTAGGAAATATTAAAAACAAAAAAGATCAAAAACGGATATTGAATTATGAAAACAGAGAAGCTTTAGCGAATTGGATTTACAATGGGCTTTTAATAGATTATCAAGATCATAATTGATAAGGTTGAGAATATTAATGCAACAACTCATCCAACAGCACTCTTGTCTTATCAAATGAAGGTCTTGGTGCTTCTGGGTCAACTATTTTACCTTCAGGATCTATCAAAATAAATCGTGGTATGGAATTCACCGCATAAGCATTCATAAAATCACTATCAAAAGACTTGTCTGCAAAAAGTTGCAATCCGCCAAGTTCTTTATCAGCAATCATTTGTTTCCAAGTATCTTTCACTTTTTCTTTATCTACTGAAATACTTACAAAAACAATATTCTTATTATGATAACGCTCTTCTAACTGCTTTAGATATGGTACTTGCTTAATACAAGGCGCACACCAAGTAGCCCAAACATCAATGTAGACATATTTCCCCTTTAAATCGTTTAAGCTTATTATTTTTCCATCGATAGTCTCATAACTAAATTCTGGTGAAGCATCACCTTTACTCAAGCCTTTTGACTTCATAACCTCTTGATATTGCTTCTCTGCTGCTTCTATAAATGGTTGATGTGTTGTCACCATCTTTATTAGGTCGAGATAGTCTTTTGCACGTTCCTTATTAGAGGATATTTTAGAATAAAATCCATTGATTAAGCTAATTATAATAGGTTGGGATTTTACTTCACGAAGCACATTAAGCATACTTTCTGCATCTGGCGCAGCATCTATCTTTTTATTCCAAACCGAATTGACTAAGTAGCGATAATAAGGTTGTCTTTTATAATCATCTTCATTTCTGACATCTATCTTTTCTACAGGTTTGTAAAAGCCTTTAGAAGGAGAAATCTCTTCACCTAAATAAAATTTGTAATTAGATTTATAATTCTGAATACTAAGTAGGCGCTCAAACTCTAATGATTTTTCCTCTGCAGTTTTAAAAAAATCCTCAACATTAATCTTAGCAAGCGCATTTAAATGCCTTTGTTTTACATTAGCTATGTTCTTAATATAGGTCGTTTCATCAACTTTATAAAAGGCATCTAAATCCTTGGTAAGCTCTGAGCCTTTAACTGATTTCTTAGCAAGATAATTATTTCGTTCTGCACCTTTTCCTTCAAAAACCAGTGTTTCATCAAAATGTTCTGCATCAAAACTTATACTGAGTTCATCCTTTGGATAAAGATAGATATATGCTGTATTGCGCCCATAACTTAAAAAGTAAAAACCACCTTCTATTTTAGCAGATATTTTAAAATTTCCATTGTCATCTAGTTCAGCTGAAGCAACTTCTTTATAATCGAAATAGGTAATCTTTATGGAAGTTACAGAAGGGTTACTGACTTTTCCCGATAGAATCACTTTACCAGATTTAGCAAATACAGATAGACTAATAAATAAAATAAAGAATGTACTAATAGTTTTGTGCATAGTTTTAAAATAAAAACTAAATATACATATTTTGATGTTTGACGTTCTCGAAAATTTAAACGAAATTCGTTATTTAATAATTTGAGATAATGAGACAGAATCTAATAAATAAAATTTTCAGTTTAAAAATTAAATGAAAACACTTTCAATTCTAATTCTCTTAATATTCTGTAATATCAGCTTTTCCCAGGAGCTCGAATTTTCAAATACAATAAATGATATTGTACAACAGATCACTTTTCAGGAAAAACTGAATACAATTCTTTTGTCCACAAATAATTATAAGGATGGTGATAAAGTAAGAATTTTTGCTTCTTTTGTTCTTAACGAAAAAGGTAGATTAATGAATATTACTGTTAGAGCACCACATCCTAAAATTGAAAAATCTGTTAAGGATCTTTTAAATAAAATTATAATTCAAGAAGAACTAACAAAGCAACTACTTAGTAAACATGAAGACGGAAAATTCGCTATTCCAATAATTTATTATGTTATTAGCAGATCTAAAATGAAACGCATTATAGCAAAGCATAATCGAAAAAAAAATAAATCTTAATTAGAAAGAAACAAATCAAATTTAAAGCGATATTAGTTTTTCTGGGACCAATTACTAAAAACAAGTTCAGTATAACAAAACTTTAGAATAATTCCTTCACCTCATCAAAATCCAAACCACCATAATTACCAGAACTCATTAATAACAAAGATTTGTTATCAAAGTTTTGAGAGAATAAGAAGTCTTTAAAATCTTCTGGGTTGGTGTAGATGATTAAATCATCACGTTCAAAAGCGTTGGCTATTTGCGTTTCTGTAACTTCTTCTAATTTTTTAATTTCTACAGCATGTGGAGAATAAAATACAACTGCTACATCTGCGGCATCTAAAGCGCCTTTGTATTCTTTAAGGAATTCAGCATTTAAGCTGCTGTAAGTATGTAATTCTAAGCAAGCGACTAAAGTCCTGTCGCTGTATTGTTCTTTTAAGGCCTTGGTTGTGGCTTCTACTTTACTTGGTGAGTGCGCAAAATCTTTATACGCAATACTGGTTTTAGATTCGGCAATTTTTTCTAAACGCTTGCTTGCTCCTTTAAATGAAGAAATGGCTTCGTAGAAATCGTCTTCATCAATACCCATATGCTGGCAAATCCATTTGGCACCTGCTAAATTGTTTAAGTTGTGTGCGCCAAATACTTCAATTGGCATTGGTCCTTCTGGTGTTTCTAAAAGGGTTTCGCCATTTTCAACCGTATATTCAGGAGTTTGGTAGGCTATTTTTCGTATCTGGTTTTCTGAGGCTTCTACTACGCGTTTTACTTCTAAATCTTCTTCATTATAGTTAATACTTCCACCTGTAATAATTGAATCTACAAAAATGCTAAACTGTTCGACATAGTTTTCATAAGTTGGAAACACATTAATATGATCCCATGCAATTCCGCTTAACAAGGCAATATTAGGTTTGTACAAATGAAATTTTGGGCGCATGTCTATTGGTGAGCTTAAATATTCATCACCTTCTAAAACCATAAAATCATTGTCTTCGGTGAGTTTCACCATCACATCAAAACCTTCTAATTGAGCACCAACCATATAATCGACGTCTCTATCGTGATAATGCATCACGTGCAAAATCATTGAGGTAATCGTTGTCTTTCCATGACTTCCACCAATCACCACACGTGTTTTATTTTTGGCTTGCTCGTATAGAAATTCAGGATAACTATAGATTTTAAGTCCTAGGTCTTGGGCCTTAAGTAATTCAGGATTATCTGCTTTAGCATGCATACCCAAAACAATGGCATCTAAATCTGAAGTGATTTTTTCAGGATACCAACCAAAAGCTTCTGGTAATAAACCTTTAACTTCTAATCTCGATTTTGAAGGGTCGAAAATAGTGTCATCACTTCCCGTGACTTTATAACCTTTATTATGAAGTGCTATGGCCAAATTGTGCATTGCTGCACCACCAATAGCTATAAAATGTACGTTCATAGAATCCTTAAATAAGTAATGTAAAAATACTATTTATAATTCAGGATTTACAGCCAAACTATTAAAAAGCTTTGCTTTAGTGCTGAAGAATTTATTCTGAATCTCAATGGCCTTTAACTGGCCATCAATCAATTTAGACTCACGAGAATTAACCAAAAACAAAGAGCTTTCTCCAAGTTGGAATTTACGCTCTTCTGCTTGTAGCATTCGCTCATAATCCGAGACCATTTCAGTAGTTATCTCATTTTGAGCTACATAAGATTCTAACTCTTGCTTTAGCGCACTAATCTTATTTTGAAGATTCACACGTGTGGCATCCATTTCAAATTCTGTGTCTTGCAACTTAATTTTGGCTAGCCTTAAATCACCACGTTCTTTTCTCAAAAATAAGGGGAAACTCAGGTTTAGTCCACCTTTGTATTCAGCAGTGTTTAAACTTCGGGCCACTTCTGGTGCTTCGGTTAAGAAGTTATATTCCACATCAATTCTTGGTAGTAATCGATTAGCTTTTAAACGCTTATCAACTTCCAACCCTTCGAGTTTATAACCTAAAGACAACATTTTAGGATGTTCATCTAGCATAACCTCATCATCTCGCAATTGATTAATATTAAAGGTGGCATCAACTATTGGTTCTGTATTTACATCTGGAATAATATTGGGTTGTAATTCCACTGGCATATTATTTTCTAGCCATAAAAAATTAGATAATTCTAAAGCTGCTTTCATTAGTTTAACCTTAGATTGCTCTAATCCTAATTTCCTATTATTGACCGCAATACGCGCTTCTGTCGCATCAATTTCTGCATTTTCACCAACTTCTACTCCTTTTTGAATTCCGGTAAAACGTAATTCTGCGTTAACTAAAATATTTTCAAACAACTTTAACTCATTATATGCTTGTAACCATTTAAAGTAAACTAGAGAGGCTTCAAACAGAATGTTATTGACATAAATATCGCGATCTGCTTTGGCTTGTTCTCTAAATAATTTGGCTTGCTTTAGTGACGCCATCCTACTGTTAATCAATAGTCCCTGACCTAATGACACTGAAACACCCGCACTGTACAAACCATCTTCTGGTACAAAAGCTTCAGGATTTAAAAAGTCACCTGTGTTTTCTTCAAAAGCTGCTTTTAACTCTACTCCAAACCAGGTCGGAATTTTAAAGGTTCCGTTGAGTCTATCAAAATACTCTGTGTTCTTGAATTTCTTTCTATCATAATCGACTTCTAATTTTGGGTCAAAAGCACCACGAGATTTCATGAGTTTTGCCTGACTTTCGTCTATAACCAATTGAGCTTGTTTTACAATAGGATGAAATTTCTTCACATAACCAAGATACTCATCAAAGCGCAATACGTTTGATAATTGATCTGTCTGTGCAAAGCTTATAAAACCTAATCCAATAAGCAGTATTGAAAATTTTAGTCTCATCTATTTATTTCTTTTTAGGTCTTGATCTGCCTTCTGGTTGATAGTAATTTGGTGGAAAACCATTCAACTGTCTCCATAATTCATAACCAATTGGTACATCTTCTAGTAATGCCATCGTAAATGCGCCTGAGCCAGCTCTAATATCCTTTGGCCATTCGTGATCTTCCTCATCTGGTGCCAAAAGCACTCTAAATTTTCCATTATCGCTAATAAAATTTTCTATGGCAACAACTTTAGCACCATATGTTCCGTATGATACGTTTGGCCAACCACTAAATATAATTGCAGGCCAACCATCAAACTGTACTCTGACTTTTTCACCAAGGTGAAGCAATGGTAAATCAATAGGCTCTACAAATGTTTCTACGGCTAGGTCAACTTCGGCAGGCATAATGCCTACCAAAGCCTCTCCTTCTTTAAATGTCTGCCCTACACCTCCTCTTATAGCTTTATTGATGTAACCATCGTAAGGTGCTTTGATAAATCGAAGCTCGTCACGCATCTGGTAATTAGAATATTCATTATCTAATTTAGATACTTGTGCTTCTGTATCAAATTGACTCGACTGTGCTGTAAATTTATCGCTCTGTGCTTTAGATATCTTATCAGCATAAGAAGCATTAACTCTTGAAATTTCTACCTGAGCGTTAATCACTTCATTTTTACTTGCTAATAATTTATTCTCTTGTGATATTAATTTAGCTTCCGTTTCCTGAAGCTTTAATCGCTTGTCTTCAACATCTTTAGTAGCTTTAAAACCTTCTGCTTGCAGAGTTACTGTACGATCAAATTGACGTTGTGCAATTTGCTTGTTCGTCTTTGCAGCTTCAAGATCTATGCTATCACTTTGAACTTTTAGCTTAGATTGCATTAACTTATTTCTTGCCTGTTGTAATTTTAGCTGTCTTTCTTGAGAAAGTGCACCAATTTGACGATTCAAAGCTTTTACTTTTTCCCCATATGAACCAACAGATAGTGCTTTAGCATCTCTTTGTTGTCCTGTACGCTCCACTAAGTTAGGATCAAAATATTCACTCTTAATTTCAGAGATTTTCATAATTGTGTCTCCTTTTGAAACAAAGTCACCTTCGCGTACAAACCAATTCTCAATTCTACCTGGTATAGGAGATTGTATGGTCTGTGGTCTTTGTTCTGGTGTGAGTGTCGTCACCAGACCTCTACCCGTAATATTCTGTGTCCATGGTAAAAACAAAATAATGATTCCGACTACAGCGAACGCACCAAGAAATCTATTAAAGTACATGTAATACCTGCCGTGAAAGACACGCTTACCTGACTTTGATTTTGTTATGTCTACCGACTTATTAAGTTGATTATGAGATATATTTAACATGATATTGGTCTTTAAATGATTTCACCCTTTTTTAGTGTAATGACTTCACTACAACTTTGCTCCCAATCATTGTTGCTAATACTTACAACTACCAAAGCCCAAGGATTGGTATCATTTGTAAGGAAAGTAATAATACTGTTCACTTCTTCTGGTTCGAAATGCTCTAAAGGATCTTCTAATATTAATATTTTAGGTTTACCAACAATTGCCCTAGCCAAAACGATTTTCTTAGCTACAGTGAATGATGTTTGTTTGCCTTCAGGATACAAAACCGTATTTAATCCTTGTGGACTCTCTTTAATAAATTCGCTTAACCCAACCTTTTCAATTGCCCACAGGAGTTGCTCTTCTGATATATTTTCGTTTCCAAAAGTTATATTTTCTTTAATAGTACCTTCAAATGGAGTTTCATCTGCCAGAGATAGCCCAAGATGCGATCTATAATGATTTAGGTTAATATTCTTCAATGAATATTCGTCAATATAAACACTTCCGGTAGTGGGCTCAATAACACCAGCAATAAGACGTAACAAACTCGACTTACCAGAACCACTTTCACCTCTAACCAATATTCTACTTTTTGGTTTAATTTTCAGTGAAACATTCTCAAGAATACTCTGATCTCTTTGAGGCACCCTGTACGATACATTATCTAACTCTAAACTAAAATTATCTTTAAAGTCTGGCTTATCACCAACTTGCATTTCTAAATCTTTATCTACAACTTGTCCCATTTTCTCAAGAGAGGTTAAGACGTCATAAAAAGATTCCAATCCTAGTATTAGTTTTTCAACAGAGTTAATAACTAATAGTATTATGATCTCAGCAGCAACAAACTGCCCAATATTCATTTCTTGATTTAAAACTAATAAGCCGCCTATAAGGAGTAAGCCAGCGGTTACAATTACTTTAAAGCCGATCATTTGAATAAACTGTATCACAAGAATTCTAAAATGACTTTCTCTAGCGATTAGATATTCATTGACCAAATCATCATTTTTATTGACTGCTAATGTGGTTTTTCCTGATAATTTGAAACTTACAACAGCTCTGGCAACTTCTTGAATCCAGTGTGCTACCTTATACTTATGTTTAGACTCTTGTAAACTTGTATCCATGCCCTTTTGAGCTGTGAATTTAAAGACCACGTATATTAATAGAAGGAGTAAAATTCCGAATGCTATAAAAAATGGATGATAAAATGATAACAATATCAAAGCAAATAATATCTGCAATACTGCAGATGGAATATCAACTAAAATCTTAGCTAATCCCTTTTGGATATTAAGTGTATCAAAAAAACGATTCGCTAATTCTGGCGGATAGTAGTTGCGCAATTCATTCATTTTAATTTTTGGAAAACGATAGGTGAATTCAAAAGATGCTCTAGTGAAAATACGTTGCTGAATAGTTTCAATAATTCGCATTTGCATCAACTGAAGAATACCAACAAAAGCGACTCCGAGAGTCACTAAAATAACCAAGACAATCCAAGATGTGCTCACTTGTGCACCTTGTATTAGATTGATAATTGCTTGAATTCCCAATGGTAATGTTAAACCTAAAAGCCCTGAAAAAACAGCATAATAAATAACTTGAAGTAAGTCTTTTTTTTCTAGTTTTAACAAGCCAACAAGCCTTTCCCAAGGCGACATAATTTCTTTTTTATCCATGATAAATTATCTCCTAATAGCGTTAATGGTGAGTTCTTTAAAAAAGTCTGTAGGTGTAACATCCTTATTACAATCAGTTATTGAAATAAAGTGTTCTTTTAAAAAGTGTTGATGCAGAGCTCCTTCTACAATTGTACTTGCTAAACTTGAAGCGAATTTATATTTAGGATTGATATTTATAATCATATCTCGCAGTCGCATTATCAAACGCTTATACACTACAAAATAGCCTTCCTTATTTTCAACATCGACCTCCTTGGTTAAGTAAGATTTTGAGTATTCATTAATGATAATTCTATTAAGAACAACTTCGTTAATATGAGTAAAAGTTACATCTTGTTCAATAGTCTTCGTAACCACATCAATAGCTTTAAATAATTGATCTTCCTTATTAGGCATATTAAATGTAGTAAAGACCATTTGATATTCTATCCAAGCCCAATACCAAGAGGTAAGATATAGTAATAGCTTATGCTTACTTTCAAAATAACGATAAATAGAACTCTCATTAGAACCTATTTTTACACCAAGCTTTTTAAACGTGAAACTGTCAAAACCTATTTCATCAATCAATAAAATACTATGCTCAATAATACGCTTACCCAAATCTGATGATTCAGGATCTTTGATGTAGATTTTATCTGGTACAGATATCTTTAAATTTGAAAGTAAACTTTTCATGACTAAATTATTTAATTGCAAATATAATAGTATTACTATTAATTTTGCGCATTTAACAATAATTTAGCATTCTATTAAGCAGAATGTAATTAACAAATAAAATATATGAAGTTAATCTACAGCTTAGAAATTGCTGATTTTTCGTCTTTAAAGACTTGAATTTTAGGCAAACCTGCTATGGCTTTATCAATCCAATTTAAGGCTTCTGTTTTATTGTCTTTATGCTTATAAATTTGTGCCAATCTATAGTAAGCCCACTCTTTTGGCACTCCATCTTTTGAAGAATGATTAGATAAGTAAGCTTTAAGGCATTTCTCGCCTTTATCTAATTGCACATTGTAATCTGCGCAGACTTTACCTATTTGATAGTGCATAGCATTACGTTGAAGTTTTTCATGCCCTTCTTCGAGATTACTAATAGCTTTTTCTGGTTCATTTTGTTCTTCGTAAAAATTGGTCAGCTTTTCATAACATGTAACTGATCCACCCACTTTTATGGCTAGCTTATAATATTTTTCGGCTAATTCTGGTTCGTCATCGTACTCATAGACATAGCCTTTAGCTAAGTAACCATCTACTTTAGATAAGTTTTGCAATTCATTAGCGTATTTTAAAGCTTTAGAATTGCTACCACCTATAATTCCTGGAAGCGACACATACAATTCAACTAAAGCCCAACGCGCATCGATATGATTTGGGTCTAATTCAGCAGCTTTTAAAAATGCTTGCTTTACATCTCCAATAATTCCTAAGGCTTTGATTTTACTAATGCTTAAAGCTTTCATTCCTAAAGCACCACCATATTTGTATTGGTAATTGGCATTTTTAGGTTCCTTTTCTGTTAAGGTTTTATATTGCTCAATAGCTTTATCCCATTTCTTTTGATGACCATAGGCGTCACCTAAAATTTCGATAGCTTCTTTATCTCCAGGATTTGATTCCAAAAACGTAACCATTTCACTTTGAGCATTTTTATACTCTTTTTCAGCAATAAACTCCTCTGCTTTCTCTTTTGAATTTTGAGAAAAGCATATTGAAGACATTAAAAAAACACATAAAAATCTAATCATGATTTAAAGATTTTTTTTACAAAAATACAATATAATAACGTTCCGTTTCACTCACAAATTGTTTAACTTCACTCATCCAAATAATATGTTTACTCGTTACTACTATTTTTGGAATACCTTTTGAAGGTATCTTGTAGAAAATTGATACAGATGAAAAACTATATACATATACTCATGCTAATTTGCTTCGCTTCTTTCTCTAATGCACAAAATGATTTTGATAGTCAATGGGAAGCTGTCACCAAGCTTGAAAACGAAGGCTTAACAAAAAGCGCTTCAGATTTAGTTGAAGACATATATGAGTCTGCCGTTAGCAAAAAGAATAAACAACAACGTATAAAAGCTTTGCTCTACAAAAGCAAATACATGCTAACGCTTGAAGAGGAAGCACAATTAAATGTCGTCAACCTATTTAAGTCGGAGATTGAAACCAGCGACATTGTCACTAAACATGTATTAGAAAATATGTTGGCAACAATGTATTGGCAGTATTTTCAGCAAAACAGGTATAAGTTTTACAACCGGACAAAAACCGAAAGCAAAGTTGATGAAGTTGACTTTAGAACTTGGGATTTAGAGACCTTGTTTAATGAAATTCACGTATACTATCAGCGTTCTTTAGAGAATGGTATTTTATTACAACTAGAACCTTTAGATAATTATAAAACACTTATTGTAGAAGCTAAAAATTCTAAAAATTTTCGTCCAACATTATATGATTTATTAAATCATAATGCCTTAGAATTTTATAAAACTGATGAAAACAGCATCACACAACCTGCTTATAAATTTAGTATTGACACTACAAATTTTATTGCTGACAGTGAGCAGTTCATTAATATTAAAATTGCATCAAAAGATTCAACCTCTTTACAACTCAATGCTTTAAAAATCTATCAAAATCTATTAAAATTCCATCGCAAAAATAAGGCATCGAAAGCATTTGTTGATGTTGATATTGAACGGTTAAGATTTGTATTTCAACATGCAACTTTTGATAATATTGAAAGTTTATTTCTAAAAACCTTAAAAACTAAAGCCGAAACTTTAAAATCATCACCTCAGTCTGCCCTTTATAATTTTGAAATCGCTTATCGATATGTACAACAAGGTTATGGTTATAGTAGCACTGCATACGATGAAGGAGAAGTTGACGAAACACATCGCTGGAAACTTAAAGAAGCTATTGAACTTTGTAACTCCGTAATTGCTGATTATCCTGAAAGCACTGGAGCAAAAAAATGCGAAGGTTTAAAACAAGAAATTTTATATTCTCGCCTAACATTAGAAAGTCTGGAGTTCATTTCTGTTAACTCACCATCGAGAGTACTGATAACCTATAAGAATCTTAATGCACTCGATTTTAAAATTTATAAAATCTCTAAAAAGCAATTAGAACAATATAACAGTTCCTACAGAGCTGATGAAAAGATTAAATTTTTTAAAAAATTAAACGCAGTAGAATCATTCTCAAGCCAATTAAAAACTGAAGATGATTACCAAAATCACAGCACAGAAATTGTATTACCAAAATTGCCTAATGGCTTGTATCTGATAAAAGTTGACACGAATTCTGGAGAAAATGTATTTGCAGTCGCGCACTTTCAGGTTACCGATTTAGCCTTAATTGAAAGCACAGAAAATAATACGCATAATTATCAATTGATTAACCGAAATAATGGGAAACCAATCGTGGATGCAAAAGTTGAATTATCATACACCCAAAATAATTACAATCAACGTTGGAAGAAAAACTTTGTTACTGATCGTTATGGTAAATTTCAATTCAAAAAAGACAATAACCGCTACAGAAATGTTGAAATAAAGGCTAATTATAAAGATGATACTGGCTACTTTGGCGACTATTATATTAATAGGAAATACGAGCAGAATCCTAATAACGATACCCAATATACCTCATTCTTATTTACAGATAGAAGTATTTACAGACCAGGACAAACGGTTTACTTTAAGGGTATTGCAACACAATCTAAAGATGGTAAAACAGAAGTTAATGCTGACAACGAAGCCAAAATAAGACTCAAAAATGTAAATGGTGAAGTCGTTAGCGAACTACTTCTAAAAACCAATGAATTTGGGTCTGTACACGGAGAATTCATTTTGCCAAACGATGGCTTAACAGGTAACTATACCATAGATATGTTTTGTGGTAATTATGGCTATGCCTACATTTCGGTTGAAGAATACAAACGTCCAAAATTTAAACCAGAATTTCAACCGATTACCGAAACTTTTAAAGTTAATGACAGCATCACTGTTAACGGAACAGCAATTGCTTTTGCTGGTAGTAACATTACTGATGCTAAGGTGGTATATCGGGTAAAACGTCAAGTACAATATCCTAGTTGGTACTACTGGAGACGTCCTTATTTTAATTCTGAACCACAAGAAATTACTTTTGGTGAGACTAAAACGAATAACAAAGGAGAGTTTGAAGTCACTTTTAAAGCGATTCCAGATGAAAGTGTCTCTAAAGAAAATCTCCCTGTTTTTAGATACGAAGTTACTGCAGATGTCACAGATATAAATGGTGAGACCAGAACGGCTACAACCACAGTAAATGTTGGTTATCATGCAATGACTGTTCGTATCGTTGCACCAGATATGATTGATAAATCAAAAAAGGAAGTTGAAATATCACTCATATCTAAAAACCTTAATGGGCAGGATGTAACAGCTAAAGGCACACTAAAAATCTATAAACTCAACGCACCAAATACGGTTTTAAAAAACAGGTCTTGGCGTGCTCCAGATTATCAAGTCATATCTAAGGAAAAGTTTAAAGCTTTATTCCCTCACGAAGCATATGAAGATGAAGGTCTCATCACTAATTGGGAAAAAGGAGATGAAGTTTTTAAAACAAATTTTGATACTGAAAAAAGTAAAACCATAACGATAAAGAAGCTTAAAAAATGGGATTCTGGTAAATACATTGTTGTTTTAGAAAGCGAAGACAAATTTGGACAAGCCATAAAAGATGAAGCCTACACCTCATTATTTAGTGCTGATGATAAAATGGTTGCAGACTCTCAATTATTTGAAGCTCAATTAGACAAAGGTAGTTATGACATTGGTTCAATGGCTAAACTAACCATTGGCTCAGCTGCAGAGGATATTACTGTAACTGTTGAAATTGAAAAAGACGGAAAAGTTATTATGACGCAATTGGTGCAACTGAATAACTCAAAACAGACGATAACCATTCCTGTTTTAGAAAGTGATTTAGGTGGTTTTGAAGTGCATTGTAGTTTTGCTGCTTTTAACGATTATACCTCTAGAAAATTCAGAGTTAATGTACCTTATCCTAAAACTGATTTAGAAATAGAAACTAAAACCTTTAGAGATAAGTTACAACCAGGACAGGACGAAACTTGGAGCTTTAAAATTAAAGGACCAAAAGGAGATAAAGTCTCAGCTGAGTTATTAGCAAGCATGTACGATGCCTCATTGGATGAATTCAGAGGACATCAGTGGAGTTTCAACCCAATTAACCGTCCTACATATTATGGTCGTATAAATAAAAACTCTAGACAAAGTTTTGGGACTACAAATTTTAGATTATTTAATAGCTTTAATAGATCTGTAAATTATCCTCAACAAGGTTATGACCGTTTGAATTGGTTTGGTTTTTATTTTGGGAATAATCGTTATTTAAGAAGAAGTGTTATGAAGTCTGAAACTAGGCTATATGACGCAGTAACTATAGAAGAATCGGAATCTTCAAATGAAGCTCCTATGGCTGTAGGTTTAGCCTTGGAAGGAGATGTAAATGGACTTCTTAACATGTCAGATGATGAATGGAGTCCTAAAAATTCAGATAGTAATTATGGTGATAAATCAGCAAATAAAATTGAAGAAAAAGTAGATTTAGAAAACATCCAAATCCGAAAAAACCTAAACGAAACTGCATTCTTCTTTCCGCAATTACAAACTGATGCAGAAGGCAATGTTAGTTTCAACTTTAAAGCACCAGAAGCTTTGACGAAATGGAAACTGCAATTATTAGCACACACCAAAAACTTAGAAAGTGCAGTAACGCAATTAGAAGCAGTAACACAAAAAGAGTTGATGGTAATACCAAATGCACCACGTTTTTTAAGAGAAGGTGATAAAATTAGAATCAGTACCAAGATTGCAAATCTTACAGACAATGAATTATCTGGTATTGCACAGTTATTATTAACTGATCCTGTAACAGGAAAATCTATTGATGGTGAATTATCAAATGCATATAACGATTTAGGTTTTAAAGTCGATGCAAAAGGCAATACTCAAGTCACGTGGAATATAGAAATCCCTGAAGGCATACAAGCTGTACAATACAAAGTTATTGCAAAATCAGGTGATTTTAGTGATGGTGAGCAAAATGCACTGCCAGTATTAAGTAACAGAATGTTGGTTACTGAAACTATGCCAATGTGGATTCGATCTAATGAGACAAAGACGTTTACTTTAGATAAGTTGAAAGATAATACCTCAACAACGCTTAGTCATCATAAGTTAACTTTAGAAATGACTTCTAATCCAGCTTGGTATGCTGTACAAGCATTACCATACTTAATGGAATATCCTTACGATTGTAACGAGCAAACGTTTTCAAGATACTATGCTAATGCTCTTGCGCAACATATTGTAAAATCAAATCCAAAAATTGAGGCCGTTTTTAATCAATGGAAATCTACTGATGCTTTGTTAAGTAACTTAGAGAAGAATGAAGAATTGAAATCATTATTAATTCAAGAAACACCTTGGTTACGAGATGCACAATCTGAAACTGAACAGAAAAAACGCATCGGTTTATTATTCGATATGAATAAAATGACTAATGAATTAAATTCTGCAAAACGTAAGCTACAGCAAAACCAATTACCTTCTGGAGCTTGGCCATGGTTTAATGGAGGACGTGATAACAGATATATCACACAACATATCATTGCAGGTTTTGGGCACTTAAAGCAACTTAATGTAGTTTCAACTGAGCATGACAATCATGATATGATTATGCTAGCTTTACGCTATTTAGATGCAGAATTTGTAAAAGAGTATAAAGATTTAAAAAAGTATAACAAAGATGTTGATTTAAGCAAAGATCATTTATCATACACGCAATTACATTATCTCTATGTACGTAGTTTTTATCCTGAAATTACTCCTTCTAAAGAGGTAAAAACAATAATAGATTATTACCAAAGTCAGATTCAGAAGTATTGGTTAAAACGCTCTTTGTATGCTAAAGGGTTGATGGCCTTAACAATGCATAGAATGAATGATGCAAAAACTGCTGGAAAAATTCTAAAATCATTAAAAGAGAATAGTATCACTTCTGATGAATTAGGTATGTATTGGAAAGCCAACACTAATTCTTGGTACTGGTATCAAGCACCTATTGAAACACAAGCTTTATTAATTGAAGCTTTTTCCGAGGTTGGAACTATCATTCAAAGCGAAGCGAAGAATCTCGAAGATATTGATAACCTAAAAATCTGGTTATTAAAAAACAAACAAACCAATCAGTGGAAAACAACTAAAGCAACAACGGAAGCTGTATATGCCTTGTTGTTACAAGGCAGTGATTGGCTAGATGTTACTGAAATGGTAGATGTTAAAGTTGGTAGCGAAACTATTTCACCTGCAACATTAGAAAATGTAAAACTCGAAGCAGGAACAGGTTACTACAAAACATCGTGGATAGGTTCAGAAATTAAGTCTGAACAAGCGGATGTTACCATAACTAAAAAAGGAGATGGCATAGCTTGGGGAGCTATGTATTGGCAATACTTTGAGGATTTAGATAAAATTACCTCAGCTGAAACACCGTTGAAGTTAAGCAAGAAATTGTTCCTTAAAACGAATACTGATAAAGGAGAAGAGATTTCTGAGATTACTTCAGACACTAAATTAAACGTTGGAGATTTAGTTAGAGTAAGAATAGAACTGAGAACTGATCGTTCTATGGAATTTGTACACCTTAAAGATATGCGTGCTGCAGGTTTTGAACCTATAAATGTATTATCACAATACAAATGGCAAGATGGTTTAGGATATTATGAAAGTACAAAAGATGCGGCAACAAATTTCTTCATCGACTATTTACCAAAAGGTGTTTATGTTTTTGAATACGACTTGCGCGTAAATAATGCTGGTGATATGAGTAATGGTATTAGTACAATTCAATCCATGTATGCACCAGAATTTAGTAGTCATAGTGAAGGAATAAGGATAAAGGTTGAGTAGTTAATTTTTTCTATCTTTATAGGACTAACTAAAGCTAAAAATTATGAATCCAACTGTTTTTAAAGTTATCCGAGTTATTTTTGGAGTGTTACTAGTCATATTTGGCGCGAATAAGTTTTTCAACTTTATGCCAGCACCAGAAGAGATGCCAGAATCGATTATCAACTATATGACTGCTTTGATGTCTACGAAAACCATAGATTTGGTTGGCATTGTAGAAATTGTAGCAGGTTTAGCTTTTATATTCAATAAATATGGCGGATTATTAGCCATTATCTTAATGAGTATTTCAATAAACGCAGTATTGTTTCATGCCTTTTTAGGTCCAGCAGATATTTACGGAGCTATTGTATTACTAATTTTAAATATTGTAATGCTGTTTGGCTATAAACATCAATATAAGGATATGCTCTAATAAAAAATAAAAAAGGCTTCCATTGGGAAACCTTTTTTATTTCTATTTACTACTTGGAGGTGTTGTTGGTCTTACTTCAATTTTACTTGGCAAAGTTCTTGGATTCATTTTTAATAAATCCACAACCAATTCTCCAATATCTTCAATCTGAATTTTCCATGCTCCTTTTTCATTCGGTTCATTGCTATTGAAATAGGTTGAAACCGAACCTGGCATAATAGTACTAACCTTTACTCCGTACTTACGTAAATCTAACATTACAGCTTGGGTAAAACCGGTAACACCAAATTTACTAGCGTTATAAGCTGAACCTCCTGCAAAGAAATTTGTACCAGCTAAACTCGAAATTGTAATATAATACCCTTTGGAATTTTTTAATGCATCTACACTAGCTTTAATGGAGTTAAAAACACCTGTAAGATTAGTATCTATAACATCATTCCACTGTTCTGAAGTTAGATCTTCAATACTACCAAAGTGACCAAGACCTGCATTGGCAACCACAATATCTAGTTGCCCAAAAGTTTTCAGTGCCTGGTTCACAGCTTCTTTTTGACTTTCGAGTCGTCTTACATCGGCTTGAACTCCAATGACAGAACCTGTTGTATTTGTTTTTCTGGCTAAAGATTCTGCAGCTTCGTTAGCTGCCTTTTCATTACGACTTGTAATGACCACTTTTAATCCTTGATTGAGAAGTGCTTCCGCAACACCATATCCTATTCCTTTTGTACCTCCTGTAATCAGCGCTACTTTTCCTTTTAATCTTTCCATAATCTTATTTTTCTATTGAAATCAAAATTACAAAACGAGGAAACAAAGCGGAAGTTTAAACTGTTATGAAAATGATAAAATTATGGAATCCTTTTAGTAATCATAGCCAACTGTCCCATATGATTTGCTTGGTGTTCCATAACATGAAACCATGCCCAATGGTTACTCATATTTCCAATTTTCTTTTTAAACCATTCGTCATCTTTAGTTTTTAGAAGTTCTTTAGTCTTTTTGCGAACGTTATCATAAATATCCATGTAGTATTGAATAGGCTTATCCTTAAATTCCTCGCGTGCTTTATCTCCAAGGCTTAAGGCAGTTTCCCATTTTTTCTTTTCTTCAGCATTAAATCCTCTACCTTCAAATGTGTATACTTGGTAATACGCCTCTGTCGCTGCTAAATGATAGATTATGGCTCCAGGACTATTAGCATTTTCGTCTAAGAGAAAGTCGGTTCCTTCTTGATTTAAATTTCTAACGTTACGTTCTACGCGTTGCTTTAAATTATCGAGCATAGAAATCATGTTTCCTATGTCTTTAGTAAAGCCTTTTGGTGGTTTTATTTCATTCTGAGCAAATGCAAATGAGGTCGATAAAAATGCCACTAACAGTAAAGTTTTAATTTGATTTTTCATTGATTGAATATTTTAGTTTTCTAAAAATAAAGACCAAAACACTTTTCAACCTGAAGATTAACAGTAGATTAACTTATTTTTTAGGAGGATAACCTTCAAATATCTTTTCAACGAGTTTAGCCAAAGTAGCTTCGCGTTTTTCAACTGAAGCGTTTGCTTTGTATGTACTCTCACTTACGGCTTGCCAAAACAATTTTTCATTTTGCGATTTGTCTACAAAATCAATAACTATTTCTCTAGTATATTGATTTCCACCTAGTGGTATACCAACAGAGACACCACCAAAGCCTCCGGCACCTCCACCTCCAGCACCTACACCAATATTAGGATTGTTTCGGTTCATCAGTTCACTACTTTGAATATCAATATAAAAATCTGGACTGTCGGATCGTTTAAGACCCATTGTGGATAGTTTGGCATCTATTGCGCTGATTATACGAATACTGTCAAACTTACTTAAACCCGTCTGCATATCGTCAAAGTAATCATAAGTTTTGTAATGTGTAAAGTCAGTGGATTTCTCGTAGTCGTAATTTACTATTGTTCCGCAAGACGTGAACAAAATTGCAATACATAAATATTTGAGGGTTTTCATAGCTTTTTATTTTAAAGATACGAAATCTAGAAAAGTTATTAATTTAAGATTCTGTTAATCATTCAACATCTTCCAAAGTTTATCCTTTAGCTCAGTAAGTCCTTGTTGTGCAACTGAAGAAATAAACATATAATCAGCTTCTAAATCTTTATCTAAGATAGTAGAAATTTCAGATTTGAGTTCATCGTCCAACATGTCGGATTTTGAGATACAGACAAAACGCTCCTTATCTAACATTTCAGGATTGTAACGCCTCAATTCATCTAACAAAATTTCGTATTGTTCTACAATATCTTTAGCATCAGCCGGAATTAAAAACAACAGAATAGAATTACGTTCTATATGCCTTAAAAAGTAGTAACCTAAACCTTTACCTTCGGCTGCACCTTCAATAATACCAGGTATATCTGCCATTACAAAGGATTTGTAATCACGATACTCTACTATACCTAAATTAGGTTTTAGTGTAGTGAATTCATAATCTGCAATCTTAGGTTTTGCCGACGTTAAGACGGAAAGAAGTGTTGATTTCCCTGCATTTGGAAAACCCACTAAACCTACATCTGCTAATATCTTTAACTCTAAGGTAATATGTCGTTCTTCTAAAGGAATACCTGGTTGCGCATAACGTGGAGTTTGATTTACTGAACTTTTAAAATGCCAGTTACCTCGACCTCCCATTCCACCTTCTGCTACAATCTTTTCTTCTCCATCTTCTGTGATTTCAAATAAAATCTCATTAGTCTCTGTATCTCTAACTACAGTTCCTAAAGGCACTTCTAAATAGGCATCTTCACCATCTGCACCAGTACTTCTACCTTTACTTCCGTGTGCACCATGGCCAGCTTTAATGTGTCGTTTAAATTTTAAGTGAATTAAAGTCCATAGGTTAGAGTTTCCTTTAAGAATTACATGACCTCCACGACCACCATCTCCACCATCTGGACCACCTTTTTGTATATATTTTTCCCGGTGTAAATGCGCAGAACCTTTTCCCCCATTTCCAGAGGATACATGCATTTTTACGTAGTCAACAAAATTTCCTTCAGTCATGTTTATTTCCCACGATAGTGGAAATTTTTTTTAATTAATAAGAAACAAATTCTTGTTTTTGACAAGAATTAAAGTTTATCAATGACTGAACTCAACCGTACAGTAATATCTTCAATGCTACCAACACCATCAACACCAAAGTATTTGTCTTGTGCAGCATAGTAATCTTTCAAAATTGCTGTTTTAGTATAGTATTCCTTAATTCGGTTTCGAATAATACTTTCGTCAGCATCATCTGCTCTTCCACTGGTTTTTCCTCTTTCCAGTAAACGTTTTACCAATACTTCATCATCAACTTCTAATGCAACCATAGCATTAATCTGAGAATCTTTGCTATCCATTAATTCGTCGAGTGCTTTAGCTTGTGCATTTGTTCTTGGGAAACCGTCAAAAATAAAACCTTTAGCATGTGCATTTTTTTCAACTTCTTTGTTTAGCATGTCTATAGTCACTTGGTCTGGTACCAATTCACCTTTATCCATGTAAGACTTAGCCAACATACCCAATGCCGTTTCATTTTTAATATTGTATCTAAATACATCTCCTGTAGAGATATGTACTAAATCATATTTTTCTTTTAAGAAGTTAGCTTGTGTTCCTTTGCCTGCTCCTGGAGGTCCAAATAGCACTAAGTTAGTCATGTGTTGTGTTGTTTTTAATTGATATACATCTGGCAAATCTCTTCCCAAGCCATCGTAATCTAAGCCATAGCCTACAATAAACTTATCAGGAATTTCTATACCAACATAATGAAGTTTAAAATCTTTGTCATAGGCTTCAGGTTTATAGAACAATGTCGCAATGATTAGCTCTTTAACTCCTTCATTCTTAAAAATGCGATGCACTTCTTCTAGAGTTTTTCCTGAATCTATTATGTCTTCTAAAATAACTACTGTACGTCCTGTTAAATCTTGAGTAAGCCCAATCAAACGCTGAATATCTTCAGTCGATTTAACACCTTCGTAAGAGGCGAGCTTAATAAAAGTGACTTCACAAGGTTTTGGATACTTTTTTACAAAATCGCTAACGAACATAAATGAACCGTTCAAAATACCAATAAACACTGGCATCTCATCACCCAAGTCAGACGCAATACTATCTACCATGTTTTGCACAGCAATATCAATTTCTTGCTCTGAAATGAAAGGTTTAAAGTATAAATCGTGAAGCTTAATCAAGGTCTCATTATTTTAGAAATGCAAAGATAATCAATTGATTGAGGATTGACTATTTTTTGATTTACGAATTTAAAAGTATATACCATATTTAGTGTATTTTTGTGGTAATTAAAGTTGAATTTTTAAAAGATTTCCACTTTCGTGGAAAGTAAACATGAATTATTTTTCTTCAAATTTTAAACTTGGTATACTCGGTGGTGGTCAATTGGGTAAAATGCTATTATATGACACTCGTAAATTTGATATTTACACCTGTGTTATGGATCCAAGTGCAGATGCTCCTTCGCGATTGGCTTGCGATGAGTTTACTGTTGGTGATTTATTAGATTATGATACGGTTGTTAACTTCGGAAAAAAGGTAGATGTCTTAACTATTGAAATTGAAAATGTAAATGTAGACGCCCTTGAAACACTCGAAGATGAAGGTATAAAAGTATTTCCATCATCAAAAACACTTCGTGTAATACAAAATAAGGCCGTACAGAAATTATTTTATCGCGACCATAATATACCAACAGCTGATTTTTCGCGTTTTGCGCATCCTTCCGAAATTCAAGATGCTGTAGAGCATGGAGGATTAAGTTATCCCTTTGTATGGAAAAGTGCTCGTTTTGGTTATGACGGTACTGGAGTAAAAATTGTAAAACGCTATACAGACACTGTTGATTTACCAAATGTAGAATGTGTAGCCGAGGACTTGATTCCGTTTAAAAATGAATTAGCTGTCATTGTTGCCAGAAATGAAAAAGGCGATTTAAAAACATATCCTGTGGTAGAGATGGAATTTCATCCTGAAGCTAACCAAGTAGAATACGTGATTTGTCCTGCACGAATTCCGGAGGCAATTGCAAAAAAAGCTGAATTGGTTGCGCTTAAAACTGCAGCTGCCTTTAAACATGTTGGTTTATTAGCTGTTGAAATGTTTCAAACTGAAGATGATGAAATTTTAGTCAACGAAGTCGCTCCTAGACCACATAATTCTGGTCATTACAGTATTGAAGGAAGTTATACATCACAATTTGAACAGCACTTAAGATGTATACTAGGATTACCACTAGGTAATACTGAAAGCAAAGTTGCTGGAGTCATGGTAAATTTAGTTGGATCTGAAGATTACACAGGGAATGTAGTGTATAAAAACATTGAGAAAATTATGGCAATGGATGGTGTGACTCCTCATATTTATGGAAAAAAACAAACCAGACCGTTCCGAAAAATGGGACACGTAACCATAGTAAATAAAGATATTGCAGTAGCGCGTGAAGTTGCTGAAAAAGTAAAACGTACAATTGAAGTTATAAGTGAATAAATTATGAGCAAAGTAGGCGTAATAATGGGAAGTAAGAGCGATTTGCCAGTAATGCAAGACGCTATTGATATTCTAAGAGGATTTGATATAGAAATTGAAGTTGATATTGTTTCTGCACATAGAACTCCTGAAAAACTATTCGATTATAGTAAAAATGCTCATAAAAGAGATATAAAAGTTATCATTGCTGGTGCTGGTGGAGCTGCTCATTTACCAGGAATGGTTGCCTCTTTGTCACCTCTTCCAGTTATTGGAGTACCAGTAAAGAGTAGTAATTCTATCGACGGTTGGGATTCTGTTTTATCTATTTTACAAATGCCAGGCGGAGTTCCTGTGGCAACTGTAGCTCTAAATGGCGCAAAAAATGCAGGGATTTTAGCAGCTCAGATTTTAGGTAGCTCAGACCAATGTATATTAGACAAAATAATGGTTTACAAGGAAGGGCTCAAAGCCAAAGTCATTGATTCCGCAAAAGACTTATAAAAAAGCCTCAACTTTCGTCAAGGCTTTTAGCTATTAATCAACTCCTAATAACAAAAATTAATGCTAATAAGATTTTGCAAAGGTACAGCTAACTTATTATTTCACCCTCTTAAATTTTAGTTAAAAATCACATTATCAACATTTTAGTAAGAAAAATACCATAAAATGACAATTCTTAATAAACCATTCAGCACAGCACATAATACAGCACCTTTTTCAAAAATAAAAACTGAAGATTTTCTACCTGCTTTTAAAACTGGAATAAAAAAAGCTAAAGCAGAAATTGATGCTATTATAAAAAACTCTGAAGCTCCAACTTTTAAAAATACTATTGAAGCCTTAGATTATTCTGGTGAAGAATTAGATCGTATTTCTAGTATTTTCTTCAATTTAAATTCTGCTGAGACTAATGATGAAATTCAAAAAATAGCTCAAGAAGTCTCGCCATTATTGTCTGAATTTAGTAACGATATCATATTAAATCAGGATTTATTTGAACGCGTAAAAGCGGTTTATGATTCAAAATCTGGTTTGGACTTAACAACTGAGCAAGAGACACTTCTTAATAAGAAATACAAAAGTTTTTCAAGAAATGGGGCCAATTTATCTGATGATAAAAAGGAAAAATTAAGAGCCATTGATAAAGAATTGAGCCAACTTAAATTAAAATTTGGTGAACACATCTTAGCAGAAACTAACAAATTTGAGTTGCACCTTACTAATGAATCCGATCTTTCAGGTTTACCAGATGGTGCCAAAGAAGCTGCAAAGCAATTAGCAGAAAGCAAAGACAAAGACGGTTGGTTAATTACTTTAGATTATCCAAGTTATATTCCGTTTATGACCTATGCCGATAACAGAAAGCTAAGAGAAAAACTGTCTAAAGCCTTCGGAAGAAAAGGATTTCAGAATGACGACTTAGACAATCAAGATATTGTTCTTAGAATAACACAATTACGTTTTGAGCGTGCTCAACTATTAGGTTATAAAACCCATGCGCATTTTGTACTAGAGGAACGTATGGCTGAAACTCCAAAAAAAGTTAAATCATTTCTAAATGAATTATTAGAAAAGGCAAAGCCAGCTGCTGACGAAGAATTTAAAAAACTTGAAGATTTCGCCAAAGATTTAGACAGTATTGATGAATTACAAAAATGGGATTCTGGCTATTATTCGGAAAAGTTAAAACAAAAGTTATTCGACTTAGATGATGAACAATTAAAGCCTTACTTAAAATTAGAAAATGTCATCAACGGAGCGTTTACCGTTGCAGAAAAATTATTCGGTTTACAATTTGAAGAAATTGATACCATAGACAAATATCATGAAGATGTTTTAACCTATAAAGTTACTGATAGCGAAGGTGAATTAGTTTCTGTATTTTATGCTGACTTTTTCCCAAGGGCAGGAAAACGCAATGGAGCTTGGATGACATCTTACAAACCACAAATGATTAAAAATGGAGTTAATGAACGACCACATGTTTCTATAGTTTGCAACTTTACAAAGCCTACAAAAAGCAAACCTTCACTCCTAACCTTTAATGAGGTGACTACATTGTTTCATGAGTTTGGTCATGCATTACATGGTATGTTAGCAAACACAACCTATCCAAGCTTATCTGGTACTAGTGTATATTGGGATTTTGTTGAATTACCAAGTCAGATTTTAGAGAACTGGTGTTATGAAGAAGAATCATTAAAACTCTTTGCTACACATTATGAAACTGGAGAGGTTATCCCGATGGAACTTATTGAAAAGATTAAAGCATCTTCGACGTTTCATGAAGGGATGCAAACTCTAAGACAGTTGAGTTTTGGTTTATTAGATATGAGTTGGCATGGTGTTGATCCTTCAAATATAAAAAATGTAAAGGCTCATGAAGTTGAAGCATTTGGAGACACTAGCCTATATCCTGATGTTGCTGAAAACTGTATGAGCACATCGTTTGCTCACATATTTCAAGGAGGCTATTCTTCGGGTTATTACAGTTATAAATGGGCAGAAGTTTTAGATGCAGATGCGTTTGAATACTTTAAAGAGGAAGGTATTTTTAATAAAACGGTTGCGGATAAGTTTAAAACTTACGTTTTATCACAAGGTGGCACAGAAAACCCAATGACTTTATATAAAAAGTTTAGGGGACAAGAACCAAAACCTGAGGCTTTGCTTAGACGTGCTGGATTATTGAAATAGATTAAAGAAAGAGAGTTAAAACTAATTCTCTTTACTTTTAAAATAAACTTTCAATAATTATTGAAAGTTTAAAAATTATTGTATATTTGCTATATGGAATACCAAGAAGCAAAAGATAAATTTATAAGTACATGGGGAAGTTTGGGCACACTTTGGGGCATAAACAAAGCTATGGCACAAATACAAGCACTGCTTTTTGTATCTACAAAGCCCTTGTCCATGGAGGATGTTATGGAAGACCTTAAAATCTCTCGTGGTAACACCAGCATGAATTTAAGGCAACTTATGGATTGGGGAATTGTTACTAAAGTTTTAATTTCTGGCGAGCGTAAAGAGTTCTTCACAACCGAAAAAGATGTACAAGAATTAGCTAGAATCATAGCAAAAGAACGAAGTCGAAGAGAGATAAAGCCAGTCATTAAAGTTTTAGATGAAGTATCTTCCATTAAGGATGATGGTACAGAAAAAACGAAAGAACTAATTAAACAAACAAAGGCTTTAAAAGATCTAACTGACGATTTAGATACACTAATGAATAAACTTGTCAATCAAAAACAAAATTGGTTAACGAAGTCGGTTTTAAAACTGATGAAGTAACCATATATTTTTTAAATATAACTTTCAATATTTTCTGAAAGTTTTAAAATAATAAAATATGAAACATTTTTATCAAATAAATAGTTCGCTTATTCCAATAACTATATTACTCTGGTTTACATTTTGGGGAGGCATGATTGCACAGACGGTGTTAGGTATTGTTCAAGTTGCAATGAGTGTATCAATTATGGTACACTTTAAAAAACTATCCAAATCAATACAAATATTATTTACAGTATATGTAATACTTACTATATCAATAATTATGCTCTACAGACAAATAGGGAATAATGGACATGGTGGTATTGAGCATATGTTCTTGTTTATTATAGTGACACTATTGCTTGCTTTCTTCCACCTTTATATAACCTATAAAATTAAAAACTATGAATAGTAAACTCAATACATCTGCTGGTTTCGTTAAACTATCTTGGAAAAAGTGTTTATGGTTATACCTCATGTTAATACCGATATTTTTGATTGATTTATCAATTTTTAGCTGGTCAGATATAATTCTAGGTTTCGTGCTTACTTTAGTATCAGTAGGAATTGGACATTCAATTGGGTTACACAGAGGCATAATTCATAAGTCCTATAAAACCTCTAAATTATTTAGAAACTTGAGTATATACTTATTCGTGCTTACTGGTTTAGGTAGTCCTTTAAGCTGGTTAAAACAACACTATTTTAGAGATTATTGGCAAAATAGAACAGATTGCCCTAGATATTTTCAATATAATCATTCATTAATCACAGACTATTGGTGGAATCTACATTTAACTTTTGTTCCGAAAAATTTAGATCGATATAATATTCCTAAAGAGGATTTAAATGACCCAACAATATTATGGTTGCACAAAACGTGGTATTTACATTACTTCACTTTTATGCTTCTACTTGTTTACTTGCTAGGCATAAATAGTACGCTTATTGCCACCTGTCTTAGAACATCTATTATCATTTTAGGACATTGGTACATTGGTTATGCGTCGCATAAGTATGGCTATTCAAGATATAAAATAGAAAATGCTGATGAAAGCGGTTTCAATGATGTGCTTCTTGGTTTAATTTCTTTTGGTGAAGGCTTTCATAATAACCATCACTCCCATCCTACTTCTGCAAAATTTTCAATGAAATGGTATGAAATAGATTTTGGATGGATCCTAGTTTGGCTTTTATCCAAACTCGGAGTTATCAAGGAAGTAAATACACAGAGAGGAAATTTAAAGTCAACAGCAATTCCTCACAAAAAAATAAACTGGAAACTACCAAAATTTTAATACTATGAAGACACAAGCAATTCACATCAAAGATTACTCAGAACAAAACAAAATAGAAATGGTAGATTTCTATAACGAAGCTACCGAAGATTATGAGTTTTGGAGTAATGATTACAACATGCATTTTGGATATTTTATTCCATTTAAAACCAATCCTTTTAAACGTGACTCTATGCTCAACCAAATGAATTCTCAGGTGCTGAAACGTTTAAAAATTGGCAAAGCTAAAAACAGGCTTGTTGATTTAGGTTGTGGAATGGGAGGTACTATGAGGCATGCACTCAAATTACACAAAAACATTATTGCCTATGGAGTGACATTATCTGGCTTTCAAGTTCAACAAGGTAATGAGTTACTGAAAGGTAAAAATGGAATTATTCTAAAAGAGAATTATAACAATACGTCTTTTCAATCTAATTCATTCGACTCAGCAGTAGCAATAGAAAGCTTTTGCCATTCTGGTCATGGTGAAAATACACTAAGAGAGACGCATCGTATTTTAAAACCTGGTGGACGATTAGTCATTGCGGATGCTTTTCTAAAAAAGGATAAAACCAAACTCTGTAAAGGAGGTAAATATTCTTATAATAAACTTTGTAACCACTGGAGTTTAGAAAAGTTAGAAACGCACACATTCATAAAACAAAAACTTAAAGCGCTTGGTTTTAAAGATATTAAAGTTGAAGATGCATCTTTTAGAGTTGCTCCATCTGTTTTACATGTCCCTTTTGCAATCACTGGATTTATTCTAAAAAAACTTTTGAATTTTAAATCTATTAAAAAAGAAAGTCTTCACAATTTAAAAGGGTCTTTCTATGCTCTACTTTCAGGATTACATATGAAAAGTTTTGGATATTATATTATCAGTGCCACCAAATAATTAATTTATGAAAACAATCACTATAGCAGGCGGAAGCGGATTTCTAGGGCAAGTCTTAGAAAATTACTTCTCAGAAAAAGGATATACCATTTACATATTAACTAGAAATCCTAAAAGAGATAATGATATAAAATGGAATGCTAAAGATTTAGACAAGTGGACATCTATACTTGAACAAACAGATGTGTTAATCAATCTCACAGGCAAATCAGTAGATTGTAGATATACTGAAGCAAATAAAAAGCTAATTCACGATTCTAGAATAGACTCCACACGTTTGTTGGGTTTGGCAATAACCAACTGTAAAAATCCTCCAAAAACTTGGCTCAATATGTCTACATCTACAATTTATGAGGGTTCATATAGAAAAGAAATGACAGAAACCAATGGAGATATTGGTGATGATTTTTCCATGAATATTGCAAAATCTTGGGAAGCTGCGTTTAATGCTATTGAAACACCAAAAACAAAGAAGGTCATTTTGAGAACATCAATTGTGATTGGAAAAAATGGAGGAGCGCTCATACCTTTAAAACGATTGACCAAGTTTGGTTTAGGTGGAAAACAATGGCATGGCAAGCAAAAAGTTAGTTGGATTCACGAAACTGATTTTGCCAGAGCTATTGATTTTATAATTGGAAGAAAATTGGAAGGCATATTCAACATTGTCTCACCAAAACCGATCACAAACAGAATATTAATGAAAACTTTGAGAAAGGTAATGAAAGTTCCTTTTGGATTATCGCATCCAAAATGGTTATTAAAAATGGGAGCTCAAATCATAGGTACAGAATCAGAATTAGTATTAAAAAGTAGAAATGTAATACCAGAAAACCTTAAAGCAAATGGTTTCAAGTATAAATACAGAAAAATAGAAGATGCATTTAGTGACCTTCTTAAAACATAATTTATTTCTCAACTTTTTACACTACTTTTATTCAGCAATGAGGAAAAACCATCATCCAATAGAATTTTCTAATAAGTCAATAGTCAAAATGAAAACGAAAATGACTTTTCTGTTTATGATTAGATACTTACTCGTCCTTCATTTGGCTTTGGTATTTTTTTCATGTTCAGATGATGATAGACCTGCAACTATTGTCACCTCTTGCGACGACGGTGTCCAAAATGGTAACGAAACAGGTATTGATTGTGGAGGTAGTTGTTATGACAGCTGTGTTCCAGACAACGCGTTGGAAGGTGCTTTAGTCACTAGGCGTGTTTTAGTTTCTAATATCGATTATAAATTAACTGGTCCATACATTGTTAGAGATGGTGGTACATTAGAAATTTTAGCTGGTACAAAAATAAAGGCCTTTACCGATAGTAACGCTTATATAGCTGTAGCACAAGGTGGGCAAATTTTTATATGGGGAAACGCCGACAATCCGGTTGTAATTACATCTGACAGTGAAAATCCAGAAGCAGGTGATTGGGGAGGATTAATAATATGTGGGCAGGCTCCAACAAACAATGCTATAAACTCACGATCAGAACTAGGTGATATTTTTTATGGAGGTACTGATAATGAGACCAGTTCTGGTGTCATTAGATATTTAAGGTTAGAATATACAGGGGCTCTTTTTAGAGATGAAAAACGATTTAATGCTTTAACATTTTATGGTGTTGGTTCTTTTACTACAGTCCAAAATATACAAGCTTATGAAAGTTTAGGTAATGGATTTGAAATTTTTGGCGGACGAATTAATGCTACAAATCTTGTTGGATTAAACACAAATTTATCTGGTATTAAAATATCTGGTGGATGGAATGGTACAGGCAGTTCATGGTATTTATCTAATCAAAATAAGTCTGGAATAGAACTAGGCAATAATGAATTTGATTTTAGTGCAGAACCTGCAACCTCAGCAACAATAGACAATGTCACTATAAATGGTCCTTTGTCAAACAGTGCAATACACTATACTTATGGTGGTGGTCTCTTTAATCTAAATAACGTATATACATCGCAAATTCAATTAGGCATAAACGTAAATAGCACTACCGAATCTGATATGATAGATAATGGAAATTTATTCGTCAATACCATAGAGTTCGATAATCCTTTAACAAATTTTAATGGCTCTAATTACAATGGAACAACAAATTTTTATACGGAAGGTTCAACGAATGGTGCAGGAAATAGAAGCTTATCACCATTATGGGCAGAAAATTGGACAATAGGTTTTTAATTGACTTCAAATTCTTTGAGAATAGAAACTGGCTTACCGTTGGATGTAAATCCCTCTAGCTTTATTTCATAAACCCCTTTTACATCAGAAGTAAAAAAGCTTATAGTTTTATTATTCTCTGAAACATTAAAAATAGGTATCCATAATAGTTGCTGTCTAAAATCTGGGAGTCTCGAAATCCTGTTTTCATTTGTATAAGTTTGCTTGTAATATGTTTTTTTGACTTGAGGTTTATTAATTTGTATGCTAGGTATATTTCCATTATTTATAAACTCATTAGTAGTTAAGCCACCTATCGTCTCAATATTAATAATACCTTGAAATACTTCTAAATCTATCACAAACTGATCTCTGTAGATTTTAACTGTCTTAATAGTAGTAGCATTGAAATCCATCATCTTACTATGATTATCTACAATTACACCGTCTAAAATCAACAAGGGCTTTATGTTTGTATTGGTACCAAAATTAAAACCTTGTATTTCAAAAACATCTTGTCTTTCATTGTCTTTTCTAATAGATGTATTTTTAATTATTTCTTGAACCGTTTCCTTCAAAGTTGCAAATCGGTTATAGTCATCTAAGTTATATGACTCATAAATTCGTCCTTTAAATAAATTATCATGAAGTAAAATTGAAAGTGAATCTGACCTAAATTCAAAATATGCATTCTCAACCTGATTATATACACTCTGCTCTATAATGAAGTCTTTCCATTCTGGATTTAACCTAAACGTTTCAAATTTTAATTCGGAAATATCGAGTTCAGGTTTTGGTTCTAAAATCACATCATAGTCTTGAGAATTTTCTCCCAGCACCTGAAAATAGGCTTTGTTAGTACTATAGTTTTCATCCACATTAAAATAGAAATTACCAGAAATATCTGTATGTGCTATGTTAAGTATATTAAAATCGTGGGCAATCGATACTGCAACCTTTAAGTTTCCTTTATTGTCCGAACCTTTATGCCTTATGCTTCCTTTAAATAATTCACCTCTAAACTCTGGTAAGAAGACGTTAGAATCATCCTTTGAAAATTGAATTTTTTGAGCCTTCAGTCTACTATAGTAATCTACTGTGTGACGAAACTCTGAAGCTGGTATATCGATCTTACGCTTTACACTTACAGAGTAACTTCCACCAATATTATTCAGTGAATCGTGTAATTCTACTACAACTTTTTGTCTCTTACCATAGCGCTCTTTATTTAATTTTAGGCCAATCAGCTGAATAACTTTATTTTCTTTTAGCAAATTATTTACTGAGACACTATCAATCTTAACCTGAGTATCTTCAATACTTGTTATGGATTTATAAGGATTAATAATGGTGAGATTAGCATTACCTAAATTATTAAAATCGCCATTTCTCATCCAATTAGTATATGCTACTAACTTATAATGACCTGTATTAAGTGTTACAGGCAAGAAGAAATCAGCATATCCTCTACCATTATCTAATTTAATTTTATGTTTAAAGATGCGATCACCATTACTCGCAATCAGTTCAACATAGACAATTTTACTCATTTGGCTATTGTTCTTCGTAGTAGTATCAAAACAAAACATTGAGTAATAAAGATATTCCCCAGAAAATAAAAGTCCTCCATTTATGTCTATGTAAATGGATTCCATCGGTGCTGAAATATCATTAACAGCATCACTATTTTGAGTATAATCTTGTTGACTAAATGAGGTTTTAGTTAAAAGGATTAGAATAATAATATAAACGTTATTTAATTTCATTAACTATTTTATTCAACCCAAAAATCGGGTACAATATTACTTCCTAGTGTAGTACAGTCACCACATTGCGGTATAACCATAATATAAGGACCTTCGCCAGGTTGAGGATTAGTATTATAGTCGAAGAAACGCATACTTTCCTCTCTTATAATATTCACTAAATCACGCTCACCAAAATTACCTGCTGTTGATGGTTTTTGAAGTACACAACTTATAACATAAGGAGGTAATTCTTCTCCAGGAAAAAAATCTTCATAACTAAAAAACAATCTTTGTTCTGCTACTGTAGATACTTCAAAATAGCCAGCAATGTTTTCATCAGGATCTGTCAATGAAATAATATTTCCTGCAAGAAATCCTGGCTGATCTTCAGAAAAAACAGTAGTAGATGATTGTGATAATCCTTTCAAAGTATCATAATATGCAAAGGTCTCTGGTGATAAAACATATTGCTTAACTAGTATACTATATCTGTGAGAAAGTATATAATTATCTCTATTTACAAACCTAACGCTATAGTCATCTAATCTATCCTCAACCAGTGCTTGTGTACTTACAACATTTATAGTTGATGCATTATTTGTACTATAACAAATTTGTTCCTCTTGTTCTCTAAGTATTACAGGAATCTCAAAAGTTTCAAAACCTTCAATGACAAATACGGCATCAAAAGGACTCCAAAAAGGTGCTATAATTTTAAAAGTTTCAATAAAATCGTGTCTGTAAAATTTAGAAGACCCAGAAGAATCAAAACTATCAATATTGATTGTTATGCCTTCTTCGCCATTATCATTAATAATTCTTTCAGCAAACACATCATCAATAGTTGTGTTGGCTACAGGCAGTTCCATCGGAGTAGAACGATATGTTCTTCCAGAAGATGTTGTAATATTTAAAATGTAGTTGCTTTGAAGCTCTGCAGCGAATGGTTCTATAGACTTATAAACGCCTTGTTGAGTTTCTTCAAAATTGTATTGATTACCGTTACTTGTAGTTATTGAAACTTCAGCATCTGTCTCAAATGGTGGCTCTTCCTCTTCAAATCTGTATGATCTTGTAAGTGTTACTTCTTGTCTTTTGAGTTCGTTAGTAATTATAGCATTAACTACTAAAACATCTTCAAAACTACCAAAATCACCTTCATATGGCTCCACACAAGATAAGTTAAAAACTATAACAGATAACGCTATAACAAAACGCAGTTTCTTTTTGCTGATTGATATTAGATAACTATAATACTTTCTCATGGTATTAAAAACTAATGTTATAGGTTAAAGAAGGTACAGGTATATTAAATATAGAGCTTTGCAAAGCTTCAATCTCTCCATCATTGTTTATAAAAAAGACAGAATAAGGATTATTTCTTCCTAACACGTTATAGACTGACAAACTCCAAAAGCTATGTGCCAATTTATTTTTTTTATGATTGCCTTCAAAATTTAATCCTAAATCCAATCTATAATAATCAGGAATTCTAAATTGATTTCTATCACTATACAATACAAACTCCCCTCCGTTAAATTGATAGTTACCTGTTGGAAATGTTACAGGTCTTCCTGTTTGATATAAAAAATTACTCGATAGACTTATACGTTGTGATAATTTATAGTTTAACACCAAAGTAAAATCATGTGGCTTATCAAAATTAGATGGAAAATAATTACCATCGTTAACCCGTTCTTCTGCAAATTGACTGTCTAATTTAAAAAATGACCTAGAGTATGTATAACCTATCCATCCTCTTAAATCTCCAAGATTTTTTTTGAATAAAAACTCAACACCATAAGCCTTACCTTCTCCTTGTAATATTTCTGTTTCAACAGCTTCATTTAACTGAATATCCGCCCCAGTCTTAAAATCTAAAATATTATTTTGTCTTTTATAAAATCCCTCTAAACTTAACTCATAAGCGTTTATATTAAGATTTTTATAAAAGCCTAAAGCGAATTGTGTTGCTTGCTGTGGTTTAATAAAATTATCAGATAATTTCCAAATATCAATAGGTGAAACGGTAGTATTATTAGATAAGGTATGTATGTATTGATATGTATTATTAAAGCTAGCTTTTACAGAGAAGTCATCTGACAAAAAATATCTGGCAGCTATCCTAAATTCTGGACCAACATAGGTTTCAATAATTTCATTTTTGCTATAGCTTACTGTATCGATTACAGTACTTTCTGATCTAGGTGTTCCTTCAGAATAAACACGTTTATTCGCCTTACCTAAAGCTGAAAAGAATGACAATCTAAATCCTAAATCTAATAGTAAACGCTCATTGATTTTATAGCTATCTGAAACAAAAAATGCACCTTCAACTCCTTGTTCTTTAGGAATATCAATTGGAGTAATAAGATTTCCTTGTCCTTGAGGTTCAATTTTACCTGGCAATATACCATAAAGCTTACTAGATAAACCATAAGTTATACTATGAGCTTCACTTAGTGAATAATCTAATTTTAATTTTAAAGCTGTTTCGTCAATCTGAAAGCTTTGTATAAAATCATCGCTCATGGTATCCTCATAATCAATATTAAATTTATACTGACTATTGGCCAAAGTTACAGTAGCATTATGTTTATCATTTATCTGATATTGCCATTTTAAAGAAACTAATCTATTACTATAACCAAACAACGAATCTGAAGTGATACTAAATGCATCTTTGCTGTAATAACCTAGAGCTTGTATACTACTCTTTTCATTTATTTTATGATTATACTTGGCAATAAAATCGTAAAATGATGCTTCACTATTATTTAAGTCAGCCTCGTTTAGTGATCTTAAAACCCAATCCGAGTACGTTCCTCTTGCACCAATTATAAGACCAGATTTATCTTTCACAATAGGAGTATTTACAACAACATTACCTGTAACTGGGCCAACCGAAACATCTACTCCAAATTTAGTATAGTCAGCATTTTTAGTTTTTATATCAAAAACGGAAGATATTCTCCCTCCAAACTCTGCAGGAATACTCCCTTTGTATATATCAATATCACTAACAACTAATGGATTTAAAGCTGGAAAAATACCAAAAAAATGTGATGGGTTATATAGCACAGTATTCTCCAATAATATTAGATTTTGATCTGTTTTCCCACCTCTTACATTAAAACCTGCCGCTCCCTCTCCTGCTGATGTTACGCCAGGCTGAAGTGTTGCTACTTTTAGTACATCACGCTCTCCAAGAACTAAAGGAATATTCTTTGACTCTTCAGAATTTATTCTGGTATTGCCCGTACTTGCATCCTCAATATTTTTAATTCCTTGAGAGTTTAAAACTACCTCACTTAACTCTTCTGCCTTACTTTTTACATTAAAATTCAACTTACCGTCATCATAAATAATGACACGAGTTTGCATTCGTTCATAACCCAAACCATTGGTTTCAATAATATGTATTCCTGGCGCAAGCTTTAATTCGTAGTAACCATTATTCTGAGTAACTGCACCTATATTTTTTGATTTAGAAACAATTGCGAGATTTGATATTGGTTTATCAGTATCAGCATCGTAAACATAACCAGACAATTTATAGTTACTTTTTAAATTCCCTCTTTGCTCTTTTCCGACCCTTACGGTATTAATTATACGATTATTTTGATCATTTTTATTTATCAGAACTGGTGTATTATTCTGTAATGTATCGATTGGTTCTTCTTTTATATCTGTACTTTGAGCAGGAAAATAATTTGATGGTAGCTGATCGTAAATAATAGTATTACGGGTCAGGATAATTTGATTATCAGTAGTTATATAAAAATTTAAAGACGTATCCTTTAAAAGATCTTTAATTACAGTAGCCAAAGACTCATTAGCATAAGACTTATTTATAATCACCTCATTAAGCCAATCTTCTGCATAGTAAAACTTATAATTTGTCTGATCTTCTAATTTTAAAAGGGCATCTTTTAATGTAATCTCATTAAACTCTATTGAAATATTATTTGCACTTTCTTGGCATAAAGCAAAGTTTATTGTGTTACATAAAATAAAAAAGAGAACCCATTTATATCTCATTCTTTTGACTCTAATGGTGTTATCATTTCTTCCTTTACAGATCTAAAAACAGCCACTAAATAATCATCGTAGTCTTTGTTCTTTTCTTTTTCAGTATCCAACTCTATGTCATCTATAAATTTTTCATATCTAGGAAACTGCTTCTCTAGCTTTTTTGGATTTTTAATTATGATATACTGATTGTTTTTAATGAGAACATAATTATTGTTCTCAATAAACTCGTAATATCTACTATTTTCATTTGTCTTAGACCTAATCCTCTTTTTATGCTTCTTCAGAAGTTGTAGTGAATCTGTTTTTAATAAAGTTTCAAAAAAACCTTCAATTGTTGCTCCTTTCAGAGTTGTAAAACTCAGATTATTAAATTGATGCCCAAATAACCTAAAGCTCTTCACTCTGCTTTTATTCAATATAATACTCGGATCTTTTGGAGAAAAAGAATGTTTTAATATCAACTGATCCTCAAAAACGTTATACTTCATCCTAACCTTCGTATAAAGTTTATCATCATAAACAACTTCACCAAATACAAAATTTAATTCCTTAAAGAATTTATGCTTTTCGTTAATCATTCTATGTTTTTCTGTGTAAACTAAACCATTGTATATACCTGTATTCTTTTGCCCGATTATTGAATCCGTCCATTGGTATAATTGAGTTTCGCTTTTATCAATCTGCGCGAAACCAATATGGTTTAGCATGAATAATAAAAATAAAGTTACAGCGATGCGCAAACGTTGAATATTTAGTAAGTATAGTGTAAAACCATTAATTATATAAATATAACAAAATAGATCTATTTTGATTTTACATAGGTCTAAAACATCATATTCTCTGCAATTGAATTGGCTATTACTTTCTCGTTTTTTTATCCTATTTTTGAATCAGCAATGAAAAACAAAAATGAATAATCATCAAATAGAACCTAATAACTGGATAAAACTATATTCTGATTATCTATTTAATTACACCGTAACACGTGTTAGTAGTAGGGAAATAGCTCAAGATTTAGTTTCAGAAACCTTTTTGGCAGGTTTAAAATCTATGGCCAATTTTAAAGGTGAAGCCAGTGAGCGTACTTGGTTGATATCTATTCTTAAACGAAAAATTATTGACCATTACAGAAAAATAAATTCTAATAAGGGTAGAGCTGAAGTTAGAATGAGTTACAATAGCGATACAGAAGCTGAAGGAGATTGGCTAGAAGAACGTGTTGCAGACCCTTTTGACAAGACAGCTGAAGACACATTGGTGAACTCTGAGTTGGGAGATGCTATCTATGATTGTCTTGGAAAACTACCTGAAAAACAAGCTGAAGTTTTTAAAATGAAAACGATTCTTGGTTACGATACCGAAACGATTTGTAATGAATTAAATATAACTGCGTCTAACCTTTGGGTAATCATACATAGGGCAAGAACTGCTCTGGCTGGTTGCATGGAAAAAAATTGGTTTTAAATAATTATGAGTAATATAAAATTAAGTTGTCAAGAAGCGAATCATGTTTGTGACAAGAATCAGTATAAAGAAGCAAGCTTTTGGGAAAAAGTAAAGCTGAATATACATTTAATTTACTGTAGAGCTTGTAGAAAATATTCCATGAAAAATGGCAAGCTAACTAAGGTTATGACCTCTTCCAAAGTTGAAGTTCTTGATACTATTTCAAAAGATAAAATGAAAATAGCTTTTGAAAAAGAATTAGCTAAGCATCAATAAAATAATAAGCCAAACAATTGGTAAGCTTTCCACCCAAAAAGCACTATAATATTTTGATTGACTTTTATTTGAAAATACAATAAATAACAATGTTATAAAAGTGATAATTAATGTTGAAACTATTGTATACCCATCGAGTTTGTCTTTAAAATAATCTAGCAAAAAAAACACCATTAAAAGAAAAACACCAATGATTTTGGTTTTTTTTATGCCAATTTTTTGTGGAATTGTTGCGAGTTTTAAGCTATCGTAATTCAAATCCCTTATTTCAAATGGCAACATCAGTACTATAACAAAAATAAACCGCTGCAAACCTGTAACTACAACATCCTCATTTAAGTCAATACCATTATCCATTAGAGGTAAAAAAACAGTAGTATACATCCAAACTAAAGAGATGACGTATATTTTTAATCCACCAATTTGTCTTAGGTTTTTCTGACTATCCCTAAAGTACTTCATTGGCACTAAAGGAATAGCATACAAGAAGGTTATTAGGCCAAAAATGGATAATACAATAAGTGTATTAAATTGAAGTTGAAAAGCATAATAACACATGGCAATAAAGGCAACAAAAGAAAATATCTGAATCACTTTCAGCCAACTTGCTAAACTACGATGATGAAATTTTGCAACACCAAAATACTTTACAAAATTATACCCAGTTATCGTCGCAAAAAACACGAAATACAATACATTTTTATCATAGTCTAACTCAAATTGAATTAGTGTAAGCCATGTTAAAGCATATACTGCCAATGCTACATGAATACTGCTATTGATATAAAAATTAAGAATACGTTTTAAAACATCCACAATACAAAAATAGGCATTGTGTTAATAACCCATTGTTTCGGTTAAAAACTTTAGTTTTCATTAACAAAAAAACTTTGGTAAATCCGTATTTTTGCAAAACTAAAATAAATTAGATTTTTAATGGATACAACTTCTTTTGCACTTAGGCATATTGGCCCAAATTCTGATGAACAAAAAGCCATGCTAAACTCAATTGGTGTCACTAATATTGAACAATTAGTTTCTGAAACCATACCAGCTGGCATTCGTTTAGAAAAAGATTTAGACTTAGATGATGCAATGAGTGAGCAAGAATATTTGACTCATATTTACAAATTATCGCAACTCAATAAAGTCTATAAATCTTATATAGGTTTGGGATATCATCCCACTAATTTACCTGCAGTTATTCAGCGTAATATTTTAGAAAATCCAGGTTGGTATACAGCATATACACCTTATCAGGCAGAAATCGCACAAGGTCGTTTAGAGGCCTTATTAAATTTCCAAACTATGGTTATAGATTTAACAGGTATGGAAATAGCGAATGCTTCACTTTTAGATGAAAGCACTGCTGCTGCTGAAGCTATGGGATTGTTATTTGCAGTTAGAGACCGTAGTCAAAAGAAAGCTAATATCAATAAATTTTTTGTTTCAGATTTAGTTTTACCACAAACCATTGATTTACTGCAAACCAGAGCAAACCCGATAGGAATTGAATTGGTTATTGGTAATGAAGCGCAATACAATCTGTCAGATGAATACTTTGGTGCCTTGTTGCAATATCCAGGAAAAAACGGCCAGATTACCGACATTAAATCTTTTATTGAAAAAGCCAATGCCGAAAATATTAAAGTTGCAGTTGCTGCTGATATTTTAAGCTTAGTAAAACTTGAAGCACCAGGTCATTTTGGAGCAGATGTAGTTGTTGGTACAACACAACGATTTGGAATTCCTATGGGTTATGGTGGACCACATGCCGCCTATTTTGCAACAAAAGAGGCTTACAAACGTGATGTACCAGGACGCATAATTGGTGTAACCAAAGATGCTAATGATAATAGAGCATTGCGTATGGCATTGCAAACGCGTGAGCAACATATTAAACGTGATAAAGCAACATCTAATATTTGTACTGCACAAGTACTTTTAGCTGTTATGGCTGGTATGTATGCTGTTTACCACGGACCTAAAGGTTTAGAATTTATTGCTGATAAAGTAAAAAATTCAACATCTACTCTAGCAAATGCTTTAGAGAATTTAGGTTTAGAGCAAACTAATTCGCATTATTTTGATACACTTCAAATAAAAGCCGATGCGGTCAAAGTAAAATACGAAGCTGAGAAGAAGGAAGTTAATTTTCATTATCCAGATACAAATGCAGTAACAATTTCAATAAATGAGACGACTACAATTTCAGACTTAAATGAAATTATTTCAATTTTTGAACGTGTTACAGGAAATTCCACAAATAGAATTAAATCCATATCAGCTCAAGAAACTATTCCAAATCATCTAAAACGTCAATCTGACTTTTTAAGTTTTGATGTTTTTAATTCGTACCATTCTGAAACGGAATTAATGCGCTACATTAAGCGTTTAGAGCGTAAAGATTTAGCCTTGAACCATTCTATGATTTCATTGGGTTCTTGCACAATGAAATTGAATGCAGCCTCAGAAATGCTACCATTAAGTTGGAGTAACTGGGGCAACATGCACCCTTTTGTCCCAGAAGACCAACCAATAGGTTATAAATTAATGCTTAATGCTTTGGAAAATCAATTAACAGAAATAACTGGCTTTGCAGCAACTTCTTTACAACCAAATTCCGGAGCTCAAGGAGAATTTGCAGGCCTTATGGTAATTAAAGCATATCATGAATCTCGTGGAGATCATCACAGAACTATCTGTTTAATACCTTCTTCGGCTCATGGAACAAATCCTGCAAGTGCAGTGATGGCTGGTATGAAAGTCGTAGTAACCAAAGCATCTGAAAATGGAAATATAGATGTTGATGATTTAAGAGAAAAAGCAGAATTACACAAAGATAACCTTGCAGCTTTAATGGTTACTTACCCTTCAACACATGGAGTATATGAATCTGCAATTAAAGAAATTACACAGATTATTCACGACAATGGTGGACAAGTTTACATGGATGGAGCTAACATGAATGCACAAGTTGGCTTAACAAATCCTGGAAATATTGGTGCAGATGTATGTCACTTAAACTTGCATAAAACCTTTGCAATTCCACATGGAGGTGGTGGTCCAGGCGTTGGACCAATATGTGTAGCAGAACAATTAGTTCCTTTTTTACCAGGAAATCCAATCATAAAAACTGGAGGTCATCAAGCCATTTCAGCTATTTCAGCAGCGCCATTCGGGTCTTCTCTAGCATGCATTATTTCTTACGGTTATATTAAAATGTTAGGCGCAAAAGGTTTAAAACAAGCAACAGAAGTAGCTATACTTAATGCTAATTATATTAAAGAACGTTTAGAAGGTTTTTACCCAACTTTATATTCTGGTGAAAATGGAAGAGCTGCACACGAAATGATTATAGATTGTCGCGATTTTAAAGCTAATGGTATTGAAGTTACAGATATCGCCAAACGTTTAATGGATTATGGTTTTCATGCTCCAACAGTTTCATTTCCTGTTGCAGGAACTATGATGATAGAGCCGACTGAAAGTGAAAGTAAAGCTGAAATGGATCGTTTTTGCGATGCCATGATTTCCATAAGAAAAGAAATCGATGCCGTTTCTAAAGACGATGAGAACAATACATTAAAAAATGCACCACACACGCTTGATATGCTAACCTCTGATGAATGGTTATTGCCATATAGTAGAGAAGCTGCAGCTTTTCCTTTGGACTTTGTTAGAGATAATAAATTTTGGCCAAGCGTGAGGCGTGTTGATGATGCCTATGGAGACCGAAATTTAATATGTAGTTGTGCACCAATTGAGGATTATGTAGATGCATAATCCATTAAACAATACCTTAAAAAAGCACTCAAAATGAGTGCTTTTTTTTGTATTTTAGAATATGAATGCTACTTTTTTACGAATTCAGTAAAAATGATGTGTTCAAAACAAGAAAGTGATAAATATTCTTTATTATTCAGTAGTTTCGCAATAATGAAATTGACATAAAGTAACTATGAGCATTAGAATAACAGGAACGGGAAGTTATATACCAAGCATTATAGAAAAGAATGAGAATTTTTATAATCATGAGTTTTTAAACGCTGATGGATCTTCAATAAATAGCACAAACGAAGTTATTGTCGAAAAATTTAAGGCAATAACTGGCATACAAGAACGACGCTACATTAAGAATGAATTACTAAATTCTGATATTGCATTTTATGCTTCTCAAAAAGCAATTGAAGATGCAAAAATTGATAAAGAAAGTATTGATTATATCATTGTCGCTCATAATTATGGCGATGTAAAACACAATACTGAACAAAGTGATACTGTACCCAGTATTGCCTCTCGCGTTAAACACTTATTAAAAATTGAAAACCCAAAATGTGTTGGTTATGATTTACTATTTGGTTGTCCTGGTTGGATTGAAGGAGTCATCCAAGCCAAAGCTTTTATTGACTCTGGTATAGCAAAACGCTGTTTAGTAGTAGGTACCGAAACTTTATCTCGAGTTATTGATAAACACGATAGAGATTCTATGATTTATAGTGATGGTGCAGGCGCTGTGATTATTGAAGAAAGCAATGAAAAAGGTGGAATTATTGCCCATGAAACAGCAACATATACTTTAGACGAAGCGCATTTTATCTATTTTGGAGAAACAAATCATCCTGAAATTACAGATCAACGCAGATATATTAAAATGTATGGTCGCAAAATCTATGAATTTGCATTAACCAATGTTCCTATATCACTAAAATCTTGTTTAGATAAAAGCGGTGTTTCAATAAACGATGTCAAGAAAATATTGATTCATCAGGCTAATGAAAAAATGGACGAAGCTATTGTAAAACGTTTTTATAAGCTCCATGGAATGCAAATGCCAGAAGGTGTAATGCCGATGACAATAAACACCTTAGGAAACTCTAGTGTAGCAACTGTACCGACCTTATATGATATGATTTTAAAAGGACAACTTGATAACCAGGAGATAAACAAAGGTGATATCATTATTTTTGCAAGTGTTGGTGCTGGTATGAATATTAACGCCATTGTTTATCAGCATTAATTTAAAAGTTTACCGCTTTAGCGGCAAGTAAGTATGTACGAAAAAACTTTTCCAAATAAGCGATTTAAGCACACACTTCATTTTTTAAAAAAACATATTCATACCTCAGAATCAATATTAGATTTAGGTGTTTCAAACCCATTTTCAGATATTATGATTTCTGAAGGTTATACCGTTACAAACACAACAGGCGAAGATTTAGATGAAGACCGCTCTACAATAGAAAATTCTTCAGCTGAAGTAGTTACTGCTTTTGAAATTTTTGAGCATTTATTATCACCTTATGAGGTTTTGAAGTCTATCAAGGCAGAGAAATTAGTTCTCAGCATCCCTCTTAAACTCTGGTTTTCTCCAGCTTACCGAAGTAAAACAGATAAGTGGGACAGACACTACCACGAATTTGAAGATTGGCAACTCGATTGGTTGCTCGAAAAAACAGGATGGACCATAAAGGATAGACAAAAATGGACTAATCCAGTTAAAAAAATTGGTATTAGACCTTTACTAAGACAGTTTACTCCTAGATATTATATTGTTTATGCAGAAAGAGTTTAACTTTGAAAAAATAGCTTTTCAATTTTGAATATTTATATTGTCATTCCTGCACACAACGAAGAAGTTTATATTAATAAAACTTTGAAATCTTTGGCTGAGCAATCTCTACTTCCAAAGAAAGTTGTTGTAGTTAATGATAACTCTAGTGATAACACACAATCTATTGCTGAGAATTATGCTTCAAAATATCCTTGGATTTCTGTTATAAATTCTAAATCTTCTGATGCGCATTTACCAGGCTCTAAAATTGTAGATGCTTTCAATAAAGGTTTAGAATCTCTAGACACCAATTATGATATCATATGTAAGTTTGATGCAGATCTTATTTTCCCTAATAACTATTTAGAAGTAATTGCTAATCATTTCGAAACAAATAAAAAACTTGGTATGGCTTCAGGGTTTTGCTTTATAGAAAAAGATAATCAATGGGTTTTAGAAAATCTAACCAATAAAGACCATATTAGAGGAGCTCTAAAAGCTTACAGAAAAGAATGTTTTAATCAAATAGGAAAACTAAAACCTTCCATGGGTTGGGATACAGTTGATGAACTTTTGGCAAAGTACCATGGTTGGGAAATTTTAACTGACGAATCACTCAAAGTAAAACATTTAAAACCAACAGGACAAACCTATAACAAAGCATCAAAATATCTTCAAGGAGAGGCTATGTACAAAATGCGTTATGGCTTTTGGATTACTTTAATTTCGGCTTTAAAACTCGCTTATAAAAAGGGAAGTTTTAGATTACTAAAAGATTATACGAGTGGTTATTTTAGAGCTAAGTCTAATAAAGTTGAATATCTAGTTTCTACTGATGAAGGAAAGTTTATAAGACAATTTCGTTGGAAAGGAATTAGAAACAAACTATCATAAAACAAGTATTAAACTAATCTAAATCATCTAGTAATAATACAGCTTTATCTTTATGAGATAATGATTTAGAAACAATTTCTTTCAATGTGCTTTTTGCCTCCTGTATTCTATCCCTTTTAATGAAAAGTAATGCTTTATACCAATAACCTTTCTCTGCATCTAACAAATCACTATTTATTAATGTATTAAATGTATGCTCAGCTTCATCATATTTTCCAAGCTCTGTTTGAGCTATACCTTTATATATTGCTAGATTAGCCTCATTGTTAGACAAATTATCTATAGACTGAAAAACAGAAAGAGATTCTTCATATTTTTTATTCTCAAATAATTCTTGAGCTCTTGCTAAATCGCTGGTATCATTTCCTCTTGTAACAAATGAAGGTAAATCATTTAAAGCTATGTAATCATTATATAAATCTTGATTAGAGGTGTTTTCATTAACAAACAACTGAAAGCCTAAAAATATGACAATTGAAGCTGCCGCTAAATAATAGAATAAACGTTTTGAGGTTGCACCTTCCTTAGAATTAAACTCAGAACTGGTCTTAGCTAAAGTTTTTTTTAAATTTTGTAAATCTTCTTCTCTTAAAAGTTTTGCGTAGTCATTAACCTCAGCATTCTTACTTTCAGAAAAACTCCAACTATTTTCATTTAGTGAATTGAACAGCTGTTCCTCTAGCTTAAATTTCTCACTAAAATCAGTATCAGAATCAAGGCGATCTAAGAATGATTTTTCTTCATCTTTAGACAACAATCCTTTTAGGTATCTTTCTATTAAAATATCGTCTTCCATTCTATAATTCGGTCAGGTTTTTAAATCGCTTATCTTTTTTAACATACTCTTTTAGGCTATTTTTACATTTAAAAACGCGCTGCCTGACCACAGTCTCAGAATTATAATTAAATTTTTTCATTATTTCTGCATAAGGTGTCTTGGCAAAAAATAATTTTAATATTTGTTTACAATTCTCGGAAATTAATTCTAGACTCTCAGTAAATAATTCCCATCGTTTTTGTTCTAAAACTGCTAGTGCTATATCTTCATTATCATCTTTAGGTTCTAAATAGTCATTATTTGTTACCCTGACTTTGTTTTTATTCAATTCCCTACGCCACAAATTTTTACAGACGGTAAATAAATACGCTTCAAAACTAGTATTGATAACAAATTTTTCCTTTTTATAACGCACTGCCAATTGCATTAGCGCTTTCTGAAAAATATCTTCAGCATCTTGTTGCTGACCTTTATTCTTTATTACAAATGCTCTTACCTTGAAGAAATTAGATTTATATATATTAATAATCACCTTAGAGTCATTATTTATTAGAGCTTCTAAAAAGAAAGAATTATCTGTCACTCGTCGATTTTAATCTTATAAACAAAAATAAACTTTTATATTTATTGGGTAACAAATTCCTTTTTCGCGAACTATGTTATATAACTCAAAAATTAATTACGATGAAAAAATTTATTTATTTATGCTTATTGGCCTTGTTAGCAATAAGTTTTGGATGCGAGAGAGAAAGTATTGATTCACAAGAACAAGATTTAAATTCTAAGAGTAAATACGACTCAAATGTAGATATCCAAAAAAGAGGTAATCGAGATCTTCCAATGAATGAGATAATTGGTGATACTTTGACAGTATTTATTGACTATAATGACGGTGTTGCATGGTTAGAGGATTATGATAACACATCTCTTGGGGGACCAGTGAACTTTGATCCTATTGAGAACTTTATCTCAAATTATAGAGCTGACATGTCAGCAAATTTTACGATTTATTCGATCCAAGCCTCAACAGTTTCTAATTGTGGATATGTTGATAAGTGGCTAGTTAATGTTCATGAGTATAGAGCCCTTTTTGCAACACCTTTTGTAACAACATTCAATACGACCACTAATGCTACTAAACATAGGCCAAAGCCTGAAAATCACCCTGATCAAGATAATGAAGGTGAGATACCTAACACGATAGACTTGACTGTAGCTTTTCCTTATGATCTTTGTTTTTAATATAGAGATTTATTAAAGACATGTTGTAAGACATAGCCCTGGTTGCTAAATATTTACAAACACCTCCTAATAATTTAAATTAATTAGCAGGTGTTTTCTACATCTTTAGAATTATTATTTTACCACAAAAAAAAACGTCATTAATTAATGAAATTAATTAATCCATATCTTAAAATAATATTATCATTTTTAGTTTTAATAACTTTTAATCAATCAAAAGCTCAAGAACTCGTTAAAGATTTATTAGCTATTACGAAGGATTCAACTTTTTCTTTTCAAGAAAAAAATATAAAAACTAATGAATGGTTTAAATATAGTTTAGATAACAAAAGCCCAGATTCAGTATTCTATGCCGCTTACGAAGTTATTAAGATATTATATAGACAAAAAAATAAAGATGGAGCCATTATTTTAAGCACAAGAAGTATAAACCTAATGGATTCTTTGGATTACCCTAAAAATTCTTTTTACAGAAAAAACTGTTATAGTCTTGGTGTAATGAAAAAAAGTAATGGTGAAAATCCTATTGAATATTTTAATAAAGTATTAGAACTGGGCAATAAAGATAAATTTGCTTACAATGCGAGCAAATCTATTGCTAGAATATACTATGATCAATTAGAGTTTTATTTAGCCGCAGAGCATTATGAAAATACAATTAATATCGGAAAACTATTAAAAAATGTAGATTACGTTACAGAAAACTCACTATATGCAGGTAATTGTTATAAAACTATTAAAACACCAAAAAGTTTAAATAGAGGTATTAAAATAATAACTGATGCTATATTATTTGAAAAAGAAAATTATACAAAAGACACCTATTATGAGGGCTATATAGCGGGCTTAAACACTTTATATCAAAATTTAGGTAATTTATATTTGGATAGAGCGGACTATGATCTTATTAGAGCAAAGGAGAGTTACGATCTATCCTTGAAGTATGCACTAATTTTTAATGACTCTCTAAGGCTTGGTGAAATTTACCACGATATAGGCATATATTATCTCTTAAAAAATCATAGCCCAAAAGCGTTAGAGTATTTTGATAAGTCGATGAGCTACGGACCTGATACTCATTTGAAAACCTACATTCAAAAGAGTAAAAGTCGCTATTATTTGGGTATTAAAGCATATGAAAAATCTAAAATAGAAATTCAGAAAGCGATTAATACTCAAATAAGCTCAGTAAGCAATAATTATTCTGTAATTACACCTATTGCGGAATTTAGCAACGCTCAAAATAAGTTTGAGCTTATGGACCTACTCATTAACAAGGCTGTAATCTTTTCTGGTGAAGCTCAACATTTAAATGATAAACGGCTATTTAAAAAAGCATTACAGATTCTAGAAAATGCAGATGTTTTTTTGGACGATCTTCGTCTAAACAGCTCAGAAAAAAAAGATAAATTATTTTGGAAATCTATTTTTTCAGAATTATATGCAAATGCTATTAATATTTGTTATGCTTTAGACGACAATGAAAAGGCCTTTTATTTTATAGAAAAAAACAAAGCGATTTTATTGAAAGAAGATTTAGAACGAAGATATAGAAGAAACAAAACAGATAGTCCCAATAATATTATCCAAATTCATGATAGCTTAACAAATAATATTGAAAAATATAGAAACAGTAATAATGATAGCCTAAAAAATCTTGAGCTTATTGCCAAGCAGCATTACAATCACTTTATAGACACTCTTGATAATAAATATAAACGTTTATTCAAAACAATAGAACCTACTAAAATAATAAATCTAGGTGCCTTTAAAAGTACCATACATAACCATGACCAGGTATATTTAAATTATATCGTGCAGAACGATTTTCTCGGTTTTAATACCGATAAAATTGGATTTGGTATGCTCATTACAAATTCTGAAACCAAACTTTTTAAACTAAAAAATGTTGATTCATTAAAAAAACATATCGAGCGTTTTAGTAAGCTTATGAGCAAACCACTAAATAGCATTGAGGAGAAAGAAAAATTAAATCAGCTCTCTTTTGATCTGTACAATAGCTTAATACCAGAAGTCATAAGGCCAAACATTAAGGATAAAACAATAACAATAGTTGCAGATAACTTTTTAAATAACATTCCTTTCGATGCCTTACAAACTTCAGAAAAAGATAATGATTTTCTGATATTTAAAAACGAAATTAATTATGCTTATTCATTGTCGCTTTTAGTAGACAACAAAGAAGAAAAAAAGCAAAAAAACAAAGATATTATTGCCTTTGCGCCAATAAGCTTTAATAAAGGTTTATCTGATCTTCCTTACTCTGAAACTGAAATTAATAATTTGAATAATCATCTTGGGCTAAAACCAGATATTTTCAAATATGACAAAGCTTCCAAAATAAATTTTAAGACGAAAATTGAAGATTACAAGCTTATACATGTTTCTACGCATGCCAGTTCTAGTGCTAGTGGATTACCACATATAGTATTTCATGATTCTATTATGGATTTGAACGAAATTTATAAAACAAACAATAATGCTGAATTGGTAGTACTTAATGCCTGCGAGACCTCTCTTGGTGAGCTTGCACGAGGTGAGGGAGTAATGAGCTTAGCTAGAGCTTTCTTTAATACCGGATCTGATGCTGTTACAAGTACGTTATGGTCTGTAAATGATAAATCTTCTGCAATAATCATAGAAGACTTCTATCTAAACCTCAAAAATGGTCAATCAAAATCTGAAGCACTACGACATGCAAAACTCAATTATTTAGAAACACATTCGCTCTCTGAAGCATCACCTTATTATTGGGCTTCATTTATTTTAATTGGTGATGTAGACCCCATAGAACTTAACAACAACTACTCCATATTATATTGGTCATTTGGATGTCTAGCTCTACTAATATTGCTAATTCTACTTTATAAAAAGAAAAAATGAATTCTTCTGGGTAACAAATTTCATTTTTAAGAACATTAAGTTAAACGATGTCTAACTCAATTCTTTAATTATGAAAAAAGTACTTACCCTTTTTATTTTATTAATGTCTTTAAATTTGTTATTCGCACAAGACAATTGTAATGATATAGTAATTTTTAAAGATCCACTAGGATTTCCAGGCTCCTATCAACTGCCTAATAATGCAAATTATATCAGTGGCTCAAGGGAAGCATTGAGTTCTGAAAAATGTAAAATTTTGTTCAGCAATTCTAATCCTGGATTTACTAGTAATCTGCCATCTAACACTAATGATCCTTTTATATCTTATCAAAACCACATCGGAAGCACCTATCTCAGATTAAATGATAAGAATCCAAACACCAAAGATGGAGATGATGTTATTGGTTTAAGAACTAAGTTTCAAAATATTAATAATAGTACTGTGCACATCACTGCATCTCTAGAAATGCAAAACTTACATATCAACGAACTGGTTTTTGCTTACAATCCTGAGTTAGCTCCTCATTTTCGAATAGTTATTACAGATGTACTTAATAATACAGTGTACACTACTAAATGTATTGAATCGAGTGATTTAAACATAGTAAACCCAAATGATTTAATCTATAAATCCTTAGGATTTGAAACCTTTAGTGTTGAAGTTCCTGAATCTGCTAATGGTAGAGATATATATGTTGATTTTATTGCTGCTGACTGTCAATTTACAAACGGTGAAGATTATGCAATGGCCTATATAGAAAGTGTATGCTTAGAGAATGATTCTCAAGACATCAACATACCTGATGATCCTTGTGAGGCACTTTCAGTAAATATTATAACGGATTTTCCTAACTGTAATATCTTTGAAGACAGCAATACCTTTGAAGTATGTGGTTCTTTCACTGCGCTAGATAGTACTGCATCACCAAATATTGTCTTAAATATTACAAATAACAGCAACCCTTTTGGTAGTTCAAGTATATCCATAACTCCAATATTTGACAATGTAGATGCCAATGGTTTAGGCTCAGGAACATTTTGTGTAACACTTAATGAAAATAGTTTTAATCCTGCTGATGATTATGAAATTAATGCATACATCTATATTCCTAGAGTACTAAATTGTACTCAATATTCGGAAACTTATAGCTTACCACTAGAGCCTTGCAATCCACCTGTTACTTGTGGTATATCAATTTATAGCGTTGTAGATTATAATTGGATTGGCCAAGGTAATGTTGCCTTTGTAGCGAATACACAACTCGTATCTGGATGGTCAATTACTAGTAGCAATTTCGAGGTAACATTTAACAATGGTACGGTTACGAACTATAATGGTTATTTAAATCCTGAAGGCACACCACAAATATTGATTAATGTAGATTGTAATAACGTAGTAAGAAAAGTAAAGGCTACAGTTTATTCATCTAATTCATCTGGCTTAAACTGCAGTGATACCATGACTCAAAAATTCTATGTTTGTGGCACAAGTGGTTTTTCAAAAAACAGTGATATAATAAAAATAGTTCCCAACCCAATAAAATCAGGTAGTAATATTAAGATTCAAGGATTAGAAGCTAATGATGTCGAAGAAATTGAAGTGATTGATATGTTTGGAAACATAAGATCAAATCAAAAACTTAAGTCTAACACTATTAGATTAGGTAATCTGCGTACAGGCATTTACTTTATTAAAATATCTACTAAACAGGGCATTATTCAGAAAAGAATAATTGTGAACTAATATTCTTTTTTTATCATAAACGATCTCAACTAAAATTATTAACCAATCTCGTATAATTAACTTTTTCAGCTTACGATAAAAAATTTTGCCCAAAGCTAAGACAGATATTTGGCTGTCTTTAAATGTCCAAAACAATTTTACAACTGCCTTTATTTATTAAATACCAAAATCATGAAAAGCAACTATATGATAATTCTTATGTGTTTTACATTTATGTATAATGCATTTTCTCAGACTAAAATGGACGATTTGGCTCGTTCTCATTTTGAAGAAACAACACAAAACCCCAAGTTCAATAAAGAAGATTTCTCTGAATGGAAAGTAAATAAAATTACACCATCACTAAATCCAGAGATACAACATGTATATATACAGCAGTATGCAAACGGTATTCCTATTAAAGGTGCTACCTACAAATTAACGGTTAAAAACGAAAAGGTCATTTGGCATTATAACCAATTTGTTAATGATATTAATAAAAAAATTAAACTGACTTCTGCAGCTTTAAGTCCAGAAAGTGCAATCAATAAAAACGCACAATATCATCAGTTAAAAACCCCTGTATTAAAACATAAAAAAACTCTTGGTGAGAAAATTAGCTTTAACAATACTGGAATAAGTTCAACACCTTTAAAGGCTAAACTTAATTACATACCTTATAAAAATGAACTCAGATTAGTTTGGTCCATTAGCTTAAATGAGAAAACAGGTAAACATTCTTGGAAAGACGATGTTGATGCCGTAACAGGTGAGGTATTGAAAAGTAAGGATCTAATTCTTTCTTGTAGTTGGGGAGGCGAAAAAAATATAGCCAATGAAAAACCTAAAAATCACCCAAAAAAGAATGATTATGTTAAAAAACTTAACACCAAACTTAAACTAATTACAAATTCAAACTTCAATTCAGGTTATCGTGTATATGCAATGCCTCTAGAAAGTCCTTTATTTGGAGCTCAAAGTATTGTAAGTAATCATCATAGTCCTTTAGCATCACAATATGGCTGGCATAGTGTTAATAATCCAAATGGTCATGAGTTTACTATTACAAGAGGTAATAACGTTTTAGCGCAAGACGACTCAGCAGCTGTCAATCCTTATACACCAAATGGAACTGCACCAACTGGCACTTTATATAACAATGGTACTTTAAACTTTTATTTTCAGTATAATAATTCGTTAAGTCCAACTAGTCCCCAGAACAAAAAAGCCGCGATTACAAATCTCTTTTATTGGGTTAATATTGCACATGATGTGTCATATCATTACGGATTTGATGAAGCAAGTGGTAATTTTCAACACAACAATTTTGATAGGAATGGTGATACTAATAGTCCTTTACCTGATCCAATATTTGCAGACGCTCAAGACACAGGTGACCAAAATAGTATTGGGAGGTTTTCTCCTACAGATGATGGAGAAAGCCCTAGGTTAACAATGTTTGCAAATTCTAATTTAATTGATAATAGAGATACTTCATTAGCCAACTTAATTATTGCCCACGAGTACGCTCACGGCATCTCAACACGTCTAGTAAACGGTGGAATAGATGCTACTGATTACCCAGGAGCTGATAACAATGAAGAAAACATGAATGAGGGTTGGAGCGACTGGTTTGGCTTAATGTTAACTATAAACCCTGATGCTGAAAACCCAAGAACTAGGACTATTGGTAATTATGTTAGTAATCAAGATGAAGATGCAACGTCAAATGAGTTCAGGCCAACACCTTATTCAACTGATATGAATATAAACGGATTAACCTATGCAAATATAAACTCAAGTATGACTTCGCACCAAGTAGGCTTTATTTGGGCTACTATACTATGGGATTTATCATGGGCACTAATCGACGCAGAAGGTTATGATAGTGACCTATATACAGGTACAGGTGGTAACAATAAAGCCATGGCTCTAATAATTGAAGGTATAAAAAACACACCTCGCATAATGGGCTTTGTGTCTGGAAGAGATGCTATTTTACAAGCAGACCAGGATCTCTATAATGGCCAATTCGAATGTTTAATTAAAGAAGTCTTTCGTCGTAGAGGTGTAGGATCTAGAGCTGAAGAAAGTCCTGATTCTTTGGGTGGTCAACGCCCATCATTTGATGCATCTTGTGAAGTAGAGGAATGTTCTAATACTATTACACCAAATTATAGCGAAGGATTTGAAACCTCTATGGGTTTTTGGACTCAGTCTTCTTTAGATGATTTAGATTGGGTTAGAAATTCTGGCAGTACACCTACAAGTGGTACTGGTCCAGATGGAGGTAGTGATAGTTCAAATTTCTACATGTATACTTTAGCAACAAACAGTGGTTTTGGTAACTCTTTGAAATCAGCCATATTAAACTCACCATGTATAGATTTGACTGGTATTACAAATGCTAACTTTAGCTTCGATTATCACATGGAAAACCCAGGTGGTAGAGGAGGTGAACTTCTACTTGAAGTAAGCAATAATGCAGGACTTAGCTGGTCTAATTTATGGGGTGAAATAAATAGTACTGGTAATAATTGGATTACAGTTAATATAGACCTTATAGACTATGTTGGCGATGAAATACAACTTCGTTTTAAAAGATTGAATGCTACAAATGAAACAGCAGACGTGGCAATTGATAATATTAATCTCAACCAAACACAAGATGAAGATTGCTCACAAGCCTATGTAAAGATAACATCAAATACTCCTTTAGATTGTGAGGTATTAGGTTCTGATTTTGAATTTCAAATATGTGGAACATACTGTGAAAGTGAAAATAGTGGTCAATCTTTACAAAATCTAGAAGTAATAATACTAGACGCAGATAATAACACTGAAATTAGTTCAATTCCTGCGAATGAAATAGATTTTTTCTTGAATTCTAATGGTGAATATAGTTATTGTGCTACTATTACAGAATCCAATTTTACCAATGGACTTATTGGTAATTACAACTTTAAAGCTTTAGCTTCATTTTATACACAAGGCACCAATGAAGTATTTGAGCTAGCTGATATGGCTGAAGGGATTTCTTTTGAAAATTGTCAAATAGAATGTCCTCCTTTCATTGATGTGACTATTGAAGATAATCGCATCTTAAAATGGCAGACTGAAGAAGAAGTTGAAGAATATACGTTTGTTTTCGCAGAAAATAGAGAATGTGTTAGTACAGAAGAATTTGAATTTTATTACACTGTTAGCCTATCTAACAACTATTATGACCTAGGTCCGTTGATAAAAAAGTTCAATGGTATATGTATGCAATACAAAATAATATCCGAATGTGGGGCTGAAACACCTTGGTGTAATATATTTTCTAATGGCGAAGAATGGGTTTTTCTAGATGGAAATTGTCTAAATCAGCAGCGAATAGCTAAAAACAATATTACCGTATTTCCAAATCCTGTAAAAGCTGCCTCCACTTTCAGAATTAAAGGTTTAGAAGCTTATGATGTAATTAGCATTGAAGTAAACGATTTATTTGGTAACATAAAGTATAGACATAAACTTAAGTCTGATACAATTAGATTAGGTAATCTTAATACTGGTATTTACTTTATTTCAATATCTACTAAACAAGGTATAATTCAGAAGAAAATTATTGTGGAATAATATCCTTTTTAAATTATGCTAAAGGCTTTGATTATCATCAAAGCCTTTTTCTATTTGCTTTCTCTAATCCAAAACAAACCCCAAAACCTCACCTGTAGCACCATTAGGAAAACTAATACCAAGTAAGGCTGAAATGGTTGGTGCAATATCAGGAATCACAGTTTTGTTATAAGTTTCACCTTGTTTTATACCTGCACCAAAAAATAACAAAGGCACATGCGTATCATAATTAAGACCGCTACCATGAGTAGAACCCGTTTTACTGTATGCAATATGAGCTATATCATCAACAACAATAACATCTCCAGAGCGTTTTTGGTTAAATCCATTTTGTAGTAAGGTTTCAATACCAGTTGTATAATTAGTACTATTCATTGTTGTAGCCGTATAAACTTTAGCAATATTTGGATAACTAATTTGTTCATCAACAAGTGCTTGTTCAACATCATGAATGTTTAAACCCAATTCTTTTAGCTTTGTCTTGTTAAAGAATATTTGATTGTTACTCACATTTTCTACTATATCTTTTGTTCCATAAGCAGATTCTAAAAAATTGGTAAACCGTTCCTTTCTATCATTATAATCCAAATAACCAGCAGGAATATTAACAGATTGTAAATATGCTGGCACGTTTACAGCACCATGATCTGCTGTTAAAAACACTGAGTATTCGCCTTCACCAACTGTTTGATCTAAATAGTTGAATAAACGTTCTAAATCTCTATCTAAACGTATATATGTATCCTCAATTTCTTTCGAATTAACTCCAAAATTATGACCAACATAGTCTGTACTAGAAAAACTCACAGCTAAGACATCTGTTTCGTTGTCTTGCCCTAAAGATTCACCCTTAATTGCCGCTAATGTAAAATCTACTGTAAGGCTATTACCATATGCAGTAGCTTTCAAAATATCAAATCCATTATTTTCAGATTTTAAAGCTTCTAAATCATAAGGAAATGTTGCCGTTTCTTTTCCTTTAAAACCGCGTTCAAAATTATTTAAGTCACTTCCACTTTCAATATAAGTTTCTATCGGTTGATACGTATCCCATATTTTGAAATAAGATTCAGCAGTATCTGAAGTATTAAAGTCTTTAACCCATTGCGGTAAATCATTTCTATAAAATGTACTTGTTATCCATACACCTTCATCTTTACCATGAAACCAATACGCTGCATTAGCACTATGACCTGCAGGTAAAATAGCTCCTCTATCCTTAATTGCAATTCCAATGCTTTTGCCTCTCATTTGAGTAAACAATCGGTTTTCATCTGCAAAACTTGTCGTTAACATTCGGTGTGGTGACATTTTTCCTGCCATATCTTCTGTACCCACAGATTCAACACTATCATCACTAGCACAATACACAGTCTCTTTCGTTTCCTTATCATACCAATTATTAGATATTATGCCATGATACTTAGGTGTTGTTCCTGTGTAAACCGAAGCATGTCCAGGACCTGTATAGGTTGGCACGTAATTGAAGTGGTTGTTCTTACAGTTAAAACCTTCGTTCATCATACGCTTAAAACCACCTTCACCAAACTTAGATTCAAAACGTGTTAGGTAATCATAACGCATTTGATCTACAACAATACCAACGATTAATTTTGGCTTGGCACTATTAGTCGTATTAACTGTATTTTCTATAGATGTCAATGTTTTATCCTGTGATCCACAAGAAGAAAACATAAATACAATTACAATTAGCGAAAGGAATTTTTTCATGCTTAGATAGGTCTTACAATTCAATTTCAAAAATACAATTTTTAGAACATCTTAATTTAAATTAACGTTAATAACTAATCATTTTTTATACATTAGCATTATCAAATTCTAGAATGACATACCTCCATAATATAGGCGCTTACTTTATAATGATTAAAGATATGTTTCGCAAACCAACTAAATGGTCTGTGTTAAAAACTTTAATTCTTAAAGATATTGATGACCTCATCATTGGTTCCTTAGGAATTGTAGCATTTATAGCATTTTTTGTTGGAGGAGTTGTAGCGATACAAACGTCGTTAAATATTAGTAATCCATTAATCCCTAAATATCTAGTTGGTTTCGCAACTCGTCAATCTATTATTTTGGAGTTTGCTCCTACGTTTATTTCCATTATCATGGCTGGTAAGGTTGGATCTTTTATCACCTCTAGTATAGGTACCATGAGGGTTACAGAACAAATTGATGCGCTCGAAGTTATGGGAATAAATGCCATTAACTATCTTGTATTTCCAAAGTTTGTTGCACTTACACTCTATCCTTTTGTTATTTCTATCGCTATGTTTCTTGGTGTACTAGGTGGTTTAGCAGCCTGCGTGTATGGTGGATATGGTACTTATGAAGATTATATTTTTGGTGTGCAAAATGATTTTATTCCATTTCACATGGCTTATGCATTTATAAAAACTATGGTATTTGCATTTATCTTAGCAACAATACCGTCATTTTATGGATATTTTATGAAAGGAGGAGCGTTAGAAGTTGGTAAAGCCAGTACGACTTCATTCGTTTGGACTAGTGTTGTAATTATTTTGTTAAACTTCTTACTAACAAGTTTATTATTAGGCTGATGATAGAGGTAAAAGATTTACATAAATCGTTTGGTGATGCTCATATCCTTAAAGGAATTACTACTTCCTTTGAAAAAGGAAAAACCAATCTTATTATTGGACAAAGTGGTTCAGGTAAAACTGTCTTTTTAAAATGTCTATTGGGCTTATTTGAGTTTGAACAAGGCTCTATTTCCTATGATGGTAAATTTTTCAGTAAGTTGAGCGGTGATGAAAAACGAGAATTAAGATCAAAAATTGGAATGGTATTTCAAGGTAGTGCTTTGTTTGATTCTATGACTATTGCAGAGAATGTGATGTTTCCATTACAAATGTTTACTAAAATGAATAAAAGTGAAATGGAAGACAGAGCAGATACAGTTTTAAAACGAGTTAATTTACCTGATGCCCATAAAAAAATGCCGAGTGAAGCTTCTGGTGGAATGCAAAAACGTGTTGCTATTGCACGCGCTATTGTGAATAATCCTAAATATCTATTCTGTGATGAACCAAATTCTGGTTTAGACCCAAAGACTGCTATCGTAATAGATAATCTTATCCAAGAAATTACTGACGAATATCAAATAACAACTGTTATTAACTCTCATGATATGAATTCTGTAATGGAGATTGGTGAAAAAATCGTATTCCTCAAAGATGGTCTAAAAGCCTGGGAAGGCTCTAAAGAAACCATATTTAGAACCGATAATGAAGTGGTTACTGACTTTGTCTATTCTTCAGAATTATTTAAAAAAGTACGTAAAATGTATATAGAAGAGAATGAATAAGTTAATTTCTTCTCACGAAGATAGTATCAACTTTCAATTCTTCTTTTAACCATTTTTGCAATGCTCGTTCTCTAACCAAAACCACACTATCAGATAAAGATACTTTCCACCTTACATTGGCAACGGTTACCGTATCTATATTTATAAAATCTTTAGATTCTAACATTTTCGCATATCCGAAAAACTCTAAATCGTTAAATCTTACTTTGGCATCTTTAGATAAGGCACTAAAAGATATTGAATTCTTATTTGTGTTTTTGGATTCTATAAGCTGATTTAAATTAGTGATGTTTTCCTCTAATTCTGTTATTTGTTTTTGAAGTCCGTCTATAACATTATCTTTTCTATCTAAATCTGCATATGCCCTGTCTAGTGACTGTATCAAACGGTCTGCACTCCTCGTTTTATTTGCATTGATTACCAATTCAAAGTCCTGAAGGTTTTCATAATTCTTCTTTTCGTTTTGAATATCCGAAATCATTTCATCACTAACATCTCCATTAAAAAAGAGACTTAACTTCTTATTATCTGTATCTAAAACTTTTCTTTGTAGCCATAAGTTAGGGTTAGATTCAATCTCATTTTCTACAAAATTTTTGTAATCTCTTTCGTATTTGTTCTCCTGTAATACAGTTAAAAATGTCCAAATTGCAGGTATCATAACTATAATAGCTATTAGCATTGCAAATCTTGAGATACGTTTACGTTTTGCCGAATTAGCGTATTTAAGCATTGGAAAACGTAATATTTTTAATACTAAAAATGTTGCTAACGCTATGAATATGGTATTGATAGTAAACAAGTACATTGCACCACCAAAAAACTGCCAATTACCCTCAGCCAAACCATAACCTGCTGTACATAATGGCGGCATTAAAGCTGTTGCGATGGCGACACCAAAAATAACAGAGGCAATAGTTCCTTTTTTTGTACGTGCTATGATTAGAGCCAAACCACCAAAGAAGGCAATAAGTACGTCTCTAATATCTGGACGTGTTCTCCCTAAAAGTTCTGAAGTTTCTTCACTCAAAGGAAATAACCAGAAGAATAAAAAAGCAGTTAATAAACTCAACACAATCATTGTCGCTAAGTTTATCAATGATTTCTTTAAAGTGTCAATATCATTAATAGCTATAGACATACCAACTCCTAAAATTGGACCCATTAATGGCGAAATTAACATGGCACCAATCACAACAGCAGTAGAGTTCGCATTGAGACCAACCGAAGCCACGAATATAGAACAAACTAAAATCCAAGCCGTTGCTCCCTTAAAAGGAATATCAGCTTTTATAGCAGAAATAGTTGCATCTCTATCTGTGTCATCCCTAAAGTCGAGTAGCTCGCTTAAAAACGTTTTTGTACTAGCAAATAAGCCTCGTGCATCCTTTCTTACAGCGTCTTTCTTTTCTTCAACAGCATTCTCCTTATTTATTTCGTTTGTTATTTGCGATTTCTCCTCCTCAGAAAAGTTAAATTTATTTTCTTCACTCATAGTTTAACCATATTCCTCTCCAAAATTAGCTTTCACATTTTGAAGTACTTTTTTAATATCTTGTTCTTTTGCTTTAGGAAAGATAACTAAAACTTCGTCTTTATCAACAATGATATAATCTTTTAGTCCATCCACAACAACAATTTTATTTGCTTTTGATCTTATCATATTACCAGACGCATCTTCCAATAACACTTTAGAATTCACTATGGCATTATTGTTTTCATCCTTATCTAGCTTATCATAAAGACTTCCCCAAGTTCCAAGGTCATTCCAATCGAAAGTAGCAGGAATTACATAAACGTTTTTGCTCTTTTCCATTATGGCATAATCTACAGAGATGTTTTCTGCTTTGGCATAATTATCTCTGATGAAATCGTCTTCAAACTCTGTGTTATAAACATTATAGCCGTTTTCAAATAGCTCAAATAATTCAGGTTGATTATTTTTGAACGCAGCAATAACCGATTTAGCACTCCACATAAAAATACCAGCATTCCAAAGAAAATTACCTTGACTTATAAAGGACTTAGCTGTTTCATAATCTGGTTTTTCTCTAAATTGACTAACATGCGCAATACCTTGGGAAGATACTGCATCAAATTCTATATAACCATAACCTGTATTCGGAAACGTAGGAGTGATACCTAAAGTCATTAAAGTATCGTTTTCGGAACAAAAATTGAATGACTGCTTTACGTTATCTGAAAATGCTTGCTCATCTTCTATCCAATGGTCACTTGGTGCTACAATCATTACAGCATTTTCGTTTTCTTTCTGAATTTTTAAAGATGCATATAATATACATGGTGCTGTATTTCGCATAGCCGGTTCTAAAACGACTTGACGCTTTGTAACACTCGGTAATTGCTCCATGACTAAATCATTGTAACGCTCATTAGTCAAAATGAAAATATTTTCTTCAGGAATCAATTGCGCTAAACGATTAAATGTTTTTTGAATTAGTGTATGACCAGTACCAAGCATGTCGTGAAACTGCTTAGGAAAATCTTGTGTACTCACAGGCCAAAATCTTGAACCGACTCCACCTGCCATTAATATGGCGTAATAATTTTTATTTTTCATTATTCTAATAATTCTACTTCAGCATTAGGGTTGAACAGATATAATTTACCTGTTTTAACCTCAACACATTCAAAGCGTTTTCTTCGTTTATTTCCCTTTTTAAAAACTCTATCATTATAAAGCTTAAAGGCTTGTCCCAAAGGTACTTCAAATACATATGTCTTATCATTACTTTCGTCGAATTGCTTTAAGGCTAAGGCGAGTTGCGTGTCTGTATCGCTGGATGCTTTTGGGTTCTTAAAATGTTTTGCCAATAAAGGTAATAATGAGATTGGAAATATTTCTGGTCTAAGATAAGGTAACATTAAATGCTGAAAAGTTTGTTTCCATTCTTTACCGTGAGGTTTTATAAAACGACCATATGTACTGTAAGCTTCAAAATGTGCAATTTCGTGTATTAAGGTAATTAAAAAACGATACGGATTTAAATTAGAGTTTATTGTAATCTGATGCTTACCATTAGGTAACTGTCTATAATCTCCATGTTTGGTTTTACGCTCGTTTTTAACTTTAACGACCAAATTATCATTTACCAATAACGCTTTTATCATTGGTTGTGCTTGTTCTGGGATAAAATCTATATGTGTTGTTTGCATTGCTGTAAAAATACAGCTTTTAGAAAATTTGGTAAGAAAAAATAGAAACACTTTTAGATTTTACTAAAAGTGTTTCTCAGCCATATTATTAATACTTCTCCGCAAGTAAAGATGATGTTTCTAACATATTGATAAAATCTTGCCTATAGCCATTTATATCATCTCCTTTGGCTTTAGATGCCAATTCCTCAACCATAGCATATGTGATATTCCCTTTGTAATTAGAATCTCTTAATAAGAGACCAAAGCCAGCAACTGCAGACGAAAATCTAAAGTTATTTGAAGTTAATTCTAACTTCACTCCTTCATCTACAATGGTATTAGTAATTAAAATACTTTCGTCTTGCTTTGGTTTTTTATATCGAAATTTTATGGTCAGTAATTCATCAGTTTTAGATGCTCTTGTACTTTCTGTTTTTTGATATTTTAAAGGATCATGTTTTGATATATTCTCAGTTGAATTTGAAAGAACCACCTCATAAAGCGCAGTAACCGTATGACCTGCGCCTAATTCACCGGCATCTTTTTTATCGTCATTAAAATCTTCATCATTCATAAGTCTATTTTCATAACCTATTAATCTGTAGGCTTTAACTTGTTTTGGATTAAACTCAATCTGAATTTTTACATCCTTAGCAATCGTGAACATATTGGTGCGCATATCAGTTGAAAAAACCTTTTTTGCTTCTTTAATATTATCAATGTAGAAGTAATTTCCATTTCCTGCATTGCTTATTTGTTCCATTCTACCATCTTTATAATTTCCCATTCCAAATCCGCAAATAGTAAGGTAAATATCTTCTTTTCGCTTTTCTTCAATCAACCTCACCAATTCAGAACTTGATGACATACCTACATTAAAATCACCATCTGTTGCTAATATCACTCTATTATTTCCATTTGCAATTAAATTCTCTTTCGCAATATTATATGCTAATTGTATACCTTGACCTCCTGCTGTAGAACCACCAGATTCAATTCTATCTAAAGCTCTAATAATTTTTTCTTTTTTTGACGCTTTTGTAGAAGGTAAAACTAATCCTGCAGAACCAGCATAAGCTACTATAGCAACTTTGTCATTTTCATTTAATTCGCTCAACAATAATTTTAGTCCTTTTTTAAGCAACGGTAATTTATCATTAGATGACATAGAGCCTGAGGCATCAATTAAAAACACAAAATTGCTAGGTTTTAAATCATTATAATCCAATGATTTTCCTTGAATTCCGATATGAACAAGTTTATGCTCAGTATTCCACGGACAATCTGCAACTTCATTAGAAAATGAAAAAGGATGTTTATCTGTGGGTTGAGGGTAATCATAGTTAAAATAATTAATCATTTCTTCTATTCGCACAGCATCCTTTGGTGGTAATTGATTGTTATTTAAAAAACGTCTAACGTTACTATATGATGCATTATCTACATCTATAGAAAATGTTGATAAAGGATTTTGTTTCGCCTCTTTAAATGCGTTTTCATAAATTCTATCATATTCTTCTGTATTATGATCAATTACTACCTCTTCGTCTGCAGCTACATTATACAATTCAACTTCTTCTACTGAATAAATAGTGTTTTTAGATTCATTAGGATTATGACAGGCGCTAACTAACAAAACAACTGCCAATCCGATTGAAAATTTAATTACTGATTTAAATGGTTTTACTTTCATAATTTTATATTTTTAAACGTTATACAAGCAAACCTAGAGCACTATTGATTTTATCCTTTGGAAAACACTTGTAAATCATTTGTAAATAGTTTACAAATATTACACAATTGACTTTCAGCACCTTATATTAAATTTGAATTTAGAAGAAAAGCATATATTCTCACAGCTAAAACTAGCCATAACGCAAAAGTTCTTGGAAGGTAACAGTGCATCTCATACTATTGAAGATTGGAAAGGTGATGATATTATAGCATTTCAAGAAGATTTATTTGATAAAGTAAAAGCACGTGTAAGCGAAAAATGGTTCTATACCTATTTTAAGAATGAAGCAAAAAAATTACCTCGAATTGATATGCTTAATCTATTAAGTAATTACGTAGGTTACCAAAACTGGAATGCTTTTGAGGCTGAAAATAAAGTTAAAACTAAAATCTCAAAACCTAAAAAAGCTTATAAAACATACTTATGGCTTATAATATTATTACCATGTATTTTATTAGCGTTTTCTATTATTAATAAAAAAAATGAGTATCAATTTTGTTTTTATGATTCTATAAAGAATGAACCAATAAACAACGTTATTTTAAATATTAAAATTTTGAAAAATGGTGAATCACCAATTCATAGAACCTCTGATTCTTTAGGTTGTTTTAACTATTCGGCAGCAGATAAAGAAATTAAATTTATTGTTGAATCACCTTATTATAAAACGGATACAATTGTTAGACAATTTAACTCTAATAAAAATACAGTCGTAAAGCTTGTAGCTGATGATTATGCCTTAATGCTCAATTATTATACGAATAAGAATATTAATGAGTGGAAAAAACACAAGAAAAAACTAAGTGCTATTTTTCATGACAACGCAGAAATTTATCAATTTTTTAAAAATAGTAACGCTGTAGAACTATATACAAAACAAGAATTTATTCAGAAATTGACTATTCCGACTAGAAGTTTAAAAGACATGCAAATCTTAGATAAAACTGTAGTTGACGGTAAAATTGTAAAATTAAAATTTGTAATTCATTAACTATGAATTTGAAGATAAAACATATTGTACTTATCCTAGTTAGTATTATACTTTCAGCTTGTGCCATGGAAAATAGAAGTGTAAAAAGTTCTGATGAAACTTACGAGATGGCTGCAGAAGAATTGGATATAGAAGTCGTAAGTAATTATGAAGTTATACCCACTTTCAACGCTCCATTGATTAATCAAAAATTGCAAGATTTTTATGATTTAATTGCTTTACAAAACCAACATCCTGAGTTTACAGAAGAAGTGACAGAGCAACTAAAGAACTATACAAATGATTCCCTTTCTAATTTTAAAACTAAAAATGTAGCAATCATTGAAAATGTTAAGCAAATAGGTAAGATAATCCACCTTAATGATAGTACAAAGAAAATAAAACTTACTTATAATAAAGTCGTAGACAATACAAAAATCGCTGATACCATTTTTGCTATTATCAATAATAAAATTATAAAAATTGATGGAGAACCGATAGTCTCTAAAAAGGTTCGTTTTTCTAAGAATTAACCTTAATATTCTTTAATTGTTAACCACAATCATTTCAGAATTATCATTTATTTTCAACATATATAATCCTGCAGAAGTTGAGTTGAGTTGAATTGAGGTTGTATTATTTAATTCGTTAAATTTTCTATTTATTTCAATTTTACGCCCTCTAATATCAAACACTTCAATAGCATCTGAAACGTCAGTATTAGTTATGAAAAGTTCTCTATTTATTGTTGGATTTGGGTAAACCTTTTGAATTTGATTATCTATTTCTTGCTCCCCAAGTAAGCCTTCAAAATAAGGTACAGCAAAACTGAACGTACTTTCTGCAATTGCCTGACCAATAAAGCGGCCAGGGATATCATCAGCGGGAGGATGAATTCCACCCCAAATTCTACTCAAACTTGTTTGGTCTGATGCGTCTCTATAAGTTGCCCATTGCAGTATTACATCTTCAGAAGGTCCTTCTTCAAATACTAAAAACTCATTCTTCTTAGCCACAAACTCTCCTAATCCACCTGGAAAAAACGGACTACCAGTCATCATGGTCATTAATTCTGCAGCTGCTCGTGAGAATGTAGAATGTCCTGATACATAGCCTGCAAAAGGAGGAGTCACAAATGTTGGTCTCTGGTAAGGATACCAATTTTCTGCCAAAATCCAGCCTACGCCTGCAACATCAGTTTCTGTATCACTTATAAAATCATGTCCTTTCCAAGTGTACAGTTTTATCTTTCCTACATGTTGATTTGCGAAACCAGATAAAGGATCATCAATTTCAACAACTTCGATATAATTTTCGATTAGTGGAATACCAGAGGTATTATAATTATCTAAAGACATATCTGTACTTTGTCCACGTTCTGCCATTGAGCGAATTGCAGAAATTGGTCTTATATAATCGTACCAACCTTTTATACTCCATGCAGAGATTGCAGAATCATGCATGCCTCCACCTAGAATAAAATAGGCTTTTACGTCCCATTCTAATGTATTCAGAATTTCTCCTTCACCTTGAAAACGTTTTTCAAATTGAGGGTGATCATTCACATAATTCAAAAGAGTAAACCAATGACCTGGCGGAGTTTCAGAATCTGGACCATCTGCCCAAAACTCAGCAAGTACACGACCATAATCTGCTCTTAATACCATGTTAGTCTCATATGGATTTCCAGTAACAGGGTTTAAAGTATGTCCATTACTAATAGATCCTCCTTCCATAAAATTATAGAAATAAGGATACTCAGCATAGTTAGTTGGGAACGCACTTATATCTACATTACCAATAGTGTTTGGAGATATATCTATTTGAACTCCATCACTTGGATCTAAATGCGACTGCCAAACAGAAACCATCGAAAATCCCCATTTATAAGCATCGCTTTCCGCATTATTATCGGTAAGATTTATATATGGTGGAGCTAAAGGATCATGATATACATGATAATTATTACCATCTCTTTGGTAAGTCACTTTTTCTTCATCAGTTAATGCAAATGCAAGAACATTTCCCCATTCAGGACTTAAAAAAGGTGGAGTATCTTCACCCACTATATTTCCGCCTTGGTCGATAAAAATGTTCAATGCTAAAGGCACCCAACGATTCGGATCATTAATTGGTGGATTAATATTAGTACTTGTATCTAATGCATAAGATTCGTTAACTGGCTCATAATAAGCATTATCGTAACCTGTTTGTTCCCTAGAACCATCTTGCAATCCGTAATTAATAATCGTTTGTGCCACGTAATTTCCTAAAGCAGCAGCATTACCAAACTCATATAATAAAGACGAATTGGAGGTGTCATATCCAAGCTTGTCCATTATTAAATCAAACAAATCTTGAGATGTATCAGCATTTGGTGAATTCTGAAAACGATGCGAAAGCAATCGATACATCGCATAACTTATGGAACGTTTTAGTGATTCTTCATTAGTCTCAATGGGTATAAAGTCTTCCAAATCACTGGTAAAACCATTTACAGAATTCCCGATAAGGTACGGATTGGCTACCTCATCATGAATTGCCCAAATATCGTACATGGCAACACTAGTATGAAATAGATTTCTGGCATGTATAGTTGGTCTAGCAAAATCAGCTCTAATGGCTTCTAGTAAAACCTCATTCCACAATCTAGCAATTGATACATCTTCAGGCAGATTATCTGTTCCCAATTCTATATCTAGTGATGCAAGTAAGCTAGAACATTCACTATTAGATTCTGTAACCGAAATCTGACCAATAGATTCTAATTGCCATTTCACTGAGATAGTACTTGTACTTTGGCCACTTAAAATTTCACCACCAGAAACCTGCCATGTAGCAGTAGATCCGTTGGCAATATTATAACTGTAAGTTTCTGTTCTTAAGAATGACGAAGACGTATTACCTACTATTACCTGAGACTCTAAATATGTACAAGACCCATCCTCTAATGTGGCATCAGGATTGTAAGTACATGACAATGGATCTAAACATCCATATATTTTCTGACTTGGAATTATATCTAGTACCTCGATACCAGAACCTTCAGTTGCTTTTATATTAATATCTGAATCTAAATTATTAAACGTTTCTACAAGACCAGATGGCCACTTAATTTCTAATGCCAAAACTTCTGTAGCATCATTTAATCCAAAATGGACGGCTTGCAAGCTCTGTGATAAGAAGCCTACACCGGAATAATAACGTTTAAAAGTTCCATTAGCAGTTGTGATTGTAATTATAGTACCAATACCATCACGATTAGAGGTTGTTCCTTCTAAGTGAATTTTAAACCAATGTAACGAGGGGTTTATATCATCAAAATTTAAAATCTCATTTTCATATAAAAATGATGTACCGTCACTATTTGTTACATATAAATCTATATCACCATCATTATCATAATCCCAATCTATAGCTTCTACACTAACAGTTTCTTCATTTAGACCTAATTCGGAGGAAGCATCTTCAAAGGCATCTTGTCCTTGTACTGTGAGGTTTCTAAAGTAGAAATTAGGCTCTGTACTTCTATTTTCAAAAACATAACCATTGGCAACAAACAAATCTTCATCTCCATCTAAATCAAAATCTGAAAATTTTGTTCCCCAAGCCCAACCTGTATTACCAATATTAAAATTGTCGGCTAGCTCTGTAAAAGTATTATCACCATTATTTTGAAGGAAGAAATTATTATCTATTGCTGTTACAAAAAAGTCGAAATTACCATCATTATTATAATCGCCAATAGTAATTCCCATATCATCACCCATAGTATCCAAACCATAAGCTGTAGCGTTATCAATAAAAGTATTTAAACTATTATTCATATAAAGATTATTGGGCTCGTCAAAATCATTAGAGACCAACAAGTCTAAAAAACCATCTTCATTAAAATCAAAAGGAAATGCGGTATAACTTGCAAAATCTTCACTCTCAATAATACCTGTTGCCACTGAAACATCGGTAAATGTGCTATTACCATTGTTTCTATAGAGTTGATTACTTTCACATGCTTCCCAATCACTAATATATATATCTAGCAAACCGTCATTGTTATAATCAAACCATGTAGCGCCTGTATTCTGACATTCGTTGATAGTTTCAAAACCAGCAATTTCAGTAATATTTGCAAATGTGCCATTTCCTAGATTTCGCCATAATTGCACTTTTAGCGAATAGGTTAAAAATAAATCCGGAAAACCATCATTGTTATAATCTCCCCAAGATGCTCCACTTTTATTTCCGTCTAAACCAAAATAATCGTCTCCACCTTCTTCTTGGGTTAATAAATCAAAAAAACCAGCACTTTCCGTCACATCTGTGAATGTACCATTATTGTTATTTCTGAATAATCTACTTAATGTTTTAGGGCTATCAGTGTTGTCTTTAGCTTTAGCAACAACAAAAATATCGAGATCATTGTCACCATCATAATCTGCAACAGCAACACCATTATTTTCCTCAAGAATATTTAATCCAGCTTCAATTTCTGCATGCTGAAATGTTTGGGCACTAACTTCCGTGGCAAAGAAAATTATAAAGAAGAAAATGAAACAAGAGACTCTATTGACAACTAAGTTTTTTAGCATTCAATTTTTTTATAAATATAAAAATTAGCGTTTACTTTCCATAAGTTTTGGCAACATTAACATCTCACTGAAGGTCTTAGTCGCTTTATGGCTTAATTCATTATTATAATCGTGTGCAGTAAAACCAAAAACATCGAAGTCACCACTAATTGCTGCATTTACACCAAAAAGACTATCTTCTATAACCACACACTCTGATGGTTTAAAACCCATGGTTTTTGCTGCCCATAAAAATATTGCCGGATCTGGTTTCCATTTTTGAATAGTATAACAACTAAAAATGTTTTCTTCAAAATAAGGCAATAAACCAGTTCGCTCTAAATTGAGTTTTATTTTATTTTCTGGTCCACTTGAAGCGACACAAAAAGGAATGTCTAAATTTTTGACTACTTCTAAAACACCGTCAACAGGCTTTATCTCGTTTTTAAACTTTTCGAAAGATCGTTTTCTGTATTCAGCCTCAAAAGTTGAAGGTATTGCAGTATTAATTAAATCTGCAATTTGGTCTATACAATTTTTTAGTGCATTTCCTTTAAAATACTTGTATGCATAATCGAGATTAATATTGGCACCTAATTCATTTGCCATATCAACCATAACTTGATTCCCTAGAGGTTCACTGTCGACCAAAACCCCGTCACAATCAAAAATAATACACTTGTAATCAGACATTAAGGTGTAGAATTAGAAACTTGTAGTACTTTACCGTTATAAAATTTATTTCCTGTTAAAGCAAAATTATGAATATAAGCTGCCATTTCCTTTGCAGTAGTTGGCGCCTTATAACCTGGAAATGCTTCTTCTAACATTTCGGTTTGTACAGCTCCTAAAGCCAAGACGTTAAATTGCGGACCTGTTTCTTTATACTCTTCTGCTAATAATTCTGTTAATGTGATTACAGCCCCTTTACTGGAGCTGTATGCTGCTAATCCTGGGAATTTCATACTGCCTTGAATACCTCCCATAGAACTTATAGTCACAACATGCCCATCACTTTTTATAAATGGCAAAATCACTCTGGCTAATTCTGAAACACCGAAAACGTTGGTCTCATACACTTTTGTAAAATCCTCAAATGTAGTATCAGCAAAAGGTTTATTGATTATAGCACCAGCATTATTAATCAAAATATCGACTTGTTTCCATTCGTCTTTAATGAACTGCTCCACTTTTTGATAATCATCAATGTTACATAAATCGAATGCCAAGGATGTTATATTTTCAAAATGCAAATTATTGACAGGCTGAGCATTTCTAGATAGTGCTAACACATTATGACCTTGATTGGCAAAAAGATGTACTAATTCAAATCCTATTCCTCTGCTTGTTCCTGTTATTATAATATTTTTACTCATCGTTTAAAAGGACTTCTTTTGTTGGTGCATTCATCATACCTTCTAACCCAGGAATCATTTTATTTATAAAATTAGCCATGTGCTGATAATCCATTTGATCCGCTTCGTCGTCAACATGATGGTAGTAATCATAATTAGTGAAATCGAAGGTTGAAATGGCATGTGCTGGCATATTTAGTTGTTTATAAAATGGAAAGTTATCAGATCTAAAGAACAACTGAAACTCTTTTGCCTTAGGAAAAAAACCAACCACTTCTTCACCAGCATATTTATTTAAGATAGGTGCAAAATTAGAACGGTTATAACCACTCATGTAAGCCATGGGAACATCAGCAGCTCTTGGTACACCAATCATTTCAAAATTGATCATAGTATAAGCATTGAAACCTTCATTCTTTAAACGTTCTGCCAAATGTGCCGAGCCTTTTAAACCTTTTTCTTCGGCATCATATAACGTCACTAATATACTTCGTTTATTAGTTTTTGATTGCGCAAAATACCTGGCAAATTCCATAGCTGCAATAGTACCAGAAGCATCATCATTTGCGCCATTTGCAATCGAATCTCCTTCTACAGCTCTACCATTTCCAATATGATCGTAATGACCTCCTAGAATTATATATTCGCTTTTAAGTTTTGGATCGTTTCCTTCAACTATTCCAACGATATTGTATCCATCTAAATCATTTAACTTAAATGAATCTCGATAGGTTTCAAAATAGGGTTTAATACTATTAGATTTAAAATACTTTTCGATAAAAACAGCTGCTTTTTCTATGCCCTCGCTACCTGTTTCTCTTCCTTTCAACTCGTCTGAAGCTAAATACTCCATACTCAATTTAATATCGTCAGCAGATATTGTAATATTATTTTGTTTTACTTTTTCAACGAGTTGTTTTGATTTATCATCCCCAGATTTATCCTCCACTACTTTACGACTAGAGGAACAAGCAATTAAAAAGACAATTAAAATTATTACAAGTGGTTTTTTCATATTTTTATATTTGAGCTTAAAGATAAAGAACTAAAACTAGGTTTAAAATTAATTATTTCCTAATATTACATAGCTTAAGCCTCTATTATTAAGATAGTTATTAGCTTCCCTTAATCTGAGTGTGTTTTTAATATTAGATTTTATTGTTAAAAGCACATTGTCCTACACTTTAAAACGAGAATAAAATGGATTTTAAGCAGCTTCTTAAATTACTAATACTTATTGCTAGTATTCAACTTAGCGCTCAAGATAAGTTCGATATTTCTGGCTTAATCACAGATATAGATAATAATGGTATTTCTTTCGCAAATGTGCTTTTGTTAAGATCTAATGATTCTACATTGATCAAAGGAACTATAACTGATGATAATGGTAGTTATAAAATCGAAAATATCAGTAACGGCAACTACATCGTTATGGGTAGTTATGTTGGTTTTCAAAAAACCTATTCAAAATCATTTAACTTAAGTAATACTTATACTGTTGAAACCTTAGTTTTAAAAGAAGGAAACCAACTAGATGAAGTTTTGATTAAAGCTCAGAAACCATTGTATCAACAAAAAGTAGATCGTATGGTGATTAATGTTGAAAATAGTATAGTTTCCGCTGGCGGAACAGCATTAGAAGTATTAGAGCGGTCTCCAGGGATTAATATCAATAGACAAAGTAACAGCATTTCTATCGTTGGAAAAGAAGGGGTTGTAGTAATGATAAATGATAAAATTAGCTACATGCCAACATCTGGTTTAGTGCAGATGTTAGAGGGAATGAGTGCTGATAATATCGAATCCATAGAATTAATAACTACACCACCAGCTAATTTTGATGCAGAAGGAAATGCTGGTTACATAAATATTGTATTAAAAAAACGTACTGATTTAGGTCTTAATGGGTCTTATTCTATTGCCTTAGGTTATGGAAAAGGGATTACAAATAATGATAATATAAACTTTAACTATCGTAAAAAGAGCATAAACTTTTATGGCAGTTATGGTTTTTCTCTTGATGAAAGAGCGCAACAATTTAAAACCAGTCGGGAGTTTAATGATAATGGAGATTTAATAGCATCTAACACAGTAACTGATAGAGAACCTAATCAACGTAACCATAATCTTAGACTTGGATTAGATGTAAATACATCTGAAAAAACAATTATGGGTATTCTCGTTAGTGCTTTTGATAATAGATGGTCTATGGATGCTGTTAACAATAATATTAATTCCGAAAATGGTAACCCTACATCTTTTGTAATCTTAGATAACGATGAAGTTAATCATTTAAAACATATCGGTCTTAATTATAATATTAAGCATAATTTCACGGAAGATAAATTTCTTAGTTTCGATATTGATTACTTAAATTATGAGTTCGACAACCCAACAAATTACCGTAACTCTTTTTTTGATGATAATAATACATTTACTAATAGTGAATTATTAAGAAGCGGAAAAGAAACACCATTAGAAACTTGGGTAAGTAAGTTAGATTATAGTAACAGAGTAAATGAAAACTTAAAATTTGAGTTAGGCATAAAAGGTGTAAAAAATAATTTTGAAAACGATGTATCTGTCGATAATTTTGAAAACAATATTTGGGTACCTGACCCAACATTAACAAACAAAAGTGTTTTAGATGAAAGTATCTATGCTGGTTATGGTGCTGTTGAATATGGAATTGATGAAAAAACGAGTTTTAAAGTAGGTCTTAGATATGAACATACAGATTCTAAATTAGATACAGATACACAAGGTACTGTCGTAGATAGAAATTACGGAATTTGGTTTCCAAGTGTTTTTATTAATAGGCAGATTAATGACACACTAAGTGTAAATTTAGCTTACTCTAAACGTATAACCAGACCTACCTTTAATGATTTAGCTCCGTTTGTAATATTCTTTGATCCAAATACTTTTTTATCTGGTAACGCTTCTTTACAACCAGCAATTTCTAATGCTTTCAAAGTTGACGTTAATTATAAATCGTATTTTTTATCACTTCAGTATACTAATGAAGATGCTTCTATTGCAAACTTTCAAGAACGTATAGACGAGGCTACTGGTAGATTAATTTTTGAAGCTGCTAACCTAGACTATACAAGAACTTTTGGTGCAACTCTTGGTTTACCAATAAAGTTTTTTGATTGGTGGCGAACTCAAAATAATTTTACATTTATTAAACAAAAAGTTAGAACATTCTATAATGATGAGCCTATAGAATTAAGCTTGGGTAATTTCTCAGCTAATAGTACACACTCATTTAAAATATCCGAAAAGTTTACAGCAGAACTATCTGGTTTTTACAATGGTCCAAGTTTCTTTGGTTCTGCAAAGTATAACGAAGTCTATGGTCTTAATGTAGGATTTCAGCAAAACTTTGGTGAAAAATGGGGAACACTAAAGTTCTCAATTAATGACTTTTTAGATAGTGTTAAGTTTACTGGAGGTACAGACTTACCCGAACAAAATATAAAAACCAACAACACATTCGATTTTTCAAATAGAACTTTTGCTTTAACTTATTCTAGAAGTTTCGGTAACAATAAATTAAAATCATCTCGTAATCGTGAGACAGGTTCTGAAGAAGAACGACGAAGAGTCAATTAAAAAATCCTGTTTCATAAATATGAAACAGGATTTTAATATTTAGATTCTGAAACAAGTTCAGAATGACATATCACTAATACATTTATACTAACATCGTCACAGGATTTTCAATATAACCTTTCAATGTTTGAAGGAATTGAGCACCTGTAGCACCATCAACTGTTCTGTGATCGCATGCTAAGCACAATTTCATTGTATGACCTACTACAATTTGTCCATTTTTAACCACTGGTTTTTCAACAATGTTTCCTACCGATAAAATAGCCGAATTAGGTTGATTGATAATAGACGTAAAGCTATCGATACCAAACATTCCTAAATTAGACACAGTAAACGTACTACCTTCCATTTCGTCTAAAGATAATTTCTTGTTTCTGGCTTTACCAGCATACTCTCTAACTGCTGCTCCAATTTGAGGTAAACTCTGTTCATTCGCAAATTTAACAACTGGAACTAACAATCCATCTGGCACTGCTACTGCAACACCGATATGAACATGATTATTTAATTGCATTCTATCGTCAAACCATTGCGAGTTCACTTGCGGATGTTGTTTTAAAGCCAATGCACACGCTTTAACAATCATGTCGTTATAAGAAATCTTCGTATCTGGAATAGAATTGTATTGTACTCTAAAAGCAATAGCATTTTCCATATCAAACTCCACATTTAAATAATAATGCGGCGCTGTAAACTTAGATTTAGCTAAATTTTTAGCTATCGCCTTACGCATATTCGAGTTTGGTACTTCATCAAAATCTTCTTGTCCTGTAGGAACAAATTTACCTACAGAAGCTGTTTGTGCAGACGGAGTAAAGTTCTCTATATCACGTTTTACGATACGTCCATTTTCTCCTGAACCACTCACTTGAGATAAGTTGATTCCCTTTTCATCAGCCATTTTCTTAGCTAGAGGTGAAGCAAATATTCTTCCTCCAGAATTTGAAGCGGACGCTGATGTAGAACTTGAAACTTTTGGTGTTTCTGTTTTGGTTTCAACAGGCTTTGGAGCTTCTATTTTCTTTTCTTCTTTTTCAGTTTCTGTTTTAGCTTCAGAACCTGAAGCCTTAAAGTTTTTGGCTACTCCTGAAACATCAGTACCTGCTGGGCCAATAATAGCCAATAAAGCATCAACTTTAGCGGATTCACCTTCCTCTAATCCTATATGCAACAAGTTTCCTGATTGGAAAGATTCAAATTCCATCGTTGCTTTATCAGTTTCAATCTCAGCTAAAATATCACCTTCTTCAACCTCGTCACCAACTTTCTTCAACCAAGTTGCAACAGTTCCTTCTTCCATAGTATCACTAAGACGTGGCATAGTAACAACTATAACCCCTTCAGGTAAATCTTCTTTAGACGAAGTTTCAAAATCTACATCAGAAATATCTTTTTCTTCATCTTTAGACTCTGGTGCAGCTTCAGACTTTTCAACTTCTGTACTTCCATTTAGGTAGCTAGAAATATCCTCACCTTCGTCACCAATAATAGCTAAAAGTGTATCTACTTTGGCAGTTTCTCCTTCTTGTATTCCGATATGCAGTAGAGTTCCTTCATTAAAAGATTCAAACTCCATAGTAGCTTTATCAGTTTCAATTTCTGCTAAAATATCACCTTCTTCAATTTTGTCTCCAACTTTTTTCAACCAAGAGGCAACAGTACCCTCTTCCATGGTATCGCTCAATCGCGGCATATTAATTACTTCTGCCATAGCTTACTTAATTTTGTGATCTATAAATGGGTAATCTTCTTGCTCGTATACAACATCATACATAACGTTCTTTTCTGGAAATGGTGATTCATCTGCAAATTTCTCACATTCTGAAACGCGTTTCTTAACATCTTTGTCAATAGCTTTCAGGTCTTCTTCTGTAGCATATTTCTTTTCAAGAATAATATCTTTTACTTGCGTAATTGGATCGATTTTTTTGTATTCTTCAACCTCATCCTTTGTTCTGTAATGCTGCGCATCAGACATAGAGTGACCTCTGTAACGGTAAGTTTTTACTTCTAAGAATGAAGGTCCACCACCTTTTCTGGCACGTTGAATCGCTTCATCAAAAGCCTCAGCAACTTTTATAGGATTCATTCCATCCACAGGTCCAGAAGGCATATCGTAACCTAAACCTAGTTTCCAAATGTCAGTATGATTTGCAGTACGCTCTACAGACGTTCCCATGGCATAACCATTATTTTCACAAACGAAAACTACTGGCAAATTCCATAGCATAGCTAAGTTAAATGTTTCGTGCAATGAGCCTTGTCTTGCAGCACCATCACCAAAACAACAAATTGTTACTGCATCTTTATCATGATACTTATCACCAAAAGCAATACCTGCACCAAGAGGAATCTGACCACCTACAATTCCATGACCACCATAAAAACGGTGTTCTTTAGAGAAAATATGCATAGAGCCACCAAGACCTTGAGAGGTTCCTGTAGCCTTTCCAAACAATTCTGCCATGACGCGTTTTGGATCTACTCCCATACCTATAGGCTGAACATGATTACGATATGCAGTAATCATCTTATCCTTAGTTAAGTCCATAGCATGTAAAGCACCTGCTAATACAGCTTCTTGTCCATTATATAAATGAAGGAAACCTCTAACTTTTTGTTGAATATAAACTGCGGCAAGTTTGTCTTCAAACTTTCGCCAGAATAACATATCCTCATACCACTTTAGGTAAACTGCTTTGGTTATTTTTTGCATGTGTTGATTAATTCATTAAAATAGAATAACAAAAATAACACATTACACAATAATGAAGAAACAGGATGTCGTAAAAAAACAGAAGATTATTGAATAATCTACAACAAAAAGTTTATAACACTGAATTATCAAAAAGAAGTGGTAGTAAATTAGCTAAGGAAGCTGATTTAACAACTTTTCCCTCTTTACCCATGAAATAAATTTCTATTGGTAGATTTTGTTTTATCTCATACTCTGCAATCGATTGTCTGCATGCACCGCATGGTGGAATCGGTTTACTAGTCACCTGATTTTGAGACGATGCTGAAATTGCCATTTTTAAAATCTTAGCATTTGGGTATTTAGCACCAGCATAATAAATAGCTGTACGCTCTGCACATAAACCTGAAGGATAGGATGCATTTTCCTGATTACTGCCAATGACAACTTCATTATTATCGAGTAAAATAGCAGCACCAACGTTGAATTTTGAATAAGGAGCATAGGCATTTTCTCTCGCCTTTACTGCTTTACTCATTAAATCTTGAATGGTTTGGGGAAGTTCATCGATATTTAAATAAACTTGTAATGTGGTTTCTATTTTAACTTCCTTCATGGCTTACAATTTACTTTAGACAAAAAAACTATTGCTTTTATAAAACAATAGTCTTTTAATCTGATTAAAGTTATACTCTAATACTCATCATATTCGCCAGCACCAAAATTAAATGTTAGTGAAAAGCGTAATGTATTTTCTAATGGACTCTGAACTTTCGATGCAGAGAACAAATATGATAGATCTACATTTATGGTTGTATATTTAAAACCTGCTCCTAAAGCAAAAAACTTACGCGCTCCTTTATCTTCAGCTTCATTAAAAAAACCTGCTCTGAAAGCAAAGTTTTCTTGATATGAATATTCTGCACCCAATGCCCATGTAAATTCTCTTAACTCTTCGCTAAATCCACCTGGTGCATCGCCAAAAGATTGAAAAACACCACTAAGAAAACTCACATCAGGATCCTGACCCGAAACAATTACATTACTATTGACCGGATTGTTAGGAAACCCTTCTAAATCGTCTTCATCTTCTTCATATGTGCCATTACCATTGTTGTCTGTAAATTGGTATTCGTCTCCTAATATAGGAGGTGTAGGTACTAATAGTTTACTTACCTCAGCTGTAACTGCCAACTTACTATACTCATCAAAAATAAAATCAAAACCCGCACCTAATCTTAAATTGGTAGGTTGGAAATTCTCTCTACCTCCATCATCATACTTAAATTTTGGTCCTAAGTTTTGAATTGCAAAACCAGCTCTCCAGCGACCATTAAAATCATTATACGCTTCTTCCTCTGATTGATAGTAACCTGTAATGTCTGCACTAAATGTACCAGCAGCATCTGCAGTTGGATCTACAGCAGCTATTCTTAAATCTGATCTCATATAACGCATGGCAACTGCCATAGAAAATTGATCTGCCAAACGCAGAGTATAGGCTACATCTGCTGTAAATTCATTTGGTTTTACATTAATACCTGGATCGTTTTCACTTTGTGTTAAAGTGATTTCTCCTAAACTAAAGTATTTAAAACTTGCGGAAATAGCACTGTATTCATTTAACCTATTAAAATAAGTAGCATAGCTAATAGAGATATCATTGACTAATTTACTTAGATATGGTGTATAACTTAAACTGATTCCAGATTTAGCTTCTGAAAATGCATATTTCGCCGGATTCCATTGTTGTGAAAACCCGTCCACAGATGTTGCTACTCCCATATCTCCCATAGCCGCAGCTCTTGCATCGGGAGCAATAAGCATAAAGGGAACTCCTGTTGTTATAACTCTGCTGTCATTAGTTTTAGGAATTACTACTGTTTGACCATATGTTAGGTTAAATGTAACAAAAGTGATTAGGGTTATTGCGTATTTCTTCATGTTCAATTTAGTTATTAATGCTAGTCTAGTAACATTAATTCGTTAACAAATATAAATTATTATTATAGTATGACAAGTTTTTGAATTTTTTCAACTTGTTTATTTAAACGGTTAGATTTCACTTTTAGTTTATAGACATAGACCCCTTTTCCAATTTTATCACCAAAATCGTCTCTTCCATCCCAAATTATGTCTTTAGATAAAGAGCTTACAGCTTTGCTTCCTCCTGTGGTTTGTCCGTTTAATGTTCTTACCAACTTACCAGAAACAGTGAATATTTGTACTGAAACGTCTAAAGGCTCCACACTATTGTGATTAAACCAAAACTCTGTATAACTCACAAAAGGATTAGGATAGTTTAAAACATTATTTATAACTAATTCTTCATCTTTATCAAAAACCATAAACTGAATTTCTGCTGTTGAAGAATTATTATAAACATCCCAAGCTTTTAAAGTTAAGGTATGTAAGCCTGGTTCTAAATCTCTAAATGGATAAGTGACTACTCCATTAGTATAATCATCTATATTGGCCTGATAATAATCATTTAATACAATTGGGTTCGTTTCGTCTCCATCAATTATAGCTGTAATATCATGACCTATACCACTAGATGTATTTATTCCATTATCGTCTTGTAATTTTGCCAATAAATTAGGAGATTCATTAGTAATACCGCCAGACACGAAATTCTCATCATTCATAAACAAATTGATGACTGGTCCTGTGTTGTCCTCAGGTGCATTTTCATTAATACCTCCAATTTTAATATCGAAATTAGCTCCAGCTTGATCAGAAAGTGGATTATCTGTTTGGGCATAAAAACTCACTTTACCATTACCGACAGGAATACCAATATCCTTAGGTACAATAAAATCAAATTCAAACTGTCCATTAACTATACTTGCCTGACCTTTAAAAATTACTTCCCCTAATGTTGTAAAATCCAAGATAATTAAATCCCCGTTTGAATCTGTTACACCATCATTACCTAGAGTTTGACGCTCAATCTCTTTATCAAAAACTGTAGCTGTTAATGTACCATTATAATCAGACAATAAACTTCCATTTGCATCCACAACTTCACCTGCCAATTTTGTATAACTTAAAGCCTTTAGAGTGTCGATAGGTTGTGTTATTTCAACATCGTTTACCTTAGTTAGTCTAACATTTGGTTTTGCGAAAGCTAATTTCATTGCAGGATCTCCAATGAAAAATACTAATCGTTTTTGTGTGAGGCCAGATATACTATTGTCCGTTTTGGTAAGACGCAAGGCTTCTGCAGCAGAGGAATAATCATTAGCTTGAAAAGCAAATAAATAATCGTCTAATTCCTTATTAATAGATTCTCCTACTGTAACAAAAATTTGTCTTGTTGTTGTTATTAATCCAATTGCACCACCATTTATGTTCCAAAAAGTAAACTCGCCTGCAGTATCTCTATTTGGATCATCAAATTTTGTGTATTCACAAGTTACGGTAACAAACAAATTAAATTTACATACGTTGTTAACTTCTTGTGCCTCGAACTTATCAAAAATTCGTTCTTTAGCAATACCATCTTCACCTCCGTGACCAAAATAGTTAACTACTAATGCACCTACTTCAATAGCATCCTTTATAGCTTTATTTACCTTAGGATATCTATTACCAGCGGCAGATGACTCTTGTTCAAACGCGTCTGAGTGTATTTTAACTACATTCAGAAATGGTTTTTCTGCATTTAAGGTCGTACCAAGACCATCTGTGGTTTCTTGTAATGTTTTCTCCCAATCCACATCGACATCATCGGAAATAAGAAGTATGTTATTTCTCCAACTTCCATAGGCTTCTTTTTGATAATAAGCATCAATTTTATCTACCATTTGCTTGGCACGTTGTGCATCTTCAGCCAATATCCTACCTACAGCAACATCCATTCTATCGGCATTACTCATTGTACCTTCATTATCATCAAGCATGGCATAAAAATCATCCGAAACAAATGAATTCGTTAAAGCAAAACTGCTTATAGTGTACCAAGAAGGCACTAGATTAGTATTATTAGGTATTCTATTTTTATAATCATAAGAGCCCTCTCCGAACAAGCATAAATACTTTAACCTTTTACTCGGTGTGCTTGCATTATCATACACATATTTTACAAAATTTCTTAAAGCGGCTATATCTTGACTACCTGTACTAAACTCATTATATATGGATTGCAAATCAACTACTTTTACATTAAGGTTATACTGATTTCTGTTGATCTGCGCTAAACGCTCTGCTTGCGATAAAAATTGGTTTGGAGATAAAATGATATAATCGACATCTTCGAATTCGCCTTGCGCGTTATTAAAAATAGTTCCTTTTAAATTTTGATTTACAACTATTGACTTTGAATCTTTTATAGGTTGAAAAAAGTTAGAATTAGAAAATGCCAGATATTGTCGCGCTTCGCCAGACTGAACTTTAAAAGACATCGTATTCTGGTCATCTGAATTTATGATATTAGAGATATTAAAGCGATCTGTAATGTCCCATATTTCTTCTACCGCAGAGCTATTAGACAGAACGTATTCTGCAATTCCGGGTGTAGTATTAACATCCCTATTTTTAAAGACTAACTGATCTCCATCATAAGTAAGATCTCTTGTTGCTTCAATATTTATATAATCTAAATAGGCATTCCCAGAAGGATTTCCATTATTGTTATAATCTAGTGTTATTGTAATATCATCAGAAGATATGTTTAGCGAATTGCTAAATGTAGCTCCACTTGCTAAAACAGATCCAGAGACTATAGGATTTAAGTTTAAGTTTGAAACTGCATTACCATTTATAGTAATTGACATATTGGTTGATACTTCAGAGACAGCACCAACTGCAATTTTAAAACTTACAGGTTCGCTATTCACTAAATTTGGAAATTGAAATTCATACTCACGTTGATTTTCGATATCAAAATCATCTCCAAACCATTTACGCCCCAATTTCGCTAAGTTATACTCATCAACTTCATAAAACTGATAATCTTGAAACGTATTAATCTGTATATCAGCAACTGCATCAATAGTAGGCATAGTCAGAATACGTTTTCCATTTCCAGAACTTATATTTACATAATAATAGGTTTTATCAGCGTATAGATTTATGTTAGTATCACTCTCTTGATTATAAGTTGTAGGACCTTCGCCATAAAAAAGTATATAATCGTTATTATCGAAACTACCATCTTCTTCACCAACAAACTTTACAGCATTTTCAACAACATCAAAAGGGTAATTTTCTGAATTTGATAATGGTAACATCCTTCCACCATTACCATAAATCTTTATAGTTCTTGGATCAACAGAATTTGTATTAACTCCTAAACTACTTAAAAAGTTTTTTGTTAATTGAAACACACCAGTCTTATCAATATAAAATCGATACCATTGTCCTGTACTTAAAACCGAATTCGTAATTTCAGTTAGACCCTTTGCTCTACTTTCATAGTTATTGGAACGCTTATTATATATAATTGAGAAAGCAGTAATTTTTTTATACAATCCTTTATCCTTAATAATAGGACTCAATTCAAAATAATACGAACGCTTTCCTCTAGCATTAGTATTATATAACTTGTACTTAGGAGAAGTTGGTATGAGTTGTGTATTTAAATTTTTTAATTCGGATTCGGATATATCTTCATAAGCTACATTAGATATGCTTACTGAACTTTCGTCTATAATACTTCCGTCACTATCCCATTGTGCAAAAAAGGTTAAACCATCTTTATTATTATAATTAAGGTGTTTAACATCAAAAGCAGGAACTTCAATTTTGCCATAATCAGTTTCTAATGTTTTTACACCAGCCCAGTTAATATTAAACTGTTTTTGCTGAGCAAAACATATTATAGAGAAAAAAAGAAAGAATATTGAATAGCAATTTTTCATTTATCCATTTTGGTTTCTTAGCCTTAAAAAATTACATAATTGCATCTCTAACCAGACAATTATATAAATTTACAGTAAAATAACGCCCTTAAAAGCGTGTTATTATGACTTCGCAATTTTAATTTCAAAAATACAACAATAATTCATTTCAATGCTCGTTATTAAAGAGCAAAATACATCCATAAATTGGCCAAAAATCCGATGTTATGTTCAAAAAAAAGGATGAAATGCACTTTTTTTTGCAATTTGACCCAAAAAAAAGTTGTCAGTTTACCTTTAATTGTTATATTGCGACTCTAAAATTTAACGAGCTTACTTAAACGTATGGATATGAAAAATGTCTCAAACCTAAAATTATTAATAGTAATAACGCTTTGTGCAACTATAGTTAGTTGTAAGCGTTCTTCTAATTCTGGCAACGTAGATAGTGCCACAGGATGGAAAATCAACGACAAAAAAGGTGGTTTTCAGTACAACACCCAATTTAAAGAACAAGAAACTCCTCCGGGAACCGCATTTATTGAAGGCGGAACGTTCACAATGGGTAAAGTACAAGATGATCCAATGCATGACTGGAATAATACTCCAAATCAACAGCATGTACAATCCTTTTATATGGATGAAAACGAAGTAACTAACTTGAATTATCTAATTTATTTAGATTATTTAAAAAATGTCTATCCACCAGATGATCCAAATTATACCTTAATATATAAAGGAGCATTACCAGATACTTTGGTATGGAGAAATAGACTTGGTTACAATGAAATGATGACTGAAAATTATTTACGTCATCCTGGTTATGCCAATTACCCTGTAGTGGGTGTAAGTTGGATACAGGCTGTAGAATATGCGAACTGGAGAACAGACCGTGTAGCAGAAATGGCTTTACAAGAAGCTGGCTATATAAAAAGAGATGCGCAATATACAGATGTGAATGCAGAAAGTACATTTAGTACAGATACTTATATTGCTGCTCCATCTCAAACTTACGGAGGAAACGAAGAAGTATTGACTGGTGGAAAACGTAAACAACAAACTGATGCTGATGGTAATCCTATTAATGTATATGCCAACAGAGAAACAGGGTTAATTCCTGTAAAATACAGACTACCAACCGAAGCTGAGTGGGAATATGCTGCTCTTGGAATGAGTGAATTACGAAGCTATAACGTATATAGAGGACGTAAAAAATATCCTTGGGATGGTCAGTATACAAGATCTGGTAAACGTGTTAATCGTGGAGATCAGATGGCAAACTTTAAACAAGGAAAAGGTGATTACGGTGGAATCGCAGGATGGTCTGATGATGGTGCTGATATTACTGCAGAAGTTAAATCTTACGAACCAAATGACTATGGATTATATGATATGGCTGGTAATGTTGCAGAATGGGTAGCTGATGTTTATAGACCAATCGTAGATGATGAGTTTAATGATTTTAACTACTACAGAGGTAATGTATACACTAAAAATGCGATTAATGACGATGGTAGTGTAAAAATCGTTACTGTAGACGAAATTGTATATGATACATTAAGTAACGGTAAAATCGTAGCTAGAGATTTACCAGGTGAAATTGCTAGAATCGCTATTGATGAAGATGAAACTTATTTAAGAACTAACTTCAGCAAAAGTGATAATAGAAACTTTAGGGATGGTGATAAGCGCTCTTCACGCTATTATAGAGAAAGCTTTGATGAAGTTGAAGATGCTACTAAAGATAATACAGGTAAAATGTATAACTCGCCTAAGCATCGTGTAGAAGTAGATTCTACTGATGGTAAAATGATAAGAGAATACGATAAGTCTAACAGCAGAACTTCATTAATTAATGATGATGTTAGAGTTTACAAAGGTGGTTCTTGGAGAGATAGAGCTTACTGGATTGACCCTGCTCAGCGTCGTTATTTCCCGCAAGATATGGCAACAGATTACATCGGCTTTAGATGTGCTGTATCTAGAGTAGGTTCTAAAACTGAAAAAGGTGGTAAAAAACGTAATTAATAAACGTTAAATAATATTTAAAAAAGTCCTGATAAATTTATCAGGACTTTTTTATTTTTAAGCCTATGGAAATAGATGTGCTTTATCAAAAATTTAAAATGTGTTCTGGTGTGTCAACCGATACCAGAAAACTCTCAAAGGATTGTATATACTTTGCATTAAAAGGCGATAATTTTGATGGTAATGAATTTGTACAGAAAGCTTTTGAAAGTGGAGCGAAATATTGTGTTGTCGATTCTAAAAACGCTGTCATTAATGAAAACTGTGTTTTAGTTGATGATGTTTTATCTAGTTTACAACAACTAGCCACTTACCATAGAAGTGAAATTGGCATACCTATAATTTCATTAACAGGAAGTAATGGTAAAACAACTACCAAGGAACTTATTAATACTGTTTTGTCCTCTACATATAAAGTAAGAGCAACAAAAGGTAACCTAAATAATCATATTGGTGTTCCGTTAACCTTGTTAAGCTTTACGAAAAGTTTAGATTTCGGTATTGTTGAAATGGGTGCAAATCACAAAAAAGAGATAGCTTTTTTGAGTCAAATTGCACAACCAGACTATGGCTTAATTACCAATTTCGGAAAAGCACATTTAGAAGGTTTTGGAAGTGTAGAAGGTGTCATAAAAGGAAAATCTGAATTATACGATTACTTAAAAGCAAATGACAAAACTGCCTTTATAAACACTGATGATAAAAAGCAGATTAAACAAATCGGCGACTATGCAAACACGATTTCTTTTGGTGCAGACATAAATAATGATTGCGTTATAACTTTTAAAAGTGCAAATCCTTATGTAAAACTCAACTATGATAATATCGAAATTAACAGCCAACTTATTGGTGATTATAACTATGGTAATATAGCCGTAGCTGTAGCCATTGGTAAACATTTTAATGTTACAACTGAAGACATAAAAAAAGCTATTGAAAGCTATCAACCAGACAATAATAGATCTGAGATTATTAGAAAAGGTACAACTAGAATTATCTTAGATGCTTATAATGCGAACCCAACGAGCATGATAGCTGCACTTAAGAATTTAAAGCAATTAGATGCTAAAAATAAATACTTGTTTCTTGGTGATATGTTTGAATTAGGTAATGAAGCTGAAGCTGAACATCAAAGCATTACCAATTTTGCTGAAGATAATTTTGATGAGAATATATATATAATCGGAGAAAACTTCTATAAAACAAAATCAAAAGAAACAACTAAGGTGTTTAACAGTTTTGAAGATTTAAAACCTATTCTCAATAGCCTAAACCTTTCTGATTCTACTATATTAATTAAAGGTTCTAGAGGTATGGCTTTGGAACGAATCTTAGATTTAATCTAAAACTTTTGTGGGTCATACTGGATTCGAACCAGTGACTTCTACCCTGTCAAGGTAACACTCTAAACCAACTGAGTTAATGACCCTATTTATTATAACCAAAAAAGTCCACATTTCTGTGAACTTTTGTGGGCGCGAAGGGATTCGAACCCCTGACCCCTTGGGTGTAAACCAAGTGCTCTGAACCAACTGAGCTACGCGCCCTCTAAATTGGACTGCAAATATAGATTAGTTTTTAAAATCTCAAAAGGTTTTTGATAAAAAAATCAAATAATTTCTGCTACTACAAAAGTACTTCCTCCTATATAAATTAAATCATCTTTTTCAGCGTTTAATTTTGCATTATATAAGGCATCATTTACGCTTCTATAAGATTTGCCGAATAAACCGACATTTGCAAATACTTCCCTCAATTTAATCGCATCAAGACCACGTTGTACATCTGGTTTACAAAAATAATATTTAGCTTTTTTAGGAAGTAATGGTATAATGGAATCCAAATTCTTATCGTTAACTACACCAAATACAATATGTAGTTTATCAAACTTTTCAGATTGCAATTGTTGCATCACATAAGTTAGTCCTTCTCTATTGTGTGCGGTATCACATATAATTTTTGGCTGCTTTTGCAAAACTTGCCAACGACCTTGTAAACCTGTGTTTTTCACAACGTTTAGCAGTCCTTTTTTCAACTGAGTTTCAGAAATTATAAATCTAGAATCTCTTAAAACTTCAACAGACTGTAACACAGTTTTTATATTATGAATCTGATACAATCCCTTGAGGTCACTTTCTAAAGTGTGTTTTATTAATTGATCTGCAAAATATATTTCTGAATTGCTATCTGCTGCCTTAGCTTTAAAAATAGCTTTGGTTTCTGTCTGTGTTTCTCCTATAACTACTGGTATACTTTGCTTTATAATTCCTGCTTTTTCAAAAGCAATTTCTTCAAGTGTATTACCTAACATCTGCATATGGTCATAACCAATGTTTGTAATCACAGATAATTCTGGCATAATAATATTTGTAGAATCTAGTCTTCCACCTAATCCTACCTCAATGACTGCAATATCAACCTTTTGTTTAGCAAAATAATCGAATGCCATTCCAACGGTCATTTCAAAAAAGGATAAACTATTCGAATCTAAAAAAGCTTTATTTCGTTTTATAAATCCTATAACAAATTGCTTACTAACAACTTTTCCGTTTATTCTAATGCGTTCTCTAAAATCCTTTAAGTGTGGTGAGGTATATAGTCCGACTTTATAACCAGCTTCTTGCAGAATCGATGCCAACATATGGCTTGTAGAACCTTTACCATTTGTACCACCAACATGAATAGATTTGAACTGCTTATGAGGTTCTCCTAATTGCTCTGATAATTTTAGTGTATTAGATGAATCCTTTTTAAAGGCTGAGTTGCCTTTATTCTGATACATGGGTAATTGTTGGAACATCCAACTTACAGTATCTTGGTAATTCATTGTTTATTGACCTACATCAAAGTTAATACTAACAAAGCCTATTTGTCTAGTTGGTGCATCATTATCTGCTGGCCACTTATGTGATAAGGCAATCTTTTTCGCAGGTTCTAATAAACATGGATGTGTGTTTGTAGTACCTCTAATTCCTGGCTCTGCACTTACAACTTTTCCAGCTCTATTAACTTCAATTTTTACAACAACCAAGCCGTATTCATTACAGTCTTGTTTGTATATCCTTTTTGTTGGTCTCCCTCTTCCACCAAGTCCATATCCAATTCCACCCTTTCCTGGCCCTGAACCACCAAAATAGCTTGGTGCGTATGGATCTCCATCTAACTGACCTTTGTTTCCTCCTTTATCATCTGGTCCTTCTCCACCATCAGTATTACCATCAGAATTAGCTACACCATCAATAAGATCTTGAAGTTTCTTCTTTTTCTCAGCTTCCTCTCTACGTTTTCTTTCTTCTGCTTCACGTTTTTGACGTTCTGCACGCTCAGCCTCAGCTTTTGCTTTTGCCTCAGCTTCTTTTTGCTTTTTTATTGCAATTGATTCTGCTGACTCTTGAGTAATAACTTCTTCAGCTTTTGATGTAGATTCCGTTGGTTCTACTTTTGTTTCCTGTGGTTGAGATTCCTCTGCGACCTCTTCTTCAACTGCCTTCCTAGGCTCACTTAAAGGTTTGTTTCCACTTCCAAAATCTGTTGTTCCGAAATTAACAGCAATACCATATTCTTCTGGTGGATCTAAATATTGAGGCCCAACAAAAAATAACAACAAGAATAGAAGCAGAGCAATTAAGCCTGTGATTCTCGCAGAATTACGTTGATGTTTGGTCCCTAAATATTTCACTGTTTTATATACTTTGATTAGTATAGTTTCAAAAATGATGCCGTTTAATTTGGCTTCACTGCTAATATCACCTTGAATTTGTTTCGATTTGCAATATCCATAACCTTCACTACATTTTCAACAGGCACAGATTTTTCAGCCCTTAAAACAATTGTTGGTGTTTCTTGTGTTGCCATAATAGATATTAACTGACTTTCTAAAACACTTTCGCCTACACGTTTCTGATCGATATAATAGGTCAAATCTTTTTTAATACTAACAGCAGTAGATTTTTTATTCTCCGTCTTTCCACTAGCGGTAGGCAAAATAATATCAATGGCATTAGTTGTCACTAAAGTTGAAGCAATCATAAAAAAGATTAATAACAAGAATACAATATCGGTCATTGAAGCCATATTGAACTCTGGTGTTACTTTATTTCTTCCTCTAATATTCATATTAGATAGGTTCGTTTAAGTGATCTAAAAATTCAACAGAATTAGCTTCCATTTGATGGACTACTTTATTTGTTCTCACGACTATATGGTTGTAAGCCACATATGCAATAATACCAACAACCAATCCTCCAACTGTGGTCGTCATAGCTGTATATAAACCACTAGCAAGTACATCCATTTGTATAGTTCCGCCAGCATTAGCTAATTCAAAAATTGAAAGTATCATACCAACTACAGTACCTAAAAAACCAATCATAGGAGCTACACCAGAAATTGTTGCTAAAACACTTACATTTTTTTCTAAACCGTAAATTTCCAATCTCCCAGCATTTTCAATTGCTGTATTGATATCTTCAAGAGGCTTACCAATTCTAGTAATTCCTTTTGCTATTAAACGAGATACTGGGGAATTTTGTTGAGCACAAAGCATTTGAGCAGAATCAATTTTACCATTACTCACGTGATCCTTAATTTGATTCATAAAATTTGAATCGACTTTAGAAGCTGCTTTAATGGCAAAAATACGTTCAAAATAAATGTATGTTGCCATAATTAAGAGTAGAAATAGAATTAGAATAATAACCATTCCTGCAGTTCCACCGCTTGTGATTAATTCTATAATGGAAAGCGTTTTTTCAACTGATTCTCCTTCAGTTAATACTTCTGCACCATCTTGAATAGTACTGGATAATATCATACTATAGTTTTTAAAATTTTAAATTCTTGTTGTTATAACGTTAAGTTTATCTGTAAAGTATATTAGAAAATACTTCTTGTAACCATAAATGCAGCTGCACCAGCTAAAAAGCCAACTAAAGCCAACCATGATATCTTTTTTAAATACCAGAAAAAGTCAATTTTTTCCATTCCCATAGCAACAACTCCTGCTGCAGAACCGATAATTAGCATACTTCCTCCTGTACCAGCTGAATACGCAATAAAATGCCAAAGTTCATTATCTAATGGCTCAGAGAACATTCCCAAACTAGCAGCTACTAAAGGCACATTATCAATTACAGCAGAACCCACTCCTAGTAATAGTACCACTAAATCTGATACCCCTTCACCATGTAATTCAGTACCTAACATTGGCATGCTTTCTTGCAATGATCCTGCGAAGCCGAACAGTATACCTAATGATTCCAAAGCAGCCACTGCCATTAAAATTCCTAAGAAGAATAATATACTTGGTAACTCTATTTTTGATAAAGAATAATGTACAGGACTATGACTAGCATGTTCAGCATGCTCATCTGAAACTACTTGTGTAATTGCAAACTTGGAATTACTGTAAATTTCAGCAAATATTGCAACTACGCCTAACGAAAGCATCATACCAACATAAGGTGGTAAATGGGTTATCACTTTAAATACTGGAACAAAAACAATTGCACCCAAGCCTAAAAACAACATTGTAGAGCTAAACTTATTCTTAGGTTTACCATCTGAATCTTGTAACTCTAAAGTTCCTTTAAAGGGTGTTAATAGTGAAGCAATAAATGTTGGTACGACCATACATAGCAATGATGGAATAAATAGGTAAATAAATAATTTCCCAGTCGAAACTTTATCGCCTATCCACAACATTGTAGTCGTTACATCACCAATTGGTGACCATGCTCCACCTGCATTTGCGGCTATAATTATGAGACCAGCATACCAAATTCTAATACTCCTATCTTTTACAATTTTTTGAAGTATTGATATTAATACTATTGTTGCTGTAAGGTTATCAATAATCGCAGAAAGTATAAATGCTAAGATTGCAAACATCCATAACAACTTCTTTCTACTATTAAAATTCACAGCATTTTTGATAGTCGAAAATCCGTCAAAATAATCTATGATTTCTACAATAGTCATTGCACCTAATAAGAATACTAATATTTCTGCCGTTTTACCAAGATGATGTAATAAGGTTTCTTCCATTAAGTGCATTTTTTCTTCGTGCGGAAGTAAACCAAAATTGTCCATTAAATTGTGCTTAGCCGAATCGAACCATTGCGTAAAATCATCAATCCCCAAAGAAATTAAAGCCCAACTTATTGCCATCATTACTAGTGCTGGTATAAGCTTATCGATTTTGATATTATGTTCTAAAGTAATAGCTAAATAGCCAAAAACAAAAACAAGAATTATTACTGTTTCCATATTATGAAATATTTATATTAATTGTCTTAGTGCAATTTCGAAAGCTGTTTCGCTTACACCAATTTTTGTTGGATTAATTTTATGCACCTCTTTTAAGGCTTTTCTAATCACTTTAGAGGTGTCTTTAAAAATAGCCTCATCTGTCATTTGCACTTTACGCTCCATAAAATACGCAAAAACTCTCGCCATTCCACAATTTGAAATAAAATCTGGTATTAAACTTACTTTTTGATCTGTATGTTCCATTATCGGTCCAAAAAATATTTCTTTGTCTGCAAATGGCACATTAGCACCACAAGTTATAACTTCTAAACCAGTACTAATCATTTGATCGATTTGATTTTGTGTTATTAACCGAGAAGCTGCGCAAGGAGCAAAAACTTCAGTCTGTAATGACCATATTCTCTCATTTATTTCTTTAAATGGGATTAAATCAGTAGAATGCAATGTGTTTCCATTTTTTGCAAGATAAAGGATTGTTATTTCTTTAAATGAAAAACCTTCAGCATTTATCAAGCCGCCAGCTTTATCAATAATACCAACAATTTTAGCGCCCATTTGGGCAAAATAAAATGCAGCCGCAGCGCCAACATTACCAAAACCTTGTACCACAACCCGTTTTCCTTTTATAGAGTCATCATTAATATCGTAAAAATGTTTTGCAGCAACAGCAACACCGTATCCAGTAATCATATCTGCAATAGTATATTTTCTGATAACATCTGGTGAATACCTAGTGTTTTCAATGACTTTGATTACGCCCTGTCTCAACTGACCAATTCTATTGATTTTATCTGCTTGAGTAGGCTTAAAATGCCCTTCAAAAACACCTTCTTGAGGGTGCCATACACCACTTTCTTCAGTAATAGGGATTACTTCGTGGATTTCATCAACATTCAAATCGCCTCCAGTACCATAATAGCTTTTTAATAGCGGAGAAACAGCGGCATACCAGCGTTCAAGTACACCTTTTTTTCTGGGGTCTTGTGGATCGAAATTAATACCTGATTTAGCTCCTCCTATTGCTGGACCTGAGACTGTGAATTTTACTTCCATTGTCTTAGCGAGAGATAAAACTTCATTTCTGTCTAATCCTTTTCGCATACGTGTGCCTCCACCTGCTGCACCTCCTCTTAGGGAATTAATTACAGCCCAACCTTCTGCTTCAGTTTCTGGGTCATTCCAATGAAATACGATTTCTGGAGTTTTATTTTCGTACTTCTGAAGTAAATCTTTTATCAATGGTTATTGTTTAGTTAGTTATAACAAATATAAAAAACTCTAAAGGCTAAATGAGAATTAAATATTAATTTTAAGTATTGGGAAACAAAATTTTCCCAGAAGAATGATTCTTTGTTGCACCAGTTACACTTTTTAGACAATTTACTTCATTTCGTTGTCTTAAAACTCCGAGCAAACCAAAAATTAATGCTTCTTTAAATTCCACGATATCTTTTTTTGGAATTACAATTTCAGATTTTAAAAGATTTTTTATTCTACTTACTAGAAACTCATTGTAAACACCACCTCCAGTTACCAACAAATTGCTCCCTTCTCGATTTATAATTTTTGAAATTTGAATGGCTACATGCTCTACAAAAGTTCTAAGAATATCTTCAATCTTAAGGTCAAAAGACCCAATTAAAGGGAAAATATTTATTTCAACCCATTCTAATCCCAGTGATTTTGGTGGTTTTTCAACATAAAAAGCAAGCACATTTAACTGTGCTAATAATTCTTGATGAATTTTTCCTTTTGAAGCGAGTTGCCCTTTATCATCAAATTCTAGATTTAATTTTGAAACATAGTGATTCAAAACGATGTTCACAGGGCAAATATCAAACGCAATTCTTTTGGCCTTTTCTTCAAAAGAAATATTAGCGAAACCGCCTAAATTCAGACAATAATCATAATTATAAAACAACAACCGATCACCAATAGGTACTAATGGAGCACCTTGACCACCCAACTTAACATCTTGCACTCTAAAATCACAAACTACTTTATGGTTTACTAAATCTGATAAAATTTGTTGATTCCCTATTTGAAGCGTTAAGCCATTTTCTGGTTGATGCAAAGCAGTATGTCCATGAGAAGCAATAAAATCTATTACATTTATATTATTTGCTTTTATAAAAATCGAAATTACCGTTGATAAATATTCAGAATATGACTTATCAATTTCCTTCAATTCCTCTAAAGACCTATTTACTAATTGACTTAGAATTAACTTCCAATCCTTAGAGTATTTTATAGTTTCAGAATGATGAATTTCAAAATCCCAACTGCTATTAAACTTGTAGGTCGCATATATGATGTCGATGCCATCTAAAGATGTTCCAGACATTATTGCTATTACTTTATAATCAAATTTTATCATATTAGTAAAAATAATATTACTTATTGAAAATACCACAAGAAACAGTTATCTTTGCATGAATTTTTTATCAAATCAATAATTACAATATTTTTATGGACTTTAGCTTAACAGAAGAGCATTTGATGATTCGCGATGCAGCTCGCGATTTTGCACAAACTGAATTACTTCCTGGTGTCATAGAACGTGATAATTCACAAACATTTCCTGACGAACTAGTAAGAAAGATGGGGGAATTAGGATTTATGGGGATAATGGTAGACCCAAAATATGGCGGAAGCGGTATGGATGCTATTTCTTATGTGTTAATTATGGAAGAACTATCTAAAATTGATGCCTCTGCTTCAGTTATGGTTTCTGTAAATAATTCATTGGTTTGCTATGGACTCGAAGCTTATGGCACAGAAGAACAAAAACAGAAATATTTAACCAAGCTTGCAACAGGTGAACAAATTGGCGCGTTCTGTTTGAGTGAGCCAGAAGCCGGTAGTGATGCAACTTCACAGAGAACTACTGCCATTGATAAGGGTGATCATTATATTATTAATGGCACAAAAAACTGGATTACTAATGGTGGCAGATCTGATGTGTATTTGGTAATTGCTCAAACTGATAAACACAAAGGTTCACATGGAATCAATGCCTTTATTATTGAAAAAGGTATGCCTGGTTTTGATATAGGTCCAAAGGAGGACAAATTAGGTATAAGAGGTAGTGATACACATACACTTCAGTTTAATGATGTAAAAGTTCCAAAGGAAAATAGAATTGGCGAAGATGGATTTGGGTTTAGATTTGCTATGAAAACTCTTTCTGGTGGGCGTATTGGAATAGCTGCTCAAGCTCTAGGAATAGCAGCAGGAGCGTATGAATTGTCATTAAAATATTCTAAAGAACGTAAAGCTTTTGGTACTGAAATTTGTAATCACCAAGCCATCGCTTTTAAATTAGCAGACATGTACACCGAAATTGAAGCTGCTAGAATGCTAGTAATGAAAGCTGCTTGGGACAAAGACCAAGGCAATAATTATGATATGAGTAGTGCAATGGCAAAACTATATGCAAGTAAAGTTGCAATGGAACATACGGTTGAAGCCGTACAGATTCATGGTGGAAACGGATTTGTAAAAGAATACCATGTTGAACGTTTAATGCGCGATGCAAAAATTACACAAATTTATGAGGGTACTTCTGAAATTCAGAAAATTGTAATCTCTAGAGGTCTTATAAAAGGATAATTATTAAATAAAATATATTGATAAGGCTTCTGAATTATATTTTGAAGCCTTTTTTAATTTTTTGAAAGTTCATTAAGAACTAGTCTCAATTCTCCATAAGAAAACTTATCATCTATCTGATGTTTTAAATCTGAAAGGTTTTCGAAAGTCTTAGTCGGAATAATTTTCTTTAACTCTGAATAGTTCCGATTAGACATCAAGTCTGTAATTTTGATTTCACCTGAAGAAATAAAACTAGCCAAGTGCCCAAATATTGTATTTGAATTTAATTCGCGTTCCAATGCGATTTGATCTATTGATTTTCCTGCTTTAAATAATTCTAAGGATACTTTCTTAGTATCACCTTTTTGTCGTTTTGGTTTTAATTCTTCAAAAACTGAAACATCATTAGAAATTTCAATATCATTTTCATCACAATAGCTTTTTATGACTTGTAATATTTCAGTTCCGTACTTTTCTATACGTGTCTTACCCATACCATGAATTGCCTTTAATTCTTGTTTGGAAGTAGGTAAAATTTCACACATAGCATATAATGATTTTTGGGTAAAAATCTGAAAGTGAACTAAATCCTCTTGCTTTGCGATTTGATTTCTTAATTCTCTTAGCAATTCAAAAAGTTCTATGTTTGTAGTTCCGTCAATTACAACTTTACGTTGCTTTTTTGGTTTATCTTTCGCTAAGAATACAGACTTAGCTCTTAATTCTAAAAACTTTTGTGCAATAAAACCGGTCTTTAGACCTTCAAAATATAATAACTTCGTTTCTAGTAATTCTTCTAAAATATCAAGTTGTTTATTTATATCCTTTTCTATGGATTTATTGTCTGTCGTAAAAGCTACAATTTTAAATGAAGCTTCTATAAATATTTTTGTTTGTTCAGTGAAATATGTTATAGCCTTAGTAAAGCGTTCTTGTGATAATGTATTTGACTCAGGGACATCAGAAGCGTCTCCTATTAACTTCAATTGATTTTTAAAAGAAGAGCTTACCTTTAGTAAATTTGTTACTGCGTCTTTAATAGTTATTATTGGCGTTTCCACTGCACCTTCAATGCTACCTCTATTTTTATAATAAATATCTAAAATTCTATTAGATGGATACAAAAACTTGTAAAAATTAAAAATTTCAGATATTAAATCTAATTGAAAGATTCTCTTGGATTGTTGCAAAATTTCAACATCTGGTTGATTAACTTCAGAATCTTTATTAAATGAAATTACATTGCTATCGCTAATAATTTGACTTGGTGTAATTTTACTTTTTAAAACTAAACCTTCTAATGATTTACAGCGACTGAGTGCTACATAAGTTTGTCCATGCGCGAAAGCAGCTTCAGAATCAATTATAGCTTTTTCAAAAGTTAAGCCTTGGCTTTTATGTATAGTAATTGACCATGCTAAACGTAAAGGCATTTGTTTGTAACTTCCGATTCTATCTTCAGAAATGTCTTTGGTTTCAGAATCTACAGTATATTTTATATTTTCCCATAGTTCTGGTTTTGTAATAATATTAAAATCATCATCTGGACAATTTACTACAACTTCATCTTCATCTAATAATATAACCTTACCTATTTTACCATTGAAATAACGTTTTTCAGGAGAGCTATCATTCTTGATGAACATTACCTGCGCTCCAACTTTTAACTTTAACTCTTCTCTATTTGGAAAAGAGTGCTCTGGAAATTTCCCCTCTACAACCGCATTATACGTTCTAGATTTGCCTTTAAGCTTTTCAATTTCATATTCGTTAGTTTGGTTTGCTTTATGATTATGGGTTGTTAATGAAATATAACCCTCATTTTCACTAGGAACAAAGTTAGGTTGATAACGTTTATTCAATTCATCAGCAGAAGTCAGACTCAATTCATTATTCCTAATTTCATTAAGAATGTCTATAAACAAAGGGTTATCTTGTCTATAAATGTGTTTCAACTCTATAGTGAGTGCATTACATTGTTGATAAGCTAGACTACTAAAAAAAAATGCATTTTTATAAAATTCACTTAACAATTGCCATTCATGTTCTTTAATTACTGGCGATAATTGCTGTAAATCACCAATCATTAATAATTGTACACCGCCAAAAATTTGATTTCTTTCTTTAAAGCGCCTTAAGGTTTTATCAATACCATCTAACAAATCAGCTCTCACCATACTAATCTCATCAATAACTAATAAGTCTAAAGATTTAATAATATTAATCTTAGTCTTGCTGAACTTTCTGTTAAAACCAGTAGACGAATTTAAATCTGTATCAGGTAAAATAGGTCCGAAAGGCATCTGAAAAAAAGAATGAATAGTTACCCCTTTAGCATTTATAGCGGCAACACCTGTTGGTGCAACAACTATCATTCGCTTTTGTGATTGCATTTTTAATTTATGTAAAAAGGTAGTCTTTCCTGTACCAGCTTTACCTGTTAAGAATACATTTCTATTAGTATTATTAACAAAATCCCAAGCTAGACGAAGTTCTTTATTTTCTTTCATGCTACTTATTCAGCTAAAGATTGAAGATAATAAATATGAAACTTTTAAATTGAAGTAAACATGATTAAAAACAAAAAATCCCAACTACAATAAGTAATTGGGATTCAAAAAAGGCGGCGACCTACTCTTCCACAGTAAGCAGTAC
>NZ_CANMCZ010000007.1 GCF_947496485.1 uncultured Winogradskyella sp.
GCGGAATTTTCCTATGGTTCGTTTCCTTTTACTAACTTAGACCTAGACAACACAACGAAATCATACACAATCCCGTTGGCAATAATTACATAAAAACCAAATAGAAAAAATTAGACCGATTTCATTTAATAAGCCTAGATTTCTAAGAACGTAAACCATCAATTCTTCGGCAGTGCCTCTCCTTCCATCCACGGTGCACCTGCCTTAACCAAATCCTTTGCCAATTTCGATAATTTCCCTTGACTAAGTTCCAATTGTGACTGTGATGAACTTAACTGCTCATTGATTAGCTGTAAAGCGTTTTTATGATTGGTTGTAGGACCATACGTTGAATGATCAATTCCAATTTGTAAAGAAAATAATCTACCGACAACTGTCGGCTTCGTTTTTTCTCCAGGTTCTAACTTCGATTTTTCACCATTTAGCTCTTGGTCAATTTTCAGAAGTTCCATTCGTACTTCTGCCAATCGATTATCAAAACTACCAGCTGTTGTTGGTGAATGACTCAATACTTTTTTCATACGCTCTACACGCGTCAAAGAATTTCTTAAACTAATTTGAATTGCAGAATGCAAACGTACGGCACTTTCATACTGTCGCCAAAACCTTGCAACCTCTTCGGGTGTAGCACCTTCTAGTGCCCCTTTGCGTAAAGGCACAACCTCAAATTCTATGGGTTGTGATAAGGCTTTCACCACGCCATTAATCTGCTGAAAAAGCGACACAGAATATTTTCCTGGTGCAACCATTAATGCTTTTGGTCTATCATCCCACATAGGTGTCGGAGGTTCAACCATGGAAATAGCATTAGGAGAAGGATACCTCAAATCCCAAGCGACTCTATGAAATCCTTTTTTGGCCTTACCGTCTATACGTCTAACGACAGCGCCATTTGTATCTTTAATTTCAACCCATACTTTGGGTGGGTTTTCCATTCGTTCCGCCTCTAAGGCTTCCCAGCCAGGGAAAGCGATATGGTGTTTAGTTCTCTTTTCTTTGGTGGCCCGAATTTCCTGTTTTGTTTTTAAATCATCTTTCAAATAGTAAGTAAAGACAGCACCAAATGGAGGATTATCAGCTACAAAATGGTCAGCACCCTGATCACCTTTTTTTCCATCAAAACCGAGATGACCACGAGGAATATACCACCATGCTTTTCGAGTAGAAAACAAAGTAGCGTCATTTTTTAAAACTTCATCATTGACTTCTCGTAATACACTTATATCATCAAAAACATAAAAACTCCGTCCAAATGAAGCTGCAACCAAATCATTTTCTCTCCGCTGAATCGCCAAATCTCGAAATGATATGGTAGGGACACCACCTTGGAGTTTTATCCACTTTCCACCAGCATTGGGAGAAAAATAAATACCAAATTCAGTTCCTGCAAACCACAAATCTCTTTTTACATGGTCTTGAACAAGACGCCAAACTAAGTTCCGTTGAGGCAAATTATTTTGAATCGGCTTCCAAGTTTTTCCTTGGTCCCTACTTTTTAAAATATACGGTTGGTAATCTCCATACTTGTGATTATCCATTGCCACGTAGACAGTATTCGCATCATGTAAATCGGCTTTGATGTCATTGATATAAGGTATTTTTGGCATCCCTTTTATAGTACTTACTTCTATTTTTCGCCAAGTTTTCCCATAATCTTCTGTCACTTGTATCAACCCATCATCAGTACCGATATATATTAAATTTTCGTCAAGTGGTGATTGAGCAATAGAAGTAATGGTGTTATAATTGGACATGGCGTTCAAATCCCATGCATTATCCCAACTTTGTTGTTTTCCCATAATCGGCAATTCTAAACGATTTTGGTTACGTGTTAAGTCTCCTGACAGCGTGCGCCAGTCATCACCGCGATTATCAGAAACCCAAAGTCGTTGTGATGCATGAAAAATTCGTTCGGGTGCATGAGGACTTACTAAAATCGGTGCATCCCAATTATAGCGTTCGTAATCTTCGTTTGCTCCAGGTTGCGGTTGAATGTCCATCACCTCGCCAGTAATCATATCTATTCTGGACAAGGTTCCCTCCTGTCGTTGTCCGTACATGATATTGGGGTTACCTGGTTCGGTAGCTGGTTGATGTCCGTCCCAATCTAAAACCACTTTCCAATCTGAATTTTGAATACCATGTATATTATCGGTTCGAGAAGGGCCGCCTTCAGTGGAATTGTCTTGTGTACCTCCAAAGATATTGTAAAAGGGCTCTGCATCATCAACCGCGACTTTATAAAATTGAGTCAAAGGAAGATTCCCCATAAAACGCCAATTTTCTGCTAAGTCAAAAGATTCGTAAACACCTCCATCTGTCCCCATCAATAAATAATCAGGATCATCTTTTCTGAAAGCCAAAGCATGGTTATCGGAGTGCTTATGCTGTTCATTCATGCGGCGAAAATTTTTCCCACCATCTTCTGAAACCTGCACCCTCACATCCATCAAATACAATCTATCAAACTGATGCGGTGAAGCATACAACTCTTGATAATAATGTGGTCCGGTTGCTCCAGATACCGCATCAGACATTTTTTTCCAAGTCGAGCCACGATCTGTTGAGCGATAAACACCTCCCTTTCGCCTGTCCAATTCAATAGCAGCGTATAACACGTCCGGTTTCTGTGGAGAAATTGCTAAGCCTATTTTACCCATATTAGATTCAGGTAAACCTATTTTGAGTTTTTCCCATGTCTCTCCTCCATCCGAACTTCGATACAATCCTGTTCCAGGGCCTCCACCCATGTAGGCGGCTACGGTTCGATGTCTATCCCAGGTAGCAGCATACATTTGGTCTGGATTGCGAGGGTCAATTACAATGTCAGTTACACCTGTCCATTCAGAATTCCCTAAAGTTTTTTTCCAATTTTTTCCGCCGTCGATAGATTTGTACAATCCTCGTTCACCACCTTTTGTCCAAAGTGGACCTTGTGAGGCGACCCAAATCACGTCGGAGTTTTCGGGGTGAATCACAATTTTAGAAATATGGTTAGAATTTTTAAGACCCATATTTTTCCAAGTCGTGCCACCATCATCGCTTTTATATACTCCATCTCCAAACGCCAAATGACGGCCACCGACATTCTCACCTGTACCAACCCAAACCACGTGTGGATTATTAGGATCAACAGTCACGCAACCCGTGGCAAAAGAATCTTCTTTATCAAATATCGGCTTCCAAGTGACTCCAGCGTTTTCAGTTTTCCAAACCCCACCGGAGGCAACTGCAATGTACCAAGTATTATCATCTTCGGGATGAATGGCAATATCTGCAATTCGACCTGACATAAAAGCAGGCCCTATGCTTCGGAATTCTAGACCCTTAAAATTTTCGTCCGACCAAGGTTCGACATTTTTATCTTGAGCGAAGAGAAAGGTTAACGAGAATAAGCATAGTAGAAATGTAAAGAAGATGTTTCTCATTAGTTTGTTTTTTATGAATAAAATAATTATTTGATCGTAATTAATTCAAATATAAAGAATTATAAGCAGAAGTTAACTTCTCAAAAAGTATACTGACTGAGTCTGATTTTTGCTTTAAATATGCGTAAGAATTAAAAATTATACTAAATCACTACATTATAGAACACGAACAAATAACGAAAGCACAACACCGTATATAATTTATTGCTAGTTCTAGCCTGCTTACGAAAATCCTTGCGGATTTTCTATTTGGTTTGTATTTACTAAATTAGGTATTTAAAATACCCAACTAACCATACAAAAGACCGTTGGCAAACATTTGATGAACAGACTACTAAAAATAATAGGAATAGTAATTATAACATATTTGTTTATATCATATGCTTTACCGAAAATAGTTGGAATTCCTATGGCTATGTGGAATTCTGGTCAATTTAGGAGTGAAAATTCTAAAATTATTAGAAAAGGTGAAACTGAAGAACTGGATGAAATTATTACGGAAAATCTAAAAGGCGAATCTGATTTTAATCCTGAAATAGCATTGAAATCTATAATTGAACTTTATCAAAAAAACAAAAATATAGTTGTCAAATCTAACGAAAATCCAATCGGAATTTATGTGATTTACGGCACTGATTATTGGAAAGAAGATTCTGAAACTTTTGAATTAAGTTTTTCACATCAGAAAGTTGATTCTAATAATGGCAATCTTTATGAATATAGAATTGATATGATTTATGAACCAAATGACTTCAAAGGAATTGAGGAATTTGATGTTAGATATAACTCGAATATGAATATCGGAGATTTTAAAAAGTCAGTTATAGAATCTATTGGATTTAAAAAAGCATTTGATATTGAGCCTACGAAAATTGAAATTATTAAAGAACAGATATAAAAAACGGTTTGCCAACACCGTGTATAATTAATTGCTTGGGTTAGTGTTACTCGGAAAATCCTGCGGATTTTCCTAAGGTTCGGTTTCCTTTTGCTAAATTAGTTGCGCGACACTCGCAACTAAACCATACACGAACCGTTAGCAACAATTGCATCGTAGCACTAACTTTTGCCAGCCTTCTTTTTTCGCGTTTTTTTAGAATTTTAAGCCAGATAAAACTGGAAACCCTTGTTACAGGTTAAAAATAACATTACTCCTTAACAATTTTAATTTATATTTGATTAATATTAATTTAATAAACAGAAAATTTAAACTGCATACGATTCTGCATACGTTTTTAATAATTATTGATCTTTGAGCCCAGTAAACATGTTCTAAAATATGTCGCCCATGAGTTCATAACCCGGAGGTCACGAGTTCAATTCTCGTTCTCGCTACAAATAAAAACGGTTTAGTATTCACTAGACCGTTTTTTTACCAATTCTATTTGAATTAGTCTGTTGCTTAAGATTTGAATTTTTTATTTATTGTTCTCAACTTTCAGATTATTATCAAACTGTAAAGTTCTGATTGGGAATGGTATGTTAAACCCTTCTTTGTCATAAGCTTTCTTAATTTCAATAATAGCTTTGCTCTGAGCTTGTAGTTTCTGTAACCCACTATGGCCATCTATCCAAAAGCGGCAGATATAATTTATTGAACTTGCCCCAAATTCTGTAAAATAAAATTCTACTTCTTTACCCAGTTCTTCTTGATTATAAATTTTAGACACTGTGTCTTTTGTTACCTGCTCTACTCTTTCTAAATCAGATTCATAGCCTACACCACACTCTACAACAACTCTAATTTTGCTTGTTAATGTATAATTTTTAAAAGGATTTTCTATAATCATCTTGTTAGGAATTACCACAGTATTATTGTCGGCTTCTCTTATGACAAAATAATTTAAATTAATATCTATGACCTCTCCTGCGTATCCATTAGTTTCTAACCAGTCGCCTACTCTAATATTTTTTCTAAATGAAAGTACAATACCAGATATAGTATTAGAGAGTGTTCCTTGCAATGCCAAACCAATTACCAGACCAGAAATACCAGCACCAGTTAGAAGACCTGTCAATGCTTTTCCTAAATTCAATGCTCCTAATGCTAAGAATAAACCAGCAAGAACAACTACTACTGCTGCAAATCTTGCTATGAGCTTAGCTATTGAGGTTTGCTTTATCTGTTTTTTAGCAAGTTTTAGTGTTATATTGAATATTAACCTTGAAATAAAATAAGAAATAGTTAATACCAGTAACGCCACACCTATGTTCGGTAGATTGCGTATTAAGGCATCTAGCCACCCTTGTAACTTGTCGGTAACTTTTCCTAGTGAGGCTGCTGTTTCAGTTTTCATAATAGTTAATTTTAGTTATTTATTTAGTTTTAGTCAGTCTTTCTTTTGGGGTTAAAATTTATTTATTAAGCCAAGCATTGAGCATCCAGCTATCCTTTTCTAATTCTCTCATGTACGCTCCTACCAAGTCAATAGTTCCCTCATCTTCAGCTTTTGCGGCCAAATCCATGGTTTTTTTCATTTGAACGAGTAAAATAGAATGATCCTTTAATAGTACTTGTACCATTTTTTCATCAGATATGAGTGATTCAGATTCCTCCAAGGAGGATGTTGAGAGATAATCACTAAATCTACTTATTGGATTAAAATTTAAGGTTAGTATACGCTCAGCTATCTCATCTACTTTTAACTTAGCATCGTTATACATTTCTTCGAATTTATTATGTAAGTCGAAAAAACTATGCCCTTTGATATTCCAATGAAAATTTCTTAGTTTTTGATAGTATAAGTTGTAATCTGATAGTAAAATATTCAATTGTTTTACTACTGGCGTTAAAGCCTCTTTATTCATATTTAGGTAATCCATATTTGTTAAATTTTGTTTAATACAAAGATATAATGAAGGGCTTTCTGAGGTTTGCTCATATCAAACTGATATTAGCTCATAAACTGACAATAGTTGCACATTAAGGGAGTTTAAAACAAGTTTGTATCATCCTTGTTACTAGACACCAAACTATGAAGTTGAAAGTGATGTGAAATCATAGCAAAATACGTAACGCTATGCATACTAGAATAAATAAAGGGGGAGTATAGACATCTCTACACACCCCTTTTATATAAATACATTTTTTTACTAATCTACTGCATCTTCAACATCGTCAGCAACATCTTCTACTGCATCTTCGACTTTTTCGCCTGTAGATTGCTCTCTACAACTAGTAATAAATATTGAAAGTGTAAACATGATTAATAGAAATCTTGATAATATTTTCATCGATTTAAGTTTTAATTAATAATAAAAAATTTTTTAACACTTTATACTACTTCTTGACTAAGCCTTTCAGTAAAGATGCCACAAATAGCACTAAAAATATAAAGAAAAGAACTTTAGCTATCGATGCAGCTCCTCCTGCAATTCCTCCGAAACCTAATACTCCTGCGATAATTGCTATGACTATAAATGTAATTGTCCAACGTAACATAATTTTGTGTTTTTAATGGTTAATAAGTTTATAAGCAAGAGTGTCTTTCACTTTTGCTAACAATACAAAGATCATTGAATTAGATTGCTTTGCTTAGTGCTATAGGATTAAATGTTAACTCATTTACATGAAAAATTAGACAAGTCAACTGTAATTTTACTAGATTTACATTAATAGCAAATAAGCGTAATACGAATTGACTATTATCCTGTTTTGTTTTAATCTATTAGATTATGGGTGAAAAGTTAAGTGTCACAGATTTTGAAGCTAGCAATATCGTCCTTGATATGGCTAAAAATCTAGACATTGAATATGATATTGTAAACACAAACGAATACTGTATTCGAATACCAGAATCCATGGGTTCTGGTTATGTTAAAGCCTATAGTTTTGATAACGGTATAAGTGTTGTTGAAACAGATTACTTTTTAAAAGAAGATTTGGTCTTTGAACTAGAACGTGGAAAAATACATCCTTTAAAAATAATTTTTAATCGAGAATCTGGTTATTATCATAAATTTAATGAAGATGAATCTTACCGAGAGATAAAAAGTTTAGAAAGTGTTATAACCTCTAGCACGCCAACTAATAATCATATTTTTAAAATTCCCTCAAATACATCTGTTTGTATTTTTAGTTTAGAAATAAACAGGAAATTGTTTGAACAAAAAATTGAAGATTTTCTTTCTGAAATGAATGATGATCTTATTGATTTATTCAGAGATGTTAATGGTATTAATCAATTTTTCTACAAAGGGCATTATTCCTTAGATGTCTCAGGACTTATTTCTGAATTTACAGAATCGGAATTAGAAGGTTTTATGAGATCTGTATTTTTAGAAGGTAAGGCCTATGAAATCCTAGTAAATCAATTACAACTATATCTCGATGATTTAAATTCACCTGAAAAAAGAAAAATTCTACGTCGTGCTACGATTGAAAGCTTAAAAGAAGCTGTAGACATTATACAAAATGAAATTGAGAATATAGATAATATTAATATTTTGGCTAAACGCGTTGGTCTAAATCAAAATACACTGCAGCGTGGATTTAAGCACCTCTATAAATCATCGGTAAAAGAATATATTAAAAATCATAGAATAGAGAAAGCCAAAGATCTCCTTGAAACAACCGATTTAAACATCACTGAAATAACTTATAAAATAGGAATTAATTCTAGAAGCTATTTTTCAAAGATTTTTAAGCAGCGATACGGACTAACACCAAAAGCCTATAAGTATAGAGCTAGACAAACAAATACAGGTTAGAAGAATATTTATAAACCTTTATTTTTTAGGTTTTGTTTAACTATTTAACCTAATAGTTGCACTTAATGTACCCAAAAGTGTCATTTTTGATTTCGAAATTGTTAATGAAATACTCTTAATTACAAGAATTTTGCATTCGATAAAAACATAATTGTTTTTTATTTAATGCGAGAAATACTCATAAATAACACTACAATAGAAGATACCATTAATGAACTTAATGTCGCGCTTGACGGCAATTTAGTTGAGAAATGGGGAGAATACACATTGACCTTTAACAATGAATTTGGTGCAGGGGTCATTAGAAGTATAGGATTTGATTGGGGATTATCGTTGTTGGATTTTGATGTAAACTTTAAGGAAGTCACCAAAATAATATTTAAGACTATTGATAAAAAATTAGTTGAATTTATATTTATATCTGAAGGCTATCTCGAATACAAGGGCAAAATTTCTGAGGATTTTGTAAATCTTGAGCGTTATCAAAATATTATTGTTTCTAGTTTGGAAACCAATAAAAAGACTTTTATTTTTCCCAAATCACAACAAGTCAAAGTTAATTTTATACAGGTAGTTACAAAAGATTATCTTAAAAAGAAAAATAACAATACAGAATACTTAGATAAGGTATTAAAGTCTGTATTTAAGGATAACGATCCAAATACCTCTTTTAAACATTTAGGTAATTACAACTTAAAGATTGCAGATAAAGTAAAAGAATTAGGCGACTCCTACGATAATGGTATTATAAGAACTTTATCTATTGAAGGTCAGCTCAATCTAATAATGGCAATGCAAATTTTAGAGCACCAAAACTCTGAAACAAGCAAATCTATAACTGATTCACTTTCAAAAGATACAATAAAGAAAATACAAGAGCTGTCTAATCATATTATAGACAATATTTCTGAACCACTAACAATTGCTGAGTTATCAAAACTGTCTGGCCTAGGTCCGAAAAAAATTCAATTAGGATTTAAAATTTTGTATTCTAAGACAGTTAATGAATATACTCGAGATTTAAAATTAGAAATAGCTAGAGATCAACTTACGAATGACGATTTGTCAATTTCTGAGATAGTCTACAGCATAGGCTTTAAAAGTAGAAGTTATTTTAGCAAAATTTTCCATGAACGCTACGGTATTCTGCCTAATGAATACAGAATTCAAGTAAGAGAGAAATAATGAGGAACTCACTTATTGCTCATTGTTTGGGTATATCCTTATAGAAAACGGGTTCTAACACAGAGTCATAGGTCACACCTATTTTGTGAAATTCTTTAGCTATAGGATGCGCACTGAAATCTAAATTAATTTTCTTCCCCAATAATTGATGGGTTTCAGTGTAATCCAAACTATCATCTAACCAGAGTTTTTGCATATCTTCATCTAAAGCAAATGGCATACTATGGTTTGAGTTATGAATTTTACTAATAAACGAATTAGCCTTAGATAGAATTAAGGCACAAGTTATAAACCCATCCTTTAACTGATTATATATACCTGCAAGAGCAAAAGGCTTTTCATTTGTTAGATGCACATAATATGGGTACAACTCACCTTTATGTAAATAGTATGTAAAAAACCCGGTTACAATAATTAGACAACGCCTATTCATAAGAGCCTCGCTATAAAGCTGCTCTTCATCTATTTTATCATACTCTATATTTAAAGTATTTTGTATGTTTTGGTAATGCTCCCAATCGTCTTCATATAACTTAGGTAATATACCCCATATGGCATAAGACACTGATTTAGGTTCTTCCATTGTTATAACAGAAATGAATGATTCTTCTAAACCATTTATTACAGGATTGTTTCTGTGCAATTTTGGGTATTTAAATTGCACATTAAACTCCTCCTCGATAGCATGTTTATTGGCTGTATTTGATAATCTATAACACATAAGCAGCAGTTTTTGAGCAAAATTACGGACAACTTGTACTCTATCTTATCTTAAATCAATCAATTAGTAGCTCAAATCAATCTAATATTTCAAAAACCTTTAAACCGTTAAACATAAACCCTATAGTGTTAATAAGGCACTCCTTAAGCACCTATCTTTGAAATAAATAAATTCTTCAGAATAGATGTATAAAGAAGATCATCATATCAATGAATTCCATAACTTTTCAATTTTAGAAGAATTATTAGGCGGCCAGTTTACCCAATATTCTAAATTGGTCTATATAAATATCAATAATGTTATTGCCAAAGGTTTCATTAAATGCGTAAAACATTCTAATGGTATTATTTCTTTTAATGCCGATTTGACTCCAAATAAGGACTTAGATATACCCATAAGCAGTTCTAAAATAGATACAATACAGTTTTTATACGTTTTTGAAGGTACTGCGGAATACCGCATTAACAATTCAAATAAACGTCATCTTGTAAATGAGCTACAAACAGCTGTGATATTAAACAAATCATCAAGTGAGACTATTCTTAGGCTAAGAAAAAATACAAGAACCATCTTTAATATCATTAGTCTTCGTAAAAAGGTCTACACAAGCTTATTCAATAAAAATGACGATGAGTTTTCAATGAAAGCTTTAAAATTTATAAATGATTTAAATAAAAGTGATAAGACTATTATTCCAGGCGATTATGATGTGAAAATTGCTGAACATTTTAAAAGTTATTTTAAACAGATTAATGATGATAAAAATATGAGCTTTTTATCTGCAGAGGGTAGTATTTATCATTTACTGTCAAATCATTTTCGTTTGGCATTAAAATGTAATGATAATTATGATTCATATGCGCAACTTAATTATACGGAACTTAAAAAAATAAGTGATTTAGGTGATGTCATAAAAGCTACGCCAGAAACTCAATATTCCATAAACATGTTGAGCAGAGAGTCTGGTTTGTCTCCAGCAAAACTTCAGGAGGGATTTAAAACACTGTATAATAGAACTGTTTCTGACTTTATAAGACATGTAAGGCTACAAAAGGCTGAATATTTAATGAATTCAACTGACTTCAATATTTCTGAGATTGTATACAGTATAGGTTTTACAAGTAGAAGTTATTTTTGTAAAATCTTTAAAAAAGAATATGGTTGTAGTCCAAAACAATACAAGAAAAAAGTAAGTAAAAATCATTACTCTCTCAGCTTATAACTAGTACTTACCCAAACTGCACTTTTAAATTAGTTAAAAAGAGAAAAGGATGCTATAAAGCATCCTTTTTACTACCAACCTAACTAATCTTAACTAACTAAATTAAGAATGTTTCTTTAACTATTGTAAGTCCTCAAGTCTTTCAATTGTTGATAATCCACTTTCAATAGTCTGCTTTTGCTTACTTAACAATAATTTTGTTGTAGATGGCAAGCTTGTTTCGTTTAATACATCGTTATATTCTTCTACAGATGATTTTTCTCCTCTTATAGCTTCCTCTAACATTGATTCTGCATTATCATTAGAGAATAATGATTTTACATCCATCCAAGCTCTATGAGCAGATCCTGTTATACTTCCTCCTTTGTCCACATCTTGTCCAAATGATTTAATTTCGCTCTTTAGTTCGTGCCCAAAATTATAGCGCTCTTGTGCTTTTCTATTAAAAAAACTTTTTAGACCAGAATGCTCTACATTCTCAGCGGCTTTTTTATATCCCTTTTCCGCATCGTATGTTTTCTCTAATAGTCCGTTTAATTTTTCTCCTACTTCTTCTGTATAATTACTCATAATTTTGTGTTTTTAAATTAATGACAACTATTGTACTTTATAAATGATGTGTTGTCATTTGCCATCATTATTTCTTTTTCATGTTACAAATTTAGCGCTTAACTAAAGGCTTACTTAGTTCATATGAGCTTATTATTAACTCATTCAAAAATGACTTCATAAATTTTTCTTAAAAGAAATCGATAGAGCAAATCAATGTGAAATTTCATCTTTATTTTTAGATAAAATTTAAATATCATGATAAGAAAAGGAACAAAAGTAAAATGGAAATGGGGAAATGGTGAAGCTGAGGGTAAGGTTGTAGAAACGTATTCTAAAAAAGTCACTAAAACGATAAAAGGTAACAATGTTACAAGGCATGGAGAGGCTGGCAACAAAGCACTTTTTATAAAGCAATCTGATGGTAGCGAAGTATTAAAAAGTGAAGATGAAGTAACAAAGCTGTAAAAGATTGAACTATAGAAATCAAAAAAGCCTCAGAAGTTGTAAAACTGAGGCTTAAATAGAAATCTCACTAAAACTAATAAATCTCTATTTTGAATAAATAACTTTAGGATTTGTTAGCTTATTTTTTAAATCGCTAACACTATTTAAATATTTGTATTGTCTATTGAAAGAGCGATTTGGTCGCTTACCAACAATATAATAGGCCACATCTAAATCTGGTGCATTTAATGTCACTTGGTCAGAAACACGCATTTTCTTGTCACCAATTTTTTGATCTGTCATTTTAAGCTCAGAAATTACATGTAGTTTTTTTCCTGTTGCCCATATCTCTATAATCTCAAGTTCGTGGGCATTATTTTCCACCTCTGCTTGTACTGATAAAGTACGTTCTTCTTTGTCACCACCATCTGGCATATCAACATCTATATAAGGTACTTCAACCTCTTCTTCTTCCATCACTATAACGACTTTAGGTATAGAAACTGTTTCTGTTTTTGTACCAACATTTACGTCTGCCCAATCTACATCGAACGTTGGTAACTGCCCTTCTTCAACATCGACGTCTACGTCAACACTAGGTAATTGAGTTTCTTTTTTTTGAGTTATATCACAGCTTGTCATTAATACTGCAATACATACTATTGTAAATAAATTTTTCATTGTGTATAAGTTGTTTGATTATTATGATACAAACCTACTGCGCATTTTAAAATCTACTTAACGCTAATAAAATCTTTATTGACTCATTCAGTCAAACTAATATAATAATGTATTGAGTTAATATTAATACGACTTTCAACATACACTTAGTTATAGTTATACTATCTTGTGATAAGCTAAGATGATAATATTTAAATGAAATATTTACTTAAAGGTATTGATCTATTTTATAAACGCATTATCGGCAGTATCGCGTTCTACCCTATCCTAATAAGCTTAGGATTCATAATACTAGCAATTGTAATGTTGAGTATTGAAAACTCAGACATATGCATTAAAATCAAAGAAAATATCTCCTACCTTCTTATCAAAGATATTGATACCGCTAGAACAATGCTATCTACTTTAATTGGTGGTATTTTTTCTCTTACAGTTTTTAGTTTCTCAATGGTAATGGTGGTCTTAAATCAGGCATCGTCCAATTTTTCACCTAGACTACTTCCTGGTTTGATTTCTAATAAAAAACATCAAATTATTTTAGGATCCTATATCGGTACACTACTCTACAGCTTAATTGTTCTAATGAATATTAAAAGTTTTGAAGCCGTGGAAGATTCCATAGGTCTATCTATATTATTAGGTGTATTTTTTGGTGTAAGCTGCACTGGGCTTTTTGTTTATTTTATACATACTATATCGCAAGAAATACAAATACAAAATATCGTCAGTCGTATTTTTAAAACATCATTAAAGACTATTGAATCGAAGATTGAATTGCAAAAAAAATCAAAAAGTATATTAGATTTTAATAATGAAGGTATAAACTTTGAAATTAAATCAGAAAAAACAGGTTATTATGAAGGCTTCTCAAAAGACTTACTATCTAACGCTCTTGACAATTATGACGACATACACATAGAAATTATACCACAAACCAATAAATACATAAAAGAAGGAGATGTACTCATAAAAAGCAACAAACAAATTGACGATGATAAGCGAGAAGATTTATTGTTTAGCCTCAGTATTTTGCCAAGTATGCATGTAGACAAAGGGTACACGTCTAATATGATTAAACTAATGGAAGTTGCGATTCGAGCTATGTCGCCAGGTATAAATGATCCTGGTACAGCTGTAGATGTTATCAATAAATTAGGGCTACTTTTAAAGAAAGCCTTTGAATTAAAAAGCCATACTTATTTAGAAAAAGACAACTTTGCTGTGTTATATCATGACATTGACTACAAGGAAATAATGCGCTTGGTATTTCAACCCTTACGACAATATTCTAAAAATGATAGTGTTGTGATGTATAAGTTAATAGATACGTTGAATTATGTCAATAATTCTGACACGATTACCTTAGATGCTAAAAAAGCAGTAAATTCAGAATTAAAATCTTTAGAAGATGATGCAAAAGAAAGTATCTTTAACAAAGACGATTTAAATATTATTTTAAATATCAAATAAAACATATGAATATGTCACCGACATTAATATGCATACCAGACATTAGTGGATTTACTAAGTTTATGTCTGACGTAGACATTAGTTTAACTTCAAAAGTTATTCCGTCGCTTTTGAATAATATCATATATGCCAATAAACTCGATCTAAAAGTCTCTGAGATAGAAGGTGATGCTGTTTTGTTTTATCGTACAGGAGAGTTACCTCCTTTTGAAGATTTAATCAATCAAATGCGATTATTTTATACAAGATTCTATGAACAGTTAGAGGTATTAGGTAAACGTTTCAGCCATAAAATAAATGGTGATGATATTCCAGAAAGGCTAGGATTAAAAATAGTGTTGCACTATGGAAAATCTGTTGGCTCAGTTGCCATCGGGTCCAGAATTAAACTCATGGGAGAAGACGTTATTATAGCACATAGGTTGCTCAAAAATAATATCCCAATTGATGAATATCTACTGTTATCTGATACTTTATTAGACGAATATAAAGACGAAAAGATATATGCTAATTTTGATTGGGGAAGACTTATAAAAGAGGAGGAGGCCTACAAGCATATTGGTGAAATAGGTTATAGCTATGTTAACTTAACGCCCTTAGTAGATTAATTTTTAATATTTAAAAAATTATACTTCACAATACAATCTCATTGTAAGAATATTTACGACCTAGCTATATTTATGTTAAACTTTTATATTTAAACATTAAACAAAAATACTTATAATCTATTTTTATATTAACTAACCAACACAGTAATATGACCGAAATAAATATAACTGCTCAAAGTACAGAAGGTACGGTAAAGCAAATACAAGAAGTCATTGGTGGTACCATAGAAGATAAATGGGGAGAATACACATTGACTGTTGATAGTGATTTAGCTCATGGAAATATTCGATTTATAACTTTTGATTGGGGAGTAAGCTTGTTAGAATATGATATTACCTTTTTTGAAGAGATTGTTTTAATAATGGATGCTTCTCAGTATAATCCTATCCATTTTGCCTACTGTCTAAATGGTAATTGTGGCCATCGATTTGGTTTTCAAAAAGAAATTAAAACCCTGCAGCAATTTCAGTCTGTAATTATAACAAGCCGCGATGGTGGTTATAATTATGGTTACTTTCCAAAGGACACTAAATTAGAAATCAATGTTATACAAATTGTAAGGAAACAATTCTTAAAAAAGCGACTGAATAATGTATCACAACTCAATCAAAAATTATATGAAGTGTTTTTAGATAAAGATCATGATAAAACATTTTCCTACTTTGGCACTCACAATCTTAAAATAGCTGGAGTTATTGGTAGTCTCAGAAAGATTCGTCAAAAAGGCATGGCGAGAGTCCTACAAATTGAAGGTAAAGTCTACCAGATATTATCCATGCATTTACAGCAATATAATTTGGACGTTAACAACAAAAAAGTAAAGACAAACCTTTCAAGAAGTGAATTAAAAATTATACGTGGTATTTCTAAAAAAATATTAAAAGATGTTTCTTTAGATTATTCAGTTGATTTACTAGCTGAAGAATCTGGTTTAACTCAAGCAAAACTTCAAGAAGGGTTTAAATTACTTTATAACAGAACTGTTACTGAATATATAAGACATGTAAGATTAGAAGCTGCAAGAGAATTAATTAATACCACAGACTTAAACATTTCCCAGATTGTTTATTCAATTGGCTTTAGTAGTAGAAGTTATTTTTCAAAAATTTTCAAAGAAAAATTTGACATTAGTCCTAGTGAGTTTTTAAAACTTAAGCGTGCTAAAATAGCAATCTGATAATGTATTACAACTAATAATTACATCAAATGCGTTAACCAAGACAAGCGATGTATCATAATTTAGTGTCATAATAAAATTGAAGCCAATTTAATAACGATACACCATAATATTATGTACACAACATTAACATCAGTAAATCCTTATACAGGAGAAACACTCAATAATTATCATTTACAAAATGATAGTGAGATTATCTCTATTATAGAAAATTCAGATAAAGCGCAGGCGTCTTGGAAAAAAAGATCTCTCAAAGCGAGAGCAGAACTTCTTAGCGACCTCTCTAATCATCTCGAAAAAAATAAACAAGCTTTTGCAGAATTAATAACCAAAGAAATGGGCAAACCTGTTTCTGAAAGTATTGCAGAAATTGAAAAGTGTATATGGTTAAGTGATTTTTACAAAGTTAATGCTGAACAATTTCTATCCGATGCCATAATTAAAACTGATGCTATTGAAAGCTTTATTAGTTACGATCCACTTGGTTGTATTTTGGGTGTTATGCCTTGGAATTATCCATTCTGGCAAGTCCTAAGATTTGCAATTCCAACTTTAACTGCTGGAAATACCGTTTTAGTAAAACACGCCTCAAATGTTACAGGTTGTGCCCTAGCTATCGAAAAATTATTTATAGATAGTGGCTTCCCACAAAATTGTTATCAAGCGTTACTCACAACACATGACAAAACAGAATCTATTATTAATCATAAATCCGTTAAAGCGGTTAGCTTAACTGGCAGTGCAACTGCTGGTAAAGAAATAGCAACACTTGCAGGTAAATATCTAAAAAAAACATTATTAGAACTTGGCGGAACTAATGCATGCATTGTCTTAGAGGATGCAAACTTAGACGCTCATTTAGATACTATGGTAAAAGCGAGATATCAAAATACAGGTCAAAGCTGTATTGCAGCAAAACGCTTCATTGTAGTTGAAAGTATTTATGACGAGTTTTTGAAGAAGTTTACGGATAAAGTTTCCAAATTAAAAATTGGTGATCCGATGGATTCTGAGACCGACATCGCCGTTTTGGCATCCGATGAATTCTCTGAAAATTTAGGTAAACAAGTTCAGAAATCTCTAGATGTCGGTGCCAAAGTACATTACGGTAACCATTCTAAAAACGCATTTTATCAACCTACTATATTAACCAATGTCATTCCCGGAATGTCGGTTTTTAGTGAGGAAACATTTGGACCAGTAGCAGCAATTATTAAGGCAAAGGACACGGAGCAAGCTTTATCTTATAATAATGATAGCGACTATGGCCTTGGTGCGATGTTATTTACAGAAGATATTGAAAAAGTAAGGACTTATGTTAACACTATAGACGACGGTTCGTTTTTCGTAAATGATATGGTGAAATCTGATCCAAGGTTACCTTTTGGTGGTACGAAGAACTCAGGCTACGGTAGAGAACTTTCTAAAGAAGGTATTTTAGAATTCACTAACAAGAAAACAGTTTATATTAAGTAAGACATTTTATGACTTATAATGAGTAAATATGGATTATAAAAAAGAAGATGAAAATCTCGAATATCTCAAACAGAAACCAAATAACAACTCTTATAAAACTATTATTTCTGCTGGTATATTAATAGTAATAATTCTAATATTAGGAATCGTATTTTGGTAAAAATAGAATCTTCACAACTATAGAATGAAATTTAAAAAGTATTCCAATCCAAAATTTATAGCTAAACTCATAAAAGAGCCAGAATCTGTTATTGACACTTTTGAATTGATTTATACTAGTAAGGACAAGCTTAAAATACGACGCAAAAAAAACAACAAAAAGTTTGTTTACAAACTTGGCAATAAAGAATTAACAGATCAAAAACAACTAACAAGAATAGAAAGCTTAGTAATTCCGCCAGCATGGAAAAAGGTGAAAATTGCAATTCCAGTAAATGCACATATACAAGCTGTAGGGCGAGATTTGAAGAACCGCAAACAATACAGATATCATGCATTATGGACCAAAATTAGAAATCAAACCAAATTCTTTAAAATGGCTGCTTTTGGTGAACAACTACCAAAAATAAGGCAGCAAGTAGAAATAGATATAGAACAAAATGGTTGGCCAAAAACAAAAGTAATAGCCTTGGTCATAAGATTGATGGAAGAGACGCACATACGTATAGGAAATGAGCAGTATGCAAAAAGAAATAAAACCTACGGCTTAGCAACTATGCGCACTAAACACATTTCTATCTTTGATGATAAGTTGGCTTTTAATTTTGTTGGCAAAAAAGGAAAGGAGCACTCCATTATATTAAAGGATAAAAAACTTATCCGATTAGTCAATAAATGTGAAGATATACCAGGTTGGGAACTATTTCAATACTTTGATAAAAACAATGAAAAGCGAAGTATTGATAGTAGTATGATTAATAATTATATACACAATATTACAGGAGATATATTTACTGCCAAAGACTACCGAACTTGGGCTGCAACAAATATATTCTTTGAATCACTTTTAGATTTAGGCATTGCCAAAAAGAAGAAAAGGAAAAAGAAGAATATCTTAAAAGCTTTCGATAAGTCAGCTAAAGCTCTAGGAAATACTAGGAATGTGTGCCGTAAGTATTACGTGCATCCAGCAGTAGTCAATAAATATATATCTGGTAATATAAAAGCGGATTTTGCAATCTTAGAGGCAAATCCAAAAGCAAAAGACTATTTGTCGGAGACGGAAACAGTAGTTTTAGATTTGATTAAAAACTACGTACCTACGTTTTTAATTGAGTAAGTAAATATCAACAAACTTAAGCCTTGCTAACGCAATTATTGCCAATCTTAAAAAAGAATATACCAACAACAAATAAGAATAACATGCAAAATGAAGTCTATATATCTCTGTAATTATATTCATTCATAGAGCAAATATTAAATTCTATTGAACCAAAACACTAGTCATACAGTCATTAATTTCGTAAAAAATATAACCAATAATTAGTCAATTAATACAATCAGATAAATACAGTTCAACTCTTAATAATTCATAAAATGAAAGGACTTTATAAAATCGGAAAACCAGAGATAGAGACTTCAAGCATCAATCGAAAATTTAATAAACACCAGAAATTTAAGAGATCAAATTTCTATTTTCTCATGGGAATTTTAACTGCTGTTGTGTTTTTTGTAATCTTAATGAATCTTGTCGTTTTTGATATGAATTCATAATTGTATAGCCTTCATTGTGAAATACATTGATCTTAAGATTTAAATTAATTCACTGCATTACTATTAGATTTTCTTTTAGATTAACATTTTTAGCATATGCGTTAACCACACCTCTGTCGTATTTGTAATTTTGTAATGAACAATAAACAAAACAGAACATTATGAAATTTGTAAAAGAAGACGAAGAAGAAAGAAGAGACTATATTTTTCAAAAAGATAAGAAAACAGTTTATGGAGCCAGATTCATAGCAATTGTTTTAATACTTCTTATAGTGGCAGTAGCAGTTACATACTTCACACTAGGGTAATATAGAATTAAGAAGATGTTGCCAACTATCTTTATCTTGAAAAAGTACTATTACACAACAATTAATTACAGTGAGTGTTAAGATTTATTCTACTGAGCTTGGGTCTTAAATGCAATCGCAAAAGCTAAAACAGATATTACAATACCTGCCATAAAAATAGTATAGGTTATTCTCAAAATTCTATACTTTCTGCTAAGCACTTTGCCTAAGAAATAAAGATCTTTACTTAAGCTACTATATATGTAGTCTTTATCTTTAAGCATCTCTTCAATAGCCCATTCAAATTCACCTAGCTCCATTTTATGAAAGTTGCCAAAAAATAGCAGGTTCACTTTTTTATCTTTAACATCCTCTTTAGTAAACTGACCACGAGTTACGTTAGGTCGGGTAGCAACTATAGATAATATAACGGAAATCACACTAAAGATTACAAAAATAATAGTGGGTACTATCATATAACTGTTAGAGGGATTATCTAACTTAGATATTAAGTTAGAAAGTACCAAAGAAATAATAATGGCATTAACTGAAAGTAATATATTGGCCTTAGTATCAGCAATATCACTTAATTTAATGTGATTTCTCAATGCTACTCTAAATAAGGTTTGCACACCACGTTCGGAACTTTCATTTTTATATTTTACTTTATATCTAGCTTTTAATTCTTCCTTACTGTCTTTAGATCGCTGTTTGAGTTTAGACTTCATCAATTTGGCCAAATTCTTCTTTTTCCTTGTTCCCCATTCAAGCTTAGCATAGTCACTATAAAACTTATGCTTTTTCGATAAAATTCTAATATTCTCTTTTAGCCATTCTTTTGAAGAATAGACTTTAATACCTTGTAACTCTAATTCTGTCCTTAAGAGCTCACTAACTTCGGTAAAATATTTCTTTCCAAAGTGCGAAGAATCTGCGTCTTTTATAATTTCTTCTAATTTATTCTCGGGAATTCTATCAAATTTTGTAGCTATAATGCATTCATTAACTCCATCGATTATCTTTCCATCTACATTTTGAGATTTTAAGAATTCTGTGGCCATTTTAGCGCTCTCTTCTTCATGACCATCTCTTGTCTTTGTATAGCCAATATCATGTAAAAGTGATGCTAAAAGCAAAATTTCTGACTCATTAGCACTAATTTCAGAATTTTCTATGATTTCTTTTGTACTTTTCCATACGCGCTTAGTATGCTCATAATTATGATAGGTAAATGTATTAGGCAAATGCTTCGTAAATAAATCAAGAACATATTTGTCTGTCGTTTCAATTATAGTAGCCATAGGTCAATTATTAATAAAGTAACAAAGTACCAAAAAAATTAGCAGTAAATTACAAATGACAAGAAATAAAATAACTCAAATAGTAATAATTTGTGCTCTATGTGTCGCATGTGCTTCAAAAAAGACACAATATAAAAATGACGACAACGAAATACACTCGTTGCCATCAAAAGAAATTGATCGCGTCTTTTATCTAATTGGTGATGCTGGTAAATCACCTAAAAATGATTTATCAACTGCACTTCAAATTTTTAAGAAGCATATTTCAAAAAATCATTCAGATAAAGATTACGCCATCTTTTTAGGAGATAATATCTATCCTAGCGGATTACCTAAAAAAGGTGCAGAAAAACGGGGTGACGCAGAAAATCATTTAAATGCTCAGATAAAATCTGTAAGCAATTTTAAAGGTAAATCTATTTTTATACCTGGAAATCACGACTGGTATGCAGACGGTGTTAAGGGCTTAAAACGTCAAGAAAAATATATTGAAGATGCACTTGGGAAGAACACATTTCAACCAGAAAATGGCTGCCCTCTAGAAAGTATTGATATTGGAGAAACAGTACAACTTATCACTATAGATACGCAGTGGTATTTAGAAAATTGGAACAAGAACCCAACCATAAATGACGATTGTGAAATAAAAACTAGGAAGCGATTTTTAGAAGAATTAGAAGGAGAGTTGAAAAAAGCTCAGCACAAAAGAGTCATTTTAGCTACACATCATCCCATGTTTACAAACGGCTTACATGGTGGTTATTATTCTGCTAGGAAGCATCTTTATCCATTTCAGTTTAATGTTCCATTACCGATTATTGGCTCTTTAATAACTCAAATAAGAACGCAAGGAGGAGTGTCCATTCAAGATAGGTATAATGAACGTTATAACGAACTGATGAAGCGATTAGAAACAATGGCTTTAGAATATAATAATATTATAATCACTTCTGGTCACGAACATACTTTGCAGTACATTGAAAGTAATTCTATCAGACAGATTGTATCTGGTTCTGGAGCCAAAGAGTCTCCTGCTAGTTTAAGTAATAATGGACTATTCACTTATGGTAAACAGGGGTTTGCACAATTAAACATCTTCAAAGATGGTAGTAGTTGGGTAAGTTTTTATGGCGAAGAAAATGGAGATCCAAAGCTACTCTATACAAAAGAGGTCTTACCGAAAAACCGAGAGAAATTTAACACAGATACACTACCTGATACGTTTCCAAACACTATAGAAACATCTATATATACTAAAGAAGAAACAGATAAAACAGGTTTTTATGAAGTTCTTTTAGGTGACCGTTATCGCGATTTATACAGTACAAAGGTTAAAGTACCAGTAGCAACATTAGATACTTTATATGGTGGGTTAGAAATTGTTAGGCCAGGTGGTGGACATCAAACACGCTCATTACGTTTAAAAATGAAAGATGGAAGAGAATTGAATATGCGAGCACTTAGAAAGAGCGCCACGCAGTATTTGCAAACTGTTCTTTTCAAAGAAACCTATGTTGCCGATGATTTTGAAAAAACTCAAATCGAAGATTTAATTTTAGACTTTTATACAGCTGCTCATCCTTACGCTTTTTCTGTAGTCCCAGATTTATCTGATGCTGCAGAGGTTTACCATACAAATCCGAAACTTTTCTACATTCCAAAACACAAATATTTAGGAGACTACAATACAGATTATGGTGATGAATTATACATGATTGAAGAACGTCCTGAAGAAAATTATTCGGACGAAAAAAACTTCGGCTACGCAGATGATTTAGAAAGCACACATGATATTATTGAAAAAATAAGGGAAGACGAAAAATATAAAATTGATGAGAATGCTTACATACGCGCACGTCTATTCGATATGCTTTTAGGAGATTGGGACAGACACCAAGATCAGTGGAGATGGGCACAATTCAACCAAGAGAATGGTGATAAATTATTTAGACCTATTCCAAGAGATCGTGACCAAGTGTTTTCAAATTTTGATGGTGCATTATTAGATATAATGAAAACATTATCAGGTTCTACAAAGCAATTACAAGTTTATGATAGTGAGCTAAAAGATATTGAATGGATGAATAGTGCTGGTATTAAGCTCGACAAAGTACTAATACAGCAATCTGGAAAAGACGTTTGGTTAGCACAAGCAGAATTTCTTCAAAATAATATTACAGATGATGTTATAATTAAAGCATTTTCTAAAATACCCGAAGAAGTAAGAGATGAATCTTTGATAGAAATTCAAAAACATCTAAAAGGCAGAAGAGCTAATTTAAAAGATATCGCAGAACGCTATTATAGCTATTTAAATGAGTTAGTAATTCTAACTGGTACTGATAAAGACGATCTCTTTGAAATTACCAGAAGTGGTGATAATGAGACCCATGTCAAAATTTCGAGAATTAAAGATGGTGAAAAAGGTGAAGTAATGTTAGACCGAACATTCAATAAGAAGATAACTAAAAACCTCTGGATTTATGGTTTAGATGATGACGATGTATTTGAAGTATCAGGAAAAGCCAATAATCCTATCTACATACGTATTATAGGTGGTCAAAATAATGATATATATCGCATTAAAAATGGAAGACGAGTTAGAATATACGATCATAAATCAAAGAAAAATACGATCGAAGAAAATAACGGAGCGAAGCTAGACTTAGCAGATACCTATAATAATAATCTTTTCGATTTTAACAAAAACATTGTTTACACAGGTTCTATTACACCAAGTCTAGGTTTTAATCCAGACGACGGGTTTTTAATTGGTATTAGTAAAATCTCAACAAAAAAAGGATTTCATCGTAACCCATTCACAAGACAACACAAATTTAAAGCAGGCTACTTTTTTGCGACAAAAGGATTTAGTTTTGATTACAATGGCGAATTTGCCAACCTATTCGGTGATTGGAATTTACATATCTCTGGTAAAATAACTAGCGAAAATTTTACTAATAACTTTTTTGGTTATGGCAATGAGACTGTAAATAATGATGACGATTTAGACCTAGATTTCAATAGGGTAAAAACCAGTATTTATGCTGCGAGTTTTGGACTTATTAAAAAAGGGAATTTTGGAAGTGATTATGGTTTTAAAATCTTAGCTGAAGCTATAGAAATTGATAATACACCAAACCGTTTTATAGAAGTTTTTGCACCAACAACTAATGAAGATTTTTACAAAAGACGTGTTTTTGCAGGAGCAGAAGGTATATTTAGATACGAAAGCTTCGATGATAGAATTACACCAACAAAAGCAATGACATTTTATGCTACAACAGGTATAAAAACTGAACCTAGTGAAACTAAAAATACTTTTGGATACCTAGATACGCATTTAGGCTTCTATAATGCACTATCAAGAAATAGAAAACTGGTTTTAAAAACAGATGTAAGATCTCAAATAAGAATTGGTGATGATTTGGTCTTTTATCAGGCTGCTAATATTGGAGGTAGAAACGGATTACGAGGCTACAGAACAGAACGCTTTACAGGCCAAAATGCACTAGTTGGTAGTGCAGATATCAGATATGCATTCAAATCATTTAAAACGAGTACATTGCCTTTACAGATCGGTATTTTCGGTGGTGGTGATGTCGGAAGAGTTTGGATAGATAATGAAGATTCTGATAAATGGCACAATGATTATGGTGGCGGATTTTGGATATCTGCAGCAGATTCAGTGCAAGGAACCTTTAATTTCTTTAATAGTGTTGAAGGCTTAAGATTCTCGTTTGGTTTTGGATTGAATTTTTGATTCTATAATAAAATTATATCAAATTCTATCCCATAGGAATGAACTAATAAAATGGCCTTAAGTATCAATATAGATTTGTCGTGTTTAAGATTTAACCATCGTGTTCTTCAAGAAGATACTGATGCTAGAAATCCTTCATGTGAAAGACTAAAATTTCTAACTAGTTTTCGTCGAACCTTGATGAGTTTTTTGAAGTCAGAGTATTAGATATTCGTAAAATAAAACGGATTTATAAACAAGTCCATTGATAGACATTAACTTCTTCAGTGAGCTTGTTTATAAATCACTTCGTTTTACCGCTATTAGTCCTTGAAATCAAATGCAGTATCACACTGAATACTATATTGCTTCTCTTGATATGATTTACACATATCAGCAAAATCAACAGGTAAAATAGTTCTAAAATTGTGAGATTCTTGAGGTATAATTTCTATCATTTTTTCAATCATTCCCTTTGGATTAAACTGATTTTCAGCCATAGATTTTGCAGCGGCTTCAATATTTTTTAGTGGTGTAAAATGGGTTTCTTTATCAAACCACTGTGCATAATTGTCGTACATTCTATCATTAAAGCCAGTATCATAAGGTCCTGGATTAATAGTAGCAACAGTTAGTCCCATTGGTGTAAGTTCGTCTCTCAAAGATTGTGCAATAGCTTCAAGAGCATGTTTTGATGCATTGTAAGCACCTAAATAAGGTGTCGTAGAAAGTCCGGCAACTGAAGAAACAAACACTAGTTTTCCAGTTCCTTTTTCAATCATCTTTTTTATGAATGGTTGTGCAAATTCAAGATTTGAAAACACATTTGTTTCCATAACTTCACGTATTAATCCTACAGGCATCTCAGATACAGGACCAGAGTGTCCTATTCCTGCATTATTCACCAAAATGTCTATATCATATTCCCATGCTTTCTGACAATCCATTAGGTCTAAAATATTCAGTTTAATAATTTCAAGATTATCTTCTACTCCTGCTTTTTTGGAATCTTTCAACAGTCTTGATTTTTGTTCCCATTTATGTACACCTGCAATAACTTTATGTCCTTTCGCTGCTAAACCTAAAGCTGTTCCTTTACCTAACCCAGATCCTGCACCTGTAATTAAAATTGTTTTTTCTTTCATATTATTTTTATTGAATAGAACACTCATGCGCTGAGCATGGTGCTCTTGTTATAGTTTAAAAGTTTGAATATTATTTATATGATAATTTTTCCTTCTCAAAATTACCTATAAGACTAAAGGTTTGTTAGCCTGTATGGATCAATAGTTAGCGCATTAGATAAATACAGTAAAGTTATAGACTTTAATACAGTCCATGACTCGCAGAAACTAAGGCTTTTTTTTTATTTTATACGTATTGATACTTCTATAGTTTCAAACTGTAAATGTTTCCGCCTTCAGATTTGTTACGCTCATCAGTAATGTATAAAATTGAATCGGATTTAAAACATATCCCTTCTTTTTGGGACTTGTGCTCTAAATCAAGTTCCTCTACTGTACCACCAAAAAATTTATCGTCTGCAAAATTAGATAACTTCCAAACGCGATCATGATTCAGTAATACAATAGTTTTGCCATCATCACTAATATCAGCAGAAGTTACCTCAGTATCTTTTCCCTTTAAATAATATTTTGAAACAAATTTAGCTTTATGATCACCAACACTATTGGGTACTTTTATTACTACTGCCTTTTTTCGTTCTTTACTAAAAATATAAAAGTGGTCGTTCAGAAGAAAAAAGGCTTCAAAATCTTTTGACTTTACACCTTTTGGTAAGGTAAAATTTATTTTTTTTGCCTTAGAAATCTCATTAGCATTAGATATGTTTTCTATTTTTAGAATAGAAAATTTCTTTCGCTTTTCAGAATTATTACCAAAATCACCAATATAAAGATTACCATCATTATCTGATGTTAAGTCTTCCCAATCGTCATTATCAACATCATCAATAAGAATTACTTTTTGAATATTGCCATCATCACTTAATCCATAAATCTTAGGCTGATTTCCTGCATCTTCAAGAACCCAATTTAAAGATGAGTTGCTAACCGTTTCAACAGCTGAGACCTCTTCTAGATCTCCATCGATGTCACCAACGACATCCAATTTGCCTATTTGACAAGATGATACAAAAAATAAAAGTGTAGCGATAATACTAAGTATGTATTTCATGGAATTGAATAAATTGATAACACAAATATAATTGATCCTAGATAGGTCACTTAACCTATTCAAAGTTTTAATTAACTCGTTTCATTGAATTCAACATTGTCACTGTGGTTAAAAATTTATACTAAGAGGTTTGTAGAAATATCTCTTATAACTAAGATACTTGACTTAAAAAGAGTAATGATAGATCTAATAATGTTAAACATTATGTAAACTTTTATTCATCTTTGATTAAAATAATAAGTGGGGAATGATTTTGTGTTCTTTATAGTCGCATTACAAGTCCGCTAAAGTCCTAGGTCAGTGGTACCCTCACTTTTATTTAATACAAAGATTTCTTGTCTCGTTTAAAACTTTTAATTTAAGATTTATAGTAATAATCCTTCGTGAAAACATTAATTTTAATGCTCATTATGTACCATCTTAATTATTCGGTACATATTTAATAATTTATATCGTATGCATAAAGTTGTCATCATTGGAGGTGGGTTCGCAGGTATAAATCTTGCATTAGATTTAGCAGGTGATAAAGCCATTGAAGTCACGCTGGTAGATAAAAACAATTATAACTTTTTTGCACCTCTACTCTATCAAGTATCTACAGGCATGCTAGATGTGGCAAGCATAAGTACACCATTTAGAACCTTATTTAAGGGTAAAAAGAATCTGACATTTCGAATCGGTGAACTAAAATCTATCGATGAGGCTGCGAAGCAAGTTATTTTAGATACTGGTAAATTGACATACGATTACTTAGTTCTTGCAACAGGAACAACAAGTAATTACTTTGGTAATGAGTCTATTGAGAAGAAATCTTTACCTATGAAAACTATTGAAGAATCTATTCAATTGCGAAATACACTCTTAAGTGTTGCAGAACTAGCTACTATAACCAAAGACGAGGATGAAAAAGAAAAACTACGTAATATCGTAATAACAGGTGGAGGACCTGCGGGTGTTGAAGTGGCAGGTATGTTAGCAGAATTAAGAAATAAGGCTTTACAAAAAATATACCCAGAAATTAATAAGGACTTACTACGTATTTATCTTATCGAAGGTGGAGAATCGTTACTAGGTGGAATGAGAAAAAAATCTCAGGATTATGCAAAAAAGAGTCTTAACAAACTAGGCGTAATTGTTATGCTAGAGACTAAGGTGGATGATTTTAAAGATAATAACGTTATTCTCAATAATGGCGATAAAATACCAACCAAAACCTTAATCTGGACAGCAGGTGTGAAAGCTTACAAATTTGAAGGTTTACCAGAATCTTTTTACAAGCAAGCAAATAGAATTGAGGTTGACGAGTTTAACAGGTTAAAGGGTCATAACTCTATTTTTGCTATAGGTGATACTTGCATTCAAAAACACGATAATCGTTATAAAGAAGGTTTCCCACAATTAGGAAGTGTTGCTACGCAACAGGGCAAGCAACTAGCAAAAAACTTTAAGAGGTTGTTTCAGAATAAAGCTTTAAAGCCATTTAAATTTGTAGATAAAGGTACCATGGCAATAATTGGTAAGAGCAAAGCTACTGCTGATATGGAAATTCCTAAGAAAACACTAACGGGATGGGTTGCGTGGGCAGCGTGGTTAGGAGTACACCTTTTTTTACTTATAAACTATAGAAACAAAATTAAAACAATGTGGCAATGGACAACATCTTATTTAACGAAAACTGAGCCAGATGCTTTAATGATTGGCAGAAGTAAACTTACTGCAAGAGCGAATAATGATTCTAATCAATAAAGCAGCTTATTTTCAACTGTCAATGTTTCCATAATTTATCAAAAGCTTTTAATCCTTTAAGTAAACGTAAAACCTTTCACCAATTTTTTTACAACCATAGAAATCCAGATGATAATTATATATTAGCATTTAATAAAGCTGTATCTATAATTTTAAATGAACACACCAAAACAAAAAGTAGGTCTATTTTTGGGACCGCTTTTATTTATATTAATTAAGTTTTTGTTACATCCTGAAGGCTTAGGTGATTCGGCCAATGCCATTTTAGCTTCCACAGCTTGGGTAGCAGTTTGGTGGATAACCGAAGCCATTTCGATATCAGTCACAGCATTATTACCAATCATATTATTTCCATTATCTGGTGGACTATCTCTGAGTGAAACCACAGCTTCTTATGGACATAAGTACATATTTTTATTTCTTGGAGGTTTTATTCTGGCAATTGCCATCGAAAAATGGAATCTACATAAACGTATTGCATTAAACATTATTAAACTTGTAGGAACAAATGTTAGCAAAATTATTCTTGGGTTTATGGTGGCAACGGCACTATTATCCATGTGGATTTCAAATACAGCTACGGCAGTTATGATTTTGCCTGTTGGTATTGCAATAGTCTTACAACTTCAAGATAATCCTAAGACTAAAGAAAATGAAAATTTAATTTTCGGAAAAGCTCTAATGCTAGCTATTGCTTACAGCGCTTCAATTGGTGGTATGGCAACACTTATAGGCACTCCTCCAAACCTTGTTTTGGCAGGTGTTGTAGAGAGCACATATAATACTGAAATTACATTTGCACAATGGTTTATGTTTGGCTTTCCAATAAGTATTATTCTGTTGATAATCTGCTGGATTTATTTAACACGATTCGCATTTAAATTTGAACAAAAAGAATTTCCTGGAGGTCGCCAAGAAATTGAAAATCAACTTAAAGCTTTAGGTAAAATATCATATGAAGAAAAAGTCATTTTATTTGTATTCTCTTTAACTGCAATAGCATGGATCTGTAGATCGTTTTTACTTTCTAAATGGTTGCCTGCAATTGATGATACTATCATTGCAATGATTGCTTCGTTGGCTTTATTTTTAATACCAAATGGCAAAAGAAATAGTTCACTAATATCTTGGGAAGAAGCTGTAAAGTTACCTTGGGGAATTTTATTACTGTTTGGTGGTGGAATGGCATTAGCAACTGGTTTTGAAGTTAGTGGATTAGCGTTATGGATTGGAAATCAATTAACCTCATTAATTGGTGTTTCCATATTTATATTGCTATTGATATTGATTGCTTCTGTAAATTTTTTAACCGAAATCACTTCAAATATGGCTACAACAGCTATGCTCTTACCTGTTTTAGTTGCCTTAGCTTCAGTATTAAATATTCATCCATACATATTATTGGTAAGTGCAACTTTGGCTGCTTCTTGCGCATTTATGCTACCTGTAGCAACTCCGCCAAATGCTGTGGTATTTGGTTCTGGTTATTTAAAAATTGAAGATATGATTAAAAAAGGGATTTGGATGAACGTGATTTCTATCATTCTGGTGACCATTATTGTATATTTTGTTTTACCGTTGGTTTGGGATTTGAAATAAAATCTATCTTTTTCTACTACGATCAGTTTTACATCTTCGACAACGCGATAAGTATGTAATCGATAACTCATAAACACCATTAGTACGTCCTATTTTAGAAGTATTGGCATCATAAGAAAGACCGAATCTAAATTCTTCATACTCTAATCCTAAAAATCCATTTATAGAGGTTAATACATGACTATTATCGTCATTTCTAGCCGGATTTGTAGCAGCAGTAATACCAATAAGAAATTGATTCACCATAAATAATGAACCAATATCTAGCCGGTTATATTCTCCTTGTTGCATGTAATTGGCAGTCATCATAATATTATAATCTTGAAGAAAAGGAAATCGAAAATTACCATGTAAAGAATAAAATATATCTAATGGTAAATTTTCACCATCTACGAATGATATATTCGGACGATTGAGGTGTTTTGCTGAGGCACCAAACCAATATGTAATTCCATTACGTTCTTCCCTTTCGAAAACAATACCAGCGGAAATATCACCAAAAAATACATTGTCTGTATTATTACTCAACGGATCTACAGAAACAGGATTAATCATTCCTGTACTAATATTAATCTGATCTGCTAAAGTCAGATTACTAAATCCAATATCTTTAAAACCAAGGCCTACTTCAATTGCTGGTCTAAAAAACCAACCTCCATCAAGATTAACGCGATGCATGTAATTGACATTAAACTGGTAAAAATTGTATTTATTAAAAGTTTCGTGTTGCCTTAAAAAATTCACTCCAATACCAAATCCAAGGCTTGGACCATAATCGTAGGATTTATTGAGATAGGCATATTGTGTATCTACTCTCAAATCTAAATTAGGCCATTGTGTTCTGGTTAATACTCCAGCTGCTATTCGATCACTATCTTCAAATCCAGAAAACCCTGGATTTAATGTTTCTTGTATATAATTAGATTGGGTAAAAATAGGATCTTGAGCATTGGCAATAAAACCAATTAAAATAAATACTAAAACTGTGATTTTCTTCAATGTTTTTCTAGTTTATTTAATAAATACAAAAGCTCCTTGTTTCTTAATTTCGTCACCATAAAAGGTCTTTGCAGAAAACGTGTAAAAGTAATTTCCATTTTCTGCAATTTCATCCTTCACTTTTCCATCCCATCCTCGAATAGAATCACCAGACTCTTTGTAAATAAGACTTCCCCAAGTATCGAAGATATTTATTTCTAGAGTATTGAGTCCAATATGAACTGGTGCAAAATAGTCATTAAGACCATCTTCATTAGGTGTAAAAGCATCAGGCATTACAAGCTTATACCCTTCTTCAATGTATAACGTTATTACTTTTGTAAAAACGCAACCAAATGGATAAGTAACAGTTTGAGTCACGATATAACTTCCAACTTCAAAATAGGTGTGAATTGGATTTTCTTCTGCTGAAAAACTACCATCTCCAAAATCCCACAAAATACTTTCGTAATTACCTGTAGCAGTATTTGTAAATTCTATTGGATCTTGAATCGTATAAACACCATAATTTAAAAACCCAAAAGAAGATGTTGTAAAATCTGGATCACCTAGAACAGGAATTTCAACATTTAATGAGTAATTGGTTGAACATCCTTGGGCATCTGTAACTTCTAAAATAACTAAACCATCTTCTTCAGTTGTCATAATTTCATCATTGAGGCCACTCACGTTTCCACTTGACCAATTGAACTGAAAAGGTGGTACTCCTCCACTGGCAATAGCCACAAAAGTCTGATTTACAGTTCTAGCCTCACAATTTACATCCACTTGTGTCTCAACATCCAATACCAATGGCTCAAATCTATTGACGTCCCAACTTCCTTCTATTTCACAACCATTAGCATCAGTGACTTGGGCAACATATGTATTAGGCGGTATATTATCTAAATCTTCAGTCGTTGATCCATTAGACCAAACAATATCAAAAGGCGGAGTTCCTCCTTGTATTAACAAGTTTATAGATCCAGTATTGGTATCATCGCAATCTAAAGCGTCTGTAACATTTGCAGATAATGATAACGGTAAAATATCGAAAATCGTAAAACTATCTTGAATGACACAAGGTGTGCCGTCGGTAATCGTAACTGAATAAGTTCCAGGAGGCAGGTTATTGCGTTCCGTCCCTGCGTTCGGATCATCGTCCCAAACTAATGTCACAGGATCAATACCCCCAACAAAATTTAAAGTTATACTCGCATCATTTTCACCAGCACAAGACATTTGTGTTACTACAGGATCTATTAAAAAGATTGGAGGCGATTCTATTACAATAGGAAAATCTTTTTCACAATTTTCGGCATCAGTAATGGTAATTGTATAAGTTCCGGGCGATAAATTAGTTTGACTATTTCCAGTAGCGAGATTACTCCAACTTACGTCATAGGGAGCAACACCACCTGAAATATTGTTAATAGTTATAGAACCGTCATTATCTCCGTAGCATACAATCTCAGTCACAGTAACGTCTATTTCAATTTCATCATTTTGAAGTACTTCAACTTGAAGTGTATCAACACATCCTGAGCTATCGGTTACTGTCAAATTATAAATACCAGCGAATAAGGTATCAATATTTTGATTTGAACTCGTAAACCCATTTGGTCCTGTCCAAGCAAACGTATAATCTAATCGACCTCCAGAGACGTCAACATTGATAGTACCTGTAGCATCACCAAAACAAAGTATATCTGTTTTAGAATTTAAAGTAACTTCGAGTAAAGGTGGCTCTTGAATAATAAAGATAAGGCCTGTTAGTAAACAATTATTAAAGTCAGTAACGGAAATAGCATATTCACCTGGTCCCAAACCTGTTAAATCTTCATCTGTAGAAAATGGAGCTCCATTTAAAGTCCATACGTATGAATAAGGCGCTGTTCCTCCTGCTACATCTATGCTAATATCCCCATCATCTTCGTTAAAACATGAAATGGTTTCAGGATCAAAATCAATAAAACTAAATACTAATAATTCAGGTTCTGTAATTGTAAAAGTTTCAGAATAAGGACAACCTCCATTATCCTCAATATCTAAAGTATAGGTTCCAGCTTCAAGATTAAAAATATCTTCATTGGTACTTGTAAATCCGTTAGGTCCTGTCCAATTAATATTGTAAGGGCTTCCTGTTGTAAACGGTATACCTCCCACTATAGTAATTCCTAGTGAGGCATCATTAGATTCAAAACACGAATTATTAGTAACCGCAGGAGTTATAGATATTGATGGATTTACAGTTACCACAACTTCAAAATCCTCACCTTCACAATCACCTGAAATAGGAGTAATAGTATATATTACAGTAGCTGGATTTGTCGTTGTATTCTCTAAAAATTGAGAAATCGTTGCTATTGGAGTCAATTGTTCTGTTGCTCCTGTAACACTTCCTGCAGGATTGACAACAGGAGTCGTCCATGTATATAAAGTATTTAATGGTACAATATCACCACTATTCGTTGTATCTGGAGTGAATTCAAATGTATTTCCACTACATATTAATGCATCACTATCAGCTATTATTGGTGTCTCATTAACAATAATTTCAGCGGTATTAGATATAATTTCAGAACAACCTCCTGAATTAAAAGTGATGATAACATAATAATATAAAGTCCCTGTAGTATTTACAGGAGGATTGTAAACATTGGAAGTTGCACCAGAAATTGCTATTCCTGTAACGGTATCATCAACTGTGTTTTGATACCATTGATAAGTTGGTGTTCCTGTACCATTAGTATAAGATACAGTTAAGGCTGGAGTAGTTTCACCTAAACACAATTCATCAGAAATTGGTTGCGCACTAAATTGTGCACCTGCACTAATTTCAACTTCACTAGTATCAGAGGTGACTTCACAACCTGAAACATCTTGAGAAACTATACAATAATAATATAAAGTACCAACTGTTGTGGTCGGTGGATTAAATACTGAAGATGTTGCTCCTGTAATAACAGTTCCTGAGGTATTGTTATTTACGGTATTTACATACCATTGATAAGACGTCGTTCCCAAACCACCTGCTACAATCACCTCCAAATCTTGTGATGTAGTATTTTGACAGATACTCTGATAATCTAATGGTTGCATTGTGATTGTAGGATCATCTACAACTACTATTTCGGAAACAGCACTTGTAAGTCCTGAACAGCCACTAGCTGTATAACTCACCTCAACATAATAATAAAATGTACCCGTACTCATAAATGCAGGAGGTGTGTAAACTGAGTTTGTTGCTCCGGAAATCAATGTTCCATCAGTATTTGTATTTGTGGTATTAATGAACCATTGATAAGATACAATTCCTGTTCCTCCAGAAACAACAATTGATAATTCTTCGGCCGTTCCTCCTTCACATAATGATTGCGTATCTATAGGTTGTGTATCAATTTGTGTTGTATCGGCCACTTCAATTTCTGCGGTATCTGAAACAATCTCATTACAACCACCAGTTGAAAATGTAATCACCACATAATAATAGGTCGTCCCAACTGTATCTGTTGGAGGTGAAAAGGTCGCTGAAGTAGCGCCAGCAATTAAAGTTCCTGTAGTAGTATTGTCAACTGTATTTTCGTACCATTGATAAACTGCTGTTCCTGTTCCATCAAATGTCACAGTTAAATCGTCGGTTGTGCCATTTAAACATACCGAATTAGATTGCGGTTGTGTCGTTATAGTTGGAGCTGGTTCTACAATAATTTCAAAATTTACTGGAGCACCTACACAACCACTGATTTCTGGTGTTACTGTATATATAAGTGTTACGGCTGAAGTTGTGGCATTGATTATAGTTTGAGCGGGAATTGTATTAGATGTTCCATTAGAAATATAACCTGTAAGTCCTGCAGGACTATTAGATGACCAATTGAATATTGTACTAGCATTATCTGATGTAATATTGATAGCACTTGATAGTGCTCCAGAACATACGGTTTGGGTTAAATCTGTATTAGTGATTGTGGGCGAATCGTTAATTGAAAAATCTTCAGTAGCTGTAGTTGTTCCACAAGAATTCGTTACACTAAAAGATACAGTATAATCACCAACTGCTGAATATGTTATAGTTCCTGGATCTAACTGATCTGAAGTTGCTGGTGATCCACCAGGAAAAGACCAGCTATAAATTATAGTATCTGAAACTGGCGCACAAGTTTCAACTATTGCAACAGGATTAAAAGTCGCCATTCCGCAAGCGTCATCAATTGGTTCAATTGAAGCTTCAGGAGGCTGTTTTACTTCAATGATCTGACTTGTCATAAAATCACCACAGCCATTCGTTGCTGTCATTGTTAACTCGTAAGTACCAGCAGAATCAAACTGAAACGATGGATTTGCAGTGTTTTCATCTGTCCCGTTTGTAAAACTCCATGATGATGAAGTACCACAAGATCCTGATGTATAATCTACTTCCCATAAATATGTTGGAGGTTCACAACTATTTGATTCATCGGTAGAATTTGTGGTAATAACTTGTAAAGGAGTACAGCCTTCGTTTACATTCAGACTAAATAAAGGTGTTAAATCTTCTTCAATACATATAGTCTTAATCACAGGATCTGTAATACCGCAAAAATTCTCTTCAGTTAACGTCACTGTATAAGTTCCTGGAGATGTGTAGGTATGGCTTGGATTTTCTAAGTCAGATGTTGTACCATCGCCAAAATCCCACATATGATTTGCTTGTTCAGTACAATTGGGTCCAAATCCATTTTCAGTTTCATTTGTAAACAATATTGCCGTATTTACGCAACCTGGTGATTCGAACGTGAAATCAACATCTGGCAATTGTAGTAAGGTTACAGGACCAGCTGTAGAAAATGTTTGACCGCATGAAGTCGTAATAGTTAAGGATACAATATAACCTGCTCCTGGACAATTTGATGTGGTATAAATATAATCTAGTAAAATAGGGCTAGCAGCTTCTGGATTAGTAGGATCATAATCTGTTGATAACGCTATTAAATCGGCTTGTGTAAATGTTTCTTGATTTCCATCACCATAATCAACGAAATAAGTGGTATCCTGTGGATTATCACCCCAATCCGCAATAGTAAACCCTAAGTTTCCTACAGGCAAGCATAAATTAGTAGTATTACCTGGATTAGTAACGTTACCACCTGGATTACTGGAATTTTTAACAAGTATGGTTTCTGATGAATTACAACCACTATCACCATAACCAGTAAAAGTCATATTGAACGAGCCTAATTCTGTATAGGTGTGCGATATAGGAAATGAAATATTAGTTTCAGAAGTACCATCTCCCCAACTAACATCGTAAGAGGTTATACAACCCGCAGAAGGAGACACATTTCCTACATTAATTATATATGTAGGATCGACCGTATTATTACCGCAATTATCAAATGGAAGAAATTGATCATCTAAATCTTCAAAAATAAGCTGAGGACGCTGTTCAACATTTATAGTCTGAAAAGAACTACCTGTAGAATCATCGCTTTCATCAGTAACGGTTAATGTTACTGTAAAGTTTGAAAAACCACAGCCAAATGCATTATATATTTTATTTGGATTTGCGTTAGTAGAACTAGTGCCATCACCAAAATCCCAATCGTAAGTAAAAGGTCCTGTTCCTGTAACTGCAGAAGTAAAATTAATTACGGTACCAGAACAAGCACTATTATTGTTGAAAGTAAAACTAACACCTGGAGGGTTAAGTAAAGAAGTGGAACTATTGAGCGTTAGACTATCAAATTCTTCATCATAAATATTAATAGATAAATTATTTGCGCCAATTAATCCACAAACAGATATAACAACCAATATTAGGCTATATTTAATTTTCCCCATAAAACTGTAATAGCTAATTACTTAAAGACTTCAATTTAATTAAATTCTTGTTATACCAATATTAAACTTTAATAATATTCGATAAGGTTATTGAATCCTCCGTGAATGGTATGATATTTTGAGAATTAGAAAATAAAACCTTTAAGAAGTTTAAGATCTAAAAATGTAGTTGTTTACGGTTTAACAATATTCAACAATTAAATTCCTTATTTTTAAAGACTTAATTCATTAACCAATCCATACATGAAAACACTCACGCACATTTATATTACCCTCCTCTTACTTTTTACCCTAAATATTTCTTTCGCTCAAGACATATCCAAAGCCAAGGATTCGACAAAAAAAGCCACAAAAGAACTGCCTTTAGAACCTGAGCGTAAAGTCAACTTTACCACAGACAAAGGTACTTGGATATCAGTAGATGTAAGTCCAGATGGTAAAACCATTATGTTCGATATGATGGGAGATTTATACACCATTCCAATCACAGGAGGTAAAGCAACTAGAGTTACTGAAGGTATGCCATATGATGTACATCCTCGTTATAGTCCTGACGGAAAATCGATTTTGTTTATTTCAGATAAAAGTGGTTCTGATAATTTATGGACTATGGATCTTAATAGCAAAGAACAAAATCAATTAACCAAAGACAAAAACAAGTATCATGTTTCTGCAGCTTGGAGTCCAGATGGCGATTACATTGTAGGTACACGTGGTCGAAGAAATATTAAACCATTTATTGTACACAGAGATGGGGGCTCTGGTGCTAATTTAATGAGCAAACAAAAAGCAAACAAATACATCGACCCAACATTCAGCGCAGATGGAAAACATATATATTTTTCTGCACGTCGTGGAGCGTGGAATTATAATGCACAATTACCACAATATCAGATTATAAGTTTTGATCGGGAAGACGCAACGACCGAAACAGTGACTTCTCGCTATGGCTCAGCATTCACTCCAACACTATCAAAAGATGGTAAATGGATGGTTTATGGTAGCCGATTTGAAGAGCACACAGGTCTTGTTCTTAGAAACCTTAAATCAGGAGAAGAACGTTGGTTGGCATATCCTGTTCAACGTGATGACCAAGAGTCTATTGCTCCATTGGGTGTTTTACCTGCAATGGCTTTTACACCAGATAGTAAAAATTTAATTGCTTCTTATGGTGGAAAATTATACAACATAGGAATCGCAGATGGTAAAGCAAAAGAAATTCCGTTTTCTGTAGATGTTGATTTAGATATGGGACCAATGGTGTCTTTTAAATATCCTATTGATGATTCACCTGAAGGTTTAGTAACACAAATTAGAGGAGCCAAACCATCACCTAACGGAAACCAAATTGCATTTACAGCATTAAATCGTTTGTATGTCATGGACTTACCAAATGGAACGCCAAAACGATTGACAGATCATAACTTTACGGAAGCAATGCCTGCTTGGTCTCCAGATGGTAAACAAATTGTATTTACCACATGGAAACCTGACGGAGGTCATTTATATAAAGTGAATGCTTCTGGGAAAGGAAAACCAATTCAGTTGACTAAAGAGCGTGGAATTTATAGCGATCCTGCCTGGTCTTATAATTCAAATCGCATTGCTTTTACTAAAGGAGCTGCGCAAACCTATGATGATGCCATTGACCCCTTTAATGGTCGAGTAGTTGAAGAACTAGCGTGGATTCCTAATGAAGGTGGAACTATTACAATTATAGATAGAGCCAAAAGAAGAGGAATGCCTCATTTTACAAAAGTAAACAACCGTATTTATTTAAATCACGGCAGCAAAGGCCTAATTTCTATACGCTGGGATGGTAGTGATGAAAAAGAACATTTAAAATTAACAGGAATTAAAACCTACGGTTCTTCAGATGTTTTCGGAAAAGGTCACGATCATGCCGCAGCTATGCCAAGTCACGAAGACGGTTGGAGAGAGAATAATAAAGGGTCAACTCCAAGTGAAATTAGAATTTCGCCAGATGGCACTCATGCCTTAGCAAAAATTAACAACGATATTTATTCTGTTATCATTCCAATGATTGGAGAAACACCATCCATTTCATTAGCCAAAGCAGAGAATGCAGCATTTCCTGCTAATAAATTGACTGTTATGGGTGGCGAATTTCCAGAATGGTCTAACGATAGTAAGAAAGTACACTGGTCTTTAGGTGCTAGTCATTTTGTATATGATTTAGTAAAAGGAAAAGCTTTTGCAGACAGTTTGGCTCTAGCGAAGAAGAAAGAAAAAGAACTCAAGGAAACTGAAAAGAAAACAGATTCTACTGAAACAGATAAAAAAGAAGACAAGAAAAAAGACAAACCTACTTTTAAAGCAGATGAGTATAAAGTTAAAGTAAAATATCAGCGAGCCATTCCTAAAGGTAAAACGCTACTTAAAGGCGGGCGTATTATTACCATGAATGGAAAAGAAGTCATAGAAAATGGTGATATTTTAATAGAAAATAATCGTATTGTAAATGTAGGTGCTTCAGGAAGTTTTGCTGTACCAAATGATGCAAAAATTATTGACGTCAATGGCAAAACCATTACACCGGGTTTTGTTGACACGCATGCGCACATGTGGCCAAATTGGGGAATTCATAAAAATCAGGTTTGGATTTATTCTGCAAATCTGGCTTATGGAGTTACTACTACCAGAGATCCTCAAACTGCGACTACTGATGTATTGACTTATGCTGATATGGTTGAGGCCGGAATGATACATGGACCAAGAGTATACAGCACTGGTCCAGGAGTTGGCTTTTGGGCTTACAATATTCAGAGTTTAGACCACGCCAAAGAAGTCCTGAAACAATACAGTGAATATTATAACACTAAAAGTATTAAGAGTTATTTGGTAGGAAATCGTCAACAACGACAGTGGGTTATAATGGCTGCCAAAGAACTGAAATTAATGCCTACTACGGAAGGTGGTTTAGACTTTAAACAAAATATGGTGAATATGATGGATGGTTATCCAGGTCATGAACATTCATTTCCTATCTATCCAATATATGATGATGTTATTAAAACAGCTGCCAAATCTCAAATGGCAATTACACCTACCCTTTTAGTGAGTTATGGAGGACCTTGGGCAGAGAATTATTTCTACTCTAGAGAGAATCCATACCATGACAAAAAGTTACAGTATTTTACTCCTTACGAAGAGTTAGCGCAGAAATCAAGAAGACGACCAGGTTGGTTTATGGACGAAGAACATGTGTTTAAAAAACATGCAGAATTTATGAAAGACCTCGCAGAAGCTGACGGAATAGGAGGTGTTGGCAGCCATGGACAATTACAAGGTTTAGGCTTTCATTGGGAGTTATGGGCTGTTGCCAGTGGAGGTATGAATAACCATGATGCGCTAAAAATTGCGACGATTAAAGGTTGTGAGGCTCTTGGATTAGATAAAGACCTAGGTTCTATTGAAGTTGGAAAAATTGCAGATATTTTAATTATGAATGACAATCCATTAGATAATTTGCGACACACTAATACCTTAACACATGTTGTGAAAAATGGTACTGTTTATGATGCCAATACGTTAGATGAAGTTGCTCCTGTTGAAAAGAAAGCAGAGATTTTCCATTGGCAAACCAAAAAACCTGAAGGCTTACCTGGTGTTAAAAATTAATTATTTTCCCAAACTGTTTTAAACAAAAAGCCATTGCTATGTAGCAATGGCTTTTTCGCTATTAATCTAAAGTGTAATTATTTATAATTATTTAGGCATTACTACCGTATCAATGGCGTGAATCACACCATTTGATGCCGCTACATCTGGAATAACAACTACTGACGTATTTCCATTCGCATCAGTTAATGTTACGCTCCCGTTATTAAGACTTAAATCTATTTTTCCACCCTGAACAGTGTCCACAGTGAACTTACCATCATTTCCATTTATTGCTTCTATTACAGCAGAAGCTTCAAATTTACCAGCAACAACATGATATGTCAATACGGCTGTAAGTTGATCCTTACTTGCTGGCTTTAGTAAACTTTCTACAGTTCCTTCTGGTAATTTTCCAAAGGCGTCATTCGTTGGCGCAAACACTGTAAAAGGTCCTTCACCACTCAAAGTTTCTACTAGTCCGGCAGCTTTTACCGCAGCTACTAATGTTGAAAATGCCTCATTCCCAGCAGCAACTCCTACAATATTTGGTGTTGTTGGAGTCTCTTTGACTTCCTCCACTACTTCAATTGTTTCCTTTACGGCTTCTTCACTATTCTCTTTTTTGGTCTCATTACAAGATGTGAATGCAACTAAACTGACTGCACACATAACAAAGATTTTAAATACTTTCATAATTTAATTGGTTTGTTTTAATTTATTTATTTTGTTAAAGGTATTGCAAAATATGTTTTGTTTATGTTTTTTAACAAAAGCTTAAACAAATAAAGTTTAAATGTACAGGTCTATTTGAAAATAGATTCAATAGTATTAGTCTAAAATAGTATATCATAAATTTCAAAAAGGGATCAATTATATTAAATCAAATAAATATGAAACATATCACCTCTCTTCAATTTTTTCACCATCTAATCCATAGAACAATAAAATTCCTTTAATCATTCATTAAAAAACTTAAAATTATAAATTGCTGTTTTTCAGATATTTACAAATTTCAATAAAATCATTTATGTATTTTATCGTCTTTTTATGCATTTCATAGAGTTTTTTTATTATGTTTGCGTGTCTTAAAGCCTCAAAATCTAAGACCAACCGCTTATGATAACTTCTGCTCTACATGCTGGAAGAGCCTACATTCAAGGTTTAGTTATACTAATAGTGTCTTGCTTAGCATTTTCGCAAGACTTTGGTTTTAATTCAGATAGTGCAAATGCATCAAAATCTGAAAAGGTGATTGCTATGAACACACCTGTAAGCACTAACCATACGCCTTTTGATTTAAATCCTACAAATGAGGTTGAAGATATACTAACAATCAGCCTAATTCAAACAAATTCCATAAATACTCAAAACTTAAATAATTTAAATAGCGATGAGTTTTTAGTTGTAGAAAACAATGGTGAAGATTTAAATTATAATGCTTTACCTGTTATAGTGAATTTAAGTTCTAGCCTCAATTCATCTATAATAACTGAGGTTTCATACAAAACCATACATCGTACTTGGAAAATCGAAGAAGCAGATATTGATATACCAACCGTCAAAGTTCAAATTCCAAAAGATTCAATTGCAAATAATTCTTTTTTAGGTAATTATTACATGTTTATTTCTGATACTGGTGAATTTGATTCTACATCAGATTTTAGAACCATGACTTTGAATGAAAACGGTAATTTAGAAACAGAATATAACTTTGATGGCACTACCTACATTACATTTGGTTTTTCGCCTCAAATTACGGAAGAACGTTCTATTTATTTTAATGGCACTGAGGCTTATATTGATATGCAAAACACCTTAGATCTTAATCCTAATGGCTTTACAATTTCGGCATGGGTAAAAGGTGATACTGCTGATACTGAAGAAGTTTCTATACTTTCTAAAAGAGATGTTGCCTTTACTCAAGGTTATGATTTCACTTTGACTGAAGGTAAGAAAGTTAGAATATCCTGGAAAAATGACGGCGACCAGTCTCTTACATCTTACACCTCTATTCCTAATGATGAATGGCACCATATAACGGCTATGTATAATGGTTCTAGAATTTCTATCTACATTGATGGAGTATTAGATAATTCTGCCACAAAAAATCCACCAATAGCAACAAACGAATCGTTTTTTATTGCAGCAGCTGGAAAAAATAATCCTTCACAACACTTTAAAGGCCATATAGACGAAGTACGCATATGGAATACAGATCTATCCATAGAACAGTTGCGCTTTATTATGAATCAAGAGATTAAAAACAATTCTGACCGCGTGGTGGGAAAAGAACTACCTAGTTCTATTACAAAAAACGAAATTAATATACTCCCTTGGTCTAATCTGGCAGGTTATTATCCTATGTCAGCATTCACCTATAAAAATACTATTGATGCCTCAGGAAATGGTAATAATGGACAACTAAAAAATTTAACCACCGTTGCAAGAGAGACAGCTCCATTACCTTATACATCAAAACAAGATGGAGATTGGAATATAAATTCAACTTGGACAAATGGCACTTTTCAATATACTCCAGGCTCAAGATCAATTGTTAATCCTGACGTTACTATTGATTGGAATATTGTAAAAACCGCTCACAATTTAACCTTAAATAATTCATCGTTGCCAACTGTAAATAACAATAACAGAACTATTCTTGGCTTATTTGTAGAGGCCAAAATATTAACAGTAACAGGAAAAACATCAACTCAAACTGGTAATGGAATTACAGTTTCACATTATTTAAATCTTGCAGGAACAATAGATTTAGAGGGTGAATCGCAATTAATTCAAACCACAGAAAGTGATTTGAAAATTGAATACAACGGAAAAATAGAACGCGATCAACAAGGTACAGGAGATATGTTTACTTATAATTATTGGTCATCTCCTGTAACAAAGCAAAATTCGTCAGTTAACAGTTTTAAGGTTAGCGATGTAATGAAAGACGGAACGTCAGTCTCAGAAACATTACCGATTAATTTTTCATCTTCCGGATATAATGGATCACCAACTCAACCCATCAGTATTGCTGATTATTGGATTTGGAAATATGCCAATCAACCCAGTCAAAACTATTCGTCTTGGCAACATATAAGAAGAACAGGTACGATTTTTCCAGGTGAAGGTTTTACGATGAAAGGACCAGGACTGGCATCTACTGAAACGCAGCAGAATTATACCTTTTCAGGCAAACCAAATAATGGAGATATCAATTTAGCTTTAGCTCCTAATAATGAATATTTAGTAGGAAATCCATACCCTTCTGCTATCGATGCTGATATTTTTATTAGAGATAATGGTCCAGAATTTCAAAATGATAATGCATTAAATTCTTCTTTAATTAGCGGAACGCTTTATTTCTGGAAACATTATGGAGGTGATTCTCACATCTTACAAGATTACGATGGTGGCTATGCGACTTATAATTTTTCAGGAGCTGTTGCTGCAGCAACTAAAGATAGTAACAATCTTAATTTCAATACTAACACATCACTATCTCAAAAACCTGGTCGTTATATTCCAGTTGGGCAAGGCTTTTTTGTAGTTGGTGAAAACGGAGGCACTATTAATTTTAATAATGGTCAGCGCGTCTTTCAAAAGGAAGATCAGAACTCACCTTTTATGCGAAATGCAGTTACTTCAACTACACAAAAAAGTAATGAAGATGAAGCTATAGATCAAAGAATGAAGTTTAGAATCGGATTTAATTCTATTAACACTATATATCGTCAATTACTTTTAACCATAGATGAAAACACAACTTCTGGAGTAGATTGGGCTTATGATGGAAAGTTAAACGAAACACAAATAGATGACATGTTTTGGATGATAAATGATGAAGAATATATCATACAAGCAAGTAATGAAGCCGAAGTTTCCACAATATATCCTTTGGGTATAAGAACAGATTCAGATGGACTCAATAGAATATCCATAGATGCTTTAGAAAATGTGCCTAATGATATCAATATATATGTCCATGATATTGATTTAGACCTTTACCATGATTTAAGAGAAAGTAATTATGAAATTTTCTTAAATGCAGGCGAATATCTAGATCGTTTCGAAATTACGTTTAGTAATATGGCAGATTCCCTTGGTATTGATGACGAGATTAAAGATAGTATCGCGATACTTTACTCAAATGATATAAATAAAATTGTACTGATAAACCCAAACCAAATCGAAGTAAAATCAATTGCACTTTTTAATATGTTAGGGCAATCGGTTTACACATATAATAATATAATACAAAGTGATCATTCGGAATATGATGTTACCGACTTAAGCGCCGGAGCATACATCATAAAGCTTTTTACAGCCAACAATTCCGTATTGACCAAGAAGATAGTGGTTGATTAATTTCAATTGTTTTTAGTTAGTGATTAGAAAAGTCTCAGTCTATTTATAGCTGAGGCTTTTCTTATTTTAATAACGCTAACAATTCATTAAAAGGTAATTTATTTTGCTCACCAGAATCCATATTCTTAAGTGTGAACAATTCTGATTTTACTTCTTCCTCACCCACTAAAACCACATACGGAATATTGCGACGGTTAGCATAATTCATTTGCTTTTTCATCTTTGCATTATCTGGATATAACTCTGCTTTAACACCAGCTCCTCGCAGTTTTGTTACTGCTTGTAAGCTAAACATAGCTTCTGTTTCCCCAAAATTGATAAACAAGACTTTGGTTGATTCGGTTATGGTTGCAGGAAATAAATTCAATTCTTCTAAAACCAAATAGATTCTATCTAATCCAAAGCTAATACCTACTCCACTCATATCTTTTAACCCAAAAATACCAGTAAGATCATCATAACGTCCACCTCCTCCAATAGAACCCATTTTTACACCTTCTGGTGCAGAAACTTCAAAGATGGCACCTGTATAGTAATTCAGTCCACGTGCTAAGGTTACATCGAGTTGTAATTTGGCTGTTTTTAATTCTAAGTTTGAAATAGTATTATTTATAAATTCTAATTCTTGAATACCTTTTAACCCAATTTCTGATGTACTTAGAATAGATTTTAAACTCTCTACCTGATTTCCAAAATCCCCTTTCAAAGTAAATAATGGTTGAAGTTTAGAAATACCATCTTCAGAAATGCCTTTACTGCGCATTTCCTCTTTTACCTTCTCCTCACCTATTTTATCGAGCTTATCTAAAGCCACAGTAAAATCGATGAGTTTATCTTTTGCACCAATGACTTCAGCAATACCGGATAATATTTTACGATTATTGATCTTGATCGTAACTCCCTCTAATTTTAAAGCTGTAAACACCGCATCATACAATTGTATAAATTCTACTTCTTGAAACAAAGATTTAGAACCTACCACATCTGCATCACATTGATAAAACTCTCTAAACCGGCCTTTTTGTGGACGATCAGCTCTCCAAACCGGTTGGATTTGGTAGCGTTTAAAAGGGAATTCTATTTCGTTTTGGTGTTGTACTACGTAACGTGCGAATGGCACTGTGAGGTCGTATCTTAGGGCTTTTTCTGAGATTTTTGAAGTAATAGCTATTTCAGATTTAGAATTATAAATCTGATCTGATACCTTTCTTAAATATTCACCAGAGTTTAAAATCTTAAAAATCAAGCGATCACCTTCATCACCATACTTTCCCATTAAGGTTTCAGAGTTTTCAAAACTAGGTGTTTCTATTGGTTGAAACCCATAGACCTGAAACTGTTCCTTAATCGTTTCCATGATATAAGAACGTTTTGCTACTTCTTCTGCATTAAAATCTCTTGTGCCTTTTGGTATGCTTGGTTTTTGTGCCATAATACTTCCTGCAAAAGCAGAAATCTCTTTTTAGTGAAACAATCAAATAATCACAAAAATATTATAATTTTCAAAGGCTTTACTAAGTTATTTCATTTTTATAGTAACTTTATCATGTTTAAGTAGTCTTATACGTAAAACAAGCCAACTAACTATACATATTACTATGTTTTCATTAGCTAGAGAAAATATTAAAATTGCTTTTGGTTCCATCAAAAGTCAATTGCTCAGAACTATTCTAACCGTTTTAATTATTGCCATTGGTATTATGGCATTGGTTGGTATTTTAAGTGGTGTTTCGGCTCTAGAAAACACTATTTCTGGTAGTTTCTCCTCTATGGGAGCAAATACCTTTAATTTTCAACGGTATGAATTTACAGCGCAACGCCAAAGTAGTAGAGAACGTCAAAAAATAAATCCTGTAATTGACTATAGGAACGTAAAAGATTTTGAGGATAATTATGACTTTCCCTTTACAAAAGTTGCAGTTTCCTTTATGGGAACGTTTGCGGCTGAAGTAAAATACGAAAACAAAAAAACTGATCCTGAAGTTGCTGTTCTAGGGGCGAACGAAAATTTTATTGAAAATTCTGGCTTGGAAGTTGAAAATGGTCGTGCATTAAATGTATTTGATATAGAAAATAGTAATGCAGTTACTGTGATTGGTAGTGATTTACAAAAAGCATTATTCCCAGAAGAAAATCCGATAGATAAAACCATAAGTGTTAGAGGCTCTAAATTTAAGGTTATAGGTGTGCTGAAGGAAAAAGGGTCAACGTTTGGTAATAATCAAGATTTAAGAATCATCATACCAATCCAAAAAGCACGATCTATATTTACAAATCCTAATATTAATTACACACTCAGTGTTAAGGTAGATAAAAAAGATATGCTCGAAGGAGCTCAAGAAGATGCCACTTTAACGTTTAGAAATATTAGAGGCTTAAATCCTGTTGAAGATAATAATTTTGGTATAGAACGTAGTGATGATTTATTAAATCGAGCTGCTGAAAACACTAAAGTATTATATATCGCGGCATGGATCATAAGCATCATTACAATCTTTGGTTCTACCATTGCACTTATGAATATTATGTTGGTTTCGGTTACTGAACGCACACGAGAGATTGGTGTACGTAAAGCTTTAGGTGCTAAATCCAAAACCATTGCTTTTCAGTTCTTTATGGAGACTATAATTATCGGTCAGCTTGGTGGAATTATTGGAATTATCTTAGGAATTTTAATTGGTTGGGCTGTATCTAGTCAATTTGAATTAGATTTTTCAACACCTTGGACTGCCATGATTTGGGCAACGAGTATTGCATTTATTGTAGCTGTAATATCTGGTTTATATCCTGCCACTAAAGCTGCTAAATTAGATCCTATTGAGTCTTTGCGTTATGAGTAAAATCCAACTAGCATTTATGAAGAACTTCTTTATAAAACTAAATGATTTCTTTAGAAATTTATTACTTGATGATGTTGATAAGCCATACGATAAACCACTCCCTTATCACCGAAAGTTTGGATCAAAAGAAAGGCAAAAAAATGACATCAAACAAAAAAGGTTAAATGAGCAGAAACAGCAATCAGGAGGTTTTTAAGCTCCCTTTATCAAATTAGCAAAATACTGAAACAATTCGCCTTTTGTAATATTTGCACCAGTCTGAATCATTTTAAAAATATCTAAATGCTTATCGTCTGAATAGTCCTTTTTAGCATTAAAGAACTCAATACTATCAGACAACAGATTATCTCTTAACCACTGAAAACCTTCTTTTGTAGTGAAATCAATAGCTTCGTTTTCAATTTTTAAAGCGATTAATCGCATATTTTTTTCATTACACTGAAATAAATGTATTTGTTGTGGTGAGATATGCTCCAAATATTCTACTTTACTCAATACTCCAAACCACACTAAATCGCTAAATACGTCAAGCTCCTGCTCTGCAGCTTCTGGTTTATTTTTTTTGATATCACCCCATTCTTCAGCAGTAATCGATTGAGTCGCTAAAAAGTTGATGAACTCTTGGTGTAATTCTTCAAATTGTTCTTTTGTAAGTCTTGAATATTTCATTTGGCACTAGTTATTAATAGCATTATAAACTTCAAACGGTCTGTCGGTAGCTAGAATATCCACACCTAAGTTTTTCCATTTACTATAAAGTTCATTACCTCTTGCTTTAGCTTGTCTATCTAAGTTTCCAAGCGTTCCAAGTATACAAACGATATCTTCAGCATGTAATCTTTTATAAAGTGATGCATTCGATAAACGTGTACCTGTAAAAGCTAACATATTTTCTGTTGGGATTTTTGCTGCCAATAATCTGTCGAATTCTTTATCATTTCTAGCAGAAACAGATAACAATAGTTCAGGAGCAAGCTCAAAAGCTGTTTTAGCTTGATTGACGTCGTAAGTGATAACAATACTAATATCTTCTGCATTTGCTTTTCTAATAGCATTAATAACTGCTTTTTGACTTACACTACGTTTAATATCTACTGTAAGAATAACATTATTAACTTTACACCACGCTAAAACATCAGAAAACAGTGGGATTTTAAAACTGGTAGTATTATCATAATCATCAACTAAATTAAATTTTTTCAGCTCACTATAGGTTAAGTCTTTTACCAAGCCAGAGCCATTAGTTGTTCTATCGATTGAATTATCATGCATTAAAACAAGTTGCCCATCTTTTGTTTGTGCAACATCAACCTCATATATTGCAGAAATACTATCATTAACATATTTAATTGTCTCTAAACAGTTTTCTGGGTAATTCTTAAGGTTTTTTCCACCACGATGAACACTTATAATAGGAAAATCCTTGTTTGAAGCTTTAAATATCTTAACTAATTTAGAACTTGGTTTTATAGGAGTAACATCAGTTTTAGAATCTTTGCATCCTAAAAAGAACACTAATAAAATGGCTAAAAAAAAATGTTTCATTGGAATACTAGAATTAAAAAAACCGCTTAGAGAACTAAACGGTTTATAATTAATTTAAAATTAGATATTATTTTTCTGCTACTACCTCAAATGGTAAGTCTACAGTTACCTCTCTATGTAATCTGATAACAGCGTCATACTTGCCTAATCGCTTAACACTACCTCCAATTACATTAATATATTTTTTATCAACTTCATGACCAGCTTTTTGCAAAGCATTTGCTAAATCGATATTGTTTACAGATCCAAACAATTTATCCCCAGCACCCACTTTAGAAGCTATTTTAACTTCTAAGTCTACCAATGCATCTGCAATTTTTTGAGCATCTGCGATAATTGATTTTTCTTTGTAAGATCTTTGTTTAAGTGTTTCTGCCAATACTTTTTTAGCAGAAGCAGTAGCCATTACAGCTTGCCCTTGAGGAATTAAAAAATTTCTACCATAACCGTTCTTAACAGATACAATATCGTCTTTAAATCCTAAATTTTCAACGTCTTGTTTTAATATAAGTTCCATTGTTATGATATTTTATTTTAATAAATCAGCAACATATGGCATAAGTGCTAAGTGTCTAGCTCTTTTTACTGCCACAGATACTTTTCTTTGATACTTTAAAGAAGTTCCTGTTAAACGTCTTGGTAATAGTTTTCCTTGTTCGTTTACAAAACCTAATAACCAGTCTGCATCTTTATAATCTACATACTTAATACCAGATTTTTTGAAACGACAATACTTCTTGTTTTTCGAAGTTTCTATGTTTAAAGGAGTAAGATATCTAATTTCTCCGTCCTTTTTTCCTTTTGCTTGTTGTTCTATTGATGACATAATTATGCTTTTGCTTTTGCTTTAACTTTAAGTTTTTCTCTTCTTCTCTCAGCCCAAGCCACAGCGTGCTTGTCTAATTTTACAGTTAAGTAACGCATAAAACGCTCATCACGTCTAAACTCTACTTCTAAAGGTTCAATTGCTTCACCAGCAACAGTATACTCAAATAAGTGGTAAAAACCACTTTTTTTGTTTTGGATTGGATACGCCAGCTTTTTTAAGCCCCAATCTTCCTTGGCAATCATCTTAGCACCTTTAGAAACGAGGAAATCCTCATATTTCTTAACTGTCTCCTTTATCTGATCTTCAGATAAAACGGGATTTAAGATGAAAACAGTTTCATAATGATTCATAATAAATAATTTTGTTTGTTATTAAAACGGCTGCAAAAATACACATAAATTCTAATTCTGGCAACGTTTTTAGATGTAAAATTTAGGTAAATTATACTGTTAAAAATTATGTTAAAACATACGGTTTGTCGGTATTATTTGTTTTTTAACCGAATTTATCGTACTATTGTCGATATCTTAACCTAAAATGAATAATGTTATGACTTTAAACTGTGTAGTTGTTGATGATTCTGCGATTCAGCGCCTTTCCATTGTAAAGTTAATTGAGAATCATTCCTCACTTAACCTTATTGCGGAATACAGCAGTGCGTTAGAAACGAAAAACGGTCTTAATACACACAAAGTAGATCTTATCTTCTTAGATATAGAAATGCCTGTATTAAACGGTTTTGAGCTCTTAGATGTACTCAACAACAAACCCCAAATTATTTTTGTTACTGGTAAAACGGAATATGCTTTTAAAGCATTTAATTACGATGCTACCGACTACCTTCAAAAACCAATCACAAAAGAACGTTTTAATACTGCCGTAGAAAAAGCTATTGAGCAGCATAAACTGAAATTAGATTTTAACGAAACTGATGGTGAACATATCTTTGTGAAAAGTAACCTTAAAAAACGTAAAGTTTATATTAAGGATATTAAATGGATTGAAGCACTTGGTGACTACGTGAAAGTAGTAACAGAAGAGAATAGCTTAGTAGTATTATCTACTATGAAAGCTTTTGAACAAGAATTGCCAGAAGGTAAATTTTTGAGAATTCACAAATCATACATCGTGAATCTTGATAAAATTGACCGATTTAACAGTAAAAATGTTGAAGTTGGTGCCTATGAAATTCCTTTGAGTCGAAATAAAAAGACACAATTGGTAGATGCTTTAAATAATATGTAGAAATAATTACATTCAAATTAAAGTCTCCCTCATTATAAGTTTTTAGAAAATCCCGAGCTTTTGCTTGGGATTTTTTTGGTTTTCAGTAGTTATCCACATTAATAATAACACGCACTGCTCTAAAATCCTTAACCGCATTAAAGCTGTTTTCTATTTTCTGAATAGCCTCTTTAGTTTTTGAAAGGGATTGTTTTTCTGGTATTTTTAATAAGATATTCTTTAAATAAAGATTCCTTATCCTTGAGACTGGGGGAAATTCTGGCCCAAGAACATTACCTTTAAATACTTGGCGTAACGATTTTGCATACCAATCTGCCGCTAAATTTACTCGGTTATAATCCTTGTGCTTAAAAGTTATCTTAATCAGTCTATAAATTGGTGGATATTTATAGTTATACCTGTCATTCATTTGCTCAGCATACATGTCTTTATAAGAATTGGTCGAAACCTGCTGTAAAATATTATGATGTGGATTATAAGTTTGAATCAATACTTTTCCTCTAAGATCTGTGCGTCCTGCTCTACCAGAAACCTGAGCCATTAACTGATAACTCCGTTCATGTGCCCTAAAATCGGGGAAGTTGAGCAAATTATCAGCATTCATTATACCTACTAATTTAACATATCTGAAATCGAGGCCTTTGGTTAACATTTGCGTACCAACTAAAATATCGACTTCACGCTGCTCAAAACTGCTTATTATTTTTTCGAAACCATATTTTCCTCTTGTGGTATCTAAGTCCATACGAGCGACTTTCTTTTCAGGAAATAGTGATTTCACTTCTTCCTCAATTTGTTCTGTACCAAAACCCTTAGTATCTAGAGTCGAATTTCCACATGCCTGACAACTTTTTAGCATTGCAGAGTTATAACCGCAATAATGGCAACGCAATTGGTCTCTATACTGATGATAGGTTAAACTCACATCGCAATTAGGACATTGTGGAGAGGTTCCACAAGTAGTACATTCTATAATTGGTGAAAACCCTCTTCTATTCTGAAATAAAATAATCTGAAAACCCTGTTCTAAAGTTTCAGTCATTTCTTCAATAAGTCGATCGCTAAAATGACCTTTCATGCGCTTACGCTTGTACTTATCTGCCAAATCTACCAGCTCAATATCTGGCATTAACACATCATTATAACGCGTATTTAATTCTACTAATCCATATTTACCTTGGCTAGCATTAAAATAGCTTTCTAAACTTGGTGTAGCGGAACCTAAAAGCGTTTTTGCTTTATGTAAATTCGCTAGTACAATAGCTGCATCTCTAGCGTGATAACGTGGTGCAGGATCGAATTGCTTGTACGATTGCTCATGTTCTTCATCTACAATGATTAACCCTAAATTTTTAAATGGTAATAACAATGATGAGCGTGCTCCTATAATTATCTGAGCTTTATCTGAATTATTAAGCATGTTATTCCACACTTCCACTCTCTCGTTACCAGAGTATCTACTATGAAATACCGCAACTTTTTCTCCAAAATAATCTTGCAAACGTTGCACTAATTGCGTTGTTAGCGCAATTTCTGGTAATAGATATAATACTTTATTTCCTGACTCTAATTGTTTTTGAATGAGTTGCACATAGATTTCAGTTTTACCAGAAGAGGTAACTCCATGCAATAAAGCCACTGATTTTTCTTTTAAAATTGCTTCAATCTTATCAAAAGCATTTTCCTGTGGTTTATTTAAAATCTTTGCATCCGCATCTCCATCTCCTTCAAACTGATTACGATCTGTCTTAACATGATATTCTTCGAGAATAGTTTTATCAATTAATGTCTTTATTGTTGCTGATGATGCACCACTGCGTTCAACTAATTCTGAAACTTTTACAGGTTGATTTGTTGAGGCTTCTAGTGTGAATAAGGTTAGTATGACTTCACGTTGTTTTGTTGCTCTACTACTAAGCATCTCTAGTAATTCCTGAAGCTTTTCTTGAGATTTATGATTATCATGAAGCTTTACATATCGCACCAATTTTGGCTGATATTTTTCGTAAAGCTCTTCTTGTAAGTTTAACAATCCCTTTTCTACCAAGCCATTAATTACCGGCAATACACGCTTCTTATCTAAAATAGAAACCACATCGTTAATTTTTAAAGACGACTGATGTTGTAAGGCTTCATAAATCAAAAACTCATCGTCTTTTAATTCTGAATCTTTAATTTCAATTTTTTCATTTTTAGAGATAATAGTTTCACTTTCTAATAGAAAAGCATTTGGCATCGCAGCTCGCATCACCTCACCAATACTGCACATGTAATAATGTGCAATCCATTCCCAATGTTGCAATTGTGTTTCAGTGACTACTGGACTTTTATCTAAAATCTGATGAATAGTTTTAGCATCATAAGCTATTGGTGGGTTTTGATGGATTTTATAAACCAAAGCCGTATAGATTTTACTTTTACCAAACGGCACAGCTACACGTATTCCTGGTTTTAGGAATTCAGCTTCGGCTTTTGTAATATGATACGTAAAGGCTTTTTGAAGCGGAATTGGTAATATGACATCTATAAAATGCATTATACTATCTCCTTTTTAGCCTTCGGATTCTTTTTTAAGTACTGAAGTGAAGCATTGAGCTCATAACCTAAAAGCAAAATATTAGAATTCAACCATAGATATAATAAGAGAATTAATAAACCACCTATAGAACCATATAGCTTATTGTATTGCGAAAAATTGTTGATGTAAATTCCAAATAAATATGATGTTAGAATAATTAATAAGGTTGTCAACAATGCACCAACTGAAAAGAACCTTGTATTACGACCTTCTTTTGTGCCAAAATAATATAGTGTTGCAGTTGCCAAATATACCATGAGCACAAAAAACATATACTTTGCAAAAATAACCCAACCGAGTCCTGAATTGTCTGACGATACCATTTCATTATTTATACTTTCATAAAGAGGCTCTATGATATAAATCTGAAAATACCCAAAGAAAGCAACCGTCAATAAAACTAATATAGCCAAGATTAAAGCGATTCCTAATGCATATAAGTACTGTTTAAAAACATTTCGCGTTAGCTGCTCGTGATACGAATTTTCGAAACCAGAAAAAACGGCATTGACTCCATTAGCCATTAACAATATAGATAATAAGAATACAGAAGATAGCAAACCTGCACTTTCACTCCCGCTGATATTTTCAAAAATATTTGAGAAGAAAAACTCAGAGGTTTGTGGTGGTAAAAAATCATTTAGGAACAACTCAAATTCAGTTTGAAAATTATCTATTGGGATATACGGAATCAAGATAATTACAAACAATAAAAACGGAAAAATAGCTGTAAAAAAACTAAAAGCAATAGCGCTTGCTCTTGTAGTTAAAGCTCCTTTTACAATACCTCGAATATATAGTTCTATGAGATCATAAATAGATAAACCTTCAAATCCTGGTAGTCTAATCTGCTTAAAGAAACGAACGACCAAATTGAGTACAGGAATTTTATCTAATTTATCTTCTATATGTTTGGACATACTAGATTTTTCGATTGTTAGGGTTTTAGACTGCTTTTAAGCTTAAGTCCATATTATATACTGAATGTGTAAGTGCTCCAGATGAAATATAGTCTACTCCACATTCTGCATATTTTCTAAGTGTACTTTCGTTAATGCCACCAGATGATTCCGTTAAACATTGATCTCCAATCAACTTTACCGCTTTGCGTGTATCCTCGTAATTAAAGTTGTCAATTAGAATTCTATATACGCCACCAGCATCTAAAATTTCTTTAATTTCTTCTAGATTTCTGGCTTCAACTATAATTTTTAAATCTCTGTTAGTATCACTTAAATACTGCTTTGTTAAGTTGATAGCTTTTGCAACTCCACCTGCAAAATCGATATGGTTGTCTTTTAGCATTATCATATCATACAAGGCAAATCTATGGTTTTCGCCTCCTCCAATTTTTACTGCCCATTTCTCTAAAGCTCTAATACCTGGTGTGGTTTTACGAGTGTCTAAAATTTTAGTTTCAGTACCTTCTAATAAGTCAACAAACTGTCTGGTTTTTGTCGCAATGGCACTCATGCGCTGCATAGCGTTTAGAACTAGTCGCTCAGCCTTCAATATAGATTGAGATGCGCCTTCTACATAAAAGGCAATGTCTCCATATTTAACTTTGCTCCCATCTTCAATTAATGTTTCAACTTTCATATCTGCATCAACATAGGCAAAAACCTGTTTTGCAAATTCAATACCAGCAATAATTCCTTTGTCTTTAACTAATAGCTTTGCTTTTCCTTGTGCAGAAGCAGGAATACAAGCCAAGGAACTATGATCGCCATCGCCAACGTCTTCTCTAATAGCATTAGTTATAATTCCTTTTATTTCTTTATTGAATTGTTCTTTTGAAATCATTTGTAAACTTATTTAGTGTAAAAATATGAATTGAAAGATTAAAACTTCAAAAACTAAATGCCAAATTCCAAAAAAGTATAACTTTGACAACATGACTATAAAGCTCATCGCCATTGGCAAAACCGACAACAAGAATCTTCAAGACTTAATTGAAGATTATACAAAACGATTAAGTCATTATATTCGGTTTGAATTTGAAATTATTCCAGATTTAAAAAAGGTTAAACATTTGTCTGAAGCACAACAAAAAGATAAGGAAGGCGAACTCATTTTAGCTAAAACACAGACTTCTGATGTTTTAATTTTACTAGATGAAAACGGAAAACAACTAGATTCTGTTGGATTTTCTAATTACCTACAAAAACATATGAATTCGGGAATTAAGACTTTAATCTTTGTGATTGGTGGCCCTTATGGATTCTCAGATACGGTTTATAAGAGAGCCAATGGCAAACTAGGTTTATCTAAAATGACTTTTTCGCATCAAATGGTTAGATTGTTTTTTATTGAACAACTGTACAGAGGGTTTACTATTCTTAGAAATGAACCATATCATCATCGCTAAAAACAATAAACCCTCTGGTATTAAACGTCGTAACGCTACTCTTATTAATATGTTTTGTATGTTTCTTTTCTCTTTTTCAATTGTTTAGACAAATCATTAATCGTTTTGCTAACTGCCATTTCATAATTTTTTTCATTAGATGTGGCAAAAATACGTGGACCAGGCAGGCTCAATTCAATTTTACAAATTTTACCAGCACTATGATCTTTATCATCATGCTTAAAATATACTTGTGCAGAAATTAAAAATTCATTCTTATTCGCTAATTTATTTAACTTTTCTTCTGTGAAAGCTGATAATGTTTCACTAATATCTGTATTTACATACTGAAAATTTACTGTCATATTCTTACTTGCTTTAAGTTAATAATTCCTTTACTAAGATACATATTTAAGTACTTTAATAGACTGACTTTTGTCATAAATATTAGCTAAAATTCTAATTAAACATTTTAATTTTAAGCTTACCTTACATTAAGCTAAATTTGTTATTCAATTATGACTCCTATGCAACTCGTTTTCGCTACAAATAATCTAAATAAACTCAAAGAAATACAAGCCTTAATGCCAAAGTATATAAAATTACTCAGCTTGTCTGACATTTTATGCATCGAAGATATTCCTGAAACTCAAGCAACCATTGAAGGCAATGCCATTCAAAAAGCAGAATATGTCAAAGCCAACTATGGCTGCGATTGCTTTGCTGATGATACAGGTTTAGAAGTTGAAGCACTCAACGGTGAGCCTGGTGTGTATTCTGCACGTTATGCTGGTCCACAAAGAAATGCTGAGGATAACATGAATAAATTACTTTCAGAATTAGCAGATAATAAAAACAGAACGGCTCAATTCAAAACCGTAATCGCATTACATATCAATGGCGAAATGTACACATTTACCGGAATTTGTAAAGGTGAAATAACAATGCTAAAACACGGAGAAAAGGGATTTGGTTACGATCCAATTTTTAAAGCTGATGGTTATGAAAAGACATTCGCTGAGATTAGCTTAGAAGAAAAAAATAAGATTGGGCATCGTGGCAAAGCTGTACGAACTTTAATTGATTACTTAAATTCTTTATAATTGTCTATGCGTAAATCAAAACCTCTACTTCTTACAGCAATAGTATTCTTAATTACTCTTTCAGGATGCGCTCAAAGCGAATCTGAAAAAGTTAGAGAAACGTGTAACCGATTCATAAATGGAAGAATAAACCTTAGAAACAATGATTCATTAGAATTAAAATCTGTAGCTGATGATTCATTATTTCGTTTAATTATGCTACACCATGAGTATGAAAAAATGCTCGATGCTCCTATTATAAGAGCAGATCTAAGAATGAATGTGAAATCTGTAGAAATTGAAGATGATTGCGCTAGCTGTAAAATGACGAGTATAGAGTATTATAAAATTCACTTATGTAAAGATGGTGAGAACTGGAAAATTAAAGGAGAAAATAGTATATATCCAACCACTGAAAGGTTAGTAAAAGCACGTAATAAAATTAAAGACTACAAAAAACAGTTGAAGCTTAAACCCAAAACAGATTCTATAATAAAAGCTGTAAATATATTTTTTCCCCGTGTTAAAGATTATTTTTTAACTCAGAATTTAGAGCCTCTCGAATCTATCTGTGATAAAGGAACTCTAGAATTCATTACAACATTTTATGATTATGCTAAACAAAGAACTGGTTTAGAATTACTACATGACGAAATGAACAAACCTAATTTTATGGTTGGTGATTACTACGGCGATAATGGGTTTATAGAATTTAAATTTTATAATGAAGCTATAACAATAGTATTTACTAAAAATGAAGAGGGCTATCTAATCGTCTCAGGATTTAATGGCATAAAATCTGATAGTATTACAAGCGAAGTAGTAAAAAATCAGTATTTAGATTTATTGCGATCAATGAAACTCACCAGGCAGCCTAAATATAGAAATAAAGCATTAAATTAATCATAGACTATGATCAGAATGCATCTCTTTAAAACTGTGAACATTTTTTATCTATTATTTACAGTTCTGCTACCCAAAAGTTTTATAGCTCAAAATAGAACCATTTCTAAAACACCTATAATCATTGGTGAATCTGTCACATTTCATTCCAAAATATTAGATGAAGATAGAACACTTAATATTTATTTACCTGAAGGGTATTCTGCAGATTCTACAAAAGTTTATCCAGCAATTTATTTATTAGATGGCTCTATGAATGAAGATTTTGTTCATATTTCTGGGTTGGTACAATTTGGATCATTTTCTTGGATTAATATGGTGCCTGAGTCTATAGTTATTGGCATTTCTAATATAGACAGAAAAAGAGATTTTACGTATCCAACCACAATCGAGCAGGATAAAAAAGATTTCCCAACAACAGGTGCATCCGAAAAATTTATCAGCTTTATTGAAACCGAACTTCAACCATATATTGAAGCTCAATATAAGATTAATAATACAAGCACTATTATTGGACAATCGCTAGGTGGTTTGTTAGCTACAGAAATCCTATTCAAAAAACCCGAACTATTTGATAACTATATTATTGTAAGTCCAAGTCTTTGGTGGGATAATGAATCTCTACTAGAACTTACCCCAAAAGCGCATATCTCAGAAAAGAAAATATTTGTTGCAGTAGGTAAAGAAGGTGATATAATGGAAAAAAATGCTAAAGATCTATACGAGACTTTAAAAACAGATAAAAAAGATAATACCCAAGTATATTTTAGCTTTTTTGAAGAACTAGATCATGGTGATACTTTACATTTAGCTATCTACGATGCATTTAATACTTTGTTTAGAAAAGAAAAAGAATAAATTTCTTGATTTTTAAAATCGAATGTTATTTGTAAATTTATTATCCTATGGCTTAAGATATTGAAATGGACTTATATAATCAAAGTTCTAAGAAATTATTAAGACATACTAATTAAAATAAGATGGACAAACTGAATAAAATAGGGATAATATTTTTACTATTGATACAATGTTATTCTTGCGAAAAAAAAACAGATCAATTAGTTGATATCGATGAAGTATCAGCATGGTGTGTAAAAGGATTTGATGTGTTAGACAGAACTCCTAAGCAGCGAATTGAAATGCTCAAAGAGATGGGTTTCAAAAGATATGGCTATAATAGAGGGAAAGGAGATATCAGTCAAATGATAAAAGAATTCAATCTAGCCGAAGAAAACAACATTGAGATAAATTCTATATTCTTATGGTTAAACGCTAAACGAGATAGTGTCGGCAAATTGAGTGAAGAAAATCAAGGCTTACTAAATAATCTGAAAACTTTAGAACAAAAACCAGCCATTTGGGTATCCTTTAGTAATAATTTTTTTGAAAACTTAAACGAATCTCAATCATTAGATATAGCTGTTGAAATGGTTAAGTTCATTAAAATAAAAGCCGACGAAGTAGGTTGTTCATTAGCACTATATAATCATACTGGTTGGTTTGGAAATCCTGATAATCAAATAAAAATTTTAGAACAAGTAAGTCAAGACTCTATTTCTATAGTTTATAATTTTCATCATGCACATGAGCATATCGATGATTTTAGAACAGTCGTAAAAAAAATAAAGCCTTATTTATCCTATGTGAATCTAAATGGAATGATCAAAGATGGTCCTAAAATATTAACAATAGGAAAAGGGAAAAGTGAATTTGAAATGATAAAGTGCCTTAAAGAAGAAGGATTTAATGGTCCTTGGGGAATTTTAGGACATATAAAAACAGAAGATGTTCAAAAGGTTTTAAAACGAAATATTGATGGTTTAAAATTGTTAAATTCTCAATACCTAGATATTGAAGAAAAATAAATAACACGAAAAAATCTACTTCTTAAAATCGCGCTTAATCGTATAAATCAATTCTTCGAGACCATTGATTTTAATATCGTACATCTGTATCATCATTCTACCTAATTTACCTTCAGGAAATCCTTTTTGTTTAAACCAGGTGTAATAATATTCTGGAATATCAACTAAGTATTGATTTTTGTATTTTCCAAAAGGCATCTTATAGTGGGCTAACTCAATGAGTGCTTCTTTACTACCTTCCAAATTAATTAAGACTTGTATTGTTCTAAGTCAGCAAGCTCTTTAGCTATAAAACTTTCCCATTGCTTTTGCATTTCAGAATTTATAGAATGTTCGCTTTGCGCGTCGTAACGCTTTTGTGTTTCGTTAAGCGCTTCATTAATTGCAGTATGCAATCTATTCATCTGGTCTTTCAGATTTTGATTTACTTTTAATCGCTTTAATTGCTCTCTAAATTTACGTGCATACAACTCCGTAATATCAAAATGTAATTGCTCATGACTTAAAATATGGTCATTCCCTTTTTCTTTAAGATACCAAGATTTATAAGGATAAAAATGAGCTTCTACAGATGTAGAAAAATCAATAATTCGTCTACCTGAAGTTTTTACCGAATAACCGAAAGTAATACCAGAAGCTGTTAAAGCAACTGCATCAGACTCCAAATTAGGATCTGCCTTAAAATCTTCCCAAATCAATTTTCGAGATTCATTCCAAGTCATAGTTTCTTCGTTGGAGTTATTACCAACAAAAAAAAGTAAAAGACACAATATGAGAGACTTTAAGTACATTTTAAAGGTTTACTAATTGACTTTAACTATTCTTAAGTTATCATATTTCACGATATAAACGGCTTCATTTACATAGCCTCCAAACAACGATTTTTTGTATCTGAATTTGTTTTCTATATATTCTGTTTCTATCATATCACTAGAAGCTTCGTATAAATTTTCTTCTGACGCCAAACGCATCAATAAATCTAAAGTAATATCAAATCCACGAGTAGCATATTTACTTGGAGACACTCCATATTCTTTACGATAAGATCTTACAAAACTATTAGATTTATATTCATCAAAATCTTTATTTACGGAAGGATAATGAAACTTGAGATTAGACAAATTATTGTTGTCTATATTTTTACCTTCAAAAGCTTTATTTTTATCTAAAGTCATTAAAACAACTTCTGTTTTAGGATCAATCTTAGCATTGAGCATACTAATGACGCTAGATGCTAATGAGTTATTATTTGTTTCTAAAAACACAATGGTTTTACCTGCTGGAAAAATATTTTCTATATCCTGAGGGTAAATAAAGAAGCCATCCTTTTCCTTATGTTTTCTATGCATTCTTGAAAAAATAAGTTGTGAATCTAGAAACTCGCTTTTTAAGGCTTCACTAGATGTACGATGAGCTTGATCTGAAATAATAACTACTTTAGTTTTTAAACTGTCTGCTTTCACAAAATCTATAATTTTTTTGCGCAATTGCTTATCTTCTGGCACAGTTTGAAACACATTACCATAAACTTTCTCAGGCTTATTCATAGCTGCTACAACAGGTACATTGTATCTTCTAAGTGTTGTCGCTACACGATCAAAACTTACGTCATCCATAGGTCCAATTACAGCATCATAATCTGAAAAATCATTATCCTCTAATAACTTTCCTGTAGCTGAAATTTGGTTTCGTGTATCTAAAACCTTTAGATCAGTGGAAATACCCAATTGCTTTGCAGAATCTAATGCCATCATCACACCAACATGAAAATCTAAAACTATAGATAATCGTTTGTTGTTTTTAATTCTGTCTTTAGTTTCTTCTGTGGCATCCACATCAATTTTATCTAATTGATATGGCATCATCAAAGCTATTTTTTTAGTTTCAAAATTCTTTAAACTTCCTTTTAAATTTGTAGTTTCTACATTTCCTAAACTACCTGTAACATCAGTACCAGATGGAACTTTTAAAACCATTCCCGCTTTTAAACCTGTTTCTTTTAGTTCAGGATTTAATTCTTCGAGCTGCTCTTGGGTTAACTCTAACTTTACTTTTAACCTGTAAAATCCTTCTTTCGGTAAAACCTCATAATAATTATATGTGGTCTCTATTGGTTTTTCATCTTCATCTTCAATGTTAGGTACGTTGAGTTCATCACCTGGTTGAATGACATCATTCATAGAAGGGTTTAAAGCTTCTAGCTCGGCAACAGTAATCCCGAATTTATAAGCAATTCGCCATTTACCTTCTTTAGGCTGAACTTTATACTTCTTTACTGTATTGCTTAAGGTCTGTTTTGAGATGACCGTTCTGTATTTTGGAATTCTTATTCTATCCCCTTTTTTAAGGTTTTCAGAATACAAAAAACGATTTGCTTTCTTAATTTCTTCTTCTGTAACCTTGTATTGCTTTGATAAACCATATAAGGTTTCCTTCCGCTTCACTTTATGTTTCTTATAACCAATTAACTCGCGAGATTCTTCCTCAATAGGATCGTTCTTAATTTTTGAATTTGGAATGATTAAAACCGTATTGGGTTGAAACTTACGCTTTGCATCAGGATTTAATGCATAGATATCAAAAGGTGTTACCAAATACTTTTTGGCAATACTTTCAATGGTTTCACCAGCTTCAACTTTATGCTCTACGTACTTTTGCGCACTGAGACTAATTGTAAAAGCAATTAATATGATGGTCAAAAAATTCTTCATGTATTCTGTTTTATTATTCCCACTCAATAGTTGCAGGTGGTTTAGAGCTTATATCATACACTACTCTATTTACACCTTTTACTTTATTTATAATTTCATTTGAGGTTTTTTGCAAAAACTCATATGGTAAATTTACCCAATCTGCAGTCATACCATCTGTACTTTCTACAGCTCGTAAAGCTACGCATTTTTCATAAGTTCGTTCATCACCCATTACTCCCACACTATTTACTGGCAATAACATTGCACCAGCTTGCCACACTTTGTCATATAAATTCCAAGAACGTAGATTATTTATAAAAATAGCATCTACCTCTTGTAAGATGCGCACTTTCTCAGCAGTTATGTCGCCGAGAATACGAATTCCCAATCCAGGTCCTGGAAAAGGATGACGACCTAAAAGTTGACTATCCATATTCATAGAAGCACCAACTCTTCTTACTTCATCTTTAAATAATGCTTTAAGCGGTTCAACAACTTTTAACTTCATATAGTCTGGTAATCCACCTACATTATGATGACTTTTAATCGTTGCACTTGGTCCTCCAGTTGCTGAAACACTTTCAATAACATCTGGATAAATTGTGCCTTGCGCCAACCATTTTACGTCTTTTATACGATGTGCCTCATCATCAAAAACCTCAATGAACACACGACCAATAGCTTTTCTTTTTAGCTCTGGATCGCTCAATCCCTTCAAAGCATCCAAAAAGCGTGCCGAAGCATCTACACCTTTAACGTTTAATCCCATGCCTTCGTATTGATGCAATACATCTTCGAACTCATTCTTTCGTAAAAGTCCATTATTAACGAAGATGCAGAATAGGTTTTTTCCAATAGCTTTATGCAACAGCATTGCTGCTACTGACGAATCTACACCACCAGATAAACCTAGCACTACTTTATCACTACCTAGTTTTGTCTTTAATTCATCAACGGTTTCTTCAACAAAAGATTGTGGAGTCCAATCTTGTTCTACCTCAGCTATTTTTATTAAAAAATTATGTAAAAGCTGATGACCGTCTGTAGAATGGTATACTTCTGGATGGAATTGAATAGCATAAGTCTCTTCACCTTCAATTTTAAAAGCAGCATTCTCAACATCTTCAGTACTTGCTAAAAGAACTCCATCAGTTGGAAGTTGTTTTATCGTGTCACTATGACTCATCCAAACCTGACTACCTTCATGAATGTTCTCAAAGAAATCTTCATCAGATTTAATGAATCCCAAATTTGCTCTTCCATACTCCCTAGTATTAGATTCAGCAACTTCACCACCAGAAAAATGTGCTAAATATTGTGCACCATAACAAACAGCTAACATTGGTTTTTTTCCTCGTATTTGAGATAAATCTAAATGTAATGCATCTTCTGAACGCACAGAAACTGGACTACCAGATAATATAACAGCTTTAAAGCTTTCTGAATCGTTAGGGATTTTATTGAAAGGATGGATTTCGCAATAGATGTTTAACTCTCTTACTCTGCGCGCAATAAGTTGTGTGTATTGCGATCCGAAATCTAAAATTAGGACTTTGTTGTGTTGCATGTGCAAAAATAGAAATGATTTAGGAATTACAATTTACGTTTTGCTGTTTTTTAAATTAACTTTTTAACAGTTTATGAGTTTTATCAAAAACAATACACTCCCTTTTAAATAACTAATAATAAATTTTCAGAAAAGCAAAGTCTTTACACAACATCTCAAAACAAATAATGATCTAAAAATCAGTTATTTAAAATTAAATATTATCTTTAAATCACAACCAAAACAATAAAACTTATGGAAACCTTTATAGCTGAAGATTTTGTATCAATCTATAGAAAGAGATCTGATGGTACTTATAAAAAAAGTGATATTTTAATATTTGGAGATCCTTTTGAAATTATTGAATATTCTTCACAGACAAGAAAAACAAAAGTTAAAATTCTCAATCGTTTTTTCAGCCCATATGTAGGCTACATTAAAGGAAAACCAAAAACCATGACCAAAAGCACTCTAAAAATGTCCATGGTAGATGTACAGCAAGGAGATGGTATGGTTCTACAAACTCCAGATGATAAAATCATAATTATAGACGGAGGACACAATGTACTTTTTGCGAGGCATTTTGCAGCCAGATTTAGATATAAAAAATCCTCATCTTCAAATCCTGTTCCTGTTGATGCCATGATTATAACTCATGGTGATGCAGATCATTTTCAAGGTTTAAACGAACTTGTGAAAGCTGAAAAATATCGTGGTGCAAGACGTTACAAAAAAGTAGCGATACAACCTAAGCAAATACTACACAATGGATTGGTAAAACGACCATCCTCCGTTACTGAGAAGGACAGATTAGGAGAAACAGTAGTCGATAATGGAAAATTATTTATTACAGAATTAGTGGATGACCCAAGACAAGTCCCACTCAATGAGCAAAATATAAAATTTAAAGCTTGGAAAAAGTCACTAGATCATTGGTCAGCTAGAAGTCCCATTATATTTAAGAGAGTTAGTCATGGAATGAATGAATCTCAAATTTTTAATTTCCTCGATAATGATATAAAAATAGATTTACATGGTCCTTTTACGGAAAAAGTTACTAAAAATGGGCAAGAAGTTGAAGCATTACCTTTTTTACATAAGCACGCACCAGATCCAGAAATAGAAACACAGGGACTTAGCACATCATCAAATAGTTTTTCTTCTTCGCATACTATCAACGGACATTCTATTGCCTTTAGACTATCCTATGGCAATATTAGAATTAATTTTACTGGTGACCTAAATGAAGAGTCAATGCAGATCCTTAATAAGAAGCTAGATGATCGTTTATTAAAGGCTGAAGTATTAAAAGCACCACATCATGGTTCTCACGAGTTTGATTTTAAAACCCTTAATAAAATGGAACCTATTGTATCATTAATTTCTTCAGGTGATGATAGTGAATTTTGGGAATATATGCATCCTAGAGCTACATTAATGAACGCTTTAGGTAAGATTTCTAGAGAGGACAAGGGTGTTATTTTTTCAACGGAATTAGCTGCCTTTTTTAAATATAAAGACCTCTCTTTTAAAAATAGTGATCTTAAAAATTTCTTTAAAAATAGTACTAAAACATCATTCTCAAAAGATGAGTTAACTGCTATGTTTTCTCCGACATTAAAAGATGATGGTTTAAAAGATATTGTCTATGCTGGTTTTGAACGTACAAATTTTGGACTCATTGAATTTAGAACTGATGGAGAACGTGTACTTGTATTTACCCATAGCGGAAAACCATGGGTAAAAGAATCGTATGCCTTTACAGTTAAAATGGAAAACGGTAAACGCGTTATAAAGTTTGAAGAATTAAAAATCAGATAGGAAGCATAAAGCTCAATCATTAAAAAACCCTAAGGTTGGTAAAGAACTGATTTTTAAGTTAGTTGTAGTAAAAGCAAACCAAATGGTTTGCTTTTTTTTATTACCTTTAAATGTCTGCTACTAATTTTTACATTATGCGTGAAAAATGTTTTTTCTTTATATTACTAGTGCAGGTATCTATTTCTACTGCGCAACAAAATCAAAAAAAAATTGATAGCCTTTTAAGTCAGATAGAATCAACTAAAATTGATACTATAAAAGCCTCAAACTATATTGAATTGGCTGAAATATACAGATTCAAACAACCAAAAAAAACATTAGATTATGCCAGAAAAGCATTAAAACTATATCAAAACTCAAAAAATAACAAAGGCCAATCTCAAGCTTTTTTTTATCAATCATCATATTATAATTCTATAGGTAGAATTGATTCTGCCAAATATTACACAAAAAAGAATATTGAACAATTATGGCTTGCTAATGATACTTTAAATGCAAGTAGCCAAACTTCCAATTTAGCTTATTTTGAACTCGCTTCTGGTAATACGGATAAAGCCATTACTATGCTAGATTCGCTAGCTCCAATTTTTGAAAAATTTTCAGATACCTCAAGGTTGGCAAGAATCTATGTAGTTAAATCTCAAGCATATAATTTTAAAGGATACTCTAATTTATCAGTCGATGCCAACCAAAAAGCTTTAAATTTATATAAAACATTAAAGGACTCAGTTAACATCGCTCAAAGTTTAATGCTTATTGGTGACGCATATCAAGGTAATGGTAAACAAAATGAAGCGATTGAAGCTTTTGAGGAAGCTCTAGATATATACAAAACCTTGGACAACAAAATATTTATTGCTCAAGCTCAAAGCTATATTGGAGATTCGTATCTAAATTTAGGAGAATACAATAAGGCAGAACGCTACTTATCCGATGCCCTTATTTTATCAAAGGAATTAAATTTTAATAGTAATATAGCTCGAAGCTATTTAAACTTAGGGAGACTTAAACTTAACCAAAAACAGTACGATAATGCCATAACACACTTTAATGAGGGACAAGAGCTATATGAATCGTTAAGTATACCGCACAACGAAACTCGAGCAAAATTCTATTTAGGTCAAGCTTATTTTGAAAAAGGAGATTATACAAAAGCTATTGCTTTACTAGATGAAAGTATTACTATTTCAGAAAAAATAAATGATATACAAAGACTAACAGATGCTTTACATTATAAGTCATTAGCACTCGATAAAACAGGAAAAGCTGAAGAGGCTTTGTCTGTTTTTAAAAGAAACAAAAGACTAAACGATTCTTTATTTAATATTGAAAATAAGCAAAAAACAGAAGAGCTACAGATTGTTTATGAAACTGAAAAAAAGGAGCAAGAAATAGCATTACAGGAAAATGAAATAGATCTTTTAGAGGAAAGAGCAAAAGTCAGCACCTTACAAAAATGGCTTTTAAGTAGTGGCCTAACCCTTTCTTTAATTGCTTTAGGATTCGGCTTCTACGGTTTTAGACAAAAAATGAAACGTAATGGATTGGAAAAAGAGAAAGTTGATGCTGAATTAGAGTTTAAAAAGAAAGAACTCACCACGCATGCATTACAATTAGCCAAGAAAAATGAAGTTTTGGAAAAATTAAAAGTAAAGGCTGAAGCGCTTAAACTTGATAGCGATAGTAAAAATGGCTACCAACAATTAATACATACCATAAATTTTGATTTACAAGATGACAAAAATTGGGAAAGTTTTACCTCATATTTTGAACAAGCCTATCAAGGATTTAATGAAAAAATAAAGGTACGCTATCCGGAAATCAATACTAATGATTTACGTTTAATAGCGCTTTTAAAAATGAACTTATCTAATAAAGAATTGGCTAGTATTCTTAATATTTCACCAGACGGAATTAAAAAAGCACGTTACAGATTACGCAAAAAACTCAATTTATCCACTGAAGACTCTCTAGAAGATACGATCATAAACATATGATTACCAACAATTTAAATCATTAACTATCGCTTGTCTACCGCTTGTCTACCGCTAATTTTAGCTAATACAAAATCTTGATTATAAGTTTACAATGTCATTAAGTTGACAAACCAGTTTTGTGGTGTCTTGCGCTCGCTTGGGCTGCAGACCTTTTAGGCGCAAGGTCACGCAAAACCATGTTTAACCACAAAACACTTTTAATCATGAATTATTTAAAAAACACTTTCGTATTTGCTTTATTATTAAGTTTTATTACAACATCTTGTTCTAGTGACGATTCCAGTTCAAATCCTTCTCAGCAAACAACCGATAAAATTGAATTGTCATTGACTACCTCCAAATCTGCATATCAAAATGCCAATGTTGGTTCTTGGGTTAAAATTACTGGTCCTGAATATAATTTATTGGAAATAACGCTCGATAATGTTAGTAAATCAGGTACCACAGATGAACAATATAGCTTTAATAGCAATATTATTCCCGTAGGCTCAGGTGATGATGGAATCACAATGGCAAACAATAATGGTGCTACAATTCCTAATAATGGTTATGTGTTTGCCTTTAGATACAATGTTACCGAAGACAATGTTGATTCTGCTAAAGTAAAAATTTCTAGTACAAATCCTCAAGACGAATATAGTAACCTAGGCTCTACCCTGCCAATGCACGATTCTGGAGAAAATTATTTTGTATTAAAAAGAAATAATACACCAACTACTAATTCTGGATTTTTAGCCATTTTTTGTCCTAAGAAGATAGGTTATAAAGAGTTAGCAAGTACTAATACCATTTATTATTTTTCGCAATCTGATGCTTCAACTTTAGGGACTACTGGAGCCACTGATACTGCTGTTATTCTTTACCAAGGTTTAAGTACAACTGAGAAACAATGGGACTAATTATGATTGGATATATACTAAAGTTTAGGCAATTTAGAAATTATTCTATGCTTATAGCTTTCATTGTGCTCATCTCAAATTGTAGTGATGAAAAAGTAGGCTCAAAAGATGAATCAACCATTAGTTTAGTTGCTGAGAATTTTCAAACCATAATAAACGAAAACCCAATGAGCACTGAGTTTTTGGGAACTATTGAAGTCAATATGGATGCTGAGTTTTATATTATCTCACAAAATCCACAAGGAGCCATAGAAGTAGATGCTGTAAATGGTAACATAACTATTGCAGACGAAACTTTATATGACTACGAAACTAATCCTGTGATAGAAGCCACAGTACAAGTTAGTACAATTAATGAATACGTAGAATCTACAATAACGATAAATCTTAATGACATAGATGATATTGAATTTCACTTAACTGAATCTAAACAAGCTTATAAAGATGCAGATGCAGGTAATTGGATTTTAATTACAGAAAATGAATTCAATACGCTTGTAACTGAACTGAACGAGATTAGGAAAGTTGCGACATCGGATGTTCAATATAATGCAAACTCTACAACATATGGTGCAAATTCTCCCTCAACTTGGGCAAATAATAATGGATTGACAATTCCAGAAAATAGTTATGTATTTGCTATTAAATACAATGCATTCGAAGATAATAATTCATCTACACGAATTAAGCAATCTATTTCTGACATAGCAGGTGATTATGAGAATGTTGGCAGTACGTTGCCTAACCATAATAGTGGTGAAAATTATTTTGTACTTAAGGGAAATACCTTGGAGACTAGCAACATTGGTTTTTTGAGTATTTACTCTCCAAATAAAATTGGGTTTAAAGTTAATCCTGAAAGTATATATGCTTGTGAGCCAGGTGAAGTCTCATTTTTTTATAATATAGACTTAACCAGCTCTCTGATTATGTACCAAGGATTGAGCACTACCCAAAAACAATGGGATTGATAAAACAATCTGAATTAGTCAAAAAAAGCAAATCTTTAAAGATTTGCTTTTTTTATTTATAACTAAGGATTATTTAAACTATTCTAATATCCTAAACTGATAAACACCAGACTCTGATGTATTACCCTCAGCATCTTTAGTGACAATTTCCCAATAGTAAATGCTACCTGGTGCTACAGCAACTGTCAGTTGATTTGAAGTCATATCACTTGTGTTTAATGTTGGCGAGCTTTCTGTACCGAAATACACGTCATAACCAATAATATCATCATCAACATCGCTACCACTCCATTGTAGTGTAATTGAGGTAGTAGATGCTAAATTCTCTGCCATTGTCGGTGATAAAATTTCTGCTGGAAAAGGTGCATAGGTCTGTTCGCCTGGTCCTGCGTTGTAAAAGTTCCAAATAGCACTTGTTTTAGTTTCTTCCTGTATATCATATTCTACAACCCATCTGTAGGCCTGTGAACGCTCTATTGTTATGGGCAATATAAAATCTTCTGTTATATATTCTGTAATAACATCGGTGTCTAAATTCTGCACACTCAGTTTATAGCTTAATGCGTTATCATTAGGTATCCATTCAAAATTCACAGTACTTTCGGTTGGTGTTATATTAGTACCTTCATTGCACAATGAACCTTCAAATGGAAATATTAACTGAACTCCAACCTCAGGGTCTTGCGCACCATTACCATTGCCGTTATTTATAGGTAAATCATCTGTAGTGTCTTTACATCCTAATATAAAAACTAACAAACAAAATATGTAGTTTACTCTTTTCATTTTTTTACAATTTTATATACTGATGTTTGCTTCTTTGACTCTATTTTAACCATATAGAAGCCAGCTTCTAACTGACTAGTATCTATATTCAAATTAGAATCTTGATTGCTAAATATTTTATGCGCCACTAATTGACCTAAATTAGAGTAGATACGAACCGTAATTTCTTCTTCTATATTACTTTTACTTATATTAATTTGATCTTCAAAGGGATTTGGATAGAGCATAAACTCATTAGTCATGAGTATTTGTTTTTCGTATATACCTTGGCAATCTAAATCTGTACTTACTTTTAAATTGTTTACACCTTGTTGTAACTGTAAGTTGATCGTTGAGTTGTGCGTAATAAACGAATCACCATTAAATTCTATCTTATAGCTAGCACTACCAGATAAATCTACAGAGACCTCATTACCTGAAGCAGATCTACTCGCAAAAACTTCGAGCGGTTCTGGTTGAGTAATAATAATGGTATAACAACTTTCATAATCTGGCCATTCTGCAATAGTGATGCACATTTCGTAGGTTCCAGCTAACAGATTTAACATGTCAACACTATTGGTAAAATTATATTCTTGATAGAAGTCTTCACTAGTAAGTGTTGCTGTGTAGGCGTAAAGTTCTTGAGTTTCTATTGAAATTTTTCCATCATTACTGTTCATACAGGATTCGCCAGTAATCAAAATTGTAAAGTTGTCATTTGGCAAATCTATTATAGCACATCCAAATAAATCCACTGTAGCACCAAACTCCGTACTTGGGCATAAATCGTCTTCGTTTGGTACACCATCATTATCTGCATCTTCGCATATGGTTTGATAGCTAGCCGTATTATCTTTGAGCCAATTGTCATAAAGTCCATCTGTGTTCGAAATAACAGCAACTGGATCATCTACCAAAATACATCCTAAATCAGGATTATTTGTAGCATTAAATATGAGTAAGTTTTCATTATTACCATTTTGAATATTTAACTGATCTGCGATTAAAATATTGGCTTGGCAAAACAAGATGCTTAAATTTATATTCTGAGTAAAGTTTAAACTACTAATTTGGTTAGAGCCACAATTAACATCCTGTAAATTTATTAATTGATCAACTGATAAATTGGTCAGCATATTATTGGAAACATCTAAATTAATAAGGCTTAAATTGTTCTCTAGATTTATCTGAGTTAAGTTATTATTAGACACGTCTAAAGATGTTAAGTTAGAAAGTTCGGCTAAATCAATAAGTGAAAGTGAATTACCAGAGACATTTAAATTTACTAAGAGCGCATTATTACTTAAATCTATAGTTGAAATTAAATTTTCTCCTAATTCTAAACTGGTTAGATTCACAAAATCTTCAATACCAGTTATATCTGAAATTTCACTTCCGCTGACATTTAAATAATTTATATCATCAATGTTTTCGGTTAAGACATAATCATCTAAAGGACCGGAATCATAGCCAAAATCAATTAAGGCTTGTTCAAAATTGTCATCTGGTACATAAGTTTGTCCGAAAAAGCATTCGATTGCAAATTGAGCCGTAGCATCAATTGACCAAGTTGCACCTGAAGGAACTGAACCAGTATCTGTTTCTACACAGGTTAAATTAGGATTATTCTGTGCATTTAAATCAGTTAATATAGCATTCTGTCCATTTCTTATATTGAGAAGCTCTAATAAGTTAGATTGACAACTTATGTTTGTTAAGGATTGATTAAGCTGAAAATCGAGTTCCACAATAGTGTTATTATCACAATTAAATACTTGTAAAGACAACACCTCACTTGTTACAAACGAACTAAATGAATTACTGGAAATATTTAGATCGATAAGATCTGTATTTGCACTAAGACCTATAGTACTTATAGAATTACTAGAGCAATTCAAATTGGTTAATAAGACATTACTTGAAACATCTAAATTAGATAACTGATTGTTTGAACAGTCAACACTAAGCAAATTAGTGTTAGAGCTTAAATCTATCTCTCCTAAAACATTGTTAGCGCAGTTTAAACTTTCTAAAGCTTCAAAATCTTCTATACCTGTGAAATCTGCAATAGCATTTCCACTAACATCTAAACTTGTTAATATATCAATATTAGCAGTTAACACATAATCATCTAATGGTCCTGAATCATAACCTAAAGCTATTAACGCTTGTTCAAAGTTATCGTCTGGCACATAGGTTTCTCCAAAGTTGCAATTTACATTATATGAAGTGGTTTCATCTTTTATCCAATTTACAGGAACATTATCTGCATCATCAACCTGAATACAATCCAAATTTGGATTTCCAGAAGCATTAAAATTAACTATATCTTCATTTATACCATTTTGAATGTCTACAAAACTTAGAAGATTATTTGAAAGGTTTATAGAAATTATTTCTGGACAAAAATCAGTTTGGTTGGCTTCAAAAACACATGCAGAAACTGCCATTGTCGTTAAATCCATATCACTTTCAATTTGATTGTTGCTTACATTAAGAGCTTTTAATTTCCCTAGATTATTGGAGAGAATTAAACTCGTTAACATATTTGAACTTGCATTGATTTCAATTAAATCAACAGTATTACTTAAATCTAGTTCAGTTAATTGATTACTAGAGCATGATATTATTTCGAGAAGTAGATTTGAATCTAAGTCTAGTTGTGTTAGCTCATTAAAATCGCAATTTAAATGTTCTAAAAGCGTGTTTGCAGATACGTTTAGTTGAGATAATTCGTTCTGAGACACTAAAACCTCTTCTAAATCTGTATTGCTTAATAAGTTTAAATCTGAAATCTGATTAATTGAAGCAGATAGAAAACTTAAAGTTGTATTGTTAGTAACATTAAGTTGCGTCAACTCATTTGATGCACAATCTAATGATATTAATGCCTGATAATTATTAACCAACAGACTTGATAAATTGTTATTTGCACAGCTCAACCTAGTTAATGTTGAATTGTTTACACTTGCTGTATTCAAATTATCTAGCTGATTACTATTACAGTTTACGTCTTCTATATTAGTATTACTACTTATGTCTAAATTCGTTAAATCATTATTAGAACAATTTAAAGTTTTCAGTAGTGTATTGTTGTTGATATTTAGAAGAGAGAGATTATTATCAGCACAATCCAATACCTCTAGATTGTTATTCTGAGACGTATCAAGGTCACTTAAATTATTACCAGCGCAATACAATTCTTTTAAGCTAATAGTTCCTGTTGTATTTAATAAACCATTAGGATTACTAACATCATTAGTTAACAGGTAATTAGAGCTACAGTTTAAGCGTTCTAAATATACCATTCCGCTTACATTTAAATTGTCTAAAAAATTACTACTACAATCTAATTCTATAAGTGATTTAAAATCTTGAATACCTTCTAAGTTAGAGATACCTTCACCACTAACATCTAAAGCTAAAATATGCTCGATATTAGCTGTTAATACCTGATTATCGGTAACATCATCATAACCTAAATCAATAAGTGCCTGCTCAAACAAAGCATCAGGTATTGCAGTAAACCGATTATTAATGCAATCACCATTATAGATTGCAAAAGCATCCTTTTGCCAACTTGCAGGAATGTTTCCAACAACGGCGTCGTCAACATTTATACAGAACAAATTGGGATTATTTGTCGCATTAAATGCCGTCAATGAGCCATTATTTCCATTTTCAATATTAAGGGTTAATAAGTTGTTGTCATTACAAAGTATTACTGTTAAAGCAGTATTAGTAGTTAGGTTTAAATCTTCGATTTGATTGTTGGAACAATCTAGATTAACCAATGCAGTATTTGACTCTAGATTCAACTCTGATATCATATTATTTGAGCAATTCAAGTCCTGTAATAAAGTAAAATCTTGAATTCCTGTTAGATCAGAAATAGCTAATCCTGATATATCTAAAGGTGTTGCGAGCGTATTGATATCTGCTGTTGCCACAAAATTATTTAGTGTTCCATCTGTATCAATACCTTGATCAATTAAAGCTTGTTCAAAATTATCATCAGGAATATAGGTACCACAAACTAAGTTATATGAAGCTGAAGCATCCTTCTGCCAGCCTGTAGCTGTATCTGAAAATGCTACATCATCAACTTGAATACAAAACAAATTTGGGTTATTTATAGCGTTAAGGGCAGAAATAGATGTATTAGTTCCATTGTTAATAGTTAATGCGAACAAGTTGTTATCATTACACAACAGACTTACTAACCCTATATTGGCTGTAACATTTAAGCTTTCAATTTCATTAAAAGAACAATCTAAATCATTTAGCAATACGTTAGCACTGACATCTAAACTAGTCAATGAATTATTTGAACAATTAAGAATCGTTAATGCCGTATTATTAATTAGATCCATTGTCTCAATTGCATTACTCGCAATATACAATGTTGTTAAAGCTGAATTTGCATTTAAATCTAATGCTGATAAATTATTGTTAGTGACATCTAGTTCTAATAAGGTTGTATTATTTGAAAGATCTAAACTCTCAATAGTATTAGTACTGCAATCTAAAACTTCTAAGGCTGAAAAATCTTCAATACCTACTAAACTAGTTATTGACGCATTAGATATATTTAAATCTGTAATCATAGCTATATTAGCCGTTAAAACTAAATTATCTGAGGTATCATCATACCCTTGTGTAATCAAAGCTTGCTCAAAATTATCATCTGGTACATAGGTATAAATATCTACACATGTGTTTTCGCTGTAATATGTCCAGCCATCTTTTATCCAACCAGAAGGTGTAAAACCACTATCAATTTGAATACAAAATAAGTCTGGATTGTCAGTTGAGTTGACTACAGCAAATAGGTCGTTATAACCATTCGCCACAATTAATGAGGTTAATTGATTTCTTGAAACATTAATTGTTGCCGAACCTTGACATAAGGTAATTGGATCGGTTTGTGGATCTGGACAAATAACGGTATTTATAGTGCTTAAATCTAAATCGGTTAATACATTATTAGATGCATCTAGGTTTTTTAATACTGTATTTGCCGCTAAGTTTAATGCACTAATTTGATTAGAAGAACAAAACAAACTTTCTAAATTAGTATTGTTATTTACAAATAACTCTCCAGCAATTCTGTTATTTGAAATACTTAATATAGTAAGATTAGTATTGTTAGAAACATCTATAGCAGAGAGCTGATTACCTGATGCTGTGAGGCTTTCTAATACAGAATTGTTTGAAACATCTAAACTCTGAATTTGGTTATCGGAACAATTTAAAGTCTCTAAATTAGTGTTACTGTTTATTGAGAAAGCAGTCAAAAAATTAGAACCGCACAATAATGATATTAAATTAGTATTGCTTGAAATATCTAGTGCTGATAAATTATTATTGTTACAAATCAATGTTTCCAGAGCTGAAAAATCTTCAATTCCAGATAAGTCTGAAATTCCTAGTCCATCAATACTAAGAGATACAACAGTATTAATTCTATCAGTTGAGACTAAACCATTATTGGCAATACCATCTCCCATACTTGCTGCGTCACCTAAACTAACTATTGTGCCATCTTCAGCATGAGTCTCAAGATAATCCTCAAAAATTGGATCTGGAATAGCTGTTTGTGCGTCTAAAGATGACACTGTAAAAAGTAAGACCAGAAAAGAAATTAGCATATTATTTTTCATAACACTAATGTTTCTAAAGCTTTAGATTATTCTAATTTTTAGGTTCTAAACTTATTTCTTTATGGTAATGGATTTGCTTATCTAAATTGGTCATTATTCTTTCCATTATCTCATTCTTAAAATTAGGATCAGTCTTTAGTTTTTTCCAGAAAACATGTTTTTCTATATCAATACCTTGAGCTTCCATTTGGTCTTGAGCCATTTTTAAGCCTTTTTCAATATCTTCTCTAGTTATTTCAAAATAGATAATCTCTCCTCTTTCAGTGTCCATGATTTCATACTTTCTGTCATCATACTTAGTTGCACTTTCAGTTTCATTAGACTGACTTGCAAGCGCCTCTAACTTTGAAGCTTCTATATTACCAGCTAGCATGTCATATATTTTACTTATTTCATTTTTTAAACTGGCAATTTCAGCATCTTGTTCATTTACTTTCTCTTCTAATTGTAATAATATTGGGTTGTTATCATTTCTGTTTAAGCCAACTGCTACGTTTATCATATTAAAACTAGCGAGACCATCATAGTTTTCCCATGCTATACCTACGATTTTCTTTACGTTAGTTGTATTAACTTCTGAAGGAGATATCGCTATACCTACACCATCATTTTTACCACTAGGAATGATATAATCTCCTATTCTTACTTTTCCAAAAACTTTAACTGGTACTTGCCCCATAAAAGCTACTTTTTCATAATCTTGCTCTCTACTTTTTGGCATATTTCCTAAAACAATAGGCTTAAAAGAAACAACCATCATTCTCTCGGCACCAGAAGTATTCTTAGATATTTTCCCCCCTTTAATTCCAACAATATCTCCATAAGTCATTTTTTCATTAAGGTCATTTCGCATTAAGTACTCGGCATAATCACCAGATCCTGATGCGTATGTAACACCTTGTAGTGATTCTTTATTAAAGTTGTACAAATCTTTATTGTCATTTGCACGATCTATGGCAAATGCCGCTGCAATCGCTTGAGCCGCTGAAGAGATCATCTCTAGTGCAGAGAATATAATATCCGCAGGACCTGGAGTTACAATACAAGCTCCAAAACCAGTACATGGTCTATAGTCTGAAGCCGCCTTTATAACCTGCGCACCGGCAATAATTTCATCTGCAAGTGCAGAACCATAGTCTATCCAACCATCAAAAATGTCATATTCTAAAGAGCTTTGATCAAATACCCAATCAGCATTATTTTCAAATTCATCAATAGTTTCACCCTCAATTCTACCCCAAGGTGCTGTTCGCATTTCATCATAAAAGGTTATAAAATTGGATTGATTAGATCTACTACCTTGTACTCTTATAGCTAAACCATTAATTCCTCCATCGATTAATAGTGGGTGCCATGCTATTGGCGGATTCTCAAGTGAAACACCATTCATGTCTGATGTAATTTTTACTTGACTACCTAATCCATCAATAACTGTTGTTCCATTTAAATTTGTACTTTGATTAACTACAAGTGCTTCCGCTGATAAATCTCCAAAACTAGCCTGACCATTTACAGTTAAATTACCTAATGTTGTTTGTCCTATAACATCCAATGTACCATTTAAGGCACTATTACCATCAACTGTTAAATCGCCTGTTAAGTAAGATGGGCTGTTCAAATTTACATTGAAGCTACTGTTTAAATTGGTCTCTCCATCTACTGTTAAAGTACCAGATAAGCTAGTTGCATTGCCATTATTTACATTAAGGGAGCTATTTAAATTAGTTGGTAACTCTACGTCTAAATGTCCATGTAATAATGTGTGCCCTTCAACAGTAAGACTATCTGTAGCTCTTATTTTTCTATGAAGTGCATATGGCACATAAGTAAGTCGTTCTCTGCTGATTTCTTCAAAATTAGAACCGCCTTCAAAGTCAATTTCTACTTTTAGGAATTTAGTTGTACCATCCCATTCAACGTCCTCAAAATCATCATTGTTTTCACCTATGATAAGATTTATACGACCAAACTCGTCAGTATCTACAACACGTACTTCTTGAAATTCAGGAGTCTCTAACGGATTGTTACTATAAAGAATAGAAAACCTGAGAGCTATTGTAGTATTAGGTAAATAATTACCTTCTGAATCTACACCAGGTAATTCTAAATCATCTGGTGAGATAATAACTGCCTGATAAGTAATACCTTCAGATTGTGCAATAACTAGAGAAGTAAAGCAAATAAGAAATGCTAAGGTTAGTATTTTTTTCATAATTCTTGGTTTTTTATGGTTGCTTAATTTTTTTAAATCTTGATAAGTTTTGTATGAAAGTGCTTATGTCCTGATATGACTTTGAGTAAATAAATACCACTGTCTATATCATTAATTCTTAGTTCAACTTCTTGCAGAGGAAGGAATTCTTGGGAATGAATTGTTTTGCCATTAATATCAAAAACCATAACTGTGATATCTTTAAACATGGTATCACTAAATGATATTACAACTACATTTATAAATGGATTTGGATATACTTTTGCTTTTAAATTACGATCAACTTCTTTATCAACTACAATCTTATTGGTCATAGGTTGTTGATACCCTTGCCTCAAATAATATCCATTGTTGCTATGCGTACCAATGACACTAGATTGTCCAATACTTTGACTAACGTTATAACTGCCCTTAGAAGTTTCAATTGTTTTAGAAGAGCCAGCACTTCCTAAATTAGACCTTAAGATACGATAACCAGAATTGCTCTGTGCCTGAAATTCTTGAACAAAACAGAATAAAAGCAATAAGCAAATAGGTCCTTTTATGTTATATATTTTCATCATTTATATTTTTATTGGTTATGAAATTTATACTTAATTCTTTATAGTTTTACAGTAATTGTCCTATGTCCACCTTTTGTCCACTTTTATATCTAAAAGTTAATAATCACAGTAACATTTTGGAAGATTTATTATAAAACCCAGACCAAATTGATGCGCATTTAATTTCAGTTTTTCAGCGTTTTCGCCACTACTTATTAGTACAGATTTTCCATAGTTGTAACCAACAAAAATGGCCGTACTTCTCGAAATAGGATATTGCATCTCTACTCCACCTCTAAAGAATAAAATATTGTTATTAAATTCTTCTTCACCAACAAGGTTAAACACATCGTTATTTATAGTTTGATTTCCTCTGATTAAAAATTCTGAAGCAACAGAGACATTTGCAAAAAATGAAAGATCACGTAGTTCAAACATTTTTATACCTAACCCTGCTTTTAATCCTAGGTAACTAACATCCCATTCAAAATAGTTATCGACACTGCTTTCACTACCAATTGCTCCGTAATTGTTATAGGATGCACCTAACGATAAATACAAAGTTCTTCTAGAGTTAATACTTTGTCTGTAACCCATACCATAGTATGATTTTGACTTAGAAAGTAAATTATCAAGTGGTCTTCCTTGAGAATTTTCATAATCAAAAGATGAGACCGTTGTACCCAATTCAAAATATAGTTGTTGGCTAAAACAAGAAATGTTTATGACCAAAACAAATGTTAGGGTTGTGAAAATTTTGAACATGTAACCAGTTTTTGTTGAAGCAATTTAGACAAAATACAGTCTCATTTTCCATAAAAATGGGTCTGTCCACCTTTTGTCCACCATTAAAAAAAATAGAATTTCAATTTTTTTTTGATATTTATATTGAGTGGACAACTCTTGTTTTAAATATATTAATAAACTGATTTTCAGTTATTTAAAATTAAATCATAAATAGTATTATCTTAGATAACCTAACCATTAGAAACCATGAATATCACAAAAGCGTCAATTAATGTCCCTTTTTCTGCAAAAATTAAAGATGTCTACCATAAGGTGGACAAATTACTACCTATACTGATTTTAGTTTTTAGCTTGGGTTCATTTATTGGACATAGTCAAGATCAAAAACGAGTTGATAGTTTGCTACAAGTTGTATCAAAACAAACCGATACAACGCAAATTATTACTTACGCAAGGCTATGGGTAGAATATCTTTATGTAGATCCACTGGCTTCTAAACCTTATCTAGATAGCACCTTAGTATTAGCTAAACGACTAAATAACGAAGATTTTATTGCCAGAACTACAAACTACCTTGGTGTTTACTATAATATGACATCGCAATATGAAAAATCAGATTCTATTTACGATAAGGTAATCGATATGTATACTAAACTCGATGACATGACACAAGTATCCTACGCCCTTAATAATAAAGCTAATTCTCTGCGAAGTTTAGGGAAATTCAATGAGTGTCTCGAAGTTCATATGAAGAGCTTAAAACTAAAAGAAAAGATTGGAGATACAGAAGAAAGTATTGCAGCAAGTTATTGGAATATTGGAAACATACATGGAGATATAGAAAATTATGACATCTCTAATGAATATTACAACAAAGCTAAAGCTATTTATGAAAAACTAGACCTGCCAGATGATGTAGCAACCATAAATGTTAATCTGGCTCTTAACTTAAAAGGCCAAAAAAAATATGAACAAGCTAAGGCATTACTCTTTGAGGCTGTGCCATTTTATAAGGAGAAAAACTACAATAATGATTTGGCTGGTGCTTATGATAATATAGGGTGGATTTATGCACAACAAGACAGTTTGCAATTTGCAGAAGATTTTTATAACAAAGCCCTAGTTATAAGCAAGCAATATGGCGAAACCTCACTTATTGGATTAAACCTAAGGCATCTTGGAGAACTTTACAACCTAAAAGGTGAATATCGAAAAGCATTAAATTATATGAAAGATGCTATAGAAATAGCTGATGAAACTGGAACACGAAAAAAGAAGATTGGTGATCTTTTAGAACTATCTAAAGCTTATGCTGGTTTAGGACGTTATAAAAAGGCTTATGAATATCATACAGATTATCATGAGCTTCATGATGAAATATTGGGTGAAGAGAATATTGAACGTATGAATGAACTCGAAGTTCAATATCAAACCGAAAAGAAAGAAAAAGAGCTTATTATCAAACAAAATGAAATTAAACTCTTAGAGGAGCGAAAGCAAAAAGCTGAAAATGAAAAGATATTTCTCATTATTTCACTCATTGGCGCATTAGCATTGGCAATAGCCATTGTATATGGACTTAGACAAAAAATGAAGCGCAACAAAATTGAACGCGAAAAATTAGATACTGATTTAGCGTTTAAAGAAAAAGAACTCACAACACATGCATTGCACTTAGCACATAAAAACGAGGTCTTGTTAGATCTAAAATCGCAATTAAAAGAACTTAAGTCTAGTAGTCCAAATGCTAGAAGCTACCAAAAAGTGATTAACACCATTAATCTAGATATTAATAACGATAATAACTGGGAACAGTTTAGAACCTATTTTGAAGATGTACATAGAGATTTTAATTCTAAAGTTATGCGCAATTATCCTGAAGTCAGTAACAACGACTTACGCTTAATGTCGCTTTTAAAAATGAATTTATCAAGCAAGGAAATTGCTAACATTCTCAATATCTCAATTGAAGGCGTTAAAAAAGCACGCTATCGCTTACGTAAAAAACTCAATCTCAATACAGAAGAGTCTTTACAAGAATTGGTCATAGAATTATAGTCATATTTTATTTTGAACTCTTAACAAACGAAACATATGAATCTCTCAAAAGCATTGCGCAATATTCCTTTTTCTATACTAATTTTAATTTTTATACTTAGTACTTTAGATAGCCACTGCCAAGATAAAAAGCGTGTAGATAGTATCCTTAATAGTATTCCCAAACAACATGATACGTTAAAAATAGAATCGTATAGACAACTTAATATGGAATATATTTATGTTGATCCAAAAATATCGAAACCCTATTTAGACAAAGCTATAGCATTAGCCAAGCAATATAACGTTAAGGATCAAATAGCCCAAACTACCAATGATTTGGGTGTTTACTATGCTATTATTTCAGATTTTGAAAACTCAATAAAAACAATTGATATTGCAATAGAACTTCAAAGAGAGCTCAATGACAGTGCCAGTATTGCAGAAGCTTTAAATAATAAAGGTATCATATTAGACGACCTGGGAAATTTTGATGATGCTATTGCTACACATATAGAAGCACTTAAAATTAAAGAAGCAATTAAGTCTGAACCTTGGAATATTGCTTACAGCTATTATAACATTGGATATTCTTACAATAGTATTTCAAATTTCGAAATGTCAAATACCTACTTAGAAAAAGCGAAGGCTATTTTCTCTACACTTACTAACTATGAAGAAGAGATTAACGCAACAAATAGCTTAATAGCTAATAATTTAAAACACTCCAAACAATACGAAAAAGCCATTGCTATGTACAAAGAGATAATTCCTCAATACAAAGCTATGAACTACAATAATGACTTAGCTGGTGCATATAATAGTTTAGGACAAATCTACATGGAAACAGATAGTATTTCTAAAGCGAAAAAACTATTCGAAAAATCGTTAGACATCAGCAAAAATTACGAACAAAAAGCTCTAGTAGCCTTAAATCTTTCTGAATTAGGAAATGTAGAACTCAGATTAAATAATAACAAAAAAGCCCTTCTCTATTATGAAGAAGCTTTAACTATAGATAAAGAAACCCAAGCTAAGGATAATATTAAAAATGATTATTTAGACATCTCTAAGGCACAAGCCAAATTAGGAAACTATGAAAAAGCTTATGAAAATCATCTTAGTTTTTTTGAGCTTCATGATGAACTTTTAAATACAGAAAATATTGAAAGAATTAATGAACTCGAAATTCAGTACCAAACCGAAAAGAAAGAAAAAGAGCTCATCATTAAAGAGAATGAAATTAAACTACTAGAAGAAAGAAAGAAAAAGGCTGAAAATGAAAAATTGTTTCTCATTATCTCACTTATTGGTGCATTATCATTAGCCATAGCCATTGTTTATGGTTTACGACAACGAATGAAACGCAACAAAATAGAGCGTGAAAAATTAGACAATGACTTAGCGTTTAAAGAAAAGGAACTCACAACACATGCACTACACTTAGCTCATAAAAACGAAGTCTTGTTAGATTTAAAATCTCAATTAAAAGAACTTAAATCTAACAGTCCTAATTCTAGGAGCTATCAAAAAGTCATTAACACCATAAACCTAGATATTAATAATGATAATAATTGGGAACAGTTTAGAAACTATTTTGAAGATGTACATAGAGACTTCAATTCTAAGGTAAAACGCAGTTATCCTGAGGTAAGTAATAACGACTTGCGTTTAATGTCATTATTGAAAATGAATTTATCGAGTAAAGAGATTGCTAATATCTTAAATATCTCAATTGAAGGTGTAAAAAAAGCACGTTATAGACTCCGTAAAAAACTTAATCTTAGTACCGAAGAGTCTTTACAAGAATTAGTTATAGAGCTTTAAATCAAATATTTACACTATTTAGTCCACCTTTTGTCCAATGGTACTTTGCGGAATGTCCACTTAATGTCCGTAAGGTATTTTTCATTGCAGTTATGCTCTTGTATAAGTTTGTATTGTCATTATAAAAATGGCAAACCAGTTTTGTGGTGCCTTGCGCTGATTTAGGCTGCAGACAATCAGACGCAAGTCGCTACGAAAACTAAACAAAATCATTTATCTAATCAAAACTGTACAATTATGTTAATTTATATTCTAGTGACTATACTAATTCGCGCTTACAGAAACGAAAGTATCAACGACAAACTATCAACCGAGCAATCGTTAAGTGGAAATAATAGTTATAAATAGTTTCTATACTTCAAATCGAAAAATATGCTTTTTGTAGAACAAAATTATTTAATCAAAAGCTTTGTTGTTTTACTTTGACTATCATTAAACAACTTCACAAAGTAAACACCAGTTCCAATCATTGAAATATCAATAGTATTCAATTCATTGCGATAATTCAACTCTTTATTTAATACTAATCTTCCTTTAACGTCATATAAATACATTGCTGAGTCTTCTACCAAACTTCCTTTTATATATAGAGATTTCGTATCGTCAGTTGTATAAATTCTTATATTATCAAATGCATTATTATTAACAGATAAACTAGATGAAGAAATACGTAAATAAAAACGACCTGCTCCGCTCAAATCAACATTGGGTGTAAGTGAATAATCCCCAGAATTTAAAAGTGTAACTGTATTCGCTACATTATCTTCTAGATAAACTTCTACATTATTAGGTAAAGTACTTTCGCTAATACTGAAAGTTAATTGTTCACCTTGATTTGCATTAACTCCTAATGGAATTATTGTGTTTATTAAATCGGAAGGATTTAAAGCCTGTAATGCTATTGGTAGTCCAGAATTGTCTTGTACTAGATGCGAATATATTGCGAAATTTGGTGCATTATTACCTAATATTTTCCCATCATATCCAAGATCTAAACCTAAACTTGCATTATCATTAAAATAAAACTCAGTAGTATAGTCTTTATTACTTGTTGCAGCATTTAGTTTTAAATACGTTAAAAAATTTGAACTACGCCCTTCTATAAAATCATCATCAGTTCCTTTTACTCGCATAGATGGATCAAAAACAATATCATAATCACTTACATAAGCATCATTTGCAGCAACAAAAAATCCCTGTCCAGGAGTCATCAATTTATCTGAGGCATTTGCCAACGTAATAACACTCCATGCATTAGAACTACCATTACCTACATATCCATATATTCCTGATATATCCTCTAAGATACTTAAATTGGTTGTCACAGGATTTGTGCTATCGTCAATAACATAATTTAAAAATAAATCCATATCAAGATAAGATGGGTAAGGGTTACCTATAAGATTCCAATCTGGGAATGTAGCACCAGTATCTGTAATATTAACGTTGATTTGACCCGTTGGTATGACACCACTAAACGCTAAATGAGAACCAGCAACAGTGCCAGCTCTATAACCTCTACCACTAACTAAGGGCCACTCAATATCATCAGTATAATTGACATAACCATCAACATTTTTATCAAAAGGTCCAAATAAATAAGTTCTTGGATTATCGTTACCATCATTCAAGATATCGCTTGCATTGGTATCAGAGAGTAAAAATTCAGTCCAAATTTCTCCTGCAAGTGGTGGGGAAATAAGGTCGTTACCTCCTATATTAGAATTAACATATCTTTCATATTTTATATTACCTTGAATTACTCCATCAACAATTAAACTAGAATACAACATTGATGTAGATTTTAGTGTAGTTGCGGTTGTTGTTAGAGTAGCACCTGTATCTATAGTTACTGCTGCTCCTGGATTAATCGTTAAATCATTACACATAGTATTACTAGAAATTACAGCTTCACCTGCACTCACCATAATAGAATCATTCATAAAAGCAACACCATTAGGGTCACTTGGTAACCAACCATTATCATAAACATACATAATCCCTTCAACAGGACCATCACAGCCTATTAATTCAATCTCTGCCATTTGTGTCATGGCTACATCATCGTCATTCTTGGTGATTTCCAAGCGATAGGTTTTGTACGCAGTTACATTAGCAAACTTAAAATCTTTAGATTGGTAACGGTCAGTAAACTCTACTCCAGTCCAACTTGCTAATTCGATAAAATTACTATCATTAGACCCTAATATTCTAAAATTTTCAGGATCTCTACCGTGATTATCATTAGCACTTGTTATTACTAATTTATTTACAAATTGTGGGTTGTCAAACTCAATAGAAATAAAACTAGGATTAGCTTCACTTGGCACTCCTGTATTATCTAACCACTTACTAAAATCATTCTGGGTTTTCTTATTATCAAAGGCCTTAAATCTGTCTTCAGCAGCGTTAATCTCACCTCTCGCTAGTATTGTTCCTGAACCAACTGGATCGGTGTGATCTACAATTGTACCATTACAATCATTAGAAATTACTGTTAACTGAGTAGAATCTGCAAATGCACTTTCAACAGTAGTTGCTGTAATAATCGCAACACCTTCAGAAATGCCTGTTACATTACCAAAAGTATCAACTATAGCTACTGTTTCATCACTTGAAGTCCATATAATATCTTGCTCACTTGCATCATTAGGTGTAATCGTAGCCAATAAAGTGACAAATTCATCAGTAAAAATCTCAATAGATTCTGGTGATACACTGACACCAGTTACTGGAACATATAATAAATCTGTAAACGTCCACTTAAAAAAGTCAGAATCATCATTTACATATGTTTTGATGCTACCACCATTATTTGTAGAATTATTCTCTATACCTAAATAAAGTCCATTAGCTTTACTTTTTATGGCAAACTGATCATTACCAAGATATTCAAAGGAAAATAATTGAGCATCCGTACCATTCTCTTGGTATTGTATTACATTGGTTCCAGGATCTTGCCCCTGTGCTTGCACGTCAATATTCTTGTTGCTGTGAACTGCTTTGAGTGTGTAGTAATTACCACCAGCTGGTTGCACAATGAACCTTTGGTTATCATTTGAAAAATCTTGCCATTGATGCACATCTGCAAAATTATCTTGAGATACACCTGCAATATCCATAACCAAACCACTACCAACATTTGTTATAGTATATGTTGAAGCACTTATTGTAGGGTCCTCATAATTAGGATCTAATTGGTTTATCCATTCCTGGATGAGATCAACACCATCTTGATCTACTTCATTCTTAGCAATTGGTGGCATAGCAATAGTTTGATCCACGCTATCTGTTCTAAGATAAAGAATAGACTTAGAGGCATCACCAGCTACAACAATTTTTTCACCAGGAATTCCTAAAGGTGTGTTTGTTCCTGCAAACATAAGACCTGTTTGAACCAAACTATTAGAAAGTCTCAAATCAAATTGCGCTCTATCACCAGTACCTCCTGGTCTATGACAATATGCACAGTTAAGATCTAGATATGATCTTGCTTTTTCGTCCAAACTTGCATTGGGATCATCCAAAGTCTTATGGGTCTGATAACTTTGCACTGTATTATCATCGATAGTTTCATCTAAAATACCCAAATGACTTAGAGTAACAAGTTGATTTGCTGTAAGTGAAGTCGATGGATAGAACATATCAGAATTTAAATTTCTTGTTCTAGGTCCTATAGTTCCGCCTGTTGCACTGTTATGACAAGATATGCAGTCTTGAGTTCCTGGATAAGTCCAAGTTTGGTTTCGTGTAGATCCTGATGCGGTAGTTATTTGAATATCTTCTGCAAAACCTGAATCTAGCAAAACAGCATCTGTTTGAGTAGCATTCCATTTATAGGTTAAATAATAAAAACTACCTGAACTTGCCCTAACTGTAAATCTTGTCTCTAGTCGTTGTGTCAGACTAGGATTTAACTCATCTATTGGCATTTCAAAATGTTTTATAAGTACGGAACCAACAGGAAATTCCCAATCACCGTTTTCAGAAAAACTAATTTTTTCTTGAGCCGTATCATGAGTACCATCATTTGGAATAACCATCCAACGCTGTTTCTCTGCTCCATCTGACCAAAACGATTCAACTAAATCATAAGGTATGACACCAGGACTTGGAGTTAAAGTCTGTAAATCTTGAAAAGCACCTGTTTGAGACAGTAATTGAGGTGCTATGTCTAAAGGCGACTGATTAGTTGGAACTAGTTTATATAAAAAGACATTATCACCCTGACTCAATAGGTAAAGTTCACCTTCATTATCCTCACCAAATGATATAATATTTGTGGGAGAGAATGAGGTTACAAGATCGTAATCACCAGTATTAGTATCAACAGCCCAAATCTCTTCACCAATTCCGTAATCTGCACATATGTATTTACCATAGAATTCTGGTAGATCTGAACCACGATATACGTAACCACCTATTATAGCATTTGCTTCTGAACGTGGAAACGAAACTAAAGGGCCTTCATTGGGCATGTTGTTGTACATTCCACCATCTGGTGCACCACAACCAGCTCCTGGTCCTGTGGCATAGCCTTCATAAACTGGCCAGCCGTAATTTTTACCCGCGTCAACAATATTAATTTCCTCATGCTGACCTCCACCAATTTCTCCAATATAAAAAGTACCAGTAAGTTCATCTTTAGTCATTCTATGAGGATTTCTATGACCAAGTGTATAATATTCTTCAAAGTTTGTACCTGAAGGGCTTAAAAATGGATTATCATTTGGAATACCGTAACCTACACCAGATATTTCATCACTAAAACGTCCTGTATTTAATGTTCTAATAGGAGTATGACTTTTAGTTGGATCCTGATCAACATCAAGTCTTAAGACTCCGCCATCTAAATTAGTAGTTATATTCTGCGATTTTGTATAGGCAGATTGCTCTCCTGTTGTTAAATACAAAAAACCATCATTACCAAAATCCATCGATCCTCCACGATGTGTGGAACTAAACATACGTAATTTTAGCATTGTCAATTCTGATCCAGGAACAACTGTATATGTTGTTGGATTTACCTCATAACGTCTTAAATAAAGAAAACCGCCCCAATAATCTTCTCTATAACAACCAAAACCACTCAAAAATGCATCAGGATAATCATTACCAAACTCATCTTTAGATGTATAATATGTATAAAAATAGTTTTTTCCAGGTGTTCCAAATTCAGGATGAATTGCCAAACCTAAAAAACCACCATCCCAAACTACTCCAACATCAGTAGATAAATCAGCAACAAGGTTCTTTGTTGTTACGGTTTCATCATTTTCAAACCAATAAATTTCACCGTTTCGCTGACCTACAACCAAAACATTACTATTCGGTACATGAGTAAATGTTAACGGTGAATCAAATGTAAGATTAGGAAAAGCCGGACGATAAGGTTCTGATGATACAGTAACATCGGGAAAATTTCCATTTAAAAAAGCACCTACAGCTTCAGGTTGACTAAGACCAGATCCTAAGAAGTAAGGAGATACACCTAAGATAGTAAATATCGAAATCCCAAAAAGAATAAATGAAATCCTTTTTTTATTGTTTGAATAATGCATTGAGTAGAAAGTTGAATATAATAGCGTAACAAATAAATACACTAAAAATTCAAATAAGCCTTTATTAAGCTAAACTGCTTCTTTTTTCGACAATCCATCGCTTTTACATATGTATATGAGTAGAATATTAGCATTTGGCAGAAAAAACTTTTTAATATATTGTGTAACAACTAACTAAAGGAAGACTTCTGTTGAAAATTATTGTTTAAAAGAACATGCTCTCATTACAATGCTATAATGATAAAATCGCTTTTTAATGGTTTAAGAAAATTCATAAGTTTTGGAATTAATTCCTCTCCATGCTCTAAATATAATTCAGAAAAATTTGTGTTGCGCTCTTGCAAACTCTGACCAGGAAATAACTGCTCTTGTAAATCTGTACAGCGTTCTATCTCATCTGCCAGTTTACGTTTTTGAGCTTTTAGCAATCGCTTTTCGAGATGCCTTAAACCTTTTATTTGCTTTACCTCTTGTGCTTTTACAGCACCTAAAAACGATTTATCAGTTTGCTCTGCAAGTTGATGTAAATCCTTAAACTGCTGTTCTAAATGCTTCATTTGCTCAGAAAAATCAACATCTATATTTGAAATTTTTCTAACCTTCTTATTGATAAAAGAATGTCTATCTAAGAATAAATCTTTGTCCGAAATACTTAACTTTTTAAGCTTTTCCGCTTGTTTTAATGTTTTTACTAATGCAGAATTACGTAACAACAACATAGGAAATGTAACACCCTGTGCTTCAAAATTAGATTTTAATTGTAACCAATAAATCATTTCTCCTCCACCACCTATATAACAGAGATTTGGCAAAATAACTTCTTGATATAATGGTCGCATAATTACATTTGGTGAGAACCGTTCTGGCATCTCATCGAGGTGCTTTAGGAATTCACTTTTACTCCATGAAATCTCTGTATTATTAACTTTATATAAACCGTTCTCAAAAACGATGCGCTCTCGTAATCCTTTTTCCATATAGAAAAAATTAATTTCCCTAGGATTCACTTGAATCTTTAACCCTAAGTCTTCAAGTGTTTTATTAGTTTTTGAAACATGTTTAAAAGCAGTTTGTTCTGTGAGTTCCTTCTTAATATTTGGAATAAATAAACGTTTTAAGTCAGCATGATCTGAATCTAAAATCACTAAACCATATTCACCAAACAATTCATTTGCCAAGTAAAACGTAGCATCGGCTAAATTAGCATGATTTAAATACGCTTCTTTGAACCAGGTTTTTAATTGCTCAGCATTCTTTCCTGGTCCGAATTCAGCAGAAACCACTTCCAAAACCGCATCTAAACCCTCAGTATTAAAATGACCAACGGCACCTGTTTGATTTGAATTCCATTTAATCTTTTTTCCTTTAAAGTTGAAAAAATTGATTTCATCAAAATCGTGATCTTCTGAAGCCATCCAATAGATTGGCACAAAATTATAATCTGGATATGTTGCTTTGAGTTCCTTTGTTAGATTTATAGTTGAAATTATCTTGTACAGAAAATAAAGAGGCCCTGTAAATAAATTTAATTGGTGGCCTGTCGTAATGGTGAAAGTGTTTTCAGATTTTAAAACTTCGATATGATTTAATGTTGCTTTAGAAGTATTTAGATTATTGTACTGTTCGTTCAATACGTCATAAAGCACCTTTCGATTGCGCTCAAGGAAACCGCTTTTAGACTTCTCCTCTATCTGAGCTTTAAAGTTTTCTAAAATTGGAAATCGATTGTATAAAGATTTCAACTCTGGCTTTTGGTCTAGATAATCGCAAATAAAGTCAGAGAAGTAATTGGTTTCTCTAAACGGAATATAGTCGGTTGGCATATAGTAATCTAAATTATGGTATAAATATAATGTACTTCTGTTTTTTAACTGCTAATTTTTAGTTAATTCAGTTTCACTGATTATCTTTACTAGCTTTCAACCAAAAATTTAATAAATGCAAAAATTAGTTCTAGTTCTGTTGATCCTTTTTGGTAGTCTTACCCTAGCATCAGCACAAAACATTCAATCTCCAAGCGACTTTTTAGGATATGAAATTGGTACGCAATTTAGTCGTCATCATCAAGTTGTAGATTATTTTGAATCTGTTGCAAATGCAGTTCCTAATCAAGTAAAGCTCGAAGAATATGGAAAAACTAATGAGCGTAGATCCTTATACTTGGCCTATATTTCTAGCGAAGAAAATATAAAAAACCTTGAAACGATTCGTGAAAATAATCTTAAAAACACAGGTTTAATCGAAGGAACTCCAACATCCACTGATGTGGCCATTGTTTGGTTGAGTTACAATGTTCATGGTAATGAAGCATCGAGCACAGAAGCGTCAATGTTGACTTTATATAAATTATTGACCGAACAAAAAGACCTACTAAAAAATACGGTTGTAATTATAGATCCATGTATTAATCCAGATGGTAGAGATCGTTATGTGAATTGGTATAATGAAACCGCAAGTCAGCCATATGATATTGATAGAAAAGCTAGTGAACACAATGAGCCTTGGCCAGGTGGAAGACCTAATCATTACTTATTTGATTTAAATAGAGATTGGGCTTGGGCAACGCAAATTGAAACTCAAAAACGTTTAGAAGTTTATAACAAATGGATGCCACATATTCATGTCGATTTCCATGAGCAAGGTATCAATGAACCCTATTATTTTGCGCCAGCTGCAGAACCATTTCATGAAATCATCAGTGATTGGCAACGCAATTTTCAAACACAAATCGGAAAAAATCACGCCAAATACTTTGATGCAGAAGGTTGGTTATTCTTTACAAGAGAACGTTTCGATTTGTTTTATCCGAGTTATGGAGATACCTACCCAACATATATGGGAGCAATTGGTATGACTTACGAACAAGGTGGACATGGCATGGCTGGACTGGGAATATTAAATGATGAAGGGCATGTTTTAACTTTAGTTGAACGACTAACACACCATACTACAACAGGAATTTCAACAGTTGAAATCGCATCGAAAAACGCTTCAAAATTAAATTCAGAATTTGCGAAATTTTTTGATAATTCTAAACTAAAATATAAGAGTTATGTGGTTTCTGGTAATACAGATAAATTAAATAGTTTAAAAGAACTTTTAAGCAAGCACGACATCGCTTTTGAGAACCCAAGTAATTCTAAAGTTTCAGGTTACAATTATAAATCTGCTCAGCAAAGCACTATGAATGTTACTAGTGACGCTATGGTTGTACATACTAATCAACCAAAAGGAAAAATGGTTAAGGTCTTGTTTGAACCCAATGCCAAACTAACAGATTCTTTAACTTATGATATCACAGCTTGGTCTGTCCCATATGCTTACGGTTTAGATGCTATTGCTAGCACAAGTAAAGTGAGTAGTAGTAAACTATTTGAGCGTATAGAGCTTAATGTATTATATGATGCATATGGCTATGTAAGCAAATGGAATTCAATAAATGACGCAAAGTTCTTAGCTGATGTATTGCAGCATGATTTCAAGATTAGATTTACAGAAAAACCATTCACTTCTAATGGTACCAAATTTGAACGTGGTTCTCTAATAATAACGAAAGGCGATAATAAACACATCGATAAATTTGTTTCAAAATTAAATGCCATTGCCCAAGAGCATTCAAAAGCCTTAGCACAAATTAATACAGGGTTTTCAGAAACATATCCAGATATTGGCTCACCAGATATTAAACTCGTTAATAAACAAAAAGTTGCTGTACTTTCTGGAAAAGGCACGTCTTCATTGAGTTATGGTGAAATTTGGCATTTCTTTGAAAAGCAACTCCAATACCCTTTAACATCAATAAACACAGATAATTTAAATAGTACTAACCTAGATAAGTTTAATGTGCTGATAATACCTAATGGTTATTACGGAAGTGCTTTGAATGAAGCCAATATGACAAAACTAAAGGATTGGGTGCGTGCTGGAGGAAAGGTTATTGCTATTGATGGAGCCTTAAGAAGTTTTGCTGGTAAAGATGGTTTTAGTCTTAAATACAAATCATCAGACGATGACAATGAGGATAACAAATTAACCCCTTACGCAGATCGTGAACGTGAGTATACTAATCAACTTATAACTGGTGCTATTTTTAAAACTAAAGTAGATAGTACGCATCCTATGGCTTTTGGATACGGTGAAGACTATTATACACTGAAATTAGGAAGTTCTGCCTATGATTTATTAGATGGTGGTTACAATGTTGCGCATTTAGATAATACCAAAGTGTATTCTGGTTTTGCTGGTAAAGATGCACTAAGCAATCTCAACCAAACCTTAGTATTTGGTGAAGAACGTATGGGAAGCGGTAGTTTTATTTACTTTGTAGATAATACCTTATTTAGAAGCTTTTGGGAAAATGGAAAACTATTTTTAGTTAACGCTGTTTTTATGGTGAATAATAATGCATATGAGTTATAAAGCTGAAGTGATTTTAAACATTAATATTTATGCTTACTGATATCCATCCAAAATTGCCAATGCGCAATAAAACAATAACCAAGGATTATTATATAAATCAATTAGGATTTAGAGAATTAGGTGACAAAGATTATGAAGATTATTTAATGGTAAAAAAGGACACTGTTGAAATTCATTTTTTCTTATTTAAAGACTTAAATCCAAAAGAAAATTATGGTCAGGTTTATATCAGAACTGATAATATTGATCAATTATACCAAGAGCTTTTAGACAAAAAAATAGCGATTCACCCAAATGGTAAATTGACAATTCAACCTTGGGGACAAAAAGAATTTTCTTTACTAGATCCTGATACTAACTTATTGACTTTCGGGCAAAGCATATTATAAAAGTTAGTTTTATTACCTTTAAGTACTCACAATACAATCAAAATCATGAAATTAGGAGCATTTTCTATAAGCCTTGCTGTGAAAGATATTAAGGCATCAAAAGCATTTTACGAGACTTTAGGATTCTCTGTTTTTGCTGGAGACCTTGAAAAAAATTATCTCATTATGAAAAATGAATCATCTCTCATTGGCTTGTTTCAAGGGATGTTTGAGAACAATATACTAACGTTTAATCCTGGTTGGGACCAAGATGCTAATACGCTTGAAAATTTTGATGATGTACGTAAAATTCAAAAGCATTTAAAATCAAAAGATATTGCATTTGCAAGCGAGATTGATGAAACTTCTGATTCTGGCCCAGCAAGTTTTGTGGTTTTAGATCCAGATGGAAATGCTATACTAGTTGACCAACATATCTAAAAACTATTATTATGAATTGGGATGACGGACTAAAAATTTATGATAGTATAACCGAAGCCTGTAAAGGATTTGAACGTAAAGGTAAAAATATGATATATACCTCATCTAATGGTTATATGTTTACATTGTTTAATAAAGCTGCCGAAATTGGTATTCGCTTACCAAAAGACGAAGCAGAAAAATTTATGGAGACACATAATACTGGTTTTTACTACTCATATGGTGCAAAAATGAAGGACTATGTTTTAGTACCAGAATCACTTTGGACTGATAGAAAATTAATGGTCAGCTATTTTGAACAAAGTTTTGATTACGTAAATAGTTTACCTCCAAAATAAAAGCTTGATATTTCACAACCACATATTAGAAAAACCACTAACAGAATTTATTGAATCCATATTCTATTATAAAGGCTTTATGCCAGACCATTCTATAGAACGTGTCGTCCCTACTGGTCATGTGTTTATTATTTTCGAATTAGACGGTATTACGCGACATACATTTAATAAAAAGACGCTAAAACCAAATGGGAATTATAAAAATGTATGGATTTCTGGTATGCATAAAGATTTCCTATCTATTTCTGCACCTCAAGATTCTGAAATGCTAGTCATTCAATTTAAAACGAATGGCTCTCACCCCTTTTTACATCTACCGATTTATGAGTTAAATAATAAAGTTGTTAATGGCGAAGCCATTTTCGGAAAAGAAATATTAGACGTAAGAACTGAAATATTAAATAAAAGTGAAGCTTCTCATAAGTTTGAAATCATTGAAAACTGGTTAATTAATAAGCTCGTAGAAAATAAAACCCCAAGATTAGAACTTGTAGAAATCCTTTATCAATTACAAACAAAACCTATATCAGATCATAATACTATTATAGCTACATATTCTAAAACTCAGAAGCATCTTATCAACCAGTTTAAAACCTATTTTGGTTTAACGCCAAAGGTTTTCCATAGAATATTTAGATTTAATAAAATTCTTCAACAAATACAGAACAAAGAAAATTTAGTTTGGTCTCAGCTAGCTTATGAGTTTGGCTATGCTGATCAATCCCACTTTATCAAGGAATTTAAAGAATTTTCAGGATTCAATCCACAGGAATTTATTAAATCCGATTTTCATAAGGATGGTGACACCAATTTCTTCCCAATAGATCGAAAAGGTTAATTTTTTACTATCGTAATTTGCTTTAAGTTTCTTAATTTGTAAATCTCTTATCAGTAGAATTATGAAAAAACTAATCTTTCAGGTTATAATACTATGCTTTCCTGTAGCACTTATTGCTCAGACCGTAGAAAATTTAGAAAAAAGAGTGACATCAGTAATAGATTCTTCGCAAGCCAACAATATGGTTTTAAAACAATCTTTTATTGTAAATGTTCCTTTAGACTCGGTTTGGAATGCCTACACTACAAAAAAAGGATTTGAAAGTTGGGCAACAGCTAAGGCAGAGATTGATTTTAAAATAAATGGTCTTATTAAAACCAATTACAAAAAAGATGGTGAAATTGGTGATGACTCTACTATCTATTTGCATATTGTGAATTACATTCCTAAAACAATGCTAACACTACAGGCAGAACTAACCAAAAATTTTCCTGATTTTATGAAAGCAGATGAAAAAGACTTGTATAACATGATTCTTTTTGAAGACATAGAACCTTCTAAAACAAAAGTCATCTCCTATGGTATTGGTTATAAAAACAACAAGAAGTATATGTCCTTGATGAAATTTTTCATTCAAGGTAATGAGCACTCTTATCTTAACCTTATTTCGTATTTAGAAACAGGAAAACCATCTGTAAACTATTAAATTATGGACAAAGCATTACAAACTATGATTAATAATATGCCAGAGAAAACTGGTAAATCGTTAGACCAATGGAAATCAATTTTAAAAGAAAAAGCATTCGCAAAACATTCTGAAGGCGTCAATTATCTTAAAAAAGAACATGGAGTAACACATGGCTTTGCTAATACTATTGTAAGTTTATCTAAAGAAGAAAATAATGCTCCTGAAGATTTGGTGACGTCTCAATATAAAGGTAAAGAAAGCCTTTTTCCAATTTATGAAAAGCTATTACCTATTGTAAAAGGTTTTGGAAAAGACATTACTATAACACCTAAAAAGACCAGTGTAAGTGTCATTAGAAAACGACAGTTTGTTTTAATAAAACCAGCAACTAAAACACGAATCGATTTAGGTTTAAAGTTACCTAACAAACCAACAACAGATCGATTAGGTAATTCAGGTCCTTTTGGTACGATGTGCACACATCGGGTTCAAATTACTTCGGTAGATGACATTGATGATGAGTTGGTCGGTTGGATGAAGGAAGCTTATAAAGAAGCTGAATAGTTGATACAAAACATATGTATCTATTATTAGTGATAAGCTTTACCATCATATTTCAGTACAGTTTTTTTAGTTGAAAGCTTTTCTGTAGAGTTGCATTCGTCTTTTTTATCAAGGAAACTCTCTGTATCAGTAATTTCACTTTTTACAATGATATCAAAATAACCATTTGTCTTTTCTTTAGATATAATGAAAATATTTTTCATATCTGTAAATTCACCAGCACATCTGGTGTCCCATTCGCCTGAATATTCCATAGCATCATAGCTATTTAAAATATTACGTAAAGAATCCCCTGATTTTACATAAAGAGAAAGTGTTTTATTGCTGTAAGGATTGGGTTGGGACCTGCTGTAATAAAACACACGTAAGCCAAAAGCTCTTTCGTTTTCAGACACCTGATAGCGAGCGGTATCAATGGATATCTCGGTGAGTTGTACGGCATTTGACCTATAGCCCTTATCTACATAGTGATGTATTACTTTTTGGGTTTGTACATTCACTACTACGATGTGACAATCCATCTTTAGACCATCAATACTTTCTTCAATAATTTCAGGAATTACCATAATTATCTCGCTCTCGTTATTGGGCATAACTTTGTTAACGAAAAGCTCCATGTTTATGTCTAATTGATTTAAATGCAATTGCTCTAGGGTTTCATAAATCAAAGGATAATTATCATATTCCTTATGCAATTCTACAAGGTCTATACCGTCAATTATTCCATCGTCTAAAATTGCAGATAAGATGCGCTCTATTTGCACTTGGTTACCGTAAAAGATGTGATTACTTTCTATCATATTCTTTGTGATTTTAGACTCTATTCTCGATTGCCCTTCTGCAATCTCATCGTAAGCAATCACATGATAATCGATTATATTTCCTTTTAAATCATAGTTGATTAATGTAGATTCCATTTCGTGCTCGCCTTTAAGAAGCGTGACGACCACAGCATAAAATTCTTCAGATAATTCTATTTTATAAGACCTTATAGCCTTATAGTTATAACCTTCTTTATTAAAATCAGGATATACTTCTTCTAATTTCAGGGTCTTTGCATCAACCGTTTTGTAATCTTCTGCCTCAATGAAACTGTCAAAATTTGTATCGTCGGTTAGTGGAATTTCTCTGGTCCACATCGCAGCTATAAGTTGAATAAATTTTTCAGTATTCTTTTCTACATCACTAGCAGGAGTACCCATAGCATCTTGTGCAGGAAGTGCTTCACGTTCTTGTGCTACTGTTCTGGTTGTAAAATTGATTGTTATAATTACAATTAGGATATTTAAAAATTTCATGTGCTTAGTATGTGCTTGTATCATCTTTATTGGCTTTGAATGCTTTGTTAATTCAGTTGAGCTATAGTTCAACTTTAAAAATTCTTTTTTCTAAATAATGTCAATAACCTTTTCTAATATATAATGTGTGATTCCGACTACTATGGTTATGAGCATAATTACCAAAAATCGACTAGGTATTCCTTTTGAATTATTTTTAAGTTTCTTTTTAAGATAAAAAATATCCGTAAGGATAAACAGTATGGCTATGATACTTGCAATTATTGGCACTAACTGTACAATTACAGTGCGATTAATTAATAAGTCTAACAGATTCAAAAACCCGTTTGATTCATCTGGTTCTGGACCTATGAGTATCCTTACGTAACTAAAAGCAGCTACAAATGAAATTCCTATCCAAAATAAATAGGCTAAAATTTGTTTAAGTATTTTCATCACAACATGTTAATACGCTAGTTCGAAGCTTAAGTTATCAGTTGCTTTTATAGATGTTGTTTCATTTTAATCTTTTTTGCTATTTATTTCTCCTTTAAAATATTCTATGTCACTATCAATAGTATGAAAAATAGAGTATGTTGTGCTGTATATAAATTTTGTTTCAGTAATCCAGTGAAATTCTTTAAATCGACATGGGAAATACGTTTCATCAAATTCTGTTAAATAAATAAATTTTCCATTTACCTTTTTTTGAAAAAAATAGGACACACATTCTTGTCCACCAAAAGTACCGTTTAATCTATATGTATTTTTTGGTGAGGCGATTATATATTCAGGATTTCCAATGATGTCAGTAGTTTCTCCCGTTTTTATAGAAAAGCACACATCAATAGAATGACCACCTTCTAAAACTAGGATATCATATTCTGGATAATATCCAGATGCGTCTTCTGCAAAATAACAATCGTTACTGTTTTGATTAATAATAAGTTTTTGTCCATTAGCTATAGTGATGCTTTTAATTAAACAATTTATATAATCACCTTCATCAAGATCAGCCTCTGTCATCCAATCAACGCGATCTTTAAGGATGGCTTTAACTGAATCAAGATTACTGATTTTTTTGGATATATAAACTTGCTTTGGAACAGTCGTTAACCATTCTTCAAATTGGGATTTATTAATCTTAGTAATGGTCATACTATTTTTATTTGCTAGAGGTTTTAAATACCCATTAAAAACATAGCCTTCTCTTTCAAACGATTCAGTTTCCTCTGAAACTAGATATGTGTAGTTAGAATATTTAATTTTTACCCAATGACCTTTGATTTGCGCTCCATTATCTGTTATAATTAATTCATGATTTGTATCAGTCAGCTTTTCAACAATAACGCCGTGAGGTAGCTTTGCCATTTTTTCCGAAGATAGTTTCGGTTCAGAACGCACATTCAACCCATTCTCCGCGTTTATATAATAATAGTTCTGAGATGCTTCACTTTGAGAAAATAGAAACATTGGAATGACTAAGCATATTATTAGTGTTTTATTCATTTTGCTTATTAATTAACTCCATTAGATTATACTTTTCATTTAAACTTGCGAGGGCAGTTTCTCCTAGATTTGTTTGTATTTCTGAAATACAGACATCATTGTATTTAGTCCCTTTATAATATGACGCAGGCTCTAAAGAGATGATGTCATTTGTTTTAAAAACCGCATTTACTTTAAATTCTTGAACCAATGGTGTGTCTAATAAAATTATAGATTGTATGTATTGATTATTTATAGATACTCGCAACTCTTTAACTCGACTGTTTTCATAAAAAAGGGTTTTCGATTTAACATACCCATTAACTATACTAAGTTTTATAGGGTTCATAATAATCTCATTAGCCTTGAGAAGATTTTTGTTTGAATATTTACCATCTAAAAAGGATTTATCTAAGTCCAATTGTACATCAATTTCAACGTTTAAATTTGGTTTAAAAACAAAAGCCGTTAAATATTGCTGATCCGATACATTCGTAATAGGATACTTAGTATTACTATAGTTAGAACTCATCTTAAAAAACAAATTCTTAGTAAAACTGATGTCAGTATTAGAGCAACATCTTCCAAAAAGTTTGTCTGACCAAATTACTACTTCATCTTTTTTTTCATACTGGTAATAGCCATAGATAGTAGGATTTTTTAAACGGCTGAATCTTCTTATTTCACTAATACTAATAGAATCAATAATTGCTAACTTAACTCTATTTTCTTTTAAACAAACCTTTTCTCTTTCTGACTCATATGGCGTTGATTTGAGTTTCTTTAAACTAGCTGTATCACTAAGTTCTTTGTTCTGTTTAACATCACAAACATAAATAAACGCATCTTCCTCATTGCTCGACACAGTTTTATAAATGGTATTGGTTAAAATCCATTGATTGTTTGTAAATGAAATATAATGGTGAGCCTCAAAAAAACCGCCATCTGGAAAAGCCGTTACGATAACAAAACCTGCTTCGCTTTCTTTGATATCTATAATTTGATGGCCTCCATCTTCTGAAAAATTTATTGTTTTTAAGGCAAATTCATATGTATTGTTGTCATTAATAAATAATAGCAATTCATCACCTTCATAAGGACCTGCACTCACAACTTTATCTATAATTGCATCGTTGTTAATATCAATATTCTTAATAAAATAATGTTCAACATTTTCATAGTCTGAAATGTTATATGCGCTTGAAACAATTTCAGCTTCAAATGGGTCTGGATTTTCATTGTTGTCGAAAAAGTCTGTTTTAAATAAATTATCCAGTATCGTCTTTTTTTCAGTATTTAAATGAGAAGCGAAATCTGCATCAAATTGTGGATGCGGTCCATCTAACAAAAAAAACAGGACCGATTTTGCGTCACTATCGTTTAACTTGTTTACTAAAGAATATTTTTGATTTTCTTTGATATACTTTAGAGTTTCGTCTTGAAAATAATTTATAGCATCTGCTTCCCAGTGTCCGTCAATACAAATATTTATGATATTTTTTTCATACGCTTTGTATTTTGGATTTCTGAGTAAATCGAAGAAATATTCAGTATAATCTTCAGCTTCTGTGTACAATTTTTGAGGTGCTTCATTAACATTATCCCATCCAAAATAGTCGTTGTACTGTTTGAAGTTCTTCGGGAACTGCTTTAAAAAGGTTATTTCATCTTTGACAATAAAACACTCTTGCAAATTGTGAATACTAATTTCTTGCTTTGAAGAATTTTCACAGCAACAACACAGAAGTATAAGCAAACCAAAACTTATTTTTTTCATTGAATTTTACTTTTAGTTCTCTTTTTTGCCCAATGCTATTTTGCTATCATCTTCTACAACATAGTACTTAGGACCATCACCTGCTACCAAATCATATTCAATAAGGTTTAAAACAAGTTGTTCAGATCCAATTTCAAGTGAATTATTATTCTTATAACTGACTTTTAGTGTATCGCTATTTACCATGCCTCTGAGTACTTTTTCAACTTTTAATTGCCCTACATAAAATACATCCCAATCTTCTTTTGAAATTAATCTTGCTACAACTTGAATAGTGTCATTTCTTTTAGAAACAGCAGTAAGGTGTTTTGTGAAACCTTCCGTTTGTTCTAGGTTTAAATCCAGTGTGTTAAAATAATTGGATACGATTTTTCTTTTGTCTTTATTTAGCTCTTCAGGTAAAATTCTATAATATGTACCAGCATAACCTATTTTAGTGTTAAAATAGTAATTGGCAATCTCTTTTTTATAAGAAAACAGATTATGGATGGTGTAATCTGTGCCAGATATATGCTCTGTATGTTCATCGATACCATCACCATATTTAAAAAAAGTTAAACGCCAATTAACGTTTTTATTAGTTGTTAAAAAATCATCTTTTTTTAAATAATTAACCACGAAACTGTCAATTTTTATTTTATGCTGTTCATTGTTTATATCATAATTCTTCACAACAAAGAAATCATTCCTTGTTATTGTAAACCAACCATTTTTTGTAACCCTTTCAGGGTTTTTGTGAATATTATTAGGCTTTAAATGATAGATTTTAAAGCTAGTATCCTCTTCTATTGTATTACAAGAGAAAAGGATACAAATAAATAAAAGAACTACGAATTTATTAGTTACCAAAACATTTGAAAGTTTACTTAGGCAGCTGCTCTTTTAACCGTTTTCTCAAGTTCTTCAAATGCTTTTTGCTGAGAACCTGCCAGTAGTGCTTGTTTTATTGTACCAGCTACAATCTCAATAATACTCCGATAAGCTTTTTCACTTTTTCCAAAGTAGGCATGCATTAATTTGTTAGGAATTATATAATTAATTTTCAACGTATTTTCATTTACAAAAAAGGCTTTTATGGCATGCATTCCGCTCTTTTTAAGAACAATACATTGCGCCATTTGGCCATTGGGATCTGTTCGTACTTCCCAAGAGTCATACGCTTTGGAACATTCGAAATTCGAATCCTTCTTTAGAAGATTGTATAATTTATCTAATGAGTTATAGTCGTTTTTAATTTCAATTAAGTTTTCCATTGTTTATAATCTTTAATTAATAGTTCACTTTAATAAGGTCAACAATTAGGATATATCTAAATGTAAACGTTGTTTAAAATGTTAATTCTTATTCGTCTATTGAATAGTCTTCATCTTCATCATCTCTTCCGAAGATTAAGAATAGTGCTCCACCACCAACAATTAATAGAATTCTAATAATCCATCCTGTGGTATTGCCCCAAGCATCTACCCAAGCGAGTATTCTAACATTGTAATTAAAAACTGAGAGTACAATTGACATAATTCCTAAGGCAGCTAATAGTAGCCCTCCTTTTCCTAATTTAGATGTAATGTGTTCCATAATATATTTTCGTTTTAGTTGATTATACATATCTAGTTGTTGTATTTACGATGTTGTAAATACAACAACTAGTGTGTTTTAAGTAAATTGGGGTTTTTATTTTATAAATTTTTTGGTCACTCGACCATTATCAAAGTTGAGTTCTATAACATAAATACCATTAGCTATCGCATCAATAGCAATAGTGCTTTCTGTGCCTTCTTTTATTTTGGCGCCTGCAATACTGTAAATGGTATAGTTTTCTAATCTAACTGAACCGTTTGAGATAATTTTTAGTTCATCTTTAGTGTTATAAACATTAATTGCATTGGCTAGCTCAAAATCAGAAGTACCTAGGTTTGCATCTTCTGTTACTGGATTAAAACCTGTCCATAAAGCTCCAGGATCTGTGACATAAACTCCCAAAGTACCTGGTGGAATATGCAAGTGGATATTACTACGGTTAAAAGCAAAAGTATCATTAGTACCTGTGGTGATTGTTGGTGGTATTGTAGCCAATGAGGTTACACTAGCTAATGGGTTATTGGCAAAAGCTAACAAACCGATAAAATTAACATTACTAGGAATAGTAACATCAGATAAATTATTATCTACAAAAGCTCCAATACCAATATCGGTAACATTCGCTCCTAATGATAAATTAGTAATAGGGTTTGTTGCAAAAGCCGTAGTGCCAATAAGGGTAACACTATCTGGGATGGTTACACTGGTTAAATTATTTGTGTTAAAAGCTGAAATCCCAATACTTGTCACACTATCAGGAATAGTAACACTAGTTAATCCAATATTTTCAAATGCTGAATCATCAATTTTAACTACATCGAATACTATTGAACCTGCTGTAACAGTTGCTGGTATGACAACACTGGTGCCATTTGCTGGGTCGTAATTTGAAACTTCAACCGTAGTTGGTGACGTGGCCTCAAAAACCATTTTAAACCCTGTCCATAATGCGCCAGGATTTGTAACATATTCGTCTGTTAAATTGTTGGTTATAACTAAATTAATGTTTGGTCGACTAGAGTTTGCAAAAGTCTCACCACCACCACCTGTTGTTATGGTGGGTGGAGTGGTACCTAAAACAACAATAGTATTTAAGTAATTTACCGCAAAAGCTAGAGAACCAATATTGGTAACACTCTCTGGTATTATAATACTTGTGAATGGATTATTATTAAATGCTCCATCTTTAATATTAGTAATACTATTTGGAATTGTAACACTGGTTAGTTGATTAGATTGAAAAGCACCTAAACCAATACTAGTAACATTATAATTTGTAACACTATAGGAAACAGTAGCAGGTATATCAACTACAGTACCTCCAGTCATATCATAATCAATAGCTTCGACATTATCTGGTGCTACCGAAGTCACTTCATAGGTTATATAATCTACAATAAAAGTATCACCAACATTTAATAATTCTGTAACAGAATTAAAACCTGTCCACAGAGCACCAGGATCTGTAACATAAGCACCTGTTGTACCTGAAGGTATTATTAAGTCTATATCACTACGATTTCCAGTAAAGCCATCATAAAAGGTGTCATTTGAATTATTGGCAGTTGTTATGGAAGGTGGTATGGTAGCTAAACACGTAACAGTGGTTAAAGAATTATTACTTCTAAAAGCTCCAATACCTATATTGGTAACATTACTAGGAATGGTAAGTTCAGTTAATTGATTGCCTTGAAAAGCATAATTATCAATATTTACTAAATTACTAGGTAAAACTACAGATGCTAGATTGGTGTTTAAAAAAGCAGATTGGCCTATACTAGTTATCGTATTAGGTATATTAACACTAGATACTATTGTGCCGCTAAAAGCATTTGAGCCAATTTCAGTAACGTTATAAGTTGACCCTCCATTAGAAACAGATGCAGGTATATCGACATTGATATTATTTATTGTGCTTCCTAATATTATAGAAACAGTATTAGTAGATGTTACCGAGCATCTTAGTGAGTTGCTATAAGTATCTGTAACGAAAAACACTTGAGAATACCCTAATACGGATATACATAGAGTCATTAAAATAAGTAGTTGTTTTTTCATGATTTTTGATTTTTAAAATAGGTTAAAGTAAAGTTGTTATAAGTTGTTTAATAATTCATTTTAATAAGGTCACCATTTAGTGTATAGTAAAACCTAAAGGTGGTGCCACCGTTTTCTGGTTTGAGATTGATTATATATTCGGCTTTAGAGATATCTCCGTTATCCGGGTAATTTAAAGCAGCAGTGCGCAAGGTTGGATTTTTAAGGTCTTTTTCATCCTTTAGCTTTTGAACTGATTGTTCAACTAAGCCACCTAATTTGGATAAGCTTATGGTTTTACCTAACTGAAACATGTAATCAGCCGCTTTAGTGCCTTTAGGAACTTCTATGGTGATATCTGAGTTTTGCGTCCATGTATCTTGTGATAAATTCCATTGTCCCATTTTTAGAGATTCTGGCTCCTCAGTTACAGTCACTCCAATAATATTACCGATAGATTTATCGTAGGTAATGCTTAAGTCTGTATAATAGGCGTCGTCACCAAACTTATTTTTTAGTTCGTTTTCTATTGCCGAAAATCCATCTGCAGTTGCTGGTTGGTTATTGGTTGTACCACTGCACGATACTAGTTTAAATATGACTAATAATACAAACAGTAATCCTACTCTACTGATCTTTGGGGTCAAATTTTTCATAATATTTATCTATTATTAGGATAAATGTATATGACTAGAGTGAAGAAAAAAATAGAGAATCTATTTCTTCTAGGTATAAATAAATAAGCGTGACACTTTAAGAAATATCTGTAAAAATTAGGTTTTTAGTCCGATATTTTTGTATTTAATCTATATTTCTGTTTAAAAAAGCCGTTACAAATTGCTCTTTTTTTCGTGAAGAGACAGGTATTTTTTTACTATTTTTTAAATGAATCACACCAGATTTGTCATATTTATCTATGAATGCTAGATTCACCATAAATGATTGATGCGGACGTATAAAATTAGCTGCACTGAGTTGTTCTTCAAAAGTTTTTAAGGTTTTAGATACGACGTGTTTTTTACCATCACTACAGAAAAAAGATGTATAGCCTTTGTCCGACTCACAATACATAAGTTCATTTAAATCTATAACCTGAAAGCTATCGTGGAGGGATAATATTAATTTAGATTCATCATTATTCCAAACTGATTTCACAGTCTGTATTTGCTGTTTTTGTTCTTCAACATGTAAACTCTTAACCTTATTTAAAGCGATTTCAAGATCTTTTATATCTACAGGTTTTAGAATATAATCTACCGCTCCTATTTTTAATGCTTTAAGTGCGTATTCTTCATAAGCCGTAATAAAAATAATTTTGAAATCTAGATGTTCTGTTTGTTCTAAAAAATCAAAAGCGTTGCCATCTGTAAGATTAATATCTAGAAAAATTAAATCTGGTTTACAAGCATTTGCGACTACTACAGCTTCTTTAACAGAGGCGCATTCACCAATGACTTCGACATCAGTCTCTATTTGACCTAATAAATTAAGTAAGCCTTTTCTAATATATGCTTTGTCTTCAACCAGTAATGTCTTCATTATTCAACATTTATTTTATAAGGAATAACTAAAGTCACCAATGTACCTTGTTCGTTATGTTTTTCTCTATCTTCAATAGTTACCGAACCTTCCATATTAAAATCCTTGGATAGTACCTTTAAGCGTTCTGAAGTAATTGTCGTTGCTAGAGAATTTTTATTTTTATTATTAGTTTCTCTTTTAGAGTTAATACCAACACCATTATCAGCAATATTACAAATCAATTTTTTATTCTTATACATTAAGCGTATATCAATTTTTTTGTCTTCAGATTGATTTACAAACGCATGCTCAATAGCATTTTCTACAAAGGGCTGAATAAGCATAGGTGGAATTTCAAATGTAGGCACATCTATTGAATCTTCTACGAGTATCGTACATTTATAAGCATCATTCTCCAAAGTTTGAAGTGCTAAGTAATCTTGAACGGCCGTTAACTCTTGGGATAACAACACTGTTTTATCTCTTGAATTTTCTAAAGTAATACGTAATAATTTTGAAAATTTTGAAAGATAATGCACCGACTTTTTTTCTTCTTTATTTAAAATCATGCCTTGCAAAACAGAAAGCGAATTAAAGATAAAATGTGGTGTCATTTGCGAGCGTAATAACTTCTGCTCCATAATGGCATTTTGTGTTTTTGATTTTGCGTTTTTTAGTTTTTGATAAAAAACAATAGCACCTAACAGAATTGAAAGCAAAAGCACCCCAATAATGGCCCACAAATAATTTCGTTGTGTTTTCTCTAAATCTTGAGAAGTAGCCGCAACTGTTTTAGTTAGTTTTAATTCTCTAATATTAGCAGAATCTAAGGCTTGTCTGTATTTATATTCAGCTTCTAACTGAGCTATCTTTTCTAAATTTGTTTTATTAAATATACTATCGCTAAGTATTTTATATTGCTCATGATTTTCTAGTGCTTTTTTATAATTTCTATTGCTTTTATAAATTTTCACTAGCAATTCATGAATATGCCTCTCCATTTCTACTAATTTAAAATCTTGGGAAAGGCGTTTGCTTTTTAAAGCATAAGTCAATGCTTCAGCATTTTTTTTCAGATTTGCATAAACTCTAGCTAAACCAAAATATGTGGTTAATAAAGCGCGCTTATTACCTATATTTAAATTAATTATGCTTGCTTTTTCATAATATTCAAGTGAATTATAATAATTCTTTTTGTATAGAAATACAGATCCAATATTATTTAAAGTATTGCCTTCAATGAATTTATTATTAATATCTTGACATAGGTGTAATGCTTCTTTCAAATATTTATGTGCTTCTTCATAATTCTTTATATTAATATACAACGCACCCAAATTATTCAAAGTTTCTGCTATACGCTTTTTATCACCACTCTTTTTCTGAATTTCTAAAGCTTGTTTAACAAAAGGTATTGCTTTTTCATGATTTCCTAAGCTATTGTAGATAACTCCCAAGTTATTTAGAGAAAATGAAATCAACGTGGTATCTTTTCTTTTTTCATTTATTTCTAATGATTTATGTTGATACTCTATAGCGAGAGGAAAGTTACCTTTTACTATATGAATATTTCCAATGTTAATTAGACATCGAGCTATTCCCTCATCATTATTTATTTCTTTATTTATTTGCAGTGCTTTCTTATATTGATTTAATGCTTCGTTGTAATCACCAATTTCATAGTACGCAACTCCAATCGATATGTAATCAGCAGCAACACCTTCCTTGTTTCCAATTGCTTCATTAACACGAGCCGATTTCAGATAATATGTAATAGCTTCTTTCGTTTCACCCTTATTATTAAGGATGAGACCCATGCCATCATAGCACTCTGAAATACCAGCCTTATAATTTATTGTTTTATACAATTGAAGAGCCTTCTCCATAAACTCAAATCCTCTGTCAAAATCCGACTCTTCAGATTGTGCCAATCCCTTTATATATAGGGCTCTAGCTTTTCCTTTTTTAAAACCCATCAACTCAGAAATGGCTTCAGATTCCTTTACATAGTTTATAGTCGTATCTAAATCATTTTTATAGGTCAAAAAGGCTATTTCGTTCAATAGGTTTACTCGGGTGGTATCTTTTTCTTTATGATTCTGTAATTCAATTTTAAGGCTATCTATTTTGGTATTTTGAGAAAAAGAAATTGCCTGAAAAAACAAGAAGAAGACAAAAATAATAACTGACAAATTGATGTTTTTCATATAACTAAATAATAGGTGCATGTATAAACTGTAATATCTTCTTATTTAAAAATACACAGAAATGTTTTGGCTAAATAACGAATTAAATATAAACTTAAAATAGTATTCGTTTGTTGTAATACCACAAATTACACTTATTAAGTCCAGTGAGACACAAGAAATCTTTTTTTGAAGGGTTTTAAGCAATAAGTGCTAGGATTGATTTAATATTCGTTATTTCACATAAATTTTGCACTTTTTTCACATATCATCTAGAGACAGAATATACCTTCCAACTTATATTTGAAAAAAATTAGTCATCTAAGTCAATCAATTATGAAAAAGGGTATTATTTCATTCAACATCAAACTAGCTATTTTAAGTCTATTAATCTTTGGTTTTACTAACTGTATTAGTAATACCGAAGTAATTTCCGAAGATTCCTCAAACAGCAAAGACCTTGCTCTAGAGGACCCAAATATAAAAGACACAAACACCAAATCAATTCCTGATTTATATTATGGAGTGGACGCAAGATTTGCAGCTGTAAAAAAAGAAGACGTCCACAGTGCCACCACAATTTATGATTTTCTTAATGACGGAGAGAAGGCACAAATAGAGTATATCAATTCAGTAGATGTTATTATTGTAAAAGATAATCAACTATCGCAAATACGTGCACGAGGAACTTCAGCCAAACTAACAGATGCGCAAAAAGAAATTCTAAAAGCGACAGACTATTTTAGTCATTTTACTATTAGAACCGAATTCAAATCAAAGAATAAAGAGACAGGTAAATTAGAGGAACGCTTTTTTGGGCCTCATATTACTGTTGTTCCAGAAAAGCAAGCCACTTATTATGAAGGAAAAGATGCATTAATCGAATATCTCAAGGTGAACAGCAAAGAAAGCATGAAAGTTATAAAAGGTGACGACCTTGGAGCTATAAAACTATCTTTTGTAATTTCTAAAGAGGGAAGCGTTAAGGATGTTAAGCACGATGCCATGACAACGGGTTATCCTTCTATTGATAAAAAATTTATTCAACTCTTAGAAAATATACCTGGAAAATGGATACCAGCTGAAAATGTAAAAGGTGAAAAGATAGACCAAGAATTGGTTTTTACATTTGGACCAAGAGATGGTTGCTAGACAACCTCACCATAAAGATCAACCCTTCGACTACGCTCAGGATGACACAACTTCACCATAAAGATCAAAATCTTCAGCTTCAATGACTTTAATAGTAGTAAACTCACCTGTCTTTAGATAGGTTTTAGTAGCATCAATACGGACTTCATTATCTACATCTGGTGAATCGTATTCTGTACGACCAACAAAATAATTACCTTCTTTTCGATCAATAACAACTTTAAACTCCTGTCCTATTTTTACTTGGTTGAGTTCCCATGAAATTTGGGATTGAATCTCCATAATTTCATTAGCACGTTCCATCTTCACCTCTTCTGGTACATCATCTTCAAGATTATAGGCATGAGTATTCTCTTCATGCGAGTAAGTAAAGCATCCTAATCGCTCAAAACGCATCTCTTTTACCCAATCTCTAAGGGTTTCAAAATCTTCTTGGGTTTCTCCAGGATAACCAACAATAAGTGTTGTTCTAATGGTCATTTCTGGCACTTTTACTCTAAAGTCTTTGAGTAATTTTGTGGTTTTCTCTTTAGTTGTTCCACGACGCATACTCTTTAAAATAGAATCAGAAATATGTTGCAATGGAATATCTAAATAATTACAAACCTTAGGTTCTCGATTCATTACATCTAACACGTCCATTGGAAAACCAGTTGGAAATGCATAATGTAAACGAATCCATTCGATACCTTCTACTTTAACCAAATGTTCTAGCAATTCAGCAAGGTTTCGCTTTTTATATAAATCTAATCCGTAATACGTTAAATCTTGAGCAATAAGAATCAATTCCTTTACTCCATTAGCAGCTAATTTTTCAGCTTCAATAACAATTTCTTCTATTGGAGTACTTTTATGTTTTCCCCGCATTAAAGGAATAGCGCAAAAGCTACATGGTCTGTCGCAACCTTCTGCAATTTTTAAGTAAGCATAATTTTTTGGAGTTGTGGTTAGACGCTCACCAATTAATTCATGTTTATAATCTGCACCTAATGCTTTTAATAATCCAGGCAATTCTGTAGTCCCAAAATACTGATCTACATTTGGGATTTCCTTCTGCAGATCTGGTTTATAGCGTTCACTTAAACATCCTGTAACAAATACTTTATCAACTTCTCCATCTTCCTTCTTTTGCATGTACTCTAAAATGGTATTGACACTTTCTTCCTTAGCGTTATTAATAAAACCACAAGTATTAATAACAACAACATTACCTTCCTGTTCGTGAACTACATCTTTACCACTGGCTTTTAGTTGACCCATCAAAACTTCACTGTCGTAAACATTTTTACTACAACCAAGAGTCACTACATTGATCCTATTTTTCTTTAAAGTCTTTGTACGCATGTTTTTATAAATCAGTTTGCAAAGATACAACGTAAATTAAACCTTTAGTATATTTATAGGTCTTAAATAAAAACCAATCTATGAAACCAATGCGATTAACCTACATTATTCTAAGTCTCATTCTCACTTTTTCGTGTTCTTCGGATGACAGTTCTATAGACGAGCCTCCTATTGATGAAATGCTATATTTTCCACCGAACGATTCTGATGTTTGGGAAACCAAATCTATATCAAATTTAGATTGGAATGAAAATGCGCTACAACCTCTTTTAGATTTTCTAGAAGACAGTGACACCAAGTCATTTATAATTTTGCATAATGGTAGAATTGTGAATGAATCTTATTTCAACGGAACTACTATGCTCTCTAATAATCCATGGTTTTCTGCCGGTAAAACGCTAACTGCATTTACATTAGGTATAGCGCAAGAAGACGGTTTATTAAATATTACTGATTCATCTTCAAATTATTTAGGAAGTGGTTGGAGTAGCTTAACCTCAGAGCAAGAGAATGCAATTACAGTAAAAAATCATATAACCATGACAACAGGACTGGATTACACAGATGATTTATATTGTACTGATATGGATTGTCTAACGTATTTAGATGACCCAAATTCATTTTGGTATTATCATAACGCACCATATACACTAACGCAATCTATTATTTCTGGTGCCTTAAATTCTGATTTTGATACTTATTTCAACTCAGAATTAAAAAATAAGATAGGAATGCAAGGTGGTTGGGTTCAATTTGGTTATAATAGATTCTATGCCAGTAATGCTAGAAGTATGGCACGATTTGGCCTATTATGTCTTAATGAAGGCATATGGGAAGACGACATTATTTTAGGTGATGCGAATTATTTCACTGAAATGACAAATACATCACAGAACCTAAATCCTGCTTATGGTTACTTGTGTTGGTTAAATGGCAAATCTTCGTATATCTTGCCAAGTTCTGAAAACTCATTTACTGGAAAATTAATACCAAATGCACCTGATGATTTAATAGCTGGTCTAGGTGCCAACGACCAAAAACTATATGTAATTCCTAGCAAAAAACTAGTCATAATACGCATGGGAAATGATGGTGGAGATAACGGACAGTTAAGTCTATCAGATTATGACAACTTGCTTTGGGAAAAAATAAATGACTTAATTAATTAGTCATAATCTTTTGGTGTTAGTCGCATTTTTGAAGCTTGCTCATAAGCATAAGCCCATTCTAATAATTGTTTTTCCTGAAGAGATTTAGCTATAAAAGTTAATCCTTTTGGAGCACCTTCATCAGTGTAACCCATTGGTACGGTTAATGCAGGATATTCTGCAACAGCTGCAAAAGCTGCGTGGTAATTATTAATAGACAAAAATCCATCTAAATCATTAGCCATCATAGGAGTATCAAAATATTGCTTTCCATTAGTACTTAAGGTATCTTTAATTCGCTCTAAATACTCAGTATCACCTTTATCATTAGCAATACCTTTGAATAAATTCTGACCGTAAGGCATTGTTTTTAAAGAGTCTTTTAAATTGAAATTCATCACATCAGAAACGGTTCTCAAATCAATATTTTTGTTGGCATAACCTTCCATATAAGCTGGTAAATCTTTCTTCATATCCAGATTAAGTAAGCGTAAGAAATTCGGAAGTCCAACCAGTTCTTCTTCTATTTCTACAATCTCTGCTCCTTGTAGTTTTAAAACCTCTAATGCCTTAGCATATAGCGTGTCTGATAGTAATCGCTTTGGTGCTCCGAAACGCTTTCCCATTAAAGTATTAGTCGAAGGCATACGATAATAGGCTTCAACGTTTTCTATTTTCATTGATTTTGTATCTGATTTATCATAGCCATAAATAGCATCAAGCACAATGGCATTATCTGTAACTGTTTTTGTAATTGGACCTGCAGTATCTAAAGTTGAAGAAATAGGCACTATTCCACTTCTACTCACCAATCCAATGGTGGGTTTTAAGCCTACTGTCGAATTCTGACTTGCAGGAGACAAAATGGAACCTGCTGTCTCGCTACCAATTGCAGCAGCACAAAAATTAGCCGCTACAGAAACTCCACTTCCAGAACTAGATCCACCTGTATCGATAATTCGTCTCCCATAAGGATTTAAAGTCTGTCCTCCAATAGCAGAATAACCGCTTGGACAATTACCACAAAAGAAATATGCCCATTCACTAAGATTGGCTTTCCCAAGTATTAAAGCTTCATTAGATTTTAATTTATTTACTATAAAAGCATCTTCTGTAAAGTTGTCTTTTAACGCCACAGCACCAGCTGTAGTTGCCATATCAGAAGCATTTACGTTATCTTTTAGAAGAATTGGCATTCCAAAAATTGGATGCTTCCATTTTTTATTTCTAAAATCTCGATCTCTAAGTTTTGCGTCTTCAATAACATTTGGATTGACAGCAATTACAGAGTTTAGTGATAATGGATTTTCACGATCATACTTTCTAATACGGTATAAATAGAATTTGGTTAACTCTTCATATGTGAATTTTTGAGCTCTTCTATTATTTTGGAGTGTATTAATATCCTTTTCTAAGATATGAGGTTTTAAACGATTGTAGTCTTCTTCTGTAAAATCAGCTAATTGAGGATTAATAGTAATCCAGATTTCAGCCTTGGTTAAGTTTTTAGAATCTAAAACTTTAAACTCTCTGAAGTCTTTGGTAGAAATTGCGCTCAAATCTGAAGCATCCTCTGTTGACGATTGCGTTACTGCTTCAGCATTCTCTTTAGGTGCTACAGTACTTGAAGTTTTAGTGTTTTTACATGAAAGAATAAAAAAGAAAGGCAGAATGAATAGGAAATTACGCATGATTAGTATTTTTTATAAAAATACAAAAACCGCTTTAAGTATCGTAAATTTTATTGTGCTGTACACTTAGTTCTTTCTTACTATGATAGCTATAAAAAAGAGTATTATCGTTACAAACAAAACTGCAGTATTTAGTTGTTTTTTCTTACTTTATATTTACATTTGAAAAAATTTATACGACATACAAAAAATGAAAAAATCACTATTTTATTTATTCTTGCTTTTATTAACTTTTAATTGCTCAAGTGAAGGAGACGATCCACAAGGAAGTAATTGTACTAGTCCTAGTAACGTTGCTATTAGTAACGTTTTAGAGAATACAGCTACGCTTACTTGGAGTAACAGTAATGACAATTCTAATTTTCAAATAGAATATGGGACATCTGGTTTTAATCAAGGACAAGGAAATATTATTACTATAAATGGTACTTCCCAAAACTTACCAAACTTAAGTGCCAACACATCTTATGAGGTCTATATGAGAAGTAGTTGCGATGGTAGTGATTTTAGTAGTTGGGTTGGCCCATTGAGTTTTACTACTCCAAATATTAATTGTCCCTTACCAGCAGTTCCTAATGTCTACAACGTAACAGGAGACAGTGCTTATCTAGAATGGTTTGTTGATGATGACGAAAATAGTAGCATTATTGCATCTTTTGATATTGAATATGGTATAGCCGGATTTAATCTCGGAACTGGAACGTCAATGACAACTTCTAACTACTCTTATGAACTTTCTAATCTTTCTCCAACTACGCAATATGATTTCTACGTAAAGTCTAATTGTTCTAGTGATATTTCTAGCGATTTTGTCGGACCTACCACATTTACAACAGAAGCATCTTGTGTAACACCAAATAATTTAGATTTTTATGAGTTAGAATCTTGTTCATTTAGAATTGGTTGGTCTAGTAACAATGAAACCGCATGGGAAATTGAATATGGTGAAGTTGGGTTTGCGATAGGAAACGGTACTGTAATAAATACATCTGAAACAAATTTTGTCTTAACAGAAAATATAGTACCTAATACGACATATGAAGTTTATGTAAGAGCAAACTGCGGATCCGATGGCTATAGCGAATATACAGACGCTTTAGTAGTGACTACAAATCAGCTTAATTCTAATTTTGTAGGTGATTGGACTATTGTCATGTATGATTATTATGGAGATGGCTGGCAAGGAAATGGTATAAAAATAACCGTTAATGATTCTGTTTCCTATGCGACTATTCCTGATGCATCTGGACAAACAAATCAAACAACGGGTACACAAACCGTAAATGTCCCTAGCAATACAACGGTATTAATATTTGAATTTACTGGTGATACTTATCCTGAAGAAGTTGGTTATGAAATATTTGCACCAAATGGTTCGCTGATAGATTCTGGTACTAATCCACCTGTTGGAGTACTTTTATCTCTCGAAGATATATGTAATTAGTTTTAGCTCTTATAAATAAAAAAGTACTATTAGTAAAAGGTTATTACTAATAGTACTTTTTTTTATTACTTGATATTTAGTTTAATTACTTAAAAAAAGAATCTACAAATTCATACTTATTGAACACTTGTAAATCTTCAATACCTTCACCTACTCCAATATATTTTACAGGTATTTGAAACTGGTCACTGATTCCAATCACCACTCCACCTTTTGCCGTTCCGTCCAATTTAGTAACCGCTAACGATGTCACTTCAGTTGCTGCTGTAAAGTGTTTTGCTTGCTCAAAAGCATTTTGACCTGTTGAACCATCTAGTACTAGTAATACATCGTGAGGTGAATTATCAACCACTTTTTGCATCACACGTTTTACTTTGGTTAGCTCATTCATTAAGTTCACCTTATTATGCAAACGACCTGCAGTATCTATGATTATAACATCAGCGTCTTGATTGACACCAGATTGTAAAGCATCAAAAGCTACTGAAGCAGGATCAGATCCCATTTCTTGTCTAATCATTGGTACATCTACACGATCTGCCCAAACCTGCAATTGATCTATTGCGGCAGCTCTAAACGTATCTGCTGCACCAAGAACTACTTTCAAGCCTTGCTTTTTAAACTGATAAGCCAATTTACCTATGGTTGTGGTTTTACCCACTCCATTAACTCCAACCACCATAAGTACATAAGGTGTTTTAGAGCCATCTTCTTGCTTTGGTAAATTAGGAATGGTGTATTCCGTTTCTTCACCAGACTTAGTTTCTGATAATAAGGCTGCAATTTCCTCTCTTAGTATTTGATTAAGTTCAGAAGTACCTAAGTATTTATCTTTCGCAACACGTGCTTCTATACGCTCAATGACTTTTAGTGTTGTATTAACACCAACATCACTGGTTACTAAGATTTCTTCAAGATTATCTAAAACATCATCATCTACTTTAGATTTACCTGCAACTGCTTTATTTAATTTATTGAAAAAAGTGGATTTAGATTTCTCTAAACCTTTATCTAGTGTCTCTTTCTTTTCGGAAGAGAATATTTTTTTAAAAAAACTCATTGTATTCTATTTGCTTTGCATATCGCAACAACCTTGCCTATACTAGTTTACTGCTAAGTTGTCATACCAGCTCAAATATAGCCATAAAAAAACTGCTTTCAAACGAAAGCAGTTTCATAAATCTATATATAAATAGAAATTATTTTTTGTTTAAAAAGTCATTGACAAATTCTGGTGCCATCACTGATTCTACGAACATATAAGCTCCAGTTTTTGGTGATTTTACCATTTTTATCGCTTTTGTCAAACGTTTTGATCCTGTCTGTAAAGATGCTACTGATTTCTTTGCCATGATTTCTTATTTTATCTCTTTATGAACTGTCATACGCTTAAGGATAGGATTAAATTTCTTAATCTCCATACGGTCTGGCGTATTCTTCTTGTTCTTTGTTGTAATATATCTCGATGTTCCTGGCTGACCAGAAGCTTTGTGCTCTGTGCACTCTAAGATAACTTGTATTCTATTTCCTTTTTTTGCCATTTTAAATTGACTTTAGCTTTTACGCTATTATTTGTAAAATCCTTTTGCTCTAGCTTCTTTTAACATTGCACTGATACCAATTTTATTGATAGTCTTTAATGCTGATGTAGAAACTTTTAATGTTACCCACTTATCTTCTTCAGGAATAAAGAAACGCTTCTTAACTAAGTTTGCATTAAACTTGCGTTTTGTTTTATTCATCGCGTGAGAAACATTGTTTCCAACCATCGCTTTTTTCCCTGTAAGTTCACAAACTCTTGACATTGTATTCTTTCTTTAGGTCTATTATTTTTTTCTGTTTATAATAAATCCGAAAAATGTTTATTTTAAAACAGGGTGCAAATTTAATAAAACTTTGAGGTTTAGCAAAAATATATATCTACTTTTTTTTAATTTCTTTTTGAAGCATTTCAAGGGCTTTATTTTTTGCCTTCACCGTTACTTTTTCTCTATGATTTCCAAAGTTAAAAACCTCAGAATACACCTTATCTTTTGTAGCTATTGCTATCCAAACTGTGCCTACTTCAGCATCTGAATCTCCTTTTGATGGTCCTGCATTACCTGTAGTACTAATAGCATAGTCACTATTAAATAAAGTAAGTACATTTTTCGCCATCGCTTCTGCTACTTCTTTACTTACTACTGAATTTGTAGCAATATCACTTTCGGGAACCTCTAAAATCTTTACTTTAGATTCTGTTGCATAACTCACAATACTCCCCTTAAAATATTTAGATGCACCTGGGTTAGCTGTAAATGCTTGTGCTATGTTTCCTCCTGTACAACTTTCAGCGATTGATAAAGTTTTACCCATTTCTGTTAATTGTACTCCGATTACTGCTTCTATAGATTTGTCTTCTTCAAAACCAATAAAGACATCTTCTATTTGAGGTAGTAGCAAAGCAACTTGTTTTTCTATTTCAGCTTCAACTTTAGCTTTATCCATAGCTTTTCCAGATAACCGCAACCTTACTCTTCCTAAACTTGGTAGGTAAGCCAACTTTATAAAACTTGGTAAATTATCTTCCCAAACTTCAATACGTTTTGCTAATGAGCTTTCACCTAAACCATAAGTTAATACAGTTTTGTGCATTATAAACGGAAACTTAAATTGTTCTCTAAGCTTAGGAATGACTAGGTCTAAAATTAAAGCCTTCATCTCATAAGGCACACCTGGAAGCGATACAAACACCTTACCATTTTTTTCCATCCACATTCCTGGAGCTGTACCATATTTATTCGTTAACACCTTTGCCTTAGATGGAACTAAAGCTTGGTGCTTATTCACCTCTAATAGAGGTATATTATATTTTGAGAATAGTTGTTCAACATTGGCCAGTACTTCTTCGTCTTCTACCAAAGTGTCATTAAAATATTGACATAAAGTGTGTTTGGTAATGTCATCTTTAGTAGGACCTAATCCACCGGTAATAATAATGATATCTGCATTTTCTTCAGCTTCCTGTAGTGATTTTAAGATATGTGCTTTATCATCTTGAACTGATGTAATCTGATATACGGAAATACCAATTTTATTGAATTCCTTACCAAGAAATGCCGAATTTGTATCTACAATCTGACCAATGAGAATCTCATCGCCAATAGTGATGATTTCTGCTTGCATTTACAGTCCGAAATCGGCTTTTATTTCGTTGGTAGCATTTTCTACTGCTGTTAGAACGGATTGAAGTTGTCCATCGACACTTTTATCAGACTGCTCAAATTTTCCCCAATCTTGTACTTCGATGAGTTCATCTAAAACTCCAAGCTCAAATAAATCTATTGTAGGCTTCATTTTATGAGCTGCTTGGTAAACTTCTTTATAGTCTTTTGCTGGCACAGCTGTTCTTAAGCGTTCTGCATCTTCTGGCACTTCCTCTATAAAAGCTGCTGCTAGTGCTGCAACGAAATCTTCGTCGTTATCAGCCATTTCGCGTACACGGTGTAATTTATAATGTTCTGGCATTTATTTTATTTTTATAGAAAACAATTCTTCGTTTTCAATATATCCTTTTAATGTATCATTAGCAAATACCTTACCAACTCCTGCTGGCGTTCCTGTAAAGATAATATCTCCTATTTTTAAAGTAAAATATTTTGACACATATTCTATAAGTTCATCAATTTTCCACAGCATTAATTCTGTACTTCCTTGTTGAACGACGTCATCGTTTTTCTTTAAACTAAAGTTGATATTATTGACATCATCAAATTGAGTTTTTGGTAACCACTTCCCTATTACAGCAGCACCATCAAAGGCTTTAGCTTTTTCCCATGGTAAGCCTTTTGCTTTTAATTGTGCTTGCAAATCGCGTGCTGTGAAATCAATTCCTAGTCCAATTTCATCGTAATATTTATGGGCAAATTTTTTATCGATGTGCTTTCCTACTTTTTTGATTTTCACCAAAACTTCGACTTCGTGATGCACATCATCAGAAAAATCTGGAATAAAAAATGGTTGTTTCTTCAATAAAATCGCTGTATCGGGTTTTAAAAACACCACAGGATCTGTTGGCTTTTCGTTTTCTAATTCTTTAATGTGGTCGGTATAGTTTCTACCTATGCAGATTAGTTTCATTCTAGATGATTAGCTTCTAACTCAATTTATTATTAAACTGACGCAATTTAATAGCAGTTAACACTTTTTTAGTATATAAAGGGAAATCCGCATTGAGCAACCAGCCAAAATAACCTGGTTCTTTTTCCATAACCTCTACTACTTTTTTGCCTTTGTGCTTTCCAAACGAAAAACACTCTTCTCCTTCTTTATTAAAAATTAAAAAACCTGCAAAGTCAGCAAACTTTTTACGTGAGCTGAATTCCGCTAAGAATTTGGTGTCGTTTTCTAATTCTTCGTATTTAGAGATTTGAGCTTTTAGGACTTCGTATGTAGCTTTAGTATCAGCTTCCGCACTATGAGCATCGCTTAAGTCTTTATCACAGTAAAACTTGTAAGCAGCAACTAAGGTTCGTTGTTCCATTTTATGAAAAATAGTCTGTACGTCTACAGATTGTCTGCCTTTCATATCAAAATCTATTTCTGCTCTAAGCATTTCTTCTGCCAATAAAGGAATATCGAAACGGTTAGAGTTAAAACCTCCTAAATCAGAATCTTTAATCATATTATAGATCTCTTTCGATAAGTCTTTAAAGGTAGGTTTGTCAGCCACATCAGCATCTGAGATACCATGAATAGCAGTTACCTCAGCAGGAATTGGCATCTCAGGATTGACTAACCAAGTTTTAGTATCTTCTTTACCATTTGGATAAACTTTAAGGATAGATATTTCTACAATTCTGTCTTTTGAAATGTTGATTCCTGTAGTTTCTAAATCGAAAAAACAGATAGGCTTTGTTAGGTTGAGTTGCATTGCTTTTATTTTGAAACTCAAAGATAAATAGAATATACAGAATAGCCTTGATTGGAATGAAAAAGCTGGCTTGACTTTGTAAAATTAAAAAGCTACCTTCGTTTAATGTCTGATATAAGTCATTAAAACGGACTCATATCACTAAAGTTGTAAAACATTTAAAACGAACATTGAGAATTCAAATTATCATATTGATTTTAATCGCAAATTGTGCTTTCGGACAAAAAAAAGTTACGATTGACCAAAATATTGTGAAATATGAAATTAAAGATGAATTTAACCGATTTGACAATATTGCAAACGAACTTAAGAAATACAAAAGTTTTGATATAGAAATCAGCGAGAATTCAAATATTAAAATTTTAAACCAATACAGCACAGGATTTACTGGACATACTATATGTTTTGAAATTGACAATAACCTAAACATCATAAATTCAGACTACGAATATTGGACTGATGTTGCTGAAATTGGAACAAAATATAAAATACTTGATATTGACTTTAAATTAAATCAAAATCCTTTTCAGGGAACAAACGGATTGCGAGGACAATATGAAATGAAAATAAAAAAGGTTAATGAAAACGGAGAAATATTAAAGCAAATAACGTTTAAAGGCAAATTCAAATCTTTCAAAGGAATTGATAAGTCATCATCTGATTATTTATGGGCTTTGGAACAAAACAAAGTATTTTACGGAATAACAAATGAAAACGGAGTTTATTTGCGTCCCGACAAGATGCCTTCCTTGAAATCTGACCATAAAGTTCTGACTGAAAAAATAAAAAAAATTAAAGGTTACAAGCCTAATAAAATAAGAGCTTTCGTAATCATAAATGAAAATGGGAAAATCGAAAAAGAACCGTTCAGATTTTTTGGAGATTTTAGAAAGTTAAATAAAGAAACACAAATTCAGGTTAAGGAATTGCTAATTGAATTTACTGATTGGTATCCAGCTTGTGTAAATGAAAAAGAAGTTAAATCACAAATTCCGATAGTAATTGGAATTGAATAAAAAACGTGTTACAACACCGTGTATAATTAATTGCTTGGTCACTGCCGACTTACGAAAATTCCGCTGGAATTTTCTATCTGTGATTTGTTTGCTAACTTAGTTGCTTAACCACGCAACTAACCATACACAACAACGTTAAACGAAACTAATCAAAACCTATAAAAAAAGCACAGTTAAAACTGTGCTTTTCGCTTTAATAATTTTTTCAAAAGAACAAATTAGATTTCGCGAGAAGAATCCCAAGCCTCTAAATAATCTTTTACATATTTTACAAATTGGCCTCCTAGTGCGCCATTAACTACTCTGTGGTCGTAAGAATGTGATAAGAACATTCTGTAACGAATACCTATATAATCTCCTTCTGGTCCTTCGATAACAGCAGGTACTTTTCTAATAGCACCCAATGCTAAAATACCAACTTGAGGTTGGTTAATAATAGGTGTTCCCATAATACTTCCAAACGTACCAACATTAGTTACAGTATATGTGCCGCCTTGTATATCATCTGGATCTAATTTATTTTCTCTGGCACGTGTTGCTAAATCATTAACACGTTTTGCCATTCCAAATAAATTAAGCTGATCTGCATTTTTAATTACAGGTACAATTAAATTGCCATCTGGTAACGCTGCTGCCATACCAACATTAATAGCTTTCTTTTTAATGATTGAATCCCCTTGTACAGAAATATTCATCATAGGGAATTCTTTTAATGCTTTTGTAACCGCCTCCATAAAAATTGGAGTGAAGGTTAAATTCTCACCTTCGCGTTTTAAGAACTCATCCTTAACTTTCTTTCTCCAGTTCCAAATGGTTGTGACATCTGCTTCTATAAACGACTGCACATGGGCAGATGTTTGTATAGAATCTACCATGTACTTTGAAATGAGTTTACCCATTCGGCTCATTTCTATAATTTCATCGTCTCCAGAAGCTGTTATTGGTTTCGCAATAGCTTTTTCTTCAGTTTGCTTAACGGGAGCTTTAGCAGCTGTTTCAGTAACATTTACTTTTTGCTCAACAACAGGTTCATTTTTAGGAGCTTCAGCCTTAGCTACCACTGGTTGTGTTGTCTGAACTGGTGCAGAACCACGAGATGCAATATAGGCTTTGATATCATTTTTTGTAACACGATTATCTTTTCCTGTTCCAGGAATGGCATCTAGTTCACTTTGAGAAATACCTTCTTGCTTTGCTATATTTTTAACTAATGGTGAATAAAAACGGTCTTCTGAAGATATCACAGGTTCTACTAAAGTTTTTGCCGCTACAACAGTCTGCGCAACTTCAGCGACTACTTTAGGAGCTTCAGGTTCAACAGCTGGTTCGGGCTCAGTTGCTTTAACCTCAACAGTATCTCCTCCTTCTGTTTCTATTACTGCTAGGGTTTGTCCGACTTGTACAACATCGTCTACATTGAATAGCTTTTCAACCAAAACACCATCAACTTCACTTGGTACTTCACTATCTACTTTGTCTGTTGCTATTTCTAAAACGGCTTCATCAGCTTCAATAGTATCTCCTACATCTTTAAGCCATGAGGTTATAGTTGCTTCCGCAACACTCTCTCCCATTTTAGGTAACTTAAGTTCAAACTTTGCCATATTTATAATTTGAAGGTCTTTATTCTATAATCGATTGCAAAATTAATAAAAAAAGCGATATTTTATTGATTTTAATTCAATTATAACGATTTTAAAAGCGTATTATTTCGCCTCTTGTTATAGCACTATCACTTCCGAGGATAAATTTACTGTTTTTCGGCAATAATCTAAAGACTATATTTTCTTGTTTAGATTTTTTCTTCATATCATCAATAACAGCTTGTGTTTCCATTATGCCTAAATCGTAGATAACCAAAGTGTTATTTGGTATACTGTCTTTGATTTCAGTTCTAATAGCTATAGGTTGTTGCAGTTGTTGTTTTAAGGATTCCGGCAAGTCATTGGTGTAAATCACTATATTTTGCGATGTTGCTTTTTTTGAATTTGGACTCTTTCTAATACTATATGCAACCTTAATAGCTAACCAAACCAGTGCATTGAATAAAATATTTCGCTTAAAATGTTTTTTATAAAATATCTGCATTGCTCCATAGAAACGTTTGGCATATTTAGAGTCTTTTAAAGTGCTTTCCCCTTTATAATGAATAACTGTAGTTTCTCCAAAATAATAGTTATCGTAGCCAGCTTTTAAAACTTTATAGGACAGATCGATATCTTCACCATACATAAAATAATCCTCGTCAAAGCCACCAACAGTATTGTAAACCTCTTTTTTTACAAACATAAAAGCACCAACCAATACTTCGACCTCACCAACGGCATCAACTGCTAATTGATTAGCATAATAAGCCTTATCGCTACCCAATAGTTTCTTTAATGCTACTTTTGGCTTTGGAATATTACGCTTACTCTCTGGAAGAAATTTACCCTTTCCATCAATGAGCTGACAACCAACAATTCCGAGGTTATTTTTAGTATCCACAAAACTGATTAGTTTAGTAAACGTGTCTTCTGCAACAACCGTATCTGGATTAAGAATACACAAATACTCACCTTTTGCTTTTGAAACACCAATATTATTTCCTTTTGAAAATCCTGAATTTTCTTTGTTTTCTATCAAATTTACAGCTGGAAATAATTGCTTTATCATAGCGCAACTATCGTCCGGCGAATTGTTGTCTACAACTATAATTTCTGCATCAATATTTTGAATGGCAACCTCGACACTTTTTAGACATAATTCTAAAAAATAACGAACATTATAGTTTAATATGATTACTGATAACTTCAGACTATTAAGATTTTAAAGAGGCTTCAAAAGGAACACGGTCTATAATACTTCTCCCTAAAGTAATTTCGTCTGTATATTCTAATTCATTACCTGCTGCAACACCTCTAGCAATGGTCGAAGTAGCTACATCGTAATCTTGAATCTGTCTAAAAATATAGAAGTTAGTCGTGTCACCTTCCATCGTTGGACTCATCGCAAAAATTAATTCTTTTACTTTGCCCGTTTTTACTTTTTCCACTAAAGAATTAATGTTTAAATCCTGTGGTCCTATGCCATCCATTGGTGAAATTTTTCCACCCAAAACGTGATATAATCCTTTAAAAGAGCTTGTGTTTTCTACAGCCATCACGTCTCTAATATCCTCAACAACACAAATAAGTTCGTCATTACGATTAGGATTACTACAAATTTCACAAAGTGGTTTATCACTAATATTATGGCAAGATTTACAGAAATTAATGTCTGCCCTCACCTTTGATAATGCATCAGCTAATTGAAAGGTTTGATTTTCTGGTTGCCTCAATAAATGTAGCACCAAACGTAAAGCTGTACGCTTGCCTATGCCAGGTAATTGCGACATTTCGTTAACCGCATTTTCTAAGAGTTTAGATGAAAATTCCATAATTGCGAAGGTACTGAATTTTAGAAATAAAAAAGTCCGGTTATAATTGAGTTATAGTCGGACTTTTAAACAAAATTTATGTTGCTATTTTAAAATCAACTTTTTAGTGATTTCCCCTTTAGAACTATTCAGCTTCACATAATATACTCCAGAATTAAAGGACGTCATATCAATTTTAAAGCCATTTAATAAGCTTATCTTTTTATGATAAGACATCAATTTTCCTAGAGTATTGTACACTCTGATACTAACATCTTCTGGATTACTCCATTTTATATTAATCTCGTTATTCGCAGGATTTGGAAATAAAGAAACTTCATTTAATTCAAAATCATTTGTGCTTAAAGTTGAGTCATAAGTATCAGAAGCCCATAAGCCTCTTCCATGTGTACCTGCATATATTTTGTTAGTTGCATAATTAATTTCCAGTTCATAAATAATAACATTTGGTAGGTTATTATTAAAAGGTATCCACGAATCAACTATAGTATCGTCAGTATAGTATACCCCGTAATTCATTCCTAAGTAAAGTCCATTATCTGGATTATCATCCCAAACGAGTGATAGTGGAGTAAAGCCAAATGGTAAATCAAAACCATAAGGAATCCAAGTTACACCAGAATCAGTAGTGACGTAAACTTTGTTCCCAAAACTAGAAGTTACTGCGACTCTATCTGGGTCTGTTGGATGCACCGCAATAGATACAATGCTTCCTCCAGGATAATTTGTTGCTTCACTCCATGTTGTACCACCATCTGTAGTTCTCCAAAAACGATCACTTAGTGATACATATATATAATCATTATTAGAAGGTGCAATTTTTAACGCGGAAATGTTAGATGAAAAAAGATCGTCCGATAACGAAGTCCAACTAGCTCCACCATCTATTGACTTGTAGACTTCATCAAAAGCTATATAAACTGTATTAGAATCTATTGGATCTTGTTCAAACGGTGTTGAAAAAAAATTCCAATTATTCTGTCCGCCTTTATCTTCTGGCGCAGTAACACCGATTATACTTTGGCCAGCGTCATCACTCTTAATAAAATTACCAAATTGAGTTGAGCCATATATTATATCAGCATCGTCCTTATCTACTAAAGATTCTCCTCCATCAGCTCCAAACCATTCATACCATATTCCATCTGTTCTTAAAACAGAACTACCATTATCTTGTGAGCCACCAACAACAACGACAGGATTCGTTTGACTTACACCAATTCTGTAGAATTGTCTATTGCTTATACCATCCGTTAAATCCGAATAATAATTACTATTAATGGTAGTTGGATTAGCAGCTTTATATACTCCACCATCACTACCAACATATAACTCGCCATTTACGTATCTTAAAATATCCACATCTGCATGACAATAACCAATATTTTGATTAGTAGCATTTCCAGGAATCCATTGCGATGTTATTGTAAATGTAGCACCTCCATTATTAGAGTACCATGTATTAATTCCTGCAATAAAAACGTCATTGGCATTAGAAGAACTCACAACAACATCCATATCTCTAGGTGCTTGTCCTAAATCGTCACTTCCATCAGATGCATATCCAAAATAATTTTTAGTCTCTGTGTTTACTGCTGAAAAAGATAAACCACTATTTGTTGATCTATAAATTTGATTAAAAATACCACCCGAAGCTTCTAAAACATAGACATAAGATTGATTACTAGAATTTGTAGAACCTTCTGCCACTCCTATCATTTTTGGTCCAGAATCAAAAGGAGCTCCTACTTCAGCGAATGAATTTCCACCATCAGTAGATCTAAAAACCGAAGTACCAGAAGCATAGACAACACTTGGGTCACCTGGTTTAAATTCTACATCATATCCATTCGTAGCATTTGGATGAATAATGGACCAAGTAAAACCACTATTAGTGGATTTATATATTCCACCACCTTGTGCACTGCAATATAATTTAGAAGTACTAGTTGGGTCTACTATTATTTTGTTTACTACACCATTTCCTATATCGCCTAAAACATTCCATGTTGCTCCAGAGTTTAATGACCTAAAAATAACACCGAAGTTAGTTCCCCAATAATAAATTGAGGGCTGAGTTGGGTGAATTGTTAAAGATCCAACAACTAAGTTAGATAGATTATCTGTTAGTACTGTCCAATTAGATCCTCCATCGGTAGTTCTCCATACACCACCAGTAGGGCTACCAACTATCATATGATTAGGATCGGATGGTTGCACATCCAAAGCGGAAATTCTACCAACTCCGGGATTATAACCATTTGGTGCAGCTGTCCAAGATGTTGGTCCTAAATCTTCCCATGTGCCTACAGTAGTCCTAGCAAAAGAATTTGAGTTTTCATTTTGGTATGTATTATACTCTTCTAAAACATTTAGATAATAATCAGGAGATTTTAACATACCGTTTTCATCCATCATAAGTAACGCTGTTGCTTCCCAACGTTTATAAGGTTTATAACCTTTTCCTCTTTCTCTACCAACTTCATTAAAATAAGCTTCTGCTTCTGCTTGAATTTCTTGTACTGAATATGTACCCTTTGCAATCATTTGCATGTATTCTTGAGACCAAGAATTCGTCAAAAAAGCAAATATCACTAACAATAGATAGATCTTTTTCATAATTCTTTAATTTTAAATAGCTATTTTTCTCAAAAGTACTACTTTTCGTAAAATTTATTTTAAGAAAGCTTCTTATTTATGACACCAACATCTATACTGATTTTAATATCTAGCTATTTTGGCTTATTGGTTTTAATCTCCTATTTTACTGGGAAGGACGATAGTAATGACGTATTCTTTAAGGCGAAAAGACAGTCACCCTGGTATATCGTAGCATTTGGTATGATTGGCGCATCACTTTCGGGTGTTACCTTTATATCTGTTCCGGGAATGATTGGAGGCGAACAATTTGCTTACATGCAAGGTGTTTTAGGATTCTTTGTTGGCTATCTATTTATCTTATCTGTTTTAATTCCAATATATTATAAATTAAATGTTACTTCTATATATCAGTACCTAGAACAACGTTTTGGGTATGTCAGTTACAAAACAGGAGCCTTTTTCTTTTTGTTATCTAGAGTCACTGGAGCCTCTTTTAGACTATTTTTAGTAGCTCTTGCAATGCAGTATATTGTTTTTGATCAAATCGGAGTTCCGTTTTGGTTAACCGTTGTCATTTCTATTTTACTAATATGGTTATATACAAATCGAGGTGGAATTAAGACTATTGTATGGACAGATACTTTGCAGACATTAGCTATGCTAACGTCTGTTGGTGTTGCCATTTACTTAATAAATGTAAAATTAGAATGGTCTTATTTTGAGTTTTTAAGCTCTTCAGAATTTAAAGCTAAAGGACAAATTTTCTTTTTTGATGACCCGAATGCTAAGACTTATTTCTGGAAATATTTTATAGGCGGTATTTTCATAGCTATTGCTATGACTGGTTTAGATCAGGATATGATGCAAAAAAATCTAACTTGCAAAAATCAAAAAGAAGCAAAGAAAAATATCTTTAGCATGGCAACATTACTCATTTTTGTCAACTTTGTGTTTCTATCATTAGGTGCTTTATTATTTATCTACGCAGAAAAATTTAACGTTAATATTCCTGTTTTAGATGGAAAAACAAGAACAGATTTATTATTTCCTGAAATAGCTATGAATCAAAGACTAGGCTCTGCATTAGCTATTACTTTTATTATTGGATTAATTGCAGCTGCTTATTCTAGTGCAGATAGTGCTCTTACGTCTTTAACAACATCATTTAGTGTAGATTTCTTAAATATTGAAAACCGTCCAGAAGAGCAACAAAAGTCATTGCGAAAAAAGGTACATATAGCTGTTTCTGTTTTATTGATACTAGTTGTTATTCTCTTCAATATGCTTGAAGGTAACGTTGTCAGCAATCTCTTTAAATTTGCAACCTTCACCTATGGTCCATTACTTGGATTATTCGCATTTGGAATTTTAACTAAGTACCAAATAAAAGATAAATATGCGTGGATTGTGGCTTTACTTTCAATCGTCGTAAGTTTTCTAATTACTTCTTTACCAGAATCGATAATTGGAGCCTATATATTCCATTGGGAAATTCTTCCTCTTAATGGTTTACTAACCTTTTTGGGCTTACTATTAATTAGAAAAAAGCATCCATCTAATTGATATTAAATAGTTTATAAACTCACCTTGACACTAAATTAATTTAGGTTTCAATTTCTCTTTGTTCCAAAAATTATTAATAAACTACATACGTTAAAGGTTTGTTAAAAAATCGTTATTTTTGTTTGGTTGACTAACCATCGCACAAATGAAAAACATATCCCTTACTCTGGTTGCAATATTTCTATTGCTAGCCTGTTCTGACGATGCAGAAAATGTAACCGACACTCCTAATTATGTTCTAAATAAATTATCAGAAGAAGTTACAGGTGTTGATTTTTCAAATATAGTTTCTGAAGATGCTGAGCATAGCATTATCAATTACATTTACTATTACAATGGTGGTGGAGTTGCCTCAGGGGATGTTAATAATGACGGTCTCACAGATTTGTATTTCGTATCTAACATGGGAGACAACAAATTATATCTAAATAAAGGCAATTTAAAATTTGAAGATATTTCTAAGACAGCTAATATCTCTGGTAACTCAAGCTGGAACACAGGAGTTACAATGGTAGATATTAATAATGATGGGTTATTAGACATCTATGTGTGTGCAGTTTCTGGTCTTTTAGATTTTGAAGGTCACAATGAACTTTTTATCAATAATGGAGATGGAACATTTACAGAAAAGTCAAAAGACTATGGTCTAGATTTTAAAGGATATTCTACTCAAGCCTATTTTTTCGATTACGATAAAGATGACGATTTAGATGTATATATCGTAAATCATGCAGTACATACCACACTATCACATGGAAAAGCCGAATTACGACATAAAAGAGCTCCATTAGTTGGTGATGTTTTACTAAATAATAACAATGGGAAGTTTACTGATGTCAGTGAAAAGGCGAATATTTTTGGTGGTGTTAATGGTTATGGATTAAGTGCTTCCATTGCAGATTATAATAATGATGGTTGGGATGATATCTATGTTTGCAACGATTTTCACGAGGACGATTATTACTATCTCAATAACCAAGACGGCACATTTACCGAAAGTCTTGCAGATGCTTTTACAACCATAAGCAGATTTTCGATGGGAAGTGATGCTGCAGATATTAATGGTGATGGCTATCAGGATATTATGACTTTAGATATGTTACCAAAAAGTGAGCGTATTTTAAAGGAGACCGAAGGAGATGATGCTATGTTTAATATGCAAGTTCAACTAAAGGAACTAGGTTATAAAGATCAATATTCTCGAAACATGCTTCAAATCAATAATTCTGGAAACTACTTTCAAGAAACAGCACTATTAAACAAAGTTGCAGATACAGATTGGAGCTGGGCACCATTGTTCGCAGATTTTAATAACGATGGTCATCAAGATTTATTTATCTCAAACGGAATTTTAAGACGACCAAATGGATTAGACTTCAAAAAATATGTCTCGAGTGCATTTAAAGGACGCTCAGAAAAAGATGGATTAGAATGGTTATTTAATTCTATTGGAGAAATGACTAGTGGTAAAGTAACCAATGAAATTTTTGAAGGCAATTCTAAATTGTTTAAAAATAAAACTGGAGATTGGATAGAGAATGTTCCAAATCTCTCTAATGGAGCTATTTATGTCGATCTCGACTTAGATGGTGATTTAGATTTAGTAACCAATAATTTTGGTGAAACGGCCGGTATTTATAAAAACACTACTGATAGCACAAAAAATTATGTTGCTTTAGATTTTAAATATAAAGGAGGAAATAAAGAAGGAATTGGCATTAAAGCTATTGTTTACAATAACGGAAAACCTCAATTAAAGCAATTATTTAAGTCTAGAGGATTTATTTCGTCTATAGAAAGCAAACTATATTTTGGAATTGATGATGCAACATCAATTGATTCCATTCAGATTATTTGGCCAAATAATGAATTTCAAACTCTCAAAAACCCTAAGGTAAATGATGTTTTAAATGTTAGTTATTCAGAAGGAAATGAGACTTACAGTTACGAAGACTCTAGTCGTACTAATTCAACTTTCACTAAAGAAAATCTATTTGAGTTCAATCATGGAGAAGATAATTATAATGATTTTAAAGAAGAGAAATTAATCCCATATAAAATTTCAACTTTAGGACCAGCTGTAGCAAAAGCAGATATAGATGGTAATGGTTTCGAAGATGTTTTCATTGGAAATGCTTCAGGAAAGAAAGCACATATATTTATGAATAGTGGAACTAGTTTTTCAAAAATGAAAATTCCAGAAATTGAAAACGATGCTATTTTTGAAGATAATGATGCCGCATTTTTTGACGCAGATAATGATGGTGATTTAGACTTATATGTTGCTTCTGGTATTAATGAAGGTAAAATCGAAAAATTCCAACAAGATCGTTTATATATTAACGAAAATGGAAAATTTAATCGATCTAAAAAACAGATTCCCTTAAACTATTTAGTTACCACAGCAGTTGATGCTTACGACTATGATAATGACGGAGATATTGATTTGTTTATTGGAAATGTAGCAGATGCAAAAGATTCTGGAAAACCTGTGAACTCTTATATTTTAGAAAATGATGGGAAAGGTACTTTTTCAAAGGCTCAAAATTTTGAGTTAACTTCTAAAGTGACATCTGCTAAATGGGAAGATATAAATGGTGACGACATAAAGGATCTATTAGTTGCAACAGAATGGGATGCTCCAAAAATTTATATAAACAAAAAAGGTATCTTAGAATTAATGGATTTGCCAGGAGATATGAATGGACTCTGGCAAACTATTTCAACATTTGATATTGATAAGGATGGCGATAAAGATATTTTACTAGGAAATTGGGGATTAAATACTAAGTTCAACCTCAACTTTGATGGTCCTTTAGTAAAGTATTATTCAGATTTTGATAAGAACGGTAAAAATGAAACACTTATAGCTTATAATAAAGAAGGAAAATATTATCCGTTAAACTCTAAAGACGAGATGGCAGGACAGATGAATGTGATTAATAAAATCTATGTCGATCATAAAAGTTATGCTGGTAAAACCATTGAAGAAATTATAAGAAAAGGGTCCATTAATCTAGCTGAGAAATTTAAAGTTCACACCTTAGCTTCAGGTTATATAAAAAACGATAATGGTAATTTTACTGAATTTATAGCACTTCCTGAAGCGTTTCAAATGGCACCAATTAATACATTTTCTCAAATAGAAATTAATGGCGATTCGTCACTACTTGTGGGCGGGAATTCATATAAAGTTAATACATATCATGGGTCTTACACATCTTTAAAAGGACTTATGGTTAAAGACGAATCTGATTATCAACCTGTTTCAGATTTTGGAATTGAGCCATTTAATACACAAATAAAACAAATTGAAACCATTAAAATGAAGGATAAAAACCTTGTTCTTATCCTAAGTAATGATAACGAATTAAAACTTTATTCTTACAAAGAATAATTTCTAAATTTTTTACATCTTCAATATTGTCCTGTTGCCAGAAGAACTAAAGTACAAGCCACTTCATATTCAATATTCTTTTCATTTAGTAGCTTATAAAAATCTGGGTTTTCAGTGCCTGGATTAAAGATAACCCGATGTGGATTTAAGCCAATAATGTAATTGTAATAAGCTTCTTGTCGCTTAGGGTTAAGATATAAAGTTACTGTATGGATCGTTTCATATTGTAATAACTCCTTATCAATACTGACGTCAGCAACTTCACCTTCTATAACACCAAAAGCTTTGACCTCGTGGTTATAATTTCTTAATTTATTTATAGCAATATTAGAATAACGCTCTGTTTTAAGTGATGCGCCTAGCACCAATGTTTTTTTACTCATATGTTAAAAAGATGTTAAGTAATGTTAAATAAGGTAACATAGTGTAAAAGTAGTCGTCTATCCATTAACGAACTATCAATCAATCAAAAAAAATCAATCAATGAAACATTTATTTGTAATGTTTGCTATGCTATTTTCTGCATTAGCATTCTCCCAACCCAATTCCAACTCAGACATTAAAAGCGGCTCTATTTCAGGACGTGTTATCGATGCCGATCTCAATCAGCCATTACCTTATGTAAATATTGTAATAAAAGATGTAGCCAATAAAATTATCACTGGTGGTATTACCAATGATGATGGTACTTTTAAAATTGACAAAATTCCAGAGGGAGATGTTGTTGTCTCTATTCAATTTGTAGGTTATAAAACAATTGACCAGCCTGTTAAATTAGGTAAAGGAAACTACAAAGTAGATTTAGGAGATATTAAATTAGAAGAAGAAGCGACAGGTTTAGATGAAGTAACAGTTGTGGCAGATGTATCAACAATTCAACAAAAAGTAGATCGAAAAGTTATAACCATTGGTAAGGATTTACAAACCGCTGGTGCAACAGCAAGTGAGATTATGAATAATCTGCCTTCGGTAAGCGTAGATCAACAAACAGGTTCCATTAGTTTACGTGGCAATCAAAACGTACGTGTTATGGTAGATGGAAAATTATCCAATATTCCTGCAGAACAATTACTAAAACAGATTCCTTCCACCTCCATAAAGAGCATTGAGTTAATTACCAATCCCTCAGCAAAGTACAATCCTGAAGGTATGAGTGGTATTATAAACATTGTGCTTCACAAAAACACTCAAATTGGTTTTAATGGAAATATAAATGTTGGTTTAAATTATGACATTGAGCCTAAGTTTAATGGTTCAATAGATGCAAATTATCGTAATGGAAAATTCAACTTTTACGGCTCTTATAATAATAGTGTAGCAAAAAATTTCAATTACGGACGAATCAATAGAGTCGAACAGCAAATCAATCAAAATTTCGATATATTAAATAATAATAAATCGAATTTATTTAAGGTTGGTGTCGATTTTTATTTAAATGATAAGAATACCATATCAATATTCACAAATCAAAACATCTTTGATGGCTGGACTGATGTAAACACTCGCATAGACTATTTACTGGATCCTTCTTTAGACCAATCTCAGGCAATTAGAGGTGTAAATGAAAACGACTCTCAGCAGTATAATTTTAATTATAAGCACGATTTTGATGAAGAAGGTCATAACATTGAACTTGAAGTAGATCATAATATATTCGAAGGTTTTGGAGGTACAAACAATACATTTTTTAGTGCTCAACGCCCTAACTTTATTGAAGATACAAATACGGACAGAAACCGTACTACTATAAATCTAGATTATGTTAAACCATTATCTGAATCCGTAAAATTAGAATTAGGTTTACAAGCACGTTTGTTTGACAACAGTATTTTTTACGAATCTGATGGACGAGAACAAAATATGGTTGGAGATTATATCCCAACAACAACACGTTTCGACTATACCAGAGACATCTACTCGGCTTATGCTACTTATGGCAAAAAACTAGAGAAGTGGAGTTACCAAGTTGGATTAAGAGCAGAAACTGTAAATGTAGATTCAGAAGCATTTAGAAGAGATTTGGCAGCAAATGAAGAATTAACGATTCCTTTTGAAAACGATTATTTTGAAGTATATCCTTCTGCATTTTTCACTTACACACCAACGGAAAAGAACTCATATCAATTCAGCTATAGCAGAAGAATTGATCGCCCAGGAATCGGACAAGTGAATCCATTACCAGAATTCAATACAGCTTTGATTTCGCAATTCGGAAATCAAGAATTATTGCCACAGTTCACAAATTCTTTTGAAACTAACTACACCAGAAAGCTTGAAAAAGGAAGTATAACAGCCGGTATATTTTACAGAATTATCGAAGATGAAATACAACAAGCCATCTTAATTGATCGTACCAACATCGACCGCTTAATTCTTACGAATTTAAATTTCGATAATACTACTGCTTATGGTGTAGAATTATCTTCAAATTATCGTCCTACGAAATGGTGGAGTATCAATGCAAGTTTCGATTTATTTTCACAAACGCAAAAGAGTATAGCAGAATCGTTTGATGATAATCAAAATATTCTTTTAAATACTGTAGAAGTAGATAACGTTGCTTGGAACCTTAGAGCATTCAACAACTTTAAGGCTTCTAAAAGTCTAAGTTTTTCGGTCTTTGGAATGTATAGAGGAAAGAACAAAAACATTCAGTTTGAAATGGAAGATATGCTTATGGTTAACTTAGGTATGCGCTATAACTTTATGGAAGGACGCGCCAACTTTAGCTTAAGCTATAATGACATTTTCGATACTATGTTTGCACAGTTTAATGGTCAAAGACCATTTTTACAACGTGGACAATTTAATTGGGAAAGTCAACAAATCTCAGGTCGTTTGTCTTATCGCTTTGGTGGTGGAAAATATAGAGCTAAATCTCGTAAGCGAAGAGATAATGACGAGAAAGAAGGAGGAGGTATATTTTAACAATACTAAAGTGTCACATTCAACCTTTAGAAGTGTCTTTAAAATAATAAAATAGAATATTTAATAGTTGACAAAAATAGTTGATGGTTAGTGTTATTGTATAACTATTAAATAAAGAAAACCCGAAACATCTGTTTCGGGTTTTTGTTAAATACACGTTAAACTCATGTAATCATGAAATAAAAACAGAATTATTACGTCTATAGTAATGAGATAAGTTTTAAGTAATAGTAATTATAAATGAAAATTTATAATAGTGTTAGTTAAGTTGGTTAATAGTTAAAAAGCCCAGACGAGATAATTGTTTGGGCTTTTTTATTTTGAGGTATTTATATAATCATTACTAAATTTCAGTTATACTAAAATCGGCAAATAAAACCTCTTCATCTCTTAAATCTTGTTCATTAATAAGACTTCTATAGATTCCCCATTTTGGTCTTACAAAAGTAGCTCCAGGTCTCCAATTAATAATTGAGGGATTTGAATATTCAAATAGAATTGCGCCATCACTTACTTTTTTTATTTCAATTTCATAGGTTCCTGACGTACCATATTTTATAGTTTCAGTGACTTCTACCCAATTATCAATGAAAGGTCCTAATTCAGTTTCTGATATGGTATCTTGATCATCAGTTTCGGCATAACGTAACTGAAGTTTGTCTGGACTTCCCTTTCTTGTAGTTAACGTATACATAGGCATACTTTCTAATGATCCACCTACTGACTTTAATTGATGTATATGTGTAAAATTTGGTGAGGACTGAAATCCAGATTTTAATTTAAATTTCCATCTGTAAACTACAGTTTCGTTTTCTACTCCCAACAAATTATCTGGAGATTGGTTATACGTTTTTATTTCATTTCGCTGTCTATCAAAATTTATACAACGATCATTGTCTGGTGAAACATGGATGTAAAATTGAAAAACATTTGAATTTAATTCGTTATCAAAAATTTCATCGATATGATCACCGAATTCTGTATGATTACAATCAGGCACTTCTATTGGGTTATGACCTGGAGCTAATACTGAAGTGATTAAATCATATGTACCTCCTGGTCCATCAGCATTTAACTCAACACTTTGCGGACTTGGGTTTTCAACTTCTTTTATAAGTGTAATGATTACTGAATTATTGGATGGGTTTGAATCAATGTATTGATTCTGAAATTCCATTTTAAAACCAATTGTTGCATTTACCTGAGTCGTATCTGCATTAAAAGTTTGTAGTTTTTGTGTCTCACTAACAAGAGCACTGCCATAACTATAACTTAATACACTTTCTAGTTTTTGCGATAAATCAGTATAATTCGTCCAAGTAACTTCACTTGCAGATGAAACTATTGAAATATCAGTCGTTATGGCTTGGGTAGTTTCATCATTATCACTACAACTAATTAAAGTAGAAATCAAAATGATTATTAAAATTAGGAAGAAAGGTTTTTTCATAGTTAAGGTCTTGGACGAGAGAAAAATACGTGAAAAAATTTAGAAATCAATAATCAAATTTAAATAATGAGTGAATTGTATCCTGAAAAGAATATTTTGGTTTCCAACCCATGTCGTTACAAAAAGAGGTAATATCCATTCCGAATTTTAAATCAACATCTTTTGTTTCAATATTAATTTTTGAAGAATTATCCGAATTATAAATTTTACCAATTTTTATTATTTCTTCGGCCATATCCAACAATGTAAATTGATGACCAGACCCAAGGTTATAAATAGGCTTCCAGTTATTTGATGGACTATTTAATAATGAAATAATACCAGAAACAGCATCTCTAACATCTATACGCTCAAACACTTGTGCTCCGCCAACGATACTCAAGTCTTGCCCTTCTTTCACCATTTTTACAAATTTTGACATCAAATCAACATTAATCAAACCTTTGGCTCCACCAGTAGTTCCGGCAAGCCTTAACGATGTCGTATTTAAATGCTTATTTTGATGCGATAGTTCATTAAGTATTAATTCTGTGCTATATTTTGCAGAAGAATATGGTGAATTTGGAGCCACCATAGTGCTTTCATTCCAAAGAGGTAAAATCCCTTGCCCATATACGCTTTGAGATGATATATTAATAATATTACTCAATTGATTTTCTACAGCACGTCTAAAAATTTTGGCAGTGAATGCCAAACTTTCAGCAATTTCTTCATATTTTTTATGTGGACGTGCAAATCCTAAATGCAACAATACATCAACACTTCCCAAAGAGAAGTTTCCTTTTTCTAAGTCATCAATATCATAAATCTTTATACTTTGCGGTAAAATTAGCTGGGCAGCAGGTTTATCTCTAACTAAAGCTGTAATGGCAAAACTTATATTTTGCTTCAAAAGTTCATCTATTAAATTTCTACCCAAAAAACCAGTGGCGCCAGTAAATAATATTTTTTTTGTTTCAGAACTTTGAGAAGGATTGATTTTAGAAAATAAACTTTCAACTTTTGGATTTCTATCCTTATGAATAGATTTATTTAAAACTTGTCTCGTACCAAATACTGAATTATTTATTTGAAGTGAACTTTCACTAAAACCTATATCGAACCAACTTTTAATACAAGCTTCTACCTCATTAAAACCCATTAAAGCTCGTAAACCAGTAATGCCAGTAAATCTAGCATTCATTTCAAAGATCTTTAAACCTTTATCAGTCATTCGACCTTGTATATTCAATGGGCCTCTGAGTCCAAGTGATTTAATGGCTGGAATTATTTTATCAATCTCATTCCATACATCAGCATTTTCATAGGGAATAATTTCTATTGGAACTCCATTTTTTAAACGATTAAAAGATGCCATTTTTCCTATGATATCACCTACTCTATTAGCAACTAATTGAATTGAAATTTCTGAAATTTGCGGATTAATCCTTTTACTTATCTGTTCTTCAAAAAGTTTAATATTAACATCATCTTTATGAGGTTTTGCAATCTCCTGGATAATATGATTCTTAGATATTAAATGAAAATCAGATGCATCAAATATGATATGTACATCAGTCGATGCAGATCCACCAGATGGCTTTGCAATTACAGGATAATTAGCCTTGTTAGAATTTAAGGCTTCTAAAAAATCTTCCTTTGTATAAAAACTTTGAACAAAAATATCAGCAACACTACTAAGGTCTTTGGTCATCATGGCTTTATCTCTTACAAGATTTAAAACCTTTTCTCCTGAGATAATAATCTTAATACCAGACTGATTAAACTTTTCGATGTTTTTAGAAAATAATTGAAGCTCATCATCTAGACCAGGAATAAGAATTTGAATATTATGTTGTAAACATATAGAAATGATGTTTTCTACATAATTAGCAGAAGTAGCATTTGGTATTTCTATTATGTGATCGCATTCATAAAGTCCATATGCAAAAGCACTGTTATCTAGGCCAAAGGTTACTAACGGTAAATCTGATAATCTACAAGAATCTATTATGGATTGCCCTATTCCGCTACCAACGCATGTAATTCCAACTCTTATATTATCCACGTTTTAAGATGTAAATCACCATTTAATAATACAACTTCCCCAAGTAAAACCACTACCAAAAGCAGCCAAAACTACATTATCACCCTCTTTTATCTTACCTTCTTCCCAAGCTTCAGTTAAGGCTATAACTACAGAAGCGGCAGTAGTGTTACCATACTTCATAATGTTATTAAACACTTGGTCGTCCCTTAAGCTAAATTTCTTCTGTATAAATTGCGCAATCCTTAAATTGGCTTGATGCGGAATTAACATGTCTATATCCTCTCGTTGTAAACCATTTTGAGCTAAACCTTCCATAATAACTTCGCTAAAACGAACGACAGCATTTTTAAATACAAAGGTGCCATCCATATACGGAAAGTATGATAAGTCCTCTTCACCAGCTTCAATAATCTCTGGAACCCAATGTGCAATACTTGGAGACGCTACAATGAGCTTGTCTGCATATTTACCTTCACTGTGCAGGTGCGTTGATAAAATTCCTTTAGAAGTATCTTCCTCCCTACTTAATACTGCTGCTCCTGCTCCATCGCCAAAGATTACTGTGACTCCACGCCCTCTTGTGCTCTTATCTAAACCATTGCTATGATATTCAGCTCCTATAACTAATACGTTTTTGTACATACCAGTTTTAATAAATTGATCGGCTACAGAAACAGCATAGATAAATCCAGAACATTGATTACGTACGTCTAAAGCACCTACAGTTGGCATATCTAACATATCTTGTATTTGTACACCACAACCTGGAAAATAATAATCCGGACTCAAAGTTGCAAATACGATAAAATCGATATCATCTTTTGTTAATCCTGCTCGTTCAATAGCAATCCTGGCAGCCTTAGCTCCCATTACAGCAGACGTATCTTCAGTACCTTCTTTTATCCAACGTCGCTCCTTTATACCAGTACGCTCTTGTATCCACTCGTCATTAGTATCCATCATTTTAGATAGATCATCATTTGTTACTACATTATCTGGCACGTATTTACCTAAGCCTATTATTTTTGAATTGTACATAGTTTATATTTAGTCTTGCTAATTTAAAGTTTAAGGTACAATAAATTTTTATTCCATTTTATATTCGTTATGCACGCATAATAGATTGACCAATTTTAACAACTCTATCACATTTTTAGGCTTCAAATTTTATTACCTTCAAACCACTAATCCAATTTATATCATCATGAAAAACATCATCCAACTATTTGCATTTTTATTGTGCTTAAATGGCTATACACAGCAAAGCCTCACCTATCAGCAACCGTCAGAAGAAATTCTAGAATTGGCAGACGTAGATTTAGCACCAGGTGTTCAAATCGATAGTAAGGGAGAACATATGGTTCTACTCTATCGTAACCAGTATAAATCTATCGCAGAACTTTCAGAAACTGAATTACGATTAGCTGGTTTACGCATCAATCCTGTCACCAATATTGGTAGTAGAACTAATTATTACACCAATCTCAAGGTAAAAAAAATAACAGATAAAGACGCAACCCAAGTTTCTGGTTTACCTGAAGATGCAAGGCTTTCAGGGTTTAGTTGGTCACCAGATGAATCTATGATTGCCTGTCTAAACACCACAATAAAAGGTGTTGAAGTATGGGTATTACATATTGCACAGGCAAAAGCTACTAAACTCACTTCAGCTAATGTAAATGCCAATATGCGAAGTACAATCAATTGGTTTAAGGACAACAAGCATCTTTTAGTAAAAATGTTACCAAGTGATAGAAAACCGCTAATTGATACAGAAACTGCAATACCTACTGGTCCTACAGTATCTGTTAGTGATGGTGAAAAGGCGCAAAACCGAACCTATCAAGATTTATTAAAGACTCCGAATGATGAATTTAATTTTGAACAACTTGCGCGTTCAGAAATTAAAAAAATATCTATAGATGGTAATGTTGAAGACTTTTTAGATGCGGATATGTATCGTGGTATTGATTTTTCACCTGATGGAAAGTATATTATGATCACAACAATAAAGCGTCCTTTTTCTTATTTAGTAACCTATACAAGATTCCCAAGCGAAAGTACCATATATGACGAGAACGGCAATAAAGTTAGAACTGTAAATGAAGTGCCTTTGGACGAAGTAAGACCTAAAGGGTTTATGTCCACTCGTATGGGAAAACGTAATATGAATTGGAGAGGTGATAAACCATCAACCCTTTTTTGGGCAGAAGCGTTAGATAAAGGTGATCCAGAAATAGAAACAGATTATAGAGATGCTGTTTACCAAGTGGAAGCTCCTTTCAACGGTCAACAAACGTTAATTTTAAAAACCAAACAGCGTTTTGGCGGTGTTCAATGGGGAAATGACAATACCGCTGTGGCTTATGATTATTGGTGGAATACCAGAAACACAAAAACCTATTTATTTAATCCATCTACGGGCAAATCTAAAGTTATATCTGATCGAAATTACCAAGACGTATATAGTGATCCTGGAAATTTTGTAAGTGCAAAAAATGATTTAGGTCAATACACGCTAAATATGAATGGTGACAAACTCTATTTAATGGGAGACGGTTATTCTAAAGAAGGCCAATTTCCTTTTATAGATGAATACAATATTAAGACAGATAAAACGAAACGTTTATACCAATCTAAATACACAGACAAACTAGAAAGCCTAAACTATGCGATTGATATGAAAAAAGGAGAAATTCTTGTTCGTATTGAATCACAAAAAGAATATCCGAATTACTACATCAGAAATATTAAAAAGAAAAATGCTTTAAAGGCTATCACTGATTTTGAAAATCCTTTTAAAAGTTTAGAAGCCGTTAACAAACGTGTTATCAATTACAAACGAGATGATGGTTTAGATTTAGATGGTACTCTATACTTGCCTTTAGATTATAAAGAAGGTGAAAAATATCCAATGATTTTATGGGCCTATCCTCGCGAATATAAAGATAAAGCAAGTGCGTCTCAAAGTACGGCTAATCCAAACGAATTTGTATATCCTTATTGGGGCTCACCAATTTATTGGGTAACCAAAGGTTATGTCGTATTAGATGGTGCAGCATTCCCAATTGTTGGTGAAGGCAGTGAAGAACCAAATGACTCATTTAGAACACAACTAGTCGCTAACGGAAAAGCTGCAATTGATGCCGTTGACAACTTAGGGTATATTGATAGAGATAAAGTTGCTGTAGGTGGTCACAGTTATGGAGCATTTATGACAGCAAATTTATTATCTCATTCCAATTTATTTGCAGCAGGTATTGCAAGAAGTGGAGCTTATAATAGAACGTTGACTCCCTTTGGATTCCAAAGTGAAGAACGTAGTTATTGGGAAGCACCAGAAATCTATTACAATATGTCACCTTTTATGCATGCAGATAAGATGAAAACACCGCTACTTTTAATACATGGTGTTGCTGATAATAATTCAGGTACTTATCCATTACAAAGTGAACGTTATTTCAACGCTCTTAAAGGGCTTGGAGCACCTGTAAGATTAGTAATGCTGCCAAAAGAAAGTCATGGCTATAGAGCTAAAGAATCTATTATGCATATGCTTTGGGAACAAGACCAATGGTTAGATAAGCATGTAAAAAATAAAGTCGAAAAAGAAGAACCTATTAAAAATGAAGAAAAGATTAAAAACTAAATAGTTTATGTATATCTAGTTGAAAAGCCATTCTTTAATTAGAATGGCTTTTTTTTATGTCATCTTGTCACAAAACTTGTCTTGGTATTTTATTTGTCTATGAGTAGTTATTAAATTTTATACACAAAAAACTATATATCATGACAAAAGGAAACATTAATGTATCGGTAGAGAATATCTTTCCGTTAATTAAAAAGTTCTTATACAGTGATCACGAAATCTTTTTACGTGAGCTTATTAGTAATGCAACAGATGCAACACTAAAACTAAAACACCTTACCAGTATAGGTGAATCTAAATCTGAATATGGCAATCCGCAGATTGAAGTAAAGATTGATAAAGACCAAAAAAAACTTCATATTATCGATCAAGGTTTGGGAATGACAGCTGATGAAGTTGAAAAATACATCAACCAAATTGCATTTTCTGGAGCTGAAGAATTTTTAGAAAAGTACAAGGATTCTGAAAAAGACTCTGGTATTATCGGTCATTTCGGTTTAGGTTTCTACTCATCATTTATGGTGGCAGATAAGGTAGAAATCATCACCAAATCCCATAAAGATGAACCAGCTGCACATTGGACATGTGATGGAAGCCCAGAATTCACCTTAGAAGAATCTGACAAAAAAGATAGAGGAACAGAAATCATTCTTCATATCTCTGAAAATGAAACGAGCTTTTTAGAAGAATCTAAAATTCGTGAGTTGTTGATGAAATATAATAAGTTTATGCCTATTCCGATTAAATTCGGAACTAAGGAAATAAACGATCCAGAGTTTACTCCAAAAACAACTACTGATGCTGAAGGTAAAGAAACGACTGAACCACACAAGCAAATTACAGTAGATAATATCATTAACAACCCAAATCCGGCTTGGACAAAACAACCAGCTGATTTAAAGGACGAAGATTATAGTAGCTTCTACAGAGAGTTGTATCCAATGCAATTTGAAGAGCCATTATTCAATATTCACCTTAATGTAGATTATCCGTTCAACTTAACAGGAATATTGTATTTCCCTAAGATGACGAATGATTTAAACATTCAGAAAGATAAAATTCAATTGTTCCAAAATCAGGTATTCGTCACTGATAATGTAGAAGGTATTGTGCCTGAATTCTTAACAATGCTTCGTGGTGTTATTGATTCACCAGACATTCCGTTAAATGTATCACGTAGTTACTTACAAGCTGATGGAGCGGTGAAGAAAATTTCATCTTACATTACGCGTAAGGTAGCTGATAAGTTGAAATCGTTATTTAACAATAACAGAGAAGATTTTGAAAAGAAATGGGACGATATTAAAATCGTTATCGAATACGGAATGCTCTCTGAAGAGAAATTTTTCGAAAAGGCAGATGCTTTTGCATTATATCCAACAGTAGATGGAAAATTCTATACGTTTGAAGAATTAACCAACGCTATTAAAGCAAAGCAGACTGACAAAGATGATAAAATGGTCATTCTTTATGCGTCTAACAAAGATGAGCAACATAGCTACATTGAATCTGCAAAAGCCAAAGGCTATGAAGTCTTAATGCTAGACTCACCTATCGTTTCGCATTTAATTCAAAAGTTAGAAACTACAAAAGAGAATATTTCTTTTGCACGTGTAGATGGAGACCACATCGATAACTTAATTAAGAAAGATGAGACCACTATTTCTAAATTAACAGATGAAGAAAAAACAAAGCTAGATGAAGTTTTAAAAGCCGTTGTACCTTCTGAAAAGTTTATGGTACAATTAGAAGCAATGGATAGTGACGCTTCACCATTTATTATTACACAACCAGAGTTTATGCGTCGTATGAAAGAGATGCAGCAAACAGGTGGTGGTGGCGGAATGTTTGGAATGGGCAACATGCCAGAAATGTATAACCTCATCGTCAATACCAATTCTGAATTGGTTGGCGAGATTCTAAACACCAAAACCAAAAAGAAGCAAGAACGTTTAATCAATCAAAGTTTAGATTTAGCACGTTTATCTCAAGGTCTTTTAAAAGGCGAAGAGTTAACTAACTTTATTAAGCGTAGTTATGATATGATTAAGTAATCTCGATTTGTTATGCTGAACTTGATTTCAGCATCTCACATATTAAAAACCACTTTGTTTATTCAAAGTGGTTTTTTTATATTTACTCCAACCAAATTTATTTTCAATGAATTTCAGTCTAAACAAGTTAATGCCATTATACTTAATACTAACTGTTATATTATTTTATTCATGTAGTAAGGATGATTCTTCTCAGAATGAGGATGAAATTGTGGAAGTATTAAACTTACCGCAAGTAATAACTTATGAAGCTTCTGACATAACTCCCGTTTCAGCTCAATTAAGTTTTAAAGTTATAAATCAACAACAATCTGGTGTAGTAGAAGCTGGAATAATAATTGGTTTTGAACCCAATTTAAGCTTAGAAAATAATTCAAACAGCGCTTATTTACCTCTAAATGAGTTAGGTGAGTATTCTATCTCATTAGAGCCTTTACCAGAAGAAAGTTCAGTTATATACATAGTAGGATATGCTATTAATGCAGATGGTGTTGGATACGGAAATGAAGTGATATTAAATACGGATGGAAATAAAACTTATAATGGTAGTATTGAATTGACAACTCAAGAAGAAGTAATTGAATTTGGATCTAATAACTACAATTCAATAACAGGAAGTTTACGTATTGGTGGTTCTGTTTCTGATTTATCACCATTAAATCAATTGTATGAAACTGGTTTGCAAGTTGATATTGTAGAATCAAATCTTACAAATTTTCAAGGACTTGAAAATCTTCGAGTCATAGCAGATTGGGTTGCTCAAGGTTTTAAGATAGAAAATAATAGTTTGTTAGAAAGTTTTGATGGTTTAGATAATCTAAACTTAATTAGAGGAAATTTTTACATTATAAATAATCAAAATTTGCAGAATTTTTATGGACTTAATAGTTTAGAATACGTTAGTGCTGGCGATATGTATATAACGAATAACAACAATCTTGTGAATTTAAACGGACTGAATAGTCTACTGGCAATTGGATTAGATAGATTTTTAGCGATACAAACTAATAATAGTTTAATTGATATCTCTGGGTTAGAAAATTTGCAAACTATTAAAGCCATTTCTATAGATACTAATAATAGTTTAACAAATCTTAACGGACTTCAATCAGTTAATAACTTAGAATCACTCTCACTAAACCAAAACGCTAGCCTTTCAGATATAAATGCTGTTGCAAATACAGAAACCCTTCGTGGACTTATAATTACAGGCAATAACAACTTAATTGACCTTCCAGTTTTTGAAAATCTAACCTCTTTTTCTACGCTCAAAATAAATTTCGGGAGTCCTATTACCAGTTTAAGTGCATTCCAAAATGTTAATAATATGGATCTTTTGGAACTATTTCAGTCTAATTTTACTAGTTTAGAAGGACTAGATTCATTGACACATATAGGGATATTAAGTTTGAATCAGAATGAAAACCTAATTAGTCTAAATGGTCTAGAATCATTAACGTCTGCAGATAATATTGGAATTTATGACAACCCAAATTTAAGTAACTTTTGTTCACTTACTAATCTATTTACGAATGGATTTGTTGAAAATTATGGTGTAGAATTTAACGCCCAAAATCCGACTGGAGAAGATATTATTAATGGTAATTGTAATTAAATAAAAGATTTTGTAAGTTTAGTTCAAGAGCCTTTTAAATAGTGAAGAGTTAACTAACTATATCAAGCCTAGTCATAATATGATTAAGTATTATATTTCTGCTTTCACAGGAACCTCAAAATTAATTGTAAAAACTACTTAAAGAACTAATAAGTTCTTTACTTTTATTGTTAAAAATCTATAACCATGAATATCAATTCGCAGCTTTTTAATAAAATTATATACCTATTACTTATTGGGTTAATGACTTATAATTGTGCTGGTGATATGGAAGCCGTTCCATCAGCACCACCACCAATAAGCCCTGTTGGTGAATATATGGTAATCGAGCAAATGAATTGGATAGTGGGAACTTCTACAATACCTTATCCAGATATAGATTGTGATTTATTAGGTGCTTTTAAGTTTAAATCAAATAATGAGATAGAATTTAAAAATTACAATTTGAATAATGATAATGACTGTGATAATTCTGAAATCATCACTGGAGATTGGATTAGCGGAGGTTCTACTCCTGGCGGATTTTCTGGTGATTTAAGCTTTGATTCTACATTCCAGGGACAGAACATTTATAATGCATCCTATTCAAGCAATGGTAATAGTAATGATGGTCGTCAAAAGTTTAATTTTTATTTTACAATTGTTGTTGATGATCAGGAAATTAGATACGTATTTGACTTTGTGAAATTATAGTTCTTATAATTAATAGTTTTTTTGCATCTCATGAAATACTTAAACCACTTAGAATAGTCTAAGTGGTTTTTTGCTACTTGTTGTTATAAAAATTTTCAACTAACTTCGTTTTTATCAATCAACTCATCAATGTTAAAACTACCACTAAACACATCTTATAAGCATCATACAATTGTAGCTTTAATTATTAGTTTATGGCTGGTCTTCTTCTTGGTTATAATTGCCCCTTTTGACGCTGGTGATCTAAGTTTCGAAGTACGATTATTAATTCTACCTTTCTATGGAGTTATTAGTTTTTTGACTTACATGCTAATAATTCCTTTTCAGAATTTAATCCATCGTTATCTTAAAAAATGGACAATTCTATTAGAAGCTGCTTTTATTATTGTGTTCAATGCATTTCAAATTATAGCATCATACAGCTATTATAAAACTGAAATAATTAATGGCGATTATAATTTCGAAACATTTGTATTGTATGTATATCTTCCTATTGGATTAATTATTTTACCAATAATTCTATTTTTGAGATGGTTTTTGAATAAAAAAATGCCCAATAGAATTCAAAATACCATCATCCTAAAAGGCGATAATAAATTAGATGTTCTAAAAATATTACCTGAAGATTTAATCTGTATTTCTAGTGCAGATAATTATGTCGAAGTGAGCTATCTAATAAATGACAAACTTCAAAAAAAATTGCTTAGAAACACATTAAAAGGTATTCAAAATGATGTGCCAGATTTACTAAAAGTACATCGTTCACATTTAATTAATCCAACCCATTTCAAAGAATGGAATGGTTCTAGTAGTATTATATTAACACAAATGGAAGTCCCAGTTTCTAAAAATTATAGAGCTGCACTATTAGAAGTGATTTAGTCGTCCCTAAAAACTAATAGTTTATCCCAAACGCAATGAATATGGTGATTAGCAAAAGATTCATTTTTACTTTTGAAGTAAATCAATTTTAAATAATTTCATCATGAATAAGACATTTTTAACCACAATCATTTTGGTTTTACACGCCTTTTTTGTCATAGCTCAAGACAGAACTAAAACTTCCAATGCTTTATTAGAATCTATTGTAAAAGACGGTTCTGCAGTTGGAGCATCAGGAAGCTATTCTGTTAATGGGGAAGTCATATGGGGAGCCGCTACGGGTTATGCCGACAAGGATAAAAAGAAAAATTTCACTTTAGACACAGAAGTTAGAATAGCTTCTATTGCAAAACCTATGACAGCTATAGCTGTTATGCAACTGGTTGAAAAGGGTCTATTAGATATCAATTTACCAATTGATACTTATATACCTGAATTTGTACAAAAAGGAAAAACAAAAATTACAACTAAGCATATCTTATCTCATACTTCTGGAATTGGAGCATACAAAAACAAAAAAGAAGGAGAAAATACAATCATTTATACTTCACTTTTAGATGTCTATGACGTTTTTAAGGACCGTAAACTACGTTTTGAACCTGGTACAGAATACTACTACACCAGTTATGGTTATGTTGTTTTAGGTATACTAATCGAAAAAATTTCTAATCTATCTTATGAAACTTATATGCAAAAACACATCTGGGATAAAGCCGAAATGACTAATACAGGAATTGAAAAGCCAGAAGTAAAACGAAAAAACGCTTCATCAATATATCAAAGAGATCGCAAAGGGGAAATTAAAGAATCTAAGACAAACAACCTGACTAATAGAGTTCCGGCTGGTGGATTTTATTCTACAGTAAACGATATTATTAAGTTTGGAAATGCTATAATTAATCATACACTAATAAATGAAGAAACCTATGACTTTATGGTACAGCATCATAGTTTAGAAAAAGTTAATAATGGTTACGGCTTTGGATTCTTTCTCTATGGAGGAAAAGAAAAAGAAAGTAATATTATTGGGCATAGTGGATCGCAAAGAGGCTCATCAACACAATTTTTTGTAATACCAAGCCTTAAAACAGTAATTATAGTAATGGCTAATACATCTGGTGCTAGCAGAGAAGTTTCTACAGTTTCAGGAAAATTGATAGATATTTCTCAACGTAAAGACTGAGATGATATATTTGTATTACTAAACTTAATTCAACACCCTAGATATTTAAAACCACTTTGTTTATTCAAAGTGGTTTTTTTATTAACTTTAGATCAAAATCATTAGATAATGAAACCACATCACAAGAAAATACTTTTAACTATACTTATTATTGGATTTCTATTTTATATCGACCCTGTCTATGCAGGTCCTGGAGGCACTATTGCTAAAGGACTTTTTAAAACATGGTGGGGAAAGCTAATTTTGTTTGCTCTCTTTATTGTATTCTTTCCATTAATTGTTTATACCTATACAGTAGAATTTTTTGCAATAAGAAAAACAAAAAAACAACTTAACCAAGTAGGACTTAAAAACAGGGATTTTTCTTGGTTAAATCTTGAAAAAAATGTCTCTAATATTTTCACAAGAGTCTATGAAGCGTGGGATAAGGAAAACATGAATGAAGTCTCTGACTATGTAAATCATTGGTATTGGCAAAATCAACAACAAGTACACATAGACCGTTGGAAGCGCGAGAATTTGAAGAATATTTGCAAATTGGATAAAATAAAAAGTATAAAACCTGTTTATACAGAAATAACTAGTGATGATAATTTTGAAGGATCAAAAATAGCATTTGTTATTAGTGCAAATATTAAGGATTATCTAATTGATCGTGACACACGCAGAATAGTAGAAGGTAAGAATGTCTTCGGTGATGAAGAACATATTTGGATTATGGAATACACTGAAGGCAAGTGGCTACTTGATGATATAAGAGAAGGAAAGTTAAGTTTAGCTTTTGCAAAAATGAAAAATATTATACCAGAACTAAGACTTAGTCAATCATCTAAGCCTGTTTAAAATAATTAGTCATTTACTTTATAATAAACCACTTTACGAAAACAAAGTGGTTTTTTCTTATATAATAAAACCGATAAACTGATATTAATTTACAGTAACGAATTTAACAAAGTGAACTAATAGGTTTTATATATCTTTCTGTAACCAAACTAAAGTTTAAAGTGCCTAACACCAACTCGACTGCCATAGAAATATTTAAAGATCTAAATTTTTCGAAAGATGAAATTAAGATTATTAGTTCTGTTTTAAAAAGAGCTGAGTACAAAAAAGGAAAACAACTTCTTCAAGCTAATGAAGCTGGAGATATACAATACTACGTTTATGAAGGTTGTTTAAGATTGTATCACATAGATGCAAACGGTAAAGACCGTACAATACAATTTGCTATAAAAGATTGGTGGATATGTGATTGTACTGCATTCTTTACTGATACAAAAGCAACTATGAATATTGAGGTTATTAGTGATGCTATTGTCTATGAACTTTCAAAAAAAGATAGAGATTTTCTGTATGAAAAAAGCCCTAAAATTGAATCTTTTTTTAGAAAAAAACTTGAAAGAGCATTCGCATCATTTCAAACCCGAATGCTTGGCAACATATCTCTTCCTGCAAAAGAACGTTATATAAATTTTATAAATACCTACCCTAATATAGAAAAGAGTATAAAAAATTATCACATTGCATCATATTTAGGTATTACTACAGAAAGCCTAAGCAGGATTAGAAAAGAACTATCTAATTCTTAACTATTTTTATTTATTATCATACATCAATTTTTATTAGACTTTATACTCATATGTTTGCATTGTACAAACCCTAACTATTGTACTAACCAAATAGACTGACGGTTAATAGCTGAAAAGCGCAAGTTGAATAAACTTGCGCTTTTTTTTATACCTTTAAAATTATAAAGACTTTAAAAGATGAAGAAGCCACAGACTAGACGAGAATTTATAATAAAAAGTACATTAGCAAGTTTTGCAATTCCAATATTAGGCAGTGGCTTAATTAGCTGTAAGTCTGAACCTAAGGAAGAAACTAAAGATTCAGAAACAACTTTAAAAAAACTAAATATCCTAATTCTTGGTGGTACTAGTTTTTTAGGACCTCATCAAATAGCATATGCTTTATCACGTGGTCATTCAGTCTCAACCTTTACTCGTGGAAAAACAAAACCATCAGTCTATTCTGAGCTATTCGACCAAGTAGAACAACTTATTGGTGATAGAGAAGATAATCTTAAGGCTCTAGAAAATAGAAAATGGGATGTAGTAATTGATAATTCTGGCCGAAATGTTGAATGGACCAAAGCTACTGCCAATTTGCTAAAAGATAATGTTGGTATGTACATGTATACTTCATCAACAGGAGTATATTATCCCTATTTAACAGATAATATTAAAGAAGACACCAAACTAGTTTTAGAAATGCCAGAAGGTCTTACAGAAAATGAAAAATACGAGCAAGAGTATGGTGTAATGAAAGCCAATTCTGAGCTTGAAGCTATCAAGGCATTTGGTAAAGAGCGCACAATTGTCATTAGGCCAACCTACATGATTGGTCCAGCAGACAAAACGGATCGTTTTATACATTGGCCAATTCGTCTAGCAATTGGTGATGAGATTCTAGTACCAGGTAAAAAAGAAGATCCTGTACAATATGTAGATGTAAGAGATATTGCCGAGTGGTTTATTAGACTAGCAGAGAACAAGCAACATGGCACTTATAATGGTGTTGGTCCTAAAACAGCGCAAACCATGCAGCAATTTGTAAAAGAAGCTGCAAAAGCGTTTGATGTTCAATCGTCATTTGTAATGGTAGATGATTATGATTTTTTAGTTAAAAACAATTTATACTATTCAGTACCTTGGATTATGGGAGGTGAAAAAAATTATGGTTCAGCTAGAATTTCAAACTCAAAATCTATTGAAGCTGGATTAACTTTTAGGCCATTAACACAGAGTGTGAAAGACACGTATGATTGGTGGAATTCTGATGCAATTACCAAAGAACATCGGCAAAAGTATGAAGATAATCCAAATACATTGTTATCAAAAGAAAAAGAGATGCTTGAAAATTGGAAAGCCATAAAGTCTTAGTCTGTGAAAATCATTTCTACCAACATTGCGCAACCTACACTATTCATATGGAATGGAAAAGAAGTTACAACTGGTATTTATAAGAAACCAACTGATGTTCCAATCTATTTAGGTAAACAAGAAGTAAGAGGTGATGAAGTTTCAGATAGAAAGGTTCATGGAGGTGAATTTAAAGCATGCTATTTATTCTCAGCAAATCAATATCAGTATTGGCAGAATTTATATCCAAATTTAGAATGGAATTTCGGCATGCTAGGCGAAAACTTAACAGTTCAAGATTTAGATGAAAGACAACTTTTTGTAGGTGATATTTATAAATTGGGTAGTGCATTAGTGCAGATAACACAACCTAGAGAACCTTGTTTTAAATTTGCTCATAAATTTGGGACAGAGGCTGTATTGCAACAATTTATTCAACATGGGTATTCTGGTACCTATATTAAAGTTTTAGAAGAAGGTGAAGTAAAAACTGGAGACGATTTTGAGTTAATTGAACGCAAAAAAGAAAGCATATCTATTTTTCAATTATTTGAATTACTCTATGCCAAAAATAAAAACCAAACCCACATTGATTTATTGCTTAATAACGATGCTTTACCCCAAATTTTAAAAAAACGTTTAACGTTTTTTGCTCGCTAAACTATTCAAAATCAATTTTTTGCATGCTCATCGGATTTTATTGACCAAAGAATCCGATTATAGTTTTTATTATACCACACACCTATTTTCTAAGTACTTAAAAGCTAATCATTAATAAATTATGTATTTTAACGAAAACGTTGTAGTAGATTTTTATAAATTGACAAAATTGAACAAAAATTACTAGAATCATACACTTATTTATATTAATACCAACTTATCCTACAAAGCATGAAAATCAAAAAAATATTAGTAGCTAATAGAAGTGAAATTGCTATCCGTGTCTTAAGAGCCTGTGCAGAATTAAACATAAATACAGTTGCAATTTATACTTATGAAGATCGCTATTCTCAACATAGAAATAAAGCGGATGAGTCTTACCAAATTGGTGAAGATAATGACCCTTTAAAGCCCTACTTAAATATTGAAGAAATAGTAGCCTTAGCTAAAGACAAAAATGTAGATGCTATACATCCAGGCTATGGTTTTTTATCTGAAAACTCAGAATTTGCCAGACGATGCGCAGAAAACGATATCATTTTTATTGGTCCAGACCCAGAAGTTATGGACGCTTTAGGAGATAAAATCATGGCTAAAAAAATCGCTGTTAAATGTAAAGTACCCATTATTGAAAGCAATAAAAAAAGCCTAACGTCGCTAAAAATTGCCGTTTCTGAAGCAAATACCATTGGTTATCCATTAATGCTAAAAGCTGCTTCGGGAGGTGGTGGACGAGGTATGCGAGTGATTAGAAACAATAAAGATTTAGAACAAAATTTTGATTCGGCAAGAAATGAAGCCTTAAACGCTTTTGGTGACGACACAATGTTTTTAGAAAAGTATGTAGAAAACCCAAAGCATATTGAAATACAAATTGTAGCAGATAGACATGGTAATATTCGTCATTTATTTGAGCGCGATTGCTCTGTACAGCGTCGACATCAAAAAGTAGTTGAAGTCGCACCATCTTTTAATGTATCGCAAAAGGTAAAAAATGCCTTGTACAAGTATGCGATAAATATCACCTCAGAGGTTAAATATAATAATATTGGTACAGTAGAATTCTTGGTAGACCAAAAAGACAATATCTATTTTATAGAAGTCAACCCCAGAATTCAAGTTGAGCATACCGTTACAGAAATGGTTACTGGTATCGATCTGGTAAAAACACAAATTTTCATTGCTGGTGGATACAAATTATCTGACAAACAAATAAAAATTTATGAGCAAAAGTCCTTGCAAACTTATGGATTTGCGCTTCAATGTAGATTAACTACTGAAGATCCTGAAAATAACTTTACACCAGATTACGGAAACATAACCACCTATAGAAGTGCATCAGGAATGGGAATTCGTTTAGATGCCGGAAGTATTTACCAAGGTTATAATGTGAGTCCATTTTTTGATTCTATGTTAGTAAAAGTTTCCGCTCATGGCAGAACACTAGATGGAGCCGTTAGAAAGATGGCTCGTGCTCTAAAAGAATTTAGAATTAGAGGTGTAAAAACTAATATCCATTTTCTTCAAAATGTCATTCATCATGATACGTTTAGGGATGGAAAAGTTACTGTAAACTTTATTCAGAATACACCAGAATTATTCGAAATTAAATTACCGCAAGACCGAACGTCTAAAGCTGTTAAATTTTTAGCTGAAGTTACCGTTAATGGAAACTCAGATGTCAAATACATAGATAGGAGTAAAGTATTTACAAGCGCCAAAGTTCCTAAATATAAGCGTACAGATGCGTTTCCTAAAGGCACTAAAGATTTATTGACCAAACTTGGTCCAGAAGCTTTTTGCAAATGGCTTAAAGACGACAAAAAAATACATTACACGGATACCACGATGAGAGATGCTCATCAATCGCTTTTAGCAACACGTATGAGAACTTTCGATATGTTAAAAGTAGCAGAGAGTTTTGCAAAAAATCATCCTAACACTTTTAGTATGGAAGTTTGGGGAGGTGCGACCTTTGATGTTTGCTTACGTTTTTTGCATGAAAGTCCATGGACACGTCTAAGAGAATTACGAAAAGCTGTGCCAAATATTCTATTTCAAATGCTATTGCGAGGCTCTAATGGTGTTGGTTACAAGGCGTATCCCGATAATTTAATTGAAAAATTTGTAGAAAAGTCTTGGGAGAATGGTGTCGATATTTTTAGAATTTTTGATTCACTCAATTGGGTAAAAGCTATGGAACCAAGCATTAACTATGTCAGAGAAAAAACTGGCGGAATTGCTGAAGCTGCCATCAGTTATACTGGAGATATTTTAGACCCAAAGCAAACAAAATACAACCTAAAATATTACACACAATTAGCCAAGGATTTAGAAAATGCTGGCGCTCACATGGTCGCTATAAAAGATATGGCAGGTTTACTTAAGCCTTACGCTGCAACACAACTCGTTTCCGCAATAAAAGATACAGTTAACATTCCTATTCATTTGCATACACACGACACCTCATCTTTACAAACCGCAACATATCTAAAAGCTATTGAAGCGGGAGTAGATGTAGTCGATGTTGCTCTAGGAGGTTTATCGGGTTTAACATCACAACCTAATTTTAACGCGGTTGTAGAAATGATGAAACGGCAAGAGCGTGCTCATAATTTTGATATGAATACTTTAAATCAATTTTCAAATTTCTGGGAAGATACACGTGAAATGTACTATCCATTTGAATCGGGTTTAAAAGCAGGAACAGCAGAAGTTTTTCAACATGAAATTCCTGGAGGTCAATATTCAAATTTACGACCTCAAGCAAATGCCCTAGGCTTAGGAGACCGGTTTGATGATGTAAAGAGAATGTACGCAAAAGTCAACACAATGTTTGGTAACTTAATAAAAGTAACACCCAGTTCTAAGGTCGTTGGTGATATGGCCATTTTTATGGTGACCAACAACTTAACACCAGATGATGTGATGGAACGTGGCGATGGAATTTCGTTTCCAGAATCTGTTATTAATTTCTTTAAAGGAGATTTAGGACAACCTGTTGGTGGGTTTCCAAAGAAGCTTCAAAAAATTATTCTCAAAAACAAAGAAGCATATACAGAACGCCCAAATGCACATTTAAAACCTGTAGATTTTACTAAAGAGTATGCCACTTTCAAGAAAAAGTTCCAACAAGGCTTTACAAGACCAATTGAAATGGAAGACTTTTTATCTTATATGTTATACCCTAAAGTATTTGAAAAAGCTCATGAAAATTACAAGCTATATGGAAATGTAGCGCTCATACCGACTAAAGATTTCTTTTATGGTATGAAGCTTCAAGAAGAAACGCTTGTTACCTTAGAACCTGGTAAAACCATAATTATAAAATTGCTTTCAATTGGTATTCCTAATGATGAAGGCGTTAGAACAGTATTTTTTAAAGTGAATGGAGAAAACCGATTTGTTGAAGTTTTTGATACATCATTAAATATTACTAAAGTAGAAAACGCAAAAATTAATCAAGAAGATACTAACCAAATTGGTGCTCCATTACAAGGTTCTTTGTACAAAGTTTTAGTTAAGAAAGGAGCAACGGTAAAGGAAAATGATCCTTTATTTGTTATTGAAGCCATGAAAATGGAAACCACTGTCACGGCTCACAAATCTGGAAAAATTAAATCTGTAGCTTTAGATGAAGGTAGTATGGTAAAACAAGATGATCTTATTGTTACCTTTGAATAAGAATTTAAAAATATGTCACCCAAGTACGATTCTATTGGAGTTAATTACAACCAAACGCGTAAAGCAGATTCGTATTTAACGGAGCAGCTTTTAAAGCATCTCAATCCCAATAAAAATGGCTTGTATTTAGATATTGGATGCGGCACTGGTAACTATACTGATGCATTGCAGAATAAAGGCTTTCAATTTATTGGTATTGATCCTTCTGTTGAAATGCTTAAAAAAGCAGAATCTCAAAATCAAAAGATTAAATGGAAAATTGGATCTGCCGAAAAAACTGATTTGCCTAAGAATAGTGTTGATGGTATTATTGGCACTCTGACCATTCATCATTGGAGTAATCTTGCAAGAGCGTTTTCTGAATTAAATTATATTCTAAGACCCAATGGTAAAATTGTCATCTTCACTTCTACTCCACAACAAATGAAAGGCTATTGGCTCAATCATTATTTTCCAAAAATGTTGGAGGATTCCATGCTACAAATGCCAACTTTAGAAGCTGTTGAAGAAGCTATGAACTCTTCAGGACTTCAAATTACAGCAACCGAAACTTATAATATAAAACCAGATTTAAAAGATCAATTTCTATACTGCGGTAAGCAAAACCCAAAATTATATTTTGATAAAAGTATTAGACATGGCATTTCGTCCTTTAGTGCCTTAGCCAATAAAGATGAAATTGAAAAGGGTCTAACCGAATTACGAAAAGATATTGATTGTAAAAAAATAAAAGACATCATAAAATCTTATGAAAATGATTTTGGTGATTATCTTTATATAATAGGAGAAAATCTAAAGTATAAAAATGACTGACAAGCAGTTTTACTTTTGGCAGAAATGGTTGACATATGCTAACGTGCTTACTATTATAGTTGGCATATTGGTGGCTTTTGCGGGTAATTCAATTTTCTTTGAAATGCATAATGATTATACTAAAGATGTATTTTTCAATTCAACCGAATTTAATTCTGATGTATTACAATTAAAAAATTGGCTATTCGGAATTATTGGAGGCACCATCATTGGGTTTCATGTTTTAATGGTTATGATTTCCGAAAATTCTTTTAAACAGAAAGAACCTTGGGCTTACAAAGCGATGTGGTTTGGCTTACTATCTTGGTTTGTTGTTGATAGTGGAATTTCATTCTACTATGGGGCTATTCATAATATTATACTTATAAATCTTGTTGCGTTTATATTAATTGGACTACCTTTAGTTATGACTAGAAAAGTGTTTCCCTAAACCAAAGTAGCTGTTTACTCATTTAGAGTTTTAATAATAATTATTCGTTCTTAAGTTTGGTGAAAATTTACAAAAAATGCAACATTTTTTAATTCTTATATTTTTTCTTTTTATATACAATACCACTTTTTCTCAAGAAAAAAAGGCTGATTCAATTCTCACAGAAAGTCAAAATGCTAATTGGATTACTAAATTTGAAAAAATAAACTCAAAATCGAGTCAAATAACTGCAATAAAAGAGAAAGTATTATCAGATACGATTTACAACAAAAAAAAGATACCATGTGAAGTTTATGTGAAAGAGGGCGAAACTGCTAGTGAGGCAATAAAGAAATCAGATTGTCAATGTAAAATATTATTTTTTCTTAGCGTAAGAGAAGACTCCTATATATTAGATCCAATTTTATTTACTAAGACAAATCAAATACTCGAACTAATTACGAGTAAAAACATTGATAAAATGACAATTATAAGAAAAGAAAATATTGCTTCAGCTTTGTATGGATCAAGAGGTCGATGCGGAGTTATTATTATGACATCGAATAACAGAAAATTTAAACGTAAATTAAGAAAGTCTCTAAAAAACAATTCAAGCAATTAAGTCATATTCTTTTCAACTACATTTGCAGCAACAAACTTAAAGAAGTTGCAAAAAAAGAAAACACACCCAAAAGTAAAATCACAGCTTCATCCTAGAAGTCAACATAGAGCACGTTACAATTTTGAGGCGCTTATAAAGAGTTCACCAGAATTAGCTCCTTTTGTTGCACCAAATAAATATGGTGATGACTCTGTAGATTTTTTTAATCCTAAAGCTGTATTAGCTTTAAATAAAGCACTTTTAAAACATCATTATGGTGTTGAGTTCTGGGAAATTCCTGAGCACTATTTGTGCCCGCCAATTCCTGGTCGTGCAGACTACATTCATAACATTGCAGATTTATTAAAAGGAAATGGTTCTGAAATTCCGAAAGGGAATCATATAAAGGGCTTAGATGTTGGTGTTGGAGCAAGTTGTATTTATCCTATTATCGGTAATTATGAATATGGTTGGTCATTTATTGGTAGTGATACCAATGAAACAGCAATTACCTCGGCAAAAGCTATTGAACAAGGCAATTCAAGATTAAAATCTAGCGTTGAGATTAGGCGACAAGAACAATCTAATGCTTTCTTCAAAGACATTTTAAAACCTGAAGAAAAAGTTGATTTTACCATGTGCAATCCTCCATTTCATGCCTCATTAAAAGACGCTGAAAAAGCAAGCCTTAAAAAGCTGAAAAATTTAAAAGGAAGACGACCAAGCAAAGCGGTTCTCAATTTTGGCGGACAACAAGAAGAATTATGGACCAAAGGTGGTGAAGCACGTTTTGTAAAAGACATGATTTATGAAAGCCGAAATTTTGGTAAGCAATGCTTGTGGTTTACTAGTTTAATTTCTAAAGAGGTGACGCTAAAACCAACGTATAAGATTTTAGAAAAAGTAAAAGCTACGGATGTGAAAACTATTGAAATGGGACAAGGACAAAAAGTGAGTCGTTTTATTGCTTGGACGTTTTTATCTGAGCAAGAACAAAACAAATGGGTAGCTGACCGTTGGTAAACCTAATAGTATAACTTTACAATAAATAATAAAAGCATGTCCTTTAAAGACTTACACCTTATAAAACCTTTACAAAAAGCTATTGAAGCTTCAGGTTATGTAGAACCAACTTTGGTACAACAACGTGCTATTCCTTTAGTTTTAGACCGCAAAGATGTGATCGTATCTGCACAAACCGGAACTGGTAAAACAGCGGCTTTTGCCTTACCCATTTTACAACAATTGTTTGATAAACAAGATGCTCCAAAAAAAGGCAAAAAAATTAGAGCATTAATTATAAGTCCTACGAGGGAACTTGCTGTTCAAATTCAACAAAATTTTAAAACTTACGCGCAGTTTACTAATCTACGATCTTTAGTAGTTTTTGGAGGTGCTTCTATAGAACCTCAAATTGATGTTCTTAAAAAGGGTGTTGATATTTTAGTAGCTACTCCTGGTCGCCTACTCGATTTACATAAACAAGATTATATAAATCTAGATTATATCGAAACCTTTGTGTTAGACGAAGCCGATTTAATGCTGGCCATGGGTTTTATTGATGATGTAAAGAAAATTGAACGTCTTTGTCCTGAAGGAAAACAAACCTTATTATTTTCAGCAACAATTCCTTATAAAATTGAGCAGCTAGCCAATACTATTCTTAAAAATCCTGAACGGGTAGATGTCACTCCGACAAAATCTGTTGCAAAAGATGTGAGTCAAGTATTGTATTATGTACCTAAGCGTAACAAAATAGAATTGTGTTTGCACTTAATGCGAAATACTATAAAAGGTAACGTACTCATTTTTAGACGAACCAAATTTGGTGTAAATAAACTTGAACAAACTTTACTTAAGAATGGTTATACTGTTGACAGTATTCATGGCGATAAAGCACAAAGTGAACGACAGACTGCTTTAAATAAGTTTAAAAATGGCTATGTGAAAGTCCTTATTGCCACTGACGTTGCTGCACGTGGTATTGATATTAATGAACTCGATAATGTCTTTAACTTTGATATGCCAAACCAAGCCGAAACTTATGTACATAGAATTGGTAGGACTGGTCGTGCAGGAAATATAGGAAAAGCTTATGCCATGTGTTCTGCTGATGAGAAGAGCTATGTAAAAACGATTCAGAATTATATAAATGTTCAAATTCCTGTAGAGACAGAGCATCCTTATCCTTTAGATCCTAAAGCGAAGCCAATAGTGCATAAGAAGAAAGGTAGTAAGTACAAAAAAGGTCGAAAGAGTGTCGCTTCTAAGAAAAAGAAGAAGCGTTGGTATTAAAATTATAAGTTGATTCACCTTTTAATTACTAAATTTAAACTTATTATTTAATCAACCTAACAATGAGTCAAGATTACAATAATCCTGCATTTAAAAAACTACTTCAAAAACTTCAGGAAGAAAGCTGGCAGTTAGAATTACTGATTTCTGGTTTTGCCATTTTTGGTCTGTTCACTGCTTTTCCGCATATTAGTATAGCAGTAAAGGCCGCGCAGAATGACGAAAAAGTATATTCGTGGATTGTATTAACTGTTGTTATGGTCTCTTGTGCCATTCTTATTTTTAATCTTCTTCTACATGTTGTTTTAAGAGGGCTTTGGATTGGTGCCCTAGGACTACGTTATGTTTCTGGTGATATTGACTATGAGGAACTCAATTACAGTCAAAAGTTTTCAAAATATCTAAAAAAGAAAGTAGGCTCTTTTGATAGATATATTGGTCGATTAGAAGATTATTGTAGTATTATTTTCGCAATATCCTTCTTATTGATATTCTATGTACTGGCTTTTACCTTTAGTATTTTAACCATTGTAATCATAGTAAGATTAACTGTGGACAATGATGCTATTAGTGATACTTATGGACCTTTAATAGGTATCCCTTTACTTCTCTTTTTTGTAACTGGAATGCTCTTAACCTTTATCGACTTTTTAACATTAGGTTGGCTAAAGAAAAAGAAATGGTTAAGTCGCATATATTTCCCTTTTTATTGGGTATTTAGTAAAGTAACATTAGCATTTTTATATCGTCCTCTTGTCTATAATTTTTTAGATAATAAATTTGGAAGAAGAGTCAGTTTAGCCCTTGTTCCTATTTATATTTTGATTGTTATAGCTTCTACTTTTAACTATAAAACATCTAACTATTTTAGTCATGACATGGACTCTAATAGCATTATTGCAGACAGCCGGAATTATGAAGATGCGCTTACTGAAGATACTTTTATTCAAGATGTCGCTATTGAATCTAAAATTGTTACAAATAATTACTTAAAAGTATTTATGATGATCGATGAGGACTTTGATGATTACATATTTGATTTTAACCCAACGCTAAAACCTGAAGATGATCTTAGAGGATTAAAATCTCAAATGTACACCAATTCTACAGTCTCATGGTCAAAACGAGATAGTTTGAGAGGTGCTTACATGAAAACACTTAATGATATATTCACCATAAAAATTGATTCCACAATATATAAAAGTGACTTTATACTTGGAGAAAGCTCAAATGGTCAAAAAGGCTTTGAAACTTATATAGGTATTAAAAATTTACCAGAAGGTAAACATTTACTAAAAGTTCTTAGAGAGCGTATTCGAAAAAAAGATACGCAACAAGTGTATTATTCTAGAATTCCGTTTTGGTATTATCCTAATTAATAAGACAGTCTATTATTAAAATATTGTTTTAATAGCGGTATTTGAATACTTATCATAATGGCAAATAATACTGTTGCATACATTAAGGTACTAGAAAAATCGAACGATAAACCTTCAAGAGGGTTTAATGAGAGCTCTGGTAAATTATAACGTTCAGATAAACTCGTATTATCAGCAGGACTTTTAAATAAAATATAAACAACCAGAGCAATAAAACTTGCAGCTATGGCATACAGAACAACCTTTGGTATTAGTGGTTTATAAGTTGTAACCGAAGATTTAGAAAGTACATCTACTTTAGCCATTACATTATCTGTAAAATCTAAAGGAGCTTTTTCCACACTATCAGCTTGCATTAATTTATTAACTATAGCCTCTATTCTTTTATCTTCCTTTTCCATAATTCAATCTATTTTGTGGTTGCAAATACTGTTCTAATATAACAGCTAATTTTTTTCGAGCTCTAAAAAGCTTCACTTTAACTGTATTGGCTTCAATATTTATAATTTTTGATATTTCATCTAAAGATAATTCTTCAAAATAAAACAAAGTCAATAAAGCACTGCTATCTTCTGGCAACTTATTAATGCACTTTTTTATTAATACACTTTTCTCTTCTTTTATCATATTATCTAAAGCATTATCAATAGTGTCTAATTTATTAAAGTTATATTCATCAATAGCGACGTCATTAAGATGTTTTTTATTCTTTTTTATATTATCTAAACACGTATTGTAAGCCACTCTGTATATCCAAGTTGAAAATTTAGAATCACCTTTAAACTTATCTAAAGACTTGAACACTTTAATAAATGTATCCTGCGCTACTTCCTCTGCCTCTTCTCTGTGCTTAAGCATACGCAACGCTAAAGTATATACCAAATCCTTATAACAATCTACTAATTGCGCATAAGCTTTAGTATCGCCATTTTTAATAGCGTCGATTAGTATTTGATCTTTGTTGGTGGTCATTTTGTTTTTAAGACGACTGATTTATATATAAGGTTACAGAAACTCGAAAAAATATTTTTCAAAAAAAGTGTAACCTAAATTGAAAAGTAATCGTCCTAACTTAGGAACACATAAAATTAATCAATTAAAAAACAAACATTATGGACGAAGAAATTTTAATACCACTCAGTTTTTTTGCAGCTATTTTTGGAATAGTCTACTTATACTTTTCTACTCGAAATAAAGAACGACTAGCACTAATAGAAAAAGGTGCAGACGCCAGTATATTTAATATAGGAAAACGTACTGGTTCTTCTTGGAAAGTTATTGTCTTAAATTTAGCATTCCTTCTAATGGGTATAGGAATAGGAGTATTCATTGCCACTATCATAGATACATATACTGTCTTAGACGATGATGCTGTTTATCCTGCAATGATATTCTTAATGGCTGGTGTTGGCTTGTATGTAGGCTTTACACAAACTAAAAAAGCATTAGAGGACTAATTAAATATCATCAATCAAGTAGAAAAACGTCTCATATTTGAGGCGTTTTTTTATGCGCATAAATGACGTATATTTAAAATCTATAAGCTTAACCATGCGTAAGATTTTATTTGTTATATTATTTATTGGGCAATTATCATTTGCTCAGATAACCGTAAAGGATAGTATTACTAAGTATCCTGTAAGTTATGCCACTATTTCCTTTGGTAATGGTAATGGTATTTTTGCCGATGACGAAGGTCAATTTTACTTTACTAAAAAACTTTATCCAGATATAGATTCACTGTTTATCTCAGCCTTAGGTTTTAAAAATCTTAATATCTCAACTAAAAATCTTCCAGATGAATTGTTTCTTCAACCAAAAGCAGATGAGTTAGATGAAGTTGTCGTTGGTGTTAAACTAGATAGAAAGTTTAAAAAAGAAACACTAAAACCATATTTAGATGATAATTATTATAACTGCTGGTTACCAACCATAGAATCTGAAATTGCCGTTTATTTTCCTAAAACCACCACCAAAGACCAAAAATTATCTAGTGTTTCTTTCCCTATTGCTTTAGAATCTAAAGATTGGAAAAAGCGTAAGCGATCTAATAGTGAAAAGAAAAAGTTTTCAACTTTATTTAAGGTGAAATTCTATAACAATAATAATGGTATTCCTGGCAAAGTTCTTACTTACGAAACTATTGTGTTTAGAGCAACCGAAAAGGATGGTGATGTTTTTGAATTGAATGTAGATGAGTTTGATATTTATATTCCTGAAAATGGTTTTTTTGTGTCTTTACAAGTTTTAGGTTACACAGACAAACTAGGAAAATTGCTACCAAATAAGAAATACAAAGAAATTGAATCTAAAAATGGTAATGTTATAAAAATACCAACTAATTTTAGACCATTACTCCCTTTTACAGAAAAAGTTGAATCTAAAAACACCTACATAAAGCGTGTGTTTATTAGCGGAAATAATTGGTTGAAATTTGAAAATGGAAATGGTTTTCAATCGAGTTTATTAGATAAGAATCTTTTTAACTACGGAATCGGGTTAACTTATAAAACTTATAAGGATGAATGAGCCTATTGGTCTTTATATTATGGCAGGTATATACATATTAGCAGGACTTATGCATTTTATAAAACCAAAAATGTATATGCGTATTATGCCAAGGTACTTACCTAATCATAAGGTTTTGGTCTTTTGGAGTGGCATTGCTGAAATACTTTTGGGTGTAGGTTTGTGCATTCCCGTTTTAAAAGCAGTTTCAATTTATGGCATTATTGCCATGCTCATCGTTTTCTTATTAGTACATTTTTATATGCTTTCTGGAGAAAAAGCTTCGGCTGGCATTCCTAAATGGATTTTATTGCTTCGAATACCACTTCAATTTGGATTGATGTATTGGGCTTGGATTTATTTGAATTAAAGTATAAGCATCTTGGAAATTAAGACCACATCTCTTGCGACCAAATGGATTTTAATAATAATTATATTTTCTCAGTTTTGTTGTACTTCGCTTTGGTTTGTTGGTAATTCAATTATTGAAGATTTAATTTCTGTGTTCAATGTTAGTCCTCATTCATTAGGTTATATAAGTGGTTCAGTACAATTTGGCTTTATTGTCGGAACATTAGCATTTGCTATACTGACTTTGAGCGACCGATTTTCGCCCTCCAAGATATTTTTTATTTGTGCTGTTCTTGGTGCTGGTTTTAACCTAGGAATGCTATATTCAAATAATACCATTATTACCCTATTATGTTTTAGATTTTTAACGGGATTTAGTCTCGCAGGTATATATCCTGTAGGAATGAAGATTGCAGCAGACCATTTTGAAAAAGGCCTGGGAAAATCACTCAGTTTTTTAGTTGCAGCATTGGTATTAGGTACTGCATTTCCACACCTTATTAAGTCCTTCGGATTAAGTCTTGAATGGGAAACAGTTATTTGTGTAACTTCTGCATTAGCATTGTTGGGAGGTGTTTTAATGCTATTATTTGTACCTAATGGTCCTTATCAGAAATTAGCCAATACTTTTGATTTTTCAAAAATCGTTACAGTTTTTAAAAATAAATCGTTTAGATCTGCGGCTTTTGGATACTTTGGACATATGTGGGAACTCTATGCCTTTTGGACTTTCGTTCCTATTCTTCTATTATTGCATTCGGAACTTCATGACCATCAACTAAACATCTCTTTATTTTCATTTATCATTATTGCATCTGGTTCTCTAGCTTGCATTGCAGGAGGTTATATTTCTAGTCGTTGTGGCACAAAAAAAGCAGCAGTAATAGCATTAAGTATTTCTGGTTTATGTTGTTTATTATCGCCTTTATTCTTCTTAATAAATTCTAGTGTAATTTTCATCTCCTTTCTTATTATTTGGGGAATGGTTGTTATCGCTGACTCACCATTATTTTCAACCTTAGTAGCACAAAATAGCACTGCCCAATCAAAAGGCACAGCTTTAACTATTGTAAATTGTATTGGGTTTGCTATTACTATTGTAAGTATTCAACTGCTAAATTTTTTAATAGCAACTTACAACTTTACACAATTTGTATTTTTAATATTAGCCTTAGGTCCTATAATTGGTTTGTATTACCTAAAGAAAACGTAACTTATTCTACCTCAAAATCAAAATAAGTCTTAGGAAATGGTTCCCAACGTAAGGTAAAATGCCACCATTCTTTAGGATAGTTTCTAAAATTGTGCTTTAGCATAACAGTTTGTAGCAACTGTCTATTTCTCTTTTGTTCTTCAGTAATATCTTTATAATCTACCCAAGATTGCTCACCGAAAAAATCATATGGACTTCCCATGTCTAAAGGTTCTCCTGTTTCTCCATTAGTAATCGTTAAATCTAGTGTACTTCCTCTACTATGACCAGAACGCGACGCGATATAACCAGCTTTAAACAAGTTGCGTTTATTGACATTTGGATAAAATTGTTGCTTATTAATTGTATCATTCAAATCTCTTGCCCAACGGATAAAATGGTTAACAGCACGTTGTGGTCTGTAACCGTCGTATACTTTTAAGCATAAATTCTGTTGATGCAATTCTTCTTGAACTAATTTTAGTTTTTCGGCAGTTTGCTCTGTTATTATCAAACGATTGGACTTGTAACCATCAATAGTGTCACCAACAAAGTTGTTTGTAGTATAATAGCGTAATTCTACATCAAGATCTTTAATAATATCTCTTGCATAGACAAAACCCTTAGGTACATCTTGGCTTTGTTTTGACGCAAAAGCAAAAAAAGCAATGCAAATAACTAAAATAATGGTTTTGAATTTCATAAGCTTAATGCTAATTTAGAGAAAATTTATACTATGGACTTGTTTTCACAAGAGAAACAACATTTTAAACTTCCAAATGCAGAGCTTATCTACATTCCAGATTTTTTTTCAAAAGAGGAAGCAAATTCATATTTCAAAATTATAGAAACCAAAACCAATTGGCAACACGACGATATAACAGTTTTTGGAAAGACCTACAAACAGCCAAGATTAACAGCTTTGTTTGGAGAATCTAATCAACCTTATAGTTATTCTAATATTGTGATGTATCCAAAACCGTTTACTCAAACACTTCAAACTATCAAAAACAAAGTTGAAGATTTATCTAATTACAATTTTAATACGCTTTTAATTAACCTTTACAGAGATGGCAATGACAGTAATGGTTGGCATGCAGATAATGAGAAAGAATTAGGTGAGAATCCTGAAATAGCCTCTGTAAGCTTTGGTGAAGCTAGACCGTTTCACTTTAAGCATAGATTTTTAAAAGACCAACGCCATAAATTAACATTAGAACATGGCAGCTTACTTATTATGAAAGGTGAAATGCAACACTTTTGGATTCATCAAATTGCTAAGACTAAAAAGCAGATAAAGCCAAGAATAAATCTCACTTTTAGAAGCCTATTAGATCTATAAAAAAGAAAAAACCGAGATCCCTCAATCTCGGTTTTCCTTAATTTGCTTTTTTACTATGTAAGTAGATTTAGGGTCTCTAAGTCAACATAACATAAGGCAAATATTAATTAATTAATCCATTGAACTAAAAACTAAATTTTAGTACGAGTCAAATATATAATTACGTTTTAATTACAACGCTAAAAAACATATTTAATCGATAAAATACATTTAATTTTAACATTTAAAGATGAAAATATGCATTTCAACGATGAAATGCATATTTATAGTTACTAAAATCAATAACGGATTAACAATAAAATAATATAAAATTGGTTTCTATTTTTAGAATTCAATTGAATATCTATTAATTTTATAACGCTTAAAAATTAAAAATGAAACGATATTTATTTCTGGTTTTAGTATTGATTAGCTCAGTTAGTTTTTGTCAAAAAAAAATATATAGCGAAGAAAATCTATCCATTACAAAATGGATTGATGGTACATTATTAAGTCCCAATTCCTCGAATAAATCTAGTCTAGCAATAATCATCGCAGGATCAGGGCCAACGAATAGAGATGGAAATCAGAATTTTTTAAAAAACAACTCTCTTAAAAAACTCGCAGAAAGTCTATCTAATAATGGTATCTCAACATTTAGATACGATAAACGCATTGTAAAACAGATTCGTGAAGGTAAAGTAGATAATGACATTATGTTTGATGACTTTGTTAGCGATGCCTCAGCAGTCATTGATTACTTTAAAGAAAAAGGAACCTATTCAAAAATTTATGTGATTGGTCATGGCCAAGGAAGTTTGGTTGGTATGTTAGCTTCAAAAGACAAAGCTGACGGCTTTATTTCTCTTGCTGGTGCTAGTAATAATATTGGAGATGTTTTGGTAGAACAAGTGACTAAGATGGCACCAAAACTAGGTAAAGAAGCTCAGAAAGTTGTAAACAAATTAAAAGCAGGAGAAGCTACTACAGATTACCCTGAGACATTAGCTTCTCTTTTCGGACCAGATATACAAGCTTTTATGATGAATTGGATGCAATTCAATCCTAAAGAATTAATTAAAGAACTAGACATGCCTATTCTAATAGTTAATGGAACAAAAGATCTTCAGGTTTCTGAAAGTGAATCTAAATTATTGAAAGAAGCAAATGAAAAAGCTAACCTCATAATTATTGAAAACATGAATCATGTCTTATTCGAAATAAAAGGTGATGATTTAGAAAACTCTAAATCTTATAACGAATCGTTTAGAACCATTTCCCCTCAATTAATTACCAGCATTACAGACTTTATCAACTCTTAGGTAGAACTCTAATAGTCTTAAAATGAAAAAGCATCCCAACCACGAGATGCTTTTTTCTAACTAACCAACCAAATGTAATGTTACGATTTTGTAGTAGTGTTACCTTGCGGTAACTATCGTAATATTCATTACACTTACTATAATACAAATGGCGTGCCAAACTTTATTTTATAATGTTTTTAATAAAAATGTAACAAAAACAACTATCCGTACACTAATATGTTATATCTTTATGATATCATTTTAATATCATATTGATTTTCAATGATTATTAACCAATTAAATTACAAGATTATGAAAGAAGAGAAAATCATCGTTCCGGCAAATGGCTACCTAATGCTATTTTTATTTTTAGTACTATTCTTTGGTAGTATATCCCTAATTCCAATTACACAAACGGGTTGGTCTGCTTTTGGAATTTTAGCCGCTGTAATATTAGCGTTCGGATTTTTAATGGTCCAGCCTAATGGATCTCGTGTATTATTATTATTTGGAAAGTATGTTGGCACAGTTAAAAAGAATGGTTTCTATTGGGTGAATCCCTTTTATACCAAAAAGAAAATATCACTTAGAGCCAGTAACTTTGATAGTGAGCGTCTTAAAGTAAACGACAAACTTGGAAACCCAGTAATGATTAGTACCATTTTAGTATGGCGTGTACAAAATACTTACAAAGCCGCTTTTGATGTGGATAACTACGAAAATTTTGTGCGTGTACAGACTGATGCCGCTGTACGTAAACTGGCGAGTATGTATCCTTATGATAATTTTGCAGACGAAGGTTTAGCAGAAGACATCACCTTACGATCTAGTGTAAATGAAGTAAGCAATGCTTTAGAGAAAGAAATAGATGAGCGTTTATCTATTGCTGGTATTGAAGTTTTAGAAGCTCGTATCGGTTATTTAGCTTATGCACAAGAAATTGCAAATGCTATGCTAAAGCGTCAGCAAGCAACTGCAATTGTAGCGGCAAGACATAAAATAGTTGAAGGTGCTGTGAGCATGGTAGAAATGGCAATTGACGAGCTTAATAAAAAACAAGTTGTAGATTTAGATGAAGAACGCAAAGCGGCTATGGTAAGTAATCTTATGGTTGTACTTTGCGGAGACAAAGATGCATCACCAGTATTAAATACAGGAACTTTAAGTCATTAAAAATGAATCAAAATCAAATACTTTCTATAGGTGTTGGCTGTGCAATGGGCACCAGTATTGGTACTACAATTGGAGCTGTTACCGGAGATATAGCTATAAGTACAGTTTACGGCTCCATGGTTGGTGTTATAATAGGTGTGGCTTTAGCATTAGTTGTATTTAAAAATGATAAAACGGAAGAAGAATAACATGAAAGAATATAAAGTAGTAACGCCAAAACTTGGATTTAAAAATCGTATTCAAAAATATGAAGACTTCCTAAACCAATATGCCAGAGAAGGCTGGGAAGTAAAACATATTGGTCAGAATTCACCGATGATTATTTTTGAACGCGATAAAAACAGGTAAAATTAAAGCTAATGTCTAAAAAGAAAGCATTCGCACTACGCATCAATGAAGAGATGCTGAAAGCTGTTGAAAAATGGGCTTCAGATGAGTTTCGTAGTACCAACGGGCAAATAGAATGGATGCTGATGCAGTACTTAAAGGAGCACAACAGGCAACCTAAAAAGAAAGATAAACCCAACGAAGAAAAGTGATCCTAAGCGGTCACTTTTTTTATGCACTTTATTTTGGTATTTTGCAGACACTAAATAATCCTAACTATGGACACTACACCAATTTTTACTGATGACACTATTGTTTTTGGTCTCCTAATGCTCGCATTAGGATTCGTGTTTTTAACCGAATCTATAAAAACGGGCTTTTGGCCAAAGTTTTACAAAATAGTTCCTGGATTATTTATGGCGTATATGATTCCTGCTCTATTAACAACTATAGGATTAATCGCGCCAGAATGGACAACCATTTCCGAAACTGGTGTTGAAACCGAACATAGTACTAGTTTATATTATATGGCAAGTCGTTATTTATTGCCAGCAGCACTGGTATTAATGACCTTAAGTATAGATTTAAAAGCCGTTTTTAATTTAGGATGGAAAGCACTCGTAATGTTCTTTACAGGTACAATAGGAATCATTATTGGTGGACCAATTGCCATTTTACTGATAGCAACATTTTCACCAGAAACTGTTGGTGGTATTGGACCAGACGCGGTATGGAGAGGCTTGTCTACACTAGCTGGAAGTTGGATCGGTGGAGGTGCCAACCAAACTGCAATGTTGGAAATTTATGGCTACAACCAAGCTAAATATGGACAAATGGTATTTGTAGATATCGTGGTTGCAAACGTTTGGATGGCGATTATTTTAATAGGTATAGGAAAACGAAATCGCATTAATAAATGGTTAAAAGCAGATACGGCGTCCATTGAAGAATTAAAAGAAAAAGTGTCTGCATTTTCAGAAAAAGTAAAACGAAATCCATCACTTACAGATATTATGATTATTTGTGCTATAGCATTCGGAACGGTGAGTATTGCACATTTATCCTCAAACTTTTTAGCACCTTTTTTCGAAGATTTAGTTGCTGGCATTGAATCACCGACCACGCGCAATATATTTACATTCTTAGGGTCTAAATTCTTCTGGATGATTAGTATAGCTACCTTAATTGCTATTCTATTATCGTTTACAAAAGCAAAAAATTATGAAGGTGCTGGTGCTAGTAAATTTGGGAGTGTGTTTATCTATATTTTGGTGGCAAGTATTGGTATGAAAATGGACTTAACTCTCATTTTTGATAATAAAATGCTTATAGTTATTGGACTCATTTGGATGACCATCCATGCAGGGCTTTTAATCCTTATTGCAAAACTCATTAAAGCACCATATTTCTTTTTAGCCATTGGGAGCCAAGCAAATGTTGGTGGGGCAGCCTCAGCACCTATAGTAGCTTCAGCTTTTCACCCATCATTAGCTACTGTTGGTGTTCTTTTAGCTGTTTTCGGATATGCTGTTGGTACTATTGCTGCCATAGGCTGTACAATTTTAATGGAATTAGCAGCCGTTAGTTAGTAATTCTAAAACTAATATTAGATATTTGCCATCTTAATATCAAAGCAAAATATGACAAATTTAAATAAAGCCTTAACTCTTATTCTTTTAGTATTCCTAGCAATCTCTTGTAGCAAAGACAACGAAGCCAATTTCACTTTGAAAGGACATATTAAAGGGCTTAAAAAAGGAGTTGTTTATCTCCAAAAGAATGGAGACTCTACTTTTATTATAGATCTAGACTCTATGGTTATTAATGGTCAACCAGAGTTCACCTTAAAAACCGAAATAGAAGAACCTATTGTGCTTTATTTAAAGTTATATAAGAATGATGGGGAGGAACATTTTATCCCGTTTTTTGCAGACAAAGGAGTTACTGAAATCAATACTACTTTAAAGAATTTTAATTATGATGCCCAAATAACTGGTTCTGAATTACAAAAAAAACTAGATGAATATACAAGAGTTCAAAAAAGATATAACGATCAAAATCTCGATATTATTAAAGCCAGTTTTATAGCACAAAGAGCAAATGATAGTATAACTACAGATTCATTATCTAAACGATCTGAAAAAATATTAAAACTAAAATATGCGCACACTATAAATTTTGCTCTTAATAATAAAGACAGTGAAATTGCGCCATATTTAACACTTTATGATATTCCTAATGCTAATCCAATCTATATAGATTCAGTGTACAATAATTTAACTGATGATGTTAAAAGCTCTTTTTACGGAAAGAAATTAGGTGATGTTATTGAAAATAGAAAATCTGTGGAATAGAAAATGAATCAAATCTGGTTAAATGCAATTTAGAAAAGCAACAAAAAATGATATTCCGAAGATAGTAGCTTTGATTGCTGATGATGAACTTGGTAAGAAAAGAGAGGTTTTTAAAGATCCTCTCCCTGAGCAGTATTTAAATGCATTTGAAAAAATAAATTTAGATGCAAACAATGAGTTAATTGTTGTAGAAAATGAAGACTTGGAGGTTATTGGAACATTACAACTTACTTTTATTCAATATTTGACCTATCAAGGTGGAATAAGAGCCCAAATTGAAGCTGTAAGGATAAGGAAAGATCAAAGAGGTGTTGGACTTGGTAAAATAATGTTTAAGTGGGCTATTGAGCGTGCAAAAACTAAAAATGCTCATTTGATACAATTAACTACCGATAAACAAAGACCAGAAGCTATAAAGTTTTATAAAAACTTGGGTTTTAAAGCTACTCACGAAGGTATGAAACTACATTTTTAAAATTCTTAGAAAGAATAAAATAGATTAAAAAATCCAATGACTAATTATTCGTCATTGGATTTTTAATTTTTAAGTATAAGCTTACAAAAAGACCAGTTCAAATGTTACTTCAATTTATTAATTCTATCTATTAGAACTTTTCCCTTTGATTCTAAATCACTATTAATAGACTTAAAGTGAGCTTTTGTATCCTCTACACTTCTATCATTTACACGCGCAATTAACTCATCAAATCCAGCAAAAGCATCATCAATAATAGCTTCACTCTCTTTAGTTGATTTTTGTGTGTTTTCTAATTCCCAATAATAAACAGCGTCTAATATATCACCGAAAACATGGTTTATATCTTTCTTTAAATCTCTTTTATTTGCCATAATTCATATATTTATTTGTGCAAAAATAACAAATACTTGGGTTAAATCTTTTGAAAATAAATTGAAGTTTTAAACATAGACTTCGAGAAGCTTGGCGTAATTAGTTTTTAAATTATAATTTCTAATTACCGCAGGAATTAATATAGTTTCTCCTTTATATAACTTAGTGTTATAAATATCAGTACTAACTTCTACTTCACCATCAACACACATATATATCATAAAAGAGTCATACATGTTTTGTTTCTCTATGTCTGAATCTAATTCTAAAAAACTAGTTGTGAAAAATGCGCAATTCACCATTTCATTTGACGTATTCTTATTTTTATTATAGTTTACTCTAAAGTCATCTTTCATATTAAAGTCAAAAGCATCGATAGCAACGTCATTGTGTAAGTCTCGTTTATTACCTTCTTCATCGACTCTATCCCAATCGTGTACTCTATAAGTTATATTACTAGTTTGCTGTATTTCTGCGAGCATTACACCTGCACCAATAGCATGAATTCTTCCTGCCTTAATAAAATAGCTATCACCTTCCTTTACTTTATCAAAGTTTAAAATTTGAGTAAGTGTATTTTCTTTGAGATGTTTTAAATAAGTAGTCTTATCGACTTTTTGATTAAAGCCAACTATAAGGTTTGCATCCTCATCAGCCTGCATAACATACCACATCTCTGTTTTACCAAATGAATCATGTCTTTCTTTTGCCAACTCATCATTAGGATGTAACTGAAGACTTAAATCGTTTTTAGCATCTATAAATTTTATGAGCAACGGAAAATTATTTCCAAATCTTTTATAGTTCTTTTGGCCTACCAAATCAGATTTATAAGTTTCTAAAAGCTCTTGAAGAGATTTTCCTTTCAGCTCACCATTAGATGCTATTGATATTGCATCAGAAACTGTGCTTATTTCCCAACTTTCACCTGTAGTCTTAGAATTAGAGGCTTTGTTAAGATATTTATTTAGTTTTTCACCACCCCAAATTTTGTCTTTTAGAATAGGTGTAAACTTTAATGGATACAATCTCTTTTTCATTTAGCTACTCGCCTGAATACGTTACGAAGTTACGCGGAGTTTCATAAAGTGTAATTTCTAGATGGAATTTAGCATCGAGCTTTGCCTTTACCTTATTATAAATTATAACGGCAATATTTTCTGCTGTTGGGTTTAAATCCTGAAATTCTGGAACTTCAACATTTAAATTCTTATGATCAAAAGCATCCTCGACCTCAGATTTAATAATATCTTTTAAAATCTTTACGTCTATAACATAACCCGTTTCAGGATCAATTTCTCCTGTAACACTGGCAATTAATTCGTAATTATGACCATGAAAGTTCGGGTTATTACATAGACCAAAAACAGCATCATTTTTCTCAAAACTCCAGTCTTTTCTATATAAACGATGTGCTGCATTAAAGTGCGCTTTTCTATGTACTGTTACTTTCATTACTTGTTAATATTTATAAATTCATAAAACTTCTCAAAAATAATCTTGAACCATGCTGTATATAGTTCTGGATGCAAAGCCATATCAACTTTTACTTCTTCAAGTTCCATCCATTTCCAATCTGCCACCTCTTCTTCATTGATTTTCGGCTCTTCTTCGAAATGACCAATCATAATATGATCATATTCATACTCAGTTAAACCGTTATCAAAAGGTGCCTTGTAAATAAATGAAGTAGATTCTTCTAAATCGGTAACAAATCCCATTTCTTCTTGTAAACGACGTTTACCAGCTTCCAAATTACTTTCACCATCGCGTTGATGACTGCAACACGTGTTAGTCCATAAACCTGGAGAATGGTACTTATGCATAGCACGCTGTTGAAGCATTAGTTCATTCTTATTATTAAAAATAAATACCGAAAATGCACGATGAAGGAGTGCTTTTTCGTGGGCTTCCATTTTTGGCATTAGGCCAATCTGGTTATCGTTTTCATCTACTAGGATGACTTGTTCTTCTATCATAAAAGCAAAATTAACACCTTCATCTTTAAAAAAGGTAAAGGAAGTCATAAAAAATAGCCGTTTAAAAATTAAACGGCCATTTATATAAATTATTTAGATAAATAGTTATTCTTTATCATCACAAGATTTACCATTTAAACTTGTAATAATAAACTCACTACGCCTATTTAATTGGTGTTCTTCTTGAGAACAACTAGACTCGTTTGTTGGTTCGCAGCCACAATCGTTTACTAATCTCGACTCACCATAACCTTTAGCAGTTAAACGCTCTTCTGCTATACCTTTGCTTATTAAATATTGACGGGTAGATTGTGCCCTTCTATCTGATAACTTTTCATTATAAGAAGCTGGTCCTCTACAATCTGTATGAGAACGAATGTCAATGGTCATTGTTGGGTATTTATTTAATACTGCTAATACCTTCTGTACCTCAATTTCAGCATCATATCTAATATTAGATTTATCAAAATCAAAATAAATTATAGGAATATCTAGAATCTTAGCTAAATCATCACATGGATTAATTTCAATTTCATCTTTCTCTAACAATAATTGTAGTTTTAATTCTTGCTTTCTATTTGGTGTTGTAAAACGTTTTTCATCAGAAGCATACGTTTCCTTTTCTCCCCTTATTAGATATTCTTTTTCACATTCTAATTCAAATTGAAAAGCAGCATCAGCACCTACAGTTTTACGTTCTAATTCATTCCCTTCTGCATCAAATAAAATGACTGTTGCATTAGTTATTAACTCATCAGTCTTTTTATCTTGGACAATTCCTTCAACTATCTGTTCGCACTCTGGTATTTCAAACGTATAAATATCATCGCTTCCCTTGCCTCCTTCTCTATTAGAACTAAAATAAACACGTTCTGTAACTAAGTTTTCATAATATCCAAAATCATCAAAAGCACTATTGACAGGTTCACCAATATTTTTGATAGAAAAGTTTTTATTAGAACCAATAAATTTCTGGTCTAGACCTTCAGAGACGAATACATCTAATCCTCCTAAACCAGGAAATCCTGTTGAAGAATAATATAAATCACCGTTAGTATTCATAAAAGGAAATGATTCTTGACCTTCAGTGTTTATAGATGTTCCTAAATTTTCTGGTTCTCCTAAAGTCCCATCATCATTTACATCTACAACAAAAATATCAGATTGACCATATGTACCTGGCATATCTGATGCAAAATACAATTTAGTACCAGTAACATTTAAGGTAGGGTGTGCAACACTATAATCCTCACTATTAAAATGAATTTTATGAATCTCATCCCAAGAACCGTCTTCGCTCAATGTAGCTCTGTATAATTGAAGTCTATTTATTCCTGTATCATCTTCCTTATATCTTAACCTAAAGAAATTATTTCTAGTGAAGAACATGTACTTACCATTAGGTGAAAATACAGCACTAGACTCGTGAAATTTGGTGTTTACTTTACCTTCAATTTCTTTAACTTCACCGTAGGATGTACTATCTATTTTTTCAACTATGTACAAGTCTAAATAAGGTTCTTCATTCCATCTGTATTTACGACCACCACCTCTTGCTGAAGCAAATACAATTCCGTTTTCAAATTCTGTAGTTCCAAAATCTGATAATTCAGTATTAAACTCTAAGTTTATGATTTCAATATCATCTCTACTTATCTTTTCTATTGTTGATTTATAATCAACTTTAGACACAAATGCTTTACCTCTTAAGTCATCAGGTTTTAAATCATTGAATTTTTTCATCCATTTATCTGAACCCTCATAATCCTTAATACCTTTGAGAGCTAGTGCATATCTGAAATAATACTCTGGATCTATAACTTCTCCCATTGCCATTAATTCACCATACCACTTAGCAGCATTTTCCATTTCATTTCTGAAATAAAATGAATTTCCTAGTTTCTGAAATAAATCTACAGACTTATAACCTTTTTTTGCAACTTCTAATAAAACCTCACTTGTTTTGACGTAAGCAAAATCTCTGTAGTCATCTTTAACACTTTGTATTTTTCCATTTTGAGCAAATACTGTAAAAGAAAATACTAATACAAACGTTAATAAAATATATTTAGTAATTGTTTTCATAATCTTATTTTTAGAAGAATCGTGGTGATAAAATTCTACCCAATCTCTTAACTTCAAATCTTAAAGTAATTTCGTGTGTTCCACTATTATAGTTATTTAATCCAGTTGTGGTCATATCATAGCTGTATCCAACAAACATGCCAGGCGTGACTTGCAAACCTGCCAAAGCACTAAAGGAATCGTCCCATCTCCAAGCTAAACCTAAAGTAAAATTCTTTTGAAACCATAAATTAGCAGATACATCTGCAATTAATGGCGCACCAGCCACACCTTTAATTAAAAAGGCTGGTTTCAATTCTGTTGTTTCACTTATATTAAATACATAGCCACCAATAGCAAAAAAATGCATACGTTCAGTAGCTAATGAAACTTGAACATCATCATAATGCTCTGTCTCTAAAAAATTAGGGACTGCTAAACCTAAATACCATTTTCTAGTATGCATGTATAAACCTGCTCCTATAGTTGGAGACCATGTACTTAAATTATCTGCAAATGTAGGGTCACCAACTTGCTGAATAACACCTAACGACCAATCTGATTGTAAGTTATGAAAACCCCCTTTTACCCCAAATGACAATTTTAAATCATTAGCGTTTAATGGAATTGTATACGAAAAATTAGCATCTATAAAAGTTTCCTTTACAGGGCCTAAAGCATCGTTTACAATATTTAATCCTAAACCAATGCGCTCATTACGTAAAGGGGAATGAATTCCTAAGGATTGTGTTTGTGGTGCTCCATCAATACCTACCCATTGACTTCTATGTAAACCAACCACACTTAGTGTTTCTCTTTGACCTGCATAGGCAGGGTTGACACTTAGCGTATTGTACATATAATGTGTGTACTGTGGATCTTGTTGTGCAAAACTATTAGCACTAAGTATAGTAAATACTAAAACTATTAATCCTTTTACTAGTGATGATTTATGTATCATTTTAATATATTTTATATTCAGTAATAATTAGTTTATCTGTTAATGTATAACCATCCAACTCTTGGATCTGAGCCATCACCTAGATCGAGAACATAATAATATGTACCTACTGGTAATTTTTCAGATTGATTAATCACAGCTCTTCCGTTAGAAGTACCATCCCAATCATTTAAATATCCTTTTTTAGAATAAACTATATTTCCCCATCTGTTATAAACTTCTAGTATATTATCTGGATATCGCTCTATACAATCAATCACGAAATTTTCATTAACGCCATCACCATTTGGTGAAAATTCATTGTAGATGGTTAAGCAAATTGGATCAACTTCCGCACTGTCTTCATTGTTACCAGGATTAACATCATTACCTCCTACAGAACTTTGTACAAATGCCGTGTTTAAGTAATCACCAAACCCTAATACTTCAACAGTAATTTGTAGAATCTCTACTTGATCAGGATTTAATTGAGCAATGGTCCACTCTCCATCAAAGTCAGAATATGTTCCTGCTGTTGTTATAGCTGAAACAAATACATATCCACTTGGTATTTGTTCATTAATTACAATATCGGTGGCTGTAACATTACCAATGTTTGCCACTTCTATAGTAAATATAACTTCAGACCCAATTGCAGGTTGCAATTCATCAACCGTTTTAACGACTTCTAAATCATAAATTGAATTTAATATTACGACAGTAGGATCATCCGGTTCACCATCACCATTATCATCATTATCATTGGTGTCATTTGGATCGTCACTAGTATCTCTAACATCATCCGTTGGATCAGTTATATCACCTCTAGGTCCTTCAGCGTTAACAGAAGCTGAATTTGTTACACTACCAACATCTAAGTCAGCTTGAGTAATCTCATATGTTGCAGTAAATGTTGTAGCATCAATTTCACCAGGAACTAACTGGGCAATAGGTCCACCCATTAAATTAATACCAGGTAACACATCTTGGACTTCAATATTTGTTAGCGTAACATTTCCTGTATTCTCTACAATAAACACATATGATATAATATCACCTAAACTTCCAGCTATTCCATCACCATTGGTGTCTGCTAAAGGTAATGATGTCTTTATTAAGCTGATTCTCGCATCTTCAGGAAGGTCTGTTATTGTTGGATCATCATCACTAGTCGCATCCGTTGGATCATCACTATCATCTGTTACTGGATTTCCGTTTGGATCCGTTCCATCTACTGTAGCTTGGTTCGTTACAAATCCAGCATCTAAATCATCTTGAGTAATTGTATATGTTGCCGTGTAAACTATCGTACCTATTCCAACAACCATATCCTCTAGGTCTGCTTCACCATCTTCATCACTTCCCCCACTAACATATGTTGGTGTTGGTAAAATGCCTGTGCCTGTAAAGTTTGCAGCACTCTCATTAACACTTACATCAAATATTGTTACATCACCCGTATTTGTGACAGTATATGTATAGGTAATAATATCCCCAGCACTTGCTACACCATCAGCTCCTAAATCTAAGCTACTTGCCTTAGTAATACTTAATTCTGGATTTGTTGGTATAATTATTACCGTTGGATCATTTGTTGGATCATTATCAGGGTCTGGTCCATCTGTTAGCTCATCACCATTATCACTGATGTCACTTACATCATCAGTACCCATTGGACTGTCTCCTGTTGCAGTTGCGCTATTTTCTATCACGCCTGCATCAACATCATCCTGATCTACATTATAGGTCACTGTTGCCGCACCTATCTCACCTGGTAATAATATACTTGGAACTATAGATAAACCTGTCGTACCTGTTAAAGGATCATCGATAGTAATATTGCTGACCGTTACATTACCAGTGTTTTCCACACTGAATGTATAGGTTAACTCATCTCCTAAACTTATACCAGTTGGTGCAACATCATTACTTATTACTACTGTCTTAGTTAAGGTAAGCTCTGCATTTGGCGCTAAGTTCGTTCGTGTTGGATCTTCTGTTGGATCCGTGCCTGCATCTGGACCATCTACTGTCTCATTGTTCGGTATTGGATCATTGTCTGGGTCCACGTCCGTATCAGATACATCCGTAACATCATCTGTACCACTTGGACTGTCTCCTGTTGCACTCGCACTGTTCTCTACATAACCATTAGCGATGTCTGCTGCGGTGATCACTTTTCGTACCGTAAAGGTCGCACTCGCTCCTGCTGCTAAACTAACGATTGGATTCGTCCCTGTTAAGAACGTTACATCTGCATCCGTAACTACGATATCGGTAATCGTTACATTGCCTGTGTTCTCTACTGTAATCGTATAATCTATTGTATCATCTAATAAACCTGCCGCTCCTGCTGATGTAATCACTCCATCGGTCGTCTTGGTTACTGTGAGTTCTGCATTTGGCGCTAAGTTCGTTCGTGTTGGATCTTCTGTTGGATCCGTGCCTGCATCTGGACCATCTACTGTCTC
>NZ_CANMCZ010000008.1 GCF_947496485.1 uncultured Winogradskyella sp.
TCAAAGTCTTCGTCGTTAGTTAATACGTTACCAGAGACAGGTTGATCTACAAATGTATTGTTGATATCAGCAATGGCATAGGTACAGTTTTTTAGTATGTCGATTGCAATTTTAAAGTTACATCCGTTTACATCAAAAACATCAACAAAATAACTTCCTTCAACAAGATCTGTGAATGTTCCATTTGTAACAATATTTACTCCGTTATCTATTGAGTATGAATAAGGTGGTGTACCTCCAGATCCTTCAACTGTAATCTCACCTAATCCAACACACACTATATCTGTTTGTGAAGTTATCGAAGCTGATAAATCATCAGAAGGTTCATTAATAGTGCCTTGATTTGTAGTTTTACAACCATTTGCATCAGTTACGATTACAGAATATGTCCCCGCAACAACATCTATTAAATCTTCAGTGGTTGCTCCATTGCTCCATAAATATGTATAAGGCTGGTTACCACCTGTTACATTGATAAAGATATCACCAGTAGCTTCACCATAACAATCGACATCATTTACCGTATCTATAGTTGCAGAAAGGATAGGATGGTTTACTGTAATTGTTTGTGTATGTTCTACAGTATTGCCACAATTATCTTCAGCGATCCATTGCCTCACAATATCATGAGATGCATCACAATCATTACCATTTTGTGTTTCTGAAAAAGTCACTTCAACATCGGTATCACAACTATCAGAAGCTGTTAAGGTTGCTGCCGTTGGGATAGTATCAGATGTTACGGTAGTATCAGTAGGTAAACTTTCATTAAAGTTAGGATTAGTTGTATCAATAACAGAAATGGTTTGTGTATCTGTTACAGTATTATCACACTCATCGATTAATGTCCAAGTTCTAGTAATTGTATATTCATTATCACAACTACCAGCTGTAACAGCATCTGTATAAGTTGCTTCAAAATCAAATGCTGCCGAAGAAGGTGAACATCCATCGCTCTCATCTGTAACATCTCCAACAATGCTTAAATCATTAACATCTACATCACATTGGATTGTAATATCATCAGGTGTAGTGAAAGTCGGATTAGTCGTGTCTTCTACATTTATAATAAGTGTTCTAACAGTTTCGTTTCCACAATCGTCAGTAGCTGTCCATATTCTCTCTAATGTGTAAGTGTTAGCACAATCGCCATCAGTTCTTATTTCTTGAAAAGTTACTGCTGCGCTTCCACATGCATCTGTTGCTGTTAATGTTTCGGCTGGTTGTAAATCACTACATTCTAAAGTAATTTCATTTGTTGTTGTTTCTGGTGTTGTATAGTTTGATATACAACTAAACTCAATATTATGTTGTCTCCCAGAACTCGATACATTAGCGGCTCTAGCCACAGCTCCTAATCTAAATTTATAAGAACTAGAGTTGGTATTTTTAGTTGTAATATTTGCTTGTGGATTTACGTTTGTAACTCCAGTATATTCTATCATTCCTGCAGTAGCTACAATCCAAGACCCTTCTTCTGTAATAGTTAAATCTGTTGGGTCGTTAACTGTGTAACTAGATGAAAATTGAGTCCAGTTAACTTCACCATAACTAGAATTACCATCAATATCATTAAAATTTGTATAAAATTCTGGTAAACTTGCAGGATCACCTGTTGAAGAATTAACAAAATCAATTTGGAATTCTACATATGCACGATCTCCAATATTTGTTATCTCAAATGCTGTTCTTGGTTTAAGTGCACTTGGTCCTGTAGCATTATCATCAAGTACAGGCAGGGATGCGTTTACTGTTTCTACAATAGTAACAAGAGCATCAATATCTGCAGATACATCACTAAATCTAAATACTTCACCTTCTAAGAAGGTCGTATTATCCCCGTCACCAGATTCTTCTAAATAGTTATTGAATGTTAAAATAGGTTTATTTACACATTCTGGTATATCATTATTTACATCAGAAGGAAAACCTACAAATGTTGGTCCTACAGTATCTTCTATTGTAAATGTTGCTGTTGTAGATGTAGCGTTTCCACAAGGATCTGTTGCAGTAAATGTTACTGTTGCTGAACCGGTTTCTCCACATCCATCAGTAAGCCCATTAAAGTTATTAGACCAAGTAACACTACCACAGTCATCAAAAGCAAATGCACTAGCATTAGTATTTAGCCAATTATTTAATGCTGCTTGGCTATTTTCGCTGCACTGAACCGTTAAGTCAAATGCATTGGCATCTAGAGTTGGTGGCTTTGTGTCTTCTACAGTAATAGTTTGTATCGTAGTTGCAGTATTACCACAAATATCTGTGAGGGTAAAAGTTCTTGATACTGTAGTTAAACAATCATCCTTAAAGGCTACACTATCTTTGTATATGATACTTTGAATATCTAATGCACTAAAGACATTGTAATCTGGGTTGGATGCGAATGTATCTTTCACATCTCCAGACGTTGTATCGCTAAAAGGAAATATAGCGTTTGAGCTCGTTATATCAGAAGTATCGCAGCCTTCAATTGTAAGTGAGTTTGGTACGTCTAATTCTAAACTTATGTCAATAATTATTGGATTACCTAAGTAGTCACTAAAACAATTTGTATAAGTGTTCCTTACCACTAGATTATAGGTTCCTTCAGGTAAATCATTAAATTCTGGTGATGCCTGATAAGTGCTGCTATTATCAATAGAGTATTCATATTCAGGACCTAGAGGGCTGTTCACTGAAATTGTATATGTATCTTCAGCGGAACCACAAGAAAGACTATATGTTGGATTTTCTGGTAAATCAACAAAAGTAATAGTTACGGTAGCTTCGTCGCATACAGTATTATTAGGTGCTGGTAAACATACACTATAATTAAAAGTTACTTCACCAGTAAAGCCATCAGCAGGAGTATAACTGTAAGTACCATCTGTATTAAACTCAAAATCCAGACCAGTTGTTGATGGTCCGGAGATAAGTTGATATGTAGAATTCTCTGGTGCGTTATTAGTAGAAGCTAAATCACCAGAATATTTTTCATTGATACAATTGGTTTGGTGTTTATCAACTGCATATTTCTGCATAATTAAAAACTTACCATCACCATGATCATTCGTTGAAGCGTTAAATTCAATTTTTGTAATATTAGAACCAATAGGTACTATATCGCTCAAATAGAACAACGCCATACCCAGTGTCTTATCACTATCTACAACACGGTCTGTTTTCCAATAATCAGTGCCAGGATTAGGTTCTTGATTGGGTATAAAATACGGATTGTATAAACTAGAGTTATTAGGTCTAACAAAAGTTTCTCCTAGAAACTCTTCTGGACCACCTCCAACAGGATTTCCGTATATAGCGATATGAAAACAATTGTTAGCATTTCGTTCTGTTACAGCTAAAACACCACCTTCATTAGCAGGAATGGATGGGTTATAAAAAATAGTTTGCTTTTGTGCATCAGTAGTTTCTACGGCATCAAAATCTAAACAAATATTGTCTCCATTAGAACTTGCAGAGAAAAAGTGATTTAAATTTTTGTCTTGAAATGCTACTAAGGCATCTGCTTCCCAAACAGGATTCCCACTTCCATTTCTTATATTAGAACCGTTTTGTCTTATATGATTTGGGCCATGGCCATTAGGGCCAAGCCTGGTCATTTCATAGTTAGAAGGCACAACAAAAGTACTATATACTTGTCCGTTTATGGTAACTGACTCAATAGTCGCTGGGTAAGTTCCGTTAGGTTGTGTATCTGCCCATTGAAAAGTTACACCTGTCTGAATTGAAGGTTTTTGTTGGGCTGTTATTAAATTTGGTAAAACAACAAATAAAGCTATAACTATAGCCTTTGTTAAATTTACGACAGAAATACTACTGTATTTTTTTCTCATACTGTACATAATAACTTATAATGTTGATGATGCTGTTAAAGGAGGCGTAGTATTAATCCTAAGATTAAACTAGTTAGTCTTTACCAACATTAATTTTGTTCTTGATAAAATAGAGGGAAGTATTATTAAAGTAAATGAAAAATAGAATGGATTAATATATTTTTGATTTGGGGTCATTTACATTAATTTTACACAAACAAAAGAACTTATAACTTAAATTATAAACAAACATTAGAGTTAAGTCGGCAATTTAATCGTTAAAACGGAAATACGCAACCTTTTATCGAATTAATTTGCATTTAATCGATTAAGTATGAAACAAATTACACTAATAAGACATGGTAAATCATCATGGGAATTTGATGTTTCTGATAAAAATAGACCACTAAAAACGAGAGGAATTAATGATGCTAAATTAGTTGCTAATCAATTTATTAAGCATCATAATATTCCTGAAAAGATATATTCTAGTCCAGCAAATAGAGCACTAAGTACTTGTAAGATTTTTACTAAGATCTTTGATTTGTCAGAAAATTCAATTGAGGTAGTTGAGGATTTATATGATTTTGGAGGTGAAAGTGTCATCAATTTTATCAAAAAATTACCAAATGATTGCAATGAGATAATGATTTTTGGTCACAATCATGCTTTCACATCAATTTCTAATATATTTGGAAGCACTTTTATAGCAAATCTTCCAACCAGCGGATTAATAAAGCTGAATTTTGATATTGACCATTGGAAAGATTTAAAAAAAGGCACTACTGAATTGATTATTATTCCAAAGGAATTAAAATAATGACAAAAGACAAAAACGTTTATATAAATAGAGAATTAAGTTGGTTGCAATTTAATGCTCGAGTATTACAAGAAGCTGCAGATAAAGGAGTCCCCTTAATAGAGCGCTTAAGATTCCTAGGGATATTCTCAAATAACCTTGACGAATTCTTTAAAGTAAGATATGCAACAGTTAAAAGAATATATGAAGCAGGGAAAGGTGGTAAAAGTGAGCTAGGTGGCATAAAAGCTGGTGATCTTTTAGAGGAAATCACAAAAATTGTTATTGAGCAACAAACTGAAAGTTTAGAAATTCTTGATAAAATTGATAAAGAGCTCGAAAATGAAAATATCTATATAATAAATGAAACAGAAATAGACAAAGAACATCATGAGTTCATCAAGAATTATTTCTACCAAGAAATAAGTCCAGCTCTTGTAGTTATTATGTTAAATGAAGATGTGGCTCTACCTGAATTAATGGACATTTCGGCATATTTAACAGTAAAAATGACAAACGCTGATGGTAAGTTTCAAGTAGCTTTAGTTGAAATTTCCTCAGAAATGGATCGATTTGTTGTGCTGCCAAGTAAAGATGGCAGTAATTATATTATAATGATAGATGATATTTTAAGATATTGTCTAGATGATATTTTCAACATATTTAGTTATGAAAATATAAGTGCACATATGATTAAAATCACTAGAGATGGTGAGTTAGATTTTGATAGTGATTTAAGTAAAAGTTTTATAGATAAGTTATCAGAAAGTGTTAAAGATCGTCAAAGTGGTGATCCTGTTAGATTTGTTTATGATAAGCGTATTGAAGAAGATACGTTAGCCTTTCTGTTAGAACGCATGTCTATACATAAAAAGGAAAGTATAATACCTGGCGGTCGCTATCATAACCGTAGAGATTACATGAGTTTTCCAAGTTTGGGAAGAACAGATTTACTTTATGATAAAATTAAACCACTTCCTGTAAAAGGCCTGAGTCTAGAAGATAGTATTTTTAAAACCATAGCGAAGAAAGATTATTTGGTTTATACACCTTATCACACATTTTCGTATATCGTTAAGTTTTTGAGAGAAGCTGCATTAGATCCTAAAGTAAAAACTATAAAAATTACTATTTATAGGTTAGCACAGATTTCGCACGTAGCAAGTTCTTTAATAAATGCGGCAAAAAATGGTAAAAAAGTAACTGTGTCTATAGAACTTAGAGCGCGTTTTGATGAAGCAGCAAATATTAACTATGCAGAGCAAATGCAAGATGAAGGTATTAAAATGCTATTTGGTGTCACAGGTTTAAAAGTGCACTGCAAAATGTGTGTAATTGAACGCGAAGAAAACGATAAATTAGTTAGATATGGCTTTATAAGCACAGGTAATTTTAATGAATCTACAGCAAAAATCTATACTGATTTTACACTGTTAACTGCCAATGCTAAAATCCTAAAAGACATAAATAAAGTATTTAATTTTTTTGAGGTCAACTATAAAATTTACAGATATAAACATATTATTACGTCTCCTCATTACACACAATCCAAGTTATTTGCATTAATTGATAACGAAATAGAAAGTGTTAAAAATGGGAAGCAAGCTTATATAAAACTAAAATTGAATAGTATAAGTAGCTATAAAATGGTAGATAAATTATATGAAGCAAGTAGAGCAGGTGTTAAAATACAGATGATAGTTAGAGGACTGTGTTGTTTAGTTCCTGGTGTTAAAGGTATGAGCGAAAATATTGAGATAATAAGTATAATTGATAAATTTTTAGAACACACCAGATTATATATTTTTGCGAACAATAATGACCCAAAAATTTATATATCTTCTGCAGATTGGATGACTAGAAATATAGATACTAGAGTGGAAGTAAGTTGTCCGATATATGACAAAGATATTAAACTGGAGCTACAAGATCTATTTAATATTTGCTGGAACGATAACGTAAAAGCAAGAATCATCAATGAAACACAAAATAATACATATCGCAGAAATGACAAACCAAAAGTAAGAGCCCAGTTTGAAACATATAACTATTACTTAAATAAATTAGAGAGATAATATGCTGAAGATACAGAAATACGCGGCTATAGATATTGGATCTAATGCAGTAAGGTTATTAATTTCAAACATTATTGAGCAAGATGATGAACCTGTACGTTTTAAAAAGAACTCATTAGTACGTGTGCCAATTAGATTGGGAGCTGATGTATTTCTCAAAGGCGAAATATCTGAATATAACCAAGAGCGTATGGTAGATACTATGACGGCTTTTAGTCTTTTAATTAAGTCTCATGGTGTTACTCGTTATAAAGCTTGTGCCACATCAGCTATGCGAGAAGCTAATAATAGTTTACAACTTTCAGAAAAGATAATGAATACCTCAGGTATTAATATAGATATTATTGATGGTGAAGAGGAAGCTGCAATTATAGCTGCTACTGATTTGAATACTTATATAGATCCAAATAAAACCTATCTATATGTTGATGTTGGTGGCGGTAGTACTGAGTTTTCCATAATTCATAATGGTAAAAAAATACAGTCAAAATCCTTTAGAATAGGAACAGTAAGGTTATTGAATGATATTGTTAAAAATGAAACTTGGTTAGAGTTAGAGCATTGGATAAAAGAAAACACCAAACAATACTATAAAATAGCGCTGATAGGTTCTGGTGGAAATATTAATAAAATATTTAAAATTTCAGGAAAAGATATAGGTAAACCTTTAACTTATTTCTATTTAACAAGTTATTATAAGACACTTCAGAATTATTCTTATGAAGAGCGTATTTCTAAATTAAACCTTAATCAAGATAGAGCAGATGTTATAATTCCTGCTACACGTATTTACTTATCTGCAATGAAATGGAGTGGAGCAAAAGACATTTTTGTACCAAAAATTGGACTCTCAGATGGAATTATAAAAAGTATGTATTTCGAAACCGTTTCTAGCGTAGTGGTTTAGTCATTTAGGAAAAAGTATCCATTTGTCCGATTTTTCTCTATGAAAATCTGTAAATTCATTTGATTTTTATATTTTAATATATATTTGCCATTTCAAATTAAAAATTATGAAAAAATATTTATTTGCTTTAGTATTAGTAACGTTCACAACCGTTTGTATGTCACAAGAGATTAGATACGGTGTAAGAGGCGCGCTAAATATTTCTAATCTAGATTTTGATCCTGATGCAGATTTTGCAAATCAACACCGTAACGGATTTGCTTTTGGTGGATTTGTAGATTTTGGTTTTACTGATAAAGTATCTTTATTAACTGGGTTACAATGGTCTGCTGAAGGTGGTAAAGATGAATCTATTAGAGCAGACTATATTAAAATGCCTATTCTATTAAGATTTTCATTGTCTGATCGTTTTATTTTAGGAGTAGGTCCACAAGCTGCCTTAAAAACATGGAAGGATAGAGATGGATTTGCAACTTTTACGGCTTCTGGAGTTGTTGGATTAGAATATATGATTACAGACGAATTATTTATAGACGCAAGAGCTACTTATGGTTTTAGTAATATCCTAGACCAAGATTTTACAGATGATAAAGCAAAAAACCACGTGCTTCAATTTGGATTTGGAATAAAGATATAAGTTTAGAAACTTATTAATAACTAAATAAAACAAGCTTCAACTATGTTGAGGCTTTTTTATAATATTTATTTAGAATAGAAAGTGAACTATCATCCGTGAATAGTTTCTTTATTTCCTAGATTTTTTATTATTTCAGCTTCATAAGCAAGAAGTTGTTCCCACTTTTCATCCACTTCTTTTCTGTCTCCATATTTTCTAGCAAAATTTAAAAACATAGTGTAGTGACTAGCTTCGCTTATCATTAATTTTCTATAAAATTTAGCAAGTTTTTTATCCTCAAGTTCTTCAGATAGTAGCCTAAATCGTTCACAGCTGCGGGCTTCAATTAATGCTGCGTATAAAAGACGATGGACTAATTGTGTTGTTCTGCTTCCTCCTTTTGGGAAGAATTTTAACAAAGCAATCACATAATCATCTTTGCGGTCTCTACCAAGTATCCAACCTCTTTCAAGTATAAGATCGTGAACCATTTTAAAATGGCTCATTTCTTCATTAACAAGTTCAATCATTTCCTCTATAAGCTCAGTATATTCAGGGAAACTGACAATTAAAGAAATGGCAGTACTCGCTGCTTTTTGCTCACAATAAGCGTGGTCAGTCAAAATATCTTCAATATTCTTTTCAACGATATTAACCCATCTTGGGTCTGTTGGTAATTTTAGTCCTAGCATAGTTAAAATTCGATTTCTCCGTTATCTTCTATTTTATACATTCCCGTTTTATCAAATTTTAAAGTATAGATTTTATGAATATCAGTTTTAATCTTTTTAAACCAAATTTCTAGATTTAAATTTTTATGGTCAACAGATTCAAAATTGATCAATACATTACTCATTATTGTGAAATCTATAAAGTCTGGAGTCAAGTCTTTTTGAGTTTTAATGAAATTTTTATCAATTATTCCATTAAAAATTTCTTTACCATTTTTAGAAATATTTATTTGAGCAATAAATTCTCTATAATTCCTTTTGTAGATAATACCTTCCTGAATTACTTCGTCTAATATTTGATTATTCATATCAGAAAAATATTTAACATTTACCTTGAAACCATTACTCAGAATTGTATCTGTTGCAACTTCAGTATACATTTCGGGTTTGTATGAAACTTTTTCTATTAATGTATTTTTTTTATTAAATTCTTCAATACTTTCAGCCAATGATTGGTCGTGTGTTTTTCTTCCCTCACAACTTGTAAAAGCAGTAACTAAAATTAATAACAGTCCAAGTAAGTTTTTCATAGTACTAAATATCTAATCCAAAAGTTTTTCGCAAAAGCTCAATATTTGGGTTTTTCTCTTTTAGTTTTTCATATTTCTCTTGTGGAGTAAAGGCGTATTTTTTAGCAACTTCTTCATTAACAGTTATATCTAGTTTTAAATCATAATTAAGTAATGTCTTCTTTAAAAAAGCCATTAAAGGAAATTCTGCACGTTCTAATTCAATTTTATTGGTATTATTGGAATAGGTTAGATGTATGGTAGTGTCTTTTAATTTAGGTTCATCCATTTGTAAAATTGATGCCATAATTTTTTCACCTTTTTTGTCCATTTTAGCTGTATAAGCCTTCCATGCCTTAGTTAGGGCTTCTTGTGTAACTGGTTCTTTTGGTAAATCATCTTCATCTATAACCACATCCATTTGCCGTATGAGATGTTCCTTCTTTTCTTTTATACTTTTTAATGATAATCCCGAAGTAATTTTACTGGGTTTATTAATTGATATTTTAGGGATGACTGCAGATTCTGCAACTGCCGAAAGCGTTTCATTTTGGATGACTTGTATTTCAGTAACTGTTTCTTTTTCAGAAGTTCTAACCTTATCTACTTCTGGCTTTTTTACAGGAATTGGATTAATACCTTTAGCCTTAAAGTAAGAAGGAGGAATTATGAAATGCTTACTGTTTTTTTTTTCTCCATCAAAAGTGATAGAGGCTAATTGCATAAGTGTCAGTTCAACGAGTAAGCGCTGATTTTTACTAGTCTTGTATTTTAAATCACAATCGTTAGCCAGCTGAATGCCTTTCATTAGAAAACTATTAGAAGTTTTCTGTGATTGCTCAATATACTTCTGTTTGGTGTCTTCACCAACTTCAAGTAATTCTATTGTTGCTTGATTTTTGCAAACCATTAAATCCCTAAAGTGAGATGCTAAACCAGCTATGTAGTGATGACCATCAAAGCCTTTTGAGAGTATGGTGTTGAATTGCACCAATAACTCAGGAATTTTATTTTGTAAAATTAAGTCTGTACTGGTAAAATAAGTTTCGTAATCTAGTACATTAAGGTTTTCAGTAACCGCTTGTCTAGTTAGGTTTTTACCAGAAAAACTTACCACACGATCAAAGATTGATAATGCATCTCGCATAGCACCATCTGCTTTTTGAGCTATGATATGCAGGGCATCGTCTTCTGCAGAAATATCTTGTTCTTTAGCAATGTACCTTAGGTATTCTTTTGCGTCTGTTACTGTAATACGCTTAAAATCGAATATCTGACAACGCGATAAAATCGTTGGAATGATTTTATGCTTCTCAGTAGTTGCTAAAATGAATATGCAATGCTTTGGTGGTTCTTCTAAGGTTTTCAAAAACGCGTTAAAAGCAGCTTGAGATAACATGTGTACCTCATCGATGATGTATACCTTATATTTTCCAACTTGAGGAGGAATACGGACTTGGTCTGTTAAGTTTCTAATATCATCAACCGAATTGTTAGATGCTGCATCCAATTCAAAAATATTGAAAGCGAAATCTTCATCTTCTTTAGTGTCACCATCACTATTAATCATTTTAGCCAAAATACGTGCACATGTTGTTTTACCAACACCACGCGGACCAGTAAATAATAAAGCTTGTGCTAAGTGATTGTTCTCAATGGCATTCAGTAAAGTATTTGTAATAGCTTGCTGACCAACAACGTCCTTAAAGGTTTGTGGTCTGTATTTGCGCGCCGATACTACAAAATGTTCCATTGTAATTTTACTGAATTACAAATTTAAGAATAACCTATAAATAGCCGATTGTTAGGACTTAAATTTAGTATGAGTTATTAACAATTTACGTACTTTTGCAGCAAGTAGATCGCCTTATCGATTCTAATTTATTTAGGGTAGGAAAGTCCGAACACCATAGTGTAATCATAGTGGCTAACAGCCATCCATCGAAAGGTGAGGAAAAGTGCAACAGAAAGTATGTACAGGTAATGCTGTAGTGAAACCAGGTAAACTCTATGTGGTGCAATGTCATGTAAACTAGTGTTTGAGCGTACACGCGCGATGCTAGAGGGTAGACAGCTTAAGTTTGCTGGTAACAGTAAATGTAGATAAATGATAAGGACTCTTTAGAGTACAGAATTCGGCTTATAGATTTGCTTAGATATAAAAAACCCTTTACAATGTTGTGTAAAGGGTTTTATTAATATTAAAATATCTATACTATTGCTCCTCCGATGGACTATAACTTAAATCTGGTCTGATATCTGCTTCTACTTGATCGTACTTTGTTGCTAATTTTATTACATTCCAGAAAGTTGCATCTTTATCATCTCCTAAAAGTTTATCATTTTCTTCTCCACCTTGAGCGATGCTTAAATCACTACTTCCAGCGACTGAAACCATATAATAACTTTCTTCACTCCCAAAACCACTATGGTAAACACTGTAGCCATTTTTAACACCTTTTGTTTTGAACATTTCTTTTACTTTAGCCATACCTTCTTTCATCTCTTTTGCATTCTTTGGCGAATAATAAAGAAAATGATACTCACGATGGTTTTTTCCTTCAGTACTATAGCCTTCTGGTATATATGACAATTCTGGCATTAGATGGATAACAGAATCACTGTGAGAATCGTAGCAATCATCCATTTCATTAAACATTTCGCCCATGGCTTCTTTACCCATTTTTTCAGCTAAATTGCCCATAGGATTTTCATCTAACTCGGCCATGTTTTTAATTGGAGTTACATAAACATAGCGACCATCTTCGACACTTATAGCTGTCCAGTTGATATCAATGTTATATTTCTCGCAATTTTCTTTTAATTTTTTAGCCAGTTCCTCGTACTTGGGCATCATGTCAAAGGTAACATTGTCTGTGTGTACTGCAAACATTGTTGGTTGTTCGTCTTGTGCATTTGCAAGGTTGAATGCAAATAACACAGTCATTAGAATCAAAAATCTTGTTTTGAAAGTTTTCATAATTGTTTGGTTTTAATTAATAGCGTTTAACCATAACAATTGAAGAAGAAACATGTAGAAATATTAACAGAATAATCTGTTAAGGCATATAAATTTAGTGAATATATTTAATTAGGAATTAGGCTACAATATTGATAATCAGCTAATTTTTAAAAAAACTAAACCTATTACCTCCATAACTTTTATAATGCGAATAATATTTTAAAGCACTTAAATCAGTATGTTTAGAATGCTCTATAATCAGTAAACCTTCGTCTTCTAATAGTTGATTTTCAAATACCAATTCTGGGATTTTAGAAAACGCATCAAGCTCAAAATTATATGGTGGATCGGCAAAGATGATCGTATACTGTTGCTTGGATTTTTCTAAATACTTAAAAACATCACTTTTTATAGTACTAATAGACATTTCAAATGCTTCAGCTGTTTCGTTGATAAACTTAATACAACCATAATTGTCATCAACGGCTGTGATTTGTTCTGTACCTCTTGAAGCAAATTCATAACTAATATTTCCGGTGCCAGAGAATAAATCTAAAATGGATATATCATCAAAATAATACTGATTATTTAAGATATTGAAAAGTGCTTCTTTAGCCATATCTGTTGTCGGTCTAACAGGTAGCTTTTTAGGAGCTGTGATTCGTCGGCCTTTGTAAATACCAGATATTATACGCATTAAAAGGAATTTAAAATAAGATAATGATGGTGAACAGTTTTATCTTTAATCCCTTCCGAAATTTTATATTTAAAATCTGTATCGATAAAATCTATGTGTCTTACATAGGTATATAAAATGGAATAAAGTTCATCATCTTTATCAACAATTCCACTTAATTTTATTGGAGTGGTTTCTACATCGAGTTTTAATTGCTCGTACACAAATAGGATGTAGTAAATGAAATCTTCTTTACTATGATATTCAAAAACATTAAACAATTGAAGTTGCCCTTTATTAATAACTAATAATTCAATGGTATTTTTATTAATGTTTATATATACGATTGGCTCTTCTGTAGCTTTTTCTTTACTTAAAATAGTATCCACTAGTATGCTAGATGAGTGTTTGTAAATAAACTCGCCAAAGGTTTCAAAAATATAGTTATTGATGTTTACGTATGGTACATAAACATTTATACTTTCATTTATATTAATATCATCTTCTGTGATAAAATCAGTTCTAAGAATTTTAGAATTAAATTTTAAATAGTCTGCCTTATTGTTTTCGTTGTATAAATTTTTAGGAACAAGAGTTGCTAACTCATTTTGATGAATCACTATAACGGCATCAAAATCTTCAGAAAATGCTGTATTACTACTTAATTCTGCCTTGAGATGGTCTAGAATATCATTTGGCGTTAGCTTATTTGCAAATGTAATTGTGTTGAGAAACTCAATGGATTTCGTTTCTCTATTTAGAATACAAAAAGAAAGCCCATTCAAATTAATTTGAATGGACAGTTCTTTAATATTATTTTTTTTCAAACTTATTCTTTCGTTGTGTAGGTCTTTGGCCAGTTTCCTTTAGTGAATACTTCTTCCATAGAACCGACAGTTAATCTAGATCCATTAACACCATCTACAGAAACCACTTGGTTTTCTTTTTCGATTAGGTATTTTTCTTGGTCATTTAAAATCACAGCTTTTTCTACACTAGCTTCAAATACAGGTATTTCTTCTAGTTCTCCTGCTTTAAGTACAAATTTTGCTCCTTCTTTACCAACACCAACATTCATCATTGTTTTATAGCGATCACTACCACCGAAAATTGAATCCTTAACAGAGTAAAAACTTAAGGTATCAATTATAGTTAATGTCTTAAAAGTTTCTACACCACCAAAAGCTGCAGTTCTCTCTACATCTAATACTAACGTATCACGTCTTTGTTTAATAGGCACTTTTCCGTTTTCAACAAAACTTATTAACGAATCAAAATTATCAGTATACTTACCATGTACATCCTTATATGCCAATTCAGAATCTCTAATATCTATTAGGCGATCAATAACTTTTTTGTAACGCTCAACCTTAAGCTTATTGAATTTAATTTCTTGGTATACAGACATGAACGTTGAATAACTTAAGAAAATAATTATTGCCCAAAGTACAAGGTGAATAAGCGGCTTCATTTTCTTTGGAACAAACTTGTCAATCAACCAAACAATAGCGATGGTCAATAGTATAATTAATACAATTGCTAAAATTATCATATATGAGAGTTTATTAATTAGGTCTATCGCAAATCTACAATTTTTTTTTGTTGGTTAAAACTATCTAAAATAAAAATGACTAAAAATATCGAACTAAATGAGTTATGTGTCTGAAAAATATAGAATAATACTATCTTGCTATATATTTATTTCTTTATGATTTCTAATGCTTCTGCATTCTATTCGCTATTAAAATCTAAGTTCCCATTCACGCCAACTTCTAAGCAAGATATGGTGTTAATGCAGCTTTCTCAATTTATTTTTGATACTAATAAAAATTCAATTTATCTTCTCAAAGGCTACGCCGGAACAGGTAAAACAAGTATCATAGGCACCATAGTTTCTAATTTATGGCAAGCAAAAAAAAGTGCTATTTTATTAGCTCCGACAGGAAGAGCAGCCAAGGTAATTTCAAATTATTCTAAAAAGGAAGCATTCACTATTCATAAGAAAATCTATTTCCCAAAAAAAGATAAGGGTGGAGGAGTAAAATTTGTAATGCAACCCAATAAGCATAGAAACACAATTTTTATAGTTGATGAAGCATCTATGATACCAGACACGCCCTCAGATTCAAAATCCTTTGAAAGTAGTTCTTTACTCGATGATTTAATGCAATACGTATATTCTGGGCATCAGTGTAAACTATTACTTATTGGGGATAAAGCCCAGTTACCTCCAGTAAAATCGGATTTGAGTCCAGCTTTAGATGAAAACAAGTTGAGCTTAAATTATAACAAGGATGTTATTGGTATTGAGTTAGATGAAGTGGTACGACAAGAACAAGATTCAGGCATTTTGAGCAATGCTACAGAACTTAGAGCGGTTTTAGAATCTAATTTTTACGACAGCTTCAAATTCGATTTAGATGGATTTACAGATAGTGTACGGTTAATTGATGGATACGAGATTATGGACGCTATTAATGACGCTTACAGTGAAAATGGTTACGAAGAAACTGCTATTATTGTCAGAAGTAACAAACGTGCAAATGCTTATAACCAACAAATCAGGCAGCGTATTTTGTTTAATGAAACCGAACTATCAGCCGGAGATTATTTAATGGTAGTTAAGAATAATTACTTTTGGATTAAACCAACAACGGAAGCCGGTTTTATTGCCAATGGCGATATAATTGAAGTTCTCGAAATCTTCAGTATTAAAGAATTGTATGGGTTTAGATTTGCTGAAGTTAAAGTGAAAATGGTAGATTACCCTAATATGCGACCTTTTGAAACGGTTTTACTTTTAGATACGATTGATGTAGAGAGCGCATCATTAAGTTATGACGAATCTAATCGGTTGTATCAAGAGGTTTCTAAGGACTATGAAGATGAAGCCTCTAACTACAAACGTTTCTTAGGAGTAAAAAATAATAAGTTCTTTAATGCATTGCAAGTTAAATTCTCTTATGCAATTACATGTCATAAATCACAAGGTGGACAGTGGAATACTATTTTTGTAGAGCAACCTTATTTACCAAATGGTATGGACAGAGATTATATACGTTGGTTATATACAGCAATTACAAGAGCCAAGGAGAAACTGTATTTAATTGGATTTAAAGACGAGATGTTTGTTGAAAAAGATATAAATTAGAAGTATGACAACTGAAACTATTATTAGTGTGTTCTTAGGTGTCGGACTTGCTGCATCTGTGGGTTTTAGAGTATTCTTGCCTTTGTTTGCTTTAAGTTTAGCAACCTATTTTGGCAAATGGGATCTTAATGAATCTTGGTTATGGATAGGTAGTTCAACAGCTGTAATCACTCTTGGTATTGCTACTTTGGTTGAGATTGTAGCCTACTATATTCCGGTAGTTGATAATGCCTTAGATACTATAGCTATTCCACTGGCAACTATTGCTGGTACAGCAGTAATGGTATCGACAGTTGCAGATCTAAGTCCAGTAATTACTTGGGCATTGGCTATAATTGCTGGTGGAGGTACAGCAGCAGCCGTAAAAAGTTCGACTAGTGCTACAAGATTAGGTTCAACAGTTTCAACTGCTGGTTTTGCAAATCCGTTAGTATCAACAATAGAAACAGCTACGTCCATTGTAATGTCCATAGTTTCTATCTTTTTGCCAATAGTGGCAATAATTCTAGTTGCTTTTATATTCTACATGATTTATAAGCTTTATAAAAAGATACGTCCAAACCGACCAAAATCATCTTAAAAATGTATTTTTGAATTTACACAAATTCTATAAATGAAAATTATATCCATGATTCCTGCACGTTTTAGTGCATCGCGATTTCCAGGTAAATTGATGCAAAATTTAGCAGGCAAATCAGTGATTTTAAGAACCTATGAGGCTACTGTCGAGACGAAACTTTTTAGTGAAGTATATGTAGTTACTGACAGTGACATTATTTTCAATGAAATTGTGAATAATGGTGGAAAAGCTATTATGAGTGTAAAGGAGCACGAATCTGGCAGTGATAGAATAGCAGAAGCCGTAGCAAATGTAGATTGTGATATTGTAGTTAATGTACAAGGTGATGAGCCGTTTACAGAGCGTCAGAGTTTACATAGTGTTTTAGAGGTATTTAAAAGCGATGTGAATAAGGAAATTGATTTGGCATCCTTGATGGTAGAAATTAAGGATTGGGAAGAAATTAACAATCCAAACACGGTAAAAGTTATTGTTGACCAGAATAATTTTGCTTTATATTTTTCTAGAAGCCCGATTCCATTTCCAAGAGATAAGGATGTGGCGACACGATATTTTAAACACAAAGGTATCTATGCATTCAGAAAAGATGCCATATTAGATTTTGCAGTATTACCAATGCAATTTCTTGAAGCAACAGAAAAAATAGAATGTATTCGGTATTTGGAATATGGAAAGCGTATTAAAATGGTAGAGACTGAAGTACAGGGAGTTGAAATTGATACACCAGAGGATTTAGAAAAAGCGAAGCGTTTGTGGAAGTAGATTATAAAAATATAAAAGTAATAGGCTTCGATGCAGACGATACCCTTTGGGTAAACGAAACCTATTTTAGAGCAGCGGAAGAAGCAGCAGGTTTATTGTTATCTCATTACGAAACACCCAATAAGATAGATCAGGAACTCTTTAGGATAGAAATTAAAAATCTTCCTACATACGGTTATGGAGTTAAAGGATTCATTTTGTCTATGATTGAGCTTGCCATTGAACTATCTAACGGAACAGTTTCTAATAAGGTTGTTACAGAAATGTTGAAGATAGGTAAAGACATGATTAATAAACCAATCGAGTTGCTCGATGGAGTTGAAGAAGTACTTAGGGTCTTATCAAAAGATTACAGATTAATTGTGGCTACTAAAGGTGATTTATTAGATCAAGAACGAAAATTAGAAAAATCTGGTTTATTAAAATATTTTCATCATATAGAAGTTTTGAGTGAAAAACAAGAAGCTAATTATTCTAAATTATTAAAGCATTTAGATATTGAACCTGAGGCTTTCTTAATGGTAGGCAATTCCTTAAAATCTGATATTTTGCCATTAGTAAATATTGGAGCGAAAGCTATTCATGTTCCTTTTCATACAACTTGGCAGCATGAGAAGGTTACCAAAAAAGAAACAAATGGATCTGATTATAAAACCGTAAATAATTTAGCGGAAATTTTAGATTTTTTCAGTACTAAAAAATAAACTAAGTTGTTATTTTTGTCAAAGCAATAAAGTAAATGATATATAAAAATTATCCAATGGTGTCTCGAGTCGTTTTCGGACGCGGAAGTTTCAATCAATTAGATGAGATTTTAGCGCCAAAACGAAAGAATCGAGATGCACCATTTATATTTTATGTCGATGATGTCTTCAAAGGTAATCATTGGTTAACTTCTAGAATAACATTGTCCTACAAGGATAAAATCATTTATGTACCAACAAAAGAAGAGCCAAAAACGTCTCAAATAGATCAACTCGTTGAGGATATAATTCTTGAGTATAGCGAATTACCATCTGGTATTATTGGTATAGGTGGAGGTATAGTTATGGATATTGCCAAAGCTGTGTCTTTAATGCTAACCAATAAAGGTGAGTCTAAAGATTATCAAGGTTGGGATTTAATTAAATATCCTGCGATTTACCATGTTGGTATTCCTACAATTTCTGGAACTGGTGCTGAGGTCTCTCGTACTACAATTTTAACTGGTCCAGAACGCAAATTGGGTATCAACAGTGACCATACACCTTTCGATCAGGTAATACTAGATCCTGAATTAACTAAGAATGTTCCAAAGAATCAATGGTTTTATACAGGTATGGATTGTTTCGTACATTGCATAGAGTCACTCAATGGTACATTTTTAAATGCATTTAGTCAGAGTTATGGAGAAAAGGCATTTGGACTTTGTAAAGAAATATTCTTAGAAGATACTCTAAGCAAAGAAGAAGCGCAAGACAAATTAATGATGGCATCTTGGCATGGTGGTATGAGCATTGCTTACTCACAAGTTGGAGTTGCACATGCTATGAGCTACGGACTCAGTTATCTTTTGGGAATAAAGCATGGCATAGGTAATTGTATTGTTTTTGATCATTTAGAAGATTATTACCCTGAAGGTGTTACATTATTTAAGAAAATGAAAGCTAAGCATAATATTGAGCTACCTCAAGGTATCTGTGCCAATTTAGAAGACTACGAATTTGATAAAATGATTGATGTAGCATTAAGCTTAGTGCCACTTTGGGAAAATGCTATTGGTAAAAATTGGAGGACTACCATAACAAGGCAAAAACTTTTAGAGCTCTACAAAAAAATGTAAGATGCGCTGGTTAGCTAAATTTATTTACTTTAAATTATTGGGTTGGAAAGTTGCTGGTAATATCAATTTTTCTAAAGACAAAATTAAAAAAGCTGTTATTATAGCTGTTCCGCATACGAGTTGGTACGATTTTGCTATTTCAGTATTATTACGAAAAGTTGTTGGTGTAAAAACTAATTTTGTTGGTAAAAAAGAACTTTTTACTTGGCCGTTTGGCTATTATTTTAGAGCAGTTGGAGGAAAAGCTTTAGACAGAACTTCTGGACAAAATAAGGTAGAGGCCATAGCAAAACTGTTTAAAGATGAAGATGAATTTCGTTTAGCATTAGCTCCAGAAGGTACGCGAAAGAAGGTTGAAAATTGGAAAACGGGATTTTATTATATTGCTAAAGCGGCTAAAGTGCCAATAATGATGTACACCTTAGATTTTAAGAACAAGCAAAACAATGTGTCGGAACCTTTTTATCCTACAGATGATATGGAGGCCGATTTTAAATTCATGAAATCATTTTACAAAGGAGTAGAAGGTAAGGTGAAGGATTATAGTTAGTTATTTAGTTTCGGTCTTTAAGTCGATACATGAATTTAAGCCCACTCCAATCCTCATCTATTGCTGCTACTTTAACATCTACCAATCCCGTTTCTAAAACAGCAGATCTTACAATTTCTCTATTAACATCAGTTTCAATTTTCGAAGCACCTTTTGGCCAACTTACCCATAATATCCCATTTTGTTTTAAGCCATTTTTTAATTTTTGAATCATCATTTTTAAAGCTTCTTTTGAAGTGAAAAAGGCATGGATGAAATCTAATTTTACAACGTCTAAAGTCTTTGTGTATTCTAAGCTATCAGGTAGTTTATCGAATAAATCGACATAATGATCTGGTGCTTGATATAGATAGATTTTAAAATCTGCTTTTAGACCTAATTTTTTTGCCAATGGTGTCGTAGAATAACCTGATTTCATTTCAAATATTTAACTTTAAAAACAAATAATCTTTGGCATAAGATTTGTATTAGATATTATGCAATGAAACATAAAGTAAACTCTTAAGTCACTAAAAAGAAACATTGCTAATAAAAAAAGCTATCTACCGCTAAGAAGATGGCTTTTTTTCTTCTATAAACTTATCTAGCAGGTAGTTGGTCTGTTTTTGTAATTTCGTTTTGAAAAAACCCATACCTCCGAACAGTAAGCCTTTTATTCCTATAGCTTGTTTGGCCCAACTGTGTAAATTAAAGTAATCGATGTGTTTGATAATTAAACCATCTTTAAATTCAAATTGTGCATCAATCTTATTATGAACTTTTCTACCAGTTTTACTAAACTCATAAAAGGCTTCCCAATGCGCTGAACCTCTATTCTCAAAAGCTTTAATATCTGAGTAAACAACTTTAAAGTTTTGACCCTTCTTTTTTTGTGATTGACATAACATTTGCCACATGGCTTTAGCTCGTTCTCCTCTTAAAATACCAAAGGCAGGATCTTCAAAAACAATGTCATCATGATAGTATGTGATCATAGTATCTGCATCAAAATTTGAAAAAGCGTTATAAAAATTTTCAATTGTAGTTTCCATAATTATTGAATTGTAATTTTATTTCTAAAACCTATATCTGTACGCTCATCGAATTCAAAATCAAAATATGCAGCATCTCCAGATTTTCCTTCAATAATTGTTTTAGCCCTTCCTATTTCTTGTCCTTTAGTATTGTATGCTTTAGCCATTATTTCCTTGCTAAAATCTTTATCAAAAATCAAATATAAAGTAAGTTTATTGTTGTTTCCAATAGGTTGACTTTCAATATTATAAACACCTTTTTTTAAACCTTTATTTACAAGATTTTGGGAAAGTAAAATTTCGCAATCTAATGTCTTGTCTACACCTTCGGATACACCATCAAAAAATTCTGTAGCAGATTCACCAACAACCTCACCACCTCTATTTATACCTTCTTTAGTTTTATCTACAATTCTATTGCAAGACATTAAAATGGTTAGTAGTGTAACACTTATAATTTTATATAATTTCATGATTAGTTGTATGATTTAAGGACTTAAAGATACTCTTTTTTTAGGTGTTCTATCTTGTGTATTTTTTTACTTTATCGATAATGTTTCTAGCACTAGAGTATATAAATTTATTGGTTTTAACATAATGAAAAGAAATAAAACAAACCGTAGTTAAAAATATTAATGCTCCAATAATGGCTTGCCAAGGAACTAAAGTTTTACCTATAACCTGATGTAATCCTATGCCTGTATAACTTCCATAAATAATTATAAAATGAATAACATAAATAGAAAGTGTTTTCTGTCCAATTTTTAGAATAATGGGTTGTTTAATATATTTTTCTGCAGCATAGAATAATCCAAAAAGAATTAAAACATTTCCAAATCTGGTAAACAGATAATTATAATATGCTACATCTTTTAGTAGTTCTATATCTGTAATAAAGTAGAGTTGCATTAACAGCCAAGATGATTTAGTAATCAACAGGATACCTACAACAAAAAAACCAGATACTATAGCAATTTTAAAACGTGGGCGTTCTACAAATCTATAAAATAGAGTAGAAATAAAGCCTCCAAAAGCCACATAACCAAACCAAGGAATGATATTAAAAATTGAACCATTAGACTTTGATAAATAGTTGGCAAATATATCAGGGACATTAGTCAATTCTAAGCTTCTATATAGAGGTTCTGTAATAAATATAGTAATCCCAATCAACAACATTAATATAGAGAATATGAGCGTTTTCTTAAAGGTTAATCGATATACAAGAACAATAATTATTAAGGATAGACCAATACATTGTAGAACATCAATAATTAAAAAATAACCATTGAATTTACCAATAAGCCACTCGAAAACTGGAATTCTAAGTGAGTATCCTATGCCAATAAGCATCAATCCTCTTAGCAAACCTTTTCGCATTCGCTTTTTCTCGTTGCCACGGTGTTTTGCTTTAATGAGTAGATAAGAAAATATTAGACCCGAAATGGTAAAAAACGTAGGTGCGGTAATCCCTCTAAAGTATTCCCAAGTTTTAAAAACCATGTTGCTAGAATCTCTATAGGACATATCTAGAAGCGTATCTATGAAATGACCTTGAAGCATCATTAAAATGGCAAATGCTCTTACAGCATCAATAAAATATAGACGTTTTGCGCTCAAATAATATTCTGTTGAAATACAAAGGTAAGATTTAGAGAATAATACGTTATTCTATAGCTTATTTGCCATTTTCTCATTTAAAAAATTTAATACCTAAGCACAATTAGTAGATTTGTCCTTATTCGCTAATTTGATTTAAAAACCTATTCTCATCCGACTTAGCTTTCTTCCAAGTCTTTTCTAAAATTATATATAATAGATAACAGCTTAAGATTCCAAAAGGTAGCATGAACAAACCAAGCACAGTTTCATTAGTGTTCTCTAACATTTGAGGATAGAAAATGCCGATTACAATTCCTGTTGTAAAACTCGCTAATATAATCCCAGCATAATAAACCGCAATTCCTAAAATTGAAAATCCCCATTTACTTTTATTATATTCTTCTGCTAATTTGTAAAAATATTTGCCAATCCAATACAGTAATAATAGTCCAAGCATATTTATTTCATTAATTTAATATAAACATAGTAATATTTAATAAAGCCAGAAATTGTAATTTAGTTTTTTTAGGGGTTTACTCGTCACTTTATTTGAGCAATTCATACTGTCCATTTAGTCTTATAGTCACGACGATATCTTCGTTGGTTTCGTTTCTAAAATACCAACCATGTTTTCCTTCAAAAGGTGCAGTGAATGTTCCTGCCATGTTATTAGAATAAGCGAGAGTATAACTTTCGTAAAATACATTTTTTGGAGGGTTATCTTGTTTTACTTCTCCATGAAAATCTATATAAACAACACCTTTATCTAAAGACCATTCGTATTTTGTACTGCCGTATTTAAGACTTTTAAATTTATATTCAATCCCTTTGTCAGCTGGCACTACGACTTCTATAGTATCTTCTCTTTCAGGATATTGAAGTTTTGGAGGTAGATTGTTAGCCTCACTAGGCTTAGGCACACTCTTTGGGGAGCCTAATTTTTCCATTTTTATTTTCTTGAAATTCAAATTAGAATAGCTTTCATAATTTTCGGCTTGCTCATTTCCCGAATATAATTTAGAAAAACCAAGTAGTTTACCAGTTCCTAAAGGATCAATACCATACTCTGCAGGTAAAACAGCAGTTACGAATACTAACGCTCCAATGATTATAGCAATAATTAGTGATTTTAATAACTGACCCTTATTTAAGTTTGGTTGATTATTTATTGTCATATTATTATGTGTTAAGAAATAAAGTATCCTGTTAATTGATAGCCAAGTAATAAAAACCCAGCTGCCATGAGAAATATATTGGTGATTTTGGAAAATTTAAGATAACTATTATACTGTCGCCAAAATGAAATGATTAATAGTACTAATCCTAATGCTAAAAATTGACCAATTTCTACACCTAAGTTGAAGCCTAGTAAATTAACAAAAAGCCCTTCCTTATCAAACTCAAACTCTTGCAATTTAGTTGCAAGTCCAAACCCGTGAAATAACCCAAAAATTAAAACAGCTGCTTTAGTGTTCGGCTGCTTTCCAAGTATCTTTTTGAATCCTCCTAAATTGTCAAAACCCTTATAGACAATGGATAAGGCAATTATAGCATCAATTAAATAGGCATTTACATTTATATCTGCCATAACACCAAATAAAAGTGTAGCACTATGTCCAATGGTAAAGAAGCTTACATAGATAATAATTTCTTTTGTTCTGTATAAGAAAAAGATAACACCCACTAAAAAAAGTAAGTGGTCGTAACCTGTAATCATATGTTTAGCGCCTATATAAAGAAAAGGCCCAAAAGCAACACCTTTATTGGTTGTCAAAAATGATTGTGTCTCTTCATCTACACCGTGTGCATAGGCAGAAACTGAAACAAGACAGCAAAGTATGGCTATCAATGGAGTAGCTATTTTTACTAATTTCATTTAATATTAATTAGTGTGCATGTCCATGCTCTTTCACCTGACGAATACTATCGAGTCTTCTTTTTTCGTCTTCATCAATTGTCTCTTCGGCTGTAGTTTTGCTTTCTTCAGATATGATTTCGGTTTCAACTTCGGTTTTCTCTTTAGTTTTTTTCTTATCTGTACAAGCTGTGAATATGCCTATTGATAATATTAAGGCAATAATTAATGTTTTAGTTTTCATACTGTAAAAAAATTAGTTTTGATTATCTATATCATGACTATACTTATAAAAGTTAAGCCATATAAGCGAAGTTAATGTTTTCCAATCTTAAAATCAATAACTCAAAAATTAATTGTAAACATTATTCCATAAGTTTAAAGGGTTTACTACATTTATAACCTATGGAGTCACTTAACCAACTACTCAAAGATTTTTCATCATTTGCTTGGGGTTTACCATTGCTTATTTTATTAATTGGAGGTGGATTGTATTTATTAATCCGTTCACAGTTTTTACCATTTCGCTATATCGGACACGCTATTAGTGTACTACGTGGAAAGTATGACGACCCAAACGCTGCTGGTCAAATATCTCATTTTCAAGCCTTAACAACCGCATTGTCATCTACTATTGGTATGGGTAATATTGCTGGTGTGGCTTTAGCTATTTCAGTTGGAGGTCCTGGTGCGATGTTTTGGATGTGGGTAAGTGCTATTGTTGGTATGAGCACAAAATTTTTCACATCTACTTTAGCAATATTATATAGAGGAAAAGATAGTAATGGTGAGTTACAAGGTGGACCAATGTATTTTATAACAGAAGGTTTAGGCAAGAACTGGAAATTTTTAGCAGTAATGTTTAGCATCTTTGGTATGCTTGGTGCTTTGCCTGTTGTAAATGTTAATCAGCTTAAACAAGCCATAAATGATATTATTTTAATTCCGAATGGAGTAGAAGTAAACTTTAATACTAATCTCATCATCGCCGCAGTTTTAGTACTTTTTACTACAATTGTTATTCTTGGTGGTATAAAACGCATAAGTGCTATAGCTTCTAAAATGGTGCCTTCAATGGTGTTGTTATATTTTGTTCTAGTGCTTTTAATTCTTGGTATTAATTATTCCGAAGTGCCTAGATATTTTATCATGATTTTCACAGATGCTTTTGAAGCTAATTATATAAAAGGAGATGCAATGTTTGGGGGCATGTTAGGCGCTTTAATCCTTTTGGGTATAAAACGTGGTGCTTTTTCTAATGAAGCTGGTATAGGAACTGCTCCTATGGCTCATGGTGCTGCTAGAACTGATGAGCCAGTTAGAGAAGGTTTAGTTGCTATGCTAGGACCGGTTATAGATACCTTAATTGTATGTACACTTACGGCTTTAGCAATACTAGTAACCGGAGTTTGGCAAACGACGACTGATAATGGTGTGAGTCTTACGGCCTCAGCTTTTAAAGATGCGCTTCCGCATGGTCAGTATTTATTAATGCTTTGTGTTTTTATATTTAGCATATCGTCACTTTTCAGCTATGCTTATTATGGTACAAAATGTATGTCTTTTTTAATTGGTGCAGATAAAAAGCACTACTATAATTACCTATATATTTCAAGCATCATTCTAGCTGCGACCACGGAATTTGAAGCTATGATTAACTTCATCGATGGAGTATTTGCATTTATGGCAATACCAACTATGGTTGCTACGATAATTTTAGCTCCAAAAGTGGTTAAAGAACTAAAGTCATACACTAATAGACTAAAACAAGCAAAAAATGAAAACCGACAATAATGCAAAAGCCTATTGGAGAGACAATATAAAGTACGTATTAATCTTATTGGTTATATGGTTTATTGTGTCTTATGGCGCTGGAATTTTATTTAAAGATGAGTTAAATACATTTAAAATAGGGGGTTTCAAATTAGGCTTTTGGTTTGCACAACAAGGCTCAATGTATGTCTTTGTTATTTTAATTTTTGTTTATGTAAGATTAATGAATAAGCTCGATAAAAAATATGGCTATGATGAATAGACTATTTCTTACAACCGAAATGGACGTACAAACTTGGACATACATTTTAGTCGGACTTACATTCACACTCTACATTGGTATTGCCATTTGGTCTAGAGCTGGTTCTACTAGAGAATTTTATGTTGCCGGTGGAGGCGTTTCTCCTTTAGCCAATGGTATGGCTACCGCAGCAGATTGGATGAGTGCGGCATCCTTTATTTCAATGGCAGGTATTATTTCTTTTGCAGGTTATGATGGAGCAGTTTACCTAATGGGTTGGACAGGCGGTTACGTTCTTTTAGCTTTACTCTTGGCGCCATACTTACGCAAGTTTGGAAAATTTACAGTTCCAGATTTTATTGGTGATCGTTATTATTCTAAAGCAGCTCGTATAGTTGCTGTATTTTGCGCGTTGCTAGTTTCATTTACTTATGTTGCAGGGCAAATGCGTGGAGTAGGTATTGTATTTTCAAGATTCTTGGAAGTCGATATTAATACAGGTGTTATTATTGGAATGTTAATTGTGTTATTTTATGCTGTTCTCGGAGGAATGAAAGGGATAACATATACACAGGTAGCCCAATATTGTGTTCTGATTTTTGCATTTATGGTGCCTGCAATTTTTATTTCTATTCAAATGACGGGTAATCCTATTCCACAATTGGGGTTTGGAAGTGAATTGAGTGATGGATCAGGAACTTATTTATTAGATAAATTAGATGGTCTCAGTACGGAACTAGGTTTTGCAGAATATACCGAAGGTTCGAAATCGATGATTGATGTATTTGCAATTACTTTAGCACTTATGGTTGGTACAGCTGGTTTACCGCATGTTATAGTTCGATTTTTCACCGTGAAGCGTGTAAAGGATGCAAGAAAATCTGCTGGTATTGCTTTGCTGCTTATAGTTATATTATATACTTCTGCACCTGCCGTTGCTGTTTTTGCTAGAACTAACATGATTGAAACCGTTTCAAATCAACCTTACGCTAAGGTACCAGAATGGTTTAAGAAATGGGAAGAAACAGAATTAGTAGTATTTACTGATAAAAATTCAGATGGTAATATCCAGTATTTGGCTGGTGATGCTTTTATAAAAGGTGAGAATGGAAAATTTGATTTTAATCAACCGAATCTAAGCACTAAAAATGAATTATACATAGATCGAGATATCATGGTATTAGCAAATCCTGAAATTGCTAAGCTTCCAAATTGGGTTATTGCCTTAGTTGCTGCTGGTGGCTTAGCTGCTGCATTATCTACAGCTGCTGGACTTTTACTAGTGATTTCGTCTTCTGTATCTCACGATTTAATAAAGAAAATAGTTAAACCTTCTATATCTGAAAATGGGGAACTGATCGCTGCGCGTTTGTCTGCAGTTGGTGCAGTTTGTATAGCTGGTTATTTCGGAATTAATCCTCCTGGATTTGTAGCTGCAGTTGTCGCTTTAGCTTTTGGCTTAGCTGCTGCATCTTTTTTTCCAGCTATTATTCTAGGGATTTTTTATAAACGAATGAATAAAGAAGGTGCTATTGCAGGAATGATTGTAGGTATAGTAAGTATGCTTTTGTATATGATAAAGTACAAATTGGGTTGGCTTGATGACGTTCTTCCTAGCAAAAGTGAGTGGTGGTTCGGAATTTCTCCTGAAGGTTTTGGTACTATTGCCATGTTGCTTAACTTTATCGTTTCAATAACCATTATGAAATTTACTAAAGCACCACCTCAAGAGGTTCAAGACATTGTGGAAAATATAAGAATTCCAAGTGGTGCAAAAGAAGCTTTAAATCACTAATTAAATGAGTAATTACCATATAAAACAGTTTGAAGAATACTTTCAAGTCTACAGAAAATCAGTCAGAAATCCAGAACAATTTTGGGAAGAAATTGCTGAAGAGCATTTTGTATGGAGAAAAAAGTGGAACAATGTTTTAAGTTGGGATTTTTCGAAACCAGAGGTCAAATGGTTTGAAGGTGCGCAGCTCAACATCACAGAAAATTGTCTAGACAGACATCTGCCCACAAGAGGAGATAAGACAGCAATTATTTTTGAACCCAATGACCCAAACGAAGATGCAGAGCATATATCATACAAACAGTTGCATGAGCGCGTTTGTAGATTTGCTAACGTGCTTAAAGAAAAAGGCATAGAAAAAGGGGATAGGGTCTGTATTTATTTACCAATGATTCCTGAATTGGCAATTTCAGTTTTGGCTTGTGCAAGAATAGGAGCTATTCATTCAGTTGTCTTTGCAGGCTTTTCTTCAACAGCATTGTCTACAAGAATAAATGATTGTGATGCCAAAATGGTAATTACCTCAGATGGTTCTTATCGTGGTGCAAAAACTATAGACTTAAAAGGTATTGTTGATGAAGCTTTAGAAGACTGTCCAAACATAGCATCTGTTCTAGTAGCGAAGCGTATTAATTCTGATATTAATATGAAAGACGGTCGTGATTTTTGGTTGAAACCGCTTTTGGATGATGCATACAGTGATTGTAATGCCGAAATCTTAGATGCAGAAGATCCATTATTTATATTATATACATCTGGCTCAACAGGAAAGCCTAAAGGTATGATGCACACTAGTGGTGGTTACATGGTTTACACTGCATACACGTTTAAGAACGTATTTCAATATAGAGATGATGACGTGTATTGGTGTACAGCAGATATTGGTTGGATTACTGGTCATAGTTATATTGTTTATGGCCCTTTAGCTAATGGGGCAACTACAGTAATGTTTGAAGGTGTGCCTAGTTATCCAGACTTTGGTCGTTTTTGGGATATTGTAGAAAAGCATAAAGTGAATCAATTTTACACAGCACCAACTGCCATTAGAGCTTTAGCAAAACAAGGTACAGAGTTTGTAGAAAAATATGATTTATCATCTCTAAAAGTTTTAGGAACTGTAGGAGAACCTATTAATGAAGAAGCATGGCATTGGTACGATGAAAATATAGGCAAAAAGAAAAGCCCAATAGTAGATACTTGGTGGCAAACAGAAACAGGAGGTATTATGATTACTCCGATTCCGTTTTCAACACCAACAAAACCAACATATGCTACCTTACCATTTATTGGAATTCAACCAGCTTTAATGGATGAAGCAGGGAAAGAAATAAAAGGAAATCAAGTTGATGGTCGTTTATGTATAAAATTTCCTTGGCCTTCAATGGCAAGAACAATTTGGGGAAATCACCAGCGCTATAAAGATACTTATTTTTCAGCCTTTGAAAACATGTATTTTACTGGTGATGGTGCATTAAGAGACGAAGTGGGTTATTACAGAATTACAGGTAGAGTAGATGACGTTATTATTGTTTCTGGTCACAACTTAGGAACAGCACCAATTGAAGATGCTATTAATGAACATCCTGCAGTTGCAGAATCTGCTATTGTTGGTTTTCCTCACGATGTTAAAGGAAATGCACTCTATGGTTATGTTACACTTAAAGATAGTGGAGAGAGTAGAAATCATGATAATCTAAAAAAAGAAATTAATCAATTAATTACAGACCGAATTGGTCCAATTGCAAAACTAGATAAAATTCAATTCACAGAAGGTTTGCCTAAAACGCGTTCTGGTAAAATAATGAGAAGAATTTTGAGGAAAATTGCTAGTAATGAAACAGATCAGTTAGGTGATACGAGTACATTATTAAATCCTGAAGTGGTCCAAGATATTATAAATAATGCGCTTTAAAGTTATTCAGTATTGTTTGCTTTTTTAGTTTTTGCTAATTCAACAATAGCTTTTAAACGTGCTTTGCGCTCAGCTTCTTTAGATTTAATTTTATTCTTTTTTTGAGCAATCAGCTTGCTATGCTTGGCTTTGTTAGCTGTGTTTTTCTCACGTCCTTTTTTTGCCATAGTATGAATATTTATAGGTAGTGAAATTACAACTTATAATATTTATCTTCGCCTGCTTAAATCTCGATCTATGCTTAAAGCAGTTTTATTTGATATGGATGGTGTCATAGTAGATACAGAGCCACTACATAGAAAAGCCTATCATCAAATGTTTGAGGATGTAAATATCAAAGTTGATTCAACTTTGTATGAATCCTTTACAGGGCAATCTACTATAAATATTTGTAAGCGTCTCGTTGAACATTTTGGCCTAAGTGATTCACCTGAAAACTTAATGAGCTTAAAACGTAAGCACTATAAATATTTATTTGAAAATGATGATGAGCTAACTTTAATTGAAGGTGTTTTAGATTGCATAATAGATTATTATGATAATGGTATAAAATTAGTAGTAGCTTCTTCTGCTTCGATGGATGGGATCAATCAAATCTTTAAACGCTTTAATCTTAATCAATATTTCTCTGCAAAATTTAGCGGAGCAGATTTAAAAAAATCGAAACCACACCCAGAAATTTTCATTAAAGCGGCCAAATCAACAGGCTTCAAAAAGTCTGAATGTATGGTAATTGAAGATTCTACAAACGGTATAAAAGCAGCTCATGCAGCCGGTATTTTTTGCACAGGTTTTAGAAGTGAGCACTCTTTAGGTCAAGATTATAGTTTAGCAAATATTGTTATTTCAGATTTTTCGGAAATAAGCACTCATAATCTTTCAATAAAATTGAAAAACTAAAAAGTTATACTAGAGAACATTAAGTAATTTGAATGATATAGATTTTAACAATTAATAACATAGAAATTTCTCAATTATTCTATATCTTGTGTGAATCAAAACCATATTAATTAATCAAAAAAATTATGAATATCAAAAAACGAAATGTCCTTAGATTATTGTCTCTAGCATTTCTGATGTGCGCATTTGTTGCACCTCAAAATCTAGAAGCTCAGCGTAAAAAGAAAAAGAAAAAAGATAAAACTGAAGCGCCTGCACCAAAACCTAAATCAAAAGAAAAGTCCATAAAAGATCTTACAAAATCTAGCAAGAAGATTGAAGGACTTTTTACTATGTATAGAGATACTGTTACTGGTACTTTACAAATGGTAGTTAGTGATGACCACTTAGACAAAGATTACATTCATTTCAATCAAGTGTCAAATGGTGTGCTTGATGCTGGAAGATTTAGAGGAGCCTATGGTGGTTCAAAAGTTTTCAAAGTAAAAAAATACTATAATAAAATAGAATTTGTATCTCAAAATACCTCTTTCTACTTTGATCCAGAAAATGCTATTTCTAAATCCAAAGATGCTAATATGAGTGAAGGTATCATGGCATCTGTAAAAATTGAAGCTCATGACAAAAAAGAAGGTCTTTATTTAATTAAAGCTGATGATTTATTTCTAAAAGAAATATTTGCTCAAGTAAAGCCACCACGTTTTCCTGGTTCTAGTCCATTCGCCTTTAGCCTTGGTAATCTTGATAAAACAAAAACTAAGATTAATAGTATTAAAAACTATGAGGATAACACAAACCTTGAAGTTGAGTATGTATACTCAAAACCCTCAATTTTAAACGGTGGTTCTAGAGCAGTCACAGATGGCAGAAATGTTAGTATTAAAGTATTTCATAGTTTAATCGCCATGCCAGAGAATGATTATGAACCTCTTTTAGACGATCCTAGAGTAGGTTATTTTACAACTCAGGTTAATGACCAAACTGCTACCAACTCAACACCTTTTAAAGATTTGGTACATCGCTGGAATTTAGTTAAAAAGGACCCAAGCGCTGCAATTTCTGAACCTGTAGAACCAATCACATGGTGGATGGAAAATTCTACACCTGTAGAGTGGAGAGAAACAATTACACAAGGTGTATTAGAATGGAATAAAGCCTTTGAAAAAGCAGGATTTAAAAATGCAATGGTCGTAAAAATGCAACCAGATGATGCAGATTGGGACGCTGGTGATATTAACTATAACGTATTACGTTGGACGTCTTCACCTAATCCACCTTTTGGTGGTTATGGACCAAGCTTCGTAAACCCGAAGACAGGAGAAATAATTGGTGCAGATATTATGTTAGAGTATGTGCATTTTACAAATAGAGTATTCTATGACCAATTATTTGAGTTAGCAAAAGCTGATGTGGAATTTGATGCTTCAGAATATTTAAAAAAGAATAAGGTTTTATGCTCTTTCGGTCATGTAATGCACGAAAACACGATGTTTGGACAAGCAGTTATTGAAGCGTCTGGTAACTCTGATTTAGAGATGGCTCGTATGAAAAAAGAATCGATGCTAGCTTTAATTATGCATGAAGTTGGTCATACTCTTGGTTTAAACCATAACATGAAGGCGAGTCAATTATTTTCACCTGAGGAATTAGCAAATAAAGATTTTATAGAAGGTAAATGCTTGACAGGTTCTGTAATGGACTATGCAGGTATTAATCTTACTAAAGATAGATCTAAACAAGGACAATACTATGATACCTCAGTTGGTCCATACGACGTTTGGGCAATACAGTTTGGTTATACGCCTTTTAACTCTGAAAGCGAAAAAGTTGCGTTATTAAATAGATCTACAGAACCCGAATTAATATTTGGTAATGATGCAGATGATATGCGTGCACCAGGAAAAGCAATTGATCCTAGAGTAATGATTGGGGATTTATCTAATGATCAAATAGGATATTCTATTGACAGAATAGCGTTAGTAGATAGTATGATGAACTCTGTTAAATCCAAATTTTCTAAATCTGGAGAATCTTACCAAGAATTAAGACGTGCTTATTATTTATTAAGTGGACAACGCGCCATAGCTACAGGTGTTATTTCTAGATTTATAGGTGGTGTTTATGTAGATAGAGCAATGATTGGTCAAGAAGGTGGTACGCAACCATATACACCAGTAAGTTTAGAAGACCAAAAACGCGCTATGAATGCTTTAAAGAAGTACGCTTTCGCACCAGATGCTTTTAGTGCACCAAGTGAGTTATATAATTACTTAGCAATGCAGCGTCGTGGTTATAACTTTTTTGGAGGTCCAGAAGATCCAAAAATCCATAGGCAGGTATTAATTTATCAACAAAATATTCTAAGACATATCTTACATCCAAATACTTTGCAAAGAATTACAGATAGTGAGTTATATGGTAATGAGTATACTTTATCTTCTTTTATGACAGACTTAAATTCTGCTATTTTTAAAGCTGATATTTATGGTAATGTTAATTCGTTTAGACAAAATTTACAAATTGCATATACCGACATGCTTATCGATATGTTAACAGGAAAGCAAAACAGTAGATATACAAATAATGCAAAATCAATGGCATTATATAATTTAAAACGCATTAGAACCATGGCTGCACCTGCAGGCAATGTCTCTAGTAAGGCTCATAAACAGCATTTGCGTACTTTAATAGATAATGCACTTAAAGAAGTAAAATAATAACTTTAAGTATTAGACTTACCGAAAGCACAAATGACATTTAAGTTTTATCATTTGTGCTTTTTTTATTAAATCATGTTACCCTTCAAAATCAAAGTCATCACCACCGTTTCCATTGTCACGACCAGAACGTTCTCGCCTTTTCTTTTGATTAAAACGATATGTAAATGCTAAATTAAATGAGCGCACGCGCCTTTGGAATTCACCATAGTTATTAAAACTATCAGTAAAATTATCGCTTATGCGTTTACGAGAATTAAACACATCTCTAATGTTAAATGCTATAGAAGCCTTATCTTTAAATAAGTCTTTACTAAATGCTAGATCCATTGAGAAAATACCCTGATTGCGGCTTTGAGCAGTTTCTATAGGACCTCTATAAAATAGACGTGTTTGCCAATCTACATTTCCTGGTAATGTATATTTATTATTAAGCCTTACGAACCAGCTTAGATTGTCTGCATCGAAGTTTTGTCCTTCGAAATCACCTCTAGTACTAGAATTAAATAGATTAAAATTACCATTTAGGTTCCACTTTTTTGTTGGTCTATAGGTTAATGTAAATTCTAAACCGAACCTGTCGTTAGTTGCTAAATTAATAGGAGAGCGTCTTATCACAGGTACCAAATCAAAATTTTCATTTAACTGTTCAAAATCTGGGTCATTAATATTAATAGTCTGGTTAGTTTCAAAAATGTAGAAGTTATCCGTTTCCAGGGCAACAAAATTGAAGGCATCTTTAGCACGCTGAAAATATATTGAACTAGTTAAAGATAGCTTACCGAATTTTTTGAAATAACCAATATCAAAAGCATTAGATGTACTTGGATCCAAATCTGGATTTCCTTGAAATAGGTTAGTGGCACTACTTCTCGAAGGAAATGGATTTATAAATCGAGATCGTGGTCTTCTTATACGTCTATTGTAGCCTAATGTTATATTTTCATCTTCAGATAATTCAAAGGCTAGATTAACAGTAGGGAATAACTGGTGATACTCTTTTTTATCGAAATCACCACTTGTCACTTGGTCAATAGCAATGCGCGTTCCTTCATAACGTAATCCTAATAAGTAAGAAAACTTGTCGCCAATTTTATTACCATATTGCGAGTAAAATGCATTGACTTGTTGTTTAAAATCTAGAGAATTACTGAGGTTTGTATTCACCTGGAATGTCTCACCATTATCAAAACTAGATTCTACAAGATAGTCTGTAAATAAATCAAAAAACTCACCACGATAACCAAATTCAAACTGCCCTGTTTCGTTAATTGGTTGTACATAGTCCGCTTGTAAAAGAATACGGCCTTGGTTTTCGTCCGTAAGTACATTTTCAACATCAAAACCATTTTGGTTAATCATAGATTGTTCTAACTCTCTACTGTCTTCGTATTGAAAATCGAAAGTTAATTTATGCTGACTGTTACCATTAAACTGCTTGTCGTAGCTTAATGCGTATTGTACTGTTTTGTCATCCTCGAGTTCAGGATCTCTTCGAATGGTTGTATTGGTAAGTGTGTTATTGGCGTCAAATTCTTGTGTGCGATTAAAGGTATTACTTTCGTTATCACTATCTCTGTAAACTAAGGTTGCAGTCAATGAGCTAGTTTCATTGACATACCATTCAACACCTGTATTAGTGCTATAACCTTTCCTAACACGATCAAAATCGCGCTTTTCTACTAAAAATGTACTTGGATCATCACCATTGAAAAACTCAGTTTCGTTGAGCGCATTTCCTGGTGTTTCTCTATAATTGTAGCTTGTAGTATTAAAAATATTAACATCACCAGTTCTATAATTTATATTTCCAGAAATACCTGCTTGTAGAGGGTAACCACCATTTACAGTAATTGCACCATTTAAACCTTGAAGTTTACTTCGTCTAAGGATTATGTTTAGTATACCTGCTGATCCCTCTGCATCGTATCTAGCTGAAGGAGATGTTATGACTTCTACGCGTTCTATTGCTTCAGCAGGCAACTGACGCAAGGCATCGGTTGAGTTAAGGCCAACTAACCCAGATGGCTTGCCATTGATTAAAATTCTAACGTCATCATTTCCTCTTAACGAAACTGCACCTTCTACATCAACTGAAACAGATGGTACGTTATCTAATACATCACTTACAGTACCACCTCTAACGGTTAAATCTTTGCCAACATTATATACTTTCTTATCAAGTTTTATCTCTACAGTTGTACGTTCAGCAATAACTTCAACTTCGTTTAGGGATTCTACATCTACATTAAGTGCTACAGTACCAAGATTTATATCTTCCGAAATATTTTTGTCATAGTAATTTTTAGACTTGTATGAGATATATTCTACAACAATATCATACCTACCAATAGGTATTTTTAAGTTGAACTTCCCCTTAGAATCAGTAATAGTTCCTTCAATTATTGTATTGTCTGATTTAGACTGAAACGTAATCGTAGCGTATTCTAATGGGATATTAGAACCTTGTTCAACCACAGTTCCCTGAACTTTAACTTCTTTTTGAGCATGTGAAACAGCAACAGAAACAATAGCTAGGAGCGTAAAAATAAATTTGAATTTCATGTTTCTATTTATATATAAGATCATAGATATATTACTTTATAAGTTGTTTTGTAAATTCGTTTTTATAGGCTCTACCAATGGGAATGACAACGTTATTTTCTATAAAAACCTGATTCCCTGAAACCTTTTTAATTTTTTTGGTGTTGATGATATACGATTTATGTAATCGCAGAAACATTTTTTTAGAAAGAAACTCTTCCCAGTAGCGCAGTGATTCTGACGAAAGGTGCTTTTTGTTTTTTAGGTGAATTTCAGTATAATCTGAATCTGCTTTAATAAAAAGTATTTCGTTGGTTTTAACGCGGATATGATCATAACCACTTTTTATGTAAATTTCTTCTAAAGAAGTTGAATTTTCGTTGTCAATTTTGTCATTTTTAACTTTAGAAATTGCTTTTACAAAGCGCTGGAATGAAAAGGGTTTCAATAAATAATCTACCACATTGTATTCATAACTTTCGAGTGCATAGTCTTGAAAAGCAGTAGTTAAAATAACTTTTGGTGGATTTGAAAGGGATTTTAAAAAATCCATTCCTGATAATTTTGGCAAATGAATATCTAGGAAAATAATATCAATTGTTTTGGACTTTAAGACATCAATTGCTTGCAAGGCGTCAGTGTAAGCACCAACTAATGTTAATGTACTTGTATCTGCGATATATTTTTTCAAAATTCGCTGTGCTGGTAATTGGTCCTCTATAATTATACAGTTCATTAGTGTTGAATTTTACTTAAGCCTATAGTTAATTCTACTTGATAGAGATTATTTTTGGTTGTAATATCCAGTTTATGCGAATTTGGATAAATCAATGCCAGTCTTTTTCTCACGTTTTCTAGTCCTATACCACTATCGAGATTGTCGATATTACTTTGTGCATGATAGGTGTTACTGCACAAAAAAATGAGCTTTCCGTTTTTATCTATATTAAGTTTTACATTAATTGATATATCTTCCGTTTGACTGGAAGCACTGTGCTTAAAAGCATTTTCTATAAAAACTGATAAAATTATAGGTGCGATTTGGTAATCTTCAGGTACATTTTCTATGTCAATATCCACGCTTCCACGACCTTCAATTTGTAGTTTACTTAAATTAATATAGTTTTTGAGGTGTTCAATTTCTTTTTTGAGTGGCACAAATTGAGCTTTACATTCATACAACATATAGCGTAAAACGGATGAGAGTTCTAAAATAAGCTCTGGTGTTTTTGGTGAATTTTCTACCGCGTAGGCGTAAAGATTGTTAATGTTGTTGAACAGGAAGTGAGGGTTTATCTGTGATTTAAGATATTGTAATTCACTTTCCTTAACAGAATTTTTTAGCTCAAGGACTTCTCGTTGACTATTTAAAGCATCCCAAGCAAACTTGCAACCTACCAAAATAGTTATGGTTGGCAACGTACTCAATAAATTATAGAAAATCCCCAAAAATCTTTTCGCACGCGTTTCAGGATAAAAAATTTGCTCTAAAAAGGCTTCTTCTATAGTGATAACTAGAGCTACAACAATCAATGTATAGATAGTAAACTGCCAATATTTATTTTTGTATAAATATCTTGGTAATAAAAAGTAATTGATAAAAATACCTGCAACGGCAAAATTTAGATAGAAAAAAACCTGATGTGATTCAATTCCTGGTAATCGCTTATCGAATGCAAAAAAAACAAACACTACGATATTAAGAACGATTTGGAATAATAGTTCCTTAAAAGAAAGTCTCGATGTGTTTATATTCGATTTCACATCGTAAAAATAATTATTTCCGTAGGAGGAAAAGAATCAAAATTTGTCAACTCAACCATTAATACTCTAAACAACTCATTTAAAGGTATAAACAACATTTTTGTTTTTTACAACTTTATCTTAATGCATAAAATACTGATATGGATACTAGTGATGTAATTTAATGTTTTAGGAGAAACTTGATAAAATCGAATTATGATTGCTTTCTAATTATATAAAATAATCATAATTAAGATTTAAAATCTAAATGTGCTATTAAGGACGAATATTACGTAATGTTTTTAAAAAAAATAACCTATATTTTTGAAATAGATATGTGCTATTTAACCTTCATCCTTTTTTTTCTTTTTCTTTCTTTTCTTTTCTTTCTTTTTCTTTTTTACAACTTCGTTTTCATCAAACTCCCCCTTAATCATACCTTTGATTTTTTCCATATCTCCTTCAGAAATTAATTCTTTGAGGTCTACAAAATGAGTGTCATCTAAATTTTTTATAGCTTTTTCACGATCCAAACTATGCTCAAAACGGATTTTTAAAAGAGCCACTTTTGCATCATAATAACTGTTTAAGTATTGTTTGATAATTTCCTTTTGAAAATCGTCAGCTTCTAATGTCGATATGAAGTTTGCAATGTATTCATCTTTGCGCTCTTCCATCAATCGCTTTCGTTTTTCTATATCTTTTTCAGATGGTTCTCTAGTGGTTTGAGGAATACCACTGTTTCTGTTTCGTCTCATTTGTCCAAAGACGTTAAGACCTATTAACAGTGCAAAAATAATAAGGACTGTCTTTTTCATTTTTAAATAATATTTAGTATTGTTTCTGGTGGTCTACCAACCACTGCTTTTTTACCATTGATAACTATTGGTCGCTCTATTAGCTTTGGGTTTGCAACCATAGCCTCAATTATTTGTAGGTCCGAAAGTGTTTTACCCTTATATTCAGATTTCCAAATAGCTTCATTTGTACGTATCAAATTTATAGGTTTTATACCTAATTTTGAAATAACTCTTGTTAATTGGTCTACTGTCAAGTCTGTATCTAAATACTTTACAACTTCAAAATCTTTACCTGAAGCTTCTAAAATGGCTAGACCTTGTCTAGATTTTGAACACCTTGGATTGTGGTATATTTTTATCATAACTTATATATGTACTGAATACGTATTTAGTTTATCAATCAATACTTCTGGTGTTTCAAAATGTATGCCATTAATTCCGAAGGCTTCAGCAGCCTTTATATTTCTGAGATTATCATCAATGAAAATAGAATTTTCTGCCTTGATATTGAATCGTTTTAATGTTAACTCATAAATTTCTGGAAAGGGCTTTCGTGTCTTTTCTTCACCAGAAACCAAAATACCTTCAAACCAATGTAGAAAATCAAATCGCTCTAATGCAATTGGAAATGTCTCATGGCTCCAATTGGTTAAGGCTACTACTTTGTAACTCGGATTATCAATAAGCTTTCTAAGTATATCAACTGTTCCATGAATAGCGTCACCTAACATTTCTTCCCACCTTCCATAGAACATACGAATAAGTTCTTCATGTTCTGGAAATAAAGCGATGCGTTCTTCTGTAGCTTTTTGCATTGGGTAACCAGCGTCCTGATTTTCATTCCAATCACTGGTACAAATAGTATCAAAAAACCATTGCATTTTTTCTCGATCACCATTAAATACATCTAAATACACGTATTCTGGATTCCAGTCGATTAAGACTCCACCTAAATCAAATATTATCGTATCTATTTTTTTCATTTATAATTTATTTGAATCTACTTCTTGTTGTCCCATCATCATCAAATAGGCTTTTAAAAATGGTTCAATATCACCATCCATTACAGCATCTACATTTCCTGTTTCATGAGCCGAACGTACATCTTTTACTAATTTGTATGGATGCATCACATAATTTCTAATTTGGCTTCCCCATTCAATTTTCATTTTTCCAGCTTCAATATCATCGCGCTGAGCCATTTGCTTTTGTAGCTCAATTTCATACAACTGAGACTTTAGCATTTGCAATGCTCTTGTTCTATTATCATGCTGAGAACGGGTTTCGGAACATTGGATTTGTATTCCAGAAGGTTTATGTAATAACTGTACTTTAGTCTCAACTTTATTTACATTCTGTCCACCAGCACCGCTAGAACGTGCTGTTGTAATTTCAATGTCAGCAGGATTAATTTCAATTTCTATAGAATCGTCTACTAACGGATAGACATAAACTGAAGCAAAACTTGTATGACGTTTGGCATTGCTGTCAAAAGGGGAAATACGTACCAGACGATGTACACCATTTTCTCCTTTAAGCCAACCAAAAGCATAATCACCTTCAATCTCTAAGGTCACTGTTTTAATACCAGCAACATCACCATCTTGTAGGTTGAGCTCCTTAACTTTAAATCCACTTTTCTCGGCATACATCAAATACATCCGCATTAACATACTTGCCCAATCACAAGATTCTGTACCACCTGCACCAGCTGTAATCTGAAGTACAGCACTTAAACTATCACCTTCTTCTGAAAGCATATTTTTAAACTCTAGCTTTTCGATTGCATTTACAGCAGCCTCAAAACGATTTTCTACGTTTTCCATTGGAGCTTCGTCCTCCTTGTAGAATTCATAGATGACTTCTAGATCTTCAAATAAGGTTTTCGCAGAATTGTAATCATTAACCCAACTCTTTTTCTCTCTAATGGACTTCATAACCATTTCGGCTGCTTTTGAGTTGTTCCAGAAATTAGGGTCGAATGTTTGTTCTTCTTCGTTAGCGATTTCTATGAGCTTAGCATCTAAGTCAAAGATATTGTCTAAGTGTGTCTAGACGGGAATTAAGATCTTTTATTTGATCTGATGTTATCATAAATAGTAGTAATTTCTGCAAATATATAGTGTGGATTTAAAGTGCCATAATTTTGAAACGGTTTTTTAGAAATTCCGTAGTTTTATGATTCAATTTTTTAAATATGAAAAAATTAGTTTTCCTCTTTTGTTTTGTTTGTATGAGTGTTCAGTTTCAAGCACAAATTCTAGATAAGAAAGACCTGAAAGCATATGAAGGTTATTTTGATTTTTATTACGAAGAAAGTACGGATAAAATCTACCTGAAAGTTGAAAGGCTGAATGAAGAATTTCTATATGTGAATTCATTAGCTTCTGGTGTTGGTAGTAACGATATAGGTTTAGATAGAGGACAACTAGGCAATGAACGTTTGGTGTATTTTAAAAAAGCAGGTAATAAGTTGTTACTTATTCAGCCTAATTTAAAGTACAGAGCGAATACAGACAATGCACTAGAAAAGAAAAGTATTGAGCAAGCGTTTGCAAAGTCGGTATTATTTGGCTTTAAAATTTTGTCTAAAAAAGATTACGAATATATCATTGATTTCACTCCATTTTTAATGCAAGATACTCATGGTGTTTCTACGCGATTAAAAAGAAATAAAGAAGGCACGTACAAAATTGATGCTTCTAAGAGTGTATTAGAGTTAGAACGAACAAAAGCATTCCCCGAAAATGTTGAGTTTGAAGCGTTGTTGACTTTTAAAGGACAACCAACAGGAAGAAATTTAAGAAGTGTAACTCCAACAGGATCTTTAGTTACAGTTGTTCAGCATCATTCATTTATTAAACTTCCGAATAATAATTACAAACCAAGAGTTTTTGATACGCGCAGCGGAGCAATTTCTATGTCTTACATGGACTATGCAACTCCAATACAAGAGGATATAAAAAAGCGTTTTGTGATACGTCATCGTTTAGAAAAGAAAAATCCAAGTGAAGAAATTAGTGAAGCTAAAGAGCCAATTATCTATTATCTAGATCCTGGTACTCCAGAACCAGTACGTTCAGCATTATTAGAAGGAGCTCAATGGTGGAATGAAGCTTATGAAGCTATTGGCTTTAAAGATGCTTTTCAGGTGAAAATGTTGCCAAAAGATGCTGATCCTATGGATTGTCGTTATAATGTCATTCAATGGGTTCATAGAAGCACAAGAGGTTGGAGTTATGGAGCAAGTGTTGTAGATCCAAGAACAGGAGAGATTATAAAAGGCCATGTGAGTTTAGGAAGTTTACGAATTCGTCAAGATTTTATGATTGCACAAGCGTTGATGAATGAACCTTTTGCAGAGAGCGATGATAATTACCAGCCGATGTTAGATATGGCACTGGCGAGAATAAGACAACTAAGTGCTCATGAGGTTGGTCATACGATCGGTTTTACGCATAATTTTGCTGCAAGCACAAATAATAGAGCTTCGGTTATGGATTATCCACATCCTCAAATTTCAGTAAATAATGGAAAAATTGATTTTAGTAACGCCTATGCTACTGGAATAGGAGAATGGGATAAAGTAACAGTTGCTTATAGTTATTCTGAATTTGATAAAACAACAAATGAAAAAGAGGCTTTAAATAGAATTTTAAAGAATGCTCAAGACAGTGGTTTGCGGTTTATCACAGATTCTGACGCAAGAGCTTCTGGTGGCGCACATGCTTTGGCTCATTTATGGGACAATGGTAAGACACCAGCTGAAGAATTGAATGCTATTTTAGAATTACGTCAACAAGCAATATCTAACTTCTCAAAAGATAACATAAAGAGTTATCAGCCTTATTCTGTTTTAGAAGATGTTTTTGTGCCTCTGTATTTCTATCATCGCTTTCAAGTTGAAGCGGCAACTAAAGTGATTGGTGGCTTAGATTACAACTATGCTGTAAAAGGAGATGAGCAGTTGACCTCAAAACCAATTGATGTAGCTATGCAAAGAGAAACATTAGACGCTATTCTTAAAACGCTTGATGGTGAAACTTTGGTAATTCCTAAAGAAAAGCTGGGTCTATTTCCACCACGGGCATTTGGCTATAATCGTTCTCGAGAATCCTTTAAAGGAAAAACAGGAGTTGCTTTTGATCCGTTGAGCGCAGCTAATACAGCTAGTGATATGACTTTAAAGTATCTGTTACACCCCCAACGAGCTAATCGTTTGGTGTTACAGAAGAGTTTGGATGACAATCAAATGAGTTTAGAAGATGTCATCGACAAGCTTTTAAAACATTCTTTTGGTAAGAAACATGATGACAGCTATTTGTCAGAAATTCAACAACAAATCAATACAAATGTATTGAAGTATTTGATGAATTTAGCAGTCAGTGAAGAAAGCTATTTTCAGGTTAAAGCGATTGCGAATAAATTTATATCTTCGATAGTTGGCGACTATCTTTATGACAAAAAAGAAGGCAATCGGTATGCATCACAATATGGTATGATGATTAGAGAATTTTCACAACGTCCAGAAAAATTTAAACTAGAAGCTTCACCAAAAATACCAGATGGTTCTCCTATAGGTAGTGGTGTTTGTAATTACAATTCAAATTAAGTATGATAATAGATTTAAGAAGCGATACAGTTACCAAGCCATCTAAAGGCATGTTAGAGGCAATGCTAACAGCAGAAGTGGGTGATGATGTATATAAAGAGGATCCTTCAGTAAACGCTTTAGAGGAGCGATTGGCTGATATGTTCGGAATGGATGAAGCCTTATTTTTTCCTACTGGCAGTATGGCAAATCAAACCGCGTTAAAATTACATACTAATCCTGGCGAACAAGTTATTTGCGATAAATATGCACATATCTATAATTACGAAGGAGGTGGAGCATCGTTTAATAGCGGAATTTCTTGCAAGCTCATTGATGGCCACCGAGGAATGTTTACTGCAGAACAAGTTGAAGCGTCTATAAATCCACCAGATTTTTATCATAGTCCATTAAGTACTTTAGTTGAAGTTGAAAACACAACCAATAAAGGAGGTGGAGCTTGTTGGGACTTTGAAGAACTTAAAAAAATCAGAAAAGTAGCTGATAAGCATAAACTAGGCTATCACTTAGATGGAGCCAGACTTTGGAATGCACTTATGACAAAAGGTGAAAGCCCAAAGCAATATGGGGAGTTATTCGATACTATTTCTGTTTGTTTAAGCAAGGGTTTAGGCTGTCCAATGGGTTCTGTACTCATTGGTAATAGTGATTTAATGCAAGGAGCTTTAAGAGTTCGTAAAATTCTTGGTGGTGGTATGCGTCAAGTTGGTTTTGCTGCTGCTGCTGGTTTGTATGCTTTAGATAATCATTTTGAGCGCCTTTCTGAAGATCATATAAAAGCTAAGGAAATAGGTGAAGTGTTATCTAAATCATCTTCTATTAAGAAAGTAGAACCAATTGAAACCAATATTGTAATCTTTGAATTGAATAATAACTTAGATGAAGACCAATTCTTAAACGTTTTGAAAGAAAAAGGTATACATATTATTGGTATGGGAAGTAATAAGCTTCGGATGGTAACTCATCTAGATTATACAGGCCAGATGCACAAAAAGCTTTTAGGTGAATTAAAAACTATTTAAACATATCCATACCAGGTATATTTGGCATTCCCTCTTTAGCTACTGCAGCAATCTCAGTTTCATTAACATTAGTAGCTTTTTCAATAGCTTTGTTTAATGTTAAGATAAGATAATCTTCTAACATGTCTTTATCTTGAAGTAGTTCGTCATCAATGCTGATAGCTTTAATTGTTCTATTTGCAGTTATAGTAACTTTTAACTTATCGTCGTTACTTGCTTCATCAATTAAAACTGTATGCAAGCGTTCTTTAGTTTCTTCAACTTTTTTTTGAGCTTCTTTTAATTTGCTCATCATTCCCATCATATCTCCAAACATAATTAAGTGTTTTAAATTTTTACGAAGCAAAATTACTAAATTGCGCCACTTATTAGATTAAAATTTTCATAAAAACAGATGATAAAGAATTCAGAAATAAATCCACCCATTGCCAAAAAGATTCCACATCAATTAGAAAAGCATGGTGATGTGCGTATTGATAATTATTTTTGGATGAAGGATAGAGAACATCCTGAAGTATTGGACTATCTTAATAAAGAGAATGAGTATTGCGATAGAAAAATGGCGCATACTAAAGCTTTTCAGAAGGATTTGTTTGTAGAAATGAAAGCGAGAATAAAAGAAGATGATCAGTCTGTACCTTACAAGTATAATGGCTATTGGTATATCACAAAGTTTGAGAAAGGTAAAGATTATCCTATTTACACACGTAAAAAAGAGAGCTTAGATAATCCTGAAGAATTATTATTTGACTGCAATAAGATGGCAGAAGGTGAGAGCTTTTTTAAGTTAGCAGGTATAAGCATAAGTCCGAATAATAAGTTGGTTTCATATGGAATTGATACCACAGGAAGACGAAATTACACTATTCATATAAAAAATTTAGAAACAGAAGAAATAGCCTCAGATAGAGTATTTAATACTACAGGTTCTTCAAGTTGGGCAAATGATAACGAAACTTTGTTTTACACTAAAAAAGATGAGGTTACGCTAAGAGCCTTTCAAATTTATAAACATCGCTTGGGCGATAATACAGAAGATGAACTGGTTTTTCAAGAGGGTGACGATACTTTTGGTGTGGCAGTATATAAATCGAAATCTAAAAAATATATCATTATTGCATGCTACAGTACACTAACAAACGAATATCATGTTTTAAATGCGGACAATCCAGAAGGGAAGTTTCAAATTTTTCAACCTCGAATAAGAGGTTTAGAGTATAGTATTTCACATTACGATAATCACTTCTACATACTCACAAATAAAGACAAAGCGACTAATTTTAAGTTAATGAAGACTTTAGAGACTAATACTAAAGTTGAAAATTGGAATGAAGTTATTCCGCACAGAAAAGATGTTCTTATTGAAGGTATCAATATTTTTAAAGATTATTTGGTAATTAGTGAACGCAGTAATGGCTTGAATGAAATTAGAATAAAACGTTGGGATGGGACACAAGACTATTATTTGCCGTTTGATAATGAAACCTATACGGCTTACACAGGTACAAATGTAGAGTTTGATACGGAAGTGTTAAGATATGGCTATAATGCGATGACGACTCCTTCTTCTGTTATTGAATTTAATATGCGTACCAAAACAAAAACAGTTTTAAAAGAGCAAGAGGTCTTAGGCGGAAAATTCAATAAGGATAATTATACATCAGAACGTATTTGGGCAACAGCAGATGATGGTACTAAAATACCAATGTCTGTGGTCTACAAAAGGGGCATTAAAAAAGATGGTACTAATCCATTATTGCAATATGCATATGGTAGTTACGGTTCTACGGTAGATCCTTATTTTTCAACCATTAGGCTCAGTCTTTTAGATCGCGGATTTATTTATGTTATTTCACATGTTAGAGGAGGAGAATATCTCGGTCGTCAATGGTACGAAGACGGAAAGTTATTAAACAAGAAAAATACTTTTTCAGATTTTGTCGCTTGCTCAATTCATTTAATCAAAGAACGCTACACATCTTCAAAGCATTTGTATGCTATGGGCGGAAGCGCAGGAGGTTTGCTAGTGGGAGCCATAATTAATAAAGCACCAGAATTATATAACGGAATCATTGCAGCCGTTCCTTTTGTAGATGTTATAACAACTATGTTAGATGATTCAATTCCTTTAACTACAGGCGAGTATGATGAATGGGGAAATCCTAATGATATTCTATATTATAATTACATAAAATCCTATTCACCTTATGATAATGTCGAAGCAAAAGATTATCCGAATATGTTAGTAACCACAGGACTTAATGATTCTCAAGTCCAATATTGGGAGCCAGCAAAATGGGTGGCAAAATTACGTGATGTGAAAACTGATAGTAATCAGCTTTATATGAAAACTAATATGGATGCTGGTCATGGTGGCGCTTCTGGTCGTTTTGAAAGTCTAAAAGAAGATGCTGAAGAGTTCGCCTTCTTGCTTGATTTAGAGGGAATTTTAAGCTAATTAAAAAAAAAATGTTACTTTTGCGAGGTTTTAGGTGTCAAATAAATGTTGACTACCGAAAATTTTCATTTTATGAACAACAACAAAAATGTATTTGATAATGTGTTACAACTTATTGGTAGCACTCCCTTAATCAAATTAAATAGAATGACCGCTGACTTTGATGGTGATTTTTATGCTAAAGTAGAAGCATTTAATCCGGGTCATTCTTCTAAAGACCGAATTGCATTGCATATTATTGAAGAAGCTGAGCGTCAAGGTATCTTATCGCCAGGTGATACAATTATAGAAACTACTTCTGGAAACACAGGTTTTAGTATCGCTATGGTGAGTATTATCAAAGGATACGAATGTATTTTAGCAGTAAGCTCAAAATCTTCAGCTGATAAGATAGATATGTTAAAGTCTATGGGTGCTAAGGTTTATGTATGTCCTGCTCACGTTAATGCTGATGACCCACGTTCGTATTATCAAGTAGCTAAACGATTACACGAAGAGAATAAAGGCTCTATATACATAAATCAATATTTTAATCAATTAAATATTGACGCGCACTACAACACTACTGGTCCAGAAATATGGGAACAAACTAATGGTGAAATTACTCACTTGGTAGCTTGTAGTGGAACTGGAGGAACAATTTCGGGTATTTCTAAGTATCTAAAAGAACAAAACCCTGACGTAAAAGTTATAGGTGTTGATGCTTATGGTTCTGTATTGAAGAAGTATCACGAAACGCGCGAGTTTGATGATAAAGAGATTTATCCATATCGTATTGAAGGATTAGGCAAAAACCTTATACCAACCGCTACTGATTTCGATTTGATTGATAAGTTCGTTAAAGTGACTGATGAAGAAAGTGCACATACAGCAAGAGAGATTTCTAATTCAGAAGGTCTTTTTGTCGGTTATACTAGTGGTGCTGCAATGCAAGCTATTAAGCAACTTGTTTCAGAGGGAGAATTTAAGATTACTGATAAAATTGTTGTCGTTTTTCCTGATCATGGTTCGCGTTATATGAGTAAAGTATATAGTGACAAATGGATGAGCGATCAAGGCTTTTTCGATAGCAAAACTGCTACTCCAGCGACTATAGAATATATAAAGTAAATTATAATTATATTATAAATACCTATCATGGGCAACTGTGATAGGTTTTTTTATGTTCAAAACTTAGTGAATAGATAAATTAAATAAATTATGCAGTCATAATATTATTAATTAATTTTGCATCAACTAACAAGATTAAATTAACAACAAGTTAATAGTTTTTTAATACGTTTTTCTAAGGTGTTAATAAACGATTAATAGCAATTTTAATGCATGAAGGATTTATTTGAAAAGATTTACAGAGATAAAGGACCGCTAGGTAAATGGGCTGCTCAAGCAGAAGGTTATTTTGTTTTCCCAAAACTTGAAGGTCAGATATCTAATAGAATGAAGTTTCAAGGTAAAGATGTTATTACCTGGAGTATTAATGATTACTTAGGATTAGCTAATCATCCTGAAGTTAGGAAAGTTGATGCTGAGGCTGCGGCGCAATATGGTTCTGCCTATCCAATGGGTGCTCGTATGATGTCAGGACATACTGATCTGCACGAACAATTACAAAATGAACTTGCTGAATTTGTTAGTAAGGAAGCTGCTTATTTATTAAATTTTGGTTACCAAGGTATTATGTCAACAATTGATGCTTTGGTAGGAAAAGACGATATCATTGTATATGATGTTGATGCGCATGCTTGTATAATTGATGGTGTACGTCTGCATATGGGTAAACGTTTTACATATAAACACAATGATGTAGCTAGTTTAGAGAAAAATCTGGAACGTGCAACTAAAATGGCTGAACAAACGGGTGGTGGAATTCTTGTAATTTCAGAAGGAGTTTTTGGAATGAGAGGAGAGCAAGGCCGTTTAAAAGAAATTGTAGAGTTAAAGAAAAAGTTTAATTTTAGATTTTTAGTAGATGATGCCCACGGATTCGGAACGTTAGGCGCAACTGGTGCAGGAGCAGGAGAGGAGCAAGGTGTACAAGATGATATCGATGTTTATTTTGCAACTTTTGCTAAATCTATGGCTAGTACAGGAGCTTTTATAGCTGCTGACCAAGAAATAATAGATTATTTAAAATATAATTTACGTTCTCAAATGTTTGCAAAGTCATTACAAATGACTTTAACAAAGGGAGCTTTAAAGCGCTTAGATATGTTGCGCAAGATGCCAGAGCTTAAAAAGAATCTTTGGACAATAGTGGACGCGCTTCAATCGGGTTTAAAAGAACGTGGTTTTGATATTGGGACAACGCAAAGTTGTGTGACACCTGTTTATTTAAAAGGAAGTATTCCTGAAGCTATGGCTTTAGTGAGAGACTTACGTGAAAACTACGGAATATTCTGTTCTATAGTGGTTTACCCTGTTATACCTAAAGGATTAATTTTACTTAGAATGATTCCTACTGCAACACATACTTTAGAAGATGTTAGAGAGACATTAGATGCTTTTGATGCTATTAGAAATCGTTTAGAAAATGGAACATATAAAAGAATGTCTGCAGCTTTAATTGCGGCTATGGGTGAGTAATTTCCTTTTTCACATAATACAAAAAGCTATCAGAATTGATAGCTTTTTTTAGTAAATATCTTTTCTAAACGTCTTTCTACGTTTATATACTTTAGGATCAAAATGTTTCCAGATTTTATGAATTGCCAAATTATCTTCTAATTCAGGAGTTCTGTAACAAGTCTCAATACCTTTTTCTTTGAACGTTTCGTAATATTCATTAAAAATGACAGCATGTACACCTTTATTCTGATAATCTGGATGAATACCTATTAAATAGAAAATGACATCTTTACTGTGTTTCTTAGCTTTTAAAACATGCGAAAAGCCAAATGGAAATAACTTACCGTTCGCTTTCTGAAGTGCTTCTGCAAATCGTGGCATAACAACAGCGAACCCAATAAGTTTATCGTTTTCATCAATGACGAATTTTATATATTCTGGGTTCACAAAACTTATAAACTTCTTTTTAAAGTATTCTTTTTGAATATCTGTAATTTCAACAAATGAAGATAAAGAAGCATAACTTTCATTAAATAAATCGAACATACGATCCGCATAAGGCATAACCTCTTCTGTTTTGGTCAGCTTTAATGCCTTTAATTTATATCGGCGTTTTATAAGTTCTTGTGCTTTTTTAAAAAATTCTGGTTTCACATTTTCAAACGGAAACTTGCTTTCGGAATATTCTTTTTCAATTTGGTAACCGTGAGTTTTATAATGATTTACATAATATGGGTGATTGTACCAAGTTATCATTGGTGCTATACTATCAAATCCTTCGGTCATTACACCAACTTTATCCAAATTAGAAAATCCAACGGGTCCTTCAGCATAATCTAGTTGATGTTCTTTCCCTATTTCTTCAACCTTTTCTAATAAAGCTTTACTAACTTCTACATCATCAATAAAATCAAACCAACCAAAGCGCATTTTCTTTATGCTTTGATTGTTTACTTCTAGCCAATTAATAATTGCTGCTACACGGCCAACAATTTCGTTATCTCTATAGGCTAAGAAAAATTGGGCCTCAGCATCTTTAAAAATTGGATTTTTATCTTTATTAAAAGTTTCTAATTCTTGTTTGATAATAGGAGGAACCCAATATTTTGAATCTTTATAAAGTGAAAATGGAAACTTTACAAAAGCTTTCAAATCTTTTTTTGATGCGGCTTCTTTAATTTTAATCATAGATGGGTTTATAGGCTATCAGAATCATCAAAAACATCAGTTTTCTTTTTCTTCTTTTTACTTTTTCGTTTCTTACGTTCTCCTTCTTCTTCAGCAGAATTTCCATTATCAATTTTTTTGTCTCTATGAAAATCTAAACGATAAGATGCACCAAAAGCAATATTGAATACAGTAGGTGTATCTTTAGTATTAAAAGCGATATTTGCATCTAATTGAAAATCTCTTGTCCATAGATATGCACCACCAAAACGGAGTAAATTGTCTGCATAAAAATCACTACTGATGCCCTGTGTTTCACCAAAAACAACCCATTGAGGCGTAAATGAATGTGTTAATGTTAAGATATACTGGAAATCAGAGTAATCTGTACCAATTCTGTCTAATATAAAATTGGTAACAAACACCCAACCACCATTAAAATTGTTTTGGGTTGCTACCATTACTTTTGGGCTAAAGCCTTCAATACCAGGAGCTGTGTAAGGATTGTTTTTTGTGTCAAAGTTTGCACCAGCATACACTGCTACTGCAGGTATTAGAGATTTCCATTGAAATGTTCTATTGGCATGGTAACTGTATAGGTTCGGTTTTGCATCTTCGGTATTTTTATAAGGATCATAAATAAGGTATTTAGCACCTAAAGTAACGTTTCTAAAGTTTGAGCGTTTGTCTTCTACTGGTATTGCTGCATTATTAAATGTAATGTTGTCGTTTTGATAAACACCTTCTAATGAAAATTCTAATTGATCAAAAAGAACACCATATCTGATGCCAAAATCTAATCCAAAACCTGAAACATCATATTGTAACGGTACGTGCTCTTCTTTTACTGTAAAGGCACCAGCTTCAAACTGAACAACACCAGTTCCGACAGAAAAAGCACTTTTTGAAACACCAGGTCTATTTGAATTAATAACCTCTGTATATTGGGCATAAATACTCGAAAACGATAGTAAAATAAGTAGGGTGAAAAATGATTTGAGTAGTTTCATTAGTTGTTAGTTTAAATTCAAATATAGATATTTTATACTTTTTTTAAGGAATAATAACGGATTATAAATGAGTATAATTGTATTTTTGATATTATTTATAGATATGATACAAGAAGCTTCGGCCATGGGATTATTGAGAACCATATTAATTATATTGCTTGTCTATTTCGGAATTAAGATATTAGCGCGCCTTTTTGCTCCTTTGTTTTTACGTTTTGTAGCAAAAAAAGCGGAAGAAAAATTTGGACAACAGTTTGGTGGATTTCAAAATCCAAGTCAACAAAAACAGCAGCAGAAACAAAAAGAGGGTGAGACTGTTATAGATAAAATGCCAAACCAAAATAAATCTTCTAACGAAAAAGTTGGAGAATATATCGATTACGAAGAAATTGAGTAGTTCAATTTTTTTAAAAGTACTCTTCTTATCAAAAAAATAACTACTTTTCAGAATCATTCAACTTTAAAGTAATTCCATGTCATTTTCTTTTAAACGTTTATTGCCACATATCTTAGTTTTAATAGGGTTTGTGGTTTTGTCATTAGCTTATTTTAGTCCTGTTTTACAAGGCAAAAAGATTTACCAAAGTGATATTATACACTATATTGGTATGGCACAACAGCAAAAGGAATTTGCAAAAGCTGAAGGTGAAGAAACCTATTGGACTAACAGTGCTTTTGGCGGTATGCCTACCTATCAACTGGGTGCAAAATATCCACATAACTACATCAAAAAACTCGATTTAACCTTACGGTTTTTACCAAGACCAGCTGATTATTTATTTCTGTATTTTATTAGTTTTTATATTTTACTATTATGCTTAAAAGTCGATTTTAAGCTGGCAGCACTTGGTGCATTGGCATTTGGATTTTCTACATATCTTATCATAATTTTAGGTGTTGGGCATAATGCAAAAGCACATGCCATCGCATATATGCCATTGGTTTTGGCAGGAATTATTCTCACATTCAGAAAAAAATACATCCTCGGATTTTTATTAACTACAGTTGCATTAGGCTTGGAAATTGTTACCAATCATTTTCAGATGACTTACTATCTCATGCTTTTAGTCATAGTGCTAGGCATTGCTTATTTAGTAGATGCCTACAGAAAAAAGGTATTGCCACATTTCTTTAAATCTGTCGGATTGTTATTAATCGCAGCATTTTTGGCTGTTGGTTTAAATGCCACTAATATTTTGGCAACGCAAGAATATGTTAAAGAAAGTACACGAGGTAAAAGTGAATTAACCATAAATCCTGATGGTTCTGCAAAAGAAGTCACTTCTGGCTTAAGTAGAGAATATATAACGGAATACAGTTATGGTCTTTTAGAATCTTTTAATCTCTACATTCCCAAATTTATGGGTGGTGGTAATAGGGAAGACGTTGGTAAAGATTCTGAAACTTATAAAGCTTATACAAATCTAGGTGCATCACCTATTGAAGCTTTAGAAGGTTCGAGAAATGCACCAATGTACTGGGGAGATCAGACTATTGTTGAAGCGCCAGCATATGTCGGTGCTGTAATTATATTTTTGTTTGTTCTTGGGCTTTTCTTAGTTAAAGGACGACTGAAATGGTGGCTAGTTGGAGGAACAGTTTTGTCATGGATACTATCTCTTGGTAAGAATTGGTTTTTTGTTGAAAATGCTAAACCAGATAGTAACCCTATAACTAATTTCTTTATCGATTATATTCCTTTATATGATAAGTTTAGAGCTGTGAGTTCCATCCAGGTGATACTGGAGCTGTGTATTCCTATTTTAGGAATTTTTGCGTTGGTGCGTTTGTTTAATGATTTTCAGAAAGATGAAGAAAAGCTAAAAGCTTTAAAATATTCTGTTATCGTTACTGCAGGTTTAACACTAGTGTTTTTATTATTTAAGTCATTTTTGTTCGATTTTGAAAGTTTCAGAGATGGAGATTACATTGAGGCTTATGGTCAACCTTTTATTGATGCTGTTATTGAAGATAGAAAGTCATTAATGACTGCAGACACATTGAGAACATTGGTTTTGGTATTGCTTTCAGCGGGAACAGTTTATTTCTTTATAAAGAAAAAACTATCAGAAACATTAACAGTAGTTGTATTTGCTGTGTTGCTACTTTTTGACTTAGTAAGTGTAGATAGACAATACGTTAATAACGATAATTTCACCTCTGCTTTGAGAGTAGATAAACCTTATCAAGCCACAGTTGCAGACAAAGAAATTTTGAAAGATAAAGGCCATTATAGAGTTTTAGACATGTCTTCTGAAGGACAAAGCAAACCAGGAAGAGCTGCTTATTTTCATAATTCCTTATTTGGATATCATGCAGCTAAATTAGGGCGCTACAATGAGTTAATGGAATTTCATGTGTATAAAAACAACATGAATGTTCTAAATATGTTGAATACAAAATATATCATTGCGGAAGAACAGGGAAATATATTCCCATATACAAATACAGATGCTAATGGTAATGCTTGGTTTGTCTCTAAACTCAAAGCTGTTGCAGGAGCTAATCAGGAAATAGTTGCTTTAGATAGTTTAGATACAAAGTCTCATGCTGTTTTAGAAAATACAGTGTTTAATGAAAATAATTTGAAAGCTAATTATCAATTAGATTCTACAGCCTCGATTCAGTTAAAAGCATTTAAGCCTAATTATTTAAAATACGAATCGAGCAATTCAAACGATGGCTTAGCTGTATTTTCAGAAATCTATTATAATCAAGGTTGGAATGCTTACATCGATGGTAAACTAACACCACATTTTAGAGTGAATTATGTATTACGTGCCTTAGAAATCCCGAAAGGTAGTCATGCTATTGAGTTTAAGTTTGAACCAGCAGTTGTAGAAACCGGAAGTAAAGTGGCTTTGGCCAGTTCTGCTATCTTTGGAATATTACTTTTATTGGGTATTTTCTATGAGTTTAAGCAACGAAAAGCGAAAGCTTAAGCGTTAAAAAATGAATTCTAAAAAAACACTAATACTTACGTACTATTGGCCTCCAGCTGGAGGTCCTGGCGTACAGCGTTGGTTAAAGTTTGTAAAATATTTGCCTGAATTTGGAATAGAACCTATTGTGTATTGTCCAGAAAATCCAAACTATCCGATTATAGATGAGAGTTTGGTTAATGAAATTCCTAAGAATATTACAATTTTAAAACAGCCTATAAAAGAACCTTATGGATTGGCGAATCTATTTTCAAAAGGCAGATCTAAAAAAATTAGTTCAGGTGTAATTCCTAAAGCCAAAAAGCAATCCTTTATAGAAAAAGCAATGCTTTATGTGAGAGGGAATTATTTTATACCAGATGCGCGTAAGAATTGGATAAAACCTTCAGTGTCTTTCCTTTCAAATTATATAGAAAAATACCAAATAGAAACCATTATTTCTACAGGTCCACCTCATAGTTTGCATTTAATTGGACTTCAACTAAAAGAGCAATTAGGTGTAAAATGGCTCGCAGATTTTAGAGATCCTTGGACCACTATCGGCTATCATAAAGCATTAAAATTAACTGATTCTTCAAAAACAAAACATCTCAACTTAGAGTCTAAAGTTTTAAATACAGCTGATGAGATTATCGTAACAAGCAATCATACTAAGAATGAATTTCAAACTAAAACAAAGCAGCCCATTTCTGTAATTACTAATGGTTACGATTCTCATAATGTCAGAGTAGAAGGGAAGGATGAAAAATTCACACTATCACATATTGGTTCTCTGTTGTCTGAGCGAAATCCAACTGTTTTATGGGAAGTGCTTTCAGAATTGATTCAAGAGATTGAAGGTTTTTCAAAAGCCTTCAAACTGCAATTAATTGGTGTTGTAAGTGATGATGTTTTAGAATCCATTAACCAAAATGGACTAAAAGACCATGTTGAAGTTGTTGGTTATGTTAGTCATGATGATGCGATTAAATTTCAAATGAAATCGCAACTCTTGTTGCTAATCGAAATTAATTCCGTAGACACTAAAGCCATTATTCCAGGTAAAGTGTTTGAATATCTTATTTCTGAAACACCAATACTAGCAATAGGCCCAAAGGATGCTGATGTAGAACAAATCATTAAATCAACTAATACAGGAGTATACTTTAATTACAACCAAAAGCAAGAATTAAAATCACAAATCTTGAATTATTTTGAAGCCTATAGAAACAATGAATTAAAGGTAAACGGTATTGGTTTACAACCTTATAGCAGAAAGGCGCTTACTGAAAAATTGAGCAAGATCATTAGTGAAAAGTAATTCGTAAAGTACGTTTTGGATTTTCATATTTTATAGTTGTAATTTTATCGCTATGGGAATTGTATTAAACCAATCATTTAAAAATACAATAAGTACTTACTTAGGCTTTGGTATTGGTGCTATTAATACGCTCTTTCTTTATACAAATTTTTTGACTGATGAGTATTATGGTTTAGTTGCATTTTTGCTATCTGCGGCTAATATTATGATGCCGTTTATGGCTTTTGGAGTTCATAACGCGATTATTAAATTCTATTCTTCTTTTAAATCAAAAAACAGTATCAATAGCTTTTTAACGCTGATGTTATTTCTGCCTTTGATATTTATAATTCCTGCTTTTTTTATTGGTTATTTTGCCTATGATTCTATTGCTGGTTTACTTTCAAGTGAGAATACTATTGTAGAGCATTATGTTTGGCATATTTTTATTCTAGCTATTGCCATGGCATATTTTGAAATCTTTTTTGCTTGGTCTAAAGTGCAGTTACAGACTGTTTTTGGTAATGTGATGAAAGAAATATTTCATCGCGTATGCATCATGATTTTACTGTTTGCAGTTTATATGAAATGGCTTTCAATACATCAGTTTATACTATCTTTAGTTGGAGTGTATGTTTTGCGGATGCTAATCATGAAAATGTATGCCTATTCTATACGTTTCCCAAAGCTGAAGTTTGAAAAACTTAATAAGTTACCTTCAATCATAAAGTATTCTGGTTTAATGATTATTGCAGGTTCAGTTGCTATGCTTATTCTCGATATAGATAAGTTTATGATTGGTTTAATGTTGCCAGATATTGAGCAAGTTGCCTATTATAGTGTAGCTATTTTTATAGCAACTGTTATCGCTGTACCACAACGTGCCATGCATCAAATAATGATGCCTTTAACTGCAAAATATCTGAACGAAAATGATATACCATCTTTAGAAAACCTATATAAGCGTAGCTCAATGAGCTTGCTAGTGATTAGTGGATTTATTTTCCTTTTAATTATTCTGAATATCAATCAACTCTATGAAATTCTTCCTGATGAATTTACTGGTGGACTTTTTGTAGTTCTCATTGTAAGTTTAGCAAAGTTGTACGATAATAGCTTAGGAAATAACAACGCTATTTTATTTAATAGTGATTACTATAAAATGGTACTATTCTTCGGTGTTTTACTGGCTATTATGGCCATTGTACTGAATGCGGTTTTTATTCCTGTCTATGGCATTGAAGGTTCGGCTTTTGCAACGTTCTTAGCTGTTTTTATCTATAATACAATTAAGATAGCTTTTGTGAAGATGAAGTTTAATATACAGCCTTTTACAATAGCTTCTGTAAAGATCGTTGTAACACTTATTATATTGTCAATTGGGTTTTACTTTTGGGAATTTCCATTTAATCCTATAATAAATATTATTCTGAAATCGACTATAGTAGGTACATTGTATTTTAGTCTTATTTATAAATTAGATATTTCTGAAGATATCTCTACCCAGATTAGGAAGTATTTGCGTTTGAAGTAGAACTTATAAAGAGATACTGAAACACGTTCAATATAATAACGAGAAATCCCGCAAGGTGCTCTGAGGCATACATCATGCGGGATTTCTACTAACCAACCAAAAAAAATCTTTATTTTATCCTCTAGATCGTCTTGAGCTAGATCTTGTAGAACTTTGATTACTCTTTCTACTTGTATTAGATCTTGTCTTTACAGACGATGATTTTCTTTTATTTTGAACTGTACTTCGTACTTTACTTTTCTGCGACGTTGCTCTATTATATGTACGAGATTTAGTCGCATTTGGTTTTCTAACCGAAGTGTTTTTTGTTCTCTTTACTTTGTTAGACACAGAACTTGGTGTTCTGGTCACATTTTCTCTTGTACTTCTTGTACGTGTTGCATTACTTGAACGATTTGTTCTACTTGGTGTAGAAACTCTAGTATTAGTTCTAGTAGTTGCCTTAGTATTTCTTGTACTCCTATTAGTTCTAGTAGTAGCGTTAGTACTCCTATTAGTTCTAGTAGGAGTTGTCACTCTTGTATTAGAACGTCTAGGCGTCGCTTTATCAGAAACACGTCTTGTACTTGTTCTTGTTGTCGCATTAGTATTACGAGTTGTTCTAGTTGTACTTGCGCTACTTTCTCTTGTTCGTGTAGCTCTTGTAGCTGCTATTGTAGCGTTATTGCGTTGCACACGACTTCTAATACTGCGTTCCCTTTTGTTTCTAGGCTTTTGCGCATATCTGTTACTAATTCTTCTAGCACTACGATTTGCTATTCTATTTCCATTACGTCTTCCTATGTTGTAATATCTAACATTGTTAGTGTATGGTCTGTAATATATATGCCTAACTGGTGCATAAAACTGTCTGTAAGGATTTACATTTAGTATACAAAAGTCTGCTACAGGTATTGCATAAAATCTGTGCCATGGTCTGTAAACATAGGCTCTGTTATAGATATTGATAAACCCATCATATCTCCAGAACGCATTGTTTCTATAATAAACATTTAAACCTCCAAGTCTAGTAATTCTACCACGACTGTTATAGTTAATAAAAATGTTTCCAATTTGGTTTACACGACCATAGAAGTCATAATAAACAGGTGTGTTTTCAATTTGAATAATAGCACCAAAGCTATCGTACTGAACATATGGGTTATAGTTATATCCAGAGTTAAAGCTCAAAGAGAAACCTGGTGTATCCAAGCCAACACTTACATCTGGGCCATAATTTGGCATGTAAAAATCGAATTGACCATCTGCATATACCGAAAATTCGATACCAGCTTCAGTAAATATGAAAGAATTACCATAACCTCTCACGTAGTTATTAATTGAAGCTTCTGCTTCTGATGTTGTTGTGGTGGTTGCAAATGCAGTGCTACTCAAAGCAACTAAACCTGCAAATAAAAATAGTATCCGTTTCATAATTTCTGGGTTTTAAATATTAATTACAAACTATAAAACAAACAGCGTGCCAAAAACATAAACTACTGATAATCAGATATTAATTTTAAGAAAAGAAAAAACCCTGAAAATGTTTGGGGAAACATTCAGGGTTTAAATAATTCATTAAGTAGAACTTAATGGTTAAACAAATCAAAATCTCAATCTTTAAGTTTTTTTCGTTTTTTAATTTTACCATTCTTTTTGTAATAGTAATGGTCGTCATCATCATTCCAGTCGTCATCCCAATCGTCGCCATATGATTGACTATCGTAATGGTCTACAGTGCATCCTGAGATTCCACATATACCACAAGATTGATTGCTATGATTAACAAAACCTCTTGTTCCTATGACTTCACCATATCTGTTATACAGAATACGTAATCCACCAACTTGTTTTAACTGACCTCTTCTGTAACTCATGTAAACGGTTCCAGCTCGTTTTATTCTTCCTTGTCTATCATAATTGATGAATACGTTTCCGATACGTCTTACACGACCTAGTCTATCATGTGTTACTAAAACACCTCTTTCTCTGTTGTGATAAGTAGTGCCAGGAGCTCCATGAGTTCTGTTTGTACTTCGTCTTGTTCTTGTCTTAGAACGTCTGTAGTAATAATTGTCGTCATCTGGTACTGTAGAAAATAAATCTGTGTTAAAATCGAAGCTACCATCAGCAAAGATTAAGAATTCTACACCACGCTCTACAAACAAAATAGGTTGTGCATAACGATAGCGTGATGTAAGATCTAAATCTACACTTTGTGTTGCAGAAACTTTTTCTGCGGCGGTTACAGTTGTTAATCCCATTAACAGTCCTGTAAAAAGTAAAACTATTTTTTTCATAGTTATTGTATTTAGATTGTGCCTACTCATATTTAGCTTTTCGGCTTACGCTATTGTTTTAGTGATTTTCAATTAACGTGCCAAGATTATAACCTTTTGGTTCATAGATTTTTATGTATTTATATTTTTAAAATATAGCATTACGTATCTGCTTAATTTGTTATATTTACTTAGCTATAAATTAAAATCTCTTATTAATCATGAAGAAAATCACTCTATTTATTCTTTTGTTTTTTACAATTTTTGATAGTTTTTCGCAAAAAGGAAAGAAAAACTATGACGAAGCATTTAAAATCATTGAGGTATGGTTAGAAGCTCAAAAAGATTTCGAATTATTACCAGGAATTTCAGTAGCTATAGTCAAAGATCAAGATATTCTTTGGAGTGGTGCATTCGGAAAAGCAAATGTTGAAGACAATATTGATGCTACTGCTAATACGTTGTGCAGTATATGTTCGATTTCAAAATTATTCACTTCTGTCGCTATTATGAAATTATATGATGATGGGAAACTGCGTTTAGATGATGAATTAAAAGATGTATTGCCATGGTTTGATTTAAAACAGCAATTTGCTGATAGTGGACCGATAACTATTCGTTCGCTATTAACTCATTCCTCTGGGTTGCCTCGACAATCTGAAGTTGCATATTGGTCCGCACCAGATTTTCCTTTTCCTACAGTAGACGAAATGAAAGAAGCAATGAAGCGTCAAGAAACGTTGTATCCAGCTTCTAATAATTTTCAGTATAGTAATTTGGCTTTATCACTCTTAGGTGAGGTTGTTGCTGAATTATCTGGAATGTCTTATGAAGAATATGTTACTAAGCATATTTTAGGCCCTTTAAAACTCAATAATACCAGACCAGAAATGCCTAAGGACTTTCATGGAAAAGAATTAGCAATAGGATACTCTGCATTAGATAGAAAACTTAATCGTGAAAAAGTCCCACTCTTTGATGCAAAAGGTATAACAGCAGCGGCAGGCTATTCTTCGAATGTTTTAGATTTAGCAAAATTTGCATCTTGGCAATTTAGATTAAGAGATACTATAGCTAAGGAAATTCTTAAGCCTTCTACATTAAAAAACATGCATAACGTACATTGGACAGATCCAGATTTTGATTTAACATGGGGTTTAGGTTTTTCAGTTTATAAAGGCGATGATGGAGCAAAATGGGTTGGCCATGGCGGAAGTTGTCCAGGTTATAGAAGCACGCTTCAACTTAACTTAAGATCTAAAATGGCATATGCGGTAATGATAAATGCTGGTGGAACTAATCCTGGCAAATATTTGAGAGCAATTAATACAATAATGGGAAAAACTGAGGTAATATCAGAGTCAGAATCGGATGTCAATCTAGATGACTATGTTGGTTTTTATAGTGGGCAACCATGGGGAAGTGAAAATTATATAGGAAGTTGGAATGGTAAATTGGTGAGTATAAGACTACCTTCAGATAACCCTTTGAGTGGATCATCTATATATAAACACATAGAGGGAGATACATTTAAAAGAATAAAGGATAACGGAGAATTAGGTGAGACTATGGTATTTGAAAGAGATGAAAATGGAAATGTATATAGAGGGAAGTCACATCAGAATTATGCAATTAAGATGAAATAGTTTCTTTATAAATTGAATATTAATCGAAACATTTTTAAGTTTTCTTAGATATAGTAATTATCTTTTGAGATATTTAAAACTTTTTGTTTTCTGCTATGAATACCAACCAACTTAATTGTCAAAATTGTGAAGAACTTTATGATGAAGGTTTTCAATTTTGTCCGCATTGTGGGCAGAAGACCAATGACGAACTTACTATTGGTGTTTTGTTCTACAACACCATTAGCAACTATTTTTCTTTTGATGCTCGCTTCTTAAAAAGTTTTATTCCTTTAATGTTTAGACCAGGTTATCTGGCAAAACAGTTTATTAAAGGTAAGCGCTTGTTGTATTTACATCCTGCTCAGATGTATTTATTCATTTCGGTTGTATTCTTTTTTATCTTTTCATTTACTGTTAGGAAACAAACAGATACACTTAACCGAGAACTGAAAAAGACTTTAAACAGTAAAGAAGTTGTCGTTTTAGATTCGATTGAAATAAGAAAGAGGGATTCTATAGCACACGTCAAGGATTCTACAACTAGAAAAGAAATAGAAAAAACACTTAAGAGCAATAAATTTATTACGGGAATGAGTGATAAACAAATTGACTCTATCGTTAATCTAGAAAATTTACCTAAAAAGAACGATATTTCTTTCGGTTTTAATGAGAAGGAAATCGACTCTTTAATTGAAGCAAATGCTTCAGATAAGGAAATTTATAAGACTATGGGACTAGAAGAAGATGATGGCTGGTTTCGAAGAAAAATGTATACTCAAGCTTTAAAGTTTTACAAAGCGCGTGATGGAGGTAATGTACTTAAAGCATTTTATGACACTATACCAATAGCTTTGTTTTTCTTACTGCCAATATTTGCACTAATCATTAAAATACTCTATTACAGAAAAGGTCGTTATGCACATCATTTGGTTTTTGGATTTTACTTTTTCTCTTATTTATTTACAGTATTCAGTATTATTTTTGGTATTAATCTAATTTGGGATATTCCAGATTGGATAGATTGGTTAGTTGCATTTTCTACTTTTATTTATTTTATAATTGCACTAAAACGATTTTATGGACAGGGTTGGTTTTTAACCTTTTTTAAAGGTAGCGTCGCTACGTTTACGTTTATGGCTATTGTAATACCAACTGCTGCCATAATAATAGGATTATTTGCATTTATGTTTTATTAGTCTTCATCCGATTTGGCATGCCAAATCGGTATATATAAAAAGTCGCTCAATATTTGAGCATCATCAATAATTGATTTTAGACTGCCATGGTCTACAACATTTTTTCTAGAAGCATCGTCTAAAACCAAATTTAGTTCAAAACTTTTATAAGACCCTTTATCACTTTTTATATGTTCACCAATAAGCTGAATAGCTATAATAGATTTTAACAGAACATGTGATTTTGAAATGTTATTTTTTCTATTGTGGATTTCAGGTTTGTATGCTTTATAATAAAACCCTAATTGTTTATCGAAAACACGCGGTTTATAGAAGGAATAAAACATAAAGCCACCTACACTAGAAAAAATAAGTCCAAAAATGATTAAGAACCAATTAACCATTTCAAAATCAAAATTAGATTTAAATAAATGAATTGTATTGAAGAACAGAACTCCTAAACCAACAGCTAAAAAGATAAAACAGAAAATTGCTACACCAATAGAAGGTTTATAAACTAATTTTGAACTTGACTCTCGTATAAGCACATGAGTTTTAAAACTTGCGCCACCAGAGCTTAATGGCGAAGTTGAGACCTGAGATTTTATATCATTATTATCTTCAACAGTGTTTTTTCTAGCTTCAATAACTTCTCTATGAAATCCTTCAGGCAAATTCATTTTATAGTTTCTCCTGAAGATATTTACCAGTAACCGAATTCTTATTTCTGGCAATTTCTTCGGGAGTTCCTGTGGCAACGAGTTGTCCACCATGTTTTCCACCTTCTGGTCCAAGATCAATAACATAATCGGCACACTTAATTAAATCAATATTATGTTCAATTACAATTATAGAGTGCCCTTTAGAAATTAAAGCCTGAAATGATTTCAATAACTTTTTAATATCATGAAAGTGTAATCCTGTTGTAGGTTCATCAAAAATGAATAACGCATTATTGTTCTTACTACCTTTTCCTAAAAATGTTGCCAACTTAATTCGTTGCGCTTCACCACCAGAAAGAGTAGAAGAGGACTGACCTAATGTAACATAACCTAGACCAACATCTTGCAGTGGTTGTAATTTTCCTTGAACCTTAGTTTGCTTATGTGTTTTGAAGAAATCTATAGCATCATCAATAGTCATGTTTAAAACATCATCAATAGATTTACCCTCAAACTTAACTTCTAACACTTCTTTTTTAAAGCGCTTACCTCCGCAAGTATCGCAAGTTAAATGCACATCTGCCATAAACTGCATTTCAATAGTCACTTCGCCTTCGCCTTTACAGGTTTCGCAGCGTCCACCATCGACGTTAAAACTGAAGTGCTTTGCAGCATAATTTCTAATTTTACTCAATTTTTGAGAAGAGAATAAAGCTCTAATATCATCATAAGCCTTAATATAGGTTACAGGATTAGAACGCGAGGAACGTCCTATTGGATTCTGATCTACAAACTCCACATGCTGAACAATGCTGTGATTACCTTTCATTTCAGTAACCTGACCAATTTTATCACTAAAACCAGTCAATTTCTTTTGGATAGCGGGATATAGAATCTTTTTTACCAGCGTACTTTTTCCACTACCTGAGACTCCAGTAATTACTGTTAGCATTTCTAGCGGAAACGTAACATCAATATTTTTTAGATTATTTTCACGAGCACCAACAATTTCAATTTGATATTTTGAGGTTCTTCGTTTTTTAGGTACTTCAATTTCTAATAGACCATTAAGATATTTCGCTGTTAAGGTATCCGAAACTAATATATCTTTAAAATCACCAACGGCAACGACTTCACCACCAAAAGTCCCTGCTTCTGGTCCAATATCTATGATTGCGTCTGCAGCTTTCATAATATCTTCATCGTGCTCAACAACAATAACTGTATTGCCTAAATCTCTAAGTGATTTTAGAACATCAATTAACCGCTCAGTATCCTTTGGATGTAAGCCAATACTTGGTTCGTCTAAAATATACATAGAACCAACCAAGCTACTTCCTAATGAAGTAGCTAAGTTAATACGCTGACTTTCTCCGCCAGATAAGGTGTTTGACTTTCTGTTTAGTGTTAAGTAGTTTAAGCCAACATTAGATAAGAATTCTAGTCTGGTATTGATTTCTGTGAGTAGTCGCTTTGCAATTTTTGTATCATATGCATTCAATTCTAATTTACTAAAAAATACTTTCAATTCATCTAAAGGTAAATCCACTAAGTCTGTAATGGTTGCATCATCAATTTTTACATAGCTAGCTTCTACGCGTAAGCGTTTACCTTTGCAAATATTACATTTAGTTTTACCACGATAACGCGACAACATTACTCTATTTTGAATTTTATAGGCTTTAGATTCTAATTCAGCAAAGAAACCGTCTAATCCTTCAAAATATTGATTGCCTTTCCAGATTAAGGCCTTATGGCTGTCACTCAGTTCAAAATAAGGTTTATGAATTGGAAAATCGAATTTATGGGAGTTGTTAACCAACTGATCTCTGTACCAGCTCATACTTTCTCCTCGCCAAGGAAAAATTGCATTTTCATATACAGATAATGCTGTATTTGGGACTACTAAATCATCATCTATACCAATAACATCACCATAACCTTCGCATTTTGGACAAGCTCCATAAGGATTATTAAAGCTGAATAAATGCGAGTTAGGTTCAAGAAAAGACATACCATCTAATTCAAATTTATTATTGAACAGTGTTTGCTTCTTATCTGCAAGTGATTCAATAATACAAGTACCAACACCTTCATAAAAAGCTGTACCTACTGCGTCGGCCAAACGATTAAGAAAGTCTTCGTCATTTTTAAAAACAATTCTATCCACAACAAGAAATAGATTTTTGTCTGATTTTATTTTTGTTTTTAAAGCGTCATCAATTCGTAAGACATCGTCTTTTACTTTTATACGCGCATAACCTTGCTGTTGTAGTGTTTGCAGTTTGTTCTCAATAGTTCTACCTTCTTCCAAAATAATAGGAGACAGTAGCAGTAATTTCGCACCTTCCTCAAATTTTGAAATGTATTTAATCACATCTGTAACCGTATGTTTTTTAACTTCGTTACCAGAAATAGGAGAGTAGGTCTTTCCTATTCTTGCAAATAATAATTTTAGATAGTCATAAATTTCGGTAGTAGTTCCAACTGTAGAGCGAGGATTGGTAGAGTTTACTTTTTGTTCAATAGCAATTGCAGGGGCAATACCTTTTATATAATCTACTTTTGGCTTATTAAGTCTACCTAAAAATTGACGTGCATAACTCGAAAGACTTTCTACATAGCGTCTTTGACCTTCTGCATAGAGCGTATCAAAAGCCAAACTAGACTTGCCTGAGCCCGATAAACCTGTAATAACTACTAATTTATTTCTTGGGATAACAACATCAATATTTTTTAGGTTATGTAATTTTGCGCCTTTTATAATGATGTTTTCCTTTGGATTTACATCTAAAACAGTAGTATTCATAGGTTCTTTTCGATATCTAAGTTTGCAAAGATACTATAACTATTTCATCTATAAAAGGAACACTTTATCCGATAAAATGTTAAATTTTCCCATTTTTTTTTGTTTTTTCGGAATGATTGTTGTTATATTTACCACATAATCATTTAAAACACAACTGCGTATAGCATAATATTACTTTAGAGAATTTAACCCCTTGTTAAGAAGCGCGCTTCTTACTACTAAGAGTAATATTATGAAAAAAGAACTTATCCAAGACGCAGAGTTGGTTAGCAGCTACATTAAAGGAGACGAGAAAGCACTCTCAATTTTAATCCAAAGGCACAAACAAAAAATCTATAGCTTTATTTATTCTAAAGTATATGATAGAGATATTACTGAAGATATATTTCAGGATACCTTTATTAAAGTCATTAAAACTTTAAAGCTTGGGAAATATAACGAAGAAGGTAAATTTTTGCCTTGGGTGATGCGAATTGCTCATAATTTGGTGATTGACCATTTTAGAAAAAACAGCCGTATGCCGAAATTCAGTAATACTGGCGAATTCAGTATTTTCTCTGTACTTAGTGATTCTAGCTTAAATGCTGAAAAAAGTTTAATTAAGGATCAAGTAGAATCTGATGTACGTCGCATTATAGAAGAGCTTCCTGAAGATCAAAAACAAGTTTTAGTGATGCGTATGTACCAAGATATGAGTTTTAAAGAAATCTCTGAACGTACAGGTGTGAGTATTAACACAGCATTAGGACGGATGCGTTACGCACTTATTAATATGCGCAAGGTTATAGATCAAAATAATATAGTTTTAACGAATTGATACAATAAAGTAATTCGAGTTACGTTTTAGTCATATATAAAACATAAATTTTAAATATGGCAAAAATTTACTCTAATGCTTCCCCAAAAAACGATAACCTAAAACCAAAAGATGAAACGATAAGTTTCCTTTTGAATTATTCAAAGGCTTTAAGTGTTATAAATTATAATAAATTGAAGTTTGAAGCACTTCTAAATTAAGTTGAAGAAAAAATCCTGATGTCAGACAACATCAGGATTTTTTTGTAAAAAGTAGTTCTTCGTAATTCTGTGTAGTAAGATACTCATTCATTAAATTTTCCAAATATTTTATTGTTTTAGATTTTAAAGGGTGGTCATCTTTTAGACAATTCTTAAGGTTATTGTCATAAACGTTTATGATAATATACCAATATCCAGTTCTGTTTACATAGTTATCTTCGAATAGTGGATCGTTTCCGTTAGATTCTCTCTTGGCGTCAACTAAGGCTAAACCTAAATTATAGTTTTTGTCTTCTCTTTCTGCTTCAAGATACGATAAGTAGAGTGTTTGTCCATCAATTTCAAAGGGTAGATTAGAATCTACATTAGCATCATTAAGCTTAAACTTTTTATCGATATAAGTATAAAATTCTTCAGCATTTTTGGTGTCTCTAAAAATGAAAGAAGTTTCATTTGGTAGTTTACGTTTAAATTTTTTTGCAGCCATCACTTTGTGACCATCAAATTTTGGTGCAATTTTCACAGGGATACAAGACGTGATTGAAATTAGAAGTAATACAATAATGGTATTTTTCATAAGTAAAAGTTTCTTTCTTATTTAACAACAATTGTTCCAAAACTCCTCATTTTTTCTTTTTACTATAGTCGTCTAAAACTGTTTTCCTGCCAATCGTTTTAGTAATAATATCCTTATCTAAATCCCAACCACGAGCTGGCGAATATTCTCTACCATACCAAATAATTTGTAGGTGTAAATCATTCCACAATTCTTTTGGAAATAAACGCTTAGCATCTTTTTCGGTTTGAACAACGTTTTTTCCATTAGTTAAATTCCAACGATACATTAAACGGTGAATGTGGGTATCTACTGGAAATGCTGGAATACCAAATGCTTGAGATAAAACCACAGCGGCAGTCTTGTGACCTACAGCCGGTAATTCCTCTAGTTCTTCATAAGTCTTTGGAACTTCTCCATTGTGCTTGTCTATTAAAATATGTGATAAGCCATGAATGCCTTTACTTTTCATAGGAGATAAACCGACAGGCTTAATAATTTCTCTTATCTCATCTACACTAAGCTTAATCATATCATAAGGATTATCAGCACGTTGAAATAACAGAGGTGTGATTTGATTAACACGCACATCAGTGCTTTGAGCAGACATTAAAACTGCGATTAATAAGGTGTAAGGATCTTTGTGCTCTAAAGGAATTGGTATTGTTGGATAGAGTTCATTTAACGTATTTATAACAAAATCTACCTTTTCTTGTTTAGTCATTCATCGTATTTTTACAAAAAACAAATTTAAGGAATTATGACGCATTTAAAAGCAGGAGACAAAGCACCAGATTTTACAGCAAAAGATGAACAAGGAAATACAATTTCTTTATCTGATTATAAAGGAAAAAAATTAGTGGTTTTCTTTTATCCAAAAGCTAGTACACCAGGTTGTACAGCCGAAGCTTGTAATCTTAATGATAATTACGATAGGTTTAAAACACATGGTTATGAAATTTTAGGAGTTAGTGCAGATAGTGCCAAACGTCAATCTAATTTTAAGAATAAATATGGATTTCAATATCCATTATTAGCAGATGAAGATAAAGCCGTTATTGAAGCTTTTGGAGTTTGGGGGCCAAAGAAATTTATGGGTAAAGAATATGACGGTATTCATAGAACAACGTTTGTTATTGATGAAAACGGTATTTTAGAAGGTGTTATTACTAAAGTGAAAACGAAGGCTCATACAGAACAGATTTTAACTGAATAATTAACCTAAATAAAAAGGCGACCAATTATTGGTCGCCTTTTTATTTAATCTTTTTCTTAACTAGTTTTTATGTATCACTTCTTCAGACTCACAACCAAATAAGCTTTTCTCTTTAATTAGTTTCGCAACGCCTTCAGGAAGCATTTCTTCCCAGCCTTCATCGCCATTGGCAATCATTTTCAATACTGTTCTCGAGAATACCGATAAGTTAGAAGCATCAAAATCTGCAATATCAACAACTTTACCATTGTATTTAAAGAATTTATAGAGTTCTTTCATCCTTGGATGTACCTTAAGATTTTCACTTGTAGTTAAGCTACCATCTTCATTTTGCATAGGATAGAGGTAAACACGTAAATCTTTGTAAAATAGTTTTCCAAAGGCCTCTAAAATCCCACCACTTAAATGACGGTAATATTTCTCATCAAAAATGTCTACTAGATTGTTAACTCCCATAGCTAATCCCATACGTGCTTTAGAGTATTGAGAGAAGTATTCCACTAATTTATAATACTCTTGAAAGTTAGATATTAAAACCGTTTGCCCAAGAGAACACAATAGTTTGGCGCGATCCATAAAATCTTGCTCATCAATTTTTCCTTCAGCCCTTAGGTTAGATAAAGTAATTTCAAAAATAACCTGTGTTTTTTCTTTATCAACTTTGTTTTCTTTAACGAACATTTCGTAAGATTTCTCAAACATGTCCATATTTACTTTGGTAACAGGTCTAAAACTACCTCTAAGTGTTAAGATATTCTTTTTGTAAAGTACACGAGCAGGCAATACATTATTACCGTCTGGTGCAAACATTACAGCATCTGTCATTCCATTTTTAACCAGTTGCAAACTCATTAGTCTATTATCAACAGTCGCAAAGACAGGGCCAGAAAAATTAATGGTATCAATTTCTAATTGGTCTTGGTCTAGATGATCATATAAGTAACGTAATAATTTACGAGGTTGGTTGTATTTGTAAAACGCACCATAAATTAAGTTAGTTCCTAATTTACCTAGTGTTTCTTGCTGTAAACGAGCATCTGTTTCCTTAAACCTTATATGCAAAATGATGTCATTGTACTCACCATCTGGACTTACCTGAAATTTAATACCGACCCAACCATGACCTTTATATTTTTTTGCAAAATCTATAGTAGCCACTGTATTGGCGTAGGTAAAGAATATTTTATTAGGATTGTTATCTCTGGTAATACGTTGCTCCATTAAACCAATTTCGTGGTTCAACATTTTACGGAGTCTCGCTTCGGTAACATAGCGTTTATCATCTTCAATACCGTAGATAGCATCACTAAAGTCCTTGTCATATGCAGACATCGCTTTAGCTATAGTTCCTGAAGCTCCACCAGCTCTAAAGAACTGACGTACAGTTTCTTGCCCAGCACCAATTTCTGAAAAGGTACCATAAATGTCAGCATTAAGATTAATACGTAAAGCTTTGTCTTTTAATGACGGTATATTTTCAAAATCCGAGTCGCCTGTATACGTTATGTCCTTCATATAGATTGGGTTTACAACATTAGCGCAAAGGTACTATTTTACTATTGCAAACAAAAAAATAAGTTTATTTTTGTTTCAAATTGAAAGTGCGTTGAAAATTACGTTTTTAGGAACAGGTACATCACAAGGAATCCCGATAATTGGAAGTACACATCCTGTATGCCTAAGCGAAGACACTAAAGACAAGCGACTTCGTGTGTCTATTCTAGTAGAATGGAATGATTATACTTTTGTTGTTGACTGTGGACCAGATTTTAGACAACAAATGTTAAGAGCAAATGTTTCAAAAATCGATGGCATCATTTTTACACACGAGCATGCAGACCATACTATGGGTTTAGACGATATTAGACCATTTTTCTTTAGACAAGGAGATATTCCCTTGTATGCACATCAACGCGTTTTCAAAGCTTTAGAAAAGCGTTTCGACTATATTTTCACAACTAAAAAGAAATATCCTGGAGTCCCAAGTGTCACCAAGAATGAAGTAAAGAATGAACCTTTTTTAGCAGGAAAGCTCAATGTTATTCCTGTGGAAGGTTTGCATTACAAACTTCAGGTATTTGGCTACCGATTTAAAGAATTTGCTTATCTAACCGACATGAAAACAATAGCGGATGATGAAGTTGAAAAACTTCAAAATTTAGAGGTTCTGGTTGTAAATGCATTAAGAATCGAGCCACATATATCTCATTTCAATTTAGAAGAAGCACTTAAATTTATTGAACGTGTAAAACCGAAACGAGCTTATTTAACACACATTAGTCATCTTTTAGGATTCCATAACGAGGTACAACAAAAATTACCTGACAACGTTTTTTTAGCATACGATAACTTACAAATTACCATATAGATATGAAGAGTAGAATTTTTATGTATTTGTTTATTTTCTCAGTGTTGTTAATCATTTTTCAATATGTGAATTCAAAAAACATTATAGATAAGTACGAAGAAGATATAAAAACGTTCAAGTCTAAAATTGCTGAAAACGAAAAATCTATTGCTGAATTAGAAGAGGAAAATTTTGACCTTAACTACTTTAACATTGATCGTAATGACAATGCCTTAGATTATTTTATTGCTCAAGGTTATAATGCAGATGAGTTAATTACAGCAATCACAGAGGGGCTTTATAATATGAATAATTATGAGGGTGACGATCATCCAATAGTGCCTTACGTATCTTTAACAGATTCTAAATTGCTAATCAATAAAATTAGAATAGTTAATCACAAATGGATTTTAGCAAACTTTACAGATGGAGAATATTGGGGAGAAATATTTGTTACGTATTCTATTGATGAAGATAACAATTTAAAGTACAAACTGGCTGAGCATTTATTATATCAGAAGATTAATAATTAAATATACTGCTTTAACCAATCCTTTAAATCATAAAAATTTTGTGGTGCAACTCCATGTCCAACAGGATATTCTTTGTAAACATGGCTAACATCTAAAGCTTTTAAAAAGGCTGGTGTTTTTCTAGCCCAATCCACAGGAATAACCTGGTCTACTGAGCCATGTGAACAGAAAAAGTTTAAATGTGCTACATCTTTTTCTTCAATAGAGTCTGGTAAAATAGCTTCATTTATATAGCCACTTAAAGCCACAATATTTTTTATTTTTTCAGGATAGGTGAGTGCTACAGCATAGCTCAAAATAGTACCTTGACTAAAGCCCAAAAGTGTTATGCTATCTGAGTTTACAGCATATGTTTTACATGCATAATCAATAAATTCTGAAATAAAGCCTACAGACTGCTTAGCTTGTTCATCATCACTCCATTTACCTTTTTCTGCATCAAAATTAATAGCATACCAGGCATTACCATAAGGTTGCATAGCGTAAGGAGCTCTTAATGAGATAATCATTAATTCTTCAGGTAACTCTGAGGCGAATGAAAATAAATCATTTTCATCACTCCCATAACCATGACACATAATTAATAGCGGAGCGTTTTCTTTTAAAGTAGAAGGTCTTTTGATGTAATGTAGGTTTGTCATACTTATTGACCGATAGATTTAAATAGGTTTTGAAAAAAATCACCAAGAATCGGTATTTTATTTTCCTTTCCGGTAAGTGCACCAAAAATGCCATAAAGAAATAAAACAGAAAAAAAAATCCAAAACGACATACTTACCATCATACTATCCAAACTACTTATTATATAACCTATAGCTATATAAAGAAGCCCTAAGCCTAAAGCTTGTCTTGTATGAAATGTAGTAAATGTATTTCGCTTTTCTTGATTCATAAAAAAAGCAATCAAAGTACCTATTAGTGTTAAGTATGCAACTAATGCTAAGGTTTTACCTTCTTCAATAGTGTTTTGATTCATTATTTTAATACAATTTTATTGTTAGCAATAATACCATAGGTTTCACCTTTGAGTGTTTTATCAAAAAAGGCACTATTCTTAGATCGGGAAGAGATGTGAGTAGTTTTAAATATGTAATCTTTATCTGGATTGAACAGACTTAAATTAGCTTTTTCACCTTCGTTTATACTAGATTCAGAAATTCCAAATCTAGATTTTCCTTGGGTTAAAAGACTTATAGTTTTTTTAGTTGTAAATATATTTTGTAGTGCGCCAAAAGCAGATTCTAATCCAATAGTTCCGTATTTAGCATAATCGAATTCTATTTTTTTATCTTCAATATCAATAGGGTTGTGATCTGTGGTTACCATATCAATAGTGCCATCTTTTAGGCCTTCAATTAAGGCATCACAATCTGTTTGAGTTCTTAGAGGTGGCAACACTTTAAAATTAGTGTCAAAACTGTTGAGTACTTCATCTGTAAATATTAGGTTATGAATTGCAACACTGCATGTTACATCTAATTTCTTAGCTTTTGCAGCTCTAATTAACTCCACTGATTTTACAGTTGAAATGGTTGGAATATGCAATTTACCTTCGGTATATTCTAATAGGAATAAATCTCTAGCTACCTGTAATTCTTCAGCTAAAGCCGGATTTCCTTTTAATCCAAGTTTGGTGCTATTAATATGCTCATTAGCAACACCAAGTCCAGATATCTTAGACTCCTGCGGAAATGAACAAACCAAACCATCAAAATTGCTTGCGTATTGCATTGCAATCTTCATAAGATTAGGATTAGAAATGGGTTTTTGGTAATCATAAAATGCAACTGCACCAGCATTGGTCATATCAAACAATTCTGCTAAATTTTCGCCTTTACTACCTTGTGTCAAAGCTCCAATAGGATAGAGGTTAACGGCGTTATCATTGGCTTTAGATTTCACAAACGTAATATCTGCATAGCTATCAATAACAGGATTAGAATTGGCATTTAAGGCAACAGCAGTAAAACCTGAACGCGCTGCAGTTTTTAAACCATTGATAATCGTTTCGCGTTCTTCATAACCAGGTTCGCCGAAGGACACACTACTATCAAACCAACCTTGCGAAACATGCAAATTATCTAGCTTTATTTCTTTATAATTTTTTGGATTGGAAATTCGTTTAGAGATCTTAGAAATACGACCTTTTTCAATTAAAATATCAACCGTTTCATTGTGAAAATCACTTTTAGAATCAACGATGGTTGCAGATTTTATGAGTGCGTTCATTTAAGATATTTTAGTAGTAGCATTTCAATAATTAAAAATACTAGTGCAAAAATAACAAACCATTTCCATAGCGCATTAACATTTGTGTTACTTTTTATAGTATTGATAGTTGCAGCGAGACTAGAGTCGGTTGTTGTGTTTTCTAATTGATTTAAATCATAATAACTAAGCACACTTTCATCTCTGTTGTAATTAAAGCTTAGGTTCTGAATAGTAACATCTTTATTCTTTACATTAAAAATACCAGCTCTATTAGGAAAATCATTAGTTTCAATAACTACAGATTTGCTATATGTTTTTTGCAACGGGATCACTGAAGCATCCTCAGAAGTTAATGTTAGAATATCATCCTGACCAATTACTGCACTAATTGCTATTGAGTTTGGTTCACCAACTGTATAATATAGTTTAGAGAGCTTTAAACTCTGAAGACCCATATTATATAATACCGGAACAATAAGCTGCGAATTTTTAAAGTTAGAATTGTTTGTATTTAATGCTGAAGAAAATGCATATGAATTAGCATTACCTACTAAAAAAGGAGAGCCATCTTCATAGGATAAAACACTATTTGCATTTGAAGAAAATCGATAAGACATATCAACTTTTGGATATTGAAAGTTACTTACTTTAGAATAAAAAGCATTGGCCAAAAGTGGATGATTATAATTAATACTAGTAATGCGTTTTTCGTTAGAATTTACATCATTAATATTGAAAATTGATTGACTTCTAAAAAATTGATTATAAGAGTTTAAATCTATTTTTATTGAAGGAATAATTAAAATACTTCCTCCATCATTTTTAAAAGCATCAATTGCTGATTTAAGAGCATTTGAAATAGCATCTAGTTCATTTAGAATAATAAGATTCTGATCAGGAATTAAATTAAAATTTAAAGCCTCTAGTTTGAAACTTTTAAAGTCAAATTCATCATCTGTATAAATACGTTTTAAGTAGGAATCATCAGCTATTCCATTTATAGCTAAAACTTTAATTTTTGGTTTCGAATTGATATTAAAATAGAACGAATTATCGTATTGCAAGCTCGCATCGTCTATAACGAGTTTTCCATTTACAATAATATTATTGGAAACCGTAAATGTAGCTTCTTCTTTATCCTTAATGCTAATAGCACTCTTTGCTAGTAAAGTTTCCTCATTAAATAGAGAAATAGAAACATTGTCTATGGGTTGAGATTGATTTGAAAGTATAACATTAATATCTAAAGTTTCGGCAGTAGTATTTGAAATGTATATGCTGTCAATGCTAATATTCGAAACCAAATTAGATTTTGGCTGCACTAATTTCAGTTCAATAGTATTGTCTTCTTCAAAGTTTAACGGATTACTATTTTGCTGAAAATCGGATACTAATACTAAATTTTTGGTTGAAGCTTCGTCATCAGAAAACAACTGTTTGCCTTTTAAATAGGCAGCATCGTAATTAAGTTGCGTAGGAGAGTTCGTTAACTGAATTAAATCATTTTTTAATGCCTTAACTGTTGTATTTCTATAAGTATTATCGTTAGTAAATAGACTAATTGCCTCGTCTTCTGGCAAAGTATTTATAATATCTTGAATAGCTTCATTTAATAAGGTACCATTAGTTCCTTTGGTTTGCATGCTAAAGGAATTGTCTAGGTAAACAACGGTTTCCTGGGCTTCGTTAAAATCTTTGGTATTTGGAATAAATGGTTGAGCAAATGCTAAAATAGCGCATGCTAAAAGGAGCATTCTAGTGAGTAAGGTTAACCATTTTTTGAGTTGCGAGCTTTTCCTAGTTTGAAGTTTTACAGATTTTAAAAACTTTACATTGGTAAACTGAACTTTCTGAAAACGACGTAATTGAAATAGATGAATAAGGATAGGAATAACCAGTAAAAATAAAGCGTAAAGTAATTCGGGATTCTTAAACTGCATTCCTTGTTATTTAAAGACTTTTTTTGGTTTGTCTTAATAGTTCAAATATAGAAAATGCAAAACGATAACTGCATTTCGCTTTTGAGAATTTTAACAGAAAAAGAAATAATCAATCATAGATTGCATGTTTTGAGTCTCAAAATAGGCTTTGATTTCCTTTTGGGCATCTTCATTTGCAACTGTAACAATACTTTGCGGATGATTTAGCTCTGAGAGATAATCAAAATTTAAGAGCTCTTCTCCATAAATATGCTTTCCTATTTTCTTTGGATTGTCACAGATCCAGTAGAATGGAATGTTGTTTTTCAGAAGTAATTTAGCAAGTTTTTTTCCTTTTGTGCCAGCTCCCCAAATTGCCAGAGGTCTGGAAGCATCATAATTCAACTCTAAAAAGTAATCTACTTTAAGATCTAGAAAAGAATTTTCTGCATAATGCTCATGAGTTCTTGAAGTTCTTGTACTGTAATCGCGCCAATAGAGTAGGACTTCGTTACAAGGAATACAAGTGTAACCAGCTCTGTAAAACCGAAATGCCAAATCATAATCTTCTGGGTATCGACTTGGATTAAAACCATCACAAGCTTCAAAATCTTCTCTGTGTAGCATCCAACATGGAGAAGGAATGACACATTCTTTATAGATTTCAGAATAATTGCTTCCGGTTTTGGTGAGTCTATTTAGCCATTTTTCATATTTAGCAAAGCCTTCGCTAAGGCCATCAGCTCTAAAGTACTTTACTTGTCCAAGTGCTAGATGTTTTAAACCATGTTTTTCAAGACCTTCCAACATAACTTGTAACCGAATTGGTGTCATCTTATCATCACTGTCCATTCTGGTAATATATTCGCCTTTACAGTTATTATAAGCTGTTTGGAGCGCATTTATAATGCCTTGACCTTTATTCTTAAGAGGTATAACTCGCTTGTCTTTTTTGCTAAACCTTTCAACAATAGCATAAGATGAGTCCTCAGAACCATCATCAACAAAAACAGCCTCCCAATTTGTATAGGTTTGCGTTAATATGGAGTCTATACATTCAGAAATAAAAGCTTCTGTATTTTTAAAAGGGACCAAAATGCTAACTAGAGGTTGAGACATACCGCGAATTTAACAAAACCTTTAGATTTTAAGTAGTAACAGATTGTAGATTTGCAACACTAGTAAAAAAACTAAAAATTTTAGCATGAAGAATTATTTAGCCATTATTGGCTTAAGTGCAATTTTGGTAGGTTGTGGATCAGCAAAACCAAAAATGGATGATTTAGCAGTAAGCAACCCAATAGAAACTGCCTTAGATTTAACAGCAGTTGTAGATGATAAAGTACCAGTGACTATTAATCCTGGTCGTTTTACTACTGAAACTGTAACTTACAGATTACCAAGAGTAGTACAGGGAACGTATTCTGTTAGTGACTTCGGAAAGTATATTGACGATTTTAAAGCTTTAGATTATGATGGCAATGAATTGGCTGTAATTAAAGCTGATACAAATACATGGACTATTGCAGATGCTACTAAATTAGATAAGCTTCAATATTATGTCAATGATACTTTTGATATTGAATCTACAGGTGGAATAGGTGGTGAAAACCCATTTTCGCCAGCAGGAACTAATATAGAAGAGGATAACTACGTTTTAAACCTTCATGGATTTATTGGTTATTTCGATTCATTAAAGAATAATCAGTACGCTTTAGATGTTACTGCTCCAGCTACGTTTGTAAGAACCTCTGCTTTAGAAGACAAGGGTATGAAATCTAGTGCAGATGGTACAGCCATTACTAGCAGTTATTTTGCACAACGCTATTTCGATATCACAGATAACCCAATGATGTATGGGAAATTAGATGTAGAAGAATTTATGGTTGGTGATATTAAGATCGTATTGAGCGTTTATTCACCAAATAAAGTACATACAGCGGCAAGTCAGAAAGAGACTGTTTTTAAGATGATGCAAGCTCAGAAAGAATATTTGGGTGATGTAAATAGTACTCCGCGTTATGACATTTACCTTTATTTATCTGACGGTTCTGAAACGGCTCCAAAAGGTATGGGAGCTTTAGAACATCATACTTCTACAGTAGTGGTTTTACCAGAATCTTCTAGTAAAGAAGGTTTGGCAGCATCAATAATTGATGTGGTAGCGCATGAGTTTTTTCATATCGTAACTCCATTATCTGTGCATTCTGAAGACGTTCACTATTTTGATTATAACAAACCAACATTCTCTAAGCATTTATGGATGTATGAAGGTGTAACAGAATATTTTGCGCAACACTTCCAAGTTTATGAAGGTTTAGTTGATAATGCTACATTTTATAATACCATGATGTCTAAAATCGATACCTCTAGACGTATGGATGATGCTATGAGTTTTACTATTATGAGTGAGAACGTCTTAGATGAGCCATATGCTTCAAACTATTATAATGTATACATGAAAGGTGCCTTAATAGGCATGTGTATTGATATTTTAATGCGAAAAGAAAGTGATGGTAACAGAAGTATGTTATCCTTAATGAAAGAGCTATCTGCAAAGTATGGTAAAGAAAAGCCATTCGTAGATGATAATATTATAGCAGAAATTACAGCAATGACTTATCCAAGTGTTGGTGAATTCTTAAAAACACATGTTGAAGGTGATGTGCCTATTAACTATGATGAATTTTTTGCAATGGCAGGATTAATAAAAGGTGAAACCCAAGTTGAAACCAATTATATTTTTGCTGGTGGACAAAATGTTGTTTTTGATGCAGACCAAGGAAGAGGGTTAATTAAATTTTCACCAATGGCATTAAAGAATTCGTTTTGGGCATCTCAAGGCGTGCAAGCAGATGATATTATATTAAAAGTAAATGGTGAGGATTTAACTTTAACAAATGCAAACCAAGTTATCACAGGTATGTTTAGTTGGACAGAAGGTCAGGAGATTACTATGGATTTGGAACGTAATGGTGAACCAGTTACAATCAAAGCGACATTAACTAAACCCACAGCATTGAGCGAAGGGTTGATTGAAGATGAAAATGCTACTGATGCTCAGAAAGCATTGAGAGCAGCTTGGCTGAAAGGTTAGGATATATTTATTATAAAATTAAAGGCTTCCAAATGGAAGCCTTTTTTTGTTGGTTAGTTTGTGTTTTTGATGCTGAACTAAATTAATATGCAATGATTGTGTTTTATAAGTTCAACTAATGAAAGCCGAAAAGCCTCTTGTTTGTCATCCTGAACTCGTTTCAGGATCTAGTTTAATATAGTTCTATGTTCAAGATGCTGAAATACTGAAATCAGTTCAGCACAGGCAAGTTCAGCATGACAACGGTTTTGGCTATTACTATTATTTAATGAAACGAAAAAGTTAAAGGTTTGTCATCCTGAACTTGTTTCAGGATCTGGAGTCTAATCGATTCCATAAATCATCCCAATTGGGATTAGACTTCTCAATAAGATTAATTTTCCATTGACGTCTCCAATTTTTTATCTGCTTTTCTCGTTTAATAGCATCTTCAACATATTGAAATTCTTCAAAATAAACGAGTCTTTTTAATCTATATTTTGAAGTAAATGAACTGCCTTGACCATCATTATGTCTTTCCATTCTATCATCAATACCACCTGTAAAACCTGTATATAAAACACCTTTTGGTTTGTTAGTTATTATGTAAACCCAATAATTATGGTAATCTCTTTTTGGCACTGTCTATGTTTTTAGATGCTGATGGTTAGTTTAAGATGCTGAAACCAGTTCAGCATGACAACTATTGTGTGTCATACATTTAACTAATGAAAACTACAAGCCTTTTGTTTGTCATCCTGAATTTATTTCAGGATCTAGTCTGTTTAGGGATCAATTTAAGTTTAAGATGCTGAAACTAGTTCAGCATGACAAAAGGCATTAATACTTAGCAGATTTCCCTTTAGGTGAAGAGCTTTCAATAAAAGCTCTCAAATCCTCATTAGCTTTTATCAAATCCTCATTTCGTAAGTACATCATGTGGCCACTTCTATAACCTTCAAAAGAAAAACGATCTTTCATTTTTCCACTAGGATCTATTTGCCATTGTGAGTATTTCGCAGAGAAATATGTTGTTGCTCCGTCATAGTAACCCGATTGTGTCAGTGCTTTTAAATACGGATTCTGGGCCATAGCCTGTCTTAAGTTTTCTCTTGTATTATCATTGGTTCTATCCCAATTACCTACATTACCAAACACATTATATTTTACGTCGGTTTTAAAACCGAGTTCATTCTGAATGTAGTAGTTAATAGCAGGAGTAAAAGAATGCAACCAAGACGTTAATTCGGCACTATAATCAGGACTCGTACCAGTTTCTACTTTGTCAATTCCAATGTATCTGGAATCTAAACGCCCTATAGTTTCTCCGGTTTTGTCTCTTAGCAATTCTTTCCAGAAGAAACGATTGGGTACATCTAAGTTTTGTTGTAAAATGACCTTTTCAGATAAACCTGAATAGTAACTCATCTGCTTAGCAATGGCATTCTTTTCTGTTTCACCAATAAAACCACCTTTTGCAAGCGCTGGCATTAAATCGTTAACAGCAAATTCTTCTGCTTCTGGCAGAATATCTAGTAAGTCTTTATTCTGTAATTCTGAAGGCAACATCTTATGATACCAAGCTGCTGCTGTGTAGTAAGGTAAATTTAAACTCGATGATAATGGTCCACCAACACGCAACACTTTATAATCTGCAGGTGAGACCATAATAACTCCATTAAGATACATCCATTGACTTTCTTGTAATTCTAAAGACAAGCCCATAACACGTGTACCACCATAACTTTCTCCGATAATATATTTTGGAGATTCCCAACGGTTATGACGTGTTGTAAAGGTGTTCATCCAACCTGCTAAATATTTAATATCAGCATTGACTCCAAAAAAGAGTTTATCCTCTGGCATTTTGCCATCCTTATCTGCTACCTTTCTTGAGTAACCTGTATTTACTGGGTTTATAAATACAATATCTGCAACATCTAAAATAGAATTCGGGTTGTCTTTTATACCATAAGGTTGTACAGGATAGCCTTCATCATCAATCTTTAAAATTTTTGGTCCTGTGTAAGCAATATGCATCCAAACGGAAGCAGAACCTGGTCCACCATTAAATGAATAGATGATAGGTCTGTTATTCCCTTTTGCATCATTAGTGCGCTTGTAGTAGGTATAATATAAAGCCGCAATGATCTTTCCATCTTTATCCCAAACAGGTTGAAATCCGGTTTCTGCTGTGTAGTTAATCTGTTTACCTTTAATAGTTACAGAATTTGTAGTTACAACAGTTGTATCGACTGGAATTTTTAAATCTTGCGAAAAACTTAATGTAAAGCAAGTAAGAAGTAAAATTGTGAAGCGGAATTTCATGTGTATCGTTTATTTCTTTGAGATGCTGAAACCAGTTCAGCATGACAAGTTAGTTATTTGTTGACTTGTTAAATCTTTGTCATTCTGAACTTGTTTCAGAATCTATTTTTAAAATTTAAAGATAACAAGAAAACCTTATACTTAGAATCCCTCAAAAACTCCCAAACCAAACAATGCAAAATCATATTTTACAGGATCATTTGGGTCTAATCGTCTTAAGGCTTTATCTAACTCAGCTAAGGCTTTACCATCATTTTGCTTGCGTTTTAGTAGGCCTAATTTGCGAGCAACATTACCAGAATGTACATCTAAAGGACAACTGAGTTGGGCAGGAGAGAGGCTTTGCCATATCCCAAAATCCACACCATTAGTATCGTTACGAACCATCCAACGCAAAAACATATTAATACGTTTGGCAGCCGAATTTTTAAGCGGATCACTGACGTGTTTTTTAGTACGCTCTAAATGTGGTACCTCAAAAAAGATGCTTTTAAATTGATGAATACTCGGTTGAAGCGATTTTTCCTTTGCATGTTTGGCAAATAGGTGTTCTAAGCCTTTATGCTTTTTGTAGATATGTTGTAAGCTTTTAACAAACTGCTTTAAATCCTCACTATTAAAGGTACGATGTACAAAACCCTCAAAACGGTCTAAGTCGGTGTCCTGGTGTTGGGTGACAAACTCAAAAGGGGAGTGGTCTAGTAACTCCATCATTTTGTTGGCATTATTAATAATGCTTTTACGATTTCCCCAAGCAATCGTTGCGGTTAAAAAGGCAGCGATTTCTATATCCTCTTTTTTAGAGAATTGATGTGGTATTTGTATTGGGTCGCTCTCAATAAATTTTGGATGGTTATAAAGCGTAACTTTAGTGTCTAGGAAATCTTTGAGTTCTGCTTTTTTGAGTTTCAATGCTAAGATCTTATTTGTGCAACAAAAATAAACCAAGTTTTTATAAAAATATACGTAGTTCTACGTATTGATAATCTACTAGGAAAAAACTAACTTCGCTTACTTGTGCTGAACTTGTTTCAGTAACGTCTGATATAAGTCATTAAAACGGCGTCATATCACTTAGTTGGGTACAATACGAAAAACAAATAGATGAGCGAAAATACTTTTGGAAAATATTTAGATAATTATGCGTCAAAAACAATAATTACGTTATTTGGTTTAGTCGCAGCCTTTGTGACAATCTACGCATATTGGCAAGAGAAAAGTGTAGACTTAAGATACGAAATAATCGCTAATACAAATGTACTTGACTTTAATGCCGACATCAATAAACTTGAAGTACTTTACGATAGTACGAGTCTAAAAAAAACTGGCGAAAACTTAAGAATTTACACCGTAAAAATAGTCAACAACGGACAAGAAAACATAATCAAAGAATTCTACGATGAAAATGAACCTGTTGGTATTAAAATAACTTCAGGTAAGATAATTGAAAAACCAGAAATCATTCAATCAAGTAATGATTATTTAAAAAGAAATGTAAAGTTTATTAAAACCGAAAACGAAGGCTTTTTATTTTCAAATGTTATAATTGAATCAGGTGAATTTTTCACTATCAAACTACTCGTCTTACACAAAAACAGTAACATTCCTCAAATTAAATCTTATGGAAAAATAGCAGGACAACAAAAAATTGATGTCGTTAATGCAGTTGATGTAAAAGAAGAAATGACTTTCTTGAAAAAAGTATATTACGGTAACGTATGGACACAATTACTACGATTGATTTCATATTTCATCATAGCTATATTAATCATTGCTGTTTTTGCTCTAACATCCCAAAAAATTGACTCAACAAGGGAAAAGAAACGAAAAAAGAAAAATTTAAGCGAATTTAAAAATTTAAAAACATATCAATACACAAGAATGGATGACGCCATTTTTGACAGATATTTAGATAATGGCGGTTTTGAACTTAAGAGAATGTCAAAATTGATTGAAAATGACAAAGAATTAAATGACACCTATAAGGAACTCTCGGAACAGGTCAAAAGTAAAGAATATAGAAGATACAGAATTGGTGGAGAAGACTGGTCAGTAATCAACGAAATGCTGAATGATGGGGTTGTATTTAAGGAAAATGAAGAATTGAGTATCAACCAAGCTATGAAAGACACTTTAGAAAAGTTTTTGAACTTTTTAACAGATAAAGGAGAGTTTAAAAGAGAACGTAAACACTATCCTTATGAATTTGAAAGAAGAGTTATAATTGACAAAAACGAATAAAAGTACTGTACCCAAAAATGGCTATAAGTAATTGCTTGTTCTCGCCTACTTTGAAAATTCCGCAGGAATTTTCAACTTGTTTTGTACTTTTAACTGCTAAATCATGAAACTACTCATGGCGACAACTGTCATTGTTATTTCTAAAAAAAATAATGGAAGAAAATAAAACTGGAGCTACTCAATCGTTTGTTAATTCGGCAAATGAATTCGAAAGGATCGAACGAATTTTACTTTATCTTAAAGTTAGTAATTTCCGCATCAATGATAATATTGAACTCTCAATAAAAAAACTTAAAGAGTACAACGAAAAATTAGAAGTTCCATATAATTTTTATAGAGCAAAAGAAGAGGACTTTCTAAACATAGAAACTTATGAGCATTCACTAGCAACTATGATGTATATTAGAACTATTGATAATTTCATAAATTATTTCAAAGAAATTATCTCAGAAGTTGTACTTACAAAACCACAAATACTAAAATCAAACGAAAAAGAAACTCTTGAGTTTATTTTATCATTTGAAAATTTCGAAGAGTTAGTAAATGCTATAACCGAGAAAAAGGTTGAATCGCTCTTCTATCATGGGATTAATGACATTAAAGATTATTTTTTAAAAAAATTGAACATTGAGATTTTTAAAGAAAATTTCAAAGAAATAAACCTTCTTGTGAAACAGAGAAATTTAGCAGTACATAACAGAGCGAAAATTTCGAAGAATTTTGTGCAAGAATTTCCAAGTCAAGAATTTGAAAAAGATTTATATTTAAACTTCGATTTCAAGTATGTGGAAAAAATAACAATGGAACTATATAAGATTATTAATGAAATTGATTTTGATATTGCCAAAAAGTATCATTTAAAAAAAGTCTATTACTAAAACTACACCTAACAACTTATATAACTGATAGTTCTTTATTCACGAATAGGTCAGGTATAATACCAATTCTCAATTACAAATCAACTTCACAAAATAATTTCTCTTTTATTGAGGAGAATCATAGACTCAGTTGTTATATAGATAGAAGCCCTAGTTTTGGGTTTATAAATCCATAATGAACTTAACCGTCTTAGGTTTTGTCATTGCCTTGAAAAAATTGCTATGAAAAAGAAATAAGTTTTAAGGTTGATTTAGATTGTTAGTTAGTAAATGGCAATTCGTATATACTATGAGTTGCCATTTTTTATGCTATTAATCGACAATCCAATGGAGTTTGTTATTAGGATTCGTCAATTCATAGTCTTCTACAGTTTTAAATTTGGTTTTAAACCATATTGTATCACTTTCATGGATGCCATTAAATATATATTCCCTTTTTCCTGGTACAATCTTATATGTTAATTGATTTTTAGTGATATGCTCTAGCTCCTTTTCTGAAGTGCCTAATGGATAGTAGGTAATAGTTTTGTTGAGTGTATCTGCTTTAAATGTATAGCGCTTTGGGTTCCATTTGTTATTAGTTATAACTGCAAATACCTCAGGATAATAAGATGTGCCATTAAAGGATAGTGATCTCCATCGGTCTTTATTCGATTTTGTATCTGGTATGGTATCACCATTAACTACAAAAGTTTCAATTTTGTGGAAAGCGGTCATATACTCATAATCATTTTTTACATAAGAATTTAATGACTCGTTAAGACTAAAGGACTTCGTAATAGTAAAGTATCCTAGCACAATAATTTTTAGAATAAGACCAGTTTTTTTAAACCTAGTATTATCAAATAACCATCTCCTAATCTGTGGTGATGTAGGTTTATTAAGAATGAAAAAATCTATCATTCGTTTTATATGCTGTTGTAATAAGATAATAGTCATTACTAAAAGATGGATAGCTACTATTTTTATGGTGACGTTGTAACCAATATTCATTAGAACAACATTAACCATTGTTATAAAACATATTAAGGCACCAATAAAAGCTGTTTTTCTAAAGAGTAAGAGAACACCACCTATGAGTTGCGAAAAACCTGCTGCATAGGTAAAGAATTTAGAATAACTCATGAAACTCCAGAGTAATGTCATTCCATAATTATCTCCAATTTGACTTTCGAGTGTATCTAAACTCATTTCTCCAAACTGAATGCCAAACACTTTTGAGAGCCCAAAATTGATTAATACGAAACCTACGTGATATCGTATTAGTGTTATTAATAAAGTTTTGAGTTTAGTGTCGTAATCTATTTTGAATTTTAAATCAATTAAGAACGTCCAAATAAGCGATCCTACAGAAGATATGAGAATAATTAAAGTTAATCTGCTATACTCAAATTTTGAGTCAGAAAAAGGGTAGAGGTAGTCTTTATTGAACTCCCAGTTATAGACTAACTCACCAAACCATATGGTAATATCATTCCAGAAAGTAAAACTATTGGTGTTTAGCTTGTAGATGTATTCTAAGCCATATGGACAGACATAAAGTATAAAATAAAGAAAAATGAATCTTAAAAAAAATCTCTGAGATAAATTCCACTTCTTTACTATGATATCATCCATATTATTAACTAGCTATTTTAATGCTTTTAAATTTAAGAATTATAAACTTGGTTTTCTTGTTCAGCTACCCGGATAAAAGTCGTCCGTTTTGTCAACTCTTTTAAACGTTGTGCACCAACATAAGTGCACGTGCTACGTAAACCTCCTAAAATATCTTGTAGTGTGTCTTTTACATCTCCTTTAAAAGGAACTTCAACAGTTTTACCTTCGCTAGCTCTATAATCTGCAACTCCACCAACATACTTGTCCATAGCAGTAGAAGAGCTCATCCCATAAAACTGTTTGTATTGCTCACCATGGCGTAGAATGAGTTCTCCACCACTTTCGGTATGGCCAGCAAACATGCCTCCTAACATTACAAAGTCAGCTCCTGCACCAAAAGCTTTGGCAACATCACCAGGAGTGGCACAACCACCATCGCTAATAATTTGTCCACCTAAACCATGTGCTGCATCTGCACATTCTATAATAGCTGATAATTGCGGATAACCTACACCTGTTTTTACACGTGTGGTACATACACTGCCAGGACCAATACCTACCTTTACAATGTCTGCACCAGAGAGGAGGAGTTGTTCTACCATTTCACCTGTGACCACATTACCAGCAATAATCACCTTTTCTGGATATTGCTCTCGTGTTTGTTGTACAAAGTCTGCAAAATGCTCCGAGTAGCCATTGGCAACATCAATGCATATAAATTTTAGCTTTGGGTTGTTATTAAAAACGGCTTTGAGTTTTTTTAAATCATCGTTACCAGAACCTGTACTAATGGCTATATAATCTTCAATGCCTTCTGGAGCTTTGGATAAAAAGCTGTTCCATTGCTCTGTTGAGTAATGCTTATGTATCGCAGTAAATAACTTTTGATCTGCTAAGGCTAAAGCCATTTCAAAAGTACCAACGGTATCCATATTGGCTGCCATAATTGGGACGCCTTTCCAAGTGGCTGTACTATTTAAAAAGGCAAAACTACGCTCTAAAGTGACCTGAGATCTACTTTTTAGTGTAGAGCGTTTTGGACGAATCATCACGTCTTTAAAGCCTAGTTTTATATCGTGTTCTATGCGCATTTTGAGAGAAAATTTTGTTACTATAAAAATACGAGTTCTTAAGTTATAAGATACAAAATTGTTTTATTAATAAATGGTTATAGCAATCTATTTAAGTACTAATAGTCTATGTAATTTAATTAAGTTTCTTATATTTTGGACGAATACAATGGCATGTAGTTTTATAATATTTATGACAGAAAAAGAGATACGATTAGAGATTACAAAAAGAATTAGTCAAGGTGAGTCAAAGTCATCACTTTATGAATACTACAAAACAGAAATTAAAGATGAAACATTAAGAAGCATATTAGCAACAAGACCTTCTTACGAACACTGGAAGAAATTTAAAGTAGCACATCTAATGCTTTCACTTATTTGGGGAGTTTTTATTCTTTTTGAGCTAACCGGAATATTTGACCTCATGATGTCATTTGATATTAAATTATTAGCCTCACTTCTCCTTTCAATGTATGTTACTTTTAATATTTGGAAATTTGATGGTCGTTTTTTCCTGCCAGGAATAGTTTGGTTTTCATTTACAATTATTCGTATGTTCAGCGAATTAGGTGCACCTGATTTAGTAGAAGATGCGGATTTAAAATTTGGATATATTTTTGCTTTGATATATAGTGTAATTCTATCTGTTGGAATTTATTTAATGTATTACATAAGAAAGAACGCATTTAGTTACATGAAATGGTTTAAACCTATAATAAACCAAGATGGCGACATTCAATTTGAATGATAGTAAGCGTTTTGCATTACTTCACCGCAATCATGCTAATCTCAACATTGACAAACTTAGGCAAGTTAGCGACTTCAACGGTTTCTCTTGCTGGTGCAGTAGCTTCATCAAAATATTTACCATAGACCTCATTTATTTGAGAGAAGTTATTCATGTCACTAATAAAAATGGATGACTTAATAACGTTTTCAAAGGTCATGTCTGCCGCTGCTAAAACCGCTTTCATGTTTTCCATCACTTGCTTGGTTTCTGTTTTTATATCGTCAGTAATCAATTCCATAGTTTCAGGATGTAAGGCAATTTGCCCAGACGTGTATAATGTGTTTCCTGTTAAAACAGCTTGATTGTATGGTCCTATTGGAGCAGGAGCCTTTGTGGTGTTTATTATTTTTTTCATGTTTACTTCCTACGACAGCAGGACTCTTATTAATGGTTGATATGAATACAAATTTAGGTAATAGTTTTTAATGATTTTAAGGTTAGTACTGAATTCTCAAACATTCAAAGTTCTCTTCTTGTCATGCTGAACTTGGTTCAGCATCTCTTTTTTATGGTGTTTAGATTCTGAACCAAGTTCAGAATGACAAAAATTTTGTGGTAAGTAAATATTTAATTCCCAACACGTTGGTCTGGTTGACGACGTTGATCGTATTTTAAATCTTTAAGAATATTAGATTTAATACCAATAAAGAAATTCCATGACGAACGCGTACTAAAAGGTATCCATGTAAAATTCATACGCCAACTCAATAAATCGCGTTCAAAACGTAATTGAGTATAGGTAAATCCTTGATTTAAAAAGTCATAACCAGAAGATGCACCAACACTCCAGCGTGGAGACAATTCTACATCACCAGAAAACATTAGCGAATGTGAGGATATTTGGTTTTGCCGTCGTGTATTGGTGTAATTTGCTGCATACGCAAACCGAATAGACCAAGGCAGTTTGTAAGTGTAAAAGTCGTTGTTTTCTTCTTCATCTCCCTTGTCTTTCTTTTTATCTGAAAGTCTTTTGTCTGCAAAATCTTGAGTTTTACCAAACAGACCGTCGGTTCTTCCACCAGAACGTGCAGCTTCTTGAGCTGAGGCTTTATCATCATCAGATTCTTCACCAGAAAAACTCTCATTGCTTAGTGTATAGCTCATATTAATATTAGCAGAAGTTAAACGAAATAAACTACCACCATTATCAATATTAAAAGTGTTTATAACATTGTTGTTACTATCTAGAGCATAAGGATTGAGCGTCATTGCAAAATTGATACTCATTTTTTTGTCCAAAATTTGTGTTCCACCAGAAACACGTACAGGACTCCAGTTCAGGGAATCTGCAGCTAGATTATAAGCTGTAGAAAAATTTAAATTATTCAGTAAAAATACTTTTTCAGGTTCAGTTTTAGTAGAATCTTTAGAGCGTATTTTAGCTTCGATATTATTACCTATAGATATTCCTAAACTACTAGAATATTGGTTGCCTGGTCTTCCAAATAATGAATTTTCAAAACGTGTATATTCTACTTGGTCAGTCGTTGTACCATCGGCATCAATGACATCATAAGTTTCGTAGTATTGGTCAAAAGCAGGATTAATGGAATAGCTTATAGATGGCCTCATAACATGCCGTATCGCTTGTATTTTTGGGTCTTTGCCTTCTCCTGTAAAGTCGTACATACCATAAACCGTTGTCCCAACACTGGCTCCTAAGTTATAAGTAAGAAAACGATCGAATCCGTTTTGGTTAATTTCTATTTCTTGTTGCTCTGCTTGGTTCCATGATCTATTCACTGTATTTAAGGTCCAGGTTTCTTCAAAATTGGCACTGGTACTCACACTAAAATAATCAAAAACCTTAAAGTTTGTCGTTAGAGGAATACTATGGCGCATGCCTGCTACAGCATCGTCAAACATTTCACTTTTTCCGAATAAAGAATCAGTTGTATTAATACGATATTCACCTCTGGTATTGACTTGAAAATTAATATTTTGAATAGCTCCTTTTTTAGTTCCTGTTTTAGGTGCAAAAGGAAAAACTCTACTCATAGACGCTTGCATGGTTGGCAAGGTTAAATTAATGGCCTGTGTATTGGTGTTTTGTGAGTGTGTTGCAGAGAGACTTAGATTAACTTGCGGTTCTCCCTGAAATACTGTTGAGTACGATACTGAAGACGCCAAAGTATTATTTAAAAAATTAGCCTGATTAATCTGGTTGACAGATTGTTGGTAATATTGACTACTACCTAAGTTAACCGAAGCCGAGAAACGAGAACTAGGACTCGCTTTAGAATCTTGACTATGCGACCACCTAATATTATAGATTGTGTTTTTTGCAAAGTCTGGGAAGCCACGTTCGCTAGTTAATAGATTTTCGTATCTAAAGCCTACGTTTCCTCTAAATTTATAACGTAAGGCATAGCTACTCTCTAAACGCAGACCATAACTACCATTGGTGTAATAATCTCCAAGTACAGCCAAATCTACATAGTCGCTTATGGCAAAATAATATCCACCATTCTGTAAAAAATAACCTCTATCGTTACCAGTATCTTCACCAAAAGTTGGAAGGATAATACCAGAAGTTTGCTTTTTGGTCATAGGAAAAAACGCAAATGGCAATGCAATTGGTGTAGGTACACCATAAATTTCCATATAGGTTGGACCGACAACCATCTTTTTTCCAGGAACAAATTTCATTTTAGAAGTCACAAATTGGTATTCTGGATCATCTTCGTCTTCTGCTGTCGTAAAACGCGCATCTGCCATAAAATAAGTGGAGTCGTTCTCTTTTTTGGTTTTAGGAGAATAGACGTTAAAACCTTGTTGTTCGGTACGTGTATTATAGACTAAGGCTTTTTTAGAATCGGTATTAAAAATAATAGAGTCTGGCTCAATAACGTTAGAACCTTGCGTAAAAACTGGTCGTTGAGAATAACCTGTTGAATCTTTTAAACGACCTGCATAGACTAAGTTTTTACTATAATCAATGACAATAACACCAGCAGTAATTTGCATGTCTTCATACAAAACTTCGGCTTCATTGTATAAGAATATTTTCTGTTGTTTTTGATTTATAGAGACATAGTCTGTTGCTTTATACTTTACAATATCCTTTAAATACTCATTCTGTTTTAATGAATCTTGTTTAGTAGAATCGACCTGCTTTGTATTTAGAGGTTTATTTAAAATAGAATTAGCAGAAATGTTTGTAGAATCCTTTACTTTCTCAGCAGGAATAGGCGGCTTCTTTATTTTTATTTCTTGTGCGAAGCTAAAAGTGTTGATAAACACTGTAAAACTCAAGGCAAAAAGTATGTATAGACTATTTGTACGCAATCCTTTTAAATGTATTTTTGTAAAAGTATGGCTCGGTTTTTGAAACGCCAAAAGTACAGCTATTTTTTATGATTAGTTTACTAAAATAATAAAGTTTAAAAATACTGTTTTACTTGTGGAACGTGTAATAAGTCAAGCCAATTAACCGTTAAATTAAATATGCAAACGAAGCCTAAATATATAATAGTATTCTTAGTGATTACATTTATCACTTCTTTAACATCTAACGCGTCATTATATGCACAAGATGATAAATTTGTTGTGGTATTAGATGCTGGTCATGGAGGTAAAGATCCTGGTCGTCCTACTAAAAATGGTTATAAAGAAAAACATATAGCACTTAAAGTAGTACTAGAAATAGGTAAACAATTAGAAAAGAATCCTGATTTTAAAGTCATTTACACCAGAAAAACAGATGTGTTTTTAGAACTTCGTGAACGTTCTGCAATTGCCAATAAAGCAGATGCCGATTTGTTTATTTCTGTGCATTGTAATGCACATCATACACAAGCTTATGGTACCGAAACTTATGTTTTGGGTGCTAAGAATTCAGAACGAAATATGGCAGTTGCTAAAGCTGAAAATGAGGTTATATTTTTAGAAGATAATTATGAAGAAAACTATGCCGGATTTGATCCTAGCTCACCAGAGTCTGGAATTGCGCTAGATGTTGAGCAGGAGTTTTATGTAGAACAGAGTGTTATTCTTGCACGTAAAGTTGAAGATAATTTTGGAGGAAAACTTAAGAGAAAGAGTAGAGGTATAAAACAATTAAGTCTATGGGTTTTGCATAACACTTATATGCCTAGTGTATTGATTGAAACAGGATTTATAACGAATAAAAACGAAGGAGCATATTTAAACTCAAAAACGGGTCAGACTAAAATTGCGACTGCCATTAAAGACGCCATCATCGATTACAAAGAAGAATTAGACCAAAATGTTGGAAACCATATTAGGGTAGAAGGTACTGAAACCACTACTGAAGAAGAGAATGAGCCTAAGATTTATGAAAATATAACATTTAAAGTACAGATAGCGGCAAGTTTCAAAGAATTGGAAGCAAAGTCTTATAATTTCAAAGGATTGCGTGATATTTCAAGACAAAAAGAAGGGAATATATACAAGTATTTTAGTGGAAAAACTTCAGATTATAACAAAATCGAAGAACTCCAAAGTGTGGCTAAATCCAATGGCTATTCTGATGCTTTTATTGTAGCATTTAAGGGTAATGAAAAAACCGATCTGGCTGAAGTGTTAAAATCACAACCTAAATTGAAATCTACTTCAAATTAAAATCTGCTTCTAATTAGAATCATTATTCATATATTTATTCCTAATTTTGTTTCTAACCAAAGACAAACCATTTGAAAGTTTCTAGAGAAGTCAAAACAGCAATCTTAGTATTATCTGGTATTGCTCTTTTCATATACTTATTTACATTCCTCAACGGAAAAAACTTGTTTTCCGATACAGATACCTATTATACCGAATTTGAGTATAACGCACTAGGTACTTCTTCACCAGTGACAATAAAAGGAAACAAAGTAGGTAAAGTTGAAGACATTAAATACGATTTTGATTCTGGTAAAACACGTGTTGAATTTACCGTAGCGCCTGAACTAAAATTTTCTAAGAACAGTAAGATAAGGCTTTATCCAACAGGCTTAATGGGAGGAAATGCCTTGGAAATAATGGATGCCGATGACGGACAATTGGCAAAGTCAGGAGATTTTATTGAATCAGAAATTAAGCAAGGGTTAATGTCTACCATAGAAACTGATTTGCCTAAAGTTACAGCAGGCTTAGATGGAACACTGCGTTCTACAGATACATTGGTAAATAGCTTAAACGCTTTGTTAATCGATGATTCTGATAAGGGTTTAAAAAGCGCCATATCAGAGTTAAATTCTACTTTAAAATCATTTAAAGATTTATCTTATTCCATACAAGGAGTAATAAAAGAGAACGATAAGAAAATAGCGTCCATTTTAGATAATTTTGATAAAACTAGTAAAGATTTAAGTGAATTATCTACAGAATTAAAAAATGCAGGACTTTCTAAAACTGTTGAAGACCTCGATAAAACCTTAGTGAGTATGCAAAGCATGTTATCTAGTATAGATAGTGGAGAAGGCACTATAGGTAAGCTTCTCAAAGATGCGTCTCTCTACGAAAACTTAGATAAAGCTTCAAAAGAATTACAATTATTGTTACTAGATATTAAACTACATCCTGCAAGATATAGACGTATTTTATCGAAAAAAGAGATTCCTTACGAGGAACCAACTCAAGAGCAATTAAAAAATAATTAGAGTCAATTTTCATGCAATATTTACCAAATATAATTTTTGCCATAATTCTTTTTGTTGGTGTTGGCTATTTTGCCAAGAATATTAGAAAACTCATCCGTAATATTAAACTAGGTCGAAAGGTCGATGCTAGCGATAATAAGTCGCAACGCTGGAAAAACATGGCGCGCATTGCATTAGGTCAGAGTAAAATGGTAAAGCGACCAATTGCTGGGTTTCTTCATATTATTGTTTATGTTGGTTTTATCATCATTAATATTGAAGTCTTAGAAATTATTATCGATGGCTTATTCGGAACACATCGTATAGGTTTAGAAGTGCTACCAGTATCAGTTTACGGATTTTTAATTGATGCTTTCGAAATATTAGCGGTTTTAGTACTAATTTCAGTAGTTGTATTTTGGTTAAGACGAAACGTCATTAAACTAAGACGTTTTATGGCTAATGAGATGAAAGGCTGGCCAAAAAGTGATGGTAATATCATCTTATATTTTGAAGTTGTTTTAATGTGTTTATTCTTACTGATGAACGCTACAGATACATCATTTCAAGATATGAATTATGGAAATATCATTTCTCAATTTATAGCACCATGGTTTAGTGATGTGGCGCCAGAAACACTTCATATCATTGAGCGTACAGCTTGGTGGTTACATATTGTTGGAATTCTGATTTTCTTAAATTATTTATACTTCTCTAAGCATTTGCATATACTCTTAGCTTTTCCGAATACTTATTACGGTAGCGTTGAACCAAAGGGTAAATTCAATAATCTTGAAGCTGTTACCAACGAAGTGAAGCTAATGATGGATCCAGATGCAGATCCTTATGCTGCACCAGCTGAAACTGCAGATGATGAAGTACCAGCTAAGTTTGGAGCAAGTGATGTTATGGATTTAAACCAAATTCAATTGCTAAATGCATACACCTGTACAGAATGTGGACGCTGTACATCCGCTTGTCCTGCAAATCTAACAGGTAAAAAGTTATCGCCTCGTAAGATAATGATGGACACAAGAGATCGTTTAGAGGAAGTCGGTAAAAATATTGATGCCAATAACGGTGAGTTTAAAGATGATGGTAAACAACTACTCGGTGATTATATACTAAACGAAGAATTATGGGCTTGTACGACTTGTAATGCTTGCGTAGAAGAGTGTCCTGTGAGTATTAATCCATTATCAATTATATTAGAAATGCGTCGTTATTTAGTGATGGAGCAAAGTGCTGCACCGATGGAATTGAATAACATGATGACCAATATTGAAAATAACGGAGCACCTTGGCCTTATAACCAAATGGACCGTTTGAACTGGAAAGATGAATAAATCAACGCATTAACTTTTAACAAATAAATGTTGAGCTATATGAGCGAGCAACTTAAAGTGCCAACAATGGCAGAATTTATGGCAGAAGGCAAGCAACCAGAAATTTTATTTTGGGTTGGTTCAGCTGGTAGCTATGATGACCGAGCTAAAAAAATTACTAAGGCCTTTGTAAAGATTTTGAATAAAGCCAATGTTGATTTTGCTGTATTAGGAACAGAAGAAAGTAATACAGGTGATTTGGCTAAGCGTGCTGGAAACGAGTTTTTATTCCAAATGCAAGCGGTTATGAATATTGAAGTGCTTAATGCTTATGAAGTAAAACGCATCGTAACTTGCGATCCACATTCATTCAATTGTCTAAAAAATGAATATCCAAGTTTAGGTGGAAATTATGATGTGATTCATCATACTCAATATATAAAAGAATTGATGGATTCTGGTCGCCTAACCTTAGAAGGCAATACTTATAAAGGCAAACGTATAACATTTCACGATCCCTGTTACTTAGGTAGAGCCAATAATGAATATGATGCACCTAGAGACGTTCTTAGTAAAACTAATGCGACTTTAGTAGAGATGAAGCGTCATAAGCAAACAGCACTTTGTTGTGGTGCAGGAGGCGCGCAAATGTTCAAAGAACCAGAAAAAGGTGATATGGACATTAATGTACTCAGAACCCAAGATGCTTTAGAAACAAATCCTGAAATTATCGCTACAGGTTGCCCTTACTGCAACACTATGATGACAGATGGTATAAAAGCCAAAGAAAAAGAGAACGACATATCAGTAATGGATATTGCTGAATTAATTGCAAACGCTTAAATAATAACTAAATGAAAAGAATTACAATCGCTCTAGTCTTACTAATAGGATTAAACCTTAACGCACAGAAAAAATCAAAAGAAGAAGTCCTTGATCTTATGGCAGAAGATACATGTCAGTGTCTTTCTAAGAAAAAGATAAAAACTTCTGATACCATGGATGAAAAGCAGATGGCATTAGGTCTATGCTTAATTCAAAGCTACAACGAACATAAATCAAAGTCTAGATACTTTAGCAAACAAAAAACAGCTAATTTTGAGAAAATTGGTGAGGAAGTTGGTATGGTAATGGCTACAAAATGTGGAGAGGAATTTTTATCAATTTTTTCTTCTGAAGAATTGGTAGATATTATCGAAGACGAAGAAGAAGATACCATTGGATTTAAAAGTTCTGATGAAGACAATCTTTCTATAGAAGTTGAATTGCAATCTATGAATAATGATGCTATATCATATATTGAAACTAAGGATGATTTTGATAAAAGCCATATTTTCTTAATTACAGAAGAGTTTGAAGGCTATGAATTGCTCAAAAAATCTAATTTTGGTAAATCATTTACCATAACTTATAAAGAGGTGGAGTTATTCGATTTAAGTGAGAAGCAATATATCACCAAGAAAGTGATCACTAAGTTAGAAGCGCTATAATATGCTAGTTGATTTTGATACTTTACCAGTAGAGTCTAGAGTTTGGATCTACCAAGCCAACCGTTCGTTTTCTGATGAAGAAATAAAGCAACTTAAAGAACAGCTTGATACGTTTATTGAAGCATGGACTGCTCATGGAAAAGATTTGCAATCTGGCTATAAAATTGTCTATAAGCGCTTTATAGTTATTGCTTTAAATCAAAACTTAAATAGTGCTACTGGTTGTTCAATAGATGCCTCAGTTCATTTTATCCAAGAATTAGAAAAGCAATACAACGTGGATTTAATGGATAAAATGAATGTATCGTACAAACAAGGTGAGTTTATTGCTTATAAGCCGTTGATTGATTTCAAAAAGATGGCACAGCAAAAAGCGGTATCAAAAAAAACTATTGTATTTAATAATCTAGTTAATAACATCGCAGAATTTAATGACAATTGGGAAGTACCAGCCAGTGAAAGCTGGCATAGTAGATTTGTTAAGTGATACGTCATAAAAAAATTTTCTTATTTCAGATAGAATAGTCAATTTTACAACCCACAATCATAAACTATAAAAAGTGGCTACAGATATTTTTTTACTAAATATTTCAGGACAGGATAAACCAGGTTTAACTTCTGGTCTTACAGGTGTACTATCAGAATATGATGCCAAAGTATTAGATATAGGTCAGGCAAATATTCATGATACATTATCACTCGGTATATTATTCGAAATTAAATCTGGAAAAAAATCTGCAGCTGTTTTAAAGGATTTGCTTTTTAAAGCCTACGAGTTAGGTATTACGGCTAAGTTTACTCCAATTTCTGGAGACGACTATGAAAAATGGGTTAATCTTCAAGGTAAAGACCGTTACATCATTACAATATTAGGAGAAAAGCTATCTGCACAGCAAATCTCAGAGGTCACTAAGGTAATTTCAGAAAAGAATCTTAATATCGATTCAATAAAGCGTCTTACTGGTCGTACTTCTTTGATTAAAAAGGAGGAATATCCTAGAGCTTCAATTCAATTATCAATAAGAGGTAAATTGGGTGATAAAACTGAGTTTACTTCAAAATTTATGGAGATATCTAAGGAATTGGATGTTGATATTGCTTTTCAAGAAGATAGTATGTTTAGACGTAACAGACGTTTGGTCTGTTTTGATATGGATTCTACTTTAATACAAACTGAAGTCATTGATGAACTGGCAGAGAGGGCAGGAGTAGGTGAAGAAGTCAGAGCTATTACAGAGTCGGCTATGCAAGGTGAAATTGATTTTAACGAAAGTTTTAAAAAGCGAATGAGACTTTTAGAAGGCTTAAGCGAAGAGGTCTTGCATGATGTTGCAGAAAATCTTCCTATTACAAAAGGTGCAAAACGATTAATTGATACACTCCATTATTATGGTTACAAAACAGCCATTCTTTCAGGCGGATTTACGTATTTCGGACATTATCTTCAAGAAAAATTAGATATCGATTTTGTGTATGCTAATCAATTAGAGATTATAAATGGTACTCTAACAGGTGGTTATATTGGTGAAATTGTTGATGGTAACAAAAAAGCTGAATATCTCAAATTACTTGCCAATAATATGGGAATAGATATAGGTCAAACAATTGCTGTTGGAGATGGTGCTAATGATTTACAAATGCTAAACCTTGCTGGTTTAGGGATTGCCTACCATGCAAAGCCTAAAGTAAAAGACAATGCACAAAGTTCTATTTCTAGTATAGGTTTAGATGGCGTTTTATATTTATTAGGATACCATGATCGTCATATAGATTTAGTTTAAAACGCTTTTTATGTTGACTAAAACTGTTAATTAAGCAGTTTATAAAAGTATCCTAAAGTCTTTTAACTTCTTATTAATTATGCTATTTTGGCACAATATTAGTTCATATAAACGAACTTATAAATAATAAAAGATATCAATGCGCTATTTGTCCCTTATCCTTATATGCTCTTGTTTTCAATTTAATTGTGCACAAGAACAAATCAGTAATCCTTTACAATCTCAAGATCCTATTCAACAGCAAAAATGGGTTGATAGCTTATACAATAGCATGTCAGTTGAAGAACGTATAGGTCAGCTATACATGGTTCAAGTTATGTCCGAAAATAGCGATGCTGTTAATGACAAAGTTGTTGATCTTATTAAAAAACAGCATATTGGAGGAGTTATTTATTCTAATGGTGGACCATACCGACAAGCCAAGTTAAATAACAAGTTGCAGGCTGCTTCCAAAATTCCACTATTAGTTGGAATGGATGCAGAATGGGGTTTGAGTATGCGTTTAGATTCTACTTATGCGTTTCCTTGGAATATGACACTTGGAGCCATTTCAGACAATAAATTAGTAGAAGAAACCGGAAGACTAATTGGGGAGCATTGCAAACGATTAGGAGTACATTTTAATTTTGCACCTGCTGTGGATATTAACACTAATCCTAAAAATCCAATTATAGGTAACCGTTCTTTTGGTGAAGATAGAGATAATGTTACTGAAAAAGGATTGGCGTTTATGAAAGGCATGCAAAGTGCCGGTACATTGGCTAATGCAAAGCATTTTCCAGGTCATGGTGATACAGAAGACGATTCTCATCATAAATTACCGACAATCAATTTTAGTGCCAAGCGTATAGACTCAATTGAGCTATATCCTTATAAAAAACTCATAAAGGAAGGATTATCTAGTGTAATGGTTGCGCATTTAAATGTGCCGAGTTTAGAGAAACAATCTGGCTTACCATCTTCTCTTTCTAAACATATTGTTACCGATATTCTAAAAGACTCACTAGGCTTTGAAGGATTAATTTTTACAGATGCTTTAACCATGAAAGGTGCGGCTAACTTTAACGAAACCGGAGCAATAGATTTAGCTGCGTTTTTAGCAGGAAATGATGTACTCTTAATGTCTGAGGATGTTAGAATTGGTACTAAAAAAATCCTAGAAGCTTACAACAAAGGTGAGATTACTGAAGAGCGTTTATCGCATTCAGTTAAGAAGATATTAATGGCTAAGTATAAGGTTGGATTGCACAATTATTCTCCGGTAGGATTGTACAATTTATCTAAAGAACTAAACAGGGTAAAAGATGACGTCTTGTATGAGCAACTTATGGAAAGTGCAATTACTGTTGTAAAAAACACAACTTCGTTATTACCACTTCGTGATTTAGAAACTAAAAAAATAGCATATGTAGCACTTGGTGACGCTAAAGGCTCAGTTTTTTTGGATGAGTTAAAAAAATACACTAAAGTGCATCAAATAAAAGCTGACAAGCTTGATGGGGTAATTACTAAACTTCAAAATTATAATACTGTTATAGTTGGATTTCATAAATCTAATGATGACCCTTGGGAGAGATATAAATTTTCACAAAAGGAAATGGCTTGGTTATATGAAATCGCAAGAACTAATACTGTAATTTTAGATGTTTTTGCTAGACCTTATGCGTTAAATGATTTACTATCTATTGAAAATATTGAAGGTATAGTAATGAGTTATCAAAATAGCAAGATTGCTCAAGAAAAATCAGCACAACTTATTTTTGGTGCTATTGGTGCAAAAGGAAAGTTGCCGGTTAGTACAGGTCAATTTTTCCCGGTTGGAACAGGAGAAACCTACAACGCACTATTAAACCTAAGTTATGGATTGCCAGAACGTGTTGGTATGGACTCACAACGTCTTAGCCGAATTGATTCTATAGCTAATCATGCAGTAAATAATAGAATGACACCTGGTATTCAATTATTAGTAGCAAGAAAAGGTAAAGTGATATATAACAAGAACTTTGGCTATCATACCTATTCTAAAAAAAACAAAGTTGATTCAGATGATATCTATGATCTTGCCTCTTTGACAAAAATATTAGCTACTCTTCCAATTTTAATGGAGTTAGAACAAAAGGGGTCAGTATCACTCGATGACAAATTGGGTAATTTAATTGCTGAGTATAAAACTTCAAATAAAAAGAATGTTACACTCAAAAAAATGCTATCACACTATGCACAATTAAAGCCTTGGATTCCGTTTTACTATTCAACTTTAGATACAGTAACAAAAAAACCAGACCCAAAATATTATAGAAAAAAGCGTAGTAAAGAATTTAATGTAGAAGTGACGAATACACTTTTTATGCGAAATGATTACAAGGATTCTATTCAAAAAACAATACTTGAGAGTGAGCTACTATCAAGATTACGATATCGCTATAGTGATTTACCTTATTATATTCTTAAAAATTACCTTGAAGGTTTTTATGATAAATCTTTGGATGAAATTACACAAGATCGCTTTTATAAATCTTTAGGTGCCAATTATACAACATACAATCCACGAAGAAAATTCAGTCTTAAAGACATAGTACCTACAGAAGTTGATAATTATTATCGCTACAAGAAGATACATGGCTATGTGCACGATATGGGAGCAGCAATGCAAGGCGGAATTGGTGGACATGCAGGTGTTTTTAGTAATGCTAATGATGTGGCCAAAATAATGCAGATGTATATGCAAAAAGGCTTTTATGGAGGTAAGCGTTATTTTAAAACCAAAACTTTAGATAAATTTACCAAATGCCATTACTGCCACGCAGATAATAGACGAGGTATAGGTTTTGATAAACCACAGTTAGGAGAAGAAGGACCTACTTGTGGTTGTATATCTATGACAAGTTTTGGGCATTCTGGTTTTACGGGAACTTACGCTTGGGCAGATCCTGAGGAAGAAATCGTCTATATTTTCTTGGCCAACCGAACCTATCCACAGGCTGGTAAAAATTTACTGCTAAGAGAAAATATTAGAACCGAGATTCAACGTTTAATCTACGAAGCTATTATTGAATAAGTAGTATTCGAAATTGTAAGTAATAAGAACAACCTCTGACTAACACTACATAAAACTTTAGGCAATTTTTAACTTTAGACACTTATAACTTTATTTAACTTTAATTTTTTAAAAATTTTGCATGAAAATAGGAATTGTTTGTTACCCAACATTTGGTGGTAGTGGAGTGGTAGCCACAGAATTAGGTCTAGAACTCTCAAAACGTGGTCACGAAATTCATTTTATAACATATAGCCAACCAGTTAGATTAGAACTATTGAGTAACAATGTTCACTTTCACGAAGTACATGTACCAGAATATCCATTATTTCATTATCAGCCTTATGAATTAGCTTTGTCCAGTAAATTGGTTGACATGGTAAAATTACATGGTATTCAATTATTACATGTACATTATGCTATCCCTCATGCTTATGCAGCTTATATGGCTCAGCAAATGCTTCTAGATGAAGGTATTATTGTTCCTATTGTAACCACATTGCATGGTACCGATATTACACTTGTTGGAAGCCACCCTTTCTACAAACCTGCAGTAACTTTTAGTATTAATAAGTCTGATGCCGTAACATCGGTTTCTGAAAGTTTGAAGAAGGATACGTTGCGTTTGTTTGATATTAAAAAAGATATTAATGTAGTACCAAATTTTATAGACTTAGACAAACACTTAAATAACTTTACAGATTGCCAACGCGAAATGATGGCTAATGATAACGAGCGTATTATTACTCATATAAGTAATATGCGGGAAGTGAAGCAAATACCTGATGTGATAAAGATTTTTTACAATATTCAAAAAGAATTACCAGCAAAATTAATGTTGGTCGGTGAAGGGCCTGAGAAAGAAGGTGCAGAGCTATTAGTAGAAAAACTTGGCATACAAGACAAGGTTGTTTTCTTTGGAAATAGTAATGAGATTGACAGGATACTATGCTTTAGTGATTTGTTTTTATTGCCTTCGCAAACTGAAAGTTTTGGTTTGGCAGCTCTAGAAGCCATGGCAAGTAGCGTACCCGTAATTTCAACAAATACTGGTGGGTTACCAGAGGTTAATGAAGACGGATATTCCGGATATTTAAGCGAAGTAAATGCCGTTGAGGATATGTCTAGAAATGCGATAAAAATCTTATCAGATAATGATACTTTAAATCGTTTTAAAGCCAATGCTAAAACGCAATCTAAGAAATTCGATTTGCATAATATAGTGCCAATGTACGAAGCGATTTATGAAGAAACTCTAAAAAAATTTCTAGTTAGTTAGTTATACCAAACCGCATAGCGTGCTCTGCGTAATTCTAACGCAATTTGCTCTTCAGCAATAACAGCTTCGGCTCTTGTAAAAAATGGGTCAATATGATTATATAGACTAGGGAGCAGATATAAACCATATTTTTCAACAATATTGGATGATATTTTATGCCCTTTCTTAGTCCTGTAACCTGTTTTATGTTGTTTAAAACGTTCTTTGGGAGTCTTGCTCGTCATGCCTACATAGAGACATTCTAATACACCATTAAACTGTGGATTAGCATTTCTAAATTTGGCATTCTCTGTAAATACACGCTTAGATAATTCTATAACATAGATACGATATAGGACTTTTGGCATATTATTTAAATTGAGATAAAAAAGTTTTCACAATGTGCCAAGCATCATCGGTGCTACCTTCAACCCGATTATCATCTAGCATAGAAGAACCATGCACTCCATTTTCTGCAATATAAGTTTCATGTCCATTTTCCTTAGCTCGTTTTATCTGATCTTGTGAACGCTCACTTTGCATTTCGGAAGTAGGTTTCATTAAAAGTAAAGGCAGTTTTAGAGATTCTATATAAGGAATTGGTTGGCAATCTTTCATTGCGTCTCCAGAAGCCGGAGAGAATGCTAAAACGCCATCTATAACATCCTTATTTTCATCAGCGAGTTGCAGTGCTAATGTTGCACTATAACTACTTCCCCAAAGTATTTTTTTACCTGTAAAACCCTTATTTATTATATATTCTAAGGCAGATACCATATCTGGATAGGCGTCACAATAGTGAAACTCGTTTTTAGAAATTTCGGCAACAGTTCTGTTATAGCCTCCATAAAAATATTGACCACCAACACGTTGGTCTATGGTTAGGATATTAAAGCCTTCTTTTTCTAATACAGGAATTATGGATTTATATTCTGCTCTGGTGTTAGAACCACCTTGGTGAAATATCAAAAGAGTAGGAGCAGATTTATCTTTTTCGTATAAGTCTCCATAAACTTTTATACTGTCCTTGGTTATAAAACTAATTTCTTCAAATACTTTCTTTGTTTCTTTTATTGACGACGCTTCATAACTTGCAGTACTTTGTTTGCAAGATGTTAGAGCACAAATCAATATTGTTATAATAAAAATTGTCTTTTTCATAACTTTAAGTTTTCAATTTTTTGTTCTATTTCTTCTTAATTCATTTTTTCTCATTGGCATTGAATCTACTATTTTATAAAGATCCTCCTTCATCAATACTTCTGTTTGTTTCAGTTTTATCTCTCCGTCTAAACCTATTAAAATGATTTCAAAATTTGCTTTTTCATTTAAAATTTCTTCAGCAAGTTTTTTTGATATTTTGCCAGAATGATTTAACTCATTATTTTGATAATTTATCAGTACGTAATCTTTTGTCACTATCTGATACAGTACAAATTTTCTATCAATAAGTTCTTTAGTTGAGTTTTTAAATTCTTTTATTTGATCTTGATACTTTTCAGAATTTGCATCCAACGTCTTAACGATTAAAACTCTATTCTTCCATTTGTGCATTTCTAAATTTTGTGCGTAAGATTTAAAGAATAAAAAACACGTCAGCATCGTTATGATTAATACTGTTTTATTTGATTTTGTCATTTATTCTGAGTTTATTACTACTTACAACTAATATACGTCTTCATGTACTGGTATTTAGGGTTGTAACAATATTTTGTCCCAATTGTTGTTTTCCCTAATAAATAATTCACGAATATGAAATCTGTTTTTTTTAAACTCCATAAATTCAATTCGTTTTGGAATAATATAAAACCCAGACCAGTCATTCGGTCTTTTTATTTCAACGGTATCATACTTAATCTTTTGCTCTTCAAATAATGTAATAAGTTCTGTTAGGCTTTCTATTTCGGTACCTTGCTTACTTATTTGGCTAACTATTCGTGATTCTTTATTTCGTTCTGCAAAATATTTATCTGCAAGTTCATCTTCAATTTGTACAGCATCACCTTGTATCCTTATTTGCCTTTCAGTTTCTGTCCACCAAAAAGTCAGAGAGGCTTTCGGATTAGATAATAATTCTATTCCCTTTTTTGAATTTAGAGGGCCAGTTATGACAAACTTATTATCTAAAATTTCCTTAAGTGAAACAAATCTCGAATTTGGATATCCGTCCATACCAATAGAAGATAGACAGCATGCAGAAGGTATTTTTACCGAACTTTTTTCAGTCTCTTTATAATACCATTTTCTAAACTTTTCAATTGGGTTCATTTTTCATTTCAATAACGATTTTTTGAGCTTGCGTACAACGTGTTTGTCTATGAGTAATTACATGGTTTAGCACTTAACATTGCAAGTACACACCCAACTGAAAATCCGCAAAAATTTTCAGAAGTAAACGAGAACATGGAATTACTTATAGCCATTGTTGTGGACTTGCCTTTATTTCATAATGTTCTAACCAAGCCAGCGGTTCAGTCAGATTATGTTTATTAAATTCTAAATGTATTACTCGTCTTTTCTTTCTATTTGTTGTTCTGTTTGATGCGTGTAAAGTCAGAGGTTTCATTAGCATTGCACCTCCTTTTTCTACTTCACAAACAAATTCGTTTTCTATGTTCCAATCTTTTGAGTCAGCACGAACTATTCCCATTAAATGAGATTTTGGGATTACTTTTAATGCTCCGTTGTTTTCGTCCGTTTTGTCTAAATGAATTCTGATTGTTATTGTGTCTTGTAAAATCTCAATTGGTGGTTGAACTCCGTGTTGTCCTTTTTTAAAAGTCCAATTCTTATAATTTTCCAAATCGGCTTTTATGTCAACTGAAATGCTTAAATCTTGGTGATAAGCCACAAACCAATTAGATTCGCTTGGTTTGTCAAAATAAATGGCTTTTGTCAGGAAATATTCGGATTCGGAAAGGTCAGCAATTAATTCAGTCAGTTTTCTGTTAAACAACAACTTACTCAATTCAGGTACATTTTTGATTAATTGTCTAATCGCAAACAAATCCTTTGTTTTCATAAACGAATTTCCGTCTTGTTCAGTATTCTCGATACAAGCTAAAATTCCGCTTATTTCGTTGTCCGAATACAAGTCAGCTAAAACGGAATATCCATTTTCTTCTAGTTCTATTTTGTTTCTTTCGTATTTCATTCTTCAGCTTGGGTACAACGTGTTTGTGTATGAGTCGTATCCCGAAGGGTATGGCTTATATACATTGTTAGCCTCTGTTATTTATTTTTCAATTCTTGAATTCTAGTTTTATAGTATTCATTATCACTTAATTCAGCAGCCTTTTGAGCAAACTTTAGTGCATTAGGAATATCATTTTGAGCTTCATAATAACCCGCCATTGAATCATAGCCATTTGCACTTTTGGGGTAATAGTGGACGTTCATTTTAAAAAACATATGTGCCCTTTCAGTTTGCCCCATTTGCATATTCATATGGCCATAACCATTTAACAATTCCTCAATCATTGGAGGTACATGATAACCAAAATGGGCTAAATATATCTCTTCTTGTTTTTTTAATAATTCAGTTAATTCTTCCACGGTTGTGTCCGGGTTGTTATATTTCTCTGGGGTTTTAAACTGATACCAGTTAAAAAGAAAAATAAATCCATCTCTCATTGAAGGTAAGGGTACCGTTCCATGTAGGTCTTCCGGATAAATTTTCCAAGAGAAATTTAATCCACTTTCAGTCCGAGATTCCATAAATTTTGAAAAATCGATTATTGAACGAGCAAACAGTGTATATTCTGAGGTATCGGTCATAATATTATCTATTGTTATTTTTTCATCGAACATATGGAGTTGTTCTGCGGCAAGAGATACATAAAGTGATTTTCCTTTAAAACTTTTTGTCTTTAGTTTTTCTTTCGCCTGTTTCAATAATTTTTGATCATCCCAATCCATACTTGGATCTATTGCTATGTAATTTTCAAATAGATGATTATGATTGATGAGCGTGTTTATGGTAAATAAGCCAGCATAGGAATGGCCAATTAAGGTTCTATATGGTGTTGTAGGGTATGTATTGTCAATATGTGGAATAAGTTCTCTCTCTATAAATTGAGTGAATATTTCTGCTCCTCCTGTTTCAGCGTCCATGCTACTTCCTCGTCTCATTTTAACTTGGGAAGTGGTTAGGTCTTTTATTCTATTATTTTTATTTGAAATCCCAACAAGTATCATATGAGGTAAATAATGCCCCCAATAATTATCATATACAGTTTCCAAAGTATTTTGTAGAGAGAATCCATCTAGTAAATACACCACAGGATATTTTTGGTCTCCATTTGGTTCGTAATTCTCAGGAAGCTTTACCCAAAATTCACGATTTTCCTCAAGTGATGTTGAAAATAGGCTATCTACAATTTCTAATTCGATTGTCTCTGATTGTCCGATTATTTCTTGATGCAAAATAAATATTGAACAGATTGTTAATATTATAAGAGTATTTTTTTTCATTCTTTTATTGAAGTTTATTGAGGCTAACGTATTTAAGTAACTAATTTAGCAAACAAATCACAGATAGAAAATTCCAGCGGAATTTTCGTAATTCTGCAGTGATCTAGTAATTAATTATACACGGTTTTAGCAAATCGCTTTTTATTCGTTATTAGTTTTTTGATATATTCGATTTCTCATCCAAAAGAGCTAAAAATTCAGCAAGTGGTAATTCAGATGCATTTTTTCTCGAAAATAAAATTTTAATAATGGAAAAATAACCAATACCTCCTAATTGAGTGAGGTAATATCGTTTGAATATATTCTCCGAGTTTGTTTTAAAAAGATAGAAAGGTCTCTGCTGAACTTCGAATATTTTTAAATCAATTATTGATTCGTATTCAACTCTTTTATTGTCAAAATAAACCGCACTTTTTGAAAATTCTACTTTCTTTAAAGCTATAAACAAGGTGAACGTTAGTAATGCAATAATCCAAGTTGTATAACCCCAAAATCGACTTAAATTAAAAAATTCAGTTACTATAAAAGCTAGTAATAACACAAACCAAGAAAGGAAGTATTTTCGGAATTTTATATTAGATGATATTTTCTTTCGTTGTTCCATTCAAATGTTTGCGAACGTGTTTGTGTATGGTTGCTTGTTTAAGCAACTAAGTTAGCAAACAAATCACAGGTAGAAAATTCCAGTGGAATTTTCGTAATTATACTAAAACTAGTAATTAATTATACAAGTTGTTGTGCAAAGTTTTTTTGGATTCAAAATACATATATCGTTGTGATGCGTTCTTTCTATAGATAGTCACAGAATCGCCCACAAAGCTCACGATTTTCTTGTTGACAATAGAATTTTCGATAGTGTCCATCGAGTAATAATGTCTTTTGCGTAATTCACCTTTTTGGTTCAATATGTCTACATAAACGGAATCTTCACTAAATCTTTTAACTTCCCATCTGTATACGTTAGTCAGACTTTTAAAAATAGGTTTCAGTTTCGTGATTACTTCGTCATTGAAAATTTCTCTTGCTTTTTTAATCGACAGTGAATCGAGATTATGCGTGAAATTCCATACTTGTAAGTAACTCGATTTGCAATTCCAGTCATCATTCCATTTGACCAATGAATAAATGGATTGACAATCACTTAATGCTACATTGTAATCAATTATAGAATCATTTCTTTTGATATGGAATTTGTATTCAGGTCTTTTTTGAAATCCGTTTGAAGGAATATCTTTATAGTTCAAGTTAGAGTTGAAAAAAGCATCTTCCAATTTCTCAACTCTACCGTTAAATTCGAAGCTGAATTCCGAATTCGGAATATCATTTGGAACATAGCAACCACTCAATAAAGTAAATAATATGTAGCCTACAATTCGTTTCATTCAAATTTTGCTAAACGTTGTTGTGTATGGTTAGTTGCGTGGTTAAGTAACTAAATTAGTAAACAAAAACGAACCAGAAAAAATTCCGAAGGAATTTTCCAAATAAGCACTTGCCAAAGCAATTAATTATACACAGTGTTGTAAGTAGTGTTTTTTTGCTTAATTGCTCAATTTTAAAATTCTAATTGCACCTTGAATTACCAAAACAAAAACGATTGTTCCAATTATCAAATCAGGTTTGCTTGAACTTAACCAATTTACCAAAAGTCCTGCAATTATGACACCTAAATTGATAATCACATCATTCGAGGTGAAAATCATACTTGCTTTCATATGTGCCTCGTCTTTGCTCTTTGACTTTTGCAAAATGTAAAGACAAATTCCGTTTGCAATAAGTGCGAAAATCGAAACGATTATCATTGTCGAAAAATCAGGAAGTTTCTCGTCTCCTAAAAACCGTCTTAAAACTTCTACGAATCCAATAATCGCAAGAGTAATTTGAAAATAACCGGCAAGTTTAGCAATCCGCTTTTTCTTTATCAACGTTCGGCCAACGGCAAGCAAACTAATTCCGTACACAAAACTGTCTGCAAGCATATCCAAACTATCGGCAACAAGTCCCATTGATTTTGAAATAATTCCAGTTGTCATTTCGATTATAAAAAAAGCAAAATTTATGGCAAGTACAGACCAAAGTAGTTTTTTCTGATTTTCATTTTCTTTAAATTCTTTTTGGTCGGTTTGTTCCGTTGAGATTTTCTTTCCGCCTAAATTCAGTTCTATAACTGACTTTTCGATTTGGTCAATTTCCCCGCTGTGAAAAACGGTCAACTTTCTATTCGGAATGTCAAAGTCCAAATTCACAATACTCGAAATTCTGTCCAATTTCATACGGATTAAATTTTCCTCCGATGGACAGTCCATTTTCGTAATTTCAAATATTGTTTTGTTCATTCAAATTTGTAGGTTTTCGGCATTAACCATAATAGTCTCCTATAACCTTTAGTTATGGGTTAAATTAGCGTTTATTTTCGGATTGGCACAGACTTTAGCAATTCCGAGTGCATTCGGACGTAGTCGAATCTGCTGTAATTGCTGTTATGCATTGTTGTAAATAGTTTTTGACAATATGCTTTCAATAAGTTGTTTGTTTACTTATTTTTTTGATAGTGCCATAATCTTTTCCCAAATATTTTCGTTGACCAAAACCCCTTCTTTTAAGTTTTTAGTTCTGGTTTGTGAACTTCGTTCTCCTGGATAGTAAATATTGTCTCCCGGGATTATAGGTTCTACGTCATGAGTAAAATCAATGATTTCTTCTATTAGTTTTTGCTGTAGCCCTTTATCATTAAAAACTTCAGGGTAGATGCAGATATAAACTTGAGAAATGGCGGTCTCAATTTCTTTTGAACTTATTTTGCAGGTAGAGTTTCCTGCAGATAGTATAGTGGCCAACATATCTAGTATAATAGAAAGGGCAGACCCTTTCCAGTAACCGATTGGTAATCCGCGTTCTTTTAATAAAATTTTTTCAGGATCATTAGAGAGTTCATTGTTGTCATCCCAACCTCCATGGTAAGGCAACTTTTGACCTCTTAATTTATAATCGTTAATCTTACCGAATGCAAATTGTGACATTGCCATGTCTAATACAATATGCCCCTTTTTTCTTGGTATGGATACAACAAAGGGATTATTGCCTATTCTGCTGTCTTTTCCACCCCAAGGCGGCATATTTGGTTTAGTATTTGTAAAAAGAATCGAAATACAATTGTCATTAGCGGCTTGTTTTCCATATGTTCCACCTCTCATCCAATGATTGGTGTTGCGCAATGCAACCATTCCCATTCCATGCTGTTTTGCTAATTCTATAGCTCTTTTTGTGCACTTTGTTGCATTTATAATACCAGGACCTAGATTACCATCCCAACGTTCTATGTTGCCAAAAGAAGCCACTTTTTCTGCTTCTGCATCAATTTTAATTACTCCTTTTTCAATATATTCAATAAAAAGAGGCACACGATTGATTCCATGAGAACTCACACCATCTAATGTGCTTTCTGTAAAAATATTAGCAATTAATTGGGCTTTTTCTGTGGTGAATTTATACTTAACGAAAAGTTCGTAAAGAACTTTTTGAATGTTTTCGGGTGAAATTCGCATGAATACTTCTGTCTTATTTTAATTGTTTACAACGTCTTCGTGTATAATTTATACACGGTGTTAGCTGTGGCTTTTTCATTCGTTATTTTATGAATTTTTCAAATGTTGTTCCATTGAATTTATATGCTCCGTTTTCGTGAGTTCCAAGCCAAAGGTCACCTTTGTTATCTTTGTATATGCTGAATAAAGCAATCTGTTTGGCATTGTCTTGAACGGCATAATGTGTAATTTTCGTTCCATCATATTTCCAAACACCATCAAGATAGGTTACAAACCACAAATTATTATTGTTGTCACTTACTGTTGAAAGATACTCATCCAAACCGCTATCCTTTTTCCCATCCAAACTGCCTATGCTTTGATGTCTTGTGTAAAACTTGTTGCCTTTTAATGTTGTGCCGTCGTAAACACTATAACGATATTCGGTATTGAACCAAAAGTCGCCATTTTTGTCTTCCGCAATTGAACGTACTCCGTTTGCACCTTCGTTGCGAAATTCGGTTATGTCTTCTTCTGTAATCCAGTCAAACGACTTTCCATTGTACCGACAAACTCCAACAGGGTTTGTACCAAACCAAATATTCTCTTCTTTATCTTTGTAGATACTGTAAACAGCAAAAGGGTTTGAGAGGTTTGGTGGATTTGGCAGCTGCAATTCAAATAAAGTAGTACCATTATAACGATATACTTTCCCTGTATTTCCATAAGAGTATTTAAACCACATATCTGTGGAATCAAGTTTCCAGTTCTCACTGGGAATTGCCTTCAAAGTTGTGAATATCTTTCCGTTAAACTTTGATATTTCCGAGGTTGCGTTTGCGCTTGAAAAATAAATGTTGCCAAATTTATCTTCTTTTATTTCATCTATTCTGTTGTTTAGCAAACCGTGTTTTGTTGTGTAATTAACTATTGTTTTTCCATCGTATTTATATACTCCAGTTTCCCAGCTACCAAACCAATAATCGTTCTTACTGTCTTGAAAAATTACCATTACGCTATTACCAAGTACTGACACAGTATCACCCTTAACAATGTTTTCAGTCTTAACTTGTTTGTTTGAGGTCTGTCCATTACAAGATGTCAATAAAATCAATGCGTTGAAAAAAATAAATATGTTCAATTTCACTTTCATCTGTTTAATGATTTTTCGGTTGTCCTTGAGTTATAGCCAACGGTATTGTGCATGGTTAGTTGCGTGGTTAAGCAACTAAGTTAGTAAACAAATCACAGATTGAAAATTCCAGCGGACACGAGTGAAGCGAACTGGCGCAGCAATTTTCGTAAGTCGGTAGTAACCTAGCAATTAATTATACACGGTGTTAACCAACGTTTTTTATTCGATTTCTATATTTCCATTTGAATTTCAATCGACTCCAAAATGAATTCCATTCGTGACGAATTCCGCCCAATTCCCAATTCACGTCAAATTTTTTGGTATCATTTTTTCGATAATTTGGAAGTCCGATTTTACAATGTAACATTGGATTATTCTCTTTTACTGTTTCATAAAAGTCAGACTCAAGTGATGATTTCGGATAGTACTGAATTTCAATTATTGTACTTTCCTTTTTGCTTTTATATACGTACAAGTTTATATCGTACAGATTTTCATAAATGTCTTTTAATTCAGCCGTTATTTGCTCAAGCGATTTGGTTTTTTTCTTTTCGTTTACTTTTTTACGTTCAATTCGTCTATCAAAAAAGTTCCGCTCGTCATTTATTATTTCCGAAATTATGTAACTAGTATTATCTGAAATTTTATTCCAACAAGAATTTCTCGCCATTTCTAATAGGGAAGAAGTGGCTTCTCTTAAACTTTGTTCGAGGTTTTCCTTTTTCAATTATTAAGCATCAAATTCCACATAATGTATTAATCGGTCGCATTTTTTTTCAAGAGTGGGATATTGTGGAGATACACCTTCCATAAATTCTTTTATTAAGAAAGCTTCCATAAAATATTCGAAACCAGGACATTTCTTTTCTGTGACTTCAAAAGTTTTCCATTCCAACTCTTCTTCAGTTAAATTCAGGATCGTAACTTCTGAATCAGGAAGAAACTGATCACCAATTCTTTTGACATAAAGAACAGATTCTTCATCAATTTCCTCAATGTTTTGTAAAAATTCTATTAGTTTCATCAAATGTTGGGTAACGGTCTAGTGTATGATTTCGTTGCGTGTTTCAGCAACTAAATTAGTAAATACAAACCGAATAGAAAATCCGTGAGGATTTTCGTAAGTAGGCGAGTACTAGCAATTAATTATACACGTTGTTGCCATTTCGTTGTTTTTCATAGTTCAAATTTTCCAATTCAGTTCCGATTTCCGATTTTCAGTATTTAAGTGAATTCGGTCAGCGTTATATTCCGCAACTTGCTAAATTCCGCTTTCAATTAGGTTTTTTCAAATCAAATTCTGATTCCGCAAGCAAGCTAAAAAGTCAGAATTAACTTTAATCAACATTTGAGTGAGAATTCAGAGTTTAACTAGATTCTTTTTCAGACTTTTTTATATTGTAATAACTTGCAAAAGATGAAACAGTCATAATTAACCATCCTAATCTAAAAAGCCAAATACTTCCAAATAATGAACCAGGTTCAGAATCGAAAATCGAGCTAATAAATACTATTCCAGTTAAAATTCCAGATATTAAGAATAAAGTTTTTTTGTTTTTTGTTGTCATAAAATTAAGTTTAGTTAGTTTTTCGGTTTTTTTCGCCAATGAATGGCAACGTGTTCGTGTATGATGCCGTTGCATCTGCACTAAGATAGCAAATAGAGGAGAACCCATTGTTCAGAAGCGAAAGAAATTCCGATAGGAATTTCCGAGCAATGAACTATACACGTTGCTGGCAATAGTTATTTTTCATATTTACAATTAGTTCCTTCGTCAAAAGAACCATCAGTATCACAAGTCTTAATTAACTTTCCGTTTTTATAATATTTTTTGATGGTATATTTTCTATTTTTCATAAAGGTTTCTACTTTGTCAAACCCTTCAAAATTGTAATGAGTATTTGTTAACCCATTTACTTTTTCATCATTTACATATTCAATTCTCGAATATTGTTTTCCGTCTTTTCTATTATGAATATGTAATCCTTGTTTTAAGCCGAAAATGTCAACAAAGTTTATGGTATCATTGTCTATAACTGAAAATGCTGGTCGTTTTCTAATTACTTTAAATTTATGTTTAGATTGGGTTATTTTTTTTCCGTTTAGAATTATAACATAATCTTTGTTTTCAAGTCCACTTATCTTATAAGATAGATTAAATACACAATCACAATCGGCTCGTGGTTCAGTCCATTCTTCAGTAATAATTTCAGTAGAATCACTCTGTTTCTCTTTATAAATTCGACGTTCTCTTTTACCGTGAAAGTTTAAATTTAGTGTGTCATTTTTCAGTTCGATTTCGCCTTCTTGAGTTCCAATACAGTTAGCTACTGCAAAAATTTTGTATAGATGATAATCATTGTCCTTATTAATCTCTAAAATTCGATTTTGTAATTTATATAAATTTTCAAAATATATTTCTTCTTGGCATTCACTAGAATTATATTCTAATAGTTCAGGTTGAGATTCCGAATTACAGCTAAAATTGACGAAAAATGAACTAATGAGAGCTAGATATTTTATATTTTTCGAAAAGTTGCTCATAATTATTGCCAACGTCTTCGTGTATGGTTTCGTTGCGTGTTTCAGCAATAAAGTTAGCAAACAAATCACTGATAGAAAATTCCAGCGGAATTTTCGTAAGTAAGCTCTAACTAGCAATGAATTATACACATTGTTGGCAATAGTTATTTTATTCGATTCGCCGTTTGTTCACTTTCAATAAATCCATTTAAAAGAGCAACTCTATTAACTACTTCTGTCGAATCTCTCAAAAATCGCATAGAAGCATCCATTTGTTGCATATAAAATTGATTTGTAGATTGGGGTACAAGATATGTTTTGTTAGGTCCCATTAACACAAATAGACTATCATTTGAATGTAGTACTTCAAAATTTACATTTTCATTTAGCGAATAGTTACCAATAAAATCTTTCAAAATAGTTTTATCTATATCAAATGGTATTCTTGATAAAGGAAGTCTATATTCTTTATCCTCAAGTATTGAACCAATACTATTTGAAATTTCCTTTGCAACAGGATGCCTTCGGTTGCTTAAAACAATTATTGATGTTTTATTTTGTGGATTATTTACTGCTGAATAACTGAAGCCATCATCTTCTATATAACCCTCTATCTCTAATTTATTTTCGGAATTTGAACTAATGATTTTTGCCAAATCATTTGCCGTTGATTTTAGTCCATTGCTGAATGTGTTTTCCGAATTTGAAACTGGTGATTTTTGTAATTCAAGTCCATTGCCTTGATAGTTATGATAAAGATAACCAATAGCTAAATCCGAACTTGCCTTTTGGAAATATGTATTTTCCAATTCCAAATTGTTACTATATTCCTCAATGTTTTCTTGGAAACTTTTTCCGCTTATGTTTTCAATAAGTAATCCTAAACTATTATAGTCTAAATCACTCTCCTCAGATTTTCCCGAAGATTCTATTACTGAATTGGGTTTATGATTTAGTAAGTCATTTATTGTTAATTCAGATTTTGTTTCTGGAATGTATTTAGATATGTTGTCTGATAATTGAAATTTGTCTTCAATAACCATTTCACGAATAATATTAACAATTATTAATTCCGAAATTTTGCCAACTCTAAAAGAGGTTTTATTTGAAAAAGGTTTATTGTTTTCATAATCGGCTAAACCAAAGTTATTACTGTATAGAATTGAATCTCCTTTAGTTACCAATATAACTCCACTAAATCGGTTTAATTCAAGATAGCGATTTCCTAAACTATTAATCTTTTCGGTTTTCAGTTGCTCCAGATTTTCAATTCCAGTTTTAGTTTCCGTTTTACAAGCAAGGAAACTTATCATTAAAAACGAAAGATAAAATAGCTTGTTCATCAGTTTCTTCATAATTATTGCCAACGGTTTTGTGTATGGTTAGTTGCGTGTTTCAGCAACTAATTTAGTAAACAAAAACGAACGCGAGAAAATTCCGAAGGAATTTTCCAAATAAGCACTTGCCAAAGCAATTAACTATACACGTTGTTGGCAATAGTTATTTTTTATAAATCAAATGTACCAACACTAAATTCAGTATCCTCACCAAACTTTTTTAAATCTACTCCGCAGGTCTTTTCAAAAACTGAATTGTGAACATCTTCTCCAAATATAAATTCAGCATTTTCTTTATTTACATTCTCAATAAATTTTTTCTCAATTTCAGTAATAGGTTTTCCTATGTTCAATTGTACATCCCAACAATACTCAAATTCACGAATAACTTTTCCGTTTTCAGAAATAATCCAATTGTAATGATCAGTTTGAGAATCAAATGAATAATAGTTCATTCTACTGGCATTCATTGAAATTAATTTAGCTATAAACTTTGTAAAAAAATTTAAACTATCACTATTCCAATATATGAATATCCAACCATCTAAATCTTGGCTTATAATGGCGTTGACTTTATCTTTAGGATTAGGGTTTTTCCAATATGGCCAAATGAATTCTTCAGCATCTTTTAATTTTAGAGTATCTATTATATTAAATTTTAATAATTTGGTTATTTTAGAATGAGGAATTCCTTCGATAGCAAAGTCAGGATATGATATATGTTTCATTTTATAGCTAAACTTGATTTTAGTTTTAAATTTATTCTGTAGTAGAGAACCCTAATTATTGCCAACGGTCTCGGCTATGAGTAGTTGCGTGGTTTTGCGGTTAACTTTGCAAGTACACACCAACCTGAAAATCCGCAAGGATTTTCAGAAGTAGGCGAGGACAAGCAATTACTTATAGCCATTGTTGTAAGCTGGCTTTTTTAATTCATTAGTCTTATTATGTCATCTGTTCTTGTAATAACAAATGAATCGTTATCGGTTTTTTTAATTCCAAGTTTTTCTTTAGTTCGAATTAGAAAATGTTGTTCATTGTCATCAAGTTCATATTTTACTCCAGAGTAGTAAAGTTTATCGTTTAAATTTTCAAAGATGTATTCTAAAAGTAGGACTTGGTTTTTATATTCCCAATTGTTTTCAATATCTCTCGGTTTAACTCTTATGTTTTTTTCATCTAACCATTCTATTTCAAACTCACGAGCATTAAAAAAATTATGACCAAGACAAATTTCTTCAACGAGGTCTCTGTCATAATACACATATCGGTTAGCTTTATCAACAATATAATCTTCCCTTTGAACAAGTCCTGATTTAGTGTAGGGAACTCCCATATTTTGTTTTCCAACAATAAATCTCCATTCATCTTCATATTTCCATTGTTCCGATTTAATATTGGTTGCATAATATAAAGGAACAAGCATTGTTCTGAAAGCACTTACATCAATAGGCGATAGTTTTTGAGAGTAATTTATTGGATATAATCCCAAATATTCCTCATCGTCAGTTATTTTATTTTCAATGCTTTTTTCTAATTCAGAAGTATTGAACTTAATTTGAAAACCTTTTTCTTGTGTGTAATGAGGCCACATTAAGGGATTGTTTTCTTTACCAGTTGTAGAAATAATTCCAAACAAATTAGTGGCAGTATCATAAACATTGGAAATAAATCCTTTACATAAGTTTTCCTTATTACAATCTTCTTCAAAATATTCATTTAATTCTTTGTCCGAAAGAATATTTCCCCAAAGTCTCTTATATTGTTCAATCTCAATCGGCTTACTTGTATACCATAAAAAGGGACTACAATCAAGAGTGTCATTTAATTCAATCGGATGTGATGCATAGAAGTAGCCTTTAATTAATGCATCAATACTAAATCTCGAAATTGCATAAAATTTAAATATGTTTTTTGGCTTTTCCTTGTTGTGTTCAATAATCGCTTTATGGTCAGAAGAATCATAATCTTTGACGTATTTAAAATCATTGAATTCGTATGTTTCTATGTTGTTCATTCAGCTTGCTTACAACGGTCTTGTGTATGAAACGTAGCGTGCAAAAAGACACTAATTTTTCGGATTAACACAGAGCCAAGTTTTTAATTTTTATGTTTAATTTTCTTTTCTTAATATAACCAAATTAAAAATTTGGCGTACTTTGTAAACATATACAAACCTCTCGAAAAGCCTATAATAGCTATGTTTTATACACGTTGTTGTAAACAGTACTCTCTCAAAAGTTTAATTCAAATCTATCCAAATCTAATAATTCTCGGATAGCTTTTCCTTCTTTAGTGATGATTTTATTATTGCCCACAAATGTCCTATTAATATCAAATTTATTAATATCTAATTCCTTTTGTGCGAATGGATGCTGTACAAACCAGTATTTCCCTTCCTTTACGTGTCCTAGAATTAATCGATTAATCATTACTGCACTAACTTTTGTATATTTTGGACCAGAACTATCTTTAAAAAAACCATTCATTCCTCTTTCCTTACGTTCGTCTCTATTATTTGGGTCAGTTGAATAAGATATTTGTGTGCTGCCATAAAGTGCATCCATAACATCATAATTGTCAGTTCCTCTGAAGCTTTTAGCATTAATGCAAATAAGAAATGGTTTATCTAATTCTCCGTAACTAGTTGCTTTTTTCGCAAGTGCAGATTTTATCGATTCATCTGCTCCTCCAGTAAATCCTTCCGATTCAAGCATTCCTACAGGTCTAACATCTTTTTTACCTCTTATTTCCCCTGTTTTTGGAATAAGTTTCAAAACCATATGTAGGTTCTCATCTTCAAAGTGAAGTAGCGGAATACCTTTATATCCGTCATTTTTCAAATTTTCCATAGCTACGTCAGGATTGTATTCAGGCAATTTATTTTCTAAAAACCTAACTACCTTTTTTGCACTCGGTTGATTATCCGTTTTAAAATTTATCTTACTTATTTTAAGCCAGAAATTCGGTGAATCTGTCTTATTTAGTATGTCATAAATTTGACTTTTTTTGTTTTCGTAAGCTCTTTCTGCATCTGTTCTGTCGGTTGCCTCCTTTACTTCAATATAAAATTCTAAATCTTTGCCTTTAGCTAAAAAATCAGGTCGTCTTGTAGAATTCTTTAATTCGGGATGTGATTCCAATTTAAATCCTTGTTTTGTGAATAATTCGTAAATAAACAATTCGTATAACGCTGATGAAAATTCTTTTCTAAATCGTTTTTTAAATTCAGCTTTTTCGTTTTCTGGATAGTTGTCAAACCAAGAATTTAATACCTCTCTTATGACTTCTCCTTTTTCCGAATCACTTCTGTCAAAAAAATCATATGAATTATCTATATGTTTAGCTGGTTTTTTGTCAGTTCGTATTTTGTCTTCGAAGAGTTTCATTGGTATTGTTTACAACGTGCTTGTGTATGATTTCGTTACGGAAAAATGGGCAACCATTTTTCCGATAAAGAACGAAAGATAGCAAAAGTGCAGGGAATTTCCGTTAGGAAATTCCGCCGTAATGAATTATACACGGTGTTACCATACGTACTTTATTCAGTTATTACTTCTTTCCACCTATCAGATTCCGCAAACTGCTTTACAATTCGATTCCGTTCAGTTAGTAATTCAGTCATATATTTTTTGAGAAACAGCTTGTCAGCTATTTTTCCTAAAATTCCAAATGGTGATTTATAATCAAAAATGTCGGTCATCAAAGTTCCGCCATTCAATTCCGCAAAGTGGTGTTCGTGTTTGAATTCTTTGAAGGTTCCTTTTACCATTTCGTCCGAGAAGTGTTTTGGTCGGTCATATTCCGTAATTTTGGAAGTCAGATTTTGGTAAATTCCAAAGTGTTTTGCTTTCCAAGTTACGCTTTCGTTCATTCCGATTAATCCACTTGTTTTTCCAGCGATTGCCTCTTCATTCGTATGTTCAGTCGAAATTTTATGCAAATCGATACTTCGCGAAAGGTCAAATACTATATTTCTATCGGCTTTAATTTCAGTTTGAAGTTCGATTCTCGGCATTTTTTGGGTATGTATGGTAACGGTCTCGGCTATGAGTAGTTGCGTGGGTTAGCACTAAACTTTGCAAGTACACACCAAGCTGAAAATCCGCGAGGATTTTCAGAAGTAGGCGAGAACAAGCAATTACTTATAGCCATTGTTGTGCGTTCGTTTTCTATTTCCATTGTTTATTTTTCAGACTTGTCCTTTTATAAACATAAGTGGTGTCCATTATAATTTTATTCCGTTTAAAAATAATCTTTTCGTTTGTTATAAATTCAGGTATTGCATTTAAGTCCAAATCTTTTATTAAAACTTCAATTTCATTATAATTCGGATTGTCAATTTCAATTTTTTCGCTCTGACTTAGAAAACCATATTCAATGTTTTTTATCGAGTTGACTTGAAATTCAGCAATTCCATTTTCATTTGCGACCTTGATTTGTGCTCTGTCATTAATAAAAACATTAGAAGCACCTAAAGGGCCGTCTTTATCAGATATTCGAATTTTTACTTTTCCTTTTAAGTTTGGATTTACTTTTCCAATGTATGTCGTTTTAGGGAATTGTGGTTGTTTGAAAGTGTTTATTACAATAGTATCGTTAGAAATCCTTTTCCAAGTTCCCTTTAAAATACTTCCGCCACCAACATCGTAAAAAATATAATATTCAAAAGTGTTATCAGATTTCAGCTCAATTTGAGTGCAAGCAAAATAACTTTTTCCGCATTTACCATATAAACCGACAACTGATTTATTCGCTGAACACGAACTTAAAAAAGTAATTGCTAAAATCAATTTAATGTATTTCACGGGTTTTCTTAAATGACGCACAACGGTCTAGTGTATGATTTCGTTGCGTGTTTAAGCACTAAAGTTAGCAAATAAATCACAGATAGAAAGTCCGCGAGGACTTTCGTAAGTAGGCTATTACTAGCAATGAATTATACACGGTGTTGTGTGTAGTTATTTTATAAAATCATACCATTCTTCAGCAAGTTTTACACCACCATAATCTACAGCTAAATCAAAAGCTGTTTCATTATCATTATTACATAAATTTTTATCAATTCCATTTTGGTATAATAATAGAGAGTTTTTATTGTTCATTTCATAGCCTCCATCAATAAAATTTGAAATTTCATTTTCTACAGAATTATGTAACGCTGAATTTCTCTCATTGTTGACATGATTAATGTTCACTTTATTATACTCTAAAATTTTTTTTGTTTTTTGGAAGTCTGAATATACATTAAATAAAAGCGTTCCGTTTTCTTCATCAAGAGTTTCAAAATCTGGGTAATTTTCTATGCAGTATTTAAAAATATTAAAGTCTACTTGATTAAGACAAGCTGTTAATAAAGCTCTTTTTTTAAAACTTATGCTATCGTAACATGAACCGCTGTTTGAATCATTAAGCATTTCAACAACTTTCATATCTCCATAATGAATAGCCGCTAAAAAACAAGTTTGAGGATACCATGTGTTTGTATAAATAAAATCTAAATTTGTTCCAGCTTTTAACAACGAGGAAATCATCTCATATTTGTTTTCAATCTTACCTAAGCCAGTAATGAGGCTATGCAATGCGGTACTCCCATCTATATTTAGGTTAACATCTATTCCTTTGTCTATTAAAAATCTAACCAGTTCAATATTCCTGTGGAAACATGCAATATGTAGTAAGGAATTACCTGAAGGGTTTTTTAAACCTAATGTATTACGTATGTAGAGATAATTAAGGTCATTATGTTTATAAAGGAAAGATTTAGTTAAGCTTAATTGAACACCTTTATCGGAAGCATTCCAGATTTCTAAAAACTCTTGTTCTTGATTAGTCACTTTTTCTTTTAATTACACACAACGTGATTGTGTATGGTTAGTTGCGTGTTTCAGCAACTAATTTAGTAAACAAAAACGAACGCGAGAAAATTCCGAAGGAATTTTCCAAATAAGCATTTGCCAAAGCAATTAATTATACACGGTGTTACCCACTGTTTATTTTTTCATTCAATTTCCAATTATCACTAACCGCCTTAAATGCACAAGGATTTTCTCTTAACCATTGTGTTCCAAAACAATGTTCATCAGTAATATCTTCTTTTGCTTTTTGGCATTGAACAAAATGAGAGCAAATGGTGTCCTTATTAAAATTTAAAACTCTTTCAAGAACTATACTTTGGCCTAAAAGGTCAAGATATTCTAAAGCTGGATTATCTTCATTACCTTCCTTTGAACCTAATGGATAATACTCATATCCGTTTTTCGTTCGAATGTGAGGTATTCCATAGAAAGAAATTAGATTTTTCAGCTTTTCGTGATTGTCAATTTCTGAATATAATAACTCTAAAAGAGGTGAAGTGTTTGTCTTAATTGAATTGATAATGTTTTCAAACATTTTCTCAAAGTGATGCAATTTTGCATAAATTGAATGAGAAAGAATGCCTTTAAATTTATCAATTGTTGAAAGTAAAAATTCGTTAATAGTTATTCTTTTTTGTTTGTGGACTACCCAACGTTCTACTATATACTTTTGGTAAATTTCTAGACCATTTAATTTGGGTTCTGTTCGTACCTCTATTAGTAACTCATAAAGAGTCATTGCACAATTCTGTGAGTTTAAAGCAAGTATACATAACGCAATTAGCTTACGTTTATCTTTCAATAATTCCGGATTCAGAATTTCACAAAGTAATTCAACACTTTTGTACGGAAATGTAGGATGCTCAACTTGGTCGTCATAAATTAATTGACATAGTCTTGCCATCCCTTCTTTAACACATAAATTTCCTAGTTCAATGGTTTCAATTATTTTTTCTTCTTTGACTAAATCAAAGTGTACCATTTTATAAGTAGAATCATTATCTGTTATTTCCTTTGTGTAGAATTTAATTCTATCATATTCAGGGCTAAATGATTTTTTCGTTCCATAATATCTACCAAAAATTGCCTTTCCTTTCGAAAGACCAACACTAAATGGTATTTCTTTAAATGGTACAGTCAGTTCTTTAGAATCGTTGATATACTTTTTGACTTCAAATAGATATCTGAAAAATAGAAGGCTATTCTTTAAACCAAAAATTGTTGTTATATTTTGTAGGTAATGAGTGTATTCGTGAACAAAAGTTCCCAAGTCTTCCCTAGATAGTTTATCGAATTCTATATCAAATGAACCATTAAGAACAATGGAAAAAAAATGGGGTTTATAAAACCCTCTTAATTCATATTCATTTTCGTTCATTCTTAAATTGTGGGTAACGGTTTTGTGTATGGCTCGTTGCGGGAAATCAGCTATGATTTTCTGCTGTAACCGAAAGATAGCAAATTGCAATGAATTCCGATTAGGAATTCAGCCGCAATGAGCTATACACGTTGTTGTGCTTTCGTTATTATTTTTCATTCGAGAAGTTTTCTACAATAGAAGTTACATCCTCTATTTTTTTCCATTGAGTTGGTCTTTTAAAGTCTTGTCCTGACGCAAGAACTTTCGCATTAGGATAATTTTCTCTTATGTCTTTCCAAGTAGTGTCGCTCCACTTGCTTTTATCCATCTCAATAAGTTTTACGTTCTTTAAAGGACCAGAAACAGCTTTTCCAATCAACGGCCACCACAGGCTTTCTGTTTCCCTATCCCAAAACACAAATCCATCTAATCCATTCCAAACATCTTCATCATAGTAAGTATAACCACTTAATGCAAAGGTCAATTCTTTATCTCCATAATTCCGCTCGTAGATAGCTCCTAAATCAGCCAATATACAGTAAGCGGCCATTATAGGTTGTCCATCTAAAACATCGTTTACAATTTCGTGTCTTGTGAGGTCTTTAACAGAATAAGCTTTTACCTCCTTAATAGATTTAGCCAACAAAAATCTTGTACTATCTGCCCAAACTTTGTTAGCTTCTGTAACAGAAATAAATTCTGGTTTCAATAATGCTGGAAATTTTTCGCGCCCAATTCCATAATGAAACTGTTCATCTTTAAGCAAATAATCAGTTATGTCAAAGTGCTGATATTCATTTTCTCCACCATAAAGCATTTTCTTTCCATTAACTTCAAAAAACTTACCATTTTCAGCTGCTATTGGACGTTCTTTTTTCTTTACAGATTCTTTGTTTTCCTTTGATTTGACCTCTACTTTTTCTGTTTGCTCTTTACAACCTATTAAAAGAATAGTCAGACATAGTAAAATTATATTTTTCATTTTGGTTTATTTAATATTTGCTAATGGTCTCGTGTATGATTAGTTAAAGAATACCATAACTAATTTTTAGCAATGAGCTTTACACGTTGTGCTTTCGTTATTTAATTCTCTTTTTTAGTTCTTTTATCAAATTCTTGTTCTTTTCCAAAAGCGTATTTGCTGCATTGATATTTGAATAAGATTGCATTTTTGAGGTAAAAAGGATATTTTCAAATTCGCCGTCAACATAGAGCTTTTGAAATTGTTCGGTATTGTGTAGTAATCCAGATTCACTAAATACTTCTTTTATTGGTTTTTCACTAAATACTGCATTCAGATTAAACGCCTTATTCTTGCCCAAATAATTTCGTATCCTATCTCTAATAAAGCTATTTGTCCAAGTTAGTCCATCTAAATAGCTTTTCTCTGTGTACATATACTCAACTAAAATATTGTATAATTCTTTATCATTAATTTGGTCTACAAAATTCTGATTTTTACTTTTAAATGAATTTGGAATTCTTATAGCTGCTGTAAAACTGTTCAGATTGATAGAATCACTTGACGACTCAATGTTATTTGTCTTATTGAAATAATATTGTGCTATTTCCTCTTGCTCTTTTGATATTTCAAGAACATTTTTCATTCGAAGAGCATCACTTTTAAGGTCAATTATAAATTGCTCGAATAGTGCTTTTTCTTTTCGTGCATCAGCTTTTTTCTGATTCCAATTATTAACATATAAGGCAATCAAAATTCCGAGAACAACAAGAATAATTTCTCCAATTGCGTAAATCAGATATTTGCTGAACTTGTTTTCAGAGAGTAGTCTTTGTCTAATTTTTCTAAAGAATTTAATCATTGGTTAGTGGTTTCTGATAATGAAGCACAACGGTCTCGGCTATGAGTAGTTGCGTGGGTTAGCACTTAACTTTGCAAGTATACACCAAGCTGAAAATCCGCGAGGATTTTCAGAAGTAGGCGAGAACAAGCAATTACTTATAGCCATTGTTGTGCGTTCGTTTTTTTATTCGTTCGTTAATTTTAATAGTCCAACTATAATTCCGTTTTTCATAATTGGGTCAGAATAGACTATTTTCATTTCCTTATTTGGATTTACCATTCTTATTCTATCCAAAATGTATTTTTCTATCGGAAAAGGTGAATGACTTCTGCTTTCGTTCTCAAATGTTGCTAAAGTTTTATTTTCGGAAACCAACTTTATTTCACGTTTCATAATTTCATTGTTGAAGTCATAAAAGAATTTCAAGTACAGATTTTCATATTTGTCCGATTTTTTAATTTCGGCAGTAAATCGGTTTGAATCAACCATATTACTTGCAAATAGTAACTCCGAATCTTTATATAGTTGCCAATTTGTAATTGTATCAGAAACTATACTTGTGTTTTCCTTTTCTTTCTTTTCAATTTTTGAATTTAGTTCCGTATTCGATATATGTATTCTTATTCCATTGAATTTCGTTTTATTATCGAGTTCATACGTAGTATTAGATTCGTAATATGGTTTCCATTTTTGTAATGTCAATTCGCTATCGTCATTCCACCCAATGATTTTGTATCCACTTGGAATCAATCCAGATTTAAGGTCATTTCTACTTTCACTATTTTCTATTACAGACCAAAATACTCTTGAATATCCAAGTGCACCTTTGTCAAATTGATATTCGTAATATTTATATTTTTCGTTTGGTGATTTAGATTCAGAAAGGATATTCAAATTCGGTTCATCAAGAGAATGTTCAGAATTATAAGCTTCTGCGAGGTCGTCAAAATCAGTGTTGATTTTAATTCCAATTCCGATTATTCCAATCAGAATAATTCCAATAATTATTAAAATCCATTTTTTCATTAAAACTCCAAATTTTGATTTTTACGCGAACTCCAAAATGACGCACAGCGGTCTCGGCTATGAGTAGTTGCGTGGGTTAGCACTTAACTTTGCAAGTATACACCAAGCTGAAAATCCGCGAGGATTTTCAGAAGTAGGCGAGAACAAGCAATTACTTATAGCCATTGTTGTGCTTTCGTTATTTTTTAATTATTCAATTCTTTATTTA
>NZ_CANMCZ010000009.1 GCF_947496485.1 uncultured Winogradskyella sp.
TAATAAAGAATAGAAATAATAGCGATTTATTCAAATTATTCTTTGTTTTGAATTGGTTTCTCATCTTGTTGCCAACGGTCTCGGCTATGGTTTCGTTGCGCGAAACGTAGCCGTAAGTTTTGTTAAAGGACTAAGATAGCAAAAAGGTGAGGAATTTTCCAGCGGAAAATTCCAGCGCAATGAATTATAGCCATTGTTGGCAGAAGTGTTTTATTTACAGCGTTCTGCATTGCACGCTCTGCTTTTCAGTCCGACGTTGTGGAGCAGGCGAGCGACGCAGATCACAACAGTACAAAATTTGGCTGACAGTAAACAAATCCGACGTTGCGCTTTGCTTATAAATTTTTTAAGCAGCAGAGTAAAAGGTTCAGCTTTTCAGTCCGACGTCAAACGTAGTTTTTAGAAGTCGAGTTTTCCAGTCTTATCTGGCTTAAAAATCTAAAAAAATCTCCGAGAAATAAACTAGGCAAAAATGTAGCGGTTACATTGCTACCAACGTTGTTGTGTATGGTTAGTTGCGTGGTTAAGCAACTAATTTAGTAAACTAATACGTACCAGAGAAAATTCCGAAGGAATTTTCCAAATAAGCACTTGCCAAAGCAATTAATTATACACAGTGTTGCCAGTAGTATTTTATTTACAGACATTTTTTCTTCCAACTTTCACAATTTCTTCAATTCCGAATTTGTCAAATTTCTCAAGTAAATCAGTTGCACTATTTTGTTTTTTAAATTCCAGTTCTTCTTTGTAAAGAGGAATTAAAGTATAAATGTCAATAGTTTTATCGTTTTTAAGTTCGATTTCAGTAAAATCAGCTGATAATTCCATTGATCTAGCTAACATTACTGAATTAAATCCAATTCCTTCTGCAAGTTCATCATCATCTTCGTGTCCAAAAGTATGTCCAAAACCTAACCAAGTTTTATTTGGATGTGGTAACATCATTAATTCCTTCATTATTCTAATTGGCCAATAATTACGTTCGTCGCTAAAAGACTGATTGTTTAAATTCCATTCTTTTGGTAACAAAATCATAACTTCTGCAAATTCAGATGATTCTATGTCTTCAGGAACTTTCATTGGTAAAGCACTCATTCCACAACTCAACAAAATATGATATGGTCTATCTTCTGTTGCTTTGATGAAAAAAATGTCTCTGTGAATTATTTCAGATTCTATTTCATCAAATACAACAATGTCTGCATCTTCATCAAAGAATTGGTCTAAATGACTGTCAATAATTTCAACACTATTAGGTACTTTATTGCTCATATTTTTTTCGACATTTTGGGAATACGCAATTGTTGAAACAAAAATCAGAAAGATAGTTTTATAGTACATTATATTCATTTGATTTCGGTTTCGTATAACCGTCAGTTACGGTTTTATATGTTTTAATTTTCGGTTTGGCACAGACGTTAGCAATTCCCAGTGGATTCGGACGTAGTCGAATCCGCCGTAATTGCGGTTATACATTGTTGTACTGCGTTATTTTTTTTCAAATATTTTATTCAGTTTTCCGTATTCCTCTTTATATAATTCGAGTCCATTAATCATTTTTTGATTTTCTAAATTGTCAATAACAATTTGAGGATCAAATTTGTCATCATTTAGTTTCACACAAATATCCAACGAATTTGGGTTTTTATTTATATCATTTTTAGTCCATATAAATTCAAAATCATATTCAATTTCATTTCGTAAAATTGGCTCAATAATGAAATACGCTATATTATCATCAATAGTTACATCAAGATTGTCAATTCCATCATATTCATAAAGGATTTTCAAAGGAAAGATGAAATGATACTTTTTTTCATTTGGAATGTAATGTGATTTTAATGTCGTATAATCTTGTCTTTCCATTTGAGTGAATTAATGCAGTACAACGGTTTTTTGTATGGTTAGTTGCGTGTTTCAGCAACTAAATTAGCAAATACAAACCAGATAGAAAATCCGCGAGGATTTTCGTAAGTAGGCTAGAACTAGCAATCAATTATACACGGTGTTGAGGTGTCGTACTTTTTGTTCATTTATTCTTTCCGTTATTATTTTACCAAAGTCAGTTCCTAAATTGTCTAATTGTCCAGAATAGTGACAGTAATAAATTGTTCCACTCTTATCTTCTTCTTTGATAGCTAATATTCCATCATCAAATTCCGCTAAATGGAGGTAATTTCCATCGTCAAGACCTGTTGAGTGTATTTCGGATATTCCAAGTATGCAACAACCTTCAAAATCAACTCCTTCTGATTGTTTAATAATATTGAGATATTCTATTGGTAACTTTGAGTCAATTCTCTTAATGTAATTCTCTAAAAATTCAGCTCCAATTGGTTGAAAGACTTGAATTATAGATTCAATATTATTTAGCTTTCCAAGAAGTCCATAAAATTTAGGAATCGATTTTAGTTTTTCTTTTTTGAAAGTGCTTTGAGCAAAACTATTTGGGTCATTATTAATCTTCTTGCTTGTAACGTTTATTGTTGATTTTTTCATAATCGACTTTGGGTTTGGTCTGATTTTCCAGCCCCAAATTCGTCCATCATAATTGTCAAATTCTATATGATATTTGTGGTCATCAACTTTAAATCTTATTGTTGCTAGTTTACTTTCATCTTTTCTTTTGTATCGTATGCTGTCCGAAAGTGGGTTTTCGTTGTCTCCGTAAAGTTCCATTGACATACTTTTTTCCCAATACTGTCTCCATTTTCTTTTTGGTTCAAAATATTCAATTTGAGCTTTTAATTTAGTTTGTGTTTTGGAATCAAAAAGTTCATAAAGTTCAGTAAGAAGATTCTTTTCCAAATTCGTAAATCCCTTATTATTAAATTTCGGTCGTCTTCGATATGAAGCAATAACTAGAGCAAGAAAAATCAGTCCGATTATTCCAATTAAAACCCCTAATATTATCAATATGCTCTTCATTCAGGTATGCACCACAACGTGTTCTTGTATGGTTTCGTTACGTAGAGACTAAGATAGCAAAAAGGCGGTAATCCATTGTTCAGTAGCTAGGAAATTCCGATTAGGACACTAGCGAAGCGAACTGGCGCAGCAATTTTCGTAAGTCGGCAGTGAACTATCAATTAATTATGCATGTTGTTACCACCAGCTATTATTTCAGCGATACTTCAATTCGATTGTTTTCAGGTTCAATTTTAATCCAATTTTTATATTCTCCTTCAGGAATACATTCTATCAAACTCAATCCTTTTTTATAATTCTCAATTGCCTGTTTACCAAACTTTATTTTCATTTCGTAAATTCCTTGTCCACCTTTTCCAATCCAAGCTCGTGTTACAATTGATTTGTTCTGTTCAATATTCTCTTTAGACAAACTTTTTAAGTCATTCGGAAAGCAATCAACACCATCGCACCAAAATCCTTTAGCGTTCACAATGCCTAAATCGTCAAAATCAAGTTTCCATTCCAAATGCGAACAAAATTCGCTGTTAAAAACTGGCTCTTTAAAATTATAGTTAAATGCTCCACATTTTTGACATTCAGTATTTTCAGAGTCTAATTCATCATTATTACAACGATTACATTTTCCGTATTCACTATTTATATGTGCAACAATAGTTTTCGCCTCTTTATGACTAAATCCAAAATCATCAATAATTTTTTTAATAGCAAAGAGTTTTAAATCCTGCTTAACCATTCCCCAAATTTCAAACTTATGTTCTTCTGTTAAATTCAGTTCGTTTATTTCATTTCCGCATTTTTTGCAGTTCAGTCTCATTTGAGTGGTCTAATTGGTGGTAACGGTTTTGTATATGATTTGTTGCGTGGTTGAGCACCTAATTTATCAAATAAAAACCGAACAGAAAATCCGCGAGGATTTTCGTAAGTAGACTAGAACTAGCAATAAATTATATACGGTGTTGGCATTTCGCTGTTTATATTCCGAAAATTAATTATTCAGTTGAATTTTTTTTTTGAAAGGAATCCATTTTAATATAAGTCCTAAACCAATTGCACACAAAGCACCTGATGTTGTTTGGATTATGCTATTTTCAAATAATAAATAAGCAATAATTCCAACGATTATAATTCCAATTCCTATTGTCTGTGATTTATTCATAAAATAAATATTTGTTAGTATAATATATTTTTTAATTCCGATTGAGTGAGCAATTCCGAAACTTGCTAAATTCCAAATTCAGTTTAGTTTTTATTTTTCAAATTCAGTTTCAGATTCCGCAAACTCACTAAGATTCCAATTTAGTAAAGATTAGTTTCAGAATCTTTCTTTTCCTTTTTAAAGGATTCTGTCAAACTTTTTAGTTCAGAAACTTTCTCTTTTTCAGTCAAAATTTTATTTCCATTAATTTTCTCTTTTAGAGAATTATATTTTTTCTTTAGAGATTCGATATGGTCATTTTGTCCAAAAGAATGTAATTTTAATTCTTCCATAATTTTCGTAAGTCGGCAGTGACCAAGCAATTAATTATACACGGTGTTGTGCATAGTTTTTTATCCAAACTCAAACCAAACAGTTTCTGAACCACGTTCAGTTGCTAATTTAAGAAAGCGTTTAAGATTTCTCAAATCTTGTCCAAAATTATTTCCGATATATCCTTTTCCTTTATCTTTTTTAAAATCAGAAAAATAGTATGTAGAGTTTAGTGAATCAAAATCGGTTATAATTAATCTTTGATAAAGGTCATTTACGTTTTCCAGCTTAGAAATTAGATTTACAACCAATAGACTCAATTGTTTAATGTTCCCATTTACTTTTTGCTTTCTTTTTTCAAAGTCAGATTTTAGACGCTCTCTTTCAGTGTTGTTTTTAGCGAATTCTATCATATCCAAAACTTCTTCTTCACTTGGATATTCGGTCATTTTGTAGAAAAGAGATATCTCGGTATTTGTAATTTCACCGATTTGGTCAAGTTCAGGTTTATGTTCAATTACATCTGGTCTGCAAATCAGATTACAAAATTCTCTACTTAAAGAATAGAGATGACTATTTTCAAAGTATTCAAGTGCTATTTCTTCACTGTTATTTACTCTTAAATGTATGTCTAATCCCATTTTTAAATTATGCACAACGTGTTCGTGTATGATTTGTGCGGAATCAGACGTTAGTCAGATTCAGCTGCAAATCAGATGTTGGTTTAAAGATATAATTTTTCAGTGAAGTTCATGAGTAGCATGAATTATACACGTTGTTGTGCAACGTTATTTTGTTATTTCTTTATCAATCAATTCGGTTAATTCATTTATGTAAACTACCAAATCTTTGTGCATTCCTGCTAAAAATCCGTTATTCATTTGAGCAAGTCTTAGTCCATTTTTAAATACTTCGTTGTTGTGTTGCCATTTTGCGTCATCAATCATTTTTTTGTGTATTTCATTCGGTATTTTTTCTGGTGTTAATCTATCAGGAAATCCATATGATGGTTTAGTTAAATCAAAAAAACCAAGTGCCATAACATTATTTACATGTGGGTCATAGAGATACGTTTCGTACTCTCTGCGCATATGATGTTCTCCTGTAGATATTCCAGCGTAAAGTTTTTCAAGTTCCAACAACTTATTCTTTATCGAGTCGTTTTTGATCAGACTAAGATTTCCAGAACTCAGTAATTCTTTAAATGTGTTATTGTTAGGAACATATTGGTTCCAAACAAATACCGTTTCATATATGTCGGTGTAATTTTGAACTTCCTCAACAGTATTGGGTTCATTACCATTTAGAAGAGAGGAACAAGCTTTGGCTTTCTCGAAACGATAGGTAGCAAAATTTTCATTATTCTGAATTTCGCTGACTAAATCAGCTTTGAGGTTTTCCAGATAATTGACTTCTCGGTCTCTACTTTTACTTTTCTCATTGACGTTGTTTATCTGTAGAGCTATCAAAATTCCAATTACAACTAAGACAATTTCGCCAATTGCATAAATTAAGTATTTACTGAATTTATTTTCAGACAGCAATTTGTGACGAATTTTTCTAAAGAATTTTATCATTTCTCAATGGTTGGTCATATACTGTTGCACAACGGTTTTGGCTATGGTTTCGTTACGGAATGGCACGCAGTGTTATTCCGACGTAAACCAAGCCTTTGATACAAGATAGGAATTTTCGGTAGAAAATTCCGCCGTAATGAACTATAGCCGTTGTTGTGTTTAGTTTTTTATACTGTCCAGTTCGATTTTATATTTTTCTATTCGGTTTTTCATTTCATTCTGCAATTTTTGGTCTTTCGGAACATATGTTGTGTCGACTTTTCCGTTTTCATTAGTTTTTATTTCTCTAATGTATTCCAATTCAAAATTCATTCGGCTATGTTCAGGGTTTTTATCTGAGAATTCCACTTTATAAAAATTCCCATTTTCAACATTTTCGGAATTATAAGCCGTCGAAGTTCCAGTATATTTTTTTCCCTTGTAATAGAATTCATATTTGTAATTCCGCTTACTGTATTGCTTATAAATCGGTCTTGAGCCATAAACCATTCCATAAGTCTTGTTTTGATTCCGATTAATGTCTTCTTTACTTTCCATTGCAAGTATAAATCCCCAAAGCAAAAATGGTATTCCAGCAATCCAATAATATTCAGAAATAAATTCTTTAATTTTTATGTATTTCTCGGTTAAATTCAATTCGTATTTTTCTGTTTTTGGTTTTTTGGGAAATTAAACACAACGTGTTTGTATATGGTTTGTTGCGTGGTTTAGCACGTAATTTAGCAAATAAAAACAGAATAGAAAATCCGCGAGGATTTTCGTAAGTAGGCGAGTACCAGCAATGAATTATACACGGTGTTGCCAGTAGTTTTTCATTCCTTTTTGTTCAGTTCAATTGGGTTCGGGCTTTCAGATAATCCGATTAACTTGTCATCATAAAAGTACATTTCTTGGATTTCTCCATTCCACCATTTCAACACAATACTATCTCCTCTTTTTTCATTCATTCCCATTTCAATTATTTTCAGGGAATCCACAGGGTTTGGGTTTAATTCATAAATCCCATATGTGTTTGGGTTTTCGGAAATTCTTAATTGAATATTTCTGTTCTCAATTTTAAAATCATATCTAGTTTGCGAGTAAGGATTATTTTCCAAATAGGAATTCCAGAAAAATGAGAATATCCAATAACAGACTATTGTGTTAACAAAGAATAAAATCGAAAGTCTTTTTTTGATGAAGAAAACAATAATTCCAATCAGAATATTCACTCCAAATATTTCAAGTCTGTGCGATTCAACTCCGACAGACATAAATGGGTCAGGTTTAATATTACTAACCCAATATTTCATAAGTAAAATATCGATTAGCAAAATCAGAATTCCAATTCCGACTAATAATTTCGTTTCTGATTTCGTCATTCTCAAATTACTGGCAATGTTGCTGTGTATGGTTAGTTGCGTGTCTCAGCAACTAATTTAGCAAATAAATCACAGATAGAATATTCCGCAGTTGTATTGATTGGTATTACCGTAAAAAGGAGTAAGACGTTTTAATTTTTCTGTTTCAGGGCCTCTAAAGGAAAAATAGATATACTACCGTTTGTTTAAATTACCGTTTGCGGTATAGATTTTTGGTTTTGAAAAAAATCGTTTCTCTGACAAATCGTATGCACTATCGTATTCTCTTTTGTATGCAAAAGCAAGAATTTCTTTATATGTAAACATAAAAAAACGGTTTAGTGAAAATCTAAACCGTTTGAAATCTGCATTTTATGTTTTGTAGCGAGAACGAGAATTGAACTCGTGACCTCCGGGTTATGAATCCGACGCTCTAACCGACTGAGCTACCTCGCCATAATTGCGGCTGCAAATATAAAAACAAATTCTACGACAACAAACATAACATTCTAAAAAAAATAAATTTAGTTTATAGTTTTGATTTGACCCATAATTGTATATATTGAGCATATAATATAATACACTAATGGACGATAAAGAAAAATATGAAATGGAGTTTGTTATTCAGGCTTCTCCCTCGCTAATATATACCTATATATCAACACCTTCAGGCTTATCAGAGTGGTTTGCAGATAACGTAAATTCTCGTGGTGAGTTATTTACATTTATATGGGATGGCTCAGAAGAACAAGCTAAACTTCTTAGTAAAAAAAGCGGTGAACGCGTAAAATTTAGATGGCTTGCAGATGATGAAGACGGAGCATCTTACTATTTCGAAATTCGTATTCAAGTTGATGAAATTACAAAAGATGTCTCTTTAATGGTTACCGACTTTGCTGAAGATGATGAAATTGAGGAAGGAAAAATGCTATGGACTAATCAAATTGCGAGCCTTAAACAAGTTTTAGGCTCAAGGTAAACGGAACTAACTTATCTATTATATCTTTGTCTCGATTTATTTTAAAACTAAATCGAGATTTTTTTATGGTGAATTTTAATGGAACACTTCTGTCTGAAAGCGATTCTAGTCTTAGTACAGAGAACAGAGGTTATAAATATGGAGATGCACTTTTTGAAACATTAAAAGTGGTTAATGGTAAAATATTCTTTTGGGAAGACCATTATTTTAGACTTATGGCTTCCATGCGTATTTTGCGTATGGAAATTCCTATGAACTTTACTATGGAATTTCTGGAAACAGAAATCTTAAAAACACTTGAAGCTAATGACTTATTGAAATCGTCGGCACGTGTACGTTTGAATATCGATAGAGGGGAAGGTGGTAAATATTTACCTTCAAATGATGCAAAAGTAAATTTTAATATTACTGCTGAATCACATAATAATCCATTTTACACTATTGTTGATCAATTAAATTATAGAGTTGATTTATACAAAGATTATTTTATGGCTCCTGGATTATTATCTGGATTAAAGTCTAATAATAAAGCAATTCAAGTCATAGGTAGTATCTACGCTAAAGAAAATGATTTAGATAACTGTTTAGTTTTAAATACAAACAAAAGTATTATAGAAGCTCTGAACGGCAACTTGTTTTTAGTTAAGGGTGATAAAATAAAAACACCTCCTCTAGAAGATGGTTGTTTAAAAGGTGTTATGAGAAAGCAAATTTTAGAATTATTAGCAAAAGATGTTAACTTGTTAGTAGAGGAAGAATCGATAAGTCCTTTTGAGTTACAGAAAGCTGATGAATTGTTTATTACTAATGTGATAAAGGGAATTGTGCCAATAACAAATTATCGCAAAAAGACTTATAAATCTGATTTTGCTAAAATGGTAGTTTCGAAGCTAAATGCGAAGTTACGATTAACTTAATTATAACTAGGATTCTCAGGTGCATTAGACCAAATACTATAGTCTCCACCTAATTCTATCATTTTTTCTCTCCAGAAAGTAGAGCAGCTTTTTGCTATGATATCGTTATCATGAATATTCTCAGAAACCAACCAGGTATTAGATTGTAGTTCAGTATCTAATTGTTGTTCGTCCCAGCCAGAGTAACCTAGAAAGAAACGAATATCATCTTTAGAGATTTTATTTTCATTGATTAAATCTAATACGACACTAAAATCTCCACCCCAAAAAATACCATTAGAGATTTCTATACTATTTGGAATTAAATCTGGTGACTTATGGATAAAATAAAGATTGTCTTGTTCTACGGGTCCACCATTATAAACAGTAAAGTCAGACTCTGTTCCTTCAATGAGATCTTTGAGATTGTAATCTAAAGGTTTGTTTAAGATAAAACCGACCGATCCTAACGCATTGTGATCCGCTAAAAGAATCACTGCACGATTAAATGATATATCACCGATTATGGATGGTTCAGCAATTAAGAGGTTACCTTTTTCGGGTTTGGTCATAGTTTTATCTCCTTAATGATAACTAAAACTAGAGTATTTTTCCCAAAAAAACAACTTAAAGCCTTTAAAATTAGAGCAAAAAAAAGCCTGCTCATTGAGCAGGCTCTGTATTTTAAACAAAAAATGTCTTAGTTTACAGCACTACTTAAGTCAGAACCTGCCTTAAATTTTACTACATTTTTAGCTTTAATTTTTATAGTCTTACCAGTTTGAGGGTTTCTTCCGTCTCTTGCAGCTCTTCTAGAAACTGACCAAGAACCAAAACCAACTAAAGATACTCTGTTACCTTTTTGTAAAGATCCTTCGATGTCAACTAATAAAGAATCTAATGCTTTTTTTGCAGCTGCTTTTGTAATTCCAGCATTCTCTGCCATCCCATTGATTAAATCTGTTTTGTTCATAAATTTTAATTTTAAATTGTTAAAAATTCGGTTTTTAAATAGTTGTTATTAAAAATCCGTACACAAAATTATTAGGAATATTAAGCTACGCAAGTAATAGCAAGGGAAAAACGACTATTTGTTGATAACTTATAGCATTTGTTAATAAAGACGATGCATTTCATCGGATTTTTATAAAACCAATGATAATAAGGGTTTACAGCAGTTTTGCCGATTTTGAAAAATGAAACCCATTTAAGAGTGATTTTACATCCATTTTTCGCTTTCCAGGAAGTTGCATTTCTTTAATATTTATGTAACCTCCAGTGCAAGCAACTTTTAATTCATCTTTAGTTGATATGAGTTGTCCATTATCAAAATTATGCTTTTCTTCAAGTTTTTCAACTCCATAAATTTTAATGCTTAATAGCTCGTCGTCTTCGTTGTCGAGATAACACCAAGCGGTAGGAAAGGGGTTTAAACCTCTAATCATATTATATATGCTATCAATAGGTTGCGACCAATCAATTTTACAATTATCTCTATTAAGTTTATAAGCGGTTTTTAAATTTTCTGACTTTGGTTGTATTGTGGTAGAAACTTCTCGGGTTTCAATTTGCTGAACAGTTCTAATAACCAGCTCACTACCAATAAGCATTAACTCATCATGAAGTTCGCCAACAGTAGTATCTTTTCCTATTTTGGTTTCCATTTTCGAAATTATTGCACCAGTATCTATTTTCTCATCAATGAAAAAGGTGGTAACACCAGTTTTTGTTTCACCATTAATGATTGCCCAATGAATTGGTGCAGCACCTCTATATTGAGGTAATAAGGATGCATGAAGGTTAAATGTTCCGTATTCTGGCATTTGCCAAACGACCTTTGGTAACATTCTAAAGGCAACAATGATTTGTAAATTAGCATTAAGTGCTTTTAGTTCTTCAATAAATGTTTCAGCTTTTAAATTTTTTGGCTGTAATATCTTTAAATCTTGCTCTAAAGCAAATTGTTTTACGGCTGAGGCTCTCAATTTCTGGCCACGACCAGCTGGTCGATCTGGAGCAGTAATGACTCCAACAACATTATAATTGTGGTTTAAAAGTGCTTTTAATGTGGCTACTGCAAAATCTGGAGTACCCATAAAAACAATTCTTAAGTTGCGATTTGTTGTCATATAATAGTGTAGGTATTTGCGTTTGTTATTTTAATCTTTTTTGTTTCCATCAATTCTGAAAGTGTCAGTAATAACTCGTGTTCAGAACATTTAATTGTATGTAATAGTTGTCGAGATGATAAAGCTTTGACTTTTAAAGTATTTAAAATATCATCAGAAAGACTCGCTTTTGAACTACTATTAATTTCAGATGTTTTTAATTTACAAACTGAACATTTGCCACAGACTTTATTGCCTTTTTCACCAAAGTAAGCAAGTAACTGCTGACTCTTGCAAATCTTATCATTTTGAATATAAGTTAGTACAGATTCAATTTGCTGATGTTTTAGGGTATGTTGTTGCTCTATGGTTTTTGCTATTGGGTTTATGGTTATATCATCCTCACGAGGCTGCAGAAAGGTGATTTCAGAATCTGTATTTGCCATTTGCAGACTGATGACTCCATCCTTTTCTAAACGTTTTAACTGTTCAATGACCAGTTTTTCTGTAAGATTAGATTTCTGAATAATTAAACTAAGATTCACTTTAGTTTCATAATCAAAAATACCACCATAAGTTCTAAGAAGTACTTTAACTAAAATATTGAGATCTAAATGAGTTTCTAAATATTGAAATAGTACAGTATTGGGTGTTATAAACTGAATTTTAGTTCTAAAGTTAAAATGCTGTGTTAAGGTGATAATCGCATTTCTATCAAGTAATAATAATGCATTGTAAGTAATGCTAGCACTTAACTTATAGGCACTACAAAAAGACTTAAAATCGAATTGATGCAAACTATTTTCTCCTTCCCCATATGAGATTTGAAAATAATTGCACAACTTATTATATACAGTTTTTACAAAGTCTACTGAAGGTAGTGTACTTAAAAATTGATTGCGAAGGTGATCTTCATCCACATGCTGTTTTAGAATAATAGCATATGCTAGTTCTCCATTACGACCAGCTCTGCCTGCTTCTTGATAATAACTTTCTAAACTTTCGGGTAAATTGAAATGAATTACGGTTTTTACATTAGCCTTATCAATTCCCATTCCAAAAGCGGTGGTAGCTACTATAATTTGTTTCTGGCCATTAGTCCATTGGTGTAAGCGTTCTTGCTTTTCTTTATTTGTTATACCTCCATGGTAAAAGGTAGAAGAGAATTTTTTCGCAATTAAGTAGTTATTTATATTGATTGTTGCTTTTCTATTTCTCACGTATATTATAGATGAACCTTGATGTGTATTCAATATATGTTCTAATTGAAATAATTTGTCATCTGTATGAATAACACTATAAGCAATATTTGGTCTTGCAAAGGATGCTTTATAAATTTTCGGACTTACAAAATCGAGATTTTCGATAATATCGTCTACGACATTGTGCTTGGCAGTAGCTGTTAAAGCAATACAATTTACGTGAGGATGTATCTGTCTCAAAATACTTATATTTTTGTAAGCTGGCCTAAAATCATTTCCCCATTGACTAATGCAGTGTGCCTCATCAACAGCAATTAAATTGACTGGCATTTGCTGAATACGCTCTTGTACTAAAGGCTGTTGTAAACGCTCAGGAGATAGGTATAGAAACTTATAGTTGCCGTAAATGCAATTATCTAATTGTGTATCTAAATCTTTATAAGATATACCAGAAGTTAATGCAATTGCTTTAATACCTTTCTGTTTAAGGGTGTTAACCTGATCTTTCATTAAAGCAATTAATGGAGAAACCACAATGCAAATACCATCTTGAATTAAAGCAGGGATTTGAAAACAAATCGATTTCCCTCCACCGGTTGGTAATAGTGCAAAAGTATCCTCATGGTTCAAAACCGAGGTGATAATCTCTTCTTGTAGAGGTCTAAAGGATGTATGATTCCAGTGACGTTCTAAAACTTCAATAGGATGCATTACTGCAAATTTAAGGAGTCTAGAACAAAATCTGTCCGAGTTTTTATACTTCCGAAGGGAACATCGATTAAATTATAGCCAAAACGCTTATAAGTATCTAATAAATGATGATGAATTTCTATGGCTTGTTCAAAGTTTTCGTAACGTTCACTATCACTTGTGAAAATTTCCTGCCAAGGAGATAAAACGAAAATATTATCGTATGTGTAGGTTTCGCATGCTTTCACAAAATATTCAGGATAAGTGTCACCAACATAGTCCATGTATGCTAGTATATCTGGCAATCCTCTATCTAAGAAAACAACACTTTCTAATTCTTTTTCAGCATCAAAAAATTGCTGCTTTCTACCATCAAGAAGTTTTTCACTGAACAATAATGGCTCTGTTAAAAATAATTGTTCTATACCTTCTTTTCTAGCTTGCAGTGTTATTTGCCTAGAAATTTCATCATAGCAAAGAAAACCACCTTTTACAAGGTGATTGATGATTGACGTTTTTCCGGTTCCTGGTCCACCAGTAATGACGATTTTCTTTGGATTCAAATTGGCAATATTTTTGCTATAAAAATAAAAGATAAAAATGTAAAGTTAAACGTATCTTTGCAACTGAAAAATTTTACCATGAATAGTTCTAAAAAAACAGACGAGTTTTACGAAAAACTAAAGTCACAATTATACGACACAGCGCTTTGGCCAGCAGAATATTTATATAAATTTATTGTACTTTCCAACGGTACAGGGATAAAGGATATTGAAGATCTTTTTAACGATTTAGGTGCAGTTATTACGACTAATGAATCTAAAAAAGGAAAGTATACAAGTGTTTCTATAAACGTTAGGATGAAAAATCCTGAAGCTGTTATAGCTAAATACAAGGAGGTAGCCGAAAATGTTGAAGGTGTAATTTCTCTGTAAAATTTATTATACCCTTCGTATTTTTTTGTACTTTGCAACAAAACCTAAAGACTACAGGTTTTATTATTATTTACTACACACTTTACAATTTTGATTGACGATTTAGAATATAACACAGAACGCGAGCATTTAATAATTCCAGAATACGGACGTCATCTGCAGAAGATGATTAATTATGCTAAGTCTCGCGAGACCAAAGAAGAACGAAATAAAGTCTCAAAGGCGATTATCTCAGTAATGGGTAACTTACAGCCACATTTAAGAGATGTGCCAGATTTTCAGCACAAATTATGGGATCAGTTATTTATTATGGCTGATTTTGATTTAGATGTTGACTCTCCTTTCGGTATGCCTTCAAAAGAAGAAATAGAAGCAAGACCAGAACCTTTAAAATATCCACAAAATCATCCAAAATATCGTTTCTATGGAAATAATATAAAAACGATGATTGATGTTGCCGTAAGTTGGGAAGAAGGTGAACTTAAAGAAGCTTTAACGTATACAATTGCTAACCACATGAAAAAGTGTTTCCTTAACTGGAACAAAGACACTGTAGAAGATGATGTGATTTTTGATCATTTGTTTGAGCTTTCAGGAGGCAAAATTAACTTAAAGAATAGTGATGAAGATTTAAGTGATTCTTCTAGCTTAATGCGCACTAAATCTAAGTATGGAGGAAAAGGTAGCTCGAATAAAAAGAATTCTTCAAACAAGAAAAAATATTCCAATAACAGAAAACGTTACTAATCACGAATGAGTACATTTAAAATTGAAGGCGGCCACCAACTTAAAGGTAAAATTCAGCCTCAAGGAGCAAAAAATGAAGCTTTACAAATCCTATGTGCAGTACTTTTAACTGCTGAAGAGGTTAAGATAAATAACATACCAGATATTATTGATGTAAATAAACTGATTGCTTTATTAAAAAAGTTAGGAGTAAAAATTAAGAAAGTTGGTAAAGGCTCTTTTACATTTAAGTCAGACGAAATCAACTTAAAATACTTAGAATCGGCTGAATTTAAAGAAGATGGAAAAGGGTTGAGAGGTTCTATAATGATAGTTGGTCCTTTGCTTGGGCGTTTTGGAAAAGGTTATATTCCGAAACCAGGTGGCGACAAAATAGGACGTCGTCGTTTAGATACGCATTTTGAAGGTTTTATAAACCTTGGTGCTAAATTTCGTTATAACAGAGATGACTTATTTTATGGTGTAGAAGCGAAAAAACTAAAAGGCGCATACATGCTTTTAGATGAAGCCTCTGTAACAGGAACGGCAAATATCGTAATGGCTGCTGTTTTAGCAGAAGGTACAACAACAATATATAATGCAGCTTGCGAACCTTACTTACAGCAATTATGTAAGATGTTGAATCGTATGGGAGCAAAAATCTCTGGCGTAGGTTCTAATCTCTTAAAGATAGAGGGTGTAAAAGAACTTGGTGGAACAGAACACAGAATGTTACCAGATATGATCGAGATAGGTAGTTGGATAGGGCTAGCGGCTATGACTAAAAGTGAGCTAACAATTACTAACGTAAGTTGGGATGATTTGGGTGTAATACCAAGTGTGTTTAGAAAAATAGGTATAAATATTGAACGTCAAGGCGATGATATTCATATACCAGCACATATCAATGGTTACGAAGTCCAAAATTATATTGATGGCTCTATTTTAACAATTGCTGATGCACCTTGGCCAGGTTTTACTCCAGATTTATTGAGTATAATCCTAACGGTTTTAACACAAGCTCGTGGAAGTGCTGTAGTACATCAAAAAATGTTTGAGAGTCGCTTATTTTTCGTTGATAAATTAATAGATATGGGAGCAAAGATTATTCTTTGTGATCCTCATAGAGCTACGATTATAGGCCATGATTTTAAATCAACACTAAAAGCGACTACAATGACTTCGCCAGATATTAGAGCAGGTGTCTCATTGTTAATCGCTGCATTATCTGCAAAAGGGACTTCAATAATTCATAATATTGAGCAAATTGATAGAGGTTATGAAAATATTGATGAGCGCTTGAGAGCTATAGGTGCTAAGATTGAACGTGTAGCAGGAAATTAGAATTTAATAGATCTAAATATAAAAAGCTTCAAGAACTCACTTGAAGCTTTTTAGTTTCTTAAAAAAATACTATTCCATAGAATATAAAAACTGCTCACTTACAATTTTACCGTCTTTGACTTCAAATACTGCAAGTTCTTCCATTTGTTGTCTTCCTCTGTCTTTAAAAGTGACGTCAAAATCCATTTTCGTAGTAAAGTAATTTCCCGCCACAACAGGCTCACTGATAGAGCTGCTATGAAATTCAGTAACATTATCTAACCATTCTTTGTTTTTATTCCATACCTCTTGTTTGCCAGTTATTTTTTCTCCAGGCATTCCTGGCATTTCATTACTAGTTACGTTGTCTGCGTATAATTCGTTGATGCAATCTAAGTTTTCACCTTTATTACACATTTCTTGCCATTTTTTGGCAACATCCCAAGTGTTCATATTGTTTTTGGTTTTTAATTAGTACTCTAAATTTAACCAAAAGTCTATTGATAAATCTTAAAATAATGTTATGATTAAGTTACTGGCAAACGAAAAAAAGCTCTGATGACTAGTCAGAGCTTAAAAATTGTTTACAGAAATGGTTATTTCGATAATGACGTTACACGTCATTTGCTTTAACGTAATTTATTAGATATTATTTTATTTATATGTTAAAAATTTATATTTTTTATAATAATTATGTTAATTGATGGCAGATTTGTAAGTTTTTAAACAACGTTCCCTAGCCTCCTTATGATCAACTATCGGCTTTGGATAGGTGAGTTCTTGATAATCTGGAACCCACTTATTAATGTATTCATGATTTTTATCAAACTTCTTAATCTGAGAGGTTGGATTGAAAATTCTAAAATAAGGTGAGGCATCTACACCAGAACCAGCAACCCATTGCCAATTACCGACATTACTAGCCATTTCATAATCGTGCAGTTTTTCTGCAAAATAAGCTTCTCCCCAACGCCAATCAATTAATAAGTGTTTGCAAAGAAAACTACCAACCAACATTCGTACACGATTGTGCATAAAACCTGTTTTATTGAGTTGTCTCATACCAGCATCAACTAATGGGTAACCAGTTTTACCTTCGCACCATTTTTTGAATTCGACTTCATTATTTCTCCATTCTATTCTGTCATATTTTGCTTTAAAAGCTTTGTCTTTGGTATGTGGATAATGCCAAAGTATTTGCATAAAAAACTCACGCCAAATCAGTTCTTGCCAAAAGATTTCATTCTTTTCTGCAATTGCTTTTTTCATCATTTTCCGTATACTAACAGTTCCAAAACGTAAATGGGTACCTAATCTAGAGGTTGTGTCTTTTGCAGGATAATTTCTGGTGTCTTCGTATTGTTGAATTAAAGTTGGTGTTACTTCATATTCCGAGATGTTTTGTTGAGATGTTTCAAATCCAATATCAGATAGACTTAAATTTGGCAGTCTTGAATGTTCAACCAGATTGTTTAAATACGAATTAGTATAGAAAATCTCTAAATCAATAGTCTTAAATTTTTCTTTCCAAGTTCGCATATAAGGAGTATAAACTTTATATGGATCGCCATCTTTTTTTACCACCTCATCTTTTTCGAAAATGACTTGATCTTTGAAAGTTTTAAATTCTATATTATTTTTTTCTAAGAGTTTCCTAATCTCTTCATCACGTTCATTAGCATAAGGCTCATAATCGTGATTGGTGTATACTGTATCAATTTTGAACTCCTTTAATAACTCTTCATAAATTTCTTTTGGTTTACCATGATACATCGCAATACTACTGTCGTATTCGCTTTGTAAAGTTTGTCTCATGGTTTGGAGTGTCTGGTGTATAAAAGTGACGCGCGCATCGTTTTTAGGAAGTTTATCTAAGATTTCTGAATCAAAAATAAAAATTGGTAATACAGGATTTTCACCTCTCAGCGCTTCGTAAAAACCGATATTATCATCTAGTCTTAGGTCTCGTCTAAACCAAAAAATGTTAACCTTATAATTCATAGATTAGTATTTGCCAAAAAGTTCCTCTAATTTTTTTGTTCTATAGCTAAAAATTTCTTCAAGTTTTGGCTTTACTAATATAGGGTGAACCAGTTGTCCTAAAATTCCCATTGGTACTTTATAATCGATAATATCTTCCATTTCAACACCACCATCAATAGCTTTTATGAAATGTTTGTGATGCCATAATGCATAAGGTCCAAAACGTTGTTCGTCTACAAAATATTCTTTGTCTTTTACATGGGTAATTTCTGTTACCCATTTTGTTTTTATACCCAAAACTGGAGTTACGATATATTGTATAATTTGCCCAGAAAACATTGGTCTGTCTGCACCAGATAAAATACTAAAACCCATATAATCTGGCGTTATGGTTTTTAAGTTTTTTGGACTTGATAAGAATTCCCAAGCTTCCTCAACTGATATAGGTAAATTTTGTTTCTTGTGAAGTGTGTATATTTTCATTTCGTTTCTTTTGACGGCTAAATGTATTCTGTGAACTAGTTATTAAACGCTATATATCCGTTTAGTGAGGTTGCAATACATAACCATATAATATAAGGGAGAAGGAGGTATTTCATCTTGCTCAATTTTTCATCCCCAAAGCTTATAAAGAAATATAATATAACTAAGGTTAACGCTATAATGGTAAAAAGCGCAATATTTACTAAGTTCTGATTAAAAAAAATATAATTCCAACTTACATTTAAAAATAAAGCAATACTGTAAATGATAATAATAAATTTTGATGTTCTATAAGTAAACAGATAAGTTAAATAGATTGAAAAGCATATCATTATAAGTGTCCAAGCTACACCAAAAACCCAGCCTGGTGGTGTCCATGGAGCTTGATTGAGACTTGTGTACCAAACAGAAGTTGGTCCATCATTCATTAAATAACTACCTATAGCTAAACCTCCAAAATTGATAACAAGGAATAATATTAGAAGATAGATTTTTTTCAAAATTCTATTGTTTTAAAACCTCAATCTGTTCTATAATTTTTTGTGCTTCAGCGTATTTTTTATCACTTTCAGATCTATTTGTTGTTGAAAGTCTGTGCCAGTCTGCCATCAGCTTTTCATACTGTTTCTGAAGTTTGTCCAATTCTGAGGTTTTCTTAAATAATCCAAACATATATAATTATTTTAAATATTGAGTAATACGAGAATTAGTAGGTTTTGTGATAGAGTAGTAGTAGTCCAAAAACTCACCATTTTCATCTATTATATACTTCTGAAAGTTCCATTTAATCGTAGAGTTTTGTTTTCCATTGATTGCTTTTTTTGTCAACCACTTATATAGCGGGTGTTGCTGATCACCTTTAACATTTATCTTCTCTGTAACTAAAAAAGATACGCCATAGTTTCTCTCACAAAATTCTTGTATTTCCTCCGATTTACCTGGTTCTTGCCTGCCGAACTGATTACACGGTACACCAATTACAGCCAAATTGTTTTGATATATTTCATGCAGTTTTTGCAGCTCCCTGTATTGAGGTGTAAATCCACATTTTGATGCTACATTGACAAATAAAATTTTCTTTCCTTTAAAATTAGATAAATCTATTGGTTGTCCTTGAAGGTTGTTTATTTCTATATCATATATAGACTGTGTGGCTTTTTGAGTTACATTATTATCTGTTGTTGTAATTGTGCCAACAAAGGCTTTTAATGGATTCATATCATTATAGTTTAAAACTTACAATACCACAATCCATCTGAAAAACTTGACCGGAGAGTGATGCTGCTTTTTCTGAAAGTAAAAATGCTGCCATATCAGCTACTTCTTGCGGTTGTAAGTATTTTTTTAGTGGGTGACGATCACTCATATTCTCAATCATGCGTTCATTTCTCAATAGCTTTGATGCCAATTCGGTGTCAGTTACTGTCGGTGCAATTGCATTGACACGTACTGTAGGCGCTAACTCTGCGCCTAACGACTTCGTTAAGCCTTCTACTGCAGATTTTGATGCTGCCACGCTTGCATGAAATGGCATTCCTAACTTAGCTGCCACTGTGCTGAATAATACAATAGATGGTTTACTACCATTTTTTAAAGCTGGCAAGTATTTTTGTACCGCTTTTACCGCCCCTAAAACGTTAATCTCAAAATCATTTTTGAAATCATCAATGCTCAATCTATTTATGGGTTTTAAATTGATGCTTCCAGGACAATACACGAGTCCATCTGCGGATTCTATGTCTGGTAATTCATCATTTAAGACATCACAATCATAATGTTTTAAATTGCTCGGTATTTCTTCTGGTGCTGTTCTACTGATGTTTACCACTTCATCATAAGAAGAAAGCAAAGACCTGACAATTGCATTGCCAATACCTTTGCTTCCACCAATCACTATTAATCTGCTCATTTGGTTACAATGCTGTTAAAGGGCGACCCTTTAAACGTTTTTCAATTTTTTGTTTTATAACTGTTAAGCGTTTCATGATTTCCATGATGCTTTGATCTTTATTTTGTTTGTAAATTTCGTTGAGACCTAAAATCAAAGATTTTGCTTCTCTCGACATCTTTACGCGGTCACTAGTAGATAGTGACTTTCTTTTTTGTTGCTCAAACTCTAGAGCTCTGTTGATTAAATCCATAACAATTTATTTAGTTATTAATATAATTTTGTAGTTCTGAAATTTTCTCTGGTGTATTAAATTCACCACCGTAATATGTGGTTACTGTTGCAGAGGTATCATCTTTAACACCTCTAGAAGACACACACAAATGCTTAGCATCTATGATTACAGCAACGTCTTCTGTTTCTAAAACAGTTTTAAGTTCGTTGGCAATTTGATTTGTTAAACGCTCTTGTACCTGTGGTCGTTTAGCGTAATATTGAACTATTCGGTTTAATTTCGAAAGTCCTATAACTTTTCCTGACGATTTGTAAGCAATGTGAGCTTTGCCAATGATCGGCACAAAGTGATGCTCGCAGTTAGAATAAAATGTAATATTTTTTTCAACTAGCATCTGATTGTACTGATACTTATTATCGAATAATGCCACTTTAGGTTTATTCTTAGGATCTAGTCCTGAGAAAATTTCTTCTATGTACATTTTGGCTACACGATCTGGTGTGCCTTGTAATGAATCGTCAGTTAAATCTAAACCTAATACATCCATTATTTCTGAAAATAAGATAGATATTCGTTGTTTTTTTTCATCATTAGACATATCAAAAGCATTTGGCTTCATTGGTGTATCTAGACTTGTGAATAAATGGTCATCACCAATATCTTCATTACTAAATCCATTTAGCTGATGTCCATTTTTTTGGGAAATTGTTTCTGTTTTCATAGAATCTTTTTAATGTGCTGGCTTTAAGTACTCCAAACTTAAATCAAAGCACGTGTTAACGTTTTGAAATAGAGTTATTTGTTATTGTTCTTTGTCTAGAGCATTTAAATCTGCCTTCGTCAAACGTTCTTTTTTTACTGTGTTTTGTAGCTCTTCCTTGCACTCGTGCTCTCCATAATCTGAAGCTACTAGGTTTTAATTCTTTTCGCATTAAATTAATAACCTCTTGTTCTTTTAATCCAAATTGAAATGTAATAGCATCAAATGGTGTTCTGTCTTCCCATGCCATTTCAATAACACGATCAATGTCTCTCATTTCTAAATTCATATGTCCTGAGGCATGGCGTATTGCATGTCATATTTTACCTTTTCATCTAGTAATTTATTAAAGAACTTTTTATTCTCTTTAAAAGTTTTACTGTTTCTGAATTGTATATATTTTCCTTGAGCATGAATACTAGAACCATTAGTTTTATAGACTACCAATTGATAATAAGGTATGACCCAAGTAAAGTTTTTTAAACCTTTATTAATCATGATCAAAATCCCTTTTGGTCTCAATTCAATATTGGCATAATTTATATCAGATACCAAATTCATCATGGATTTCATATTAGGACTAACATCGTCAATTATCATACGCTTTGAGCCCACTCCTCCTAATTTCAATTTCTGTACCAAACTAAACTGATGACCAACAATGTCAGCTATAATTTGTTTGTGTTCAGGATTGTTATGTGTTGTATTTAGTATCATTACATAGTAAATGTACAAAATGTTTAACGTTTATAATTAAAACTTAAACAAAATTAACACAGAATTAAGAATGTAAGGAATTAGCTTTAAAATTCAGAAGACTATTCGTTCTTGAGCATTCGGTTTCTATCACTTAGTGTATGTCGTTCAAGTATTCTAAAACTTTCACGAACAACATCTGTATCTTTTTTCATGTTCCAAAGAATATCACTTGCACGCTTACGATTTTCTTTAATATCTACAATAGGAAAAGGATAATCGTCTCCAAGTTTAAAACTGTAGAAGTTTTGTTCCATATCTGTCATTAAGTAGGGCTCATGAATAAATGCTGTATCTAAAGTTGCAAGCTCAGGTACCCATTTCTTTATAAAAACTGCATCAGGATCATGTTTTAGACTATTAGTGGTTGGATTGTAAATTCTAAGATTATTAATCCCTGTTTCACCAGCTTGCATCTGTAATTGTGGAAAATGTATTCCAGGTTCAAAATCCAGGAATTGTTGCGATAGATGCGTCGTAGCTGATTGCCATGGTTGCCAGAGTATATGTGTGAAAAATGATGCTAACATAGCACGCATTCTAAAATTTACATAGCCAGTTTCAATAAGACAGCGCATACTTGCGTCCAATAAAGGAAATCCGGTTTGCCCTGTTTTCCATGCTTCTATATAGTCTTCAGATATACTTTTCTTTAATTTATGATAGCCCTTATTTACACTGGCATTTTCCATAGTATGTTCCATTTCAAACTTTTGAATGAAATGAGCTTGCCATCGTAATCTTGATATGAAGGCACCAATATGTCTTTTGTTTTCTGTGTTATTTTTTAATGCTTGACCTTTCTGAAATACTTGTCTAATAGATAAATTTCCCCAAGCGATATATGGCGAAATCCTACTGCAACTACTTCTTGAAGCTTCTGGTTTAGAAATATTGATCATGTAGTCTTCATGTCTGCTTTCAAAAAATGAATTAGCATATTTCCAACCTATAGTACTGCCGCCTTTTTGAAATTTTGTTTTAGATTCTGTGTCTAAAACAGTAACTGTAAATACGTTTTCTAAAGTTTCAATTTCAGTAGTACTTAATAACTGCTTCTCTTTTGGTTGAAATGTTTCAAGCTCTTGATTCATGTAAGCTTCCCAATTTTCGAACCAATTATCTCTGTTTACTAAACCGCGTTCAACACCATTATTTTTTGATTCTTCCCAGTCTATAAAGTTATTTCTGCAGTAACGCGTAAATTCTTTGTCTCTGTTGTAAGTAACTAATAATCCGGTTTCAGCATGAGAATAAATAGTACCAATTTTGTAGAATTCTTGAAGATGATTAAAAGCATTAGTAATATCGCTAGTAACTGTTAATACTTTTGAATTGTATTCTGAAAGCTGTCTATTTAAATCTCTTATCGACTCTTTTATAAAATTAAAATGACGCTCACTATAATGCTCATCATTTAAAATGATATTTTCAAAAACATATATTAATAACGTTCGCTCTACTGATTTTAAAGCATTAGAAATAGCTTCATTATCCTGAAGTCTTAAATCTCGCTTTAGCCAAACTACATTGATATGTTCTTTTGCTGACATTATAATTGCTCTAAAAAAGTTTTTGCGTTCTCAAAGTGCTTTTCCTTTGGTTCTTGTTTCATTTTATCGAATGTTCTTATAAGCATTCCTAACCGTGGATTACTTAAAAAGAACTCTCTATGCTTATCCATAAATGTCCAGAATAATCCATCCCAAATAGGCTGCCAACTTCCTTTAGAATAATTACTCATTTTCATAATATAGTTGCTGCTACTTATATAAGGCTTGGTTGACATTAAGCCACCATCGGCATATAAACTCATGCCATATACATTAGGTACCATAACCCAATCATAGGAATCAATAAATAATTCCATAAACCATTTGTAGACATCGTCTGGATCAAATTCGCACAGTACCATGAAGTTTCCTAAAATCATCAAACGTTCTATATGATGGGCATAACCTGTTTTTAAGACTTTCTTTATGACATCATCAATTGGTTTAATTCCTGTTGAACCATCGTAAAATGACTTAGGGATTTTTCTATTGAATTTCCAAAAATTCTTATTGCGTTCTTCGGTACCCTTCACTTCGTATATACCACGTATAAATTCTCGCCATCCTAATATTTGGCGAACAAAACCTTCTGTTGAATTTAATGGAATATCATTTTCTTTTGCATATGCTATAGCCTGGGATATAACGTACTTTGGTTCTAATAGTCCGACATTTATTAAAGGCGATAGTAGGCTGTGATTTAAAAAATGCTCTTCTTTTACGATAGCGTCTTCATAGACTCCAAACTCATGAAATCGAATTTCTAAGAATTGTTGGAACCACGCTTCCGAAGTTTTATAATCTATAGGGTAGATGGTGAAGTCACTTAACTCTCCATAATGATTCGCAAAATGTGCATTGACATAGCTTTCGGCTTCTTTATGATAATCAGTAGTGTCTGGAAATTGAATACTAGGAGGAATTTTCTCTTTTGGATATTTTTTTCTGTTGTCAGAATCGTAAGTCCATTTTCCACCCTCTGGTTCACCTGAAACCATTAAAACATCTCTATCTTTTCGTTGTTGTTTGTAAAATGAAGTTTGAAAGAATTTCTTTTTTGTTGGTTTAAAAAAGGTTGATAAATCTTCTTTTGAATTTATGAATAATGAATTTTCATACCACTCTATTTCTATGGATTCTGTAGTTGAATCAATATGCTTTTGAAGCCAATTGTCGGTTGGGTCTGTAATATGAAGTTTTTCAATGCCGTCTTCAATAAGTTTTGGAATAAGCTTACGCACATCACTCAGGTTATTAGTAGCGTCAACATATTTTATGGTCTTACCTTTCTTTTTCAAGTAATCTTGATATGCTTTCATTGTAGCACGATGAAAAGCAATTTTTTGTTTGTGGAATTTATAATGTTTAAAAAACAAAAATTCCTCAACTAAATAAATATCACAATCTTGTTTAAGAATTAGTGAATTCTTAAATAGTTGATGTGGGAATATTAAGACTGCTTCTTTCATTTTAAAATAGGCTAGGTTGTAACCAAAGTTTTCTAAACTTTCCATTTGTATCGTATCGTTCTGCTTGAAGTTGAACGTTAAACTTTCTGTCTCTTGGGTCATTACCAACTCCTGCAACATACATCCAATTACCATAATTACTATGAACATCATAATCGATAAGTAAAGACTCGAAATAAGCAGCTCCGATTCGCCAATCTAGTTCTAATTCTTTAGCGAAATATGAGGCCACATTTTGTCGTCCCCTATTACTCATCCAACCTGTTTCTTTTAGCTCTATCATATTAGCGTTTACGAAGTCTAAAGACGTTTCTCCACTCATCCATTTTTCAATTTTTGTTTTGGTTGAGTCCCAATCATAATTCTTTTTTAAAATACCTTCTAGCTTAAAAATCTGATTGCCATGCTTTAAAGAGACATACTTGAAGTAATCTCTCCAAATCAACTCGAAAATCAACCAATAGGTCGATTGATTTTTATAATGTAGTTCTTCAAATTTTTTAACTTTCCAATAAATGGTTCTTGCTGAGATTGATCCATTTGCTAACCAAGGAGAAAATTTTGAACTATAATCTTTACCAACTAAACCGTTTCTTGTTTTTTTGTAAAATCCTAACTTTTTGGTGTTGAAAAAATAATTTTGAAGTCGCTTTATCGCATTGGTTTCACCACCCTTAAACGGGAAAGCGGAATGTGGATGTGTTTTAAAGTCTTTAAATCCTAATATTTCGAGCGAAGGAATTTTAGTGTTATTATCAATTCTATTGTCCTCAGAAAACTTTATTATGTTTAACTCTGGACGAATTTCAACATATTTTTCAAGCTTTTTTCTAAAGACCGTAAACACGTGTGGCGTTTTAGAAATCTCGAAATTTATATCGTCAGGATGGAATAAAAATTGATTGTGAATATGATGCCATTTTACATGTTTGGTTTTCGATTTTACCAAACTTTCCGAGTCCACTTCTTCTTGTGTCCATTCCTTTTGAAGATATATGTCAGTTATTTTATTTTCATCACAAATTTTAGGAATAACAATTTCAGGACAATCATTAAAAACTAATAAATAAACATTGAGATTATTCAGTTGTTTTTTTAAATTATGAATAGTTTCAATTAAGAATTTAGCCCTATATTTTTCTGTTTTTTTAAACCCAAATTTATCAAGAGAGAAGAGGCGTGGGTCAAAACAATAAACGCCAATAAGTTGGTCGCAGTTTTTTTGAGCTTCAAATAAAACTGCGTTGTCAATAGTTCTTAAATCATTTCTAAACCAAACTAGATTTATATTATTTTTTGTCTTCTGCATCTTTCACTACAATATTTTACATTGTCCCAATCTTTTTTCCATTTTTTTCGCCATGAGAATGGTCGGTTGCAGACAAGACAAATTTTTGTTGGAAGGTTTTTCTTTTTTACGGTTTTCATTTTTTAACCAAAGCGTTTATCATTCCACTGAACACAAAGGCATGAAAAGGTAAAACCATATACCAATATAATCTGCCCCAAACCCCTTTAGGTCTGAAAACGGCACGCTGGTATAATTGATCCTTTACAATTTTGAATTCTAACCATGCTTCTCCTGGTAAACGCATTTCAGCAAACAATAAAAGTCGTTTTTCGTCTTTGCTTGCATATAAAACACGCCAAAAATCTAAAGCGTCTCCAGCTTCTAGATGCGTCTCGCTTGTTCGACCGCGTCTTAATCCAACACCTCCAAAAAGTTTATCCATATAGCCTCTAAGTTTCCATAATCCATTGAAACTGTACCAGCCATTTCTTCCACCAATACTCCAGATTTTATTTAAGGTATGAGTCTCATCGATTACCTTTCGGTGTCTTACATCTTTGAAACAACCATATTGAGGTAACTCTATATGCTTAGATAATTGGTCTTTAAATCGTCCACTACTTACTGCATCTTTCCAACTTGATATTACAGCATTTTGCTCTATTCTTTGAAACGCTAAATTCACAGCTGTTTTATAATCCATTGGTTTCACACCAATTATCTCGTTTATGTTGCTCGATTTACCAATGACTTCGACTTTCATACTATCTACTAGGGCTGAAGCTAATTGAAACGATGTAGAAGTAACGAAATACAACCAATATGAAGATAGTTTTGGTGACAATACAGGAAGCGTAACGATATAACGTTTAAACCCTCTTACTTCAGCAAATTGAAGTAGCATTTCTTTATAGGTTAAGACTTCAGGACCAAAAATATCATAGGCGTTGTTATATAATTCTTCTTTACCTAATCCACCTGACAAAAATGTAAGTACATCTCTTATTCCCAAAGGTTGCGTCTTAGTATTTAGCCACCTTGGTGTAATCATAAAAGGTAGCTTCTCTACAATGTCTCGTATAATTTCAAAGGATGCACTTCCACTGCCGACAATGATTCCAGCTCTAAATGTGGTTAAAGCATAGATATCGGATTTTAGTGTGTTTTCTACCTGTAATCTCGATTTTAAATGTTTGGATAGTGATTCATCGTTTACAATACCACTTAAATATATGACTTGTTTACAATTGGTTGCTGAAACAAGATTCTTAAAATTTTGTGCACACTGTCGCTCTAAGTCTTCAAAATCATCTGAATCTGTCGACATAGAATGAATTAAATAATAGGCAGCATCAATATTCTTTGGAATTTTGTTTGGCTCGGGATCTAAGAAATCGACTTTAATAAAAGTGCAAAGTGGATTATCTTCAATTTCATCAGGAATACGATTTAAATCACGTACACAGCAAACCAGCTCATGCTTATCTTCGAGCAGTTGAAGTGCTAGTCTTCTGGCTATATAGCCTGTTGTGCCTGTGATTAATATTCGCATTAGTCATTGTTTTTTTCAAACTGTGGTTTTGGCCTTTGATATTCTAAACGGGTTTTTAATTGAGGTACTGCATAGCCATCTAAACCATTTATTGTTGCTACTTTTCCTTTAGACAGATTAATGAAGCCATCTTTTTCTAATAGCTCATCAGGAACATACAATTTATCAATTTTTCCAATTAGTAAAATCGTATTATTAACTTTAATAGGATATTCTTCAACGTAACTCATTGCTAATTGAATTGGACAACCCTTTACAAAAGGTGCTAAGAAACCATCTTTATAATCTTCATTTAATTTTGTGGCATCAAATTCTGAAATATGTTCGGCATACTTGGCGGAAGTGTGATGCGCATCGTCTAATATTTCATCATGAATATGATTAATGGTGTATTTCCCTGTTGATTTTATATTATGATATGTATTGCGCATCACGGTAGTTGGTCTTAAAAAAAAACCTAATAAAGCAGGATTTGAGCCCAGATGGGTGATAGAACTAAACACAGCGACATTACTTATACCATCATGACTTTTAGTACCAATTAAGTTTGCAGACTTATAACCTGAACAACTATTAATTAAGTTGATTCTGTACAAATGATGCATTTGGTCTAAATCATCGCTACTAAATTCTGTCATCTATAGATTTGTAAAATTGTTGATTTTTACATGCTCAGCTTTTAAATCGAACATTAAATTATACAATCCAAAGAACGTTCTATTTATATAAATGAAATGTTTTGAACCTCGATTCCCATTCATGTTTCTAAGTTCTGTGCTTTTAGAATAGCGTTGTCCCATCTCTGTTATTTGATTGAAAAATTCTGGATTCGAAAAATCAAATTCTTCAACATGGAATGGTTTTGTGAATAAACTTAAAAGCTCATGAAACATGCCACTAAAAAATTCAATCTCTTCTTTAGAATCATCTTTACGTAGAATTTCTAATTCGTACAGTTTTTCTGAAAAAGTTTTCGAATTGTTGATACAATCCTCTTCAGCCAATTCAAAATATGGTTTATAGAATTCTTCAGGAATTGACTTCATACAGCCAAAATCTAATGCAATTAAATCACCTTCTTTAGAAATTAAAAAATTCCCAGGATGCGGATCTGCATGTACTTTTTTCAATTTGTGTATTTGGAACATATAGAAATCCCATAAAGCTTGTCCTAAACGATTAGATACTTCTTGGTCAGTGTTATGTGCTACAAATTCCGAAAGATGTTCACCTTTCATATAATCCATAGTGATAATGCGCTCTGATGAAAACTCTTCGTAATATTTTGGAAACCTTAGATTTGGGATGTGCTTACAGGCTTCAACAACCGCTTTGCTTTGCTCTATTTCTAGGATATAATTTGTTTCTTCTGTAAGTTTATTTTCAACTTCTTTGAAATATTTATCCGAATCTTTTCCTTTAATATTGAACATTTTAATAGCTATGGGCTTAACCAATGCTAAATCAGAAGCAATACTTTCCGCAACTCCAGGATATTGGATTTTCACAGCAAATTTATTCCCATCCTTTTCTGCAATATGGACTTGGCCAATACTGGCAGCATTTACTGAAGTTGCGTTGAAAGTATCAAAAATATCTTCGGGATGTTTCCCAAAATATTTTTTAAATGTTTTTATAACTAAAGGCGGAGACAAAGGCGGAACAGAAAATTGCGATAACGAAAATTTCTCTACATATGCCTGTGGCAATATGCTCTTTTCCATACTTAACATTTGTGCGACTTTAAGAGCACTACCTTTTAATTTTTTTAAGCTGTCGTAAATGTCTTCTGCATTATTTTGATTGAGGCGTTCTTTGGCATCTTCCTTAGAGTTCAGCATTTTATCACCATAATACTTCAAGTAGTTAACACCTACTTTTGCACCTGTAGTTACTAATTTACTAGCTCTAGAAATTTTTGTAATTGGTATGCTATCTATGGTGTTCATTTATGCTTTTTTTATTTAAGTATTAATTAGAGTGGATTTTTTCTTTATACAAGAATTTGCCAAAATCTATTAGACTTTTCAAAGGTGTTGTATCTATTAAATCAAAACTTGCTTGAACTGATTTTTCTATAAAAATATCTGTCTTTTCAAAAGAGGTTGAGGTATCGTCTATCCAAAATTTAATAGTAACTAATAACTGAAACCAAGCAGACTCTTTAACTCCTCTATTCTTAATCTTTACAAGTTTTTCTTGCTTAAGATCTACAGTTTTGATGTCTAATAACTCAATATAATTTGTAAAACTTTTCTTTAGATGAGATAATGTTTTTAGAGACTTCAGTTGATTTTTTTCCGAACCTAAAGCATGGATAACGTAGCTTCTATTTGCTGTTAGTACCTCAAAAAAAGTAAAATAGAAACTCAATAGTTTATTGCGAGCATCAAAAGATTGATAGTCATCGCTTTTATGAAGCACTTCTAAAGTATTATCGAAAAACACCTTAAAAATCGATTGCTCAAGTAATTCAAAAGAATTAAAAAACTCATAGAACTTTTGCTCTTCAAAATTATTGTCTTTTGCAAATGCATATACCGATTTTGGTTTGTGATTATGAGTTAAAACATAATCCATATAATATGAAATGATATCAGCCTGTCTTATATTTTTCTTTTTTGCCATTGTAATTGATTTACAGGACAAATATAAGAATTGTTTAACTATATGTAATTATAGTTAAACAAACTTTAACACCAAATTCAGAAATACTTCCTTTTTACAATTCGTTTTGGGGTAAATAGTATTTTTTGCGAAGCCAAAAAGCCACTCTAACTAAGAGAATTAGTGCAGGTACTTCAACCAAAGGGCCTATAACACCAGCAAATGCTTGTCCAGAATTTAAACCAAAAACTGCTATGGCTACAGCAATTGCCAACTCAAAGTTATTGCCAGCTGCGGTAAAAGCTATAGCTGCATTTTTATCATAAGTTGCGCCCATGGCCTTGCTAACAAAGAAGCCAATAACAAACATTATAGCAAAATAAATTAATAGTGGAACAGCTATGATGAGGACATCCATTGGTATTTCCACGATAAGTTCACCTTTTAAAGAAAACATAACAACAATTGTAAACAATAGAGCAATTAAGGTTAAAGGCGATATCATGGGAATAAACTTTTTTGTGTACCAGTCTTCACCTTTTAGTTTTACCAAAATTAAACGCGATAAAATGCCAAGTAAGAAAGGTATACCTAAATAAATAGCAACACTTTCTGCAATAGTAGCAATTGATATATCTACAATAGCTCCTTCAAATCCAAAATAGGGTGGAAGCACGGTAATAAACAAATAAGCATAAAAACTATAAGCAAATACCTGAAAAATACTATTTAAAGCTACAAGTCCTGCTCCATATTCGCTACTACCTTCCGCTAAATCGTTCCAAACTAAAACCATTGCAATACAACGTGCTAAACCAATGAGAATTAGACCAACCATATATTCTGGGTAATCTTGTAGAAAGGTTATTGCTAAAATGAACATTAAAACAGGACCAATAATCCAGTTTAAAACTAAAGATATAGACAAGATTTTGGTGTCCTTAAAAACCTTAGGTAACAATGCATAATTGACTTTTGCTAATGGTGGATACATCATTAAAATTAAGCCAATAGCAATAGGAATATTAGTTGTGCCACTACTATATGAATCTAAGAATTTTGGAAAGGAAGGTATAAAATAGCCAATGCCAACTCCAATAGCCATGGCTATAAATATCCATAAAGTGAGGTAACTGTCTAAAAAACTGAGCTTCTTCTTAACTTTTGTCATTACAATTATTTATTAAGACTAGAAAAAACATACTTTAATTCAGTAGCAATTTGTAGGCTACGTTCTTTGTATTTCTCTGCTTGTTGCGGAGTATTATCAAAAGCTTTTGGATCTTCAAAAGTCACTGGAATTCGTTGTTCTGCACCAGCAATAAATGGACAACCTTTATCTGCGCTAGAGCAGGTCATGATGGCTGCGAAATTCGACGCTGGATTAAATTCGGCATCAAAAGTTTTTGAAAAACCAATAATGGGATGATCAGTTTCTGAATACTTTATAGCGTAAACAGGATTAGATTCAGTTGATAATTTCTTAATTTTAAATCCAGAGTTTTCTAAAGCTTCAGCTGCAGATGGAAACAGGGCAGTTGCTTCGGTTCCGCCAGAATAACAAAACACATTTTTTATGCTAAAATAACTAGCCATTGTCTGTGCCCAAACCTGAGATAAATGGCTTCTTCGCGAATTGTGGGTACAAATAAAATTGAGATTTATGATTTGATCTTGCTCTGTTTTTTCTTTAACAAAATCGATTAAGGGTTCAAGAATAGTTTTGCGTTCGTCTGAAATTAAATTGATATCTAAATCTTTGATTTGAGATACTATTTGAGGATATATCATAAATTTACTTTGTTTTATTAAGGTTAACAACAACCAGAGTCTGGTGTGCAGCAAGATGCATTTTGAAGTTCCGAAAGTTTAACTCTAGGTTTTTCTTGTGGTACACCACAATTATCTTTGGCTAAACAATCGGTTTGTTTTATTGTTAGTAGAAAGTTGGTGCCATCAAAATCTAACCCAAACTTGCCAATGGTATCACTTTGATATTCCACTTCAATCTCTAAATCTCCGATGTTTAGTACCTTTTCAGATAATTCGATAATGCTTAGTAGTTTTTCAGGATGTAGCCTGTGATCATAATCATTTGCTTCCCAAAGTTGAAAATTAGCAACTTCTTCTTGTCTTATCGTTCCGCCACAATCGATAAAGTGTTTTGAGATTTTCCCAACTTCTGTAACATGGAAGTGATTAGGCACTAAAGTTCCATTTGGTAATTGAAACGCTATGGTTTTTAACTGATTTAATTTTGTTTTAATTTCTGAAAGTTTCATATGTTTTTATTTTTTAACAACATGTTATTTTTATTCGATTACTACTCCATAGTTGTTTTCCGACTTCGAAATTTAATAGGAGATGAATCAGTCCCAATATAATTCCACCAGGCAATATATTTATAGCAATTAGCTGAACGGTTTCAAAATTGCTACGTATCATAAAATCAGTAGAGTAGAAGATACCATTGTTTGTTATTTCTATTCTTGCTGCAACTATTAAAATGATGGCAGCAAAATGAAAACTATTGGCAAAGATATGTAGGATGTATTCCCATTGAGGTAAACCATTCATAAAGCTTCTGCTTTCTTTTTCTGAATAGGCGTCTATTCCCAAGACTATAAGGTCGGATAATACAAGTACAAGACCTATCCAGAATCCAATAATACTTGTGTCTACGAATAATAAATAGACTATAATAGGAAATAATAATGCTCTTACTGTATGAGTTTTGTGCTCAAACAAGCTTTCGTCTCTATTAAAAAGTTCGTATTTCCATAAGTGTAAATATGCACCATCGTAAGTTGCCAATATCATAAAGACCATAAGGCAGATTATTGATAAGAAGAATAAAATTTCCATAGTTTTATTTTATTTGTAGTTATAGTTATTCTTTTTCTAGCAACAGTTCATATTTATATCCTGATCTAGAAATTCCGATATTACTATTTTCATTTTAGTCCAGTTGACTTCATCAATACAATAGCAAACACTAGTACCTTCAATATTTCCTTTTATGAGACCTATGTTTTTTAGTTCTTTTAGATGTTGAGAAATTGTGGGTTGAGCTAAACCAATTTTGTCCACTAGATCACCACAAATACAAGAATTTGTCTTAAATAAATATTGAAGTATCGCAACTCTTGCAGGATGTCCAAACACTTTTGCAATGTTAGAAATCTCATTTTGTTGATCTGTAAATATTTCACTCTTAGTTAATCCCATTGCTTATATATCATTATATTGCAATATTACGATTAATAGTTGAATTCAGCTTATTATTTTCTCATAAATTTCTGTTTTCTTCTTTTAAGGATTCCTTAACATATATGACTTTTGTTAAATTGTAACTTTACGACACTTTAAAAACAATCACTAACACCATACAAAATGAAGAAATTAGTACTTTTTGCGTTCGCGTTAACATTAATGTTTTCTGTAAATGCCCAATTAGAAACACCACAACCTAGTCCATTTAGTAAAGTGGAGCAGAAGGTAGGTTTAACAGATGTTACTATCGAATATTCTCGACCTGGAGTAAAAGGAAGAAAGATATTTGGTGAATTAGAACCATATGGAACGGTTTGGAGAACTGGAGCAAATGCTAACACGACAATAGAATTTAGTGACGACATTGTTATTGCTAATGATACTCTAAAAGCAGGTAAATATGCAATGTTTACCAAGTTAGAAGAGAAAACTTGGGAAGTAATGTTCTATACAGATACCAATAATTGGGGAACGCCTAGAGAGTGGGATGACAGCAAAGTTGCGGCGTCTATAAAAGTTGATGTGATGGAAATTCCATTTAGTGTAGAGACTTTTACTATAGACATTAATAACATTACTAATAATGGTGGAACTATTGACATGATATGGGAAAAAAGTTATGTAGCGATTCCATTTTCTGTTCCTACCGATGCTAAAGTATCTGCAGATATTGATAAAATGATGGCTGGTCCTGGCGCTAATGATTATTACTCTGCAGCTGTATATTATTTATCGGCAAATAAAGAATTAGATAAAGCCATGAAATGGATTGATAAGGCTGTTGAGATGACTAAAGAGCAACCGCGTTTTTGGTATTTAAGACAACAATCCTTAATCCATGCTGCTAATGGTGACAAGAAAGGTGCTATTGCTGCTGCAAAGAAATCTTTGGAAGGTGCTAAGAAAGCTAAAAATAATGGTTATATAAAAATGAATGAAGATTCTTTAAAAGAATGGGGAGCTATGTAAATTATAGAAGAGATTCTAAATAATAGAAATTAGATAAAGCGCAACTCATTGAGTTGCGCTTTCTTGTTATAAATTGAAATCTAGTTGTGAGTAGAGCACCTCAACCTGTCTATTGGTTTTAATTTTACTTTGAGAGATTGCTCAATACTAATTATTGTTTTTTGGTGATCGTGAATGTTAAGCATTTGCAACGTCTTGCTGCCTAGGAATAACATTGCGACTTATGTGTATTGTAAACCAATTAGTTCTCTAACTTGATCTAATTTGGATATCAATTCTCTACTGCGCTCAAAAGTCATAAGATCACTTTCTGTCTTGCCATTTCTAATTAATTGATTAAAATGTTCAATCTCGTAATTGTAGCCAATGGTTTTATAATCGAAAGTTTTTAATTCTGAATGACCATGTTTATCAATTAGTGTAACTGTTGAGGGTTCGTGAAAACGACCATTGATTTTGATTGTACCTTTTTCGCAAGTGAAGACAGCTTCGGTTTTTGTTTCTTTTAAAAGCGTGCTTTTTAAAACAGCTTGACAACAATCATAATGGAATATCATTTTACATTCTGAATCCGCTCCAGTGTCAAAAAAACGAGCGTTAGCTTCAATAGAATTGGGTTGTCCTAAAGTCCATAAAGCTGCAAATATCGGGTAAATTCCAATATCTAATAAACTGCCTCCGCCAACGGATTTGTCAAATAACCTAGAATTCTGGTCGTATTGAGGATGAAAACCAAAATCAGCTTCAAGTTTTAAAACATTTCCGAAATGGCTTTGATCAATTAAATCTTGTACATATTGAAAATGAGGTAAAAAAGCAGTCCAAAGGGCTTCCATCAAAAGCGTGTTGTTTTGTTTTGAGCTTTCAATCATTTCATTCACCTCTCCTAAATTCATAGCGAATGGCTTTTCGCATAGAACAGGTTTTTTATGGTTTAAGCATAATAATGTATGCGTTTTATGAAAACTGTGAGGAGTAGCAATATAAATAGCATCAATATTTGGGTCATCTACAAGTTCTTCATAATTACCATAAGCTACATTGGTATGAAATTGTAACCCAAATTCTTTTGCTTTATCTAAATCTCTGGAGGCAATAGCATATAGTTTTGCATCAGCCATTTCATTTAAATCTGTAGCGAAAGTAGCTGCGATTTTACCAGCGCCAATAATTCCCCAATTAATAATTTTAGAATTCACTACACTATCTTTTTAGGTAATAAGAATTGTAGAACATGCGCGATAAATATTACGACAACACAACCGAAAAGGTTTAGCCATAAATATGGCATCCAATCAAACCACCAGCCAACAACTACAATGGCTTGTGTGATGAGTGCTCCTACAAATACAGCATTACCTTTAATATATTTAAAGAAGAAGGCTAATAAAAATATGCCTAATACATTGCCATAAAATATTGAACCAATAATGTTTACTAACTGAATAAGATTCTCTGCTAAATCTGCAAAACAAGCAATGATGATAGCTACAATTCCCCAACCAAATGTAAACCATTTAGTCATTTTTACCATATGCGCTTCGCCTTTGTCTTCTTTAAGATTTCTGCCATATAAATCAATTGATGTAATGGTTGCTAAAGCATTTATCTCGGAAGCTGTTGAAGACATGGCAGCCGAAAGTATCACAGCCAAAAGTAAACCTATTAGTCCAGTAGGTAAGTGGTTTAGTATAAATCGAATGAACATATAATCTCTGTCATTGGTCTGCGTGTCTTTTGCTGAATCTTTATAAAGTGCAGTTAATTCCGCTGACTTTGCGATATAAGCTTCACTTTTTATATTGGACTTTAAAGCTTCTAGTTCTTTTTGAAGTGAATTGTATTCTGAAGTATATTCAGCATCTACTGCTTTTTTAATTAAGAATTTTGATTCTAATCGATATGATTTTTCAATGCTATCTAATACGAAAAGTTGTTGTTTAGTAGTTGGATTTTCATTCTTAGAATAGGCTAAACTATAGGTCTGTTTATCTGAAAATAAAGCCTTTTGTTTTTCTTGAAGCGCTCTATAATCATCACCATATTCTGAAGCTAAAACGGTTTGTGTTGAAGCATCAATAAAATTTAGTGGAGCCGGATTAAATTGATAAAACACAAACACCATTACACCAACAAGTAAAATGAAGAACTGCATTGGCACTTTTAATAAACCATTAAAAAGCAAACCCATTTGCATTTCTTTCATGGATTTACCAGAAAGGTAACGTTGCACCTGGCTTTGATCAGTGCCGAAATACGATAGCATTAAAAATGTACCGCCAATAAGCCCAGTCCAAACAGTATATCTATTTTCTAAGTCGAAGGAGAAATCTAAGACTTCCATTTTGCCAGTTGCACCAGCAATATCTATGGCATCCTTAAAAGAAACTTCATCCGGAATTAAATTAATAATGATAAATAAGGCAGCCAGCATACCAGCGAAAATCACAAACATCTGCTGTTTCTGAGTTACAGTAACAGCTTTAGTTCCGCCAGAAACGGTGTAGATAATGACTAAGACTCCAATGACAATATTGAGCGTTACAATATTCCAGCCTAAGACAACCGAAAGAATAATAGCTGGAGCAAAAATGGTAATTCCTGCTGCTAATCCACGTTGAATTAAAAAGAGAATGGCTGTTAGACTTCGTGTTTTAAGATCGAAACGATTTTCTAAAAATTCGTATGCTGTATAAACCTTAAGCCGATGATATAGCGGAATAAATACCAAACATATTATCACCATCGCAATTGGAAGTCCAAAATAAAATTGAACAAATCCCATGCCATCGGAAAATGCTTGGCCAGTTGTAGAAAGGAAAGTGATTGCACTGGCTTGGGTTGCCATTACAGATAGACCTATCGTCCACCATTTTGAAGTATTACCTCCTTTTATGTAATCTTGCGCATTCTTTTGACCTCTGGTTTTCCAAGTTCCATAGCCTACAATTGTGGCTAAGGTGACTATTAAAACGGTCCAGTCAATCCAATCTAATGTTTGCATGTATTTATGCGAATGATGCGGTTATAAAGTAGAATAAAACAATATAAAGTGCATTAGCTATTAAAACTGCAGTGTACATTTTACTCCATTTTTGTTTTGGCTGAGGCTGATTTTGGTCATTCATAATTTAAATTAGTTGTTAGTTGTTAGTTGTTAGTTGTTAGTTGTTAGTTGTTAGTTGTTAGTTGTTAGTTGTATTGGATGTGATTTTTGGTTGCTAGGCATCAATTTTTTAGTGGTATTTTATCTTCTTTGCCTGCCGAAAGCAAGTTAGCAAAGAGTCTGTAAGCACCAGAAACTCCTGCCGGAAATTCTCTAAAAAAACTGAGGCCTGTGTAAATATAGTTGCCTTTCCCGTATTTTGCAACTAGCAAGGCACCTTCTTTTGAACTTTCTCCTTTGTCGTTAGAAGCGAGTAGTGGTGTAAACTCATCTGACCATTGATTTGGAAAGTACAAACCACGTTCTTGTACCCAACCTTCAAAATCTTGGATGGTGATTTTATTCGGGAAATTAAGAATTGGATGATTTGGTTCTAAAATCCTGACTAAAGCGTTTTCATCTGTGACTCTATCTCGAGATAATTGCAAATCGTAAGGTGCTAAATTATCCACTTTTAAGCGTCTACTTGTATTATATTGAATCACTAAATTCCCACCTTCTTTGACATAATCTAATAAGAATTTTTGTTTGAATTTTAATTCATCAACAATATTATATGCTCTAATCCCAACGACTATGGCATCGAAATTTGATAAATTTTCAGGTGAAATTTGTTCGGGTTTAATGATGGTGACGTTATAACCTATTTGACGCAAACTTTCAGGAACCACATCTCCAGCTCCTTCAACATAACCTATATTATTTCCACGCTTTTCAATATCTAACCGTACCACTTTGCTTACACTTGGCATTAAAACCGTTTGAAACGGAATGTGTGTATAATCAATTTCAATCAACTCATCCGTGTAAAACTCTCCATTTACATTTACCATTGGAGTAATGAGACCTTCACTTTTACCTATTGGTGGAATCACAGTAAAAACTACTTTTTGAATGTCTCCTTTGTTGGCAATTTCAATTTTTTGTTTTTGAGGAAAGACCTTCCAATCGTTAGGATAAGCCATTTGAACAAAGCCGTCAATATCATCACGCCCAGCTTTTACTGTAATCTCAATTTCTTTTTGGTGATTGTTTTCAAATATGAAAACCTTATCACTTATACTTGCTGAAACTTCAGGAATAATTTCAAACGGTCTGTATAATTCACCTTTATCTGGTTTAGAATAGCGATAGATAACAGGCTTAGTGATAGTTATTGGTGTGTCTTCAATCATTAAATTAAAATCTACAAAAACAGCTCTTGGTGTTTCAGGTAAACCTATAAGCTCTTTTTCTTCAACATGGTACATGCCAAGTGTGCTTTTGGTATTTAGCCAATATGGAGCCGTGTATGCCATATTATTTGGAATAGAAATGCCTTCCTCAAAATTCAAACGTTGATTTTCTGGCAATTCCATTAGCTTTGAAATACCATTTTGAAGTGTAGATAAGTTATAAGATACCAAACTCATTTTGGCATTACTACGATTTAAAACTTCCATTTGAAGTGACACATCCGAATTTGGAGAAGCATTAGGGCTACTTGCTGAAACTTCTAAATATAAACCAGCACAAGCTTCGATGATGACTTTTAATTCTTTGGTTTTTATAACTTTCCAATGTTTATCTTTTATATTTTGAAGCAATCTATAGGCCTCTAAAAGTTTTGGTAAATGTGAAACAGGATTAACAAAATTAAAATTGCTTTCAATTGTATTAAGAATATTTCCAATACCTTCTCCACCTTCAATGCGATTCCAAGAGGTGTCAATTCCTGCGAATACGTCGTTACTCTCATCTAAAGGTTCACCTTTTAAAAATTCAATATATTCTTGTTGATTGCCGCGAGTAGATTGACGACCAAATCCTTGAGATAAATGCTGACTACTAGCTAATGATGCAATTTCATTGTTAGACATGCCCTTATTTGGATAGTAGACTCCAATATCAAAACTGAGCATATTACTCTTGTCTAATTTATCAAATTCTTCTCTACTTCCATAGCGCCACCATGAGGTATTGTAGAATAAACGTTTTGGTTGCCAAGTCTCAGTTAGCTCTAATTGCGAAGGATATTTTGAAGCATCATTTGCGATATCAAAAGCTTCCATGCTCAGCATTGCTGAACTTGTATGGTGACCATGTGTGCGACCAGCTCTTCTGTGGTCGAAACGGTTAATAATAATGTCTGGTTTAAATTCTCGGATAGCCCAAACAACATCAGAAAGGACTTCGTCTTTATTCCAGATTTCTAAGGTTTCGTCTGGATGCTTTGAATACCCAAAATCATTGGCTCTAGTAAATCGTTGTTCACCACCATCAATGCGTCTTGCTGCTAATAACTCTTGGGTTCTAATAATTCCCAGAAGCTCTCTTATTTCTGGACCAATTAGATTCTGTCCTCCATCTCCACGTGTTAATGATAAGTAAGCTGTACGCGCTTTAACTTCATTAGACATGTAAGAGATTAATCGCGTATTCTCATCATCTGGATGTGCAGCAATATACAGTACAGAGCCTAAAACATTTAGTTTTTGAATGGCTTCGTGAATTTCGGACGAATTAAATTTTTTGGGTTGTTGTGCTTGTAGGGAAACCAAGGTGCTTATAAAAAGCAAAAGGCAGATTCTAATCTGGTGCATGTGGTTATTAGTTAGTTGCTTTCCAAATATAAGAAAGTTACTAAGTAAAGCCTTTGGTTTTAGATTTATTTAACTGTTTATTAAGCTCTATTGTTCGTTTTCTAATTCGTACAAATCTTTCTTAGTAAATTGTCTGAAAGAAAATTTATAACCTTCATATGCAGCAATAGCATAAAAAATTAAATCCATAGGACTTGCTATTTCAGACATAATGCTAAAAATCTGAGAATAGTCGAATCTAAATAAGGTTTCAAAATAATTTAATTGTGCTTCATTAGCTATGAATCCGATAATACTTAATGCATCACCAAGGACACAACTAATGATTGCTATTATTGCTCCGCAAACTCCATATACCGGGTCGATTCCTTTACCGAAAAAGCGCATTCCCAAACCAACTGCAGCTCCAATAGCAATAGCAACTAATCCTATTTTCATATTTGTAGCAACTGTAATTGCTGCCCAAGCCATAGCAGCCAAAATACCAATACACATCCCAGCAAAAATTGCAGCTGGCAAACTTTGTTCTGATTTTAGTTTTTCTAGTGTTTCATTAGAAATTTGAGCTGTTATTTCTGAGCCTTCCATTTCAATATCATCATCCATTTTTGCTACTGCAACTTCATCTAATTTAAAGGATTCACATTCTCCTTCAAAATCGGCAATTCTGCCTGTCAGCTTACAAACAAGACCTACTTTTAAGTCCATATCTCTGTTAGTACATGTTTTGCAGAATTTAAGATGTTCTTGTCTAGTCATAGGGAAATATTGATTCAATTGGCAAGTATAAGAATTTACAATCGAAAATAGAATTTTATAATGAAGTTCATTAAAAACACTTATCAATAGTTTTTGATATTGTTGAGTAAGAATTTATTGAGAATTAATCTGACTTATTTTTAGAAGGTTGGTTAGTTTTATAAGTTTTTTTAACGCCCTTGTTATTTAATCCACAACTTCAATGCTATCGCAAGTTTCTAAAAACAGGAATCCTTTATCCGTTTTCTTAAAGCATTTGTCAAAGGGTTTATCTTCAAACCAGTCTTTGCTGCAACTTTGGGTATGTAAATGATTTCCGTTTAAATCCCTACTCTCTTTTTGACGTTCATAATGCTTAAAAATTGGAATTAGGCCATTTTCTAAACGTTGCACTACAGAACGATGAATTTTATATTTTCCTTTGTTATATTGTGATATATATTTGTAGTATTTATAGATATGACGATTACGTCTCTTAAATGCTGGCCCATAATCAATTTCTGCATCGTGAATTTTGCCGTTAGTATTGGTTTCATCAACGATTAGATCATTATTAAATAGATTATATTTTAATAAGTTAGTCATCATCCACTTTAATGGAATTTTAGCTAAATCGTCATCCATTTCACCTGTTTCATTTTTATAGCCACCTCCTACATCGGAGTGCGCTCCAGCAAACCAAACTTCATTAACAAAATCGTCTAAAGTTCTATCCTTACAATCTGATATGCACGAACATGATGCTAGTACAGGCGTGAAGATCCGTGCTCTATTATCATCGATAGAGACAGCATGATTCACTTTTTTGACATTACAAAATTGCTCTAAATGGTTTTTGTTTGGACAACAAGGATTAAAGCTATTATCTGGTGCACCGAGCGCTTCAACAGTATCAAAAAGATTTAAGGTTTCTATTTGAATATTAAAACGACGCTTAATTTTAATATTTAGTTTCTTTTCCCATTTAGCAATAATGATATCAATATCTTGTTTGCGCTCCTTAGCGGTTCTTTTACTGAGATACGTTTTGTATAGCTTCCTTACGAGTTTACGCTGTAGTTTTTCATTTTTAATATTATCCAAATCTAAAAGTCCTGCTGTGTAAATAAGATTTGTTAAAATCTTACAGGTATATGCTCCACGACTAAATCCAAAAAGATGAATTCGGTCATTACGAGTTTTACTGTAATTCTGACAAATAAAACGATATGTATGTTGTACGTCTTTAGAGAGGCCAACTCCTAAAAACTGCCCAAAACTTTTAGCATCTGGACCAGCTCCAACTCCAACAGTATAAAACGATAATAGATTTTTTCGCTGTTTTAGATTTTGATTGAGCTTATATATATTGCTACTATCTGAAGGTTTAAAGGCTGTTCCATCTATAAAAATGGCTATATCTTTTGCTTCTTTATAAGGATCTGGAATATTGATTTCTGGTGGAATAGCTTTACATGAGGATAGTAAAACTAATATGCATATTATACCAAACTTTATTTTCAGTTTTTTTACAACCACTTCTTACGCTTAAAATAAAATAGTAAACCGACAAAAATAATAACCATAACTCCAAGAAGCACAAAATAACCATAGCGATATTTTAACTCTGGGATGTATTCAAAATTCATTCCGTAGATGCCAGCGAGAAAGGTTAGAGGTATAAAAATGGAAGCCATAATGGTGAGAACTTTCATCACTTCGTTCATCTTATTGCTGATAGTTGTCATGTACATATCCATTAAACTCCAGATCATTTCACGATAAATATCTATATTTTCTGACACTTGAATTAAGTGATCGTAAATATCTCTATAATAGGTTATTGTGCGTTTGTAAATTAGCGGATGCTCACCTTTTTCTATACGATTAATAATCTCACGAAGCGGGAAAATAGCACGACGAACTTTTAAGATTTCACGTTTTAATTGTTGCACTTCCACATTAATATTTTCTCTGGCATGTCCTTCAAATAACTCGGTTTCTAAATCCTCAATTTTATTGCCTAAGATTTCAATAATGCTAAAGTAATTATCTACAACAGCGTCAATGAGTGCATACATTAAGTAGTCGGATTTGAGACCTCTAATTCTGCCATTTGCCAATCGAAGACGCTCTCTTATTGTGCCAAAAACATCACCTTCGGACTCTTGAAATGTGATTACATAATTTTTACCTAAAACAAAACTAACTTGTTCAATAACTATATTTTCATCATTATCGTAGTATAGCATTTTTAGTACTACAAAAAGATAATCTTCATACTCATCAATTTTTGGTCGCTGTGTGGTATTAACTATATCTTCTAATACTAATGGATGGAGATTATATTGCTTTCCAATATTTTCTATTTGGTCAGTATACTTTAGACCATCAACATTAATCCATGTTACTGAGTCTGTCTCTTTGTAGTTAGCAGTGTCTTCTATATTTAAGATAACCGATTCCTCTATATTGTCTTTAGTATAGTCAAAACATTCAACGTGAAAATCTTTATCAGACTTTTTCCCAGTGTATATTAGAGCACCAGGGATTTGACCTATTTGTTTCTTATAATCTTCGGTACGCTTTTTTGCTCTTTTTTTTACCATAACTTATAGAATACTACTATCATCTAAAGCATCTTTCTCCATTAAAGTTACAGCTTTTTGTAAAATTAGATTATTGGGATATGTAACTAAATCACCACTGTCTTCTCTTAAAATAAGTTGAAATGCTCTGATATCTTCTATAATGGCTTCTACGGGATAATCCTTATCATGAATCTTAATTTTATCACCTACTTTATATGGAAATGAAAAGAACATTATAACACCAGAAGTTACATTACTTAGAATTGACCAAATAGCAAATAGGGCAATTCCGATAACGGCAAAAACAGACGAAAAGACTACTGTAATATCAGAAGGTTGTGCACCAAGAATAAAAGCTTCGATAAGCAGCGCGATTAGAACTAAAGTTACTGTGACATAACGTCCAATGAGGCTTGCTCTAGCCTCAGTAGTTCCACTTTTTTTGCCTATTTTTTTTACAGAAACTACTATGATTGCTCTAATGATTCCTAATACGAATAATAAAACAGCACTATAAATAATTTCTTCTTTATATAAATAATAAAACTCACTCATGCTAAGTCGATTAATGCTTAACAAATATAGTTTAGATTCTTTTAAGTCTATTGTAATTTTAAAGTTTCTCGTAGACCTTCATCTGTATTATTATTTTTACTCCAATATGCAGATTTAATAGACTCTAGTTTAGTTGCTTTAGTAGTAAGTGTTTTAGTAGAGGCTCCAAAACCACTTGGAGTAATTTCTTCCCAACCTAAAATATCAAAAGGAAAATTTGGGTTAAAATTAATTTTTAATGTTCGGTTGAGCTCCGGATAAAATAGGGTATATACATCATTTTTTAGAGAGGCATCGGCATTAAATGCCTTAGCAGGTTGGTGTCTAAGCCTTAGGAATTCTAGTGATGGAATAATTTTTATTGATCCAACAGGAAGACTTTTTGGATCTACACGTAGTTTTACCCAAAGTTCGTTTTCAGTCCAGTTTTTTTCAAGCTTGAAAGATTGATCTGCTTCACTCTGAAAATAAGAATGTGACATGATTTCAAATTCAGCTCGATTATTAAGTTGTGTGTAAACATGTCCACACCATTCTTGTATAGAAGCAGAAATTTTTATGGCGTGTTTATTATTAGAAACAGGATAAAACGTACTTTGCATTATCGAATATGGATAGATACCAGTATTAAAATTCTTGGTAGCATTTAGTTTTAAAATAGGTGTATTCTTTTTACTATAATTATCTGCTTTAACCTGAATTTTTGGTAAAAAATCTTCAGTCACAAAAACTAAAACCGCCTTACCATCTCGTATTTCACCATAACGCGCTTGTTCTAATTTGTATGAAGTGATTTCGGCTTCTCCATTATACCAATAATCATTAAATTCTTTTGATAATATAGTTTTTGGTGCTAAAACTTCAGTTTCTGGTTCTGATATAGCTAGAGTTTTTAAGGTTCTTATTTTATTGTCTTTACAGGAATTTAAGACTAAAACTAATATTACTAATGTGAGAAATTGTGTTGACTTCATAAATTAAATTTTAATATTCTGAAATATTGGAACTAGCTACGCAAAAGGAAGTTCAGAATAAACAAAACTACAATTCTATGCAGTTTCAGCAATGGTATTTAACGTTTCGTAAAGTAGGTGAGTAGGTAAGCCGACAACGTTATTGTAGGAGCCTTCAATATTTGTAATACCAATAGCACCTATCCATTCCTGGATGCCATATGCACCAGCTTTATCTAGTGGTTTATAGTTGTTAACATAATACCAGATTTCGTCATCTGTTAATGCTTTAAACGTTACTTCGGTAGTTGTATTGACAATTTTTTGTTTGCTGTTATAAGAGAGACATATTGAAGTCACTACCTGATGTGTTGTATTAGATAGGCTTTTGATCATACGGAAAGCATCATCTTCATTTTTTGGTTTACCGATGGCTTTTTCGTTATGCCAAACTATGGTGTCACTAGTTATAAGAATATCGTTATTCTGTAGAGAATTTGTGAAGGGTTCAGCTTTTAGTTTTGCCAGAAAATCTGTAATCTCACTTCCTGTTAAATGCTCTGGATATATTTCTTCAACAGGTTGAAGTTGAATTTCAAAATCAATATCCATTACGTTTAAAAACGTATGACGACGAGGTGAAGCTGAAGCTAAAATGATATTGAAACTGTTGAGTTTATCGTTTAGCATATTACTTTAAAATGAAATTATAAAGTAATAAAGATAACATACCAGTTAGCATTACGAGTTTCAGCATTAAGCTGATATGTTTGTACTGAGATTTTTGTTCTGCCGCAAACAACTTTATACTAATGTAAATTAATGGTGCAATTACCAAAACCAAAAAATACCCAACAACCAATTGTTGCTTAAATAAATAGGTGATTACATAGTAAATAATCGAAAAAACAGGAATTAAAGACAGTGCAAATACTATTTTATTTGCGCGTTCCCTACCCAATAGAATTGGAAGTGTTTGTATTTCTGCTTTATGGTCTCCATCAATATCTTCAATATCTTTTACCATTTCTCTAATGAGATTAATCATAAATGAAAAAATGGCATAATCTCTAATTATATTTAGAAAAGTAGTCTGTACTGCTTTATTGTTCATGTTCATTGCAGGTATCAATTCAAAAATACCAACAAGCAAAACACTTAAAGCCACTACAATTGAAACTATAATATTACCAACAACTGCCATTTGTTTTAGGGAAGAAGAATAAATGTAGAGTAGTGCTGAAGCAATAAAAAAGATAGCGAAAAATCCTGGTCTTCCAATTTGATATGATAAATAAAATCCCAAACCAACACCGATTATATTCAGTACCATAAATACGGTGGTCGCATTTTTTTCTGTGATGTGTTTGTCTACAATACGTTTATTTGGCTTGTTGATTTTGTCAGTTTCTATATCATAAACATCATTGATAGCATAACCACCTGCAGCAATGCAAAGTGTGGCTATGACCAAAAGGAAAAAGTTGAAGTCGCTTAAAGTGATTTGTACACCGTGGCTTTCTTGAAAAGGTACTAAAAGTGCATATCGTACTAAATATTGCATCAGAGCAATCATTAACAAATTTTTCCAACGGATTAAATTTAAAAAGTGAATCATTTTAGGGATTAGTGTGATAGGATTTGATTAATTAAGTAGTAAACAACAAGTGCAATAATAACAAAAACAATACTACTAATAATTGTTGTTTTTTTTAAAAGCTGTCGCTCTTGTCTTCTTATTTTGTCTTTTATTTTTTGTTTATCTTCTTTGGTTAGGTCTTTGTGTAGAAAATGCATTTTGTAATGCAGATGTGCTTCAAGATCTAGCTTTTCTTTGTATCTAGAAAAAGGTGTTGATGATTTCTGATTAAAAGTTGCCTGGTTATTACCAAAACCAATATACCCAAACCCTGTGCTATGTCTTCTAGTTTTGCGAGCCATTTTACTTAATCGTATTTAGCGTCAAAATTACCATTCCATTTACCTTGTACCTTCAGCACTTGCTCAATAACGTCTCTTACAGCTCCTTTTCCGCCATTTTTATGAGAAACATATTTTGAAATTGCTTTTATTTCTGCTACAGCATCTTGTGGACAACATGGTAAGCCAGCTAATTTCATGGCAGGAAAATCGGGAATATCATCTCCCATATATAACACATTAGGTTTTGTGATATTGTGTTTATTTAAGTAAGTATTCAGTTGATCGATTTTATTATGAGCTCCTAAAAAGATGTCTTTAATTCCAAGACCAGCTAAGCGTTTGCGAACACCTTCATTAGAGCCACCAGAAATAATACAGACATTAAACCCAGCATCTACAGCAGTTTTTAGAGCAAAACCATCTTTAATGTTCATGGTTCTCAGCATTTCTCCATCAGTAGTTACTGTAATTGTACCATCTGTAAGCACACCATCTACATCGAAAATAAATGTGGTGATATTGGCTAAATATTCTTTGTAACTTTTATCGTTGTCCATGTGTCTTTTTTATTGAAGACGTTAACAATTTATAAATTGCTTCGTGTTCTTCATTTTCAATCAACTTTAATTGCTTTTTGATTGTTTTTTTATCGTTTCGTTTTGCTGGTCCTGTTTGCGCCATATAAGGCGTTATAGTTTGAACCTTTTTTGCTGTTTCTGTAATTAATGGTTTTAAAAGATTAAAATTTATGCTTTTAGACTCACAAATCTCATGACCAATTCTATATAATTGATTGGTAAAGTTATTTACAAAAACAGCAGCTAAATGCAGTGTTCGTCTTTGTTCAGTTGTTATTTTATGAGATTCACAACCAACGGCTTTCGCTAAATCTTTTAAAAGTTGAAGGTTTTGTTTTTCGTATACTTCTATACAAATAGGAATATCAGTAAAATCAATATCGGCATCTTTAGAAAATGTTTGCAGAGGATAAAATACAGCAATCTGATTTTTTTTATCTAAATCGTGCATGGAAACACTGCCCGACGTATGAGCAACCAACCGATTTGTAAATGGTAAATCTTGAGATAATTTTTCGATGCTATCATCGCTAACAGCCAAAATATAAATATCCGCTTCTTTGAGTTGACTTAAATCATTGGTTATACTAACGTTATTGGCATAAGATGAAATAGAAGTAAGCGTTCTATTATACCATTGGTTTATAACAATAGTTTCTGATTTAGAAAATGCTCTATATAAATGTGTGGCAACATTACCAGCTCCAAGAAGGACTACAGATATCATGCTGTAAAAATACTAAGATTTCTTATTTTAAAATAAGAAGTTTTGGATTAAAGCAATAACTTTGGATATATGAAGAAAAAAGACATCAGTAATAGAGAAGACATCTATCTTTTGGTCTCTAAATTCTATGAAAAAGTAAGAAGAGATGAAGTGCTTGGCCCTTTTTTCAACGAAACTATTAAAGATTGGGAAGCACACCTTCAACATCTAACCACCTTTTGGGAATCGAGTCTATTTCTAAAAACAAAATATCACGGCAATCCTTTAGAAGCTCATGTAAAAGTTGATGCAGCGCACAATAATAGTATAACAGAATTGCACTTTGGCTTATGGTTAAACTTATGGTTTCAAACTATAGACGAATTATTTGAAGGTGACTATGCCGAAAACGCCAAGCGAAGAGCTCGTAAAATGGGGACGTTTTTATATCTTAAAATTTTTGAAGCGAGAAACAACAACTAAATAATTATGACATCTATTTTAAAAAAAGTTGGTTATTACTTTTTTGGACTTCTCTGTATTGCCGTTGGTTTGTATCCAATAGTTTATTTTGTAATTGATCGTCATTTTGGATTATTAGGCTCAAAATCAACTGAATTACTCTCTAATATTATTTGGAACGTTGGCTTTTATGGACACATTATTTTTGGAGGATTGGCTTTGCTTATAGGTTGGTTGCAATTTAATAAAACACTAAGGTTAAACAAGCTGCGACTACATAAATTAATCGGTAAGATTTATATGGTTTCCGCATTAATTAGTGGTACTTGTGGATTTTATATTGCGTTTTATGCCACTGGTGGTATAATAAGTAAAATCGGTTTTATGGCGTTGGCAGTTATTTGGTTATACACTACTTTTAAAGGCTATCAGGTCATAAAAAGAGGTGAGGTTAGCAAACACCAATACTTTATGATATTTAGTTATGCGGCATGTTTCTCGGCTGTGACATTACGAATTTGGTTACCTGTTTTAAGTGCCATATTTGGAGCGTTTGTACCAGCATATAGAATTGTTGCATGGTTATGTTGGGTACCAAATATTTGTGTAGCATATTTTATTGTTAAGAATTTGAAGAAGAAGAACCTATCTTTTTAACTTTGCGTCTTTATTGAATCTAAAATTGTAAAGACGAATGAAACTACTTAATGAATTTAAAGAATTTGCGGTAAAAGGTAATATGATGGATATGGCCATTGGTATTATTATTGGCGCTGCATTTAATAAGGTGATTGATGTATTAGCAAAACAAGTTATTTTACCACCATTGTCCTTATTATCTGATGGAGTTAATTTCGAAAACAAAAAGTTTGTCTTAAGAGATGCTATCACAGATACTTCCGGAACAGTGACTACCACAGAAGTTGCTATAGCTTATGGTAAGCTATTCGAAGTTTTTTTAGACTTTATGATTATCGGTTTCACTGTTTTTATTGTTGTAAAAGCTATGAATAGATTACGAAACAAAGCACAAGATTCAAAAGATAAAACCGTTGTAACGCCCAAAGATATAGAGCTCTTATCTGATCTTAAAGATTTAATGGAAGAGCAAAACAAATTGCTTAAAACTAACATATCGAAGTAAGCTTATTATTTGATATAATTTTAACATCTTTTGGAGATAATGAATGCTTATCTAAATCACCAAAAAGCCTTATCTTTGCACGAGCTTAAAATAAGCCTATAGCTATGCAAAAGAAAATCGCTAATTTCCTATTTTCCACCAGACTTACTGCCGTTTTATTTATTGTTTTTGCCGTTGCCATGGCAACAGGAACTCTCCTAGACAGAAACATGGATACTTCACCAACTCCATATACGCGGACACTAATTTATAATGCCTGGTGGTTTGAAACTATCATGGTTATGTTTGTTATCAATTTTATTGGAAACATTGGAAGATACCGTCTGTGGCGAAAAGAAAAATGGGCGACACTTATTCTCCATTTAGCGTGGATATTAATAATTGTTGGTGCTAGTATTACAAGATATATTGGCTATGAAGGCAAGATGTCTATTCCAGAAGGTGAAACCGCAAGTGAGTTTAGATCTCTCAAAACCTATATTAGTGGTCGAATTCTTGGAGACTATGAAATTGGTGGACAACTACAGCAATTTAATATTATGGAGGAGGTTGATTTTTCACCTCGTTTAAATAATGATTTTGACGAAACCTATAAGTATGGTAACTCAATTGTCAATATTAGGCTAAAAAAATTCATTAAAGGAGCAGAGAAGGATATTGTACCTAATGAAAATGGAGAACGTTATTTAAAGCTAGTTGAAGCTGGTAGTGGAACTTCACATAACCACTTTCTAAGAGAAGGACAGGTTTCTAACTTACATAATGTTCTTATTTCTCTAAACAAGTATCAAAAAGGGGCTATAAATATTACGGATACCAATGAAGGACTATTTATAAATTCGCCTTACGAAGGAGAATACATGACGATGGCAACCAGAGCCACAGGTAAAGTAGTAAAAGATAGCTTACAACCTTTAGCTTTACGTTCGCAATATAAAATTGGAAATATGGTATTAGTATTTCCTAAGCCTGTGGTCAAAGGTGTGTTTGATGTTGTGAAAAAACCAAAAATTTTAAAAACTAATGAAGATGGAATTGTCTTAGACATTACTGTAAATGGCGAAACCAAAAGTATGAATATCATTGGTGGTCCAGGTACGCACAACAGAATGGAAGAAATAAATGTTGGTGGTATAGATGTAGCCTTGCAGTATGGTTCAAGATTAGAAAAATTACCATTTGCTGTAAAACTCAATGATTTTATTGGTGAAAAATATCCAGGAACAGAAAACTCATTTTCTTCTTTTGAAAGTAAGGTGACTATTTTAGATAAAGAGACAGGCGATTTTGATTATCGTATTTACATGAACCATGTCCTAGATCATAAAGGTTACCGTTTTTTCCAAGCGAGTTACCATCCGGATGAAAAGGGAACTATTCTTTCGGTAAACCACGACCGCTGGGGAACTTACATCACCTACGCTGGTTATATGCTTTTATATTTTGGTTTAATGGCTATTCTGTTTGCTAAACATACACGTTTTGATGATATACGTAGTCGACTTAATAAACTAAAAAAGAAGAAAGCAAAATTAATGACCATGATTTTGCTTTTAGTGAGTTTTTCAGGATTTTCACAACAACATTCAGTAAACGATGGACACGATCATGCAAATGAATTAAGCAGACCAACTAAAGCACAAATTGATTCTATTCTGAGAGTACATATAACTCCTAAAGAGCACGCTGCCAAGTTTTCAGAAATGGTCATTCAAGATTATGATGGACGTATGAAGCCTATGCATACGTATGCATCTGAAATGCTTCGTAAATTGAGTAAAAGTGATGTTTATGAAGAGTTTAATGCAGCACAGGTTTTTCTGTCAATCCAAGAAAGTCCGTTGCTTTGGTATAACGTACCAATTATCTACTTAAGGAAAAGAAAGGCAGATTCAATAAGAACTATTATTGGAGTAGAGTATGGTGAGGAATATAGTAGGCTTGTAGATTATTTTACACCAAATGGTACATATAAGCTTGCACCATACTTAGAGGAAGCTTACAGAGCAGAGGTGCCTACTGGTTTTCAAAAGGAAGTGAAAGAAGCAGACTCACGTGTTAATTTGCTTTATAATGCTACAGAAGGACGTTCTGTTAAGATTTTTCCTGTTCCAGAGGATGAAAACAATAAATGGATTTCTTCCTTAGAATTTAGAGAAGAAAAATATCGAGATAAGATTAAAGATTCGCTTTATAGTAATTTTATCAATAATGGTTTTACGGCATATTTGGTAACTCTCAATAATGCGAAAGAAACAGGAGACTTTTCAAAAGCAGAAGAATTGTTGTCTGGTATAAAAAAGACACAGCAGAAATTTGGAAGTGAGGTAATGCTTTCTGATGAAAAAATTGAAACAGAAATTCTATACAACGAGTATGATATTTTTAAGCGTTTGTTTAGTTGGTATATGTATGTTGCAACAATCTTATTTGTTTTAATTATTGTCCAGATTTTTAAATATAGAAGTAAAGGACTTAAGACTGCAATAAATATTTTTATCGGGATTATTGTGCTTTTATTTGTGATGCATGTTGCTGGTTTAATTTGGCGTTGGTACCTATCAGGTCATGCACCATGGAGTGATGCCTACGAATCTATGATTTACGTCGCATGGTCTGTGATGTTATTTGGATTATTATTTGGTAGAAAAAGTAATTTAACAATTGCGGCATCTGCGTTTGTTTGTTCAATGATTCTGATGGTTGCGCATTGGAATTGGATGGATCCTGCGATAGGAAATCTTCAGCCCGTGCTCCAGGGCTATTGGTTAATGATTCATGTTTCAGTAATTGTAGCAAGTTATGGACCTTTTGCTATAGGAATGATACTTGGTGTTGTAGCCTTATTATTAATGATTCTGACCAACAAGGAAAATAGAGAACGAATGCTTATTAACATTAAGGAATTAACTATTATTAATGAAATGGCATTGACTGTTGGTTTAGTAATGCTAACCATTGGTAATTTTCTTGGTGGTATGTGGGCAAACGAAAGTTGGGGAAGATATTGGGGTTGGGACCCAAAAGAAACTTGGGCATTAATTAGTATTATGATTTATGCCTTTGTTATTCACATGCGATTAATACCAGGACTTCGAGGACGTTGGTTGTACAATTTTCTGTCTATCATCGCTTTTGGGAGTATATTAATGACTTATTTTGGTGTGAATTTCTATTTATCAGGCTTACATGCTTATGCTAGTGGAGACCAAATATTAAGCTTTCAATTCATAGCAGGTACTTTGGTTGTAGTCGCTCTTTTAGGATTCTTTGCTTACAGAAAGTATAAAGTATATTACAAAAAATAAGTTTTTGCTAATTTAGAATAATACCAAAAAGTATTTTTATTAACTTGAGGCTTTAAACCAATCCTCAAAATGAATTACTTCAAAAAATTAGGAACTGCAAACTTATTGATGTTGATATTGTGTGCAGCTATAATTATTGTCGCAGAGTACTTATTTCTAACCGGAAATCAAGAGCATGGAATATTTGTTGGCCTATGGGCTCCGACATTACTTGGTGTTATGATTTACTTAAAACTTGTAGATCATGGAAGCAAATGATATAGTACTTTGGTTTTCTATAATAGTCATAAGTTTAGTTACACTTTGGGCTATACTTATGATTCGAGCCTACAATCGTGCTGGTAAAAACGAATGATTGATTCATATATCTTGACTTCTTACAAAATAATGCGCATATTTGTGGTATTATGATTGTATAATATACCTACTTCGGAAAAAATTGTCGCTATACATAGTGATGTAAAATGTTAAGTAATTCAATTGCTTAGCTAAGTCATATCTTTTAATTTTCGAGATTATGCAATCCAACAAAATTTCAATAAAACAATTTCTTAGATATTTTAAAATCGCAGTCTCTGGTAAGGAGCAAGACTTTACATCTGGAAGTATACGTCGAGCTGTTTTTATGCTCTCAATTCCGATGATTTTAGAAATGCTCATGGAATCTGTTTTTGCCATAGTAGATATTTTCTATGTTTCTAGAGTGAGTGTAAATGCTGTTGCTACAATCGGTCTCACAGAATCTGTAATAACATTAGTCTACGCTGTAGCTATTGGTTTAAGTATGGCAGCGACAGCTATAGTCGCAAGACGAATAGGTGAAAAAGATAGAGAGGGAGCTTCGCAAGCTGCGGTTCAGGTCATTGGGCTTGGTATATTTATAGCAGCTATGATAAGTGTCATAGGTATTTTATATCCCAAAGAGATATTACAACTAATGGGAGGTGAGTCTGATTTAATTGCTGAGGGCTATGGATATACGCAAGTTCTACTTGGTGGAAATGTTACCATAATGCTGTTGTTCTTAATTAATGCTATTTATAGAGGAGCTGGTGATGCATCTATTGCCATGTGGGCTTTAGTATTATCTAATGGTCTAAATATTGTTTTAGACCCAATGTTTATTTTTGGATTTGGACCAATTCCTGCTTATGGTGTAAAAGGTGCTGCAATTGCCACTACAATTGGAAGAGGCATAGCAGTAGTTTTTCAATTAGCAATTCTTTTCTATGGATGGAGCAAAATTAAAATTGCTTTTAAGGACTTAGTACTCCGAGTTGCAGTAATGATTAATTTAATCAAAGTTTCTCTTGGAGGTATAGGTCAATTTTTAATCGGTACTTCATCTTGGGTATTTTTAATGCGAATTATGAGTGAATTTGGAAGTGAAGTATTGGCTGGATATACCATCGCCATTCGCGTTATTATGTTTACCATGATGCCAGCTTGGGGAATGAGTAACGCTGCTGCTACATTAGTTGGTCAAAATCTAGGGGCACAAGAACCTCAAAGGGCTGAAGATTCTGTCTGGAAGACAGGAAAATATAGTGCAGTTTTTATGGGAATTGTATCTATATTGTATTTGATATTTGCGACACAAATTATTTCATGGTTTACATCTGAATCTGAAGTCATTAAAAATGGAGCTTTATGCCTAAGAATAATAGCTGCAGGTTACATTTTCTACGGTTACGGAATGGTGATTATCAATGCTTTTAATGGTGCAGGTGATACCAAAACACCAACGTATATTAACTTTATTTGCTTCTGGTTATTTCAGCTGCCATTTGCTTACCTGTTGGCATTGACTTTTAATTTTGGACCAATAGGAGTATTTCTTGCCATAACACTTGCTGAGGTGTTAATTACGGTCATTGGAATTATATGGTTTAAAAAGGGGTATTGGAAATCTGTTAAGGTATAATTTATTAGACTTTTCATGATACAATTGAAATCGTATTTTTTAAAGCTAATTTCTGATAATCAACGCTTAAAGAATTTATATGCCGTTTGCCGATGATATGTATAAATTGTTAAAAGTATATGTAAATTAGATTACCCCTTAAAGTTTATTGATTAATAGCAAAATATCTTAATTACCTGAGTTTTGATGAACCTATGTTTTGTCAAGCACATTTTTTGTGTTTAAAGGTTAGGTATAATTGCTGTAAATATGAAATATCTTTATGCTTATTTAATAATATTTGCCACATTATTCAGTGTGCAAAAAACTTCTGCTCAATCAGGGATTTTTGAGAGCTATGCCATATTAGATTCTGGATCAGGTAATGTCTATTATGACCTTCAAGCAACAACAGGAAATATAGATTTTGATAGTGCTAATTTGGGTAATTTTGAATGTGATGGCTCTTTAGTTTTAAATGGTGCTCAAAATAAAATCTACAAATGTGATACAGATAATATCCTAAACGGATTTCTAAATTATCGTATCTATTTAACAACAGATACACCTCCTGCTTTTACAGGAAGTGTTTCTCTGCCTTTTTTAAGTAATGATCCTGCTAGTGGACAATGTAGTCCAGGTGAAACAAATCAAACTTGGGAAGAAGCCTCTGCTAATATTAATGTCATCAGCGGATTACCTTTGGGTACTTATTATATTGAAGTGTACACAACTGCAGATTATGTGTTTACTTCAGGAGGGGGAGGATCTGGAACACATTTTGCTCATAACGGAACTTTAAATTATAAAGCTACATTTTCAGTGGTTGATACCACAGCACCAGTAATTACTTTAACAGGTGCAAACCCACAAGTCTTAGAATCCTGTGGAACATATACAGAATT
>NZ_CANMCZ010000010.1 GCF_947496485.1 uncultured Winogradskyella sp.
GCGGAATTTTCCTATGGTTCGTTTCCTTTTACTAACTTAGACCTAGACAACACAACGAAATCATACACAATCCCGTTAGCACCAATTTGAAAACGACAATGAGAAAACCACTTTTTTTAGTTTTAATTTTAGTAATTTTTTCTTGCCAAAGTAAGAAATCTGAAAAGCCTCAAAATGCGGAATTGAATACTAAAACGGAAATTATCAAACCTGAAAAATTAGTACTCAACGATACAGTTGTTTATTTAAGCGGAGATAATGATTTGGCTCTTATAAAGCTGACTTTAATTCCAAATGGAACTTTTAATTTTTATATGAGCATTTATCCTGAACCAATGCAAGACGCTGAACCTAAATCTGACATAATAAACTCGAACGGAACTTGGAGCGGAAATGGAAAAACTGTATCGCTAAACTTTGCTGAACGAAAAAAAGACACGCTGAATTTAAATGACCTTTTTGACTCAAACTATAAAGAAGGAAATGAATTTAAGGTTATTGACCAAAATACTGTTGAGATAGACTACTCTTTGGACAAATTAAATATTTGGGGAATTAGTTGTTACAAATCGGAAAAATAAAAACTGGTGCTAACAATGTATAACCGCAATTACGGCGGATTCGACTACGTCCGAATCCACTCGGAATTGCTAACGTCTGTGCTAAACCGAAAATAATCGCTAATTTAACCCGTAACTGACGGTTATACGAGACCGTTGTACAACATTTAACTCACCACCGGAAATTGAAGTCAGAAAAAGAAAAATTTGAATTTGTCTATGTTGAAAACGACGGAACAGTGCGTGAATTAGATAATGACGAAATAGAATATTTGGAAACGGAATTTGAGACAAGTGACGGAGCAAGACCATACATTAAGAGTAATTACGACCAGCTAACACCAGACAAAAAGATTTTAGGTTTTCTTCATAGAAGTAAAGTCCCAAAAGACATAGAAATTATAAATACTGATTTGAGATATGCAGAGATGAGATTTCCAATCGGAATCTATGATACGAATAAGGCAATCGAATTACCAGTCGGAATTTACAGTATTAAAGTTCTTGGAGGTTGGAGTGTTTCTGTTGGAAATTTTTCCATTGAATTAAAAAACAGAGAAAACGGAAAAGTAATTACACCAAAAGTTACGAATTGGAGAATTCAATCCTACGAGCTTGGAGAAAGAGGGAAAAAAATTATGAGTTTGGATATCCCAAAACGTGGAATTTATTTAATCGAATTTAAAAATCAAAAGGATTTAAAAGTAAAACGTTCGAATTTGTTTTTGACTCGATTATTTGAAAAGGAATTACCTAATAAAAAGTTGAAAATATGGATTGGATAAAAAATAAAAAACGTTGTACAACAATGTATAACCGCAATTACGGCGGATTCGACTAAGTCCGAATCCACTCGGAATTGCTAGCGTCAGTACGAAACCGAAAATTAACGCATATAAACCCGTAACTGACGGTTATACGAAACCGTTGTAGCCCATTAAAAAAACCAACAGAATAAAATGGAAATATTTCGAAATAGAATTTACTTCATCATTTTAATTTGTCTTACGACTACTACCTATGGTCAGGATTATGAAGATTTTACCCTAGAAGAATCAAGAAAATTTCATCAGGAATTTGAAAATAGCATGTTTATTGGTGGTGGTGAGATGTCTCGATATTTATATCTTCATTATTCTGAATTTTTCCCTCATACAGTAATCACCAGAGGAGATACTATCAGAGAATTACCCATCCATTTAAGAAAAGAGGTTTCTAATCATTTAGTCACTATCGATAGCGAAAAAAAAGCCCTTCATGATTATGTCTATAACTCACCAACTGACGGAGTAATCATTATCCATAAGGGACAAATAGTATTTGAAGAATATCCTCGGATGTTGCCAAAAGACAAACACATCTACTTCTCTGTTTCAAAAACTTTCGTCTCAACTTTGATTGCAATATTGGAGGATAGAGGTATGATTGATGTATCAAAACCTATAGAACATTATATGCCAGAACTCAAAAATTCTGGATGGGAAGGAATTCCTGTTATTGATATTTTGGATATGAGTTCAGGTATCAATTGTCGAGAAAAGGAAGAAGGTGCATATTATAATCCTGAAACTTGCTTTCAAAAATTCATGGCTGGATTTGGATTTCCTAATCTCGATAATGCCCTTGACAATCCAGTTGAATTGCTAAAATCAATGGAAAAGTATGAGCCCAATGGAAAGAAAATGGATTATACCTCAATCAACACATGGCTTTTAGGATGGCTAATAGAGAGGGTGTCAGAAAAATCATTTAGTGATATGATGGCTACAGAAATATGGCAAAAAATAGGTGCTGAATCTGATGCTTTAATGTTAACTGGGACACAGGCTCATGCTGCCACACCACTAGGAGTTAATTCCAATCTAAGAGATTTGGGGAGGTTTGGTTTATTATTTACATCATCTGGAAAGCAAGCACCATACGATATTATTTCTGACAATTACCTTGAAAAAATCCAAAATGGAGGTAGACCAGAAATATATGCTAATGGATATTGGCCAAACTTGTTTAAAGATGAGACAGTAATAAAGCATAATACCTATCAATGGGACCATGTTACCCAAGAAGGAGATTTTTTTAAAGCAGGAATAGGCGGACAAGGGTTGTACATATCCCCAAGTAGAGATTTAGTTATTGCCTTTTTTGGAACACATGATGAGAATATGACCGAAAATCTAATGCCAATGATTGCAAGACAATTAGCAATATCTGGACTATTTGACGAATAGATAGAATGAAAACGGGCTACAACAACGTGTATAATTAATTGCTTTGGCAAGTGTTTATTTGGAAAATTCCTTCGGAATTTTCTCTGGTTCGTATTTGTTTACTAATTTAGTTGCTAAACCACGCAACTAACCATACACAACAACGTTGGCATTAATTTGAATGAACAAGAATACTAAAAAGATAATTGCGAAAGAATTTTTATTCTTACTTGGAACAACGATTTTATTTTTCGTTGTTCTTTTTGCTTGGACAATGCTTTCGGACTCTAATAGCGACCGAAAATATGAAATCAAGCAAGAAATTACTGAACTTACTCAAGCTAATGAATTACCATACAGGTTAAGGGTTTTTTATTTTGTTAATAAAGACATTTTAAATAATAGTTCTTGGAACAAAATGGAAGATTCAGAAAAATTTATTTCAGATTTGAAAACTGACCCTGAAATTGTTTCATCGCTTTACTCTTTTATCAAAGAAAATGACAGCGGAATGACTATAAAAGAAGAGGAGTTTAAAGAAAAAGTCAGAAATGATAAAGAATCAGAAACATATCTAACCAAAATTACTTCATTGGAAAAAGAATTAGAAAAAACTAAAGCTTCTATTTTTAGCGGTTCTGTTGGAGATGATGAAATACTTGGACTTGGATTAACATTATTTTCGATATTTTTCCTATTGCGCTATCTAATTTATGCTACTAAATGGAGCGTTAAAGAACTCAAACAATAAAAAATGGAAAATAAAAAACTGACTGATTTAACAGAACAGCAAGTGAATGAACTCTTTGAGAATTATTTTGCTGTGAATTTTCCCGAGAAACTTAAGTTCAATCCGAGAATAATGGAATATAATGATACGACAGTTAAATTCGGAATGAAAAAACATTACGGAACTTTGAGTTTGAGTGCGGAGAAATTAATAAAAAACTAATGCCAACAAAGTGTATAATTAATTGCTAATTAGTTGATTATCTGGAAAATTCCTGCGGAATTTTCTCAGGCTCGAGACTATTTGCTAAATTAGTAACCAAACCACGCAACTAACCATACACGAAGCCGTTAGCTGTAATTAAAACCAATCACCCACTATCAATGAATAAAAGAATACTTTCCTTTGGATTTATACTGTTTATATTTTCATGTGCTAATGAAAAAAAAACAGATAACCTGGCCAAACCTGAAATCAATTCAAATTGGATACAACTTGAAAATAATGATAGTATTCAATCACTTGGCTTCACTCAAAGGCAAATTGGAAATAATCCCAATCCTTTTGTTTATTTTCATTATAAATCTGATAGGTTTAAAGGAGATGGTTATGAACCACAATTTAGGAATGAAACCATACTTATTGCAAATTCAATAAGTGAGATATACGAACTACCTGATTCATTAGTTTTACAAGTAATGGGTGAATCGAAAGGAACGTTTATGAAAGAACAGTCAAATTGGAATACACCCTTGTATTTTAATGGAGAGAAATGGAGGTTTGCAAACGAAAAATAACTACAGCTAACAACGTGTATAATTAATTGCTTTGGTCGTTGATTATTTGGAAAATTCCTTCGGAATTTTCTCGCGTTCGTTTATGTTTACTAAATTAGTTGCTGAAACACGCAACTAACCATACACAAAACCGTTGTGCTTAATTAAAAAAATGACCGAAATCGAAATATCAACAGAAAGAATAAAATTGAGATTAATTGAATTGTCAGATTTAAATTCGATTCATAAACTACACTCTTTACCTGAAACGGATGAATTTAATGCTCTTGGTATTCCACAAAATATTGAGGAGACTAAAAGCTTAATTGAACCTTGGATTGCGGAAAATAAGTTGGACAAAATAAAGAACTACACATTTGCAATTGAAAATAGAATGGATAAAGAATTTATTGGACTATTTGGACTCAAACTCGGAAACGCAAAATATAAACGAGGAGAAGTTTGGTATAAAATACATTCAGATTATTGGAAAAAAGGTTATGCAACCGAATCTCTGAAAGCTGTAATAAATTTCGGATTTGAAAATCTTAAATTACATCGAATAGAAGCTGGATGTGCGGTTGAAAATATTGGTTCATTTAAGGTGCTAGAAAAGGCAGGAATGATAAGAGAAGGACGACTTAGACAAGTATTGCCTTTGAAATCAGGCTGGTCAGATAATTTTGAATATTCAATACTTGAAACTGATGAACGAAAAAATAACTAAGCACAACAATTGCTATAATTAATACGGGTTTTGGTGCTTAACCCAAAGTTTAGAGTTTTTAACCAAGTCCGCCAAATCTTTTGATTTGGCTTTAGAACAGAAAAGATAAAACAAAATAAAAAGTTTTGGCTAAGTGCTTAATCGAAAGTTTACTGCTTTTAAATCCCGTACTAACCATAGCCGAGACGTTGTACAACATTTGACCAAAATGCCGATAAAGCGAAATACAGACCAAAAAAGTAAGACTCTAACGGAATTTTACACCGAAGTGAAATATGAATCCAATGTCGTTTCAAAAGGTATTGGGACTTTGATGCTTAATTGGATTGATAGAATTAACAAGGAATTTAGAGAAACAGAAATTTGGGGTTTGACTTCTCACTATCATCTGATTTTACAAAACCGAAACGATTATACTTCTAAAACATATGTTATTCTGACAACTGGAATGGATGAATATCATATTGAATATCTGATTCCTAAAGAATCGGAACCTTGGGAAAATGCTTTTGCGAAAGGAAGCACAAAGTCTTTAGATACTGCGATGAAAATGTTGAAAACTGCAATGCGGAACTCTAAAGGTTGGCAACAATCAACTGAATTAAAAACTTGATATAAATTGGACGAAAGAGCGTTTAAGACATTAATAGAATATCTTGAAAGAATCCCATCGATGACAAAACCGATTTCATTCGGTTCAGATGACGACGGAATTTGGTGGATTAAATTTCAACTTGACATAACAAACGAGTTTGCTTGGAGTGTAGTTCAGGAATTAGGCTGTGTAGTAAATTATCTTTCGATTAATGAAAGGCTACCAACTGTTTTTTACCCAGTTTCACCAGCACCTTATATGAATGGTGGACCGGAAGACTTTTTATCTTGGGTAATTGAAACAAAAGATAAGGAATTTAAACCTGGAACATTAATGAAATGGTTAGATGGGAGATTACCAAATCCAGTAGATAATTTGGAACAATGGAAAATGGAATAAAAAAACGTTGTACAACAATGTATAACCGCAATTACGGCGGATTCGACTACGTCCGAATCCACTCGGAATTGCTAAAGCCTGTGCTAAACCGAATATTAACACCTATTAACCCGTAACTGACGGTTATACGAGACCGTTGTGCTTCATTATAACCAACCGCTAACCAATGATAAAATTCTTTAGAAAAATTCGCCAAAACTTACTGATGGAAAACAAAACTGGAAAGTATTTTAAATATGCAATTGGAGAAATTGTACTTGTGGTTATTGGAATATTAATTGCGTTAGGTATAAATAATTGGAATCAAAATCGATTAAATAAAATACAGATAAATGGATACTTGTCAAATATTGTTACTGACTTGAAATCAGATATTCTTGAATATGAACGAGTAATTAAGAGCTATGAAAGTGGAGTAGAAAATAATTCTCGGATATTGATAAATGATGATTATCAACAACTGGAAGTTGACTCAATTGCCAATCTTATTTTAGGTTTTTGGAATGCGAATAGAATATCAAGTCAAACTTATCAAAAAATAAAAAGTATTGGACTGCAAGAAACACTTGGAACACCTGAAATAGAGAAAACGGTTAATGATTATTACAACATTCATATAGCTGCATACGGCTATCTTATAAATTGGGATAAAGAACTAACTGATAGAGATAACTTTTTTTGGAATTATAACGACAAATTTGAAACTGGATTTGAAAGTCGATTAGCATTATCTTCCTTACCATATCAAAGCACTAGCGAAAAGAGAAAAGAAGAGTTAATTAAGTTAACGGAATCTACTTTAGGAAGAAACTATCTCAAAAATGCTATCGCAAGGGATAAGTATGGAATTATTATGGTTAATAAGAATATATCCGAAGCCAAAAATCTGATGGAATTGATAGAAAAAGAAATTATAAATTAACGAAAGCACAACAACGTGAATGCTTCATTATAACCAACCATTAACCAATGATAAAATTTTTTAGAAAAATTAGACAAAAAATGCTGAATGAAAATAAGTTCAGTAAATATCTTCTATATGCCATTGGAGAGATTGTTCTAGTTGTTATAGGTATTTTAATTGCTCTAGGTATAAATAATTGGAATGAGCAACAAAAAATAGCAAAAGAAGAAACTAGTATGCTAAAGGAACTTAAGAATTCCATATCTCAAGACATCCAACAGCTCAATTCCCTCAATATGCAAGGCGAAGAAGATATAGTAAGCGCTGAAATCTTAATAAACTGGTTGGATAACAAAGTAGTTTATAATGACACTTTGGCTAACCATTTCCCTAGCATAACAAGAACTGGGCAATCTAAAATATTTAGACCTCAAAATTCAACATTCAGAGTATTGGAATCGAAAGGAATTGATTTGATTTCAAATGATGGTTTAAAGAATCAAATTTTGAATTTATATAATATTGAATATTCGCATTTAAATTTTGTCTATGATAACTACAGACAAAACATTCTCGATTATGGGAGACCAATAGCAAGAACAAAATTTAAAGTTAAAGGAGAACTTGGAAATATGGAGCCAAATGACAATGAAGAACTGAAAACCAATTCAGAATTATACAACGTGCTCAAAATTTTAAAATTAAGTAATAACAGTATTAATTCAATTATCAAAGAAGTTTTAGAGAGTTGTAAAAAGATTCAAATTTCAATTGATAATGAAATCGAAAAATAACGAAAGCACAACACCGTGTATAATTAATTGCTTGGTCACTGCCGACTTACGAACACGTTGTGTACAATGCAAAAAAGCCCTATGATTAAAAAGAAACATATCGGAAAAATTGTATCATTTAAATTTGAATATGTAAATAAAATTGAAATTTATAGAGGCTATATTATTGATTACAATGATGATTGGACTTTATTAAAATACAATACTGTTGACTATATTACAGATGGATATTTAATCTTACGGAATAAATACATAAACGCATACTGTAGAGATGATGATGAAAAATTTCACCAAAAAGTTCTTGATTTGAAAGGAAAATCAGTTGTACCAGCTGATTTAATTCCTATCGATAATATCGAGACTATTCTGAATTACTTGACTGAAAAATTCGGAGCATTTCAATTCGATTTAAAGAGTAATGAATACTGTTATTTAGGGAAAGTTAAAACAATTGAAAAAAATAACTTGACATTTGATTTTTTAAACTCGAAAGGAGTTTGGTCTGAAACAAGGGATTGTAAGCTTGGGAACATAAGAACTATTGAATTTGACACTGATTATGTGAATTCGTTACTATTAGTTTCAAAATCGACAAAATAAGAACAAAATAAAGCACAGTACACAACAACGTGTATAATTAATTGCTTTGGTCGTTGCCTATTTGGAAAATTCCTTCGGAATTTTCTCGCGTTCGTGAATGTTTGCTAAATTAGTTGCTGAAACACGCAACTAACCATACACAAAACCGTTGTGCTTAATTTCAGAAAATGAAAAAAATTACCATAAGCAAATTAATGATTTGAACTTTTAACAAAAAAAAGATGATTATGAAAGAAATACTTGAAGAATATGCTTTGATTGCTGAAATCATATCAGCGGTTGCTGTTATCATTTCATTGATTTTTGTTGGGTTACAAATAAGGAGTAATACTAAAGCAACACAAGCCTCAACTTTTCATGAGATTGCGGCCCTAGATATTCATATACTTCTGAGTTTAGGTTCTTCAAAAGAATCATCAAGAATAATTTCAACTTTCCGAGTGAATCCAGATGCCTTAACCGAAGAAGAACATAATCATGGTTTTTACTTGTTTGCTGCGGAAATTAGGCACGTTGAGAATCTATTTTTACAGAACGAAAACAAAATGTTGAGTAAAAAAAATTGGGAATCTAGAAAATCATTAGTTGATGGAATGGTACTAACCCCTGGCTTTGGAGCACTTTTAGAAAGTCCGAATAAACAATTTTTTGACGGTTCTTTTATTCAATACGCAGAAAGTTTAAGAAAAAAACACTTAAAAAAGGATGACGATTTTGAAAATAAAAACTAAGCACAACAATGTATAACCGCAATTACGGCGGATTCGACTACGTCCGAATCCACTCGGAATTGCTAAAGCTTGTGCTAAACCGAAAATTAACGCACATTAACCCGTAACTGACGGTTATACGAGACCGTTGTGCAACATTAAAGAAAATCGTGAAAATCGAACTAGTCCCATTAATTGAACTACCAACTTTTAAGTTTCCTGACTTAAACGAAATGACAGATTCTGACGAGAAAAATCGACTTCTGATTGAACGGAATTATTCGGACGTTAAAAACCTCAAACCATTTAATGAACATCAATACAAACTATCAGAGATTAGTGATTCTGATTTGAAAAAAGCAATAGAATTACACGTTTCAGATTTACCAATAACCGAATCCTGTGCTTTTTTTGGTGGATATGGATTGAAAATAAATAACGAGTTTGTTCTCTTTCCTCAATGTTGCGGATTGTTAAGCGAAATAAATGATTGGAAAAAAATGCTGAATGTGAATTTTGAGCCATTCTATTTGCCAGAATGTCATCCATCACCAAAATTTAAAAAAGTTGGAAACGAAGTAGTCATTGAATGTGATTCAACTCACGAAGACTTTTATCCTAAAACCAAGAGTGTGATAAAGGTAAATTATGAATCTTTAATTTCAGCTATAAACAACGTTTGCATAGAATTAGAAGAAATATCAAAAAAACTTGACACTTTCAATTCTGAATATGAAACGGAAAGTGTCGCGGATAATTTAATATGGAAAGAATAACGTTGCACAACAACGTGTATAATTAATTGCTTTGGCAAGTGCTTATTTGGAAAATTCCTTCGGAATTTTCTCGGGTTCGTTTTTGTTTACTAAATTAGTTGCTTAACCACGCAACTAACCATACACAAACACGTTACACACCATTTGAAAACAACTACTTACATACAATTTAAAGTTCCGAAACGAGAACACAATTCTGAACCCGACGGAATTATAAAGCGGAATATTAAAAAAGTGGTTATTGGAATTTTAAGCTCAATAGTTCCTAAAGGAAATCCAGATTTCGAAGATAAGATTGACCTTGTCGAAACTTGGATTGTGGAACTGGACAATGAAACCGGAATTCCAGAGCGTGAAATTGGAATGGATAAAAATGGACGGGTTATTATAAAAATGCCTTTTAATGATAATTATGGTTATTGGACAGATAATAATCTAAAATTGGAAGATTTTAAAAGCCATTTTGACACTTCAGAAATAGGACGAGATACTTTTGAGAATTACTGGAGTCTGTTTGAGATAACCGAGGACTTTGAAACTGAATTAGTTGATTTTAAAACCCAATCGACTGGAGCTGACGGAGGACATAAATACTTGAAAGCAAAAGTTGATTACAACGGACAAGATAGAGATATCGTAATTTTTTTCACTGATAAATCGGACGAACAAAAGATTGCGGAATTGGATAAAATAAAAATCCGTGGAAAAATAGTTGACGAAGGAATTGAACACTCGCTGACACTATATGAAACTAAACTATTGAATAAATAAAAACGGTGTGTAACAATGGCTATAATTCATTGTGGTTTTGTGCCACACCAAAGTAAAAGTATAAATCAAACGGCTGGATTTCGGCGGAATAATCCTGCGGATGATTCCACAACGAAATCATAGCCGAGACCGTTAGCATTAATTTGGAAATGAATTACGAATATTCAAAATTAGAACATAAAATATTAGAATTCACTCAGCACGAAATTGCAGAATTTATCAAAAATAATGATGTTGACTTCTTATGTCAGTTTGCATTTACTTATGATTCTGAAAATTTCGGACTCTATCTTTCATTTAATAATAAAGAGCAACACGAGCTGAATAAATTGAATGGTATCGATGATTTCGACACTATAAACTGGAAATATGATTGTTTTGCTAATATCTATCTATTAGATTTCAAACAAATTGACATTCTTAACGAAAGAATGTCTTATGCCAATGATAATCAGTGGATAGATTTTTTGGAAAATCAAACAATTAATGTTGGAAAGACTTTACAAAAGGTGATAGAAATGCCTTTCTTTAAAACTTTGCAAGATAAAGCTATACAAATCATATTTAAGGAAACAGAAGACACAATTACTGAATCAAAAGAAAGGTGGAAAGAATTAAATGCAGAAACATAAAACTAATGCTAACAATGTGTATAATTCATTGCTAGTAAAGGCTTACTTACGAAAATTCCGCTGGAATTTTCTATCTGTGATTATTTGCTAAATTAGTTGCTTAACCACGCAACTAACCATACACAAAACCGTTGTGCTTCATTATAACCAACCATTAACCAATGATAAAATTCTTTAGAAAAATTAGACAAAAAATGCTGACTG
>NZ_CANMCZ010000011.1:2500-5508 GCF_947496485.1 uncultured Winogradskyella sp.
TGTTGAAGACATGTTATCCGCAAGGAGGCGAACCCGGAGAACTGAAACATCTAAGTACCCGGAGGAGAAGAAAACAAAAGTGATTCCGATAGTAGCGGCGAGCGAAATTGGATTAGCCCAAACCAGTATTGTTACGGCAATGCTGGGGTTGTAGGACCACGATATTCGATGCATAATGAATTAGAACAGTTTGGAAAGACTGACCACAGAGGGTGATAGTCCCGTATAAGTAAAGATTGTTAAGATAGTGGTATCCTGAGTAGTGCGGGGCACGTGTAACCCTGTGTGAATCAGTCGGGACCATCCGATAAGGCTAAATACTCCTGAGAGACCGATAGTGAACTAGTACCGTGAGGGAAAGGTGAAAAGAACCCTGAATAAGGGAGTGAAATAGAACCTGAAACCATACGCTTACAAGCGGTCGGAGCAGACTTGATCTGTGACGGCGTGCCTTTTGCATAATGAGCCTACGAGTTACCGTTGCTAGCAAGGTTAAGGACTTCAGGTCCGGATCCGTAGCGAAAGCGAGTCTGAATAGGGCGCTTTAGTTAGTAGTGGTAGACGCGAAACCGTGTGATCTACCCATGGGCAGGGTGAAGCTGTAGTAACATACAGTGGAGGCCCGAACCGGTTGACGTTGAAAAGTCTTCGGATGACCTGTGGGTAGGGGTGAAAGGCCAATCAAACTCGGAAATAGCTCGTACTCCCCGAAATGCATTTAGGTGCAGCGTTGATTTATAGTTTTATAGAGGTAGAGCTACTGATTGGATGCGGGGGCTTCACCGCCTACCAATTCCTGACAAACTCCGAATGCTATAAAATGTTAATCAGCAGTGAGGGCATGGGTGCTAAGGTCCATGTCCGAGAGGGAAAGAACCCAGACCATCAGCTAAGGTCCCCAAATGTATGTTAAGTTGAATAAACGAGGTTGGATTGCATAGACAGCTAGGATGTTGGCTTGGAAGCAGCCATTCATTTAAAGAGTGCGTAACAGCTCACTAGTCGAGCGATCCGGCATGGATAATAATCGGGCATAAACATACTACCGAAGCTATGGACTTGTAAAAGTGGTAGGGGAGCATTGTAGTGTCGTCGAAGGTGTACTGCGAGGTATGCTGGAGAAGCTACAAAAGAAAATGTAGGCATAAGTAACGATAATGCGGGCGAGAAACCCGCACACCGAAAGACTAAGGTTTCCTCAGCTATGCTAATCAGCTGAGGGTTAGTCGGGACCTAACGCGAACCCGAAAGGGGTAGTGGATGGACAACAGGTTAATATTCCTGTACCTGCTCACACTAAACGTGACGGAGGCGAAAAGTTAGTGCGTACTGACGGAATAGTACGTTGAAAGATGTGGTAACACTCTGATAGTACACTGAGACTACGGTCAAGGTGATAATCTAGCAAATCGACTTCCAAGAAAAGCAAGTGAAGCAGCCCGTACCCTAAACCGACACAGGTAGTTGGGATGAGAATTCTAAGGTGCTCGAGAGATTCATGGCTAAGGAACTAGGCAAAATAGACCCGTAACTTCGGGAGAAGGGTCGCCCATCTTCGGATGGGCCGCAGTGAAAAGGTCCAGGCGACTGTTTATCAAAAACACAGGGCTCTGCTAAATCGAAAGATGATGTATAGGGCCTGACACCTGCCCGGTGCTGGAAGGTTAAGTGGAGGGTTTAGAAGTTTACTTCGAAGATCTCAAATGAAGCCCCAGTAAACGGCGGCCGTAACTATAACGGTCCTAAGGTAGCGAAATTCCTTGTCGGGTAAGTTCCGACCTGCACGAATGGTGTAACGATCTGGACACTGTCTCAGCCATGAGCTCGGTGAAATTGTAGTATCGGTGAAGATGCCGATTACCCGCAGTGGGACGAAAAGACCCCGTGAACCTTTACTATAGCTTAGTATTGGCTTTGGATAAGTAATGTGTAGGATAGGTGGGAGACTTTGAAGTGGCGTCGCTAGGCGTTGTGGAGTCATTGTTGAAATACCACCCTTTGCTTATCTAGAGTCTAACCTCTAATCAGGGACAGTGCTTGGTGGGTAGTTTGACTGGGGTGGTCGCCTCCAAAAGAGTAACGGAGGCTTCTAAAGGTTCCCTCAGCACGCTTGGTAACCGTGCGTAGAGTGCAATGGCATAAGGGAGCTTGACTGAGAGACATACAGGTCGATCAGGTACGAAAGTAGAGCATAGTGATCCGGTGGTTCCGTATGGAAGGGCCATCGCTCAAAGGATAAAAGGTACTCCGGGGATAACAGGCTGATCTCCCCCAAGAGCTCACATCGACGGGGGGGTTTGGCACCTCGATGTCGGCTCGTCACATCCTGGGGCTGGAGAAGGTCCCAAGGGTTGGGCTGTTCGCCCATTAAAGTGGCACGCGAGCTGGGTTCAGAACGTCGTGAGACAGTTCGGTCTCTATCTACTGTGGGCGTTAGAAATTTGAGTGGATCTGACTCTAGTACGAGAGGACCGAGTTGGACGAACCTCTGGTGTACCTGTTGTTCCGCCAGGAGCATTGCAGGGTAGCTACGTTCGGAAGGGATAAGCGCTGAAAGCATATAAGCGCGAAACCCACCACAAGATGAGATTTCTTTAAAGGGTCGTGGAAGATGACCACGTTGATAGGCTATAGGTGTAAAGGCAGTAATGTCATAGCCAAGTAGTACTAATAACCCATAGGCTTATTGTACAGCCGTTTTTTTAGAGTACAACAAAATTATAATTCATGTATAAGACGTAAAGCGTCCTTTTTCAATATGTTAAGATATTAGTAGCGTAAGCTACAGTATTTAGATTTTTTGATATGACGTAATTAGATAACTAATTGCTAAAGACCAAAAACTATATACTAACCTTTTAAGGTGGTTATAGCGACGGGGCTCACCTCTTACCATTCCGAACAGAGAAGTTAAGCCCGTTTGCGCCGATGGTACTGCTTACTGTGGAAGAGTAGGTCGCCGCCTTTTTTGAATCCCAATTACTTATTGTAGTTGGGATTTTTTGTTT
>NZ_CANMCZ010000012.1 GCF_947496485.1 uncultured Winogradskyella sp.
TAAATAAAGAATTGAATAATTAAAAAATAACGAAAGCACAACAATGGCTATAAGTAATTGCTTGTTCTCGCCTACTTTGGAAATTCCGCAGGAATTTCCAACTTGGTGTGTACTTGCAAAGTTAAGTGCTAAACCACGCAACTACTCATAGCCGAGACCGTTGCCACACATTTGAGAAAAATGCGAACTAAAATTATAACAATAGTATTTTTAATCGGAATTTTTAGCGTCACGAACGCTCAAGAAAACGTGGATAAAAATGAAATGGTTGGGTTTGCTTGTTATTTTGCTGGACAACCTTCAAAAACAGTAAAAAAGTACACTCAAAAACTGAATAGCAAAAACTATAAATGGATTTCCAAAAAACTGCGCTCTGAAAACAATGCAGAAAAATATATGTCAGTTATCACACTTGAAAAACTGACTGAACTTGAAAAATATGAACTCACTCAAACGGAATTGAATTTGATTGCCGAAATTAAAAAATCAACTGAATTAGTTTCTGTTTGTTCAGGTTGCACTTATTTCCAAAAAGTCGAACTGAAAGATATGTTTACGGACGAAATGATGACAATGGCAAGTAATTGGCTGAATTATAATTTTAAAACAGACCGATGATTATGATGACCAAAGTTGCAAATAATATCAGCCGAATTATATACAATCCAAAATTATCAGCGATTATTATTTGCGTTCTTTGTTTATTGGGAATGCTTACTGCGAGATACATCGAAATTTGGTTTCGTTTTTCTGATTATAGATGGATTTATCAATATGGTAGTTTATTTTCAAAAGGACTTGTACTTTTAATGATAGGTTGGTCTTTACTTCATCCAGTAATCGTTATATCGGAAAAGGGAAAACAATGGAAAAAGTATTGGATTTGGATTTTAATTGGCTTAATTCCTTTTCTTTATTTCGGAATTATGATGTCAATTGCAATGACAAGAACAATAGAATAAAAACGTGTGGCAACAACGTGTATAGCTCATTGCTATTCAGTTGCTTAAGCCAAAGTTAAGGCATACTTGGAAAGTCGCCAAATTTTTAAATTTGACGATTTCCAAGAAAAATATAAATAGTAAATTTAAAAATCTGGCTTGTGGCTCAACCGAAAATTAATAGCTAATTTGCACGCAACGAGCCATACACAAGACCGTTGTAACCAATTTGAGAAACTGAATGAGTCCTGAAGTACCAATCATAGTTATTATACTCGCAATTCCGACATTTTTTATTTTACGTTGGATATTAAAGCGATTTATAAAAAATAAGAAAACCAGAAATTGGACTTCAATTTTCGGAACAATAATTATTGCACCGATTTTATATATCGGACTTGTAATGGCTTTCTTCAGTTATTTATTTTACGAACCTCAATATGATTTTGAAAAAGAAAGATGGTTTGCCGACAAAAACGCAAGATTTGAAATGCGAGACGATTTAGTAAATAGTGGAATTTTGAACGGAAAATCGAAAAGTGAAGTTATTGAACTGATTGGAAAATCGGAAAGTAATGATTCGACTGAAATTTGGACTTACGACTTGGGAATGTCTGGTGCTGGATTTGGTTGGCAATTTAATAGTTTGCAATTGACTTTTGAAAACGGAAAAGTTACTGACGTCAAAAAACACGAAATAGTTGATTAAAAAACTGGTTACAACACCGTGTATAATTAATTGCTTGGTCACTGCCGACTTACGAACATTCCTTCGGAATATTCTATTCGTGATTTATTTGCTAAATTAGTTGCTTAACGTCGCAACTAATCATACACAACAACGTTGGCAACAAGATGAGAAACCAATTCAAAACAAAGAATAATTTGAATAAATCGCTATTATTTCTATTCTTTATTA
>NZ_CANMCZ010000013.1 GCF_947496485.1 uncultured Winogradskyella sp.
ACCGTTGTGCTTCATTATAACCAACCATTAACCAATGATAAAATTCTTTAGAAAAATTAGACAAAAAATGCTGACTGAAAATAAATTCAGTAAGTATCTGATTTATGCAATCGGAGAGATTATTTTGGTAGTTATTGGGATATTAATTGCTTTACAGATTAATAACTGGAATGAAAATAATAAAACAAGAAATCAAGAATTAGCATTACTTAAGAGTTTGAAATTTGAAATGGAAGAAAATGTAATTATGATTGATTTACATCTAGAATATTTAAATAATATGAAATTAAATTATGATAGAATTCTATCTCTCACAAATCCTAATTATATAGAAAAAAAAGAAGATAGCTTACAATATGCGTTAACTAATATTTTTACTATAAGCACTTTTCTACCTAAAAATACAGAACTGAACGCAGCTCAAAATTCAAATTCCATTAGACTCATAAGAAACAAAAAAATAACAACAGGTCTATCAAAATGGATTTTGCAATCAGAATTTGTTATAAACTTTGGCTCTACAGCAAATGAATATTATAACAACACCTTAGTACCAACCGTTTTAAATTACTATCAACTTAAAAATATTACATATGACCGAAGCAATGGGAATAATGGGACTGTCAGCAAACACAAAAGTAATTTGGAAAAATTATTTAGAAATAGAGTGTTTGAGAATAATTTATACCGTATGAACACTTTAATTAGAATTAGAGCTTCCTATGCAGCAGATTTGAAAGTAGAAACTCTAAATTTGATTCAGCTTTTAAATAAAGAATTGAATAATTAAAAAATAACGAAAGCACAACAATGGCTATAAGTAATTGCTTGTTCTCGCCTACTT
>NZ_CANMCZ010000014.1 GCF_947496485.1 uncultured Winogradskyella sp.
TGTGATACCGCTACAGTAACGGTAACCGTTCAAGATGCTGGTACGCCAAATACTACTAACGCTAATGATGATGCTTATACAGTTACACCTACAAGTGTTTTAAATGGAAATGTATTAACAAATGATAATGACATTGAAGGTGACACACAAACTGTAACAACAACTACGGTTATTACTTCTGAAGGTGTTACAGTAAACATCGACCCAAATACTGGTGTGTTTACCTACACTCCTAATGCTGGTTATTCTGGTACTGATTCTTTTGTGTATACTATATGTGATAATGGTACTCCACAAGCTTGTGATCAAGCTACTGTATATATTACTATTGAAGGAGTTGCAGGTCTAAGTATAGTAAAATCAGCTTCTAGTACAACTGCTAGTTGTGTTGGTGAAGGGGACTTAGTAACATATATTTTTACGGTAACGAATTCTGGTGATGTACTTATTAATAGTATAACGATCACTGATGATTTATTAGGTGGTGATATTACAGCTACGCTTACTCTTACTGGTGATAATGGTGATGGTATTCTTGATCCTACGGAAACATGGGTATTTACTGCACCAGATTATACAATAACACAAGCTGATGTTGATGCTGGTAATATTACCAACAATGTAACAGCTGAAGGTTTAGAACCGGATGGAACAACTACGGTTCAAGCTACGGATACTTA
>NZ_CANMCZ010000015.1 GCF_947496485.1 uncultured Winogradskyella sp.
GTAATAGGATTGATAGATACCGCAAGACAAGTTGGTGTTGCTTGGTATCTAACCGCAGGTGTATATGTTGCTGGTGGTAAATTGTTAAACACATTAGAAGCTTGCCATGGACCTGCTGCTCCATTAACACTGTATTCTATTGTGCCACCTCCGTTATCAGTGGCATCTATTGTAATTGAACCTTCATTTGATGGACAAGTTGGTTGAACACCGCTTGTTGTTACATCAATTGTTGGTGGTGGTGTTAAAAATGCTGGATCGAACATTACAAATACCTTTCCATCTCCTCCGTCACCTCCTGAAGCACCAGATTGTGTCACTCTAAAACCATAAATATCACTCCCTGAAGTTAAGAAACTTGTCAGAGGATAAACAGCCATTCCAATATTTTGAGCTCCACCTCCTGTACTTGGTATTGCTGGTACTGTTGTATCAAAATAATTCCCTGGATTTACCTCTATTCCTGTTCCTATAAGACCTCCAGAAGCATCAAGTGCCTGAATTCTAAGGCGATTATTACTGTTTCTTTCTGTAATTGCAACATACCTGTTTGATGCAGCTGAAATTGGTGCATCATATCGTATTTGCATATAATCTGTATTCACTATTTGATTATCTGCAGCCAAATAATGAGTAAG
>NZ_CANMCZ010000016.1 GCF_947496485.1 uncultured Winogradskyella sp.
CCACCAGCAACATATACACCTGCGGTTAGATACCAAGCAACACCAACTTGTCTTGCGGTATCTATCAATCCTATTACGTTAGATGATGCATGTTGTAATATTACAGCTATTACATCTTCTAATATTGATGCATGTAACGATAATGGTACGCCAACTAATTTATTTGATGATACATTTACAGCAGATATTACTGTTACTTTTGTTGCTACACCAGGTAGTGGTACCTTAGATTTAACAGGTGATGGAACTGCATCAGTTTCTGCAGTTGGTTTAACATCTCCACATACATTTATAAATGTTGTTTTGCCAGCAAATGGAAATGCAATTAGTTTAACAGCTACGTTTTCAGCAGAAAATATATGTCCATTTGAAGACACCAATGTATTTACGGCACCAGCGGAATGTAGTGATGATGGTTGTTTTGACTCTATACCAGCGGGCAGTCCTACAGCCCAAATCGCAGGAGCCGATATTACTTTAGATGTTACAGGTGCAGGAGGTGCATCGAGCGCAATTCTTAACTCTATAACTATAGCGGGTGAACCAAATCCATTTACAGGATTTTACATACCAAGTCAAGTTAATTATCAATTTGCTAATCCAGCAGCAGCGAA
>NZ_CANMCZ010000017.1 GCF_947496485.1 uncultured Winogradskyella sp.
TAAGCATCATCATTAGCGTTAGTAGTATTTGGCGTACCAGCATCTTGAACGGTTACCGTTACTGTAGCGGTATCACAAAGCTGTGGATTACCATCATCACAAATGGTATAAGTGAATGTATCTTCACCAGTAAACCCTGGGTTAGGAGTATAAGTTATCGTTCCATCCGGATTAAGCGTTACAGTTCCATTAGTAGGATTCGTAGTTGCTGTAATAGTAATAGGATCGGCATCAGGATCAAAATCGTTAGCAAGCACTACGATGTCAATCGGAGTACCTTCAGCAGTAGTTGCTGTATCTGCATTAGCGATAGGAGCTTCATTTTCAGGGCCACCTTCTGGTAGTACTTCAATATATACCGTAGCAGTATCACAAGCTTGTGGATTACCATCATCACAGATTGTGTATTCAAAAGAATCTTCACCGATAAATCCTGGGTTAGGAGTGTAGGTATAAGATCCATTAGGATTTACAGTAACAGTTCCGTTAGTAGGATTGGTATTAGAAACCACAGTTTGGTTATCACCTTCAAAGTCTTCGTCGTTAGTTAATACGTTACCAGAGACAGGTTGATCTACAAATGTATTGTTGATATCAGCAATGGC
>NZ_CANMCZ010000018.1 GCF_947496485.1 uncultured Winogradskyella sp.
CGTTGGCAACAAGATGAGAAACCAATTCAAAACAAAGAATAATTTGAATAAATCGCTATTATTTCTATTCTTTATTAGTTTAATTTTTAGTTGTAAAACTGAAAACTCAAACTCGACTGAAATTAAAAAAGGTTTTCATAATGTTGAGGCAATAGGAGAATTAATAAGCGGATCCTATACTTTTTGCGGAATTGTTCCTAAAGAAATTAATTACACTTATAGAACCGGAAAATGGAAATTTATTACGTCCAATAATATAAAAATTGCGGAAGGAGAATATGACGTGCTTGTTAAAGAGAATGATTCCTCAGGTGGTTGCGGATTTAAATACTTTGAAAACAAAGTCGATTCGGAAAAATGGAACTTCTGGAATAAAGATGGAGAAGCAATTGAACCAACAAAACGATTGATTAATATTATTGAATCCAACCAGGTAAAACACAATGTTTATTTAGAATAAAATCCAGTTGCCAACAACGTGTATAATTCATTGTTCGGTTCGTGTGTACTCGGAAAATTCCTGCGGAATTTTCCTATGGTTCGTTTCCTTTTACTAACTTAGACCTAGACAACACAACGAAATCATACACAATCCCGTT
>NZ_CANMCZ010000019.1 GCF_947496485.1 uncultured Winogradskyella sp.
ACATGGGTTTTCACAGCACCAGATTATACAATAACACAGGCTGATGTCGATGTTGGTAATATTACCAACAATGTAACGGCTGACGGTTTAGAACCTGATGGAACCACTCCTGTTCAAGCTAATGATACTTATATCATTGATGCCAATAATCCTGACGTAACACTTTGTGATGATGGTGGAATAGCTGTTGTTAAAACTGCTTCTAGTGCAACCAATGGTTGTGTAGGTGAAGGCGACTTAGTAACTTACACATTCACAGTTACCAATACTGGTGATGTATCTATTAATTCAATTACCATTACCGATGATTTATTGGGTGGTGATATTACAGCTACGTTGACGCTTACTGGTGACAATGGTGATGGTATCCTTGATCCTTCTGAAACATGGGTTTTCACTGCACCTGATTATACAATAACACAGGCTGATGTCGATGCAGGTAATATTACCAACAATGTAACAGCTGAAGGTTTAGAACCTGATGGAACAACTACGGTTCAAGCTACGGATACTTA
>NZ_CANMCZ010000020.1 GCF_947496485.1 uncultured Winogradskyella sp.
GAGAACGCTGAGAACAATGCAGATGCAATAAACACTAGTGTAGACTTCAGTAATAGTTCAATAGATACACAGACGCTATATGCAAGAGTAGAGAGCGCGACCATAGCCACAGATTGTGCTACGATAGTAGCGTTACAATTAATAGTAGAGCCAACGCCACAATTAGTGGATCCAACCCCATTAGAAGAATGTGATGACCTCTCAGCAGATGGCTTTGCAACGTTCGATTTAAGGACTAAGGATGCAGAAATTCTCAACGGCCAAGATGCAACACAATACATTGTAAACTATTATACCTCACAGGACAATGCAGAAGCCGCAAACAATCCTATAACCAATCCAACAGGCTATACCAATACCGAAGCCTTTAACCAAGAATTATGGGTACGCGTAGACGACAATACCACAATAGCAGGCTGTTATAAGCTAACGCGTTTAGAGTTAATTGTCAACGCTTTACCAGTTTTGGTAACACCAGCACCATTAGAAGAATGTGATTATA
>NZ_CANMCZ010000021.1 GCF_947496485.1 uncultured Winogradskyella sp.
CTTACTCTTATTGGTGACACAAATAATAATGGTCAATTAGATCCTTCTGAAACATGGGTTTTCACAGCACCTGATTATACTGTCACGCAAGCTGATGTCGATGCTGGTAACATTACTAATAACGTAACAGCAAACGGATTGGAACCTGATGGAACTACTCCTGTTCAAGCAACTGATACTTATATCATCGATGCCAATAACCCTGATGTAACACTTTGTGATGATGGTGGTATTGCTATCGTTAAAACTGCTTCTAGCTCAACTTCTACAGGTTGTGTTGGTGAAGGCGACTTAGTAACTTACACATTCACAGTTACCAATACTGGTGATGTATCTATTAATTCAATTACTATAACTGATGATTTATTAGGTGGTGATATTACGGCTACGTT
>NZ_CANMCZ010000022.1 GCF_947496485.1 uncultured Winogradskyella sp.
GTCACATCATTCTCTATACGCACATAGATTTCTCTAGTGACCGTTGTATAGAGTGTCGCTACAGCACTGGTTCCTGTTTCAGCAAGTTCTGGCGAGCTATAATAACTTACGCTCATGCCTGTCTGTGATCCGATGACTTGAGCGTCTTTAGTGCTTAAATCAAATTGGGCTATACCATCATTGCTAACATCATCACAAACTTCTAATGGGGTTGTGACATTAGCTATGGGGTTTTCCAATACTTCCAATTGTAGCGTATTAACGTTATAACAGGTGGTGGTCGTGTTTTCTAAACGAACAAATAGCGTTTGGGCCGTCATTGCCGTATTGGTGTAACC
>NZ_CANMCZ010000023.1 GCF_947496485.1 uncultured Winogradskyella sp.
AGGTCAATGTTACAGTAGCGTACTATGAGAATCAAACCGATGCCGATATGGGTATGAATGCCATTATAGGCCTATATGCCAACACGAGCAATCCACAACCCATAGTAGCAGTACTGACCAATACGATGACCAGTTGCAGATCAAACACCACTTTTAACTTAGTAGTCAATGCATTACCCGTATTAGTCGCACCAACGGCTTTAGAAGTTTGTGACGATGGTACACCAGATGGATTAACAGAGATGGATCTAACTGTAAAGAACGCAGAAGTTACAGCTAGCAATCCTAATTATGAGGTGAGCTATTATGAAACCATAGCAGATGCAGATGCAGA
>NZ_CANMCZ010000024.1 GCF_947496485.1 uncultured Winogradskyella sp.
GTGGCTCACTTTCTATAACTTCAGTACTGTCTGTATGGGTACAACTCGTTACCGTTGACGTACTCAGATCGGTTACCATTACACTATAGGTTCCCCCTTGGTTTGGCATCAGACTTGAACTGGTCTCTGCTGTGAGTATCTCGTTGTTATAACTCCATTCAAAACTATAAGTTGTTGTTGATAAGCCGGTCTCTAAAATGAGTGGGTCTAGTACTTCTGTGCCATTGGTGTTCACACATAGAACGTAACTGTCCTCTAAATCGAACTCTGGTAATGGGTTGACCTGTAGGGTTAATGCTGCTACAGCATAACATATAGAGG
>NZ_CANMCZ010000025.1 GCF_947496485.1 uncultured Winogradskyella sp.
CCAGATTATACAATAACACAAGCTGATGTCGATGCAGGCAACATTACCAACAATGTAACAGCTGAAGGTTTAGAACCGGATGGAACAACTACGGTTCAAGCTACTGATACTTATGTAATCGATGCTGGTAATCCTGATGTGACACTTTGTAGCGATTCTGGTATAGTTGTATTTAAATCAGCTTCTAGTTCGACTACTGGTTGTGTTGGTCCTGGTGACTTAGTAATTTATACGTTCAGAGTTATTAATAATGGACAAGTATCAATTAACACTATAACTATCACTGATGATTTGTTAGGTGGTGATAT
>NZ_CANMCZ010000026.1 GCF_947496485.1 uncultured Winogradskyella sp.
CAATGCAGAGATTTTGGGTGGTCAGCCAGGGATTGCTATCACGTATTACGAAACACTAGCAGATGCAGAGAATGCAACAAGTCCAATAACGAGCCCATACACTAACATCAGTACTGTACAGACTATTTTCGTAAGAGCAGAGAATATTGCTACAGGATGTTACAATACAGTAACATTTACTATAAGAGTCAATCCGATACCAACGCCAACACCAAGTGATCAATTACCAGATATAGAGTTGTGTGATGATACCAACACAGGCGATGGAGTCGAGGTATTTAATCTGAGAGAAAATGA
>NZ_CANMCZ010000027.1 GCF_947496485.1 uncultured Winogradskyella sp.
CCAGATTATACAATAACACAAGCTGATGTCGATGCAGGCAACATTACCAACAATGTAACAGCTGAAGGTTTAGAACCTGATGGAACAACTACAGTTCAAGCTACAGATACTTATATAATCGACGCTAATAATCCTGACGTTACGCTTTGTGATGATGGTGGTATTGCTGTAGTGAAAACTGCTTCTAGCACAACCACTGGTTGTGTTGGTGAAGGCGACTTAGTGACTTACACATTCACAGTAACCAATACTGGTGATGTATCGATTAATTCTGTTACTATCACTGATGA
>NZ_CANMCZ010000028.1 GCF_947496485.1 uncultured Winogradskyella sp.
TGTGATACCGCTACAGTAACGGTAACCGTTCAAGATGCTGGTACGCCAAATACTACTAACGCTAATGATGATGCTTACAACACAACACCTGGTGCTGATGTTACTGGTAATGTCTTATTAAATGATAACGATGTTGAAGGTGATACACAAACTGTAACCACTACAACTGTAACTACTGCTAATGGTGTTACGGTAAACATCAATCCTAATACTGGTGTATTTACTTATACACCTAATGCTGGTTTCTCTGGTACCGATTCTTT
>NZ_CANMCZ010000029.1 GCF_947496485.1 uncultured Winogradskyella sp.
CTAGAAGTTAATCTGGTGACACAAGCTTTTGCAGATAATCACGTTATAGAAGCATTGGCAACAGGTATTGGCGTTTATGAATATAGTTTAGATGATGGTCCATGGCAAGATGAAGGTACGTTCAGTAACGTATCAGCAGGTGACCATGAGATCACAGCAAGAGATAAGAACGGCTGTGGACTGGTTACAGAATCTGTCTTTGTGCTTGATTATCCGTTGTACTTTACA
>NZ_CANMCZ010000030.1 GCF_947496485.1 uncultured Winogradskyella sp.
TTTACATACCAAGTCAAGTTAATTATCAATTTGCTAATCCAGCAGCAGCGAATCAATTCATAGATGATATGTCTTTGACAGGTGCTAACATTGGTGATGGTCCAACAGTATTTGATCCAGAGCTTTTAGAGACTTTTTCAGATAGAGACCTTACTCATTATTTGGCTGCAGATAATCAAATAGTGAATACAGATTATATGCAAATACGATATGATGCACCAATTTC
>NZ_CANMCZ010000031.1 GCF_947496485.1 uncultured Winogradskyella sp.
ACATTGCCTGTGTTCTCTACTGTAATCGTATAATCTATTGTATCATCTAATAAACCTGCCGCTCCTGCTGATGTAATTACACCATCGGTCGTCTTGGTTACTGTGAGTTCTGGGCAATCAACACTATTTAAAGTAATAGGATTGATAGATACCGCAAGACAAGTTGGTGTTGCTTGGTATCTAACCGCAGGTGTATATGTTGCTGGTGG
>NZ_CANMCZ010000032.1 GCF_947496485.1 uncultured Winogradskyella sp.
TCGATGCTAATAATCCGGATGTGACACTTTGTGATGATAGTGGTATTGCTATCGTTAAAGCAGCTTCTAGCACAACCTCTACAGGTTGTGTTGGTGAAGGCGACTTAGTGACTTACACATTCACAGTAACCAATACTGGTGATGTATCTATTAATTCAATTACTATAACTGATGATTTATTAGGTGGTGATATTACGGCTACGTT
>NZ_CANMCZ010000033.1 GCF_947496485.1 uncultured Winogradskyella sp.
ACCAATACTGGTGATGTATCTATTAATTCAATTACTATAACTGATGATTTATTAGGTGGTGATATTACGGCTACGTTGACGCTTACTGGTGATGATGGTGATAATATCCTTGATCCTTCTGAAACATGGGTTTTCACAGCACCAGATTATACAATAACACAGGCTGATGTCGATGTTGGTAATATTACCAACAATGTAAC